>NZ_CP113950.1:9300000-9502182 GCF_026810205.1 Myxococcus sp. NMCA1 | reverse complement strand
GAACAGCTGCGCCTGGCGCTGCCTTGAGGTGGGGGCACCCGCCCTGGGTTTCCACAGGCACTTCGTCCCCAGCGCGGACTGCTTCTTCTAAAGGTTCATAGAGGTATTGATCTATTGGTAGTGGCAGTAGGCAGCTCGGACTTGGGGACAAGTCAGCAAGCTCCTGGGAACACTCACGAATTTGGGATCTGCTACATGTGGGTAAAGTGACGGTTATCCCCGGGAACCCACAGGTGTTGATCCACACCGGGGTTTCTCCACAGCCCCTCCCCCGCTGTCCACAGGCCATCCACAGCTTCCCGGTGGATGCGGGAGGCACCCCAGGTGGTGGCCCATTCTCACCTCACGTCCGCCCCGCACATGCCTGTTATCGTCTGACGCGGGATGTGCCCCGACAGCGGGGTGCCGGCGGAGGGTTTCCCCATCGACTTCTATCGGGGCGAGCGCATCGGGAAGTACGAGGTCGTCACGCAGCTCTCCGTGGGTGGCATGGCGGAGCTGTTCCTGGGCTTCACTTCGGGTCCGGGTGGCTTCCGTAAGTACGTGGTCATCAAACGGGTGCTGCCGGACGCGCGGGACAATGCGCAGTTCGAACGCATGTTCCTGGACGAGGCGCGCATCACCGCGGCCTTCAACCACCCGAACATCGCGCAGGTGTTCGACCTGGGGCGCGAGGATGACGGGCTCTACTTGGCCATGGAGTTCATCGCCGGGCAGAACCTGAACCAGATTACCGGCGCGTGCCTGCGCCGCCAGGAGCAGCTCCCGCTGGGCTTCACGCTGTCGGTGGCGCGCGACGTCTGCATGGCGCTGCACTACGCGCACACCTATACGGCGCCCTCCGGCGCGCCCAGCCCCGTCATCCACCGCGACGTCGCCCAGAAGAACATCATGGTGACGTACGACGGCGTGGTGAAGCTGCTCGACTTCGGCATCGCCAAGGCGAAGGACAGCCTGGAGCGCACCAACGTCGGCACGGTGAAGGGCACCACCGGGTACATGTCCCCGGAGCAGGTGCGGGGCGAGACGCTGGACGGCCGCAGCGACTTGTTCTCCGTCGGGGTGATGATGCACGAGCTCATCACCGGCGCGCGCCTGTTCGCGGGCAAGAACGAGCGCGACGAGATGATGAAGATCCTGGAGGCGCCCGTCCCCTGGCCCTCGCACGTCTCGCCGCACGTGCCCGAAGAGGTGTCCAAGGTGGTGATGCGGGCGCTGGAGCGCAGCCGCGAGAAGCGCTTCGCCACCGGCCGGGACATGGCCCGGGCGATTGAAGCGGCGGCGGGCAAGCTGCTGCTGGACGCGCATGACCGGGCCGCGCTGATGCAGGACTGGTTCGCCGAGCGCATGTCCGCCACGCGCGTCATGCTGGAGTCCGCGGACGGCACCACCAACGGCGTCATGCTGGACTCCGCGAAGCGGGCCCTGCGCAGTGATGATGGGCCCTACCTCCCCGAGCGCAAGGACATCCCGACGCCGTCGAACGGCGTGGCCGGCATGCCGCGCAAGCCCTCGCGCAAGGTGCCCGCGGCGCAAGCACCCCGGAAGGCGGCCGCCGCCACGGACAACCAGTCGTCACCGGAGGGCAAATCCTCCAACGTGGTGTGGGGACTGGTGCTGCTGACCATCCTGGTGGGCGGCGGCTACGGCGCCTGGCACCTGTCGAAGGTGCTGAACGAGACGGTGGATGAAGAGGACGCGAACGCGCTGCGCGCCCTCCCCCGCCATGACCCGAACCTGCCCGTCTACCCGGTGCCGGGCTATGACGCTCCCACCCCGGACGCTCCGGCGAAGGCGTTGGGGGCCGCGGTGGGCGGCGAGGACGCGGAAGAGAACCGTCCCAAGGAGGCGGCGAGCGCTCGCCCGGCGAAGGGTCGGGGCAAGCTGACCTTGCTGGTGCTGCCAGAGGCGGAGGTCTTCCGAGGCAAGAAGCGCGTGGGCCGCACGCCGATGTTCAACGTGGCCATGCCCGCTGGGGAGCACGACCTGACCATCGTGGGCCCGGACGGCAAGAAGCGCATGCTGTCGGTGCCGATCAGCGCCGGGGAGACGACCCAGTTCCGGCTGAAGCTGGCGGAAATCCCCGAGCGCTGAAACACAGAACCGGGATTGAGGGGCACGTCCCGGGGCACTTGGTTATCTTCGCGCCCCTCTCCCTCTGATTCCGGACTGTATGGCCCCTCTGACCATTGGCTTCCTGATGGACCCGCTCGAGACGGTGCGGGTGGACCACGACTCCACGTTCGCGTTGATGCTCGAAGCGCAGAAGCGCGGCCACCAGGTGCGCTACTTCGAGCAGGGCTGGTTGCGCTTCAACGGCACCTGCGCGGAGGCGCGCATGCGCCACGTCACCGTGCGCCGCGAGTTGGGACGGCACTTCGACATCCTCGACGAGGCCCCTCGCCCGGTGTCCTCGCTGGACGTGCTCTTCATGCGCAAGGACCCGCCGGTGGACGCGGAGTTCCTGCACGCCACCCAACTGGTGGAGCTGTGCGGCACGGGCCGGCCCCCTGTCTTCATCAACGAGCCTTCGGGCATCCGCGACGCGAACGAGAAGCTCTACTCCCTGCGCTACCCGGACCTGATGCCGGACACGCGCGTCACCAGCGAGCTGCCGGTGCTGCTGGACTTCATCGCGCGCAACGCGGCGGGCACCATCCTCAAGCCGGTGGATGGCTTCGCGGGCAAGGGCATCCTCTTCCTGTCCGCCACGGACCGGAACGCGCGCTCCGCAGTGGACATGCTCACCCGGGGCGGCCGCGAGGCCGTCATGGCGCAGGCGTACATCCCGGAGAGCCGCCAGGGCGACAAGCGCATCCTCCTGGTGGACGGCGAGCCGGTGGGCGGCGTGCTGCGCGTCCCATCCGACGACGACCACCGCGGCAACATGGCGGCGGGCGGTGTGCCTCGCAAGGCCGTGCTCACCCCGCGGGACCTGGAGATTTGCGAGCGCCTGAAGCCGGAGCTGGTGAAGCGCGGGCTGCGGCTGGTGGGCATCGACGTGCTGGGCACCTACCTCACCGAGGTCAACGTGACGAGCCCCACCGGCCTGGTGGAGGCCAACCACCTGGACGACGTGTGCGTGGAGGCCAAGGTGCTGGACGTGGCGGAGCGGCTCGTCGCCGAACGCTGAGCCTCGCCGGAGGACGCCGGGCGGCGGGGGAGCTGGCTGCCCGGCACCCGGTATCTTCCCTGAGCTGAGGGCTGACTCATGTTTCAGCGCCCCACACGACGCGGTGCGTGATTTGAATCCTGGTTCATGTTTCAGCGCGATGCGACGCGACGCGCCTTGAATCAGTGACTCCCGGAAGAGTCAGGTTTCGCCCCGCGGCCACCCTTTTCACGCGTGGCCACCAGGGAGACACCATGCTCAAGCAGCGCCGCAGCCGTTCCTGGCCGTGGTCGTGGTCCGCCGGAGTGCCTCTTGCCGCGTGGCTGTTCGCGGGCCTCACGGGCTGTGGCGGTCCGGCGGGGGACGCACTGGAGGCCGAGTCCCAGGTGACGGAGCAGCACCAGCCCCTGCTCACGCAGGTGACGGGCTTTGGCAGCAACCCCGGCAACTTGCAGATGTTCAGCCACGTGCCGTCCGGCATGCCGGCCAACGCGCCGCTGGTGGTGGTGATGCACGGCTGTACGCAGCGGGCCGCGGGCATGGAGGGCGCCGGCTGGTCCGCGGCGGCGGACGTCTACAAGTTCTATGTCGTCTATCCGCAGCAGCAGAGTGGCAACAACATGACCAGTTGCTTCAACTGGTTCGAGCCAGGTGACATCGCCCGGGACCGGGGCGAGGCGCTGTCCATCAAGCAGATGGTGGACACGATGAAGGCCACGTACTCCATCGACCCGTCGCGGGTGTTCGTGGCGGGGTTCTCGGCGGGGGGATACATGACGCCCGCGCTGCTGGCCGCCTACCCGGATGTCTTCTCCGCCGGGGCCATCCACTCCGGTGGCCCGTACCGGTGCGCGGAGTCGATGAATGCGGGCTTCAGTTGCATGAGCCCGGGTGTGAATCGTACGCCCGCCGCGTGGGGGGACGTGGTCCGCAGCGCGTACCCGGGTTACGCGGGCCCGCGTCCGCGCGTCACCATCTGGCACGGCACCAGTGACTACACGGTGAACGTGATGAACCTCACCGAGGCGATGGAGCAGTGGACGAACGTGCACGGCATCGACCAGACGCCGGACACGGTGGAGACGGTGTCCGGCTTCCCGCACAAGGTGTACCGGGACGGCGCGGGCAACGCGCTGGTGGAGACGTGGGAGCTCACCGGCATGGGCCACGCGGTGGCCATGGATGCGCAGTTCCAGTTCCCCGGCGGCACGGGCAGCGCGGCCTGTGGCTCGGTGGGGGCGTACCTGAGCGATGTGAACCTCTGCTCCGTCTACCACCAGGTGAAGTTCTTCGGGATTACGGGAGGCGGAGGCGGCCCCACGGGTGACACCACGCCGCCCACCGTCAACGTGACGGCGCCGGCGAATGGGGCCACGGTGAGTGGCACGGTGAATGTCACCGCGGACGCGGCGGACGCGGTGGGCGTCATCCGGGTGGAGTTCCTGGTGAATGGCGAGGTGGCGTCCACGGACACACAGGCGCCGTATGCCTTCGCTTGGAACAGCACGGCCGTGTCCAACGGGCGGTACACGCTGGGCGCCCGTGCATTTGACGCCGCGGGCAACCAGGCGACGGACAACGACACGGTGGTGACGGTGAGCAACTCGGGCTCCCCGGCGCCGGTGACGGTGCAGTTCGCGAGCATCTTGGCGGATGACGGCTACCTGAAGGCGAACGCGGATGGCAGCGGGGCGGCGGTGGGGCTGATGACGAACCTGGCGCTCGGCAGGGGGACGGATGGGAAGTACAACCGGTCCTTCCTCTCCTTCGACACGTCGAGCCTCCCGGACGGGGCCACCGTCACGCGGGCGTACCTGACGGTGAGCTACTCGTCGGGCTCGGGAGACCCGTGGTCGACGCCCGCGGGCAACACGCTGGTCATCGACGCGAAGACGGGGACGTTCAACGCGGCGAACACGGAGGTGACGGACTGGGCGGCGGCGGCCACCGCGAGCAGCGTCGCGGGCATCGACCAGTTCAGCGCAGGAGCGAAGAGCTCCGGGGACTTCAGCGTGGAAGGCCTCTCCGCCATCAGCAAGACAGGGAAGACGCAGCTGCGGCTGCGCTTCACCCAGGCGCAGATGGCCACGCAGTACCTGTTCGTCCGTGATGGGGCGAACGCGGTGCTGACGGTCGTCTATGCGCCGTAGTGCGTGTACTCGAAGCCCTCGGAGTCGAACGCCCGTTCGACCGCCGTCACGTCTGCGTTCGTGCCCCCGCAGTCCTTGATGGCGCCCCGCCAGCGGGCGGACACGATGGTCTTCATCGTGTCGATGAGATGATGTGCGGCCTCTTTCGATAGCCGGAAGCGGCCGCACTCACTCAAGAGGTTCTGCCGGGTGGCACGGCGATGCTGCGTGCTACCGGCCTCCATGGCCAGGTGACGCTCCACGCTGACCTGAGGCAGTGGAGTCAGGTCATAGGCAGGTGAGAGGTGCCACGCGGCACCTGGCGCGATGAGCGCGTGGTTCCTCGGATGGTCGTCGATGTTCGAGATGAGGGCGTTGAACACCATCCGTGAGAACAACTCGCGGAGGTCCTCGTCCGGATTGCCAACCCACCGCTTCAGCTCATCCGCCAGCAGGATGTAGGACCACTTCGAACGGTCCTGCGGATTCTCGTCGGCACGCAAGACAGTCAGTGCGCTGACCATCCGGTGCCGGTGGTAACCGTCGTCGACGCGCTCCCGGTCGAACCGGCGGACGAGCAACACGTCCTGTCCCGCGACATGCGTGCGTTTGCTCACGGCGGCCCTCAGGCCGCACTCGCTGGCGAGCTTCAGCATGCCCCCTTCGACCGCCGCGTTGTTCCAGCGGTCACCTCGGGCCGGGAACTTGGCGACCCAGAGCCCCTCTTCATCCTCGACGACGTTCTTCGGCCGGGCGCCGCCCATGGAACTGCCGGGATTCACCAGGTCACTGACCTGGGGACCGGACAGCGGCAGCTCTTGTTCGACGCGCCTTGCTTCCTCGAGCAGGAGGTCCAGCCGGAGGACCTTGTTGAACTGATGGACGGGTGCGGGCGGCGTGGGACTGGTGCCGAATGACAGGGCTCCCGCACGGTCCTCGGGAGAGTTGAGGAGGAAGTCGACCTCGCTCAGGTCCGCGCGTCCCAACTGGCGCTCGATGACGCGGCGACCCCAGGCATCTGGAGATGAATCACGCAGGGAGCCGAAGATGCCGCCGAGTCTGGCTGTCTCGAAGGTGCCAGGGCGGAGTGGCAGCTCGAACTTCTCCAGTTCGACCGCGTGCGGGTTGGCCAGATAGCTCCGGCCATAGACGAAGCGCCCCACGCCGTCCTGTTGCAGGAAGCGCCCACAGGTGACGACGTCCATGGAACCCGGGAGTTGGATGTACACGTAGCAGCTTTGGTCTTCAGAAGTCCGCATCCAGGCCTTTCTTGAGACGCACCCGTTGCGGCTGCCGTGCCAGCTCCAAGGTCTTGCCCTCCTCGTCGCGTTCCGGAGCGGCGAGGTTGTCGAACTCCTGTTCGAGCCCCAGCGCCCAGAGGACCGTGAAGTAGGCACTAAGTCCCGTTGTGAGACTGCCCTCCTCGATTCGCTTGAGCGTGCCAGGGGCAAGCCCCGTCTTCTTCGCGAGATCCACCTGCCGCAATCCGCGCCGGATCCGAGCCCGCGCGATGTTCTGGCCCAGGCGTGTCGCCGCGCGGACCACCGCGAGAGGCGCCGTGTCGCTCGTCAGATTCTGTCGAGGCATTCTTCAATCTATTGAAGTTTGTTGGAGGTTAGAGTCAATAGATTGAAGAAACGGGCCGTCCGCCACCAAGGAATCGCTTGCCTGGTAGGCCTCGGTGTTCCGCATCCTGGACAGTCGTCTTCTTGTCTGGGAGACGGCTGTCCCGCGCGGAAAGCCCATGCCTGAACCCACCCTGCCCGAGCCCGGCCCGGACGAAACGCTCGACTCAATCGGAACGGCGGGGGTGCGGGTGCTTCAGCGGCGGACGGGCTACCGCTTCACGCTGGACGCGGTGCTGCTGGCCCACTTCGCGGCCACCGAACGTGTCGACGAATCCGGGCGGATGTTGGAGCTGGGCGCGGGCAGCGGCGTGGTGTCCTTCCTACTGGTGAAGCAGTTCGGCCTGGGGCCCGTGGATGCCCTGGAGCTCCAGCCCGCCGTTCATGCCCGGCTGATGCGAGCCGTGGTGCTCAACGGGTGCGAAGCGCAGGTCACCCCGCTGCTCGGGGACCTGCGACGGATCCGCGAACACGTGTCCGGCGGACAGTACGCCCACGTTGTGTCCAACCCGCCCTTCCGCCTCGCCGACGCGGGGGTTCGCAGCCCAGATGACGAACGGGCCGTGTCCAAGTCAGAGGTGGCGTGTGACGCGCCATCCGTCGTCGCCGCGGCACGGTATGCGTTGATGCCCGGCGGCCGCGTAAGCCTGGTGTACCCGGCCGCGCGCGTGGCCGAGGTGCTGGGCCTGCTGACCCAGGCGAAGCTCCACCCCACCGTGCTGCGCTTCGTCCACGCGCGCGTGGGAGCCCCGGCCACGCGCTTCCTGGTGCATGCCCTGCGAGACAGGGACCGGGGCCTCGCCGTGCGCCCGCCCCTCATCGTCCATGGCGAAGGGCCCGGGGGCTACTCCGCGGAGGTGGCGGCGTTGATGGATCCTCCACTCGCGGAGAGCCGCTGACAACCGCGCCGTCTCTCTACGGCGTGCCCGTGAGCGGCTTCGTGTTCGTCACCTGGATGCCGTGCTCCTCGGACGCGGTGACGAACAACTCGTGGCCCGCGGGCACCGCCAGCGTCGAGCGCCGCAGCTTCCCGCCCACCGTGAAGTCCACCTCCAGCGCATGTTCCCCGGGCGGCACGTCGCGGAGGCTCAGGTTCGTCGCGTTGCTCGTGCCCCGGCGCTGCCCGTCCATCATCACGGTGCACGGCTTCGTGCAGCGCACGTGGACCCGTGAGGTCGTCGCCGCGCGCGTCTCGGGCTGCTTCACCGCTTCCAGGTCCTTCTGCTCCGTGAGCGTCACGCGGCCCTTGGAGTCCCCCTGGATGGTGACTTCGGAGCCACCCGGCACCTCCACGTAGCCCACGAACTGCCGCCGGTTGAAGACGCCACCGCTGCCTTCCACGCGCCGCTGGCCGGGCGCCACGTCGCGAAACTCCCAGGTCCGGTTGTCCCGGCGGAGACCCCGCTTCCCATCGAGCAGCACCGTGCAGTCGTCCTGGCACTTCACGGTGGCCACGCTCGGCGCCTTCGACGTGGAGGCTGGCGCGGGAGGTCTCGGCTCGGCCCAGTCCGGTGTGCCGGGCATGGTGGAGCTGCCGGGCTCGATGAGGATGCGCTTGTTGCTGGCCAGGAAGACGTCCGCCGTCGCCACGTCCGGGATGACCACGAAGCTGCCGGCGAGCGGACGGCTCAGCACGCCTGTGGCGTCGAGCCTCCGGTTGCCCGGCGTGATGCCCTTGAACTCCCAGGTGGTGTCATTCACCCGGAACCCGTTCTTTCCATCCAGCACCACCGTGCACTTCTCCGTGCAGCGGACCCGGACGGCGACGCCGTCGACCGCGAGCGCTGGAGCAGACACCAACAACGACAGGGACAGGAGCGGCCAGCGGAGGGACATGACGGGGTGACTGCCTCGTACCAGTGGGTATTCACACGGGGCCCGCCCCAGGGATGCGGGTCTACTCCCGCTTCATGAGGCAGGCCCCTTGGGGCCGGCAGTATGCCCACCGGGCAAGCGAGGCGGAATCGCCGCGGCGTGCCATGCGCCCATGCCGGACCCAACCTACCCAGGTTTCCGGCAACGGCCCCGGCCCATCCAAGGAGTGGCAGGTATGAACGTGGCGACCCTGACCGAGCAACCGAGCATCCTGAAGGCAGCGGCCCTGCTGCCCCCGCGCCTGTCGCTCGGGTCGACGATGTTGGTGCATGGCGTGTCCAAGCTCCGCCCCGAGGGCACCGCGCAACACGCGGGCTTGTTCGAGCAGTTGGGTTTCAAGCCAGGCAAGCCCTGGGTCATCGCCACGGGGATGGTGGAGCTGCTCGTGGGCGTGAGCTCCATCCTGGGCATCGCCACGCGCCCCGCCGCGCTGGCCGTCCTCGTCACGCAAGCCATCGCCGTGGCCAAGGTCCATGGCTCCAAGGGCTTCGACAACACGAAGGGCGGCTACGAGTTCAACCTGGCGCTGGGAGCCATCGCGCTCGGCCTGCTGCTGCGAGGCCCGGGTCCGCTCTCCGTCCACAGCGCCATCGAGCACCGGGTGAAGCGCAAGGAGCTGCGGCGGCTGCGGTTTCTGCCGCGCCAGCGCCGTCGTTCGGTGCTGCTCGACGTGCTGGGTTGAACCGAGGCCGCGCCGCGACACACATCCCATCACCCTGACCGATGAGGTGTGTGTCGCCTGTCCGGCTGCCAGGCAGGGCGAGGTCATCTCCCCTGTCACAGAATCCCAGGAGGGCCCCTAGAATGGCGGGACATGCCCTCGTCCGTCTTCCTCTTGATGGCGCTCGCCACCACGCCGGGTGCTGCTTCGGCGCGTGAGTCCGCCCCCGCCCAGCACGTCTCTCCCTCGCAAGGCCCCAACGCCGATTCGAGCTCTACCCAGGGCCCAGATTCCCAGGGCACTGCGCCCGCGCCGGAAACCGTCATCACGGACCTCAACGCCTACCCCCGCGCCGGTGACTCCGGCGCGGTGCTGGACCTGGGCCGTGCCGCCGCGGAGGCCGGTGCCGCCGCCCTGCGCGCCGCGGCCCTGGCCATGGGCAAGAGCGCCACTCCGCTGGCCGACCCGGACACGAGCTACGCCCGAGGCATGGAAGCCCTCCAAGCGAAGGACGCACCCACGGCCATCACCCAGCTGTCCGCCTGCGTGGAGGCCGCGCCCTCACGCGTGGACTGCCGCTGGGAGCTGGGCTGGGCGCACTCGATGGAGAACCAGTGGGCGGAGGCCTTCACCCAGTGGTCCGAGGTACAGAAGCTCCAGCCGGACCACCCGGACCTCGAGGGCGCGCTGGCCCAGGCCCGTGGGCAGGCCATGCTCCAGGCGAAGCTGTCGCAGGGGCCGCAGCTCATCAACCGCCCTCCCCCGCCGGCCGGCGCGAAGGTGCGCATCCGCGCGGTGGGTGACGTCATGCTGGGCACCACCGTGCCCGAAGGCCACCTGCCTCCCGATGGCGCGGGCAGCGTGATTGCCGGCGTGCGTCCGCTGCTGGAGGACGCGGACCTCACCTTCATCAACCTGGAAGGGCCGCTGTGCGACACGGGCGAAACGAAGAAGTGCCGCTCGTCGAGCAACTGCTACGCGTTCCGCTCGCCCACCGAGTACGGCCAGTACCTGAAGGAGGCCGGGGTGGACCTGGCGTCCACGGCCAACAACCACTCGGGTGACTTCGGCGAGGAGTGCCGCCGCGCGACGGAGTCCACGCTCGACGCGCTGGGCATCGCGTGGAGCGGCGCGCCGGGCACGGTGGCCACGGTGGAGCGCAATGGCCTGCTTATCGGCATGGTGGCGTTCCACACGTCGCCGTCGTGCAACCACCTCAACAACCTGACCACGGCGACGGGGCTGGTGCGCGTGGCCGCGGCCGAGCACGACATCGTCATCGTGTCGTTCCACGGCGGCGCGGAGGGCAGCAAGGCGCTGCACGTGCCCAAGGGCCGGGAGAAGTTCTACGGCGAGGACCGGGGCGATTTGCGTGCCTTCTCGCGCGCGGTGGTGGACGCGGGCGCGCACCTGGTCATCGGCCATGGTCCGCACGTGGTGCGTGGCATGGAGTTCTACAAGGGCCGGCTCATCGCCTACTCGCTGGGCAACTTCGCCACCTATGGCCGGTTCAACCTGCGCGGTCCGCAGGGCCTGGGCATGGTGCTGGAGGTCGAGCTGAACCGCGACGGCGACTTCACGTCGGGCCGCATCCTCCCCACGAAGCAGGTGGACAGGGGCATCGC
This sequence comes from Myxococcus sp. NMCA1, assembly GCF_026810205.1. Taxonomy (NCBI): domain Bacteria; kingdom Pseudomonadati; phylum Myxococcota; class Myxococcia; order Myxococcales; family Myxococcaceae; genus Myxococcus; species Myxococcus sp. NMCA1. The sequence continues at coordinate 9,491,155 of NZ_CP113950.1, read as the reverse complement.
CGTGCCGGACCCGAAGGGCGCCGTCATCAAGGCGGTCCGTGACCTCACCGCGGACGACTTCCCGGAGACGGGTGCGCGCATCTCCGACGACGGCACCGTGAAGGTCCGCGGCAAGGGCCCTGTCTCCTTGCTGGACCGTGCGCGGCGCTGACACGTCGTCTCGTGCGCACGGCGGCGTGTGGGTGCTTCACGGACCTCGAGCCCGGGCTGAAGCGCGGCTGCTGGATGTGTCCCAGCTTCCGTCATAGCGACTCAAAGCAACTGCCGGCCCCTACAGGCATGTCGCACGGCTCCGGGATACAAAGGTCCCTGCCGTGCGCGCCCTTCGACTGCCACGTCTCTCCTCGCTTCGCGCCTTCGACCACCCCGGCTACTTCGCGGTCTGGGTGGGAGCCCTGGTCTCCACCATCGGCACCTGGATGGAGACGGTGGCCATGGGCGTGTACGTCACCGAGGCCACGGGCCGCGCCGAGTGGACGGGTGGCATCGTCGCCCTCACCTTCCTTCCCGCCGTGGTGCTGTCGCCGGTGGGCGGCGCGCTCGCGGACCGTTTCGACCGTCGCGCCTACGTCGCGCTGGGCACGGTGGTGCAGTTGGTGCTCGCGGGCGTGTTGACGACGCTGGCCTTCACGCACCGGCTCAGCGTTCCCGTCGTGGCCGTCATCTCCTTCGTCCACGGCTGCGCCAGCACGCTCATCAATCCCGCCTTCGCGGCGATGCTCGCGGAGCTCGTGCCGCCCCGTGACTTGCACAGCGCCATGAGCCTCAACTCGGCGCAGTTCAACCTGGGGCGCATCATCGGTCCGGCGCTGGCCGCGCTGGTGCTGAGCATGGGTGGGACGTCCTGGGCGCTGCTCATCAACACGCTGTCCTTCGTCGCGGTGTTGGTGGCGCTGTCGCAGGTGAAGACGCTGACGCGGACGACGGCGAAGGCCACGCAGGGCCTGTGGCGGCAGATTGCCCACGGCTTCTCCGTGGCGCGGGGCGATTCGGAAATCTCGCTGATGCTGTGGGGCACGCTGCTGGTCGCGGCCCTGGTGGCGCCCTTCATCGGCCTGGTGCCGGTGTTCGCCATCCGCGTGTTCGGTCAGGGCGCGGCGGCCACGTCGCTGCTCGTCACCTGCCAGGGCGCGGGCGCGGTGACGGCGGCGTTGCTGGTGGGCACGCTCGTGGACAAGCTGGGCCAGCGCAAGCTGCTGGGCCTCGTGGCGATGTCCATTGGCGGCGTGTCCACGCTGTACTGGCTGTCGCCCACGCTGCAGGTGGCCGCCGCCGTCATCTTCGTGCTCGGCGCCAACTACATGATGCTGATGAGCGGGATGCACGCGTACTGCCAGTCGCGTGTGCCTCGTGAACTGCAGGCGCGCATGAGCAGCCTGTACAGCATGGTGCTCGGCGGCGCATACGCGGCGGGCGTGTGGGGCCTGGGCGCCCTGGCCGACCGGATGGGCGTGCGCTTCGTCACCGTGAGCGCCAGTGTGCTGTTCCTCGCGCTGGTGCTGACGCTGCGGCTGCTGCGCCCGCGGCGCTTCGACGGCGCCGGCGCGTAGACGAATCTTCCGAACCCGCGTCGAACGGACTGCGCCCGCGCCTCCTTCGCTCTACAGACGTCTCTCCACCCCGAGGCGCCGGAGAAGTTCCACGCGGCGTTGATCGACTTCCTCGGGAAGTGACGCGGCGATGGATGGCTCAGCTGTGGGCAACTTGGGGATGCCTCCGGGCGTCCCCACCTTCCTCGTGAGCCGGGCGGTCGGGCGTGCCCCCGGCCCTCCGCGGGGACCTTGGTGCGCAGGGAGCGCGCTCCGACATTCAGCTTCGGAGCGGTACCCACTTCGACGAGGAGCGCACCATGCCGAACAGGAAGTACGACCCGTACACGGGAGGCAAGGAGGCCGCCACCAAGCCTCCCTATGCGCCGGACCGCGTGGAGCGGGGACTGGAAGCCGACGACACCCTGCCGCTGTACTCCGCGGACTCCATCCGCGACACCCGCGAGCAGAAGTTCGCCTTGGACAGTGACACCGAGGTGGGCGGCTACGTCCCCGACATCCGCAGCCCCATCGACGAGGCGGACGAACTGGAGCGCGAGCGCCGGGGCCGCGAGCGAGCCGAGGAGCGGCAGGTCTCCGACGAGGAAGACGAGGCGCGCAACCGCTGAGCCGCAGGGGAGGCCCGGACCTTCGGACCTCATGCCCCGTGAAACACCGGGCCGTGGCCCGCGAGCAATGTCTCGCCACCACGGCCCGGGATGACTGCCTGCGTGCTACTTCGCCGCGCGCGGCACCGGTGCTTCATCCGGCTCGATGGGCACCAGCTTGCCCAGGCCGAGCGGCGTCACCTGCTCCTGGATGGTCGCCGGGTCACCCACGAGGACAATCTGCATCATGGCCGGGTCCAGGTACTGCTCGGCCATGCGCTGCACCTCCGCGGCGCTGGCGTCGCGCAAGCCCTCCACGGTGCGGTTGAACTCGTCCAGCGGGCGGCGGGTGATGAAGAGCGCCGCGGCGCTGGCGCCCAGGCCCTCCACGGACTCGAAGGCGCCCGGGAAGGCGCGGATGAGGCCCTCGCGCGCGGCCTCCAGTTCCTCGGCGGTGATGGGCCGGTTCTTCAGGCCCGTCAGCTCGTTCATCACCTCGCTCAAGGCCGGGCCCGTCACGTCCTGGCGCACGGAGCTGTACGCGGTGAGCGGCCCCACTCCCAGGCGCGGAGAGAGGCTGGCGCCCGCGCCGTAGCTGTAGCCCTTGTTCTCCCGCAGGTTCATGTTGAGCCGGCTGCCGAAGAAGCCACCGAACACGGTGGTGGCCAGCTCCAGCGGGTACTCGTCCGGGTTCCCCGCGGCGATGCCAGCGCGGCCCACCAGCAGCAGCGTCTGGTCCAGGCCCGGCTTGGGCACCACGTACACCTGCTGACGCGGCGGGGCCTTCGTGGCCGGCGGCGGCGGCGGCGGCGTGGCCTTGTTCTTCGACCAGCTGAAGTGCCGCTTCGCCAGGGCCACCCCTTCTTCCAGGCTGATGTCACCTGTGAGGATGATCGCCTGGGCCTTGGGGCCGGTGTGCTTCTGGTAGAAGCCCATCACGTCCGCCAGGGTGAGCGACTGCACGGACGCGGGCGTGCCGTCGGGGAGGTGCCCGTAGGGGTGCTGCAACCCGAACACGGCCTCCAGGTAGGCCATCTGCGCCAGCACGCCGGGCTGCCCCATCGCGCGCACCAGGTCCGCCAGCTGCTGCTTCTTGCGCCGCTCGAAGGCCTTGGGGCTGAAGGTGGGCCGCAGCACCACGTCCGACAGCAGGGCCATGGCCGCGTCCAGGTTGCGCGTCAGCACGCGCACGCCCACCTGCGCGCCGTCCGCCTGCACGTCCATGGCGGGTGACACACCCAGGTCGGCGAAGGCGTTGTCCAAGAGCACCGTGTCCCGCTTGCCCGCGCCTTCCAGCAGCATGCGGTACGTCAGCTCGGCGAGCCCTTCCTTGCCCTTGGGGTCCTGCGCGCTGCCCGCGGCGAAGGCCACGCCCGCGAACACGAGCGGCAGCTCCCGCCGCGTGCTCACCAGCACGGTGATGCCGTTGTCCAGCTTCGCGCTCTGGAAGGTGGGCAGCACCAGGTCCGGCGCCTTGCCGGGCTGGGGCGGCGTGGCGCGGAAGGACTCGGCGTCAGCCGTGGCTTCGGCCGGGGCCGCCTTCTCTCCCAGCGCGGGCGAGTCCGGATTGGCCGGCGCGGGCTTCGGGTTGCTGGCGCAGGAGGCCAGCGTGGTGACGAGCAGGGCGGAGAAGAGGCGGCGCATCAGTGGCGCTCCTTCGAGTCGAGGGGCGCCTGCCGGCGTGCGGGCGGCACCGCGTGGAGGATGACGCGCGCGCCGGGGCGCAGCGTGTCCTGGGCGAACTGCTTCACGGCTTCGGGCGTCACCGACTCGTAGCGAGCCAGGTCCTGGGCCACGTAGTTGGGCTCGCCGACGAAGTGGTTGTAGCTCTGGAGGACGTCCGCCTTGCCGCCGAAGCCGCCGACGGACTGGAGGCCGGCCAGCGTGCGCGTGTCGTAGCGCGTGCGGGCGCGGGCAATCTCCTCCGGGGTGATGCCCTGCTGGCGCACCTCGTCCAGCACCGCGTCCACCTCCTGGAGCAGCGTGTCCGTGGACACGCCGGGCCGCGCCACCACGTCCACCGAGAAGACGGACTGCGCGCCCTGGCTCTGCTGGGTGGCGCTGACGCTCTGGGCCAGCTCCTTGTCCAGCACCAGCCTGCGGTAGAGGCGGCTGGCCTTGCCGGTGGACAGCGCGGTGGCCAGCACGTCCGCGGTGGCGTCCCCTTCCTCCAGGTACGCGGGCGTGAGCCACTGGATGGACAAGAGCGGCAGCCGGGCCACGCGCTCCTCCTCGCGCAGCACCACGGGCGCGGTGAGGTTCACCGGCGCGACCTCCGGCCGCAGCGGCCGGGCGTGGCTGGGCAGCGTGCCGAAGTACTTCTCCACCAGCGCCTTCGTCTTCGCCACGTCGAAGTCACCGACGATGGCCAGCGTGGCGTTGGACGGCGCGTACCACTTGCGGAAGAAGTCCTTCACGTCATCCACGTTGGCCGCGTTCAGGTCCTTCATCGAGCCGATGACGTCCCCGTGGTACGGGTGCGGCAGCGGGAAGAGCGCGTGCCACGCCTTCTCGCGGGCGGCGCCATACGGCGCGGTTTCAATGGATTCGCGCCGCTCGTTCTTCACCACCTCGCGCTGCGTCTCCAGCTTCTCCGGCGTGATGGCGTCGAGCAGGAAGCCCATGCGGTCGCTCTCCAGCCACAGCGCCGTCTCCAGGTGGTTGCTGGGAACGGTCTCGAAGTAGTTGGTGCGATCGAAGCTGGTGGTGCCGTTGAGGTCGGTGGCGCCCAACTGCTCCAGCCGGGCGATGTGGACGTCATCGGCCACGTTGCGCGAGCCCTGGAACATCATGTGCTCGAACAGGTGCGCGAAGCCGGTGCGGCCGGGTTGCTCGTGGTACGCGCCGACGTGGTACCAGATGTTGACGGCCACCACCGGCAGCTTCCGGTCCACGGAGAGGATGACCTCCAGGCCGTTGGGCAGCGCGTATTTCTCATACGAGATGGCGAGCGCCTCACGGCCGGGCTCCAGTGGCTTCGCCTCCTGGGGTGTCGGTGTCTGGGCAAGCGCCGGCAGCCCGCTGAACACGAGGGCTGCGGCGACGAGGGCCTTCATTCGGAACAAGGTGCCTCCGGGTCTCGATGCCAATGACTCACGTGACGCGCTTAGCACGCACGTCCGGTGCCGTGGGTAGGGAATGGTGGCGGGAAAGGACCCTGCCCCGGGATGTTGGTTCCTGGTCAGCATGAGAGACTGAAATCATGTCCGCCGAAGTCTCATCCGGTGCCCTGCCCCGCTGCGCCCTCCATCCGGATGCGCTCGCGGGTGCCACCTGCCAGCGCTGCGGCGGCTTCGTCTGCACCGCGTGCACAACGTGGGTGATGGGCCGGATGTACTGCCCTCCCTGCGCCGTGCGTCCGGAGGTGAACTACCTGGAGACCTTTCGGCTGGGGCTCTGGGGACGGAGGGACGGGAGCGCCTGGCTGGTGGGCGGCGTCACGGTGGTGCTCGTCGGGCTGGCACTGGTGGCGCTGATGGCCGGGGACGTCGGCACCACGCTGGCGTGCCTGGGCAGCGCGGGCGTGGGCGTGGCGTTCTTCCTGGGCATGCGGTGGGCGCGCATGGGCCTGCTCGCCATGCCCCTGCTGGCGATGCTGCTCACCGCGCAGTCCCTGGGCGCGCCCGCGTTGCTGTTCTTCATTCCCCTCATGGTCGCGGTGAACGTCTTTCGCGACACACGCAGCCGGCTCTTCTTCCGCCTGGATGTCCCCGAGCGCGAGCTGCACCAGCTGTGGGACCTGCGGGTCAACAACCCCCTTGCCCGGCATGCGCTGTCCCTGAGCGTGGGTTCGCTGTTCCTGCCCGTGCTCGCGCCGCTGCTCTCCTTCTTCTTCGATGTGGGGAGCGCGCTGACGTTTGTCTTCGTGGGAATGGCCATGCTCGCCCTCATCCTGGGCGTGGTGGCGTTGCGACGTGTGAATCCCGAGGCGCGTCCGCCCATTGGCCGGCGTTGGGAGGCGCTCGGCGCGGTGTGTCTGGCGCTGGTCGCGCTGGCGCTCTGGGGCGTGTTGCACCGGACTCGGATGGTGGAGCTGTTCGGCGGCGTGGTGGACTGACGGCGGCGGGACGGTCCTGCCGGTGCATGGCTCGCTTCCCACCCTGTCGCCCCGGCGCGCGGGGGGCGGCCGGTGCCTGGGGGACATGGGGTGCCCACGCTCACGGAAGAGACCCAAGCCCGACACCGGGGAGGCCACCGTCATGGCGAACATACGTGAGGAGCAGGGAGAGGCAGCGGAGGGCCGGAGCGCTACGCCCAGCCTCAAGGAGCAGCGCAGTGAGTCGCGAGCGGCGCAGACCTATGCGGTCTTCTTGAAGGACCTCGAAGCGAACGCGGGCGTCGTCCGCGGACTGGCGGAGAAGGCCGCGCAGTCCGTGCTGTGCCTGCTGGAGCAACGCCTGATGGATACCGAGGCGAAGCACCTGGAGGCCCAGCTTCCGCGGAAGGTGACGGACATGCTGAAGCGGTGTCCTCGGCACGAGGGCAAGGTCGCCCGGAAGTACAAGCTGGAGCAGTTCCTCGCCATGGTGGCCGAGGAGCTCGACACCACGCCCAACGAGGCCGAACGCCTGGCCCGGGCCGTGTTCCTCACGGTGCGCAATCACATCAGCGAGGGAGAGGCCGACGACGTCATGGGCCAGCTCCCCGCGGACCTGCGCTCGCTGTGGGTGCCCGAGGCCTGAACCGAGGAAAGGAATCGTGTGTGATGCAGAAGATTCAAGACGTGATGACGAAGGACCTCACGGTCATCAACGCGAAGGACTCATTGAAGGACGCCGCGCTGAAGATGCGCGAGCTGAGCGTGGGCCCGCTGCCCGTGTGCGACGGTGACCGGTTGATGGGCATCATCACCGACCGCGACATCGTGGTGCGCGCGGTGTCCCAGGGAAAGGACCCCAACAGCACGACGGTGGCGGAGGCGATGACGGGGCAGCTCGAATACGCCTTCGATGACGAGGACATCTCCGTGGTGGCGGAGAAGATGAAGGAGAAGAAGGTCCGCCGCATCCTCGTGCTCGACCGGGACAAGAAGCTGGTGGGGATTGTCGCGATGAGCGACTTGCTGGAGGCGCTGGCGGAGGAGGACGTCGGCGAGACCCTGGAGAGCATCTCCGAGGCCCCTCCCCCCGCTGCGCACTGAACGTCGGAATCCAGTGATAGCCTGCCTTCCTATTAAAAATGGGAGGCGGCATCCATGTCAGTCGCGGGACGGAAGTGGAGTGCGCGGGCCTGCCGGGTCCGTGGAAGGACGCTGGCGCTGAGCGTGCTCACGCTGGCCACGCCAGCCTGGGCGGAGGTGCCCGACTACACCCTGGAGCTCCAGGCGCGGACCAACCTGCTGGGGAATGCCTCCGGCGCCTACAACGTGGCGCCGGGCAACCTGCTGGCGGGGAGTCTCCAGATCCCGCTGACCGACGATGGCCAGATTGCCTTCCGGTTGGCGATTACACCCGAGGGACGTCAGGCGGTGTGGTGGGGCCGGGATGGCGCGGGGCAGCGCATCTATGTGCTTCCTGACCTGGGCGAAGACGCTCGTCTCAGCGACCCGGGACTCAGATCCCAGAGCAATCTGATCTCCCATGGCAATCTGGCCTTCGCCGTCACCGGGGCTTCTTCGGCGAGCCAGAACGGCATCTACCGGTTGAATGTCGCCAGTCCGGACGACGTGCGCATCGAGCGCGCACCGATTGGCGCTTCGAACTGGAGCAGCTTGCAACTCAACGAAGCCGATGTGATTGGTTTTCGTGCGTCGTATGGCGGTGGAGGGCAGTCCTATTTCCTTCTGGGCTCGGGCTGGGCGGGCACCCTGGTCAGCGACAACATCGCCGACAGCTCGAGCCCCTATTCGTTCCTGTACTCACCGAGGCTGAACGACCAGGCTCAGATTGCCGGTGTGGTGGACCGCGCGTCCGGGTCCGCGGAGTTCTTCCAGGAGCTGCGCATCTTCAACGTGACCATCGAGTCGCAGCTCGTGGCGCAGACGCGCGGGCTCGACGCGAACTCACCGGTGTACCGCTTCGCGTCCGTGCAGCCGGCGTTCAACAACCAGGGGCAGGTGGCGTTCCTGGGGACGGCCCGGGACGCGTCCGAACGGAACGTCACGACGTTGTGGCTCTGGGATGGAACGGAGCTGCGGGTGATTGCCCAGGATGGCCTGGGGGAGATCCGGCAGTTGGAGTTCTTCCCGCCGGACATGAACGACCGTGGGCTCGTGGTCTTCCGGGCCATCGACGCCGCGAACCTGCGCGCGGTGTGGGTCAGTGATGGACAGGAGCTGAAGCGGGTCGTGAGCGAGCATGACATCGTGACCTCGGACCTGGGACCGGCGCGCATCGACCAGGAGACGCCGTCCAACCCAGTGTTCGCTGGCGCGCCCAGCATCAACGCGCGGTCGGATGTCGCGTTGGCCGCGGGGCTGGCTCCGCCGGATAACGACCAGGAGGAGTGGGGCACGGCCGTGTTCATCGCACGGGCTTCGTTCCCGCAGTCGGATGGCGGGACGGGCGAGGACCCGGACGGAGGAACCGATGGTGGCCCTGGTACGGACCCTGACGCGGGCACTGGCACGGATCCGGATGGCGGCCCGGGTGAGGACCCCGACGCGGGAACTGGCACGGATCCGGATGGCGGCCCGGGTGAGGACCCCGACGCGGGAACTGGCACGGATCCCGACGCGGGCACTGGCATGGATCCGGATGCGGGTCCGGGCGAGGAGCCCGGGCCCGACGGTGGCCCGTCGCAGGATGCAGGGACTCAGCCGCCGCCTCCTCCGGACGGTGGCTGCGGCTGCCAGTCCTCGTCTCCTTCCGCGCTACTCCCGTGGATGCTCGTGGGGCTGATGCGGGTCGTCGTGGGCCGTCGCCGCAAGGACACGTAGCACTCCGGCGTTGAACGGGGGTCGGGCGAACTCATCCGCCCGGCACCCCGCCCTACTCACCACCGAGCAGTGACGTCGCCATCGCCCGCACGTTCGCGGCCCCATCGTTGGCGGCCACATCGCGAAGCAAGGCCGCGGCGGGAGCCTCCACGGCTTGCAGGTGGCCCAGCAGCCGCACCACTTCGATGCGGACGCGCTCACTCCGCTCGGCGCGCAGCACCCGGGCCAGTGCTTCCAAGTGGGCGCCAGCGACCCGTTGAGAGACAGCCTTCACCGCGAGCGCACGAACCCTCGCGCTCGGGTCGTCGAGCATCACCTGGTCCAACAATGCATCCACCGCCGCGCCAGGAATGGCACGGAGCGCCTCCGTCGCCGCGCCACGCACGGATGCCTCCGGATGCACGAGCGCCGACTTCACGTAGGCCAGTCCCGCTGGAGCGCCAGCCCGGGCGAGGGCATCCAGACAGACTTCAGGATCCAAAGTCCCCGAGCGACAGCGCCCCACGAGCCCCTCCACCAGCGCTTGGCTTCGGCCCGGCTCCGGCACCTCCAGCATCTTCGACAGCGCCCCCACCGACAGTGCCGCCGCGCGCCTCACGCCCGCGTCCCGCGTCGCCTCCAGCACACGCTCCAGCGCATCGCCCAGAAGCAGTGAAGGCCGTTCCATGCGCCCTATCACCCGCGCCGCGTGGGCCCGTGTCTTCGGACGAATCCGTTCCCCCTCCAACACGGACACCAGCGCCCGCTGCGTCTCGGGCGTCCCCGCGCTGGCCAGCGCCTCCAGCATCTGCTCGGAGCGCACCTCGTCCGCGGAGCCCTGACGAATCAGCGCCACGGCCCGATCCACTTCCGCCAGATTCTGTCGGAACAAGGCCGTCAGTCGCAGCCGCGCCGTGTCCAGGTCCTTGCGCTTCGCCAGCGCCCGCAGCAAGTCATCCAGCTTCGCCCCCTTCACGAGCTGCCTGTCCCGCGCCTCCAGCGAAGCCTCCTCCATGCCGGCCGAATCCGTGAGCCGCTCCGACCGCAACGTCGCCCGCGTGGCCTCAAACGGCCTCAGCGACGAGAGCCGGTAGTCCACGCCCACGTTGGTCAACGCGACCCGCGCCTCCTCGCGGATGCGAGGGAGCCCCGTGCCGCCTCCGCCCAGCTCCACCACCTCCGAGCCCGTCGCCTCCTTCACGTGCCCATCCGCGAACAGGGTGAAGTCCAGGTGCCCTTGCAGCCGAGGAAGCACCGGCGAGCCGGCGCGCAGGTAGCGCCGCTTCGTCTTCACGTAGGTGTTCGCGCTGCCACCCGCGCGGTACACGGCTTCGAGGTCACCGCGCGAGTCCGGCTCCTCGGTGCTCCAGCGGGGGCCGTCCTCCGCCACGAACTGCGTCGACGCGAGCAGCAGGCGCACGAGCCTCCGCGCCGTCGCGTCCTGCGCCGCATCGAAGTGCACGGCCATCAGCCGGCCCCGAACGTCCTGGCCCACGTACACCGGCCGCTCGAACATGACTTGGAGCGCCCGCAGCGCCGCGTCACCGGGCAGCGGCGTCTCACCGGCTTCCACGTCCAGCCGCGTGGGCACGAGGTGGCAGGAGAACAGGCGCTGTTCACCCTCCGCGCCCAGGTAGGTGAGCTCGAGCAGGCCGCTCCATCCGGTGTGCAGGGACTCCCGCGCGCCAGCCGAAAGATCAGTGTGGGTCCGGAGGTCCAGGTCGAACGTGTAACGAAGCCGGTGGCCCACGACGAGCACCCGCTCCCGCCCCTTCACGCCCGGGAGGTTCTCCTCGGGCGCCAGGGTGGGGGCTTCGTCATCCAGGGCCTGTGAAACAGCCGGCGGTGTCTCAGCGGGAGCCAGCGTCCGAGAAGTCTGGCCCGCACGCCACAGCGCGGCGGCCGTGAGCACGGCGAGCAGCAGGACCAGGCTCTTCACGCGCGGGCTCACTCCCCCGAATACGCGCCCGAGCGTCAATCCTGGCTGCGCGTCAGCCGGACACGGCCCGTTTCACGCGGACGTACACCTGCGCGCGTCATGGCGTGTCGTCCGACATGAAACAAAGGCACGGCTGCTTCAGGGATTGCCGAGCTTCAATTCCAGCTCCGCCAGCTCGCGCTGCACGGTGGCGTCCGTCATGCGGAGGCCTTCCACCTTGCGCACCGCGGAGATGACGGTGGAGTGGTCCTTGCTGAAGCGCGCGGCGATTTCCGGGAAGGAGCTCTTCGTCAGCTTGCGGCTGAGGTACATGGCCACCTGTCGCGCATGGGCCAGGGCCTTGTGCCGGCGGTCTTCCTTCAGCGACTCCACCGTGACTTTGTAGAAGCGGGCCACCTCGCGCTGGATGGACTCCACGTCCACCGCGCTGTGGGCGGGGAGGATGTCGCGCAGCACCTGGGACGCGAAATCCTCCGTCACCGGCTGGCGCGTCAGGCTGTGCACCGCGGACAGCTTCACCAGCGCGCCTTCCAGCTCGCGCACGTTCTTCTGGATGTGCTTGGCGATGAAGTGCGCCACCGAGTCCGGGAGGTCCAGACCTTCGGCCACGGCCTTTTTCTGGAGGATGGCCACCCGCGTCTCGTAGGTGGGCTCGCGGATGTCCGTCATCAGCCCCATGGCGAAGCGGCTGCGCAGCCGGTCCTCCAGGCCCGGAATCTCCGCGGGCACGGTGTCGCTGGTGAGGACGATGGCCTTGTTCATCTCGTAGAGCGTGTTGAAGGTGTAGAAGAACTCCTTCTGCGTCTCCTCACGCTTGCCGAGGAACTGGATGTCGTCGAGGAGGAGCACGTCGCACTCCTCACGGAACTTCCGGCGGAAGTCCCCCATGCGGTGCTCGCGGACGCTCTCCACGTACTCGTTGGTGAACTGCTCGCTGGAGAGGAACACCACGCGCTGGGACGGATCCCGCTCCCAGATGAGGTTGCCCACCGCCTGGAGCAGGTGCGTCTTGCCCAGGCCCGTGCCGCCGTAGATGTAGAGCGGGTTGTAGTGGTGGCCCGGCTTGTCGGCCACGGCCTGCGCCGCGGCGGCCGGGAGCTGGTTGCTGTCCGCCACCACGAAGGTGTCGAAGGTGAATCGCGCGTTCAGCCGGCCAGGGCGCGTGGCGCTCGCCTTGACTGAGGGTGTGGGTGGAAAATGCGGGTCCGGCTCCAGGCCCTCCACCACCTCATAGGCGATGGAGGTCAGGCCCTCCCCCATCCGCGCGAGCTGGACATCCAGCATGGGGCGGTAGTGGTCATCCACCCAGTCGCGGAAGAAGCGGTCCGGAACGCCCATCACCAGGGCGCCGTCACGCACCTCCAGCGGGCGCATCCGCTCCAGCCATCTCAGCGCATAGTCGAACTTCTCCTGGCGGATGGCATCCAGCATCCGAGCCCAGAGAATTCCAGCACTTGGGAAGGGGGTAGCGGCTTGGGCGAGGGCGTTCACGCGTGTCTCAAACGTGCAGAAGCAGGGGGAAAACGAGGCGTTCGGCGGTGCTAACAGACGGTTCCTGGTGGATCAAGCAACCGGCCAAAACCGCCGTAGCCTCAAGGGTTTTTCCCAACACGGATGATCCGCGGCGGTCATGCCAGCCCGGCCCGGTTGTGGATCATCCCCTCCCCTACCCCAAGGACTGGGGGACACCATCGGCCTATTCACTCATAGTGAATAGGCCGACGGTCCCCTGCCCCGGTCACGTCTCGAGCAGGCCGCGGATGCGCGTGTGGAGCTGCGCGTCTGGCGCGTCCATGGTGAGCAGGTGCTGGAGGAGCTGGCGCACCTCGGGCGCTTGTTGGAGGTAGGGCTCCACCACCGTCACGAGGGTGTGGTGGTTCTCCACGGGCACTCGGCCGGAGAGGACCAGGTCTCGCAGTTGGCGCAGGACCGAGTCGTCCAGGTCCCGGCGGCTCAGCGCCGTCAGCGCGGAGGACTGCACGGGTGCGTCGGTGTCCTCGGTCATGGAGAGGAGCGTGCGCATGGCCTGGGGTGTCTGAATCTTCCGCAGCGCGCGGGCCGAGGCCCGGCGCACCTGGGCGTCCGCGTCCTGGGCGTAGTGGGCGATGACGTCCACCTGCTCCTCCAGGCCCGCGTTGCCCAGCGCGAGCAGCAGGTGGGCCTTGCCCTCGGGCGTGCGCGCGGCGCGCAGTTCGGCCCCGAGCTGCTGGACGGCGGCCAGGGACTCCGCGTCCTGCTGCTGCCGGTAGAGCGCGCCGGCGGTGGCACCCAGGGCGTAGGCGGTGGCCACGCGGGTGTCGTCACGGGCCGTGCGGTGGGTGCGTTCGATGAAGCGAACCGTGTCGGGGGTGGGGCTGGTCAGCAGCGACAGGCGGCTGAGCAACATGCCGTAGCCGGGCTCGGCCAGCGCCTGGGGGCTGGACAGGGCGCGCACCAGCGCCGTCTGCGCCTCCGGCGTGCCCGCGCCCGCCAACAGGTCCAGCACCAGCGCCCGGCCACGCGGCTTCAGGGTGGACTGCTGGAAGAAGTCGGCCAGCCGCGCGCACAGTTCGGGCTGCTGCTCCAGCAGGCCCGTGGCCTGGAGGAGGAAGTGGTTGTGCTCCGGGAAGGTGCCGCCGTTGGCGTACTTCTCCATCAGCTCGAAGAAGCGCTCCGGGGTGAGTCCATCCACCTGCTGCGCCAGCATCCGCTCCCGCGCGTGGGCGTCCGTCACCAGTTCACCCGGCGCGAGCCGCTGGAGCTGCGCGGCTGGCGCGGCGGAGGCCTGCGCCACCACGAAGCGCTCTCGCTTGCCGGGCTCCAGGCGGAGCTGGATGTGCGAGGTGGCGGTGGGCTCGCCGCCACCGGTCGGGCGGCGGAGTACCCGCTCTTCACCTGAGAGACGCTCCAGGACGCCGTCCGCGTCCAGTGTCATCTCGAAGCGTGAGTCCACCTCCACGGCGCCGCTGCCCGTGCCCATGCCGCGGGGCTCCGGGTAGGCCAGGCGCCGCTTGAGGATGCGCGCGGGCAGGGCGCCTTCGTCCAGCCGCGCGTACTCCGTGAGCGCCGTGCCCCGCGACGTCAACTCCTCCACTTGCCAGGTGGCGCCGTCGCGCAGCACCCACTGGAGCTCGCCGGCCAGCGTCTGCACGGTGTTCTTGAAGAGGGAGGGGTCTTCCTCCTGGAAGGAGACGGCGCGCAGGGTGCCGTCGGCGTCCAGGTCCAGCAGGGCCTCGCGGCCGGTGAAGGTGGCCGCGACGGCCGCGGCGTCCGGCAGCAGCGCGTGGCCAAACAGCTCGAGCGTGTGCTCGCGGAGGTTCTCCAGGCTCAGCCCCACGCGCAGGGCGGTGCCCTGCGCGGGGTGGCCGCGGAGGACCAGGTCTCCAACGAAGTGGGCCCGGCCCCCCATGGCGGTGGGTTTCTGTTGCGACCCGGCGAGGCGCACCTCGGTCCGGGCCGTGTAGTCCATGCGGTACGTCCGGCGCTCCCCCATGGGGAAGTGGACGCGGAGGGGCGTCGCCGCTGGAGGCGCCCCGGTGACGGGGGCCTGGGTGTGGAAGACCCAGGCGGCTCCCAGGAGCAGCAGTGCCAGCAGTGCACCGCCAGTGATGACCTTGCGTGCGTTCATGGGGCGTCTCCAGCGGGTACGGGGATTACAGCAGGGAGCGCAGGTCGACGAGGTTGACGTTGAACGCGTGGTCGAACAGCTTCACGTTCTCCTGGATGCCGTTCCAGCTCACGAGCGTCTCCTCGAACTCCGCCTCGAAGGGCCAGACGCCCACCTCCACGTAGGCGGCGATGCTGCCGGACAGGAAGGTGAACTTCAGGTCGGAGCTCCCCTCCATGCGCAGCTTCAACTGGCCCCCGGACGACGCCAGCCAGACGCGGCCGTCGAGCGGGACGGCGGCGTGGACCAACTGGAGGCGGCCCTTCACGCCCGCCTCGATGATGAAGAGGTCGACGCTCGCGTACAGCTCACCGTCCACCTGCGCGTAGGGCTTGATGTGTCCGGCGACGCCCAGATTCGTCACGCTGCACGCCGTGGTGCCCGTCACCGTGTGCTCCGCCGTCAGCGCGTATTCGAGCCCCACCACGCCGGCCACCTTGGCGCCGAGCGTGACGGGGACCACGACGACGACGAAGGTCGCCTGCGCGTTCACCAGCGTGGCCTTCTTCTCCTGCTTGCCGGACACGATGTTGAACTGGCCCAGCGTCAGGTTCTTGTGGATGTCCACCAGCGGGATGGTGTTGTCGAGCACGTCCAGGTCGATGTCCGCGCGCTTCTGCGTCACCTGCACTTGGGCGTTGATGAGGTTGGCGCTGATGCCCAGGGCGCTGCCGGTGGCGTTGAAGCTGCCCGTCACCTCCGGGGAGAGGCCGCAGTCGGGCGTGTTCTTCACGTTGTTGATGGCCACGGCCACCTGGTAGTTCGCGGTGGCGCCGAAGGTGTCATTGCCCAGGCTGTAGCTGTCACCGGACTCCCAGCGCAGGCGGGGCTGCGCCGTCTTCGGGTCCAGCATGGGCCCCACGGTGGCGGACAGGGCGCGCATGTACTGGTCCCGCCGGGTGAAGTACGTCTCCAGGCGCGAGGGGCTCGTCGTGTAGTCCTGCGAGGGGTAGTTGACGGTGCCAATCTGCAGGGGCTTCGCCTTGAGGTCCGCGAAGTCGTCGCGGGTGTAGGTCGCGCACTTCTGGAAGTCCTGCTCACGCGCGCCCTGGTAGAGGTTCATCACCCTGCGCGCGAAGCGCTTGGGCGACCAGTCGCAGGGAGCGGGCGCCTTGCCAGTCTGGAAGTTGAGGCAGCCTTGCGACTGGGCCTGCTGGAGCGCCGCTTCGATGACGGCATCCAGCGAGGCCAGCGCGTAGAGCTGGGGGATGAGCGGGTCCTGGGGCTCGTCGTCGTCCGTCAGGTTGCTGGACGTTTCTGGATCGGCCTTCAGCATCCCTGGGAGGGGGCGGTAGCGGCGGGCCAGCTCCGACGTGATGGAGGTGACCAGCTCTTTGCGCTGCTGGACGAGCGCGGCGAACTCCTCCTGGAGCCGGTCCAACTCGTACATCCGCTCATCCAGGACGTTGGCATTGCGAGTGACGCTCATGCTGCGGTGCCACGCCCAGCTCTCGTTGTAGTAGCTGGCGCCGTTCGCCAGGGTGGACAGCGTCGCCTCGGGCAGGATGGTGCCGTAGAGGTTCAGCGGACGGTCCAGGTCCTTGAGATGGATGATGGCCGCGCCCATCAAGCCAGGAAGCATCACCACCCGGTCCTCGGAGCCTGTTCCGATGGTGACCCTGCCCTCGGCGGGGGGCGGCACGGTGAAGAACTCGTTCTTCGGCGCGCCGGCGGGGAACTGGATGGCGGGCTGGATGGGGGTGCCGTCCTTGCCGCGCTGCACCGGGTCCGCAATCGAGCGGGTGCCAATGGCGGAGGCGGGCACGCTGCCGCCACCGGGCGCCTGGGCGTAGGCGATGTTGAAGATTTTGCGGTAGTCGGTGCCCGAGGAGGAGATGGCGTCCTCGAAGACGCTGTAGTCGTAGTACTTCTCGTGGACGTACTCGCGGCAGGAGTCGACGATGTTGCCGGAGTTGTTCCACGCATTTCGCTGGGTGAAGCGCGCGGCGCGCATGAGGCTGGCGGCCTTGGTCGACGCGGGGAAGTAGGTCCGGTCGCGGTGCGCGGTGCCCAGCATGAAGCTGGAGAGGCCGCTCATGTAGCGGGCGTTCGGGTTCTCCTGGACGAAGGCCACGCTCTTGGTGGCGGCGTCTGGCGCAATCTCCTGGCCGCTCGCGTTGCGGGTGACGGGCACCAGCACGGTGCGCTCGGGCAGGCTCGCCACGGCGTTCAGCGCGGCGTCGCGCACCAGGACGTTGCAGGCGGCGTTCGGGTTGGTCTTCGCCGCGTTCCGGGCCAGGTTCGCGCAGAAGGTGACGGGGTTCTGGCAGTCCGCGAGCGTGGGGACGTAGGCATTACAGAGGAGGATGGGGCTCGGCACCGTGATGATGGGGGGAATCAATTGGGCCAGGGCGGGCGCGGAGGACATGACAAGTCCGAGCACGACGACCTGAGGCCGCGTGAGCAACGACATGTGGACACCTTTGTCTGGAGTTTGCGAAAGAACGGGCCTTCAAAAGGTCCTTCGCAAAAAATGATGGTGTCTCTGGATGGGTATCCGCGGCCCCCAGCGCTCTCAGTTGTTGCGAGTCTGAGCCCGTTGGGCGCCCGGGCTGGCAGGCCCTCGCTGGAAAGAAGCGCCAGGGAAACAGACGCCCACGCTGTTCGCGGTTAGACTCCCGCCGCCGTGCGTTGGGCGGTGGTCGGCACCGTCAGCATCACCTAGACCTTCATGGCCCTACCTCAGGCGGTCCGATCGGGCCTCCGGGCGGGGCTTCCAGGGTGAGCCAGGGTGATCCAACGTTGACTTACCCTGGAAATGGGGGTACGGACCCGCCCCTTTCCCTAGTTCAGGTCGCGCCGGAGCGGTAGGAGGCGCCGCCGTCATCACCAAGGAGTAAGAGCCGTGTCCAAGCGCACGTACCAGCCGTCGAAGGTCCGCCGCAATCGCGCCCACGGGTTCCGCAAGCGGAACGCCACCAAGGGCGGCCGGGATGTCCTCAAGCGCCGTCGTGCGAAGGGTCGCAAGCGGCTCGTCGTGTCCGCTCCCAAGAAGTAAGCGAGTCTGCGTGTGAGGGCCGAGGGTGCGACGCCGGGCCAGTCCCGCCCGGCAGACCAGCGCTTCCCCAAGGCCCTGCGCCTGCTTCAACGGCGCGAGTTCCTCGAGGTCCAGGAAGGCGGGCAGAAAGTCCCTTCGGACTGCCTCCTGGCCCTCGTGAAGCGCAATGGCCGGCCGTACTCGCGTGTTGGCCTGACCGTGTCGAGCAAAGTGGGCAACGCCGTCGTCCGAGCGCGCTTGAGGCGCGTCTTGCGGGAGCTTTTTCGTAAGCGCCGCATGCAATGGCCGTCAGGCCTGGACGTCGTCCTGGTGGCACGCTCCTCCGCGAAGGATGCTTCCTTTCCGGCGCTGTCGCGTGCCTTTGACGGTGTCACCCGTAAGCTGCAGCGGCTGCCCCGCGCGGAGACGAAGCCGAAGGAGCCGCCCAGATGAGCCCGCTGGCCTTCGTCATCTCGCTGCCCATCCGCTTCTACCGGAAGTTCCTTGGACCGCTGCTCCCTCGGGTGTGCCGGTTCCATCCCTCGTGCTCCACGTACGCCATGGAGGCGCTGGAGAAGCACGGCGGCCTCAAGGGGTCGTGGCTCACTCTCTGGCGGCTCGTGCGCTGCCAGCCCTTCCACCCCGGCGGTATCGACCCGGTGCCGTGACGAGGGGTTCCACCCATTGCCGCCCTCTCCCCCGTGGAGGGGGGAGTCTATGAACGATCCGCTCTCGCCCCAGTCGAACGATTCGCAGAAGCGACTGTTGGCGGCCCTGGCCCTCTCGTTCGCGGCCACTGCCGTCTACACCTTCTTCTTCGCGCCCACTCCGCCTCCGCCCGACTCGGGAATTCCCGACGCAGGCGTGGTGGCCACGGCGCCCGCCGATGCCGGCACCCCCCCGGCCGTCCAGCCTCCCGAAGGCGGTACCGGGACGGGCGCCACCGCGGAGGCCCCGCCGCCTCCGGCGCGCAAGGTGGAGCTGCAGCGCGACGAGGCCACCTACGCCTTCTCCTCCGAGGGCGCCGGCCTCACCGCCGCCGTGCTCAAGGGCGCGAAGATGCGGGAGCAGCAGGAGCTCAGCGTCGCCCAGGGCTTCCAGAAGCTGTTCGGCAAGGAGATTCCTCCCGCGCCGCAGATGGACCTGGCGCGCCCCACCCCGGGCCAACCGTTGCCGCTGGCCGTGTCCATCACCGGCGCCAGCCCGTTGCCCGCGGACCTGAACTACGCCCTGGATGAAGGCGCCCCCGGCAACGCGGACGGCGTCACCTTCACTGGCCGCCGCGGTCCGTGGGAGGTCGTGAAGACGCTCAAGTGGCCCCAGGACGGGTTCGAGCTGAGCTACACCCTCCAGGTGCGCAACACCTCCGGCCAGCCGCAGAGCGGCGAACTGCAGGTGCACCACAACCGCGCCATCGACCCCAACTTCGAGCACGCACCGTCCTTCTTCGGCGGCGTGGGCAACCTGAGCCGCTCCGCCTGTTGGGTGGGTGACAAGCTCCAGAAGATGAGCCCGGGTGATGACGCTCCGGACGCCGAGGACGCCCGCGGCCCGGTGCAGTTCTTCGGCATCGACCAGCAGTACTTCCTGTCCGCGCTCTACCCGCTGGAAGGGCCGCGCGCCGGCTCGTGCTCCTTCGAGGCCACGCCCACCCTGCGCAAGGTGACGGCGTCCTTCCCGATTACGGCGGCCCCGGGCGAGACGGTGACGCTGCGCTTCGGCGGCTACTTCGGCCCCAAGGACCCGGACATCCTGTCCCTGGTGCCCGGCGCCTCGCTGCGCGCGTCCACCGGCCTGGGCGAGGCCGCCTTCCACCCGCCGCTGGCGGAGACGGTGGACTTCGGCATCTGGGCCGTCATCTGCAAGGTCCTGCTGACCGTCATGAAGTTCTTCTACGGCCTCACCGGCAACTGGGGCGTGGCCATCATCCTGCTCACGGTGGTGGTGAAGCTCTTCCTGCTGCCCCTCACCTACCGCTCCATGGTCAGCATGGAAGAGGTGAAGAAGCTCCAGCCGCGCATGGAGGAGATCCGCAAGAAGCACGCGGACAACCGCGAGCAGCAGAACCTCGAAATCATGAAGCTGTACCAGGAGGCCAAGGTGAACCCGCTGGGCGGGTGTCTCCCCCTCCTCATCCAGATGCCGGTGTGGATTGCCCTGTTCACCGCGCTGCGCAACAGCTTCGACATCTACGGCGAGCCCTTCGTCGGGCCCATCTGGCGTGACCTGACCTACAAGGACCCCACGTACCTGTTGCCGCTGGCGCTGGGCGTGTCCATGGTCATCACCCAGAAGATGCAGCCGCAGATGATGGATGCGGCCCAGGCGAAGATCATGACCTGGTTCCTGCCCATCATCTTCACGCTGACGCTGCTCCAGTACCCGGCCGGCCTTTCGCTCTACATCTTCACGAACAACATCCTCTCCATCGCCCAGCAGTACGGCCTGCGGAAGTGGCTGGACCGGAACAAGCCCCAGACGGGCGGTGGGACGCCGGCGGTGGCCGGTGCGGGAGGCAGGCGCAAGTGAGCGAGCAGGTTCCCCAGCAGACGCCGTCCACCCCGGCCTCCGGCGATTCGTCCGGAGAGTTCCGGGGCCGTGTGGAGAAGCTCCTCGGCGACATCCTCGGGCTGATGGGCTTCCCGGCGCGGCTGGACATGAAGGACGCCGCCGACGGCAGCCTGTCGGTGGCGCTCCACTTCGAGCCCGCACCGCCTCCTGGCGTGGAGGTGGGACGGCGCAGTCAGGTGGTGGACTCGCTCCAGTTCCTGTTGAACAAGATGCTGCATCGCCCTGGCGCTGACCGGCGCTGGGTGATGCTGGGTGCGGGTGTGCATCCGGAGCCCCGGCAGCGCCGTGAGCCCCAGGCCGCGGCGGCTCAAGCCGCGGCTCCGGCCGCGCCCGCCCCCTCCCCCGCCGCGCCCCGTGCCGCGGCGGCCCAGGCGCCAGCGCCTGCTCCGGCGAAGGGAGGCCAGCGGGGTGCGCAGGCGTCCGCCGCCAAGGCTGCTCCCGCCAGCAAGGGCGAGGGGGATGAGCGCTCGGTGGCGGTGGAAGAGGATGCCGCGCTGATGGCGGCCGTCAGACAACTCGCGGAGAAGTCGGGCAGCCTGGGCCGCTTCTACGCGATTGCCGCCATGAAGCTTGAAGACCGCGCGCGCGTCCTCACGTCAGTAGAAGGAGTGGGTGGCGTGAAGGTGGCGGCGGAAGGCGAGGGCCGAAACCGCCGCGTGGTGTTCACTCCGGACAAGCCCGCCCCGCTTCCCAAGCGGAGCATGCTGCCGGACGACGAGGACGACTTCGACGCGTGAGCCGCTGGGCGCGCCGCGCGCGCCGAGGCTCCCGAAGCGAGACGAGGGATGGGCAAGGCGAAAGCTCTCAAGGACAAGCTGTACGGCGCGGCGGTGCTCAAGATGAGCTTCCGCCTTCGCGGGGACGAGGAGTCCCCCGCGTTCCGTTTCGTCTATCCGGGCGTCCTGCGAGATTTGGAGCTCGAGGACGAGGCGGTGGAGCGGTACATCGAGGAGAACCGTGAGGCCGTGGAGAAGGCCGCCCGCGGCTCCACGCCTCCCATGGGCGCCCGCTGAATCAGCGGGGCCCGCGCTGTTCAGGGTGGATGCGCTCCACCGGCCGCGTATGACGTCTTCTTCCATGACCATCGCCGCCCTGGCCACCGCACCTGCCGCGGGCGCCGTGGGCATCCTCCGGCTGTCGGGCCCCGAGGCCCTGGATGTGGGCCGGCTGCTGGCCCCGGGTGTGCCCGCGCAGCCCACGCCGCGCCATGCGTACCTCGCGTCCTTCGTGGACGCGGAGGGCCGCTCGCTCGATGAGGGCCTGTTCCTCTACTTCCGTGGGCCTCAGTCCTTCACGGGCGAGGACGTGGTGGAGCTGCAGGCGCACGGCAGTCCGCGGCTCTTGCGGTTGCTGCTGGCTCGGGTGTTGGAGGACGCGCGTGTGCGCCACGCCGCGCCGGGTGAGTTCACGCGTCGCGCGTTCCTCAACGGGCGGTTGGACCTCACGCGCGCGGAGGCGGTGGCGGACCTGGTGGCGGCGGACTCGGAGGCCGCGGTGCGTGCTGCTGCCGCGGGACTCTCCGGTGTGCTCGCCTCGCGTGTGCAGGCGCTGGAGGATCCGCTGCGCGCGCTGCATGCGGACATGGAGGGCGTGCTCAGCTTCCCCGATGAAGCAGAGGGCGCGGATGAGGACGTGGGTGAGCGCGTCACCGCGCTCCGCGCTCAGGCGGAGACGCTGTTGTCCGAGGCCGGGCGGGGCCGGTTGGTGCGCCGGGGCGCGCGTGTGGCGCTGTTCGGTCCCGTCAACGCGGGCAAGTCCACGCTGTTCAACCGGCTGGTGGGCGAGTCCCGCGCGCTGGTGGATGACGAGCCGGGCACCACGCGCGATGCGCTAGAGGCCCGTGTCGAATGGGACGGGCTGGCGGTGACGCTCTTCGACACGGCGGGGCTGCGGGAGACGCCGGGGCGCGTCGAGGCGCTGGGCATTGCCCGCACGCGTGAGCTGCTCTCCGGCGTGGACCTGGCCGTGCTCGTGCTGCCGCCGGGTGTCACGCAAGCAGAGGCCGACGCGTGGACGCGTGACGCGGGTGGCACGCCCGTGCTGGTGGTGGACGGCAAGTGCGACGTGACGGAAGCGCCAGGCTCACCGCGCCAGCGCGTGAGTGGCCTCACCGGTGAAGGTGTGGACGCGCTTCGTTCCGACATGCTCGGGCGACTGTGGGGCGGTGGCACGCCCTCCGCGGTGGCGCTCGTCTCCGAGCGTCACGCCGATGCCCTGCGTCGCGCGTCCGAGGCGCTGGGCCGCGCGGTGAGTGCCTCGCGCGTGTCCACCCTGGAAGTCGTCTCTGGTGAAGTGGGGCTCGCGTTGGAGGCGCTCGGCGAAGTGTCCGGTACCGTGGTTTCGGAGGCCCTGCTGGACGCAATCTTCCAGCGTTTCTGCATCGGGAAATGACGCCTTCCGTCGAGCGGAGGACGTGTCAGACGGCCCCCTAGAATGCCCGCCTCAACCGGTGATTCTCGGAGGCGCTGTGATTGAAGGCATCATCCCCCTGGCGAACCATTCGATGCTCTCGGCCCTGCCCTCGGGCTGGGTGGGGGAGATTCTGGACGAGGAGCTGGTCGCCTCGCCTCGTCCCACTGCCGCGCAGACGCGCGCGGCCTTCATGCTGGGCGTGGAGCTGGGGGAGCAGCTCGACAAGCGTCGTGGCGGCAGTGGCCGCTGGTGCTTCCTGCGCGCGCCCGAGCTGCACCTCGGTCACGACATGCTCGTTCCGGACATGGCCGGCTGGCGCCGCGAGCGCGTGGACGTCCCCTTCGAGCCGGACGTCCCCTTCCTCACGCTGGTGCCAGACTGGGTCTGCGAGGTGCTGACGCCCTCCACCGCCGCGTTGGACCGCGCGCGCAAGCTGCCGCTCTACGCGCGAGCGGGCGTGTCTCACGTGTGGCTGGTGGACCCCGCCGCGCGCACGCTGGAGGTGTACCAGCGCGTCAAGCGGGGCTGGCTGCTGACGGGAAGCTACGAGGATGACTCGCTGGTGCGTGCCGACCCCTTCCCGTCCTCGACGCTGGAGCTGGGCTCGTTGTGGCTGCCCGAGGGCTCCGAGAAGCCCTCTCTGCTGGCGGCTGTTCCGTGATGCGCGTTGGCGCCCGCGCTGAGTTCACGGGCGATGTCGCGGGCATCGTCCGTCA
Source organism: Myxococcus sp. NMCA1 (assembly GCF_026810205.1). Lineage (NCBI taxonomy): Bacteria > Pseudomonadati > Myxococcota > Myxococcia > Myxococcales > Myxococcaceae > Myxococcus > Myxococcus sp. NMCA1. The sequence goes on along the minus strand of NZ_CP113950.1, from coordinate 9,467,901 downwards.
TGGCGTCACGCGGCGGCTGCCACCACCGGATTGAGGATGTAGCGGCCGTACGCCACGAAGGCGATCAGCACACCCATCACGAGTGACCAGAGCATCGGGTTCTCGGGCGTCATCTTCGTTGAATGACGCGCGTACAGCACGGCGAGCGCGAACGTCTCGAACGTGAGCACCGCGGCCGCGTGCGCGGTGAGGCTGGGCATCCACTTGAACGCCGCCGGGATGATGAGCAGCACGCCACCGGCCATCTCAAGGAAGCCGAGCGCCCGCCAGGCCCCGAGGGGGACCTCGCTGAACTGGCTCGCGAGCTGCTGGAACGAGAACGCCTTGTACGACCCGCCCGCGAGAAACAGCAGCGCGAGGACGGCCTGAAGAATCCAGAAGACGATGTTCATGGGTGGGGGCTCGGTGTTCAGGCCTTGAGGGCCGGGTTGTCTGATGCCTTCTCGAGTGTCTTGGCGAGCTTTCCGTGCATCATCTTCCAGCCGTACTCGGCGCCGTGGAACGCCTGGTCCTCCTTGAAGCCGGAGTGCTCGAAGAGCACGCGCGTCCCATCGCCATCGGCTTCGAGGCGGTAGCTGACGCGGGTATCCAGCCAGCCTTCGCCAACGACCCACGTGAACTCGAGCTCGGACGGAGGCGCGCACCGGAGCACCTCGCATTGCACGACGAGTCCATCGAATTGGGCCCGAGGGTCCGGAGGCACGCGGAAGGTGAAGCGATGCCCGACGCGCGGCTCGAAGTCGTTCGGGTACATCCAGTCAGCGAGCGCCTCGCTGGTCGCGAGCGCGCGCCACACGACGGCGGGCGACTGGGTGAACTTCAGCTCCCGTCGGATTGTCTTTGTCGTCATTGCTGCTTGTCGCCTTTCTCAAGGTGCCGCCGCAGGCGGGCGAAGTTGTCGTCCCAGAACCGCTCGTAGTGAGCAATCCAGTCGCGTACCGGCTCCAGTCGCTCCGGCACGAGGCGGTACCGCCGTTCCCTGCCGTGCCGTTGCTCGGTGACGAGGCCCGCATCGAGCAGCACGCGCAGGTGCTGTGACACCGCCGGGCGGCTCATCTCGAAGTTCTCGGCGATTGAATTCACCGGGCGGTCGCCGTCGACCAGCAGGTCGAGCATGCGGCGCCGCGCCGGATGGCTGATCGCTCCGAACACCCCTGGCTCGGTGTGCATCATCGTGCACCGATAATGCGTAAGGAGATGCTTACCTGTCAAGCGGCTGGATGAAGGTGGCGCGGCGCGATGACTTGTTCACTCAGTGCCTGCGGATGTCGTCCGAGCCGTCGTTCACCGTCGCGGAGCTGGGGCGAAGCGGTTGAAACGAGGCATCTGCTCGCCGTGCCCCGTGCCGGTGCAGGCCTGACCTGGCTGGGAAGTCCGGCGGGCGCGAATGTCTGTCCTGGCTCTTGGGGAGCGTGACGGCTTCCGGGTTCTGAATGGCAGCCAGCGCAGCACGCTGGATGTCGTGGCCCGGCTCTTCGCCGCGCAGGCGTGCCGTCTCGACGAGCGAGTAGAAGAGCGCCGCCACCTCGGCGCCCCGCTTCGACTTGCTGCCGTGGTGGTTCTTCCTGCCCCTTAGCTGGCGCGCTTGAGATCCGCGCCACCAGCGGGGCGCGCCAGCCGCCGCACCGCGCGCAGGAGGAGATCCGGATCCACCGGAGCGGCGAGGAAGCCGCGGGCCCCCACCGCCTGGGCGCGAGGCAGGTCCTGTTCCGGCATCTTGCCCGCGACCAGTACCTGCGCGTGGACCTGACGCGGCAGCGCCTCCATCGACGGCAGCGGCGCTACCACGACCTGGGCCGCGTTCGCCGCGAGTAGCTCCTCCGTGCTTGCGACTTGAGCCCGCAGGCCCGCCTCGGACATCACTCGCACCAGCCCGGTGGTGGCCTCCTCACCCCAGCCGTACACCAGGACCTGAGCCATGGGCACCGGCTGCGCGGCCGTGAGCATGGGCAACGCCGTGGGGACGTGGTTCCGCGTTCCGACCGTGAGCTGCATGGCGCGCGCGGAGAACGGCGCCTTCGTGGACCCAGGCCGCGAGACATGCGCCAGGTGCAAGCCCTCCGTCGTGGCGGGCGTCGCGGCCTGTTCGGAGCGCCCTGCCTCCAGGGGCAGCGGCTGCGCGACAGCGGCCAGCGGCTCGGGCATGGCGCGGATGGCCTGCACCAGCCGCCTCATCTCCGCGGGCACCGCCTGCGCCTGGACGACAACCTCCTCCAGCGAGCCCAGCAGCGGCAGCCCATCCTCACCGCCAGGAGCCTCCATGTTCGTCAGCTCCGCCATGCTGCCGCCGAGCACCATGGGCATGCTCTCGTCCGCCTCCGGCAGCGAGAAGCTCTCCATGCCGGCCCGCCGGGGCGCCGCGTCACCCGTCTCCCCTCGGTAGAGCCGCCCAATGGCCCTGCGGATGGCCACATCCGACGCCAGTTTCGCCACCACGCGCGGCTTGCCGGACACGCTCTTCACCGCGTCCAGGGACGCCAGACTGGCGGGCGCGGCGATGGCCACCACCAGCACCGAGTCCCGGCCCCCCTGCCCTTCCAGCTTCAGCGGCACCACCCGGTGCGCCTCCGCCACGCGCTCCGGAATCAGCCAGGTCAAGCTCGCGTCCGGCGGCTGGACGTCCAGGTCCACCGTCTGCATCCCCGCCTGGAAGGCCAGGGCCTCCAATACCTGCTGCGCGGTGCTGAAGCGCTGGTCCACCACCACCTGCCCCAACGGCACGCCCCACTTGCGCTGGTACGCCAGCGCCGAGTGGAGCTGCAACGCGTCCACCACACCCCGCTCCAGCAGGATGTCACCCAGTCGCTTCTTCATCTCGTCCCCCCTCACGCCTTCCGCCCTGGCCGCCAGCCCCGTGGGGCAGCCCGAGTCCGGGAAGGTCACAATGTCTTCTACGCTTCCATTCGCCTGGGAGCTTCCCGGCAGGCGACAGACGCTTCCGTCGCCGCGCCACCTGCAAGGTGGGGACCGAGCCCCATCCCCCTCGCCGGGCGCGGGCGTCTGCTACTCGATGGTCGACCTGTCCTCACGTGCGCTGCGACGCGTCGAGCCGTCCTCCGCCCGACAAGCCGGAAAGCACCGTGTCGGAGCGTTGCCTAGCTTCACTCCCATGAACGCCATGTGCCTGGGCGAATGGGTGGAGCTTCTTCGGGAGAAGGCGGGCGGGATGCCGGGCCTGGAGGGCGTGGGAGAAGGCCTGGCGGGCCTGGTGCTGGAGCCGGCCAGCCTCCAGCCCTACCTGCACTTCCGGCGAGGGCGCTACACGCGCAACCTCATCTACCGGGATGCCAGGTTGGAGGTGCTGCTGAACTGCTGGGACGCGGGCACCTTCTCCCCCATCCACGACCATGACGGGCAGGAGTGCTGGTTCAGCGTCCAGTCCGGGGTCTTCGTGCTGGAGAACTACACCCTGGAAGCTGGGGGCCTGGGACCGGGGCCGGCCCGGCTGGGGCCTCCCGTCATGGTGGGCCCCGTGGGCGCGGGCTTCGTCGACTTCCGCTGCCCGGAGGCCCCCATCCACCGCGTCACCGCGGCGAGAGGCCCCGCCGTCTCACTGCACGTCTACGCGGGGCCGGTGGACCGGTGCCTCGTCTTCGACACGCGGAGGCAGCGCTGTGTCTCCCGGGAGCTGCGCTACCACTCCATGTTCGGCCGCCCGCTCACCCAGCTACCGGACGTGCCGCAACCGCCGGCGTCATTCTGAGTCGTCCCCGGAGGGACTCCGCGAGCAGCGCGGCGTGGCACCGAAGCGTCCCGGTGCCACGCGTCCGCGTCCTGGGAGGACGCGCTACCAGCTCGCCTCGGGGAGAGGGGCGTAGAGCTCGCCGCGCGTGCCCTCGAAGAGGCCCATCCGCGCACCCACGGCGTACACCTTGCGCACGCCCGCCACCAGGGTGGTCCAGGGGGACAGGACGCTGATGGAGGCGGCGTCGTCCTCGCTGTTGTCGCCCGTCTGGCCCAGCAGCTCGGAGAGGACCGCGGACGCGGGCTTCTTGCGCGGGTACACCTCCACGTTGACGCGGGCATCGGCCGGCAGCTTCGCGGCCTCCTTCGCCAGCTCGAGCGCCTTCGGATAGCCGCCCAGCGCATCCACCAGCCCGTGCTCCAGGGCGTCCTCGCCCGTCCACACGCGGCCCTTGGCCAGCGACTGCAGCTTCTCCAACGGGAGCTTCCGGCTGGCCGCCGCGCGCGTCGTGAAGTCCGCGTAGATGCGGTCCAGCGACGCGTCCATGCGGGCCTGCTGCTCCGGCGTGTAGTCCGCGTCCGAGCCGAACATCTCCGCGTTCTTCCCCACGGCCACGCTGTCGAAGTTCACACCCAGCTTCTCCCAGAAGCCCGCCGTGACGAACTTGCCCGCGTACACGCCGATGCTGCCGGTGAGCGTGCCCGGATGCGCGACGATGCGGTCCGCCTCCATGGCGACGAAGTAGCCACCGCTGGCGGCGTAGCTGCCCATGGTGACGATGACGGGCTTGCCCGCCTCCTTCGCGCGCTGCACCTCGCGGCGCACGGTGTCGCTGGCCACGTAGCTGCCGCCCGGGCTGTCCACGCGGAAGACAATGGCCTTCACGCGCGAGTCCTCGGTGGCCTTGCGCAGCGCCGCGGCGACGCTCTCCGCGCCCATGGACTGTCCACCCGACAGCGGGTTGGACTGGTTCTTCCCGCGCATCACCTCGCCCACGCCGTACACCAGGGCAATGGTGTTCCCGGACACGTTCGGCCTGCCGGCGCGCTCCAGGTACTTCTTCACGTAGAGGAAGCGCGCGCCCTCGCCGGCCTGCTCCTTCAGCCCGCCGAGTACCTCGTCCCGGTAGCGCAGGCCCGTCACCAGCTTCGCCTCCACCGCCTCCTGCGCCATCAGCGGCGCCTTGTCGATGAGGCCGCGCACGACGTCCTCCGTCAGCCCGCGGTCCGCGGCGATGCCGCGCACAATCTGGCCGAAGAGGCTGTTCGTGAAGCCCTCGGTGGCCTCGCGGTGCGGCGCGGTGTAGTCCTGCTCCGTGTAGGAGTTGATGGCGTTCTTGTACTCGTAGCGGGCGAAGTAGTGAGGCGTCACGCCCAGCTTGGCGAAGGCCTCGCGCGCGAAGGGCAGCTCGAAGGCGAGCCCGTTGATGTTCACGTCGCCCGACGGCTGGATGTAGATTTCGTCGAAGGCGGACGCCAGGTAGTAGCCCAGCGTGCTGTTGCCCAGCTCGCCGAAGGTGTCGGAGTACGCCACCGCCTTCTTGCCCTTGGCGCGGAAGGCCTTCACCGCGTCGCGCAGCTCCTGCGTGGCGGCCGGCGTCCCCGGATGGCCGATGCGCACCAGCAGGGACTTCACGCGCGCGTCGTCTCCGGCCTTCTCCAGCGCCTCCACCACGTCACGCACCGTGGTGGGTTCCTCGCCAAAGGCCCCCACCAGCGAGTCCCCTCCCCCGTGCTCCGACAGCGGGTCTTCCAGGTCCAGCTCGAGCACGAGGTTGGAGGGCACCCCGGGCTTGCTCGCGGACGCGAGCAGCATCAGGCCCACGAGGCCCACCACGAAGAGGACAGACAGCGCGCCCACGAAGGCCAGCGCGCCGATGAAGAATCGTTTCATCCGAAGGGACTCCTGATGCCCGGGAGAGACAGGGTACGGCCCTGGCAAGGGGTGCTTACTACTAACGCGCGCGGGCGACGATGCTTGCGCGTCCCCGTGCTTTCCCTGCGTGACGGTACGTCCGCGATGCCGGGTTGCTCGGAGTGCCACCGTTCGGGATGGCCCGGGGGACATCTCGGGTTAGAAGCCGGTGCACTCCCAGACGACCCGCGAGGACCGCATGAAGCGTCGTACCCCGCTCTCCCTGGTGGCGGCCCTGATGATGGTGGCCGGCACTCCAGTGTGGGCCCAGACTCCCGCCGCCGCCAACAAGGCCCCCGCCACCCAGTCCGCTGTCACGCAGAACAAGGCGAAGGGCCGCGCGCTCGCCCCCGTGACGAGCGTGGAAGGCATCTCCGAGTACCGCCTGCCCAACGGGCTGAAGGTGCTCCTCTTCCCCGACCCCACCAAGCCCACGGTGACGGTCAACGTGACGTACTTCGTGGGCAGCAAGCACGAAGGCTACGGCGAGACGGGCATGGCCCATCTGCTGGAGCACCTGATGTTCAAGGGCACGCCCACCACGCGCAACGTGCCCCAGGCGCTCACCGAGCGCGGCGCCCGGCCCAACGGCACCACCTGGCTGGACCGCACCAACTACTACGAGACGCTGCCGGCCTCCGACGCCAACCTCCGCTGGGCCCTGTCCTTCGAAGCCGACCGCATGGTCAACAGCTTCATCGCGAAGAAGGACCTCGACAGCGAGATGACCGTCGTCCGCAACGAGTTCGAATCCGGTGAGAACGACCCGCGCGGCATCCTCTTCGAGCGCGTGATGAGCGCCGCGTACATCTGGCACAGCTACGGCAAGTCCACCATCGGCGCGCGCTCCGACTTGGAGAACGTCCCCATCGACCGGCTCCAGGCCTTCTACCGGAAGTACTACCGGCCGGATAACGCCATGCTGGTGGTGGCGGGCCGCTTCGACGAGGCCAAGGCCCTGTCGATGATTCAGGACACCTTCGGCAAGCTGAAGAAGCCTGGCCTTCCCCTGCCCGCCACGTACACCGCGGAGCCCACGCAGGACGGCGAGCGCGAGGTGCAGCTGCGCCGCGTGGGCGACACCGCGCTGCTCACCAGCCTGTACCACGTGCCCGAAGGCGCGCACCCCGACTTCGCGGCCATCGACGTGCTGACGCTGGTCATGGGCAACAACCCCTCCGGGCGCCTCTACAAGTCGATGGTGGAGACGAAGAAGGCCTCACGTGTGAGCGCGTCGAACCTCCAGCTTCGCGACCCGGGCATCATCGTCTTCAGCGCGGAGATGCGCGACGACCAGCCGGTGGCCGCGGCCCGCGAGGCGCTGCTGAAGACGGTGGAGGACGCGTCCCGCACGCCGTTCACCGAGGAAGAGGTCAACCGGGCCAAGGCCACGTTGTCCAAGTACATCGACCTCACCATCAACAACTCCGAGCGCGTCGCCATCAACCTGTCGGAGTGGGAGGCCACCGGTGACTGGCGCCTGCTCTTCCTGCACCGCGACCGCATCGAGGCCGTGACGACCGAGGACGTGACGCGCGTGGCGGCCGCCTACCTCAAGTCCTCCAACCGGACGCTGGGCACCTTCATCCCCACCCCGAAGCCGGACCGGGCGGAGCTGCCGGCGCCGGTGGACGTGGCGACGATGATGGAGGGCTTCAAGGGCCGTGACGCCGTGGCGCAGGGCGAGGCGTTCGACCCGTCACCGGCCAACATCGAGTCGCGCGTGCAGCGCGGTGAGCTGCCGGGGGGCGCGAAGTACGCGGTGCTGCCGAAGAAGACGCGCGGCAACATGGTGAACGTGTCCCTCACCCTGCGCTGGGGCACCGAGGAGGCGCTGCGCGGCAAGTCGGACGCGGCGCAGTACGCCGGACGCATGCTGATGCGCGGCACGAAGAAGCGCACGCGGCAGCAGCTCCAGGACGCGTTCGACAAGCTGAAGGCGCGCGTGGGCGTGGATGGCAGCAGCACCGGTGTCTCCGCCTCCATCGAGTGCCCGCGGGACAGCCTGCCGGAAGTCCTCAAGCTGGTGGCCGAGGTGCTGCGCGAGCCCTCCTTCGACGAGAAGGAGTTCGCCATGCTGAAGCAGGAGCGGCTGGCGTCGCTGGAGTCCGAGCGCAGTGAGCCACAGACGCTGGGCAACATCGCCTTCTGGCGTTCGCTGTCGGGCCACTACCCGAAGGGCCACCCCTACTACGTGGCCACGCTGGACGAGCGCATCGCCGGGGTGAAGGACACCACGCTGGAGCAGGCGCGTGCCTTCCACAAGGCCTTCTACGGCGCGTCGAATGGCGAGCTGGCCGTGGTGGGTGACTTCGAGTCCAAGGACATCGTGGCGCTCGCCGGCACCCTCCTGGGCGACTGGAAGAGCCCCGCGCCGTACCAGCGCGTGCAGCAGGTGTTCGGCGGCGGTGAGTCCGCGTCCGTCGCGCTGGAGACGCCGGACAAGGCCAACGCGTACTACATGGCGGGCCAGTCGCTGAAGCTTCGCAAGGACGACAAGGATTGGCCGGCGCTGGTGCTGGGCAACTTCGTGCTGGGCGGCGGCTTCCTCAACTCGCGGCTGGCCACGCGCATCCGTCAGCAGGACGGCCTCTCCTACGGCGTGGCCAGCAGCCTGGACGCGAGCGACGTCGACGAAGTGGGCACCTTCTTCACGTACGCCATCTACGCCCCGGAGAACGCGGCCCGGCTGGAGACGGCCATGCGTGAAGAGGTGACTCGCGCGGTGCAGAAGGGCTACTCGGCGGAGGAGCTGCAGAAGGCGCGCACGGGCATCCTGGAGTACCGGCAGTCGGCGCGGGCGCAGGACGGCAGCCTCGCGCGGCAGCTCGCCAGCTACCTGTTCCTGGGCCGCACGCTGGCCTTCGATGCGGCGCTGGAGCAGAAGCTGACCCAGCTCAAGCCGGAGGACGTGCGCAAGGCCATGGAGCGTCACCTGGACTGGACGAAGGTGACGCAGGTGCGCGCGGGAGACTTCGCCACCGCGCAGAAGAAGGCCGCGCCTCCCGCGAAGGTCCCGGCCGCGCCGTGACGCCGTAGTCCGTCACCCCTGTGAGGGAATCAAGCCCCGCGGTGCCCCTGTGGCGCCGCGGGGCTTTTGGTTACCGGGAGCCCCATTGGAAATCGTGGTACCAGCTGGCCACGTCCACGCTGAGGCCCACCACCGTGCTGTCCCGCTCATGGGGAAGCGGCTTGCCACCCAGCTTGAGCGCCCACGCGCGCTGGGCGTAGACCTTCACCCACTTGTAGCCGCCCTTCACCGTCACGGCGGGCTCGGCGAAAAGCCACACGGGGCGCGTCACGTCGTCGGCCACGAGGAACTCGCGGGAGCGCTCCGCGTCGGTGTAGCCGTTCGCGTCGAGCGAGACGTACTTCACCGCGGACAGGCGCACCGAGCCCGCGAGCTCGAAGTAGGGCGTGACGTAGCCCAGGTTCGGTTGGATGAAGGCACGCACTGCGCGGGCCGTGAAGCCGACGTCGCGGGGCATGGCGCCATTCGCTTCCAGCCGGTCGCTCGCGGTGGATTGGCCGTAGCCCAGACCGCCGTAGGCCTCCCACACGGCGTTTCCCAGGAAGGTGCCGTAGAGGCCGCCGCCCACTTCACCGAGCGCGCCGTTCGCGCGGCGCTCCCCTTCCGCGTACCGCTCGTAATAACCCTGGGCCAGCAAGCCCACGCCCTCGCGTGGGGACCAGGCCACCTGGAGGTTGTTGTTGCCGAGTGTTCCCTTCAGCTCACCCTCCTCTCTCAGGAGCGGCACGCTGATTTGATTGGGTTTGTACAGCGTGGTGGTGCATCCGGTGACGACGAATGAAATCCCCAGCGCGAAGCAGGTGCGGCGGAGTCGTCTCATTGCAGCCTCCTGCATGTGAAACCCAGCAATGGCCGTGCCTGCTTTCCTGACGCAGCGGGCTACACCGCTCCGTCGAGGAGCGGGTGCTGGGAATTTCCTGACGCGTCACGTTTCGCATGTATGGCCATGCGCGAAGTCCAGGACGCGGTGCGAAGCATGTGACGCGCCCTCCCCTTTCCTTCAACGCGGCGCCAGTGTGGCGAGGAATGCATCCAGCGCGGCGTTGAAGCGCTCCGGTGCATCCATCATCAGCCAATGGCTGACACCTGAGAACACGGTGTGCGGCGTGCCCGGGTACAGGAGGTGGTAGGCATTGGGCTGGATGAAGGCATCCACGACGAGCGTGTGGAGGGGGCCCTTGTAGCGTTCCAGCACACGGTCCGAATTGAACGTGAGCATGCTCTCCAGCGCGCCGACCACCACCTCGCGCGGCGTGGCATGCAGCCAGCGCATCACCGACTCGTGCGTGTGTGGCTTCGCGTTCTGGAGGATGGGCGTGAACCATGCGTCCATGAAGGCGCGGTAGGACTCGGGACGTGTGCCTTCGTGGAAGCCTTGGAGCTGTTCGGGCGGAAGCGGTGGCATCGTCCCCGCGGCATCCACGATGACGAGCCCGGCGAGCCGTTCGGGCCAGCCACGGGCGTACTCCGCCGCGACGTAGCCGCCGAAGCTGTGGCCCACCAGGACGAAGCGCTCCAGGTCCAGGGCCGTGGCCACCGCGTGGATGTCATTGGCCATGTCCTCGGCGCCGTAGCGGCCCTGGGCGTCGAGCTCCGAGTCGCCCATGCCACGCAGGTCGAACGACACGGAGCGCTGCTTCAGGTGTGCTTGCTGTGCGGCCCATTGCTCACGACGGGAGGCGTTGCTGTGGACGAAGACGACGGGGAGGCCACCACTGCCAGTGTCGGTGACTGCGAGCTGGCCCGTGGGTCCCTGGACGGTGCGCGAGGTGGAAGTCATGGCGCGGAGGACGATGACACGATTCGTGGCCCGTGCGTTTGGGCACCCTCCCCTGCCCCCTGCTGGCGCGTGCGTGCCCGGAGCCCGAAGAACGCGGCGAGCCACGCAAGCAGTGCCATGGCGGCCATGACACCGGCCATGGGCATCGCGGTGCCATTGTTGAACGTGCTCACGGCCCACGATGCGCCGGCCGCCGCGGTGAACTGGAGCGCGCCCAGCGCGGCCGACGCCATGCCCGCGCGCGCGGCATGCCGCTCCAGTGCAATCGCAGCCGCGTTGGGTCCCACCAGGCCCATGGCCGACACGAAGAAGAACAGCGTGACGGCGATGCCCCACAGGCCCATGAAGCCGGTCCACGCCACCGCCAGCACGGCCACCGCCGTGACGACGCACAGGCTCAATGCCAGACGCAGCAGCCGGTGCAGCGGCAGGTGTGTCACCAGCTTGCGGTTGAGCTGCGCCACCGCAATCAACCCCATCGCATTGACGCCGAAGAACCAGCCGAAGTGCTCCTCCGGAATGCCATACAGCGAGATGAACACGAATGGCGAGCCCGCGATGTACGCGAACATGCCCGCCTGCGCGAAGCCTCCGGCCAGTGCGGGGCCCACGAAGTCCGGGTCCTTCATCAATGCGCCCATCCGGGAGAGCATCGACTGCGAACCCACGTGCGGGGGCGCCGTCTCCGGCAGCGACTTCAGCACGCAGGCCAGCGCCACAGCGCCTACCGCCGCCAGCACCACGAAGATGGCCCGCCATCCCGAATACTGGAGCACCAGTCCGCCCAGCAGCGGCGCGAGGATGGGCGCCACGCCCATGACCAGCATCAGCCGCGACATCGTCCGCGCGGCGTTGGCGCCGGACCACAAGTCGCGCACCACGGCGCGTGGAACGACCAATGCCACCGAGCCACCGAGCGCCTGCACGAAGCGCATGGCCACCAGCATGGAAGCCGACGGTGCCAGCGCGCAGCCGAGCGAGCCCAGGACGTACAGCGCCAGACCCGCGTAGAGCGGACGCGTGCGCCCGAAGCGGTCGATGAGCGGGCCCGTGAAGAGCTGGCCCAGCGCCAATCCCGCGAAGCACGACGCGAGCGTGAGCTGGATGGCGGGCGCGCTGGATTGCAGGTCCTCCGCGATGCGCGGCAGCGCCGGCAGATACATGTCGATGGAGAGCGGTGCGAACGCGGTCAGCGTTCCCAGCAGCAGCTCGAGGCCGAGTGTGCCCTTCTCAGTGGGCTTGGTCGAAGGCGTGGTCATGGACTCCCTGGGCCGAGGGCCGAGCCCCGGCGAATAACCGGCTCCCCGGCTCCGCACCGTGAATGTGCCGCGCGCCCAGAAGCACGATTGCTGGAAGGGAACGCCATGGCTGTACACACCACCGGCGAGCAGCCTCGTGGGCCGCCATCGGCATGTCAGACCCCCGGGTTATTCCTTTTCCCGTCGCGCACACGAAGGTGTCGGGCCCTGGCGGCCCGAGCTTGATTTCGCCACTGCGCCCTCACCGCACGGAGCGAGTCCACCCATCCGTGTACGCGACACCCGATTCCCCCGCGCGCGGCGGAGAGGTGACGTCGCGCGCGGGGGAGAAGCGTGGTGCCCTGGCCATGGGGGTCGGGGGCCGCGCCAGCGTGGGGCGGGCCTTCGGGTCCGTTGAGCGGGGAGGTGCCGTCAACCCGGGGGGGCGGGCGGCGCCATTCCTTTCTCACCACGCGACGATTTGGTTTTTTGCCGCCCGGGACGGGGGGCGCGGTCCGGCTCGAAAGCCGGGCCCGACCTTCCGCCAGGTGGCCGGTGCGCGCGAGGCAGACAGCGCCTCATCCCCTCCCACTGCCTGCCTCGCGCGCTTCCGTAAATTCTCGAACGAGGGCAGGGCAGGGCGCTCGCTCCACCGGGTGCCCTGCCTCTCTCGGGGGCCTTTGCTTGCCAAGGGCCCGGGTTGGGCGCCATACGAAGGCGCGAAACGGCGGTGGGGCAGGTCAGCCTGCCCGTGTCGCCCGCGACCTTCGTGAGACATGGGACTCCGGTACGACGTCATCGTGGTGGGGCTGGGCCATGCGGGCAGTGAGGCGGCGCTCGCCTGCGCGCGGATGGGATTGGCCACGTTGGGCCTGACGCTGAAGCGCGAGCGCTCGGCGGTGTTGAGCTGCAACCCGGCGGTGGGTGGCACGGCCAAGGGCCATCTGGTGCGAGAGCTGGATGCGCTCGGCGGAGAGATGGGGCGCGCGGCCGACAAGGTGGGCACGCACTTCAAGACGCTGAACGCCTCCAAGGGGCCCGCGGTGCAGGCCTCGCGCCTGCTGTGTGACCGGGATGCCTACGCGGCCGGCATGCAGGCAGTGCTCTTCTCTCAGCCGAACCTCACGGTGCGCGAGGGCGAAGTCGCAGCGCTGGTGGCTGGCGGAGGCCGGGTGGAAGGCGTGGTGCTGGGGGACGGCACGCAGGTGTCCGCCTCCGCGGTGCTGCTCACCACGGGCACCTTCCTCCAGGCGCTGATGCACGTGGGCGAGCAGAAGGAAGTCGGCGGCCGTCTGGGTGACGACGCGGCGCGCGGGCTGTCGGAGTCGCTGCGCGCGCTGGGCTTCACCCTGGGCCGCTTCAAGACGGGCACGCCGGCGCGGCTGGCGCGCGCGAGCATCGACTGGGACGCGCTGGAGCCGCAGCCGGGGGACACCCGCGTGCGGCCTTTCTCCTGGCGCACCCAGGTGGAAGGGGAGGGCGGGATGCCGTTTCCCCGTCAGCCCTCGGTGACGTGCGCGCTCACGGCGACGACGCCGCGCACGCACGCGGTGCTGCGCGACAACCTGCACCGTTCGCCGCTGTTCCAGGGGGACATCGTCGGCCGGGGGCCGCGCTACTGCCCGTCACTGGAGGACAAGGTGGTGCGCTTCGCCTCGCGCGAGAAGCACCAGGTGTTCCTGGAGCCGGAGGGGCCCACGTCGCCGCTGGTGTACCCGGCGGGCCTGTCCACGAGCCTGCCGGCGGACGTGCAGCTCACCTTCCTGCGCACCATTCCGGGCCTGGAGCAGGTGGAGGTGGTCCGCTTCGGCTACGCGGTGGAGTACGACTACGCGCCGCCCACACAGCTCAAGGCCACGCTGGAGACGAAGGCCATTGCCGGCCTGTACTTCGCGGGGCAGCTCAACGGCACCTCGGGCTACGAGGAGGCCGCCTTCCAGGGCCTGTGGGCCGGCATCAACGCGGCGCTCCAGATGAAGGGCGAGCCGCCGCTCCTGCCGGGCCGCGACGAGGCCCACGGCGCGGTGCTGGTGGATGACCTGGTGACCAAAGGCGTGGACGAGCCGTTCCGCATGTTCACCAGCCGCTCCGAGCACCGGCTGAAGCTGCGCGAGGGCAACGCGGACCTGCGGCTGGCCCGTCACGGGCACCGGGTGGGGCTGCTGCCGCGCGAGGCCCTGGAGCGGGCGGAGGCGCGAGGCCGCGCGGTGACGGAGGAGGTGGCGCGGCTGAAGCGCACCGGGCTGGCGGCGCGGCTGCGGCGGCCGGAGGTGACATACGCGCAGTTGGGCGAAGGCCGCGAGGACTGGCCGGTGCTGTCACCCGACGTCGCCGAGGAGGTGGAGGTCGAGGTGAAGTACGAGGGCTATGTGGCCCAGGCCGCGAGGGCCGCGGCGCGCGAGGCCGAGTCCACGGACCGGTGGCGGATTCCGGAGGGCTACCGTTTCCATGAGGTGCGGGGGCTGAGTTCGGAGGCGGTGGAGAAGCTGACCGCGCATCGTCCGGGGACGGTGGGGCAGGCTCGCCGGATTCCGGGGCTGACGCCCGCCGCGGTGTCGCTGCTGCTGGTGGCGCTCAAGCGCGGAGCAGGGGCGCCCACAGTCTGCTCGCAGCCCGAGGACTGATCAAATAAGGGGCTGTGGACAACGTGTGGGAAACTTTAGGCCTTGCAGTCTCCTGAATGATTCCAGTGGGTTGCAGGTAGGTTTGACGCGGAGGGCTTGTGGATAACGCGCGGTTCGAGGATCAGCTCGCGGCGGGGTGCCGGGCGCTGGGAGTGACGGTGGCGGCGGACCTGGGGCCGCGGCTCCAGCGGTTGATGAGCGAGCTGCTCAAGTGGAACGCGAAGGTGAACCTCACGGCGATTACGGCGCCGGAGGAGGTGCTGGAGAAGCACTTCCTGGATTCGCTCGCGGTGTTGCCGGAGGTGACGGGCGCGGCGACGTTGCTCGACTTGGGCGCGGGCGCGGGTTTCCCGGGTCTGCCATTGAAGCTCGCGCTGCCGGCGCTGGGCGTCACGCTGGTGGACACGGTGGGCAAGAAGGTCGCGTTCATCAAGGCCGCGGCGGCGAGCCTGGGTTTGCAAGGAGTGCGCGGTCTGCACGCGCGTGCGGAAGGCCAGCCGGAGACGGAAGGGATTCCGCGCGCCGAGGTGCTGATTGCGCGCGCCTTCATGGACCTGCCGGATTGGCTCGCGCTGGCGCCCGCGTACGTCGAGCCGGGCGGGCGCGTGGTGGCGATGCTCGGCAAGGCGCAGACGGACGCGGAGTTGGCGGCGCGCGCGGCGGAGCGGCAACTGCGCGTCGTGTCCGCGCGGGCGTACCGGCTGCCGTTCTCCGGCGCCGAACGCCAGGTGGCGGTGTTCGCCAAGGAGTAGGGGAGGGGAGTGCCGCCGTGCGCGCCGGCCCGTGGGTGATTCCGGGCAGCGTGACACGGCGGTGTTTCCTCCCGAGGATGCACGGCGCTGCTGAGTGACTTCAGCGGCGCGCATCCCACCGGGAGGGAAGGGTGGCGCGAGCCAGGGGCCTCGTTAGGTTTCACGGCGGAGGTGCCACGCATGAAGCCGCTTCCGATGGACCGTCCTCGCGTCTGGTTGTTCGAGCGTCACGCTCACGCCGTCACGTTGAAGGCCTCGCGCTCCAGCTTCGAGCGCCAGTGGGGCCCGCCACATCTCGTGGTGACTCGCGATGACGGCCGCTTCCTGGAGGCGCACTGGGGTTGGCGCAGCGAGTGTGGGCTCGAGTTGGTGGTCGTCTCGCTGCGAGAGGCCGACCGGTTCCATGTCTTCATCGAGCCCTTGGAAGTCGACCACGCCATGGCCCACCTGGGGTTGAAGGACGAGGTCGTGGAATGGAGAGCGGACGCGGGGCTCCCGCTCCTGCGTGAAGGCTGGGCAGTCACGCGCATGGATGAGACGGGCAATCGCTACGACATCGCGCTGTCGCCCGAGCGCGCGCATGTGGCGTGCTTCGCGCGCATCCTCGAAGAGCGTGCGCACAAGCAGTCGTATTACGTCGAGTTCCGCGGCACGCCGGCCCCTGGGGAACCCGCGCGAAAGGACTGGGCCGTCATCCGTCAGGATGAGCACGGCAATCGCGCGGAGGTGGCTCGGCTTCAGAGTGAGCAGGGTGCTCACGCATTCGCTGATGCCTACGAGGCGGACCCACGGCACAAACAGACGTACTTCGTGGAGCCTGTTGCTCCGCGTTCCTGAACTGTTTCCGCGGGCGCGTGGTGGGCGTGTCGAACTGGATGTGCGCACCTCGCGCCCCGCGTTGGCGTTGAACCGCCGATGACGAATGGGGCAGCGCGCGCTTGCTCACAACGACGCGGGCGCATCATTCGTGCGTCCGTGGTGGCGGCGAGCGTTGCTGTATCGCGACAGTCGCCTCCACGGGCAGGTCCAAGCAGCGAGCAGGCGCCGTGTCGTAACAAGCGCGACTCCGTGCACCTCCACGAGCGTGCCTGCTGATGTGTCCAGCAACTCGCGACGGCAGCTGAGCCGACGCGGATTCCCCACGACTGACTGCCCGACTTGATGCGGATGACTCCAGCGGCGCTAGCAGGGGAGGGGACACGGCCCTGCTTGGTGCACGTCCTTGTTCACAGTGGCTCGGAAGCAAGGCCGGCAATCGAAGCTGCAAGTCGATCGCTCGGTGCAGGGGGCGAGCGGTTGGATGGTGAAGCGCCACGCTCGGTGCATGACCTTGCTCGCAGCGACTTGAGCGCATCGTTGGAAGTCTGCGCTGCACGTTGGTCGCTGCATGAAGGGCGACGGGCGGTTGGTTGATGCACCACCACGGCCGCGTCACTGTTCATCGAGGTGCATGTCGAGGCGCGGGCTGTTGATGGAGCGCTGCGTGGGCTCGGTCGGCTCACTTCTCTTGAGCAGGCAGGACAACGCTCGTGCCGTCGGATGCACGGAGTCCGTGTGGCAGTGGAGCTGCTTGCCTGGCTGCGGGCTGTGAGCCGCCCGCACCTGATTTCCGTAACGGCGCTTCGCAGTCCGACGTGAGTCACTGCTCCGCGAGCGGTGGTGGATGCGCGCGCGAGGCTGCGTTCTCAACATGGGTCTGCAGTGCGCCGCCTCCTAGGGCGAGCTTGTTCGAAGGCGATGTCCGTGAAGAGAGGCCGAGCTGAAGGCCACGCTGACCGGACAGCCGGGCCAGCGCCTGGTCGGCGTGCATGCGACGAGCGGGTCGACTTCATCGCACGGAAGAGGCTCACGTCCTTGATGCTGCCAGCGGGCATGCCGTCATCCTGAACGCTGCATCCGTGCTCCTGGCATTGGGACAGTCTGCGCATCGGGCGCGAGCGAACGTCGCGACACGGTGCCTCGTGGGGAACTTGATGCAAGTCGGGATGGGGTGACGACGACGTGCATCCTCGCCGCGGTTTCGTGCACACGGGGCTACGCGTCCGTCCTGTGCGGAGCGGTCTGTCTCCGTGAGGCTTCGAGGCTTCGGATGGATGAAGGTGCATCGCATGTCCGTCTCGGCGATGCCGTCTCGTTGGGTCGCGAAGTCTCCCCGGCTGCGCTCAGTTGAAGGCTGGATTGAGGTCACGAGGACACCCGGGATGGAGCTTCGCGTTCGGCTACTTCGTGCGCGGTGCTGCTTAGGGCTTCATGGTGGTCATGAGCCCGCACGCCACCAGTGGGTTCGGTGGGTGCCGTGGCTCGCCTTCTTGTGGTCCTTCAAGTCCGGCTGCGTGTGGGTGGCTGACTGCGCTGCTCGCGGGCAGCAGCGGTGACCGAGTTCGCGGATTCATGCTCGCGACGCGCGGCACGGTCCCAGTTCAGGCCGTGATGGTGCTCGTGACACGAGTGCCTGGCTTGGACCCAGGTGTTGGCGTGGTGCGCGCGACAACCCATTGGGGACGTAGCGAAGGCAGCCGGGGACAGTGGTTCTTCATCGGCTGAACCGATGGGCCTCGTTCCACGTGGAGCAGGGGAGGGGAGCATCCGTTACGGCACCACTTGCGCATCTCGCCATGGCTCCGCGAGCGAGCGGCACCTTTCGCTCAAGCACATGTGAACGGTGATGCGTGATGGCCGCGCCACTTCTCGCGAGGGCGCTCATCCGGCGCGCGTTCATCGGGCTCGTGCTTCAAGCGGACCGTGGTGGCACTGGTCTCGACATGGAAGCGCTCCGTGAGTCGCGATGCGCAAGCGGTCGCATCGACATCAGGGACGCGTGCCTGTTCCGGACAAACCTCACGTTGATGGGAGTGGGCTTCGAGCATGGCTTCGCGGCGGTTACGCGCGGCGCCCGACCGGCGCGCCGGACTGGATGGCCCCGGAGGCGATGACCGGAGCGATGTGGATGCGAGCACGGCTTGTGACGGGTGGATGCCGTTCGCTCACGCGACTGGCCCAGGGCCCGTTCCACGTGGAACGGGACACTCGGCATGCTCATGCGTCGTGGTGGAGGAGCGCGGCGGGTCGCGGGTGTTGCGCAGGCGCCATCCGCGTTGAGCGTGGGCATCTCATGGACACGTCATCACGGAGAACTGGCGGCGCCAGTGCTCATGCCCGGGACATCGCGTGGTCCAGGGGGACGGAGCGTGGTGACGGGCGTCAGTTGTTCGCGGGCTCAGCCAGCGTCCCCCGCGTGCGCACGTCTTCGCGGTGAACGGCATCGGCTGACCTCGTCTTCGACCTGGCGCTCGTTCCGCGTGGAACATGGAGCGCATCACCTCAGAAGGCGGTCGTCATCTGTTCGCGTGCTCACCTGGGTTTCCGCATCACGCGGAGCGCGGGAGCTGCGAGCACGCGGCTTCGATGAGCGCTCATCCACCTTGGTCGGGCAGTTCCACGTGGAACAGGAAGGTGGAAGCGCGGGCCGTCGTGGTGACCGGAGTGGCTTGCTCATGCGCGGTGCCACCGTCGTTCCCCGTTGAGCAAGAAGGCGCGAACTCATGGTCGCGTCGGACGGATGCGACCTGCTCATGCGCGGGCCCTTTGCTGTTCCACGTGGAACGTGGAGGAGGGGAGTGCGACGAGCCATGTCGAACGCATGCAACGCGCTGCTCGTCACTCCATCGTGCTCCGTGAAGAAGGAAGGAGCGAGTGTCTGGCCGCGTTGGACGAACGCGGTCGGCTCATGCGCGTGCCCTCACTGTTCCACATGGAGCAGGAAGAAGGGACGCGCGGGTGGCCGCGCTGAACAGGTGTGACTCGCTCATGCGCGATGCCTCTCGTGGTGCCACGTCGAACAGGAAGGCGCGTTGATGCGTGGTCCCGCTGAGCGTGTGCGGCTCGCTCATGCGCGATGCCTCTCGCGGTTCCACGTGGAACAAGGGAGGGCAAAACCGCGTGGTGGCGCTGAACGAGTGGGCTCGTTCATGCGGTATGGCAGCCGCGGTTCCATGCGGAGCAGGAAGAGGCGTTGGTGCGCGCTTGCGCGAAGCGGGTGCGGCTTGCACATGCCTCATGCCTTCTGTGGTTCCACGTGGAACAGGGAGACGGCACACGCGCAGGGTCGTGCTGAACGAGTGGGGCTCGTTCATGCGCGAGGGCCTCCGCGATTCCATGCGGAGCAGGAAGAGGCGTTGGTGCGTGGCCGCGCTGAACGGGTGTGGCTCGCACACGCGCGATGCCCATCGCCGTTCACGTGGTGCGGGAGGTGCGAGAAAGCAGAGCGGTCTGCTGCATGCGCAGTTCATATGCCTGACCGTTCCACGTGGAACAGCGAGACGGCCTGGACTCATCGACTTGGGCACATCGTTGGGATGAGCGAACGCTGGAGGTCCCGGCGCGGAGCCCGTTGCTCGTTCCACGTGGAACACGGAGGCCATGGGTGAGCGGCCGAAATGCGCGAGGCGGCGTGAACACGCGCGGCGCTCGCTACCCGTTCCACGTGGAACATGGAGCGCCGCACCTGATGGTGCGCGAGCGCCTGCTTCCTCGCGTGTTCAGCTCACGGCGTGTTCCACGTGGAACGCCGGAGCGATGGGCAGGTTGGCGTGTTGGGCGCGTTTGGCTTGCTCAAGTGCGTGCTCGGTTCCACGTGGAACACGCGGACGACATGGGCGTGCCCGGCATGATGGTTGAGCGTGCTCGCGTGCCCTGCTTCGAACCGTTCCACGTGGAACGCGGGTGGCCGCATGGGCACGCCAACACGGCGGTTGGGCGTAGCCCTGCTCATGACCGCGCCTCATCGCGTGTTCCACGTGGAACGTGGACGAGGCTTCATCGAAGCGGCCGGAGCCGCGTGGTTCGCGGCTTCTTGGGCTTCCAGTTCATGGATGCGTTGGCCGCCGTGCACATGTGAGACGCACGCTGCTTGTTCCACGTGGAACGTGAACACGGCGTGGGCTCGAACTCTGCGCCATGGAGGAGCTTGGGCATGAGGCGGGTCTGGTGGCTTGTTCCACGTGGAACGCGGTGACCCGCCATCCCTGGAGCAGGCCCGCGCCGATGAGCAGCGGCCATCGCCTTGCTCCACCTTCTAGATGGAACGGCCTGCGCACCTCTTCAACAAGGTCCGCCGTGGTGGCGCCCCAGCGAGTTCGCGAACGCGTGTTCCACGTGGAACGAAGAAGCGGCGCATCAGGTGCTTCTTCGCGGTGGTTGGAACCGCCGTTCGGCATGTGCACTTCGCGGGGTCGGCGATGGTGGTGGTGGGCGCCTGCGCACCGCATCGATTCGCGCATGCGTTCCGCTTGGTGTGAGTTCCTGGCGCTTGGCGAAGAGGATGCGCGCGCTGACGCGTGCACTTCAGCGAAGTGGGTCGGCGCGACTGCTCATGGGCGGGTTGCTCAGTGCCTGTTCCACGTGGAACGCCGAACGGGTTGGTGGCGGGCGCGAGCACCGCGCAGAAGAGTCCGCTGACGGCTCCACATCCAGGACCGTGAGGCGCTCACTTCTCATGGTGCGGTGAGCGCACCGTCGTGTGTCACGGAAAGGTGGTCACAAGAGGGCCTTTGCCCATCCGCCACCCAGCGCCTGTTCCACGTGGAACGCCTGAAGAGCTTCGCGATGCATGGAGGCACAGGATGGGTGCGCCACTTGCCGGCCAGTGTCGTTGGCTCGATGCACGCGCTCCATGTGGAGCGTCCGTGTGCGGTGCAGAGCCAAACACCCAGGCCGCTCGGTGCACATGCTGATGGAGATTCCTGGGCAGCGTCGGTCGTGCGTTGTGCGGGCTCCATCCCGGCGCTCCGCGCTGAAGTTGCCACGCGCTCTTCGACATCTGTGCTCAACGCGGGGCGTTCCCCGTGGAGCGCGTTGAACGTCGGAGTGGTGCTGCCGCCGCGTTGCTGCGTCCCCGCGAAGGCCGCTTGGTTCGCGCGAGGGGCGGTGAGCTTCAGGTGGAGCAGGGATTGAGGACTGGCGATGGCGCGGATGGCCGCATCGGCGCGAGCGGATGTCTTCCTGTGCGCGGGTGCGCTGCGAACCCCAGTGGAGCAGGCGGTGCGGACTGGAAATGGCTGAGACTGCCGCGTCGGTACGAACGCAGGCCATTTCATGCCCGGGTGAGTGGCGAGTCCAAGTGGAGCAGGTGGTGCGGACTGACGGTGGCTCGGATGGTCGCGTCGGCACGAGCGCAGGTCGCCTCATGCGCGGACGAGCTGCGAGTTCACTTGGCGCGGTTGGTTCAGACAGGCGGTAGCTGCACTGCCGCATTCGACTCGACCAGGTGCCGCCTCGTTCCCGCGCGGATGCGCCGCGATGGCGGTGTGGAAAATGGGGCGAGGACTGACGGCGACGCGGACTGCCGTATCGGGACGACCGCATGTCGCCGGGTGTCCGCGTGGATGCGGTGCGAGACCCAGTGGAGCTTGGGGGCTTACGGGAGACAGCTCAAACTGCCGCATCGGCACAGCCGCACGCTGTCCTGACGTGATGGTCACCAGGTGCGAGTCCGTACGGAACGAGCGGCGACGATGGACAGTGGCTTGAACTGCCGCATCGGCACGGCCGCGTACCATCTGGAACGCATTCGCAATGAGGTGCGAGTGCGAGGGGATGGAGCTGGCTGCGGGGATGGGCAGTGGTTCGGACCGTCGCATCGGCACACCTGCATGTCGTCCGAACTCATGCGTAACGAGGCACGAGGCTCGCGCGGATGGAGCAGGCGGTGAGAAGTAGTGGTGGGGTGGATGGACCGCGGCATCGGCATGGCCGCGTGGCGTTCTGAAACCATGGTCATGTGACGCGCGTTCGGCGGGGGAGCAGTCGACGCGGAGCCGCGGGGCAGCTCAGGTGCTTGCCGTCCGGAGTCCATGCTCACCGCGGCGTGAAGGCGCGGGACGCAGTCGGCGAGGCATGGCGGCAACTCAGCCTGCGGCGTCCGTAGGGCCGCAGGTCGCTCGGAACGAATGAACACCAAGACACGAGTTCCGTGCGGCGCAGCCGGTGAGGCCCGGCGGCAATTCGCACCGTGACGTCAGCCCGGCCACATGCTGTCCGAAGCCCATGCTCGCCGAGGCGTGAATGGCGCGTGATGCAGCCCGCGAGGACTGGAGCCGACGCAGACCGCGACGTCAGCCCGGCCGCATCGCATGCCGTCCGGAGTTCGTGCTCACCGAGATGCAAGGTCCGTGTGGCGCAGATGGCAGGGACAGGCGGCAATTCAGACTGCGACACCGGTACGTCGACACTCCTTCCTGAGTTCCTGCTCACCGAGGCGCGAGTTCCGTGTGGAGCAAATGGCGAGTACGGACTGCCCTCGTGCTGCTGCATCGGTACGTCTGCAGGTTGGCGGGCGCCCCCGGCTCAGCGAGGTGCGAGTCCCATGCGGAGTAGTCGACGTGGACGAGCAGCAGTTCGGGCCACGTCATCGGCACGGTCGCATGTCGCCATGAAGCTCTGGCTCAAGGCAGAACCGGGCTCAATGTGACCGAGGAGAAGCTGCGGCCTACCCCACCTGAGCCCGCTCAACGGTGCGCTATCCGGTCCCTGTTCCTGATGGGAAGTCATGGCACCTCGGTTGAGGCATCGATGTGACGGCATGCCGCCTCGCGATTCGTGTGGCCCTCAGTGGGCGTGGAGCTTCCGGTGATGCCACCGGACGCAGAACCTCATCGATGCGACGTCTGGCGCTGCGTACCCATGTCGAGCGGCCCGCCTCCGGCACACTTGGAGGGCTCGAAACGAACTCGCCGTGGTTGGCGAAGTCCGATGGAGTTCCTCGCCTGCCGTCATCGGATGCGTGGCCCTGATGAACATCCCCGCGGGGAAAACCTCGTGCTGGTGTGAGTCGCCATCCGCATCGCCGTTCGTCGCGGCATGCTTCGCGCGATCGCTGTCCGTCCCGAGTGGTGAGTCCGCTGAGCTGGGCCGGCAAGTGGACTGACCTCGTCGATGTGCTGCCTGCGGTCGTTGGCCGAAGCGAGGGGGATGGGTCCTCGCCTGGAGTTCGCTTCGAACCACGTGACCGGGTCAGACGCGCCGCGCGCGATTCCAAGAGGGTAGGGCCTCGCGGCGGGAATCCTCGGCAAGGGAGAACCGATGTGCGTGGCCATGTGGTCCGCCGGCGGCGAGGCTCATGCGGATGGCTGACGTTGAGGCTCATGTGAACGCACCATCGCCGCGCAGGACTCCGTCGCCCGTTCCACGCGGAACATGGAGGACACGTGTCAGCGTCACTCGAGCCGGTGGCTCATTGACGCTCGCAGGTTGCACTCGGCAAGGCCTGGGCCGCTTCAACGCGCGTTGCTTCATGGGGTGACGGCATGGCTCAACTGCGCGGCATGGGGCGCTTCCAGTCGCGTGCGCGAGTTTGCTGCACTGCCCCGAATGAGGCGGTGCATCGGTTGCGCCACGAAGATGTGCAGAGCAAAGCCGGTCGGATGCGGAACCATTGGGCCCAACACTGCCAATGGCACCGCGTCGTGCCCGAGGACGGCCCACCACCGATAGCGTGTGATGCGCTGAAGCAATCAGCGCGTGTCTTTCGCGCGCCAACCGGCAACCCCGACCGCGGCCTCACGCGGGCATCGTGCGAAACGCACCCGCTGCCCACGACAACGTCACCGCGTGAGGACAGAACCCACGGATGCCCGTGGCCCGAAACGCGCGGCTGCATCCACGTTCAGGGAACCCAGAAGCCCAGCCTCGCGCACGAACGCGACGCACGTTCGTGGGCTCCGCTCGGAAGTTCATCGCCGCCGACCCCCTGAAAACTGGTTCAAAGGTCCGCGAACCCCGCAAACGGATCCGCCGCGTTCTATTCCACGAGGGCTTCCTTCCCGCCTGCTCGCTCGCTGCGCAGCCGTGGGGTTCCACGAGAAACGCGCCGTCTCCAGCCTGGGGGCGCCGTGGCCACGGCCGGGCGGAACAGGTGCCGCCCCGTGAGGGCCCCCACGGACCAGCGCCACGGCCGCATCATTATATAGGGGGCTGACACCGGCCCTCCGTGGCCCCGTTCGACTGGCACCCCGGCGCACCGCCTCCTTATATAAGGAGGCACCCCCGGCCAGCCTCCAGGCCTCTTCCGCGCAACCCCCCGTGAAGAGAGCAGGGAAGCAAGGCTCGCCGTGAATTTGATCCGATACCAAACCGCGTGCTAGCAGCGTGGATCAGCGCGCAACCGTGCACTGCATCACGCGCGGGGCCCTGGCCAACGGCCGGGGAGAGAGAGGATGGGCCACCGTGGGTCGTATCATCTGCATCTCCAACCAGAAGGGCGGCGTCGGGAAGACCACCACCGCCATCAACCTCGCCGCGAGCCTGGCCTCCGCGGAGCGCCGCACGCTGCTGGTGGACATGGACCCGCAGGGCAACGCGGGCAGTGGTCTGGGCATCAAGCAGGACAACATCACCGGCACCATCTACGAAGCGCTGCTCAATGACCGGCCCATCAAGGAGCTGCTCCACCCCACGGAGCTTCGCTACCTCCAGGTGGTGCCCGCCACGCCGGACCTCACCGGCGCCGAGGTCGAGCTGGTCAACCAGGACAACCGCGAGTTCCGCCTCCGCGATGCCCTGCGCCCGCTGGCCCCCGAATACGACTACATCATCATCGACTGTCCGCCGTCGCTCGGCCTGCTGACGCTCAACGCGCTGGCCGCCGCGGACTCCGTCCTCATCCCGCTCCAGTGCGAGTACTACGCGCTCGAGGGGCTCTCCCAGCTGACCCACACCATCGACCTGGTGAAGCAGGGCCTCAACCCGGACCTGAAGATGGAGGGCATCCTCCTCACCATGTTCGACTCGCGGGCCAACATCGCCCACCAGGTCGTCGAAGAGGTGCGCGGGTACTTCAAGAAGCAGGTGTTCGAGGTCATCGTGCCGCGCAACGTGCGCCTGTCCGAGTGCCCCTCCTTCGGAAAGCCCATCATCCTGTACGACATCAAGTCGAAGGGTTGTGAGAGCTACCTCGCGCTGGGCCGCGAGCTGATGAAGCGGGACACCCCCAAGAGCCCTCGCAGGCGCGTGGCTTGAGCCGCGCCCTGGCTGGAGTCACGACGTGGTGAAAGCAGACATGCAGAAGCGGGCCCTGGGGCGCGGGCTGTCCGCCCTCATCCCCCAGGCGGGCGCCACCTCTTCCGGCAAGGGCGAGCAGGCCCCGAAGGCCGGCGTCCTCAAGCTCCCCATCGAGTCCATCCACCGCGACAAGGACCAGCCGCGCACCTACTTTGACGAGGAGAAGCTCAAGGAGCTCTCCGACTCCATCAAGGCGCAGGGGGTGCTCCAGCCCATCCTCGTCCGCAAGGACGGTGACGGCTACCGCATCATCGCGGGCGAGCGCCGCTGGCGCGCGTCCCAGGCCGCCGGTCTCAAGGAAGTGCCCGCCATCGTCCGTGACGTGACGGAGGTCCAGGCCTTCGAGCTGGCGCTGGTGGAGAACCTCCAGCGCGCGGACCTGAACCCCATCGAAGAGGCGGAGGGCTACAAGCGCCTGGTGGAGGAGTTCAAGCTCACCCAAGAGCAGGTCAGCGCGCGCGTGGGCAAGGAGCGCTCCACGGTGGCCAACGCCCTGCGCCTGCTGGCGCTGCCCGCGGACGTCAAGGGCATGGTGGCGGACGGCTCGCTCAGCATGGGCCATGCGCGCGCGCTGCTCGGCGTGCCCCGGCTGCCCGAACTGCAGAACCTGGCCAAGCAAGTCGCGGACAAGAAGCTCTCCGTGCGTGACACGGAGCGGCTGGTCCAGCAGAGTCGCACCAGCGGGAAGAAGGACGCGGGCAAGGCGGCACCGAAGCAGAGCCCGCAGGTGAAGTCACTGGTGGAGGAGCTTCAGCGGCGACTGGGTACCAAGGTCCGGCTCACCGAACGAAGCCCCGGAAAGGGCACCATCGAGGTGGACTTCTTCTCGTACGATGACCTCGACCGGCTCTTGAAGCTTCTCAGGAAGGAGTAGGACGTGGCGCTCCTTGGCGGGAAAAAAGACGAAGCATCCAGCAAGCCTCTGTTCAGGCGGGAGGAGGAATCCGTGTCGCAGCGTTCTGGTGAGGTCCACACGCTCCTGGGCAAGGGGAGCGAGTTCGAAGGGAAGCTGACCTTCGAAGGGCAGGTCCGTATCGACGGCAAGTTCCAGGGGCAGATCATCACCAAGGACGTGCTCGTCATTGGGGATGGCGCCAAGGTCCAGGCCGAAATCCAGGCTGGCACCGTCATCATCAACGGCCAGGTCGAAGGCAACGTGAAGGCGACGCAGATCATCGAGCTCAAGACGCCCGGCCGCGTGAAGGGCAACCTCGAGACGCCGTCGCTGTCCATGGACCGCGGGGTCATCTTCGAGGGCTCGCTGAAGATGGAGAACCTGGGCACCGCTGGCGCCCGTCCGCCTCCGCCTCCGGGTGGCGAGAAGAAGTAGGCGTGCGTTCCTGGAAGCACATGGCGCCAGCTTCACTGCTGGCGTTCACCCTCCTGGGCGGCTGCAAGGGCTGTGGCCAGGAGGATGCTGCTTCCGGCACCGGAGAGGATGACGGCCGTCCGTCCTCCATCCGCTCCGGTGTGAAGGTGCCGCTGCCGGACGGCTGGTCCGCGCTGGTGGCGCCGGATGAGAGCTTCCAGGCGGGCCCGCCCGGCCGGCCCGTGTTGCGGGTGGACCTGCGGCGCGGGGACGGCGAGCAGCTGCCCTCCGTGGACACCCTGGCCGACCGCGTCCGCGAGGAGCTGAAGGACTTCGAGCTCTCGCTGGACCAGGAAGAAGAGACGGAGCGCTACTCGCTGCTGCGCATCACCCTGGCGCCCAAGCTGGCGGATGGGGGCGTGGGCCCGGAAGCCCCTGGCTTCTTCGGCGCGCGGCGCGTGGGCAACGACTTGTTCCTCTGTGCCAGCCTGCCGGGCGCGTCCGCCGAGGATGTGCTGCGTGCCACCGAGGCCTGCCGCGAAATCCAGGTCCAGGGCTCGCTGCCATAGCGAGCAGCACCGCGCGTCCAAGGCAATCACACGTCGAGGCAGGTGGGAGTGTCACCTCCTGGCGGAGTTGATGCAGGCGAGCGGGCATCCGTTACCGCCTCGTGAACATCCGGCGCGGCTCGGGTGTCCCAACGTTATGCATTTCAGGGTGCACTTCCATGCACGCCACGCCGACATTGACGCTCAGGGACTTCCCCTGGCCGTCACGAATCTTTAACCTCACCCTCCCGGACTGCGTTGGGTGCTCGCCTCGGACCCATCCAGGACCTCCACGCAGTGCCCTCGCAAGGAGTCCCCGCATGTCGTTCTCCGGAATGCTCCCCCTCCAGCTCGCCACCGTGGACATCGCACCCGTCGGAGAGCAGCTGATCGCCGTGGGCGGCCTCGTGGTCGCCGGGCTGGGGGCGCTATGGGCCGCATGGACGCGGCCGTCCGCGCAGCCGGTGCCGGTGCCCATTCCCGTGCGTGGCGGCTCGTCGCGCCGCAACCCGCGCCGCTGAAGTACGGCGAAGGGCGCGAAGGCGGGGTGAGTCCCCGCCCCGCGCCCCTGAAAGCAGCACCTGGCCTCAGCGCTTGAAGGCCAGGGAGAGGGCGAAGTCGCCCGCGGCGTCCGTCCACCACTCGGCCAGCGTGAGTCCCGCGGCCGACAGCTCGGATGCCACCTGCTGCTGGTGGAACTTGCAGCTCACCTCCGTGCGCAGCACCTCCCCTTCGGTGAAGTCCACCTGCTTGCGCAGCGTGGACAGCCACACCGTCTGCGCGCGCCGGGACACCAGGCGCATCTCAATCCAGGCGTTCTTCTCGTCGAAGGGCGCGAAGTGCTCGAAGGCGTCCGGGTCGAAGTCCCCGCCCAGCTCGCGGTTGAGCACCTTGAGCACGTTGCGGTTGAACGCGGCCGTCACGCCCGCGCTGTCGTTGTAGGCGGCGTACAGCCGCTCGCGGTCCTTGATGAGGTCGGTGCCCAGGAGCAGCCCGTCTCCCGGCTGCAGCCCGGCGGAGAGCTGCCTCAGGAAGAGCGCGCGCTGCGCCGGCTTCAGGTTGCCGATGGTGCCGCCCAGAAAGGCCACGAGCCGCCGGCCGCCGTTGGGGAGCTGGCCCAGGTGGCGCTCGAAGTCGCCCACCACCGCGTGCACGGTGATGCCCGGGTACTCGCGCGCCAGGCCCGACGCCGCGCGCCGCAGGAAGGCCTCGCTCACGTCGAAGGGGACGAAGCGCGCCAGCCGGCCCGCCTCCTCCAGCGCGTCCAGGAGCAGGCGCGTCTTCTCGCTGGTGCCGCTGCCCAACTCGATGAGCGTGTCCGCGCCGCTCAAGCGGGCGATGTCACCGGCATGGGCCAGCAGGATTTCCCGCTCGCGCCGCGTCGGGTAGTACTCCGGCAGCCGGGTGATGTCGTCGAAGAGCTGGCTGCCGCGCTCGTCGTAGAGCCACTTGGGAGATAGCTCCTTGGGCGTGCCGCACAGTCCCTGGAGCGCTTCTTCCCGCAGGGCGCGCTTCGCGTCGCCCGGCTTCACGTAAACGTCCACCTGGACTCCCGGCGTGTGCTGCGCGTCTTCACCCGGAGTCGCCACCGTCGGTACCGTCGTCACCCGCATCGCCTCACCTCACCTCGCGTTCCGTGCACAGCGGAAGCCGGCGAAAATCTGCCGGCGGTTGGGGAAGTCCCAATTGCGAAAGCCGTTGCGCACCGCGACCGGTGCGCTGGCCCACGCGCCTCCTCGGAGAACCTTGTAGGACTCGCCGAAGAACACCTCGGAGTACTCGGGGTACGGGAAGGCGCTGAAGCCCGCGTACGGGCGGAAGTCGCTCGCGGTCCATTCCCACACGTCGCCCAGCAATCCCCAGACGCCGTCCTGACTGACGCCTCGCGGATGGCTGCCCACGGGCGCCGGGCCCCACGTGCCTCCGTCCAGGTTGGCGTGGGCCCGGGTGGGCGGCGTGTCGCCCCAGGGGTACTCGCGGGGGCGGCCGTCACTGCCGCGCGCGGCCTTCTCCCACTCGGCCTCGGTGGGCAGCCGTTTGCCGGCCCAGCGCGCGTAGGCGTCCGCCTCGTACCAGCACACGTGCTGCACCGGTTCGTCCTTGGGCAGCGGCTCCACCTGGCCAAAGCGCCGCCGCAGCCAGGTGTGGTTGCCTTGGGGAAGCCAGAAGCCCGGGGACTTCAGCCCCTCTGCCTGGACGGCCTCCCAGCCCTTGGGGTCCCACCAGCGCGGGTCCTCGTAGCCACCCGCCTCCACGAAGACGAGGTAGTCGCCGTTGGTGACGGGGTGCGCGTCCATCAGGAACGGAGCGACGTACTGGGAGAACGCGGGCCGCTCGTTGTCGTAGGCCCACGGCGACGTGCTGCCCAGCCGCACCTCGCCGCCGGGGATGAAGACCTCTGCCTGAGGCACGGCGCCGGGCCGGGGCCGCGGGCGCGCCGAGGGCACGTGGTACTCCGGCGACGTCATCAGTTGCAGCGTGGCGGCCAGCGTCTCCGCGTGCTGCTGTTCGTGCTGCGCCACCATGCCGAAGACGTAGCCGCCCACCAGCAGCGGCGCGGTGCTGTCCTCGGGCAGCCGGTGCAGGTGCTCGCGCACCGCCTCACGCACGCGCCGCGCGTAGGCGAAGGCGGCCTCGGGCGGCAGCAGCGGCAGCTCGGCGCGCGTGGAGCGCGGGTGCCGGAAGGCGTCATAGATGGCGTCGAACGCCGGGTCGGTGATGGCCGGCGCCCCCAGCGCCCGGAGCAGCCACTGCTCCTCATAGTTGGCCACGTGCGCCACGTCCCAGATGAGCGGCGACATGAGCGGCGAATGCTGACGGCGCAGCTCGTCCTCGGGCAGCCCGCCGAGCATCGCCAGCACGCGCGCGCGCGCCGTCTCCAGCTCGGTCCAGGCACGGGACTTCCAGGGTGGATGGGCCCCGCCTTCCTCTCGCGGGTGACTCCGTTCCTCGGCCATTTGGAACATCACCCGTCCAAGGTAGGGAGGCGTCCGGCGCGGAGGTAAGCCCCCGCCTCACCGGCGCCCGAGCGGCTCGTGAAGGACCGCACGTTGCCCGTGCGCCCCCAACGCCTTGTCTCTACGCCGGGTGTGGATCCACGTCCTGGGCCCAACCGAGAAATCCGCCATGAAGGTTGAAGCTCAAACACTTTCCCCGGCCACGAGCGGATCCGCTCATGGCTCACTGGGGACGCGGGCGAGGCCGAGCAGGGTGAGCGTGCGTGAGCGTTCGTCCCACGCGTACTCCAGCTCCAGCCCGTGCTGCGGCACGACATGCCGCGCGACCAGGCCATTGCCTGCTTGGGGCTCGCGCAGGGCCGGGTCGCCCAGGCGCTCCAGCACCTGCTGCAGGGCATGGAACGTCTCCGCCGTCATGCGGCCCACCTCCCGCCACGCTTGCGGCGCGTAATGCACGCGGTGAGGGCCCTGTCGTTGGCGGAGCTGCGGCATATCCCGGTGTCCTTCGTCCTTTCCGGGATGCTTCGTATGCCAACGGCGTGCCCACCCCCGTCGCTTGGATTTTCAACAAGCTGGGGCAGGTGCCGGGTGACCCGTGCTGCAGGAGTTACAGGCTGGCGACAGCCGAGGCAGAAGAAAGGACAGGCTCGAAGTCCCGGGAGTCACTGTTTGACGGCCTTCCGGGGGCCGCCTGGCCGGGTCCCATCCGGCGGTGCGTGACGCGAATGTCCCGGGAGCGGGGCGCGGCTTGGAAATGCGAGGCCGGCCCGGTGGCCGGCCGGGGAGGCGGCGTCGCGGACCCCCGCCGCGTCGTGGCTGCCCGCCTGTGCCGGGCGTGCCCAGGTTGAACGCAGGGCCGAGCATGCGGCGGGCCCTGGCAAGGAGGAAGGATGGCTCGGCGGAGGTACACTCCCTGGTCCGCCACCAACGGCCTGCTCTTTGGCATGGCGGCGGGCGTGGTGCTGGCATTGGCGGAGGTGGTGCTGGCGGTGGCGTCGGGGGACAACCCGATGCGTCCGGTGCGCATGTCCGCGGGGGTGCTCCTGGGGCCGTCGGCCTTCACGGCCGCGGTCTCCGACAGCACGGCCCTGCTGCTGGGCATGGGCGTCCACCTGGTGATTTCCGCGGTGGTGGGGCTCTTCTACTCCGTGCTGGATGCGTTCCTGCCGCCAGACGGGCGCAGCCGCTGGGAGTTCCAGGCCGCGGTGGGGATGCTCTACGGCATCTTCGTGTGGCTGGTGAACTTCCAGTTCATCGGGCGTGGCTCGTATCCGTGGTTCCTGGACGTGCCGCAGTTCCCCCAGATTGTGGTGCACGCCTTCTTCCTGGGACTGCCGCTGGCGTCGCTGTTCACCGCCGCGGAGCGTCGCCGGCTGCTGCTGGATGCGGCGGAGAGCACCCCCGCTCGCTGAGGCACGCGAGCGCTTTGAAAAAACGCGGAAGGTATGGTGAAAGTACCCGACCTTGAGGGTTAGCTGGGCCGGCCCTTCTTCCGTGGACTGACACACGCATGGACACAGAACTGGCGAGCATGCTGGGGGCCGCGTCGAGGGCCGCCCGGGTGCGGATGGGGCTGACGCAGGCGGATGTCGCCGAGCGCATTGGCATGGCGTCGGAGGTGTACGGGCGGTTGGAGCGCGGCCACATGCTGCCCAGCGTCCAGAACCTGCGCCGGCTGTGCATGGTGCTGAACGTGCCGCCTCACGAACTGCTGGGCCTGGGCGAGGGCTTCACCGCCCCGCCGCCGGTGAAGGAGAAGGCCGCCGCGAAGAATCGCGAGGAGGACACGCCGGAGATGCGGCGGCTGATGCGCAACCTGCGCAAGCTGACGGCGGTGCAGCTGAAGCTGATGAACCTGGTCGCCTCGGCGATGCAGCACAAGAAGAAGTAGGCTACGGCGGGTTCCGCGTGGCGAAGGGGAACGTCTGGATGGCGAAGTTCCCCGCCGGGTCATCCATCCACACCTCCACGGTGTGCTCGCCGTCCACCAGCTCGCGCGTGTCGAGCTCCGCCGTCCAGGTGCCGTCCGGCTGGAGCGTGGCGGTCCGGATGCCCGAGCCATCCCGGGTGAAGGCCACCCACCGCGCGCCGCTCACCGCGTCCGTCACCCGCGCGGTGATGTGAATCACTCCGCTGTACGTCTGCCCCGGCACCGGCAGCACCAGTGAGGCCACCGGCGCGGCGTCGTCGTAGCGCACCGTGCGTGACAGCGTGGTGCGCATGCCCGTCTCGCTCGTCACGTCGATGGTGAACGCGTTGTCCCCAGGCACCAGGTCCAGCGTCGCCTGCACGCCGCCGCCACCCCGGGGCAGCGTGTACGTCCGCCCCGTGGACAGCGTCACCGTGGTCGCGGACGCGGAGTACACGCCGATGTCGTAGGGCATCGCGTTCCCCGGCTGCGGCCCGACGAGCCACCCGTCCGGCAGACCCGTGGACACCCACGGCGCCTCCGCGTCCACCCACACCGTCAGCATCCGCTCCGTGACGTGGCCCACCGAATCCGTGGCGCGCACCAGGATGAGGTTCTCCCCCGGCCACAGGTCCACCCGGTGCGTCACGTCCCCGCCGCCCGCGGGCACGTCCGTCACCTGCACCCAGTTGGTCTCCACTCGCACCGGCGACCAGTCACGCACCACCATCCGCACGTCCACGCTGTAGGAACTCATGGCCGCGCCGTTGGCCGGTGAGAGGAAGGTGAGCTCCGGCGCGGTGTTGTCCACCATGACCACGGCTTCCTCGCT
Source organism: Myxococcus sp. NMCA1 (assembly GCF_026810205.1). NCBI lineage: Bacteria > Pseudomonadati > Myxococcota > Myxococcia > Myxococcales > Myxococcaceae > Myxococcus > Myxococcus sp. NMCA1. The sequence goes on along the minus strand of NZ_CP113950.1, from coordinate 9,435,266 downwards.
GGCGATGCCGCCGAACGAGTCGGTGGCCACCAGCCGGATGACGTTGGGCCCGTCCACCAGCGGCAGCACCGTGTCCACGTAGCCGCCGCTGGGCTCGGGGGCCACCGGGTGGCTGACGCCCTGGATGACGAAGGTGGCCGAGTCGATTTCCGCGCCCGCCGCCAGCGGCGTGACGAAGCCGCACACCTCCAGCGTCAGCGCGTCCGTGAAGTCCGGCAGTCCGCACAGCGTCACCGACGGCGCGGGGAAGGGGGACGGGTGCACCTCCACCGCGAACGACGCGGAGCTGCCCAGCCGGTTCTCCCGCGCGGGCGCCAGCGACACGCCCGAGTACACCGCGCGCAGGTCCTGCACGCCCAGCTCGCTCCAGGTGGAGGCGCGCGGCCGCCACACGAAGGCGTAGACGCCGTCCCCGTCCGCGTCGTTGTCCGCGCCCACCGTGACGCCCGCCACGGAGAACGTCACCACGCCCATGCCCGGGCCTCGCGCCTCCCAGCCGCGGTCATCCACCACGCGCGCGGACAGGGTGTTGTTCAGCGCCACCGTGAGCTGTCCGTCCACGGGCGAAAGCAGCGTGGTGGTGGTGGGCACGCCGTCGGTGGGCGGCGGCGGGTTGGTGTAGGTGGTGACGCGCACCGAGCCCTTCACTCCCTCCGCTTCCTGGGAGGCCGCCACCACCATGACGTCCGAGGAGAGCGACGGCTCCAGCCCCTCCGGAGCGGTGATGGTGAGCGTGAGGGTGGCCTCGGTGTCCGGTGCCAGCTCCAGCGTGGTGCGGCTCAGCGTCGCCGTCCAACCGGTGAGGCCGCCCTGGGTGTTCAGCCGGTAGCTGTCCGTCCGGTAGCCATGGTTGCGCACCGTGACGGGGTAGGTGACGGACTGCATGCGTGGCAAATCATGCTCGAAGGGCCGGCGCGTCCCACCGCTCACGGTGACGCCCACGCTGTAGTCGCCGAAGCACGCCAGCCCCAGCGAGGCGAAGGTGGTGGGGATGTCCGGATAGCGCGTATCCGCGCCCCAGCTCCCGTTCACCGCCTGCCGTGCCTTGAGCCACTCCAGCGCCTCCGACATGCGCCCGTCCGCGCCGGGCTTCCGGCCCGCCAGGCACAGGGCATACAGGGAGATGCCGGTGGCGAACTCGTCCGGCACGTCGCCTTCCAGCGAGCCCCAGCCCGGCGCGCCTCCGCCCGCGCGCGTGGACAGAAGCCGCGTGGCCAGGGTCTCCAGGGCCTGGGTGTTCACCTCGTTGGCGCCTGGACCGGCGGCCTTGAGTCCCACCATGGCCCACGCCACCTGGTGCGTGTAGCGCTGGCCGTCGGTGGCCGGGCCATCCGTCCAGTCATTCATGTGCGCGCGCACGTAGTCGGCCGCCCGGTCCAGCGCGGCCTGGTACCGCGAGGCCCGGGCCGGGTCCACGCGCTGCCGGGCCTGGGCAATGGCCGTCATCATTCGCGCGGTGACGCCGACGTGGCCGTAGCCCACCGGGTAGAAGGGGAAGTCCTCGCGCCAGCGGCCAGTGGCCTCCTGCCGCGTCAGCGCCCAGTCCGCGGCGAGCACCAGCGCGTCCGAGTACTGGGTGCCCAGGTGCGCGTCGTACCCCGCGAGCCCGAAGGCGGAGTAGCTCGTCTTCGCGTTGGGATAGAAGATGCCCTCGTGGAACCAGGAGCCGTCCGCGCGCTGCTCGGAGACGAGCCGCCCGGCGATGAACTCCAGGTTCTCCCGGTTGGTGCGCCCGTTGTACGTGAGCGCGTCCAGGTCGTAGCCGGTGGTGCGCGCGTTCGCGAGGCCGAACATCGCCGCACCGTGGCGGTGGCACGACGTGCAGCCGAAACGCACCGACCAGTTCGCCGCGTCCGCGCTGAGGTAGTTGATGGCGCGCTGCGCGGACTCGGCGTTGGTGGCCGCGTGTGCGGGCCCGGCGAGCAGCAGCCCCGTCAGTGTGACGAGGAAGAACGTGACGCGCGCGAGCGCGGCGCGCGGCAAGGCAGGGGAAGCGGCGTGTGAGGGCATGGGGGGCTCGCTCGAAGGATACCGCTCTGGGTATTCATGCAAGCAAAGCACCCGAGGAAGTGAGCGCATGCCTGTCTTGGAGGCATGACAGCCATCACCTTCACATGAGGGTCGCGCACCACCCCGAGGCCACTTCGCCCGAGGCATTCGAGACACATGTGCAATCCATGTTCATCGCGCTGACGCGCCGCGTGTACGGCTCCAGCGCGATTGACATGACACGCCAGGCATTCGCTGGATGCCGTGCTGGCGGTGAATCACACGCATTCACGCGACAGGCATTGCACGGCGTCATCGCGGTGTTTCGTCGGGGCGGCGCGCGTCGCCTGGGGGCGGCGCTTCGTCTCCTGGGACGGGTGTCTCCGGCGGCAGATGTGGCAGGGGCCAGCCTTCGAACAGGGGCCACGCGCGGTACATGGCCCGGCGCTCCTCGGGCGTGAGGGGACGGGCGGGCGGTGGGGTGACAGCCGGGCCTTCGGGCGGTGGGCGGTGGAGCAGGACGACGCTCAGCACCATGCACAGCAGGCCCATGAGCACGATGCTCCATGCGCGCGCCGGTCCGTGCAGCATCCGTCTGTCTTCCACGCCGCGTTCCTCAGAAGGTCCCCTGCTTCAACACGTCCTGCTTGGAGATTGTGCCCAGCAGGCGCCGCTCTCCGTCCACGACGGGGAGCCGCTCCAGGGAGGTCGCCGTGAAGCGGGCGGCGACCTCGCCCAGGGACAGGCCGGGCGTAATCGGACGCACGCGCACGTCCATCAGGTCCGCGGCGATGGTGGCGTGCAGTTGTGTGTGGTCCGGCAGATGGCCCTTCAGTTGGTCGAGCACCAGCGCGCCACGGTACCGGCCCGCTTCATCGGTGACGTAGAGGTCCTGGCCCAGGGGCTGCTCCAGCAGGAACGCGAGCACCTCCTGGAGCGGCGCCGACGGAGGCACGCGCTGGTGCACGGGCTTGAGCAGCGCGCGGGCGCCTTCCTGGCGCAGCCAGTGCGGCACGGTGGCGGGGACGCGCACGTTGCGGCGGTTGAGCACGGATGTGTACAGCGACTCCGGCTCCAGGCGCCGGCTGACGACCGCGGACACCACTGCGCTGAGCATCAGCGGCAGCACCAGCGGGTAGTCGCCGGTGAGCTCGAAGATGAGGAGCACCGCGGACACCGACGCGTGTGTGGTGCCCGCGAGCACCGCGCCCATGCCCAGCAGCGCGTAGGCGCCGCTGGGCGCGCCGCCGGGCAGCACCCATTCGGCGAGCATGCCGAAGGCGCCGCCCAGCAGTCCGCCGTAGAAGAGGGACGGGGTGAAGAGTCCGCCGGGAACGCCGGCGCCCGCGCAGGTGGCGGTGAGGGCCAGCTTCGCCAGCGGAAGCAGCAGCAGGTGGGCCAGGGAGAGCTTGCTGAGCAGCGCCGCGTTCACCGCGTCATAGCCGTTGCCCAGCAGCTGCGGCAGCCACACCGCCGTCACGCCCACCACCGTCATGGACAGCAGGGGCAGGAAGGGCGCCAGCCACGCGGCGGCCCGGTCCAGCAGGTCCGACATGACGTTGATGCCGCGCACGTAGAAGGCGGACGCGACGCCCAGCACCACGCCCAGCAGCATGGCCAGCACCAGCTCGCGCGGGTGCAGCAGCGTGTAGTGGGGAATCACGAAGCTGGGGTGGTCCGCGATGAGGCCGCGTGACACGAGCGTCGCCACCACGCACGAGACGACGATGGGGCCGAACAGCTCCAGCGCGAAGCTGCCCAGCAGCACCTCCAGGCCGAAGAGGGCCGCGCCAATGGGGACGTTGTACGCGGAGGCCATGCCCGCGGACGCGCCGCAGGCCACCAGCAGGCGGGCCTGCCCGGGGCCCAGCCGCAGCCAGCGGGCCAGCGACGAGCCACTGGCCGCGCCGGTGGACAGCAGCGCGCCCTCGCGGCCCAGCGGCGCGCCCATCGCCACGGCGAGGATGGAGACCAGCCCCCGCAGCAGCGCGCGCGGCAGCGACAGGCGGCCGGACTTCACCCAGATGGATTCGATGATGCCCGCGGTGCCGTGGCCCCGCATGGGCCGGCCGACGATGAGCGTCAGCAGCGTCACCAGCGCGCCGCCGAGAATCGGGATGAGCACCCGGCGCCACGTGGGGGCCGCCGCGACGCCGGCCAGGAAGTCCTCGCCCGTGCTGCGCCAGAAGAGCTGCTGGGTGAAGCGCAGCACCTTGAGCAGCGCCACCGCGCCCAGCCCCGCGATGAGCCCCACCGCGACGACGAGCAGCCAGAAGCGCTGCTCCGGGCCGGTGAGGCTCCCCATCAGCGCCCGGATGGATCCGCCCCACCCGTGGGCGCCGTCCATGCCGGGAGGGCCGTTGGCTGCGTGTCGGGCACCCACGCGGATCCAAGTTAGGCCCTGCTTCCGGGCGGGAGGGGCCGGGGGCCTGGGGCTGGCCGTCACCCGGCCGTGGGATGAGGCCCCGCCCCGCCTTGTTCCGACCTGGGAACGGCTTGCGTCCGGGGCCGCAATCCCGATGGGGAGGGGCGGGCACGCATCGCTCCGTGGGCGCCGCGCTTGCCCTCCTGGGACGGGTGGCAGGTGGCCGCTCGGCGGCAGATGCCGGGGGCGGGGGCGTCCGTGCACCGAGCCTTGGGTGCGCCGCGTACCGCGTGGAGCGCCCAGGCCGCGTGCATCGCAGAGGCTGGCGGGCCGCCGCGGCCTCGCATGTGACGGCCGCGGCGCTCCACGTCGCCGGAGCCCACCCAGGACGTCAGGGTGGGCCCCTGTTCACCGCGTCAGTTGCTGACGACGATGTTGAAGCTCTGCACGGCGAAGTTGCCCACGCCGTCGTTCATCCACAGGTCGATGGTGTGCGCGCCGTTCACCATCTCCCGCGTGTCGAACTGGGCCGTCCAGGTGCCGTCCGACTGCTGGGTACCCACGCGGATGCCGGACATGTCGCGGCTGAAGCCCACGTTCGTCACCGGGCCGAAGTTGTCGGTGACGTTCGCGCGCACGGTGATGGTGCCGCTGACGGTGCTGCCCGCGGTGGGGCTGAGCAGCGTGGCGGTGGGGGCCTGCACGTCGTAGTTCACCCGGCGCACGAGGTTCGCCGTCATGCCCGTCTCGCTGATGACGGAGATGCCCAGCGTGTTGACGCCCGGGGCCAGCGTCACCGACGTCTGAATCTGGCCGCCGCCGCGAGGCAGGTGGAAGGGCGCCCCTCCGTTGACGCGCACCGTGGTGGCGGAGACCGTCTGCACGTTGATGGCGTACTGGAAGGTGCCGTTGGGCAGCGGGCCGTAGAGCTGGCCGTCCGCGAAGTTGGTGCTCACCACGGGCGTGCCCGTGTCCACCCACAGGTACAGCAGCTTCTCGGTGACGTTGCCGGCGCTGTCGGTGGCGCGCACCAGGATGACCTGGTTGCCGTAGCTGACGTTCACCGGGTGCTCCACGGTGCCGTTGCCGAACTCCAAGAGCGAGCTGTTCACCCACTGCGTCTCCACGCGCACGGGCGTCTGGTCCTGCACGGACGAGCGCACCGTCACCACCGGCGTGTTCACCGCGGCGTTCTCCGCGGGCGACAGGATGGTGAGGATGGGGGCCACCCGGTCCACCGTGAAGTTGACCTGCTTGGTGGTGACGCCGCCGAAGCTGTCACGCGCGGTCATCTGGATGATGTTGGGACCTTCCTCCAGCGTGATGGAGGTGTAGATGAGGCCGCCGTTGCCCGGCGTGAGGACGATGGGCGCGCCGCCGTTGATGATGAACGCGGCGTAGGTGATGACGGCGCCCGGCGCGCGCGGCGTGGCGTAGCCCCAGATGTCCAGGGCCGTCTCCCGCGTGAAGGCCGGCGGGTTGCCGATGGTGACCATGGGCGTCAGGTGGGGGAACGGGTCGATGATGAGGGTGCTCGACGCCGTGCTGCCCAGCAGGTTGGCCAGCGGGGCCTGCCGCTCCACGCCGGAGTACACCGCGCGGTAGTCCTGCGCGCCGGTGATGGTCCAGCTGTCCACCGCGGGCACCCAGTTGAAGGCGTAGATGCCGTCGCCATCCGCGTCCACGTCCGCGCCCACGGGCACGCCCGCGACGTAGAAGGTGACGACGCCATGGGCCGGGCCCGGGACGATGGCGCCCCCGTTCGTCACGCGCGCCGACAGCAGGGTGCCGTTGCCAATGGTGACGCGCGCGTTGGCCGAGGGCGTCACGATGGTGGTGACGGTGGGCAGACCCGTCACGGGCGGCAGGGGCGGGGTGTATGCCGCCACACGCGCGGAGCCGGTGACGCCGGGCGCGCCGCCGGACGAAGCGATGAGCGTCACCGCGGAGGTGAGCGCGGGCAGAAGTCGGGGTGGCGCATTGACGGTGACGGTGACGGTGCCTTCGCCGCCCGCGGGCAGGAAGAGGGTGACGGGGCTCACGGTCGCGGTCCACCCGGGCAGGCCGCCCTGGGTGCTCAGCGTGTACGTGTCCGCCTGATAGCCGTGGTTCTTCACGGTGAAGGTGAACGTGGCCTGCTGCGGCGACGGGTTGTCCACCAGGAGCTCCTGCCGCTCCGCGCCAACGACGGAGACGCGCACGCTGAAGTCACCGAAGCACGACAGGCCCAGGGCCGCGAAGGTGGTGGGGATGTCGAAGGTGGCCGAGCCGGTGCGCCAGCTGCCGTCCGGCGACTGCCGCGTCTTCATCCACTCAATCGCGTTGCGCAGGCGCGGGTCGGTGGCGGGCTCACGGCCCGCGAGGCACAGCGCGTAGATGGCGCTGCCGGTGGCGAAGTCGTTGGACTCCTCGTTGGGCAGGTTGCCCCAGCCCGCGTTGCCGGGGGAGGTGCGGGTGATGAGCCGCTCGGCCAGGGTGTTGATGGCGCCGGTGTTGACGTCGTTGAGGCCGGGGCCCGCGGCCTTGAGGCCCAGCACCGTCCAGGCCACCTGGAAGGTGTAGGGCATGCCGTTGCCGGGCGCGCTGGTGTCGTTGTTGTTGAGGTTGGCGCGCAGGTACGCGGCGGCGCGGTCCAGCGCGGCCTGGTACGCGGCGGCGCGCGCGGGGTCCACGCGCTGCTTCGCCTGGGCCATGCCCGTCATGATGCGCGCGGTGGTGGACACGCTGCCGTGGTCCACGGGGAAGTGCGCGTGGTCGCTCGGCCACCGGCCGCTGGGCTCCTGCGTGGTCAGCGCCCAGTTGGCCGCGTTCACCAGCGCGTTGCTGTACTGGGTGGAGACGTTCTCGTCGTAGCCCGCCAGGCCGAAGACGGAGAAGGACGTCTTCTCGTAGCGGAACGCGGTGCCCTCGTGAATCCACGAGCCGTTGGCGAGCTGGTCATTGCGGATGCGCTGGGCCAGCAGCTCCAGGTTGGCCAGGTTGGTGCGCCCGTTGCTGACGACGGCGTTCATGTCGTAGCCGTTGGCGCGCGCGCTCGACAGGCCGTACACCACCGCGCCCTGGCGGTGGCAGGCCACGCAGTTGTTCTCCTGCGTCCAGTGCACCACGTCCGCGCTGAGGAAGTTGATGGCGCGCTGCGTGGACTGGGTGTTCGTCTGCGTCTGCGCGGCTGAGGGCAGGGCGACGACGAGCGGGACGAGCGCCACCAGCCGCAGCAAGACAGCGGGGAGGTGGCGCCAGGAGGGACGCCGGGGGACGTGAGCCATCAGAGGTCTCCGAAGAGAGGCGGGTGCCGGGATTGGCACCCCGCGCGACCTCCGGGAGGAGCGCTCCAGACGCACGACGGCAGCGCTGGGCGAGCGCTATCTCCGCGCTTCACCCAGGGTGACTGTTGCGGCTTTGAGAGCATCCCCCCGGACTGCGCAGTTAGGGAATACTCCTGTGTTATTGGAACTGTCCAGTCCTGCAGGTTTCGAATGAGTCACAAGATGTACGGGGTAGGGCTGACCCACTGGGTCATCCGTTTCCGACGATGTCGAAGGGCTGTCCGAGCCCTCGCTTCAGAGCGGCATCGTAGAGGGCGCGAGCGAGGGCGACGTCCTGGAGCGCGAGGCCGGTGGAGTCGAAAACGGTGAGTTCGGTGTCGCTGGTGCGGCCGGGCTTCTTGCCGGAGACGACTTCACCCAAGGTGCCGGCGATTTGCTCGGGGCGGAGGAGGCCGTCATGCAGCGGCACGTTGACCTCGCCGGAGTGGAGGGCCTGCTCGGTGTCGTCGATGAAGACGCGGCCTTCGGTGAGCAGGCGCGCATCCAGCTCCTGCTTGCCGGGGGCGTCCGCGCCCATGGCGTTGATGTGGGCGCCGGGCTGGAACCACTCGCGCTTCACCACGGGAACGCGGGCGGGGGTGGCGGTGCAGACGATGTCGGCGGCGCAGGCTTCCTGGGTGCTGACGATGCGGCCGCCCTTCTCTGCCTGGAGCGCCTTGGCGGCGGCTTCGGAGGCGTCGGCGAGCAGCAGCTCCAGGTCGCCGAAGAGGGCGCGGTGCGAGTCGATGAGCACGCGGGCCTGCACGCCGCAGCCGACGAGGCCCAGGGTGCGCGGCTGCTTCTTCGCGAGGAACTTGGAGGCCACGCCGCCGGCGGCGCCGGTGCGCCAGGCGGTGAGCAAGGTGCCGTCGAGGATGGCCAGCGGGGAGGCGGTGTCCGGGTCGCTGAGGATGTACAGGGCTCGGACGGTGGGCAGGCCGTGCTTCTCCGGGTTGCGCGGATGGGCGTTGACCCACTTCACGCCAGCGGCGCCGTCGAGGAACGCGGGCATGGCGCGGAAGTCGCCGTCGTAGGAAGGCAGGGACAGGTACACCTTGGGCGGCATCAGCGACTCGCCGAGGCCGTGGGCACGGAAGGCCCGCTCGACGGCGGTGAGGCCGAGCTCGACGGTGTACAGGCTGCGGAGGTCCTTCGCGCTGAGGATGAGGGTGGGCATGGCGGCGCTATATCGCGCTCCCTATGCCGACGGTGCGTCCACCCACTCCGCCAGGATGTCCGCGTGGCAGGGACCAGGCTTGCACCAGCAGCCCAGACGTTTGCCACGCAACGCCAGCACGGCGGCGCGATAGTCCGCGTCATGCCGGGTGCGCAGCGCGAGGTACCAGCGGAACGCGTCGAAGGCGTCCTCGTCCGGCCCCATTCGGCGCAGGGCTTCCTGGCGGATGCGCTCCTGCTCCGCCTCCGGAAGCGTCCCCAGCCACGGCGCGAAGTAGGTACGCAGCATGGCGCCTGGAGTGCGCACGCCTCCGGGCTTGAAGGGGTTGCCGAAGCGGCCGGGCACCGGGTTGAGCGGGCTCGGCTTCGCATAGGCGCGGAAGGCCCGGCCCACGTACACGTCGCAGCCGTCGTGGACATGGACCGCCGTGGTGCGCGTCACGGTCATCGGCGTGGCCTCGCGAACGCTACTTCTTGCGCTTCTTGCCCGCGGCGGGCGCGACGACGGGCTCCGGGGGAGTCTCCGCGGCGGCCTTCAGCGTGTCGCGCTCCTCCAGCACCTTCGCCAGCTGCCCCTCCAGCTCGCTGACGCGCTCCTTCAACGTCGCGTTCTCTCCGCGCAACGTGTCCGCGTCCTTGCGCAGCGTGTTCGCCTCCACGCGCGCCCGCGTCAGCTCGCGCGACGACGTGCAACCCACGGCGAGGGGAACCACCGCCAGCGACACCACCGTCATCCATGCCTTCATGTGATTCAGCTCCTGGACGCCCGGGCCCAGGGCCTTGAGCCCAGTCGGCCCGGCGTCGTGGCGCGGAGCGTAGACATGGAGCCCGCGTCACAGGAAGTCGCGTCAATTGGTTGCATCTCCAACGACATTGTCGCGAACCTCTTGAATCCAGACGTGCTCCGGTCCCCATGTGAAGAGGAGCCGGTGCTTGGAGAGGACCGTGAAGCCCGGCGCCTCCACTGGCTGCGTCACCGTGAGGATGCGAGTTCCCGGCCGACAGGTGCGGAAGCGCTCCACCAGCCGGGCCCGCGTCTGTGGCGTCAGCGCCGTCCAGTTGGTGAAGACGTGCGTGGCATCCTGGAGGTCCGCGCGGGTCGCGTCGCCCACGATGAGCTGCGCGCCTGCCTTCTCCACGGACTTTCGGGCCAGGTCCACATGGTGCTGCATCAACTCCACGCCGCGAGCCTCCGCGCCCAGCCAGCGCGCGGCCAGCAGCGTGCGGCCCCGTCCCGCGCCCAGGTCCACCAGCCGCGAGCCACGGCCCAGCCCGGCCTTCCAGAAGAGCCACACCCCCGTGTGCACCGGCATCTCGCCGTACATCAGCTCCTTGAAAATCTGCCCGCTCGCCTGGAGCACGCGTGTCGTTTCGAAGGAGCGCTTCAGGCGGTAGGGCGACACGCGCACCTCGTGCAGCCACAGGCTCAGGTAGGGCGGGAGCAGCCGGGGCCGCCGTAGCAGCACCAGGACGTCACCGAGCCGGGTGAACAGCTCGATGAACACGATGCTGATGCGCAGGACGACCAGTGCCGGCAGGGACATGCCGTAGTCGTCGTCCTGCTCGGGCGGGGGAGAGGGGGGCTCCGTCACGGTTCCTCGGAGTTCGTGAGGATAGCACTCCGAGGAACAGCGCCCGTTGCTTCGCGTCAGCGGATGCGCAGCAGCGTGGTGTGGGTGCCGAGGATGCCGCTCCCGGTGAGCACCTCGGGGACGCCGTCGTGGTCGACGTCCAACAGCACCAGCTCGTGTGGGGTGTTCAGCGTTCCGAAGCAGCTGGCGGTGCCGAAGCTCGCGTAACCCCAGGAGGGCAGGACGCAGACGGCGTGGTGCTCGGGGGATGCGATGAGCAGTTCGGGGAAGCCATCCCCGTCCAGGTCCCTGGCGGTGAGGTGTCCGCCTTGAGCCCCGAGGCGCGCGGGTTGCCCTCTGTAGAAGCTGAAGTTGCCCGAGCTGATGATGGGGAGGACGCCGTCCAGCATGCTCTGGCAGGACACCACCAGATCCACGAGTCCGTCGCCGTTCAGGTCCTCGGCCACGATGCCAGCGGGGTTGCAGGATGGGATGAGCGGCGTGAACTCACTCCGCCGGACCAGCGTGCCATTGGCGCGGCCCTCGAACATGAGCAGTTCGAAGGTCGGATACGTCCTCCGCACCACCACCAGGTCCGTCTGGCCATCCTGGTTCAGGTCTCGTGAGAGGAGCAGGGGGCGCGAGGAGTAGGTGGCGAGCACGCCGCCGTGCGCGAAGGTTCCATCCCCTTCGTTGCGCAGCAGCCGCAACTCGACGGAATCAAACTCGCCCTCCCTGCGTGACAGGTCGATGACCACGTCCAGGTCGCCGTCCCCATCCACGTCTCCCGTGACGAGATGGTGCGTGCTCAACGCCGTGAAGTCCTCTCCCAGGGACAGCACCTCACCCGGGCGGAAGGTTCCATCTCCGTTGCCTCGCAGCAGCACGAGCGACTGTCCGTAGGGGGGCACGTCCTGGCGCGTGAGCGCGAGCACGTCCACCGTCGGACCTGCGTCGAAGCGGCCCGCCAGGAGCTTCCACGCCTCCTCCGGGAGCATGAAGGGGCCACGCAGCACGAGCCCTCCTTCCGCGCGCGTGAGGTGCACCTGGAGGCTGCCATCCACCCGGGACGCCACATCGTCCTGGCCATCTCCGTCGAAGTCGCCGGTGACGAAGAGCGCGCCCATGGCCGGGAGCGTGGGTGCCTCCAAATTCCTCAGCACGCGCACGGTCTGCTCCATCCCGGAGAGCACGGCCAGGTCCGGTTTGCCACTGCCGTCGAAGTCTCCCGCCACCAGTCGTGAGGGATACCGTCCCGCGGGCAGCGTGCGAGGCTCGAAGGTGCCATCGCCGCGTCCCTGGAAGAGGGTGACGGTGTTCGCATCCGCGTGCGTGTAGGCCAGGTCCTGCCGTCCGTCTCCGTCGAGGTCACCGGAGATGAGGTGGCTCTGCGCGCCGAAGCTGTGCCAGGTGTGTTGATGCAGGCGCAGGGGAGCGGCGAACCGGCCGTTGCCGTCACCTTGCAGCAAGTGGATGGCGGACTCGCTCTGGCCCACCACGAGGGCCGCGATGTCCAGGTGGCCATCCCCGTTGAAGTCGGCGGCCGTGGCGAAGGAGGTATTGCCCTCCAGCGAACCCATGTGCTCGGACGCGAAGGTGAGCGAGCCCCGACCGTAGAAGGCCTGGATGGCACCTCCGATGACCACCAGGTCCAGGCGCCCGTCGTTGTCGAAGTCCCCGGCGACCACGGCGCCTCGTGCCTGGTGGTGGAGCTTGGGGCCCTCGAAGGCAACTGTCAGCCTGCCTCCGTCCGTGTGGCGCATGACGACGACTCGGGTGGGCAGGGAGACCACGACCTCGGGCGTTCCGTCGCCATCCAGGTCTCGCACCACGGGCGGGGTGAGGTCGTAGGTTTGGTCGCGGTTGTTTTGGTTCTGGATGGGGTTGTAGGTGCGCGCTTCGAAGTAGCCCTGTCCCTGACCGCGCATGACGTAGACGCCTGGGCTGGAGGATGCGTTGGCTGAAACGAGGTCCAACACGCCATCTTGGTCCACGTCGGCGGCGACCAGGTGCTTGCCGCTCATCAGCATGTTGGGCTGGGCGTTCTGGAACTCGAGGCCGCCATTGCCCAGCCCGCGGAGCAAGCGCACGTCGGCGTTGGCGTCGTGAAGCACGGCGATGTCCGGCTTGCCGTCCTGGTTGAAGTCACCGAGCGCCGTGCCGTACGTCTTTCCCGCAGAGTTCTGGGGCATCGTCTGCACGGGGCTGGAGTCCAGGTCCACCTCGCAGCGCATCTCCGGCGCGGTCAGTGCCACGGCGTGCGTGCGCGTCGCGGGTGCAGTACCGGGGACAGTGGCGGTGATGCGAACCCGGGCCGTCGGCGCGGCGCCCGGCACATCCTTGGGGCGGTTCCAGCGGAAGGTGTGCGCGGTTCCCTGCGCGGAGGCCTCAAGCGCCACCAGGCCGGACGCGCGTTCGTAATAGGAGTCCCCCGCCTGGGTCGCGCGGGTGAACGTCCCACTGCCCGTGGCATCGAATTCCACCAGGACGTCGGCGCGCTCCCCGTCCACCTGCCGCAGCGTGTAGGTCACCGGCTGGCAGCCACGGACCGCCGAGGGAATGTCGAACTGGGTGACTTCCACGGGGGCAGGCTGCGTCTTCACGGGCGCGCCAGCCGTGGCGGCGGGGCTGTCACCCACGGCGTTGTGCGCCACCACCGAGACCGTCTGGGCCTTCTTGCTGGGCACGTTCTCCAGCACGGCGCTGTGCGCGTCCGCGTTCACCGCCACGCTCACACCTGAAGGTTGGGCCACCACGGTGTAGCCGATGAGGCTGGAGCGTCCGTCGGACGCCGGGGGCCCCCACGTCACGGTGAGCGAGCGTACGCCCGGCTCGGCCTGGACGGAGGCGGGCGCGCGCGGCGGTGCGTGCGTGCGCGCGGAGGCCGTGCTGCCGTCGGGCCCCTGGCCCACGTCGTTCAGAGCGGCCACGGTGAAGGTGTACTCGGTGTCGTTCGGAAGGCCCGTGAAGGTGGCTTCGTTGGCCGAGCCGTCCACCTGTTGCGTGGCGCCACCAGGCGCGGCCGTTACCACGTAGCCGGAGACCGTCAGGCCGCCGGTGTCCTCGGGCGGCTGCCAGGAGACGGTTGCCGCGCGCACGCTGGGCGTGGCGGCCACTGACACGGGCGCGCCGGGCCGGGCGGCGGGGACGGCGGACGCGGACTCCGTGGACGCGGGGCCCACGCCCACTGCGTTCACCGCGTGCACGGTGAAGGTGGAGGCCACGCCGTTCGTCAGTCCGCCCACGGTGGCCGTCAGCACGGGGCCGTCCGTTTCGACGCTCGCGCCGCTCGGGTAGGTCGTTACCACGTAGTGGAGGACGGAGCGCCCACCGTCGGACGCGGGCGCATTCCAGGTGACGCGCACCTGCCGGTCTCCGCGCTCCACCGCGAGGGCCAGGGGCGCGGTGGGCACATCCGGCAGGCGCACGGAGTCCACGCCCGTCGCGGGGCTCACGCCCACGGCGTTCCGCGCGGTGACGGTGAAGCGGTAGGTGCCTCCGGCGCGCAGTCCGGTGACGCGCGCGGTGGTGCCCTCCACCTGCACCTGGATGCCGTCCTCGAAGGGCTCGACGCCCACGTCATAGCCGGTAATCGCGCTGCCGCCATTCTGCGCGGGCTCGAACCAGGTGAGCGCCACCGTGCCCGGGTCGGGAATCGCGGACACCAGGCGCGGTGTGGACGGCGCGGTGGGCTCGGGTGGCTTGGGCGGCCGGAGTTGCTCGCACCGGGCGGCATCCGTCACGCACACGTTGGCGTCGGGGCAGCACGTCCAGCCGTCGGTGCAGGGACAGGGCCGCTCACCCTCGTTCACGGGGTTGATGCAGCCGGAGACCAGCAGGGCGCCGAGCAACAGGCTCAGGACGCGGGAAGGAAGCCGAGGAGATGTCTTCATTTCAAGCTTCACAACGAAGGGCGCCCGCGCGTTGGACGAATCAGAATGTGCCCAAAAGGCCCAGGGCCGCGCCATCCGAGCTCAGGGTGGCCAGTGGCACCGTGTCCGTGTCCGGCCACAGGAACAGCAGCGCGCCGCTCAGCACCGCCGCGCCGCCCAGTCCGTAGAGCACGCCACTGGCGGTGTTGTAGGCGCGGATGCGGCGGTTGCGCGTGGCGGCCTCCTGCTGCGGCAGGCCGGGTGAGATGCTGCCGCGGATGTCGCGAGCCTCCATCGTGGCCCACATGCCCACGCCCGCGGAGGCCACGCCCAGCGCCAGCGCGCCCCAGCCGAGCTGCTTCCGGAGGCTGGAGCGTCCCCCCGTATCGGAGACCTCCGTCAGCGTCAGGGGTGGCGGCGCCCGGAACTCGAAGCCCGCGACGGTGTCGCTGCCGAAGGGCAGGGTGAAGATGTGCTGGAAGGACGCGTGCGCGGCGCCACGTGACGCCACGCGGGGCGCTTCGGCGGACAGGGACTCCAGGCGCACGACGTCTGGCGCGGTGGGCAGCGGGTACTCCGCTTCGTTACCCATGCGTCGCAGGAAGACGGGGCCGCGCGGAGGCGGGCGCAGCAGGCGCAGGGACTGGCCCGGGGCGTTGTGGAACTCGGCCAGGCGCACGCCGTTGGTGTCCTCCAGCAGGTAGTGCGCGCCCTGGGTGCCGTCGACCTCGAGCCGCCGCTCCATCCCCGGGCGCAGGTCCACCAGCAGCTCGGAGCCCTTGGGCGGCCGAGCGTGGAGCTGGGGGCGGAAGCGCTCGTTCGGAATGGCCGCGTTGGCGCGCTCCACGAAGGCGGCGATTTCGCGGTAGCTCACTTGCCCGTCACCGTCCGCATCCGCCGCGCCGAAGAGGCCCGAGCGCACCTCGTGGTTGAAGACGCCGGCCTCGAAGGCCTCCCACTCATGGCTCTCGCGAGCGGACGAGGTGGACAGCAGGAGGCCCACGTTGTCCGCCAGCGCCAGGCCCACTGCGCGCGTGAAGCCCGCGGGCAGAGGACGCCGCTGTCCGCCAGGCCCACGGCTGTAGGCCAGGAAGTACGAGTAGCACGCGTCGACGATGAGGTGGACGCGGTCGGCGCCGAGCTTCCCCACCACGTCCGAGGACAGCATCTGCCCGGTGAGAGGACCGTCCTCCAGGCTGACGTAGCCCTCGCCGTTGCGCACGTTGCCGTGGCCCGCGTAGACGACGTAGGCCACGGTCTCCACGCCACGGCTGCGCGCCAAGGCGATGTCCTCGCCCAGCTTCTTCACGGAGGAGGCCAGCTCCGGGTGCTTGGGGTCCAGGGCCTCGGCGGCGGCCTGCGGGTGCAGTCGGCGCGTGTTGTCGTCCATGCGCGCGAGCAGGTACGTGCGCGCGCCGAGCATGCGGAACAGGTCCAGGTATCGCGCGGCATCGTCATCCGCGAAGCGCAGCGCGAGCTGGTCCGGCTCGTGGCTGCGATTGACGCCGATGATGAGCGCGAAGGAGGCGGTGCGCGGCGGCGTCGCGGCCTCCAAGGACACTGTGCGCGGATGAGGCGGGATGGCCTCCGTCATGGAGGACCCCGTGGCCACCACCGGAAGCAGGGCGAAAAGCAGGACGGCGAATCTCATGGGATGACCTGGAGCTGGAGCGAGGTGACATCCGCGCCGGCGGGGAGCACTGTGTCGAGGTCGCCCTGCTCCACGAGCGACTCCATCTGCCTCACGGTGAGCGGCGACTCCAGGAAGACGGCGTGAAGGGTGAGGGCCCCGGGCGCGAGCGGATGAGAGATGGCTTCGGGCAATTCGCGCAAGGTGTCCCCATCGGGGATGGGAATGGCCGAGGGGTTGCTCGCCGGGTCGGTCCAGCTCGGGTGGTACCAGTAGACGCGGCCCGCGGTGTCCCGGGCGAAGACCATGAGGAAGCGGTGCGCGTCGGGGTTGCGGAAGGCGAAGGCCAGCTCCTGCTCGGGCCGCAGCGCGGGGCCTAGCAGGGTGGTGTGGCCACCGGGCGTCACGGCGTAGGCGAGCAGCCGCGCCTGGGCCGCCGCATTGCCCGCGCCCCGAGCGGTGAAGCCCGTGTCGTCGGTGGCGGCGGAGGGCAGGCGGACCACGAGCATCGTGAGGCAGGCCACCGCCACGGGAACCAGCGCGAGGTGCCACCAGTGCGGCGCGTTGGCGCGCGCATCCGATGCGCGCCCCTCGGGCCGTGGAAGCGCGGACGCGCCGAGCCCCAATCCCCGGGCCAGCCGTGTCCGCGCATCCGGAGCGGAAGGGTCCATCCGGGCGAGGAGGAGCTGGCGCTCATAGCGTTCGCGGCAGTGGGCGCAGTCCGGGAGGTGCTCGCGCATGCGCCGTTCATCCAGAGGTGCGATTCGCCCGGAGAAGTGACGGTCGACGAGGGGGAGGAGGGCGCAGGAGGGGCTCATCGGGCCTCCGGGGTGAGGAGGAACTTCTTGAGGAGCTGGCGGACGCGCAGCTCCTGGTAGGCCAGGGTGGTGCGGCGCATGCGCAGGGCGGTGGCAGCCTCGCGCTGACTGAGCTGGCGCACGAAGCGGGCCTCGAAGACGGGGGCCCACTTGGGGGGCAGGCACTCCTGACGGAAACGCTCCAGCAGGAGGCTGGCGTCGAGCCCGGGCTCGGGCGGGGTGGGGTCCTCGGACACTGAGGACTCCATGGCGAGCCGGGCCAGGGCGTCCGACTCACGCCGCTGACGGCGCACCCGGTCCACAGCGAGGTTGTGGGAGAGAATGTGCAGCCATCCCGCCAGGGAGCCACCCTGGAAGGAGCGGCGCGCGGCCTCATCGGACACGAGCCGGAGGAAGACGTCGTGAACCACGGTCTCCGCGTCCACTGCCGGGAGGACGCGAGCGGCGGAGCGGTACACCGTGTCGAAGTGGTCCCGGTAGCAGGCGTTGAGGACCCGGGCGTCCCCGGCATGGAACCGGGCAAGCCACTGGCGTGCCTCCGCCGAGGTGTCGTCGCTCAAGGGGCCGCGTCTGGAGGGGCCTGCAGGGTCCACGAAATGCCCAACGTCCGGGGCGGGGAAAATGGACGAAACCATTTTCGGGCGGGCTCCGGAAAAGGAACCCGCCCGGGCGTGGAGACCTACGGCCGGCGGCGGCCCCCCAACTCCAGCATGTCGCGCGTCACCACGGCCATCCGCGTGGGACCGCTCATGGCTTCCCCACAGAAGGCGTAGACGAAGTTCGTCTGGGCCTTCCCGGTGAAGGCGGGGTGCTGGAAGAGGTCGTATTCGAAGTGCCCCGTCACCAGGGACCCCGCTTCCACGGGCGCGTCCTGGAAGCAGGGGACGCGGAGGGAAATCACCTCGGCTTCGCCCGTGCGACTGCCAATCACCACCAGGAAGACGGGGACGATGGCCACCGGGCGGGGCTCGCCGTAGCCGTCGTCGTCCTTCTCGGGCCTGGGCGGAACCCGCTCGTGGGCCAGCACGGGCACCTGGAAGGTGCCGCGGATCCATGCGGGCCGGCCCTGCTCGTACAGGAACACCCGCTCACCGTGCACGGCGATGCCCGGGGCCTCCGGCGCGGGAGGACTGTCCGGTCGGGCCTTGAACTGGCGCTCGTCCTCGCCGGGGGCATACCGCACGGGCTCGGGCGGTGGAGGCTGCTGACGCATGGCCTCCAGAAAGCGAGCAACCTCCTCGTCCTGGTATCCGCCAGGCGTGGGGCGGGTGATGTGGAGCTGCACGCGGTTGGACGTGCGGTCCAGCATCAGCGCCGTCAGCACGTAGTGCCCGGGCTGTTGCAGGGCATCCAGGCGGAGCGCGTCCGTCTGCTCGACGACGGCCAGGGCGCCTGAGCCCGGGGGCTCGGAGGGCGGCGGGTCCTGGTCGAACAGCCCCGGCTGCTCCGGTGGTTCGAACAGCGGAGTGATGTCGAGCGTCCGGTCTTCCATCCGCACGGCCACGAGATGGCCGGTGCTCCATGGGTCGTAGATGCGCATCTCCTGCTGCCTGGCCGCGTACAGCGCCAGCAGGGGGATGCGGTCGATCCGCACGAGGTTCGCTTCCGCTGGCGTGTCCAGGAACAGCCCATAGCGTCCCTCGGGGAGGAACTTGCGCAGCACCCGTGCGCTGAACTTGAACGGGTCCGTCCAGTAGTCCTGGCCCTCGATTTCGAAGATGCCCGGTGCCATGTCCACTAGGCCTTCCAGTTCGTCGTGATGTCGAGCGCGTCGCTGGCCCGGATGTAGCGCGTGCACTCCGGGCAGTAGTTGAACTGCACCGTCTTCGTCTGGTCACCCTGGCCGAAGAGAACGCAGTTGGTGTCGAGCTGGAAGTCGGCAGGGGCAAAGCTCCTGGCGCCCAGGTTCTTTCCAGCGGCCTTCAATCCATGCGCGCAGTGCGCGCCCTTGTGGCCGCGGCCTGCATAGAAGAAGCCCGCGGGGATGAAGGCGTCGAACGGGATGCCTGGAATCTGGTGCCTGGGGAGGCGGCCTCGCTTGTCGGTCGCTTCACCTTTGTTCTCGATGTACGCGTGGCCCAGGTTGTGGCCCATCTCATGGCACAGCGTTCGCGCGACGCCATCGGCGGTGCCAAGGCCCATGCACGGCGTCATCCTTATCTTCCCCTGGACGGCGTTGGCGTTCGCCCCCATCTGGAAGTGACGGAGCCCCACGGTGACCACGATTCGGTGCTCGTAGCCGTTCCAGTCCAGATACTGCCCGGGGTCATTGGGGTCCGTGTTGGGCAGCTTGATCTTGAACTTCTGTGAGGAGACGAAGTCGACCCACTTCGAGGCTTCCGCCTCGGTCGTTGGAAGCACCTCCGTGGGCTCCTCCCAGTAATTCCAGAGGGAGTTGAGTTCGCTTTGCCCTGGCTCGTCCTCCTTCCAGATGACCTCCTTCTCCAACCACTCGGTGTCGCCCTGTTTGCGGAAGCCGGTGATGCGCCAGTAGACCTTCTCCACGCCCCACAGGTCCGCGGCGCTCGTGCACACGGGGTTGCGCAGGGCGGTGAGCTGCCCTTTGGCTGTCGAGTGCTCCACCGGGGTGTCCTTGGCCTCGAACACGGCCACGTACTCGCCGGGCGTCGCGGCGGCCACGTTTGCGTCATCGTCAGACAGCGTCTTGGGCAGCATGTCCGTCCAGACGAGCATGAACCGGCGAGGATCCGCCGGCGCATTGTGGAGGACGAGGTCCCTGAGGGCATCCAGGTCGGTGGGGGGCAGGAACGTGCAGTTCTTGTCCGCGGTGAGCCTGGGGTGGACGTACGCGCCCGGCATGATGAAGGTATCCACGCCCCCCCGCGCCGACAGCAGGGTATTGATGTTGGCGGCCGTGTAGACGGCGCAAAAGGCATCGGGGAAGTTCAGCTCGATGAACAGCGGGTCGAGGATTCGCTTGAGGGCGGCCTTGAAGGTCGCGTGAGGCCTGGGGGCCACGTCGTCGTTGTTGACGATTTCGTCCCAGCCCTGGCGCAAGTCGCTGTGGGGGACGACGAACTCGGACTCCAGCCTCCGCCAGTTGCAGACCCAGAGTTCGTCGTCGCCCGTGCCGTCATCGAAGCCGACCTGGATGTGACAGCTGTCGCCGCCGGCGTAGCCGAGCTGGACGTGGAACACGCAGCTGCCACCATTCGCGGGCAGGGCGAGCTGGGCCTTGTAGACGAGGTCCGCCGTCCCCGGCGCCGCGTCCGGGTCCGTGCTGGTCTGCTCCGCGCCGTTGAGGATGAGCGCCGGACGGGGCGTGGTCCGCTTGCTGTTGGTGGCCTTGAAGGTGACGCACACGCTGAGCTTCTGGTCCTTCAAGCCGAGCGCCCGGTCATGCGGTGCCACCTCCACCCGCATGATGTTTCCGTTCTCCGTGCCGTCCTGGAGGGGGCTGTTCACATACTGTTTCCAGGGGGTGGCCTCGGCCCTGCCGTCGGCGTGCGAGATGATTTTCGCCGTCCACGGAAGCTGGGAGACCTTGAGCGTGTAGCTCGCGGCCTCTTCCGTGGAGGCAATCTTCTCCTCGAGCTTCCATGGGGAGACGACCTCGAGTTGGTAGGCCTTCTTTTCGAGCGGGCCGGTCCAAGCGCCTCCCGTCACCGTGGGCTTCTCGGTCTTCTCACCTTGCGCAAGGGAGAAGGTGAAGCCCTCCACCGAGCCCTTGGCGCCCTCCTTCAACTGGACGGCGAGTTTCAGGTGCTTGGGCCAGACGCGGAAGGTGTCCTTGCCAGAGAGGAGCTCCTCCTGGGCCGGCAGCTTGTACTTCCACGAGATGACGTAGTGGTCCTTCCCGGGGGGGACCTTGCCGCAGGTGTGCTTGTGGCTCTTGGCCGTCGCCTTCTCTTCCTTGCCGTTGCCATCCGTGTTGAGGAGGGTGAACTCGACGTCTTCCTCGGTCTCGACGCCGGCCAGGTCGATCGGATCGCCCTCATAGACCTCGTATTGCATGTGGAATTCCTTGTCGGGATGGGCTCAGTCGAGCTTGGGCTGAGGGGAAAAGGAGGCCCGGGCGGAGCTGGGGCGCTGGGATGTGGCACGGGCTTGGGCGGAGCCCGAGGGCTCCGCAGCGAAGGTGGCCTTGGCGGTGCTCGGAGGCCGCGAGGTGACGGTGGCCGTGGCGGAGGCGGGGCTTCGCGATGCGCCGGAGTCCTGGGGGGCGCCCGAGCGGGATGTCACCTGGGCCTTGGCGTGGAGCGGAGGCCGGCTCTTCACGGTGGCGACGGCCTTGGGAATCACACACCGGACGGGGACGATGATGCTCTTGGACTCGCTCGCGGCCAGGGAGAAGGGGCCGGGAGGCGCGTCGATGCGGTAGTTCCTGGCGTTCGCGCCCGTGAGGGTGAGCTGGAGCGAATAGGCGCCAGCTTGCAGCGGGCGGAACGTGACGGCCCCCGAGTCCACGGCGGTGGCGCCCTGCTGTCCCGTTGGGCCGTTGAGCTGGACGGTCGTGTCGCCGATGAGCTGTGCGTTCTCAGGACACCACACCTGGACGATGACGGTGGCCGCAGTGGTGGGGCAGCGCATGACGGGGGCGCCCGCATCCGGGGGCACGTTGGCGACGTCCTGGGTCGCGCGGTCGGTCCAGTCAGCGGTTGGTGGCATTGGGGACCTCGCTGCCTTGCTGCTTCAGCATGCGGAGAATCATCCCGGCCTTCTCCTCGGAGGGAATCGACGCCGAGCGCAGGATGGCGCCGCTCCAGGCCATGGTGGGGGTGTCCTCGAAGCCAGGGCCCTTCACCACGACGAGGTCGGTGAGGAGGGTGATGCTCTTCGGGTCCTGGATGCCGTGGCGCTGCGCGGTGGCGGCACCCTCCTCGACGAGCGCGAGCGCGGCGGCGGGGCTGAGGGCGCTCATCCGTTCGGGGAAGACGCGTCGCAGGTGCGAGAGCTGTCGCTCCTGGACGCTGGGCTTCGCGGGATTTTCGAAGGCCTGCATCTGGGCGTCGCGGATGGTCAGCGCGCCCTTCCAGGGGCCCTTGGCGACGCCGTGGCCGGGGGCGGAGCGCCGGCACGTGGTGGCCCAGGAGGTCGCGTCGTAGCCAGGCGTGGCTGCATCCGCGAGCACCTGGCCGAGCGCGAACAGCACGGCCTGCGGCGTCTCTCCCAGTCCCTGCCGGTGCGCGGTGGAGAGTCCCTCTTGAAGTCTCCGGAGGGCCTCGGACTCGCCCAGGGCGCGGTACTCCCAGGCGTAGTGTTGCTTCAGCGAGGTCAAGGCGTGCCGCAGCAGCGCCGAGGGCGGCGCTCCCGCCACTCGGTTCCAAGAGGACATGGGTGTCAGGTATCGCATGCTCGGCGGGGTAAGCGGGAGAACCTGGCTGGCAGGTCGAACTCGCCCGACGTGTGAGCGTGCTTCCAGATTCACTCAGGCATTCGCCCAGGTCACCACCGCGCGCTCCAGTCGGTTCGCGGCGAGGTCCTCGTGATGGAGGAGGACGTAGGCCTGGTTCGTGCCCCAGTGGAATCCCGAGGTGTTGTCAAAGGTGACTCGCCAGAGCTGTGTCACGCCCGGGAGCTAGTTTGACGGGGCGCCTCGCATGGACTCGAGGCCACGGGGGTGCCCATGCGGCTGCCTGGGATGGTCTTGCTGCTACTCATCGGGCCCGCGTGCTCGACGGTGCGTGTGGTGCGTCTGGACACGGGAGAGGCTGCGCCCATCGTGCACGCACCGCGTGATGCGGAAGGCGCCAGTTCCGTGGCGTTGGACGATGAGGCGTTCGAGACCGCCGTGGTGTCATTGGCCCGGGATGTGAGGCCCTCCCTGCATCCACTGCGCGATGCGCGGCGGCGCTTCGGTGTACCGGACAGGAGTGGGGTCTACGCGTACGAGCATCGAAGCCAGAGGTTGATCCCCGTGGAGGAGCGCGCGGACGGTCCGAGCCTGTTGATGGCTTATGCGGATGAGGCGCTGACGCGCGACTACGGCCAATGGTGCGCGCGGCAGCGGCAGCCGGGTGACTGCCTACGACTACTGGATGAAGGCCCTCTGCTGGCCAGCGATGGGAAGTACACGCTGGCGATGGCCATCGCCATGGACTCGGTCTGGGAAGAGACGGCCGAGGCACTGCGGGACATGGCGGATCCTCAGGCTGTGATGGCGACGGTGACAGCGTCCGTCAGCGTGTACCTGCTGCTGTGGGCCTTGCCGGAGCCGGTGAGCAAGGGCGTTGCCGCACTCGTGACGGCGACCGCGATTGCGTATCTCGGTGTGGATACGGTGTGGCTCTTGCTGGATGGGTGGATTGCCCTGGTGCGCCAAGCGGACCGGGCCAGGACCTTCGAGCAACTCAGCGCGGCGGGAGAGGCATACGGCGAGGTGCTCGGAGAGAACGCCGCGCGCATCTTCGTCATGCTGGCCACGGCGGCCATCGGGAACACGGCGGGACTGGCGGCGAAAGCACCCAGGCTGCCGGGCTCCTCACAGGCGGCGCTGAACGTCGAGGTGCAGGCGGGCTACCGGTACGCGGCGCTCGGGAGCGTGGAGTCAGTGGCGATGACGGCCGATGGCTTCACCGTCGCGCTGGCGCCGCATGCCGTGGCCATGACGGCCGGTGGCGCGGACGGCGCGAGCCGCACGCAGAAGCATCACATTGCCACGAACAAGAACGAGGTCTCGACGGCGCGTGGTGGGCCGTGGACGCCGAGATTCAAGGCCATCTTCAAACGGGCAGCGATGGAGTTGAAGGACCCTGAGAACATCATTCCCGTCTCAGCGCACCGAGGACCACATCCTCGCGAGTACCACGAGGAGGTCCTTTTCACGCTCGAAGAGGCCACGAGCACCTGTCTGACCGTTGTCCAATGCCGCGAGGCACTGACCCGGGCGCTGAACCGCTTGGCGCGTGAGGTCTCGACACCAGGCACGCGGCTCAACACACTGGTGACTTCGGGCACGCGGCGCTAGGAGCGTTCCATCATGCCGATGCGGTACTACCAGCTCACGGATGACATGTATCTGCCCAAGCGCTGGGAGGTGGGAGCCCTCGTCGGACCGGATGAAGTCGAGGTGCAACCGGCGCTGCTCAGGAACGGAGCGCCTCTGTCGATAAAGGGCCGCTTGAAGGTTTCCATCGAGGCACCCGGCGGGCCGCTCGATTTCACCCACGCGCCGTACAGCATTCCCATCGTGCATGTCCGGGTGGCGTCCCTGCTCGCGGAGCGGGTCCCGGACGAGGTCCAGTTCCTACCGGTCGACATCCCTTCACAGCCCGACCAGTACCTCGTGCTGAACGCCCTTCGGCTCATCCGGTGCATTGATGACGTCCACTCCTCCGAGGTCCGCTATTGGGAACCGGAGGACGGCATGCCGGAGAAGGTCGGGACCTACTTCTCTGTGGCGGGCCTGCGCATCGATACCTCGAAGGTGGGCGGCGCCAAGGTGTTCCGCACCTGGGGATGGACCGGCGCCCTCATCGTCTCCGAGGACCTCAAGGTCGCCCTCGAGCAATCCGGGGCCACGGGGATGAAGTTCACCCCCGTGTGACGCGGGCGGCTACTCCGGCTTCTTCACGCCCGTCCGCTGCCAGAACTCGCGCAGCAGAATCGTGGCGAAGCGGGAGTCATTCAGGATGTACCGCCGCCACAGGCGCTTGGGCTCGTTCACCAGGCGGTACAGCCATTCGAAGCCCGCCCGCGAAATCCACACGGGCGCGCGCTTCGCCGTGCCGGCGATGAAGTCCAGCCCCGCGCCAATGCCAATGGCCACCGTGGGGCCCAGCTTGGAGGTCACCTGCGAAATCCACACCTCCTGCTTCGGGCTGCCCAGCGCCACCAGCAGCAGGTGCGGGTCCTTCTCGCGAATCTTCGCGACAATCGGGTCGTTCTGCGCGTCGCCGCCGTCCACGCGCACCATGGGCGAATCCCAGCCCACCACCTCCACGCCGTACTGCTCGCCGACGATGCGGCCCACCTTCTCCGCCACGCCGGGGCCCGCGCCCAGCAGGAACACGCGCCATTTGCGCTCCGCCCCCAGCTTCATCAGCGGGAGGATGAGGTCCGAACCGGCGATGCGCTCGGGCAGCGGCACGTCCATGGCGCGCGAGGCCCAGACGATGGGCATGCCATCCACCACCGAAATCGTGGCGCGTGAGTACGCCTCGCGGAACTGCGCGTGGTCCTCGGCCAGCACCACGTGGTCCACGTTGGCGGTGAACACGTAGCCGCCCTGGCGCGAGTCCACCAGCCGGCCAATCTCCGTCACCGCCTCCTCGAAGGTGAGCTGGTCGATGGCGAGCTGGCCGATGTTCAGGCGCGCTCGGCCAGTGGTGAACGGGGTCTGCGGGGGGACGGGCGTCGCGGCGGAGCTCATGGCTTCTTCACCGTCAGGTCGAGCACGGTCATGGAATAGGGCGGCAGCCGCTGTGTCAGGGAGCCCGCGGCCTTCGCACCGGGAGTCTGCTCGGTGAACCCCCCAGGTGCGCCCGAGTAGCCCAGCACGCGCACGCTGTCGAGTGTCCCGCAGCCCTTGAGTTGAATCTGCGCCTGAGCGGCCTGGTCCGGGTCGAAGTTGAGCACCACCGCCACCAGCTTGCCGCCCGCCTCGTCGCGCGAGGCGAACACGCTGGTGCCCTCGGCGGCCTTCGCGGGCACCCACCAGTCCTGGAAGTGGCTGCCCTTGCCGTCGAAGTTCCGGAACGCGCGGAACGCCCAGAACACCGGCGAGCCCTCGGTGGGGTACTGCCAGAAGTAGGCGGAGTAGATGTTCTCCTGCGCGAAGCGGCCCAGCGTCTCGGCCTGGGCCAGTCCGCCGCTCATGTGCCGGAAGGCGCCGAAGTTGTACTCACCAATGGAGATGCGCAGGCCCGGGTAGTTGTCGGCGATCCATTCCTTCATGCGCGGAATGAGGCGCACGGGCTCGCCAATCCAGGACTCGTCCTTGTACGTGGGGTCCCACAGCCCGCGCGTGGAGCGGATGCGGCGCGCGTTGGTGGCGGGGTCCGTGTTGCCTTCCAGGCCGACACCGACGTTCGTCTGTGGATAGAAGTGCAGGTCCACGATGTCGAGCAGCCGCACGCCCGTCTTCTTCTCGTGCTCGCGAAGCTGCCGCAGGTACCAGGGCAGCAGCGGCATGTTGCCGTGCGCGCGCCGGTCGGCGTGCGGCATCTTCCCCGGCGTGAAGTCCGCCGCGGACCACAGGTAGTTCGTCCAGCCCCACTCGGCCGGGCCCGCGATGAGGCCCTCCGGGTCTTCCCTCCGCACCACCGTGCCGTAGGCAATCGTGCGCTCCAGCAGCCCGTCATACGACAGCGGCTCCGGGTGCACGTCGCGGTGCGTGGAGTTCCAGAGCATGGGCTCGTTGTCCAGGATGTACGTCTGGACGCTGCGTTGGCCCCGCTCCTGGTCCTTCTTCCGGATGGCGCGGATCCACTCGGCGACGAACTCCGGAGGGGCCTCCATGCTGGTGAGGGACGGCGAGCCGGGCTTCAGCGGCGTGCCATCCTGGGCGAGCCCGTTGCCCGAGCCGTTGTCCTCCTGCTGCTGCGGGCCGAAGCGCGACACGGGGAAGCCCACCGACTTCGTGTCCTTGGCCACCCAGCCCAGGATGGGCACCGTCAGCGCGGACGTCATGCCGTGCTTGCGGTTGGACTCCAGGAAGTCGTCGTAGCTCAGGCCGATGTCGACGTTCTGGTAGAACCAGTCGTTCGCGGTGTTCCACGCGCCACCCAGCTTCCAGTTGTAGCGGGACGTGGGATTGCCGCCCCAGCGGCGCGTGGTGGCGCCCACCTCGTACTGGTGCTTGTCGCGCTTCTCCGTCAACCCGTCGAAGGCGATGCCGTAGATGAGCGGGCTGATGCGGTGGCTCGGCGCGGTGCAGTCGATGGTCATGGGCGCCTCGCGGCCACTGCCCTGGCCCGTGCGTCCGCCCCCCGCGGCCAGCGCGGCGGCCAATTCGGGCGGCAGCGGCACCAGCGCCACCTTGTCGAACAGCACCCATTCACGGCCCACGCTCTTGGACGCGCGCAGCACCACGCGGTCGAACGGCTGGCCGCGCGGGTTGAGCTGCTCCATGGGGATGACGATTTCCGACCACTCGCCGTCCTTGCGGACCTGGAGCTCGGGGATGATGGGGACGCGCGGGAAGCTGGCGGCGCCCGGGGCGTCCAGGCGGACCTCCAGGAACTCGCCGAAGGACTCCGGAGCGCTGAACCGGAACGACAGCGCGCCGAAGGTGCCCTCCAGCTTCGGCCGGTAGAGAATCCACCCGGCGTAGTTGAACAGGCGCATGCGCGCCGGAGCGCCCTTGGGGAGCTCGCGCTGCGCCCAGCCGAGGTCCTTCCAATTGGAGGACAGGCCTCCGTCGTACAGCATCACCGGCACGGTCTTTTCCGTGCTGGTGCCTGGCGTCGTCGCCGCGGCGCCGCTTGTATCCGCCGCGTTGCTCGTGCCCGGCGCTGCCGTGGCCGCGCTGCTCGCTCCCGGCGCTTCCGCGCCGACGGCCCGCGCCACCGTCACGGTGCCACCGGCCAGCAGCGCACCCGCCAGTACAGCGGCGCCAGCCTTCGTCCGCGAACGCATCACTTCATCCTCCATGGGCGGCGCCCGCCCCACCACGCTAGAGCGCGACTTCGTCCGTGTCCTTGCGCGGGAAGATGCGAGCGGGAATCCCCACGGCCACGCTGTCCGGCGGCACGTCCTGGAGCACCACCGCGTTGGCGCCGATGCGCGAGCGCGCGCCGATGCGCACCGGTCCCAGGATGCGGGCCCCCGCGCCAATCCAGACGTCATCCTCGATGACGGGATAGCCGTTGTCCTTCGCGGTGCCCACGGTGTTGTTCCCGTAGAATCGCACGCGGTCGCCAATGCGCGCGTCGCCGCCGATGACGACGCCCAGGCTGTGCACGAAGTACACGCCCTTGCCGAGCGTGACGTCCTTGCCAATCTCAATCCCCATCACCGCCGTCTGCGCCACGCGCAGCACGTGGTTGACCAGGGGGATGCGGTAGGCCAGCGCGGCCTCGCGGGCGCGGTTGAGCGCGGTGATGCGGTACGAGTCACTGGTCAGCACCACCTTGGCAATGGACTTCGCGTCCGAGCTGCCATTGGCGGCCTTCGCCAGCTCCAGCGCATCCGTGACGAGCGAGCCAATCATCGATTCCCTGGCCTTCAGCATGGTGTGTGACTACTCCCCCCGGCCTTGCAGGTAGCGAGCGACCTCGCGGGCAATGCCCGTCCAGCCGCCGGCCTCGCCGCGCGCGCCGCGCAGATACTCCATCCCGTACACCACGGAGGTGCCGGCGAAGGCGGCCTTCTCCAGGCCCAGCTTGTCCGCGGCGTTGGCGGCGTGCATCACCGCGCGCGTCAGCACGCGTGACGCGTCCGGCGCCACCAGGGTGGCGGCCAGCAGCGGGCGGGTGAGCGGATTGGTCTGGAAGAGCAGCCGCCACGGATTGACGTCACGCACGTCCGGGTGCTTCCGGGCCACCTGCGTGTCGAACATGCCGTAGCGGTGCGCGCGCTTCAGCCAGCGCTCGAAGGACACGTGGTCACTGCCGTGCAGCACGTACGCGTCACGCGCGAAGACGAAGGCGCAGCCGGCCTTCTCCAGCCGCACGCCCAGCTCCACGTCCTCCGACTGTCCCAATGACTTGTCGAAGCCGCCCACGCCCACGTAGTCCGCGCGAGGGAAGGACACGTTGCCGGTGAACAGGTGGACGCCGCGGGCGCGGGCGCCGGGCGTGGAGAGCTCCTCGGCCATGCGGTTGTTGAGGTACGCGTACCAGCGCTCGAACAGCGGCATGTCGCCAATGGACGGGTCCGGCCGGATGCGGCCCAGCACCACGGTGCGCGAGCCCTCCGGGTGGTGGGCTAGGTGCCGCTCCAGGAAGTCCGGGGCCACCTGCATGTCGTCATCCGTGACGAGCACCACTTGGCCCCGGGCGGCCATGACGCCCCGGTGCCGGGCGGCGGCGGCGCCTGCGTTCTGCTGCACCTCCACGCGCAGGGTGTAGGGCAGGGCCAGGGCCTGCAGCGGCTCGCGGGTGGGCTCCTTGGAGCCGTCGTCCACCACGACGACTTCGAACTGCTCGGGCGGCAGCGTCTGCCCGGCCAGCTGCCACAGCAGCCGGGTAATGAGGGGCAGCCGGTTGTACGTGGCGATGACGACGCTGAGCCGGGGCGCGGAGGTGGAGCTCATGCCTTCTTCTTCTGGGAAGACGCCCGGCGCTGCTTCTTCGTCAGCCGGGGAAAGGTGACGCTGCCGAGGAAGCGCTCGCGGCCCACGAACTCCAGTGTCTTGCTGGCGGCGCCGAAGTCCGTCTCGCCCAGGGTGACGCAGAGGAGGCAGCCGTCGGCGGCCAGCGCCAGGGGCAGGCTGGCCGGACGGGTCATCAGCGAGTCGATGACGGCGACGACACGCTCGCCCCGGGACACACGCTCGCGCAGCTCCTGCACCTTCTGCGCGGCGGCCGTGGGCGACAGGCTGGTGGCGTCTTCCAGGTGGATTTTCTGCGTATAGGCGTAGGGCGCGCCCGCCTCCAGCACGGCCGTGGCGGCCTCCAGCGCCGGAGCCCCCGGGTGGGCCGGCACCACCGTGAGGAAGCTCCACGCGTGGCGCTCCAGGGCGAACCACAGCCGTTGCAGCGCCGGGGACGGAATGGCGCTGTCGGTCGAGGTGGCGTCGGCGGGAGGTGCGCTGGAATCGGCTGCCATGGGGAGGGGCTCGGTATAGCGCAACGCGTGGCGTCGGCCCAACGGCCTCTCCGGGCAGTCCGGGGCGCGGCGGCCCGCCTGGCTGCCGCGGAGCGCGCCTGTGACGAGCGACGGTCAGCGCCTCCCGGACCGGGCGTTCCGTCGCGCGCTCCCCAGTCGGCCCGGCGGGGCTCGCAAAGCCCTCCCCACCGCGAGCGTGAAGGGCGTGTGACGGGCTGGGTACGCCCCTACCCACGCCGTGGCAGGGGCAGGCAGGCGTGTTATGCCATCCACTGTGCAGAAGATTGGCTATTTGATTCCCGAGTTCCCCGGACAGACTCACATCTTCTTCTGGCGCGAGCTGCAGGCGCTGCAGGGGAAGGGCGTGACGCCGGAGCTGGTGTCCACGCGTCCGCCTCCCGCGCGCATCATCTCGCACAGCTGGGCGCGCGAGGCCATGTCGCGCACGGAGTACCTGGCGCCGGCGGGGCCGCTGGGGGTCGCCAAGGCCGCCGCGGAGGTGGCCCGCGCCATGCCCACGGGCTGGGCCCGGTGCCTGGCCTCCATCGCCCGAGCGGAAGGGCTGGACGCGAAGGGCCGCGCGCGGCTGTTGGCCTTCGCCGTCATGGGTGGCCGGCTGGCGTCGCTGGCGCGGGAGCGGGGCTGGACGCACGTCCACGTCCATTCATGCGCCAACGCCGCGCACGTGGCGCTCTTCGCGAACCTCCTGTCGGGGTTGCCCTACAGCCTGACGCTGCACGGGCCGCTGGACGACTACGGCCCCAACCAGCGCGAGAAGTGGCGGCACGCGCGGTTCGCCTTCGTGATTACGAAGAAGCTGCTCAAGGAAGTGAATGACGAGCTGGCCGGCGCGCTGCCGTCGCGCATCGAGCTGGCGCCCATGGGCGTGGAGCTGCGCAAGTTCAACCGCTCCGTGCCCTACTCGGCGTGGACGGGTGAAGGCCCGCTGCGCATCTTCTCCTGCGGTCGCCTCAACCCCTGCAAGGGCCACGCGGACCTCATCGACGCGGTGGGGATGTTGCGCGCGAAGGGGTTGGACGCGCGGCTGTCCATCGCGGGCGAGGACGAGGCCGGCGGCACCACGTACCGCAAGGTGCTGGAGGCCAAAATCCAGGAGACGGGCCTGGGCGACGCGGTGACGTTGCTGGGCGCGGTGAGCGAGGACACGGTGCGCGGTGAAATCGAGCGCGCGCACATCTTCTCGCTGGCCAGCCTCCAGGAGCCGTTGGGCGTGGCCATCATGGAGGCCATGGCCATGCGCGTGCCCGTGGTGGTGACGGGCGCGGGTGGGGTGCCGGAGTTGGTGGATGACGGTGTGGACGGAATCCTCGTGCCCCCGCAGCAGCCCCACACCCTGGCGGACAGGCTGGAAACCGTGGCGCGCGACCCCCAGGAGGCCCACCGGCTGGGTGAGGCGGGCCGCCGCAAGGTGGAGACGACGTTCAGCAGCGAGCGCAGCGCGGACATGCTCGCGCAGATGCTCCAGCGGGCGGTGGTGTAGCAGGCAGGCCACACGGTAGGAGGTCCCGCCGCGCTGGAAGGTGTTGCCGGGCCGTCACTGGCCCGGTGCGGGCTTTCAGCGGACTGGTCGGAGTCCTGGGACGGCACCATGATGGGGCCGTCCTGACCGGGGGGCGCTGGGTTCGCCCGCCTGGCAGAGACCCGCGGGCACGGCGGGTTGGACCCGTTGCCATATCCCCCCACGGCGCATGACCGCCAGGGGTCAGGCACGAAGGGAGTCATCGCGGGTGAAAATGCCCGAGCAACCCACGTTCCATGCGCCCACCCGGCTGGAGCCGCTCGCCACGAGTGTCCTGCTGGTGGACGACAACGCGGCCAACCTGCTCGCGTTGGAGGCCGTCCTGGAGCCGCTGGGCCAACGGTTGGTGAGGGCGTCTTCAGGTCCCGAGGCCCTGCGATGGCTGCTTCGGGAGGAGTTCGCCGTCATCCTGCTGGACGTGCAGATGCCCGGCGTGGACGGCTTCGAGACGGCCCGCCTCATCCGCCAGCGCCAGCGCACCCGCTACACGCCCATCATCTTCCTCACCGCGCACGGCCGCGACGAGGCCCACCTGGTGCAGGGCTACGCGGTGGGCGCGGCGGACTACGTGGTGAAGCCCTTCCATCCGGACGTGCTGCGCTGGAAGGTGGAGGCCTTCGTCGGGATGTACCTCCAGCAGCAGCGGCTCCAGCGGCACGAATCCGCGTTGTGGGCGCGCGAGCGCCGGATGCTGGAGCAGCAGGGCGAGCTGCGCTTCCGCCGGCTGGTGGACACCATGCCCCAGTTCGTCTGGGAGCTGCTGCTGGACGGCACCATCGGCTACGCCAACCGGGGCTGGCTGGACTACGCGGGGCTGTCGCCGGAGCAGGGGCGGAAGTGGAAGGACACGCTGTACTGCCTGCACCCGGAGGACGTTCCCAGCCTTCGGAACGCCTGGCAGGAAGCCCAGTGCAAGGGCCACTCGCTGGAGCAGGAATGCCGGCTGCGGCGGGCGGATGGCGAGTACCGCTGGTTCCTGACGCGCACGATTCCAGAGCGCGACGAGCAGGGGCAGCTCGCCGGCTGGGTCTCCACGGCGACGGACATCGACGACGCGCGCCGGGCGGTGGAGACGCTGCGGGCGGCCAGTGAAGCGAAGGACATGTTCCTCACCATGGCGGCGCACGAGCTGCGCACGCCGCTGCAGGCCGCGCGGGGGTATGCGCACCTGGCCTCGGTGAAGGCGGGCGACACGCTGGCGCCGGGCGTGGACAAGGCGCTGCACGGCATCCACCGCAGCGTGAATCGCATGGCGAAGCTGGTGGAGAACCTGCTCGACGTGGGGCGCATCCAGCGGGGCGAGCTGCACCTGGAGCCGAAGTCGCTGGACGTGGGCGCGCTGCTGCGCGACGTGGCCGAGCACTTCGAGCCGCTGCCCGAAGGCCAGCACATCGAGCTGGACGCCCCCGAGGGACTGGTGGTGCCGGGAGACCGCGAGCGGCTGGACCAGGTGTTCACCAACCTGGTGTCGAACGCGCTGCGCTACTCACCGGAGGGCGGGCGCATCCGGCTCGCCGCCCGCGAAGAGGCGGGACGCGTGCACGTGGAGGTGGTGGACCACGGGCTGGGCATCCCCGGCGAGAAGCTGGAGGACATCTTCGAGCGCTTCAGCCGCGCGCACGGGATTTCCTACGGCGGGCTGGGTCTGGGCCTGTCGATTGCGCGGGGCATCGTCGAACGCCACGGCGGGCGCATCTGGGCGGAGTCCCCTGGCAGCAAGGGCGCGGGCAGCACCTTCCACGTCGTGTTGCCGGTGGGGCTGGGCAAGCCCGCGCCATGACGCCGTCGGGCCGCCTGCCTTGGCTGGCGGAAGAGGGGGTGGCGGATGGAGCCCGAGGCCGAGCCGGTCCACGAAGACGAGCTGCGTGACGCGTGGCCGGCGCTGTCGGCGCGAGAGCGGGTGGAGGGCTTCCACCTGCTGCCGCCCGAGCGCGCGCGGGACTTCTTCGCCACCCTGGAGCCTCCCTCGCAACTGGGGTTGCTCGAGGCGCTCTCGCCCGGGGAGCGGGGCACGTGGCTGCGGGTGCTGGCGCCGGACGACGCGGCGGACGTCGTGCGGCGGCTGCCTCCCGAGGCGCGGGAGGCCTGGCTGGCCCTGCTCGACGCGCCGTCCCTGCGCGAGGTGCGGGCGCTGCTGGCGTATGGCGAGGACGCCGCGGGTGGGCTGATGAACCCGCGCTTCGTCCGCGTGCGGCCGGAGCTGCGCATCGACGAGGCCCTCAGCTACCTGCGCCGGCAGGCTCGCGAGCAGGTGGAGACCGTCTACTACGCCTATGTCCTGGACGCGGCGCAGCGCCTGGAGGGCGTGGTCTCCTTGCGCCAGCTCTTCCAGGCCACGCCGGACAAGGCGGTGCGGGAGGTGATGCGCACGGACCTGGTCCGCGTGCGGGAGGACACGGACCAGGAGGAGGTGGGGCGCCTCTTCGCCCGGTACGGCCTGGGGGCCATCCCCGTGGTGGACGACCAGGGGCGGATGAAGGGCATCGTCACCGTCGATGACATCGTCAGCGTGGTGCAGGCGGAGGCCACCGAGGACATCCAGAAGGTGGGTGGCACGGAGGCCCTGGGGGCGCCGTACCTGGAGGTGGGCCTGCCCGCCATGCTGAAGAAGCGCGCGGGCTGGCTGCTGGTGCTCTTCCTGTCGGAGATGCTCACCGCCACCGCCATGACGCGCTACCAGGACGAGATTGCCCGCGCGGTGGTGCTCAGCCTCTTCGTGCCGCTCATCATCTCTGCGGGAGGCAACGCCGGCAGTCAGGCCTCCACGCTGGTCATCCGCGCGCTGGCGCTGGCGCAGGTGCGCCTGCGGGACGTGGGCCGCGTGCTGCGGCGGGAGCTGCTGTCCGGCCTGTCACTGGGGCTGGTGCTGGGCTCGGTGGGCGTGGCGCGCATCCTGCTCTGGCAGGTGCTGTTCCACCTCTACGGCGAGCACGCTTTCCGGGTGGCCCTCACGGTGGGGCTGGCGGTGCTGGGCGTGGTGACGTGGGGGACCCTGGCGGGGTCGATGCTGCCGTTCCTGCTGCGGCGGCTCGGCTTCGACCCCGCGAGCGCGTCCGCGCCCTTCGTGGCCACGCTGGTGGACGTCAGCGGGCTGGTCATCTACTTCACCACGGCGGAGCTCATCCTCCGGGGCACCCTGCTGTAGCCGCCGGGCTCAGCGCTGGCTCGCGGCGGGAGGCGGGGCGTCCTCGTTGGGATAGGTGATGGCGCCCGGTGGTGGCACGGGCGCCGCGGGCGCGGGGCCCAGCAGCCGGCTGTGAGGCATGGGCCACGCGCCGGTGTGCACGGCGAGCTTCCCCGTCATGGCCACGGCCAGCGATATCTGGAACGTGCAGATGTACGAGATGATGCCCATGTCCCCGAACACCTGATTGATGTACGTGGCCACCAGCCCCACGATGATGAGCGCGGCGGCGCGGTACTCCGATACGTCGGTGCGGTGATACGAGCGCACCACCAGATAGATGGTGACGGCCAGGTACATCCACACGCCCGTGTAGCCCAGCATCCCCCCGAACGCGAACAACCCCAGCAGTGAGTTGTGCGGGTGGAAGCGGTACTGGGGGAAGACGAAGG
Source organism: Myxococcus sp. NMCA1 (assembly GCF_026810205.1). NCBI lineage: Bacteria > Pseudomonadati > Myxococcota > Myxococcia > Myxococcales > Myxococcaceae > Myxococcus > Myxococcus sp. NMCA1. The sequence goes on along the minus strand of NZ_CP113950.1, from coordinate 9,400,752 downwards.
CGATGTCCGGCAGTGGGATGGGCTCCAGGAACTCGTGCCCGTAGCCGGTGCCCAGGATGGGGAACTGGGCCCACGTCGCGATCATGTCCAGGTTCTCGATGTCGCGGTAGTCCAGGTTGCCTTCGCCGCCCTGGCCGTCAATCAGCGAGCGGATGGTCTGCACTGGCGCGAAGACGGACGAGCCGGAGTTCCACCCCGCCGCGATGTACACGACGACGAAGGGCGCGAAGAACGGCAGCGTCCGCACCAGGAACCGCTTCAGCGGCGTCCACGGGTTGATGAGGAAGGCCGCCAGCAGGCAGCCGGCGAAGCTGACATAGGCCAGGCGCCGGTCGTTGAAAATCATGCCAATGCCAATGAAGGCGATGATGGCCAGACCGCGCAGCATGTGCGCGGACTTGGGCTTCTCGACGAAGCGCAGCGTCGCCACCAGCAGGGCGAAGACGAACGTCATCGAGTCGGAGTGGGACGTGGTGTACTCCACCTCCACGCCCAGCTCGTGCACCACCACCATGGCGAAGTAGGTGCTCACCGCGGACTTGGTGAGGCCCGCCAGGATGATGGTCTTCGCGAAGGCGGGCCAGTCCTCCGGGCCCCGCATGGCGTAGTGATACATCGCCACGATGAAGGGCATCATCGCGGCCTGGTGCCATTGCCACAGCGAGTTCTTGATGTCCCCGCCCCGGGCGATGCCGCGCACCTCCATCCAGAGGATGGCGACCAGGGACAGCGCCACCACGGCGATGAGCGGCCGGGGCATGGGCAGCGGTTCCGGGTCGATGGTGGACTTCGTCACCCGCCGGTACATCGCCAGCCCCATCAACCCGACGATGAGCACGTCCACCAGCGGGAAGCGCAGCGCCCCGATTTTGGTGATGTAGCTGAGCTGCGCGAACATCAGTTCGCCCAGCGGGTGGAGCGGTGAGGGCCACAGACCGGACTGGGGCCGCTCTGGCACGTAGTCCACCGCCAGGACGAGCCAGGTCACCACCAGCACCGGGTACTTTACCGGCACCTTCAGGATGACCCACACCACCCCCAGGCACAGCACGGGGGCCAATGCGACCACGGGGTGGATGACGGCGCCGCCCACGGTGGCCAGCACCAGGAAGGCAAGCAGTGCGCCGTAGCGCAGGTAGGGCGGCCGGTCGGGTGCGTACATCGAGACCCGGAGGAGGCTACATCCGGAGAGCGGGTTGGGATAGATGGAGTGGCACGTATGCCTGCTCCCCGCCCACGCGTCCTCCTGATTGCCGAGCTGTGCAACCCCGACTGGGTGAGTGTCCCTCTCGAAGGCTGGTCGCTCTACCGCGCTCTGGCCGAGGTGGCGGACGTGCACCTGGTCACCCACGTCCGCAACCGGGAGAACATCCTCAAGCAGGGCGTGCAGGAGGGCTCGCAGTTCACCGCGCTGGATTCCACGCCGGTGGAGAAGCCGCTCGACAAGGTGGGCGAGGTGCTGCGGGGGAAGACGGGGGTGGGCTGGACGACGGCCACCGCGCTCAGCGCGCTGCCCTACTACTACTTCGAGGAGGTGCTCTGGCGCCGCTTCGGCCCGCGCATCGAGGCGGGTGAGTTCGACTTGGTGCACCGCTACACGCCCATCAGCCCCACCACGCCCAGCACGCTGGCGGCGCGGTGCAAGAAGGCGGGCGTGCCCTTCGTCATGGGGCCGCTCAACGGTGGCCTGCCCTGGCCCAAGGGCTTTGGCGGCGCGCGGCGGCGGGAGAAGGAGTGGCTGAGCTACATCCGTGACGTCTACAAGCTGATGCCCTTCTACAAGTCCACGCGGGAGAACGCGTCCGCCATCATCACCGGCTCGCGCGCCACGCGGGGGCAGGTGTCGGGGCAGTGGCAGGGCAAGACGGTGTACGTGCCGGAGAACGCCATCGACACCCGGCGCTTCGGCACGGAGAAGTCGGAGGGCCCGGTGGAGCTGCCCCTGCGCGTGGCCTTCGTGGGCCGCTTCGTGCCCTACAAGGGCATGGCCATGCTGATGGAGGCCGCCGCGCCGCTCATCCGCGAGGGCAAGGTGGTGCTGGAGTACATCGGTGATGGCCAGGAGATGGCCAACCTCCGGGCCCAGGCGGCGCGCGAGGGCATCGAGTCCGGCGTCACCTTCGCCGGCTGGGTGAAGCACCAGGAGCTCCAGGGCCGGCTGGCGAAGAACCACATCTTCGGCTTCCCCAGCGTGCGCGAGTTCGGCGGCGCGGTGGTGTGCGAGGCCATGGCGCTGGGGCTGGTGCCCATCGTCATGGACTACGGCGGCCCGGGGGAAATCGTGAGCCCGGCCACCGGCTTCGCCATCCAGATGGGGACGCCGGAGGAAATCGTCCTGCGCGTGCGCGAGGTGCTGACGAAGCTGGCGGCGGACCCGTCCGTCATCCGCCCCATGGGCGAGCGCGCCCGGGAGCGCATCTTCAAGTACTTCACCTGGAAGGCGAAGGCGGAGCAGGTGCTGGAGGTGTACCGCTGGGTGAAGGGCGAGCGCGGCCAGCCGGACTGGGGCATGCCGCTGGCGGACTGAGGCGCGGCCTCACTCGTCCAGGTCCAGCTTGCGGTACAGCGTGCGCCGGTTGATGCCCAGGATGCGCGCGGCGGCGGCCTTGTTGCCGCCCTGCGCCTCCACCACCCGGCGCACATAGGCGCGCTCCACCTCTTCCAGGGGCGCGTCCTCTCCCGAGGCACGGCTGAGCAGCGACGTCAGGCCGCTGTCGCCACTGCCCGGCAGGTCGAAGTCCTCCGGCACCAGCGTGTCGTGGTCCGCCAGGGCCACCGCGCGCTCCAGCAGGTTGGCCAGCTCGCGCACGTTGCCGGGCCACGCGTGGGCCATCAGCCGCTTCATCGCGTTGGCGGACACGCCCAGCACCTCGCGCTGCTGCTGCTCGCCCAGGCGCCCGAGGAAGAAGTCCACCAGGGGCAGGATGTCCTCGCGCCGCTCGCGCAGCGGGGGCACCTCGATGCGGATGACGTTGAGGCGGTAGTAGAGGTCCGCGCGGAAGCGGCCTTCGCGCAGCAGCACCTCCAGCGACTGGTTGGTGGCGGCCAGCACGCGGGCGCGCACGGGTGTCTCCGTGCTCGAGCCCAGGGGCCGCACGCGTCCCGTCTCCAGGGCCTGGAGCAGTTTGGCCTGCACCTCCAGCGACAGCTCGCCCACTTCGTCCAGGAAGAGCGTCCCGCCGCCGACCGACACGAAGACGCCGGCCCGGTCCTCGCGCGCGTCGGTGTAGGCGCCGCGCCTGGCGCCGAACAGCTCGCTCTCCGCCAGCCCCGAGGGCAGGGCCGCGCAGTTGAGCTGGAGGAAGGGCTGGGTGCGCCGGCTGCTGGAGTCGTGGATGAAGCGCGCCAGGGCGCTCTTGCCGGTGCCTGTCTCGCCGGTGAGGAGCACGGTGGCGTCGCTGCGCGCCGCGCGGCGGGACACCTCCAGCGCCTTCTGCATGGCGGGGCTGCGAGCCACCAGCCCGCCGGGCGTGTCGCCGGGGACGGCCGCGCGCAGGCGTACGATTTCGCGGCGCAGCTGCCGCTCGCGGAAGGCGCGCTCCAGCGTGAGGACGAGCGCGTCGATGTTGAAGGGCTTGGTGACGAAGTCGCAGGCACCGGCCTTCACCGCCGCCACGGCCAGCTCCACGCTGCCGAAGGCGGTGATGAGCACCACCAACTGGCCCGGCTTGCGCGTCAGCAGCGCCTCCAGCACCTCCGTGCCGCGCAGGCGGGGCATCTCCACGTCGGTGATGACCAGGTCGAAGGACTCGCGCTCGAAGAGGGCCAGCGCCTCCTCGGGCGAGGTGCGCCCCACCGTCTCGTAGCCCCGCGCGTCCAGGGACTCGCAGAGGAAGTCCACCACCCCCGCGTCATCATCCAGGATGAGCAGGCGCTTTCTGGGAGTGCTCATACCGCCCCCGTTCCTTCTTCCTTCTCGGAAGGAATGTGCACGATGAAGTGAGTGCCCTGGCCCGGGCGTGACGTCACCGTCACGGCGCCGCCGTGCTCCGCGACAATGGCCTTCACCACTGGGAGGCCCAGGCCCGTGCCGCCGTGGGTGCTCCAGGTGGAGAAGAAGGGCTCGAAGACGCGCTCCAGCGCCGCGTCATCCATGCCCACGCCGGTGTCCTCCACGGACAGGCGCACGCCGTGGCGCTCGCGCAGGCCGGGGGCGGGCTGGAAGGTGGATGGCGCCAGCGTCACCCGCACCTCGCCGCCTCGGGGCGTGGCGCGCAGCGCGTTGGTGAGCAGGTTGAGCGCCACCTGCTGCAGGCCATCTCCATCCGCCAGTACGCGCGGGAGCGGCTCCTCGGCATGGAACGTCAGCCGGACGTCGCGCTTGCGCGCGTCGAACTCCAGCAGCTCCACCACCGCGCGCACGGAGGCGAGCGCGTCCAGGGACTCCAGCCTCGACGGCTTGCGGCGGGCCAGGTCCAGGAGCTGGCGGACAATGCGCTCGATGCGCTCCGACTGCTCCACCAGGATGCGCGCGTTGCGCCGCACGTCGTCGGGCAGCTCGGCGCGCGCGGCCAGGGCCTGGGCCCGCCCGTTGAGGATGAGCAGGGGGGAGCCGATTTCGTGCGCCAGCCCCGCGGACAGCTGTCCCACGGCGGCCAGCTTGTCCACGCGCCGCAGGCCCGCCTCCAGTGCCAACCGTGACTCGGCCTCGGCCGACAGCCGCTGCCGCGCCTCGCCCAGCTCCTTCACCATGCCGTTGAAGGCGTGGACGACCTCGCCCACCTCGTCGTTACCGCCGGGCGTCACGGTGGCCGTGAAGTCGCCGCCGCGCACCGCGCGCATCGCCCCCACCACGCGCTCCAGGGGACGCTGGAGGTAGAGCATCAGCAGCAGCCAGCCCACCAGGGAGATGCCAGTGATGAGCGTCAGCACCGACAGCACGGTGGAGCGGCTGGTGGACTCCAGGTCCTGCCGCAGCCCGTCCAGCGGCTTCACCACGGCGAGCGCCCCCACCACGGCGGTGCTGTCGTCGCTGTGCAGGGGCAGGACGATGAGCAGGTGCGACAGCTTCTTGGGGCCCGCGAAGTGGGTGAGGGAATGGCGTGTCTTCAGCACCCGCCGGGAGGCATCCTCCACCAGGTGCAGCGTCTTCGAGCTACCCGGTGAGCGCACCACCGGCACTGCCTGGGCGTCGAAGACGAAGACGTCCACGGTCGGGTCTCTGTGGTCCAACGACTCGAGGATTTCGTTCACGTCCGCCGACTGCCCGTCCCGCAGCGCGTTCTCCATGGCCACCTGGAGCGCCGTGGCCAGCAGCCGCGTCGCCTGCTCGGTGGCCGTCCGCAGGTCGTGCTCCTCCTTCCGAAGCAAGCTGTAGCCGTAGGAGCCCAGGATGATGGCGCTCGTCAGCGTCAGGCCCAGGCCCAGTTTCGTGGAGATGCGCACGCCGGGCACTGTGGCGAAAGTGCACAGGTGGTTCAATAAGCACCAGTCACGCCTGCTCGCTGAGCGTCGTCATCCTCAATGATTCCCATGGGTTGAAGGTTCTTCGTGGTGGACCGGGACTTGCCCAGGGGTTGGGGCATGAACAGGACCCTGCTCCTTGGCCTCTGGGCCTTCTCCGCCGCCTGCTCGGGCGCGGCCACCTCCTCCGCTCCCGCCGAGCGCGCCGTGCCCGCCCCCCTGAAGGAAGGCGTGGTGCAACTCGCCGAGGCCTCGCGGGCCTTCGTCACCGTCACCCCGGTGAAGGCGGACGCCAGCAGCGCGGCGCTTCAGGCCCCCGCGCGCGTGGCCTTCCGGGACGGGGCGCTGTCGCGGCTGGTGGCGCCGCTGGCGGGGCGGGTGATGGGCGTCCACGTGCGCACCGGCGACACGGTGAAGCCGGGCGACGCGCTGGTGACGCTGGACTGCCCGGAAGCCGCGGCGTCGCGCACGGCGGTGGCCACCGCGACGGCGGCGCTGCGCGAGGCCCAGTCCGCCTTCGAGCGCGAGGCCCGCATGTTCGAGCAGGGCGTGACGACCGAGCGTGAGCGCCTGTCCGCGGAGACGCGGCTGGCGGAGGCACAGGCGGAGCTGGCGCGGGCCCAGGCATCCGTGGGCTTCGTGGGCACCGGCAGCGGCACCACCGTGGTGCTGCGCGCGCCCATGGCGGGCACGGTGCTGAGCCGGAGCGTGGCGGAGGGCATCGCCGTGCAGCCGGGCGGAGACGTGCTGGTGGAGGTGGGGGACCCTTCGTCGCTGTGGGTGATGGCGGACGTGTTCGAGCGCGACCTGCCGCTGGTGCGTGAGGGCGCGCGGGTGCGGGTGACGATGCCGTCGGTGCACGCGCCGCTGGAGGGGAAGGTGGACTCGGTGGGCGCGGTGGTTGCGGGCGGCTCGCGGACGGCGCCGGTGCGCATCACCCTGGAGACGCAGGAGAAGGGGCTGCGGCCCGGCATGTTCGGGCGCGTGCGCATCGACTCGCCGGACGCCAGCCTGACGCTGCCGGTGGAGGCGGTGCTGCTGCGCAACGGCAAGGAGTCGGTGGTGTACGTGCAGCAGGAGGTGGGCACCTATGTGCGGCGCCCCGTCGTCGTCGCCCAGCCGGTGGAAGGGCGGGTGCAGGTCATCGCGGGCCTGTCACCGGGGGACCCGGTCGTCACCCGGGGCGCGCTGCTGCTGGATGGCGCGGCCGACCAGCTTCTCTAGGCACGGCGAGGACTCCCACCCATGTTGCGAGCACTCATCGCGTTCTGTGTCCGGAGCCGCCTGCCCGTCCTGCTGCTGACGCTGGGCATCGGCCTCTTCGGTGTGAAGGCCTACCTGGAGACGCCCGTGGAGGCGTTTCCGGATGTCACCAACCTCCAGGTGAATGTCATCGCGCAGATGCCCGGGCTGGCGCCCGAGGAAATCGAGCGGCAGGTGACGGTGCCCCTGGAGCGCGTGCTCAACGGCACGCCGGGCATGGTGCAGATGCGCAGCGAGAGCCTCTTTGGCCTGTCGCTCATCTTCCTCACCTTCGATGACGGCGTGGACCCGTTCAAGGCGCGCACCATCGTCGGGGAGCGCATGTCCAACGCGGACATGCCGGACGGCGCGGACGTGCGGCTGGCGCCCGAGGCCACGCCGCTGGGCAAAATCTACCAGTTCCGCGTGCTGAGCGACCGGCACACCCTGACCGAGACGCGCTCGGAGATGGAGTGGAACATCGCGCGGCACCTGCGTCAGGTGCCCGGCGTGGCGGACGTGCTCAGCCTGGGCGGCTTCCTCAAGGAGTTCCACGTCCAGGTGGACCCGTCGCGGCTGCTCGCGCACGAGCTGACGCTGGCGGACGTCACCGAGGCGCTGTCGCGCTCCAACCGCAACGTGGGCGGCGGCTTCCTTCGCCAGGGCGACCAGGAGTTGCTCATCCGCGGCGTCGGCTATCTGCGCGGCGCGCGGGACGTGCAGAGCATCGTCCTCAAGAGCGAGGACGGCACGCCGGTGACGGTGGGCGACGTGGCGCGGGTGGTGGCGTCGCACACGCCGCGCCGTGGGTCGGTGAGCCACAACCTGGACATGGACGTCACCGAGGGCGTCGTCCTGCTGCGCCGAGGGGAGAACCCCAGCACGGTGCTGGAGGGCGTGCACGCGAAGGTGGAGGAGCTGAACTCGCGGGTGCTGCCCAAGGGCATGCGCATCGAGGCCTTCTATGACCGGAACGTGCTGGTGGGACACACGCTGTCCACGGTGCACCACAACCTGCTGCACGGCGCGCTGCTGGTGGTGGCGGTGGCGTGGCTGTTCCTGCGCAGCCTGCGCTGCTCGCTCATCGTCGCGTCCGTCATTCCGCTGGCGCTGCTGACGGCCTTCATCGGCCTGAAGATGGTGGGCCTGCCCGCCAACCTCATCTCCATGGGCGCCATCGACTTCGGCATCCTGGTGGATGGCGCGGTGGTGCTGGTGGAGAACGTGTTGCACGAAGCGGGCGTGCAGCGGCCCCGGCGGCGCAAGGAGATGCTGGGGCTCATCCTGCGCTCGGCGCTGGATGTGGCGCGGCCGACGTTCTTCGCGATGGCCATCATCATCGCCGCGCTCATCCCCGTCTTCACGCTGGAGCGCGTGGAGGGCCGCATCTTCCGGCCGCTGTCGCTGACGTACAGCTTCGCGCTGGTGGGCGCGCTTGTCTTCGCGCTGACGGTGGTGCCCGCCCTGTGCGCGCTGTTGCTGCGGCCGCAGGACGCGGAGGTGAAGGAGCCGAAGCTGCTCACCACCCTGCGGGAAGGCTACGGCCGCGCGGTGACGTGGCTGATGCCGCGCAAGACGCTGGTGTTCGCGAGCATGGCGGCGCTGGTGCTCGTCACCGGTGTGGTGGGCTCGCGGGTGGGCAGTGAGTTCCTCCCGGAGCTGGATGAGGGCGACATCAACATCTTCGTGGAGATGCCGGCCAGCATCTCCCTGGGCAAGGGCGCGGACATTCTCCTGGAGGTGCGGCGCAGGCTGCTGGACTTCCCCGAGGTGAAGGAGGTGCTCGTCGAGCAGGGCCGCCCGGAGGACGGCACGGACAATGAGGCCGTCAACATGGGCAAGACGTTCGTCCGCTTCACGCCCGAGGAGACGTGGCGCAAGGGCTGGGACAAGGAGCGACTGGTGCGGGAGATGCGCGCCTCGCTGCTGGAGATTCCGGGCGTCAGCTTCAACTTCTCGCAGCCCATCAAGGACAGCGTGGAGGAGGCCATCAGCGGCGTGCGCGGCAAGGTGGTGCTGAAGATTTTCGGCACGGACCTGGCGGCCATGCGCGGCACGCTGGAGCAGGCCGTCGCGTCGCTCCAGAAGGTGGAGGGCGTGGTGGACCTGGGGTTGTACCGCGACTCCAGCGTGCCGCAGCTCCAGGTGGTGCTGGACCGTCCCGCGCTGGCGCGCGCCGGCATCGACGTGTCCACGGCGCAGGACCTGGTGGAGACGGCCCTGGGCGGCCGGGTGGTGACGGAGCTGTGGGAGCAGGAGCGGCCCGTTCCGGTGCGCGTCATCCTGCCGGGCACGGAGCGTGACGACGAGGCGCGCATCGGCGGCATCCTGGTGCCCACCGCCAGTGGCGGACACGTCCCGCTGCGCGAGGTGGCGCGGCTGGAGAAGGCGCTGGGCCGCGCGAGCATCAACCGCGAGGCGAACAGCCGCACCCTGGCGCTGAAGTTCAACGTGGAGGGGCGCGACATGGGCTCCACCATCCAGGAGGCCATGGCCACCGTGGAGAGAGAGGTGACGGTGCCGGAGGGCACGTTCCTCAAGTGGGGCGGCGAGTTCGAGAACCAGGAGCGCGCGCTGGGCCGGCTGGCGGTCATCGTGCCCATCTCCTTCCTGGTGGTGTTCGCGTTGCTCTACGCGGCGCTGGGCTCCATGCGGAGCGCGAGCGCGGTGCTGGCGGGGGCGCCCTTCGCGATGTGCGGCGGCGTGCTGGCGCTGGCCGTCACGGGCATCCCGTTGTCGGTGAGCGCGGCGGTGGGCTTCATCACGCTGCTGGGGCAGGTGTGTCTGGCCTCGCTGCTGGTGGTGAGCGCGGTGGATGACCGGCGGAAGGCGGGCGAGTCCCTAGAGGCAGCGCTGCCGGCGGGCGCGTCCAGTCGCTTCCGCGCGGTGCTGATGACGGCGCTGCTGGCGATGCTGGGGTTGATGCCGGCGGCACTCTCCAGCGGAGCGGGCAGCGAGACGCAGCGGCCCTTCGCGGTGGTCATCATCGGCGGGTTGGTGACGGCGGTGCTGGTGTCGCTGTTCGCGCTGCCGGCCTTCTACTCCGTCATCGTAGGGAGGCATGCCGCGTCCACGGGTTCGGGGGATGACGAGGACGATGAGGACCTGGACGCTGGTGTGGAGCACATCGGTCCGAAGGGGCACGGCCCGGAGCAGGGCCCCGCGGGGGTGGCGGCGTGAGGCGCTTCATGGGGACGCGAGTGACTGGGTCGTCTTGCGGATGCAGCCGCATGCGCCATTTCGGCGGGCTGCGAGTCCCGCGCGTGGCGGGAGCGCCTGACGGGCGCGGGGGTGTTCCGCGGGCCGGAGGTCCCTCTCGGGGCTGCTGGCGTCAGGGCGAGGTGACGGTATGAGGCGCTTCATCGGAACGAGAGTCCGGAGAAGACCTCCCGGCGGTGTGTCCGGTGGTGGCGGAGCAAGGCGCGGAATGGCGGGCCGCAAGGCCCGGCACCGCTGGAGCATCGAGGCGCATCGGCGGGACACCGGTTGTGGGCTCGTCCTGCGGAGTGGTTTGCGTTCAGCGAATGGCGGCTTGAAGCGCTTCATGCCGGTGCGTGCCCACTGGGCGCTGCCGGAGACGGAGCCGTGCGGCGCCAAGCGGGGTTTCAGCCCCGAGGGAGTGTCATGTCTGTCGTTGGTGACGGAAGGCGTTCAGGGCGAGGCGGAGGTCACGGAATGAAGCGGTTCATCGTATGGGGCGTCCTGGGCACGTTGGCGGCCGGGAGTGCCGGGGCGGCGCAGGCCGGGACGCCTTCTCTGGAGCGTCTCGCGCCAGAGTCGATGCACTCTGGCGCCACACCGCCGGACCGGCTCACGCATGCGCGGCATCGGTCCAATATGCCTCCGCCGGAGCATGCCTCGCAGGAGTCGATGCGGCCTGAAGTCTCGCTGCCAGACCGAGTCACGCAGGCGCATCCGCCGGAGCTTCTCGCATTGGCGCAGACGCGGTCCGAGACCCAGTCGGCCCGGTCTTTGGAGGAGCTGAAGCGGTCCGAGGCGGCGCCTCCAGAGCGCATCACCCTGGCGCAGGCGCTGTCGCTGCTGGATGAGCGCAGCCCCTGGGCCGCGGCGGAGCGCTCGCGCATCGACGTGGTGGCAGCGGACCGGGTGGAGGCGGGCATCCTGCCCAATCCGTCGTTCAGCTACGGCACGCAGCTCCTGGCTGCGGGCGTGAATACCGGCTCGTCGGTGGTGCACGAGCTGTCACTGGAGCAGCCCCTGCTCATCTTCGGGCAGCGCGGCGTGCGTCGCGAGCTGGCGGAGCGCAATGTGTCCGCCGAGCAGGCGCGGGTGAACGCCTCTCTGGCGGAGCGAGCGCTGGCCGTGCGCGAGGCCTTCGCGGCGCTGCTGACGAACCAGGAAGAGCTGCGCGTGCTGGAGGAGACGGCGGTGGACCTGGGCCGCGTGGAGAAGGTGGTGAAGGGGCGCGCCGCGGCGGGTGACTCCAGCCGGTACGACGTGGAGCGTATCGAGGTGGAGAGCCGAGCCCTGGAAGTGGAGGTGCTGAACGCGCGTGCCAGCGTGGACGACGCCTCCGGCCGGTTGGCCGCGCTGCTCGGCATCGAAGGGTGGCACCCGAGGGCGCAGGGCTCGTTGCGCACCACCGAGTCCCTGCCCGACCTGCCGCTTCTGTGGGAGTCCGCCCAGCAGCGTCGGCCGTCGCTCGTGGCGGCGCGGGCACGGCAGGCGGTGGCGCGCGGTGGCCTGGACGTGGCCCGCCGGGACCGGCTGCCGGTGCCGGCGGTGGCGGCGGGTGTCATGCTCACGCGGAACGAGAAGAGCACCATCGCCATGGTAGGTGTGGGCCTGCCGCTGCCCCTCTTCGACCGGAACCAGGGCTCCATCGCTCGGGCGTCCGCGGAGATGCAGGCCGAGGCGCGCGCACTGGAAGCAGAGCTGGCCGAGGCCCGCGCGGAGCTGTCCCGGGCACACGCGGTCCTGGAGGGACGCAAGGGAGCGCTGGCGCGTCTGGAGCACGACGTGGTGGAGCGCCTGCCCACGGTGCGCCGGATGGCCGAGGACGCCTACCGTGAGGGCCGCGGCAACATCCTGGAGTTGCTGGACGCGTTCCGCTCGCTCAAGGACATGCGGGTGCTTCACCTGAAGCAGCAGGAGACGGTGAAGGTCGCGGAGGCCTCGGTGCTCTTCGCGGCGGGGTTGGACACGGCGCCCTGACGGGAGTGCCCCGGCATGGCGGGGTATCACTCCAGGCGCGGGCGCGGGACTCAGGGCAGGGTGGGGACGCGGTCGAAGTCCATGGTGCTTGGTGACGGCGGCCCCGACGGCGCGGTGGGGAGACCCGAGCGCGGGTTGCAGCAACTAGGTCAGCTCGCGCAAGAACGATGCGACCACGGCTCCCAGGCGCTCGGGTTGTTCGAACGGAAGGCCGTGGGCGGCGTCCTGTACCTGTTCGATTCGCACGCGTGGGTTGAGGCTCCGCAGCTCCATTGCCATCTCGAGCGTGACGACGGGGCTGCGGTCCCCAATGACGAGGAGGGTCGGGACGTCAATCGCGCTCACCACGTCGCGATACTCGGGATTGGGCGGTGTGAGAACGTCGAAGGCGCCCATGCGGGTTTTCAGTCTCGCCTCGGCGAGAAGGTCGATGATTTCGGGCGAGCGATGCGGGTTGCGGGCTCGGGCATGTGCAACGAGGTCAGACTTGTTCAAGCCGAGGGCCCGGCGGTGTTGGTCGGCGACGTCGCTGTCGTGCACCTCGCGTTGGCGCTCGGGACTCAAGAACGTCGGGTCGACCAGGATGAGGCCGCGGATGCCCCCCATCCCTCGACTGGCCACCACCGCGGCGGTCATTCCACCCATCGAGTGGCCAAGCAGGACCGGACGAGAGAACTCCAGGCCGCGGATGAGGCCCACGACGTCGCTCGCGTGGTCGTCGTACCGGTAGCCGTGGTGCGGCGTGCTCGAACCGCCGTGCCCTCTGGCATCGGGCATGACGACGTCGAACTCACCTTCGAGCACGCGCGCCAAAGGGGTCCAGCAGGCGCCGTTCCCCATCAGTCCATGGAGCAGAACGACGGGAGGTTTGGCACCTCCGGTCCGGAGGTAGTGGATGTGGATGCCGTTCGTTTCGCAGACTCCGCTCATCCAGGTCGTCATGGAACTGTTTCTACATGATCGCGAGGCCAGCTCCCCGCGAGCCAGCGCCCTGGGGGGACCGCACCAAGCGCGAGCGTAGGACTCAGGGCAGGGTGGGGACGCGGTCGAAGTCCATGGTGCTCACCGGGGCGAAGGCCTCGAAGCGGTCCGCGCGGCGGTCCAGGGTGCGGGCCTTCTGGATGAGGGTGCCCAGCCCCATGACGTCCTCGCGCCCCTTCAGCGGCTGGCCAATCTCCTCCCAGAGGGAGAACAGGGCGTCGTAGGACAGCGGGCGCACCCAGTAGGAGCCACGCAGCTTCTCGGCGAAGGCGGCGGCCACGTAGGACAGGCGTGTGGGCGGCGTGGCGCGGCCATAGGCGGGACGGATGACGCTCGACGGCAGCGGCTTCTCGATGAGCTGCGAGTCTCCACCCTCCGGCGCCTTGTAGCGGATGCGCAGCGTGCCGAAGGACGCGGAGGGCTCGGTCAGCTTCACTTCGTAGAGTGCGGTGACGGCGTGGCCCGCGCCGATTTCGCCCGCGTCCACGCGGTCATCGGCGAACTGCTCCTTGGTGAGCATGCGGTTCTCGTAGCCGAGCAGCCGGTAGTGGGACACGGCCTCCGGGTTGAACTCCATCTGGAGCTTCACGTCCTTGGCCACCACCTGGAGCGTGCCGGTGAGGTCGCGCACGAAGATGCGGTGCGCCTCTTCAATCCGATCCACGTAGGCGTAGTGGCCCTCGCCCACCTGGGACAGGCGCTCCATCAGCACGTCGTTGTAGTTGCCCATGCCGAAGCCAACGGTGGACAGGGTGATGCCCTTCGCCGCGCGAGCACGGATGCGCTGCCAGATGCTGTCGGCGTCGGTGAGCCCGGTGTTGGCCACGCCGTCCGAGCACAGGATGACGCGGTTGATGCCGCCTTCCACGAGGTGCGAGGCCGCGAGCGAATAGCCCATCTCAAGGCCGGCCTGCGCGTTGGTGGAGCCCTCGGGGTACAGGCTGTCGATGGCGGCGCGGATGATGTGCGGATGCACGGCGCTGGTGGGCTCCAGCACCAGGCGCGCGGTGGAGCCGTACACGACGATGGAGACCTGGTCGCGCTCATCCAGTTCGTTCACGAGCAGGTGCAGTGACCGCTTCACCAGGCCCAGCCTGCTCTCCAGGTTCATGGAGCCGGACACATCGATGACGAAGACCAGGTGGCTCGGCTTGCGCTCCACGCGGGGGACCTCCCAGGCTTTCACACCGACGTGGACCACGTGGTAGCCCTTGCGTACGGGGGACGGGAAGCCTTCCACCTGGACGCTGAAGGGCGCGCTGCCCTGGTGCGCGTAGCCGTAGTCGAAGGTGTTGACGAACTCCTCCACGCGGACGGCCTGCTCATTGGGAAGGCTGCCGCGCTCCAGGTAGGCCCGCGTCAGCGTGTACGACGCGGAATCCGTGTCGACGGAGAAGGTGGAGAAGCGCTCCTCCTCCGTGGTGACGGTGGGATTGACGCCGTACCCCTGAAAGTACATGTGGAAGGGGGAGACCGGCGCTGGCGTCACTGCGGGCGCAGGGGGCTTGGTGGGCTCAGAGGGTTCGACGGCGCTGATGACCCGTCGAGGCGCGCTCGGAGGCTTCGGGAGCCCCGGACGGCCCAGGGGCTGCGAGGGCAGGGTGGAGACCGACGGGCCGTTGAGGGACACACTGTGGGGGTTTCTCATCGCGTCGGGGGGCTCGTAGGAGCGGGAAGCGCCGCCCTTGCCACCCGGACGGGCGACGGCGATGCGCTTGATGAACTCCTGGTCCACGTTCACTCCCATGGTCGTGGAGCCCACGTCGATAGTCGGTGGAGCGCCGATGATACGTACCGGCTCCTCCTGGGATGCGGAGAGGAGTTCCACGTCGACCTGGCGGGTCCGGTTGAGGCGCAGTTGGATGGCCGAGCGTGTGTAGGGCTTGAACCCTTCCTTCTCGAACGTGAGCGTGTAGTCGCCCGGCGGGAGCTGCGGGATGCGGTAGCTCCCTTGTGCATCGGTCGAGACTCTCAATTCCCCCTGCAGGTTGGGGGAACTCGCGGTCACGGCGACATCGGCGATGGGACGGCGCTGATGCGCGTTGCGCACCGTGCCGATGAGGGTGCTGGTGTTTGGATTCGTGCCGGCATCGGACTGAGCCCGCGCGGGAAGTGCGAACAGCAGCAGGAAGACGCACAGCACACTGCGAGCAACGGAATGCATCGTGGGCCACCTCGGAGGAACAAGAGGTGGCCATCTTCCAGAGAGCGCTCGTGCCGAACTTCACGAGCGCCTCGCCTCTTCATCACGGTTCCATCATTGGATGCGAGCCAGCATGACGGCGCTAGAAACGGGTCTGGGTGGGCCGCCCAGGCAGTCGCCACGTCGAGAACCTCCGTGGTCTCCGTGTTGAGCTCAAGCCGCTGGAGGTACAGCCCGGTCGACACCCGTTCGATGTACCCCCACTGCCAGATGGCGGTGGGCGCGACACCGGTCAGCATCGAGAGCTGCTGGCAACGCGCGACACCTCGTGTGAAGGCATCACCCGCGAGCAGGTCCTCGCTCCATTCGCGCATCAAGATGCCAAGGTCATACCCGTGCTCGATGAAGATGCCGTCCGGGTCAATGAATTTGAAGGACTGTGCGTCATCACCCCGCACGCGCAACGCATTGTCGGCGTGGCAGTCGCCGTGGGCGAGGACCGAGGTGTCAGGGGTGAACGCTGCTTCCCGGGCAGCGGTGTAACGCAGCGCTGTCGCCACGACATGACGTGGGCAGGAGGTCATGTGCTCGCTCCACAGTTCCTCGATGAGGCAGGCGAGGCTGAGGGCCTTCTCCTTCCCGGGCAGGGAGGCCGCCGGTAGGTGGGACCTGCCATGCGTCCACCAGCGTCCGGCAGAGCACCTCCATCTGTCTCGCGGGTGTGAGCCCCACCTCGCTCAGTCGTGGCCCCAGCCGTTCCAACAGCGTGGCGCCGCGCGATTCATCGTGCTGGAGGACGCGGGCGTAGCCGTGTCCCTCGGCGGCGAGCAGCACTCGGAGTTCGCTGGAGGCCAACGGCAGACCTGGGATGACGAGCTTCAGGACAGCGTTTTCCCGGACCGCGTCGTCGCGGACACAACGAGGGCCTCGGTTCCTCCCGAAAGTTGGCTCGATAGCGTCAGGCCCCAGTCCCGCTCAAGCGCGTCGACGATGGCAGGCAGTCGTTGAAGCTATGCCCGGCCCTCGCTCCCGGCCTCAAGTGCCTTGCGTTGGATGACCTAGGGTAGGTCAATGCGCAGCGGAACCGCTGCGCTCCTCGGGCTCGCCGCGCCAATTCACCCGAAGGAGCGGCTTGTCGGGCGTCAACGCCCAGTCGATGAGACGGCGAACGAAGCCCGGGCCCACGGCGGTGGAGTCCCAGTCGGGAGTTCTCACTCGAATCCAGCGACCGCCTGCGTCCGGTAGACCTGGGAACTCCCTTCCGAGGATGACCACGAAACCACCCTCGGAGGGCTGTCCCAGCGCATATGTGACGTGGAATCGCTTGTCGTCGGAGATGACGTGCAGGAGGTCTTCCGGACCATCATTGGATGGCGCCACCCACCAGACGAAGAGGCGGTCCTCCCGGTGGAGCTTGCGGCGTCCCTTGGTGAGCACGGCCATTCGCGTTGCCTCCTTCGCCCAGTCTCAACGGCTGCCCGCGCCGCGCCGTTCCCACGCACGAAACTAAAGTCCAATGCGAGTCTCATGCAAGACAGCCTGCGCGACTGCGCCCGCCCTCCCCTCGCTGACGTTGTGCGCGGCCTTGAGGGTGGCGCGGGACTCGGCGCGGACTGCCGCCGCGAGCGGCAGGGTGGCGCCGCCCGGGGCCGGTGACGGTGGCACCTGAGCACGACGGTGGTGCGGCGTCAGTCTCGCTCCCGTCGTCGTTACGGTTCGTCGTCGAGGTCTTCGAGCTGCCCGGCTGCAACGTCGCGGTAGAAGGGCACCACTTCTTCGGCGAGCACCTCTCTCATTTCTTGGCGGGCGCTGTCGAAGTCACCCGCGCGCTTGTGCTGATACATGCGGTGAAGCGCACGCATCAGGCGCCAGGAGCCATCCTTGATTCGGCGCATGGCTTCTCGCAGAAGTTCTGTTGCGCCCGCTTCGGTCTGTAGCGCGGTGTCTGCGTCGCTGATGGCAACCTCTCGCGCGGTGCGCCTGAGCAAGCTCCGCACGTCATCCGTCAGCTCCAGCGGGATGCCTTGATTCAACACACCATGTGCGAGGGCGCGCACCGGGTCCCAGTCGGGGCTGTCGTCCATTACTTCCTCCGCGTCTTTCTTCCGGGCTTGCACATCGACACGGGCCACTCTTCTTGGGCCTCGCAGCGGCGCAGGCACTCGTAGCAAGGGCCTGTCCACCCAGGCTCCGTCTTGCAGTCGCCGTAGAACCGAATGCACTCGCGCCGCCATTCGGGAAGGTCCCCGTTGTGGGCGTCATCCCAGATGACGGGGGCCTCTTCTTCCTTGGTGGCCTCATCCATGGCCGTCTTGACGCCTGCCATGTACAGGGCGGCTTCGCTCGCCGTGAGGCCGCACGCTTCGGGGACGCCAGGGTTGCGCTGGATGCAGCACGACACGGTGTCAGAGCAGGTCGCTAGCGCGTACGCATCGTGGCGGCTGGTGGTGCCGGTGGCGCTGCTGGAGCAACCCAGCACGAGGTTGGCGGAGATGCACATCAGGGCGGTTTGGGTGTTCCGTTTTCGCATGTTGGGCCGGAAAAACACGGTCCCGCTTCATGCGTCTATCACCCTGCATAGGTAGTCGGCAGGGGTGGCGCCGCCCCTTAATTGCTACGTAGCGCAGTTGATGGCACGGCGTCCTAGGGGCGTTGGGCCGCACTCTGAATGCCCACCAGGTCTGACGTGAGAATGAGCCCGCTCTGGCTGCCCGCGCCGCGCCGTTCCCATGCACGAAACCAAAGTCCAATTTGAGTTTCGTGCAACCCGCCGTGCATCCCTGCACGAAACTCAAGTCGAACTTGAGTTCCGTGCACATCGCTCGCGTTACCGGTTCTCACCCTCACGCGAGGTCCGCACCCACTCGCCGCGCTTCTCCGCGCCGGGGCCGCGCAGCATGAGCCACACCTTCCACACCACGTAGACAGGCGCCCAGGCCAGGTCCAGCAGACCGCGAACGCCCACGCCAGACACCCACCAGCCGCGCAGGACATACGCTCCCAGGCTCGCCACGCTGAAGCCCGCCACGCCCAGCGCCCACGACATGGGCTCACCGGAGACCACGGCGAACGTCCCGGCCAGTACCGCGCAGCCCACCGCCGCCAGCACCAACTGGCTCAGCGGCGGAACCAGCACGTCCATGGCGATGTCCAACAGCGTGCCGTCCCTCTTCCGGAGACCCTCCTTCAGCAGCGGCCACCCGTGCAGCTTGCGCATCTGCGCGCGGCCACCCTCCCAGCGCTGGCGCTGTGAGCGGCTCTGCTTCTCCCCGGACACCATCTCCCCCAGCACCTCCGCCTCCCAGACGTAGTGCACGCGGAAGCCGTTCTGGGCCAGGCGGATGCCGTACTCCAGGTCCTCCACCACGCTGAAGGCGTCATGCGGCACCTTGGACAGCGCGTGGTGCGTGAAGCACATGCCGTTGCCGCGCAGGCCGCACGACACGCCCAGGGCCTCGCGGCCCTGCGAGCGCACCTTGTGGAACATGCCCAGGGCAATGGTCATCAGCCGCGTGCGCCAGGACGCCGTGGGGTTCATCACCCCGTAGTGCGCCTGCATGGCGTGCGCGACTTCGAGCCCGCCCTTCACGCCATCGACCTCCTTGCCCTCGACACCCTCGATGCGCTTCGCGAAGGCGGTCAGCAGGTTGGGCGACACCACCGTGTCCGCGTCCACCACCACCACCGCCTCGGCGAAGCCGTCCTGCTGGCTGAACTCGAAGGCGTGGGCCAGCGCGTAGCCCTTGCCCCGCTTCGTCGTGTCCTGCCGCTCCAGGACGAAGGCGCCGGCCTCGCGCGCCTTCTGCGCCGTCGCGTCGGAACAGTTGTCCGCCACCACGATGATGCGCCGCAGGTGCGCCGGGTAGTCCACCGCGGACAGGTTCGTCACCGTCCGGGCGATGCCCAGCTCCTCGTTGTGGGCGGGGATGATGATGTCGAACTTCCGCGGCCCGATGAGCGTCGCCGGCGGCTGGGGCCGATAGGAGAGCAGCGTCAGGGTCAGCAGATAGCCACACGCCACCGCCACGGGAAGCTGCGCCAAGCACAGCGCCACATCCAGCCACGTCCACGATGTCACGACATGCACCCCCGAGCGCGCTGTTCAGCGCCGCTCCAGCTCCGCCAGCACGGGTAGCTTCAGAATCCGCTCGACCTGCCACTTCTCCAGAATGCGCCGGCGGATGATGTCCAGCGCCAGCGCCGCGAAGATGCCCATGCCGATTCCGCCCACCACGCCCGCGGCGACGATGAGCTGCACCTTCGGCTTGGACGGCCGCTCCGGGAAGGTGGGCGGCGACAGCACGCTGAAGCGGTGCTTCATGGACGCGCGGGAAATCTCCAGCTCCGTGCGCGCCTGGTCCAACCGTCGCATCTTCTCCTGGTGCCGCATCACCAGCATGCGCACCCGGTCCGCCGCCACCGATACCTCCGGGTCATCCGACGTGGCCGTCCCTCCGAATGTCGCGCCGCCCAGGGCCGCCGTCGCCAGCCCGGACTCCAGCTCACCCGGGTCACCGCCGTTGCGCACGTACTCGTTGATGAGCTCCGTCATCTCCGAGCGCAGCGCAATCAACTGCGGCGAGTCCTCCTGGAGCGAGGAGATGCGCTGCTCCAGGTCGGTGATGATGGGGTGCTGCGGCGAATAGATGACGCGCTGCTCGGACAGCTGGTTGCGCAGCTCCGTCAGCCGCCGCGAGCGGAAGTCCTCCACGTCCCCAATGGCCCGGCGCTTCGTTTGAATCATGAAGCGCATTTGCGCCAGTAGGTGGTCGGTGTTGATGCCCAGCGCGGCGTTGGCCGCGGCCGTGGGGCCTCCCCGGCGGCCCTTCTTCTCCTCTTCCTTCTTCCGCCGCGCCTCCACGCGCTTCACCGCCGCGTTGAGCTGGCCAATGGCCTGCTGGATGCCCTCGGCCTCGTCCACCACCTGCTTCTCCAGGATGGTGATGGCCTCCTGCACCGCGCCCATCTCCGCTGCCTGGCGCATGTCGAGGAAGTTCTGCTGCGCCTCCTGCACGATGTTGAGCGCCAGCTGCGGGTCGCTCCACTCCACGCCGATGGAGACGGTGCCCGTGCCGCCCTCCACGCCGACAATCATCGCCTGCTCGAGCATGGCGGTGAGCGCGTCGCGCTTGTCCTCGTCCGACATGGGCTTGGGCGGCTTGCGCAGCACCTTCTCCTTCAGCCGGCTCAAGGGCGAGCGCTGCAGCTCCCAGTACTCCACCAGCTTCGCCTGCGCGACGATGGACCGGAGGTTGTCGTGCTTCATCACCATCTCCCACGCGGCGCGCGTGGGCTGGTCCGCGTCCACGGGGATGGAGCGCCCGGGGTTGGCCAGCGAGGAGATGATGAAGTTGCGCTGCGTCAGCATCCGCGTCTCCACGCGGTACTTGCGTGGCATGATTTTGCTGACGCCCATCGCCAGGGCGGACACCGTGCCCATCACCACCAGGGCGAGGAACCAGTGCCGCAACACCGCGTTCTTCAAATAGAAGACCGCGTCGATGACGAAGCCCCAGTCGATGAGGTCCGCGGGCGCGTTCGTCTCCGGGCGCTCCGGAGTGAACGCGGGCCGCGGCGGCACCACCTGGGGGCGCGGCCCGGGAGACCCGGGCGCGGGGACCGTCACGGCGTCCTCCTGGCCCCAGTGCTCTTGAGGAGCGACTGCACCCGCCGGGTGAACTCCTCCTGGGTGAAGGGCTTGCCCAGGTAGCCGTTGGCGCCGGCCTCCTCGGCGTGCGCCTTGTCCTCCGGCAAGTCCCGGGCGCTCACCACCAGCACCGGCACGTCCGCCATCGTCGCCGAGCGGCGGATGTGCTCGCAGAGGTCATAGCCGGAGATGTCCGGCAGCGTCAGGTCCAGACACACGAGGTCGGGACGCGCGGCCGTCTCCAGGTGCTTGAGCGCGGCGCGGCCACTGGGCAGCTCCACGACCTCCTTGAACCCCATGTCCCGCAGGTAGTCGCCCAGCATCTTGCGGAAGAAGGGGGCGTCCTCCACCAAGAGGACCGTGTGCAGGTCGGACTCCATCCGTCATCAACCTTTCTGAAACTCGCTCAGCCGAACCCGAGCCGTGGCACCCAGACGAGGACGCCATACGTGTATGCCGCGTTGAAGAGGACGAACCAGAGGATGGCCTTCTTCAGCCCCCGCATCGGATGCGGATCCCTCGCCGCCTTGGCTGGCAGGGCGATGGTGAGGATGAGGACGGACATCAAGATGAGCTTCGCCATGGCGCCAGCCCTCAGAGAATACCAGTTTGTCGCACGGACAGGCCCAGCGTTGCCGCCCACGTCAACCGGGCCGCCGGCAGTTCGGGCGAGCGGCTCCACGTCCCGCGAAGGTCGGTATCCACGGACACCCACCGTGTGAGAATCCAGGAACCAGTGAAGCCTCCGGAAAGGATGCTGTCCCCACTACTTCCGCCCACGGCCGCGGCGCCGCCGCCAATGGCGGACACCCGCACGCGGGGCCCCAGGGCCCAGGTCCCCGTCAGCGTCAGGTCCGCTCGGGGGTAGACGCGCGCCGTGAGCCGGTCCGTGAAGGGGACGATTCGCAGGTCCGCCCGGCCGTTGAAGTCCGCCGTGCGCGAGGGAACCCGGTGACTCACCCCGACATTCAGGTTGGGGAGCAGCTCCGTCCGGGGCGCGTCCAGCGGGCCGGGCTCGGGCTCGCCTTCGCCGGGGGGCACGGGGATGGAGTGCACCACGCTCACGCCCGCTCCGGCCTCCAGGGAGGTGCGCCTGTCCACCCGGTGACCCCAGGCCTCCCGCAGCGTGACGATGGTGTTGTTCGCCCCGGTGGAGAAGCGCGCGGAGTTGAACGCCACGGAGGTGGTGATGGCGCTCAGGGGTGACAGCGCATGGCTGAGGGACACGTCCGCGCGCGGGCCATACTGCATGGGCACCGCTTCGCGGGCGGGCCCGTCCAGGCCGCCGCTGATGGAGAAGCCGCCGGAGCCGGTGAGGTTCCACCGCCGCCCCAGCCAGCCGGTGTCCGCCGTCAGCGTCGTCGCGGAGGAGAGGAAGTAGACGGTGTCCGCCTGGGGCAGGGGCTGCAGGGGCCCGCCGCCTCCAGGAGGCCGCAGCGGCCCGTCCGGGTCCGTGCCCGGTGTGCCGCCGGGCAGGGAGCCCAGGTCCGTGGTGAGGAGGTTGACGCTGCCCAGCACCAGCTCCTCCGACAGGCGCAGGGACAGGCCGCGCTCGGGGCGCCACAGGCCGGCCAGGCGGCCCATGTGCTGGATTTCAGTGCGCGCGCGGGCGGTGACTTCGCGCAGGCTGATGCGCGGGGCGTACTCCACCTGGAGCGCGGTGTTGCCGTCGCGAATCTCCAGGCCCAGCAGCGGGGTGACGTCGGTGTCGCCCGCGACGCTGGGGGCCTCGGGGGCGGGGTCCTCGTTGGAGCGCAGGCGCGAGTCGACGCGCGCGGCCGTGGCGTAGCTGACGGAGGCGGAGGACACCTCCAGCATCGCGACGGTGAGGACCGTCCCCAGCACGGGTTATTCCACCACCACCACGTCACCGGGGCGCAGGCGGAAGGTGGGCGCGCGTCCCTCGGCGTGGATGAGGTCGTCGTAGCGGAAGCGGATGCGCTCGGGCGCGGCGCCCTCTTCCTGGCGCATGACGAAGATGCGGTCCTTGTGGGCGTACTCGGTGAAGCCGCCCGCGCCGGCCAGGGCCTGAAGCAGGCTGGCGCCCGGGTCGATTTCCAGCGGACCGATGCGGTTGACCTCGCCCACCATGGTCACCTTGATGGGGCGCGCCATCTCCAGCGCGACGGTGACGACGGGGTGGTTGATGTAGTCCTTCAGCCGCGTCTGGATTTGCTGCGACAGCAAGGCCGGGGTGTGGCCCGCGGCCTCCACGTCGTCCAGGAAGAGCAGGCTGATGCGGCCGTCCTCGCGCACGCGGGCCTGCGTGGTGAGCGACTCCTGGTTCCACACGCGGATGTTGAGCAAGTCGCCCGCGGCGATACGATACGCCGAGTCCACCGGGGGCGGCTTCTCCTGGTAGTCATCCACCCAGGTGTACTTGCCCAGGCCCCGGCAGGCGGGCGCCAGCAGCAGCAGCGCGGCGCAGGCGAACGAGCGCCAGGGACGGCGCGGGGCGAAAGGCAGCTGGCGGTGCGTGGACGGCATGAGCGGCGGAACTCTCCTCAGGGGGTGGGCGCGGCTTCGGGCGCGGGGTTTCCACGGCGGCGGGCGATGCGCACCACCTGGAGCACCTCGCCGGGGCGCACCGCGCCGGTGGCCAGCACCGCGACGATGTACAGCACGGCTTCCACGGTGATGCGCACCCACGGGTTCAGGAAGGCCAGCAGCGTCTGGTCCAGCGCGACGATGACCGCGCAGATGACGGCCGTTTTGGCCATCATGGACACCAGGCGCGCGTCGAAGGCCGCCTTGCCCATGCGCCCCAGCAGGCTGATGGTGACGCAGATTTCCATGAGCAGCATGGACAGCGCCGTGCCCGCCGCGCCGCCGCCGTTGCCCAGCGCCGAAAGCATCAGCGGAATCAGCAGCAGGTTGAGGATGGGAATCAGCACCACGCTGCCAATGACGCTGGTGATGGTCACCCACCACTCGCGGTTCGTCATGGTCAGCCACAGGCCCGCGTTCATCGTCACGAAGGCCAGCACGAACAGCGGCGACATCAGCCGCAGCGGCATGGCGGATTCGGAGAACGCGCCGCCCATCAGCCCCACCCACAGCGGGGCGCCCAGGACGATGAGCATCATCATGGGCACGGTGACGGCCAGCGTGCCCTCCAGCGAGCGGCGCGTCAGGTTCGTCAGCTCCGCCTCGGAGCGCTCGGCCGCGCGGGACGCCAGCGGCATCAGCACCCAGCCGAACACCGGGTTGAGGAAGAAGGTGAGGCCCGCGATGTTCCACGCCGCGCCGTACCAGCCCACCTCTTCGTGGCTGGAGACCATGCCCAGAATCATCACGTCCAGGCGCCCGTTGGCCGCCAGCGCCGCGCCGGTGATGAAGAAGGGCAGGCTGGCCTTGAGCACCTTCAGCGTGGCGGGCACGTCCACCTTGAAGGTGAGGCCCATGTGCTCGCGGGCCAGGTACCAGCCCACGCCCAGCTTCACCGCTTCGGACGCCACCAGCGGCACCGCCAGCCACGGCAGCGGCAGGCCCGCCACGGCGACGGCCAGCAGGCCTCCGCCCCACACCAGCTTGGTGACGATGTTGGAGACGGACAGCCCCGCCACCTTGCCCTTGGCGTGCAGCAGCGCGGCCACGGAGGCGTTGATGATGATGAGCGACTGGGCCAGCGCGAAGACGTAGACGAGCTGGCGCACCTCGGGCGGCTCATCGAAGTGGGCCATCACCAGCGCCATGGCGCCCATCAGCACCGCGGTGAGGCCCAGCCGCAGCAGCAGCGTGCTGCCGAAGAAGTCGCTGGCGTGCTCGGGCCGGCGCGACACCTCCTTGCGGATGTACATCTCCAGGCCCAGGTGGGTGGCGATGAAGAAGACGGCGGAGAAGCTGTCGGCGTAGTTGAAGCGCCCGAAGCTCTCCGGTCCCAGGTGGGCTGGCAGCAGGAAGCGCACGCCCATGGCGATGGCATACGTGGCCAGCAGCGAGCCACCGAGTTGGAGCCCGTTGCGAACCGCGCCCATCGCCTCATGCGAGCGCTCGCGCTCGCCCGCGTCCTGCGAAATGGAATGGCTGGGACTGTTCACGGTGGGAGCGTGCGGACCCGGCGCCGGCCAGGACTGCCCGGGTGCATAGAAAACGAGCGGGGGCGGCACGTCAATGCCGCCCCCGCAAAGGTTGGGTTGCCTGAAGGCTTGCTAGCTGGCGCCGCGGCCCGTGAGCACCACCGGCACCGTCTGGAGCAGCAGGCGCAGGTCGCTCGTCAGGCTCCAGTGGTCGATGTACTGCATGTCCAGGTACATCCACTCCTCGAAGGAGATCTGGTTCCGTCCTGACACCTGCCAGATGCAGGTGAGTCCTGGACGCACCG
The DNA here is from genome assembly GCF_026810205.1 of Myxococcus sp. NMCA1. NCBI lineage: Bacteria > Pseudomonadati > Myxococcota > Myxococcia > Myxococcales > Myxococcaceae > Myxococcus > Myxococcus sp. NMCA1. The sequence goes on along the minus strand of NZ_CP113950.1, from coordinate 9,375,837 downwards.
ACAGGCGGCGGCGCTGCCACGTCTCGTACTTGGCCACCTCGCTGGGCACCGGCGGGCGCGGCCCGACGATGCTCATCTCCCCGCGCAGCACATTGATGAACTGGGGCAGCTCATCGATGGAGAACTTGCGGATGAAGCGGCCGATGCCGGTGATGCGCGGGTCGTGCTTCATCTTGAAGACGGGGCCCGTCTGCTCGTTGTGCGCGGCCAGCTTCTCCTTCAGCTCCTCGGCGTTCACCACCATGGAGCGGAACTTCAGCATGTAGAAGGGCTTGCCGTTCTGCCCCACGCGCAGCTGCTTGAAGAAGATGGGGCCCTTGGAGGTGAACTTCACCGCCAGCGCCACCATGCCCAGGAGCGGCAGGAGCGCCCACAGCGCCGCCGCGGACACGCAGATGTCGAACAGGCGCTTCATCGCCATCTGGTGCGGCTTGGGGCTCACCGCCGCGAAGTGCAGGAAGCCGTCCGCCACCGCGCGGCGCTCCACCGGGCGGGCGCGGTCCAGGCGGAAGCTGTGCGCGGGCAGCGCGAAGGGCACGCCGAAGCGCTCGGCCAGCTTGATGGCCGCCTGCATGGACTCGCCCTGCTTCAGCGTGTTGCCGGCGATGTACACCTCATCCACCGCGGTGTTGCGGAGGATGCGCTCCAGGTCGTCCACCGAACCCATGACCGGGCCGGGCAGCTCTCCCATCGAGCCGTTGTCGTCGTGGAAGCGCACGTAGCCCAGAATCTGCCGGCGGCCACGGTTGGCCAGGTCCTCACCGGTGTAGCGGCCCATGGCGCCCGTGCCCACGATGAGCACCGCGTCCATGGGGCGCTCCTGCGAGGCCACCGGACGGAAGACGAACAGGCGCAGGAGCAGCGTCACCGGCCAGAAGATGAACAGCAGCGGGCCCACCACCGGCGACGTCACCACCGTGGGCAACGCCACGCTGCCCAGCGTCAGCACCGTCACCACCGCCAGCGTCGTCACCGACACCAGCGCCACGTGGTCCAACTTGCTGCGCTCGGCGAAGCGCGAGTCGTACAGGCACAGCGCGGTGCCCGTCACAATCCACACCACCCACGCCGCGAGCACCAGCCCCGACACCTTCCAACCGGACTCCGCCGACAGCTGTCCGCTCAGCCACGCCGAGCCCACCAGCACCGACGACAGCAGCACGAGGTCCACCGTGAGGTTCAGCTTCGCCGCGAACCCCGGGGCCAGCTTGGGCGGCCCCTGCACCTCTTCAACTGCTTGTCCCTGAGCGTTGGCCGACCCAGGAGCACCGACCACCGCCGCACTTGCCGTTGCGCCGCTCATCGTGTCCACCCCCCTCTGCTCACTTTCGTGCAGTTGAAGCAGAGGTCGCCGTTGAGGCTAGAAAAGTTTAAGTCGGAAGGAAACCAGTTTTGCCCGATATCGCGGCGCGTTGCAACCCCTGCCGCGTCAGTAAGACGTGACAGCGTGTGAAATCTTGCGACCGCCCTACCCAGGTTCGAGCTCACCGAGCATCACCAACACATTGTGGGTCACCGCGGTTGGCCGCGTTTCCTTCGTCACGGTTTCTTTGCATTTACGATGCCGCTCTGACGCGAAGGCACGGATGATGCCAGTCGCCGGGTGGTCCCTGGAAGGGCGTCAGGAGTTTCAAGAGGTTACACCTGCAACAGGCGTTCGGGCCCGGTGTAGACGTTGAAGCGCCCGTTCCGGACGAACGTCGCCAGCGTCATGCCAGAACGCAGGGCCAGGTCCACTGCGAGGGAGCTGGCGGCGGAGACGCCCGCGACGATGGGGATCCGGGCCATGGCGGCCTTCTGGATGATCTCAAAGCTGACGCGTCCACTGACGGCGAGCACCGCGGGCTGACGCGTCAGCGGGAGGCGGGAGGCCCCTGTTCCCCGCACGAGGCCGGCCAGCACCAGGGTGCCGACCACCTTGTCCACGGCGTTGTGGCGGCCCACATCCTCATGTGCGGCCATGAGGTGGCCGTCGGCGTCGAGCACGGCGGCGGCGTGGACGCCTCCAGTGCGGGCAAAGTTGCGCTGCACGTCGCGCAGGCGCTCGGTGGCGCGGGCCACGGCGTCGGGGTGGAGCACCGGGCCGGGCGGCAGGGGCGGGCACACGGTGAGCAGGTCATCCACGCTGCGCCGGCCGCACACGCCACAGGCGGAAGTGGTGAGGGTGCCCCGGCGGGCGGTGCTCACGCGCTCCACGTCGAGGAAGGCGCCGGGGGCGGGGGTGACTTCGATGACGTTGCCGAAGCCCTCCTCGCCCGGCCGCCCGCAGTGCGCCAGCCCGCCCAGGTCGTCCACGCTCTGGAGGATGCCCTCGGCGAAGAGGAAGCCGGTGGCCAGCTCGCGGTCATGTCCTGGCGTGCGCATGGTGGTGGCCACCGAGTCTCCGCTGACGCGAATCTCCAGAGGCTCCTCCACCGCGATGTCGTCGTCCTGGGCGGGGAGCAGCGTGGCGCCGTTCCACCGCTGGACGGAGCGGCGCGTGACGCCACGGGCATCCACGGGGGGCAGGGGCGCGGGGCGGCTCGGGCGCAGGTGTGCCTGGAGGAGGTCCGCCACGGCGCGCACGTCGTCGGGGGGCAGCACGCGCAGGCCGGGTGGGAAGTCCGAGGGGACTGCGGGCTCGGAGGTGAGCACCGCGAGGACTTCCGGGCGCGAGGGCGCCAGCGGTGGGCCCAGGCCCTCCCGCCACACCTCCAGCTTGGGGAGGGGGCCGTCCTTCCAGCCTTCGACGAGCACCAGGTCGACGGCGCCCGCGTAGCGCTCGAGCAGCGCTGGCAGTGCGTCCGAGGGGGCGGCGGCCGTCGTGAGCTGGACGCCCGCGGGCGTGGCGAAGCCAGTGAGCACGGCGCCTGCATCCTGGTAGCGGGCGGTGTCGCTGCCGGGCCGGTGCAGTGGATGGGCGTCGGAGGAGTGCTTCACCACGGCCACGCGCAGGCCTCGCGTGGCGAGCTCGGGGACGAGCCGGGTGATGAGCGTCGTCTTGCCGGCGCCGGACCAGCCCACCACGCTGAGCGCGGGAACGCGGTTCATGCCAGTGTCCCCAAGGGTGTGAAGGTGGGCCGGTCGAAGAGCTCGACGTCGACGGGGTCGTCTTCTGCGAAGTCCGCGCGGCCGGGTGGGAGGAGGGCCCAGCCTTCACCGTGGACGTTCTGCAGGATCTGCCCGGCGCCCTGCGGGCGGAGCACGGCGCGCGGCGCGAGGCCGTCCCGGGCTTCCAGGGTGGTGGTGATGAGGTAGGTGAGGCCCGCTTGCTTGTGGCGTGCTTCGGAGAGGTGGGCACGGACGCGGCGGCGCGTCTCCAGCACGCCCTGGTGCTTGAGGAGGAGCGGGCGGGCGAACTGGTCGAACGCCACGGTGGCCGCGCCGGGATTGCCGGGCAGCACGACGACGGAGGTGTCACCCAGCCGGGCCACGGCCACGGGCTTGCCGGGCTTGAGCGCGACGCCGTCCACGAAGAAGCGGGCGCCGAGCGCGGCGAGCACGCGTTTCACCAGGTCCTTGTCACCCACGGAGGCGCCTCCGGTGGTGATGAGGACATCCACCTGCGGGGCCAGGCGGGTGAGCGCATCGCGCAGGGCGCGCTCGTCATCGCGGGCGCGGGCGAGCTGGCGGACATCCGCGCCGGCCTCGCGGGCGAGCGCGGCCACGAGGACGAGGTTGCTCTCGTACACCTGGTGGGGCAGGGCCGGAGTGCCAGGAGGGACGAGCTCATCGCCGGTGGCGAGCACGGCGACGCGCGGCATGGGGCGCACCCAGACGTCCGTGGCACCCATGGACGCGAGCACGCCGAGCACGGCGGCGCCCACGCGCTGGCCCGCGTCGAAGAGGGGTGTGCCGGTGAGGACTTCCTCTCCGGTGCGGCGGATGTCGTTGCCGGGCGGCACGGTGATGAAGACGTCCACGCAGGCGCCATCCTCGGCGGCGCGAGCGGCCTCCTGTCGGACGACGGCGTCGGCGCCGGGGGGCAGGGGCGCGCCGGTGAAGACGCGCGCGGCCTCTCCGGGCCGGAGGGGCGTGGAGGGGAGGGCGCCGGCGAAGAGCGTGCTGGTGACGCGCAGGCGCGCGGGCCGGTCGCGGGATGCGCCCTGGGTCTCCTCGGCGCGCACGGCCCAGCCGTCCATGGCGGAGTTGTCACAGCCAGGCAGCGAGCGGGAAGCCGTGACAGGGGCGGCGAGGAACCGGCCCTGGGCATCGAGGAGAGGCACGCGCTCAGGCGCCGCCGGGGCGATGGCGTCGAGCGCGGCCTGCCGGGCGGAGTCGAGGGGCGTGAGGGGCATGGAAGCGCCGCAGCCTATGACGTGGAGCGCGCGCTGTGTCCACGGGGGCAAGGGACACTTCGTCTGCTTTCTTCCTCTGGGGGCGTGCGTGGGCGGACAGATAAGGTGGCCGCGGCTGGCGCGCGAACGGGGCACGAGCATGGAGCGAAGCCACACGGAGTTTCCGGAGGTGACGCTGGCCATCCTCGCGGGAGGGCAGGGCCGGCGCCTGTCTGGCGTGCCCAAGGGGCTGTTGGAAGTGGAGGGGCGCGCGGTGCTGGAGCGGCTCCTGGCGCTGGCCCCGTGCTTCGAGGACGTCTTGTTGGTGGCGAACGTGCCCGGGCCCTACGCGCGCTTCGGGCTGCGCACGGTGGCGGACGTGGTGCCAGGCAAGGGAGCGCCCGGCGGTGTCCACGCGGCGCTGGTGTCCGCGCGCACGCCGTGGGTGGTGGCGGTGGCGTGCGACATGCCGTTCATCACGACGGAAGTCCTGCGGGTGTTGCTGGGCGCGCGGGACGACGGCGTGGACGCGGTGTGCTTCGAGGTGGGGGGCAGGCTGGAGCCGTTGCTCGCCGCGTACCGGTCGGAGCTGGCACCGGCATGGGGGACTGCACTGGCTATGGACCCGTCGATGCGGGAGCTGTTGTCCGGCGTGCGCACGCGGCTGTTGTCCGAGGATGTGCTGCGCGCGGTGGAGCCGTCACTCCGGTCCCTGGCGAACGTGAATACACCCGAGGACCTGGCGCGCTACGGCGTGGCGCTGCCGTCGTGGCGGGGGTGAGGGGAGTCTCCCAGAGGAAGGCGCTCAGGAAAGGGGTTGGGAACGCCTAGGGCTATACTGACAGGCTGTGCGACCCTTCCTGTGAGTATGGTTTCTCGCGCTTGCCTTGTTCTGGGGCGGTTGTGCCACCGCCTCGAATGCACCTCTCCAAAGCGGAGGGGCTGATGCGGAAACGGAGTGTCGCTCGCCCGATGAAGACAGGTGCGTCACCCTGCTGTGCCTGGGGGACGCATGTGGCTTCTACCGCTGTGAGGACATGCCCGGTGCGGTGTCGATGGCGCGTTTTCCTCCTGCGCGTCCGCCTGCTGCGGCCGCCGCGCCCGGCAGAGGGCCTCGGAGGCATTGGGGAGGTGGGCGCCACCTTCCTCGGGGGGCCGTCATGGTCTTCCCCAACTGGAATGGCGCACCCAAGCGGCTCATCCCTCCGTCACACCAGCTCACGCCCGGGCGTTGGGAGAAGCATCACATCTTTCCCCAGGCCGAAGACCTCTCGATGTGGTTTGAGATCCGAGGCGTCAAGATCCACGACTTCACCATGCCGATTCCGCGTGACGTCCATCGGCGCATTCACGGTGGAGACGGACGCGGTGGCGCGTGGAACCAGGCTTGGCGCGACTTCAAGGCGGCAAAGCCGCGCGCCAGTCCCACGGACATCTACAAGTTCGCGGGGGAGCTCATACATCGCTTCCAACTCATGGGCGGTCCGATTCAGCCCTACTATTCGCGCCCGGGAGTGTGAGGACGGATGAGCCGTTTCTTCTGGATGCAAGAGGACAAGGCCGCGGCGGCGAAGCACGGAGGAGAGATCAACGCCTGGCACAAGCTGTCGCTCCCCGGCGTGAGCTGCGGCACTTGTGGCGAGACATGGGCCAATACCGGACACGAGTATCCGTGCGTCGACCTGGCTCAACTGCCAGAGCGTAACGCGTTCGCTCGTCCCAGGCCCGAGCCCTTCTCTGAATTCGCGCGTCTCCGTGAGCTGGTCCGGCCGCTGGTTCCTCCAGGTGCCGAACTGCCGCCCGGTACGGGCTTCGGTCCCTTGGTCGGACGTGCCATGGGCGTATTCGGTCCCATTGCCTGGGTATGGGGGCAGAAGTTGCTCGTGCAGCGCGACGCCCTGTCGCGGCTGCATTCCGAGGGCGTACAAGGCCTCCAGGCCTGCCCGACGCAGTTGCGCTTCCGGCAGAAAGACCCGCCAGAACTGCTGGAGCTACAGATTGAGCCCCACGGCAGGCTGCATCCGGACTGCATCCCGCCCGATGAGCCGCCACCGTGCGTGACCTGTGGCCGCTTCGGCCTGACGCGGCCGGATGCGCCCATTCTCGATGCGGTCTCGTTACCCACGGACCTGGACCTGTTCCGGGTCGGAAACTTCTCCACGATGATTATCGGCACGGAGCGCTTCATGGAGGCAGTGCGCCGTCTGGACCTGGATGGCATCACCTTCCAAGCGCTGCCCGCGCGCTGACGGACGACCCGCCAGGCCTCGAGCCCGGGCAAGCAACCAGGCAGCACCCCCTGCGTCACCATGACTCATGGACCGCGGCGGCTGGGAGTGGGAAACAGGTGAGGGAGAATCTCATGCTGAAGACCCCTCTTGGACGTTTCCGTGCCGTGGCCCTCGCGGAGGGCCTGTCCGTCATCGCGCTCTTCTTCATCGCCATGCCCTTGAAGTACGCCATGGGCATGCCGCAGGCGGTGAAGTTCACCGGCTGGGTCCACGGCCTGCTCTTTGTCCTCTACCTCTTCGCGCTCCTGGAGGCGGCCATCACCTACCGCTGGTCCTTCGTGCGCGTGGTGGGCGGCCTCTTCGCGTCGCTGCTCCCCTTCGGCACCTTCGTCTTCGAGGCGCGTCTGCGCCGTGAGGCGGGCGCGCCGGCCGTCGAGCCCGCGCCCTGAGTCACGTCCCGCACCGGACGTGAGAGGTGGGACGCCCCACACCGAGGCCGCCCGGAGTTCGCGCGGGTGGCCAAGCTGTGCCAGCATCCCGCGCGTTTTCCGACGGGAGGCCAGCATGGAGCGCGGCAAGTGGGACACGTCAGAGGATGTGGAGCGCGAGCTGAGCTCGCGGCTCGCGCTCGTGGAAGCGTCCGAGGGAATTCGCGGCATGCACTTCGCCGCCGTCCTCGACACCGTGCGTTTCCTCGGTGGTGAGCAGGCGGTGGCTCGCATCCAGCAAGGCGGTGACTACCCCGCCGAAATGGACACCACCGAGCTCTACCCCGTCCCGCCCTTCATGCGCGTGTTCTTCTCCGCGGCCCGGCTGCTGGCACCGCAGCTCGGCGGCGTCGAGGAGGCCATGCGGCAGCTCGGTGTCCAGGGCACGCTGGCCTTCATCAACTCCATGTTCGGCGCCGAGGTCCGGCAGCAGGTGGGCGGCGAGCCCAAGCGCCTCGTGGAGATGCTCCCCGAGGCCTACCGCATGGCCATCAACTTCGGAGAGCTGCAGGTGGCATGGACGGGCCCGCGCTCGGGCCGCATCCACATGCGCCGCATCTTCACCCCCGTGGCCTACAACGAGGGCATGCTCGAAGGCGCGCTGCTGGCCGTGGGCGCCCAGGACATCCAGGTGCGCGGCGGACAGACGTCCCTGCTGGACAGCGAGTACACGCTGTCCTGGGACTCGTGACGGGCTGCGTGTCGCGGGCGCGGTTTCTCGACTCGCGAGAATGGGCCGCTGCAAGTTCTGGCCCGTACACACCTGCTGGACGAATCGTGGTGGCCCCTCTGTCACGCGGCTGATCCACGCATGACATCGACGCGACTGTTCACAACCATGACGAAATAAATGATGTTCCTCCGCGCCCATTGGCTAGAAGTGGGCGCCGAGCGCCCGGACATGTGCACCGGGCCTACGCAACGGAGGGACGTCTCATGAAGGCAAACAACTGGAAGAACCTGGCCGCAGTGGCGGGCGTCATGGTGTCGGTGAGCGCCGGCGCTCAGGAGTCGTCGGGGAGCTTCGGTTCGGAGGGGCAGTTCGTCATCAGCACGGATGCCTCCGCGAGCCTGGGTTACTCCACGCAGGGCAGCGGCATCGGTTACATCTTCCTGGAGCCCGGCGCGGACTACTTCCTCAAGAAGAACCTGTCCGTCGGTAGCGGCCTCCAGGTCCGCGCGCTCTTCGGCAGCGGTGACACGATTGCCGCCTTCGGCCTGAATGCCCGCGTCGGTTACAACATCCCGCTCTCCGACCGCATCTCCGTGTGGCCCAAGGGACAGGTGTCGCTGTACATCGGCGACGACATCCTGCCCTTCGCTAACTCGGCGCTCCCCGCCGACGTGACCGTCATCCTGGAAGGCTACGCGCCCTTCCTCTTCCACGTGACGCCGCACTTCTTCGTGGGCGGTGGCCCGCGCCTGGCCTTCGGTCTGGGCAATGACGTGGAGGTGAACTTCAGCGTCGCCTCCACCATCGGCGGCTACTTCTAGTCTCCGCCCCGCCGCGTCCCTCGAGGACGTGGACGTGCGTGTGGTGCATCAGGGGCCTCGGACGAGGTGGGACGCTGCTCCCACCGCGTGCCGGGGCCCGCTTCATTTCCAGGCGACGCGCCGGGCCTCCGTTGCCGTCAGTGGCTGCGCTGCTGACCAGGGCCGCCCTCGCGCGACAGGTTCAGCGCGGTGCCCACCAGCGCGAGGTGGCTGAAGGCCTGCGGGAAGTTGCCCACCATCCTGTGGGCCACCGGGTCGTATTCCTCGGACAGCAGGCCCACGTCGTTGCACATGCCCAGCAGGTGCTCGAACAACTCGCGCGCCTCGCCCTTGCGGCCCATCAGCGCCAGCGCGTCCGCCAGCCAGAAGCTGCACGCCAGGAAGACGCCTTCGCCCGGGGGAAGGCCGTCCCGCGTCTCGTGCGTGTGGTAGCGGCGCACCAGTCCGTCGTGGCACAGCTCGCGGCGGATGGCCTCCACGGTGCCGCGCACGCGGACGTCGTCCGGCGGGAGGAAGCCCACCATGGGAATCAACAGCAGGCTGGCGTCCAGGGCCTGGCTGCCAAAGGCCTGGGTGAAGGTGTTGCGGCGCGCGTCGTAGCCCCGCGCGCAGATGTCCGCGTGCATCTGCGCCCTCAGCGCCTTCCAGTGTTCCACCTGCGCGCCGCGCATTCCGCGCAGGTTCGCCGTCCTCACCATCCGGTCCATGGCCACCCAGGCCATGACCTTGGAATGGGTGAACTGCTGGCGCCCGCCGCGCACCTCCCAGATGCCCTCGTCGGGCTGGTCCCAGTTGCGCTCCACGAAGCGCAGCAGGTGCACGCTCACGTCCCAGGCCTCGGCGTCCGAACAGACGCCGTGGCGGAGCGCGTGGTAGAGGCAGTCGGCAATCTCGCCGAAGACGTCCAACTGGAGCTGGCCCACGGCGGCGTTGCCGATGCGCACCGGGCGCGAGCCCTCGAAGCCCGGCAGCCACGGCAGCTCCAGCTCGGTGACGCGGCGCTCGCCGGCCACGCCGTAGAGGATTTGGAGCTCGTCGGGCTCTCCGGCCACCGCGCGCAGCAGCCAGTCCCGCCAGGCCTGGGCTTCCTGGGTGTAGCCGGCGTCCAGCAGGGTCAGCAGCGTCAGCGTGGCATCGCGCAGCCAGCAGAAGCGGTAGTCCCAGTTGCGCACGCCGCCCATCCGCTCCGGCAGGGACGTGGTGGGCGCGGCGACCACGCCGCCGGTGGGGGAGTAGGTGAGCGCCTTGAGGGTGATGAGCGAGCGCAACACCTGCGCGCGCCAGGGGCTCTCATGGATGCAGCGGAACGCCCAGGCGCGCCACCACCGCTCCGTGTCCTCGCGCGTGAGGAACGGGTCCGGCGGCTGACGTGGCGGAGGCAGGTGCGAGGGATGCCAGGACAGGACGAAGGCCAGGCGCTGCCCTTCCGGCACGGTGAAGTCCGCGAGCACGTGGCTCTGCTCCAAACGCAGCGACAGCTCAGTCGCCAGGTAGAGCGCGTCCGGGCCGGCCTTGGTGCTGACGCCTCCCGGAATCACGCGAGCCCAGGGCGTGCGGTCCCCGTAGCCGAAGCAAGGGGCGAACTCCAGGTGGAGCGGCACCTGTCCGGTGCGGGCTTCCACGATGCGAATCAACTGCGGCGTGTCCTCGCGCAGCGGCATGAAGTCGCACAGGCGCACGGTGCCGGCGTCGGTGTGGAACTCCGTCTCCAGCACCAGCGTGTCGCGCACGTAGCGGCGGTGTACGCGCCGCACGGGCAGGGTGGGGGCGATGCGCCAGAAGCCATGCCGCCGCTCACCCAGCAGCGCCGCGAAGCACGCGTCCGAGTCGAAGCGTGGCCAGCACAGCCAGTCGATGGTGCCGTCATTCGCCACCAGCGCGGCGCTGTGCGTGTCTCCAATGAGGGCATGGGCTTCGATGGGCAGCGCCATGCGGGAAAGCTAGGGACGCCTCCCGCGGCGTGTCCCTCCAGGGCACCCGAAGCGGCGGGCCGTCCACGGGCCCCGCGGATGGCGGAGGAGAGGGCAGTCGCCCGCTCGTGACGCAGCGACGCCATGCGACAAGACATGGGGCATGAGCAGGAAATGCCGCGGCGCCGAACCGGCACCGGTATGGGGTTGCCCGGACATGACTGTGCATGCGGGCCGGTCCATTCTCGATTGGCGTTGGTCCTGACGCGCGGGCCTCCGAAGGCGCGCGCGGTCTGGTGTTTCATCCGCATGTTTCACCCGCATGCGGACCCCGCGCTGGCCCCGCACGCCATGCGGGGAGGCGCGTACTGCTTCCTACCCACGTACCAGGTTGCGCAGCAGGAAGGCCAGATTGGCGGGGCGCTCGGCCAGCCGGCGCATGAAGTACGGGTACCAGTGCCGTCCGTACGGCACGTAGATGCGCACCGGGTGACCCTCCCTCACGAGTCGTTCCTGCAAGTCCCCGCGGATGCCGTAGAGCATCTGGAACTCGAAGGCGCCGCGCGGCAGTCCGCGCTTCGCCGCGTGGTCCAGTGTCGCTTCAATCATCCGTTCATCGTGCGTGGCGATGCCGTGATACACGCCGCTGTCCAGCAGCACCCGCATGGTGCGAACGAAGCTGGCATCCACGTCCCGCTTGTCTGGGAAGGCCACGTCGGGCTTCTCCAGATAGGCACCCTTGCATAGGCGGATGCGGATGCGCTGTGCGCACAGCGCCTTCGCGTCCTGCTCCGTGCGCCGCAAGGCGCTTTGCAACACGGCGCCGACATGGGGCTCGCCGAACTCCGCGCGCAGCTGACGCACGATGTCCAGCGTCACCTGCGTCACCGAGCTGTCCTCCATGTCGATGCGCACGAAGGAGTCGCGGGCCGCGGCCTCGGCCACCACCGTGCGCGCGTTCTCCAGGGCCAGGGCTTCATCGAACAGCAGCCCGCACTGGGTGAGCTTCATCGACACGTTGGCCCGCACGCCCACCGTGTCGATGCGGGCCAGCAGCCGCTGGTACTGGCGCACCTCCTCCCGAGTCTCCTCGGGCGTCTGGACGGCCTCGTTGAGGTGGTCGAACGACGCCATGAGCCCGCGCGCGGACAGCGCCTTCACGGCGTCCACGGCCTCCTCCAGCGTCTCTCCGGCGATGAAGCGCGAGGCCAGCCGCCGGAAGGGGCGCAGGCGCATGGCTGCGTCCTCCAGGCCTGGGCGGCGGGCCAGGAACAGCAGGGCGGAACGGGACAGGTGGGTGGCGTCGGTGGTCATGGTGTGGGTGGCGGCTCAGTCCAGGTGCTGCCGGAGGAAGTCTCCGGCCAGCGTGTTGAAGGCCTCGGGGTGGCTCATGTAGGGCAGGTGGCTGGCGCCCCGGATGAGCGCCAGCCGGGCTCCGGGGATGTGCCGTGCCACGTCACGGGCGGCGCAAGGCGGCACCAGCAGGTCCCGGCCGCCCTGGATGATGAGCGTGGGCACCTGGAGCTCATGGAGCCGGGGCATCAGGTCCGTGGCCAGGATGTCCCGCAGCCGGCGCAGCAGCTCCACCGGGGACAGCCGCCGGGCCTCGCGCACGATTTCGGCCCGGCCCTCCGGCGGCAACTGGCGGCCTCCCAGGACCCGGGCCACGGTGGGGGCCAGCAGGTACGCCAGGGGCCGGGGTGCGCGCACCAGGGTGGACAGCGTCAGGGCCAGCCGGTGGATGCGGTGCACGCTGGCCACCGGTGACACCAGCACCAGGGCCTTCACCCGCTCCGGGTGGGCCAGGGCATAGGCCATGGACAGCAGGCTGCCGTAGGACGACCCCAGCAGGGCGAAGCGCCCCGGCAGCAGGGACTCCGCGTGGTCCAGCACCGCCAGGTTCCACAAGAGCGGGGTGTGGGTGGCGGGGGTGCGCAGGGGCGGCGTCCAGAGCAGCAGCCTCAGCGCGTCCGCCAGCGGCTCCATGGGCGCGAAGGAACGGCCACTGGCCCCCAGCCCCGGAAGACACACCACGGTGCGTGATTCGTCCGTGTTGCCGTCTGGAAAGGTGAACAGGCGTACCGGTGTGCCTCGCACGGGATGTTGTTCACAGGGCAGGTGGGCATAGCCCTGCTGGATGTCGTCCACATCCGGGACGAGCGGCGGGCCGTGGGGGTGTCCCCCTGGACGGGAAGACAGGGCTTCAAGCATGGGAATGCCTCGTCAGGAGCCGCCCTACGCTGGCGGCCACGGTGTCCCGGAAGGCCCGGAGGCGGGATTCACTGGCATCCGGAGGCGGCGGGGCGTGAGGCGTCCCCAGGTGGAAGGTGAGCCGCACGGGCCAGGGCAGGGGCCCCAGGCCCATCACCAACGGCATCCGGTATTTGTCATCGTTCGTCAGGCGCACACACAGGCGGTCCTCGCCCGGGGGCCAGCGGAAGGTGTCATCCACCCCCTGACCGGCGAAGGGCACCACCGGCACGCCGGCGCGGGCCGCCAGCCGCGCGAAGCCCAGCGCCTGCTCCCAGCGCAGCCGGTAGCGCCCGTGGCTGCGCTTGAAGGTCTCCCACGCGCCCCCGGGATAGCAGACGACCAGTGAGCCCGCCCGCAGCGCCGTCATGGCGTTCTCCCGCGTCCCCTCCACGCCGCCCAGCCATGGCAACACCGTGCGGATCAACGGGATGCGGAAGAGCCCTCGTTCCGCCAGGCCCAATGGATAGCGGCCGGTGCGCTGGTGGATCAGATGAAAGAAGGCAGGTGTCTCGTAACCCCAGACGCCGTGGTTTCCCACCAGCAGCACCGGGCCTTTCAATGGCAGGTGCTCACAGCCCAGCAGGCGCGCCCGGTGGTACAGGGCCGACAGCGCCGCGCCCTGCTCGGCGAGGCGGAATACGGCCCGGCGCAGGCTGGCGAGCGGGGCATCCATGGTGGAAAAACATGGGGATGCGTGGCGCCCGCCAGCAGGCGGCGCCTTCCTCCTGGCCGCCGGGCAGCCAGGCGCCCCTGAGACGGTGGCCGTCCCGACAGTGGGGGTTCGTAGGAGTTTGAGTAATGCCAGCTTGCAGGCATACTCAGGTTGTCTGCTTCCAGGTGCATGTCGAACGTTCCGGCATGGGCAGCCCGTTCGACATCCTCATCGACCAGCATCGGGAACTGGAAGAGCGTCTCGAGCGTCTGGCATCGGGTGAGGAACCCGATGAGCTGGGGGGACTGACGGCGGAGCTGCTGGCATTGCTGAGGCTTCACTCACGACTGGAGGAGCGTTGCCTCTACCCGGTGATGGCACGGGTGGAGGGCCGCGAGTCTTGTCGTGAGCAGACGGAAGACCATCTCACCATGCGTGAGCTGATGGCTGAGCTGGAAGAGCTGCCCTCGGGCCATCCTGAGTGGCAGGCGCGTCTGTTGACGCTAGAAGACCTGGCGGTGGCGCATTTCCAAGAAGAGGAGAATGCACGACTGCCCCAGCTCATGATTGCCCTGGATTCCCTGTCGTTAGACGGCCTGCGTCGTGATTTATCGGCCACTTGGGACGAGCTGCTGTCACGCTCCCAGGTGTTCCAGGTGGCGGGGGAGGCCCCCCTGCTGGAGTCCCTGCACTGGGACGGTTAGGCCTCTGTCGCCGCCGGGAAACAGGTGAGACCTGCGACAACGGGGCGAATGGTCCGTTGCTCAGTCACAACTTTTATCTCTTCCTTTAGACAAAACCATTTTTGGAAGGTAAGGGTATGGGCAGCATCACAAGCATCGAGCATCAGCCCCCCCTAGTACTGCATTACCCTTGTCGTTCCCCAGGTGAGGATTCAACGAATGTCCGTGGATAAAGCGTTTCGCGACATGATCCGCAATGAAATCGAGGTCCAGCTCAAGCCGCTGCGTGACGTGGTCGCGCGGCTGGAGGAGGGCACGGCGGACTTGGACGCGCTCCGCAACGTGGCCGAGCGCCTGGCCCCGCTGGCCGAGGTCGTCGGGCCCCTGTTCGGCGCCCAGATTCCCGCGGCCGCCAAGGCCGGCCGTCGTGGCCCGGGTCGTCCTCCCGCGGCTCGCAGCTCCGTGACGGCGGCTCCCGCGGCCGTGGGCGGCAAGCGTCGTGGCCGCAAGCCGGCGGCGGCGGGTCCTGACGGCTCGCGCGCGTGCGCCATCATCGGCTGCGGCAAGCCCAGCCGCACCAAGGGCTACTGCGCGGCCCACTACCAGAAGCTCCGCATGCTGGAGAAGACCAACCGCCGCCCGAGCGACTGGAAGGACTACGCCGACCCGGACAGCGTGGACGACATCAAGCTGCCGCGTGGACGCGCCGCGTCCAAGGCGTTGGCGGCTGCCGCTCAGGCTGGGCACGCAGGCTAGCCAGCGGCACGCTGCCCCGGCCCGGGCAGAGAGTGACCGCGCCCCCGTCGTTCCGCTCTGTTGCCGGGAGAGGAATCGGGGTCCGCCCATGCGGGAGAGACTTGCCCGTGGGGGCTTGCACGAGCATGAATGCCCGGGCCCATGAACAAACGCGATTTGGAGCCTGGAATCATCACCGACCTGGCCGGAAAGACCACGTACGGTGATTATCTGCAGCTCGACCGGCTCTTGTCGGCCCAGGTGACGCGCTCGCAGCCGCCTCACCACGACGAGCTGTTGTTCATCATCCAGCATCAGACGAGCGAGCTGTGGATGAAGCTGCTCATCCACGAGCTGGGCGCCTGCATCCGTTACGTGCAGGCGGACCGGCTGGAGCCGTCGTTCAAGATTTTCGCGCGCGTGGCGCACATCCAACGGATGCTCTTCGAGCAGTGGAGCGTGTTGGAGACGCTCACGCCGAACGAGTACCTGGAGTTCCGCGACACGCTGGGCAGCTCCTCTGGCTTCCAGAGCTTCCAGTACCGTGCGCTGGAGTTCCTGCTGGGCAACAAGGACCCGCAGGCGTTGATGCCCTTCCGCCACGTCCCCGCCATCCACGGCGAGTTGGAGCGGCTGTTCGAATCCCCCAGTTTGTATGACGAGTTCCTGCGCCACCTGTCGCGCATGGGACATCCGGTGCCGCAGAGCCACGTGCAGCGTGACTGGCGCAAGCCCTACGAGAAGAGCCCGGAG
Source organism: Myxococcus sp. NMCA1 (assembly GCF_026810205.1). Classification (NCBI taxonomy): domain Bacteria; kingdom Pseudomonadati; phylum Myxococcota; class Myxococcia; order Myxococcales; family Myxococcaceae; genus Myxococcus; species Myxococcus sp. NMCA1. Next base: position 9,360,382 of record NZ_CP113950.1, on the reverse strand, counting down.
GTGGTGGAGGTGTTCCGGCGCATCTACCAGGACGCCGAGGCGCACTGGGATGCGTATGAGATGTGCGAGAAGCTGGTGGACACCGAGGAGCGTTTCCAGCTCTGGCGCTACCGCCACATGATGACGGTGATGCGCATCATCGGCTTCAAGCAGGGCACGGGCGGCTCGTCGGGCGTGGGCTTCCTGCGCAAGGCGTTGGACCTGCGCTTCTTCCCGGAGCTGTGGGACGTGCGCACGGAGCTGACGCCGCCTCCGCCGCGCCACCGGCCCTGAACGTTCGCTCGACTGAAGACAGTCCAGCACCTCCCGGGGCCGTCCATTCCGGTACGGCTCCGCGGAGGGAATGACGACTGTCTGGCATGCCAGGGTGGCCGGCCACGGATTGTCATGGGCGCGGGTTAGGCTTCACGCACCATGGACGCTGCCGAACCGCTGCTCTTCGACAAGGCGTACGTCCTCTGCTACCGCACCTTCGACATCGCGGAGGAGCTGGACCTGGAGCGCGCGCGCCGGGTGCTCACGGAGGACTCGCGCCGGCTCAAGCTGTCACGGGAGAACAGTCAGTACATCCAGCTGCCCAACCCGCCGCTGGCCTATGAGCTGGGCCGCCGGCCCCTGGCACTGCGGGACGGTCCCGTCACGGTGGATGTCACCGCGCGCCTGTTCGACCATGGCGCCGTGTCCATCATCCTGCAGGTGCCTGTCGTTCCGGGCACCTCGTTGGAAGCGCTCACGCGCATGGCGGACGAGCTCTATGACAGCCAGTCGCTGGAGGCCCTGGCGTTGGAGTTGGTGGAAGGTGTGCGCCGCACCATCGCTCCCGCCGCGCAGGCGCCCCATTTGTGGGAGCAGAACGAGAGCTACACCGTCATCTTCGCCGAGCACATCCGTGGCAATCCCACCGCGGAGGAGCTGGTGACGCGCGCGGACCTGGCCCGGCTGCTCCTGGGCGAAAGCGGCACGGTGCCGCTGTCTCCGCGTGAGAGCGAATCCGTGCTCCAATCGCGCTTCAGCTACACCATCCACGACCTGGTCGTCATCGACTGGAACAGCGCCTTCGTCTACGAGCCGTCCGGCTCGCGAGACATCCCCGACCTGCTGGAAATCGCCAACGCGCAGTTGTTGGAGTTCCGCTACTACGATGAGCGGTTGGACGCGCACATCACCCGCATCCACGAGAAGGTGCAGGCCGCGCGGCATGGCTGGGCCACGTTGTTTCGCAGTCCCTACCGCACCCTGGCTCGGCAGACGCTCTCCACGCTGGTGGACCTCAACGAGTTCATCGAGCGCGTGGACAACAGTCTCAAAATCATCGGCGACTTCTACCTGGCCAAGGTCTACGAGAGCGCCGTGCGCCGCATGCGCATCCCGCCGTGGCAGGCCGCCGTCACCCGCAAGCAGCAGTTGCTGGCCCAGACGTATGGCCTGCTCAAGGGTGACGTGGACATCGACCGCTCCCACACGTTGGAGGCCGTCATCGTCCTGCTCATCGTGCTGGAAATCTTCTTCGCCTTCTTCCGCGTCTACGAGCACTGAGGCACCCACGGGGAACCCCGTACTTCAGGGCAACGCGCTGTGCGGTATCCACGCTTCGTCCGGCATGGGAGAATGAGGCTTCGAGGCAGGGAGCCAGGCGTCCGTGCCGGGGGGAGTGGGGCATGAATGTGCCCGGAAAAACCGTGGGAGCCGCGGTGGACCGCATGTCGCGGGCCCTGGAGCGGCTGTCCGCAGCACCGCCGGTGGTGGCGGTGCTGGAGGAATTGCTTTGCCAGGCGTCCGCCACGCTGGGGGCCTCGGGTGCCTTCCTGTGCTGGTGGGGCGGGACGGGCGACTTGAGCACGCTCACCACGCACGGCGTGGACGCGGAGGCGGCCGCCATCTGCGCGCAGCAACTGCTGGCCCAGGCGCCCGCGCCCGGTGAGCCGCGCCTGCCCCGGGTGGTGGAGGACGTATCGCAAGACGCGCTGCTGGCCTCGGAGCCGGACGCCTTGCGGCGATTGGGGGCCACGGCCTTGCTGTCCCAACCGCTCTACTTCGCTTCCGGCCTGGGCGCCGCCGGTGTGCTGGGCGTGCTCTTTCGCGAGGCGTGGCGGCCACAGGAGGAGGCGCTGCGGCGCTTCGGCCTCTCGGTGAAGCTGGCGGCGCTGGCGCTGGAGCGCGAGCGCATGGCGGAGACGCTGCGCCAGTCCGTGCTGTCCGCGCGAGCGGAGGTGGAGGAGTCGGAGGTGCTGCGGCTGCGCCGCTTCCAGGCGGTGACGGAGGCCTTGGGCCGCGCGCTGTCCTGGGATGAGGTGGCGCGCGTGGTGCTGGAGCAGGGGCTTCCCGCGGTGGGCGCGGGCGTGGGCCTGGTGTACCTGGTGGAGCCGGACGGGACGCTCGCGTTGAAGGCCGCGCTGGGGGTGTCCAACGCGCAGCGGGAGGCGCTCCGGGTTCCACCCTGGCGAAGCAGCGGTGGGCCGGGGCACGGCGCGGGAGGGCCAGTGTGGCTGGAGACGCCCGCCGCGGCGCGGGACATGGTGCCCGCGCTGGGGGCACTGCGCGCGCTGGTGCTGCTGCCCTTGCACGTGGAAGGGCATGCCTTCGGCACGTTGTGCCTCGGCTTCTCGGAGGCGCGGCGCTTCTCGGTGCTGGAGCGGGCGTCCATCACCGGCCTGGGGCACGAGTGTGGCCAGGCGCTGGAACGCGCGCGGCTGTACGCGCGGGAGCGCACCGCGCGGCTTCAGGCGGAGGCGGCGGGACAGCGCCTGCGGCTCCTGGCGGACGCGAGCGCGCTCGTGTCGGCGTCGCTGGACTGGGAGGAGACGGTGGCGGGCGTGGCGCGGCTGGCGCTGGGGCACTTCGCGGATGGCTGCGCGGTGGACTCGTACGAGGACGGCGTGGTGCGGCGGCTGGCCGTGCTCTATGAGAATCCGCAATCGGCGCCGCGCGGGTTGGAGCTCCTGCGCTTCGCTCCACAGGAAGGCAGCCCCACGTTGCTGGCGGAGGTGCTCGCCTCGGGGCGTCCGTGGATGATGGCGCGCCCCACCGCGGAGCCCGGGGACACAAGTACGGCGGCGGCGCGGCTGTACGCGGCCGCGCGCGAGCTGGGCGTCGGCTCGCTCATCCTGACGCCGCTGGTGGCGCGGCAGCGCACGCTGGGGGTGCTCACCTTCATGCGGAGCGAGACGTCCGCGCCCTTCGACATCCCGGACCTGTCGCTGGCCGAGGAGCTGGCCGGGCGCGCCGCGCTGGCCATCGACAACGCGGACCTGTTCCGCAAGGCCCGCGCGGCGGAGGAGGAGAGCCGGCGCGGAGCGGCGCGGCTCCACGTCCTGGTGCAGGTCAGCCACCTCATCGCGGAGGCCGGGTTGGACCTGTCCATGGTGCTGGAGGTGCTGGTTCGCAAGGTGTCGGAGGCGCTCGGAGACGCGTGCGTGCTCCAACTGCTCTCCGAGGACAAGACGCGCTTGGAGTTGGTGACGGTGCACCACCCCAACGCGGAGGCCCGCGCGGTGCTGGACGCATCCATGCGGCGCTGCCCGGGGCGGGTGGGAGAAGGGCTGTCGGGCCGGGTGGCGGCGACGGGGCAGCCGCTCTTCGTGCCCCGCCTCCAGGCCGAGGACCTGCGCGATGAACGAGTGCCGGAGGGCATGCCCTTCCTCCAGCGCTACGGACCCCACAGCGTCATCGTCGTTCCGCTGGGCGTGCGTGGCCGGGTGCTGGGCACGCTGGGGGTGATGCGCGAGGCGCAGGGCCGCGAGTATTCGGTGGAGGAGCGCGCGTTGCTGGAGAGCCTGGCGGCGCGCGCGGCGTTGGCCATTGAGGACGCGCGGCTATACGGCGCGGCCACGCAGGCGGTGAAGGCGCGGGACGAGCTGCTGTCGGTGGCGGGGCACGAGCTGAAGTCGCCGCTGAACGCGCTCCAGCTCCAGATTCACCTGCTGGCGCGCATGGCCCGCGATGCCATGGCCGTGGACGGGCTGGCGGAGCGCGCGGAGCGGGCGGCGAAGGCGGGCCAGCGGCTGGGGTTGCTCATCGATGACCTGCTGGATGTCTCGCGCCTCAGCTCGGGGCGGCTGGGGCTGAAGCGTGAAGAGGTGGACCTGGCGGCGCTGACGCGCGAGCTGGTGGGCCGCATGTCCGAGGAGCTGGCCCTTGCGGGCAACGAGGTGCGGCTGCTGCTGGACAGGCCGGTGTCGGGGCAGTGGGACCGGCTGCGCCTGGAGCAGGTGCTGGTGAACCTCCTCTCCAACGCGGCGAAGTACGGCGCGGGCCGGCCGGTGACGGTGGAGGTGGACGCGGTGGGCCCGGTGGCGCGGCTGTCCGTGCGCGACGAGGGCATCGGCGTGTCGCCGGAGGAGCAGGAGCGCATCTTCGAGCAGTTCGAGCGCTCCGCGTCGGTGCAGCACTTCAAGGGACTGGGCCTGGGCTTGTGGATTACCAAGCGCATCGTCGAGGCCCACGGCGGCTGCATCCGCCTGGCGAGTGAGCCGGGCAAGGGCTCCACCTTCACCGTGGAGCTGCCCTTGCCTGCCTGAGTGTCTGGACAGCCCGCACTCGCTGCGCTCTGGTTCGGCGGATGAAGACGCGCGCACTCCACCGACTGGCCCTGCTCGCCGCCGTGCTGGCCGTGGCCGCCCCGGGCTGCCGGCACGCGCCCCCGCTCGCCCCGGCCCTGGACGCGGATGGCGACGGCGTCCTCAATGGGGAGGATGCCTGCCCCACCGTTCGAGGGCTCGCGAGACTCCAGGGCTGCCCCGTGAAGGACACGGACGGGGATGGCGTGGAGGACGCGTTGGACAAGTGCCCGCGTCACGCCGGGCCCGCCTCGCGGGACGGTTGCCCCATCCGCGACTCGGACGAGGACGGCGTGGAGGACGCGAAGGACGCCTGCCCGCGTGTGTTCGGCCTGCTGGAGCGGCAGGGCTGCCCCATCGACGACCCGGACCGCGACGGGGTGGAGGGCGCGGCGGACAAGTGCCCGGACGAGCCCGGGCCCGTCTCGCGCGAGGGGTGCCCCATCCGTGACGCGGACGGTGATGGCGTGCCGGATGAAGAGGACGCCTGTCCCGACGAGGAGGGATTGCCCTCGCTGCGCGGCTGCCCGGAGCGGGACGTGGACGGCGACGGCGTGGCGGACCACCGGGACAATTGCCCGCGAGAGCGGGGCGCGGGGGACAACCAGGGCTGCCCGGCGGCGCGCAAGCAGCGCGTTGTCATCCGCCCGGACCGGCTGGAGCTGTTGGAGCGCATCACCTTCGCGCCCGGCACCGCCGTCCTCCAGCCGCGCGTCCAGCCGGCGCTCGACAACGTGGCCGAAGTCCTGCTGGTGCACCCGCGGCTGGGGGTCATCGCCATCGAGGGCCACACGGACAACCGCGGGGACCCGGATGTGCAGCGGGAGGTGACGCTGGCGCGCGCGGAGGCGGTGCGGGACTACCTGGTGGAGCGGGGTGTCCCGCCGGATCGGCTGGAGGCGTGGGGATTCGGCCCGGACAAGCCCGTCGAGTCGAACGAGACTTCCCAGGGACGCGAGGCCAACCGCCGTCTGGACCTCCGGGTGGTGGCGCCGCGCGGGCGCCCGTAAGTCCCGGACTCCCCGTGGGTGGGGGGTGTGAGGTACACTCACCCACCATGAGTGCTTCCAGCCCCCTGTTTGGTGACTTGCTGCTCAAGCTGGGGATTGTCTCGCCCAGTCAGGTGCAGGAGGCACTCGCCCTCCAAGCCCTCACCGGGCAGCGCGTGGGGGAAGCCCTCATGTCCCTGGGCTACGTCACGCGAGAGCAGATTCAGGACGCGCTGGGAGAGGCGCTCGGGCTGCACCAGGACAAGAGCCCCCTGCAGCCCGCGCTGGGCGAGCTGCTGGTGGGGCTCAAGTACGTGACGCTGGCGCAGCTCGACGAGGCGCTCGCTCGCCAGCGCCGCGACGGCCGCAAGCTGGGCGAAATCCTGGTGGAGCTGGGCCACTGCACCTACAAGCAAATCTACGAGGCGCTGGGGCTGCAGAACCGCATCGCCGGGCGGCAGGACCTGCCGCGCCCCTCCTCTGACGGCCGCCGCCGCGTGGTGGTGGTGGACGACAGCCCGCTGGCCTGCGCCTTCGTGCAGGAGGGCCTGGTGGCGCTGGGCTACGAAGTCCTCTGCTTCCAGGACCCGTTCGAGGCACTGGAGAGCATGGGGCGCCTCCAGCCCATCATCGTCCTCAGTGACCTGGAGATGCCCGGCCTGGAGGGCGTGGAGCTGTGCCGCCGACTGAAGGAAGGCCCCAGCCACGCGGTGCCCGTCATCATCCTCACCGCCAACGACGTGGAGGCCGAACGCGTGCGCGGCCTGCGCGCCGGCGCGGATGACTACGTCAACAAGTCCGCGTCCATGGACGAACTGGCCGCGCGCATCGAAAGCGTGGTGCGCCGCACGGGCGAGACGGAGCGCATGCGCAAGCTGTTCGCGCGCTACACGTCCGACGCGGTGGTGGAGGAAATCCTCAAGAGCGCGGACGCGGTGGTGCTCACCGGCGAGAAGCGCGAGGTGACGCTGCTGTTCGCGGACATCCGCAACTTCACCGGCCTGGCGGAGAGCCTGCCGCCGGAGCAGGTGGTGGGGGTGCTCAACCAGGTGCTCGGGCGGATGTCGGACGCGGTGCTCACCTGCGGCGGCACGCTGGACAAGTTCCTGGGCGACGGGCTGATGGCCGTCTTCGGCGCGCCGGTGGCCCGTCCGGATGACGCGCTGCGTGCGCTCCAGTCCGCGAAGATGATGATGGATGCGCTGACGGACCTGCGCATCGAGGCGGAGGCGGAGTGGGCGGCGGGCGGGCGCGAGGGCCAGCCGCTGGTGCTGGAGCTGGGCATCGGCATCAACTCGGGCGTGGTGGTGGCGGGCAACATCGGCAGCACGGTGCGCGCCGAGTACACCTGCATCGGTGACGCGGTGAACGTGGCCGCGCGGCTGTGCGCGCTCGCGGGCCCGGGGGAAATCCTGGTGGGGGAGCGCACCCGCGAGCTGGTGGACGCCAACGAGACGGCCTTCGAGGACCTGCCTCCCGTGCGGCTGAAGGGCAAGCAGCAGCCCGTTCCACTGTTCCGTGCCCTGTAAGAGGTGAAGTCCACGCGCGCCTCGCGAGCGGAAAGCGGCTATAGGAAGGGGTCATGAACGCCTCGTCTGACGAGCCCCCTCCGTCCCGCCGCTCCCCCGTGTTGTTCGTGGGGCTCGTCTTCGGACTCGGGTTGGTGGTCGCCGTCCTGGTGGGCGCGCTGAGCGGCTCCAAGGCCGTGCACGCCGACCGCATCCACCAGGACTTCGCCGTGCTGGAGGAGGCCCTGGGCCGCTACCACGCGGACAAGGGCACCCTGCCGGAAGACGCGGACGTGGAGGAACTGCTGGTGCCCGCGTACCTGCCCGCCGTGCCGTTGGACCCGTGGGGCCGGCCGTACCGCTACACGAGCAACGGCACGGAGGTGTTCCTGTCCACCTTCGGCAAGAGCGGTGACCGGGGTGGCTCGGGCGAGGAGCAGGACCACACCAACCACGACGGGCACGCTGTGCCCACGGTGGCGCCCGAGCGCACGTGACGTGCGGGCGGGCAGGCGCAGGGGTGTGCCCACGCCCCGCGAGCCCGCGTACGCGGTGTGCGCCGGGCCCTGGAGCGAGCCAGCGTAGGGTGGGTGCCCGCTTCCTGGCGTCGCCATGGCCATCTGTTCCTTCACGGGGAAGGGTTTTCCCGAACCTGGAGGGCGGCCATGGCCATCGTGTGCGTCACCAACCTGTCCCCTGAGTCCCTTGCGGCGGCCCACGTGGCGGCGGCCGTGGCGGGGCGGCTGCAAGAGCCGCTGCTGCTCCTGGGCGTCGCGGAGGGCGATGCCTTCCTCGACGACGGCACCGGCGCGCTGGCCCTCACCCTGCAACGGTTGGAGGAGGAGGCCGCGCGGCTCGAAACGCTCGCGAGGGTGGTGCGCTACCGGCTGCAGGCGGGCACCTCCGCGGATGAAGTGCTGAGTGACGAGGAGTGCCGGCACGCGCGGTGGATTGTGGTGGCCGCGTCCGGCTGGCGCACCTCGGCGTGGCGGCGGGCCACGGTGCCCGAACGCCTGTCCCGCTACGGCTGCGCGCCGGTGCTGGCCGTGCGCAGCGACACCGCGATGACCGACTGGGCGCGGGGCCGCAGGCGGCTGTTGGTGCTGGTGGGCGTGGACCCCGGCTCCTCCACCACGGGCGCCGCGGTGTCCTTCCTGCGCGAACTGCGCCGGGTGGGGCCGTGTGACGTGCTGGCCACCTACGTGTGCTCGCCCATGGACGAGCGGGAACGGCTGGGCATCCACAGCCCCGTGCACGTGGAGCTGCTGGAGCCGGCGCTGCAGAGCATGGAGGCGCTGGACCCCATCGTGGAGCGCGTGCTGCAACGCGAGGTGCGCGAGCAGGTGGGGGACCTGTTGGGCGAGGGCAGCGTGGAGGTGGTGCTGGAGCCCGGCTTCGGCCGTCCGGCGGACCACCTGATGCACGTGGCGCACACGCGCGGCGTGGACCTGCTGGTGGTGGGCACGCACCAGCGCAGCGGGGTGAAGCGGCTGTGGCATGGCTCGGTGTCCGCGGGCGTGCTGCGGCACGCGGCGCAGTCCGTGGTGTGTGTGCCGCCCATGGTGCAGGCCCGGCGCGCGGACCGCCCACCGCGAAGCGTGTTGGTGCCCGTGGACTTCTCCGAGGCCTGCACCAAGGCCATCTCCCAGGCGCGCACGCTGGTGGGGCCCGGGGGCCGGGTGCACCTGCTGCACGTCCACCGCCGCAAGCTGGAGGACCGTGGCTTCGCGGACCACTACGGCGTGCTGCCCGAGCCCGCCAGGGACAGGGACCAGGTGCTCCAGCGGCTGTGGGAGCTGGTGCCGCGCGACGAAGCCGCCCAGGCGGTGCGCTGGAGCGTGGAGGGTGTGACGGGTGAGGACGTGACGCTGGCCATCTGCCAGGCCACGGAGCGCGAAGGGGTGGACCTGGTGTGCGTGGGGACGTCCCTGGAGCCCTCGCGCCTGCGGGACGCCCTGGAGGGCGAGGTGGCCCATGAGTTGGTGGCGCGTTGCCACCGGCCCGTCATGGTGGTGCCCTCCGCCTGAGGCTCGTGTTTTCAGACAGCGGGAATACCTGTCATCACCTGAAAGGATTGTCAGGTGGTGCCGGCGCCGACGTGCCCGGTGGGGCACGTCTGCATTAGAATCTAGAAATCACGCATTTCCAGACGCAGGGGGGCCGCCGGTGACACCGCAGGGTTATCGTGAAGTAGAGCTCGTCTGTAACCGTTCCTCGCTGCTCCTCCATGGAGGTACGGAAGAGGAGCGGCGCTGCTGGGCGCAGGAGGCCGCGCGCAACTTCAACGTGGAGCTGGTGGAGGTGCGGCAGGCGGCCGAGCTGCCGCAAGCGCTCCGGCAGCCCAACGGGGTGGTGTTCATCCCGGACGTGGCGAAGCTGGGGCGGGACGCGCAGTTCGTCCTGCTGCAGTGCCTGCGGACGCAAGAGGAGCGGCCGAAGCTGGTGCTGGGCGTCTCCGGCTCGGCGGACGCGGCGCTGGGGCGCGGCACGCTGCGCGAGGACCTGCACTACCGTCTGCACAAGGCCCAGGTGGACCTGCAGAAGGACGGGCTGCGGGACGTGTTGAAGCGCCGCTGGGCGCAGCAGGCCGAACAGCTCGCGCTGAAGGCCGCCGCGGCCCGCGCCGCGGAGGAAGCGGCCCGCGAGGCGGCCATCGCCCGGCGTCCGGGCACGGTGACGCGCATCGCTCCCAAGCAGAAGGTAAGCGGCGGCTCGCGCGCGAAGGCCGTGTCCAGGAACGCCGCCCGCTGAAGCCGCGCCTCAGTGCCGGTGCTTCTGCCCGCGCTTCGCCTTGGTGGCGGGGCGCGCCTTCTTCGCGGTGCCGCGCTTGGCGGCGGCGGCCTGGCCGGGCACGGACTTGCGGCCCACCTGATTGTTCGCTCCCGCCGCGGCGGCCGTCTGGGTGGACGGTGACATGCGGCGCGCGGGGGCCTTCGTGGGCTTGCCACTCTCGATGACGCCGCGGGCGGCCTTGGCCGTGCGCCGCGTCCCCTCCGCCGCCGTCTTCACGCGGCCGCGGGCCGGGGTGCCCCGAATCTTGGACTGGAGGTTGGCCACCCCCCGGGCCGTCACCACCGCGGTGCCCAGGAGGACCCGCGCGCCGCGCGTGCCGGCCTGGACGGCCACCTCCTTCACCCTGTCCACCAGCCCCCGCTTGGAAATCGCCATGGCGCGCCTCTTCTCTCTGGCTGTCCTTCGCTGCCGCCAAAGGTAGTCACGGGCACACGGGCGTGAAGCCGTCCCCCTCCTTCTCCCGCACTCTGGCTCCGGCCATTCCAAGGTGGGCGGGAATGTGTGAAGCGGGGAAACTGGGCTAGAGTCCGGCGCACTGTCCCATTTCCTTCTCGGAGCAAGAGCATGTCCCAGGAAAACACCGGAAAGCCGAAGCGCGGCCTGAAGCGACCCATCGAGGTCGTTCGCGCGGAGCTTCTCAAGGATCCGGAGACGAAGAAGATCGCCGAGGCCGTGAGCATGAAGCTCGAGGACTACGTGGAGCTGGTCCTCAAGTACGCCCAGGACAAGGACAAGGAGGCCGAGGTCGCCGTCATCTCCGACGAGGAGCTGCGCCGCAACGGCTTCAACCCCCTCTCCTCCGAGGAGGCCGCCAACATCCTCATCAAGGGCATGAAGGGCGAGCTGCCCGGCTCACCCCCGGACTTCGAGGCCTCCAAGTTCACCCAGGACAAGGTCTCCACCGCCGGCAAGCCGTCCCTCACCTCGCCTCCCGTGGGCGGCGCCGCCCCCACCGGTCCGCAAGATCCAGCCGCCCGCCAGGAGCTGATGGATCAGCTCAAGAAGGGCAGCAGCGGCGGTAACCGTCCGTAATCCCTGACACCACGGGCGGAGGCGGGTGGGGATAATTCGACGAAAAAGGTGGGAGGAAACAATTCCCCACATGCACCGAGAATCCCCTCGAGTTTTCCTTCCGGCACAAATCTCCGCCTTCCAGGCATCTAGAATCCAAGGGGTACGATCATGGGCGCACTCAAGTCCGTTACGAACGTCATCAGCAAGGTTGCCAGCACGGTCAGCAAGATTGCCGGTGGCATCGCGAACATCGGCGGCAAGGCCATGGAGTTCCTCCAGAAGCCCCTGAGCTCGCTGGTGGACCCCATCGCCAAGTTCATCGGTGAGAAGGTCGGCAAGCTGCCCCTGGTCGGCAAGTTCCTGGGCCCCACGGCGGAGAACCTGGTGAAGCAGGGCGCCGCGTCCTTCCTGGGTGAGGGCACGCTGGGCAGCCTGGGCTTCCTGTCCAAGATCGCCCCCAAGGTGCAGGACATCACCAACATCGCGCAGGCGGTCAAGGGCGCGGCGGACAAGGTCGGCGCCTTCGCGGAGAACCCGCTGGGTCTGCAGAACTTCCAGAACATCATCGCGCAGAACCACGCCCGCTTCGTGGAGTGATGATCCGCGCCTCTGGCGCGAACTGGTAGTGAGCCCCAGGGCCGGTCTCCCGCGAAGCTGCGGGGCCGGCCCTTCGGCTTTGCGGGCGACGCGGCCCCCCGCGCGGCGGCGCTCAGTGCCCTGTCTGGGCCAGGCGCCGGGTGTCGCGGATGAGGCGCTCGGTGGAGTCGCTGTCCGCGCTGTCGTAGTAGCCGCGAATCTGCCCGGCGTCGTCCACGAGTACGAAGTGCGTCCCGTGGAAGATGGAGAGCAGGTCGTCCTCGGGCGCGCCGGGCTCTCGGCCCATGCTGACCTTGAAGCCCTGGACGATGGTCTCCTTCAGCTGCTCGTAGTCGCCGGTGAGGAAGCTCCAGCGGGAGAAGTCCGCGCCGTGGCGCTCGCCATACTCGGTGAGCCGCTCCGGGGTGTCGTACTTCGGATCCACGGAGAACGACACCAACTGGAGCCCGGCGCCATAGGACGCGGTGGCGTCCTGCACGCCCACCATCTTCCGCGTGAAGGCCGGGCAGATGGTGGGGCAGCGCGTGAAGATGAAGTTGGCCACGAAGGGCTTGCCCCTCAGCTGCGTGCTCCCGAAGGGCTGGCCGTCATGACGGGTGAAGGTGAAGTCTGGCAGCGCGCCCAACTGGGGCAGGGGCCCACTGCTCTGGCCGCGGATCAGCATGGCCCCCATCGTGGCGGTGACGCCAAGCGCGGCCACGGCGACACCAGCCCAGAAGCCCGGGCGCTGCGTGAGACGGGCCCGAGGGGCCGGAAGGACGGAGTCAGCGGACATGGCCCCGGAGGTAACGGAACCCCCGGAGTCACACAAGCGTGGCCGCTGGGGTGCGACATCCTGGCTACTTGGGGGGATGATGTCACGAGTCTGTGACGACCCATCCCTTGTGTCACAATTCCGTGATTTCGGTGATTTTGAATAAGTTTATGCATAAATAACTGGCATTGCGGGGAAACTTTCTCTCAGTCGTTACGAAAATGTGGGCACGTCGCCTCTCTGTTTTCAGGAGTCTGCCCCCCCGTGACGACCTACTCCGTTCGCCGTGGCGATACCCTCAGCGCGCTGGCCCAGCGCTTCAACACCTCGGTGTCGTCGCTCGCGAAGAGCAACGGCATCTCCAACCCGAACCTCATCTACGCGGGGCAGCAGCTCCGCATCCCGGACGGCTTCGACGCGCCTCGTGCTTCGGGTGGGGGCCGGGCGGCTTCCAGCTACACCGTGAAGTCGGGCGACACGCTCAGCGGCATCGCCGGCCGGTACGGCACGTCGGTGGGCGCGCTGGCCAAGGCCAACAACATCTCCAACCCGGACCGAATCTACGCGGGCCAGAAGCTCACGATTCCGGGCACGGGCGGCGCGGCGCCGAGCAGCCCGGCGCCTTCCTCGGGCGGCGGTTCGTACACCGTGAAGTCGGGCGACACGCTCAGCGGCATCGCCGGGCGGTACGGCACGTCGGTGGGCGCGCTGGCCACGGCCAACAACATCTCCAACCCCAACCTCATCTACGCGGGCCAGCGGCTCACGATTCCGGGTGGGGGCGGCGCGTCGCCCACCCGGCCGACGCCGAACCAGCCGCCGGTGGGGGGCGTGGGTGGCCCGAAGCCGCCGACCGGTGGATCCGCCGGCGTGACGGTGCAGCAGCTCCGGGCGGTGATGCCCAACCTGTCCCAGGCGACGGCGGAGCAGTACCTGCCCCACCTGAACCGGGCCATGGCGGAGGCGAACATCACCACGCCCATGCGCAAGGCGGCCTTCCTGGCGCAGCTCGCGCACGAGAGCGGCCAGCTCCGCTACATGGAGGAGATTGCCTCCGGCGCCGCCTACGAGGGCCGCAGGGACCTGGGCAACACCCAGCCGGGCGACGGCGTCCGCTACAAGGGCCGTGGCCCCATCCAGCTGACGGGCCGCGCCAACTACCGCGCCGCGGGCCAGGCGCTGGGCATCGACCTGGAGGGCAACCCCCAGCGCGCCAAGGACCCGGACGTCGCGTTCCGCATCGCCGGCTGGTACTGGTCGTCGCGCAACCTCAACACCTACGCGGACGCGGGCAACTTCCGCGAGGTCACCCGCCGCATCAACGGTGGCTACAACGGCATGGCGGACCGCGAGATGTACTACCGCCGCGCGCAGAACGTCTTCTGAGCCCGCGCTCCCAACGCGCGGTGCGGTGAAGCGGGGACCGTGGCCATGGAGGCCCCGGTCCCCGTCGCGTTTCGGGCGAGTCCCATTGGGGAGATGCCGCGTCCATCCGGGGCGACCGTCGAACGCGCGTGGCCCTGGGAGGCACCCTGGTGTGCCAACTGCATCGGACAGGCCGTTCCCACCCGGAGCGCGTCCCATGCCTCGTATCGATTCGTCCGGCAGTTCCTCGTTGTCCACCATCGACACCCCCGCGGAGGCCGGAGCGGCGCCCCCGTCTCCGTCACGCGCCGCGGAGCCCCGCGCGCAGGCGTCCCCTCGGCGTAACGAGGTGCGCGCCTTCGACGGATCCGCCGCCAGGACGCCGGAGCCCTCGTCTCACGGCTCCACGCCTGCTGGCGCGGGCCCCGCCCGGTCCGCGGGGGAGATGGCCGTGCTGGGAGGCTGGTCGCGCCCGGAGGGCTCGAAGGATGCGCCCACGGACGTGCTCGAAGGCATCCGCGCGCGCCTGACGCGGAGCCTGGAGAACTGGACCGTCGGTGCCGATGACGTGCGGGCGGTGCACACCGCGCTGGGACGTCTCCCGGCGGGCACGTACCGGGTCGCGCTGGAGCGCTTGCAGCAAGAGGGACTGCTGGGCGCATACGTGAAGGCGCAGGACGCGGGCTCGCGGCTCGCTTTCCTGGAGCAGGCGGAGTCGAAGGGCGTGCTCCATCGGCGCAACGGGGAGTCGGGCCCGGTGGGTCCCCTGGGCTACCCGGCGGTGCCGGACGTCTTCGTCAATGACCGGCGGCTGCCGGGGGCGATGCGTGACGCGGTGAACGCACACGCCATCGACGTGGGCGCGGGCTTCTACCGGGCGCACGCCGAATACCTCGGCCGGTATGCCCGCGCGGTGGATGGGGCCCAGAGCCTCCAGGAACTGGGAGCGCTGGGACCGCCACGCGCCGCGCGCCTGCCCGAATCCCTCCTGGGCCTCGAGTGGAAGGACCCGTCGCGGCGGGACTACGAGGCGGCCTGGAAGTCGGGCATCGGCCAGCCGAAGACGCTCAACCTGGTGCTGCAACACGTCAGCGCCCGGCAGCGGGAACTCTCTGGGGAGCGCGCCGGGGGCACGGTGCAGCTTCACGGCAAGGTGGGTGTCAGCAGCGAGAGCGCCCAGTGGAGCGCGAAGGCGGCGCTCGACACCCGGGGACATGGCGAGCTGAAGGGGGACGTGGGTGTCGCCGCGCGCGCGGGCCCCGTGGGTGTCGAGGTGTCACATGACAGCTCGGGCGAGACGGAGGGGAAGGTCAAGGTGAACCTGGGACTCGTGGAACTCAGCCTGGCCTCGGACGGCGAGCAGCGCGTCGCGGTGGGCGTCGGCACGCTGTTCCAGGTGCACGCGACGCTCAACGCGAAGAAGGCGGAGCTCGGGGGCGGCGTGTCAGCGAAGCTCAAGGCGGATGGGAGCCAGGCCAGCGCCGAGGCGGGCTTCTCCATGAAGGGCCTGACGGCGGAGCGAGCCCAGCAATCCTTCGACCCCGGGCATCGGGGCGTCTTCCAACAGCCCGCCGAGCTGGCATCCCGCACGGCCTGGGACGCGCTGCCTGAATCCACGCGAGCGGCCTATGCGAAGGAGGGGTGGAATCGGGAGGCGTGGACCCGGGCCTTGCCGCGCTGAGGACCCGGGCCTGGGCCACGAGCCTGGCCCTCAGGAAGCCGCTTCCGGTGTCTCGGGGGGCGGCAGGGGGCGAGCGGGGTCATCGGACTGCTTCCGAGGCCACACCAGGTAGCAGGCGATCAGGGGGAGGTACCAGGGCGCAGCCACCCACAGCCACGGAATGTTCTTCGCCGCCTGTGTCAGCATGAGGACGCCGCCGAACCAGAGCAGTCCCTGAATCCCCAGGCCCAGGCTTCCGAGGTACTGGAGCGGGCGCGCCTTCGTCCAGGTGCCGAGGATGGCCAGCACCGCGGGCGCGAAGATGGGCAGCAGGTAAGGCGTCAGCCACGCATCCACATCGCCGAGCCTACCGAGCTGGGGGAGGGCCATCATGATGAGCTGCATCACCAGGCCGAGGAGCGTGACGGCCGTCGCAAGGATGGGCGAGCGGAGGAGGCGCGACGTGGGGGCCTCCGTCGTCGGCAGCCCCTGCTCACGCCGGGCCCGCTCCAGGGCGTCCGGGGGGACCTCCAGCGCATACGGGTAGCCCAGCTCCAGCAGGGCCTCCACCGCCGCGGTGCGCACCGTGATGCCGGCGCTCCCCGTCAGGACACTGGCATCCCCCGGCAGCGTCATCAGGGACAGCAGGTAGTCCGTTCGCTCGCGCAGGGCCTCCGGGTCTCCATCGGGACGCTGGGCAATCGCCGCGATGAGCGCGTCCACCTCCGAGGGGATGACGCCGGGCGAGCTCAGGGCGTCCCGCAGCGCGGCCAGGGAAGGGGGGGCAGGCAGTGGCGCCAGGGATTCCACAAGGGAATCGCTCGTCGGCTCGGCGGGGCGGGTATGCGTGGAGGTCATGGCCGCGGAGACGTGAGTCTACCACCGGCCCCGCGGCGAGTCCCCCGCGCGACCGTCCGGAGGGCGAGGGGCCGGGCCCTTTGGAGGGACATGTCCTGAAGGCGTGCGCACCCTTCCCCTGGGTGACTCTTTCACGAGAGCGAGGCAGCGCATGGCGATGGAGCGAGCGCAGCGGTTCGTGGATGCACTGGCGAAGCTGGAGAAGGAGGGGGACCTGGAGACCCTCGTCTCCCTCTTCAGTGACGACGCGCAGGTGAGCAACGTGGCCTCGCCGCAGGTCTTCTCCGGCCAGGAGGGCGCCCGGCGGTTCTGGCGTGAGTACAAGGGCACCCTCCATCGCGTGGAGTCCACCTTCCGCAACATGATTGAGGCGGGCGCCCGCGTCGCGCTCGAATGGGAGACGCAGGGCACCGCCCACAACGGCGCGGCGGTGGCCTATGAGGGCGTGTCCATCATCGAGTGGGATGGCGACCGGATCCGCCGTTTCTACGCGTACTTTGATCCGCACGCGCTTGGCCTGGAGCTGACCTCCGGCAGCGCGCCGCGCTCGGAAGTCCCCGCCACCACCCCCGCGTGAGGCGTGAGGCCGCCCCGCCTTGGGGCGTCAGGTTGTTCTCTGTGAAGTGAGCCGCCGGGCTCGCCAGCCCGGACGCGCCCTTCACCCCTGGCCGGTGCTCGACACTGAGCCGTGACCTTCAGGCACCTCCCGATTCCCAAGTGCGGACGCTACCGTCAGCCGCCACGTCCCCGGACTGCCGACGCCTGTCCGGACAGGGGGCCGCGGAAAATGATGCCGGTCCGCCGATTTTGGGGCGGTACCGTTCGACGCGGTGCGTTTCCCGGAAAGTCCGGACGCGATACCGTTCGCTCCGTCCTCGGAGAAGGTGGGTTGGTGATGGTGTGGCGGAGGACACGAGCTCGGATGACCGGTCCTGACCCGGCAGTTTGCTTTGCGTCTACACGGAAAAGCCTGATGACCCGCTTTGCTGCCTTCTTCGTCGTCCTGTCGTTGATTGCCGCCCCCCACACCGCCTGGGCCCAGCAGCGCCAGACCGAGTCCGCGAAAAAGACCCGGGCGGTGAAGTCCTCCTCCAAGACGAAGGCCACGAAGATGAAGGCCGCGAAGCCGGCCAAGGCCACGTCGAAGCGCAAGTCCGCGAAGAAGGGCAAGAAGGCCACGCCGGCCGTGGATTCACGGGACGTGGACGCCCCGGAGCTTCAGCACGCCCAGCCCACGATGCAGGTGGAGCCCGCCAGGCTCCTGTCTCCGACGGACGACGCGCCCACGGTCCAGAAGAAGTCCGGGGAGGCCCCGGCGGAAGGGGGCGACTCGCTGGACTTCGACCTGCTGGAGCCCGCCGAGGCCGCGGCCGCCGCGAAGGTGGACCCGGACCTGGAGAAGCGCATTGGCCGGCGCCGCACCATGCTCAAGCTGCACCAGGGCCTGGGCTTCGCGATGGCCGCCGGTCTGGTCGGCACCACGGTGGTGGGCCAGCTCCAGTTCAACGACTCGTTCCGCGGCGGCGGTGATGACCGCAACCTGCTGGGCCTGCACCGGGGGCTCGCCATTGGCACGTCGGCGCTGTTCGCCACCGTGGGTCTGCTGGGTGTGCTGGCGCCGGAACCCTTCGAGAAGGAGTTCCAGTGGGACACCATCACCGTCCACAAGATGTTCATGGCGCTCGCCACCGTCGGCATGGTGGCGCAGATCGTCCTCGGCATCATGGCCACGGACCGTTTTGGCCGGCTGTCCGAGACGGACATGGCCACCGCTCATCAGATCTCCGGCTACGTGACGTTGGGCGCGGTGTCGGCCGGCGTCTTCACACTGTTCTTCTGAAGCGCATGCCTTTCGTAGTGGTTCCCTGGAGGTTGACGTGATTGCTCGACGAATCGCCCTGATCGCCACCCTGGTGCTCGCGCTGCCCGCAGTCGCGCAGTCGCAGGCCCGCACGTATAGCGTCAAGAAGGATGCCAGCTCGCTCACCTACAAGCTCAAGCACAAGCTGCATGAGGTGGTGGGCAAGGCGCCGCCCAGCGACGGCAAGGCCCGCCTGCTGCCGGACGGCACGCTCCAGGTGGCGGTGCGCGCCAACGTGAAGGACTTCGATTCGGGCAACGCCAACCGCGACGCGCACATGCTGGAGACGACGGACGCGGCCAGGTTTCCCATCATCGACTTCAAGGGCGTGGCCACCGGCGTGAAGCCGCCCACCAGCTTCCCGGCGAAGGTGCCGGTGAAGGTGAAGGGCCAGCTGACGTTCCACGGCGTGAAGAAGACCGTGGAAATTCCGATGACGGTGCTGTTCAAGTCGGAGAAGGAGGCGGTGGCCGAGGGCAGCTTCGACATCAGCCTGGATGCCTACAACGTCAACCGCCCGTCGCTGTTGATGGTGAAGGTGGATGACGTCCTGGTGCTGGAGCCCAAGCTGGTATTCGAGGTGGAGGGTACGTGAGTTCGACGCGACGAGGATTCCTCAAGGGCATTCTGGGAACAGGCGCGGCGAGCGCGGCGGCGACGACGCTGCCGGGCTGCGCGCCGGACATCAACCCCGCTCCGGTGACGGACGTCACGGCCAGCGAGCTGGGGACAGTGGACATCCTGGTGTCGCGCTATCCGGATTTGGAGCCCGTGGGCGGCGCGTTGACGGTGCGCGTCCCGGGTGAGCAGGTGCCGCTGCTGGTGGTGCACTCCAAGGACGACGGCGCGCCGAACGACTTCTCCGTGCTGTCGTCGCTGTGCACCCACGTAGGGTGCCCGCTGGGCTTCGACGGCAAGGACGTCATCTGCCCCTGCCACCTGTCGCGCTTCAGCGCCACGGATGGCTCGGTACTCCAGCGGCCGGCCACCGTGCCGCTGCAGACGTTCGCGGCGGAGTACAACCCGAACACGGGCGTGCTGCGCATCAACCTGCGCGCGGGCCAGAGCGACTTCCCGTCCGCGGTGAACGGCCAGGTGGTGCTGCCGCTCAGCCAGTTCCCCCAGCTGCGTGACGTGGGCGGCTCGGTGACGGGGGTTCCGTCCGGGTACGGCAAGCGCATCTTCGTGTTCCGATTGCAGGACGGTTCGCTGTCGGCGGTGGACTCCGTGTGCACCCACGCCTTCTGCGAGGTGAACTACCGGGAGCAGGAGGCGGACCTGTTCTGCGCCTGCCACGCGTCCATCTTCACGCGCGCCGGCGCGGTGACGCAGGGCCCGGCCACCCTTCCCCTCAAGAAGTTCACGGTGTCGGAGACAGGCGACTCCGTGGTGCTGACCGGCGTGGCGTGAGCCATGCGCCGGGCGCGGGTGGGCCAGATACAGGGCCCGCCCGCACCCGAAGGGAACGCGGCATCGCTCAGCCGAGCCGGCTCCAGAAGGAGCGCTTGGCGGAGATGCGCTCCAGGGCTTGTTGCAGCTCCTCGTCGTGGTCGGCGCGCAGGGCGATGTCACCCAGGGAGATGATTCCCACGATGCCGTCGTCGCGCTCCACCACGGGGATGCGGCGCAGCTGTCGGCGCCCCATCAGCCCGATGACGTCATGGAGCGTGTCGTCCGGCGTGACGACCTCCACGTCATCCGTCATCACGTCGGACGCGCGAAGTTGCTCCGGCGAGCGGCCCCCGGTGAAGGCGCGGACCACCATGTCCCGGTCGGTGACGATGCCCACCAGTCGGCCCCGCTCGTCCACGATGGGGACGATGCCGCAGGACTCATCCTTCATGATTTGCGCCACATCCCGCAGCGGGCTCTCCGGGCGCGCCGTGCGCACGTTGCGCGTCATCACCTCGCGGGCCATCAGCGGCTCGTGACGCCAGCGGCCGCGGCGGGCGCGGTCGTCCTGGAGGGAGGTTCTCGCCTCGGGGCGGCCCGCGACGGCGGTGTAGACCTGGGTGCTCGCTCCGTCACGCCGTGCGCCGGTGGACGAAGGCGCGCCTGTTCCAGCCCAGCGGTGGGTGCTCGCTTCGTCACGGGCCGAAGCGGACGCCGCGCTTTCCCCGCGAAGGGTGCTCGCCTCGTCGCGGCCCGGGCCATGGGAAGCAGCGCTCCGGTCCATCCGGTAGCGGGGGCGCGCGTCGCCATGGCGCTCCTCGCCGTGCAAGCCGCGTTCACGGCCATGGAAGCGCACGTCGCGGTAGGGCTCCCCCAGTGGGGCCTGGGTGCGGGAGGGCTCGCCGCCACCGCCGCCGTATCCGGAGCGGTCCCAGGACCGGTAGTCGGCGCGTTGGCGGGAGAACTCGACGTCCTGTTCCCCGGTGTCGTGCCGGGGGCCCCAGCCGGCGGCATAGTGGCTGTCCCGGTCGTCCCGGCCGTAGGGGCCGCTGTCCTCCGGGGGCGCGCCAGCCGCGTCCTCGCGAGGCCCGTCGTCCACCTGGGTGCGCGGCAGGGCCATGCGCATCGTCGCCGCACGGTGGTAGCGGCCCTGTCGGGTGGAGGACTCCTCGTCGCGGGCGGGGTTCCAGCCGGTGAGGTCGGACTCGGCGCGCTCACGCGAGCCCGGAGGCGCCACGTCCGCCTCGCGGTGGGGTTCGTCCCTGCTGTTGTCCATGCTTCTGTGGGCCATGACTCTCCTCGGGCGAAGTCGGGTTCAAACTGCAACGCTGGTGGTGAGGCCGCGTGCCTCCAAGGGGCGGGCGTCCGAGCGAGCGGGTGCCTGTCCCACTCTGGCGTTCCTCACCCCGCGGCCAGCGCGTCACCCAGGCGCACCAGTCCGCTGAACTCCTCCAGCTCCGCGCCCGCGTCCGGCGCCGCCACCGCGAGCGTCCCCGAGGGAAGGTGCCGGGTGAGGCGGTCGAGCACGTCTTGGTGGGCCTTGGCGCGCGCCTGCTCCACCGCGGCCAGGCGGGACAGGGCCGCCACGGCGTGCTCCGCGTGGCGGTCGCCTCCCGTGTGCTCCAGCAGTGCCTCTGGCGCCGCGAGCACGTCGTCGTGGGCCCAACTCCGGTTCAGCACGTAGCCCGCGAAGGGCAGGCCCCGCTCGGCCAGCGTCTCGCGAAACCAGGTGGCCTCGCGAAGGGAGGCGGGTTCGGGGGACGTCACCAGCAGGAAGGCCGCGTCCGGTGAGGCCAACCGCTGGTGCAGCCGCTCCGTGTGCAGCCGCATGCCGGAGAAGAGGCCGCCGAACGCGCCGATGAAGCCGCGCATCTCCTGGGTGAAGCCCGCGCCGAAGATGCCCGCCAGGACGCGGTCCACCACCGCCTGCGCGCCGTGCCACAGCCGCCCGCCGCGCGCCCGCTTCTCCGGGCCGAACAGCGACACGATGCGTTCGTCCAGGAAGCGCGCCAGCCGGCCGGGCGCGTCCAGGAAGTCCAGCGCGTGCCGGCTGGGGGGCGTGTCCAGCAAGATGAGCTCGTAGCGGCCGTCCGCGAGGAAGCCGTCCAGGGCTTCGGCGGCGGCGTACTCCTGCACGCCCGCCACCAGCTCCGACAAGAAGCGGTAGAGGCGGTGGTCGACAATCGCGCGCGCCGCCTCGGGCGTGGGCGCCAGCCGGTGCACCATGCGCTCGAAGATGGCGCGTGGGTCCAGCATCCACACGTCGAGGAGGCCTGGGCCCTGGGGGCCGTCGGCGAAGAGGCGCTCGGGAGGAATCGACGTGGGCTCGGGGCCGCTCTCTTGCAACCCCATGGCCTCCGCGAGCCTTCGCGCCGGGTCGATGGTGAGCACCAGCACCCGCCGTCCCGCGCGCGCGGCGGCCACGCCCAGGGCCGCCGCGGTCGTCGTCTTGCCCACGCCACCCGCGCCACACAGGACGACGATGCGCTTGTCACGCAGCAGCCGGCGCAGGTCGCCCGCGCTCACGGCGTGAGCCCCTGTGCCACGCGCCGGGGCCCACCGCCTTGCGGTCCGTGGCTCACGGCAGGGCCTCCTGCCAGAGCGCGTGCTCCGGGTGAGGTGCGAAGCCCTCCGCCAGCGCCTCGACCAGCGCGGGGCCCGTGGCGTGGAGCTCTGGCAGGGTGAGCAGCGGCGCGCGCAGCGTGCGCGACAGCCGGACGAAGGCGGCCCGGGCCCGTTCCAGCCGCTCCAGCTCACGCCACCCCTGGTGCGGCCCGTGCGCGGCGAGCATCCGGCGCAGGGCGGCGCGGGACTCGGGCGTGAAGGGGTCCTCCGGCATCCGGTTGAGGACGGCCGCGGACAGCGGCAGCTCCAGCCGGCGCAGCTCGGCGGTCACGGTGAGCGCCTCGCTGACGGGCAGCGGCTCCGGCAGGCTGGTGAGGACCACCGCGGTGCGTGCCGCATCCTGGAGGAAGTCGAGCCCCTCCCGCACGTCGCGTCCGATGGGGCCCCCGGGCATCAGGGACAGCACGCGCTGGGGAAGGGCGGCCAGCGCCAGCGCGTGTCCCGTGGCGGGCAGATCGACGACGGTCAGCGGGTGGACGAAGCGTCCATCCGGCCGGGTGCGCCGGAGCAGGGCCAGCAACTGGTACATCAGCCCCATCTCCCGGAGCGCGGGCCCTGCTTCCAGGAAGCGGCGCAGGGCGCGGGTGCGCAGCGCGGCGTCGGCCAGCCAGCGAGCGGGCAGGGCGCGCTCCAGGAAGTGCCGGTGCCCTTCCGATGCGGACAGCCGCACGAAGTGGAGCCCGGGACGCACGCGCGTCACCTGAGGCCCCGCCTGGCGCACCCCAACGCGCGCCGCCAGGGGCGAAGGCCCGTCCTCCTCCGGCGCCAGCTCCGCCAGCAGCACGGTGCGGCCCGCGCGCGCGGCGGCCACGGCCAGCGCCGCCGCCAGCGTCGTCTTCCCCACGCCTCCCTTGCCCGATACGAGCAGCGCACGCCTGTCCCAGAGGGCTTCGAGCACTGGCCACCGTCCTGTCCGCAGCGCCCCAGGCCGCGCGCTGTCCTCAACACGGTGGGGAAGGCGACACGCCAGGGCAACCGAGGCCCTGGTGCGGCCGTCCCGGGCACGCGGCCGCTCGCGTGCCCGGGTGGCGCTGGGACTACAGCGCCTCGATGACCTTCTTGATGCGCTCGAAGGCCCAGTCCAATTCGGCCTGGGTGATGATGAGCGGCGGCGTGAGGCGGATGACGGAGTCGTGCGTCTCCTTGCAGAGCACGCCCTCCTTCATCAACGCCTCGCAGGTGGGCCGCGCGGAGATGTCCAGCGCCACGCCAATCATCAGCCCCCGGCCGCGCACCTCCACGATGTGGCGATTCTTCAGCGTCTTCAGCATGGCCAGGAACGACTTGCCCAGCTCGGCGGAGCGCTCCACCAGGCGCTCGTCGCGCAGCACGTCCAGGGCGGTGCGCGCCACGGCGCAGCCCAGCGGATTGCCGCCGTAGGTGCTGCCGTGCTCGCCGGGCCGGAGCACGCCCATGACCTCGTCATCCGCCATGACGGCGGACACCGGGTAGAAGCCGCCCGACAGCGCCTTGCCCACCACGATGACGTCCGGCCGCACGTCCTCGTGCTGGAAGGCGAACGTCTTGCCGGTGCGCCCCAGGCCCGTCTGGATTTCATCCACCATGAACAGCACCCGGTGCTGCTTGCAGAGCTCGGCCACCTGCTTCAGGTAGCCGTCGCGCGGAATCAGCACGCCGGCCTCCGCCTGGATGGGCTCCATCAGGATGGCGCAGGTGTTGGGGGTGATGGCGCGCCGTACCGCCTCCACGTCGTCGTAGGGCACCACGGTGAAGCCGGGGGTGAAGGGGCCGAAGCCCTGCCGGTAGCTCCGCTCGGTGGAGAAGCTGATGAGGCTGATGGTGCGCCCGTGGAAGTTGTTCGCGAAGACGATGACCTCCGCCTTGTCCTCGGGGATGCCCTTGACGGTGTGGCCCCACTTGCGCGCCAGCTTGATGGCCGTCTCGCACGCCTCCGCGCCCGAGTTCATCGGCAGCGCGCGGCTCAATCCAGACAGCTCGCGCAGCGCCTTGTAGAGGTGGGGAAGCTGGTCGTTACGGAAGGCCCGTGACGTCAGCGTCACCTTCGCGGCCTGCTCGCGCAGCGTCTCCAGGATGCGCGGGTGACAGTGCCCCTGGTTCACCGCCGAGTACGCGCTCAGGCAGTCCAGGTACTTGCGGCCCTCCACGTCATGGACCCAGCAGCCCTCGCCCCGTTCGATGACGAGGTCCAGCGGATGGTAGTTGTGCGCGCCATACCGCTCCTCCAGGTCGATGAAGTCGCGCGTGGAGAGGGCGTGGGCGGCGTGCTCGGTGCTCATGGAACTCCCTGGGGTATCGGGTGGCGCGAAGCAGGACCATCGCTTTCGATGAAGTCCTTCGACGTGTCCACCCTCGTAGTGCCCCAGGCGGTTGCTTCGTTGAGCACTGCACCCGAGCCCATGGCTCGCCGCGTCAGTGGACGGACCAGCGCTCCGCGATTTCCTCGCAGGCGAGGACCACGTCGCTCAGCCGCCGGATGTGGGCCCGCGGCGCGGTGAAGACCGTCCCCGCGAAGACGTCCACCACCTGGATGAGGCGGTGGTCACACGGGCCCAGCGGGCACAGGTGCTGCTCGGTGAAGCGCTGGAGCAGCGTGCCGATGTACTGCCCCGACCGCTCATCCAGCGGCTGGTGCTTGGAGAAGTACAGCTTCATCAGGCCCACGCGCGCGTTGCCATGTCTGTCCATGCGCTGGAGCACGACCTCCGGCCGCACGCTGATGGTGACGCCCGCCACCTCCAGCACGGGAGGCTCCGCGCCCACCGCGCTGATGAGCGTCTCCTCCAGGTCCAGCCAGGGCACCAGGTCCGCGAAGCGCTCGAGCGCCTCCGAGCACAGCTGCAGCCGCTGCGCCTCGAACTCCGTCTGGGGCACGCTGCACGCGAAGCGGCGCTGGTGCTCGCGGAGGATGGACAGGTCCATGCCCCGGCAGAGGAAGTCCGTAATCGCATGCGACGCCTCCGGGTAGCGCAGATACTGCTGCTCCGGCGGGTGCTTCTGGTCGTGGATGATGCGCTTGCGACGCGCGGGCGTGGCGACGAGGTACTCGCCCAACTTGTTCACGGACACACGCGGCAGTTCACGGATTTCCGCCATGGAATCGCTCCCCCTGGGTGCTGGCGAATGAGCACACAGTACAGAGGGGGGCTGACACGCATTGGACGGCGTGAGTGCTTGAAATCAGGGAGGTGAAGGGCCGCTCGGGAAGCCATGGCCTCCAGAGCGGCGCTTCGTGAGGGCTCACTCCCTCTGGGGTTCGCCCTCGGGGTAGGCGCTCCAGTAGGTGTCGGGCAATGGGTTGGTGCCGGCGTCGCTGCGCGGACCATCCCCGTCCCCAATCTCATCCAGGATGGCGCCGGGCGTGCGCTCCGTCGGGTCGATGGTGCGCATGCGATGCGTGTCTTCCGTCGACTCGGCGGCGTCCGCCAGGTCGCGCTTCGCTCCGTTCTCTTCTGTCTCCGGAGTGTATTGCCGCGGTTCCTCCGTACGGCCGTAGTAATCCTCGGGTGGCTGGATGCCCGGCTGTTGATGCTTGTCGCGCTGAGCCATGATGGATTCCCTCCGTCACACTACGTTCGTGACGGGACAGGCCGGCGGCAACGGGCCAACGGGCACGCACGCCAGGAGGGTGGGCAAGCGGACGGGATGGACGTCCCTGGTCAGGTGCGCCAAGACTGACGGGATGGCCGAGCAATCCCAACAGACACCGTCCGCCGTGGCCGGACCGTTGCTCCACCTGGGGTGTCAGTCCTGCGGCGCGCGTCTGGTGCTGGAGCCCGCGCTGCGGACCACGCGCTGTCCCTACTGTGCCGCGCCCGCCGTGGTGGAGCGTCCTCCGGTACCCGGTGTGCCCGAGCCCGTCTTCGCGCTGGGCTTCGCGCTCACGCACATGGCGGCGAAGGAGCATGTGGCGCGGTGGTTGCGTTCGCGCAGTCGCTTCACGCGCTCGGGCATCCGCTCCGCCGCGCCGGGCGAGGTGCGAGGCGTGTACGTGCCCGCGTACCTCTACAGCGTGCTGGCGCAGGCGCGCTACCGCGCCTCCATTGGGGAGAACTACCAGGAGACGGAGACGTATAGGACGACGGAGAACGGAAAGACGGTGACGCGCACGCGCACCGTGACGCGCACGGAGTGGCGTTCGCTGGAGGGCGAGTTGGTCAGCTACGTGGCGGACGTGCTCGTCACCGCGTCCAAGGGGCTGGACAACGCGGAGCTGGAGGCGCTGGAGCCCTTCGACCTGCGCGGCCTGGCTCGCTACACCCCGGCGCTCATCTCCGGCTGGGTGGCGGAGGAGCCCTCGCTCACGTTGGCGCAGTGTCAGGAGCTGGCCCGGAAGGAAGCGGTGGAGCGCGTGGGCGGGCTGTTGTCGCGCTCCATGCCGGGGGACTCGCACCGGGGCCTGGAGCATCAGTCCCGGCTGGACTGGGAGGCGCTCGACGTGTGCCTGCTGCCCGTCTGGGTGCTGGCGGTGAAGTACGCGGAGGACGCGCCGCCGCTGCGGGTGCTCGTCAACGGGCAGACGGGGGCCGTCCATGGCGAGGCGCCCATCTCTTCATGGAAGGTGCTGTCCGCCTTGGTGGCGCTGCTGGCGGTGCTGGCCGTGGGCTGGCTGCTCACGGGAGGTGGGCGATGAGCGCCGAAGCGGTGTGGGTGGAGCCCTGTCAGCGCTGTGACTGCGCGCTGGAGGCGGAGGACCTGCGTTGCCCCATCTGCGGGCTGACGGCGCCGCCTCCGCCGCGTGCCGCGGTGGAGCGCGCGCGGGCCCGCGTGGTGCGGTGTGACAGCTGCGGCGCGGCGGTGGAGTACTCCGTGGAGGCGAAGGCGCCCCGGTGTGACTACTGCGGCTCCGTCACCCATGTGGAGACGACGGCGGACCCGGTGGAGCAGGCGCAGCACTGGCTCCCCTTCACCGTGGACACCGAGTCCGCGCGCGGCGCGCTGATGGGCTTCCTGGGGCGGGGCGGCTTCTTCCGGCCGTCCGGGCTGGCACAGGAGGCCTCGCTGGAGTCGCTGCGCCCGGTGTGGTGGCCGGCGTGGATGTTCGACGCGGGCGTGGACGTGAGCTGGACGGCGGACTCGAACGCGGGCTCGAGGCGGTCGGACTGGGCGCCGCACGCGGGCCGGACGCGCTTCGATTTCGAGGGCATCCCGGTGCCGGCCTCGCGCGGGTTGAAGGTGCGGGAGTGCGAGGCGTTGGCGCCCCACTATCAGCGAGGCTCCGGTCAGGACACGCCCCATGGGCCGGAGGGCGCGCACGTCGAGCGCTTCGAGGCCACGCGCTCGGGCGCCCGGCGGAGCGTGCTGGAGGCGGTGGAGCGCCTGGCCGGCGAGCGCCTCCAGCAGGGCGTCATTCCGGGCAGTCGCTTCCGGAACATCCACGTCGCCGTGGCGCTATTCAGCCTGCGCACCCAGCGGTTGGCCCTGCCCGTGTACGTGCTGGCTTACCGCTACCGCGACAAGCCGTACCGGGTGCTGGTGCACGGGCAGGATGAGCGGGTGGTGTTGGGCGAGGCGCCCATCTCCGCGTTGCGCGTGGTGGCGGTCATCGCCGTGACGCTGCTGGTGCTGGCGGGCGTGCTGTACGGCGCTGGTGTGCTGTAGCCCACCGTGACGCCACGCGCGTCACGGTGTGTCGGGCTCCTCAGGCGTCGTGGCCTCTGGGGCCGTGCCAGAGGGCTCCGGTGGGGAAGGCGGCTGGGATGAGGAGGCCTTGGGACGTGCCTCGTCCGGTGCCTCGGGGGCGGGCGGAGGCGGCGCCGTCTCCGCCACCGGAGTGGTGGGCGCTTCGAGGCCCGGATGCGAGCGTGCCTCCGTGTGGGCGCCGTCGAGCCGTGTCGCGAGCGCGGGAGCCTCCGTGGCGGCGTGCCGCGCGTCCGCTGCTGGCTCCACCGTCTGGGTGATGCGCGCCTCCAGCGTCAGCTCGGCCACCTGTGACAATCGGACCGCGGACCCCGCGGCTTCGCCCAGGGGCGTCTCGGACGAGGGCTCTCCGGCCAGGGCCGCTTCCTCCACCGTCAGTCCTTCCGGATGCAGCCCGCCCTCGAGCAGCTCCGCCTGGTTGCGCCGGACCGTCGCCTCCACGGCGGCCTGCTCCACCTCCTGCGCGATGGCCTGACGTCCCCGGTGGCCTCCCTGCGCATCCAGCCACGCACGCAGCGCCTCCGCCATCTCCGCGCCCGTCTGGAACCGCTCCGAGGGATTCTGCTGCAGCGCCCGCAGCAGGATGGCCCGCAAAGGCTCGGCGACACCCGCCGCCAATCGCTCCACCTGCTCCGGGCCCACCTGGGCCATCCGCGCCGCCACCTCCTTCACGGGCATCCACGTGGGCCCTTGCGCGTGAAGCTCCAGAGGCTCCGACTCCAGCACGGGCGCCAGGTCATCCACCATCAACGGGTGCCGGCCCGTCAGCAGCTCCAGCAGCACCAGTCCCAGTGAGAACAGGTCCGACCGGGCATCGACCTTCCGTCGCCGCAGGGCCTCGGGCGAGGCGTAGGCGATGTCACCCTTCACCAGCTCCCGGCTCGTCACCTCGCGCCCGGAGAGCGACGAGGCCGCCACCGTGAAGTTGGTCAGCTTCACCTCGCCATGGACGCCCACGCGGATGTTCCGCGGGCTCACGTCCCGGTGGACGATGTGCAGCGGCCGGCTCCACTCATCCGTGAGGCCGTGCGCATGGCTCAGCGCCTCCGCCACCTCCGCCGTCACGTGCGCCGCGAACTCCGCGGACAGGGGCCGCCGCCGCATGGCCGCCAGGTTCAACACCGTGTCCAGCGAACGCCCTTCCACGTACTCCATCACGATGTGAGGCGCGCCGCGGTAGAGCTTCAGCAGCATCACCTTGGCGATGGCGGGATGGTTGAGCCGGAACGTGAGGTCCACCTCCTCCACCAGCCGTCGCCGCTCAACGAAGGTGGCTGGGTTCCGCAGCCGCTTCACCACCACCGGGCCGCTCAGGCCATTGCGGTAGCGGCGCTGCGCCAGCATCAGCAGTTCCCCCGTGGAGCGCATCTCCAGCTTGCGGACGAACTCGAACACCGTGCCGGCCACGGTGAACAGCACGCGTGGTCTGCGCGGACCTCCAGGAAGCTCCTCCGTCGTCGTGTCAGGCGTCATCATGGGCTCATGGACCTCTGAGGTTGAATGAAAATGAATGGATTTCCCGGAGGGCCAGGCGCCCAGGCCCCTCCCAAGGAATGGCGCGCCGGCTCAGCGCCACGAGCGCAGCGTGGCCAGAAGCCGCTTCAGCGCGTCCCGCCACCGCCGCCACCCGGTGCTCGCGCGGACCTCCGTCAAGGCCCAGGGTGAGGTGGGCTCGGTGGGAGGCGCGAAGGAGGCTGGCGGGCGCGCTCGCTCCGGGACACGCATCCAGCGGCGCAGCTCGCGCGCCTCCTCGTCCCCGTCGAAGAACTCCAGCGCCTCCTCGGTGACGGCCTCCTCGGGAGCGAGGGGCGGAAACAGGTGCTCATCCCAGGCCGAGTCCGCGCCCGCCAGCGCCGCGTCCAGCGCATCGAACAGGGCCGCACCCGAAGGAGGCCGCCCCGCCGCGGAGGGCGACAGCAGGCGCGCCACGATGGCGTCCAGCGCCTTCGGGACGCGCGGGTTGCGGACAGAGGGCGGGGGAAAGCCACCGGACTCGATGCTGGCCAGCAGCCCGGCGGGCGGCAGCTGCGCCGGATAGGGAAAGCTCCCGGTGAGCACCTCGTAGAGCACCAGCCCCAGCGAGTAGAGATCATCCGTGGGCGCGAACGCATAACGCGAGCCCGCCGGCCGAGGCTGGGCCCAGAAGCGCAGGGCCTCCGGGCTGCGATAGCTGGGCGTGCCCGGCGGCAGGGTGTCCTCGGTCAGCACGGGCGAGCACGCATGGTCCCCCGAGCCGAAGTCCACCAGCACCGGCTGTCCGTCCGACGCGCGGATGATGATGTTGTTGCCCTTGATGTCGCGGTGGAGCACGCCCGCGCGGTGGATGGCATCCAGCGTGAGCGCCAACTGCTGGAACACCTGCACCGCGCGCCGGGGCGTGGGCTGCGCGGACAGGGCCCACTCGGACAGGGTGGGGCCCTCCACGTAGCCCATGATGAGGACCAGGTAGCCATCGCGCGCATCCGGCCACCGCCGGTAGCCCAGCAGCTCCACGACGTTGGGGTGCTCCAGTCGCATGAGGACGTGGACCTCCTTCCAGGTCCGCGCGTCCGCCCCGGGCGAGTCCTCCTCCGAAGGGCCCTGGAGCGCGAACTTCAGCGCCACCTGCCGGTGCGTCTCGGATTCGGCCAGGAAGATGGCGCCAAAGCCCCCGGTGGCCAGCCGCCGGACGATGCGGAAGGCCCCCACCTCCTCTGAGTCCTGGAGCATCAGCGGGTGCAGGTCCTCTCCCGGCATCACGGATGGACTCCCATAGGACCTTGGAGGTCCAATTCAGACGTGGTTCCAGCGGCTGTCATTGTGGGTGGCGTCATGATTCAACCTGGGAGGTCCATAGCATGACGTTTGCCCTTTGAGGTAGTGTCCTGACTTGGGAGGTAGGTTTCGGGGGAGGGGATGCGCCAGGGGGGCGATTGGAAACTTGCAGGACCCGGCGAGCGTGCGACCCTCGGCCGTCATGCGTGAGCCCGTCGACCACAAACTGGCAGCCGTGCTGGGAGGTGCCGCGCGTGACGCCCGCCTGCGTCTGGGCCTCACCCAGGGCGACGTCGCCGAACGCATGGGCATGGCCATGGAGGTCTACAGCCGCCTGGAGCGCGGGAAGATGCTGCCCCGGACCCAGACGCTGCGCCGGCTGTGTGACGTGCTTCAGGTCTCTGCGGACACGCTGCTGGGCGTAGGCCGTCCCGACGGGGCGCCCGCCACGCCTCGCAAGACGGTGAAGGAAGACCCGGTGGAGCTGCGCCGCATGACGCGCAAGCTGCGGGAGCTCGAGCCCGGTCAGCTCCGCGCGGTGTCCCGGGTGGTGAACGCCGTCGTCACCGTGCTGCCTCAGCCGGTGGTTCCGGCGCCCGCCACCCCGGCGAAGCCCGCCGCGCGTGCGGCGCGCAAGCGCCGGGCGACGGGCTAGCGCTCAGCTCAGATGAATCGCGCTGAGCGGGTTGCGAGCTGCTGCTCGAACTCCGCGCGTTGCCTTGCAGCACGCGGCAGCACGCGCGCCGCCGCGCGGCACTTCCTCCACGGTCTGGGAGCGCTTCATGACGCCTTTTCCCGCGCCGCGCTCTCGCTGGACACCTGGCAGGGCAGGCGCACCGTGAAGGTGGCGCCCTGGCCCAGCGTGCTTCGCACGTCGATGGTTCCACCCATGGCCCGGACGTTCTGCCGCGTGACGTACAGCCCCAGCCCCAGTCCGCCATAGTGCCGCTCGGAGACGGCGCGCTCGAACTTCTCGAAGATGCGGCCCACCGCATCGAGGGGGATGCCAATGCCTTCGTCACGGACGCTGAACCAGGCGTGCTCCGCCGTCCTTCCGGCCTGCAGGTGAACGGGGTGACCCACGCCGTACTTCAGGGCGTTGGCGAGGAGGTTCGACACCGCCTGCTCCAGCCGCATCCGGTCCCACTGCCCCACCACCACCTCGTCCAACTCCGCCTGGATGGGCGTCCCGGTGCGCTGTGACTCGCCCTCGAAGCGCGCGGCCACCTCTTGGACCAGCGCTCCCAGGTCCACCGGCTCCGGCTCCAGGCGCAGCTGACCGCTGCTGATGAGCGTCACGTCCAGCAGCTCACCCACCAGTGTCGACAGCCGCTTCACCTGCCGCTGCATGACCTCCAGGTCCGCGGGCAGCCGCTCCAGCAGCTCCGGTCCGCGCCGCTCCTGGGCGGCCCGCGCCAACGTCTGGAGTTTCAGGTTGAGCGGCGTCAGCGGCGTCTTGAGCTCGTGGCTGGCCACGGCGAGGAACTCGTCGCGCAGCCGGATGGCCTCGTCCATGGCGGTCAGCAGCCGCTCGCGGTCCTGCTCGACCTGCTTCCGCTCGGAGATGTCGATGACGGAGCCGATGTAGCCCAGGAACTCGCCGTCCAGCCCGAAGCGGGGGCTGGCCGAGTCGATGGCCCACCGGTACTCACCATCCTTGCGCCGCAGCCGGTAGTCGAGCCGGAAGGGGCTGCGCCGCGCATTGGCGCCGAGGAACACCGCCCCTGAATGCTCGGAGTCGTCGGGATGCACGGCCTTGAGCCAGCCGAAGCCCAGGCCTTCTGCCTCCGTCTGTCCGGTGAACTCGTACCAGGTCCGGCTGAGGTAGATGCAGCGGCCGGTGACGTCCGTCACCCACAGCATCACCGGCGCGTGGTCCGCCATGTTCCGGAAGCGGGCCTCGCTCTCCTGGCGCGCCCGTTGGGACGCCTTCTGCGCGGTGACCTCCCGCATGGTGACGAAGACCCGGTCGCTCCGCTCCCTCGACGGCCGGGTCAGGGTGAGCATCACCTCGATGCGGCGGCCCCCCAGGGTCTGGAGCTCGGTCTCCACCTCCAGCCGCGTGCCGCCTTCCCAGAACAGGAGGAGCTCGGCGGTGAAGGCCTTCGACGTCTCCGGAACGAAGACGCGGGACCGGGACACGGACAAGGTGCGAAGCACCTCATCCCGGGTACGCGCTTCGAGCAGGCGCACCGTGGCCTCGTTCACATCCACGACCTTCACCCACTCCGCGGCCTCCATCGCGAACCTGGGACGCGCCGCGAGCCAGGCACGCAGGTCCTGGACGCCGGAGGCACGCAGGCCGTCGAGCGCGGCCGAAACGGCGGTGAAGTCCTCCTCCCAGAGGGAGACATCCGCTCCGTTGAACAGCTCCTGGTAGCGCGCGTCTCCGGCTGTCTCGGCCCCCCCCAAATGTGTCTCCTCCGTACCCCAGCGCGGGTGTATTGAGTTAACAGCGCGGATGCGTCCGCCGCGTCACAAAGATTCTGGAGCCGCCAGGAGTCAACGAACAGGCGCCTTTCTGGCGGCTGACTGATGGGCCACGACGGACGCCCGTCCGTCCGCCCGCCTTCCGCGCCGGACCCGCCAAGGCGCGCCGGTTCCTGGGCGCCTCGTCCCCGTCTCCCACGGAGCCCGGGTGGTCGGGGCCACGCCGGGCTGCCTCCCCGCCCGCCGGGCAATGACAGACGCATGTGCATCATCCTCGCAGGCACCATGCGGAGTGGGGCCAGGGTCGTCACTTGTCACGCGGACATGGGCTCGCATAGAAGGTCGCGCATGCTTCGCAAGCCTTTGCTCGCCCTGTTGCTCAGCGCGTCTGTCATTTCCGCCGCGTGCTCCGACGACGAACAGAAGCCGGCCGTGCTCATCATCGACCGGGAGGCGGTCGACTTCGGTGAGCTGGAGGTGGGCCAGACATCCCCCGAGCACCTCTTCACCGTGCGCAATGCGTCTCCGTCGGCGGTGGAGTCCGTGTCCGTCAAGGTGGAGGGCAGCGGGTTCACCATCGCCGCCAACACCTGCGAGCGCTTCCTCGACGCGGGCATGGAGTGCGAGGTGCGGGTGCGGTTCTCGCCCCGGCTGGCGGGGCCGAGCGAGGCCCACCTCAAGGTGGAGGGCGCTCCCAATGTGGACAGTGCGGTCCTCAAGGGCATGGGCGTCGGCTATGTGGAGGTGCGGAGCCTGCCCGGTGCCGGAGCGCACGTGGTGGCCGAGGGGGACGGCTGGTCCTGCGGCGAGCCGTGCAAGGTGCCGGTCCGCAAGGCGCAGGTGACCCTCCGGACCGCGCCGGCGGGGTTTCCGACTTGGGGCGGGGACTGCACCGTGGTGGCGGGCGGCGGCTGCTCGCTCGTCATCGACGGGACGAAGGTCGTCTCCCTGGAGGAACTCGAGCCCCTCCTTCGGTGGGAGGCGCGGGTGAGTTCCCACCCCCGGAGCGTGGCGGTCTCGGCCGGTGGCGACATCGTCGTCCTGGAGGCCGGGCAGTTGACGCGGCTCAACAGCACCGGGCGGATGCTCTGGTCGGTCCCCCTGAGCGGTGGGGTGGAGATGGCCCTGGATGGCGCGAGCGATGCCTACGTGGTGGAGTACTCCGGGCGGGTGACCCGGTACGGCACGAACGGGCAGGTGCTGTGGACCTCTTCAGAGGCCGTTGAATATCCCAGCTGGCACGAGCTCGCGGTGAGCGCCAACGGGCACGTCTACGTGCTGTTGAGCCAGGGCAATGTCGAGCACGCGCGTCAGCTCAAGCTCATCGCCCTCTCGCCGCAGGGGGCCGAGCGTTGGAGCCTGCTCTTCAATGAGGGCCAGTTCAACTACGCCTCCGGCCTGGAGGTGAATGCCCAGGGGGAAGTCTATCTGGCCGGCAGCGTGTTCAACCGGAACACGACGTCTGGGGCGTCGGTGTTCGTGAAGTCCTACCTCCGGAAGTACAGCGCCGAGGGCGCCATCCGGTGGGAGACGCAGGCCGCCTGGGACCTCTTCGCCGTCAACGCCGACGGCGCGACGAGCACCGTCGTCCCCGACTACCAGTCCACCTGGGGCTTCAACCAGCGGTGGATTGGCGCGAATGGGATGACGCAGTGGACTGCGACGGTCCAAAACGGGCCGGGCGTGGTCACCCTGCAGACCTTCTCGCCCACTGGCACGCTGCTCGTCGGCGGGCACGAGCTCCTCGGGGACGGAACGGAGATTGGCCGGGGCTGGTTCTCGGCGATGAACCTCACGACCCGCGCTCTCGGCCTGGTGACCTACGTCGAGGGGAGCACGGGGGCGGGAGGCCCGGTCCGTATCAGCGGCCTCGCGCTCACCCCAGCAGGCCATGTCGTGGTGACCGGTGGCTTCAGCGCCATCAGGGACCAGGACGGGGGCTTCATCCGGGTGTACGACGGGCGCGTGCTTACGGGCGCGCCGTAGCGCCCTGCCGCTCCCGCAGTGCTAACCGGGGTGGCTGGTAACGGACTGTTCCGTAAGACGGGCCAATTCCTGGCGTTGTTGCGGCCGCTTCCGGGCACTGCCGCCCTGGTAGAGTCCCGCCTCAGCCATGACGACCCTTCGCAAGGTGATGCTCGTTGACGATGAAGATGACATCCGCACCATCGGCAATCTCAGCCTCAGCCGTGTGGGGGGATGGCAGACGGTGCTCGCCGCGTCCGGCGCGGAGGCCCTGGAGAAGGCCCGCGCGGAGAAGCCCGACCTCATCTTGCTGGACGTGATGATGCCGGGCATGGACGGGCCCACCACCTTCGGCAGGCTGCGCGCCGAGGAGGCCACTGCGCACACGCCCATCATCTTCATGACGGCGAAAATCCAGAAGCAGGAGGTCGCCCGCTACCTGGAGCTGGGGGCGTTGGGCGTCATCGGGAAGCCCTTCGACCCGATGACGTTGCCCCAGGAGATTCGCAAGCTGGTGCCAGGGTGAGTCAGGGGCTTCGCCTCTCCCGTCGCTCGGGCGTGTTGGCGGCGGGCGCGCTGCTGCTCTTGTGCGGCCTGTTCGCCATGGGCCGTCCGTGGGCCACCTCCGACAATGACCGCTACCGCAGCGCGCTGCGGCACCTGCGCGTGGCCAGCGGCGATTTGGAGATGGACGTGCTGCGCGAACGCATGGGCCTGCGCACGCTCCACGGCTCGGACCCGGAGGACTTCGCCGCGTTGAGGGCTCGCGCGGACGCGCTGCGGCAGTTCCCCTCCTTCCTGTCCGCCATGGACCGGCGCACGATGAACGCGGCGCTGGACCTGTTCGTCAGCGCGCTGGAGGAGAGCGCCGCGCTGCTGGAGCGAGCCCACGCCGCGGACGCGCGGGGTGAGAAGGAAGAGGCGGACGCGGCCGTCCAGGCCCTGTTGGAGGGCACCGCCAGCACGCGGGCGGACCGCCTCATCAGCACCTACCTGGAGCTCTACGAGCGCACGCAGGAGCGCAACGAGCGCTCGCGCATCATCTTCTTCATCGTCTCGCTGGCACTGGTGGCCTACGTGCTGGTGGTGATGGTGCGGCTGTCGCGGGCCACCGCCGACCTGGCCGCGCTCAACACGGATTTGGAGCGGCGGGTGGAGGAACGCACCAAGGCCTTGTCCGCCGCCAACGAAGGGCTGCGCGCCAGCGAGGCACGCAAGGCCGCGATTCTGGAGGCCTCTCCGGACGGCATCCTCCTGCTGGACGGCGGCGGGGACTTGCTGGAGCTGAACCCCTCGGCGCAGAAGACCTTCCAGGTGGTCGCCGCGGACGTGGTGGGCCGCAACTTCCTCTCCGTGGCGCTCCCGGCGGAGCTGCCGGACGGTGCCCGCCAGAAGGTGCTGGCCGCGGGGCGGAACACCGCGTCGGGGCAGGCCACGCGGCTGGAGTCCCCGTGCCTGCGCATGGATGGCAGCACCTTCCCCGCGGAGCTGACCATCGTCCGCGTGCCCGGAGACGGCCCGCCTCGCTACACCGTCTTCGTTCGCGACATCACCGAGCGCAAGGCGGTGGAGCGGATGAAGAACGAGTTCATCTCCACCGTCAGCCATGAGCTGCGCACGCCGCTCACCTCCATCCGCGGCTCCCTGGGCCTGCTGGAGGGCGGCATCGTGGGCGATATTCCGCCCCAGGCGCTGGACATGGTGCGCATCGCCCGCACCAACACCGAACGCCTCATCCGGCTCATCAACGACATCCTCGACCTGGAGAAGATGGAGGCGGGCAAGCTGGAGCTGAAGGTCTCCACGCCGGAATGCGCGGACCTGGTGGAGTCCACCTTCGCGGGCGTCCGAGGCATGGCGGACGGCGCGGGTGTATCGCTCCACGCCGAGGTGACGGGCACGCCGCAGGTGAAGGCGGACCGGGACCGGCTGGTGCAGGTGCTCACCAACCTGGTGTCCAACGCGGTGAAGTTCTCCCCGCAGGGCGCGGGGGTGACGGTGCGCGTGGGGGAAGAGGCGGACGGGCGGGTGCGTTTCAGTGTGGTGGACCAGGGCCCCGGCATCTCCCAGGAGCAGCGTGCGCGCCTCTTCGGCCGCTTCCAGCAACTGGACAGCTCGGATACGCGCTCCAAGGGGGGCACGGGTCTGGGGCTGGCCATCTCCCAGGCCATCGTGGAGCAGCACGGCAGCCGCATCTCCGTGGAGAGCGAGGAGGGCCGGGGCTCCACCTTCACCTTCACGCTGGAGTCGGCCCGGCCCGCGTCCGTCACGTCGCCGCCCGTCATCCCCGAGGACGCGTCCCGCCATGAGGTGCTGGTGACCACCGCGGACGCGGAATTGGCGTCGCTGCTGGGCGGGCTCCTCGCGCACGAAGGCTACCGCGTGCTGCGCGCCACCAGTCTCATCGAGGCGGCGAAGCACCTGGACACGTCCCTGCCGGACGCGCTGGTGGTGGACATGCAGCTTCCGGAAGGGCACGCGCTGGACTGGGTGCGGCGCCTGCGCGAACAGCCGCGCACGCACGAGCTGCCGGTGCTGGCGTTGTCCGGCCGCTCGGACGAAGCGGAGGGCGTTCCGCACTGGGTGGACTGGATGCCCCGGCCGCTGGAGGAGTCACGGCTGCTCAAGTCGCTGCGCTACGCCACGCGGCAGCCGGGCCAGGCGCGCGTGCTGGTGGTGGATGACGACGCCAGCACCCGGCGCACGCTGTGCGCGCAGATGGAGCGGCTGGGCGTGCAGGTCTTCGAGGCGGCGGACGGCGAGAGCGCGGTGGAGCTCGCGCGCGAGACGACACCGGACCTCATCGTCCTGGACGTCGGCCTGCCGCGCCTGGACGGCTTCGAGGTCGTCGACATCCTCCGTCAGGGCAAGGGCCGCGCCACGCCGCTCATCGTCTTCACGGGCCGGGATTTGACGCGCATGGATGAGCGGCAGCTCACCCTGGGCATCACCCGGCACTTCACCAAGTCGCGCGCCTCTGAAGAGGAGCTGGTCTCCTCCGTGCGTGACCTCCTCAACGGCCTGCTGGCGAGAAAGGCACACCCCTCATGAACAGCAGGACGCTCCTGTTCCTGGAGGACGACAAGGATTTGCAGTCCCTGGTGGGCACCTTCCTGCGTGAGAAGGGCTACCGCGTGGAGCCCGCGCGCAGCGCGGCGGAGGCGCAGGCCGTGTTGGCGCGCGTGCCGGTGGACGCCGCCATCGTGGACGGCCTGCTGCCGGGGATGACGGGCGCGGACTTCATCCGTGAGTTGCGCAAGACGCAGCCCAAGCTGCCCATCCTCTTCGCCTCCGCCTTCTGGAAGGATTTGAAGAGCCACGAGCTGCTGACGCGGCAGCTGGGCGTGGTGCGCATCATCCACAAGCCCTACAAGCCGGAGGAGCTGCTCGTCTGGGTGAACCAGCTCTTCCCCGCGCCCGCGCTGCCGCCTCCACCGCCGCCCGAGGCGCTGGAGGAGGCGGAGGAAGTGGACGTGGAGGTGGACGACCTGGCCGCCAGCCTAGCGTCGCTCAACGCGGAGTACGGCGCCCGGCTGAAGGAGAAGGTGGCGGCGCTGGAGGCGCTGCTCGTCCGCGGGCGCGGAGGTGACGCGGCGGCGCTGGAGGAGGCCTACACGGTTGTCCACAAGTTGCACGGCACCGCGGGCAGCTACGGCTTCGCGGAGGTGAGCATCCGGGCGGGCCAGCTGGAGGCGGTGCTGCTGCCGGCCCGGGCCGGGGCGCCCGTGGATGTGGCGGCGCTGGACGCGTCCTTCCGCACGCTGGCCGCCGCGGCCTCCGTACCGGTGAAGCCCGCCGCCGCGCCGCCGCAATCCTCCGAGGGTGTGCTGCTGGTGGTGGACGAGGACGCGAAGCTGCTGGCCGAAGCGGAGCGCATGGGGCGACAGGTGGGCGTGGGCGTGGTGACGGCGCGCACGGCGGACGCGGCGTGTGAGGTGGCGCGGCGGCAGTGGGTGGATGGTGTGCTGGTCCACCTGGACCTGGGCGGTCCACTGGGCGGCCTGGCCGTGGCGCATGCGCTGCGCGCGGAGGAGAGCCTGCCCGTGCTGCCGCTGGCCGTCACGGGTGCCCGGGACGTGCTGGAGGAACGGGTGGCGGCGGCGCACGCGGGGGCGTCCCTCTTCCTGCCACGGCCCTTCACCGCGCGGGACTTCTCCGCCGCGGCCGAGCGCATGGTGGCGGCGCGCCGCCCGGAGCGCGCGCGGGTGATGGTGGTGGATGACGACCCGGACGCCATCGCCGCGCTGACGCAGGCCCTGGCCAGCGACCAGATTGAGGTGGTGGGGCTGAACGACGCGCACGGGCTGATGGAGGCGCTGGCGCAGCACCGGCCGGACCTGCTGCTGTTGGACGTGCAGATGCCGGGGCCCAGCGGCTTCGACCTGTGCCGGATTCTGCGCTCCACGCCGGAGTGGCAGGAGCTGCCGGTGTTGCTGATTACCGCGCACCTGGGGCTGGAGTTCCGGCTGGCGGCCTTCCAGGCGGGGGCGGATGACTACCTCTCCAAGCCGGTGCTGCGCGAGGAGCTGCGCGCGCGCGTGCAGGCCCGGCTGGAGCGCACGCGCCTGTCGCGCGAGCGGGCGGAGCGGGACGGGCTGACGGGCCTGCTGCTGCGACGGCCCTTCCTGGACGGGCTCCGTGCCCGGTTGGCCGAGTCACGGCGCCAGGGAAAGCCGCTGGCGTTGTGCTTCCTGGACGTGGACCACTTCAAGCAGGTGAATGACCGCTACGGCCACCTGGCGGGCGACCGCGTGTTGATGTGGTTGGGCCGGCTGCTGGGCGCGCGCTTCCGCCGCGAGGACGTGCGGGGCCGCTGGGGTGGGGAGGAGTTCGTGGTGGGGCTCTTGGGGGAGGGCGCGGGCAGCGCCTCGGAAATCCTCGCCCGCACCGCGGCGGAGCTGTCGGAGATGACCTTCGACGGCGACACCGGCGAGCCCTTCCACGTCACCTTCAGCGCGGGCATCGCGGTGTCGCCGGGGGACGGCGACACGGTGGAGGCGCTGCTGCGGACCGCGGACGCGCGGTTGCTACGCGCGAAGGAGAACGGCCGCAACCGCATCGAGGCGTGAGCCCCAGGGCTACGGCTCGTTGAAGATGAGCAGCCCGCGCGACGTGTCCACCACGTAGATGCGGCCGTCCCCCGGCACGCGGATGCCGATGGCGCCGTCGGTCAGCTTGTCTGTCCGGTTCGGGTCTGACTCGCGGAAGGTGTTGTAGTGCGCGATCTCGCGAGGCTGCGAGGGATTGGACACGTCCAATACGCGCACACCCTCATGGTAGTACGCGACGTACAGCCGCGTGCCCACCAGCAGCATGTTGTGGACGGAGGTGAGGCCGCGCAGCCGGTACTCGCCAATCTTCACGATGTTCGCCGGGTCGGTGACGTCCAGCACGCGGATATGGGAGCCCATGGTCTCTCCGCCCTCGAAGGCCACGGTGCGGCCATTGAAGGTACCCACCGCGTTGGCGTGGCTGAAGGCATGGGGATAGGTGTATCGGCCGAGCAACTCCGGCGTCTCGCCGTCCAGCCCTGCGATGAGGAAGCCATCGTTGAGGTGATTGATGTAGAGGCGCCCTTCATACGCGAAGGCGTCATGCGGGTAGCCCGTACTTCTGGGATACGTGAAGTGGGTGAGGAACTGAGGCTCCAGCGGTTGGGTGATGTCGAAGATGAGCGTCTGCTTCTGGGAGGGCGACATGGCATAGAGCCGGTTCCCATCCACGAAGAGGGTGTGCACATCGATGCGGCTGCCGCCCGGGTAGTTGCGCAGGAAGGCAGGCAACGCGGGGTTTGCCAGGTCGAACACGAACACGCCGGAGTGAGCGCTGGCGACGTAGAGCGCGTTGTCCTTGGCCCAGACGCCATTCCAGTACCCGTCGTTGGCGAACTTGATGACCGTCTGCTGGACGGGAATGTAGGGATTGCTCACGTTGAAGACGGCGAGGCCGCCGCCGACTCCTCGCCGGTCGATGGCCACGACATAGGCGTGGCCGTGGGTGACATACACGTCCACAGGCGTGTCCAGGCCCACGGGCATTTCGGACAGGAGCTGGAGGTTGGCGGACTCGGGCTCGCCCTCTCGCCACGTCATGCGCTCGGCGCGGAAGCTACCGCTATGGCGCAGGGTGCTGCCTCGGCACCAGAGAACGCAGCCGGTGAGGCTCCGTGGACCCTGGGCGTGACAGCCGATGAATGTGTAGCGGTCCTGGAGATTGGTTTGGCTCGTGGGTCCGGAGGAGATGAAGAACCGCTCGCCATTCATGGTGGCTGCATGGGGCTTGCGCCCCATGACGGACATGGGCTGGCCCGAGGCATCGAACTGGAAACCACCGTTCTCCGGGAGGACTTGTACGGTGCCGGGCTGTACCTGGGTCTCGTACCGGATTTCCGCGCGGTAGATGGCGCCCTGCCGCTCCAGGCCCGCGAGCGAGCCGAAGTCACAGTCTTGCATCACCAGTGTCTCCGGCGCGTTGCACGCCGCTTGGGACGTCTGCGCGGGACAAGACTCGAAGGCCCCGGGGTCCACCCATTCCCCCATCTCCGGAAGCACCGCCCAGGGGCCGTTATACGCCGGTGGCTCGGGAGGCGGCGTGGGGGGCGGGGGCTCCGACGAAGAACAGGCGGACAACGACACGGCGCAAACGAGCGTCAGCAACGGGCATGCGGTACGAACAGACATGAGGTGCAGCCTCTGGAGGAGGAGAATGGGCGCCCGCATCGTTCCGCGGACGCCCTGTGTTCAGCATGTGAGGCCATCGCGGGCGCCGCGAAGAGGCGCCCCCGGTTGGCTCACGGCTCGTTGAAGATGAGCAGCCCGCGCGACGTGTCCACGACGTAGACGTACCCATCTCCGGGCAGGCGGATGCCAATGGCGCCCTCGAAGGCGCCGCCCGCCCGGTGCGGGTCCGTCTCCCTGAAGGTGTTGAAGTGCGCCACCTGCCGGGGCTGGGTGGGGTTGGCCACGTCCAGCACGCGCACGCCCTCGTGGTACCAGGCGACGTACAGCCGCTCGCCCTTGAGAATCATGTTGTGGATGGAAGTGGAGTACCGCATGCGGTGCTCGCCAATCTTCACGATGCTCGCCGGGTCGGTGACGTCCAGCACGCGCAGGTGCGAACCCGGAAACTCGCCGCCCTCGAAGGCGATGGTGCGGCCCGCGAAGGTGCCCACCGCGCTGTGGTGCGCGAAGCCACCGAACCCCGGGTAGAAGTACTGCCCCAGGTGCTGCACGTTCTCCAGGTCGCTGACGTCCACGATGGAGTAACCGCCGGAGGCGTTGCTGATGTAGAGGCGGCCCTCGTACGCGAAGAAGTCATGGGGCCCGCCGAGCGAGTACATCTCCGGCAGGGTGATG
This sequence comes from Myxococcus sp. NMCA1, assembly GCF_026810205.1. Taxonomy (NCBI): domain Bacteria; kingdom Pseudomonadati; phylum Myxococcota; class Myxococcia; order Myxococcales; family Myxococcaceae; genus Myxococcus; species Myxococcus sp. NMCA1. The sequence goes on along the minus strand of NZ_CP113950.1, from coordinate 9,318,287 downwards.
ACCTGCCGCAGGACGGGCGCCAGCGGCGTGCTGATGTCGTAGACGCGGGTGCTGCCCACGAAGTCAGTGATGTCGGACGCATACAGACGGTCCCCATCCACCAGGACGGTGTGCACGTTGGTGTAGCCGTTGCCCGGCAGGGTGAGGACGAACTCCGGTGACCCTGGGTTGGAGATGTCGAAAACGGAGACGCCGGTGTCGGCGCTGGCGACATACAGCGCGTCGCCCTTCGCCCACACGCCGTTCCAATACGAGTCGCCCGGCAGGCTGATGGATGTCTTGAAGAAGGGATGCGCCGGGTCGCTCACGTCGAAGACGGTGAGCCCGCCGAAGCGGCCGGCCTCGTCGGTGGACACCACATAGGCGTGGCCCTGGGTGACGTAGACATCCACCGGCACGCCCAGGTCCACGAAGTACTCGGCGACGAGCTGCATCCCGCCGGACGACTCGGCTTCGCCGCGCCGCTCCGCCCGCTCGGCCTCGAAGGTGCCCATGCTCCGGGAGGAGGACCGGGGCGTCTCAGTGCAACGGACATAGCAGCCGGTGATGACGTCGGGCCTGGGCGTCTCACAGCCCGCCACCGAGACGACGCGCTCTCCGGTGTAGGGATTCGACTGTCTGCCGGAGAGGAAGAATGTGCCGCCGGTCGTCATCCGCGTGGTGACGGGAATGCCCATGACCTTGTCGGGCCCCCCATCCGCGAAGAGCTGGAAGGCGGCGCTGCCCGGCGTGACGGACGTGCCCCCATCCGCGAGCAGCCTCTCCGACCGCCCGTCGCCCACATAGATGCCGTGTTGCTCCACCGCGGCGAGCTGGTCCGCATTGCAGGACGACATGTCGAAGTTCGCCGGATCCGCGCAGGCCTCGAGGCTGGGGTTCTCCACGGTGAAGCGGCACGCGGAGAACGCGCCCCGGTCAATCCAGTCGCCCGGGTCGTCCAGCACGGTGTAGCCCCCGTCCCAGGGCGCCTCGGGACCCGCGTCCGTCCCGGCGTCCTCGGTGCCCGCGTCCTCGGAACCCGCGTCCGTGCCGGAGTCCGTGGGTTGCTGCCCAGCGTCGGGAACGGGCGGAGGCGGGTCGTCATCACAGCCGGTGGTGGCGGACAACAGCAGGGTCAGGGCGGACAGCAGGGCCCAGCCCGGGCGAAGCGGGGACGTCATGGAGACACTCCTCATGGGGTAATGCGAGGCACTGCGGGGATGGCCGTCCTGCACCTGCACGCAGGCATACGCCTGTCATGGCGTTCGCGATTCGAGATGATTGCCAGATGAATGCCAAAGGACGGGCAATGCAGCGGTTGCTTGTTTGGGGCGGGAAATGGTCCTGGCCTTGCAGGCGCGCGGCATGAAGTGTCTTTCATTGCGGACGCGGCGGGGGCGCGACCTTCCGCCACCGCACTCCCGGCCAGGGTAGGGTGGGAGGCCACAGGAGGGTCGCGGTGGGAGGGAAACTGAGTCCGGGCATCTACCGGGTCCACAAGCCGGTGGGCGCCACGAGCTTCTCGGTGGTGCAGCGGTTCATGGAGGAGGCGAAGGCCGCGCAGCCGGGCAAGCGGATACCGGTGTGCCACGGCGGGACGCTGGACCCCTTCGCGGAAGGGCTGCTGCTGGTGCTGGTGGGGCAGGCGCCGCGCCTGTTCGAGCTGCTGCACGCCGTGCCCAAGGTCTACGAGGCGGAGGTCGTCTGGGGCACGGAGACGGACACGGGGGACCTGCACGGCCGGCCCGTCTGCCAGGGAGACACGGCGGCGCTGACGCCGGAAAGCCTGGACGCGGCGCTGGCGTCCTTCGTGGGCTGGCGGGAACAGGTGCCTCCGGCCACCAGCGCGAAGAAGGTGGGGGGCGAGCCCGCCTACCGGAAGGCGCACCGGGGAGAAGTCGTGGAGCTACCACCCTCGCGCGTGTACCTGCACGCCGCGCGCTGGCTGTCCCACGACCTGCCGCGCGCCAGCCGCCTGTGGCTGAGCTGCCGCGGGGGCTACTACGTGCGCTCGCTGGCCCGCGACGTGGGGCGCGCGCTGGGCTGCGGCGCGCACCTGTCCACCCTGCGGCGCACGGCGATTGGCCCGTGGGAGGACCCGGGGCTGGAGCAACGGGTGTGGCTGCACGGACGCGAGCTGCTGCCCTGGGCCCGCGTGCGGACGCTCACGGACGCGGAGGTGGGCGAGCTGCGCCGCGAGCGCCCCATCCCCGCGAGCGGCCTTCAGCCCGCGGACTGGAAGCTGCCCCCCGGTTTCCCGGACCCGGAGGCGCCGGTGCGAGGCTTCCACCAGGGCCGCCTCACCTTCCTGCTGCGGGAGCGTGACGGCGCGCTCTGGAGCGAACTGGAGCTGCGCGGAGGGCTGTAGGCCCGCGCGCTGGAAGCCCCGCCCCGCCGTTGCCAAGGTGTCACGCGCTCCGCCCGGGATGGGCCACCGGTGACAAGAGTCACCACCTGAGGGCCATCCCGGTGATGACGGTTGTCACCGGTGATGACAGTTGTCACCACCCCGCACGGCCCCGTGAGAAGGGCACCCGAATTCATAACCCACTGAAAAGACTCGGGACGCTCAAGCGGGCCCACCGGGACCGGTGTGTGGCACGCCACGCGCAATAGGACAGGACATCACGCTCCAACACGGAGCGGGGCTCGAAGCACGGGGGGCCTGGCCGGGGGGCCAGGCGCTGGGGGGCGAACCTCCCGAGCGAACGAGTCAGTCGGACCTGGAGGACTTGAAGGCGCGAGCGGAAGCCGGTTCGGGGGAACCGGGATGCGACCGGGGGGACGCAACGCTCACGCCCACGAGGCAGCCGGGAACGACGTTGAAGTGACCTGATGGGCTCATGGCGTGGGGGGAACCCCAGCCGGGGGGCTGGGACGCGACGGGGGTCGCGCCTCTCCGCGCCATGAGTCCGCCAGGACGAGCACCTGGATGCCGAAAAGGCCCGAAGGCCTCGGACCGTTGGGGGACGGTCCGAGGCTCTTTCTTTTTGCGGGCTACGGCCGCGTCTTCGTCTTCTTCAGCGAGTCCTTCGCCTGCTGGGCCACGTGGTCCGCGGTGAAGCCGAACTTCTGCTGCAGCGCCTTGATGGGCGCGGAGGCGCCGAAGCTGCGCATGGCGACGATGTTGCCGTCATGCCCCACGAAGCGCTCCCATCCGAAGGTTGCGCCCTTCTCCACCGCGACGCGGGCGCGCACGGACGGAGGCAGCACGCTGTCCCGGTACTCCTGGGACTGCTCCTCGAACAGCTCCCACGACGGCAGGCTGACCACGCGCGCCGGGATGCCGTCCGCCTTGAGCTTCTCCTGGGCGTCCAGGCACAGCGACACCTCGCTGCCGGTGCCGATGAGGATGACCTCCGGCTTGCCGCCCTCCGCCTCGGACAGCACGTAGCCGCCGCGAGCCACGCCGGACGCCGCGCCGAACTTGCTGCGGTCCAGCGTGGGCACGGGCTGGCGCGTGAGCACCAGCACCACCGGGTGCTTGCGCTGCTGGGCAATCACCCGCCACGACTCGACCACCTCGTTGGCGTCACCGGGGCGCAGCACGATGATGCCGGGAATCGCGCGCAGCGACGCCAGCTGCTCCACCGGCTGGTGCGTGGGGCCGTCCTCGCCCACGCCAATGGAGTCGTGGGTGAAGATGTGGATGGCGGGCAGCTCCATCAGCGCGGACAGGCGGATGGCGGGGCGCTCGTAGTCACTGAAGATGAGGAACGTGGCGCCGTAGCCGCGCAGCTTGCTCAGGCACAGGCCGTTGACGATGGAGCCCATCGCGTGCTCGCGCACGCCGAAGTGGATGTTGCGCCCCGCGTACTCGCCCGGCTTCATCGCCTCCCCGCCGGTGATGTACGTCTTCGTGGACGGGTTGAGGTCCGCCGAGCCGCCCACCAGCCACGGGTAGTGCTTGGCGATGGCGTTGAGCACCTTGCCGCTGGAGTCGCGCGTGGCCAGTCCCTTGGCGTCGGCGGGGAACGTCGGCAGCTCCGCGTCCCAGCCCTGGGGCGCGTCGCGGCGCTGCATGCGCTCCAACTGGTCGGCCAGCTCGGGGAACTGCTTGCGGTACTCGGCGAACTTCTGCTCCCACTCCGTGCGCAGCTGCTTGCCCCGAGCGCCCATGCGCTCCTGGAAGCGCTCGCGCACGCCGTCGGGCACCAGGAACTTCTCGTCCTCGGGCCAGCCGTAGAAGCGCTTGGTGCCCTTGATTTCCTCGTCGCCCAGCGGCTCGCCGTGGGCCTTGGAGGAGCCCTGGAGCTTGGGCGCGCCGTAGGCAATCTGGGTGGTGACGATGATGAGCGTGGGCTTGCCGCGCGCCGTCTTGAAGGTGCGCAGCGCCTCACCCATGGCGTTCAAGTCGTTGGCGTCCGGCACGCGCAGCACGCGCCAGCCGTAGGCCTCGAAGCGCCGGCCCACGTCCTCGGTGAAGGCCAGGTCGGTGCTGCCGTCGATGGAGATGTGGTTGCTGTCGTAGATCCAGCACAGGTTGGGCAGCTGGAGGTGGCCGGCGATGGACGCCGCCTCGGACGCCACGCCTTCCATCAGGTCGCCGTCGCCGCAGATGGCGTAGACGTCGTAGCCGAACATCTCGAAGCCGGGGCGGTTGTAGTAGCTCGCGAGCCAGCGGCTGGCCATGGCCATGCCCACGCTGTTGGACACGCCCTGGCCCAGGGGGCCGGTGGTCGTCTCCACGCCGCTGGTCCACCGGTACTCGGGGTGGCCCGGGGTGGACGAGTCGAGTTGCCGGAACTTCTTGATGTCCTCGAGCGACACGGTGGGCGCGTCCTCGACGGTGTACTCCCGCGTGACGCGCTTCACCCCGGCCAGGTGGAGCAGCGCGTACAGCAGCATGGAGGCGTGGCCGTTGGACAGGATGAACCTGTCCCGGTCCGGCCAGATGGGGTGGGACGGGTCATACCGGAGCTCCTGCTGCCAGAGCTGGTACGCCACGGGGGCCAGGGACATGGGAGCCCCCGGGTGGCCCGAGTGGGCCTGCTGTACCGCATCCATGGCGAGGGTGCGGATGGTGTTGATGGCCAGCACGTCCTGCTTGTCGGTTGTCATGGTGTCCTCGCGGTCCCGCTCGCGTGCGCGCGCACCATGCCGCAAGTGACGCTCCAGGTGCTGCACCAAATGCGCTGGGGCTCGCCCGGCCGTCCGCCAGTCCACGGGCACACCCGGAATTCCTGCCCTGTAGGGCACGGGAATGAATCCCGCGCGCCTACGGACACGCCTCAGCGCCGCGCCGCCGCGCCCCTGACGGTGCGGCCCCGTGTCAGGTGCGTGACGGCTTCACCCAGGCCCTCCACCGTCAGGGCGAACATGGGGAAGATGCGGGCAATCACGGAGATGGTCCCCGTGCGCCACGTGCCCATGGGCTCCGGGTTGAGCCACACGTTGCGCTCGAAGTGCTGCGCCAACTGCATCAGCCACGTCAGCCCTTCCAGCCCGTCCGTCTTGTAGTGCCCCTGCGCGTCGGTGCGGATGGACAGCTCGTAGGGCGCCATGGAGGCATCCCCCACCATCACCAGCTTGTGGTGCCGTCCCACCTGGGCCACCAGCTCCGGCACCGTGATTCCGCCCGTGAGCTGCGGCGTGGCGTAGAGCTTTCCGTAGACGCAGTTGTGGAAGTAGTAGGTGCGCAACTCCTTGAAGTGCGTCGCCTGGCTGGCCACGCTGAACAGCCGGCTCACCAGCGCCGCGTACGGGTCCATGGAGCCGCCCACGTCCATGGCCAGCACCACGCGCGTGTTGGGCCGGCGCGGCGGCCGAGTCACCACCTCCAGCTCACCGGCGTTGCGCGCGGTGGCGGCGATGGACTCGTCCACGTCCAGCTCGTCCGGCGCGCCGTCCCGGGCGAAGGCGCGCAGCTTGCGCAGCGCCACCGCCATCTGCCGGGTGTCCAGCACCACGTCGTCGCGGTAGCCGGCGTACCTCCGGGCCCCGGCCTGCATCAGCGCGCGTCCCTGGCGGTTGCCCGCGCCGCCGCCCACGCGGATGCCCTCGCGGCCAAAGCCGTTGTTGCCGAAGGGAGACGTACCGCCGGTGCCCACCCAGCGGTTGCCGCCGTCGTGGCGCTCCTTCTGCTCCTTCAGGCGCTCCTCGAACAGCCGGCGAATCTCCTCCGGGTCCAACTGCTCCAGCAGGGCGACCTCCTCGGGGCTCAGGTCGGGCCGCTCGCGCGCCTCCTCCAGCCAGTTGAGCAGCTCCTGCGTCAGCTCCAGGCTCGCCGTCTCCACGCCCTGGAAGTGCGCGAGGAAGGCCTGGTCGAACGCATCCAGCTGCGTCTCCGAGTGCACGAGCAGCGCCCGGGCCACATGGTAGAAGCCGTCCAGGTGGCTGTCGTGCAGGCCCGCTCGCAGCGCGCCGGCCAGCGCCAGCGCCTCCTGGGCGCCGACCTTCAGCCCGCGCCGGCGCAGCTCGTAGAAGAAGGGCAGGAACATGGCAGCGCCTCTCTAGGCCCGGGGACGGCGCCCGCGCCCGAAGGCCTCCGCCACGGAGACCAGGTCCTGCTCCTTCTTCAGCAGCGCGCCCAGGAAGGGGAGCTGCTCGTCCAGCTTGAGGTCGTGGACGCCCTGTGCCTTGAGGACGGCAATCCAGTCGATGAGCTCGCTGGTGGAGGGCTTCTTGCGCAGGCGGGTGAAGCTGCGCAGCTCGTAGAAGACCTTCAGCGCCTGCTCGGACAGCGCGCTGTCCAGCCCCGGATGGTGCACGCCGACGATACGGCGCATCAGCTCCGCGTCCGGGAAGTCGATGAAGTGGAACACGCACCGGCGCAGGAAGGCGTCGGGCAGCTCCTTCTCGTTGTTGGATGTAATCACCACCACGGGGCGGTGCTTCGCCACCACCTCGTCACCCGTCTCGGTGACGCGGAAGCGCATCCGGTCCAGCTCGTGGAGCAAGTCGTTGGGGAACTCCAGGTCCGCCTTGTCCACCTCGTCGATGAGCAGCACCACGCGCTCGGGGGAGGAGAAGGCCTCGCCCAGCGGGCCCTGGCGGATGTACTTGCGGATGTCGCGCACGTCCCCGTCGTTGAAGCGCGAGTCATACAGGCGCTGCACGGTGTCGTAGACGTAGAGGCCGTCCTGCGCGCGGGTGGTGCTCTTCACGTGCCAGGTGATGAGCCGGTGCCCCAGGGCCTCGGCGATGGCCTCCGCCAGCAGCGTCTTGCCGGTGCCGGGCTCGCCCTTCACCAGCAGGGGGCGCTGGAGGGTCAGCGCGCAGTTGACCGCGGCCTGGAGGCTCTCGTGGGTCAGGTAGGTGTCGGTGCCTTTGAAGCGGACGGGAGTGGGCGCCTGGCTCATGCTCCATCCCTTTAACATCCGCCGCGTTGCCTGGGGGGCTCACGTACCCGGGGCTCCGGAAACGTCAGACCCGAACGGCAAGCTCGCTCGTATGTCTCGGGCAGAGGCAGTCGGGCGGCCTGTGGGGGAGGAGACCCGCGGAGTTGGCCGGCGTTCACGTCCGTCACCTGCTTCGAGGAGGCGCCATGGGTCACCTGTTTGTTCCAGCACTGTTGCTCGTGGGGGCCGTCTCCCTGGCGGCGCGCACCTGCGGGACGGCCGCCGTCAGCCGGCCGCCCGAGCTCCAGCGGGAGGCCCCGGAGCGCGTCCTCCCTCGGGCCGAGCCGCCGGCCACCGTCAGCGTCCGGGGGTAGAGGCTGCTCTGGCGGGAGGGACCGACCTCACGGGATGTATGGCTTCGCCCGCCGGTCAACGATTGGTGCGAGCCAAGCACAGGTTTTCACACCGGTTGCCTGGGGCCCCGTGTATTCTCCCGAGCAATGTCCATTGCGAATGCTCTTGGCGAAATCTTCCGGCGCGAACTCGATGCGCAGTTGGTCCCGTTGCAGCAGGCGGTCCGGCGCATGGAGGAAGGCCTGGAGGCCCTGGAGTTGGTGCGCGAGGTGACGCACCGGTTGGCGCCGCTGACCAGTCGTCTCGGCGCCATGGCGGGAGTGCGGACGCCCACGGTGCTGCCCGCGTCCACGCGCGGAGGCCGCAAGCAGGTGGTCGCGGCGCCAAAGGGCCGCGCATCCGTGGGCCGGCCCGTGGCCGCGAAGCCGGTCGTCAGTCAGGCGCGCTCGGAGGAGGGCGCCCGGGCGTGCGCCGTCATCGGTTGCGAGCGCCCCAGCCGTTCCAAGGGGTACTGCTCGGCGCACTACCAGAAGCTGCGGTTGCTGATGCGGACCAACCGCCGGCCGTCGGCGTGGAAGGACGACGCGCTTCCGCAATCGGTGGAGGACGTGACGCTGCCGCGGGGCCGCGCCGCCAGCAAGGCGCTGCGTGAGGGTGGCGCCAGGAAGAAGGCCCCGGCGAAGGCCCCGGCCCCCGTGGTGGCGCCGCCGCCGCCCGCCGAGGAGAAGGCGCCGGCCGCCGCGAAGAAGTCAGCGGGTCGGAAGGCCGCGGGCGCGAAGAAGGCCGCACGGGCGAAGAAGGCCCCGGCCGCCGCGAAGAAGTCAGTGGCCAAGAAGGCGCCGGCCGCGAAGAAGGCCGCGGCCAAGGGTGGTCGCCAGGTCAAGACCACCAAGGTGAAGGCCGGAGCCGGCAAGCGCAAGAAGGGCCGGTCCTCCCAGGGCTCGCTGTTCTGATTCGAGCGCCGCGCCCCGCGGATTCCCTCGGGCCTTCGGGCCCGAGCGGCTCAAGTGGAATCCAGGGAGCGCGGTGAGCAGGCCGGACGAGCGGCCGGTTCCCGGACGTCCCCTTCGAGTCTCCGTTGACAGTGGCGGGGCGGGGATGGGATTCGGCCCGGCATGAGCGAGCAAGGTTATCCGGTCACCGTGGCGGTGCGTCGTCCCGACGGGCGGGTGGAGCAGGTTCGTGTGGGCACGGCGTTCAAGAGCGGCGAGGGCTTCACGCTGACGCTGGGAGAGATGTCCATCGGTGGCACGCCGGACGCGGCGGCCCCGGCGGCGCGGCGTTCAGCGCCCGCGAGCAGCGGTGGCGGCGGTGGTGGTGGTGATGGAATGGTCTTCCCCAACTACGGCCGCAGCAAGGGCGGACCCATTGTCGGCGCCAGCATGGGCGACCTGGAGTTCTACGCCAACGGCGCGCGCCGCACGCTGAATGACGCGAGCAAGTCGCGCTGGCACGACAAGGAGCGCCAGCTGCTCGCCGCCATCGAGGCGGAAATCGCGCGGCAGCGGGGCGGCGACGCGGGTGGTGGCAACGACGGCGGCTACGGCAACCAGGGCGGCTACGGTGGTGGCGGCCGGGGCGGTGGCGGCTTCGGAGGCGGGAGCTACGGCGGCGACGACATCCCTCCGCCGAACGACGACGACAACATCCCGTTCTGAGCCGCGCCAGGTCGGTGAGTGGCCGCCCCCAGTGGGTGGGCGGCCTTCCCGATATGTTGATTTCAGCACAGTTGTCTCATCCGCTCTTCAAGCCAGACACTCTCAGTGAGAGGCTCGGCGCCCAGATTCGTCGCGTGGGTCTTTAGTCACTCATGCACGTATCGGCTCTTTTCACAGTGCAGCGAAGTCATAGGCGACACCTGGGGTGACATGCTCAGTCACTGAGAGGAAATTCTCATGACGAGGTGCTTCATTCGCAACGGTTGCTACTTCATTTGTGAAGCACTGGAAATCTCCAGTAATCCCGGTGGTTTCCTCGTGCCGCCGGCTGGAGGATGATTCACGAATGAAGCTGCCCCGTTCGCCAGCGGCAGTTGTTTCAATGACTTCGTATATGGCCTGAATCCTGCTCAATCCCCGTTGCCAGGGAATCCCTCCCATATGGCGAGACTGTGAAAAAACGGGGCCATTAAATGACACCCAATGTCTGTGTCGTCGGAGCTGGTGCCTTCGTTCCTTCACGCGTGGTGAGCAACGAGCGGATCGCCAGGGCCATCCCGGGGTGGTCGGCGGAGCGCATCGAGGAGAAGGTCGGCATCCGCGAGCGCCGCTTCCTCTGGGACATCGACGAGGCCACGGGCCGGGCGATTCCGCCTCCCGAGAATGACGGACACATCTACCCGGCCAGCAACACGGACATGTGCGAGGTAGCGCTCCGGAAGGCGCTCGCCCAGGCGGGTGTGGACCCCAAGGCGTTGGACGCGCTCTTCGTGGTGACGTGTACGCCGGACGCGCCGCACTTCAACCACGACGCCATGGAGTTGCACCGGCGGCTGGAGCTGCGCGAGGACGCGTTCGGGCTCGTGGTGGACGACGGCTGCGGTGGCACGCCGTACGTGTTGGACATGGTGAAGAAGATGATGGACGGAGGGCGCTTCCGCACGGTGGCGGTGGTGGCCTCTGCCTTCACGTCTCCGCTGGTGAACCGGGAGGTCTACACGGACGAGCTTCCGCCCGGGCCTGGCCGCTCAAAGACGCTGCAGGGCTACCTCTCCATGTATGTCTTCGGCGACGGGGCGGGCGCGGTGGTGCTCCAGTCGAAGCCGGGGGATGCGGGGGCGGAGGGCATCCTGGCGTCCTTCTCCGGCAACGCGTACGGAGACCTGGTCATCCGCAAGGGTGGCGGCCTGTTGAAGCTGCCGTATCAGCCGGGGCGGATGCGTCCGGCGGACATGGCGTTCGTGGTGGATGGCTTCCGCGTGGCGCGCAGCTATCCGGAGTACATGCAGAAGTGCCTGGATGTCGTCCTGGGGCCGCGGCCAGAGCTCCGTTCGAAGGTGGAGCGGTACTACTTCCACCAGCCGAACAAGCGGGTGATGGACGCCTTCGTGGAGCGGGCGGGGCTGCCGCCTGAGGCGGTGGCGTGCAACGTGGACCGCTACGGCAACACGTCCGCGGCGGGGATGCTCATCCTTCTGGCCGAAGACCTGGAGGCCGGCCGCGTGCGTCTGGGAAGTGGTGACCTGGTGGTGGTGGCAGCGGTAGGCGCGAACGTCCATTACGGCGCGCAACTCGTGAGGTTGTAATGAACAAGTTGGATTCGAATATCGGCAAGGAGCTGGACGCGCGGTTGGCGCTGGCGACGAAGGACGACACGGCCCGCGGGCTCTTCTTCAACGGCGTGGTGTCCGCCGTTCGCACGATGGGAGGGGACGCGGCGGTGGAGCGCTGTCTGGCGGCCAGCGGCGAGACGCGCTTCATCGACTTCTTCAACTACCCGGTGGCCGCCTTCCTGCGGATGTCCTTCACGGCGGCGCAGGTGATGGGCCCGGAGCACGGTGGCTTTGACGGAGCGCTGCGGCGCATGGGAGTGGTGGCCACGACGGACTTCCTATCCTCGGCGGCGGGCAAGACGTTGTTGCTGCTGGCGTCGGACAGCCCGAAGCGGCTCGTGGGCAACCTGCACTCGGGTTACCGCGCGGCGGTCAGCTACGGCGAGCGCGGTGTGAAGTGGACGGGCGACACCAGCGGCATCTTCACGATGAAGCGGGACTTCATGCCGCCCGCCTACCACGAGGGCACGCTCCAGGCCGTCATCGAGGCGGTGGGGGGCAAGCAGGTCCAGGTGCACGGCCGGCAGACGGGGCCGCTCGACACCGAATACACGCTGTCGTGGCAGTAGCCCCGGCGGGGGCGCGTCGAAGGGGTGCAAGCGGTGGGCTGAAAAGCCCCTCACGGTCCGGAGGGAGGTACGCCATGTCGCGAAAGCTCGGCGGTGCGGTGGGGATGTTGGGTGTCCTGTTGCTGTCGGCGCAGGCGGGAGCCAATGAGGTGGTGATGCAGTTCCGCACGCAGGAGGACCCGGCGAGCCCCGCGGATCCGGCGGTGTGCGCGGCGGCGCCCTTCGAGGTGAACGTGAAGCTGGGCGGGAGTGTGTATGTGCCGGAGCACAATCCCAAGGACGGCAAGGTGGTTGATGGGGGCGGTCGGCGCGTGGGCTCGGCGACGGCGTGCGTCCAGGTGACGGACAACGCCTTCCCCGCCGGGCAGCAGCTGAATGTCTACATGCGCTACAACCTGCCGGAGGGGCGCTTCACGGCGCGGGGCACGTGCACCCTGGTGAGCAACGACGTGCCAGCGGCGGGGCTGGTCCTGGCTGGCTGTGCGATGCGGCTGGTGGACGTGCCCAAGGGCTTCGTGGGTGGATCGGTGTCGAGCACCAGCGTCTTCAATCCCCGAAAGCTGCCGGGCTACGCCACGGGTTCGTATTACACGCTCTACGCCTACCGTGATGGCCGCCAGCGTGACGCGAGCAAGGTGAAGGAAGCGCAGGAAGCCGCGGCCGCCGCGAAGGCGCGGGAGTAGTCGCCCCTCGGCCGCACTGGAACCGCGGGACTGGGCCCGGGGCAAGCGCCGGACACAGGGGCACCCTGGCACGGGAGGGCGCTGTAGACGGCGCCCCCCTGTGTTCATTGCCCAGTCCCGATACGCAAACGTGGCGGTCCTGCGGCAGGCTTGGCATCCCCCACGTTGGCCCGAGCCCGATGAGCGTGTCGAGCGCGGCATTCCCCGCGTCGGGCCAACGGGCGATGATGTGCCCATGGACCGCAAGCGGATGGAGTTCTACACGGCACTCGGGTACCGGGCTCCTTCAGCCTCGGCAACGGCTCAGACGACGTCCGGATCCGCGAGCGCCGACGTATCGGAGTTACCGCCGCTCGGTCCAGACGACCTGGGCGCGCTGCGCGAGCGCTTCCTGCGCGAGCCGGAAGAAATCCTGAGCCTCATCCGCCAGGACTTGGGCGCGCCCGTTTCAGAGGGAGCCCTGGTGCACGTGCTCCAGGAACTGGAGCAGTCCCTGCGCGAGCCCGAAGCCGCGCTTCAAGCACTGAAGCAGCCGGCATTCCAGGCACGGGCCTCGGTGTCACTGCCGCCGGACTTCACCTTCCCGCTGATGACGAATGAAATCCCCATCGACCCGGCGCGAACCCGTTTCGAGCCGGTAGCGGACCTGCGCGGATGGCTCCTGTTCAGCGGTCGCGCCTGGCTCCACGGCGGCTGGCATCGGGCGGAGTTCCGTCGGCACGACGATGCGCATCACGCCACCCGTTTCCGCTACGAGCTCCGCGAGCCCGCGCCGGGACGGCCGGTGGAAGTGGCGCTGTTCGGAGGCTTCGGTACGGGCGAGTACCCCGCGCGCTACGTGGCCCGTCAGCTCATCATGCGAGGCGAGCGCCTGGAGTACGCCGTGCACCTCGGGGGCGTGTACTACGCGGGCCGTCAGGGCGAATTCGACGCGCACGTGGCCGAGCCGCTCGAACCACTGTTGCCAGTGACAACGCTGATGACGCTGAACGCGGGCTCGGAGATGCGTTCCGGGGGCCCCCCCTTCTACCGCTACCTGGACGAGCGGCGAGGCGCCTCACGAGCGAAGCAAGTCCAGGAGGGAAGCTACTTCTGCCTGGCCTCGGAGCGCTTCCAGCTCATCGGTCTGGACACCGCGTACTTCGAGCCAGGACGGCACCAGGAGCCCGCGCTCCTGAGCTGGCTGGAGTCGGTGCTGAAGGAGGGCCGCCAGCGAGGAGCAACGAACATCCTCCTGAGCCACGACGCGCCCTACCGGTACGGAGAACCGAGGCACGCCGGTTTGCTGGAAGACCTCCGGGAACTGGCGGTCGAGCGCGCACAGGTCGACCTGTGGTTCTGGGGCGCCACGCCATATGGAGCACTGTTCGACCGGAGCGCCGCGTTCCCATTCCTGGGAGGAAGCCTGGGGCACGCCGGTCTCCCGGTGCGAGCGGTGACGCCGGGACTGAAGTCTCCAGCACCCGTGCGCTTCCTGGAGTCGCACGCACGCTTCCCCGAGTGGACGGACCTGAGACCCGAACTGGGCAACAACGGCTATGGCTCGCTGCTGCTGCACGAGGACGGCACGTTGGGCCTCCAACTCCTGGACTGGAGGGGCAACATCCGCTGCACGGCCAAACTGGCCCGCGAGGGGATGGGCCCGCTGACGTACCAGCACCTTGAGACGTCCGAATCGGAGCCGTGAGCGCGAGGGCGCGGCGTCACAGCCAGACGCGCGTGTACCAAGGTGCTCGGGAAGGCACGCTCCTGCTCCGAGCCGGGTCAGCAGGGCGCGGCACGGTGACGTAGCGGAGCCGGTATCCGTGGGGCAGCGCCTTCCAATACGTCACCTGCCACGGCGTCAGCACCTCGCCGTGTTTCGACGCGCTGACCGGCTGATGCGCATCGCAGAGTGACTCATGAAAGTGGAACTCCGCGTCCGCGGCTTCAAGGCTCGCGGCCTCGATGACCCAGGCGTCCTGGGCATCGTCGGCGGAGGGCTCCTGCCCCGCGTTGACGAACCGGCTCCAATCAGGCCTGGCGTGGTGCTCCCAGACGGCGCCCCCGTCACCCGTGAGCGAGTAGCCAAAGGGAGTGCGGGACTGCCGGGCATCAATGGCGCTTGAAATCTCCTCGGGGGAGAACAGCTCCTGCAGTCCATCCGGAAGTGCGTGGACGCGGATGAGTCCGCGCTCTGCGAGCAGCGACAGCCGCTCACACAGCTCCTCCCGGGACAGCCGCGGGTCGTCCGCCATGTTGAGCGCGATGTGCGGGTTCGGCTCCACGAGCATGTGCAGGGGGGTGGGCAACTCCATGGCGGCCTCCAGAAGCCAGAGGTCCAGAGCCTCCACGGGCGGGCTCTCACTATCGGGCGGTGCCATGCGTCCTCCTCACTCCTGGGGAATGCCACGCTCGCGCATGAAGATGTCCAGGGACTTCCGGGCCTTCGCCTGGACCTTCTTCTTCAACAGGGGTGTCCACCCGAGCAGCAGTCCCGTGGGGCCTAGCGCCTGGCGGGACCAGGTCCAGAAGTCGAAGTGGTCGCGGTGCCGGACAATCTTTCCGTCGCGGAACTCGAACTCAGCATCGATGCGGTTGAGCACCTTCCTGCCAGTGCCGCTGAACGTGTAGCGGGCATCCCAGTGGGCGCGGCCCCGGTGGTCATCGGCCTGCACGTCGCGGAAGGTGACCTCCAGGTCCTTGCCGCGCTCGCAGAGCATGAGCCACATGGCACCGGGCTCCCGGTGACGGAGTCCGGCGAAGGCGGCGTCGGAGAACTCCACCTCCGGGTGGTAGCAGGCGGCCATGGCCTGGGCGTCCCGGCGTTGGAACGCCGAGTAGAAGTCAGTGATGAGCTGGGCATGCGGGTGCATGGGACAGGTGTAGCAGACCTGTCAGTGAAGACGCGCCAACTGTCCGGATGGCATCGCTCGGAGGGTGAAACGTCCCGGGGCCGCATGGCTGCGGGGCGCCCCCCGCGCTAGCCCCGTCGGCCGCGCCGTGTGCCATGGCGCCGGGGGTAGGCAATGCGGAGGCCGAATCGTGGTGGCTCGGCGGTGGGGACGCTGCTGGCCGCGGTGGTGATGTGGGCGGGAGGAGGGCCAGGCAGTGCCATGGCGCAGTTCTTCACTCCGGCGCAGACGTTGACCACGACGGCGGTGGGCTTCCAGGTCCCGCAGGTGTGCACGTGGGAGGGGGAGGTGCACGTCGTCTGGGTGGACGGCGCTCAGGCGGGGAGGGTTGTGAAATACCAGGGGAGCACGGATGGGGGTGTCAGCTTCCGCCCGGTGCGCAGCCTGGGACCGGACAACTCGATACCCGGGGCGGCCGCCCGTGGGGCGAGGGTGCTGGCCCAAGGTGAAAACGTCTATGTGACGTGGCTGGACAGCGGGCTGCGGTTTCGTTCGAGCAACGACCGGGGAGGCACCTTTGGCCCCGTCCTCGAACTGACCCAGGAGAAGGAGGGGGGCCTGCGCCTCGCGGCCACCCGGAGCCACGTCTACATGGGGTGGTTCCGCTCGAGCGAAGACGACCGAGGCGGCATCCACTTCATCCGCGGTCCCACGGGGGGCGTCTTCGCCGACAGCGAGGCGCTGAACGGCCAGCAGGGCTATGGCGACGTGGAGTTGGCGGCCCTGGGCGAGCATGTCTACGTGTTGTGGAACGGGGCCGGCAGCGATGAGAAGTCGAGCCTCTACTTCCGGCGCAGCACCGACGGAGGCGGCACCTTCGAGCCGGTACAGCAGCTCGCCGGGCTGGGAGGGAACTCCAGGGACCACAAGCTGGCGGTGCAGGGCAACGACGTCTACGCGGTCTGGACCGAATGCGGCACGGGGCTTTCGTCCTGCGAGGTGCTGCTGCGCCGGAGCGCGAATGCGGGGACTTCCTTCGGCCCGGTGGTCAACGTCAGCAACGACACGCGAGTCTCCTCCAGGCCGCAGGTGGTGGCGCGTGACTCACGGCTCTTCGTCGCATGGCAGGACCAACGCCCGGGCGCCTTGGGGCCGGAGGTCGTCCTGGCGATGAGCGTCGATGGAGGGGCGACGTTTTCCGCGCCCAGGAAGGTGTCGCAGGCGCAGGTCCAAGCGCTCTCCCCCCGCCTGGTTCCTGCGGGAATGGGCGTCCGGCTGGTCTGGACGGAAGGCTTCAACGGGGAGCGGGAGGTCCTGACGCGCGCCACGGTGGGGTTGGGCATTGCCTTGGGACCGGTGGAGAACCTGAGCCGCAGCCTTGAGGATTCAGGAGAGGCCTCCATGGCATACTCACAATGCGGCGCCCAGGTGCATGTGGCCTGGCTGGAGGGCGATGCGCCTCTGGGCAACGCGGTGTTGTACCGCCGCGCCACGCTGCCCTTCGCGGAGCTGTATTGCCTGTTGTGGCCAGAGCCCCAGTGAGGGCCCGGTGGGGCAGGGCGGTCGTGTGAACCGGTGGACCGTTGGCATGCCGAATCGGGCGGCGCTGAGGGGGCGTGCATGGCAGATTGCGGCCCATGGCTCGCGACATCGTCATCTGGCCCCATAAGGTCCTCACCTCGTCCACCAAGCCCGTGACTGACTTCGGCCCTCCGCTCGAGAAGCTCTTGGAGCAGATGGCCGAGTCCATGAAGGAAGCCGAAGGCATCGGCATCGCCGCCAACCAGGTCGGCGAATCCCTGCGCGTGGCGCTGGTGGGACGGGAGGACGGCACCTTCTTCGAAATCGTCAATCCGCAGATTCTGGAGAAGAAGGAGCCGGTGACGATGGAAGAGGGCTGCCTGTCCGTCCCGCGCGAGTGGGAGAAGTGCCCGCGCTTCCACAAGGTGAAGGTGCGCTACCAGGACAAGTCGGCCGAATGGCACGAACTCGAGGCGGAAGGCCGGCTCGCGCACGTGCTGCAGCACGAAATCGACCATCTCGACGGGCACGTCTTCGTGGACCACCTGTCCAGCCTCAAGCGCACGCTCATCCTGGACCGGATGAAGAAGCTCCAGAAAGTGAAGGCCCGCCAGAAGGGCTAGTCAGGATGACAGGATGGCCGAAGCCGCCAGGGCCACGCGCTCCATCCCCGAGCGCGTGGCGCGATTCCGCGAGGACTACCGGCGCAAGCACGTGAGCCCTCGCTACTCCGGGCGCGCGCACTTCGTCTTCACGAGCCTGGGCTCGCTGGCGGTCATCGGCTTCGCCGTGTCTCACCTGGAGGGAGGGCGGCCCCTGGAATGGCTGATGCTGCCCGCGGTCTTCCTTCTGGGCAACGTGGTGGAGTTCCTGGGGCACAGAGGGCCCATGCACCACCGCCGGCGGGGGCTGGGCCTGCTCTTCCATCGTCACACCGAGCAGCACCACCGCTTCTTCACCCATGACGCCCTGGCCTATGAGTCCCCTCGGGACGTGAAGATGGTGCTCTTTCCCCCGGTATTGCTGCTGTTCTTCCTGGGGGCCATCGCCGCGCCACTGGGGGCGCTGTGCTTCGTCCTCATTTCGCCGAACGTGGGGTGGCTCTTCGTCGCCTCGGCGGTCGGGTACTACCTGTCGTATGAGTGGCTGCACTTCTGCCACCACCTGCCGCCCGAGCACCCGGTGGCCCGGCTCGCGCTGATGCGGCAGCTGCGCCGCCACCACGAAGCCCATCACGACCCTTCGAAGATGCAGCGCCACAACTTCAACATCTCGTTCCCGTTCGCGGACTGGCTCTTCGGGACGTCATGGCGGCCCGAAAAGGACCGTCGCTAGAGGCCATGAACGCCAGGATCGCGCGCCCGGGCCCGGAGGGCTGGTTGCTCCCCGAGCGGTAAACCCCAGATTTTTCAGGCGGAATGCTCTTCCCCGGGACTTGGGTTGTCACCCATGAAGGTGCGTTGAACCCACAGGGGCGGACGCCAGATCGCGGCACTGCTCAAGCACCATTGACGTGCGGGAAGCGGCGCGTTAGTAAGTGGACCCCTGCTCGCCGCCTCGGTGCCCGTCACCCAGGAGACGATCTGGAAGAAAAGGGTCGACGAAGTTTGTTGACCCTGAACGCGGCGGTGGTAGAAGCCGCGCCCCTCGCAAAGAAGCCCGCGCACTGGCGCGGAAGGCACTTCGAGCGAGTCAGTACGACAATACGGAATACGGCGGTCAACGCAGCGAGTTGACAGGAGACGCGGTGGTGGTAGAAGCCGCGCCCCGACGCAGAAGCCCGGAAGGAAAGGGCG
>NZ_CP113950.1:5977500-9297500 GCF_026810205.1 Myxococcus sp. NMCA1 | reverse complement strand
CAGAAGCCCTGACGAAAGTACCCAGCCGACGCCGTGAGGCGAAGGTGAGGGGAAGGAGTCAGGTGCTTTTAATCAAGCGTAAGTAAAAAGAAGTCTTCCAGGCTTGCTGCGAAGAGCAGGAGTCTGGGCCTTGGTTTCGAGTTTCGACAATCCGCCGGGAGGCGGGCGTGAAACAAGAGATTAGGGCAAGTAAGCTACTAAGGGCGTGCGGTGGATGCCTAGGTGCCAAGAGGCGATGAAGGACGCGGGTGGCTGCGAAAAGCCCCGGGGAGCTGTCAACCGAGCGTTGATCCGGGGATGTCCGAATGGGGAAACCCAGCGCTGCGAATAGCGGCGTTACCTCTCACTGAATACATAGGTGGGATGGAGCTAACCAGGGGAAGTGAAACATCTCAGTACCCTGAGGAAGAGAAAACAATGAGTGATTCCCAAAGTAGTGGCGAGCGAAATGGGAGAAGCCCAAACCGAAACCACGAAAGTGGCGTCGGGGTAGTGGGTCCACGGTAGGACTTTGACTTGCTAGCGGAAGCCTCTGGAAAGAGGCACCAAAGAGCGTGATAGTCGCGTACGCGAAAGCGAGTTGGAGCTGAGTGGGTTACCCAAGTAGGGCGGGACACGTGCAATCCTGCCTGAATCAGCCGGGACCATCCGGTAAGGCTAAATACTCCTTGGCGACCGATAGTGAACAAGTACCGCGAGGGAAAGGTGAAAAGAACCCCGGTAAGGGGAGTCAAAAGAACCTGAAACCGCATGTCTACAAGCAGTTCGAGCACTACGGGGCAACCCAGTGCGAGAGCGTACCTTTTGCATCATGATTCGGCGACTTAATATACGTAGCGAGGCTAAGCCGTTAGGTGGAGCCGGAGCGAAAGCGAGTCCGAATAGGGCGTTTAGTTGCGTGTATTATAACCCGAAGCGGGGTGATCTACACATGGCCAGGTTGAAGTGCGGGTAACACCGCATGGAGGACCGAACTCGTGAAAGTTGAAAATTTCTGAGATGAGCTGTGTGTAGGGGTGAAAGGCCAATCAAACTCCGTGATAGCTGGTTCTCCCCGAAAGATATTTAGGTATCGGCTCGGGCAATTCAATGCCGGAGGTAGAGCACTGGAACGGCTAGGGGTCTCACCAGATTACCAAACCGTACCAAACTCCGAATGCCGGCAATTGTTATCCCGGGACGCAGTCAGTGGGTGATAACGTCCATTGGCAAGAGGGGAATAACCCAGACCGACAGCTAAGGCCCCCAAATCTAGTCTAAGTGAACACTAGAAAGGATGTGGCAGGTCATTGACAACCAGGAGGTTGGCTTAGAAGCAGCCATCCTTTAAAGAAAGCGTAATAGCTCACTGGTCAAGACAGGCCGCGCCGAAAATGTAACGGGGCTCAAGACTAGTGCCGAAGCTTCGGGTCACACGTAAAACGTGTGGCGGTAGGGGAGCGTCCCAGTTGCAGCGAAGGTCGACTGAAAAGGCGGCTGGAGCGACTGGGAGTGCTGATGCCGAAATGAGTAGCGATAAAGGGGGTGAGAAACCCCCTCGCCGTAAGCCCAAGGTTTCCTGGGTCAAGTTAATCTTCCCAGGGTTAGTCGGAACCTAAGCCGAGGCCGAAAGGCGTAGGTGATGGAAAGCGGGTTAATATTCCTGCACCATCTTGTGAGCGTTGAACTAAGGGAGGACGGAGAAAGCTAGGCGAGCTGACCGGTGGTTGTGTCAGTCTAAAGGTGTAGGGGTGTCGCGTACGAATAAAGGCGCGGCAGTTATCCCCGAGACTCCATGGCGCCCCGTAAGGGGTAAGTCGCTGATGCTCTGCTTCCAAGAAAAGTCCCGTAGGGAGCTTGCAGGGTGTCCGTACCGTAAACCGACACAGGTGGGCGAGGAGAAAATCCTAAGGCGCTTGAGAGAACTCTCCTCCAAGGAACTAGGCAAATTTCCACCGTAACTTCGGAAGAAGGTGGGCCTCTGGTAGGTGAAGGCGTACAGCCGGAGCTGAGAGAGGTTGCAGAGAAATGGCGGTAGCGACTGTTTACCAAAAACACAGGACTCTGCGAAGGCGACAAGCCGACGTATAGGGTCTGACTCCTGCCCGGTGCTGGAAGGTTAAGGGGATTCGTCAGCCGCAAGGTGAAGCGATGATCCGAAGCCCCAGTAAACGGCGGCCGTAACTATAACGGTCCTAAGGTAGCGAAATTCCTTGTCGGGTAAGTTCCGACCTGCACGAATGGAGTAACGACTTCCGCGCTGTCTCGGAGAGGGACTCAGCGAAATTGAAATAGCTGTGCCGATGCAGTTTACCCGCAGCAAGACGGAAAGACCCCGTGAACCTTTACTATAACTTGACAGTGACACTAGGGATTGACTGTGTAGGATAGGTGGGAGCCTTTGAAGCCGGGCCGCTAGGTTCGGTGGAGGCAACGGTGAAATACCACCCTGTTGATTTCTGGTGTCTAACCATGTCCCGTCAGCCGGGATTGGGACACTGTCTGGTGGGTAGTTTGACTGGGGCGGTCGCCTCCCAAAAAGTAACGGAGGCGCGCGATGGTTCCCTCAGCCCGATTGGAAACCGGGCGTCGAGTGCAATGGCATAAGGGAGCTTGACTGCGAGACGGACACGTCGAGCAGGTGCGAAAGCAGGTCATAGTGATCCGGTGGTCCTGAATGGAAGGGCCATCGCTCAACGGATAAAAGGTACTCCGGGGATAACAGGCTTATCTCCCCCAAGAGTTCACATCGACGGGGAGGTTTGGCACCTCGATGTCGGCTCATCGCATCCTGGGGCTGGAGCAGGTCCCAAGGGTTTGGCTGTTCGCCAATTAAAGCGGTACGCGAGCTGGGTTCAAAACGTCGTGAGACAGTTTGGTCCCTATCTGCTGTGGGCGTAGGATACTTGAGAGGCTCTGACCTTAGTACGAGAGGACCGGGTTGGAGGCACCGCTGGTGTACCAGTTGTCTCGCCAGAGGCATCGCTGGGTAGCCATGTGCCGATTGGATAACCGCTGAAAGCATCTAAGCGGGAAACCGACCTCAAGACCAGGTATCCCGGGCGCAAGCCCCTGAAGACCCGTCGAAGACTACGACGTTGATAGGCCGGGTGTGTAAGCGTGGTAACACGTTCAGCTAACCGGTACTAATTGGTCGTGAGGCTTACTTTCCCCATTCTCTTGCATGCCCCCTCAAGGGGAGTAAGGGACTCGGGGCCAAGGCCGAGGCTCGAGTGCTTCACGCACTCGCCTGGAAGACTGAAATACGCACAGCGAGACTTCGCTTAGCAAGAAATTCGAAACTTACCCTTTGTATGCACTGTCGCTTGTTTTCCGGTGGCTATGTCGGAGGGGTCCCACCCGTTCCCATCCCGAACACGGAAGTTAAGCCCTCCAGAGCCGATGGTACTTCGCGGGAAACCGCGCGGGAGAGTAGGTCGCTGCCGGATTCTTTTTGAGAAACCCCCGGTGTCCCTCGTGGACACCGGGGGTTTTCTGTTTTGGGCGTCTTGGGTTTTCGGCGCCTCACCGCGGGCGTTGGGCCAGGCGCCGCGTGCGCAGCCGGCGCACGCCCCCCACCGCCAGCAGGGCCGCCGTGGTGGCCAGCACCAACAGGTGCTCGGCCCGCGCTGCTCCTGTCACGACGCCAACCGGTTCCATAGCTGCGACGCGGATACTTGAGTCGCGCGTCGTATTGCAGTGAACGCCCTTCGTCCGCTGAGAGTCGCTGCCTTCCGCTACGACTGCCTTTGACGATTTGGACCTCCGTGTGGCTGGCATCGACGCGCTCGGCTTGGTTGAGTGTGGGCTCCCCCGCTGTGTTGAGAGGAGCCTCTCGAATGAAGCTGCTTCGTCCTTGCCTTGGCGCGCTGCTCGCGGCCGGCCTCTTCCTCGTTCCCACGAACTCCGAGGCTGCGGTCCGTGTCGGGCTTGGGGCTGACTATTGGATTGATGACAGCGCGGTCTTCAACTTCACGCTGGGCGTTGAGACGCCGCTCGCGGGGCCGCTGTCTGTTGGGGCTCGGTTCGGTGCAATGCTCATCACCGAGGGCAACGACATCGGTGTTCCGTTGGACCTGGTCCTGCGTGCGAACCTCGCCAAGTCCGGCGTCTACATCGAAGGCATGGTCGGTCCCTGGCTCGTGTTTGGCCGTGGCGACACCTTCCGGGCGCACGCCGCGTTTGGCTTTGGCCTTCAGGGCAAGGCCGCGAGCATCGGCCTCGAGGTGGGCTACCTGGAGCCCAACCCGACCATTGGTCTGCGGCTCGGCTACAAGTTCTGAGCCTCAGTAATGCGGTGGACGCTCGTCATGACGGGCGTCCACCAGGCCGGGCTCGGCTTCCAGCTTCTGCTTGAGCCGGTCCACCTCTGCTCGTAGCTGGTCGATGACCTTCTGTTGTTCGTACAGCACGCCGCTGAGCTCCTGCAGCAGTTCCTGCTGGTGCATGTATCGGATTTCCAGCTCGGCGATTCGCTTCTCGTCCATGGGCACCCACCCATATCTATCCCGGCGAGGCGGCCTGCGTCCCCACCTGGTTGAACCTTGCTCTCTGCGCATGAACGTCGACGAACACATCCAGCGTGCTCGTGAGCTGCTCGCCCGGAACCAGCCCGAGATGGCCGAGTCCGCTCTCAGCGACGCCATTGATGCCGCTGTCGCCGCCGAGGACATCGTCCTGCTAACGCGGGCTCGCTTCGCCCTGGGGGAGCTGCTCTTCCAGCAAGCGCGCGATGCGGAGGCGGTTCCCTACCTGCAGGCCGTCGTGCGCACCGAGCGCGTCGATGGAGCCGTGGACGTCGAGGTGAAGGCCTCCGCCCGCATGCTCCGACAGATCCGCGGCATCGAGCCTCGGGAGTAGGTCTCCGGCCCCTTCGCGTCAGGGGATGCTGCAGGACTTCCGAATCAGCTCCGGCTGGCCGGAAAAGCGCCGCTCAAGGTCCATTCGCGTGAGCCGGGCATCGTCGATGCGCCGCTCCTTGACCTGAATCGCGCAGAGGGCCGCCAGCGCCTTGGGGTCTGCCCGGTCCAGGCGGTCCGCCTGGCGCAAAGCCTCTTCCGCGGTGGCCACCTTGCCCAGCCGATGCCAGGCGAGCCCGAGCTCGAAGAAGCCCATGCTGAGCTTCGGGTCTTCGGCCACCGCCGCGCGAAAGAGCTTCACCGCTTCGGCGTCGTGCCCTTCCCGGCTGTGCACCCGGCCTTGTTCCACCAGGAGCCTGGCATGCGGCAGGCGCCCTTCAAGCGTTCGGAGGACGGCCAGCGCCTCTTCGCCCCGCTTCGCCGCGCTCAGCAGGTGGACGTAACGCAGTCCGACAAGCGGGTCGCCGGGCGCCTTTCCATGCGCCCGCCCCATCGCCTCGGCCGCGCCCACGACGTCCCCGTCCTTCTCTTGTAGCTCCGCTCGGAGCAGGTCCGGCCGTGCGTCTCGTGGGGCCAGCGTCTCTGCTCGTGACAGGGCCGTGCTCACACACCGGCTCATCCGCTCGACGTCGCAGATTCTCGCCAGCAGGAGCTGGGTTTCGACCTCCTGGGGATTGCGGCGTTCCGCCTCCAGGGCCAGCGCATGGGCGTCATCTGGCGCCCCATCCAGCAGCAGCGTCGCGGCTTCTCTCAGCTCCGCCGGCGTGGCCGTCGCGTCGTCCTTCAGGGGCCGCAGGAAAGGGACACGCTGCGACACGCTCGACATGGCCCGTGCGATGGACAGCTGCTGCTCGGGCATGTTCCTGGGGAGGAAGAGTGGAATGAGGTGGATGAGCGTCACGACGGTGCACACGATGAGCAGGCTTCGGGTCCCCCGGCTCAGCCTGTGGCGACGCGCTCCCTCTGCTTCCTGCACTTCCGATTCTCCTGGAGGCGCGCTCCGCCTCACCCTGCATCCAGCTACTACACTGCCCGCAGTCTTGGACGTAGCCCCGAGGGCAGCTCCAGGCCACAGCTCCAACACAGCTCGAAGTTGCCGGGGTTCTCTTCGCGGCACCGTGGACACTCCACCGACCGCTCGGCCTGCTCTTGATTCTCCTGGAGCTCCGCCAGGAGGCCTTTCGCGTGCTCAAGGTCTCGCGGGTCCACCCACAACTCTATCCAGGTCTCCGCGCTCGGAATCTCGCCGCTCAAAGGGGCAAGGGCTTCTCCGCGTACCTCTACTGACACTCCCATGGCTTCCAGCGCACCCGCCAGAAGCCGTGCTTCTCCCACCGTGCGATGCACGGACAACTGCACGCGCCTCATGCTCCTGTCTTCACAGAAGCCGAGCTCGCCAGCAACCCCGGCTACGGGCTCGCTCCCGCCCGCCCGATGAGCGGCTTGCCTGGACGACGGGCGGCACGAGGCGTCGGGCCCTGAGGCGCTACTGCTCTTCTTCGCGCAACTGGTGCGGCAGCACCGCGTGTGCGTGGCGCGGAGCCCGGGCATGCAACTCGGTCGTCAGCAGCCGGTCCAGTTCCTCGAGCAGGGTGTCGTAGAGGGGGCCTGCGCCCTGGGCTGGAAGTCGCTCGGCCGCGACGCGCACGCGAGGAGACTCTTCGTCCTCGAACGCGAGCGTCACCGCGAGACCGTCCGGCCCACCTGCCTGCGGAACCATGACGACGGGGGCCGGGGCGCGGCTGGCTTGTTCGAAGAGCGGGCCCAGGCGCTGGACTTCCGCTCCCGTGAGGTCGCGCTCGCTGACCACCTCACCCTGCTCCAGCACCTTCAGGTGCTTCATGCCTTCCAGCCGGAGCGCCTGTGCGCCCGTGTTCGTTCGCCCACTGCGCTCGTACGTGACCGTCCTCACGCCGCGTCACCTCCATGGGCACGAGGTAGGCACCCTTGCTCGTCGCCGCATCCGGCAAAGCGGCGGCTCGCGCATTCCGTGTCCGGCTCCGCGCGATGTCGTGTGCTTCCCGACACCGGACGAACACCTCCGCACGAGTGTTTCCACCTGGGCCGCTTCCTAGTTTCAGGCCTCCCCGGCACTTTCGCTTGGGGACTCCCGAGGTAGGTCCATGAGCAAGGACAGCGGCAAGAACCAGAACGACCAGCGCGCCAACTCCAAGAATCCCAACAACCCCGCGCACAAGGCGTCGCAGGACAACCGCTCCAACCAAATGAACCCCAACAGCCCTCGGCAGTCGGGCAACAACCCGAATGGCGGGAGCAATAACAGCGGGAACAACCCGGCGGGGGGTAACTCCGCGGCGAACTCGTCTGGCTCCTCGCACAACAAGAGCTGAGCCTTGAAGGCTCCAGGCCCGGGGAGGGTCGGCCCCGGGCCTGGGGGCTCATGCTGGCGCGGTGGCCGGCCGTTCGTGCCCGTGCCACCGCGCCAGCATCCCACCGCGTGGTCAGCGCGCCCGGGGCTCGCACTCACCTTCGCCGCGGTAGTGCCCCAGGTTGCGCGTCAGCGCCGTGACGAAGTCGCGCAGCGTCTGCACGTTGCCCACGCCACCCGTGCCGTACTGCCCCGACGGCAGCTCCGTCAGGTCCACCGCCGCCAGTTCCTCGAGCGTCACCTCTCCGTCGGGACCCGCGATGCCCAGGTTGTCCGCGGCGGCCAGCGCGTCGAAGCGCATCTGCGCGTCCGGCGACTGCAGGTCATCGAAGAAGAGGTGGTCGCCGTGGATGGTGAGCTGCACCGTCTCCTCGCCGTCCTTGGGCACCGTCACACCTTCGCCCAGGCCCGGGCTCTTGCAGTGCTCGTAGACGGTGTTGGTGGTGAAGCCCCAGGCAAAGCGCTTGGTCGTCGTACCCTTGGTCGCCGTGCCCTCCATGTAGACGGAGTAGCCGCCGTCCTTCATCCGCGTGACGTCCGCGGCATCCGCGTTGCCCGCGACTGCGTTCGCATTGGGCGCGATGGCGAAGCTGACGTGGTCCCACTCCTGCGCCGGCACATCGCGGAACGTCTCCACCACCACCGGGCCGGGCTTGTGCACGTCGAATACCCGCGCCTGCGTCATCTCGATGGCGGTCTCGTCGTGGTTGCCGACCTTCACCTCGCCGAGCACCACGAGGAACTTGCTGAAGCGCACCGTCCAGCCGTCCACGATGCCGTCCTCGTCACCCACGGCCGCGGGAATCTCCTTCTCGATGTAGTCCTCGCCGTAGGTGGTGAACGTCACCGTGCCCGCGCCGTCACTGCACGCCATCAGTCCCAGACAGGAAAGCCCCAGCATCCACTTCTTCATTGCGCAGCTCCTTCCACCCACGTCACGACGTAGGCAGTGGTGTCTTCCACGCCGCGCACCAGCGCGTTCTGCGCCTGGCTGTCGGCGGGGAAGGTGTAGACGCCGTCCGCGTCCGAATCGGTCGCGGTGGCGAAGTCAATGCGGCCCAGCCACGTCCCCAGCTTCACGGCGATGCGCACACGGCCCGCCTCCATCCCCAGCGACTTCTCGAAGCGCACGCCCTCAATGGGCTTGGGCAGGCTTGTCAGCGCGTCGAAGCGCCGCTCGACGCCCTCCGCGTTGCGCGCCGTGCCGCGAACGCGCATCGCCTGTCCGCTCAGCACGCCCTGGGCGTCGGTGGCCTGCGTGGGGGCCGTCAGCGTCAGCTCCAGGGAGCCGTACTCGCCGGTCACCGCGCTCGCGTCGCCCAGCGTGGCGCCGGTGAGCAGGTCCACGGTGCGGGTGGTCAGCACCTCGGCCAGCGCGTCGCCCGGTGAGTAGTGTCCGGGGTGCGCATGGGCCGTGCCGCCGATGAGCGTGTACCAGTCGAAGCGGCGGGCCGTCAGCGCGCGGCCTTCGAAGAAGCGCACCGGGCCCACGGAGAGGTGCGCGGACTCCACCGTCACCGTCCAGCCTCGCTCGTTGGCGCCCGACATGGGCGTGGAAGTCACCTCCACGGGAAACGTGCGCCGCTCGGCTTCGCTGCCACAGCCGCTCAGGACCGTGGCCGCGGCGGCCAGGGCCAGCGCGCCGGTGAGGATGTGTCTGCGATTCATAGGTGGACCTCCAGGGAAAGCGAGGCCATCCGAGGCGACCCCGCGGTGAAATGTCTTGCCGGGACGAGGCTCGCCGCGGCGGCAGGGTCGAAGCGCGAGCCGTAGACGAACTCGCCATCCCTCCAGCGCGCGTCGAGCAGGTTCGAGACCTCCAGCCTCAGCCCCAGCTCGCCCCGGCGGATGGCGACGTGCGCATCCGCGAGGAACACGGTGGCGCTGCGCTCGCTGAAGGGCAGCGGGCGTGGACCGATGAAGGTGAGCCCCGTGCCCAGCGACAGCGTGCTACCGCCGAACCCCGTCCAGGTCAGCGGGCCGTCCCAGCCCACGTCGGCGCGCGCGACGAAGGGCGCGAAGTAGGGCAGCAGTGTGTCCGAGGCTCGCACGTAGGCGTGGGCGAACGTGGCGCTGACCGAGGTGACGAGCCCTGACAGTGGACGGGCCTGGAGCGCGGCGGAGACGCCCGAGCGCAGCGTCTGGCCCGTGTACACAGTCGTGCCCACGGTGTGGTCGAAGAAGAAGTCGTTGTCCACCTGCGAGCCGAAGAGGCTGAGCTGCAGGGCCCAGTGCTCGCCGTCCTTGCGCGAGCCCAGCTCCGCGCCTCGGATGGAGACGAAGGGGGCGCGCTCGCCCTCAGAGAGGCTGCGTGCCTGCGGCGAGCGGAAGCCGTCACCGTAGCTGGCGAACAGGCGCCAGGCGTCCGCGTCATCTCCCAGCGCGTACTCCACGCCTGCCTTCGCGCCCAGGTGGACGCCGAAGGCACTGCGCGAATAGCCCTGTCCGTCGTAGTAGCGCGGGTCCCGGAAAGCGAGCGCGTCGAAGACCTCCACACCCAACGCGTCCGCGCGCCCCCCCAACCGGAAGCTCCAGCGGCCCAGCGGCATGCGGGCCTCGGCCCAGCCCCAGACGTCTGTCTGGGTGAAGGCCGCGTCAATCTCGTCGGAGAAGAAGGTGCCGTCGGATTCGCGGTAGCGCCGCTGCGTCTGCTCCACGCTGTCTCGCCGTGCGCCCAATCCCAGCGCCAGCGCGACCGGGCGACCGAAGGCCGCCACGGACCTCCGATGCTCGGCGCGGGCGCCCAGCGTGGTGGCGTTGTTCGTCTGCTCCAGGCCGTCACCGCGCTCGTCGACACGGAAGCCGGTGAAGTTGTTGCGCAGCCGCAGGTCCGAGAGGATTCCGAAGACCTCCAGCTTCGTGCGCCCGGTCCCCGTGCGGGGCAGGTCCACGCCGAGCAGCAATTGGTGCCGTGACACCGAACCGCCCTGGCGGCCCAGGGCGGCGGAGAAGAAATCGCTGCGGCCCGAAAGCAGGTCGTCCTCGCGCACCACGCCCGGAGAGTCGAAGCGCGTGACGTAGCTGCCTCCGAGTGCGCGGACCGTCAGCCCATCTCCGAGTGTCGCACTGGCCTGCGCGAGGAGAGAGGCGCGGCCGTAGCCCCGCTGCGCGCCGAAGCCTCTGCCTTCACCCAGCTCCACCGCGGCGAAGGTTCCCGCGTCATCTCCCGGCCGCACTGTTGCCACGAGCCGGCGCTGACCGTACTGACCCAGCGTGCCAGAGAGGTGGACGCCGGGCTCGGCGGCGCCCAGGTCCATGCGGACCGTTCCCGCGACGGCGAAGTCACCCTGCGCGGCGCGGTAGGAACCTTCCGTCACTTCGAGCGCCTGCACGACCTCTGGAATGACGAAGTTGATGTCCGCGTAGCCCAGCGCGTGGATGTGGCTCACCTCGTTCACTGGCAGGCCGCCGACGTCGAGTTCCACGTCCTGGCCGTGCAGTGCGTCGAAGCCTCGGAGGAAGAGCTGCTGGGCCTTGCCCTCTCCGCTGTGTTGCGAGGCCACGAGGCCAGGGACGGCTCGCAGGAGGTCCACCGCGTTCCTGCGTGGCGCCGCGTCCAGGATGTCCCGGCCCAGCGTCACCTCGGACGCGCTTTGCGCGGGACGCGCGCCGCGCACCACCGTGGACTTTGACGGCGGCTCCTTGGCCTCGAGAGCGGATGCGCTGGTGAGGGACGCCTCCTGCTCCGAGGGGAGAGGACGAGGGCTTGCCTCCGACGAGGGGGCGTCGGCGGTCTGCGCGATGGATGGGGACTCCTCGGCCTGGGCGTCTTGCTTGGAGAAGCGCGGACCGGGGCCTGCCTCCGACGAGACTTCGTCGGCGGTTTGGGCGATGGGGTGAGGGGGGGATGCTTCCTTGGGAAGTTGTCCGGGCTCGTTGGCTGGGGATGTGTCCGCTTCCGCCGGAGAGTTCACGGACGTGATGGCGCTGGCTGCGGGTGGATGGGTTGGCTGCGCGACCGTGCTCGTGGACTGGATGGCCTTGGATGGCTGCACGGCGGGAAGTTGCGCGGCTCCGTGTCTCGTCGCTTCTGGTGCACGCGTCTGCGTGTTCGGCGCGGCAGGCAGTTGGGCCGTCGAATTGGCTTGGGGCGTATGCGCGGCGGATTCGCCAGCGGACGCTGCGGACTGGGCTTGTGCTGACCAGCCAGATGCCTGGCGCTCCGTGCTGACAGAGGGCGGCACGTCGTCATGTGCGCTCGTGCCCGTGACTGCCGCGGCACGCTCGGACGCGGGAGGTGGCTCTCGTGCCACGTCTGGCGGACGGTTCGAGGGCGATAGGGCGAGGACACACGACGACATTGCGGCAACGAGGAGCACGGGCACGTACGGACACACGGCGGCGCAGGCCCCTTGCTGGGGCGTCTTGCGCACGCTCGGACTTCGCGCGGCGCACGACGCCTCAGGGAGTGACCCCACCGGGACGGGTTTAGAAGTGAGTCAGCGAGCAGGACACACGGACCCATGCGTGCCCCGCACGCGTGGCTCCCTGCGTTGGCTGCGCAAGGATGATGACGGCTACGGGCCCTGGGGCATCGCCGTCGGGCGCACCGCGGAGCCGGGGGCCCTCGTGGGGCCTCGCTGGAGCTCCGCCAACCACGACACCTCACGCACGCGCGGCAGCTTCATCACCGCCCAGGCCAGCGCGACCGCCTGCAGGTGCTCCACGGAGCCCGTCAGGTGCTCGTGCCCGCTCTTTCGCTCACTGTCGGGTGCGGGTTCCCCCGCGCCCTCATCGCCACGGTGTGCGTGCTCGTTCCTCGCACCGTGCGCGTGGGCGCGCCCGTGCGGGTGTGAATGGGCATGGGGGGGGTGATGACCACCATCGCCGTGCTCCACCACCGCGTGCAGCACCGGCGCCACCACGAGCCCGTACACCAGGACCATCAGTCCCAGGCTGGCCAGGTCGCGTCGGTCGTGGGGGTTCAACAAGGCCGTGGAGCCCGGGGTGAGGGGAGGGTCGGCCGCCTCCTATCTGTCTTCATCCGGACGCGCAAGGCACCGTCCCCCCTCGGATGGGTGCCTCGCGGACACATGTAGCCTCGCTCCGTGTAGCGCGCTTGACGCAGTGCATTGGTTTCCGCTGCCCTCGCCGGCCAACGTCGCTACACTTATGCCGTGCGTTCTGAATCCGTCGCGCTCAGCCGTGTTGTCTCCGAAGCAGATGTGCCCCCGCCTCCGTCCCGCGCAGCACGCCTGCGGGCCCTGGCCACGGAGGCCTTCGACGTCCTCATCATCGGGGGCGGTGTCACCGGCGCGGGCTCGGCGCGGGATGCCGCGCTCCGGGGCCTCAAGGTGGCGCTCGTCGAGCGTGATGACTTCGCCAGTGGCACCTCCAGCCGCTCGTCCCGGCTCATCCACGGCGGCCTCCGCTACCTGGAGCACGGCCACCTGGGCCTCGTCTTCGAATCCAGCATCGAGCGTCAACGCCTGCTGCGGCTCGCCCCGCACCTGGTGCGTCCGCTCGCCTTCATCTGGCCCGTGTACGCGGGTGCCCGCGTGCCCCGCTGGAAGCTCAACGCGGGCCTCATGCTCTACGACGCCCTCTCCCTCTTCCGGAACGTGAAGGGCTACCGGCGGCTCAACGCCCGGCAGGTCCACGCGGCAGAGCCCGGCCTGCGCACCGACCACCTCAAGGGCGGCGCCCGCTACTACGACGCGGCCACGGACGACGCGCGCCTCACCCTGGCCAATGCCGTGGGCGCGTCCGAGGCGGGGGCCGTCGTCCTCAACCACGCGTCCGTGAAGGGGCTCGTCCTGGAGCAGGGACAAGCGCACGGCGCGACGGTGGTGGACCACCTCACCGGGGAGGAAGTCACCGTGCGCGCACGGGTCATCGTCAACGCCACTGGCCCGTGGAGTGATGAGATTCGCCGGCTGGATGCGCCGAATGGGACGAGCCCGGCCGTGCGCGGCAGCAAGGGTGTCCACCTCGCCGTGCCGCGCGAGCGCATCAACCACCGCGACGCCTTCACGCTGCTGTCCCCCAAGGACGGCCGGGTGATGTTCGTGCTGCCCGCCGACAACTTCACCATCATCGGCACCACGGAAACGTCCACGCGCGCGCACCCCGCGGAGGTCCGCGCCAGCGAGTCCGACGTGGCCTACCTGCTGGAGTCCGCCAACGCCTTCTTCCCCGAGGCGCGCCTCACTCGCGCGGACGTGGTGAGCGCGTGGGCCGGCATCCGTCCCTTGGTGGCCAGCGGCTACCACGGCACGCAGGCCGACGCGGGCAGTGCCAGCCGCGAGCACGCCATCGACGTGAGCCCCTCCGGCGTGCTCGCCATCAGCGGTGGCAAGCTCACCACCTATCGCGTCATGGCGCGCGACGTGGTGGACGCCGTGGAGCGACGCTTGGGCCAGCCCCGTCGCCGCTCGCCCACGGATGCGTTGCCCCTGCCGGGTGGAGACATCCGCGCGCTGGACGCCGAGTTCGCCGCGGCTCGCGCCGAGGTGGGGGACGACGCCACGGCCGTACACCTGGTGCGCGCCTATGGCAGCCGCTGGCGCCGCGTGTGGGCCCTGACGCGAGAGGACGCTACGTTGTCCCGGCCGCTCGCCGAGGGGCTTCCCTACCGGGCCGCCGAGGCCGCCTGGGGTGTCACCCACGAACTGGTGCACACCCTGTCGGACCTGCTCATCCGCCGCCTCAAGGTGGCGTTCGAGACGCGCGACCAGGGGAATGCGGCCGCGCGTGTGGCGGCCGAGGTCATGGCGCCCCGGCTGGGCTGGGACGCCGCGGAGACGCAGCGGCAGCTGGACGTCTATGCCGCCGATGCGCTCCGCCTTTTTGGCGTGGATCCGGCCGAGGCGTGAAAGGGCGAACGCTCCCCCTCAGGGGAGCGTTCGCTGGCTCACGGCCGCACCCATCGGCTGCTTGCCCAGCACGTCCTGCCACGAACAGGGGCGCGAGCGGCCGATTCGCTGACGTGGTTAACTTGCGCTCCGGGAACGGAAGCAGGTGTCCTCCCGTTCATGCGCGTCCCTGGAAATCCATCAGCCGCGCCGTGACGTACGACGCCTGCTGGACGGGCACTCGAGGAGCGTGAAATGAAGCGTTGCGTCTGGCTGGGTCTGGTCGGGGGGCTGATGGCATGTGGCTCGGAGCAGGAGCCCAAGGCGTGCCCCGGTACCGAGGGGATGTCCCAGTTGCCGACGGTGGTGTCCGCGGCGCGAAGCGAGGCGGCCCTGACGGACGATGGCACGGAGGACGTCATCATCGCCTTCCGGCAGCGCGTCTTCGCCTCCGCGCAGGCCAACACGGATGCTTTCGCCAACGAGGTGACGCGCGCTGGAGGCCAGGTGAAGCAGCGCGTCCCGTCGCTGAACATGCTGTCCGCCCGGGTGTCTCCCGAGGCACGCGCGGCGCTCGCCCGGAATCCGGACGTGGTGTCGGTGTCGCCCAACCGTCCGGTGTACGCGCTCGGCATGTCGCGGCCACCACTGCCCGCGCAGTCGTGGCTGGGCGCGGAGCCGCGGCCGCCCCCCAACACCGTGGGCTCCGTGGGGGAGTACACCGAGGGCCTGAAGATGGTGCAGGCCAACCAGGTCTGGGACGCCGACAACGACGGGGCTCTTGACCCGGGCCGGCCTTCAGGCACGGGCATCAAGGTGTGCGTCATCGACAGTGGTTGGGACAACCGCCACCCGGAGCTGCAGGCCGCCTTCATCGGGGGCAAGGACTTCATCAGCGGGTCCGCCAACTCGCTGGCGCTGGACGCGCAGGTGGACTCGAAGGGCAACGTGCTGCTGTGGGGCGGCGGACACGGCACGCACACCGCGGCCACCATCGCCGCGCAGCTGGGCGGGGGCGGCCGGGTGCGGCTGGGCGAGGACCCCAACGGCACGGTGGGCGTGGCCCCCACCGCGTCGCTGCTCATCGCGCGGGTGCTGAACGAGCGCGGCACGGGTGACACCGTGAATGTCATCGCCGCGCTTCAGTGGTGCCAGGAGCAGGGGGCGAACATCGTGTCGCTGTCGCTGGGCGCCGGGTCGAAAAGCGATGCCGAGGAGCTGGCCTTCAATCAGGCCAAGGCGAATGGCGTGCTGGCCATCGCGGCGACGGGCAACTCCGGCGCGGGCGAGGTGGCTTTCCCGGCCAGGTACGACTCCGTGGTGGGCGTGGGAGCGGTGACCTTCGCTGAGGAGTGGGCCAGCTTCTCCCAGTACGGCCTGGGCATCAATCTGGTGGCCCCCGGCGTGGGCGTGTTGAGCGCCACCATCATCGGCGGGGCGCCGTATGGCGAGGTGGCCGCGAGCAGCCAGCAGTTCGTGTCCAACCCCCTGGAGTTCTCGGCCGTGGGCGCCTATTCGGGGCGGCTGGTGAACTGCGGCCTGGGCAGCAGCGTCTCCGACTGTGGAGAGGCCGCCACCTGTGATGGCTTCGTCGCCTACGTGGACCGCGGCGGCGGCATCCTCTTCGAGGAGAAGGTGCGCAACGCCATCCGTGCCGGAGCGAAGGCCGTCATCATCGGCAACCACACCGCGGAGGAGGGCACGGGCAACTTCACCCTCAACGGGCCGTCCAAGCTGTGGGTGCCCACCGTCTCCGTGTCCTTGGAGTCGGCCAACGTACTCCGCGAGCTCATGGGACAGGACGTGACGTTGGACGTCTCCGGCCTGGACTACACGCTGCAGACGGGCACCTCCATGTCGACACCGCACGTGGCCGGGGTGGCGGCGTTGGTGTGGAGCGTGAATCCCCAGCGGCTCAATGCGGAGATGGTGCGCGACGCCCTGCTCAATACGGCCAGGGATTTGGGGCCGACCGGGTGGGATCCGAACTACGGCAACGGCCTGGTGCAGGCGGTGGAGGCCATCGACTACGCCGAGAGCCGGCTGCCTCCGGCGCCGTAGGTCACCGCGGCCGGCGTCAGCGCAGGGTTATCAAGGGGGAGGCCACCAGGCACGCCCCCACCAGGGCTTCCAGCGCCGCCACGGCTTCCCGTGAAGGGTCGTCACACCAGTCGACGGTCCGCGTGGCGGTGGTGCGCGCGTCGTTCCGGGACCAGGGCTCGTCGGCGCTTGGGAGGCGCGTCACCTGGAGCGTGGTGATGCTCACGAAGGCCACCGACGCCAGGGCGGCGGTCAGCATCTTCCCCCAGTGCATCCAGCTGACCTTCGGGGCGGCGGGCACCACGGGCTTTCGCAGCCGGGACTCCAACGCGGCGAAGTCCAGGGCGGGCCGCGCCGGCATGCGCCGCGCTCGCTGCGCCATCCACCCCCGCTCCGCGCGCAGCCAACTCAGCGCGTGCTGACAGGCGGGGCAGGCCTGGGTGTGAGCGCGGACGCGCGCGGCGTCCTCGGGGGAGAGTTCGTCGGCCAGCAGCGCGTCCAGTTCAGTTTCGCGACAAGCGCTCATGAGTGGCCTCCAACGTGTGCGGCCAGGTGCTCGCGCAGTTGGAGCCGCGCGCGGTGGATTTCGTTCTTCACCTTCTGGAGCGACCAGCCCATCACCGCTGAAATCTCCTCGTAGGGCAGGCCGTGGTCGATGCGCAGCAGCAGCGCCGCGCGCCGGTCCTCGCGCAGCGTCCCCAGCGCGCCCGCCAGCAGTCCTTCCAGTTCCCGGTCCAGGAGCAGGTCCTCTGGCGTGGGCGTGGGCAGCACCGCCTCCACCTGGCTGCCATGGACTTCATCGTCCATGTCCACGTGGACGCCCCGGTGCCGCAGCGACTCCAGGTACACGTGCCGGGCGATGCCCAGCAGCCACGCGCCCAGCCGGTCCTCGTCGCGAAGCGCGCCCAGCCGCGCGTGGGCGCGGACGAAGGTCTCCTGCGTGGCTTCGTCCGCCGCGGCCTCGTCGCGCAGCAAATCCTTCAAGAAGCGCCACACCCCCGCGGCATGCCGTTCGAACAGCCAGCGGAAGGCCGCGGGGTCACCCGTGCGCGCCCGGCGCAGCAGCGTCCGCTCCCGGTCCGTGTCGGACGGGGGCGCACCTGCTAGCACCATTTTCATCGCGGAAAGGAGGGCCACGGCACCAAGGTGTCACGAGCCGCCCGGGAGTTTCACGCGCGCGTGCGTTTTTCCCGCGCATGGCTGCCTGGTGGCAGGACGGACACCCCGCATCGCAATCCCACGCACGCTGGGTGGTGGTCTTGTTGAATGACAGTCGTTGTTGGTAAGAGAACTTTCATGTCCTTGAACTCTGGCCGTGTGGATGCACCCACGGCGCACGCTCCGCGCCTGCAGGGCCACCTGCCCGTGCTGGACGGTGTGCGAGGCCTCGCCGTCCTGCTGGTGGTGTTCTTCCACACGACCCACCTGAGCGACCAGAGCGTGGCGGGACGCGTGACGTGGTGGCTGGCTGGCGCCGGATGGACGGGCGTGGACCTGTTCTTCGTCCTCTCCGGCTTCCTCATCACCGGCATCCTCTGGGAGGCGAAGGGGCAGCCGTACTTCTTCCGCAACTTCTACATGCGCCGCTTCCTGCGCATCTTCCCGCTCTACTACCTGGCGTTGGCGGTGTCGTTCCTGGTGCTGCCATCGCTGGCGGGCCGGCTGGGCCTGGACGAGCGCATCACCACCGACGGCGCCGTCTGGTACCTGCTGTACCTCTCCAACTTCTACCAGCTGTGGGTGGACACCACGCACCCCATCCTCGGCGTGGTGTGGTCGCTGGCCATCGAGGAGCAGTTCTACATCGTCTGGCCCTTCCTCATCGCCGCGGTGTCGTACCGGGGCGCCATCCGGTTGTGCCTGGGCACCATCGCCATGGCCATCCTGGTGCGCGTGGGGCTCACGCTGTACGGGGCCAGCATCGAGAGCACCTACGTGGTGACGTTCTGCCGCGTGGACTCGCTGGCGATGGGCGGCCTGCTCGCGATGGCGCTGCGCCACCCGGAAGGGCTGGGCCTGAAGGCGTTCCCGTGGATGCGCTGGGCGGCCTGGGCCTCGGTGCCGGTGGTGCTCGCGCTGGTGGTGCTGCCGGTGGGCCCCACCTTCGAGCTGGTGAAGCGCACGGGCGGCTACACCGCCATCGCCGTGCTCTACGCCGTGTGCGTGTACAAGGCGGTGGCCGTCTCCAAGGGCCACGTCCTGCACCGCTTCCTCACGACGCGGCTGCTGCTCACCTTCGGCAAGTACAGCTACGCCATCTACCTCATCCACTCGCCGCTGGACGCCATCCTGCGCCGCACGGTGCTGAAGACGCCGCTGAAGACGGTGGCGGGCTCGGACATGCCCATGCAGCTGGTGTTCTACGTGGTGGCCGCGGGGCTCTCGCTGGGGCTCGCGCTGGTGAGCTGGAACCTCTTCGAGAAGCACATGCTGAAGCTCAAGGACCACTTCCCCTACGGCCAGCGCCCCGCTCCGGCGCCGCTGACGGCGCCGCTGACGGAGGGCGCCCAGGCCGAAAGGACAGAGGCTCCCGCCCGGGTGGCGTGACGTCCGCTGGGGTGCCCGGCGCCACGGTCCGGCGCCAGGGCCCCCGGCTCGTCGTCAATCACGGCGCATGGAGAAGGCTTCCGCGACGCGCAGGGCCCACGTCTCCGCCGAGTCGAGCTCCGCGCGGGCGCTGGCATAACGGTCCAGTCCGGCCTCCGAGCCGTCCCGCGCGAAGATGGCGTCGTGCAGCTCCTTCTGTGCACGGCTGAGCCAATGGCTCGCCTTCTGGCGAAGCTGGGCTGCCTTCTGGGGCGTGGGGGCGGCGAGCGCCGGATCCAGCAGCTCTTGCTCCTCGGGGTACGGGGACGTCACCTTCACGAAACCGGCCTGCGCAATCGTCGTAGTCATGCTCTGAGAATTCGCACCGAACGGCGAGCAGGCACCTGACCAGTGGGGCAGGACGATGTGCAATGGCGTGCACTGTCCTGCCCTCCAAGGCCGGTGGGCGGGGCGCGACTTCGAGCCGGGGCAGTCGTTGCCTGGCGGCTGTTGTCCCGCGAGGTGGGAGCCGGAGCTCCCGGGCGGCTACTTCCGCAGACTCGCGAGGTCGATGACGAACCGGTACTTCACGTCTCCCTTCAGCAGCCGCTCATAGGCGTCGTTCACCTGCTGGATGGAAATCAGCTCGATGTCGGAGACGATGTTGTGCTTGCCGCAGAAGTCTAGCATTTCCTGTGTTTCCTGGATACCCCCAATCATCGAGCCCGAGAAGCTCCGCCGCATGGGGATGAGGGAGAAGGGGCGGACGTCGAGCGGCTTCTCCGGGGCGCCGACGAGGACCAGGTGGCCGTCCCGGCGCAGCAGCCGCAGGTACGCGTTGAGGTCGTGCTGCGCGGAGACGGTGTCGAGGATGAAGTCGAACCTGCCCGTCTGCGCGGCCATCTCCTCCTTGTTCGAGGACACCACGACGGCGTCCGCGCCCAGGCGCGCGGCGTCCTGCTTCTTGCGGTCGGTGTGGCTGAAGACGGTGACGTGAGCGCCCATGGCCTTGGCCAGCTTCACGCCCATGTGACCCAGCCCGCCCAGGCCCACCACGCCCACGCGCTGACCCGGTTGCACCTTCCAGTGCCGCAGCGGCGAGTACGTGGTGATGCCGGCGCACAGCAGCGGCGCGGCGGCGGCCGGGTCCAGGTTCTCCGGAATCCTCAGCGTGAAGGCCTCGTCCACGACGATGGCCTCGCTGTAGCCGCCCTGAGTTGCCGTCCGCCCGTCCTTCTCCTTGCCGTTGTACGTCTGGATGTTGCCCTTGTCGCAGTACTGCTCCAGGCCTTCCTGGCAGCTGGGGCAGGTGCGGCAGGAGTCGACCATGCAGCCGACGCCCGCCATGTCTCCGACCTTGACCTTCTTGACCTGGTCCCCCACGCGGACCACGCGGCCGATGATTTCGTGGCCGGGCACCATGGGGAACAGGGAGCCGCCCCATTCGTCGCGCGCCTGGTGCAGGTCGGAGTGGCAGACGCCGCAGTAGAGGATTTCAATCTGCACGTCGCTGGGGCCGGGCTCGCGGCGCTCGAACTGGAACGGGGCGAGGGGGGACTTCGCGTCCTGGGCGGCGTAGCCGCGAACGGGAATCATGAGGGGTGCTCTCCTGGCGCTTGAAGTGTTGTCACTGCTCGGCGGAACGGAATATGCGCCCGCTCTCGCTCGCGCGAAACAGGTGAAATCGGGACGCGCTGGTTAGGAAATCTTCACAATGGCCTTCACGCCGCTCAACGCCCTGAATGCCTTCCTGGTGGTAGGCCGCAAGCGCAGCTTCGCCGCGGCCGCCACGGAGCTGGGCGTGTCCGCGTCCGCGCTGAGCCAGTCCGTCCGGCAGCTGGAGACGCGGCTGGGCGTGGTGCTGCTCACCCGCACCACGCGCAGTGTGTCCCTCACGGACGCGGGCCGCCGCCTGCTGGAGTCCGCCGGGCCGCCGGTGGAGCAGGCGCTCGATGCCCTGAAGACGGCCACCGCCCAGCCGGGCGAGGTGTCTGGTTCGGTGCGTCTCACCGTGCCCACCGTCGCCGTCACGCCCGTGGTGACGCCCATCCTGGCGCGCTTCCTCCAGCTCCATCCGCGCGTGGAGGTGGACCTGCGCGTGGAGGACCGGCTGGTGGACGTGGTGGCGGAGGGGCTGGATGCCGGCATCCGCATGTCGGAGGCGCTGGAGCGCGACATGGTGCAGGTGCGCCTGTCGGGCGGCTTCCGCTTCGTCGTGGTGGGCGCGCCCGCGTACCTCAAGCGGCGGGGCACGCCCGAGCGGCCCAGGGATTTGCTGACGCACGACTGTCTCTGCATCCGCTCCGAGACGACGGGCTCCATCTACCAGTGGGAGCTGGAGCGCGGGCAGCGCAGCTGGCGCGTGCCGGTGCGCGGGCCGTTCATCAGCGCGCATTGGAAGGCGCACGTGGGGCTGGCGGAAGCGGGCCTGGGGCTCGCCTACGTGTTCGAGCCGTCCGTGGAGGCGGAGCTGGCGCGCGGCACCTTGCGCCTGGTGTTGGAGCCCTACGCGGCGCGTGTGGAGGGTTTCTTCCTCTACTTCCCCAGCCGCGCGCAGGTGTCGCCCGCCTTCCGCGCCTTCCTGGACGTGGCGCGCGAGGTGACGGCGGCACCTCGCTGAGCCGAGCCGGCCCGGCTACGCGGTGGGGATGTTGCGCACGCGGCCCCGCACGAGCGCAGCCTCGTCGGCGTGGCCCGTCTCGTCCAGCAGCGCGGCGGCGCGGTGATAGAGCAGGGCGGCTTCCAGGTGGCGCAGGGCGGCGGCCTCCGCGTTGGCGGCGGAGACGAGGAAGGGGGCCGCGCGGCGTGGCTCGTGGCCGTCCAGCCAGTGCTGGGCCACGACGACGGGCGCGGCGCCGCGCTGCTCCAGGGCCACGGCGAGCCGGCGGTGGAGCAGCGTGCCCAGCGCGCCGGGGATGCCCTGGCGCACCACCTCGAAGAGCAAGTCATTGGTGAAGCGCTCGCCCCTCAGAATCTGCGCGCCTTCCAGCTCCGCCACATGCGTGACGAGCGCCAGCGGGTTCATCTCCAGCACCTCGCTGGCCAGCTCCAGCGTGAAGTCCGTCTTCGCCAGCGCCGCCAGCCGGGCCACCAGCAGCGCGGAGGGGGACAGCCGCTCCAGCCGCTGCTGGATGAGCTGCTGGCCCCGGCCGGAGGCGGGGACGTGTTCGGGCCAGCCGCGTTCCAGGCCGCCGGTCTCCAGCAGGTACTTCAGTGTCTCGGTGATGAAGAGCGGGTTGCCGCCGGTGTGCCGCGTCACGTCCTGCACCAGCTTCTCCGCGCCGGGAAGCTCCAGGCTCTGGAGCAGCGCGCCCACCGCAGCGGAGCCCAGGGGCTGCAACTCCACCAGGATGGCCAGCCCCGCGGTCACCAATTGCTGGACGAAGACGGTGGCCTGGGGCGACAGCTCATCCGTCCGGTAGGTGTCGATGAAGCGCGGGAAACGGCCGCCGGGCTCGGGCGCGTGGCGGCGCGACAGCATCAGCACCGCGAACTCCGCGGTGGCGCTGTCCATGAACTGGAGGTCGTCGGCCACCATGGCGTCCATGCTGGCCGCGAGCTGGTAGACGAGCTGGCACTGCGCTTCCAGGAAGCGGCTGCGGTCGGCCTCGTCCGCCATGGGCGGGGGCAGGCCTTCCTGCCCGGCCTGGTCCGGCAGCAGGCGCGCCAGCTCGCGCCGCACCCAGCTCGGCAGGTTTGGATCGGGAACCCGGGCCAGCATCTGCCGCACCAGCCGCACGTGCGAGGAGTATGGCACGCTCTGTTCACCGGGCCGCGCCTCCAGCAGCAGGTAGCTGCCCCGCGACGCCGCGAAGTCATGGGCCAGGCGCGTCTTGCCCACGCCCGGCTCGCCAGAGATGAAGATGGTCTGCCCCGCCTCCCAGGCGGCCTCCATCCTCGCCCACTCGCGCTCGCGGCCCACCAGGACGGGTGGCCGGAGCACGGACAGGGGCAGCCGGCTCGTGGGTGGGGGCACCTGCTTGGGGGCGGGCGGGCCCCGCTCGATTTCGCGCGCCAGGGCCACCGTCTGCGGCAGCGGCGTGGTGTCCAGCTCCTCGCGCAGCAGGCGGCGGCACCGCTCGAAGGCGTTGAGCGCGGCCATTCGGTCGCCCGCCACGTAGTGCAGCCGCATCAGCCGGCGCCACGCTTCTTCCGAATACGGGTCCATGGTGAGGAGCTGCTCCACGAGCGCCAGCGCACCCGTCAGGTCCCCCCGCTTCTCCCGCGACTCCGACTCCGCCACGGCGGCCCGGCGGCGAAGCTTGTCCAATCGCTCACGCGCGCCTTCCAACCATGTTTGGAATTCCGAGCAATCTTCGTATTCCAGGGCGCCCAGGAGCACGCCATCCAGCATGAGGGCTTCCGAGAATCGCCCCGCGAGCACGTGGGCCTGGAGTTCGGCGGCGTCCGAGACAACGCCCTCACACAGCGAGAGGACGTCGGTGCCTTGCACCAGCTCCGAGCCGCAGGCGAGCCGCAGCCGGCGCAGCAGCTGTCGCATGTTGTTGCGCGCGGTCGTCTCCCCGGACTCTGCCCACAGGAGTCCGGCCAGGCGGTACTTCGGGTGAGGGCCTTCCAATGCCAGCCATGCGAGGACGCCCGCGGTCCGCCGCTCCAGCGGGATGCGTGTGTCGCCGACCCGGAGCCGGGCTTCGCCCAAGAGTTCCAGGTGAAAGCGTTGTGTATTTACCAGGCCGTCGGCTGCCATGTCCTCCGGGATTCCTCGCATGGGCGGGGCCCTAAGGTAACACGTCCGCCGAAAACCTCCGTCACGGGTAGGGATTGCCCCAGCAGTGACAATTTTTGCGTGTGGTTTTTCCGTCACACGGCAGCTCGCCGCTCTGAGCGGATGCTGATCCAGACTTCCGTACCCGTCACACCGTGGTCACACCTGATTCGTTATTAAAAATGCCAGACATTGCCCCGGGAGGCATCCATGGGTTGTGACAGTCAGCAGACGGACACGCAGGTGGACGTCATCATCAGCGGGTGTGGTCCGGTGGGAGCGTTGACGGGCAACCTGCTGGGTCTCATGGGTGTACGCACCTTGCTGCTGGAGCGGGACGTGACGCCGCACGGCGAGCCCCGGGCCTTTTCGTGCGACGACGAAGGCCTGCGCATCTACCAGTCCACCGGGCTGTTGGATTTGCTGCAAAGCAACATGCGGGAAAGCCGTTTCGCGGAGTACGTGGGCGGCACGGGCAAGCGCTTCGCGGAGATTCACACCGGCGAGACGGACTTCGGCTTCGGCCACACGCCGCTGTGGTTCTTCCACCAGCCGCTGCTGGAGGGCGCGCTGCGCGACGGGCTCAACCGCTTCGAGCACGTGGAGCTGCGCAAGGGCGTGAGCGTGGAGGCCGTGGTGCAGGACTCCGACGGGGTGACGGTGCGCTACCGCGATTCGCTCACCGGGGAGCAGCGCTCCATCCGCGCGAAGTACCTGCTGGCGTGTGACGGGGCGCGCAGCACCGTGCGCAAGGTGATGGGAATCCCGATGTCGGGACGGGCCTACGGCGAGCCCTGGCTGGCGGTGTCCGGCACCGTGGTGGACGGGGAGGCGCCGGAAATCTGCCGCTTCGTGTGCGACCCGAAGCGTCCGGCCTTCGTGGCCACCGGCGCGGTGAATCAGATTCGCTGGGAGTTCATGATGATGCCCGGCGAGACGCGCGAGCAGTTGGAGAAGTCGGAGACCATCGCCGAGCTCATCGCGCCGTACGTGGACCCCAAGCGGGTGCGCATCGAGCGGGCGCAGGTCTACACCTTCCACTGCCTCAACGCGGCGCGTTGGCGCCAGGGCAACGTCTTCCTGCTGGGCGACGCGGCGCACACCATGCCGCCCTTCATGGGCCAGGGCCTGGTGTCGGGGATGCGGGATGCGTCCAACCTGGCGTGGAAGCTGAAGCGCGTGCTGCACGGGCAGTCCTCCGCGTCGCTGCTGGACACCTATGAGCAGGAGCGCCGGCCGCACGTGGAGGCGGTGCAGAAGCTGTGTGTCCGGGTGGGGCACCTGTTCCTGGCGCGCAACCCCTGGGTGGCCTCCGCGCGTGACGCGCTGATGCGCACCCTTCAGCGCATCCCCCGGGTGCGCAAGTTCATCGAGGGCTTCGAGTTCAAGGAGGCCCCGGCGCACGCGAGCGGCTACTACTTCGGCGACAAGGGCGAGTACTTCATCCAGCC
This sequence comes from Myxococcus sp. NMCA1, assembly GCF_026810205.1. Taxonomy (NCBI): domain Bacteria; kingdom Pseudomonadati; phylum Myxococcota; class Myxococcia; order Myxococcales; family Myxococcaceae; genus Myxococcus; species Myxococcus sp. NMCA1. The sequence goes on along the minus strand of NZ_CP113950.1, from coordinate 9,272,736 downwards.
GCGCGTGAAGCTGCCGTCGGGTGAGGAGGTCCTGTTGGACGACACCCTGGGCAATGAGTTCACGGTGCTGTGCCGGGGCAACGCGCCGTCGGCGGAGCTGGAGGCGGCGCGTGAGTTGGCCGAGTCGCTGGGGGGCCGGATGCTGACGTTCCATCCTCCGGCGGAGGCCGTGGACGGCGCCGAGGAGGACGCGCCCACCTTGGTGGACGTCACCGGAAAGCTGGCGGACTGGTTCTCCAAGCGCGCCGCGGACGTGGTGGTGCTGCGGCCGGACCGGTTCGTCTACGGCGCGGTGCAGTCGCGGCGCCTGCCGGAGCTGCGGGAGGCGCTCGGTGTGTAGGGCCGGGTGCTCCGCCGGTGGAGAACTAAAGGGTTAGTTGATTTGAAACTAAGCCCTTAGTAGTTTGCGCGTCACGGAGGTTCGCTCGTGACTCGCAAGCCTGAGCCCGAAGTGGCTCCACGGCCGTTGACGCCGGTGGAGCTGGAGTTGATGCACATCGTCTGGCGCCTCGGTGAGGTGAGTGTGGCGGACGTGCTCGCCGCGCTGCCGCCGGAGCGCGCGCTGGCGTACACGTCCGTCTCCACGGTGCTGCGCATCCTGGAGCAGAAGGGCGTGGTGGAGAGCCGCAAGCAGGGCCGTGGCCACCTGTACTCGGCGGTGTTGCCGCGCGACGCCTATGAGGCGCAGAGCGTGCGCCACCTGGTGGAGACGGTGTTCGACGGCACGCCTTCCGCGCTGGTGGCGCGGCTGGTGGAGGCGGTGCCCCTGTCCGCCTCGGATGTGGACCAGCTCCGCAAGCTGCTCGACGCGAAGGGCCGCAAGCCGTGAGCGCCGTGCTGCGTGAGCTCGCGTCGCTCTATCTGACGCAGGCGCTGCTGCTCGCCGTGGCGCCGCCGCTGGCATGGCTGGCGTTGGCGCTGCTGGCATGGTTGGGGCGTCCCTTGTCGGCGCGGCAGTCCTTGAAGGTTGCGCGCGGCGTGTTGCTGCTCACGCTGGTGCTGCCGTTGTTGGCCGCGGCCGTGCACGCGCTGGTTCCCACCGGGCCCCGCTTCACCTTCGAGCGTTCCGTGGCGCGCCACGCGGGACGGCTGCCCGCGCCCTTGTGGGAGCCGCGTCCGGTGGCGGAGCCTGCGCGGGCTCGGGAGTCCGCGCCCGCGCTGCCTCCCGTGCTGCCCGCGGCGGCGCTGGCGCTCTTGGTGGGAGGAGGCGCCTTCATCACGCGGGCGCTCGTGCGGCACGCGCGCATGCTGCGCCAGTTGGAGTCGCTGCCCCGCGTGCGCGGCGTGGGGCGTGTCGCCGTGGTGCTGGGCGAGGCGGGCATGCCGGCCTTCTCCGCGTGGTTTCCTCGCGCCGGGCGTCAGCCCTCCGCGTGGGTGGTGGTGCCGCCCGCGCTGCTGGAGGACGCGGAGTCCTTCCGGCTGACGGTGCTTCACGAGCTTCAGCACCACCGTCAGCGCGACACACACCGGGCCTTCGCGCGGCTCGTCCTCACGGGCGCCTTCTTCTGGCATCCGGGCGCATATGCCCTGTCCCGGTGGATGGCCTCGCTCCAGGAGCTGGCGTGTGACGAAGCGCTGGTGGCCAGTGGCCGGGCCCAGGCGCAGGCCTACGCGCGGTGTCTGCTCCAGGCGGCCTTGTCGGTGCGGCCCGAGTCCTCCCTTCCCGCCGGTGTCACCGGCATGTCCCACCCCACCACCCGGAGAATCCAGATGCTCTTCCAGCCTCGTCCCGCCCGTGCCCAGGGTGTTTCCGCGCTCCTGGCCGCGCTGTGTCTCGTCCTGGTGCCGCTCGCGGCGCTGTCACAAGGCGTGGCGCAGGGCCGCGCGGTGACGCTCGCGGAGGCACAGGCGCTCGCCCGGTCCAGCCAGCCGGAGGGAGATTTGCCGGTGGTGGTGGACGCGCATGTGTTGGCGCGGCTCAACACGCTCACCGGTTCGGAGAAGGGACGCGCGTTCATGAAGCGCGCGCTGGCGAACCTGGTGACGCAGCGGGAGGCGCTCTCCGCGCCGCTACGTGACAAGGGGCTGCCCGAGGGGCTGCTGGCCGTGGCCGTCGTCGAATCCGCGGCGACGAACATGCCGGAGACGGATGGCCGGCCCTCGCTGGCACCGGGCATGCGTGGCGCGGGCGTGTGGATGTTCATCCCGGAGACGGCGCGGCGCTACGGGCTGGAGGTGAGCGACGCGCGGGACGAGCGGCTGGACGTGGCGCGTGAAACGGAGGCCGCCGCCTCGCTGCTGTCGGACCTGCACGCGCGCTATGGCGACTGGCGGCTGGCGCTCACCGCGTACAACCAGGGGGCGAAGAAGGTGGATGCGGCGCTGGTCGCGGGCGGAAGCCGGGATGCCACGGTGCTCGTCGACGCCGGGCATCTCAACGACTACGCCGCCACCGTGCAGGCGGGGTTGCTCATCCTGCGCAACCCGCACCTGCTGGACTGATGCGGACCGCGGGAGTGGCCTAGAAGCGGAACTGCATCCGCACGCCGCCGGACATCCAGGCGTGGACCGCCTTGTTGTCGATGCTCTCCGAGTCCGACTCGGAGATGTCGCCGAGGATGGGCACGTTCTTCGTCTCGATGCTGCTGGTCGCCGTCTGGTAGACGCCGGCCGCCAGCGACAGGTAGGGCCCGATGGAGAACGTGTCGTTGACGCGGTAGTCGGCGCCGGCCTGGACGGAGGCGAACTCGATGCCGCGGGCGCCCGTGCCGATGGTGGTCTCGATGTCTCCCTCGCTCGCGGAGATTTTCATGTTGAGCATCTCGTAGCCGATGCCCAGGCCCAGCCAGGGCATGAGCTTCTCACCCGCGCGGAAGTGGTAGGACGCGTTGATGCCGAAGCGCATCTGGCTGGCGGAGCAGCTGACTTCGGAGCGGCAGTCTTCAGCGAGGAGCACGGGCGCATACTGGAAGTGGGCGCCCAGGTAGACGTTCGAGTTGAAGAAGTAGCCCAGGTCCACCTGCAAGGGGATGGCGCCGCTGTACGCGTCACTCATCTTGGGGTTTTCACCCCGCTCGGAAGCCACGGCGCTTCCCAGCGGGAGGCTGTAGCCGGCGCGCAGACCCAGCGCGAAGCCCCGGTCCTCTTGCGCCTGCCCGATGTCCTCGGTGCTCTTGACCTCCTTGCGCCGGAAGTTGCCGTCTTTGCGCCAGTCCGCCGCGAAGGCGGGAGCGGACAGGGTGAGGGAGAGCGCCGTGAGCTTCCAGAGCATGCGAGTGGTCATGGTGAGGGTATCCAGCGTGAGGAAGGATTCGCCGTTGCGGTGGATGCGCCTTCTGACGCCAGCCTGCCTGGAAAATTCAACGGTCAGCAACCAACCGTGCAGCCGGGCCCTGTCGCGCGCGCGGGGCGTCCCTACCATGAAGAGACTTTCCCGTGGCATGGAGGCCGATGATGAAGGGGCTGCTCTACGTGGGACTGGGGCTGCTCGCGCTCTGGGTCGTGCTCACCGTGACTCGCGCCGTCGTGGGCGGCTTGCTGTGGGTCGTCCTTCTCGTGGGTATCGCCGCGCTGGCGGTGTACGCGTTCCAGGTGGCGTCCGGCCGCAGGCAGATGCGCGGTTAACCGCCCGGCCTCACGCGCCGGAGACGCTCCCCAGCATCCGCAGCGCCAACTCGGCGTGGGTCTTCGCCAGGGTCTCCACCGCGATGGGGCCGCCGGGTTCGAACCAGTGGGGGATGCGAGAGCCCATGCCGACAATCGCCGCGGCGGTGATTTCGGGATGGAGCGGGGAGAACTGCCCCTGGGCCATGCCGCGCCGGATGGCGTCAATCAACATGGCGTTGGCCTTGTCCCGCAGCGCTTGCGCGGGCGCCGCCAGCTCCGGCGACAGCGCGTAGAACTCCTCGTTCACCACCAGCGCGAGCTGCGGATGTTCCGCGTGGACGCGCGTGTGCGCATGAACCAGCGCGCGCACCTGGTCCGCCGGCGTGGGCTTCGCGCCCTGGAACGCGGTCTCCAACGCCTCGAAGTGGGCCTCGTGGCCAATGCGCACCAGCTCCGCGAGCACGTGGTCCTTGGCCGCGAAGTGGGCGTACAGCGCGCTGGGCCGCAGCTCCAGGGCCGACGCCAGGTCCCGAATGGACGTGTCGTGATAGCCGCGGCTCGCGAAGAGCTGCAGGGCCGTCTCCAGGATGCGTCGGCGCGTGCCTTCGGGGGGCGCCGCCGCCGTGGGGGGGAGGCGGGCGGCCGTGGCGCGCAGGCGAGAGCGGGGGGAGGTGCTCATGGGGTACTCTTGAAAAACGAACGTTCGTTCATGTAGCTTCGGGCCTGCGGTTCGACACGCTTCCTACCTGAATCTGGGGTCCGAACATGCCGTTGCTCCAGTTCGAGGCGCTCTCCCTCTACTTCGAGGAATCGGGTGAGGGCACCCCTGTGCTGCTTCTTCACGGCCTTGGCTCCTCAGGCCGGGACTGGGAGTCCGTGGCACCCAGACTGACGGGCCGCCATCGCGTCATCGTTCCCGATGCGCGGGGCCACGGACGCAGCGGAAAGCCGCCGGGCGCCTATGGCGTGCCGCGCTTCGCCCGGGACATCGCCGGGCTGTGTGACGCGCTGGGACTCACCGGCGTCCACGTGGTGGGCCTGTCCATGGGCGGGATGATGGGGTTCCAGCTCGCGGTGGACCGGCCGGAGCTGGTGCGCAGCCTGGTCATCGTCAACAGCGGGCCGGAGCTGGTGGCGCGCACGCTGCGCCGCAAGTTCGAGTTCGGGCTGCGCCTGACGCTGCTGAAGTTGCTGGGGCCCTCGGTGCTGGCGAAGGTTCTGGCGCCCAAGCTCTTTCCCAAGCCCGAACAGGAAGCGCTTCGTCAGCGCGCGCTGGAGATATTCAGCGCCAACGACCCGGACGCGTACCTGCGCGCGACGAAGGGGTTGGTGGGGTGGAGCGTCATGCGGCACCTGGGCGGCATCACCTGCCCGGTGCTGGTGCTCGCGTCCGACAGGGACTACACGCCCGTGTCCACGAAGCAGGCCTACGTGGACCTGCTGCCGAACGCGCGGCTCCAGGTGTTGAGTGATTCCGGCCATGCGTCACCGCATGACCAGCCCGACAAGGTCGCCGAAGCCGTGGAGGCCTTCCTGGCCGGAGTCGAGGACGCCGCGGTGGATGCGCGGCAGCCGGGCTGAGCGCGGTTCCCCCACCCCGAAGGAGTCAGCCAATGAAGCGGAACACTGTCGCGTGCTCGCGCACGTGGTTGTTGCTGCTCGCCGTCCTCACGCTCACCGCCGCTGCGCCCGCACGCGCCGGCACCTGGGTTCATGGCATCGAAGGGACCCGGGGCTTCCAGCTCTGGGTGCCCACGGGGTACCAGGCCGACACGCCGCTGCCCCTGGTGGTGGCGCTGCACGGCTGCTTCCAGAACCCGAGCCAGTTCGCCGGCCTCTCGCGCCTCAACGAGAAGGCGGACGCCGAGAAGTTCCTGGTGCTGTACCCGAACCAGGCGACGTTCGCGAACCCCACGCAGTGCTGGAACTTCATGCTGGTGCTCAACCAGACGCGGGGCCACGGTGAGCCCGCGCTCGTTGTGGGCATGGTGGAGCAGGTGAAGCGGCACTACGCGGTGGATGCGCGCCGCATCTACGTGGGCGGCGTCAGCTCCGGCGCGGTGCTCACGGGGACGCTGTTGGCCTGCTACTCGGACGTGTTCGCCGCGGGGATGATTGGCGCGGGGGCCATGTACAAGGCGGCCACCACGATTTCGGGCACGGGCTTCGCCATGCTCTTCGGCAGCATCTACCACCCGGATGACCGGGGCCGGGACGCGTGGGTGTGCTCGGGCCGTCCGCGTCACACGGTGCCGGTGCTTGTCGTGCACGGGACGAAGGACAGCGTGGTCGACTCCGTCAACGGCCGGCAAGCGGTGCGGCAGTTCCTGCAGACCAGTGACTACGGCGATGACGGCGTGGCCAATGACAGCATCCGTCCGGTGGCCACGCAGGTGACGCGCGCGACGGTGCCCGGCGGGCGCGGGTACACCGTGGAGGACTACGTCTACGGTGGCTCGCTGGTGGCGCGGCACATCGAAATCCAGGGGATGGACCACGCCTGGCCCGGTGGGGATTCGCGCTATCCCTTCGCCGACCCGTCCGGACCGGACGGCACCAGCATCATGTGGGACTTCTTCCGGCAGCACGCCCGGAACTGAGGCACCTGCGCGTCAGTGTTGGTGGCCCAGGCGCACCTCGACCTCGGGGTGTGCCTGGGCGAACGCGCGCAGCTTCTTGAAGCTCACCGTGGCCCGGTTCGCGTCGTTGTTGAACGAGCCGGGCTCCACGTCGTGCTCCCAGCCCCAGCGGGTGTGGCTGATGTCCCCCGCGAGCAGCACCGGGCCCTTCGTGGAGCGCACCAGGTACGCGGTGGTGCCGGGCGTGTGGCCGGGCAGCCAGAGCGCCCACACGGAGCCGTCCCCGAAGATGTCCACCGCGCCGTCGAACAGGCCGGCGTCCTCCCGCGCGTAGGTCCACTCCGACAGCGGCGGCTTGCCGGCCAGGGCCCGGTCGCTGTTGCCCTGGACGACGATGTTCACGAAGGCGCGGTCGGAGGCTTCACCCGGTCCGGTGTAGACGGGCGTCCCGGCGGGTACGTCCGCCATGCCGGTGATGTGGTCCGGGTGCAGGTGCGTGAGGAACACGCCCGCCAGCGGCTGTTGCTGCTTCGCCAGCCACTCCCCCAGCGGCGCGTGCACCGTCATCTTCTCCATGTTCATGGCGCTGGCGACGAGCCCGCGCATGGCGGCCTTCTCCGGCGCGTCCCGCAGCGCCGTCTCCACGCCAGTGTCGACGATGAAGAGGCCTTTCTCCGGGTGGCGGAGGGCGTGGAAGAAGACCTGGACGGGCTCGTCCTCGTCCTTCAGGCTCGCCGCCTTCGCGGTGGGGTGGTCCAGGTTGATGAGGCCTCCGCGCTCCACCGCCCAGTCGCAAGAGACGACCGTTTCCAGCTCCACCGGGCCGGGTTGCGCCAGCATTGGCAGCAGCTCCGAAGAGGGGCGCGCCTTGCCGAGGGAGGAGGGCTGCACGCCGTGTGAGGTGACGGCGCAGCCCGTGAGGGCGGCGGTGACGAACACGGTGGCGAACGAGAGGGCGAGGGAACGGTTCCGCATGGTGGGGCTCCTGCACGTCGAGACAGGCGCAAGGTAGCGATGCGAGAATGGATGGAAAATGGCGATTCAGGCATGAGGTCATGCATTCATGGATATCTCCTGGGATGACGCGCGGCTGTTCCTCGCCATCGCGGAGACGGGCAGCTTCAGTGGGGCGGCGCGGCGGCTCCGCATCGGTCAGCCCACGGTGAGCCGGCGGCTGGCGGCGCTGGAGTACGCGGTGGGCGCCTCCTTGTTTCGCCGAGGCGTGGACGGCGCGGTGCTGACGGCCGCGGGCGAGCGGCTGGTGCCTCCGGCCAAGAAGATGGCGGAGTGGGCGGGAGAGCTGCACCGCGCGGCGGAGTCGTCGGACACGTCGCCTCGGGGCCTGGTGCGGGTGACGGCGGCGCCGTACATGTGCTTCGACTTCCTCGCGCCCTTCTCAGGGGCGGTGGCGAAGAAGTACCCGGGGCTGCGGTTGGAGGTGCTCTCCGGGATTCAGTACCTGGACCTGGGGCGCGGCGAGGCGGACCTCGCGCTGCGGGCCCGGTGCCCGCCGAACGCGGACTTGAAGCGCGTGTATGGGGTGCAGATTCGCAACGCCGTCTTCGTGGCGAAGTCGCTCAAGGCGAAGCTGCCCAAGCGGCCCGCGCTCCAGCAGATTCCGTGGGTGGCCTGGGCGCCGCCGTTCGATGCGACGCCGCCCAATCCCCAGCTGGAGTCCATCATCCCCGGCTTCTCGCCCGTGTTCACCGCGGACAACTACCTGGTGATGCTGGCCGCGGCCGAGGCGGGCGTGGGGGCCATGGTGCTGGGCGACCTGCGGCACCGCTTCGTGCGGGAGCGGAGCCTCGTGCCACTCGACGTGGATCTGGGGCCCTACGCCACGAGCGAGCTGCACCTGGTGTGCGCAAAGTCTGCGCTCGACATACCGCGTGTGCGGAAGGTTTCGGAGCTGCTGGTCGAGGAGCTGGAGCAGGCGAAGAAGCGGTGACACGCCGCATCCGCCCCTCGGGTTGCGATGGCCTGCCGCGCGTGTTCACGGTAATCCAGGGGAACAGGGCACTGTCCCCAGGAGGACCTTCACCATGACTGAACGCAACGCCATTGCCGCCGGTTTCCTCACGCACGAAGTCACGAACCAGCCTCCACCGCTCGTGTACGACGCGTGGACGACGGACACCGTGCTCCGCGAGGTGGTGGCCCGCGAGGGCGGCGGCTGGGCGGAGGCCGACCTGGCGAAGTACGGCCCCGTGGTGGGCGGGGAGATGCAGCAGCTGGCGTTCCTCGCCAACGAGAACAAGCCCAAGTTCCGGCCCTTCGACCGCTATGGCAACCGCCGTGACGAGGTGGAGTTCCATCCCGCGTACCACCGGCTGATGGAGCTGGGCATGGCCCACGGCGTCTCGGGTTTCGCCTGGCGCAACGAGGACAAGCCCGGCGCCCACGTGGCGCGCATGGCCCTCTTCTATCTGCACAATCAGGCGGACCAGGGAACGAGCTGTCCGCTCACGATGACGTACGCGTCGGTGCCCGCGCTGCGCCACCAGCCGGAGGTGGCGATGGAGTGGCTGCCGCGCGTGAGCTCGGCGTCCTACGACAGCCGCTTCATCCCCGCCGCGCAGAAGTCAGGCGCCACCATTGGCATGGGCATGACGGAGAAGCAGGGTGGCTCCGACGTGCGCACCAACACCACCAAGGCGCACCGCATGGGTGAAGGCCGTGGGCCCGGTCAGCCCTACGCGCTGGTGGGCCACAAGTGGTTCTTCTCCGCGCCCATGAGCGACGCCTTCCTGGTGCTGGCGCACGCGGAGGGTGGCCTGTCGTGCTTCCTGATGCCGCGCTTCACGCCGGACGGCGCGCTCAATGCCATCCGCGTCCAGCGGCTGAAGGACAAGCTGGGCGACTGGAGCAACGCCAGCTCGGAGGTGGAGCTGCACGGTGCCTACGCGGTGATGGTGGGCGCGGAGGGCCGCGGTGTCCCCACCATCCTGGAGATGGTCGCGCTGACGCGGCAGGACTGCATGATTGGCTCCAGCGGGCAGATGCGTCAGGCGCTGGTGCAGGCCATCCACCACACGCGCCACCGCGTGGCGTTCGGCAAGCGGCTCATCGACCAGCCGCTGATGCGCAACGTGCTGGCGGACCTGGCGCTGGAGCTGGAGGCCCATGTCGCGCTCACCGGGCGCGTCTCCCGCGCGGTGGACGCCACGCCTCGGGATGAGAAGGAGGCCGCGTTCTGCCGCATCGCCACGGCGGTGGGGAAGTACTGGGTGTGCAAGCGCACGCCCTCCTTCGTCAACGAGGCGCAGGAGTGTCTGGGCGGCGCGGGCTACGTGGAGGAGACGAACCTGCCTCGCCTGTACCGGCAGGCCCCGCTCAACTCCATCTGGGAGGGCAGTGGCAACATCCAGTGCCTGGACGTGCTGCGCGCGGCGTCGCGCGAGCCGGCCAGCCGGGAAGCCCTCTTCGCCGAGCTCCTGGCCGCGCAGGGCGGGCACCCCGCCTACGACGAGGCCACCGCGCGGCTGGACAAGGAGCTGGCCAACACGGACTCGATGGAGGCGCGCTCGCGCACCATCGTGGAGGGGTTGGCGCTGGCGCTCCAGGCGTCGCTGCTGATTCGTGCGGGCAACACCGCTGTGTCGGATGCCTTCTGCGAGTCCCGCCTGGGCGGGGCGCATGGACAGACGTTTGGCACGCTACCGGCCCACGCCCCCATGCAGATGCTCATCGAGCGCGCCTTCTCCGAGGAGGCGAAGTGATGGGGTCCCTCGCCAAGGTGGCGCTGCGGAAGCCATACGCCCGTTCGTGATAGGAGAACACCCCATGTCCAATCTCCAGGGAAAGACGCTGTTCATCTCCGGTGCCAGCCGTGGCATCGGCAAGGCCATTGCCCTCCGCGCTGCCCGGGATGGCGCCAACATCATCATCGCCGCCAAGACGACGGAGCCGCACCCCAAGCTCCCCGGCACCATCTACACGGCGGCGGAGGAAATCGAGAAGGCGGGTGGCAAGGCGCTGCCCTGTGTCGTGGACATCCGCGACGAGCAGCAGATTGCCGCCGCCGTGGCCAAGGCGGTGGAGACCTTCGGCGGCATTGACATCCTGGTGAACAACGCCAGCGCCATCAGCCTGACGGGCACGCTCGAGACGCCGATGAAGCGCTTTGACCTGATGCACGGCATCAACACGCGTGGCACGTATGCGTGTTCGCAGGCGTGTATTCCGTACCTGAAGAAGGCCAGCAACCCGCACATCCTCAACAACTCGCCGCCGCTCAACATGGAGGCGCGCTGGTTCGCGCCCCACGTCGCGTACACCATGGCGAAGTTCGGCATGAGCATGTGCGTGCTGGGCATGGCGGAGGAGCTGCGCTCGGACGGCATCGCGGTGAACGCCATCTGGCCGCGCACCGTCATCGCCACCGCGGCGGTGCAGAACCTGCTGGGCGGGGATGAGACCATCCGCGGCTGCCGGACGCCGGAAATCATGGCGGACGCGGCCTACGCCATCCTCACCAAGCCGAGCCGCGAGTTCACCGGCAACTTCTGCATCGACGAGGAGGTCCTCCGCGGCGTGGGCGTGACGGACTTCGACAAGTACCAACTGGTGCCCGGGGCGGAGCTGCTCCCCGACTACTTCATCTGAGTCTGCATCGCCCCAGCCCGTCCTCGCGCGCGGAGTCGCTGTAGCCCGCGCGAGGGCGTGGCATGCTCACGGCCCTTGTCAGGGGCGCCGCGCGCGCCGAGGGGGCTGTCTTTCATGAACAGGAAGTGGTTGGGATTGGGTGGCCTGGTGCTGGGCTGCTGGTGGTCGGGGTGTGCCACGTCTTCGGGCACGTCGTCCGCGCCGCAGGGCTCTCGGTCGGGACCCATTGAGCTGGACCTGCCCGGTGAGCGCTCCGCGGCGGCCACCGTGGCGCCTTCGGGAAAGGCGTGTCCGGATGACATCGCGGACGAGCCCGCGCTGGAGGACAAGGCCTACGAGGGGCGCGAGGCGCGCACCTGGCATGCGAACGTAGACCTGCTGAGTCCGCGGTCCGAAAGGGACCCCATTCCACGGGACTTCCACAAGCAGTTCACGCTCGCCAGTGGTCCCCTCGACCTGGTGGTTCATCGACACACGACCGACGAGGGCAAGCCGAGTCCCTGGGTTCTGGTCACGCTGGCCCGGCCTTTCGAGGGCGGCCACTGCATCGTGAGCTCCTGGGGGCTGGGCGGTATGGAAGGGAAGGCGTCGCTCGTGGACACCTGGGCGGCGCAGGATGGCAAGCACGCCATCTTCCTGATGAAGCTGGCGCCGACCGAGGACTCCCTGGCGAACAACACCCGCTGGGTGGTGTTGGGCACGGATGGCCGCCGCGCGTGGGCGGCCCTGGGCACGCCTCCGGAGCACCATCTGCTGGTGCCGTCGGTGAAGCTCTTCCCGAATGGGAAGGACCTCTACGTGGACATCCAGCAGCGCTACCTCACGCGGCTGCGCCTGGGCGCGGACGGGCGCTTCGTCGTGCCCGCCCCGCCCAACTGAGCGGCGACGTCAGGGCGCTCCGAAGAGGGAGACCTCTCGGAGCGTGCTGATGCTCTGCTTGAAGGGAGGCGGCCCGCCGTTTGGAAGCGGCTTCCCGAACCACACGCGCACCTCGCGGACCTCGGGCACGTCCACCGGCAGCTCCAGCCGCACATAGAGCTCCTGGCTACCTGAGTCCGAGTTCGTCTCGTCCAGGTAGGGCCCGGAGGTAGGGTCGGGAAGCACGGGGCTCGTCCTCAGGAGCTGCCAGTCATTCCCGTCCACCGAGCCCTCCACGTGCAGCACCTGCTCGGGAGGTCCCACCACCCGGGCACCCCGGATGACGACCTGCCGGGGCCGCAGAGGCTGGGGCAGGATGAGGGTGAGCTCCGTGGCCAGTGCTTGAGGCGGCCCCGGGACGTTGACGGCCTCGAGCCGGCCATCCGTGAAGGGGCAGGGGCTCACGACGTTCCGGCCGCCGCGGCAGTCCGCGCCACGGCTGATGGGCACGCGTCCTTCGAATGGCAGCCGGAAGGGCGGGGCGTCGTGGACGGCGAAGTAGTAGAGCGACGTGTGGACCCAGACGCGCGCGCCCGAGGAGAAGGCCTGGACGTGGGCGTGTCCGTCCGTGAAGTCCTCGAGGATTTCCGGGCCCAGCCAGGGCGCTTCCTGCTCGCCGGTCCGAATGAGCCACGCACGTCCCGTGGGGCCGCGCGCCTCCACGAAGTAGTCGGGCTCGGGGATGTCCGCCACCTGCGGCATGTCATCCCACGCCAGCATGACGCCGCCTGGGGCCTCGGCCGCTCGCACGTTGCTGTTCCAGAGGCGCAGGGGCGGCGCGTCCGAGTCCCGGTTGAGTTCCATGGCGATCAGGTCCCTGCCACCGTCCGCGCGCGGTGGCAGCAGGAGCTGGAAGGCATTGGGTGCTGCCCAGGGGATGGGACGCACAATCTCGTCCGCGCCGGTCTCCCTCGCGGTGAGGCGGTGGAGGAAGAGGCCGTCCGCGTCGGGTGTCACCTCGGCCCAGGGCTCGAAGCGCACGCGGGGCGGTGCATTCGCTGGGACGGGAACGGGCAGCGGGCGGGTGAGGAGGAGCGGCCCTCCTCGCCAGGGCGAGCCATCCGCTTCCTGCGCGGTGCCGGAGAGGAACACGGGGTCATCCGGCTCTATCGCGCACGCCAGGAGCGACAGGCACAGGGGGAGCAGGGGCCTGAGGCGAGTCATGGTCAGAAGGTCCCCTTCGCGCCGAGGGTGGGCAGGATGACCGGCACGTCGATGGTGCTGACGCGCAGCTTGTCGATGGCTCCCGTGGAGGCCTCCTCGAAGCCGTACTTGCGGCTGATGACCTCACTGCGCGCGGTGACGTTGAAGACGTCCAGGTAGACGTCGAGCACGAAGTTGTTGAAGGCCCAGCTGTGGGAGGCGCGCACGTCCAGCCGGAAGAAGGGCGGCAGGCGCCCCACGGCGTCGCGGCTCACGGGCCGCCACTCCGGCGTGCCGTCCTCCGTGGTCCCCGGCTGCATGGTGCGGTAGCCGAACTGGCCGCTCTCCGGACGGCCGGTGTTGAAGTGCGCCACCGCGCCCACGGTGACGAAAGGGAAGCGGTAGCTGAGCGCGGCCTTGAACGTGTGGGCCTGTTCGAAGGCGTAGGGCAGGTAGCCCTCGGCCTGGCCCACTTCTTCGCCGTCGGGGCCCACGCGCGCGTAGCGTTCGAAGCGCTGGCTCTGGTTGATGCCGTAGGTGGCCCGGGCCGCGAAGTCGGTCGGCCACGGCCGCTGACGGCTGGCTGCTCGCTCATTCCGGCACACGCCAGTCCCCATTCGCGCACCGGGGCAGGTGCGATAGGTAGAGGAGCCACATGGACATGCGGCACCTCCGAATCCTCCTGCTGTCGGCGCTGGGGCTCCTCGCCTCGGCCTGTCCGAGCCCCACCCGCGCTCCCGTCACCAAGCCCGAGGACGCGCTCGTCGGCCTGTCCCGCAAGATGGAGCCCCGGGACGACGGCGACGTCGCGTCCCTGCGCACCGCCGTCGCGGAGAGCCTCGTGTGGCTGCGCAGCCGCCCATCCGACCATCGCTTCATCTACGGCGCGCGGCAGGTCACCATCGCCGAGCTGCGGACCGCCCTGGAGCGCCTGCACGCGCGGCTTCGCGAGGACCTCACGCAGGAGGCTCTGTGGGCCCTGGTCCTGGAGGACTTCGAGCCGCTGGAGGCCGCCGGAGGCGAGGACGGCCAGGTGCTCTTCACCGGCTACTACGAGCCCACCATCGAGGCGAGCCTGACGCGCACGGACGTGTACAACGTGCCCATCCACGGGCCTCCGTCCGACTTGATTGAAGTCCCACTGGAGTCCTTCGCGGAGCGCTTCAAGTCAGAGCGAGTCTTCGGCCGGCTCGACGGGCGGAAGGTGGTGCCGTACTGGTCGCGCGGGGACATCCGTGGGGGGCGGCTCAGCGGACGAAAGCTGGAGCTGGCATGGGCCAAGGACCCGGTGGCGCTCTTCTTCCTGGAGGTGCAGGGCAGCGGCTCACTGCTGTTGCCAGATGGGAGCCTGCGCCGCATCGGCTACGCCGCGTCGAATGGGAAGCCGTACCGCAGCATCGGCTCGCTGCTCATCCAGGAGGGCGCCATCCCCAAGGAGGAGATGTCGATGCAGGCGCTGCGCGCGTGGCTGGCCGCGAATCCTCAGCAGTGCCACCGGGTGCTCGACCATAACGAGTCCTACGTGTTCTTTCGCTTCCTCAACACCGCGTCGGTGGGTTCGCTCGGGCGGCCGGTGACGGCGGGGCGCTCCATCGCGACGGACGCGCGGCTGTTCCCCAAGGGCGGCCTGGCCTTCATCCACACCGAGCGCCCGGTGCGCATGGCGGATGGCTCCGTGCAGTGGAAGCCGCTGTCGCGCTTCGTGCTCAACCAGGACACGGGCGGGGCCATCCGGGGCGCGGGGCGGGTGGACGTCTTCTGGGGCGCGGGCCCGCAGGCGGAGCTGGCGGCGGGGATGATGAAGCAGAAGGGGCGGCTGCTCTTCCTCGTCCCCCGGCCCGGCCGCGCCGCGCCCCTGGTGGCACCGGTGCCCGTCACGCCCCCGAAGTAGCCTTGCCGGCGAACGTCACCGGGATGCCCAGCTCCACGGGTTCGTCCATGAATATCTTGAAGGCGCCCGCGTCGGTGTTGCTGCGCGCCATGCTCTCTCCGACGGTACGGACCTCTCCGATATACAGCGGGCTTTCCATCGCGGGGTTCTCCTTGTGAGAGGAAATACGTCCCCCCATGTGAAGCCTGGTTGCCGCCGCGCGCGACTGCCCTTGGGGACGAGGGAGCGGGGCCTGGCACGGGAGCAGGGAGGGGGGCAGGGGCTTTCCGCCCGCCACCGAGAGACGCAGGTGGCACGCATGCGCCCAAACCGGGCAGTATGGCACCCGTCTCCCTTGTCACGGGTGGCCTGTGCACACCCTGCCCGGCGCGGATGCCGGTGTGGCGCCGTGGGGAGAAGACACGAGGCACCTGGGATGAGCAGCGACGTGGCGGAAACGAAAGACGGAGTGGTTCTTCTCGACTATGCGCAGCTCGCGGCGGGCGCGGACCTGAGCGCCGCCATCGAGCGCGCCTACGGGCATGACGGCATTGGCCTGCTCGTCGTCCGGGGCATTCCCGAGCTGGCCGAGCTGCGCGACAACCTGCTGCCCCTGGGCTTCCGCTTCGCCGCGCTGCCCACCGAGGTGAAGGACCGCTACGTCCACGCGCGCAGCAGCTACTCGTTCGGCTGGAGCCACGGGAAGGAGCTGCTGCGCCCTGGCCAGTTCGACGAGTTCAAGGGCTCGTACTACAACAACCCGCAGT
Organism: Myxococcus sp. NMCA1; assembly: GCF_026810205.1. NCBI lineage: Bacteria > Pseudomonadati > Myxococcota > Myxococcia > Myxococcales > Myxococcaceae > Myxococcus > Myxococcus sp. NMCA1. The sequence goes on along the minus strand of NZ_CP113950.1, from coordinate 9,257,308 downwards.
ACGACGTGCCGCACACCGACGCGGCGCTCATCGAGAAGCACCCGGAGAACTACCACCCCAACGTGTGGCCGGAGGCGGACTTCCCGGAGCTGCGGCCCGCCTTCATGGCGCTGGGCCAGCGGATGGTGGACGTGGGCGTGCTGGTCGCCGAGCAATGCGACAAGTACGTGCAGTCCAGGCTGGGCAGCCGCCTGGCACCGGACGCGGCGCTGGCTCGGACGATTCGCGATTCGCGCGCGTGCAAGGCGCGGCTGCTCTACTACTTCGCCATCAACGAGGACGCGACGCCGCGCACGCGGGACTCGTGGTGCGGCTGGCACAGCGACCACGGCTCGCTCACGGCGCTCTGCCCGGCCATGTACTTCGAGGCCGAGCCGGGCGCGCAGGAGCCGGCGCGCAAGGACATCCCGGTGCCTGACCCGGAAGCGGGCCTGTACGTGCGCACGCGGACGGGCGAGGAGCGCAAGGTCGTCATCCCGAAGGACAGCCTGGCCTTCCAGATTGGCGAAAGCTCCCAGATTGTCACCGGCGGGCTGCTGCGGTCCACGCCGCACGCGGTGCAGGCGCTGGCCCATCCGGCCAGCCGCAACATCTCACGCGCCACCTTCGCGGTGTTCATGCAGCCGGACAATGACATGCACCTGCGTCCGCCGGAGGGCGTGGACCCCGCCGAGCAGAAGGTGGGCGCCTTCCAGCCTGGAATGACTTTCGGCGATTTCGCCAAGGCGACGTTCGCGAAGTTCTACAACCCCTACGCGTAGCGTGCTCCGCCCCCGCGGACATCCTGCCCCTTTGACCTGAATGGAGAGGAGACAACTCATGCGTGCTCTCGGATTGGCGGTCGTGCTTTCAATGGCCGGGGTGCCGGTGGCGGCGGAGGCGGCCTCGCTCCGCTGTGGCCAGGCGCTGGTGGCGGATGGGGCGCTCAAGACCGAGGTGCTCGCCAAGTGCGGGGAGCCGGCGGCGAAGAACTTCCGCACGGTGACGGACTCGGCGGGCTCGGTGACGCCGGACAGGAATACGGGGGGCGTCACGACGGAGCGGCGTTCCGTCACCCGGGAGTACGAGGAGTGGACCTACAACTTCGGGCCGCGCCGCTTCATGCAGGTGGTGACGTTCGAGAACGGCCGCCTCATCGACGTTCAGAGCGCGGGCTACGGCAGCGAGTAGCCGGGCCGGGATGTGCCACCCGGACGGACAGTGATAGCCTCCCGGTTCCACTGCTGGAGCTGGGGGCCGTTCAATGATGCACGGGTTTCGCTGGGGCATTGGCCTGAGTGCCATGGCGGCGGTGCTCGGAGGCCTGGGCATGTGGCGCGCGGAGCGGGCGGCGCAGCCGGTGCTCGTGGAGGTGCCCTTTCCGGAGTTCGCGCGGCTCCCCTCCCTGCCGCCGCTCCCCCTGCCGCCGCCGACGATGGATGGCGCGGCGGATTCGATTCGGGTCCGGGCCGTCTCCAAGGACAGCGGCACGCCGCTGGCGGGCGCCAGGGTATCCCTCCTCCGAGGGCTGTTCACGACTGGCCTGGGACATCAGTTGCCCGACGAGACGGCGCTGACGGACGCGTCGGGCGAGGCGACCTTCATGGCGCCTGGCGCGGGCGTGATGACCGTCTGTGCGCGAGGGGCCGGACACGCCGAGCTCTGTGAGCGGGACGTGGGCGTGGTTGCCGGGGGCTCGCTCTTCGTGGAGTTGAAGCTGCCGCCAGGGGCCGCCGTGGAGGGGCAGGTCCTCCAGCATGACGGGAGGCCGGCGGCGGGTGTCCGGCTGGTCGCGCACGGTGACGCGATGTTGCTGGAGATGACGCCTGTCTGGGCCACGACGGATGCACAGGGGCGCTACACGCTGGATGGCGTGACGCCGGGCTACTCCGTCAGCATGACGCCCTTCTCCCCCGAGGGAGAGGGGCTCAGCCGGTCCGTGGGCGCGGAGCTGACCGCCGGCGAGGTGCGGCGGTTCGACTTCCAACTGGGCGCGTTCGTTCCGGTCACCGTCAAGCCGGTGATGGGGCGCCGGCGTGGGGCGGAGTCGGTGGAGTCCGTCCACGTGAATGTCCAGCTCCGGCCCCAGGAGGACGGCACCTTCACGGGCATCACCGAGTCGGGGCGCCACTCCGTCTCCGTGTGGGGCCGCCGGGACGGACGGGCGGTGTCGGCACGGAAGGACGTGACGCTGGCGCCCGGTGCTCCGGCGGTCATCGCGTTCCCCTTCTCCGAAATGAAGGAAGGAGGGAAGGTGTGGCCGTGGTTCTCCAGCGACCCTGGCGAGTTCGAGGTCTCCGGTCGCGTCTTCCTCCCGGACGGCACGCCAGTGAAGGGGGCTTGGATTGGGGCTCAGACGCCCGGTCCACGGGGGCGGGGGTGTGGCAACTCAGCCGATGAGCATGCGCACGTCCGCTTCGATGGCCCCGAGTTCGTGGTGACGCCCCGGGTGGGCGCGGGGCGAATCTTCGCGTGGCTGCCGGATGGCCGCGCGGGCAGCGCCGTGGTCCGAGGCGGGAAGGGGGAGCGCGTGTCCGTCGACATCCACCTGGAGGAGACGGGCGCCGTCGCCGGGATGATGGATTTCGGCGACGACCACCTCTGGGGCTCCCGCGAGGCAATCACCGTCAACCATGAGTGGGTCGGTGCGTCGCACTACACGTTGTTGGATGGCCGCATCTTCGTGCCGGGGCTGAAGCCGGGCAAACACGTGCTGCGCACCTCTCTTGGGACGGTGGAGTTCAACGTCAACGCCCGCGAGGTGACGAACGTGGGCGTGTTGAGACGGCCGCCGGAGCCGGAGGCCGCGGTCTCTGATTCAGAGGTCGCGGCCTCGGAGCCGTGAGTTGCCGCGTGACTACCGCGCCGCCTTCCGCAGCTCGTCGTCGATGATGGCGCGGAAGTGCTCCACCGGCCGGGCGCCCGTCACCGGACGGCCGTTGATGAAGAACGTGGGCGTGCCCGTGGCGCCCACGCGCATGGCCTGGGCGACGTCCGCGGACACGTGCGCGTCATGCTTGCGCGAGTCCAGCGCCGCGTTGAAGCGGCCCACGTCCAGGCCCACCTGCCGCGCGTAGTCCTCCAGCGACGCCCGGTCCAGCTTGCGCTGGTTGGCGAAGAGCACGTCGTGGAACTCCCAGAACTTGCCCTGCGCGTGCGCCTCCATGGCTGCCTCCGCCGCAATCTGCGCATTCGGGTGCTGCGCCAGGGGCTGGTGCTTGAAGGCCACGCGCAGCTTGCCGGGATACGCGGCCTCCAGCGCCTTCATCGTCGGCACCACGCGGGCGCAGAACGGGCACTCGAAGTCTGAGAAGGCCACCACCGTCACCGGCGCGTCGGCCGGGCCCCGGGACGGCGCGGTGCCCACGTCCACCTGCTGGATGGCCGGCTCCTCGGGCATCATCTGTTGCGTGGGCTGGCTGTCCTTTCCGGCGGAGATGGTGCGTGCGTAGACCTCCACCGGCCGCACGCCCGTCCGGACCAGGGCCTCCGCCTTGCTCAGTTCCTCGTCCACGACGCCCGTGAAGACCTCCAGCGGCTGGGCCCCGCTGATGAAGCGGCCATTCACGTAGAAGGCCGGCGTGCCGGTGGCGCCCAACTGCATCGCCAGTGCCTCGTCCTGGCGGATGCGCTCCGCCAGCCGCGGGTCCTCGCGGTCCTGGTTCCAACGCGAGATGTTCAGGCCCACCTTCATGGCGTAACGCTCCAGGTCGGCTTCGCTCAGCGCTCGCGAGTTGGTGAAGAGCGCCTCATGCATCTCCCAGAACTTGCCCTGCTCACCCGCCGCCAGCGCCGCCAGCGCCGCCGGCCGCGCGCGCGGGTGGTTGGCCAGCGGGTGGTGCTTCATCACCACGCGCAGCTTGCGGCCATAGCGCTCCTGGAGCTGCTTCACCGTGCCATTCGCACGTGCGCAGAACGGGCATTCGTAGTCGGAGAATTCCACCAACGTGACGAGCGCGTCCTCCGCTCCCGCCGTCGGCGAGTCATTGACCGGCACCTTGTAGACGGTGGGCGAAATCGGCGCACGCGGACGCGCGCCGGGGGCGGGCGTCTTCGCCGCGAGGTTGGCCGCATGGGCCGTTCCCGTGGCCAGCTCCGTGGGACGCGCCACGCGCCCCCCCACGAAACCCAACGCCAGACCGACACTCAGGCTCACCCAGACAGACGACTTGGACATGGTGTTCTCCAGGAAAAGACACACCCGTGGCGCCGCGGTCCGCCGCGTGACACCACCGGACCAGGCTTGCTCAGGCCCGGCGCCCATGGAGTGACGCGAGGCGATTTGGAGTTTCAGCGCGGCCTCGAAGAATTTCCGCGCTGCGGGCGGTCCCCATGGGAGCAGGCGGTGGCCCGGCAGGTGGGTGGCTCTCCCAGCGCATCCCGGCCGGGCCGGTGGTTGTCCGTCACCCGGCAGGCCCCACCTTTGAAGCGGAAAGGAGGTCAGGGCTTCATGCTGCGCAAAGCAAGCTTGTGGGTGTTGGGTATCGTGGGGCTGTCCATGCTGCTCTGTGGCGGCGTGGCGACGGCGCAAGGCACACAGCAGGTGCCCGCGCGGACGGAACAGGCGCCAGCAGGACAAGCCCTGACTTCGACGGACGCCGCGGCGCTCCAGCGCGAAGTGGACCAGCTGCGCGCCGAGCTGTTGCAGCTCCGCCAGGAGGTGACGCAGCTCCGGGGGCAAGTCACGGGCACGGGCAGCGCGGGCATTCCTCCAGGCGCGAGGGTGGTGAGTCCTCAGCGGGAAACGGCTGCCCAGCAGGGCACGGGAGGCACCGGCGCCGCGGGCGTCGTCAATGACGTGCCACCTGAGGGCTCGGACGTGCCGTCGCCTCCGGGGACGGCCGTGGTGGATGCCGTCTACACCGGCGTGGTGCGCTCCGTGGGCGACACGGAGGTGGCCATCGCCGTCGGGGACGGTCCGCCGCTGACGCTGCGCGTGGACCCTCGGACGCGGGTGTTCCGGGACGGGCGCAACATCGCCTTGCGGAAGCTCAAGCCCGGCGAGCACGTCCGAGCGGTGGTGAACCTGCTGGATGAAGAGCGGACCATGGAGATTTCCGTGCTCCCCTCCACTCCGGCTGGGAAGTGAGGTGCCAGGCCCATCCACGCTTCGTCAGTCGCACGCCCGATGCTCGTCCCCGAGGGGGAGGTTCCCATCATGTCTGCTTACGACCGTTACCGTGCACTCCTGAACAAGCTGCGGCTCGTCCGCACCCGGCACCCAGAAGGCGACTCACCCGAGGAGGACGGTCTGCTCGACGACATGGATGAAGTCTGGATGGAGATGAGCGAGGGCGAGCGCTCCGCCATCGCCATCGAAAGGGCCCGGGTGCTGGGCCTTCCCGAAGCCCAGCCCGCGGACTCGGCGGCGCAGCCCTGACGCCCGCGGCCCTACTTGCGCACCGGCGGCAGGGAGGAACCCGAGGATGCCGCGCCGGACTCCGGCTTCATCCGCCGCGGTCCGGCGTCCCGCTCCCGGGCCTTCAGCACCGCGTGGGAGTAGTCCACCACCGACGCGAAGGACAGCACGCCGATGAGCGCCACCAGGGGCACCACCGCGGGAGGAAACAGCAGCACGCACAGCAGCGTCACCAGCTGCAAGGAAGTGACGGCCTTGCCCAGCATCCGCGCCTTCAGCTCGACCGAGCGCAACCTGGGCGCCAGGCGAGCGACGAAGAAGCCCACGGTGGTGCCGACGTCGCGCAGCACCAGCAGCAGCACCGCCACCCCGCTGATGAGCCCGTCGAGGTAGCAGACGAGGATGGCCGTCACCATGAAGGCGCGGTCGGCCACCGGGTCGATGAGCGCGCCCAGCCGCGTGGCGAGCCCCTTGTGCCGGGCAATCCACCCATCCAGGAAGTCCGTGAACGCGGCCAGCACCACGAGCCCCGCGCGAACCCAGGCATCCGGGACGAGGATGAAGGCCACCGCCAGGGGCAGCCGGGTCAGCGACAAGGTGTTGAGCAGCGCGAGGCTCGCCTGTCGGCGCATACGACTCAAGGTAGTGCTCGGTCCCAGCCGCGCACGTTCCGGGGGCGGCGAGCGTTCAGCGGTAGACCCACCCCCGGGAACGCGGGGCAGTCAGGGAGCGACTGGGCTCGAGCGAGCGTGAGGGAACTCCAGGCCCGTGAGAAACCTCCAACCCACGGCGCCACCTGTCGTGCCGCCCTGACTCCTGGAGATGGCTGCTTCGTGTCCGCGTTCGACTGCTCGCCGTGCTCGTCCTCCTCGTCCTGGCTCGCCACCGAGGGCCGCTTTCGTCCGTGGGCCTGGGCGCTCTTGTGGGCCTTGTGCCTGCTCCCTGTATCCGAGGGGGCCGCGGAGGAGGGCCAGCCCCGGCCCGCGACGCGGGAGGAGCTGGCGCGCTACGCATGGTTGCCGGCCCAGGCGGTGGTGCGCCCCTTGGATGCCGCGGTGGCGCCGCCGGAGGGCTACACGCGGGTGCCGGTGGTGAAGGGGTCCTTCGGGGCCTGGCTGCGAGGCCTTCCGCTGAGGCCGGACGGCACGCCGGTGCTCAGCCACCAGGGTGGGCGGATTCTGGCGTCGGATGACGCGCGGCTGGCGGCGGTGGCGGAGCTGGACGTGGGCACCGCGAACCTCCAGCAGTGCGCGGATTCCGTCATCCGCCTCCATGCGGAGTGGCTCTGGGCCAGCGGCAAGCGGGAGCGCCTCGCCTACCGCTTCACCAGCGGGCACCTGGCGGAGTGGCCTCGGTACGCGGAAGGGGACCGGGCGCGGGTAGCGGGCTCGAAGGTGTCGTGGGTGCGTGGCGCGGCGCCGGATGCCTCACGCGCCAGCTTCCGCGCGTGGCTGGACATGGTCTTCACCTACGCGGGCACGCACTCGCTGGAATCCCTCAAGGGGCGGCCTTCGCGCGAAGACGTGCGGCCCGGGGACTTCTTCGTGCTGGGTGGAAGCCCCGGGCACGCGGTGCTGGTGCTGGACGTGGCGGCCAACGCGGCGGGGAAGAAGGTGGCGCTGCTGGGGCAGGGGTTCATGCCCGCGCAGGACTTCCACGTGCTCTCCGCGGGAGGCGACACCGGACCCTGGTTTCCGCTGGAGGGCGAGGACGTGGTGACGCCCTTCTGGAAGCCCTTCCCCTGGTCCTCACTGCGGCGCTTCTGACCGCGGGCCCAAGCCTCGCCGGCCGTCCTGGGTGGAGCCCCCCGGCTACACCTGGACGGCACGGGGCGAGGCCTGGCTCGCGGCAACCCTCACGAGTGGAGCGGCTGGCTCAGACGGGACGGCTGGGCCGCGGCGGCCGCGGCGGCGGAGGCCTCCGGCTCACGCGTGAGGTACTGGATGAGGCTGTTCTCCCTACCCAGGTACGTGTCGAACTGATTCACGCCGTCCTCCAACAGGCCGGCCTTGTCGAGCTGCGCGTGCATGGCGGGCAGGTTGTAGAAGGGCACGGAGGGGAAGGCGTGGTGGGTGAGGTGCAGGTTCACGTTGAGCGGCGCGATGAAGAAGTTCTCCAGCGCGGTGCCCAGCACGTCGCGCGTCTCGCGCGTCTCGTCACCGGACGTCGTCTCCTCGATGGGGTGCTCACCCAGGGCGCGCATCCGGAAGAAGGCCATCATCACCGTCGTCGTCGGCAGCACCCACAAGAGCAGCCAGTGCAGCCACGCGCCCGTCGTCACCAGCACCGTGACGAGCGTGGCCACGTACAGCCAGTAGCGCAGGTGCTCGCCCGCGGAGATGCGGGGCTGGGCGCGGCCCACCAGGCGGCCCCAGTACGTCCAGGGCAGCACCACCTTCAGGTGGTTGGGGGCGTACAGGCCCAGCGCGTCCGCCAGGAAGACGGCCGTGGCGCGCACCGGCGTGCGGGGGAAGTGCCAGGAGGCGTCCACCAACTGGCCGGCCAGGTACGGGTCCTTCGGCGTATTCACGTAGCGGTGGTGCAGCATGTGCTCGTGCCGGTAGCCCGCCGTCGTCATGTTCAGCGGGAAGGCGCAGAGCAGGTCGCTGACCACGTCCGACACCTTGCGGTTGGACAGGAAGTGGTAGTGCGCCGCCTCGTGCATCAGCGCCAGCAGCGCGTGCTGCCGGGTGGCGATGAGCACCGCCGCCAGCGGCCAGGCCCACCAGCGGTCCACGAATAGAACGAAGGCAAATGCCGCCGCGATGACCAGCCACTGACAGGCCATGGCCCACAGCGCCCGACCATTGTTCACCTTCGACATCTCCCGGGTGATGGCCGCCAGCGCCTTGCGGTCCACTCGGTGCGCGAACTGAATGTCTGCCTCATCCACCACTTGAGCGTACATGTCGGGGGGCTCCTTCTGCTTTACTCGGAAGCAGGGTGTTCCTGGACTCTTTCGCGCGGAAATGGGTGGTGAGGCAAGAAAATTCTTTCTGGAATGCACGCATTCCAGAGTGAGCGCGCCTGTTCGGGTCATCCTGTACCCCATGGGGGTCTGATTTGTCCCGCCCATTCACTCCAAGTGGGGTGGGTTTCTACCCTTCTTTGTAGGAAATCGTCCGCTCGGCGCTGGAAGTCATGGGGCTCCGGACATGACAAGGGCCTGGAGACCAGTGTCGGTCGCCAGGCCCTCGTTCACTCCCGGGAGGGTGGGCTCAGGTGGGGGTCCACTCCACCTTCAGGTGCTTCATCTGCCGCAGCACCAGGCTCTGCCAGGTGCCGAAGTCCTGGCCGGGGACGAGCTTCGGGGCCGGCAGCCGGTCCAGGAGGATGTTCGTCGTGATTTCGAACTGGAGCCGGGCCAGGGGCGCGCCCAGGCAGAAGTGGGTGCCGCGGCCGTAGGTGAGGTGCTGCGGCACCTTCTCCCGGTCCACGTCCAGCTTGCTGGAATGGGGGCAGAGGGATTCGTCCCGGCTGCCGGCGGCGAAGAGGAGCAGCAGGCGCGAGCCCTGGGGAATCTTCACCCCGCTCAGCTCCACGTCCTCCTTCGCGGTGCGAATCATGGCGTGGGAGACGGAGTCGTAGCGGCTGGACTCCTCGAGGAACTTCGGCACCAGGTCGCGGTTGTCGCGCAGCCGCTGCCACAGGCCATGCTGCAGGGCCAGCTTCCAGGCGTTGGCCATCAGCGCGGTGGTGGACTCATGGCCGGCCGACAGCATGGACGCGCCCACGGCCATGACCAACTCGTGCATGCTCAGCGCCTCGCCGTCGCTCTCCACGGCCACCAGGTAGCTGGTGAGGTCCTCCTGCGGGTTCTTCTTCCGGTCCTCGATGAGGCGGATGCAGTACTGCTGGAACTCGATGACGCCCTTCGCCATCTCCACTTGGAGCTCGGGGGCCACGTACTCGAAGACGAGCTGCTGCCAGTCGGAGCTCCAGCGCTTGATCTTCCAGACGTCCTCTTGCGGCACGCCCATGACGCCGAGGATGACGTGGACGGGGAGCGGCCAGGCGAGCTGCTGCACCAGGTCCGCCTGACCGTCCTGGGCGAAGCGGTCCACCAGGGTGGTGGCCATCTCCTGGATGAAGGGGCCCATGCCGGCGATGCGCTGCGCGGTGAAGCCCCGGTTCATCAGGCGGCGCAGGCGGGTGTGCTCGGGGGGGTCCATGCCCAGCAGCACGTGCGCGGTGGGGAAGCCCTGGTCCAGGATGGCCTTGGCCTCGTCCGTGAGGTGGGTGCCGCTCGCCAGCATGTCCCGGTTGGAGTACTGCGCCGGGCTCTTCAGCACCTGGGAGATGTCCTCGTAGCGGCTGACCAGCCACATGTTCAGCATGGGGCTGAAGCTGACGGGCTCGTCCTTGCGCAGCTTCTCGAAGAAGGCGTGCGGGTCCTCCGCGTGGGGGCCCGTGAACGGGTTGTACTGGGCACCCAGGTGGGGACAACGGCCCGCGGACGCGTGGGCTGGAACTCCGGTCTCTTCCTGCTTTTGCACGGACACAGGCATGGCGTGGCTCGCCAGACGAGCGCGGCCCCCCCGGCACGCGGTTCGTCTGCAACGGGTGAATGGCAATGGAGGGGCCAGGCCCCTACAGGCGGTGGGTCAGGGGTGTGGGGAGCCAGCGAGGAACGACCGGGCAGGGTGGGGCTCCCCTAATCCGCCTATACAACGAATCCTGGCTTTATTGCCAGTAAGGGCACACTTTTTCATCTTCACTGGTTTTTAGTATTGACGTTTGATTCCAGTAAAAATGCGACCAGGGCCGGACAGTGTGCGGAAGTTCACTCAGAGCGTGCCATTCGGGCGGACTGAGGGCGCACCTGGAGCGTGCCCACCGGGTGGGGTGGTCAGGACTCCAGGGCATGAGGGGGGGAAATAGGGCGGAGGCTCAGCCCAGCTTCTTCTTGTTCTTCTGGCGGTGCTGCGCCACCCAGGCGCGCGCCTCTTCGTGGTCCTTCACGAAGGTCGTCTCGAAGCGCGCCTTGCCGGTGAAGAGCATGCCCAGCGCGATGACCTTGCCGAAGGTCTGCTGCACCACGTCCGCGCCGACGTACACGGTGCCCTTGAACCAGTCCGCCTTGCCGTTCTCCGACAGGTAGCGCCGAGGCTCCGCGCCCAACTGGGAGCGGCCGATGTCGGCGATCAGGTAGTAGGGCCCGTATTGCTGGGCAATCTCCCCGTACACGTCGACCGCGCGCTTGATTTCATCCAGGTCGATGGGACCGACGAAGGTCGCCTGCACGACGTCGGGCGCCTCATAGCGCACCGAGTGGGAACCGAATTTCCATTCCAGTTGCTGCATGTCACTCCCTCCAGAAACCCTGGTGAGCATAACGCCCACCAGGGAATAGCGCGAGATGCATGCCTGTCAATTTGGGCGTGGAATTCCTGACCCGCTAGCCTGCTTTGCTCTTGAGGCGGAGCCGGTGCTGGGCCACCCAGGCGCGGGCTTCGTCCTGCGTCTTCACGAACACCGTCTCGAAGGTCGACTTGCCGGTGAAGAGCAGCGCCAGGGCAATGGCCTTGACGAAGGTCTGCATGACGATGTCGGCGCCGACGTAGAGGATGGCGTGGTACCAGTCGGAGCTGGCCTTCTCCGACATGTACCTGCGGCCGGCTGCTTCGAGCTGCGAGCGGCCGATATCCGCGATGAGGTAGTACTGACCGTGGTCGGTGGCCGTCTGCTGGTAGAGCGCCACCGTCTCCTTCACCTCTTCCAGGGTGATGAGTCCGTTGAACTCCGCGACCAGGGTGTCTGGCTCCTCGAAGTGGGCCCGGTGGGCTCCGCACTGCCAATCCCGAGGCTGCTGTTTCATCGCTTCCCCCTCCCAGTTGTTCCTGCCTGGGGGAGAATACCGCTCAGGCAGCCTCCAAGCGAATCGTGGCTCTCCCTTGGTTCATGATGACTCATCGGGCGTGATTGTCTTTGCGCGACGTGCCTGGATGTCTGGAAAGTTTGTTTTCATTCAGTGCGCCAGACTTCCGGGATGTTGACGCGCGGACCGACCACGGATTCCCGGGCTTGACGGGGGTGGGGGTGGCTGGAGTCATGCCCGCGCATGAGACGCGTCTCCTCCATCGTGCTCGCGCTGGGCCTCGTCGTGGGCCTGGGCGTCTGGGGCTGCCGGCGGCAGGACGCGTCGGGCGAGGCCGGGGGACGCACGCGGCTGGTCTTCAAGTATCAGCCGCTGTGGGGGCCTCCGGAGCCGTTCCGCGAGCTGCTGGCGCGCTTCGAGCGTGAGAATCCGGAGGTGGAGCTCGTCACGGAGGCGCTGCCCAACGCGTCCGACCTGGCGCACCAGTTCTTCCTCACGTCGCTGGAGGGTGGGGCGAGGGATTTCGACGTGCTGGTGGCGGACGTCGTCTGGGTGCCCGAGTTCGCTCGCGCGGGGTGGATCGCGGACCTGTCCGCGGAGTTCCCGCCCGAGCAACTGCGTGAGGACTTCTTCCCCGGCCCCGTGGAGGCCGTGGTGGTGGAGGGGCGCACGTATGCGGTGCCCTGGTACCTGGACGTGGGGGTGCTCTACTACCGCACGGACCTGGTGCCGCGCGCGCCGCGCACCTACGCGGAGCTGGAGCGCTTCGCGCGCGAGGCGATGGCGAAGACGCCCGGGCTCCAGGGCTACGTGTGGCAGGGGCGGCAGTACGAAGGACTGTCTTGCAATGTGTACGAGGCGCTGTGGGGGCACGGCGGCCGGGCGCTGTCGGAGGATGGGCGGGTGCTCTTGGATGACGCGCCCGCGCGCGAGGCGCTCGCGTATCTGCGAGGGCTGGTGGAGCGCGGGGTGTCGCCCGCGACGGTGACGGGCTTCTCGGAGGAGGAGTCGCGGCGGGTGTTCCAGGAAGGGCGCGCGGTGTTCATGCGCAACTGGCCGTATGCGTGGAGCGAGGCGCAGAAGCCGGACTCGCCCATTCGCGGCAAGGTGGGCATCGCCCCGCTGCCGACGGTGAGCGGTGAGCCGGGTTCGGGGGCGCTGGGCGGGTGGCAGCTGGCCGTGAATGCCCATGTGTCGCCGGAGCGGCGGAAGCTGGCGGCGCGGCTGATTGCGCACCTCACGTCCCCGGAGGCCAACCGGGTGCTGGCGCTGAACTATGCGCGCAACCCGCCTCGGCCCGCCGTGTACCAGGATGCGCGTCTGCGCGAGGAGGCGCCGTTCATCGCCGGGCTGCTGCCCATGGTGGAGCGCGCGAAGCCTCGGCCGGTGACGCCGTACTACAACCTGATTTCGGATGTGCTCCAGAGCGAGTTCTCCGCCGCCGTGGCCGGGCTGCGCACGCCCGAGGCCGCGCTGAAGCGCGCGCAGCGGCAGGTGGACCACCTGACGGGGGAGGGGCCGTGAGCACGCACCGTTTCAGCGGAGGAGGGCGGCGGCGCGCTGGCACGATGACGGCGGGTGGTGGCGCCCTGCGTGCGTGCGGCTCGCGGGTGGGGGTGGCCCCTCCGGGGGAGGCGCGGCGATGACTCCAAGGGGCTCGCTGGCGCGGGAGCGGAGGCAGGCATACCTGCTGGTGGCGCCGGCGGTGTTGGTGCTGGGGGGCGTGGCGCTGTACCCCATCCTCGCCGCGGTGTGGCTGAGCCTGCACCGCTTCATCCTCGTCTTCGGCGAGCGGCGCTTCACGGGGCTGGAGAACTACGCGTACCTGATGGGGGACTCGCGCTTCTGGGCGGCGCTGGGAAACACGGCGTACTTCACGGCGGTGGCGGTGACGGTGGAGTTGGTGCTCGCGGTGCCGCTGGCGTTGCTGCTCCAGAAGGCGTTTCCGGGCAGGGGGCTCTTACGCGCGTCGGTGCTGGTGCCGTGGGCGATTCCCACCGTGGTGAGTGCTCGGCTGTGGGCGTGGATGTTCAACCCCGAGTACGGCGTCATCAACCGGTTGTTGCCCGGGCAGGACATCAACTGGTTGGGGGCACCAGGGTATGCGTTGCACGCGGCCATCCTGGTGGACGTGTGGAAGACGACGCCCTTCGTGGCGCTGTTGGTGCTCGCGGGCCTGCAAGGCATCTCCGAGGACCTGTACAAGGCGGCGCGGGTGGACGGGGCCTCGCCGTGGCGGACCTTTGTCTCGATAACGCTGCCGTTGCTCAAGCCGGCGCTGCTGCTGGCGTTGCTGTTCCGTTCGTTGGATGCGTTCCGGGTGTTCGACGCCATCTACGTGCTGACGGAGGGCGGGCCGGCGAACACGACGGAGACGCTGAGCATCTACGCGTACAAGACGCTGATGCGCTCGGGGGACTTCGGGTACGGGAGCACGCTGTCGGTGGCGACCTTCCTGTGCGTGGTGTTGCTGGCGGCGGTGTGGCTGCGGCTGTTGGGGCGAGAGGAGGCGGCGTGATGAAGCGGCCGGGACTGGGCACCGCGCTGGCGGTGGTGGCGTTCCTGACCTTCTTTCTGGGGCCCTTCTGCTGGCAGGTGCTGACGAGCCTGTGGCCGGATGGCGAGCTGACCCGGCCGTGGCCCTCGCACCTGACGCTGGAGAACTACGCGAGCGTCCTGTGGGGGCGGCCCTTCCTGCGCGTGGTGTTGAACTCGCTGGTGGTGGCGGCGCTGACCACGGGCTTCTGTCTCACGGTGGGCGCGGCGGCGGCGTTCGCCCTGGCGAAGCTGGAGTTCCGCGGCAAGGGGCTGCTGCTGAGCGCGGCGCTGGCGGTGAGCATGTTCCCGCCGATTGCCACGGTGAGCCCGCTGTATCTGATTCTGCGCACGGTGGGGTTGCGAGACAGCCTGGTGGGACTGGCATTGCCGTATGCGACGTTTGCTTTGCCGCTGACGCTGTGGGTGCTGACGTCGTTCTTCCGCGCGCTGCCCGACGAGCTCTACCGCGCCGCGCGCGTGGATGGCTGCACGCCGTTCCAGGCCTTCCGGCAGGTGCTGCTGCCCCTGGCCGCGCCGGGGCTGGCGACGACGGCCATTCTTGTCTTCATCTTCGCGTGGAATGAATTCCTCTACGCGCTGACGTTCCTCTCCACGCCGGAGAAGCGCACCGTGCCGGTGGCCATCAGCCTGTTCGCCAGCGAGTACCGTGAACCGTGGGGTGAGATTGCCGCGGCCTCCGTGGTGGCCACGCTGCCCCTGGTGGCGCTGACGCTGCTGTTCCAGCGGCGGATTGTGTCCGGGCTTACGGCGGGGGCGGTGAAGGAGTAGCGGGCGGGTTCAGTGGCCCTGGCGCGTGAGGATGGCGCGCAGCTCGGTGGCCGCGATGTCCGGGGTGGTGACGGCCTTGTTGACGAGGGACTCGAGGGCGGGCGCGTCCAACAGTGCGAGCAACTCACTGGCATCGGAAGGAAGCGTAAGGCCTCGGGCCTCGGCGAAGGTCAGCAGGAGCTGACTCCAAAGACGGGTTCTCTCCTTCGCGCGTTGCTCTTCCCAGAACGGTGAATCAATCATGATGTCCCTCAAGCGATGACTGAGCCTGTCCTGCCCGAACCGGCGGGATGCCAGCGTGCCGAGTACCACGAGCAAGTCTAGGCGTTCCTCCGTCGAAAGGCTCGGTGCCTGACGGATCCGGGACTCGGCCCAGGCGATTCGCTCGGGCCCCGCGCGTGATTCCAGGACAGAGAGGGGAAGCAGGGCGGCGGCCGTTTGCAAGGTGGGCTGGAGGTAGTCCACTTCCCAAAGGCGGACCACCTGGAAGTCGAAGGTGAGGACGCGGATTCCGGGGCACTCGAAACCATATGGAGGTGGCGAACCCTCTGCCTCAGGCGTGAGGTAGATGGCGACCGGAAGCACGGGGAGTTTTTCCCGGCGGTGGATGCGGACTGTGTAGTCGAGCAGTCGCGCCGCGAAGTGCGGGTCTGCCTGGGCCTGGATTTCAACGTCCACCGCGAAGCGCGCTCCATGGGCTTCCACGACCATGACCGTGTCCGCGCGCCGCTCGGACTGTGGAAGGCTGGAGTCCGCCATTCTGATGAAGTCCGGGGGCTGGCCACCGAAGAGGAGCAGCAACAGTTGCTCGGGATGGCCTTGCACCAGCCTGCGCAGGATGAGGTCGAAGACGGTGGTCATGAAGTGTAGAGACCCTAGAGGTAGGGGCTGACAAGGGCTCCTTCGTAAGTACAGGCGGGGCGCGGCTGGGACTTGAGCATCGGCGTGCTGAGGCACCTGGGGTGGACGGATCTCGTTCGTCTTCGTGAGCTCGTCGAGCAGCTGCCGCAGCTCACCGAAGTGGTGCGCTCGCTGGGACGGCTCCACGCGAGCGACGCCGAAGAGACCATCGCGGAGACAATCTTCGTCCCGATGAGACGGCTGGAGGAGGAGCGTCGCGAGGTCTGGACGAGGCACGTTCCGGCGGAGACCCGAGGCATCGAGCGGAGCGGGGAGCTGGCGCGAATGCTGCCTGTGGAAGTGGTCAACCTCGGGCATCTGTGGCACGCGCGCCGGGCCGAGCGCGCGTTGCTCACGTATCGCGTCGAAGGTCTCGAAGTGGAGCGAACGCTCGTCGAGCGTGACAGCGAAGAGGCCGTCGAGCAACGAAGTCCACGCCCTCGGCGCGGTCCCATCATCGCTGTCATGGACACGTCCGGCTCGATGCACGGTCTTCCGGAACAGGTGGGGAAGGCCCTGGTGCTGGAGGCACTTCGGACCGCCCATGCGGAGAAGCGCCGGTGTTTCCTCTACGCCTACAGCGGTCCTGGGCAGGTGCTGGAGCACGAGCTGTCGCTGACCGAGGGTGGCCTCGGACGGCTGCTGGCGTTCCTCGGCCAATCCTTCGGAGGCGGCAGCGATGTATCCGAGGTCACGGCCAAGGTGGTCCAGCGTCTCGGAGAGAAGGACTGGAAGCGGGCGGACGTGCTCTTCGTCAGTGACGGCGAGTGGCCGGTGCCAGTCAGCCTCCCCCACCTGGTCGAGCAGGCGCGCGAGGCGGGGACCCGGTTTCACGGCGTCCAGATTGGCAACAGGGGCCGCACCGGTCTTCACGCCATCTGCGACCCGGTCCACGTCTTCCAGGATTGGGCGGCCGTTGGCGGGTGGTAGGGCACCACCATTCATGAGCCTCATGCTCGCGCCGAAGAAGGTCGAGGTGCGGCGCGCGGCAAAACCACTTTGCGTTGGTGGGTCCGCCGGGCCAGTTGGAGGCCCTTCGGATCGTCCATGCAGTGTCGGCTTCTCGGCAGGCCCACCGCACGAGGTGCCGGCAACCCCGTGCAGGGACGCTCGCGGGCTTGCTTGAGTGTGCCGCTTGCCCGGACGGAGGTTACATTCGCATCGATGCCCCTCGTGTTCCTGCCCGACGCCGAGACGCTGTTCCTCTGGGGGCCCGACCCGCTGCCGCGCGAGCTCGCCGGCTTGCCAGAGACGGGAGACCGCGCCTCCGCGCTGCTCGTGACGCCCGAGGGATTGCGTGAGTGCGAGGGGCGCGGGCTACCCCTGGCCGCCACCGTCGAGCGGCTCGCGGTGGTGCAAACCTCCGAGGCCGAGTCCTTTCCCGGCTCCATCGCCCTGTGGACGCTGGCCAGCAAGCTCGCGCTGGAGTTGGTGGCGCGCGAGCGCGTGGTGCCAACGCTCCTGCGGCGGGGCGAGCGCATCGAGGCGCGCTGGGCGGCGGCCCTCTCCGCGACCGAGGACGCCAGCCGCGTTACCGCGCTCGCCAGGAGCATGCCGCCCGGCGCGCACGCCGTCCCCGCGGGCGCCAGGCCAGGCCGCGCCGTCTGGGCCCCGGACGCCTTGCTGCGTGCCTTCCTCGACGCCACCGTCGACGCCTTCGTGCGCGCCGCGCGCGGTGCGCCTTCGTTGCCGGCCCGGCGCGCGGCCTCGTGGGACGAGCGCTGGCGCGACGCGCTCACCGGCGCGCGACGCGACTTCGCGCCGGAGGGCTTCGCCGAGCGCTCCGTCGTCGACGAGCTGACGCGCTGGAGCGAACCCGCGCTCGGCGCCCGGGACAAGCTGCGCGCCTGCTTCCGGCTGGAGCCCCCGACGGAGGAGCGCGAGCCTTTCGTGCTGAGCTTTCACCTCCAATCCCCGGACGACCCGAGCCTGCTCGTCCCCGCCGCGGAGGTCTGGAAGACGCGCGGGCGCAGCCTGGAGAAGCTCGGCCGCGCCTTCCGTGACCCGCAGGAGTCCCTGCTCGAGGCGCTCGGCCGCGCCGCCCGGCTCTTTCCCCCGCTGGCGCTCGTGCTGGAGAGCCCACGCCCCCAGGCCCTCCTGCTCGAGCCCGACACCGCGTGGACGTTCCTCTCGGAGGGCGCCCGCGTGCTCTCCGACGCCGGCTTCGGCGTCATCGTCCCCGGCGAACTCACCACCTCGGGCCGGCGCCGCCTGCGCCTGCGCATGCGCGTGGGCGCGAGCACGAAGGCCGCGGGGGCCGTGGGTGGCACCGCGGGACTCGGGCTCGACGCGCTGCTGCGCGTGGACTGGGACGCCGTGCTGGGCGACCAACCCCTCTCCGCCCAGGAGCTGGCGCTGCTGGCCCAGCGCAAGGCCCCGCTCGTGCGCTTTCGCGGCGAGTGGGTCGCGGTGGATCCCCTCGAACTCGACGCCATCCAGCGCCACCTCGCCCAGGGCCCCGGCCGCATGGCGCTGAGCGAGGCGGTGCGGGTGTCCCTGCTCGGCGAGACGCGCCACGGACAGCTTCCCGTCACAGTCCTCGCCACCGGGGCGCTGGAGGAGCGCCTGCGCCTGCTTCGCGAGGGCGGGGCCACCGCGCAGGACGCCCCCCGCGCGCTGCGCGCCACGCTGCGGCCCTACCAGTCGCGCGGTCTGCACTGGCTGGAGACACTGGCCTCATTGGGGCTCGGCGCCTGCCTCGCGGACGACATGGGCCTCGGCAAGACGGTGCAGGTGCTGGCCTTCCTACTGCGGCGGCTCGAACAGGCGCCTCGCGAGGCACGCCCCACGCTGCTGGTGGCCCCCACCTCCGTGGTGGGCAACTGGGAGCGTGAGCTCGCCCGCTTCGCTCCCACCTTGCGCCTGACGCCGCACTACGGCGCCGAGCGCGCCCGCGCGGCGAACCGCTTCCCCCGCGCGCCCGGCGCCGTCGTGCTCACCACCTACGGCCTGCTGCGCCGGGACGCCGCGCTGCTCGCGCGCGTGGACTGGGGCGCGGTGGTGCTCGACGAGGCGCAGAACATCAAGAACGCGGCGTCGGCCACCGCCCGCGCGGCCCGGGCGCTGCGCGCCAGCCAGCGCTTCGCGCTCACGGGCACGCCGGTGGAGAACCGCCTGGCGGAGCTGTGGTCCATCCTCGAGTTCGCCAACCCGGGTCTGCTCGGGCCGATGGAGACGTTCCGGCGCGAGCTGGCGCTGCCCATTGAACGCCATGGCAATCAAGAGGCCGCGGCCCGGCTGCGCCGCCTCGTGAGCCCCTTTGTCCTGCGCCGCCTCAAGAGCGACCCAGCCATCATCACGGACCTGCCCGCGAAGAACGAGATGAAGGTCGTCTGCACGCTCACGCGCGAGCAGGCCTCGCTCTACAAGGCCGTGGTGGACGAGGAGCTGCGGCGCATCGAGGAGGCCGACGGCATGGCCCGCCGGGGCCGCGTGCTCGCGCTGCTTCTGTACACGAAGCAGATCGCCAACCACCCGGCGCAGTACCTCGGGGAGTCCGGACCCCTGCCGGGGCGCTCGGGGAAGCTGGCGCGCGTGGTGGAGATGCTCGAGGAGGCCCTGTCCGCCGGCGACAAGGCGCTCGTCTTCACGCAGTTCCGGGAGATGGGCGACAAGCTGGTGGCGCACCTGTCGGAGCACCTGGGCCACGAGGTGCTCTTCCTCCACGGCGGCACGTCCCGCAAGGCGCGCGACGAGATGGTGCGGCGCTTCCAGGAGGACGCCCACGGTCCGCGCGTGTTCGTGCTGTCCGTCAAGGCGGGGGGCACGGGGCTCAACCTGACGGCGGCGAGCCATGTGTTTCATTACGATCGCTGGTGGAACCCGGCCGTCGAGGACCAGGCCACCGACCGCGCGTACCGCATCGGGCAGACGCGCGCGGTGCAGGTCCACAAGCTGGTGTGCGCGGGCACCGTCGAGGAGAAGGTGGACCAACTGCTCGAACAGAAGCGCCAGCTCGCCGAGAAGGTCGTGGGCACGGGCGAGCACTGGGTGACCGAGCTGGACACGACGGCGCTGCGCGAGCTGTTCTCGCTGTCCGAGGGCGCCGTGGCGGACGATGGCGAGGCGGAAGGGGAAGACGACGCGCGGGTGCGCGCCCCGCGACGGCGCGGCCGTGCGAACGAGAAGGCGGTGTCGCGATGAGCTACCGGGAGTTCTGGGGCTGGACGTCCGCGCCGAAGCGGCCGCCGCCCGCGCATGGCATCAAGGTGAAGAAGGCCGGCGCCACCTGGTGGGGCCAGCGGTGGCTGGAGGCGCTCGAGCGCGTCCTGAAGGGGGAGTCGGGACGGCTGGCCCGGGGCCGGACGTATGCACGGGCGGGACGCACGCATGACCTGGTCATCCGGCGCGGCAAGGTCACCGCGCGGGTGACGGGCTCGCGCCCGACGCCCTACGCCGTGTCGCTGGCGCTCAGGCCGCACGGCGAGGACGCCTGGGAGAAGGCCATCGCGGGGATGGCTGGCAGGGCGCAGTACACGGCGGAGTTGCTCGCTGGGACGATGCCCCAGGCCATCGACGAGGTCTTCCACGCGGCGGGTGTCAGCCTCTTCCCGCGGAGCCGCGAAGAGCTGGTGACGGGCTGCTCGTGTCCGGACTGGGGAGACCCGTGCAAGCACGTCGCCGCCACGCATTACGTCCTGGGCGAGGCGTTGGACCGCGACCCGTTCCTCCTGTTCGAGCTGCGCGGCCGGACGAAGGAGCAGGTGCTGAGCGCGCTGCGGGCCGCGCGTGAGGCTGGCTCTGCCGGGGCGGCGCTCAAGCCGCGCGGCGCGGCGAAGCGGAAGCGGGCGGCGCGGGACGCGAAGGCGGCGGCGCCCGAGGTCCCGAGCGTGAAGCCGGGCAAGCTGACGCGGGACGGCTACGACGTCCCTCGCGAGCCGCTACCGGCGCTGAGCTTCTCGTTCGACGCGCCCGCCACCCATGGCGCGGTGCTGCGGCAGTTGGGGGCGCCGGCGTCATGGGGCGCGAAGGCTTCGCCGGAGGACGTGCTCGCGTCGCCGGTCCGCGCGGCGGCGGAGGTGGCGCGGCGCATCGCGCTTCGGGAGCCGGGGGATGCGAGCGCGCCAGCCAGGGCGCCGCGTGGCCGGAGTCGCGCGAAGCAGCCGGCCCGGCGCGCGAAGCGTGGGCCCTCAACGTAGCCGTCTCAGCAGCCTCTCCACGCTCCCTCAACATCTCGACGCGATGGTGGGGGCCAGGTCGACACGGTCGCCGTGAACGCATGGGGAAGCGACCTGAGGGGGGAACGCGAAATCATGAGAAACGTCTGGATGGCCACTGCTGTCGTGTGCCTCGCCGTCAGCCCGGCCTTCGCCTCGGATTGCGAAGCGCTGCCCGCCAAGGGAAAGGCAGAGAGCGAGCACGCCGCCACGGACTGCGTCCGCTTCAACATGATGAACGCGGAGTACACCGTCCTGGTCGGTGACAAGACGAGCGACAAGGCCTTGGAGAACACCTACGCGGCGACCTTGAAGAAGATCTGCATCCGTAAGTCCAGTTGGCGCCCGGGCGCGGCGGAGGGTCAGTAGACCTTGTCGCCCTTCTCCACCCCGAAGTTGGACGGCTCCGCGAAGACGCCGTTCACCGTGGTGCCTCCGTTGTGGATGCTGGGGAACATGGGCTGCATGCTCTGGGGGAACCCGAAGGTTGGCTTCGTCAGCGCGTCGAGCCGGGCGAGCTGCTCGGCGGTCAGCTTCACCTCCAGGGCGCCCACGTTGTCCTCCAGCTGCGACAGCCGCCGCGCGCCGATGATGGTCGAGCTCACGCCCGGCTGCGCCTGCACCCAGGCCAGCGCCACACGCGCCACGGTGCTCCCGTGCTCGCGGGCGATGGCGCCCAGCTCGTCGACCAGGGCGTAGGTCTTCTCGTTCAGGACCTGGTCCAGGAAGGCGCTCCGGTCGGCCTTCTGCTGCCCGGCGTTCGCGCGGGTGTACTTGCCGCTGAGCGCGCCACTCTTCAGCGGTGACCACGGAGTGATTCCAAGCCCGAACTCGAGGGCCATCGGCACGAGCTCCTGCTCCACGCTGCGCTCGAGCAGGGAGTACTCAATCTGCAACCCGATGAAGGAGGACCAGCCCCGGAAGTGCGCCATCACGTTGGCCTGCGCAATCTTCCAGGCGGGCGTGTCCGAGACGCCGATGTAGCGGACCTTGCCAGCCCGGACGAGGTCCTCCAGGGCGGCCATCGTCTCCTCGATGGGCGTGTGGATGTCCCAGTTATGCAGCCAGTACAGGTCGATGTAGTCGGTCTGCAGGCGACGCAGCGAGTTCTCCGCCGCCGAGATGATGGACTTGCGGCCCGAGCCGCCGCCGTTCGGGTCTCCCGGATAGAGGTTCCCGCTGAACTTCGTCGCAATCACCAGCCGGTCTCGCCGGGCCGGGTGTCGGCCAACGTGGTCACCGATGATCTTCTCGGAGTGACTCTTCGTGTAGAAGTTCGCGGTGTCGATGAAGTTGCCGCCGCGCTCGATGTACCGGTCGATGATGCGCTGTGACTCCTCGACGCTGGACCCCCAACCGAGGTCTTCACCGAAAGTCATGGCACCGAGGCACAGCGGGCTCACGCGCAGGCCGGAACGGCCGAGCGTCACGTAGTGGTTGAGCGGCATGGTGGGCTCCTGGGGAGTGCTACCTTGGGCGGTGATTTCCAGCGTCGCCGCGGACATCGCCGCGCTGGGGCTCGAGACGAAGGAACTATTCGTGCTCGCGGAGGTGGATGCACACCCCTACCCAGCCGAGCTGGCGGCCGTCCTGTGCATCCCCAAGCCCTCGGTGACGCTGTACGTGAAGCGGCTCGAGGCGGCGGGCTTCCTGCGCCGTGAAATCGACACCTCCACAAGGAGCGCAGCGAGGCCTTGGGGTGGTGACTGGACTCACCAGGGCACGAACCCCCGTCACCAGTTCGCGCGGCCTCGGGTGGGGGCCTTGTCTTCATCCGCGGCCCGCAAGCGCTGGTATTGACAGGAAATCCCTGGAGGGGACTCCTGGCTCTTCGCCTGGCTTGAGAGTTGCTGTGGGGTTCAGTCAGTCTCCCTCGATACGCCCTCAACCCCCATCAACGACAGGAATCCCCCATGAAAGGCATCAAGTTCGGCGGCTTCAAGAGCCCCTCCGTCCCCAAGAGCCCCGCTGTCTCCGGGAGCGGGACGAACAAGCCGAGCACCCCTCCGCCCGTGGAGTCGAAGCCCGCGTCCAAGCCGAGCCCCATCAAGGACGGGTTCGACGCGCAGGGCAGCAAGCCCTCCACGAGCAAGGTGAGCCCCCAGCCCACGCAGCAGCCGGGCAAGGACGTCACTTCGTCGTTCGGTGCGAACCCGCTGGGCTACTCGGGGCAGAACGTCCTGAACGCCTACAACATGTTCCCAGGCGGCGCGCCCCAGGGCGTGGCCCTTCCCACCGCCCAGAAGCCCTTCGTCAACGCCAGTGACTCGGTGGTGACGCTCAATGCCCACCAGCACCAGGGCAACACGAACCTGTCCGTCTCGCCCGCCGGTGGTCAGGGCATCCCGGCGCATTACATGCACTACCTCTCCACGGGTGAGGGCAAGTTCGCGGGCATCCAGGGGGTGCCGCTGCATCCGCGTCCGGGCGAGCCGACCACGGTGGTGACGGGCGCGCTCAACGGTTGCGCCGTCCACGCCCTGCACGACACGAAGAACAACAGCTTGTCCTTTCTCCACCACGCGGACTACTCGAAGAACGGCAAGGCGGAGCTGGACGGCTTCCTCTCGCAGCACCCGAACCTCAAGCCGGCGGGGAGCTTCACGCCCAGCGACTATTCGCACCCCACCGGCAAGTATGGCGACCCGACGGGCGCCACGCCCTTCATCCACTACTCCCAGGGGTCCAGCAACCGGCCGGGGCAGTGGACCATCGCCGGTCAGCTCAACACCTACAAGAATGGTGGCACCGCGGGTGGCCGCCCCGAGCTGATGCGCCCCACGGACCTCCAGGTGCCCCTCATGCAGACCATCCCGGTGGACGTGCCTTGAGCTTCCGCAAGGCGCGCCGCTGAGGGACGGGCCGCCCTGGCCATCCGTTGGATTCCAGCCGCGCGTCCACCGCGTCCGTTCATGAGGCCACACCGGCAGGTGGCCTCCCGGTGCCATGCGCCGCTTCGTGCATAGGGTGCGCACGACGTATGGCCACCCTGGACCCTCCTTCTGCTTCCTGGCTCACGCGCGGCGCGCTGTTCAGCGGCAAGCTGCTCGTGATCGCGGCCGCGGTGGTGGCGCTCGTGCTGCTCCTGGCGCGGCTCTACCTCATCGTCCTGCCGACAGTGGCGGCGCTGCTGCTGGCGACGTTGCTGTATCCGCCCGTCCGGTGGCTGTCCGCCCACCGGGTGCCCCGGGCGCTCGCGACGCTGCTGGCGGTGTTGGTGCTGCTCCTGGTGGTGGCGGCCGGGGTGTTCCTGCTCGTGCCCCGCATCGTCCAGCAGGTCGGCGCGGCGGGCTCGAACGTGAAGGAGGGAATGGAGGGCCTCGTCGGGTGGATGACGCAGGAGCTCCCCGTGTCCCGGGAGCAGATCGACGGCCTGTTCGAGAAGGGGCTCGACTTCTTGAAGTCGAACCTGGGGCGCATCACCACCGGCGTGCTCGCGGGCGCCAACTTCGCCGCGCAGGCCGTGGCGGGCGGGCTGCTGACGCTGACGCTGCTGTTCTTCTTCGTGAAGGACACCGAGCGGCTCGGAGGCTGGGTGCTGGCGCGGGCCTCGCCGGAGCGAAGGGACACCGTGCGCGCGGTGGGCCTGCGCGCCTGGAAGACGCTCAGCGGCTACCTGCGCGGGGTCGTCACCATCGCGCTGGTGGACGCGGTGGGCATTGGCGCGGGCCTGGCCATCATCGGCGTGCCGCTGGTGCTCCCGCTGGCGGCGCTCACCTTCGTGGGCGGGTTCTTTCCCGTCATCGGCGCCACCCTGGCGGGCGGGGTCGCGGTGCTGGTCGCACTCGTCACCAATGGGCCGCTCGACGCGCTCCTGGCATTCGTCGTGGTGCTGGGCGTGCAGCAACTGGAGAGCAACGTCCTGGAGCCCGTGGTGATGGGGCGCGCGGTGCCGCTGCATCCGGTGGTCATCCTGCTGTCCATCACCGCCGGGGGCGTGCTCTTCGGCGTCGCCGGGGCCTTTCTCTCCGTGCCCGTCGCCGCGGTCCTCTCCGCCGCGGGCAACGAGCTGCGCCTGCGCAACGAGGCGCGTGTCCTGGAGAAGCCTTCGACGGTTGCTCCGCCGTGAGCCGGCGCTGCGTCAGGGGAAGTGGTCTACCACCTGGGCGTTGGACCACGGGTGCGCGCGGGTATGGCCGGGCCGTGAGCCCCGGTACTTGGACATGCCTGTCTCGTTGCCCAGGATGAAGCACACCGGGTACTCGCTGCCGTCTGGCGTCCGCGCGCGTGTGTAGCGGCCCTGGATTTTCTCGCCGCCGGTCCAGATGCGCCCGTACAAGAGCGTGTTGGCCGGGAGGCGGTCGATGGGCCCATCGAGCCGGCTGGTGATGGGGCCGTCGCTGACGACGATGCTGTAGTTCGTCTGGTACGAGTCGTCCGGCTGCTGGATGTCGAGCTGGATGTGCCCGCGGGACCTCAGGTCGAGCCCGAGCTGACGCATGGACTCCAGGGCTTCGGAAGGGCAGCGCGCGGGCTCGGGCCGGAGCTGCGTGCCTGAGCAGGCATTGAGACTGGCCGCGGTGAATGCAGCCAGCAGGTAACGGTGGAGTCGGGGGACACAGCGCGCGAGTGGCTCGGTCGTGGACATGGCATCTTCCGGCCATGGCGGCTCGGCGGTGGAAAACGGAAGGGCCGTGGCGGGCGAGCCAGTGTCGGCTGGTCCTCCGGTCTGCGCCAGTTGCTGAACGGGATGAGACGGAGTGGGGGCGGCATGAGGCGGGCCCGCGAGCGTCAGTCCCCAGGCCATGCACGCAACCAACGTCAGGGCTCCAGCGACTCGCATCCACCGGCTCTCGTGCCGCGGCTCCGGCGGGCCCGCTGGCTCCGTGCGAGGTTGCGTCTGGACCTCCGAGAACACCCGGCGCCGCAGCCAGCGGCCCATTCGATGGTGCTGAACCCGGGCCGCGCGTAGGGCCCTCGCATGGAGAAGGGCCACTTCTTCTCCCGGCGCCACGAGGCCCCAGGTGTCCTCGTCACATGTCGTGCGTGTCGCCGTGGAGGGCCCCTCGTACCAGTCGAACAGCGGGATGTCCCAGTCCGGTCCCGCGTGCGCCTGGGCCTGTTGGGCCTCCCGGGCGAGGCTCCCCGCGCTGCGCGGCCGGGCTTCGGGGGCGAACGCGAGCAGTCCCTCAATCCAGCTCGCGAGCGGCTCGGGCATACGTGGGTTGAGGGCTCTCAAGGTGGCGGACGTCACTGGGGAGTGCGCCTTGTCCAGGACGAGCGGCGGATACTGCTCCACCACCAACCGGTGAAAGGTGACGCCCACCGCGTACAGTTCGTCCGCCACCGTGTAGAGGTAGTGATCGGAGCGGGCGGTCTGCCGTGGAGCCTTCATGCTCCAGAGGATGGCCTGGGGGCTGCGATAGGGCCCGGTCCCGGGCGGCAGCCGCGCGGCGGAGGTGATGGGGGCGGCACGGGGATGCCAGCCCGCGCCCCAGTCCAGCACCACCAGCCTTCCGCGTTCCTCGACGCGAAGGTTCTCCCCCTTGAAGTCGCGGTGAAGTACCTGTCTGCGATGCGCGGCGTCCAAGGCCCACGCGGCCTGCGCCAACAGACTGGCGACGTGCCGCGCCGTCGGATTGCGTGCCCGAGACCAGTCGTACAGCGTGCGGCCTCGCACGTGCTCCATCACGAGGTAGGGATAGGCGGAGGCCCCGGCGCGCCAGGTCCCCGTTGCTTGCAGCCGCACCACGCCAGGGTGGCGGAGCAGGTGAAGCGTCCGTGCCTCGCGCTGGAAGCGGGGATCGCCGGGGGCGTGGGCCAGCTTGAGCGCATAGCTGCGGCCTTTGGGGCGTGAGCGCACTTCATACACCGTGCCATTGCCGCCGCCGCCGATGCGGCGCTCCACGCGCCAGCGCTCCACGCGCGTGCCGGCAGGCAGGGCATGAGGAGACAGCACGAGGGGGCCTGGGGAAGCTGCGTTCGACTCCAGTCGCATGACGGATTCCTTTGAGGCTATCGAGCACGTCTACGGTTTCAGTCGCGTCCATCGCGCGCCGCGGCGCCGGTCCGTGTCCCAAAGTTCCAGCGCGTAGGCGGGTGGCGGGCGCGTGGGGGCGGGCCACTGCACGACGGCGACCGCGCTCTGGCCAGGCAACAGACGCGGCTCCTGCAGCAACAGGGGCAGCTCCATCGGCTCGCCTGTTGGCCGCCCGTTCGAGTCCAGCGAGGTCAGCCGCGCAATGCCCGGTTGCCAGGGCGCCTCGCCCGGCGGGTTCTCCAGATTCACCGCGAGCGCTACCCACGAGCCGGAGCGATAGCTATCAAGCTGGCGGACCTTGAGCTCCGCCTCGCTGGCTGGGGTATCCATCCACGTACCGAGAACCCCCGTGATGCCGATGGCGCCAGAGAGAATGGCGCCCGCGAGGCCCGGGTGTGGCACCGGCCGACGCGCAATGGCCAGCCGGGCCTCCAGCAGTGCGTTGCGCTCACGCAGTGCCACCAGCTCGGCTTCCAGTTGCGCCACGGTAGCGGGGTGGCGCCGGACGTCGACGACCGAGTCCACCACGCTGCCCTCAGTGGTCAGCTCCAGGACGAGCCGTTGGGGCGCGGCCGCGTCCGTGAAGCGCAGCACCAGCGGCGGAACGCCCCGTGCGGGCATCGCGACGGCGGGCTGGAGCAGCAGATGCGTCCCCGTGACGTCCAGCCGGGTGAACAGCCCGCGTAGGACCTCGGGCAGCTCACCTTCCAGCACGGTGTCCGAGTCGAGCAGCACCGTCGTCACCACGCCGGGCGCAAGCCGGAGTCGCTGGACGGGCTCGCCCGCGCCTGCGCTCAGGACCATGGCCCGCTCGATACGCCGCCAACGCTTCGTGTTCGGCGTCTGGGCCAGCGCCGCCGTGCTCAGCAGGAGCACCACCGCCGTCATTGCCAACGAGCCAGGGGGGAACACGCAGGGGCAACCTCCAGGGTTCTAACCTACTCGACGGGGATGACACTGCGGGACGCTTGGAGGAGCGCGAATGTCCCGTTGTCTTCGAGGAAGAACGCGCTTCCGTCTGGCACCTCGGGATGGGCGATATCTACCTGAAAGGTAGTCAGAACCACGCAGGACGTTCAGGGGGCATCGGGAGCACTCCCTCCATGCGCCGGAAGAAAAATCACCGGGCCCGCGATGGGTTGCCCCGCGCGTTGGCGTCTTCCTTTTCGAGCGCCGCCTTCCATACCCCTGGAGAGGTATCCACCGCCGTCCCTGGCGTCGCTATGAGGGAGCGTCATGGGAGAGCAGAGCGCGTCTCGCCTGGAGGGCGACCGCTATCAGCATCTGTTGAGCTGGTACGAGCTGCTCCGGCTGCTCGACGCAGGCTGTCCCTTTCAGCACGGCTTCGTTGAGCACCCGGCGGCGGGCTCGGCGGATGACGTGACGCTGCACGCCCGGCCCGGTTCCGGCGTGGCCAGCCGATACATGCAGGTGAAGTGGCACGTCGACCACCGGGATACCTACTCCCTGGCGGGACTGGTGACGCCGCCTCGGGTGGGCAACTCCTTGCTGCGGAAGCTCCTGGAGAGCTGGTTGCTGCTGCGGCCCCTGGGGCCCGTCGAAATCTGGCTGTTGAGCAACTGGGCATCGGCGGCGGACCTGGGGCGCTATCTGCATGGAAGGGACCACTGCTTCACGGACGCGTTCTTCGAGCAGCCGCCGCGAGGCGCCCTGAAGAAACACTGGGCGGAGTGGGAACAACGGCTCGGTGTATCGGCTGAGATGCTGCGGGCGTTCTGCAAGGACTTGCGCTTGCGGCTCGGCGTGGGCGGCATCGCCGAATTGGAAGAGCAGGTGGACGACCGGATGGGGCGGCTTGGCCTGCGCATGGGACGGCAGCCGCGCGCCATCGCGGTGGACGGGCTCCGGGAGTGGATTGAGGTCGGCGGCGGCAGGAAGCACGTCACCCCGGAGTCGCTGCGGGATGCCATTCGCGCGTGGGGACTGCTGACCTCACGGGAGGACGTGCCCGCCGTGAGCCTCTGGATTCATGGGTGGGCGCGACGTGTGTGGGAGCAGCCTCCCACCGAGGAGCTGGACTGGACGCCTCACTTTGACCGCGACACGCGGGCGGTGCCGTCGGAGGCAGTGTGGCGGGACGTGCTGCTGCCTTCGCTGCTGGCTGTGCGACAGCGGCTGTCGAGGCGGCCTGACGGCGCGTTGATTGATCTGCGGGGCAAGCTGCCGTTGAGCACGGTGCTGGCGGTGGGCTTCCACTTCCCGGAGGTGGGCGGCTACCGCTTTCGCGTCGAGCAGCCCACGAGGGGAGAGACCTTCTTGTGGCGCTCGGACGCGAAGCCGTCTCCGCGCCGATTGCGTGTCACGGGGCACGAGGGCGACTCGGGCGCTGCGGGGCTGCTGGTGGTGTTCCAGATGACCGGGGATGCTCGCGCGGACGTGGAGCGCTTCATGGCCGAGCGGCCGGGGCACTTCCGCGCCGTGCTCTACCTGGAGCCGGAGGACGGGCCCCATGACGGCGCCGTCGGCGCGGACGCGGACGCGGTGGCGTTCGCCGTCCAGGCGCGTGAACAGCTCCGGCGCGCGCGCAACGAGCTGCGCACGGCGGTCACACATCTCATCCTCTATGCCCCCGCTGCGTGCTGCCTGTTCCTGGGCCAGCGGCTCAACGCAGTGGGCCCGGTCGTGGCCTACGAGCGCACCGGCTCAAGTGGGTATGCATACTCTCTCACATTGCAGACGGGGTGAACCTCAGGCCGCCGACGCCCGCTCACCGACTTCGTGTCGCGTTCTCTATTCTCCACACGTTTCCTGTTTCCTGATGCCGCTCTGGAAAGGTCGCTTTCATGCCTGCCATTGACCTGCTGTTCCCCGTGCAGGGCGGCCCGGTGCCGCTCGACCACGGCTACCTCTTGTTCTCCGCGCTCTCCCGTCACCTCCCCGCGCTGCACGAACGCAAGGATGTGGGCGTCTTCAATCTGCGCGGCAGGCGTAAGGACAAGCAAGTGCTTCAGGTTGACAAGGGAACACTGCGGTTGCGTTGTGGCCCGGGTGCGCTCTCCGACCTCCTGCCTCTGGCGGGGAGCACGCTGGAGCTCGCGGGCCGGGAGCTGCGCGTGGGAATGCCCACTGTCTACCCGCTGCTGGCGACACCCACGACGCTCTCGGCGCGAATCGTCACCTTCAAGCACGCGATGGACGAGGCGGCCTTTCATGCCTCCACGCTGAGGTTCATGACGGAGTTGGGCTGTTCAGGGACGCCCTACGTGGGGCGGCGGCGCATTGTCTCCATCGCCGGGAAGAAAGTGGTCGGCTTCGCGCTCACCGTGAGCGCGCTGTCTCCCGAGTCCTCCCTGTTGCTCCAGGAGCGGGGGCTCGGCGGCCGACGCCACATGGGCTGTGGCCTCTTCCTCCCTCCACGGCTGCGCGTGGCGCTGAAGGCGGGGGAGGGCGCGGCGGTGGGGAGCTCCATGTGATGGCGGCCTCCCATCTCCTGGCCAAGGGCGTTCGGCAAGGCGCCGCCCCCGTCACGCTCGAGGCCCACCTGCTGGACACGGAGCGGGCCGCCATCTCCCTGTTCGCGGGAGACAGCCGATGGGCTCTCAACTTCCGGCGCTTCTTCAAAGTGGAGGAGACCGCCGCCGCCCGCTTCCTCTTGAACCTGCGCCTCGCGTGCCTCTTCCATGACGTGGGGAAGGCCAACGCGGACTTCCTCCGGGCCGTAACGTTGAACGCGCCCGTGCTCCAGACGCTTCGGCATGAGCACCTGTCGGCTTTGATTCTCCACCTGCCCCAGGTCCGTCAGTGGCTGGCGGCCAACGCGGAGGTGGACCCCGACGTCATCACCGCCGCGGTGCTCACGCACCACTTCAAGGCCTCGGAGCACGCGGGCGAGTGGCGCTGGTGTCAGCACCGAGGGGCGGCGCGGTTCGCGCTGCACCTGGATCACCCGGAGGTGCATGCCATCCTGCTCCGCGTCGCGGAGGTGGCGGACCTGGGGCAGCCACCCGCGCTGCCGCCCGAGCCCTGGGGCCCGGGAGCGCCATGGGAGCCTGCCTATCTGAGTGGCCGCCAGGCCGCCCGACGGTTCCGTCCCGGCCGAGGCGACGATGGCTCCCGCGCTGCCTTGCTGCGTGCCGTGAAGGCAGGACTCATCGCGGCGGATGCCGCCGCGTCCGGGCTGGTGCGTGAAGGCCATTCCATTCAGGAGTGGCTCTACGACCTCACCCACATGCCAGCGCTGACCTCCGAGGACATCGCTCGCGGTGTCGTCGAGCGACGCATCGACTTCGTCCGGGCTCGGGAGGGCGGTTTCACGCCACGGGCGTTTCAGCTCGGCGCTGCGGAGCTGGGGCCGCGCGCGTTGCTGCTTGCCGCGTGTGGTACGGGCAAGACGCTGGCCGCCTGGATGTGGGCGCAGGCCCAGGCGCGGCGCATCGGCCGGGTCATCTTCCTCTACCCCACGCGCGGCACCGCCACGGAGGGCTTCCGGGACTACGCGGGGTGGGCGCCAGCGGATGAAGCGGCCCTGCTGCATGGCTTCGCTCGCTATGAGCTCGAAGGGATGCGGAGCAACCCGTCGGAGAGCACAGCGGGCAAGCAGTACACGGACGAGGCGGATGCCCGGCTCCATGCGCTGGGCCACTGGCACAAGCGCTACCTCAGCGCCACCGCGGACCAGTTCCTGTCCTTCATGGAGCACGGCTACACCAGCACCTGTCTTGTGCCGATGCTGGCGGACAGCGCGCTCGTCATTGACGAGGTCCACAGCTTCGACGCGCGCATGTTCGAAACGCTGGTGGGCTTCCTGAAGTCCTTCGACCTGCCCGTGCTGTGCATGACCGCCACGCTTCCGGCCTCGCGCCGGGAGGCGCTGGAGCGGAGCGGGCTGCGTGTCTATCCCTCCACCGAGGAGCGGGCGAAGCTCGAGGACCTCGAGTGGCAGGAGTCCCATCCGCGCTACCGGTTGGAGCCCGTCGAGGGTGAGGCCCAGGCGATGGATATCGCCCGGGAGGCCTTCAACGCGGGACACCGGGTGCTCTGGGTGGTGAATCAGGTGGCGCGCTGCCAGTCATTGGCGTCGCGGTTGCGCGCGGCGCTGGGGGAAGGCGTGCGCTGCTATCACAGCAGGTTCAAGCTCACGGACCGGCAGGAGGCGCACCAGCTGGCGGTCGCGGACTTCAAGCAGAAGTCGCGCGCGGCCATCGCCGTCACCACGCAGGTGTGCGAGATGAGCCTGGACCTCGACGCGGACGTGCTCATCACCGAGTTGGCGCCCCCCACCTCGCTGGTGCAGCGCTTCGGGCGGGCCAACCGCCATCTCTCGCGAGGGTTGGACTTCCAGGCGCGGCTCGTCACCTACGCGCCCCTGGGCGCCGCGCCCTATGCGGAGGCGGAGCTGGCGTCGAGCGAGGCCATGCTGCGCGCGCTGGGGTCGGGCGCTGTCTGTCAGCGACGACTCGCGGAGGCGCTGGAGGCGCACGCGCGTGGAGAGCCGGAGCCGTCGGGCTCCACGCGCTTCCTCGAAGCAGGGTACTTCGCGACGCCCGGCTCCTTCCGGGATGGAGAGGACTTCACGCGACCGTGTGTCCTCGACCAGACCTGGAGCAGGCGCGCGTGGCCCGGGTGGCGCGCGAACCCTGGGACGGGCTCATCGTCTCCGTCCCGAAGCGGTGCGTCGCGAAGGACGTGGCGCGTCCCCCGTGGCTCCCTGCCCACGTGGGGATTGCTCACGGCGCCGCCTATGACGAGTGGTCGGGCTTCCATGCAGAGGAGATTGCTTCATGAGCACCCGCACATCGAACCAGCGCGTCGCGGCGAAGCCGCCCGGGCGGACGCGCGCGGAGACGGCCCCCGCCGAGGCGTCCACCGTGCTGACGCTGGACTATTCGCTCGCGTCGCTGCCCAGCGCGCAGCACCGGGCGGGCCTCGCGGGGCTGGTCCTCATGCTGAAGTGGTTGGCGCGCCTCCCGGAGAAGACGCGTGGCATCGCCCGAATCCTCCACCTGGATGACGCGGGCGCGCGCGTGGAGTTGGACATCGAGGGGATGAGGCGCCTCTTCGACGAGCTGTACGCCGCGAGCATGGAGGAGCAGAAGGAGTCACAGCCCCGCAAGGACGAGCCGCCCCTGCGCGAGGAGGAGGTCGAACAGACGGACGCGAAGGGCAAGGTGAAGCGCAAGAAGTACTTCATCTACAAGGTGCCCGTCCCGCGCGCGGGGCTGTTGCTCGACCACGCGCCAGGCGCGAACGACGCGGGCCTGTGGG
Source organism: Myxococcus sp. NMCA1 (assembly GCF_026810205.1). NCBI lineage: Bacteria > Pseudomonadati > Myxococcota > Myxococcia > Myxococcales > Myxococcaceae > Myxococcus > Myxococcus sp. NMCA1. Next base: position 9,224,564 of record NZ_CP113950.1, on the reverse strand, counting down.
TGAAGCTGTGGCGGGACATGCTCTGGAGGACGCTGCGAGGCGTTCCCGCGACGCGCCTCCCCTTCATCGCCCGGGCGCAGGGGACAGACAATGGAGACGCGGAGAAGGCCTGGAAGCGGCTCACGTCGAAGAAGGCGGGCACGGTGCAGCTCTCCAGCACCGACTACCTCGGCGCCATGGACCGCAACGCGGATGGCGTCTCCTTCGAGGACGCTCCGCGTGAGTGGTTCCTCCTGCACTTCTGGCCCTACGTCACCCAGGTCCATGTACCCCGGGCGTTGAAGTTGAAGGACAAGGTCATCCAGGAGGAGCACGCGGGGTTCGCGTTGGTCATTCCCGACGTGGGCCTGCTCCAGTCCTTCTGTGAAGAGCTGCCGCATGCGCTGCGCGAGCGGAGCACGGAGGTGAGCGGCTTCCGGCCCCGGGCGGCGCTGGTGGACCTGGTGGAGGAGTCCGCGCTCATGACGGGGCGGCTGCTGCGCGAGCGGCTCTCCCAGACGGAGGGCGCGCGGGCCTACAGCGCGCTGGTGCTGGGCTACGAGCTCGCCCACCTCGACAAGGAAGGCAACAACGTTCGCACCTACAGCGCCTCGCGCTTCGAGCCGACGGTGTCCATGGTGGATGAATACCAGGCGCTCCAGCATCCGGCGCTGTGGGACCCGCTCTTCCGCCGCACCCGGCTCCAGAACCTGGTGGGGGGCAGGCCCTGGTACGCCGGCTTCGACCGCATCGCCTCCACCCTGCCGTACACGGCCACCTTCGGCGCCAAGGGCTTTCGCCATGACGCCCGGGTGTCTTTCGAGAGGAACAAAGACATGGAATCGAATGAATCCGCTGCCACGGGCCCGGGCCTGGAGCAGCTCGTGTTGCAGGTCGCGCGCACCTACGTGGGCCGCAAGCTGAAGCTCAAGCACGGCATGGAGTGGGACGGTGTGAAGGACGACCCGAAGAAGAAGGCGGACTACGAGAAGGAGAAGGAGCGCATCGCCCGGGACGCCTTCCTCGCCGTGCGTAGCAGGACGGGGCCGGACTTCATCGCGTACTTCGCCGGGACGCTGTGCTCGGTGCCCCACCACCTCAAGGCCGAGCAGTTCGTGCGGCTATCCCGCGCGCTGCACGAGCGCACCGAAGACGTGCGGACGTTGACCCTGCTGGCGCTCTCCGCCACCGCTTGAGCCTGTCTCATTCCCCGGAGCCTGACATGCCCCACAAGAACCTGTTCGCCACCGTCCTCACTTATGCCGCGCCCAGCTCCAACTACCGGGGGGAGAGCGAGGAGAACCGCACCGTCCTCCAGAAGATTTCGCGGGGAGGCGCGGAGCACACCGTCATCAGCCCGGAGTCCATGCGCAACGCGCTGCGGGAGATCCTCACGAAGTATGGCCTGCCCATGAACCGGCGCCGGCTTCACGACGAGGACCAGCTCGCCGTGGAGTTCAAGGAGTTCCCTCACGCGGAGAAGTACGCCGACGACTTCCTCTTCGGCTACATGGTCGCCGACTCGAAGGCGAAGAAGCCCGGCAAGTCGCATCCTTCCAAGCGGGACAGCGTGCTGCGGATGAACATGGCGGTGTCGCTGCTGCCCTACCGCTTCGACGCCACCTTCCACCAGTCGCCGCTCAACGCGGGGGAGAGCCCGTGGAAGAACTCCGCCAACTCGGCCCTCTTGCATCGCGAGGTGGCGTACACGGCCTATCAGTATCCCTTCGCGCTCGCCGTGGGGGACTGCGTGGCGGTGCCGGAGGGGAAGCGGTGGGCCACGCAGCTCCTGAAGGCCCTGGGTGAGCTGTCTGGTGTGGCGGGAGGCCACGCCCGGAGCCTCTTTGAAATGGCGCCGCGCAGCGTGGTGGCGCGCCTGACGCCCTCGCTCGTGGCGGGGTACGACAGCTACGGCTTCAACGAGGAGGGGAAGTTCCCGGAGCTGTCGCGCCTGGTGGGGGGACCGCCGGACCTGGACGCGCGCGAGTTCTGGCTGGGCGGTGAGCTGGTGCGGAAGATGGAAGCAGAGCAGCGGCGGGCGCTGGAGGCGCGGGGCGCGCACCTGCACGACAACCCGCAGGCGCTGCTGGAGAAGCTCGCCACGGCCGCGTTCTCGGAGGCGTAGATGGGACGCCTCTGGTTGCTCGCCCAGGCGCCTTTCGCGGCGTTCCGGCCGCTCCAGGCGGGGGTGTTCCGCTCCACGGCGCCCTTCATGCCCCCGTCCGCGGCCTATGGGCTGGTGCTCAACCTGGCGGGGGTGGAGACGCGCGCCCCAGGTCCGGAGGCCACCACCCGGATGCGCGACGACTGTCCTTGTCTCCGCATCGCCGTGGGGCTGGTGGGCACGCCGCCCGAGGTGTCCAGCCTCTACCAGCAGCTCCACACCTACCCGGTGGGGAACTCCGGCCAGGAGCTCAAGGCTCGGACACACGGGGCGAAGTACTGGATTGTCCCCGTGCGCAGGGAGCTGCTGGTGGGCCTGCGGGCCGTCGTGGGCGTGGAGTGTGAGGACGATGCGCTCCTGGGCCGCGTCAGCGCGGGGCTGCGGGGGGAGGGGGCCGCGCGGTATGGGCTGCCCTTCGCGGGAGACAACAACTTCCTCTTCGACAGGCTGGACGTGCTGGAGGCGCCGCCCGAGGCGCGCTGGTACGCGCGGCTGGAGCCCGGCGCCGAGCCCCGGCGCGGCGCCTACCGGATGACGGTGGGCATCAACCGGGAGGATGCCAGCCGGACGACGCGCGCGCTGATGGCGCCCTTGGAGGTTCCCACCCGGGAGCCACCCGAGCGGGCCTGGACGTGGACGCCCCGGGCGCCTGCTTCCTGAGCCGCGCGCGGTCGCGGAGGTCTCACACGTCGTGTTTCCAGGGGGCGGGGGGCCCCAAGGCATGAACGCACCATCCACGAGTCCGAAGTCTGTCGTCGGCGAGCCGTCCATCCGCACGCACGCGCTGCACGCGTTGGCGTACTGCGAGCGGCTCTTCTACCTGGAGGAAGTGGAGGAGCTGCGCGTGGCCGACGCCGCCGTGTTCGCGGGGCGGAGGCTGCACGTCCTCCTCCAGGAGGAGGGCGAGCGCGTCGAACTGGAACTGGTGAGCGAGGCCCTGGGGTTGCACGGCCGGGTGGACGCAGTGAGGACGCGGGAGGGGACGCTGGTCGTCTACGAGCACAAGCGCGGACGCCACGCGCCTGGCGGCGACGCGCCGGAGGCGTGGCCGAGCGACCGGCTCCAGGCGGGGGCCTACGCCCTCCTGGTGGAGGAGCGCTTCCCGGGGGCGCCGGTGGAGTGCCGGGTCCGTTACCACCAGACGGATACGACGGTGCGCTTCCCGTTGGACGCGACGCTGCGGGGCGCCGTGGCGGCGGCCGTGGCGAGGGCCCGGCTGCTGCGCGCGTCGCGGGAGCGGCCACCCGTGACACAGGAGGAGCGCAAGTGCGCGAAGTGCTCGCTGGCGCCCGTGTGCCTGCCGGAGGAGGAGCGGCAGGTGGCGGGGGAGGAGCGGCCCCGGCTCTTTCCGGAGGATGATGTGCGGCAGGTGCTGCACGTCGCGACACCCGGGACGCGGGTGGGGCGCGCGGCGGAGGAGTTGGTGGTGACGCCGCCGGAAGGGGAGGGCGCACCGTCGAGGCAGCCAGGGCGCATGGTGTCGGCGCTCATCGCGCATGGGGCGGTGCAGGTGAGCGCGCAGGCGCTGGCGTACTGCGTGGAGAACGACATCGGCGTGCACTGGTTCACGTCCGGGGGGCGCTATCTGGGGGGATTGGGCGGCGGAGGAGGCAACGTCCACCGGCGGCTGCGTCAGTTCGAGGCGCTACGGCAGCAGGACGTGTGCCTGGGGCTGGCCCGTCGCCTAGTGTCGGCGAAGCTGGAGGGGCAGCTCCGCTTCCTGCTGCGCTCCTCGCGAGGGGACTCGGAGTCGCGTCAGGTGTTGGCCTCGGCGGTGCGGGACCTCCGGGCGCTGCTGCCGAAGTGCGAGGAGGCGCCGTCGCTGGAGGTGCTCCTGGGGTTGGAGGGCGCGGGCGCGGCGCGGTACTTCGGCGCGCTGCCGTACCTCCAAGGCGACGACGTGGACGCGCGGCTGCGCTTCGAGGGGCGCAACCGGCGGCCTCCGAGGGACCGGTTCAACGCGGTGCTTGGCTTCTTGTATGGCCAGGTCCACCGGGAGGTGGAGGCGGCCATCCGGGCGGTGGGGCTGGACGTGGCGTTTGGCTTCTACCACCAGCCCCGGGGCACGGCGGGGCCGCTGGGGCTGGATGTGATGGAGCTGTTCCGAGTGCCGCTGGCGGACATGCCGCTGGTGGCTTCGGTGAACCGGCGGGCGTGGGACCCGGACGCGGACTTCGAGGTGACGTCCGAGCACGTCTGGCTCAGCAAGGCGGGGCGGGCGAAGGCCATCGAGCTGTACGAGCGGCGCAAGCGGGAGACGTGGAAGCACAACGTGCTGGGGTACTCGCTCAGCTACGCGCGGCTGGTGGAACTGGAGGTGCGGCTGCTGGAGAAGGAGTGGACCGGCAAGCCGGGGCTGTTCGCGACGTTCCGCTTGAGGTGAGCCATGGCCGAGCCGAGGCGTTGGTATTTGATTACCTATGACATCCGCGACCCGCGGCGGTGGCGGAAGGTTCATGCCCTGCTGAAGGGCTATGGGGAGTGGTTGCAGCTCTCCGTGTTCCGTTGCTCGCTGACGGATCGGGACCGGGAGAAGCTGCGCTGGGAACTGTCGCGGCGGATGGATGCCGTGGATACGTTGCTGGTGATTGGGCTGTGCGGCGGGTGCGTGGAGCGCGTGCGCGCCATCAACGCGAAGGAGGACTGGCCGGAGGAGCCCGCACCGTTCAAGGTGCTGTAGCGTGGGCGACAATCAAGCACCTCGCCGTGGCGGAGGTCCGTGACGGCGAAAGTGGCGGATTCCCCTGTCGTTTCATGGGGTTGAGGCTCTTTGACAGGTGAATAGGTGCATGATCGATGAAAAGCCGAGTGGTTTCATGGGGTTGGCGATTTCGGGTAGGGTCTGAAATGGCCAACCTAGGGAAAGGAGGGGGAGGTGCTTGAAAAGGGGCTTGTAAGGTGCCGGAATTGCTGGGAAATTCAGGCGGGCTGTCCCGCTCGCCGTGATGCCGAAAGGCGTTGAGCACTAGAGGGTTCGCCAAGCGCGACGTCTGGGCGGGAGCGTCCCGCTCGCCGTGATGCCGAAAGGCGTTGAGCACTTTCGGTGTTCTATTGCTGCAAACAATTTTCATTGGTCCCGCTCGCCGTGATGCCGAAAGGCGTTGAGCACAGGCCGCAGTAGACGGCTTTGCCACCGGACGTGGGGTCCCGCTCGCCGTGATGCCGAAAGGCGTTGAGCACTTGGGCCGTCGCCGCACGGGTGATGGCTGGCTCGGTCCCGCTCGCCGTGATGCCGAAAGGCGTTGAGCACGAGTTGGGCCTCGGTTTCGGGCAGGGGTGGTTCGGTCCCGCTCGCCGTGATGCCGAAAGGCGTTGAGCACTCATCTGGTACTTCTGAAATTCACGACTCTCTTGCGTCCCGCTCGCCGTGATGCCGAAAGGCGTTGAGCACCAGCAACTGCACACAGGGACACCGATGCTGGGAAGCTCCGGTCCCGCTCGCCGTGATGCCGAAAGGCGTTGAGCACGTCTACGCCGGTGCCACGCCGTGGCACGGTATCGGAAGTCCCGCTCGCCGTGATGCCGAAAGGCGTTGAGCACCCGCTACAGGTGGCCGAACTCAAGGCCCTGCTGGTCCCGCTCGCCGTGATGCCGAAAGGCGTTGAGCACAGACGCCGCCCAGCATTCGCGATAGAGAAACAGGAGTCCCGCTCGCCGTGATGCCGAAAGGCGTTGAGCACACCCCCTTTTCGTCATGGTCATCATGGACCGCGTCCCGCTCGCCGTGATGCCGAAAGGCGTTGAGCACCTGCGGTTACGGTAGTAAACAAGCGCGGGAAGTAAGTCCCGCTCGCCGTGATGCCGAAAGGCGTTGAGCACGTGGAGCGCGGCGAATGGCGTGCCGCGAAGCCGGTCCCGCTCGCCGTGATGCCGAAAGGCGTTGAGCACCGGGTATCGAGCGCTGAGCTCAACCACTCAAGGAAGTCCCGCTCGACGTGATGCCGAAAGGCGTTGAGCACCAGTCGATGGAGTGGGGACAGAACCTGCTCATCGAGTCCCGCTCGCCGTGATGCCGAAAGGCGTTGAGCACGAGATTCCGGCGCCACGGCCAGAAGCTCCGATGCCCGTCCCGCTCGCCGTGATGCCGAAAGGCGTTGAGCACAGAGGGTGGTGGCGGATTCGACCGAGAGGCGAGCGAAGTCCCGCTCGCCGTGATGCCGAAAGGCGTTGAGCACGCCCATCCTCGGTACTGACTGCACAGCTTCTGCCGCGTCCCGCTCGCCGTGATGCCGAAAGGCGTTGAGCACGGCAATGACCTCTTCCCTGTCGAGGTCACGGTTGGTCCCGCTCGCCGTGATGCCGAAAGGCGTTGAGCACCGCGCTCGCAGCTCGCGCTCAGCGGCTCCACGTCCCGCTCGCCGTGATGCCGAAAGGCGTTGAGCACGAGTTGTATGTGGTGAGGACTTGGGCAGGGGTGTAGTCCCGCTCGCCGTGATGCCGAAAGGCGTTGAGCACTTCGTCCCTCTGTTGATAAGGGACACACCTTCGTGGTCCCGCTCGCCGTGATGCCGAAAGGCGTTGAGCACGTCTTCTTCTCGTTCGACTGGTGCTCCAGCTCCTTGTCGTCCCGCTCGCCGTGATGCCGAAAGGCGTTGAGCACTCCAACTTTGATTCAATCGCCGCCAATCGCCCTGGTCCCGCTCGCCGTGATGCCGAAAGGCGTTGAGCACATGCTGTCGCGGCCATGGTGCGCGGCGCACTGACGGTCGTCCCGCTCGCCGTGATGCCGAAAGGCGTTGAGCACGTGGACTCGACGTCAGCCTCCAGCGGCTGCGGCGGGGCCCGCTCGCCGTGATGCCGAAAGGCGTTGAGCACTTGGTGCTGGGCTCGAGGTACAGGTTGTACCGTCGGTGGTCCCGCTCGCCGTGATGCCGAAAGGCGTTGAGCACCCGAACTCGAGAGGCATGAACTTCTCCGGCGCCTCGTCCCGCTCGCCGTGATGCCGAAAGGCGTTGAGCACAGGAACACGCTCTCCAGCGTGCCCGACAGCTCGGTCCCGCTCGCCGTGATGCCGAAAGGCGTTGAGCACTCCAGGTGGAGGGAGGACCACCGCGCCGCGTGCTGTCCCGCTCGCCGTGATGCCGAAAGGCGTTGAGCACACGCGGCCCTTGTGGACCTGCGCAGCGGCAAGTTTCAGTCCCGCTCGCCGTGATGCCGAAAGGCGTTGAGCACGCTTCTGCGGCTTTTGTGAGCGCGTCTGCTGCCTTGGTCCCGCTCGCCGTGATGCCGAAAGGCGTTGAGCACAGGTCGGCTTTGAACTGGTCGAAGTTCTCGACAAGCGTCCCGCTCGCCGTGATGCCGAAAGGCGTTGAGCACCGAAGCGCCGCGACGCGAAGCACCTGGGCCGGCTCCGTCCCGCTCGCCGTGATGCCGAAAGGCGTTGAGCACAAGTTCGTGCAGGACGACATGGCCTCAACGTTCTGTCCCGCTCGCCGTGATGCCGAAAGGCGTTGAGCACCACATGCTGCCGCTGCGCGTTGATGCGCGCTACCAGTCCCGCTCGCCGTGATGCCGAAAGGCGTTGAGCACTCTCCTGACGGCCGTGTGCCCAGGAGAACTTGTGCGTCCCGCTCGCCGTGATGCCGAAAGGCGTTGAGCACTGGAACAAGCAGCGAACCTCGTTCGAGTACACCGAGCGCACAGGGGCCCGCTCGCCGTGATGCCGAAAGGCGTTGAGCACCGGCAACCGAAGACCTGGGCGACGACGTGTACCGGTCCCGCTCGCCGTGATGCCGAAAGGCGTTGAGCACGGGCGAAACCGACGCAGCGGCGCAGCGTCGGGTCGTGTCCCGCTCGCCGTGATGCCGAAAGGCGTTGAGCACGTGGAAGCTGATTGGGATGCGGGAGTTGTCTGGATCAGTCCCGCTCGCCGTGATGCCGAAAGGCGTTGAGCACACGAACGGCGACGGATGTTCGATGACGAATCGGCGGTCCCGCTCGCCGTGATGCCGAAAGGCGTTGAGCACGGGGAGTGGGTGGTTGAAACGCAAGTCCCGGCTTCGTCCCTCTCGTCGTGACGCCGAGAGGTGCCTGGTGCCTCCGCCTCGGGCAAGCCTCACGAGGTTCCATGGCCTCTTCGCTCCAGGCGATGAACTGCGGCCATTTCTGGTACCCCAAGCAGGTGTGGAGGGGGCCAGCGCGGGCTGCGCGGCCTGAAGCATCCCTCGGGCGGCTTTGTCAGCGGCTCTCCTCGGACCCTCTGCTTCCTTCCCCTCCGCGGGGCCCCTATCACTCTCATGGGGCATCGGGAGGCGGCCGTAGTCAGGCAACAGGGGCGTCATGAACGCTCCTTGCTAGCCCGCAGAGTCTTCAGCGGAAGCCAGGTGTCGTCCCCCATTCCTTACGTCTGGGTATGACGGCTCCCTACCTTCCTGCGAGTCAGCCATTGGAACTAGAATCACGGCAGCAGTCCAAGGGGGGGGACATGGTGCTGGTGGACGTATGGGAAGAGCATCTTGACGAAGCCTCCTTTCACTGGGAGCAGTGGGAGCGAGCCCTGGTGGCTCCCGACTTCACGCTGACGGAGACTGCGGAGCGCGAGGAGCGCCTGCTGGCCCACCTCGAAGGACTGGGGGATGCCGCCGCACTCTCCCTGGTGTTGCGCCCAGCCTTCGACTCCGAGGAACTTTCACGCCAGAGCGCGGCGACGTACGCATTGCTGTCCCTGGGCGGGCTGGATGAATCGCTTGCACGATTCCAGGGGGCGTCGACGGAGGTTCGCGCCGGGATCCGCCGCGCCTTGGAGCTGAGTGAGGCTCCCGGCCTCGGCGCACAGTTGAGGGAGGTGCTGAAGAGAAACGACTTGGACGCGCAGGCCCACGCCCTGGAAGCGTTGGTCTTCCGCCAGGAGGTGCCACCGGAAATACTGGCCCGCTTCTTCATGCACGATGAGCCCCGAGCGCGAATGGCGGCCCTGCGTGCGGCAATGCCCCTTCCCGAGGATGCCGTGAGCAGGCTGTTGCCGGCGCTGCTTGACTCCGCCCACCCTGGCATCCGCGCGGCCGCGATGGAAGCGGGCTTGGCATCAGGCGTGCGGCTGGCCTGGGACGCGTGTCGCAAGGCGGTGCAGCGCCGCGAGCCGGGCATGCCCGAAGCCCTCACGCTCTTCGCGCTTGGCAGCGCAGATGCGGACACTGCCCTGCTGGTGGAACTGCTGCAGTCACCAGAACTGCGTCCGGATGTCCTATGGGCACTGGGATTCAGTGGACGCGTGACGGCCGTGGAAGCCTGCCTGGAATACCTTGCGGAGCCCTCGGTGGCGCGCTTGGCCGGCGAGGCCTTCTCAACCATGACGGGCCTGCGGCTGGAGGGCGCATATGCACTGCCGCCAAGGACGCATCCCGAACCATCGGATGACCCGGACGCAAGCCTTGAGCCCAGGCCTGAGGATGACTTGCCCTGGCCTCACGTGGCCGCCATCACCGCGTGGTGGAGTGAGGCACGCAAGCGCTTCGACAAGGGAACGCGTTATTTGCTGGGACAACCCTTCAGCGGCTCCGTCCTGGTGGACGCGCTGGAATCCAGCCCCATGCGGCGCCGGTACGTTCTAGCGCGAGAGCTGGCCATTCGCACTCGCGGCAAGCACGTCATCCCGACGCGCGCCTTCTCCCGCCGCCAGCGCGTGGCCCTTGCGAATGCCCGAGCGGACTGCGCGCACGTGCGGGACGTGCCACTCATCCATACCCTGCGTTGAGGCCAGGAGCGATACGCAATGCCCGCCCTCAAGAACTTCACCCCGTTCGCGGCCACGGACTTCCTTTCCCTGACGAAGCAGGGCGAGGAGTGCCTCGTCCTCGTCGTCGCGGGCAGCTTCACCCTCCCCCTACCCGGGCGGCTTGCCACCACGCCGTTGTCCCCGTGCGACGAGCAGGTTCCTCCACCGAAGGCCGACGCGTATTGGGGCGAGCCAGAAAATTCGAGCCTCCGCTACGAGTCCCAAGCCGCATACACCCGGATGGCTACCGATGTGCTGCTACACGGCCGTGCGTGGGCACCCCGAGGCCGCAAGGTGACACGAACGCAGGTGACGGTGCGGGTGGGCGCACTGGAGAAGCAGGCCCTCGTTTCGGGCGCACGCGTCTGGTACCGGAGCCTCGTGGGCCTGAGCGCGTCGGACCCGCTGCCCTTCGAGTCCGTGCCGCTTCAGTACGAGTACAGCTTCGGCGGTACCTCCGCGGCCTGGCGCGAGGCGCGAAACCCCGTGGGCCGGGGCTGCTACGAGAGCGCGAAGGACGCCATCGACAAGCCTCTCCCCGCCATCGAGGAGCCCCTGCATCCCATCCACAAATGGACGGACCGGCCGCCGCCGTGTGGCTTTGGCCCAGTGGCGCGACACTGGCAGCCTCGCCTCGGGTGGGCGGGGACGTACAACGGGGCGTGGGTGGAGCAGCGGGCGCCGCTCTGGCCCGAGGACTTCGACGACCGCTTCCTCCAGACGGCACCCCAGGCGTTGCAGGCCTCGCCTTACCTCCGCGGCGGGGAACTCGTGGCGCTGGATGGCGTCTCACCGGACGGCCCCATCGCATTCACGCTTCCCTCGTTCCGTCTGCTGGCGCGCTGCACCTTTGTCCGGCGCCGTGAGCGTCGGCGCATGATGCTCGACACGGTGTTGCTGGAGCCGGAGGAGCGCCGGGTAGTGCTCACCTGGCGCGCGACCTTCCCTGCTCACCGAGAGCTGGCCACGCACGAGGTCAGCTCCGTGCGGTTGCTGGAGCCATGGGAGGACGTCTCGTGAGCGGCGAGCTGGTGGTGGGCCTCGGCATGTGTACGCCCGTGGGTACTTCGACGCGAATGACGCTCGCATCCCTGCGCGCGGGACTCGTGCGCTTCGCCGAGACATCTGTCAAGGACGCCCTGGGCGAGCCCGTACGCGCTTCGCGACTGAGCCTGCTCACACCGTCCCTTTCGAGGACACGGCGCATGGCAGCCCTGGGACGGCAGGCGCTCTCGGAGTTCCTCCCATTGTTGACGGGCCTGCCCGGTGGGCCCCTGCCGCTGTATCTCGGATTGCCCGAAGCCGGCATGGGAGCGGAGGTACAGCAGGAGTCGCTGCTGGCGGATTTACTGGCGGACACGGGAGGACGCCTACGGGTGGTGAAGACGTACGCGGCGGGGCGGGCTGCATTCTTCGAGGCCCTCACCGCGGCCCAGGTGGACCTGCGCTCCGGGAAGGCAGGGGCGCTCGCATTGGTGGGGGCCGTGGACTCGCTGGGCGACCCCACATCGCTGGAGGCACTGGTCTCGGCGCGGCTGACGCTGGGCCCAGTCAACCGGGACGGGAGGATTCCGGGCGAGGCCGCGGGATTCGTCGCCTTGGCACGCCCGGGCGCGACGACGTCACTGGGACTGGAGCCCCTGGGCGTGCTGCTCGGCACGGCGCTGGGCGTGGAGCCAACCCCGTTCACCCAACAGGCCCCCAGCATGGCGGAGGGCCTGACCAAGGTGCTGCGGCAGTTGCGGCAGAGCAGGGAGGCCGGGGCACGGCGGGTGGATGGCGTCCTGGCTTGCCAGCCGGGAGAATCCTTCTGGGGTACCGAATTTTCCCGGGCGTACCTACGCAACACAGCCCTGATGCCCGAGCCCCTGTGCGTGGAAGTGGCGGGAGAGGGCCTCGGGGACGCAGGAGCGGGCACGGGCCCCGTCATGCTGGGTGTGGCGCTGCACCGGGCGCGGTGGAAGCAGCGCGGTGGCCGCAGGACGCTCATCTACGGAAGTTCCGATGGAGGTCGCGTCGGAGCGTGCATCGTGGAGCTGATTCCGAGGAACTGAGGAGGAGCCATGACCAAGGTCTTCGCCAATGGGCGCTCGATTCTGCATAAGGGTGCAGGCAACACGCATGTTTCGGCGGCGCCGGACGTCTGCAAGGTCCCGACACCGGCAGGGCCGGTGCCTACGCCATTCGTCAACTCCGCCCAGGACTCAATGCTCGCGAAGGGGAGCAAGAAGACGACGATTGAGGGCAACCCCGTCGCCTTGACGAGTTCCGAGCTGAGCACCAGCTCCGGCGACGAACCGGGCACGGCCGGTGGACTCATCTCTTCCAAGTTCAAAGGAAAGATGACTTGGGGCAGCGGCAGCATGGACGTGAAGGTGGAGGGCAAGGGCGTGGTGCGATTCCTCGACCCGACGCTACACAATGGGAACACCTTCAACACGAGCTTCATTTCCGCAGGGGGCACCGGCCTGGTCTATGGTGACGACCCCGTCGACGGGAACATCCGGTGCCCCAACTGCAATGAAGACAAGGCAGAGCACCGCCTGCCAGAAACCCACCTTTCGCTGACACAAGCCAGGAAGCTTCTCCGGGAGTTACTGAAAGTGACCCGAGAGAAGAAGCTTTCGATCCTCAAGACAGATGTCGACGAGGATGGCTCGGAAATCTTTAGGGGGTACATGATTGGCGTGCTCATCTGCAGGCTCAATCATAAAATCTACGCCGCAATGTCCGGCTCTTACTATCTCGATGGATTTGGCGAGGCCGTCAACCGGTTGCAAACCCAAGATGGGAGATGGAGCCTCTGTCAGCCACTCGCCAAGGGCGCGCTGATAACCAATCCCAGAGGCGACGAAATCCCCCTGAGTTCGTTCCGCCAAAAGAAGATTGGCAAGAACCTGCCCGGCGTCTGCGCGGGACCACAGCTCGTCCAGAAGGCGCTGCGGGAGGGACATATCCCCTCTTCCATGTCCGAGCTCTGGTTCCGTCCACGAATCCTGAAGCGCTTCAAGCAGCCTGGCGTGACGGTCACAGTCGAACATCTTCGGAACGGAGAGTACGTCAAGAAGGACTTCCGACACCGCGAGAGCGTTCCCTCGTGCGACACCTGCAAGGTGGTGTTGACGGAGATGCTCTGCGACATCAACAAGAAGTCATGCTGAACTCTCTTGCTCCCGTTTGATGCCCTACGCCATGAAAGAACTGCTCAATTACATCAATGGATTCGAACCCGCATTTTCCAGTCAGGCCCAGGGAGCGTCGGCAGTGGAGGTCTCCCGACTCGAGAGCCTGCTCAAGCGGCCCCTTCCCTCCCACTACAAGGACTTCCTCCTCAGCATGGGACGAAGCATGGGAAGCCTCCGCGAGGAAGATACCGACTTCGCTATCGGCCGGATCCTGAAGTTCTACGAAACGAGCAAGCGGCGTCCTCCTCGGAGGTACATCTTCATTGGCGCCCAGCTCGTGGACACCTACGGGAGGTTCTTGCTCGACTGCGGGGAGGCCACGGAGCAGGCTGACTGTCCTGTTGTCCAGGCGGACCCTGAAGAGCCGTTCAAGAACGAGGACCACATCGTTCCCCTGTATGGTTCCTTGAAGGACATGCTCTTCCTGCTGGCCTTCAGCAGGAAGCGGATGGCCCTTCTGGAGCATCGGCGACGGTTCCTCCCTTCGCTCGTGAGCAGCGGAACGGGGAATGTCCGAATCGTGGCGCCCTCCTTGGTGGGAGCCATCGACGAGACGCTTCTCCAGCTCGGCTTCCAGAAGCTGCCCCATACCAGCCCACTGACTCCGCTCTACGAGCGCGGTGACGCAGCCTTCTACGTCGACCGTTCTTCACTGGGAGGGGGACTGTCCGCCGAGTTGGCGGCACGAGATGAGCGAGAATTCGGGAGGCTGGTCGAAGTCATCCAGGATTCTACGACTCTTGTATAGTACTACCCGGTCAGATGAATCGAGCGCGGTCGCCCCGTGTTGACGGAGCATGACGCCCGCCCAGTTTACGCGGTCGTGTCCCCGCCCCTCTGCACGTCATTGGCCGGATGGATACGGCCGCCGTTGCCATCCCAGAGGACGGCAAGTCCCGCTCGCCGTGATGCCGAAAGGCGTTGAGCAATTTTGCGAGAACGCCAGGGTCGCTGTGAAGTGGCCGTGATGGGCTCCCTGGGCGCATCCCAGCGTCTGAAAGAGTCGTTGACCGGACGCCTATCCCCCCGAGCCCCCGCTTCTCTCCTTGTGAAAACCGTTGGCAGAGGCCCTGACCCCAGGTGGCTCCCTTCAATGCTTCAGTCCGTGGATGGTAGCCGCAGAGCCTTGCTGATTGCTTCGTTCAGTTCCCTCTGGAATGCCGGAAACCGTGAGGTGCTCGTGCGCAGGGCTTCCGCCCACGCGGGCAGCGCGGCTGTCGTCACGGGGCCGGCCTCGAGCTCCACGCAGCACGCCACGAGTATCGCCGCCTGGCTGTAATGGCCGCGCCGCTTCTCACGGAGGATGTCTTCGGTCCTTCGCGTGGCGGCGGCCTTCATGGCCTCGAGCAGCGTCCGGCGGTCCGTTTCCGAGCATCTGCTCATGACCCCGGCGCGCTGAAGCAGGTCGCGCAGCGTCGGGGTGGGGAGCTCTGGGGAGGACGGCGTGGGGGCAGGTAGCGCCAACGACAGCGCTTCATGGGCCGAGCCGGGGCGCGCGTCTCCGAGCAACCAGGCGAACGCGGGAAAGAGCACGTGACCGGGATGCTCGTCCTGTGACCAGCCCAGCCCTGGCGCCTCAGAGAGAAGCCTCGCGGCGTCGTTCAGTTCACTGGTGAGCAGGTGGAGCAGTCCGATGAGGCTGGGTACTTTCGTCGTCGGCTTCCCGAGCGCCCTCGCCGCCCGGTCGCGAATGGCCGCCGCCGAGGGGGCACCGGAGACCAGCCAGCGCAAGAGCCGCGGGAGCGACGGTGCGCCGAGCCAGGCCGCCTCGAGCTTGTCGATGAGGTCCGTCGTGCCGAGCCGCTGCGCGCACAGCGCGGCTCCATCAAGGAAGTCACCACGGGAGTAGCTGTCTCGGACGAGCGCGGCGCATTCCTCGAAGGCGCGCAGCGCCTGTTCCCAGTCGCCAGCGGCGACGAGCGCGTCGCACCAGGCGTGTGCCGTCGAGGGCTGTCGCGTCGCCCGGGCCAGACGCGCCAGGCCCGAGGGCCCCTCTCGCCGGACAACCGCCGCGCGCAGCCAGCGCTCGCGAGGGGACTCCCATTCCCCGCCAGGTCTGGCGTCGCGCTCGAGGCGCGCGATCCAGAGGGTAAGAAAGCCGGCGAGCTCCGGAGGGTTTCCGCCCAGCGAGGCCGCGACTTCGTCGAGTGGGTCATCCACGAAGGAGAGCCCCTGCGCCGCGTCGAGCGCCTGGAGCACCGCGTCGGCACGCTCAGCGAGCGGAGTCGTCACGTACACGGTGGTCACAAACTGACGGATGCATTCGTGAAGATTCACGGAGAGCACCTCGTCGGCCAGCTCATCCTGCCCGAGATAAATGTCTCCGTTGCGAATGGGTTCGAGCAGCGCCGCGAACACCACGCGGGCAGCGTGGTAGTCACCCGCGAGTGAGGCCGTGAGCGCTTGCCGGAGGTGATGGTCGGCGGCGGAGGGCTCCGCCTTTCCAGCGCGGCGCGCGGCGGCCACGAACGCCGTGGCCTCCTCGACGAAGGTTGAAGGTGGCGCCGCTGGCTTCCATCCAGAGGCGCTCCGGGCAGCACGCTGGAGCAGCAGGTCTTCGAGGTCCGCGCGGGGCCCCTCATCGAGTCGGTCGAGCGCATCGCTCACGAAGGTCCGCAGCTCCTCCGTGGAGAGCGCGGCCAGGGCCTCCACGAGCGTCGAGGCGCGCTCCCCGCGCACGGCACGTCCTCGGTATCGGGGGCGTCGTTGCATGGTGTCCAGGGCCTCTACGAAGCCAGCTCCCTGGCGAGCGCCTTCGCCACGAAGTCCTGCCCCGGTCCTCCCGCCGCGAGCAGTGCCCGGATGCGGGCACTCGCGCCAGCGGTGTCGCCCAGCCGCTCCGCCGCCGCGAGCGTCGCCTGGTACGCGTCGTACACATCGAGACGCGTGACCTCGTAGCCATAGCCCTGCACGAGCCAATGGAGCGCGAGCAGGCCCGCTTCCAGGGCGAAGGTGGGCTGCGTCTTCGCGAAGGCGTGGGCCGCGCGCGTCAGCGTCTTCGGGTCGCAAGGCGTCTGGCGCGCGAGGCCGAGCGCCTCGTCGTAGAGGCCCGCGTCCTTGGCGGCCGCGAACCACTTGCCCTCGTCCCCCGGTGTGCTGCTCACGAGGTCCGCGAGCACCTCGCCCGCGGCCTTGTGAGGATACTTTTTGGCGACGGCGCGAAAGGTCGCCAGGTAGGTGCCTCCTTGGTTCGCGAGGAGGCCATAGCGCTGGTACGCCTCTTCGGCGCGCCCCGCGGCGAGCAGCAGGGCCTCGCAAGCGCGCGCCACGGCGAAGGGGGCGTCGTTCAGCCCGCGCTCCGCCTCGGCGTAGCGGAGGGCCTCCTCCGTCCGGCCCTGCGCCGCGAGCGCCTTCACTCCGTACTGGCGGTCATGCCACATCTTGTACGGCGCCAGCTCCAGCAGCGCGAGCACCTCGTCGTAGCGCCCGGCGGCGACGAGCGCGCTCAGACAATTCGTGGTGCCCTTGAAGAAGCCGCGCAGGTCGGGCGAAGGCGACCAGGACAGCCGCACCGTGCCGATGAGGTTGTCGGCCCAGGCCGAGGCGACGTCTGGCGCCGCGCACAGCGCGCCCCAGTGGTTGCCGAGCGATTCGATGTAGGGGATGTCGTCGGCCTGGTAGGCCTCCCAGAGCCGCTCCAGCCACGCGTCGCGGGTCACCGCATCCACGGGCGCGCTCGCGATGAGGGGCACGAGCGCGTCGATGGCATGGTTGA
The DNA here is from genome assembly GCF_026810205.1 of Myxococcus sp. NMCA1. Taxonomy (NCBI): domain Bacteria; kingdom Pseudomonadati; phylum Myxococcota; class Myxococcia; order Myxococcales; family Myxococcaceae; genus Myxococcus; species Myxococcus sp. NMCA1. The sequence continues at coordinate 9,207,807 of NZ_CP113950.1, read as the reverse complement.
CGGCCGCGCCAATGGCACCCGATGAGCCATCAACGTGCGCCAGCGCGGGGGACACGCGCTCGATGAAGAGGACCGCGCCTTCCGCCGCGAGCACGGGGGACTTCTTGGCGGCCTGCTTGATTTCCGTCACCGCCTGCTTGATTCGGGTGATGGCCGGCTGCGACTTCCAGCCGAAGGCGTGACGGCGAAAGCGCGCCTTGAACTCCCACTTGTGTGACACGGCCTTCACCATCACCGAGTGTCCTCCTGGCCGTGAAGGGGGACTGGCGCACCCGGCACGGCGCCCGGGCTCGGCGCATGACCTTGCCGGTGCGGGGAGCGAGGAGCAAGGCATTGTGCCAGCCGGTCGCCGGAGCTCGCTTCAAGGGCCTTCCCGCTGGACTCCATGCTCATCGCAACGGAAGTTCGCGGAAGCGAATGCCCTCCAGTCAGCGGGGTAGTAGTGGCCGACGCTCGCCCACGTTGCGCCACAGCCAGGGCAGGCCAGGAGTCCTGGCAGCTTCCACCGGTGTGTCGCGTTGAAGTCCCCGGTGTGGCGGGCCGTCGCGGCGCTGTCCTCTTCCAGCAAGTAGTAGCGGGTCATTCGTCCGCAGTTGATCCTGGTGGTACTCCGTTCGCCGCGCTGCCCTCAGCAATCAACGTTTGCATCGAGAAATGACGCCGGATGCAAATGTTTGGCTGTTCCTGCTTTGCCTGAGTCGGTCGTTGACGCGGGTGCTGTACCGCCCGTTCCACGAGCTGAACAAGCGCCCCAACGCGTCACCGTTCTGGTGGTCCAACCAGGACCCCTCCCAGTACCGGAAACTGTGGGTCATCATGCATGGCTGGCGCGTGCTCACCGGCGGCTCCAACCCCATGTGCCACTGGGACTCGCTGCGCTGAAGCACGTACTCCACAGGCCCTGCGCCGGAGGACGGCTCAGGCGCCCGCGGCGGCGACCTCGGCCCAGAGCGTGTCGCCTTCCAGCACCTGGTTCAGCGGCGCGCGCTGCTCGGAGACACGCAGCAGCACGGCGGCGAGCTGGTCCAGGTGGATGGGCCGCATGTTCCGCAATGGCGGCAGGCGGGTGAGGGCTCGCAGCACGGGGTTGATGTGGTGGTACTCGCCCTCGAAGGCGGGCGGGCGCACCACGGTCCACGGGATGCCGCTGTCGCGCACCAGCCGCTCCGCCTCCGCCTTGGCCTTGAGGTACGCGCCCACCGGCCGGCCCGCGCCCACGGAGCTGAGCAGCACCAGGTGGTCCACACCCGCGCGCTTCGCCGCCTCCACGAGCTGCCTCGTGGTGCCAATGTCGCTCGTCTCGTAGGTGTCGCCCGACCCGAAGCGCTTGCGCATGGTGCCAATCAACTGGAGCACCGTGGTGCAGCCGCGCATCATCTCCACCAGCGCCTCACCGTCGGACAGCTCCACCACGGCCTTGTGGGGCCACGGGCGTACCAAATCGCTGTCCGCGCTCTTCGGCCGGACGTGCGCGAGGACCGGCGGCGCACCGCGCGACAGCGCCTGTCGCATCAGCGTGCGGCCCGTGGCACCCGTGGCGCCAGCGACGAAGAGGTGACGAGGGGGCGTGTTCATGATGGCGGACTCCAGCGAAGACGGGCGGCGTGTCGAGCAAGCCTACGGGATGACGCGGGCCGTCGGCTCTTCATCACACTGCGTCGCGAGAGCCCAGCGCGGCGTGGCGCTCCGTGTCGAATGAGGCACACGCCGCGCCCCAAGCCGGGTGTTGAATAACCATCGATAGACAGTCACCCACCGGGTTGAGGCGCTGTCATCCAGGCGATACATTGCCGCGCCTTGGAAAATCCCGAACCCCTTGTATTCCAGCAGAGCTTCCAGGGGCTGCTTCGCGCCCTGGGCGATGACCTGGATGACGCGTGTGTATGCCGGCTGCGCGAGGTGGGCCTCGACGCCCGGGGCTCACTGGCCCTGGCCTATCCCTTGAAAATCTGGGTGGCCGCGCTGAAGGTCGCGGCGGCCACGCTGGCACCGGAGGCGCCGTTGGACGAGGCCGCCGCGGTGGTGGGGCGGCGCTTCGTGGAGGGCTTCAGCTCCACGCTCATCGGCAACGCGCTGCTAGGCACCGTGCGGCTCCTGGGGCCGCAGCGCATGCTGGCGCGGATGACGCGCAACCTGCGCACGGGCACCAACTATCTGGAGACGCACATGGCGCAGCTGGGGCCCACCCGGTATGAGCTGACCTGCCGGCCCGTGGTGGTGGCGGGCTTCTACGTGGGGCTCTTCCTGGCGGGGCTGGAGGCCAGCGGGGCCAAACACCCCTCGGTCCAGATTGTCCGGAGGGAGGGCGAGGAAGCGGTGTACGACATCGCTTGGAGCTGAGCATTGACGGGGAGGGCGTGGTAGTGACGGCCTGAAATGTCGACGCCTTCGCCCACCCCCTCTTCGTCCACGGGTTTCTCGGACACCCAGGCCCAGCTCTCCGCCACCCTCCGCGCGCTGTCCGCGCGGTTGCCCGAATCCCTGACGGTGCGGGAGCTGATGCAGGCGTGTGGTGAGCAAGGCCTGCTGCTCTTCTGCTGCATCCTGACCTTCCCCTTCCTGCTGCCCGTGTCGATTCCGGGCGTGTCCACGGTGTTCGGCCTGCTCATCGTCCTCATCGGCGTGGGCGTGACGTTCAACCGGACGCCCTGGCTGCCCCGGAAGCTGCTGGACAAGCCGCTGCTGCGCACCAACCTGGCCCCGGCGTTGGACAAGGGCGCGGACGTCTTCACCAAGTACGTGGACAAGATGAGCAAGCCGCGGCTGCTGGCGCTCACGCACGGCTCCAGCACCAACCGCTTCAACGGCTTCATGCTCTTCTTCGCGGGCGTGCTGCTGATGATGCCGTTCGGCCTGATTCCCTTCAGCAACACGTTGCCCGCGCTGGCCGCGCTCTTCTTCGCCATCGGCATCCTGCAGCGCGACGGCTACTTCATCCTCATGGGGCATGGGATGACGGTGGGGTCGCTCACTTACTTCACCGTCATCATCTACGGCGCCGTGCAGGGGGGCCGCAGCCTGGCCAGTGTCTTCGGCGGGGGCTGAGCCCGCGCCTGGGTAGTGGCTGACCTGCCGCCCGGGCTCGCCTTATTTGCCCGGTGAGCCGGGGATTACGGTGCGTCTGGAATCAGTCCTACCGCCACCAGGGGTTCCCGTTATCATCGGGGGCGGGCGGCCCCCCTCTGATGCGGCAATTTCCTCATGAAACCCGGCACCGGCCGGAGGATGCGACGCGTCGCCACGCGGAAGGCGAGGTCGTGGGTGGGCGCTACCGCATCCTCGACTTCCTGGGCCGGGGCGGTGCGGGCACGGTGTGGCGCGCGCAGGACCTGCTGGCGGGCCCCGTCGCGGTGAAGCGGCTGCACCAGACGCTGGAGGACCTGGCGCGGCTGCCTCGGCTGCCCGAGGGCGAGTACACGCCGTCTTCCATCGCCCGGCATGAGCTGGCGCTGTCGCTGGCGCACGAGTTCCAGACGCTCGCCTCGCTGCGCCATCCGCATGTCATCAGCGTGCTGGACTACGGCTTCGACGCCGAGCACCGGCCCTATCTGGCCATGGACCTGCTGGAGGACGCTCGGCACCTGGTGCAGGCGGGCACGGGGCAGCCATTGCGTGTGCAGGTGGGGCTGCTGGTGCAGACGCTGATGGCGCTGGCGTACCTGCACCGGCGCGGCATCATCCACCGTGACCTCAAGCCCGCCAACGTGCTGGTGGCCCACGGGCAGGTGAAGGTGCTGGACTTCGGCCTGGCGGTGGGGCGCGAGCACGTCCACCACGCGCAGCCGGGCGGCACGCCGGGCTACCTCGCGCCGGAGCTGTTCGAGGAGCAGCCGCCCTCGGAGGTGACGGACCTCTTCAGCGTGGGCGCCATGGCCAGCCAGATGATGTTCGGCCGGCTGCCGCATGCCGGACAGGTGCCCTCGCCGCCGGACTTCCCGCCCGAGCTGAAGGCCGTGCTGGAGCGGCTGGTGTCACCGGACCCGAAGCTGCGGCCCCGCAGCGCGGACGCGGTGATTGCCGAGCTCTGCGCCGCCACCGGTGAGCCGGTGCCGCCCGAGTCCGCCGCCACGCGCGAGAGCTTCCTCCAGGCCGCGCGCTACGTGGGCCGGGTGGCGGAGCAGGCGCGGCTGTCCACAGTGCTGGAGTCGGCGATGGTGGGCCGCGGCGGCGCGTGGCTGGTGGGTGGGGAGAGCGGCGTGGGCAAGTCGCGGCTCCTGGAGGAGCTGCGTGCGCTGGCGCTGGTGAAGGGCGCGGTGGTGCTGCGGGGCCAGGGCGTGGCGGCGGGCGGCAGTCCGTACCAGGAATGGCGCCCGGTGCTGCGCTGGCTGGCCATCCTCACCACGCTGAGCGAGCGCGAGGCCAGCATCCTCAAGCCGCTGGTGCCGGACATCGAGGCGCTGTTGGGGCACCCCGTCGCGGACCCCGCCGAAGTGGGCGCGGACGTGGTGCAGGCGCGGCTGCTCCAGGTGGTGGAGGACGTGTTCGCGCGGCTGACTCAGCCCGTGGTGGTGGTGCTGGAGGACCTGCACTGGGCGGGCGATGAGTCGCTGCATCTGCTCTCTCGGCTCGCCGCGCGGGCGTTGGCGCTGCGCCTGTTGCTCATCGGCAGCTTCCGTGACGATGAGGCGCCTTCGCTTCCCGCGGCGCTGCCGGGCCTGCCGCTGCTGCGGCTGCCTCGGCTGGACGCTCGGGAGGTCTCCATCCTCAGTGAGTCCATGATGGGGGCACCCGGGGCCCGTCCCCACCTGGTGGACCTGTTGCTGCGCGAGACGGAGGGCAATCCCTTCTTCCTCGTGGAGGTGGTGCGGGCGCTGGCGGAGGAGGCGGGAGGGCTGGACCGGCTTGGCGACATGGCGCTGCCGGAGCGAGTCTTCGCTGGTGGCGTGCGCAGGCTGGTGCAGCGGCGGCTGGAGAAGGTGCCGGTTCCTTCGCGGGAGCTGCTGCAGGTGGCCGCCATCGTCGGGCGGCAGGTGGATGTGCCGCTGCTCCAACAGGCCGCGCCGGATGTGGACGTGGAGCACTGGCTGACGGACTGCGCGGCGGCGGCGGTGCTGGACGTGGCGGATGGGCGCTGGCGCTTCGCGCACGACAAGCTGCGCGAAGGGGTGCTGGATGATTTGCCCGTGGATGCGCGGCCCGCGCTGCACCAGCGCGCCGCGCTGGCGATGGAGGCGGCGCATGGGCAGCGGGCGGAGTGGACGGCGGCGCTCACCTACCACTGGGGCATGGCCGGGGACGCGCTGCGTGAGGCTCGCTATGCGCAGCGCGCGGGCGAGGATGCCCTTCGCGTGGGCGCCTGCCGCGAAGCACTGCCTTTCCTCACCCGGGCGCTGACGCGGGTGACCGAAGTGGGCGGCGACGCCATGACGTTGGGGCACCTGGAGGCACTCCTGGCGGAGACGCGCTTCCAGTTGGGGGAGCTCCAGTCCTTCCGTGAGCATGCGGAGCGTTCGCTGCGGCACTTCGGCTGGCCCGTGCCGTCCAGCCGCATGGGCTGGGCGCTGGGGACGCTGGGGCAGGGCCTGCTGCGGCTGGCGCAGAGCTCCCGGCCGGAGGACTACGACGAGGAGACCGAGGAGCGGCGGCGGGTGCGGCGCGTGGCGGGTCGGCTGTTGATGCGGCTGCTCGATGCGTTCATCTATGCGCACCAGGCGCTGCCCGTCCTCTGGTCCGGCCTGCGCGCGTTGAACCTGTGCGAGCCGGCGGGCGCGTCGCCGGAGCTGGCGCGGGGCTACACGAGCATGGCGGTGGTGGCGGGCACGCTGCCCATCCGGTCGGTGGCGGAGACGTGGTCCCGCCGCGCGTTGGAGGTGGCCGAGCGCGTGGGCAACCCCGCGGACCTGGCCTTCGTGCTGTGCCGCAACGCCGTGTATGGCGCGTACGTGGCGCGGTGGGCGGAGGCCGAGGCGTGGCTGGAGCGGGCCATGGGCATCGTCGACTCGGTGGGCGACGTGCGGTTGGCGGAGGAGTGCCGCGCGCTGCTGACGGTGGTGTCGTGCTACCAGGGGAAGTTTGCGCGGGGGCTGCCGCTGATGGCGTGGCTGGAGCACTCGGCGCGGCGGCGCGGGGCGCTCCAGACGGAGCACTGGGCGTTGCACTACCAGGCGCACATCCATTTGCGGCTGGGCGACTACGCGAAGGCTCGCGCCGCGCTGGCCCAGACGCTGGCGTGGACGGAGGCGCAGGGCGGGCAGACGGACCGCATCATCGTGGAGGGGACGCTGGCGCTGTTGCGGCTGCGTGAAGGTGACGCGGAAGGGGCCCGGGCCGCGGCGGAGCAGGCGCTGGCGAGAATGTCGTCCGGCAAGCCAGTGGCGCACTTCGTCTACTTCGGCGTGATGTCGGTGGCGGAGGTGCTCCTGACGCTGTGGGAGCGGGGCACGGATGCCTCGCTGGTGGCGAGCGCCAAGGCGGCGCGCCGGGAGGCGGAGGTCTTCGCCAAGGTGTTCCCCTTTGGAGAGGCCGCGGCGCGCTTGTGGCGTGGGCGGGAGGCCTGGCTGGAAGGCGACGCCACGCGGGCCTTCGAGGCGTGGCGACGGTGTATCGCTGTCGCATCGAGAAAGGGACAATCCTTCGAGGAGGCCCACGCGCGGCTGGCGCTGGCCAGGCACTTGCCATCGGAGGACCCGGCGCGGTGTGTCCATCAGCAGCGCGCGGTGGAGTCGTTCACCCGGCTGGGCATGCGGGATGAGCAGGCCCGCGCGGAGGCGCACGCGCGTTCATGAACGGTGTGAGTGTCCGGGACGTGGCGTTGCTGTCGTGCCCGGCCTGTGGTGGGGCGCTGGTGTTCCACGGGCTCGAGGCGGATGGCCGCATCCGCGACGGGTGGCTGCGCTGCGGTGGCTGCGGCGAGGCGTGGAGCGTGGCGCGCGGCATGGCGCGGCTGTATCGCGAGGACGCGGTGCGCGGTACGGACCGGCTGATGCGCGTCATCTACGACGGGCTCCCGGTGCTGCATGACCCGCTGACGACGCTGCTGACGCCGTTGTTTCAATCCGTCTCGGAAGCGCGGATGCGCGCGGGATACATGCGCCGCGTGGAACTCGGCTCGCTGACGCCGCACGAGGACGGCAGCCCGGTGCGGGTGCTGGAGGTGGGCGTGGGCTCGGGGGCGAACCTGCCGCTCCTGCGTGATGGCTTGCCGCCGGGGCTCGACGTGGACGTGTGGGGCGTGGACCTGAGCGAGGGCATGCTCAAGCACTGCAAGCGGCGGCTGCGGTCTGGAGGTTATGCGGGCGTGCGGCTGATGATGGCGGATGCGCACGCGCTGCCGTTCCCGGATGCGTCGTTCGACCGGGTGTTTCACGTGGGCGGCATTGGCGGCTACAGGGCACCCGAGCGGGCTTTGGCGGAGATGGCGCGCGTGGCGAAGCCGGGCACGCCGCTGGTGGTCGTGGACGAGCAGATGGACCCGGCCTTCCGGCCCTCGCTGTTCCAGCGCGCCGCGTTCCGCGCGATGACGTTCTACTCGTGGGATCCACACTGCCCCCGGGAGCTGCTGCCTCCGGGCGCGTTCGACGTCACCGAGGAGCAGGTGGCGCCGTTTTATTACTGTCTGTCGTTCCGGATGCCGGAGCAAGACGCACGGGCCTGACGGCCGACGTACATGTCTGTCTTGGGGGAGATGCCGAGCCCTGTCTCTCGGCCATCGGACAGGGCTGACCTCACGGATTCAGCACCAGGTCCAACAGCCGCAGCGTCATCCCACCGGTGAAGTCGATGGTGGCGCCGTTGAACCAGCCCGCCTCCTCGCCGGCGAGCACCGTGACGAAGCGGGCCACGTCCTCCACGGTGCCCATGCGTCCCGCGGGATTCATCCTCGCGTGGGCCGCCTCCAGGCGCGCCAGGGCCCCGGGCGAGTACACGTGCTTCAGCGCGGGCGTCATCACCGTGCCGAACTTCAGCAGGTTGACGCGGTGTCCTCGCGGGCCCAGCTCCATGGCGAGGTAGCGCACGTACATCTCCAGCGCCGCCTTCGATGCGCTGATGAGTCCTGTGTTCCCCAGGTGCGTTTCATCCAGCGGGTTTTGTAGACCGAGAAGCCGGGCCTCCGGCGCCAACATGTCTTCATTCACCAGGGCCTGCGCCCAGAAGACAAACGAGTGCGCCATCGTGTCGAAGGTCCGGCGGATGCGCCGCGCGTGCAGCCGGTCCTCGCCCTCGGACAGGAATCGCCCCACCGATGCCCCCGCAATCGAATGCACGAAGAGCTTCACGCTCCGGGGCCCGGCGACTTCCCGCAGCGCCGCCACGCCTGCCTCAGCAGCCTCTGGAGACGACGCGTCCGCCTGCCACATCACACCGAGTCCACCGGCGTCCCGCACCCGCTGCTCCAACTGCACGGCACTTTCCGCGTACCGGCCCCGGTGGACACCGAAGACATTCAACCCGGGCTTCCGAGTCACCGCCTCCGCGATGGCCGCGCCCGTGCCAGACGAAGCTCCCAGGATGAGCGCCCACTGTCGCGCCTCGGAACCCTCACCTTCCCTCATTGCACCGCCTTCCGTGTGCTGCCCTTGTCCACGTCGCGAGCCCTGTCGAGCAGCCCCTGCACCGCGTCCGCCACTTCCTGATGCACCGCTCGCATCGCGTCCCGGTTGCCCGCGTCGAAGTTTGGCTCCAGGTGGCGCGTCAGCGGCTCGCCCACCCACTGCGTCATCTTCACGGGGAAGGGAAGCGACAAGGGCCACAGGCCCGTGGCGCCCACGCCCAGCCACAGCGGCAGCCGCGCGGGCATCCCCACCCGCTGGCCGAGCGCGTACCCGTCGTTGAGGCCCACGTACGCGTCGTCCATGCCGCTGCCGCCCACGGGGACAATCGGCAGCCGGTAGCGCACCGCCAGGCGCAGGTAGCCCATGCGCTCGCCCCAGTCGACGCGGTAGCGGTGGCGGAAGTCACGGCAGCCCTCGCGCGTGCCTCCTGGCTGCAACAACACGTGCTCGCCGCGCGCCACCGCCTCCGCCAGCCGCGGGTCATCCCCCGTGACGAAGCCCAGTCCGTCCGCCACCGTGCGCATGCCCGGAATTGAATTGAACGCGCCGTGCGCCACTCCGTGCGGCAGATAGCCCAGGCGTTCGTGGAGCGTCACCGTCAGCATGCACAGGTCCACGGCCAGGGGCCGCCCGTGGTAACCGACGATGAGCTTCGCGCCGGGACGGAGCAGCGGCTCCAGGTTCACCACCTCGTAGCGGTGATACCGGCGCAGCAGCCGGAACGTGGTCAGCCATGCCGTCAGGGGCCAACCGCCCGCCTGTTTCATCCGCCCACCTGGTACAACACCGCGCCGTGGGCCACGCCCGCGCCCACGCCCACCAGGAGGATGCGGTGCCCTGGCTTCACCGGACGCGTGCGCAGCAGCCGGTCCAGACTGGTTCCCAGCGAGGCCGAGCCCACGCTGCCCACCGTGTCCACCACGCGCACGCTGCGTTCCGGTGACACCTCCAGCGCCTGGAGGATGGCCTCCAGCATGCTGCCATTCGGCTGGTGCGTGAGCACCCACTCGACGTCGCGAAGGGCCACGCCCGCCTCGTCCAACGCCGCGCGCGCCGCCCGTACCAGCGCGCCCAGCGCGACGCGGGTCATCTCCTGGCTGGGCGTCAGGAAGCGCATCCGCTCCAGCTTGCCGGTGGCCGTCGGGTTCTCCAGCACCACGTCCGTGGGCAGCGTGCCGTCATTGCCCAGGGCCACGCCCAGGACGCCTTCTCCCGAACGGCCCGTGCCCATCACGGCGGCGGCGGCGGCGTCGCCCAGCACCAGGTAGGGGCGGGGCTCCTCGGGCGTGGTGGTGCGCGACAGCAGCTCCACCGACACGATGCCCACCGGCCCCAGCCCCGTGGCCACCGAGCGGGCCGCCAGGTCGAAGGCGCTCAGGAAGCCCATGCAGGCGTTGCTCAGGTCCATCGCGTCGCAGCTTCCCGACAGGCCCAGCGCCGCGGCCACGCGGTTGGCGGTGGCGGGCGTGGTGACGTCGCCGCCCATGGAGGTGACGCAGAGGATTCGGCGCAGGGCCCGGGCCTCCAGCCCCGCCGCGTCCAGCGCGCCCCGCAGCGCCTGTGCCGCCACGTCCGCGGCCTTCGTCCCTGGTGGCGCGAAGTGGCGGGTGAGGATGCCTGTCTTCCGTTCCACCTCCGCGGCGTCACGTCCCACGCGCGCGCACAGCTCCGCGGTCGTCACTGCGGGGCCGGGAAGGACACTGGCGGTGCCCAGGATGCGAACGGGAATCATGCGGCTTGCTGTCCTCCTGGATGCGCGTGGGCACGGGCACCCCGGGCCTTGACCTGGAGCCAGTGCTGCTTCATCTCCTCCAGCCGCTTCGCGAGCGACGCATCCGCCGCCGCCCGTCCGAGGATGTCCCGGGCCTTGGTGAACTCCATGGCGGTCAGCAGCGGTGCCTCCGCGGATTGGATGTCGTAGCGGACGTCCGCGAGCAGGCTCTCCACGTCACCACTGCGGTGCAATAGCAGCACGCCACTGGCCGCCAGGTCCAGCGCGCGGGCCACCGGATTGAGTCCCGCCAGGAAGCGCCCCAGGCCGGACCGCCGCTGAGGGGACGCATGCCGGACGCCGAAGGGGAAGATGTTGCTGGAGAAGATGACGTCCGCGCCCGCATTCAACAGCACGTGCGCGGGAACCATGCTGGTGAAGGCCCCGTCCACGTACCGCGCGGGAGGCACCACCGTGGGGCCCCAGATACCCGGCGCCGAGCCGCTGGCGCGCACCCCCAGGGCCACCGGCCCCTGCTCCAGCGCCACGCAGTCTCCGCTGGTCAGGTCCGTCGTGACAGGCAGGAAGCGGATGGCCAGCTCCTCCAGGCAGAGCCGGCCCAGGTCCTGCTCCACGAAGCGCTCCAGCGAATACGTGGTCACGATGGCGGCCGTGGCGGCCAGGGTGAGCTGTCGGCTCATGGCCCGCTCCTCCAGCCGTCGCAGTCCTTCCAGTCCGTCATGTCCATCCAGCGCGCTGCCGCAGAAGTACGCGCCCACCAGCGCGCCCATGCTGGCGCCGCTGACGATGTCGATGGGCACGCCCTGGCTCACCAGCCAGCGCAGGATGTGGACGTGGTAGAAGCCCCACACGCCACCGCCACTGAGCGCCAGGCCCACGCGCCGGTGGGTGAGGGCACGGGCCCAGCGGGAGAGGGCGTCCTGCTCGGCGGGGCTCAGCATCGTGGTGTCCAGCGGTCGGTCATCCACGAGCACCCGCGCCATCCTGTCCAGGCTCAACCGCAAGGGGCAGGGCGGCAGCCACTGGGGATGCAGGGACTGGCCACTCAGCGCTGATTCGCGTGACGCACGGCGGGGGTCCACCACCATGGTGGGAAGCACGCGAGGGGCCGACGTCTGCCGCGCGTCCAACGTCGTCACCAGCCGCGCCGTCTTGCCTGTCATCCCGACGTCCGCCACGCCGCAGCCGTCGAGCAGGACGTAGTGGAGGCCGTGCTCGGCCGTGAGCCGCTGGAGCACCGATGGGGTCAGCAGGCCGGGACCGCCAGCTTCAGCTGGAGGCAGCGTGGCGCGCAGGACGCCATCCGCCCCCTTCGTGACGGGCGCGTCATGCCCGCCCGGTGCGCTCCGGAGCAGCAGCACGCGGTCGCCGAAGTCGCGGTGGATGACCTTCGCCACCAACTCGATGAGGGAGGACAGGGGCGCGCCGCGCACGTCGCTCTCGAAGGCGATGACCTCCGCTGGCGGACGGGGCCGCTCCTGCACGCCGGTGGGTGCGTGCAGCAGGCTCGCGACAGCGTCCTTCGGAAAGAAGAGGCCCTCGGAGTCCGTCGTCGCGCGGATGGTGAAGGCGTTGCTGCCGCTCGACAGCGCCTCCAGTCCCAGGGGCGTGCCGGGCTGGAGCGTCATCAGGAGCGCGTCACCGCGCATGACCTCCAACTCGCCCTCCAGGAGGAGGGAGAAGCCCTCGGGGGGCTCGCCTTCCCGGCACAGCACCTGGCCGCGAGCCCAGGACACGTCCTGGCCCTTGCCCAGCAGTTGGAGCAGCGCGGTGTTGCCATGGTGACGGAGCCCGGGCGCACGCTTGAGCGCATACAGCCGCTGGCGCCGCCGGTCGTCGCGTGACGGGAAGTGAGACATGGCACCCCGCAGGATAACGAAGCCCCTCCGGCGGGGCATCCAGGGGCCCCTCAGGCCCCTGGTCAGCACTCAGGGTGCGTGGGGCTCCGGTGGGCGGACGGAGGGCGGTGGCGTGTTGACATCGCCATGCCGGCGGACGCGGAGCCTGGCGGTCTCCAGCACCACGTACAGCACGGGGATGAAGATGAGGTTCACGAAGGTGGACAGCAGCATGCCGCCGAACACGGTGGTGCCCAGGGACTTGCGCGCGGAGGCCCCCGCCCCCGAGGCCAGCATCAGCGGCACCACGCCCATGAGGAACGCGAAGGACGTCATCAGGATGGGCCGCAGGCGCGTCTGGGCGGAGTGAATGGCGGCGTCCACGACGCTCCGACCTTCGTGGCGGAGCTGCTCGGCGAACTCGACGATGAGGATGGCGTTCTTGCTGGCCAGACCCACCAGCATGACGAGCCCGACCTGGCAGAACACGTCGTTCTGGAGGCCGCGCAAATTCTGCAGCCCCAGCGCGCCCAGCATGGCCACGGGGACGCCCAGGAGGATGACCAGGGGCAGGGCGAAGCTCTCATACTGCGCGGACAGCACCAGGTAGACGAAGACGACGCCCAGCCCGAAGATGAGCAGCACGCTGCGGCCCGCCTCCTGCTGCTCCTGGGACAGGCCCGTCCATTCGAAGGTGTAGCCCACGGGCAACGTCTTGCGCGCCACCGCATCCATCGCGTCCAGGGCCTGCCCGGAGCTGGAGCCCGGCGCGGCCTGCCCGTTGATGGTCGCCGAGCGGTACAGGTTGTAGTGCTGGATGTTCTGCGCGCTGGTGATGGGCCGCACCTGCACCAGCGACTCCAGCGGCACCATCTCTCCCTTCGCGGAGCGGACGTAGAGCGCGTCGATGTCGCGCGGCTCGTTGCGGAACGGAACGGCGGCCTGCACGTACACGCGGTACACGCGGCTGGCGAAGGTGAAGTCATTCACGTACTGGCTGCCCAGATAGACTTGCAGCGTGGAGAAGACGCCATCCAGCGGGACGCCCATCGCCAGGGCCTTCTCCCGGTCCACCTGCACGTCCAGGAGGGGCGTGTTCGCTGTGTATGAGGAGAAGACGCCGCGCAGGCCCGGGTCCTGGCTGGCCGCGCCCACCAGCATGTCCGTCGTCTGCGCGAGCTGAGCGAGCGTTCGGCCACCTTGCTGGTCCTCCAGCACGAACTCGAAGCCGCCCACGCTGCCCACGCCGCGGATGGCGGGGGGCTCGAAGGGCAACACGCGTGCGCCGCCAATGGCCCTCAGCGGGCGTCTCAGGCGCTCCACCAGTCCCGCCACGCTCTGGTCCGGCCGTTTGCGCTCATCCCACAGGTGCAGGTTGACGAAGAGGGTGCCGTAGTTGACGCCCGTGCCCAGCAGCGAGAAGCCGCCCACGGTGAAGATGCCCGCGACCTCCGGCTGCTGGCGCAGCACGTCTTCCGCCTGGAGCAGCACATTGCGCGTGTAGTCCAGCGACGTGCCCTCCGGCCCCTGCACGGCGATGATGAGGTAGCCCTGGTCCTCGCCCGGGATGAAGCCGGTGGGCGTGAGGCGGTACACCAGGATGGTGCCGGCCAGACACACGACGAAGGCGATGACCACCGGCCAGCGCAGCGGTCCGATGAGCTTCGCCAACATCCGGCCGTAGGCGTCTCGGAACGCGTCGAGCCCCCGGTCGAACATGCGGAAGACCTTCCACTTCTGGCCTTCGTGGGGCCGCAGCAGGATGGCGCACAGCGCGGGGGACAGGGTGAGCGCCACCAGCGCGGACAGGCTGATGGAGAAGGCCAGGGTGAGGGCGAACTGCCGGTAGATGATGCCGGTGGTTCCGGGGAAGAAGGACACCGGCACGAACACCGCGGACAGCACCAGGGCAATGGCCACCAGCGCGCCGGCGACCTGCTTCATGCCCCGGTGGGTGGCCTCGCGAGGGCCCACGTTGTCCTGCTCCATGGTGCGCTCGACGTTCTCGATGACGATGATGGCGTCATCCACCACCAGGCCCGTGGCCAGCGTGAGGCCGAAGAGCGTCAGCGTGTTGATGGAGAAGCCGAACGCGTTGACGAAGAGGAAGGTGCCCACCAGCGACACGGGCAGCGTGGTGGCCACCACCAGCACGCTGCGCCAGCCGTGCAGGAAGATGAAGATGACCAGCACCACCAGGAAGATGGCCTCGCCCAGCGTCACCAGCACCTCCTCGATGGAGGCCTGCACCGCCGCCGTGGTGTCGAAGGCGCGCTGGTAGCGCATTCCCGGTGGGAAGTTGCCCTTGAGCCGCTCCAGCTCGGCGACGACGCCGTCGCGCACGTCTAGCGCGTTGGAGCCGGGGAGCTGGAAGATGCCCAGGCCCACGGCTTCGCGGCCGTTGAAGCGCAGAAGCTGTCCGTAGTTCTCCGCGCCCAGCTCCGCGCTGCCCACGTCCTTCAGCCGCACCAGCGAGCCGTCCGGCCCCTGCTGCACCACGATGTTGCCGAACTCCTCCGCCGACGTGAGCTGCCCCAGCACGCGCACCGTGAACTGGTACGTCTGTCCCGGCGGCGCGGGCGGCTGGCCCACCTGTCCGGCGCCGATTTGAACGTTCTGCGCGCGCAGGGCGTTCACCACGTCCGTGGCGGCGAGCCCGCGCCGGGCCAACTCCGTGGGGTTCAGCCACAGCCGCATGGCGAAGCGCCGCTCACCGAAAATCCGCACGTCGCCCACGCCCGTCACGCGCAGCAGCGCGTCCCGGATGAAGACGTCCGCGTAGTTGCTGAGGAAGCCCGTCTCGTAACGGTTCTCCTCGTCGAACAGGCCGAAGGCGATGAGCAGCTGCGTCTGGGCCTTGGTGATGGTGACGCCCAGCGCGTTGACGGCGGCAGGGAGCTGCGCGGACGCGGTGGCCACGCGGTTCTGGACGTCCACCGCGGCGATGTCCAAGTCCCGTCCCGGGTCGAAGGTGACGGTGATGGTGCTCACGCCCGTGTTGCTGCTGGTGGAGGCGATGTAACGCATGCCCTCCACGCCGTTGAGCTGCCGCTCCAGCACGGTGGTGACGGCGCTCTCCACTGTCTCCGCGGAGGCGCCGATGTACGTCGCCGTCACCTGCACCACGGGCAGGGACAGGTCCGGGTACTGCTCGACGGGCAGGTTGGGGATGGAGATGGCCCCCACCAGGGTGATGATGATGGACACCACACTGGCGAAGACGGGACGGCGGATGAAGAAGTCGGTGAACATGGCGGCCCCTCACTGTGCCGGCGGGGTGCCGCCGTCGGTCCCGCTGCCGCCCACGCCCTGAGGTGGCTTGCGCGAGGGGGCCTTGGGTTGGATGGGCTGGCCATCGCGGAGCATCTGGATGCCGCTGAGCACCACGGGCGTGCCCGCGTCCAGTCCGCCCGTCACCTCGTAGTCATTGCCGGAGACGAGGCCCAGGCTCACCGGCGCCCGCTGCGCCACGGTGCCCGCGTCCGAGTCCTGCACCACGAAGACGAAGGACTGGCTGCTGATGCGGGTGACGGCGGAGGTCGGGACGCGCAGAGCCTCCCGCGTGGCATAGACGACCCGGGCGCGCACGAACTGTCCGGCGCGCAGGCCCACGGTGTTCTCGAAGACACCGCGTATCTCCACCAACTGCGTGGTGGCGTTGGGCGTGGGCGCCACGAAGAACACCGGTGCTGACACCACGAGCCGGCCCTCTGGGTCCAACACCTCCACTGGCGTGGTGCCCACCCGGACGGTGCCTGCCCGCTCGACGGGAATCTGGACGGACAGCTCCAGCGTGTTGCTCTGGTCCAGTGTGGTGAGGGCCGTCTGCTGCGTCACGAAGTCGCCCACGTTCACCGGGTAGTCGCCCACGATGCCGGCGAAGGGCGCGCTCACTTCGTAGAAGCCGAGCTGGACCTCCTGGGCCTGCACCTGGGCTTCGATGGCGCGCGCGCTGGCCTCGGCTTGCAGTGCCTGCGCCACCGCCTGGTCATAGTCCTGGCGGCTCTGGAGTCCCTCCTTCAGCAGTTGCTCACTGCGCTTGTGCGTCTGTTGGGCGTACTCTCGCTGCGCCATGGCGGCGGCTTGCTGCGCCTGGGTGGCGCGCAGGCCCGCGCTTTCTCGCCGGGGGTCCACCACGAGCAGCACTTCCCCCTGTTCGACGCGTGCTCCCGGCTCGAGCGGAATCGCCTTCACGTAGCCGGCGACCTGCGGATAGACGGTGATGCTGCTGCGGGAGATGAGCGCGCCCAGGTACTCGTTGGACTCGCGCACCTCGGCGGGGGCCAGGCGCTCCACCTCCACCGGCATGGGCTGGTTCGTGGCCGCTTGGCCCCCCTGCGGCCCCGAGTCGCCCTGCGAGCGGCAGCCCGCGAGGAGCAGTACGGCGAGCCCCGTGCTCCACGTCCTCACCAATCGCATGCCGCCTCCGTGAGGAACGCCGCGACCCGCGCCTGCTCCAGCTCGAACTCGCGCACCACCAGCAGCAGCTCCGCCTGGCGGAGGTCCGACGCTGTCTGGATGAGCTCCAGGCTGGTTCCCGTTCCCACCTCGAAGCTGCGCCGGGTGAGCCGGTCGTTCTCCTCGGCCAGGGCGCGTCCCCGGCCCGCGATGCGCGCGGCCGCGTCCGCGACCTCCACGGCGCGCCGGGCCTGCAGCACCTCCACCGAGGCCGTGCGCTCCAACTCCACCAGCCCTTGCTTCGCCACCTCCACGCCCGCGCGCGTCTGCCGCAGTTGGCCCTCACGCGCGCCGCCATCCCAGAAGGGCAGCACCAGGCTGGCGCCGATGTTCCACACCGGCACCGTCACGAAGCCCTCTTCCACGGTGAGGGCCAGGGTGGTGCTGGTCAGCGCGAGCGTCGGGGCATAACGCGCCTTCACTTCCGACACCTGCCGCTCGGCCAGCGTGCGCCGCGAGCGCGCCACCGCGATGTCCGCGCGCCGGTCGAGCGACTCCAGTTGCTGACAGTCCCGCCGCGAGTGCTGGAGCAGGGTCTCCAACTGGACGCCCCGGACCAGTCCCACGCCTTGAGGAATGCCCAGCACCAGTCCCAGCGTCTCGCGGGCCTTGCGCAGGGTCTCGTCACCCAGGACGACGAGGTTGCGCGCCGTCTCCGTGTCCTGCTGCACGCGCACCACGTCCAGCCGCGTGCCCGCGCCCAGCTCGAAGCGGCGCTCCGTGAGGGCCAGCCGCTCCAGGGCGGTGCGCAGGTTGACGCGGTTGACCTCGGCCATCCGCTCCTGCGCGGCGACGAGCACCAGTGACTGGGCCAGCGCGCTGGTGAGCTGGCGCCGCGTCTCCGCCAGCGACAGGTTGGCGGTGCGCCGGGCCTCGCGCGCGGTGCCCAGCGCGATGATGGACGGGAGGTTGAACAGGGGCTGGGTGGCGTTCAGCAGTCCCAGGAAAGGCGGGCGGGTGAGGCCCGGTGACTGGGCGCCTCCGACGTCGCCGCCAATGCCCCCGCCGATACCGCCTCCCACGCCGCCGCCACCGCCGCCACCACCCAGGAGCGGCGTCGCGTTGGGATTGAGCACGTTGTACTGGACGGAGACGGTGCCGGTGAGCGTGGGCAGCAATGCGGCCAGGGCGATTCGCTGCACGCCCGCCGCGGACTCCACCTGGGCCAGCGCGGTGTACAGGCTGGTGGAGCGTTGACGCAGCAGGTGCAGCGCCTCGTCCCAGGTCGCCACCTGCATCTCGGCCGGGGGAATGGGCTCCAGCAGCGGGTCGGACACCGGGAACCGCGGCGGCTCGGGTGTCTCCGGGGAGAGGACGGGAGCGCGGGTCGCGGGTGGCTCCACGCCCGCGTCGGTGCCGGGGCCCGCCTGGGCCAGCAGGAGGCTGGAGGCGTGGGACAGCAGGGCTGCGAGCAGCAGGGCATTCATGGGAGCGCGCGCACAGGTAGGAAGCGCGTTGCCCAGCCACCACGGCCGGTGGGGCTGCCCTGCGTCTGGTGGACAGATTCTTGGATGTCACTGTCCGCCAGTGATGGACGGCGGACAGGCATGGGCGACCGCGGAACCTGTCAGCGCGAGTGAGACAGCGAGCCCGAAAGAGCACTGCGCAGCCCCTGTGAGGAGGCGCGTCGCGCGGGGCGTTCATCCAGATGACGGTTGGCGGGGCCTTCGACATGGGGACGCCGCGAAGGAATCGCTCAGGGGGCGCGGCGTAGGACTCGACGAGCACCTCGGCCCGGGGCGCCCGGCCGCCATGGTGGTGCTCATTGTTGTACCCACCGAAGAAGTCACTCCGGTGGCCGAGTGCATCCAGGAGGCCGCAGAGGGCGCTTCGCGCCGCCTTCCTGCTCGGCGACGACTCCGTCTGGGCCGTCGTGTCTGGATGAAGCATCTTCTCATGGCTGCCTCTGGGAGGATGGACAGCCATGAGAAGATGGATTGCGGACCGCGACCCGCTGGTCTGGACGCCAGTGAGGCGGCGTCAGTTGCCGTTGAACTCCTGGTCAACGGTCTGCGGGCCGCGCCTCGGTGTTGAAGGGGCCGCCCACGGCAGCATCAGCGCGGATCTCCAATCAAGAGTCCGCGGTCCGACGTCGGCAGTGTGTAGTCATACCGATAGATGTTTTGCCCATACGTGTGGAGCGAGGTGATGCTCCAATTCGTACACGTCAGCCCCATGTCTGTATACCCGGAGCGACACGCGGAGTGGCAAGTCGTCCCGTCGTCGCGGTCGCCCGCTTTGCACTGGCTGTGCCACCAGGTCGGTACATTGGCGGACCAATTGGCGGCATTCATCCGGCAACTGGGGCCGGAGCGAGTCGGGTGGGTATTCACTCCATTGTACCCCCACGCGAAGTTGTTGATGCGGTCGGCCATTATCCAGGGCTCGGCTCCTGTGTCGAGGCTCACCAGGTTCAGCCAGCTATCCAGGTGCGTGCCTGTCGAGTTGTTGCGGTACTCCTCCCAAGGCAGGCAGTTGTCCGTCACGCCGCTCCCACCTTGCTTGTAGTGGGCGGCATGAGAGTTCTTCCCTACGTAGACAACGGGATGCGTGCCGTTCTCCACCTGGAAGCCTCCACGGCTGGCGAGCCGCGTATAGGACTTGCCGTGCATCGAAAAGGTGACGGCGGCGATGGTCGTCTTGTCCTCACTCAATGTCACCGTGACATCTTCCCAGTCGCCGTGGTGGGCACCATTGCCGAAGTCGTCGCAGGTGCTCTGGTAGCCGTAGAACCACCAGTATTTGATGCGCACCTGCTGGCCGCACTCAATGAGCTGGTAGTACGTGGGAATCGTCCCCGTTCCCAGTGTCGTGGCGTCCGTGTTCTGGATGATGCCCTGCTGCGGGTTCACGACCGCCGCGTCATAGAAGACCTGGGCCGACATGGGGTAGCCGCGCGCGGACCCATCAAAGCGCAGCCGGGGCGCGAACTTCGTTTGGAGTAGCTCGCAGAAGTACAACGGATAGTCGGTGCCCTGGGTGCCCAGCACCCGCGTTGGGGCAAACCCACGAGGGCACGACGTGGCGCCTGTCGTGGGGTTCGGTGTCTGGGCTCCTTCGACATGGCCCCACAGGCCCGCGAACGCATACGGAGAGGCCTGCCCGGGAACGTGGGGCCGGTAGCATGCGTGGAGGTCGTAGTCCTGCCCGGTGGTCCCGAGCACCTTCTGGGCGATGAACCCCGCCGGACACGTCTGCGCATTCGTATAGGGGTTGTTCACCGCGACGCCGTCGGCGTAGCCCCACATTCCGCCGAAGTCGAGCGCCGGGTCGGCATCCCCCCAGTTGGGACGCGTGCAGAGGTAGAGCGGCTGATCGACCGCGCTCGTGCCCAGCACCTGCGTTCGCGTATAGCCGTCCGGGCAGGTCGCCGCGTTCGTCACGGGGTTCGGAACAGGTTCACCGCCGTTGCGCGTGCCGATGAAGCCACCGAAGTCCCAATGGGGCGCCCGGGCCATGCAGAAGTAGAGCGGGTAGTCGATGTTGTGGGTGCCGAGCACCTGCGTCTGCTCGAATCCGCTCGGGCACTCCGTGGTGACTGTCGCGGGGTTCGGGACAGGGGCTTGCTCGACATATCCATACATGCCACCAAAACGGGCGGCCGCCGGTGAGTTCGCGACATGTTGCCGGTAACAGACGTGCAGTTCATGATCGAGGCGACTCGTGCCGAGCAGGAGTTGGTCGGTATATCCAGCCGGGCAGTTGGCGCCGTTTGTGATTGGGTTCCTCACCAGGGTGTTGTTGACATAGCCCCACATGCCACCAAAGTCGTAGAGCGGAGCCTCTCCCTCCAGGGACGGCCTATGACAGAAGTGTACGCTCCAGTCGCGCCCATGGGTGCCATACGCTTGTGTTTTAGTATAGCCCTCCGGGCAGGAGGCGGCGCCGGTCGCCGGGTTCGGTGAGAGCGTGCCGTTGTGGAAAAAGCCAAAGGCTCCGCCGAAGTCCAGGCTCTTGGCCGGCAGCTCGCAGAAGTACACTGGGTGGTCGATGTGCGCGGTCCCTAGTATCTGCCTTGGGATGAAGCCCGTGGGGCATGAGGCGGTGCTCGTCGTGGGGTTCGACACCGGAGCGTCGTTGACGTAGCCCCACATGCCGCCAAACGGATACGGAGGCACTATCCCGGGCGCGTGGTGCCGGTAGCAGACATGGAGGTCCGAGTCCTGTCTCGCTGTCCCGAGTATTCTCAGCGCGGCGAAGCCCGCCGGGCAGGACTGCCCATTCGTGTAGGGGTTGTTCACCCAGGCGGCGTTGACGATGCCCCACATGCCGCCGAAGTCGAGCGCGGGTTCAGCGTTGTCCCAGTTCGGCCGGGAGCAGAGGAAGAGCGGGGCGTCCATGGTGCTGGAGCCCAGCACCTGTGTCTGGACATATCCGCCCGGGCAGGACGGGGCACCCGTCGCTGGGTTTGATACAGGGCTGCCACCATTGAGATAGCCAAAGACTCCACCGAAGTCCCATTTCGGCGCGCGCGTCATGCAGTAGTGCAGCGAATAGTCCATGCCATGGGTCCCCAGTACCTGCGCCTCTACCGCGCCAGGCGGACATGCCGTCGTGCCCGTCGCGGGGTTGGCCACGGGGAGCCGCTCGACATGTCCATGCATGCCGCCGAAGCGATTCTCGGGAATCCGTCCCGGGACATGCGGCCGGTAACACAGATACAGTCCGTAATCCCGCTGGTTCGTGCCGAGCAACTGCTGCTCTGTATAGCCAGCCGGGCACCGGGCCGCGTGGGTGATGGGGTTGACGACCTGGTTCCTGTTGACGTGCCCCCACATGCCGCCGAAGTCGTAGAGGGGAGTGCTCCCCTCGCGTGCGGGCCGCTGACAGATGTGGACATCCCAGTCGGTCCCCCAGGTCCCAAGGACCTGCGTCTGGGTATACCCGAACGGGCAGGAGGCGGCGCCGGTCGCCGGATTCGGCGACAGCACACCGTTGTTGAAGTAGCCGAAGGCTCCGCCGAACTCCAAGGCATCAGAATGCGGCTCGCAGAGGTACAGTGCCGCGTCGACACCGGACGTGCCAAGCACCTGCTTCGGAGTGAATCCCTTGGGACACGACGCGGCGGCCGTCACGGGGTTCGGCACCTGGGTGCCCTCGACGTGACCCCAGAGGCCACCAAACGGGAGCGTCGGGCCCGTTCCGGGGACATGGGGCCGGTAGCAGACGTGGAGGTCGTGATCTTGCCCCGTCGTCCCGAGGACCTTCTGGGCCGTGAACCCTGCCGGACAGGTTTGCGCATTCGTATACGGATTGTTCACGGCGGTGTCGTTGACGAAGCCCCACAGTCCGCCGAAGTCGAGCGCCGGTTCGGTGCCATCCCAATTGGGGCGGGCGCAGAGGTGGAGCGGTTGGTCGACGGCGCCCGTGCCCAGCACTTGCGTCCGCGTATAGCCGTCCGGACAGGTCGCCGCGTCCGTCGCGGGGTTCAGGACAGGCTCACCGCCGTTGCGCGTGCCGATGAAGCCGCCGAAGTCCCAATGGGACGCTCGGGCCATGCAGAAATAGAGTGGGTAGTCGACGTTGTGGGTGCCGAGCACCTGCGTCTGCTCAAAGCCATTCGGGCATGACGCCGCACCGGTCGCGGGGTTCTTCGTGGCCGCGGATTCAATGTGCCCATGTGCGCCGCCGAAGCGGTACTCCGAGGGCACTCCCGGGACATGCGGCCGGTAACACAGATGCAGCCCGTAATCCTGCTGGTTCGTGCCGAGCAACTTCTGCTCTGTATAGCCAGCCGGACACCGGGCCGCTTGGGTGATGGGGTTGAGGACCTGGTTCCTGTTGACGTGCCCCCACATGCCGCCGAAGTCGTAGAGGGAGGCGCGCCCCTCCTCGGAGGGTCGGTGGCAGATGTATACCGGCCAGTCCAGCCCTGACTTTCCATAGGTCTGTGTCTGGGTGTAGCCCTCCGGGCAGGAGGCGGCGCCGGTCGCCGGATTCGGTGACAGCACACCGTTGTTGAAGTAGCCAAAGGCCCCGCCGAAATCCAACCCACGTGGCACCTCTATCGCCGCCCAACTCTGGCTCACGGCCTCGTCTGATGTGGCTGGCTCGACAGCGCACGCGGTGAACAGCCCCAGGGTGGCCAGCCAGCCCCGCGCCCATTGCCTACGGGGAGAGGCCGCGACACTTGTTTGTGCCAGGGCGCGCACTCTCGCGGGCGGATGTGTTGAAACATGTGTTTCGTGAGGGATTTGCAGGTCGACTTCTTTCATGTGCTTTCTTCGGCGCTCCAGTAGCGCGGTGTCAGTTCGTGATGGACTGGGTCTGTGATTTCAGCTTTATCGTTTTTATATGACCTTGTTGGAATTTGTGGCTTTTTCGGTGTGGACATTCCGGGGTCGGAGCGGACTCAGTCACTCGGCCTTTTCCAGAAAGGTGTTCGCGTGGGTGGACGAGCGCCGGCACATCTGGGGCTCCCAGGAGGACGTGCCGCCGTGCGGCGCGAGTTGACGCTGAAGCGCCCCGGGCGCCAGTCTCCAGGCTGATGCTCAAGCTCCAGTGGCTCCAGGTTCACCAGTTCCGCACGGTGAAGTCCGGGACGCGGTTGCTCTTCAGCCCGTCCCTCAACGTGCTGCTCGGGGAGAACGGCACCGGGAAGTCCATGCTGCTGGACCTCGCCGCCGCCGTCGTCAGCTCGGACTTCACGCCGCTGCGACATGAGGCGTTCGACCTCGAATATGCACTGGCCGCGGATACCGGCCGCATCACCGTGCGCGTGCGCAACGTGCCCTCGGGCGCGGAAGGCACGAGCGGCCTTTCCATGGACATCACCGTGGCCCCGCGCGACATGGCCTGGCCGCTGGTCATCCACCGCGAGGGCCAGCAGCTCCGCGTCTCCCGTGAGGACGACACCACCGATGTCGTGCATGAGCGCATCGCTCCCGAAGTCGGGGGCCGGCTCTGGCTCGTCCTGATGACGGGCGGCATCGCCTGGGTGGAGAAGACGGGCGAGGGCACCGCCGCCGTCGAGCCGATGCTGGCCATGGCGCGGGAAGTCTCCGCGCAGGCCGATCTCCGCCGCTTCGACGAGGGGCTCGCCCACTTCGACCAGCTCTGGCGCGCCGAGCTGCGGCTCTCCCGTCGCGCGGAGGGCGTGCTCGCCACGGGCACGGGCGTGGCCTCGGAGGACCTGCTCGACGGCCTGCGCAAGGTCGCCGCCGCGCAGTGGGGCGCCGCCCGCTATGTGCTGTCCTCGGAGAACGTCCCCTTCCTCCGTGACGCCGCCCGGCTCCTCGGCTTCGCGTCCGCGGAGGCGCTCCTGTCCCCGCTGGAGACCCAACCCCAGGGCAAATACGAAACGCTGTCCCTGGGCAACCTGGACCTCTGCTTCGTCACCGCCGCCGGCCAGCGCATCTCCGCCCGTCAGCTCGGCTACGGTCAGAAGCGCCTGGTGGCCTTCCTCCACTATCTGGCCCACGCCCGCGCCGTCGTCATCGCGGACGAGGTCGCGCACGCCTTCCACCCCCGGCAGGTCCGCGCCATCCTCGAGCAGCTCGAACCCCGGCAGGCCCTGCTCACCAGCCAAAGCCCAGAGCTGCTCGACAGCCTCACCTTCGACTCGCCCGAGCAGGTGCGCTCCACCTTCGTGCGCTGCCGCCGCGAGGAGGACACCGGCCGCCTCATCTGGGAGAACCTGTCCCCCGACGCCGCCGGGGACTTCTTCACCGCCTGGCGCGCCGAGCCCCGCCGCGTGGGCGAGCTGCTTCAAGCCAAAGGCCTCTGGTAATCATCAGCGTCGGCCCCGAGGGCCGCGGGACGTCATCCGGCCAACGGCTCCGCGAAGGGGCGTACCCGTTCGTGCGAGTCGCTCGCCTATCCTCGCCAGCCGGGGAGGGTGCCGCGCATGCCGATGCTGACCGTCAACAGAACGGAGCTGTACTACGAGGACTCGGGTGGCACGGGCGTGCCCGTCGTCTTCAGCCACGGCCTGCTGTGGAGTTGCCGCCTCTTCGATCCGCAGGTGGAAGCGCTGAGCGGACGTTACCGCTGCATCGCCTATGACCACCGGGGCCAGGGCCAGAGCGCCGTGCCTCCGGCGCGCGTCATCGACATGGAGACGGTGTACCTGGACGCGGTGGCACTCATCGAGCGGCTGGGCGTGGGGCCCTGTCACTTCGTGGGCCTGTCCATGGGCGGCTTCGTCGGCATGCGCATCGCCGCGCGGCGGCCGGACCTGCTGCGCTCGCTGGTGCTGATGGAGACGTCCGCCGACCCGGAGCCCCTTCACAACGTGCCGCGCTACACGCTGCTCAACCTCACCGCGCGCCTGGCGGGCCTGCGCCCGGTGGCGGACCCGGTGATGCGCATCATGTTCGGCCGCAGCTTCATGACGGACCCCAATCGGGCCGAGGAGCGCAGCCGCTGGCGCACGCGCCTCATGGAGAACCGCCGCGACATCTGGCGCGCCGTCAACGGCGTCATCGAACGGCGCGGCGTGGCCCACGAAATCCCACACATCCGCGTGCCCACGCTCGTCGTCGTCGGCGCCGAGGACACGGCCACTGTCCCCGCCAAGGCGCAGCGCTTGCACCGGCTCATCCCCGGCTCACGCCTGGTGACACTGCCGCGCGGAGGGCACTCCTCCACCGTGGAGGAGCCCGCGCTCGTCAATGCCACCTTGGGGACGTTCCTGGACGCGCAATCAGAGACGCGGACCTCCAGGGCGGGGTGACGGATTGCCGTCAGCGGGAACGAAATTCCTGCTCAGCGTTGCGTATTCCTGCTGTCAGTCGCCCGCGCCACGGGCGAGAAGAGCTGGGCCCAGAAGCGCCGGGGAAACGGCTCCACGAGCCCGAGCGGATACTGCTCGGGCCCAGTGGGCCGGTGGTAGGTGCCGAAGAGCCAGTCCGTCCACGGCGCGAGGTTGCCGAAGTTGTGCCGCGTGTGCCGTTCGCGCGCGTGGTGCCAGTGGTGCAGCTCCGGTGCGCCGAAGAGGAAGCCCAACGGCCCCAGCGGCAGCCGGACGTTGGAGTGGATGAAGATGGCCCACATCCCGCGGAAGGCGATGAGCATCGCCAGCGTCTCGAGCGGAAAGCCCATCATCAACGCGGGAAGGTTCACCACCAACTGCGTGAGCAGTCCGTCCACGGGGTGCTCGCGGTGCGCGGCGAGCCAGTCGAGGTGCTCGGCGGAGTGGTGGACGGCGTGGAAGCGCCAGAGGAAGCCCACCTGGTGGGACAGGCGGTGGAAGCCGTAGACGAGCAGGTCGCAGAGCACCACCGCTTCCATCGCCTGGAGCCACCAGGGCTGGCGTGCCACGGCGGCCTGGAACCCGGTCAGGACGTCCACATGGCAGAGCGCCTTCACGCGGCTCAGCACGAGCAGCGCCAGTGGCGCGAGCACCAGGTACTGCGCGACGAAGTAGGCGAGGTCGGTGCGGAAGGCAGGACGCAGCAGCGGCTGGCCGGGGCGCGCGGCCCAGGCCTTCTCCAAGGGCCAGAAGACACACGCGAGCACCCCGAAGGAAATCGCGGCCCCCCCGCCTAGGACCTCCAGGCTCATCACGGCGTGGCCGGGGGCGCCGCGTCACCGTCATCGAGAGCCGGCGGGCCGCCCTCCGGCATGCCGAACAGCGGGCGGATCTTGGTCCCACCGAAGAAGGTTCCAGCCGCCGTCGCCACCACGAAACCCAGCAGGAGGACCGCGAGGACCACCGTCACCGTACGAAGAACCTTGCTGCCTTGTGTTTGCATGGACACGCGTACTCCCGTTGTCCGGGAGGCTACACCACGCGTGCCATTCGAACGCAAACGCACAACAGCTCAGTGACTGAGAAGATGGTCCAGACAGTCCCCCCACATCCCGAACGCATCCGCCAGGCCACCCAGAGCGTGCTGTAGGCGGGCCGTCAGTACACGTAGGGCGTGCGCTTCGCCCAGCTCGTCTTGCCGTAGTGCTTGTGGAGATACCGGAAGGCATCCCGTGCCTCGCGCGTGGCCTGTCCGCAGCCGCGCTTGCTGGCGCGGACCGCGCGGAACAGGGCGATGGGCGAGCGCGGGTCATCCGGGTGGGCCCGGGCCCAGGCCATGGCGACGCGGGCGAAGTAGGGCACCGAGTTGCCCGCGTCCTGGAGGGCCTTCCACTCCCGCGCCGCGTCCGGTGCGTCGGGCGTGTCCTCGAAGTGCACGGCGGGCACGCTCGCGTCCGGCTTCGGGCCGCACCACCAATTGCGCTGGTAGGACATGTCCATGGTGAGGCTGAGGTTCGGATGCGTGTTCGCCAGCCGGTCCTCGCCCGAGTGGAGCCGCGCGGAGACGGCGGGCAGTCCCATGAGGAGCAGCTGGGCCTCGAATTGACGCTCCTCGGGCGTGGGCTTGTTGGCGAGCGCCAGCAGCTCCGCCTTGGCCTTGGGCTCCGTCTCCGCCAGGCGCTTCGCCACGGCCTGAATCGTCGCGCCGTCACCCGCGACGGTGGCGCGCGCGAAGGCGGTCCACATGAGCTGGCGCCGGAGGGGCGGAGGCAGGGTGTCCCCCGCAGCCAGCTCACCCATGCGCTTCGCTGTCAGCCGGGGCTCCAGCATGGCCACTGCGCGCGGGCTGAAGAGCCGGGGCCGTTCGGCCAGCGGCGTGGTGTAGGGCTCGGAGTAGCTGCTGCTCATTTCATAGTCGGCGATGATGTTGACGGCTTCCCGCATGGCCTCGTCCAGGTCTCTGGCCACCGCGAGCCGCTCCTCGCGCAGCAGGTTGTCCGTGGAGGGAAGGTCCCGGGTCAGCTCGGCGGGCACCGTCGCGAGCCGCGCCCGCGCCGCCTCCACCTCGCCTCGGCCATGCAAGAGCCGCGCGGCATGGTACGCCACCGTCAGGCCGGCGGGAGACGTGGGCGCGACCTTCGCGGATGCGGCGAGCAGCTCCGGCACGCCCGGAGCGTCCGGCGTCGCCTTGCGCAGCGCGGCGACGAGCCACGGCATGTGCGCCGTCTTCTTCCAGCGGGCCAGGGCTCCGTCGTATTGCGCGCGGCGCTCCGCATCGGGCGCCGTGCTGTAGGGCGTGTCCTTCATGGCGTGGAGCCACGCCTGGAGCGCCTCGGCGGGCGCGGGGAGGCCCTCGCAGGTGCTCGCTTCCCGCGACATCAGGTCGAGGTCGCCCAGCTCCGCGGCGAGGGCGGTTCCCGTCCCGGGTTCGAGCACGTGCGACAGCAGCTCGCAGTGCCAGGTCTTGGGTCGCAGCCGGTAGCGCACCAGGCTCCGCAAGCCGCGCGCGGGCGCATGGACGCTCCGCAGCTCCTGGGAGGCGAGCACGCCATCGAGCACCCGGTCCGCCTCGCTCAGCCGCGAGAGGAAGACGGCGTCTTCCCGCGACTCGAAGTGATACTCACCCTTCTTTTCCATCAGCGCCTGCCGGACGTGGGTGCGCGCCACGAGGTAGGCGGCGAGCGCCCGGTAGGGCGATTCCTTCGACGCAGCGAGCTTCTGGAACGAGGACAGGGCGCCGGGATAGTCGTCGCAGTAGAAGCGCGAGGCCGCCTCCTGGTAGGCGCGCTCGTCCCGCCGGCGGGCCTGGTGCTGCGCGCTCACGCCTTCATCCAGCCGCGGGTCGGGCTCCGGCAGGATGGCGCACGGGCCGAAGACGGTGTCCTGGTTGCGCACCCACTCCTCCACCAGCGCGGGGTGCTTCTTCCACGCCTGGGCCAGGTCGGTGGCGGTGTTCGCGGCGCGCTGAAACGCGTCACCCTGGATGCGGGGGACCTGTGCGTATTTCACCTGCCGGGAATGCTCGGGCGAGGCTTCCGGGAGCTGAGGCGCCACCTGCTTCCGTACCGCCAGCCAGCGCTGGAATCCAGGTGTCAGGGAGAGGTGTTCCGGCAACGCCTGGTGCATGAGCTCCCAGCGCGTCACCAGGGGCTGTTGCTCCTCGGGCGTGGTGGGAATGCCCATCATCGTCCGGTAGGCGAACGCGAGGTAGGCGGTGCGCATCGAGCCGTGCACCACGCCCAGCCGCCCGGCCGCGAAGGTGGAGAGAGGCCAGTCGGGATGGCTGCTGGTGACGAACACGGGCCCGGCGGAATCGTAGGCACACGCCCGCGCTTCGGTGGGGGTGAGCAGGAACGCAAGGCCGCTGGTGACGGTGATGAGTAGCTTCTTCATGGATGGAGCTCCGCCACCGCGCGCGCGAACGCCTCGGGCGTCCAGGGCCGGGGGTTGAAGACGTAGAGGGTGGAGACGCCAGGGGGCACGGGCTGCCACTCATCGAGCGCGAGCCCCACGCTGCCCCGGCATGGGGCGGGCAGTCCGCGCGCGAAGCGGGCCCGCCACGTGGGGGCTTCCGGGCCCATACGGAAGAGCTGGGGCACCACCTCGTCCACGGGCGCGTGCGTCAGCCAGCTTCCGGGCGTGCACCATGAGGCGAGGCCGGTGATGGACAGCGCCATCGATGGGGGCAGCTTCTGACGGAGCGCCTGGAGCAGCGCGACGTAGGCGTCGTATTCGGACGCGCGGGCATCGAAGTCAATCTGGAGCGCCGTCAGCTCCGGAAGGCGCGCCAGCGTGGCGAGCCGGTCCGCCAGCGCGTGCAGTCTTTCGGGCGGGTACTTCGCGAGCGACGCGCCCGGCTGGGCTTCCATCCGCACCGTGGCCCTCAAGGGTGTCCCGGGCGGAACGTGGAGCGGCTGCCTGCGCGGGTGTTCGCGCACCTCCGTCTCCGTGAGCGCGAGCGTGGCCAGCAGGAAGGCCACGCTGACCGGGCGCTCCGTCGTCGCGAGGAAGCGGAGGTCCTCCGGCCGCTCCCAGGCCCAGAGCACCACGCGTGGAGGCGCTGGCGGCGGCGTGGGCGTGCTGCACGACATGAGCACGGCGAGGGTGGCCAGCCGGCCGCGCCGTGTTCGTGCTGCCGCGTGGGGCGAAGGAGATGGGAGACTCATCGTGGTCGTCGGGCCGCACTCGCGCGGCGGACCGGATTGTGTGCAACGCGCGTTCCGAACGTGTGTCGTCTCAGGCCTGGGCCGCGCGACGGCTCTGCGCGCGACGCTGGAGCCAGTTGCGGAGGAAGGCTTTCACCGCGGGGTGCTGCGATTCGCGAAATGCGTCTGGCGGGCCGTACTCCACGATGCGGCCTTCGTGCATCAGGGCCAGGTGGTCCGCCATGCCGAAGGCGGAGGCCACGTCCGGCGTAATCACCAGCGAGGTGGCGCCGAGCTGCTGCTTGCCGCTGGTGATGATTTCATTCACCGCCGCGGTGGTGAGCGGATCCAGTCCGGCGGTGGGGTCGTCGTAGAGGAGAATCTTCGGCTGGAGGATGGTGGCGCGCGCGAAGCCCACGCGCTTCTGCATGCCGCCGGACAGCTCGCCGGGGAAGCGCTGCGTCGCATGCGACAGGCCCACGCGCTCCAGCGTCTTGTTCACCGTCTCGGCGATTTCCGCCTCGGGCATGCGGGTGCGCTCGCGCAGGGGGAAGGCCACGTTGTCGAACACGGTGAGCGAGTCGAAGAGGGCGTTCGCCTGGAAGAGGATGCCCTGCTTGCGGCGCATCTGGTCCAGCGCGGCCTCGTTCATCCGCGCGATGTCCTCGCCATCCACCTGGACGGTGCCCCGGTCCGGCCGCAAGAGGCCCATGATGTGCTTCATCAGCACTGTCTTGCCCGACCCGGACACGCCCATCAGCACACAGGTGGTGCCCTCTGGCACTTCCAGATTCACCCCACGCAGCGCGTGCTGGTCTCCGAAGGACTTGTGGAGGTCCCGCACTTCGATGGCCAGCTTGCGGGAGGACGGTGGGCTCGAGGGACTCATGGCCGCGCGAACATAGTGCGCGTCCGCCGCCTTCCGCCTCCAAGAAGCGGCTGCCTGGCGTGGGGAAGGGGCGCCCGGCCGCCCGGCTTCCATCCCGGTGTGGAATGGCGGTCAGAGGCGGGGCGGCCTCTCGCCACGGGGCTTGCCCTGGGAGCGGATGGCGCGATGCTTCGAGGCCCCGTGGGTGAGACGGAATGACACATGGGGCGTCCAGAGGCCGGGCGCCCGGGAGGCAAGGCGTTTGGCGACGGTGTCCCTGGAGGACGTGCGCAAGGTGTACCGGGGCGGCGTGGTCGCGGTGAAGGGCGTGAGCCTGGACATCGCGGACGGCGAGTTCATCTCGCTGGTGGGCCCGTCGGGCTGCGGCAAGTCCACGACGCTGAACCTTATCGCCGGGCTGGAGGAGATGTCGGGCGGCACGCTGCGCATCGACGGCGCGGTGGTGAATGACATGTCACCGCGGGAGCGGGACATCGCCATGGTGTTCCAGAGCTACGCGCTCTACCCGCACCTGGACGTGGCGCGGAACCTCGCCTTCCCGCTGAAGGTGGCGGGGATGGCGAAGGAGGACATCGACGCGCGCGTGCGCGAGGTGGCTTCGCTGCTGGGGCTGGAGGGCCTGCTGTCGCGCAGGCCGAAGGAGCTGTCGGGAGGCCAGCGGCAGCGCGTGGCATTGGGGCGCGCCCTGGTCCGCCGCCCCAAGGTGTTCCTCTTCGACGAGCCGCTGTCCAACCTGGACGCGGCGTTGCGCACGCAGATGCGGGGGGAAATCAAGAAGCTGCACGAGCAGCTCAAGGCCACCTTCGTCTACGTCACCCATGACCAGGCGGAGGCGATGACGCTGTCGGACCGCGTGGTGGTGATGAACCAGGGCGAGGTGCTGCAGGTGGCCCCGCCGCGCGAGCTGTACGACGCACCGGCGAACCTGTTCGTGGCGGGCTTCTTCGGCGCGCCGCGCATCAACCTGGTGAGGCCCCGGACGCTGGGGCTGCCGGACGCGGACGTGGTGTTGGGGCTGCGCCCCGAGCACCTGGAGGTGGGGCAGGGCACGCCGCCACTGGACGCGCTGGAGGGCCGCGTGTACCTGGTGGAACTCATGGGCGCGGAGAGTTGGGTGACGGTGGACGTGGCCGGGGAGCGCATGGTGGCGCGCGCCGCCGGGGACTTCCGTGTGCCCACGGGCGCTCCGGTGTGGCTGCGGTATGACGCGGCGAAGCCGCGGCGCTTCGATGCGAAGTCGGGCCGGGCCCTGTAGCGGGCCTCAGGCGTAGACCTGTTCTCCCTCCAGGCTCATGTCGAGCCGGCGGTTGAGTTGGTCCAGCCGCTCATATCGCTCGCGCAGCAGGTCGCGATGGGCGCGCGGGTCCGCATGGGCCATCTCTTCCAAGAGCGCGAGCAGCGCTGTGTCCAGCGCCTGCTTCATCTCGCGCGCCTCCACGGCGGACAGTTCCAGCAACATGGTGCACCTCCTGCCTGGAACGTTAGGCACGCACATGTCCATGTGGCCTCGACGCCTGCCCGGAGTACGCCAGGGCTGGCGGCCTGGCGCCTCGCGTTCTCCTGGCAGGACATGAGGCCCGGCGGCCCCCGCGTTCGCGCGGTGGTGGAGCGGCGGGCCGTCGTCGCGAGCGCTCCACCGCGTGCACCGTTGCAGGTGCGTCCCGTCATGCCCGCTCGCACTGTTGTCTGGGAGTCCCGGACGGGCCGGGCACCCGAGCGCGAGGAGGCCGGAATGATTCGGACAGACGACGTACACGAAGGCATGACCGTGCGGACGGCGACAGGCCATGTCATCGGGCGCGTGGCGGGCATCGGGGACACGCACTTCGAACTGGAGCAGGGGCTGGTGCCCATTCCCCGGCGCGACTACCTGGTGGAGTTCTCCGACGTGGACTTCATCCGCGGCCACGACGTCTACCTGGTCAACGCGGACCATCCGCTCCTCACGCTGGAGGTGGATGACGACGGCGGCGCGCTCCCACCTCGCCATTCCAACGGACTGGAGCGCGAGCCCGTGAATGTCGACGTGGAGTCTTGAGCCGCGAGAAAACGAGTGACGCAAGGCGTTGCACGCTCGCTCCGGCCCGCTCTAGACAGGTCGCCGGACAGGCGCTGGGGGCCGGGTAAGCGTCGGGAATCACTCAGGTTGGACCGCCCTGGAATGTCAGACGGTCAGTCTAGACATGACTGCTTCGACGGGCATTCCAGGTGGGGTCATGCAACGGTTTTCGGCATCATGTGTCACGGTCATTCTCTTCGCTGTCTCGTTCGCTTGCAGCGCGGGTCCACGCGCGGAGGACGGGGGGAACGGGGCGGCGGAGCAGGGCCTGTTCTTGTCCACACCCCGCAAGCTCCTGCCCTTCGTGGTGATGGAGAGCGGGCGTGTGTTGGCCTCGGGCGGGCATGACGGGAGCCGAACGCTGGGCAGCTGCGAGGTGTTCGAGCCGGAGACGGGCCGCTGGCGTGAGACGGGGGCCATGCACACACGCCGACGCAACCACGCCGCGGTGCGGCTGACGGACGGCCGAGTGCTGGTGATGGGCGGCTCCAACGGCTTGGCGATGGGCGCGCTTGCGGACGCGGAGGTGTATGCGCCGGACACCGGGACGTGGACGGAGGTGCGCCCCATGGGCGTGGCGCGCAATGACCCGGCCGCGGTGCTGCTGGCGGATGGGCGCGTGTTGGTGGCGGGTGGGACGGATGTGGACCAGCGGCCGCTGCGTTCGGCGGAGTTGTTCGATCCTGCGAAGGGGATGTGGAGCGCCGCGTCGCCTCCGGGCTTCTCACGGGGTGGGGCCCAGACGGCGGTGGTGCTGGCCAACGGCAAGGCCCTGTTCGTGAGTGGCCTGCAGGCGGAGCTGTATGACCCGGTGACGGGACTCTGGGAGAAGGCGGGACTCACCGGTGGGGCGGCGGGCACGCACCGGTTGGCGCACTCGGTGACGTTGCTTCCGGATGGGCGCGTGTTGGTGGTGGGTGGAACCACGGCCCGCGCGGCGGCCACGGCGGAGGTGTATTCGCCGGAGACGGGTGTGTGGACGCTGGTGGGCGCGCCCAAGGTGCCTCGTGAGCATCATGCGACGGTGGTGCTGCCGG
Source organism: Myxococcus sp. NMCA1 (assembly GCF_026810205.1). Lineage (NCBI taxonomy): Bacteria > Pseudomonadati > Myxococcota > Myxococcia > Myxococcales > Myxococcaceae > Myxococcus > Myxococcus sp. NMCA1. The sequence goes on along the minus strand of NZ_CP113950.1, from coordinate 9,174,465 downwards.
ATGGCGCGGTGCTGATGATGGGCGGCGAGCACTACACGACGGGGGCGCTCGCGTCGGTGGAGCGCTTCGATTTGAAGACGGAGACGTGGTCTTCCGCGCCCGCGTTGGACGAGCCGCGCGAGAAGCTGGGCGCCCTGGCGCTGGGAGATGGCGCGGTGCTGGTGATGGGCGGTGGCAACGAGGCGGCGGGCATGCTGTCCGAGAGCGAGCGCTATGTCCCTGATGCTTGTGGCGTGGTGCCGTGTGCTGCGCGAGAGATGGGAGGCGCCGAGGCCGTGATGGAACTCTCCGTGGCCGGGCAGGTCGAGTGACGCGCGTCTCGCGGGCCTCGCTGTGTGTGGGCGAGCGCGGCGAGGCTCGATGTCGCTGGGGGGCGGACGGGCAGGCAGGCGTTGAGGGTGACTCCAGCGCTAGCGCCGGGTGAGATGGGGGCATGAACCCGTGGAAGGCGTCGCTGGTGGTGTGCGTGTGGCTCGTGGCGTGTGGTGGCTCGGAGGCGCCGCAGCGCTCCTACGCTGGCTGGTCGGAGCGCGTGGCGGCATCCGCGTGCGCGTATGAGGAACAGTGCGGAACCCTGACGGTGTCACGCGAGCAGTGTGAGGCTGACCGCATCGCGGCCTACGCGGCGGTGGAGCCGGACCTGTCGCGAACCGAAAGTGGTGCGAAGGCGGGCTGCGTGCAGTGCATGCGCGTGCGCATCGATGAACTCGACGCGGTCACCGCGAGCGGTTGCCTGCAATCCATCGACGAAGCCCGTCTGCTCGCTGTGTGCGGCGTGGATGGCGCGGCCTGTGCGGGCGTGCCCTGACTCCGGCGATTTCACGGCTGCTCCCTGCGTTCCGGAGTCGCGGGCCTCTCGGGGCGTGAGCCGCTGACGGCGTGCGGACTCCGCGCGCGCCGCGTGCCGGTGCGTGACAGACTGCGCGGCCATGCGCACTCGGACCCTGTTGCTTGCCCCGTTGCTGCTCTCCACTTCCTGCGCCACCGTCTCTCCGAAGGCACAGGCACCGGACGCCACCACCGCCGAGGCGAAGTCCCCGGCACCCGAGCGTCCCTTTGGCACCCTGCGTGAGCAGGCGAAGCGCCAGCAGGCATGGCTGGCCGAGCGCGTGGAGAAGGCCCTGCCCCAGCTCATGCGCCAGCACGGCGTGGACATGTGGGTCATCCCCATGCGCGAGTACAACGAGGACCCTGTCTTCAAGGCGCTCGTCTCGCCAACGACGTTCGCCGCGCGCCGCCGGACCATCTACGTCTTCTTCGACCGAGGTCCGGAGCAGGGCGTGGAGCGGCTCGCGCTGGGAGGTGGCTCGCAGGGAGGGCTCTACACGCCGCGCCGCGCGCAGCGGCAGGTGGACGGCGGCGGTGTGAATCGGGAGGCGGAGCTGTGGGGCCCCGAGCAGTGGCAGGTGCTCAAGCAGGTGGTGGAGGAGCGCCAGCCGAAGCGTATTGCCCTCAACGTGTCGCGCACCTTCGCCTTCGCGGACGGCCTCACCCATGGCGAATACGAGGGCATGGCGGAGGCGCTCGGCCCGGACTGGGTGAAGCGCTTCACCTCCGTGGATGGGCTGGCGGTGGACTTCATCGCCTGGCGCAGCGCGGACGAGGCCCGCTTCTACGAGGCGCAGACGAAGCTGGCGTGGAACATCATCGAGACCGCCTTCTCCAACCAGGTCATCACCCCGGGCGTCACCACCACCCGTGACGTGGAGTGGTGGATGCGCCAGCGCCTGGCGGACCTGGGCCTGGAGACGTGGTTCCAGCCCTCGGTGGACATCCAGCGGCAGGGCGTCACGGAGCAGGAACTGGGCGACGACCCCATCATCCAGCGTGGCGACGTGCTGCACTGTGACTACGGCGTCACCGCGCTGGGCCTCAATACGGACACCCAGCACATGGGCTATGTGCTGCGCGAGGGCGAGAAGGACGTCCCCGCAGGGCTGAAGGCCGCGCTGAAGACGTCCAACCGGCTGCAGGACATCGTCTTCGAGGAGCTGCGTCCCGGCCGCACGGGCAACGACATCCTCCGCGCCTCCCTCGAGCGGATGCGCGCCGAGGGCATCGACGGCACCGTGTACTCGCATCCCATTGGCCTGCACGGCCACGGCGCCGGCCCCATGGTGGGCCTGTGGGACCGCCAGGAGGGCGTGCCCGGCAATGGAGACCACAAGGTGATTGCGAACCAGTGGTACTCCATCGAGCTGCAGGCCACGTCCGCGGTGCCGGAGTGGAACGGCCAGCGGGTACGCTCGGCGCAGGAAGAGGACATCACCATCGACGCCGAGGGCCGCGTTCACTGGGGCTGGAAGCGCCAGACGGACTTCCATCTGGTGCGCTGAGCACGGGGCGCGTGAGGCATGGCGAGCGGCACCAGGGTGGCGCCGCTCGCCGTCTTACTGTGGGCGAACCACGGCGCCGCCCGACAAGGCCCAGGGGAATGCGTTCCCATCAAGCAGGAACCCTGACAACGTCTCTCCTGAAATGATTTGCTTGGGCTCCCAGCCGGTGGCGCGGCGCTTGCGGTAGTAGCTCTTGGTGTCAGAAGCCGGCGTGTGCTCGCTCCAGGCCAACCAGGGCTCGTTGTCGCGATCGACGACCAGCCTGAGCGAGTCATGGGTGCTGACGCTGCTCAAGACCTCGACTTGGTCGATAGGGGCCCACTCGGCTCGCCAGGAGTCCAGGGCCGCGGACGTGAGCCGGAGGGTGCTGACGTTTGCATTGGTGTGACGCTCGCTCCAGGCGATGACGACGCGGTCGTAGTCTTGAAGCGCGAGCTCGACTCGCTCCACGAGTGTGCCTTCCGTGATGGGGAGGGGCTCGCCCACGGGAGACCAGCTTCCGTCCTCAAAGACGCGGACGTGGAGGTTGAGGGTGTCGCCGCTGACGGATCGCTCTACCCAGCTCACGACCACCTTCGAGTCAGCGACGATGGCTGCGTGCTGCGAAGAGCTGAATCGCTCCGGGTTCTCGCCGAGCGCGTCCCCCAAGGCCAACCACTCCGTGCCTGTCCAACGGATGACGCGCAACTCGGTCTCGAGAAAGTCGATGAGCCGCTCCACTGCGAGGACGGGCCTTCCAAACTCGCCCAACGTCATCTTGACCTGGGTGGAGTCGGATTCAACGGCGTGGGGCATCCCCACGCGTTCCCAGTCCGTCCCGACGTAGCGCACCACATGGATATGGTCGAACCCGGTTTCTTCATCCCGCTCGAGCCAGGTCGCGACGTGGATTCGCCGTGCGCGGCAACCTGAAGATTCTGGGCGGGCCGAGTCCGTTCAGTCGCCGCTCGGAGCGGAGGGAGTTGCTGCCATGTATGGCCATCCCACCGCGCGACGGATGGCTCGTCCGATTCCGGTGAGTAAAGATTGGCAAATCCGACGACGGGCATCGTCCTGGGAAAGACACCTCCGAGTGCGAGGGACACGGGATAGTAGGTGTTGAGCGGGCCCTCATGCTCGGTGACGCGGCTGAACGGCCAGTAGGTGGCGCTGTGGGTGCGGGTGTAGACTGTCAGGTTGGGTTCGAGCAGGTTTCCAGCCCGGTCGGTCAGTGTCCGCTGGAGCAGCTCCGCATGGAGCGTGACGGGCGGGCGGAGCGGCGACGACGGCACCAACTCAAGGACCGTTCCGTCCTCACGGAGGACCGCTTGATGGGCGACGGAGAATCCGTCCTGGTCGCGCAGTTGGGTGGGCGAGGCTTGAATCGAGCCTGGGAGCAGCGGCTCCGAGAAGACGAACGCCAGTGGAGCGCTCACCGACGGGTGGCTGAGGAGCGGGCGACGGGAGACGATGGTGGGCGCCGTGCGGTCCACCGCCACCACGGAAGCCTCTTCCGCCTCGAAGTTCTGTTCCTCGCCCACGGCTCTCGCCAGGAACGAGAAGCGGCCCTCGGCGTGCGTGGCGCAGTCGATGACGTGCCGGTACGGCGCCTCCAGTGTCATGGGCGCCTGCTCGTTCGTGAGGAGCTCCACGCGCTCTGGCGTGCCGCCTTCCACGGTGACGGAGAGCGTCCACTGTCCTTCCCGGCAGAATTCGGGCCCTTCGGTCCGCACCGTGACGCGCAGCTCGGGAGGCGGTTCCTCTTCGTCAATGGGCGGAGGCTGGCCAGGTTTGGGCTCTGACTTCAGGGTGTCACAAGCGGCGGTTCCCAGGGCCAGGTAGAGCAACGGGATCGCCCAGCGGACGCGAGTGCTGCGGGGGGGCATGAGAAACCTCTCGGAGGATTTCGCGAGTCATGCCTTGGACACGCGAAGCCTCTGAGTTGGGACTCAGCGCATGAAGCCGATTCCGAGACTGCCCCCAAGCGACAGCGCGGACGCGGTGCCCGCCTCCTCACGCACCCAGGTGTGTCCCGCGTTCACGAGCAGCGACATCCCGAAGGCTCCGTACACAGGGAGCCACGCACCTCCCACTGCGCCCACGGTGGGCTGCAGGGCGAGCGCCTTCTCCCCATTGCTGGGCTGCCACTGCTGGGACAGGGTGGCGCCGACCTCCACCGCGCCGTGAAGCCGCAGGTTCCGCCAGACGCGTGCGTCATGTCCCACGCCCAGCCGCAGCGTGTGGTCGTTCTGCCGGAGGTTGCCGGAAGGGTGCCGCCCATGCCGCACGTCCACCCCAGCGGTCAGCAGGTTCGCCCAGGGCGCGGTCCGTTGGTAGTGGAGCGCGGCGGTGCCACCCACCATGGCGCCGAAGGATGGGACGAGCGGCTTGCCGATGCTGGGCCCCACATGCACCCGCCACGCCGGAGACGCCTCGCCCTTGAGCGCGTTCACCTCCAACTGCTGAGGGCGGAGCTGGGCCCGTGTGAGCTGGGCGCGCCCGGCGTCGGGCACCTGCACGCGCGCCGTCATCGCGGAGTGTTCGCCGCGGGTGGTGACGATGTAGCCACCCGCCGGGAGTGCGAGCGTGGCCGCGCCCGCGCCCTTGCGCAGGTTGCCCAGGAAGGGCTCTCCCGCCAGCGTGAACACGGTCCAGTCTCCGGGCTCGTCGATGGCGAGCGTCAACAGCGACGTGGCCAGGGCGGGGGAGGAGAGGACCAGGTCTCCCTTTCCCTGGAGGTCGAAGTGGAAGCTGGGGTGCTGCGCGCCCGCGCGGGACATCAGCGAGGACTCCACCGTCCGCGCGTAGGAGTAGGTATAGGCCTCCGCGAGCGTGACGCGACCATCCCCGGAGACGTCCGCTGCTCCTCGCAGCGCCGCGACCAGGTGGTGCGTGAAGACGGAGCCTCCGAGCGCGTCCGACTCCTGCGCGGCTTCATCCGCGGCGGAGGCGGTGATGATGACCCGTCCCGCCAGCTCCGGCCGCTCCACGCTGACCAGGACGCCGGGGATGGGCTTCAGCCCCTTGAGTCGCACCGCCTCACCGGACTGACACGAGTCCACCACGAGGAGCGCGACGCTCACGGGCGCGCGCTCGATGAAGCGCACCAGCTCGTGCAGGGGCAGGTTCGTGCCGGACAGGTGCAGCTCGCCCGCGTCCGCGTGGCTGGAGACGTAGACGAAGAGCTGGTCGCCCTTCCGTGCCTGTGTTTGGAGGTGGCGCTCGAAGCGGGCCACCGCCTGGCGCACCGTGTCCGCGTCATGGCCCAGGACGAGCACTGCGTCGTCCCGCCGCACGCCGCCCACCTCGTACAACACGTCCATCACCGTGCGCGCGTCGCGCTCCGCGTAACGCAGCACCGCGTCCGCGCTGGAGCCCCGGTTGTTGCCCACCGCCAGGGCGAACCGGCGCGGATTTCCATCCGCGTCCGCCGCCGTGGGTTGCGCCGCCACCACCGCCGCCAGGAGCAGTGCGAGCGTCATGGACGGGCCTCTACCTGGAGCGACACGGCCGCATGCGCCACGCCCGGCGGGGTGCTGGCGAGCGACAGACAGGCCGCGGACATCGGCGCGGCGCGGCACTCCGGACGCAGCGTGCTCAACCAGTCCCGAACCGTGTCGAGCCGCAGCGGTGTCTCCGAATACAGCGCGTGCACCACGAAATCCCCCTGGGTGACCTGGAACAACGGGGCGGGCTGAGCGGTGGCCAACTCGCCGCTCTGCAGGCCCGCTTGTGGCCAGAGTGCCTCCACCTGTTTCCCGCCGTCCATGACGACGACCAGCGCATAGCGCTGGCCTCCGCTCCTGAGTCGGAGCGCCACCTCGTCGCCCTCCTGGAGCAGGGGATTCACCGCGCCGTCCTTCAGCCGGAGCAGCTCTACGTGGGGAGGTCCCTTCACCCGCATGCCCAGGAGGGGAGGCGGCGTCTCGGGGCCGGCGGGAGTGGTCTCGGGGACCTCCGTCATCGAGCCTCGGACGACCACCACCGTCGCCAGCGTGGCCAGGATGGGGACGAGCATCCACCGGGCGAACCACGGCGTGGCGCGCTCCTGAGGGAGGGCCGCCGCCTCGGACAGGACGTGGGCCCGGACGCGGGAGAAGTGCGCCCGGGTCCGAACCTCCTCCGCGTGCGTCCGCAGTTGCTCCAGCCGCGCACGGCAGGTGGCGCAGTGCGTCAGGTGTGGCGGCTGTGCGCCGCCCGCGACCACCTCGTCCAAGACGAGGTCCGACAGGTGTTCACTCATCCAGCACCTCTTCGAATCCCCTCGGGCTCGCCCAACGCGCGGGCCAGGGCGCCAATGCGCTGGACGTCGCGGACGATGGTCTTCCGCGAGAGCCCCAGGGCCTGGGCAATCTCCTCCTGGGACATCCCGTCCAGGTAGTGCAGCGTCGCCACCGTGAGGGCCCGCTCGTCCAGCTCGCGCGCCAGCTTCATCAGGAAGTCGCGGCACTCGGTGGCGGCGAGCGCGTCCACAGCGCCTTCGCTTCCGGCATCCTCCGGGGCGACATCCCGCAGGGCCCGGGTGCGGAGCATGTTGAGGCAGACGTTGGTCGTCACCCGGTAGATGAACGTCATCGGCCGGGCCTCCCGCCGGAATGCGGCGGCGGATTGGAGGACGCGGATGCAGGACTCCTGCACCGCGTCCCAGGCGTCCGCCTCCCGCTGAAGCAAGGCGAAGGCCCTCCGGTACATGCCAGGGGCATACCGGTCGTACAGGTCCTGGAGCTCCCTGGCGCTCAACCCTGGCGGCATCTTCGCCACCTTGGACACGGGGGCCGGGACAACTGGGACATTTCCCGTGTGAAAAGGTGCCGGGGCCCCGCGTCACCGTCAGTGGTGCGATGTGCCCGTCATGGACTGGAGCAGCGTCACCAGCGCGCGCTTCTCCTCGTTCGTCAGCTCCAGCGGCACGATGGTCACCGTCTTCTGACCCACGAAGCTGCCGGCCGCATCGCCGCCCTCGTTGTAGAAGTCGATGACCTCCTCCAGCGTGGCCTGGGCGCCGGTGTGCATGTACGGCGCCGTCAGGGCCACGTTGCGCAGCGACGGCGTGCGGAACGCGCCCTCCAGCGTCACCCGGTCCGCCTGGGTGCGCAGCGTCTGGAGCCGCGCCGCGATGGTGCCGGTGGGCGCGTCGCTGTAGCGGCTGGCGGCGTTGAACTCCCAGTCCAGCAGCGGCGTCAGCACGCTCCACTGCCCTCCCGCGCCCGGGCTGCTGTCCTGCACGCCGATGTTGTGGAACAGGTCGTCGGTGAGCGCCGGCCCCTTGTGGCAGACGATGCACTGGCCCTTGCGCAGGAACGTCTTCAGCCCCAGGTACGCCGGGTCCGCATCCGCCTGGCCGGCCTCCGCCGCCGTGATGAAGCGCCGCACGTCCGCGTCGAAGGGCGCGTCGATGCGCACCAGCGTCCGCTGGTAGGCCGCCATCACCTTGCCCACGTTGGCCAGCAGCGCGGAGTCCGTCTCGTCCGCGGGCGCCTTGCCGAAGAGGGCCTGGTACTCCGTGGTGTACGACTCCACCGCGGTGAGCCGGGCGCGCACCACCTGCGCGTCCGTGTTCATCTCCACCGGGTTGAGCAGCGGCAGGATGGCCTGGCTCCAGAGCCGGTCCGCCCGTCCGTCCCACATGAACCAGCGGTTGTAGGCCACGTTCAGCAGGGTGGGGGGGTTGCGCTCGGACAGGTGCCCGTCGCAGCCCTTCGCCTTGGCGGTGGGCACCGTCAGACCCTCGCCGCCATGGCAGCTCGCGCAGGACACCGTGCCGCAGCGTGACAGGCCGCTGTCGTGGAACAGCACGTCGCCCAGCGCCTCGGCGCGAGCGAGCCCGTCCATCCGGTTGGTGCTGTCCTTCGGCGGCTGCCGCCCCAGGCTGTGCAGGCTGCGGAGCTGGTCCAACTCGTCGAGGTTGGGGAACGGCTCTTCGGATTCACACGCCATGCCCGACCCGCCCAGGGCCAGGGCGAGCGTCACGGCGCGCAAGCGGTACGGATTCATCACCCAACTCGTCTTTCTGCGAAGGACCCGGGAAGCTTCGCGTCCCCTTCGACGCGAATCAATCCACAAGGGCCCCTTGCCCGCCGGACGAGTTCGTGCTGATGGCGTGACGCCGCCAAGCCTGCCCCATGGGGAGGGCTGGACGGGCGGCGTCACAGGCGTGCTTCAGGACCTCAGGCGCCGCAGCTCAGGGCGAAGTCGCGCGTGGCGGTGCCGTAATCGTTCACCTTCACCGTGGAAGGCTCCGGGGTGATGGTCGGCGTGGCGCCCGTCTCGCACTTCAGGCCGCCGCCCGCCGCGAGCCCGACCTGGAGGTTGGTGTTGCTGGGGACGCCCGACACCGTGAAGGAGCAGCGGTTGCCGCGGCTCGGCTTCACCATCGCCCGGCCCAGCCCGTTGGTGGGCGCGTCCGGCGAGGCCACGATGACCTGGAGCTGCCCGCAAGCGTCATCGGCACGCAGCCCGCTCTCCGGCAGGCGGATGACGCCGGCGATGGTGGCGTTGCCCTCACGGCCACCGCCACCGCCCGTGGTGGCGCAACCGGACGAGGCAAGGACCAGGGCGGCTACGGCAATGCGATACATGAAATCCTCAATTCTTGATGGTTGAGATGGCGGCAAGGTCGCCGTGCAAGCGGTCTACGATGCGCGACCAAGACAATTGCGATGGGAATTCATTCCAGCCACCCCTCGCATTCTTCGCGGGGCCGGGATTTGAACAGTTCCCCAGGAGTTCCGGGCAGTTTTGAACGCCATGTGTTTCCGGCGAAGCACGCCGCGTGGCGCTCCATCAGATGGAATCATCGGTCGAATCAAACACAAACGCTTGACGCGTTTGGCTGCCACCTCGGTCCCAATGACGGACACGTAAATCCCGAATCCGGGCATGTCTGGTCTTGGCGCGCGGAGGTTCTTCCCACGTGACGGGCGGCCCTGCCTCCGCCGCGCGGTCTGCTGTCAGCGCTCCCGCGCACCCCCACGGTGAAGGGCAGGGAGAGGAGACGACATCATGTCGATACAAAAGCAGGAGCGCACGCCTTCGTGGACGGGACTGGGCGTGGGGACGGACCGCAAATCGTTTCTGGACGCAATATCCTCCCAGATTCCGGATTACGAGGCGGACAAGGCCGCCGAGGCGGTGTTCTGTGCGTTGTCGGAGCGCCTGTCCGGTTCGTGGGTGGAGCACCTGCGCGAGCAGCTCTCGCCGGACGTGCGCGAGCTGTTGCGCGGTTGTCACAGGCACCGCGGCGAGGCGCCCGCGAAGCTGGACCGCGACGACTTCTACTTGATGGTGGCCAACCACCTGAACGCCGAACCGGAGAACGTGCGGCTGGTGCTCCACGGCGTGTTCTCCGCGCTTCATGCCCAAATCACCGAAGGGGAGGCGAAGAAGTTGGAGCAGCAGCTCCCCGCCTGGCTCCAGGGGACGTGGGCCGCCGCGCGAATGCATGTCGACCGGCCCTACTGAGGCCGTTCGAGGGGGGCGGGGCACCCGGGGGAGAAGGCCCCGGACGCTTCCGCCGCCGCCGTCAGTAGGTTCCGCCCAGCGAAAGCATCGCCGAGTAGCGGCCGTCCAGCGCGCCGGGAGCCCGGCCGCCCGGGGCGAAGTCCTGGTCGAACAGGAAGTTGTAGTTCACCCGGGCGTCGGCGGTGATGAGGTTGCCCATCTGGTAGCGCAGGCCCGCGCCGGCGGGCACGTAGCCGCTGGTGTCATCGGAGAAGCCGCGGACGGCGCCCCGGGCGTCGTTGCGGACGTTGTAGCGGTCCAGGCCGATGCCCGTCAGGACGTAGGGCTGGAGCCGGGTGTCGGTGAAGCTGCCCACGACGACGGCCTGTCCGGCGTTGCGGACGATGTCCGGTCCGCCCTCGCCGTCGTCGAGCAGCCCCATGCGGCTGTCGATGTCGCTCAGGCCGCCGCTGTAGCCCAGCTCGACGGCGAAGAATGCGTGCGGCCGGTAGCCCAGCGCGGCGCCATAGGAGAAGCCCGGCGTGACCTCCGGGGCGAGCTGACCGGTGTAGCCCTCCAGGCCGCCGCCCAGCTGGGCATAGATGCCGGTGTCGGCCCGCTTCCGCCCGCTGTCGCTGAACTCCACCGTCTCCGCGGACCGCATGCGCGGCTCCGCGATGGGGCGGTCCTCCGCCTGGGCCAGCGCGGCGCCGCCCCAGAGCGCCGCCGCGCACAACGCGCCACGTACGAGTGCCTTCATGACGGACTCCTTTGTTCGCGTCCGAAAGGCAACGTGGTCCGCGCGGGAGGGCCTGGCAATCAGGCCCACGCGGGCCGTGGGGCACCTGGTGCGGCTGTCCTTCCCACCCCTCAGGGCAGCTGGGTGAGGACCTCCAGCGCGCCGCGGGCCTGCACCAGCCCATGGCCAAAGTCTTCGTCATGGCCGGAAGGCCCCAGGTCCTTCGCCGAGGACAACAGGGCGTGTTTGACCTGGTCCGGCGTGGCGGAGGGACGGGCGCTGAAGAGCAGCGCGGCCACGCCGCTCACGTAGGGCGTGGCCATGGAGGTGCCGGACATATAGGCGTAGTCCGCCGGGCTCATGCTGATGCGGGCCAGCTCTCCCAGCATCCGGTGCAGCACGGTGCCCCCCGCCTGGGTGATGGTGACGGCGGGCACCCACTGCCCTCGCCGAGGCATGGCGAGGATGTCCACGCCGCCCTCCCAGCTCGAGTTGCCGAAGATGACGGCGCGCGCGCCCTGCTTCATCACGTTGACCATGGCCATGTCGGTGGGCACCTCGCCGTGCCGCACGTACGCGACGAAGCCGTTGCACGTGCTGCCCTGGCACGAGTCCAGCGTCGCGCCGCCCCCGCAGTCCACCAGCTTGCCCCACTTGTTCTCGATGGGGGCATACAGCAGTGAGCGCGACAGCGGCTGGGTGTCCCGCACGTCCACCGTGGAGAACGCGCCCTGTCCGCGCGGGAAGGTGGACAGCACGTCCACGCCCGGGGCCACCAGCGCCAGCTGGCTTCCGCCGGAGGAGAAGGTGGCCCGCTGGTCCAGGGCGTCCACCGCGCCCACCGCCAGCACGTGCGGGTCCGACGCGGGGTAGTCCACCCGCTGGGCGTTGCTGTTGCCCGACGCGGCCACCACCAGGATGCCCTGCGCGTGGGCCGCCTCGAAGACCTCGAACGTCGTCTTGGAGGGCACGCCGCCGCCCAGCGACAGGGAGATGACCTTGGCGCCCTGTTCCGCGCAGTACTCCACCGCCGCCAGGACGAAGCTCATGTGCGTGAGGCCGTGGATGTCCAGCACCCGGGCGATGACCAGCTCCACGCCCGGTGCCACACCCATCACCCCGGTGTCCGGCAGCTGGGGTGAGCCGCGCCCGCCGTGGCCTGGCCGCGCCGCGATGATGCCCGCCACGTGCGTGCCGTGGCCGGTGCCCCAGCCGTGGCCGCTGCTGAAGTCGGAGGGGTCGTCATCGTTCTCCAGCAGGTCGCGGCCGGCGACGACCGCGTCGCGCAGCTCCGGGTGCTCCAAATCCAGGCCGCTGTCGATGACACACAGCCGCACGCCCGCACCAGTGGGCCGGTCCGGGTCCGGCAGTCCGTCCCCATCCACGTCCCACACCTCGTGCGCCTGGACCTTGCGCAGCCCGGGGGTGAACTCGCGTGGCGTGGCGCCCCGCGCTACCGAGGCCAGGACGGGATGAATCGGTACGGTGGCGGGGGCCAGGGCGCGCCACTCCTGGTCCAGCTCGATGCTCTCCACTGTCGGGTCTTCGGCCAGGAGCGCTCGCTGTTCCTGGAGCGACATGCGCGCCGCCACCGCGGGCGTGGAGCGGAAGGTGGTTGTCACCTGTCCACCCACCTGATGCACGCGGGCGGTGGCCATCACCCCCTGATTCCGATAACGGATGATGACCCGCTGCCGGCCGTCGTCATCCGTCAGGGGGGCCTGGACGTGCCGTGTCTCCACGGGTTCGGACAGGGAGCCCGCGATGATGTTCGGGCAGACCTGGCTCTGGGCTCCCTTGTCTGAGGAGTCGTCCGGCCCACATGCCGCGAGTGCCAACAGTCCCATGAGTCCCCACCGCTTCATGAGCCGCTCCTTCTCGAACGGCGCCCGGCGGAGACACCGGGCGCGCATCCACCAGGGAGCGCATTTCGCGAAAGCGTGGCAACGGACTGGGGGGCGCCCCCCTGCCTGAGGTGCGGCGGTTCACACCGCATGTGTTGAGCGGCGGAATCGCGGCCCAAGTCGGGGTTGCCTTCACGCACGCACCCGGCATTCGCCGCTCTCCTGAACACCCACCCTGCCCGACGGGTACGCGGCGGGCGCACTGTCGGAGGGCGAGTTTCCGTCCAAGGCCCTGGCGGTGTCTGAGGGAAGGAAGTCGCCCGCTGCTTGATTCCGTCCGCTTTCGGGTGCTTCGCTGCCGCCAGACGCCATGAGTACCGTCCCTACAGAGTCCTCCCGCTTCCTTGGGCGCTATGAGCTCGTCCACCCCCTGGGCCAGGGGGGCATGGGGGAGGTGTACCTGGCGAAAATCAGCGGCGCGGCCGGCTTCGAGAAGCCGTGCATCGTGAAGACGATTCTGCCGGCGCTGCTGAAGGACCGTCAGTTCCTGGACCGGTTCCACCACGAGGCCAAGGTGCTGGTGCACCTGGTGCACTCGTCCATTGCCCAGGTCTACGACATGGGTGAGGCGGACGGCACGTACTTCATGGCGTTGGAGTATGTGGCCGGCGTGGATCTGGCCTACCTGTTGGAGCAGGCACGCTCGCAGGGCGTGGCGGTGCCGGTGCCGGTGGCGTTGTTCCTGGGTCAGCGCATCGCGGAGGGCCTGGGCTACGCGCACCGCAAGACAGGGCCGGACGGCTCGCCGCTGGGCATCGTCCACCGCGACGTGTCCCCGCACAACGTCATGGTGTCCTACGAGGGCGAGGTGAAGGTCATCGACTTCGGCCTCGCCAAGTCCGCGGCGCGCAGCAAGTACACGCTGCCGTCCACGGTGATGGGGAAGCTGGGGTACATGTCCCCCGAGCAGGTGCGCGCCGAGCCCCTGGACCACCGCAGCGACATCTACTCATGTGGCGTCGTGGTGTGGGAGATGCTGGCCGGCCGCTCGCTCATCCCCCACGGGACGGTGGGCGAGATGATGGCGGCCATGTCGCAGCCGGTGGTGCCGTCGCTGAGCGAGCTGCGGCCGGACGTGGACGCCGCGCTGGACGCCGTCGTGCGCCGCGCGCTGACGGCCCGTCCGGATGACCGCTACATGCGTTCGGACGAGCTGGCGCGCGCGCTCAACACGGAGTTGGTGCGCTCGGGTGCCTCGATGGGCGCCGAGGAGGTGGGGTACTTCGTGCGCGGGCTGTGCCCGGAGGCGTTCGACGCCCAGCGCAAGCTCATCTCCAAGGTGTCTTCGTCCTCCAACCACCGCCGCACCCCCGCGCCGGGTTATGGCACCGGGCCGCAGCAGGCCGCGGGCTTCGAGCCCACGCTGATGCGCGGCCCGGCGGCGCAGCCCGGGTTCGGCTCGGGAGGCGTGGCCCGTCCCGGCGCCATCTATGCGGACGGCGATGACCTGGGCACCGGGACCACCTCGGTGCGGCCGCCTTCCGGCTCGTCCTCCAGCGTCGTGGTGGCTTCGGGTGGCGAGCCCGCCGCGTCCCAGTCCTTCGTCGCGCCCACCGTCGTGTCCGCGGCGGCGCTGGAGGAGCGGGCGTCCCGGAAGCGGCCGGTGGGGCTCTATGCCGCCATTGCCGTGTTGCTGGTGATTGCCACCTCCGCCGTCACCGCGCTCTTCGTCCAGTCGTCGGGTGTGGCGCCGGTGGCCACCGGGCCCGTGGCCGGCGCTTCAGGGCAGGTCGCGCCGCCCTTGGCCTCGGACAAGGGGGTGGAGACGCCCGGCGCCGCCGCGCGGCAGGGGGCGAGCGCGGAAGCCGCGCCCTTGTCCGACGCGGGCACGGGCGCTGACGCCGGTGCGGCGGTGGTTGCCGCGGGCGAGCCGGGTGCCGCCGAGAACGACAAGGCGGAGCCCGAGCGGGCTCGGGCGCCGCGCCCCGCGTCGGTGAAGACGCCCGCGAAGAAGCCGGCGGTCCCCGTCGAGCCCGCCGTCGTCTATGCCACGCCGGCGAAGGTGCTCCCGATTCAGAGCGCGAACGGGCGCAACTATGTCGACCGGGGCATCATCGGGCGGGGCTTCCTCCCGGGCGCGGAGATGGACGTGCTGGGGCCGTTGAAGAACGGCAAGCGCGAGGTGCTGGGGCGGGCCCGGGTGGTGCGGCCGGGACGCGGCGTCGCGATGCGGCCCACGCGGGCGTTCATCGAACTGGATGACCGTGCCCTGGCGGCTTCGGTGGACCTCTTCGTGGCGGCGCCTGGACGGGATGACGCCCCCGCCGGCGCGTCGGCGACCGAGGAGTCCCAGGCGCAGGTCGCCGAGCCCGACAAGGGCGAGGTGGAGGCCGTCGTGGCCGCGGCCCCCGCGAAGCGCACGCTGCGCGGGCACGTGAGCGTGCAGGGCGGGGTGGGCGGCTTCCTGGACCCGGGTGTGGAGGTCCAGAACAACGAGTCCATCGACTGGTCTGACTGCTACGTGGTGAAGGACATCCGCAAAGCGGCGTGGCTGGGCGTCGTGAAGGCCGGGGACCGGAAGACGGCCAGCCGTTTCCGCCACAACCCGAACTTCGACGTGGGCTCCGGCTACCTGGGCGTCATCTGCAAGGAAGGCGAGCTGCGGGTGAAGGTGCGCTGAGGCGCTCCGCGTCGTGACGGGCGCGGAAGGCTCATGGCCCCAGCCGCGCGCCGGCGACGGGGCAGTCGGCGACGAGCGTCTTCACCTCGGCGTCCCCGCTCCGGGCATTGCGCACCGCGCGGTCCAGGGACGTGCGGCACTGCCACGTCACCTCGCGCGTGTCGTGGCAGCAGTGCCAGCCCGTCAGCGTGCGGCCCAGGTACTGGAGCATCTCCGCCTTGGTGGGGGTGACGAGCAGCCACACCGCGCCCGCCAGCACCGCCAGCCAGGGTAGTTGGAGCGCCACGCCCTTGAGGCGGGGGCCCGCGCCGGGAACGACGGGCTCCGCGTGGAGCCCGAGCAGCGTGTCCAGGGGACGGCGCATCAGCACCCCGTTCAGCAGCAGGTCCAGCGGCGTGGTGAAGGCGCGGGCCAGGCCGCGGAGCAACCCGGGCGTGCGCTCCGCGTGCACCAACTTCACCCCGGCCACCTGTCGCCAGAAGGTCCGGCCCGTCACCCCGCCCACGGCGGACGCGGTGAGCCACGCCAGGGCCATGGCCAGGGGCATCGATAGCGGGGTCCGGTCCTGCTCCAGCGCGCGCAACGCGCCCCAGCCCACGAGGACGGACGTCCCCAGGTCCAGCACATCCGCCACCCACAGGTGCCACTGGTACCGCGCCTGCGTGGTCACCTGGTCCGTCGCAAACAACGACCCGTTGCTCATCCACCCTCTTTTCGGCGCGCGGAGCATAGACCGGACAGGAGGACGTGCGCCTCATGGCTCCACTGGGTTCGACCGGGGGACACCCAGGGTGTCGCATTCCCGCAGTGGCGCGGTGGGGGCGTGGCTCGCATCTTCACCACTGCGCGACGCGTCGGAGGCCTCCGCCACCACCGGGGCCTCCTCGCCGGACGCGCAATGGCCAAGGCCATGATGGAGCCGGGGGTGCGGTTCCCGGCTTCACAGGTGGTGGCGGACGCGGCGGCAGCGGCGGGGGGAAGTCGGTGGGGCTGTACAGGGGGAGGAGGCCGGTCCCTCGCCGCTGCCGCCAAGACCGTTCACTGAACGTTCCACCTCCGGTGAATTCGGCGGCGTGTGGCCTCTGGGCCGTTTCTGCCGGACACTGCGGGCGACATGCGCACTCCGGGGCAGCGAGCCCGCGCTCTCGGGCGGGGGTTCATCGGGTGGTTCTTCGTCGTGGGACTCGTCCTGGCAACGCCGGGCATGGCCCTGGACCCCCAGCGCCGTGTCTCGCAGTACAGCCAGGACATGTGGCGCAGCGACGACGGGCTGCCGCAGAACAGCCTGCTGTCCATGGTGCAGACGCGCGACGGCTACCTCTGGCTGGGCACGTGGGAGGGGCTGGCCCGTTTCGACGGCGCGCGCTTCACCGTGTTCGACAAGCGCAACGCGCCGGAGCTGCGCAACCACACCATCAAGGCGCTCGCGGAGGATGCGTCGGGCACGCTGTGGGTGGGCACGGGCCAGGGGCTGGTGGCGTACCGCAAGGGCCACTTCGAGCGCGCGCCGGGCGCCGCCGCGCCGCTGGACTCCGCGCGGGTGGAGACGCTGGTGGCGGCGGATGGCGTGCTCTGGGTGGGGACGACGACGGGCCTCTGGCAGGTGCCGCTGGGCGAGGGCGTGGCGCGCCAGTACACGGTGGCGGATGGCCTGCCTGCCTCCCACATCACGGCGCTGACGCCCGGTGAGGGCACGTCGCTCTGGGTGGGCACGCCGGAGGGGCTGGCCCGCTGGGTGGATGGGCGCGTGGAGCCGGCGCCGTTCCCCTTCCCCGGGCCGGAGTCCCGGCCCTATGTGATGGCGCTGCGTCGCGATGCGACGGGCGTGCTCTGGCTGGGGACGAAAGCGGGCCTCTATTCGTGGAATGGCGTGGTGGCCTGGCGCTTCACGACCGATGAAGGCCTGCCGTCCCTGTCCGTCAACGCGCTGTACGCCGACGGTGACGGCAACCTCTGGGTGGGCACGCATCGCGGCGGCCTGTCGCGGCACAACACGAAGGGCTTCAGCGAGCCGGTGCCCGGCATGGAGTGGATGGCGGAGTCCGCGGTGCTGTCGCTGCTGGAGGACCGGGACGGCCACCTCTGGGTGGGCACCTATTCGGGCCTGATGCGCCTGCGTGACGGCCCCTTCGCCACGTATGGCATCCCCGAGGGCCTGGCCGACGAGACGGTCAGCGCCGTGCTGGAGGACCGCCGCGGCACGCTGTGGCTGGGGACCACCAGCGGCCTGTTCCGGTACGAGAACAGCACGTTCCATCACGTGGGCGCCGAGCAGGGGCTTCCGGAGAGCGTCATCCCCGCGATGCACGAGGCGCCTGACGGGACGCTGTGGGTGGGCACCCTCACTGGCGCATACCGGTATGACGGCCAGCGCTTCACGCGGGTGTCGCGCGCGCAGGGGCTGCCGCACGACGTGGTGACGGCCATCCTGGTCGACTCGCGGGGGGACACGTGGCTGGGCACGCAAGCGGGCGTGGCGCGGATGCATGGCGGCGGCGTGACGGTGTACGGCCCGAAGCACGGCTTCACCAACCCCATCATCGTCATGGTGGAGGACTCGCGCGGCCGGGTGTGGTTCGGCTCGGACACGGGGCTGGTGCGCTGGGACGGCGAGCAGAAGGGCTTCCAGCGCTTCACGCAGCAGGACGGGTTGCCGGGCGACCTGGTGCTGGCGCTGCACGCGGACCCTGACGGTACGGTGTGGGTGGGCACGGAGACGGGGCTGGGCCGGTGGCGCGAGGACACCTGGGCGCGCTTCACCGTCGCGCAGGGCCTGTACGACGACGCGGTGTTCAGCCTGGTGTCGGACGGGGACGGCTCGCTGTGGATGAGCAGCAACAAGGGCGTGTCTCGCGTGTCCCGGCGCGACCTGGATGACGTGGCGGATGGCGTGCGCCCACGACTGACGACGCTGGACTTCGACACGCGTGACGGCATGCGCAGCGCGGAGTGCAACGGCAACACGCAGCCGTCGGCGTGGCGGGGGCAGGACGGGCGGCTGTGGTTCACCAACCTGCGCGGCGCCATCGTGGTGGACCCGGTGCGGGTGCGTGCGAGCCGGCAGCCGCCCGAGGTGCGGATTGAAGAAGTGCGCGTCCAGGGCACGCCGGTGCCGGTGGAGGGGCCGGTGGAGCTGGAGCCCGGGGCCTCGCGGCTGGAGATTCGCTTCACGGCCTTCACGCCAGTGGACACGGCGCGGCTGCCCTTCCGCTACCGGCTGGCGGGCCACGACGACACGTGGGTGCACGCGGAGGCGCGGCGGGCGCTGTACAACGGCCTGCGGCCGGGCAGCTACCGCTTCGAGGTCCAGGCGAAGGGCCGGGACGGCGGGTGGACCGAGCCGGTGGCCCTGGACGTCGTGTTGGAGCCGAAGCTGTGGCAGCGCACGGGCTTCTGGCTGCTGTGCGTGCTGGGCGTGGGGATTCTGGGCGTCAGCGTGTACCTGCTGCGCGTGGGGCAGTTGAAGGACCGCGAGCGGTGGCTGGCGGAGCGCGTGAAGGACCGCACGCAGGCGCTGGCGCGGGCCAACGCGGAGCTGGAGGCGAACATGCGCACGCTCCGGCAGGCGCAGGCGCAGCTCGTGCAGACCGGGCGGCTGGCGGCGGTGGGGCAGCTCGCGGCGGGCGTGGGGCACGAAATCAACAACCCGCTGGCGTACATCGTGTCGAACCTGGAGCACGCCAGCGAGGAGGCGGACGCGCTCGCGCGGGAGCTGGACGGGACGCGCGACGTGGGCGCTCGCTTGAAGGATGTGAATCAGGCACTGCGTGACGCGCTGCTGGGCGCGGACCGCGTGCGGCGCATCGTCCAGGACTTGAAGATGTTCTCCCGGCCGGATGACGAGAAGCAGGGGCCGGTGGAGTTGCACGCGGTGCTCGACTCGGCGGTGAAGATTGCCATGGGCGAGCTGCGCCCACGCGCGAAGCTGGTGCGCGACTACGGCGACGTGCCGCGCGTGGAGGGCAACGAGGCGCGCCTGGCACAGGTGTTCCTCAACCTGCTCATCAACGCGGCGCAGGCGCTGCCGGAGGGACAGGCGGAGTCGAACGAGGTGCGGCTCGTCACGCGCAGGGGCCTGGATGGGCGGGTGGTGGCGGAGGTGCGCGACACGGGCAGCGGGATTTCGCCGGAGTTGCTCGGCCGCATCTTCGACCCCTTCTACACGACGAAGCCGGTGGGCGTGGGCACGGGGCTGGGGTTGTCGCTGTGCCACGCCTACCTGACGGCCATGGGCGGCACCATCGCCGTGGACAGCGAGGCCGGGCGGGGCTCGGTGTTCCGCGTGACGCTGAGGGCCGCGGCGGAGGCGCAGCGGGTTGGAGGGGACGGTGCCTCGGTGGAGACTCCCGCGACGTCGGAGCGAGGCGTGGCGTCGTCCGCGGCGCCCGAGACTCCAGCGTCTTCGGGACACATCGCAGCGACGCCCGACGTGTCTGTCGAGCACGGTGTGGCGGCGAGCGACGCGACCACGATGCGCCTGCGTGGCGAGGCAGCTCCGCGTGCCGAAATGGACTCGACGCCGCGGGCCCCTGCTCCGGAGCGGGCGCAAGACGCTGGGTGGGGCCTCACGCCGCCACAGGCGAAGTCCACGGACGGTCGGGCAGCGGATTCCGACGCCCTGGCGGCAAGCCAGGAGAACGGAGGGTGGATGGCCGCGCAGGACGCCAGTGTCACATCCAGCATGTCACGGTCACCGGATGCGGGCACCGTGGGCTCGCACCTGGGAGCGCCGTCGTCCACCCACGCGAGCGCGGACGGGCCGCCTCCAGACAGCGTGGGCGAGGGTGGACGGTTCTCCGCCCAGTCCGCTCCGGCTCCAGCACCTACCGAGGCGGCAACGCGAGGCCGCGTGCTGGTGGTGGACGACGATGCCCTGGTGAGTGGCGCCATCCGCCGCACCCTCGCGCGAGAGAACGACGTGGATGTGCTGGTGAGCGCGCGGCGAGCCTTGGAGAAGCTGACCGGGACAGAGGCCCGTTACGACGTGGTGCTCTGCGACCTGATGATGCCGGAGATGACCGGGATGGACCTGTACGACGCGCTCGCGCAGGTGGACTCGCGAGCGGCGGAACGCATCGTGTTCATCACCGGTGGCGCCTTCACTGCCACCGCGCGGACGTTCCTGGAGCGCGTGGGCAACCCACGCGTGGAGAAGCCCTTCGACCCGGAAGCCCTGCGTCAGCTCGTCCGGTCCGAAGTGGCGCGTGCTCGCCGGGAGGCGTCGGGCCGGGCGGCATAGCTCCCGGCCCGGCCGTGTCAGAGGTCCAGCACCAGCCGCTTGGAGCGGGCGCGTGACACGCAGACGAGCATGCGCTGGTCACCCGCGGGCTCCGCCTGGAAGAAGGTGTCGCGGTGGTCGGGCTGGCCAGCGCAGACCCGTGTGACGCAGGTGCCGCACGTCCCGGCCTCGCAGTCACTGGGGATGCGCACCCCGTTGCGGCGCAGCACGTTGAGCACCGACTGGCCAGCGGGCACCTGCAGCACCTGGCCCGTGCTGCGGATGGTCACCTCGAAGCCCTGCTCCTCCCGGCCCGTGGCGGCGCTGGTTCCCTCGGCGGTGAAGGATTCGAAGTGCACCTTTTCCCAAGGCCAGCGGTGCAGGGTGGCCGCGTCGCGCACGGCTTTCATCAGCCCCGTGGGACCGCAGCAGTACAGCCGGGCCCCCGGCAGTCGCGTGGCCAGCAGTCCCTTCACGTCCAGGCCCCGGGCCGGGTCTCCTCCGTCGAAGGAGAAGCGCACGCGCTCGGCGAAGGGCGCCTGGGAGAGCAGCTCGTGAAATGCGGCGCGGCCGGGCTCGCGCGCGCAGTAGTGCAGCGTGTAGTCCGCGCCGGTGCGCTGGAGCGCGCGCGCCATGGACAGCATGGGGGTGATGCCGATGCCTCCCGCCACCAGCACGTAGCTGCGCGCGAACAGCAGGGGGAAGTTGTTGCGAGGAGGCTTCACCTCCAGCACGTCGCCCTCGTGCACCCGCTCGTGCATGGCGTTCGAGCCCCCGCGGCCCTTGGCGTCGCGGGCCACGGCGATGACGTAGCGGTGGGTCTCCTCCGGGTCGTTGCAGAGTGAATACGAGCGCAGGAAGTCTCCCGGACCTGGGACGCGGACCTCCAGGTGGGCGCCGGCCTCGAAGGAGGGCAGGGTGCCGCCCTCCGTCGCGACCAGCTCATACGACAGGATGTCCTCGGCCTCGCGAGTCACGCGCGCGACCCGGACGCGCAGGATGTCATTCATCACGGTGCTCTCCCTTCCCCAGTCCCACCAGCGGCGCACCCCATCCTCCCGAGGTACGGTGGCACGGACATTGGCCCGCGAAACGCCCACGGGTGATTGCCCGGGAGTCTCGGAGCCCGTCGCATCCCCAGCGGCGCGGCGGGTTGCCCGTTGAGCAGCCGTGCGGTCAGGCCGTCCGTTCACCGCCCGCGCATCCAAGCGGCGTCATCCCCACCATCCACGGCATGCCGCACTGCGCCAGGAAGCCGGCGGCCAACGAACTCTCAGGGAGGTGAGCCCATGGATGCCATCGCGTTGCTGAAGGCGGACCACAAGACGGTGGAGCAGCTGTTCCGGAAGTTCGAGAAGGCGGGCCCCAATGCCCACAAGTTGAAGCGTCGGCTGGTGGACCAGATGGTCACCGAGCTGTCCGTGCACGCTACCATCGAGGAGCAGGTGTTCTACCCCGCGGTTCGTTCACGCTCGGAGGAGTTGGGGCCGAACGTGCTGCGCTCGCTGGAGGAGCACCACGTGGTGAAGTTGCTGCTGGCGGAACTGGACGGCATGTCTCCGGAAGCGGAGCGCTTCGATGCGAAGGTGCAGGTGCTGATGGAGAACGTGCGCGCGCACGTCCTGCAGGAGGAGAGCGAGCTCTTCCCGGCGCTGAAGAAGGTCTTCCGTCCGCAGGAACTTCGGACGATGGGCGACGTCCTGGAGATGTCGCGGAAGGCGGCGCCCACGCGGCCGCACCCGATGGCGCCGGACACGCCGCCCGCCAACCTGGTCGCCGGCGCGGTGTCGGCGGTGATGGACATGGGCCGGGATGCGCTGAGGGCCGCGCGGCGCAAGGCCACCACGAAGGTGCGCTCGGTGGCGAGCCGGGGCCCCCGTCAGGTGGTGCGTGAGATGGCCGGCGCCGAAGCCGCCAGTCCGTGACATTCCGCCGGGACCAGATTCCGGCCAGTCCGGCGCTCCTTCTTCCAGGAGGGAGAAGGAGCGCCCCGGGCACGGGCACGAGGAATATGAATGTCACCCGTTGACGGCCGTTCCAAGGGGTAAGGACGTTGCAGTACGACCCGCAGCGGCCCATTCATGAGGAGGCACCATGTTCGCTCAACCTGTTCGACCCCTGTTGCTGACAGCGATGTTGCTCACTGGCCTGACGGCCTTCGCACAGCCCCAGCCCGTCTCCGCGCCGCGTGCGCAGGCCCCGGCGGGCGTGCGGACGATTCGCGTGGAAGGCACCGGTGAGGTGAAGGCGCAGCCCGACGAGGCCTTCATCGACGTGGCGGTGGAGACGCTGGCGCCGAACGCGAAGGCGGCGGGCGAGCAGAACGCGAAGCGGATGGAGAAGGTGATTGCGGCGCTGACGTCCGCGGGCATCGCGCGGCGGGACATCCAGACGCGTAACTACTCGGTGTACCCGGAGTACGCGCCGCCGCTGCCGAACCAGACGGAGCCGAAGCTGAAGGGCTACCGGGTGAGCAATCTGGTGAGCGTCCACGTGAAGGACCTGTCGCGGGTGGGGAACCTGCTGGACCAGGCCCTGGCGGCGGGCGCGAACCGGGTGGACTCGGTGCGCTTCGGGCTGAGCCGCCAGGAGGCGGTGCAGGGCGAGGCCCTGCGGCAGGCGGTGGCGCGGGCTCGCAAGTCGGCGGAGGTGCTGGCCGCGTCGCTGAACGTGAAGCTGGGCGCGGTGCTCGACGCGAGCACGGTGACGGAGCCGCCGCAGCTCTACCCGGCGCGCTTCGCGATGGCCGAGGCAGCGGATGCCCGCGCGATGGCGACGCCCATCCAGCCCGAGGAGCAGACGGTGCAGGCGAAGGTGACGCTCATCTTTGCCATCGAGTAGTTCCGAGGACCGTCGGGGGCTGACCGGTGCCCCCGATGGGAGTGCGCGCGTCGAGGGGCTCCGCTCAGCGGGTGTGCCCCGCCTGTTCCGGGCTCACCGCCGCCCGCCGTGGCAGCGTGACGGTGAAGGTGGTCCCTTCTCCTGGCGCGGAGCTCACGTCGATGTGCCCCTGGTGCGCGTCGACGACCGCCTTCACGATGAAGAGGCCCAGCCCCACGCTGCGGCTCGCGACGTCCACGTCATCGGTGCCTCGCTGGAGCGGCTGGAAGAGGTTCGGAAGGCGCTCGGGCGGGATGGGGGGACCTTCGTTGTGGACGCGCAGGGTCACCTGGTCGCCGTCGCCCTTGAGCGTCACCTCGATGGGGGCCTCGGGCTGGCCGTACTTCACGGCGTTCGTCACCAGGTTCTGAATCACCTGGGAGAGCCGGTCCGCGTCCCACGCGCCCTGTCCATCGCCGCTCGTCACCACCTTCACGTGGGCGGAAGGGTGGGCTTCTTCCACTTCCTGCACGGCGGTCCGGACGAGCGCATGGATGTCGACGGGGTTGCGCTCGAGCCGGATGCCGCCGCCCAGCCGGGCCTGGGTGAAGTCGAGGAGCTCCTTCACCATCCGCACGGCACGGGAGGCCGACGCGTGGATGCGGTCCACGGTCTTGAGGGCGTTTGGATCCAGTTCCTCTGAGCGCTTCAGCCGTTCCGTTCCCAGGAGGATGGCGCCCAGGGGATTGCGCAGGTCGTGGCTCACGATGCCGATGAGCTGCTGTTCGAACTCCGCCTGCTCCTGGAGCCTTCGCGCGTGCAGCTCCCGCTCCTGCTCCAGTTTCCGTTGCACCGTGATGTCCTGGAGGAGCGCGACGTAGCCGGCCCCGGGTTGCCCCGGCTCGCGGTGCGCGATGAAGGACACCTTCACGTCCCGTTTGCCTCCGAACCGATAGGGCACGTCATGCTGCTCGAAGGAGATGCTCTCTCCCGCCAACCCCCGCTTCACGAAGGGGCTCAGCACGGCGTAGGCCGCCTCTCCGATGATGTCTCGAATCTTCTGGTTCCGGAGTTGCTCCTGCGAAAGCCCGAACCAGTCCTCATACGCTTTGTTGACGCGACCGTAACGCTCGTCCGCGCTGACGAACGAGACCAGGACGGGGATTGCATCGAGCAGCATGGCCTGCTCCGCCTCACTGGCGCGCAGTCGCTCCGTGAGGGCTTCGTTGCGCTGACGCACCTGGGTCTGTTCGGAGACGTCGCGGAAGATGAGCACGGCGCCGGCGAATTCATGTGGCCCCGTGCGAATCGGCGCGGCGCTGCCCTCGATGGGGACTTCTGTCCCGTCCTGGCGGATGAGCAGCGTCGGCCCCGCGTACCCCGTCTCCGTATCCAGAACGGGCGCCAGCTCGATGGGCTGGCGGCTGGCGGCGTCGATGATGCGAAAGACCTCTGCCATGGGCCGCTGCCGGGCATCCGTGGTGCGCCAGCCGGTGATGCGCTCGGCGGCGGGATTGAGGAGGACGACGTGTCCGGCGCGGTCCGTGGTGATGACGGCGTCACCGATGCTGGAGAGCGTCGTGGACAGGTACGCTTCGCGTTCTCTCAGCCGTTCGCCCTGAGCATGGATGCGCAGGAGGCTGGCGACTCGGGCGAGCAGCTCCGCGCCGTGCAAGGGCTTGGCGATGTAGTCGTTGGCTCCCGCCCGCAACCCTTCTGTGAAGTCATCGTGAGTTCCCCAGGTGGAGAGCATCAGGATGGGGAGGGTGACATCATCGTAGTGCTCGCGGACGTAGCGGCACGCGTCCAGCCCCGAGATGCCCGGCAACTGCCAGTCCAAGAGGAGCACCTCGGGAGGCTGCCCCAGGGACAGCCGCTCCAGCATCTGCTCGGCGTTGCTGAAGGTCTCAATCGCGTAGTGCTTCGACAGCAGTTCGCGGGCCTGCGCCAGTTGCGTGGGACTGTCATCGACCAGCCACACGCATGATGGAGGCGCGGAATGTGCCGGGCCAGCCTTCAAGACTGGGAGGGAGGCTGCTGTCTTGCTCACGAGTACGGGGACCGTTGTGCTCGAGGGGTGCTGCCAGACGAGAAATTAGGCAGGGCCCGGCAGGTACGTCGAGTTCTCAAGCAGGGGCGTCTGCTCTCCATCCCGCTCTTCCTGGGAGCGCGAAAGGAAGATGGATGGCGCCCATGGCGGGAGGCCCTTCACTGGCAGGCTTGATGCGGAGTTCCGCGGCGCTTGGGGCGCGCTGGTTCGGGACGGCCGGCGGCTGCGTTCGAGGTCAGGGCGTCCACGCAGGCAGAGGGGCCGTGCGACGGAGCGTTCTACCGCTTTCCTGGTCGCCATCAAGGCGCGCCTTGGGAAGCACTGGGTTCTCGCCCGACAGGGCCATCCGCATGTTGAGGAAGAGACAGGAGGCGTCCGGGTGCGGGCCGGCCGTCGCGATGAACTTCCACACGCGGGGGCACGAGCGGATGAGGGCAACGCGCGGTTGGAGGCTGATGGCATTCGGGCTGTTCGCCGCGTGGCTCGGTTGCGGCCAGCGGAGCGAGAACCGAGGGCCTCCGTCCGCGAGCGAGCGAGAAGGCCGCTCGGATGTTCTTCGCGGCCTCATGGCCTCACGCGAGCGGCCCCCGGAATCCGGGGCGCCTGGCTCCGGCTCGGTTCCCGTGGGAACGCTGGGGGCGGGTCAGGGCGGTTCGGGACGGCCAGCGCCCACGGACCTGCTCCATGGCCGCGTGGAGTGGGTGGGTGACAATGAGCTGCTCATCCGCGGCAACGACGGCGTGGAGTACGACGTCGGAGTGGATGAGCAGACCCGCCTCTACATGAAGGGCGAGCCCGTCACGGGCCTGCGGGAGTATCACGAGGGAGACGAGGTTCGCGTCACCTACGGCGATGGTCCCGGAGGGCTGGTGGCGCACCTCGTGGATGGGATGCCGGGGCCCGGTGCCGAACCACCGCGTCAGCAAGAGTCAGTCCCACGCGAGGACACCACGGGCCCAGGCTCGCCGCTCGATTCACTTCGCTGAAACCGAGGTCGGAGGCGCCTTTCGCGTGAGCGGGTCAGAACGCGCGGCCATCCACGCGGAGGCCCGGGGATGAGCTGAGACCCGGGGTTATCAGGTGGTGGTAGTCGAACGCCGCGTCGGGCGTGGCGTCGGGCGACCGGTTGAAGGAGATGTTGTCGAAGGTGCCTCCGTAGGACATCTCATTGACGTTGCTCCCATCGGGCGCGAGGAGCCTGACGATGTCGCCATCGTTGTTGAGGCCCAGGCCGCCCGAGGATGCGGCCACGGTAGCGGGCGTACCGGCCGGGAAGCCTCGAGCGCCACCAAAGACGACGAAGACCCGGCCGGGAGCGAGCGTGGTGCCAGGAGCGAAGACATGCCGCACGGATGCGGAGTCCGACAGGCTCCAGCCGGACAGGTCCGCGGTGGATGTCCCCGCGTTGTACACCTCGATGAATTCGTAATGGGTGTCCGACACGGTCTGCCCGGGCGGGATGGGCTCGTTGGGCAGGACTTCGTTGATGATGAGGTTGGGCACGGGCTCTGGGTCCGTGCCGCCACCGGAGTCTCCCAGGTCGTAGCGGCTGATGACGGGATAGTGGTCGCTGACGATGTTGCCGTAGTTGGGAAGCCACCCGTCCGGCCGCAGGATTTCGACGGAGCCGGGCAGGTAGTTCGTGGCCATCTCGTTGGAGGCGAGCGTGTGGTCGATGGCGTCGCGATAGTCGACGGTGGTGCGCTGGCCGAGCCGGGATAGGGGCTCGGTGATGAAGGTGTAGCGCTGCGTGTCGGCCACGAACGGCGCGAAGGGAGTGGGCAGATAGCCGCCGTCGCTGCCTCGGGTGATGGACTGGTCGACGTCATCATTCCAGTCGCCAATGACGAGCACGCGTTCGGTGGGCAGGGATGTGTCGAGATACGACTTGAGCGCCGCGCTAGAGCGTTGCCGTTGTCCGTAGGCGGTCTCGTTGTCGAACGCCTTCAGGTGAACGACGATGACGACCAGTTGGGTGCTCACGCCCTGGACGGTGGTGGTGAAGTTCACGCGCAGCGGCGGCCGGCCACCGAAGTCCGCGGCGTTCGCGGTGAGGATGAGCTGCGCCTCCTGAAGCGTGAGGGTGCTGTCGTAGAGGATGCCGGGCTTCTGCTCGCTATTGCTGTAGTAGGCCGTTCCGTTGGGGACGAAGGACGTGTCATTGGCGAGGAAGCCATTGAAGCCGGGGAGCTGCTCCTTGAGGGTGGCGAAGTCCGCGGCGTCCACCATCTCCACGAGGCCCCACACGTTGGCCCCCGAGTCGCGAATGATGTCGCGCGCGTGGGCAATCTGAAGGTCGTCCGGCGTTCCGCCCTCCGAGGTGGAGTCCGGAGGGCCTTGGGTGGTGGCACCGAACCACTCGAGGTTCCAATGGGCCACTGTGAGGGGTGCGCTGGCGGTGCGCACGTGGAGGACCATCGCGTGCCAACCCTGCTGGCCCGTTGCATCCGTCACTGTGACTGTGAACGCTGAGTACCCGAGCTCCGAGAGGGTGCCGCTGAGTGTTCCTGATGTTGAAAGCGTGAGCCCCGAAGGCGGCATCCCCGACACGATGTGCCAGGAAAGCGGCGCCTTGCCGCCGGATGCTTGCAGTTGGGTGGAGTAGGGAACGTCCTTGCGCGCATCGGGCAGCGACGTGGTGACGACGGTGGGGAGTTCGTAGACCGTGAGGGTGAAGTCCCGTGTGCCCGTCCGTCCGTTCGCGTCGGTGACGACGGCCTGTCCGCTGGTGGTTCCAGGAGCGGGCGGTGTGCCCGAAAGCTGTCCGGAGGAGGACAGCTGCAGCCAGGAGGGAAGGGGGCTGGCTGGAGCGAACGAATACGGCGCCTTTCCGCCGGTGACGGTGTACGTGGCGCTGAAGGACTGCGAGACATACCCGTCGAGCTGAAGCGCCGGTCCGTTCGCGGACGGAGGCCGGTACACGACAAGGTCGAGCGCCCGGGTGGCGACGCGTGCGTCGGCGTCGGTGACTTGGACGGAGAAGGAGAAGGTACCCGTCGTGGACGCGGTGCCTTCGAGCAGGCCGGCGCTGGTGAGCCGGATTCCGGCGGGAAGTGAACCCGCGCTGAGCGCCCAGGCATAAGGCGCGCGTCCACCCATCACCAACAGGCCTTGTCGATACGCGGCATCGGTATAGGCATCCGGTAGCGCGCTGGGGGTGATGGTGATGCCGCCCTGGACGGTGAGGTTGAACGTGGCGGACGCCGCACGGCGATTGGCGTCCTGGACCTCGACGGTGAAGGAGTCGGCTCCTGGAGCGTTGGGCGTCCCTCGGACAAGGCTGGCATCCAGTTGGAGGCCCGTGGGCAAGGCACCCGAGGTGATGCGGAACGTGAGCGGTGGTCGCCCGCCAACGGCGTGAAGCTCCGTGGAGTAGGCCGCTCCGAGCGAGGCGGAGGGGAGCGTGCCGCCCGCGAGATAGGGCGCGGTGAAGGCGGAGAGCGAGAGGGCACGCTGGCTCGAAAGCCCGGTGGCGTCCTGCACGTGGACGGTGACGGAGAAGGTGCCGGAGCTGGCGGGAACGCCGGAGATGCTCCCCTGTGCGTCGAGGCGCACGCCCGACGGGAGAGGGCCCTCCGCAAGCGTCCAGGTGTACGGCGCCGTGCCGCCCGAAGCGTCGAGTTGCGCGGCGTAGTTGTCGCCGACGTATGCATCGGGGAGCGTGGACGACGCGACCTGGAGGGCGGCGTTGAGCACCTCGAGCTCGAACGTGGCGCGAACAGTCCGGCCGCGGGAGTCACGGACCTCCGCGTCGAAGGATGAGGTGCCAGCGGATTGGGGCGTCCCGGTGATTTCGCCCAAGGTGGAGAGGCTGAGTCCGGTGGGCAATGCGCCCTGCGCGACGCGCCACGAATAGGCAGGTGTGCCACCCGAAGCGGTGAGCGAGCTGCGATAGGCCTGCGCGACGGATGCGGCGGGGAGCGCCTCCGTGGTGATGGCCAGTCCCGGTCCGGTGTCGTCAGTGCGGGGAGGCGCGGAGTCAGAACATGCGGTCAGCAGCAGCGCGAGGATGGGGAGCAGGGCGTGATGGGCGCGCACGAAGACTCCGGCCCGCGAAGGAGTCGGGCCCACGGATGAAGTGTCGGCACTGTAGAGGCAGCCGTGACGACGGCGCACAGGGTCCCACCGAACCCAGGGCAAAGAAAAGGGCCGCGGCTCACAAGGAGCCGCGGCCCGAAGGCTTCATGTGGAAACCGTCAGACTAGAAGTTGGGCAGGCCCCACGAAGGAGCGCCCACCGCCCAGTCTTCCTTCATGTTGGTGTCCGTCGCGCTGATGCGGCGGACGCTGTTGCTCGTGGGCCCCGCGTTGTTCGGAATGCCAGCCCAGGATGCGGACACGTCACCGGCGGAAGGCGTGGACGTGTTGGTGCAGGGAGCACCTTCGCAGTTCACCGGCAGCCACTTACCGGCCGCCTGGATAGCCTGCAGGTGGCCCGGGAACGCACCAGGCGGGGTGCCTGTCGACCGGAAGGGCACCGCGTCCTGAATGGTTCCGGCCGCGTCCTGCACGAGAATGATCCGGCTGGAGTAGGTGATCGAGTTGGCGCCATTGCCCTTGAAATCCCAGGCAGTATCGAAGTGCGTCGAATTGGCACTCTGCGGGTGCTCATTCTTGGCCTGCGTTTCGACAGGGAAGTCCGAGGCTACATTGAGATGCACCACGATGATGTCGCCGACCGCGACATCCACGTCGGGGAAGCTAGCGAGTGTACCGGGGGTGGCGGTGACGCTGTCCTGGACCAAGATGAGACCTGACGTGGTTCCCGCAGTGATGACCTGAAGTTCGACCAGGTCCTTGGGGTTTTGGCTCGTGCCCCCGTTCGGCTGCACCTCGGTCAGCTGGAGAACGGCCGGCGTGCGGTAGCCACGGAACGTCTGCGTGCTGGCCTCCGAAGCCACAGAGCCTCCCGCCACGTCCGTCACGGTGTTCGCGACCGTGACGGAGTAGGTGGTGCCCGGGGTCTGCTCGCTCGTGGTCAGGACGACCCGCTGACCCTCGACGCGGAATTCGGAGATCGTCAGCCCCTCGGTGAGCGTGAACTGCTCCGGCGCGTTGGTGATGCTCGCCGCTGAGATGCTGCGGCTGAAGCTGAGCACGAGCTCCGTCATCGACGTCGCCGAAGCCGACGTGAACGTCGGCGCGGCGCAGCCCGACAGGGTGAGCTCGGAGGCCGTGAACGCGGACGGCTGGGCGTTGGCATCGAACCGCCAGATGGGGCCCGCGTTCAGCGTGAACGTGCAGCCCTGGATGATGTCGAGCTCGGTGGCGAGCGTCGTGGGCACGCGGAGCCGGAAGTTGGCGGCGCCAGCGATGACACCCTCGGTGGTGATCTGGAATCCAGTGTAGCCGGCGCCAATGCCACTGCCGGCCGCGGCAATCGTGCCCGTCAGGTAGGTGAGCTCGGACTCCACGGAGTCCAGACCGGTGACCAGCGTGTCCGACGTGTCCGCGGAGCGGTTCACGGCGAGGCCGGCCGGGGTGGCCGTCGACTGGGTCTGAACCGGGTGGCCCTGGCTGATGACCGTGGTCCCGGTGACGGTGACCGCGGAGCGCAGACCGCCGGTGGTCGCCTTCGACGACACGGAGAAGCTGACCCGGTCACCCACGGCGACCGCGGCCAGCGCCGTCGCGTCGGACACGAACAGGGCGGGGCCCTGGGCCTCGGCCTGGACGAAGAAGCCGGGGAGCTCGCTGCTGCCCGTGACGGCAGGCTTGATGAACGTGACGAACGCACCCTCGATGGGCAGCGCGGGGTCGAGCGCGCCATCCGCTGCATCCCGGACCGCCTGGATCTGCGTGCTGGTCGTCGCCACCGGCGTGGCAAAGCCCGAGTCCTCGCACGTGTTCGACGTGGTGTTGCAGGTCTCGGTCAGAGCGCAGGTCGCGTTGCTGGTGCAGCCCTCCGTGCCGGCGTCCGGGTCGGTCCCCGCGTCACCTTCGCCGGCATCCGGCTCGGTGCCCGCGTCTTCCTCGGTGCCCGCATCCGGGCCCTGGGAGATGTCGCGCTGCTCGCACGTTCCAGAGTTACAGGTCCACTGCTTGCCGGCGGCCGGCGAGCCCTTGTCACTGCGGCAGTCAAACTGGTCAACGCATTCGTCGCCACATCCCGTGCCCATCGTGACCATCACGGCCGTGACGACCGCCGGGAGCCAAAATCGTCTCTGCATGAGTTCCCCTCCATGGGAAGCAGGTTGTGTCCCCCTTACACCTGAACCGGAGGGCAATCCAATGTCCGCTCCTGGTGACATGGGCATTTCACACAAGCCGCTTCCTGGTTTTCAGGGGTTCAGGGATTGGCCTGAGGAGACCTGGCCGAAGGCCCGGAATACAGGTCGATGACTTCGGAGATGGCGCTCTGACACACCGCGCAGAATGGAACGCGATCCCGAGTGAACATCACGCAGTCTGCCTGTGGCCGGTAGTAGCCCTTCGACTCGTACATGGCCCCCTCGAAGGCCCCGACCCGGCCTGAATACTTCTGAGAGGAAAGGAACTTTTCCTCCCAGTCCCGCTGGGTCAGGAAGAGCTTGTCCATGTCTGACTCGGGCTTTCGCTGCGCCCGAATCTGGCCGCGCTGCTTCTGCACGGCGGTGGCATGCTTTTCGTATCCCTCCTTGTTCCAGGGGGTAGGCAGGGGTGTTCCTGGTGACACCAGGTGCTTCCACTTCAGGTCTTCGGGGGAGTGGAGCGCGGTGACGTTCTTCTCCCAGGGCTCCAGGCGGTCCGCGGCGGGCGCATAGACGGATTCAGAGGTGTAGTACTCGTCGGCCAGCCCAGCGAAGTGGTGGCCGAACTCGTGCACGAAGACATAGGGCGCCCACAGGCTGTCCGAGGCGACGGTGCCGTAGAGCCCGAAGATGCCGCCGCCGCCGTAGGTGTTGCCGTTGACCAGGATCTCTACGAACTCGTAGGGCGCGAAGGCCGCTGCCTCGCGGAAGGCCTTGTTGTCGAAGGTGAGCACGTAGCGCTCACTGCCAAAGGCATCGTAGGTGGCGCCGATGGGAGAGCGCCGGTGGACTCCCGTCGAAGGGCGAGAGATGCCGGACTGGGCCGCGGCGGGGACAAGCCCCCACACGTTGAAGTCCGACTTGCGCTCCTTGAAGGGAGAGAAGGTGAAGAGGATGTCCACCATGTGCCGGGCATCCTTCTCGAACTTGGCGTGCTCGGCCTTCGTGTAGCCGTCCCCCAGGATGAGCAAGTCGACCTTCTGCGCTGACGGCCCGTTCTCCAGCAGTTTCAGCAGCGGCCCGGGCGCGGGAGGTGACGAGGAGTCGACGAACATGTCCTTCGGGTCGACAATCAGCGACCACACTTCGCGGAAGGCATTCTGGGCATCCCGCTTCTTGAGGAGCACCTGCACGGGGCGCTCAGGCGCGGGGAAGCGGAGCGACTCATGGAAGGTGCGGTTGTTGCTGCGCGCCTCGTTCGTGACCTCCCACTCGCCGTAGATGGACGCGAAGCCTCGCGAGAACAGGAGCCGGTTGTTCTCCCGGTCCCGCACCTCGAAGAGGTACTTGCCGAGGTTCGTCTCGTCGATGGCGCGTTCCGGGTGGCCGGGCCAGGGCAACGGCTCGACGACGACCTTGTCGAGGCTGAACCGTTCCTCGGTGGCGTTCCCGGTGTGGAAGTAGTCGACCCGGAGGGTTCGGGGAGAGGCCGCGGAGGCGCTCGTGGCCAGCAGCAGGACGAAGAGGGCTCGCATCATGGGCGGCACTCTATGCGCCGTGGTCGCCTGCGGGTGTGTGTTGACGCGCCTTTCCCATCCAGCACTCGACGTGTCTGCTTGCCTGCTCAGGAGGTGGGCTGACTCGGATGGTCCACCTCTCGCGGAATGCGTGTCCTTGGATTCGTGAATAGTGCGTCAGAACGAACCAGACAGTGAGGCCGCCGCGCCGTGGCTGTCCGCGGAGAGCCCGACCGAGACGGGCGGTGCCGAGCTCGAATCAGGAGACAGGAGGTAGAGCACCGCACCCGTGACAACCGCCGCGCCTCCACTGATGAGCAACCCATTGAGGACGTTGCTCTTCTGAACCAGCGAGTCGCGAAGCCCCATCGCCTCCTTGTCACTGGACAGAATCCGGCCGTTGTCGAGCCGCTTCTCCAGTGCGTTCACATCTTTCTGGGCAAGAAGGCGGACGATGCCCGCGCCACCGAATGCGGCCACTCCCGTTCCCAGCGCGACATACGAGGCCGTGCGAAGTCCGGAGGTGGAACGTGTCCTGGACGCGTCGCTCTCTGACATGAGGTTGGGGGCAGTCAGGTCCATGCCGCCTGCTGACGCGCTCCCGTTCCGGCTCACGCCTCCGGGCGTGTCCCATGGGGCCTTTCCATTGGCGTTCATCACCACGAGGTTGGAGGGCGAGCGGCCGGTGGTGACGAAGTCGACCAGCGCCGCGAGTGCCTCGTCCGGAGCGTCCGTGCCCTGGGTCTTGAAGCCGCCTTCGCGAAGCTTCTGTCCTCCTTCGACATTGAGGACGGTGGCCGCGAACCACTTGGGCCCGCTGCTCGGGCGCTCGAGGCGGACGACGATGACTTCCTCCACGCCGAGCGTGCCGCCCAGCCGGACCGCATGGCTCAGCGTGCGCTCGTCGTTGCCGTCGGAGGTGGCGAGGCAGGGGAAGGGGCTCGCGGAGACAGCGCCCTCATAGGCCACGTCGACGAGTAACGGCGTCTCCGTGCCCTGCACCTGGATGTGCCGTGGGAAGCTCGTGGTTGCTCCTTTGACGAGCGTGAGGTGATAGGTGCCCGGGACGGCATCGAGTGACAGCGGCGTCTGTCCCAGCTTGAGCCCATCCAGGTACACGTCCGCGGCGGGCAGCGTGGACTTCACGGACAGCTTCACCTTGCGCGTCTGTGCGAGTTCTTTCCGGAGCTTGTCGAAGTTCTGCCGAACGGAAGGGGCAAAGTAGTCCGGGTTGAGCTGGTACTCGGGCTGGAGCCTCAGCACGTTGCGGAACGCGGTGTCGCTCTCCTTTGGCTTGCCCATGGCGCGGTAGTTGAGGCCGTGGAGGAGTTGGGCTTCGACGTAGAGCTTCCAGCGGGCGTCTCCCACGGGGAGCCGAGTGATCTGCTGCAGGGCTTCGTCGACGGCCTGGAGCGTCCTGGCGTTGCGGCCTTCGTAGAACTGGTCTTGGGCCGCTTCGAGCTGTCGCTGAAGGTCCTCATAGCTCTTGGTGGGCTGCGGGAAGAGCCGGTCGCTGAACTGGTTGGCGGTGAGGGTGTCCTGCTCGGGGCGCGAGGCGAGGGCACCCAGGAATGCCTTGGCCTGCCCGCTCAGCTCCGCGTCCTTGCAGTCGCCGCTGGCCACCACCGTGCGGCGGGGTGCTGAGTACGCCAGTGTTGATATAAGGCATGTGGCGATTACTGGTGCGATCCTCATCGTTGACTCTCTTTGATACAGATGGCTGATAGGGCTAGGGCGAGCGCGGCTACCTGTTGCGGCGATATATGACGACCTCTCGGCGCGGGTCGCCTCTTTGCTCAAGCCATGCAATGGCAATGTTCCCGTGGGAGTCCGCGGCCATGCTTGCGTATTGGATGTCAGTCCGCGTTCCATTGAAGGCGTCACGCGTGTTCCAGAGCTCCTCCCAGGTGTCGCCCTTGTGGCGATTGATGCTCAGAGTGAATTTCCCATCTTCGTTCTCCAGCGAGGCAGTGATTAGTTCCCCCTGAGAAGTGATGTGCGCGCCATAGATTCCTCTGTGGTTCAACTCAGACCGCTTGGGTGGGGAGCCAAGAGAGACCCATTCGTTGTTGTTCCATTGGCTGGAGAAGAAGTCGTTCGTTGTTGATGTGTTGCTGCGGCCAGACCAGAGGATTGTGGGGCGGTTGTCTGGAGTGAAAGTGATGAGGCTGTCCCCCCTGCCACTGTGAGGAATATTGCTTGGGTTGACGGTGCTGCCTAGTAGCTCCCAGGTGCTTCCGGTCCATCTTTGTGAGAAGAGTTGTGAACCGGGGGCCGCATGGCTGAAGGCGACAATGGGGTTGTCTAGGCGATCAATTGCAAGTGTTGGTTTTCCTGGTGCGGAGCTCACTGGGCCGGAAACCGGAGGGCCGATGCGCTGCCAATCGTTTTCGGCTAATTGGTATACATGGATGGTTCCGCCTTCGGGATCTTCTGGGTCCATTTTGATGGCTACAAGAGGGTGGTCTCGACTGGTGAGCTGTAGGGAGATTTCCCATGCGTGCGGCCGCTCTGGAAGAATTCCTTGCTCTCCCCCGAGGCGCTCCCAGGTGTGTCCAGTCCAGCGAGCGACGTGGACATAGTTGTTGAATTCGGCGCCTAGGTCTTCTTGCCACGCAACTACGGGCGTTCCGTCTGAGGCTATCTGGATGTTTGGGGAATGAAGTGAATAGTCGCTTGTACTTGTTTTGAGATCAGCCCCAAGTTGCTCCCAGGCATTGCCCGCCCAGCGGCTCACGAATAGGTGGTCCTGGCCATCGAATACGGGGGTCAAGACTATGGGGTGCCCGTTCGGGTCTAGCTGGATGTAGGCCGTCGTCCATGAATAGGGCCCGGGTGGTGTCCTGGAATGCACCGGATACGGCACGAACTCAGGAACAGCCCAGTTCCACGCCTCCCCCAGATTCACAGCGGCATTCCCAGCCATGTCCGTCACTGTCCCAGAGAAGGCCAGCGCCACGGCGCTCGGCGCGGTCATCTCTGTCACGGGCACCACCGTCACCGTCTTCCCGTCCTCCGACAGGGACACAGTGTGCGCCATGGCCACGTCGCCCACTGTCAGGTGCACGGACTCCGTCGTCACAGTGCTTCGCTTCACGGGCTCGGAGAATTCGGCGCGGATGGGGCTCTGCACCCAGACCTCCTGGGCGCCCTGCTCTGGAACACGGGACACCACCCGTGGCGGCGTTCGGTCCACCACCACCTCGCGGCTCGCGCTCACATACGCGAGGTCTCCCAGGGCCGCGCGTGCCTCCAGCCGGTACGTCCCTTCGGCTTCTCCCGCCGTGTCCCAGGTGTACGTGTATGGCGGCGCCAGCTCCGCCATCACTTCGCCGTCCTTGAGCAGTTCCACTCGGTCCGGCGTATGGCCGGTCACGTCGAGTCGGACCTCGACCACACCATTCGTGTAGGCCGTTCCCGCCGGCGCGGTGATTCGCACCTCTGCCTGTGCGGGCTCGACGGCTGGCACGTTGATGCACGCGGACGCACACAGGAGGACGACGGCCGCCGTCCAGGGCGGCGGAAGGAAGCGTTCGGAGATGTTCATGGCTCGCGGGCCGAGTGCAGGTTGCGTTCCGTTTCCTGCCCGACAGTCGCTCGCACATACCAAGCCCGCTCCGCTTCCTCCAACCCGCCCGTGCTCCGCGAAAAGCCGAGCCATCTCCACCCCTTACCCGCGTGGAGCCCCGCCTCCACGTCCCGTGCGGACGCACCGCTTCGCGCCCAGGCCCCCGTCCCGGCAGTGGACCCCCATCCCCGGCGGCGGTCTGCGACGTGGACTCTCGCGCCGCTCTGCCGCCTGCCCTCCAGCCAGGTGTTCGATGACCCGGTGCGTCGCTGTGTGCAATCGCCATCTTCGCGAGGGGAACTCAGGCCATGTGCTGGGGCTCGGCCCGGTAAGGAGAACGCGGACATGAAGCGAGCCTGGAAGAACCAAGTCGTCGTCGTCACCGGCGCGTCCAGTGGCATCGGTCGCGCCACCGCGCTGGCCCTGGCGAACAAGGGGGCCCACGTCGTCCTGGCCGCCCGGCGCGAGGAACCGCTGGAGGACCTGGCTCGCGAGTGTCAGGTGCTCGGTGTCCATGCCCACGTCGTGCCCACGGACGTGTCCGACGCGGCCGCCGTGCAGCACCTGGCGGACGAGGCGCGCAGGGTCTTCGGCCACTTCGATGCGTGGATCAACAACGCGGGCGTCTACCTCATGGGCCGTCTCGAAGAGACGCCGGATGACGCCTTCCGACAGGTGATGGAGACGAACTTCTTCGGCACCGTCAGCGGCGCCCGCGCCGCCGTGGCCCAGTTCCGTCGGCAGGGCTACGGCACACTGGTCAACGTCTCCTCGACCTTCGGGACGGTCGCCGCGCCGTATGTCAGCGCCTACGTGGCCTCGAAGCACGCCGTGCGCGGCTTCTCGGCGTCTGTCCGCCAGGAGTTTCTCGGCACCGGCATCGATGTGTGTACCGTGCTCCCCGCGGCCATCGACACGCCGCTGTGGCAACACACTGCCAACTACACCGGCTGGCGCATCCGTCCCGTGGAGCCCGTCTACACGCCGGAGCGCGTCGCGCGGGCCATCCTTCGTGTCCTCCGCAGCCCCAAGCACGAGGTCTTCGTCGGCCCCGCCGCTCGGAGCTTCGCCGCCATGCACGGCCTGCTGCCCCGCACCTTCGAGCGCACCATGAACGGCGTCACCGAGGCCCATCACTTCGAGAAGGAGCGCCAGGGCCACACCTCTGGGACGCTCTTCCGTCCGATGGTGGAGGGAACGGGGACCTCGGGGGGCCACCACGCGGCGGGCAAGCAATGGCTGCGCCGACTGCTGGTCGCCGGGGGCGTGGCCGCGGCGGCGTTCTCTCTCGGAAAGAAGCGGGAGGCACGGGGGCTGAAGGCCCGTTTCGCCCATGCACTGGGAGTATGAGGGTCATTATTGCGTCACGACGCGTCACCGGTTGCTGCGCCGTGACCGGGCCATGACAAAGCGTGGAGAGAGTCCCGCTCGCCATGAATGACATCGCCGTCCTCGTCAACCTGCGTGCACGCCGGGGCTCCGAAGGTATGGGGGGGCTGGTCCAGCGCTTCCTGCCCCGGGCTCGCGTGGCGCTCACCCGTTCGCTCGAGGAGGCCCGTGCCTGGATTTCGGACACACTCCGGCCCAATCCGCCCTCCCTCCTCCTGGCGGGCGGTGGTGACGGGACGATTACCGGGCTGCTCAACGAGCTGCGCACCGCGGGGGTGGCCCTGCCGGCCATTGGCGTCCTCCCCATGGGTACCGGCAACGCCTGGGCCCGCGTCACCGGCGCGCCCCGGCCCGCGGAGGCCTTGAAGCAGATTGCCGCCGTGGGCGAGCGCCTGCCGCCCCTGCGCCCCTTCGCCCTGGTCCGCGTGGAGGGCAAGGTGGCCCCCTTCGCCGGCACCGGCTGGGACGCGGAGATGATTCAGGACTTCAAGAACCAGCTCGCCGCCTCCGGTCCGCTGCGCAGCACCCAGGCCGGCCTGCGCGGCTACCTGGGCGCCATGTTCACCCGGACGGTGCCTCGCCACGTCTTCGGCGAGGGCAACCCCATGGTGTCCGTCTACAACCTGGGCGACCCCGCCCTCACGGTGGACGCGCGGGGTTCCGTGCAGCCCGTGCCGCATGGGGACAAGGGCGCGCTCCTGTACCGGGGGCCCGCGGGCGTCGCCGGCGCGGCCACCACGCCCGAGTGGGGCTTCGGCTTCAAGGCCTTCCCCTTCGCGGAGGCGGTGCCCCACCGGCTGTCTGTGCGCGTCTATGGTGCCGGCGTGATCGAGGCCACCCGGAACATGTTCCGCCTCTGGCGCGGCGAGCACCCGATGCCCCACATGCATGACTGGTTCGTCCAGCGCCTGCGCATGGACTTCGACCGGGAAGTGCCCTTCCAGATGGGCGGCGACGTCATCGGCATGCGGCGCTCGCTGGAGTTCGACCTGGCCGAGGAGAGCGTTCAGCTCGTCGACTGGCGCCAGCTGTCGCGCATGGTCCGGACCTAGGCCGCGTGGGCCCGGCGGCCACTCCGTCCGCGACTTGACCCGGGTGTGTTCCGGACACTATGCCGGGACCCGTGAGCTACACCTATGAGTACCCGAGGCCGGCGCTGACGGTGGACTGTGTCGTCTTCGGTCTGGATGACGAGGACCTGAAGGTGCTGCTCATCCGCCGCGGGGTGGAACCCTTCGCGGGGCGGTGGGCGTTGCCGGGCGGCTTCGTGCGGATGGAGGAGTCGCTCGACGACGCCGCGCGCCGGGAGCTGGATGAGGAGGCGGGCATCCGGCCGAACCACCTGGAGCAGCTCTACACGTTCGGCACGCCGGGGAGAGATCCACGCGGGCGCGTCGTCACGGTGGCGTACTTCGCGCTGGTGAAGCTCAGTGACCACGTGCCGCATGCGGCGACGGACGCGCGGGACGCGGCGTGGTTCTCCGTCTGGGATACGCCGAAGCTGGCCTTCGACCACGCGGACGTGCTCGGCACGGCGCTGCATCGGCTCAAGGGCAAGGTCCGCTATCAGCCCATCGGCTTCGAGCTGCTGCCTCCCAAGTTCACGCTGACGCAGCTCCAGCGGCTGTACGAGGTCATCCTGGAGCGGGAGCTCGACAAGCGGAACTTCCGCAAGAAGATCCTCGCCATGGATCTGCTCGAGGAACTGGACGAGGTGGAGCAGGACGTCTCCCACCGGGCCGCGCGCCTCTACCGGTTCGACCACAAGAAGTACAAGCAGCTGGAGAAGGCGGGCTTCAACTTCGAGCTCTGACCCATTGCGGGCTCCAGGGACGCCCCGGGACCTCGTGACATTGACATCGTGTCATTTAGACACTATGTTCGTGTCACCGAGACACGAACATGGGCTCAACCCAGGTTCGTGAGGGGCCGCTGCCCGTGGGGTGTCCACGGGTCGAAGTGTGCCGCCGTATCGCCGCCTGTCTCGCCGCACGTGCCCTTTCAAGGCCACGGGAGAGCCATGTCCGCACTGCCCTTCGACATCGCCGCTGCCTCGGTGCTGGGCCGGGAGCACGCCCGAGCGGGTCGCAACAACCAGGATGCGCTGTGCATCCGCGCCAGTGAGCATGGCCTGGTGGCCGTGGTGACGGACGGCTGTGGCAGCCAGCCCTGCAGTGAGCTGGGCGCACAGCTGGGCGCGCGCAGATTGGCGCGGGCCGCGCTGGTGCGGCTCGCGGACGGTGAGCGCGTGGATGAGCCCACCTTCCTGCCAGGACTTCGTGAGGACGTGTTGTGTCTGCTCAGTGAGCTCCGGGCGGACCTGGGGCGGGAGGTGATGGGGGACTTCCTCTTCACCGTGGTGGGCGCGGTGGTGACGCCCTCGCTGACGCTCGTCTTCTCCGCGGGAGACGGCGTGTGGGCGCTCAATGGCGAGGTGCATCCACTCGGGCCATTTCCGGGGAACGCGCCGCCGTATCTCGCCTATGCGTTGATGCACGGAGAGGACGTCGCGCTGACCCCGCGGGCCCTGGTGCCCACGGAGGACGTCCACGCGCTGCTGCTGGGCACCGACGGTGTGGCGGACCTGGAGCGGCTGGCCACCACGCGCATGCCGGCGGGGGACGAACTCGTCGGGCCGCTGTCACGGCTCTGGACGGAGGACCGGTACTTCGCCAACCCGGATGCCCTGCGCCGCCGGTTGGCCTTGCTCAACCGAGAAGCCGTGCGCGCGGACTTCGCCTCCCAGCAACTGTCGCGAACTCCGGGCCTGCTGCCGGATGACACCACGCTGGTGGTGCTGCGCCGCCGCATGGGGAGGGCGTGAGGCCATGGACGTCTGGCTCGAAGGCAAGAAGGTGCGGTTGAACCCCGCCCGAGCGCTGGGCAAGGGCGGCGAGGCGGACGTATTCGACCTGGGAGATGGCCGCGCCCTCAAGGTGTTCAAGCCACCCGAGCACCCCGACTACACGGGCCTGCCCGCGGAGCAGGCCGCGGCGCGCGTCCGGTTGGACGAGCACCAGCGCAAGCTGCGCGTCTTCCCGGCAGGACTTCCCGGCCGCGTGGTGGTGCCCCAGTCCTTGGCGATGGACAAGAAGGCGCGCGAGGTCCTGGGCTACGCCATGCGCAAGCTGGACGGCGTGGAGCCCTTGCGGCGCTTCGGAGAGCCGTCGTTCCGCAGGGCAGGCGCGGCGTCCGGGCGGGTGGTGGACGTGCTGCGCGAGCTGCATCGGACGCTCGACGCGGTGCACGCGTCGGGCGTGGTGGTGGGGGACTTCAACGACCTCAACGTGCTCGTGGCGGGGGTGTCGGAGGCGTACCTCATCGACGCGGACAGCTTCCAGTTCGGAGGGTTCCTCTGTCCGGTGTTCACGGAGCGTTTCCTCGACCCGCTGCGGCTCGGGAGCACGGGAACGCAAGGGCTGGTTCCCAGCCGGCCAGCGTCCATTGAGAGTGATTGGTATGCCTATGCCGTCGCGGTGATGCAGTCGCTGCTGTGCGTGGGGCCGCACGGAGGCGTCTACAAGCCCAAGAGCGCGGCCGCGCGGACGACCTCCGCAGGCCGGGTGCTCCAGCGCATCACCGTGTTCCATCCAGAAGTGCAGTATCCGAAGCCCGCGCTGCCATTGGCGACCTTGCCGGACGACGTGCTGCACCACCTGCACCGCGTCTTCGTGGAGGACCTTCGCGGGGCCTTTCCGCATCCGCTGCTGGAAGGACTGCGCTTCACCTCCTGCGCGTCGTGCGGCGTGGAGCATGCGCGAGCGGCCTGCCCGACGTGCCAGCCTCACGCCACCGCGGCCGCCACGCCGGTGTCGTCGGTCCGAGGCCAGGTGACGGCGACGCGGTTGTTCTCCACGCGAGGCGTGCTGGTGCACGCGAGCAACGAGGCGGGTGTCCTTCGCTGGCTATACCACGCGGATGGCGCGTACCGGCGCGAGGACGGACGCGTCGTGTTGCGCGGGGCGCTGGACCCGTCGCTGCGCTGGGCATTGCAAGGGGACGTGACGCTGGTGGGCCGGGGCGGTGAGGTGGCGGTGCTGGCGCCCGGCCGGCCTCCGGACCGCATGGGCGTGGATGCGCCGGAGGGCCAGTCCGCTTTCGCCACCAACGC
Organism: Myxococcus sp. NMCA1; assembly: GCF_026810205.1. Taxonomy (NCBI): domain Bacteria; kingdom Pseudomonadati; phylum Myxococcota; class Myxococcia; order Myxococcales; family Myxococcaceae; genus Myxococcus; species Myxococcus sp. NMCA1. Next base: position 9,132,605 of record NZ_CP113950.1, on the reverse strand, counting down.
GCGGCACCGGTACTGGGCTGTGGGCGGCGGGCTGTGGCGGGACGGTACGTATGGGCCGGAGCACGTGGGCGCGGTGCTCGAAGGACAGACGTGGCTCTTCGTGGGGCCACACTTCGGGTTGGGCTTCCATCGCGCGGGTGGCCTGCGCGGCGCCTTCGTCTTCGATGCGGAACGCCTGGGCTTGAAGGATGGACTGTCGCTCCCCTGGCCCATGGGAAAGCTCGTGGACGTGGACTGTGTCTTCGATGGGTCCTCCGCGTGGCTGTTCCTGGTGGAGGAAGCCGGTGGGCGCACGCTGCATCACTGCGTGGTGGTGGGCGCTGACGGGGCCGTGCGTGCGAGCGCGGTGGCGGAGGCCGGTGACGGCTCGTGGCTGGGCAACGCGCCGCGTGGACGGTGCGCGGCGGGCGACGCGCTGTTCTGCGCCACCGATGCGGGGCTCACCCGTGTGGAGCTTCGGCAGGGCCGCCTGGAGGCGGCGCGCGAGTTCCCGGATGCCGAGCCCTTCGTGGACGCGGGTTGCTCGCTCTTCCTCGTGCGGCAGGGGCTGGCGGTGGTGGGGCGGCAGGACATCACCGTGCTGCGAACGAACTGAAGGGACTTCTCACAACCGCGTGGAGCGGGTGCCTCCACGCCTCACAGGAGGTAGGACGATGAAGACGCAAGTGAAGGCGCTTCCGCTTCCGAGGTTCTACGACGCGGCCCATGCCGGGCAGTTCGGATACAGCCCTGACGCGGGGAAGCTCCAGGTGGAGGCCCAGCGCTGGCGCGCGGCGAATGACGTCTCCATGTCGGCGACGGATGCGTTCAACCTGCACCTGTTGCTCATCGACGTGCAGAAGGACTTCTGCTTCCCGGAGGGCTCGCTCTTCGTGGCGGGCCGCAGCGGGCGCGGCGCGGTGGATGACAGCCGTCGCATCGCGGAGTTCATCTACCGCAACCTGGGCTCGCTGACGAACATGACGGCGACGCTCGATACCCACTTCGCGTACCAGATTTTCTTCCCGTCCTTCTGGGTGGACCAGGACGACCAGCCGCTGACTCCGTACCGCGAGGTGACACGCGAGCAGATTGAGCGTGGGCAGGCGCGCCCCAACCCCGCGATGGCGAAGTGGCTGTGCGGTGGCAACTACCCCTGGCTGCTCAAGCAGGTGAAGTACTACTGCGAGGAGTTGGAGCGGGCGGGCAAGTACACGCTGTACCTGTGGCCGCCGCACTGCCTGCTGGGAAGCGACGGACACGCGCTGGCGGGTGTGGTGCAGGAGGCGCGGCTGTTCCACTCCTTCGCGCGTGGCATGCAGTCGTGGGCGGAGGTGAAGGGCGGCAATCCGCTGACGGAGAATTACTCGGTGCTGCGCCCGGAGGTGCTGGGGCGGCATGACGGTCAGCCCTTGGCGCAGCGCAATACCCAGTTCCTCAAGACGCTGCTCACCGCGGACGCGGTGGTGATCGCAGGGCAGGCGGCGAGCCACTGCGTGAAGAGCTCCATCGACGACCTGCTCGGGGAGATTGTCGCGCAGGACGCGGCGCTGGCTCGCAAGGTGTACCTGCTGACGGACTGCATGTCGTCGGTGACGGTGCCGGACGGCAAGGGCGGCTTCGCGGCGGACTTCACCCCGCAGGCGGAGGCGTCGCTGAAGCGCTTCGCGGACGCGGGGATGCACCTGGTGAAGTCCACGGACCCGCTGGCGAGCTGGCCGGACCTGCGCATCGCCTGAGCCTCGCGGCGCGAGGCGTGACGACACACCGCAATCGCTTCGCCTGCGCTCGCACGCGCGGGACAGGCGGAGCCCTGCCCTCGAGAGAGGGAGAAGGAGCACGGGACATGAGCAGCAAGGCGAATGGCAGTGGCATCCGGAAGCTCTTCGATGACGCACACGCGGAGGGTGTTCTGAGCCCGGCGGGGCTGCAGGCACTGACGGTGGTGGACCTGGGCGCGCAGATTCAGGCGGGGCTCGGCGTCTGCGTGGAGGACGTGCAGTCCAGCGAGGTGGTGCTGGTGACGGTGATGCCGGATGACTCGGGGAGCATCGACTACTCCGGGCATTCGAAGACGGTGTGTGACGGGCACAACCTGGTGCTGGACGCGCTGCTGGCGAGCAAGCAGAAGGATGGCGTCCTCTTCCACACGCGCTACCTCAACGGGTTCGTGCTGAACCCGTACCGGCCGGTGGAGGACGTGGTGCGGATGCATGCCAGGAACTACCAGGCGGACCATGGCACGCCGCTGTACGACCAGTCGGTGGTGCTGCTGGGAACGGTGCTGGCGAAGGCGCAGGAGTTCAGCGCCAACGGCGTGCCGGTGCGGACAGTGACGCTGTTGATTACGGATGGCTCGGACCAGCACTCGACGTCGGCGAAGGCAAAGGACGTGGCGGCGCTGGTGAATGACCTGAAGCGCGCGGAGAATCACATCGTCGCGGCGATGGGCATCAACGACGGGAGCACGGACTTCCGGCGCGTGTTCCGCGAGATGGGCATCGACGATAAGTGGATTCTCACGCCGGGACAGAGCGCACAGGAGATTCGCGCGGCGTTCCAGGTGTTCAGCCAGTCCGCCGCGCGCGTGAGTCAGGGGGCCGCGAGCTTCAGCCGTACGGCGCTAGGGGGCTTCGGGCAGTGAGGGGGCACCCCCAGGGGGGCGGTGGCCGTGCTCCTGGGCGCCTCACGCAAGACAGCCGCGCGCCTGTTGGGCCGGCTCCAGGCCCAGGTTGCGGGTGGCGATGGCGCGTGATGGAGGTAGCGTTGCTCGGCCATGTCCGACAGCCCGCGCGTCCTCCTCATCGCTGAACGCTTTCCTCCCGACATCGGCGGCCTGGCCCGCAGTGGCGCGCGCACCGCGGGCTCGCTGGTGAAGCTGGGCGCCCGGGTGGACGTGCTGGCCTGGACGCGCACGGCGGCGCCAGGCGCGCTCCAGACGGTGGAGGACGCCGGGGACGTCTCACCCTTCGCGCAGGGTGTGACGCTCCACCGGCTGGGGCTGTTCGGCAGCACGGACCTGTCCATGCAGCACACGCTCGACGTGCTCGGCTACCTGCACGCGAAGCAACGCTATGACCTGGTGTGGGGTCACTACCTGTCTCCGCCCGGGTTCCTCGCCGTGGCCTTCGCCGAGTCCGTGGGCATTGCCTCCACCGTCAGCGCCCGGGGCAACGACGTGGACCAGTTCATGTTCCCTCCGGGCGACTTCGCGCGCCTGCTGTGGACGCTGCAACGTGCCCGCGTCCTCACCGCGGCCTCCGCGGACCTGGGCCGGAAGATGTGCATGCTCCTGGGACGGGACGAAACCGTGGAGGTCATCCCCAACGCCGTCGACACCGGCATCTTCTCCCCCGGTCCCGCGGACCCGGCGCTCCGGGAGCGGTTGGGCATCGCGCCCGACGAAGCCGTGCTCGGCTTCTCCGGTGAGCTCCGGCACAAGAAGGGGCTGCCCTTCCTGCTCTCCGCCCTCACCGAGGTGCGCCGCGTCCGGCCCGCGTGCCTGCTCGTCATCGGCGAGGTGCGACCGCGCGACGCCGAGCACCTGGTCGCCTTCCGCGCCGAGCATCCCGAGGACGCCGCCCGCATCCTCATCTCCGGGCCGCTGGACACACCGCAGGCCATCGCCGCGCACCTGCGCCTGTGTGACGTCTATCTCCAGCCGTCGCTGTGGGAAGGCATGCCCAACGCCTTGCTGGAGGCCATGGCCTGTGCCCGGCCCGTCATCGCCAGCGACGCTGGCGGCATCCCCGAGGCCGTGGACGCCGGACGCAACGGCTTCATCGTCTCCAAGGCCCTGCTCAATCACCTGGGGCAGGCGTGCCTGGATGTCCTCTCCCTGCCGCTCGAACAGCGCGCCGCGATGGGCGCCGCCGCCCGTCAGCGCATCGAGGAGCGCTTTCAGGCCCACGCGGAGGCGGAGGTGCTCCGTCGCGTGCTGGCCCGTGCCATTCCGAGCCGCTCTTCGTAGGCGCTCACCAGGGCTTCGCCCGCGCGGCTCCATGGGAAGTCGCGCTCCACTCGCGCCCGTGCCTTCGCGCTCATCGCGGGGCCCAGGGTGGGGTCCTCCCGCAGGGCCTTCACTGCTTCAGCAATCGCCTTCGCCGAGCCCGGCCGTATCAGCATCACCTCGTCCGGCGCGGCCAGGGTGCTCACCACGGGGAGGTTGCTGGCCACCACGGGCGTCCCGGTGGCCATGGCCTCCAGCAGCTTCAGTGGGCAGCAGCCCTGCACGCAGTTGCGGTCGTTGAAGGGCAGGGGCACCAGCACCACGTCGCAGGCATGGTGCAGCGCCGCCAGCTCCGCCTGGGGCAGGGGCTCCAGCAACTCCACGGCGCCCTCCAGCAGCAGGTCACCGCACCGGTCCATCAGCGCCCGTCGCGTGTGCCGGCGCAGCGGGCCCACCAGCGTCAGCACCGTGGGCATGTCCCGCCGCAGCAACCGGCAGGCCTCGATGGCATGGTGCACACCCTGCCAGGACGTCATCGTCCCGCTGTACAGCAGTCGCACGGGGCGCCCGGGCTCCAGCGGGCGCGGCGGCGCGTACCGGAACACCTCCAGGTCGGCGCCGTTCGGAATCACCCGCACCCGGGAGGCATCCACGCCTCGTGTCGTCACGAGGTACTCCGCCGTCACCTCGCTCGGTGTCACCACCAGGTCCGCGCGCGAGAGACAGACGTCCTCCTGCGCCACCAGCTTGCGCAAGAGCTCCGCGTCATCCGCCACGTCCGGGTAGTGATACTTCAGCTCGATGGAGGGCAGGCCGTTCACCTCGAAGACGAGCGCGTCCGTCAGCGCTTCCTTCCGGCAGGCGACGGGGTAGCCCTCGAAGATGGAGCGCACGTGCACGACGGAGGCTCGCGGCCTTTCGCGCCACCATGCCGCCAGGTGCGAGCGGAACGACAGGGCCTGGGCCATCAGGTCCTTCCCGCGTGATTCCAGCGGGTGGTACGTCACGCCCTCCGCCAGCGCGAGCGGCCCGGTGGGCGCGGTGGGGTTGTCCCGAAGCGCGACCAGGTCGACTCGGCCAAAGGCCGCGCCCAGTGACTCCACGAAGGCCCGGATGTGCACCGCGGCGCCCTTGGGAGAAGGGAAGCGGTCGAACGACGCGTAGACGATGCCGGTGCCGGGAGGGGGAGACACACTCGCGTTGCTATCGCGGCTCGGCCGGGCCGGCAAACAGGAGGGTTTGACCCCTACGGCACGGCCCCTTACGCTTCCCCTTCTTTCGTTCCGCCGAGGGGGCGCGACTCGCCGTGGCATTCAACATCGACCGCTTCCGCAAGGAACGCGTCTACAGGTGCAGCGGACCCATCCGGGAGCTGCGGGACGACCTCGAGCGGCTGCGCCTCCTGGACATGGATGTGGAGCAGTCGCGGCGGAACTGGCGGCAGTCGGCCTGGGTGTGTCTGGCCGCCACCGTCGTCGTCTTCATCTACCGGATGACGCTGCATGAGGGGCTTGAGGACGCACTCGCGCTGCGGCTCACCCTGTGGTTGGGCCTCGTGCTGCTCGCGGGGACCGTGGGGTGCTTCGTCGTGTACCTTCGCTTCCGGCGCCTGGACCTGGAGAACCGGCGGTACACGCTGGCCGCTCAGGTCATCCATCGGCTGCGTCGTGACATCGGCCCTGACGCGCCGGTGAGGCTGGAGCTCGACTTCACGCCCGTGGACAGCCCGGAGAAGCTGCTCGGCAAGCACACCACGCCCAGCGGCTGGAACGCGGAGAACTTCGGTGACCCGTGGTTCACCCTCCGGACGCGGCTGCTGGACGGCACGCACCTGCGCATCGCCATGGTGCAGCGGCTCATGAAGCGGTCGCGCACCCGGCGCAGCATCAGCGGCAAGTACAAGACGAAGCACCGGCAGGACAGCTGGGCGTTGCTCCAGGTCCAATTGCGCGTGAAGGCGGAGCGTCATCAGGGACTGGCGCTGCTCGAGCCGGAGGCCCGTCAGGCGATGCGCCTGCCGGAGGACGTCGCCGTGGACAAGCTTCAGTTGGGTGAGGACCGGATGTTCCTGCGCACCCTCGTGGAGAAGGACTGGGATGCCGGGCCCAACGTCCAGGGGAACGCGGTGGATGCGCCGAAGACGGTGGTGATGATGCTGCTGAGCCTCTACCAGGTCCTCAACTCCTCCAGACAACTGCGTCAGCAGGCGAAGGCTTCGTGATGATGGGCATGGGCCGGTTCCTTCTCTGTTGTTCCCTGGTCGCGCTCACGGGCGCCGCCGGGTGCTCCAAGTCCGGTGACGCCGAGGCGCCGCAAGCCGTTCGCGCTCAGGAGGCCGCCGGCGCCCCCGTCGCCGCCGCGGACGTGAAGGGCCTCGAGGGCAAGCTCAAGTTCAAGGACGACGCCGACCGCGAGCGCTTCTCCCTCAAGCCGAAGGATGACGGCGCCAAGCTGGTGGATGGCGAGGAGCGCGAGCTGGCGCGTTACAAGTGGAAGGGCGCGTCGCTGAAGGTCTCCGGCCCGGATGACGTGGCGCTGGGATATGTCGTCGGCTCCGCGGGCGGGGCGCTCACCGTGCGGGACGGTGAGCAGCGGCAGGTGCTGTTCACGCTCGCGCGGCAGGGGCCGGGCTGGCGCCTCAACGACATGAAGGGCACGCTCCTGTACTCCGTGTGGCCGGAGGACGACGGTGCTCGCATCCAGGACGGCGCTGGCGCGAACGTGGCCCGCGTGAAGGTGCGCGAGGGCAAGGTGTCCCTGCGTGATGCGCAGGGGCGCACGTTGCTCGCCACCAAGTCGTTGCTGGCGGCGGAGGCCGCCGCGTGTCTCGCTTTCGAGGCGCTGGAGCTGCCGCTGCGCATGGCGCTGCTCTTCCACCTCCAGGCGCCGCCGTCCCAGGAGCTGGCCCAGCCATGAGTGGATTGGTCTGCCAGGAGAACGTGGGCTTCCTCTTCTCCCATGGCTGCGGGAGCCCCGCTGCCATGACGTGCATGCGGTGCGCGATGCCGCTGTGTGAGCAGCACGTGACGTCCATGGGCGCGGAGATGCTCTGCGCGACGTGCGCGCGGCAACACGAGGACTACACGGGGGACCGGAACGGCGTGGACGAGGACCACCCGAGCTACTACTACGACAACTACGGGTACTACGGCGCCGCCGCCTCGTCGGGGAGCGGCAGGGCCCACGACACCAACGATTTCACCGAGGCTGACGGCGAGAGCCTCCGCCACGAGGACGACGCCTCCTTCGAGGAGGACATGGGCGGGAGCTGATGGCTGGCCGTTGGCTCGTCTATGCGCTGGGAGGCGGCATGGGGCACCTGACCCGTGCCTCCGCGCTGGCGCGTGCGGCCTCTCGCCGCGGGCACTCCGTCGTCCTGCTCACCAACAGCCCGTTCGCGAGCGGGCTCCCGCTGGAGGACGTGCTGGGCACCGGTGTCGAGGTGTTCCGGCTCAACCCCGCACTGGGGCGCGAGGCCGTGGGCGAAGTGGTGGAGCAGTGCCTGGCGGACGTGCGCCCTGACCTGTTCGTCGTGGACACCTTTCCCCGGGGGCTCGGTGGCGAGCTGGCGCCGCTGCTGCCCTCCGTGCGCGCGCGCAAGGTGCTGATTCACCGCGACGTGAATCCCACGTACGTGAAGCAGTACGGCCTGGCGCGGGCGGTGGACGCGTTCGATCTGCTGCTCGTCCCGGGCGAGGCCGCTCCCTTCGCGAATCATCCTCGCGCCGTGAGGACCGCGCCCTGGCTGCTCCTGCGAGCCAGCGAGCTGCTGCCCCGTGACAAGGCCCGCGCGCGGCTGGGCGTGCCCACGGAGGACACGCGCGCCCTGGTGGCGGTGATGGGCTGTGGCACCCCCGAGGAAGTGGGGGAGGCGGGGCATATCTCCGCCCGGCTGGACGCGATGCTGGGGCCAGAGGCCGTGGTCCGGTGGCTGGTGCCGCCCGGAGATGTGATGGATGCGCCCGCGCCGCGCGCGAAGCAGGGCAGACTGGCCGGGGCTTCCCTGGAGGAGGGCCTGGTCCTGCGCATGCCCACGTGGCCCGCGCTGGCGGTGCTCCCCGGCGTGGACGTGCTCGTCGGCGCGGGCGGGTACAACACCGTGCAGGAGGCCCGCGTCACCGGAACACCCTTCGTGGCGCTCGCGCGGCCCCGGCTCTACGACAGGCAGGCCCTGCGGCTGCGCCCCGAGGAGCGGGCGGGCTCCGTGGAGGCGCTGGTGACGCGTGCCGCCGGGCTCGCTCGTGCCCGACCGGCTCGGAGCACGAGGCCCTACGTCAATGGGACGGACGACGCGGTGACGCTCATCGAGCGCACCGTCCTCAATGCTTGAGGTCCTTGTGGCCCGGCGCCGGGTCGATGCCGTGCGCCATGATGAAGTGGTAGAGCGCCTGCGGGTCTTCCTTCGGCCCGCCCATGAGCTCCACCAGGAAGTGGCCCTGGGCGCCCGTGTCCGGGTCGGGGGCGACGTTCACCTCCGTCACCTCTCGGCCGGGGATGACCAGCTCGCCCACCAGCACCTTTCCCTTGAGGACCTGGACGATGTGCTGGCGCTCCTCTTCCAGGAGGGCCCAGTGGAAGTCGTCGTGGTCATACAGCATGGCGTCCACGGAGCCGCACCGCAGGATGCAGTGCGTGTGCTCCTGGAGCCAGCGCCAGAAGCCATCGAATTTCAAGGTGCGTACCGGCTGGGAGATGATGTCCATGGAGACCTCTCGCTCGTCGGCCAGGGCGCTTGCCGGCCACGTATCGCCCCTCCCTAGCACGGCTGGCGCCATCCGGTGATGTCCGCTTTCAGGGAACGGGTTAGGCGTGCCCGCTTGCCGTCCGGTCCGCGAATCCCGTGGGCATTGGCTGTGTTGCTCCTCTCAGGAATGGGGGTGGCCCTCGTGTCTGGGAACCCCGTGAGGAGCGTGCGTGAAGGTCTCTTCGGGTCTACCCCGTGTTCCAGATGGCCCTCGTTCCGCCCGGGGCGGGTCCATGAGCCTGCGCTCCTGGCTCGCCGCCACCATGGGGGTGCTGACGTTGGTGACGTTGGCGGCCGCCACCCTGCTCATCGTCCTGACGAGCGTGCTCGACCGTTCGGCCGCGACCTTGGGTGTCGCCGTCGGGGGCATCCGGGTGTCCGAGGAGCTGGAGGTGGGCCTGCTGGCGCACGACCGGATGGTCCGGGAAGGCCCCGTCAGGGTGCCCCGTGGCCCGGGCGGGCTGTCTCGGTTCGAGCTGGAGGCCTCGCTGTACCGGCAGATTGGGGAGCTGCGGCGCATCGCCTCGACGGATGCGGAGCGCGAGCGGCTCGACGAGGTCCGCGAGGACGTGGACGTCTACTTCTCCGCCCAGCGGGACCTGGTGCGCGCGGAGCGGGAGGCGGGCCCGGCGCTGGACGCCGCGTTGAATGGCCTGGAGCAGGTCATCTCCATCAACGTGGAGCGCGCGCACGAGGCCCGCTCGGAAGCGGAGCGGTGGAACAACATGGCGGACTCCGTGGGCGTGGTGCTCTGCGGCTTGCTGCTGTTGGGGGTGCTCGTCGTGAGCGTGCTGCTGCGGCGCGTGGCGCTCCAGCCGCTGCGGGACATCAGCCAGTCCATGCGCCGCTTCGGCGCGGGCAGCAAGTGCACCCGGGCCCCGGAGGCCGGGCCCACCGAGCTACGGGACATGGCCCGCACGTTCAACGAGATGGCCAACAGCCTGGCCCACCAGCAGGAGCAGCAGCTCGCGTTCCTCGCGGGCGTGGCGCACGAGCTGCGCAATCCGCTGTCCGCCCTCAAGTTGTCCACAGGCCTGTCGGACCGCAGCCGCGCCCAGCTCACGCCCGAGCGCATGGACCGCACCCTGTCCCTGGTAGGGCGGCAGGTGGAGCGGCTGGACCGGATGGTGGGCGACCTGCTCGACGCCACCCGCATCGAAGCCGGCAGGTTGGAGCTGCGCCCGGAGGTGCGGGACGCGCGTGAGCTGGCCCGCGAGGTGGTGGAGCTCTACCGCTCCGGCGACACCGGCCATGGCCTCCGTCTCAGCCTGCCGGACGTGTCCGTGCCGGTTCGCGCGGACCCGGCCCGGCTGGAGCAGGTGCTCCACAACCTCGTCAGCAACGCGCTGAAGTACTCGCCAGCGGGCAGCACCGTGGAGGTGTCCGTGCGCCGCGAACAGGACACGGCTGTCCTGTGCGTGACGGACCAGGGCATCGGTATCTCCGAAGACGAGATGCGCCTGCTCTTCGCGCCCTTCCAGCGCGCCGGCAACGCCCGTCAGCGCGCCCCGGGAGTGGGCCTGGGCCTGTCGGTGGCCCGGCGCATCGTCGAGGGGCATGGGGGCAGCATCGACGTGACGAGCCAGCCCGGCCATGGCTCCGTCTTCTGCGTGCGGCTGGCCATTGCCACCGAGGCCGCGCGGCATACCGAAGAGGACGCGGGGCTGACGTCCCCTCAAGACCCCCTGCACTGAGGGGGCTGCCCCCAGGTTGGCGCGAAGCGTCGCATGGCACGCGTCCGCGCGTAGACGGCGGATGCGTTCACGCAAGGCCCGACGTACCTTCGGGGTCCAACCTTCAGGAGTCGCCTGCCCTTATGAAGACCCCGCGCCGCGCCGCGCCGCTCGCCGCCCTCCTGGCCCTGGGAGGGCTGGGGGCGTGTGCCTCCCGCCAGCAGGCGCCGACCGCCGCCGCGAAGCCCGAAGCCCCGCGGGCCGCCGAGCCTGTCGTCCAGTCCACGGAAGGGGGCTTCTCCGTCGCGATTCCCGGGCCGGTGAGCGAGGAGCGCCGTTCGCAGGAGACGGATGTCGGCGCGGTGACACTCCACACCTTCATCGCCGTGCGGCCAGAGGTGGATACCGCCTACTACGTCTCCTACACGGACTTCCCCGCGGCCGCGGTGTCCCAGGCGGACCCGCGTGACGTGGTGGCCCGGGCCAGCCACGGGGCGCTGGAGGCACTGGGCGCCACCGGGCTGTCCGCGCGTCCGCTGGTGCTGAGTGGTTTCCCGGGCTGGGAGGTGGAGGGCGTGTCCGGCCCGCGCCACCTGCGCGGACGCTTCTTCCTGGTGGGGCCCCGGCTCTACCAGCAGTTGCTGCTGCACCCGGAGGGCAAGCCGCCCGAGGACGCGGACCGCTTCTTCGAATCCTTCCAGTTGGACCCGCAGGTGGCCGCGATGTTGACGGGAGAGCGGCGCTCCTGAGCGGGGCGCTGTGTCAGTGGCGGTGTTCGCCCACCGTGCTCAGCAGCACGTCCATGTCGAAGGGCTTCTTGAGGACGGCCCGCACGCCGGGCACCTGGCCGCGGCCGCTCGCCGTGACGAGGATGATGGGCAGCTCGGTCAAACGCTGCTCCTGCTGGATGCGGCCGACGAACTCCTCGCCGTCCATGACGGGCATCATCAAGTCCAACAGGATGAGGCAGGGCCGCAGCGCGTTCGGTCCGGTCAGCAGCGCCAGGGCCTCCTGGCCGTTGGCGGCCTGGGCCACGGCGTAGCCTTCAAAGGACAGGATGTCCTGCACTGCCTCGCGGATGTCGGCGTCGTCATCCACGACCAGGACGATGTTGGTCGCGGTGCTCACGGCTTCGCGCTGCTCTTCCCCTTGCGCAGCTTTCCGAAGAGCTGGGTCATGGTGTCTTGCCGGCATGAGAGGGTGTGTTCCAGGGGGCTGTAGCCCCGGCGCGTGAGCTTCACCGTAACCGGCGCGTCTGTCACGCAGTCCAGTGAGACGGACAGCGGTGTGGTGCCTTCGGCCCGGCCATTCACGGACACGGACGCCCCGGAAGGTTCGGAATCGACCATGAGCAGGCTGGCGCCTTCCATGAACGCGCGCTGCTCACGGACCTCGCCCGGTTGGACGTCCGACGGCGGGTCGAAGTTCGGGGCCAGCGTCGTCTCGGGGCGGGTGGTGACCCGCTCCTCCTTCGTGAGGGGCGGCTGGCCGGCGTCCCTCAGCGCGGGGAGCACGAGGATGCTGGCGGCGAGCAGGCCCACGGCCGCGCCGCAGAGCCGGAGGACGGCGGCCAGTGGACTGGGCGGAGGCGGCGGTGGTGGGGCGGGCACGCGCTGTCTGCGGGGCGCCTCCGCCACTTCGAGTCGGGGCTGGGCCTGGGGCGCCTCGGTGGGGTCGGCATCCCGGGGCGTCTGCGCCTGGAGGTGGGCCAGCTCCTCGGTGCGTCCCATCAGGGACTGGGACCAGGCATCGGACTCGGCGGAGGCATCCGGGAGCGTGCCGCGGGGATGGGGAGGGGTGTTCACGTGGGTCGCTTCCTTGGGAAGAGCGCTCAGCCGCCAACGACGCGGAACACTTCACGCAGGGACGTGTCGCCCGCCCGCGCGCGTTCGACGCCCGCGGCCAGCAGGGGCACCATGCCCTCCTGGACGGCAATCTCCTGGATGCGGGTGCTGGGCACCTTGGCGTTGACGGCGTCGCGGATGGCCTGGGAGATGACGAGCATCTCGTAGAGCGCGGTGCGCCCCAGGTAGCCGCTGCCCTCGCAGCGCTCGCACCCCACGGGGCCGAAGAAGTTCCCGCGCGCAATCCCGGCCGCGTCCAGCCGCACCGCCTCCTCGGGCGTCAGCGGCTGCGGCGCGCGGCAGTGCGGACAGAGGCCGCGCACCAGGCGCTGGGAGAGGGTGGCGGCCGTCGCGGAGGCGAGGAGGAAGGGCTCCACGCCCATGTCGATGAGGCGGTTGAACGCGCCCGCGGCGGAGTTGGCGTGGATGGTGCTAAGCAGCAGGTGGCCGCTGAGCCCCGCCTGGATGGCGGTGCGCGCCGTCTCCGAGTCGCGAATCTCGCCCACCATGATGACGTTGGGGTCCTGCCGCAGCACCGCGCGCAGGCCGTGCGCGAAGTTGAAGCCCTGCGCGGCGTTGACCTGCGTCTGCGCGAAGAGCGGGACGTCGAACTCGATGGGGTCCTCGATGGTGGCGATGCGCGTGAGCTCGCCGCGCGACTGCTGGATGTGGCCCAGCGAGGCATACAGCGACGTCGTCTTGCCGCTGCCAGTGGCGCCCGCCACCAGGATGAGGCCCTGCGGCAGCGCGAGCAGCTCCTGGTACTTCGTGAGCAGCGCTTCGGGGAAGCCGAGCGCCGGAAGCTGGGGCAGCCGCACGCCGGTGCGGGCGATGCGCAGCGCCACCGCGGGGCCGTGGTTGGTGGGCAGGATGGAGACGCGGATGTCCGCGGGCCCGTCCTGTGTGGTCCAGGGGAAGTGCCCGTCCTGGGGCTTGTCCAGGTCGTACAGCGGTAGCTTCGCGAGCACCTTCACGCGGTTGATGAGGCGCGAGTGGTGCTCGCGTGGGAAGGAGAGGACCTCCTCCAGCACGCCGTGCATGCGGAAGGCGATGCGCGTCCCCGCCTCCAGGGGGTGGATGTGGATGTCGCTGGCGCCCAGGCGGATGGCGCCATCCATCAACAGGTTCTTGAATCCGATGATGTCCGGGTCTGGCTTCGCGGCGATGCGGCGCAGCCGCTGCCCCAGGTCCACGAGCAGCGTCCTGACGGCGGTGGCCGTGTCGGGGGTGAGGACCTCCAGCGGGGAGAGGCTGGGGCCCGCCGGCGGTGGCTTCGACGGCGCCGGGCGGTGCCGCGCGCGGCGGGCCACCACGCCGGAGGCGTAGCTCAGCCCGAAGGCCAGGGCCACGCTCCCGGCGAGCAGCGGCGACATCGCGGCTTGAAGGTAGCGCCCGCCTTCCTGGAGCAGCGTGGCGGCCTCCAGTGAGGAGTGCCGGTAGGCCCACACGCCCGCACCGCCGAGCACCGCGATGACGGCGAGGGTCCACAGCAGGCTCGCGACTCGATTCATCAGCGGAGTCATCAGGCGCCGCACGCTACCACTGGGGTTGGCGCACCCTCAAAACGACCTGTGAGGATGATGTCGGACCGCGGAGGTCAGGAGGGGTGGGAACGTCCTGACCCCCTGGAAACCCCGTGAAGGGCTCAGCTCTCGGCTTCTTCCGAGGCCTTGTCCGTCTGCTGCTGGCCGCACGCGGGAGCGGCCTTGTCGGACGCCTTCTTGTCGCTCGCGGAGGCCTGCGGGTCGTTCTTCGCGCAGTCACCGAGGCACGGAGCGCCCGCGAGCCCACACCGGGAGGGCTGGCCGTTATCCGTGCAGACCCTGTTGCAGGGCACGTTGCAGCCGCAGGCCTCGTAGCATTCCTGCGCCTGCGCGCCAGGGGCAAAGGTGAGCGAGAACAGGAAGGCGGTGCCCGCGAGGAACTTCGTCAGCGTGTTCATGATTGCTCCTGTGGAAGACAGCCACGTCGCGGCTCTCCATGAGCCGCGAATCCAGGTGTACCGACACAGGGTGATGGGAGCGTGACAGGCCCGCGCGGGCCTCAGCGGTCCTCGAACATGGCCTGGATGACGCGCCAGGCGAGCTCGACCTCGCGGCCCGAGCGCAGGGAGAGGAAGTCGCAAATCTCCGCCACGGCGTTGGAGCGTTCGCGCTCGAAGCCCTGGAAGAGCGTCTTCAGCGAGACGTCGAGTCCCTTCGAGAGCTTTCCGAGGGTGTCCAGGGAGGGAGAAAAGGAACCGCGCTCAATCCGGCGGATGGCATCCACGGACAGGTCGCTGCGTTCCGCGAGGGCTTCCTGCGTGAGCTCCCGGGTCGTCCGAAGCTTGCGCACGTGGTCGCCGAACCGTCGGTGCAAGCGCGTCCAGTTGGCGACCCTGTTGTTCCGTTTCTCCATAAGAGGGAGCGGATAATTTGGGGTATCTCGGTCGCAAGTGAAGGGAGGATGTTCGGGGCTTGACCTTGCATTTGCGCCGGGCTGTTTCTCCAACAACTTCCGTTGACTCACGGGCATCCACTCCACCGCGGCCAGGAACGCGGAGTGTGTGTGGTGGGGCCGCTCCTCCAGCAAGCGGGGAGACGTCGGCCGGGAACATGCGCGCCCAGGGGCTTTCGTCTACGCTGCCGCCTACATGACGCATTCGGAAGTCGGGCGGGGCGGCCGGCGGACCTGGTTTCCGGTCCTGCTCGGCGGCTTGTTGACCGCCTGTGACATCGGGTCCCCGCTTCGCGCCGCCACACCCCCTGCTCCCGAGCGAACGGCACCCGTAGCGCTGCCCGCGCCCACATCCGCGCCTGTGTTCCGACGGGAGATGCCCGTCCGCCCCGCGAGGACCGCGGAGGTGCAGGCCCTGGCGGAGAAGCTGGAAGCGCCCGGTGCGAACGTGGAAGACCCCTGCGTGGCGCCCGTGGACAACGGCTGCGCGCGCACGGCGCTGGCGCCCTTCTTCGCGTCGCTGGATGCGCTGGCCACGGGCACCGAGCCGGGCCCCGTGGTCATCGAGGCCTTCGGCAATTCGTTGATTGCCGGGGACCGCATCGTGGACGTCCTGCGGGATGACCTGTCCACCGCGTTCGGGAGCGCGGGCCGTGGCGTGTTGCTGGTGGACCGCATGGCCCCCTACGGCGGGCGAGGCCGCACCAGCGCCAGCAGCAGTGGTTGGGAGCCGCGCACGCTGGGCGAGCTGCGCGCGCCGCCGCATGCCTTCGGCATCACGGGCGTGTACCACGTGGCCACCCGCGCCAGGGCGCGCAGCCGGTTCACGTTGGACGGTGAGCCCCGCGGCACGCTGTGGTGGCTGGACGTGCCGGACGCGGGCGCGCTCACCATCTCCAGTGGTGGCACGGTGCTGGCGAAGACCGAGCCCACGGGAAGCGGCGTATCGCGCGCCACCCACTTCGAGCTGCCCGAGGACGCGCAGACGCTGGAGGTGGTGGCCGAGGGACAGGGCGCGGTGGTGCAGGGCGTGGTGTTGCAACACGCGCGGCCCGGCATCGTCCTGGACACCTTGGGCGTGCCTTCCTCGGATGCCAGTCTCTATGGGCGCATCGACGGCGCCACGCTGAAGTCCCAACTCGCGGAGCGCGCGCCCCGGCTGCTCGTCTTCTTCCTGGGCGGCAATGAATCCAAGCGCATCGAATGGAAGCGCCTGGACATGGAGAAGCTGCGCGCGGACCTGCGGGCGCTGCTGCTCCGCGCGCGTGAGGCCGCGCCCGGGAGCGCGTGCCTGCTGGTGGGGCCCATGGACGCGGTGAAGGGGCCAGACGCGAAGGCCCAGGCGCTGACGCAACGTCCCTCGCTGGAGGCGGTCAACGCCGCCGAGCGGGAGATCGCGCTCGCCGAAGGGTGTGCCTTCTTCGACTTCTACGCCGCCATGGGTGGAAAGGGGGCGCTCGCGCGCTTCCACGCGTCCGGCTTCATGCATGACGACCTGGTGCACCCGCGCGGCGCGGGGCTGGACGTGCTGGGCCACCTGGTCACAGACGCGCTGCTGCGCGCCTATGTGGAGACGCCGCCGCCCGCGCGGGGCGTCGCGGCGGTGATGCCCACGCCCTCGGGGACGGGAGCCGCGCCTTCCGGGGTGTCCGAGCCCAGCGCGGAGGCCACGCCATGAGACTTGCGTTCGTACGGTATGGGGCCGCGGTGCTCCTGGGGCTCGCGGGGCCCGTGTCGCTGGCGGCGCCTCGGGCCGCACTGGGGATGACGTGCGAGCCCGCCAGCCTCGACGACGAGGTCACACCGCGAGCCTTTCCCACGGAGGTGCGCGCGGCGCTGGACACGGTTGTCCGCGCCGAGCTGTCACAGGGGCCTGTCGCAGGCCTGTCCGTGGGCGTGACACGCGGCGCGGAGCGCTGGGTGTGTGCCTATGGCCTTCGCGACGTGGGCCGCAAGCTGCCCGCGACGCCGCGCACCACGTACCGCATGGCGTCCGTCACCAAGTCCTTCACGGCGGTGGCGGTGCTCCAGTTGGTGGAGCAGGGGAAGCTGAGCCTGGACGCGGACATCTCCACCCTGGTGCCGAGCTATCCGGCCAAGCAGTGGCCCGTCACGGTGCGGGACCTGCTGGGCCACGTGAGCGGCGTGCCCACCTATGACGGGGTGGCGTCCACCCGCAACGCGAAGGCGGTGAGCACGGAGGCGGCCATCGCCGCCTTCGCGGGCAAGCCGCTCGCCTTCGAGCCGCGCACCCGCTACCTGTACACGACGTGGGGCTACAACCTGCTGGGCGCGGCGGTGGAGACGGCTTCGGGTCAGTCCTACCGCGACTACCTGCGCGAGCACATCTTCAAGCCCGCGGGCATGCCGAACGCGGACCTGGACATCACCGCCACGCGCGATGAGCACCAAGCCAAGGGCTACCGCATCCAGGGTGCGGCGCTGAAGCCGTCGCGCTTCCTCGACGTGTCCAGCCGCTTCGCCGGTGGTGGCACCCGCGCCACCGTGGGGGACATGCTGGGCTTCGGCCGCGCCGTGCTGTCGCACACCCTGGTGTCGCGCGAGACGATGGGCCGCATGCAGACGTCCATGGCCACCATCGACGGGCGCCTCACCGACTACGGCATGGGCTTCGCGACGTATCCGCTGCGCGGCCACTACGTGGTGGCGCACGCGGGCGGACAGCCCGAGACGACCACGCTGCTGATGATGCTCCCCGCCGAGGACACGGTGATTGCCCTGGCCTCCAACGTGGAGGGCGAGGCGCGGCGCATGCGCCGGCTGTCCATCCGTTTGATGGAGCAGGTGCTGGAAGAGGGCAACACCCGCCGCGATGCCTATGTCGCGGACCCGGTGGACGCGGTGGTGCACGAAGGGCTCAGCCGCGTCGCCAGCTATGGGCTGTCCTATCACCAGTGGGCCACGCGAGGCCCGGGCGTGCTGCCGGAGGAGACGGACCTGCCCGGCGCCTTCGCCCAGGTGTCGGCGATGCTGAACCGGAAGGAGATTGGCCGGGACGCACGGGCGGCGCTGGAGCGCGTCCGAAGCGGGCATGACCCACGTCTGCGCGCCCTCTTCATCCGTGTGGGCGCGCACATGGCCCGCACGTTGGAGAAGGTCCACGGCGCGGAACGGATGAAGGCCTACACAGTCGAAGGACCGTTGGCGTTCTTCGAGGATTACCTGGCCGCTTGTGACGCGAAGCAGGTGCCCGAAGCGGCGCGCATCGGCGAGCCGCTGCGCGCGGACGTGCTCCGTCTGGCCGCGAGCTGGAAGCGCGCGCAGTTGCCGGCGCTCCAACGTCTGCGCCTGGACGAGGAGAAGAACCCGGAGGCGCACTGGGTCGCGCTGCGCAAGTCCGTCACCGCGTCGCCGGGGTTCCATCCGGATTACTCGGACGAACTGCTGCGCATCGCGGAGGGCTTCGCCTGGCGCAAGCAGCCCGCGTCGCGGCGGCGTTGGTTGGAGCGGGCGGTGGAGTTGCAGCCCCGGGGCCTGGATGCGCGCTGGGCCCTGTCCGAGGCGTTGCTCGCGGCGAACCCGGAGGAGGACGTGCTGCCGCATCTGCGCGAGGCCGTGGCCACGCCGCAGGGCGTACTGGCGCTCGCGCCCCGGAACTTCCTGAAGCGCCTCTTCACCGCGGAGTCCACCGCGGTGGCGGCGGGCCTGCTGCGCGCGGGCGTGGCGCTGCACCCGGAGGCGCCGGAGCTCTGGGAGGCGTTGGCGAAGCGGGAGCAGTCCCTGGGCCGGAAGGCGGCGGCCACCACGGCCCTGCGTGAGGCGAAGCGGGCGCGTGAAGCACCCAAGCCGGAAGTCGCGCCGGCACCCTCCGTCCCCGAGGTGCCGGGCGCCAGCGGCCCCGTGCCGGATGACCACGGGCTGGTGCCCGCGGGGAAGTGAGCGTCACCGCCGGAGCAGGTGACTCCGGCGGAGAGGGCTCAGTTCTCTGGCCGTGGCGTCAGCTTGCCGGACAGGGTGCAGGTCGTCGCGATGGGCTTGTCCTTGTAGATGGCGGGCTTGAAGCGCCACTGCTTGAGGGTCTCACGGTTGCTGGCGTCCAGGCTGAGTGCCGGCTTGAGAATCCGGCAGCTCGTGACCGTCCCGTCCAGCTTGAAGGTGCATGTGAGCAGGTAGTGGGTCTCGTCCTCATCGAGGTGGGCGAGTCGCCTAGGGTCGAACTGGAGGTCCTCCCCGCTGATGCGCTCGGGGCGGCGCATCGGCGGGTTGCCGCAGGGGATGGGCGTGCTGCGGTCCATGTTCTGCTCGAAGGTCTCCAGGGTGCGCTGGAGTTCGGCTTCGAAGGACTCCTTGTCCTGGGCCTTCGGCTCGGCGGCCAGGACAGGCGCGGACAGCAGGAGGAGTGAGACGAGTCCGGGCAGGTGCATGGTCTCTC
The DNA here is from genome assembly GCF_026810205.1 of Myxococcus sp. NMCA1. Taxonomy (NCBI): domain Bacteria; kingdom Pseudomonadati; phylum Myxococcota; class Myxococcia; order Myxococcales; family Myxococcaceae; genus Myxococcus; species Myxococcus sp. NMCA1. The sequence continues at coordinate 9,113,587 of NZ_CP113950.1, read as the reverse complement.
CTCTTAAGCGTGAGTGGGGTGGGGCGAAAGCATGACGCCGACCCCTGGGCTTCCCGGTGGGCACCCGTGCGAGAATGGGGGCACGTATGCGCATCCCGTGTCCCCGTTGTCAGGCCTTCGTCGTCCCAGGCGCGCAGAGCTGCGCGTGGTGCGGCGCGTCTCTTCTGCAGGAGGCCACGCCAGGCTCCGCGGACCCCGTGTGTGCCGTCCACCCGGAGCTGCTCAGCCTGCATGCGTGTGGCCGGTGCGGCAGCTTCGCGTGCGCGCAGTGCCTGCGGAAGGGGCCACGGGACGAGCCCCTGTGCGCCGCGTGTCATGACCGCGTGCCCGCGGATGCCCTGCCGTGGGACCGGCGCGATGAGCTGGGGACGCTGCGGGCGTACTGGCAGACGTGTGTGGCGGTGATGCTGCGTCCCACGGCCACCTTCGAGCGCGCGCGGCCGGAGGGTTCGGTGGGCAGCTCCCTGGGCTTCGCGGCGCTGTCCAACCTGGCCGCCTCCTTCACCACGGCGCTTTTCTACCTGGCCCTCATCTTCGCCATCCCGTCGGAGATGATGGAGGGCGACAACGTCTCCCCGCGCGGGTTCCGGCTGGTCGGGGTCGGGATGTTCGGAGCGATGATGGTGATGGCGCCCGTCATGGGCATGCTCGTCGCGCTCATCAACTCCGCGCTGGACCACCTCGTGTTCCGGATGGACGGCACCGGTCAGCCCTTCGAGGTCACCCTGCGCGCCAACGCCCTGTCGCTGTCGCCCTACCTGATGGGCCTGATTCCCTTCTGTGGCATGTACGGCGCGCCCCTGTGGGCTCTAGGGCTGCGCATCTTCGCGTACCGGAGCATGCACCGCACGAGCTGGGGCACCGCGGCAGTGGGTGCCCTGGCGGCGCCGCTGCTCGCCTGTGGCCTGTTCTTCGCCGCCTACGCGGTGATGGCGGTCGTGGGCGCGGCCGCCGGTATCGGCGGGTAGTGCGCCGCGCGGGCGCTATGGCTCCGTCACCGTGCTGGCGGGCGCCGAGGCGGTGACGGTCCGCTGCTGGGGCCAGAAGCGCGTGCCGTGGATGTTCTCCAACGCGGCGATGCGCTTCTTCGTCTTCGCGTCGTAGACGCGGGCGGCCTGCTCGGCGGAGACCAGCAGCAGGCGTCCGCGCATCCGCAGCGCCACGGCCGACGTGGGCGCGAGCGCCAGTTGCTCAGGCTCCACCAGCCGGTCGTTCACCTCCCAGCGCAGCGGGAGCATGAGCGTGGGCAGCTCGCCCGCGGCTTCCCAGGCGTAGAGCGGACCCTGGTGTGTCTCCATGGAGACCCACATGCCGTAGGCCGTGTGGCCCCGGTCCTTCACCACCGCGTCCAGCCGGGCCGCGTCTTCGTTGCCTTCCTCCAGCTCCGACTCGGAGAGCCGGTCCGCGTCCTGGCTGAAGGTGGAGGACGTCAGCCGGCTGGCGGTGGCCAGGGCTTCCGTGCCCAGGGCGCCGTCCATCTCGTACAGCGTGGCCACCGTCTCCAGGTGCTTCCACTGGCCGGCCTCGTGGCGATACGCGTGCGCCAGGCCCGGGCTGCCTTCCGCCTCCGGGAGGAGGAAGCGCTTGCCGTCGAAGAGGAAGTACTCACGGCCGCTCTCCATCTTCCGCGGCAGGTCCTCCAACTGCGACACCAGCGCGACGACGTGGCCCGCTTCGTCGAAGCCCAGCGTGTCGGTGTGGCCGAGCTCGGGCAGCAAGAGCCGGGTGCTCTGGCCGGATTCGAAGTCCACCTGCCAGGCGCGCGGGGGCAGCTCGCCGTTGCCCCGGTCCACCACCAGGCCCTGTCGGCCACGCGGCCCCCAGGCCAGCTTGAGCCGCTCGCACACCGCGTCCACGGTGGCGAGCGGCTTGCGTGTGCCCGACGACTCATGGCGAATCCAGGTACAGCCCGAGGGCGACGCGGCTTCGAGGAAGGACAGCGTGTAGCCAGGCGCGGGCTCGGTGGGGGCCGGAGGCGGAGTGGCGGGAGCCTCGGGGGCGGGGTCCTCAGACTTCTTGCAGGCGCTGCCCAGAAGCAGCGCCGAGCCAAGGATGACGGCGGGGCCGAGACGGAGACTCATGTTGCGCTCCAGCGAGAAAAAAACGGCCCTCCACCATGGCAGATGGTTGGGCCTCAGAGGAAGCCACCCCAGGAGTACCCGAAAGGCGCACCGGGGTCATTTGGACCTCGTCGCTTGCCTTCCTGGTGGGTTCGCACTTCAAGTCCGGAAGCCCACGTTGCATTCGGGGAGCGCCTGTCTCAGGGCCTCGACTTCCTCTGGCGGAAGGGAGGTCTGGTAGAGGTCCAGGTTCTTGAGGCTGCTCATCCGGGACAGCCATGGCGGCAGGGTCGTCATGGGCGTGGCCTTGAGGCCCAGGTACCTCAAGCGCGTGAGCTGGCCCACCACCTTCGGGAGCGCGCGGACGCCGGTGTTGTCCAGGTTGAGGGATTCCAGTCCCTCCAACTGTCCGAGCTCGGGGGGAAGCGTCTCCAGCTTCGGGTTCCAGGCGAGGTCGAGTTGTTTCAGCTTCGTGAGCCGGCTCAGCGCGCCGGACACCTGCGTCAGTTGTGCGTGCTTCAGTGTCAGGCGCTCCAACTCGGAGAACTCGCCGATCAGCTCCGGGACGACGCCGAGCTTCCGCCCCATGAGGAAGATGTCCTTCGTGTCCCGGGGGAAGGTGCCCAGGATGGCCGCGGCCCCCTGGTCGCGGGCCTTCGCCGCGGCTCCACCGAGAGACTCCTGCATCAGGCCCAGCGGATCACCCAGCGAAGGGACCTTCTTGCCGCTCGGTTTCGTGGAGGCGCCCTTGCTCAGCGCCGCGAGCTTCTTGGTGAGCCATGGCGAGAAGGGCCCCAGTTCGAGCGTGGGCAGGCTGTCTTCCACGGACCAGACGACCAGCGCGTCGTCGTGCGCGCTCCTGCCGAAGCAGTAGCCGTTGACGTCATTGAGGTCCTCGGACGCGAACATCACGAAGCGGTAGGTGTGCTGTCCCGCCTCACGCTCTTCCCGGACGGTCGTCCACTGCCGGCCTGGGTCGCCCATGCCTTGTGAGGCCTGGAGGCGCCAGCGCGGGGGCAGGAAGGACAGGCCCTTCTTTCCGGTGGACACCCAGCGGTAGCCCAAGGCCTCGACGAAGCGCTGATAGTCCTCCGGAAGGAGCGAGCTCAGGTCGGGCGCATGCTCGAAGGTCATGTGCATGGGTTCCAGGTCCGCCGGGTGCTGGCCCGCGGCGTTCTGTCCCAAGGTGTTCCGCAGCTTCGCTTCCAGGTCCTGCCACGCGGTCTCAATGGAGACAGGCGGCGCCTTGCCTGGCTTCTTCGCTTTCGCCGCGGAGGCTCGTGGTGGAGCGGTCTTCTTGGTCGCCATGGCGTTGCCTACCGCCTTGGAGAAATGCCGCCAAGGGACTCCGTGCCCGTGCGCATCACCGCGGCTCACGTCGCCGCGGACCACAGCTCCACTTCGTGCTCGCGGGCCCGCAGCAGCGCCTGTCCCAGCTCCACCGGGTAGGGCGGCTGGGCAGGCGACAGGGCGCGAATCTCGGGCGGCAGCCGTGAGACTTCGCGTCGTGTGTATTCGCGGATGTCCTCGAGCGTCGGTGAGGCCTCGGGCAACCGCTGTCCTCCGCGCATCACCGGTTGGAGCAATGGCCTTCCGGGCGCCGCGTCCTGCCTGCACGTGAGCACGTCGCCGCGCGCCACGCCGTCCACCTCCCGCCGGTAGACTTGCTTCGCGCCCGGGAGCAGCAGCTTCCCCGATGACAGCTTCACGCGGGGCCGCCCCGCGTACGCCACCAGCTTGTAGGCCATGTCCAGCGCGGGCGCGTCCGACGAAACGCCCATGGCCGTGCCCACGCCGAAGCTGTCGATGGGCGCTCCGCGTGCCACCAGTCTCGCCACGGCGTCTTCGTCCAGCCCGCCGCTCGCGTACACGCGCACCTGCTCCAGGCCGGCCTCGTCGAGCATCTCCCGCGCTGCCTTCGACAACGCGAGCAAATCTCCCGAGTCCAGGCGGATGGAGCGCACCTGGAAGTCCTCGCCCAGCTCCCGCGCCAGCCGGATGACGTGCTGCACGCCGCGCAGCGTGTCGTAGGTGTCCACCAGCAGCGTGGCGTTTGGATAGACGCCAACGAAGGCGCGGAACGCCTTGAGTTCGTCGTCGTGCGCCTGCACGTAGCTGTGCGCCATGGTACCGGCGAGCGGAATCCCATACACCTTCCCCGCCAGCACGTTGGAGGTGGAGTTCACGCCCGCCACGTACGCCGCGCGCGCCACCTTCAGCCCGGCGTCCGTGCCGTGGTAGCGCCGCAAGCCGAACTCCATGACGTGGCGCCCCGCGGCGGCGGTCACCACACGCGCGGCCTTCGAGGCCACGGTCGTCTGGAAGTGCACCTGGTTGAGGAGGTACGTCTCCACCAGCTGCGCCTCCGGCAGGGGCGCGCGGACCTCCAGCAGGGGCTCCGCGGCGAACACCGGCGTGCCCTCCGCGACGGCGTCCACGTCACCACTGAAGCGGAAGCGTTCGAGCCACCCGAGCAGCCGATTTGAGAAGCGGCCTTGAGACGCCAGCCAGTCCAGCGCCTCTGCGCCGAAGCGCAGCTGCTCCAGGTACCTCAGCGCATCGTCGAGCCCCGCCGCCAGCAGGTAGTTACGCCGGGGCGGAAGCTTGCGCGCGAAGAGGCTGAACACGGCCTCGTCCCACATTCCCTCCTCGAGATAGGCCTCCGTCATCGTCAGTTGGTAGAGGTCCGTCAGCAGCGCGGTGTCTTCCGGCCAGTTCATGTCGGGGGCTCCGCTCGAAAGGGGGGTACTGGCGCCTCAGACTCAAGCTAGGCCCTGGCCTCGACGCGCGCTCCCGCGAGTCCGCTGCCGGGCGAGCGGGCGTCCGCCGTTCGTGCAGCTTTTGCCGCGAGCCCCCTGGCTGCGCATCTTTTGCGCGGCTGTCGAGGGCCCACGGCCTGGGGGCTGCATGGAGCAGGCCTTGCATTGACGCTGGCGGTACGCGGCGAAAATAGACTCGCCGAGCAGGGGAGCAGGCATGCGGGTGGCTGTCTTCGACACACACCGATACGACCGGGACGCGCTGGAGGCCGCCAACGCACGTTTCGGACATGCGCTTACCTACTTCGAGCCACGGCTGACGCTCCAGACGGCGCCGCTGGCGGAGGGCTTTCCCGCCGTGTGCTCCTTCGTCAACGACAAGGTGGATGCGGCCACGCTGGAGGTGCTGCACGCGGGTGGGGTGCGGCTCGTGGCGGCGCGCTCCGCGGGCTACAACCACGTGGACCTCGAAGCGGCGCGGCGGCTGGGCATGCGTGTCACGCGCGTGCCGGAGTACTCACCCCACGCGGTGGCCGAGCACGCGGTGGCATTGGTGATGTCCCTCAACCGCCACATCCCGCGCGCCTTCTTACGCGTGCGTGATTGGAACTTCTCGCTCGACGGGCTGGTGGGCTTCGACCTCGCCGGCAAGACGGTGGGCGTGGTGGGCACGGGCCGCATCGGCCGCGTGGCGGCGCGCATCTTCAAGGGCTTTGGTTGCAACGTGCTCTGCTACGACGTGGCGCCGGACGCGGCCTTCGAGCGCGAGCTGGGCGTGCGCTACGCACCACTCGACACGCTCTTCGCCGAGTCGGACATCCTCACGCTGCATGTCCCGCTGACGCCGGGCACGCGACACCTGGTGGACGCGGCGGCGCTGGCGCGGATGAAGCGGGGCGTGATGCTCGTCAACACCGGCCGCGGCGCGCTCATCGACAGCAAGGCGTTGGTCGCCGCGCTCAAGTCCGGCCACATCGGCGGGGCCGGACTGGATGTGTATGAAGAAGAGGAGGGCGTCTTCTTCCAGGACCTCTCCGGGCAGGTGCTCCAGGATGACGTGCTGGCGCGGCTGCTCACCTTTCCGAACGTGCTCGTCACGTCGCATCAGGCCTTCCTCACCCATGAGGCGCTCGCCAACATCGCCGAGACGACGCTGGCGAGCCTCCAGGCCTTCGAACGTGGCGAGCCCCTGGTGAACGAGGTGCGCGCCGAGCAGGTGCTCCGCGCGCGTTGATTTCCACTCCACGCCCCACTCGAACCTGGAGCTGTCATGTCCATTGTCTGCGCCACCAACTTCTCCGACACCGCGCGGCGGGCCTCCACGCTGGCCGCGGAGCTGGCTCGCAAGGCCGGTACGTCCCTGTGGCTGGTTCATGTCCTCAACCCCGACTCCGTGCGCGCCTTCGGCAAAGCCCTGTTGGGGTCCGCCGAGGCGGTGCTGAGCGACGAGACGAAGCGCCTGGAGCAGCTGGGTGTGAAGGTGGAGCCCGTGCTCCTCACCGGCGAGCCGGCGGTGATGCTGGAGGGGTTCTGCCGGGAGCAGGGTGCCTCGCTGGTGGTGGCATCGCGAGCCGCGGACGAATCGCCCTTCGGGGGCGAGGGTGGCACGGTGGACCGGATGGCGCAGTCGCTGACGGTGCCCCTGCTCGTCATGCGCGACCCTGCACCGCTGGAGGCGTGGGTCCGGGGCGAGCGGCCCCTGAAGGTGTTCCTCGGCGTGGACCGCTCGCTGCCCTTCGAGGCGGCGCGCGACTGGGTGCTGACGTTGAGCAAGGGTGGCCGGGTGGACGTGATGGGCGGACGCGTCTACTGGCCCGAGGAGGAAGCCCGCCGCCTGGGGCTGCGGCATGCCTTGGCCTACGGTGAGGCCCTCCCCGAGCTGCAGCAGGTGCTGGAGCGGGAGAGCGCGGAGTTGCTGGCCCCGCTGGCCCAGGGCGGAACGCCCGTGCGCTCTCGCGTGGAGGTGGGCGTGGGACGCATCGCCGACCACCTGGTGGACCTGGCCGAGCAGGAGCACGCGGACCTGTTGGTGGTGGGCACGCACCACCGGCGCGCGCTGGGGCGGCTGTGGAGTGTATCGCGCCATGCGCTGCGGCTGGCGCGGATGTCCGTGGTGTGCGTGCCCGCGCAGGCGATGACGGTGGGCACGGACACACCGCTGCCGGAGTACCGTGAGGTGATGGTGGCCACGGACTTCTCGGAGACGGGCAACCGCGCGGTGGCCCATGCCTTCGCGTTGACGGCTCCGGGCGGCACGGTGCACCTGGTGCACGCCACGGAATCGAAGCCGTCACTCGAGGAGGAGGCCCAGATGCGCGAGCAACTCTCGGCGCTCGTCCCCAAGAGCGCGAATGACCGGAACGCGCGGCTGAACATCATCCCCGGCAGCAAGGACGTGGTGGCCACGCTGGCGCAGACGGCCGAGCGGCTGGGCGCGAGCGCCATCGTCATGGGCACGCATGGGCGGTCGGGCTGGAAGCGCGCCGTACTGGGCTCGGTGACGCAGTCCCTGCTGCTGCGCACGGACCGGCCCGTGCTGGTGGTGCGGCCCCCGGCGACGTGATGACGCGCGTGGACGCTTCCTTCTTCTAGGAGGCGTCCACGTCCACGTAGGCGCGCTTCGCCAGGACGGACACGAGGCGGCCCTCCGGCATCACGTAGGCGGAGAGCTTGCCGCCGTACACGCAGCCGGAGTCCAGCCCCACCGCATGCGGGTGCCGTTGGATGCCCCGCATGGCGTCGTGGCCGAAGATGACCAGCTCTGGCCCCTGCCACAGGCTGGCCCAGGGCGCGCCCGCGTCCACGCGCTTCGACGGCGTCCCATCCGGCAGGATGCTGCGCAGGTTGAGCAGCTCGTCTTCCTTCTGCGCCTCCAGCGGTACGCCTGGCACCAGTCCGCCGTGCACGGCGACCACGTTCAGTTCAGGGAAGAAGCGGTACAGCGGCTGGGACTCCAGCCACGCCCAGTCCTCGGGCGTCAGGGTGTCCAGCACCTGCTGATGCTCGGGCTTCAGCTTCTTGCCGCGCGGCCCCCGGCCGGCGTGCCATCGCAACACGTGGGCGTCATGGTTACCCCGCACCGCCAGGAAGCCCTTCTCACGCGCACGGCGCACCACACCGGCGGAGTCCGGGCCCTTCGCCACCAGGTCTCCCACCAGCACCACGCGGTCGTCCGGCCGCCAGGCGCACTGCGTCAGCAGCGCGTCCAGCTCCTCCGCGCACCCGTGCACGTCTCCAATGAAGAGCGTTCGCATCCGCCCTCCCTTTAATGCGCTTTGCATCTATCCGGAAACCCTCTGTCGGGTGTCAGGCATTCAGGGGGCTCGCGCGGCGGGAATGTGTGTGGGCCTGGGCAGGCGTGCCCGCCAGGCATCCACTTCCTCCAGCGCCTCTTGCCCTGACGTCCCCAGCGTCACCAATGACTCACGGGCTTCCTCCGCCAACTGAAGCGCGCGAGGCCGGTCCCGCTTCGCGTCCCAGAGCGCTTGTGCCAGAAGGAAACGCGCGCGTGCCTGCTCGCTGGGCGCCTGCGGCGACGGGGCTCCGCTGGTCACCACCCGCTCCAGGAGCTCGGCGGCCTGAAGCGGTCGGTCCAGCGCGAGCAGCGCGCGGCCCAGGTCCATCAGCGTCCCCGTCCGGTAGCCGTAGGCATCGTCCTCGCGCGCATCGAGGATGGCGCGGGCGCGCTCGAGGTAGGGTAGGGCTTCGGTGTAGCGCTGGTCCATCATCAAGAGTTTGCCCGTGGCCCGCAGCGTCTGGGCCACGTAGGGATGCTGGGCGCCCAGCCGCTGCTCCAGCGGCGCGAGCATGGTGTGGAAGCGGGTCAGGGCCTCTTCGGAGCGGCCGGCACGCGCCATCAACGTGGCCAGGTTGCCCAGGGTGATGAGCGCCCCCGCGCCGTCCGCGCCTTCGACCTTGAGCGCGATGTCCAGCGCGCGCTCCTGGAGCCGCAGCGCCTCATCGGAGCGGTTCATCCGTTGGAGGGCCGCGGCCAGGGGATTGATGGCGGAGGCGACATCCGGGTGCTCGGGGCCGAGCGCGCGCTCGAAGACCTCCAGCGCGCCGCGGGCCAGGGTTTCCACCTGTTCGACGTCAGACCTGCGCCAGTGCGCATAGGCCAGCTCCAGCTGGGCACGTGCCACGTCCGGATGGCTGGGGCCCAGGGCCGCGCGGCGCGTGCTCAGCGCCTGTTCGAAGAGCCGCATCGCCTCGTCGGCGCGCAGCTGCGCCATGCGCGTGGCACCCAGCTCCAGCCGGACGTCGGTGACCTCCAGGCTGTCGGGCCCATAGGTGGCTTCCAATCGCGAGAGGGCGGACTCCTGCTGCTCGGCCGCCTCCGTGTAGCGCCCCTGCGCGAAGAGGAGCGCGCCGACCCGGGCCTGGAGCTGCGCGCGCAGCACGCCGTCACCGCCCAGCCGTTCAATGGCGGCCTCCGCGCGCTCACGCCACCGGTGTCCCAGGGCGTGCTGGTCCAGCACATAGCCGGAGGCATGCACCAGCCGCGTCCAGGCGCGCGCGGCCGCCACGTCGTTGCGCCCGGCCTCCGCGTTCCACACGGCGTCGAAGTAGGTGGTCTCCGCGTCGCGCGGCTGCCCCGTCTCCTCCCGCAGTTGTCCCATCAGCAGCAGGGCGTCCGCGCCGCCGTGGCGGTCATCCGCGTCCTTCGCCGCCTTCACCACGGGCTCCAGCAGCGCCACCGCCTCCGTGTACTTGCCCGCGGCCTTGAGGGCTCGCACCCGCACCAGCGCCCGTGCCCGTTCAAGAGAGGCGCCGTCCGTGGGCTGGGGCTCACGTGCCGCCAGTGCCGCCAGGTCCGAGCACCTGCCCAGCGGCGGCAGGGCCTCCGCGGCGCGCGCGGCCAGCTCCACGGTGCCCGCGTCCGCCCGGGTGAAGAGCTGCGTGAGGGCGGCCACTTCCGCCAGCCGTCCATCCAGGCAATGCATGCGCCGCGCGAGCACCTGCTCGGATTGCTCACCCCGCACGCGCGTGGCCTCGCAAGCGGAGGTTCGCATCGACGCCCACTCCGCGGTGTACGCATCCAACGTGCGCCGCACGCGGAGCCATGCGGCGGGCGCGAAGGGCTTGCCCGTCGCGAGGAAGGCGGACTCGATGGTCTGCTGCGCTTCCGGCCCCCACACCGAGGCCATGGCCTCGTCGGCGCTCTGGCATGCCCGTGCCCGGCTGGCGTGCACCGCGTGGGTGAGGCCCACCGCCATCATCAGCAGCGCCGCGCCGCCTACCGCGGGCAACCAGCGCTTCCAGCGCGAGGCCGGGTCGTGCTGAAGCGCGACCAGCAGGGCATTCAGGTCCGTGTACCGGCCCATGGCACTGGCGGACAGCCCCCGCAGCAGCACGCGCCGCAGCCAGGGCGGGACGTGTGTGCCCCGGGGCGCGGGCCGCACCTTGCCGGCGCGGACCTCGGTCAGCAGTTCGTGCGGGGTGGTGGCGGCGAAGGGGCGCTCGCCGTAGAGGGCTTCGTACAGCGTGACGCAGAAGGCGAACTGGTCGCTTCGGGCATCCGCGGGCGCGTGGGCCTCCATCTGCTCGGGGGCCATGTACGCGGGCGTGCCTCCCGCCAGGGGTGACACGTCGTCCAATGGATTGGCGTTGCGCGCGAGCCCGAAGTCAGTGACGCGCACGCGGCCGTCCTGGCCCACCAGCAGGTTCTCCGGCTTGAAGTCCCCGTGGACCACGCCCGCCGCGTGCGCCGCCGCGAGTCCCCGGCCCGCGTCCAGGAACAGCGCCAACACCTGTCGCCACGTCCGAGGCGCGTCCTTCAGCCAGGGGCGCAGCGTCCGCGCGTCCACCAACTCCATGGTGAGGAACACCTGCGGCCCGAAGGTGCCCACGTCGTAGACGGGCACCACGTGCGGATGGGAGACGCGCGCCATGGCCTGCGCTTCGTGCAGCAGGTGTGCGCGGCCCTGCTCCGCCTCCAGGCCCAGGGCCGCGACGCGCAGCAGCTTGAGCGCCACGCGCCGGTCCAGCTCCGGGTCGTAGGCGCTGTAGACGACGCCCATGCCTCCGGAGGCCAGCCGCTCCAACACCAGGTAGCGGCCCACCGCGGTGCCTCGCTCCAGCGAGGGCCCTTTTCCCGAGGGCGGCCGGGAGTTCGTCAGCACGGTGGTGGCCCCGGGCGGGTGGTCGTCGGGGGCCTGCGCCCGCAGGGCCTCGGCCACCATGCGGCGGCAGGCGGAGCAGGTGTCCAGGTGCGCATCCACCTCCGTCGCGCGCGCGGGAGGCAGGCCCCCCATCAGCAGCGCCACGAACGTGTTTTCATCCAAGCAGGCCATGGGACGCGCGCGTCAGTCGTTCATCCGCGAGCGCAGCAGGCGGCTGAGGCTCACGTCGAGCTGACTGGAGATGAGGCGCAGCACGCTGTCGAGCTGGGAGGACGTGAGGCGCAGGCGCTCGGTGAGCCGTTGCCGCGTCCGCTGGAGCAGGGTTTCCTGCGCGTCCAGCACCCAGCGCGCCGTGGTGGAGCGGTGCACGCCGTACAGCGCGGCGAGCTGGTCGATGCTCAGGCCGTCCAGGTACTTGAGGCGCAGCACGTTGCGCTGGCGCGGCTCCAGCGCGAGGAGCGCGGTGGAGAAGCAGTCGCTGAACTCGGCGCGGTACGTGCGCTTGAGGTAGGCCAGCTCGGGGTCGTCCTCGGGAGACACCAGCATCGACAGGTCGCCGTCGTCCGTGGAGTCCGCCGGTCCGCCGCGCTGCCGCTGCCAGTCCAGGGCGAGCCACAGCGCCGCCGCGCGCACCCAGCCACTCAGCGGGCCCGTGCCCGGATAGGCCGCCAGCCGGGCCGGTGTCTCCGCGCTGCCCACGAGCATGCGCTGACGCAAGAGTTGGCGTACCTCGTCCAGGCCCGAGGGCGGCAGCTTCAGCCGGGCCACCGCGAGATTCACCTCCGGGAGGTAGCGCGCCTCGAACGCGGAGAGCGCCGTGGGCAGTCCGTCCGCCGCCGCGCGAGCGAGGTAGACGTCCGGCAGGCTCAGTGTCTCCACCGCCACCGCCGTGCCGTCACCGGGGAGCAGCCGGGCGAGGTGACTGACGAAGTGGCGGCCTTCCAGGTCCACCCCGGGCCAGGGCGCGCGCGCCATGTCCAGGGCCTGGGCCAGCCGTGCTTGGAGTGGGGCCAGCGACTCCGGTGAAGACGCCTTCGTGCCACCGCGTGCCGCGACGAAGGCCTGGGCCAGGGATAAGTCCATGGGGGACACGCGCGAGTCGATGGCACTGCCTCCGGAAAACCGCTCCGGGCGGTTCAACCGTCAAGGCCGACAATGCTTCCCCAGCGGCTCTTCCAGCAACGAGGCGGCATGGACCCGGGGTGTTGCCACCGCCGTCCGCCTGCTCCGCGCGCGGGCGGGTGTGGCATACGGGCCGCGCCTGGCGCATGGCCCGCACATTGCTGGTATGGCTGCGAGCGTGGTGGAGGTGAACGTGGAGTCAATCGGCAGTGGCCCAGGAGACGCGGTCCATTCCTCGTGGCTGGAGTTGAGTGCGTCCGCTCTGCGGCACAACGTCGCCGTGTTCCGGGCCCTGGAGGGGCAGGGGGCGGCGCCGCGCGCCCTGGGGGTGGTGCTCAAGGGCAACGCGTATGGGCACGGGCTGGCGCAGGTGCTGCCCGTGGTCCACGGCGAGGTGGACCTCCTCTATGTCATTGCCCCGCAGGACGCGCTGAAGGTGCGGGAGTACGAGCGGGCACGGGGACTGGCGCCACGGCAGGTGCTCGTCCTGGGCGCGGTGGCGCCGGATGAGGCGGTGGTGCTGGCGCGCGAGGGCGTGGACGCGGTGGTGGCGGACCGTGGCTGGGCGGACGCGGCGGCGGTGTTGCGTGCGGCGAAGCTGGAGCGGCCCCTGCGGGTCCACGTCCACCTCGACACCGGCCTGGGGCGCGAGGGCTTCACGCTGGAGGGCCTTCCCACGGAGTCTCGTTTCCTCTCGGAGTCCCGCGACGTGCTGGAGGTGGTGGGCGCGCTCAGCCACTTCGCCAACACGGAGGACGTGACGGAGCAGGGCTACGCGTTGGGGCAGGTGGACGCCTTCGAGAAGGGGCTGGCGTTCCTCTCCGAGCAACTGGCGCCGGCCCGGCCGCTGCAAAGGCACATCGCCGCGAGCGCCGCGACGCTGGTGTTGCCCCGCGCCCGCTACGAGGCGCTGCGCGTGGGGATTTCGCTCTACGGGCTGTGGCCGTCGCCGGAGACGCGGCTGTCGGCGCGGCTGGTGCTGGGCGAGGTTCCGGTGCTCAAGCCGGTGCTGTCGTGGCGGTGCCGCAGCCAGGTGGTGAAGTGGCTGCCCGCGGGCAGCTACGTGGGCTACGGCTGCACGTACCGGTGTCCGGAGCCCACGCGCATCGCGGTGCTGCCGGTGGGGTACTACGACGGCTACCCGCGCCTCGCGTCGGGCAAGGCGCACGTGTTGGTGAATGGCCGCCGGTGTCCGGTGCTGGGACGGGTGATGATGAATCACCTCATCGTGGACGTGACACGCGCCACGTCCGACGAGCGCCCCGTGACGGCCACCCTGATGGGCCGCGACGGCGAGGAGTCCGTGCCCGCCGAGTCACTGGCCGGCTGGGCCCAGACGATTCACTACGAGGTCGTCACCCGGCTGGGGGCGCACCTGAAGCGGACGGTGGTGGCGTAGTCCCGGCGGGCAGTGCGGCCTCCGGTGGCGGCTGCACCTTCCAGCGGCGGTGCAGCCACATCCACTGGTCCGGGTACTTGCGGATGCAGCGCTCCATCGCGGCCGTCACGCGCGCGGTGTGCTCCGTAATCGGGTCGGCGCACTCACCCGGCGCGGGCGGGAGGATGGGGCCTTCCACTTCGATGCGGAAGCGGGCGCCGCCTCGGCCGTTGCGTACGCTCATCACCACGAACACCGGGGCGTCCGTGCGCGCCGCCGCCACCGCCATGGCCGGCGTGGTGGAGGCCAGCTTGCCGAAGAAGGGCACGAAGGCCGCCCCCTTCGCCGGCAGCGCCTGGTCCAGCAGCATGAAGGGGGACTCGCCGCGATTCACCGCGTCGATGATTTCCTGGATGGCGCCTCGCGGATAGATGAGGCCCGCGCCGATTCTCACGCGGTTCTCCGCGATGCGCGTGTTGAGCGCGCCCTTCAGCGGACGCACCAGTGCATCGAGCGGGATGCCATGGCGGATGAGCATGTCCCCCAGCAACTCCCAGTTGCCGAAGTGCGCCGTCACCATCAGCGCGCCCTTGCCCGTGGCCACGCGCGCCTTCAGCGCCTGCCAGGCCGCATCGCCTTCCACGCCCTGCTCGGCCCAGTCCAGCGGCAGCCGGTCGCCGGAGGGCAGCGACTCCAGCACCACGCGCGACATGTTGATGTAGGCGCCGCGCGCAATCTCCCGGCGCTCCGCGTCACTTTTCTCCGGCATCGCCATGGCCAGGTTTTCCAACGCCACGCGACGACGGATACCCAGCCTGTATGCGAGGTTGCCCACGAAGCGAGCGAGCGCGTCACGCGACTCCGGAGACAGCCACGTCAAGAACGCCCAGACAAAGCGCGTGAGGAATCCCACCACCCGTCCGGGTGGCGTGCCGACGATGCGGCGCAGGTGCTCTGACGGGAGCTTCTGCGTCACGGCGGGTGAGTCAGGGGGCGGGGATACAGGCGCAATCTGGGACACGTGACGCACTCCACCTCGAAGTGGAGATGACGGCAAGGCCACACCTGCCTGTTGCGCGCTACCTTGCTCGCTTGGCATGGGACACACTGCGCGCCATGCCCAACCTGCTCCGTCCAGCGGCACTGGCCGCTGTCGCCCTCCTCAGTGCGTGCGGTGCCCGGCAGAACCCTCCCGCCACCGCTGAACCCCCCTCGGCCCAGGCGTTACGACAGGCCGTCTCCGCCACGCCGCAGTCACCGAAGCTGCGCCTGCCCACGGAGGTGCGCCCCACCGGCTACAAGGTGGCTCTCACGCTGGACCCGAAGGTGTCCTCGTTCCAGGGCGCGATGGACATCACGCTCGACGTGACGAAGCCCACGTCCGTGGTGTGGCTGCACGCCAAGAGCCTCAACGTGACGGGGGCCGTGTTCATCCAGAACGGTTCGGCCTTCATCGGGACGCCCGTGAAGGGCGAGGAGGACTTCCTCGGCTTCTCTATGGCGAAGCCGCTGGCCGCCGGCCGGGCGAGACTGGTCATCAACTATGAAGGCGTCGCGTCGGAGAAGGAGACGGACGGCGCCTTCCGCGTCAATGAAGGCGGGGACTGGTACATCTATACCCAGTTCGAGCCGGTGGACGCGCGCCGCGTGTTCCCCTCCTTCGACGAGCCCGGCTTCAAGGTGCCGTGGCAACTCACCTTCCACGTGCCCGCGGGCGTCGTGGCCGTCACCAACACGCCGCAGGAGTCGGAGGAGGTGCGCCCGGACGGTGGCCGCACCTACCGCTTCGCGCGCACGCAGCCGCTGCCCAGCTACCTCATCGCCTTCGGCGTGGGGCCCTTCGACTTCCTCCCCGCCGCGGACGCGGGTCAGAAGAAGGTGAAGACGCGCATCATCACCCCGCGCGGCCGCACGGCGGAGGGCGCCTACGCCGCGCAGGTGACGCCGGAAATCCTCGCCGCGCTGGAGGACTACTTCGGCATCCCGTACCCGTACGAGAAGCTGGACGTGTTGGCGGTGCCGCTGCTGGGCGGCGCCATGGAGCACCCGGGCCTGGTGACGTTCAACTCGCGCCTCATCCTCGCGAAGCCGGAGGAAGACTCGCTGGGCCGCCAGCGTGCCTTTTCCGACACGCAGGTGCACGAGCTGGCGCACCAGTGGTTCGGCAACCTGGTCACCATGCAGTGGTGGGATGACCTGTGGCTCAACGAGGCCTTCGCTTCGTGGATGACTCCGCGCATCGTCGAAACGTGGCGCCCCGCCTGGGACGCCCCCGTCGAGCGTGTGCACGACCGCGCCCGGGCCCTGGACGCGGACAGCCTCCTGTCGGCGCGCCGCATCCGCCAGCCCATCGAGAGCGCCAACGACATTCACAACGCCTTTGATGGCATCACCTACGGCAAGGGCTCCGCGGTGCTCAGCATGACGGAGGAGTGGCTGGGCCGGGAGGTCTTCCAACGCGGCATCCAGCGCTACTTCCGCAAGCACGCGGGTGGAAACGCCACCGCGAAGGACTTCCTGGACGCCGTGTCCGCCGAGGCGGGCAAGGACGTGACGGGCATGCTGGGGACCTTCCTGGACCAGAGCGGGGCGCCGCTCGTCACCGCGTCGCTGGCGTGCGGCGCGGACGGCGCGAAGGTGGTGCTCACGCAGCAGCGCTACCTGCGACTGGGGGCCGCGTCGCCGGGCCCGCAGACGTGGAAGGTGCCGGTGTGCGTGGAGTACGCGGCGGGCGGCAAGGAGGCCCGGACCTGCACGCTGCTGGAGGGCGAGCGCGCGGAGGTGGCCCTGAGCGAGGCGAAGACGTGCCCGGACTGGGTGTTCCCCAACGCGGAGGGCGCTGGCTACTTCCGGGTTCAGCTCGATGGGGACGCGGCGGCGAAGCTGGCGAAGTCCGGGATGAAGCGGCTGTCGCGCACCGAGCAGGTGACGTTCCTGACGGACGTGCGCGCGCTGGCCCTGGCCGGAGCAATTCCCGCCGCCGAGGCCCTGGCCCTGACGAGCCGCCTGGCGAATGAGCCGGACCGCGTCGTCACCCTGGCCTCGCTGGACCTGCTGGAGCTGGTCAGCTCGCGGCTGCTTCCGGACGAGAAGCTGAAGGACCGGGCCCGCTTCCTGCGTGAGACCTACGGCCCCCGGGCGCGGCAGCTCGGCTTCGCCCCGCGCAAGGGCGAGAGCGAGGACACGCGCCTGCTCCGGCCCCGGCTGGTGCGGCTGGCGGGACGGGACGGCAGGGACCCGAAGCTGCTCGCGGAGGCGCGTGCCCTCGCGAACAAGTGGATGAAGGACAAGCGCGCGGTGGCGCCGGAGATGGTGGACGTGGTGCTCGCCCTCGCCGCCACCGAGAACGACGCGGCCTTCCGGGAGCAGCTCGTCGCGGAGGTGCGCTCGGAGAAGGAGCGGCGCACGCGCCAGCACCTCATCGGCGCGCTGAGCAGCTTCACGGACCCGGCGCTGGTGAAGCAGAACCTGGCCCTGGTGTTCGAGAAGGGCTTGGACCCGCGTGAGACGGTGTGGATGGCGTTCGCGGCCTCGCAGGGCCTGCGCACCCAGGACGTGGCCTTCGACTTCGTGAAGGAGAACTACGACCGGCTGGTGGGGGACTCACCCGAGGCGCTGCTGCCCCTCGATGTCGCCGGACGCATGGCCTACATCGGCAGCAACTTCTGTGATGCGGGCAAGCGTCAGCAGGTGGAGGACTTCTTCTCCGCGCGCAGCGCGAAGGCGCCGGGTGGCCCCCGGCTGCTGGCGCAGGTGCTGGAGATCGTGGACCAGTGCATCGCGCTGAAGAAGACGCAGGCGGCCAGCGTCGAGTCCTTCCTCGCGAAGGGCACCACTCCGCGTCCGCCGCAGGCACCCACGTCGCGGTAGTCGCGCGGGCGGCCGGGCCCGGCATCCCTCATGGGGTGTCCGGGCCCGGAGGTTCCGCCAGGCCCTACTTCCGGCCGCGGGACATGAAGGACATGAAGGCTTCCTGCGCCTCGGCGGACTGGAGGCGCTGGATGAACTCGCCGCCCTCGCGGGCCAGCGTCTCGCGAATCTGGGCGCGCAGGGGCTCGCGAATCAGCCGCTTCGTCACGCGCACCGCCTCGGCGGGGCGGGAGGCCAGCGTGGTGGCGCGCTCGGTGGCCACCTGCTGGAGGCTGGCGTCCGGCACCACCTTGTTGATGATGCCCGCGCGCAGCGCCGTGGCCGCGTCGAAGGGCTCGCCGAAGAGCAGCAGCTCGCTGGCCACCGCGAAGCCCGCCGTCCTGGGGATGAGCAGGCTGCTGGCGCCCTCCGCGCACAGCCCCAGCTGGACGAAGGGCATGTGGAAGCGCGCGCGCTCGCTGGCCACCACGTAGTCACAGTGCAGCAGCATCGTCGTGCCGATGCCCACCGCCGGGCCGTCCACCGCCGCCAGAACCGGCTTGTCCGCGTCCACCAGCGCGCGCAGGAAGCGGAACACGGCGCTGTCCTCGCCCGCGGGCGGGTGCTCCATGAAGTCGCCAATGTCGTTGCCGGCGGTGAAGACGTTGCCCGCGCCGGTGAGCAGCACCGCGCGCACGTCGACGTTGCCCTCCGCGTCCTTCAGCGCGCGGGTGGCCGCCTCGTACATGGCATGCGTGAAGGCGTTCTTCTTCTCGGGCCGGTTGAAGGTGAGGGTGAGGACCCCCGAGTCGAGCTTCGTCAGCAGCGTGTCAGACATGGTGCCGGGGAGCCTAACCGACTCCGTGCGTTGGGGCGGGAGAATGGCACCCCACACCCTGGCTATCGGTGCTGTCGAGCAGTCCAGGCCCCCTCGGGCGGGCAGGGCCTGGGCGCGGGAAGTGTCCGCTGGCCGTCAGGGCCGCAGGGCCCGGGCCACCAGGGGCGCGAGCGTCACCACCTGGTGCTGGAACGGCAGCCCCAGGACAGGCTCCACGCTGTCGGTGCTCACCAGCCGGGTGAGCGGCAGGTTGCGCAGGCGCTCCACGGCGGGGCCCACCAGCAGGGCGTGGGTCGTCACCACCGTGAAGTCCTCCGTGCAGCCCGCGTCGCGCAGGGTGCCCGCGGCGGCGACCAGGGTGCCACCGGTGGACACCATGTCATCCACCAGAATCGGGCGGCGTCCCCGCACCTCGCCCATCAGCCCGCTGGCGTGGACCTCGTCTCCGCTCAGCCGCACCTTGTGAATCACCGCCCACGGTCGGTTCAGCAGCCGCGCCAGGGCCTCCGCGCGCTTCACCGCGCCCAGGTCCGGCGCCACCACCACGGAGGTGTCGGTGACATGCTCGCGTAGCGCGTCCGCCAGCAGGGGCAGCGAGGTGAGGTGCTCCAGCGGCGCGCCGAAGCAGCCTTCCAGCGCGGGGCTGTGCAGGTCCACCACCAGCACGCGCGCGAAGCGGCCCTGTGACAGCAGGTCTGCCACCAGCCGGCCGCCCAGGGCCTCCCCTGGCCTGGCGCGCCGGTCCTGCCGCGCGTAGCCCAGGTAGGGCACCACGGCTTCCAGGCGGGCGGCCCCCATGCGCCAGCACGCGTCCGCCATCAGCAGCAACTCCAGCAGGTGCTCGCCCGCGGGTGGCGTCGTGGACTGCACCAGGATGACGGTGCGGCCTCGCACCCGCTCGGGCACCTCGACGTGCATTTCCCCGTCGGGGAAACGTTCGAAGTGGCAGTCAGCGGGCGCTACGCCCAGGGCTTGCCCGAGCGCGCGTCCCAGGTGGGGGCTCGCCGTGCCAACAAGGAGGACAGGGTCCATGGACCGCACCCTAGCGCGCCTGCCGGTCGGACGGCGCGTCCCCGGCGGTCCCCCCGCGAGCATCCCTCCGGGACGGCCCCCGCATGGCCCTCCGCCGCCAGTCGCGGGCCTCGTGACTTCTTTGTGGGAAGGAGGAAGAACGCAATGCGCTTTCGGGACCGAGCAGATGCGGGCCGCCGGCTGGCGGCGCGGCTGTTGCCCTACCGGGGCGGCGAGGTGCGTGTGCTGGGCCTGGCGCGAGGCGGGCTCCGCGTGGCGTACGAGGTGGCCCACGCGATGGAGGCGCCACTGGACGTCTGGGTCTCCCGCCGCATTGACGTGCCGGGCCGGATGACGGTGCTGGGCGCGGTGTCGGAAGGGGGCGGCATCTACCTGGACCAGGACGCGCTGCGGGGCCTGGGTCTGCCGGAGGTGGAGGCCCGGAGCCTGGCGCGGGCGGAGGCTTCGGAAGTGGACAATCAGGTCCAGCGGCTGCGGGGTACTTCGGAGCCCTCGATGAGCGGCAGCACGGTGCTGCTGGTGGATGACGGGCTGGTGTCGGGCGCCACGGCCATGGCCGCGCTCCAGGTGCTGCGGCGGCAACACCCGGCCCGGTTGGTGCTGGGCGTCCCCGTGGGGACCCCGCATGGGCTGGCCCGGGTGCGCCCGGAAGCGGACGCGGTGCACTGCGTGGAGGTGCTGCCCGCGATGCGCGACGTGTCGGAGGCCTACGACGACTTCCGGCCGTTGCCGGACGTGGAGCTGCGGCAGCTGCTCGTGCGCGCCCGGGAGCCCGTGCAGCCGCGCGAGGTCCTCGAGTCCACGGACCTGGGCGGCTTCTGGATGTGACGCGAGACAGACAAGGAGGCACGGACGACATGTGGCAGGGAGGAAATACGGACCCGGACGTCCGGGAGGTGCAGGTCCAGGTGGGCGACGTGTTGCTGGGGGGCAGCCTGGGCATCCCGGACGGCGCGCGAGGCCTGGTCATCTTCGCCCATGGCAGCGGCAGCAGCCGCTTCAGTCCCCGCAACCGCGCGGTGGCGCGTGCGCTGCGCGCGCAGGGGCTGGCCACGCTGCTGTTCGACCTGCTGAGCGAAGCGGAGGAGGTGGGGGACGCGCGCACCGGGGAGCTGCGCTTCGACATCCCGTTCCTCGCCCGGCGGTTGGCGGCGGTGACGGAATGGGCGCAGCGGCAGCCGGCGCTGGCCGTGCTGCGCATGGGCTACTTCGGCTCCAGCACCGGCGCCGCGGCGGCGCTCGTCGCGGCGGCCCTGCATCCGGACCTCATCCACGCCGTGGTGTCGCGTGGCGGGCGGCCCGACCTGGCCGGACCGGTGTTGCCCCGCGTGCAGGCGCCCACGCTGCTGCTCGTCGGCGGGCAGGACGTGGGCGTGCTGGAGCTGAACGAGGCGTCGCTCGCGCGGCTGGAGGGCCTGAAGGGCATCCAAATCATCCCGGGGGCCACGCACCTCTTCGAGGAGCCCGGCGCGCTGGAGCAGGTGGCCCGGCAGGCCGCCGCGTGGTTCCTCCGCTTCCTTGGCGGCGTCGGCGCGGAGGCGCGCGCGTGAGTCTGGCGTCGGGACATACCAACGAAGGAGGCGTCATGGAGACGGGGCAGGCGTCGGCGGCGCGCGAGGCGATGCCTCGGTGGGAGCACCTCACCCGCGGCTCGGAGCGCGTGGTGCGGGGACGGGGGCGCTCGCTGGAAGAGGCCTTCGAGCAGGCCGCGGTGGCGTTGTGCGCGCTGGTGGTGGACCCCGCCTCGGTGGAGGTGCGCGAGGAGGTGGAGCTGGTGTGCGAGGCGACGGCGCCGGAGCGGCTGCTGGCGGACTGGCTGCGCGCCATCGTCCAAAAGATGGCGGCGCGCCGCCTGTGTTTCCGGTGCTTCGCGGTGCGCATGGACGGCACGCGCCTCTTCGGTCACGCCTTCGGTGAGCCGTTGGACCGGGAGCGCCACCCCTTCGCGCGAGACGTGCGGGGCGTGTCGCTGGTGGACACGCGTGTGTCCCAGGGCGCGGATGGCCTGTGGACGGCTGAGTGCGAAGTGGAGCTGTGACGCATGGGTGCGCGGGACGTGGCGCTGCGAGGCGCGGAGGGCTCGGTGGTGACGGCGCGGCTGGACCTGCCCCCCGGCAGGCCCGTGGCCAGCGCGGTGCGGGTGGGGTGCTTCGCGTGCCTGGGGCCATCACCGGCACCTTCCCGGCTGGCCCACGCGCTGGTGGCCCGCGGCTTCGCGGTGCTGTCGCTGGACTTCACCGCGCCCGCGGCTGCCGGGACGCGGCCGGACACGGTGCCCTCGGTGGAGGCGGTGGAGGCCGCGGCGGCGTGGCTGCGGGAGCGCTACCCGCCGGTGCGCCTGCTGGTGGGGCACAGCCTGGGCGGCACGGCGGCGGCCGCGGCGCTGCCCCGGCTTTCGGAGGTGGCCGCGCTGGCGCTGGTGAATGCGCCGGTGGGCGGTGGACCCTTGCTCGAACGGCTGTCTTCCACCGCGCGGGAGGCGGGTGAGGGCGAGCTCGACTTCGGGCCGGGCCGTCTGCGCCTCACGCGCCGCTTCCTCCAGGGCATCGACGCGGCGCACCTGCGGCGGGCGCTGAACGCCTTTCCGGGCGAGCTGCTGGTGCTGCATTCGCCGGCGGACCGGTACGTGCCGCTCGAGCACGCCCGGCGGTGGATGGCCATGGCCCGCCGTCCGGCCAGCCTGATGCTGCTGGAGGGCGCGGACCACTTCCTGTCCCACGACGCGGACGCGGGCCATGCCGCCGACGTGCTGGGGGTGTGGGCCGCGCGGCAGGTGACACCGGTGCGGGAGCGTGAGGCGCCCCTGCCCCCGGGCGTGGTGGAGGTCCACGAGGCGGGTGAGGGCCGCTTCGCCCAGGACATCCGCGTGGGGGCGCACCGGCTGCGCTCGGATGAGCCGCTGTCGGTGGGCGGCGAGGACACCGGCCCCACGCCCTACGGACTGCTGACGGCCGCGCTGGGGGCGTGCACCGCGATGACGCTGCGGCTCTACGCGGCGCGCAAGGGCTGGCCGCTGGAGCATGTCCACGTGCGGCTGAGCCACGAGAAGGTGCACGCGAAGGCGTGCGAGGAGTGCGAGACGAAGGACGGGAAGATGGACCGGCTGCAACGCACGGTGAGGCTGGAGGGCCCGCTGACGGACGCGCAGCGCGCGGCGCTGGTGGCCATCGCGGACCGCTGCCCTGTGCACCGGACGCTGGCTTCGGATGTGGATGTCCACACGGACATGGAGCAATGAACGCCCCGGGCATACGCGCGGGCTGGTAGGGTCCGACGCATGATTTCGAGTGAGCAGCGCTTCGTGTGGCTGGACCTGGAGATGACCGGGTTGGACCCGGAGACGTGTTCCATCATCGAGGTGGGTGTCATCATCACCGGTCCGGATTTGCGGCCCCTCGCGGAGATTGAGCGCGTCATCTGGCAGCCGGAGGAGTCGCTCCTTCGCATGGAGCCCGTCGTCCGGGAGATGCACACCCGCAACGGGCTCCTGGAGAAGGTGCGTGCCTCCAACACCTCGCTGCGCGTGGCGGAGCGGGACGTGATGGCGCTCGTCACCGAGCACTGCGCCCTGGGCGAGGGCATCCTCGCCGGCAACTCCATCCACACCGACCGGCGCTTCCTGATTCGCTACATGCCGCTGCTGGAGCGCTATCTGCACTACCGCATGGTGGACGTGACGAGCCTCAAGGTGTTGACGCGCGCCTGGTACCCGAACCTGGTGGAGCCGCGCAAGGCGCCCAGCGGGCACACCGCCTTGGCGGACGTGCGCGCCAGCATCTCTGAGCTGCAGTACTACCGCGACACCCTCTTCCGCGGGACGCCGGCCTAGGCGTTGGGCTGGGGCTCGACGAGCAGCTCGGCGATGGTGTCGAGCAGCACGTCCAGCTCGAAGGGCTTGGCGAGGAAGCGCGCGCTGGAGCGGCGCTCCTCGTCGGAGATGCGGCCGGCGCTCATCACCACCACGGGGATGCCTCGCAGGCCGGCGTCCTCGCGCATGCGGCGCAGCATCTCCCGGCCGTCCATGACGGGCATCATCAAGTCCAGCAGCACCAGGTCCGGCTTCGCGTCCGCCATGCGGTGCAGGCCTTCGGCGCCGTTGAAGGCGGTGTCGATGTCGTAGCCCTCCACGGACAGGATGTCCTGGAGTGCCTCGACGATGGCCAGCTCGTCGTCCACGATGAGAAGCCGCTTCATACGCCACGCCCCCCACGCCGGGACGGCTTGCCGCGCCGGACCGGTTTGCTCCCTGTCTTGCGTTTCGGCTTCCGCGGGGGCGCCGCGTGGGACGGGGCCTGCCCGTTGAAGAGGGCCTCCGCGCCCTCACTGTCCGCCGCGACTTCGATGCCCCGAGGCGTCATGGAGAACAGGCGCTGGGCCGTGTCATGCTCGCTCTCCCGCGCCTTCAGCACGGAGAGCACGCGGTAGTGCCGCGAGCGCAGCGCCACCATCCGCAGCACCAGGACGTTGTCGACGAGCGCCTCCACGTCCAGCCGCGCGTCCGCCTCCGGTGCGGCGAGCGCGCGCGTCTGCTGGAGGACCAGCGGGGTGACGCCCAGGTTGAGCAGTTCGTGCATGAGGGCGGCGAGGAAGCGGGGCGTGCGCTCGGAGTCCGTGAGTTCCTGACAGAAGGACTCCAGTCCGTCCAGCACCAGCCGCTGGATGCCGTGTTGTTTCACCCACCCGAACAGCTCTTCGGCCAGCGCGTCCGGCTGCGTCTCCGCCGCCACGCGGGTCACCAGGTGGACCCGGCCCGCGTCCACAGGTCCGCCCAGCCCCAGCCCCAGCCGCTCCGCCTTGTTGACCAGCCGGGCCGGCGTCTCCACGAAGCCGAGGTACAGCCCGGGCTCTTGCCGGCGTGCGCCCTCCGCCAGGAAGTGCAGCCCCAGCTGCGTCTTGCCGCTGCCGGGCGGGCCCGCCACCAGCGTGGACGAATCCCGCACCAGGCCGCCGAAGAGCATCTCGTCCAGCGCGGGGATGCCGAAGGTGAGCCGCGCGTCCGTCGAGGGCGTGCGCGTGGGCAGCCGCGTGTGGAGGGCTTCGATGCGGGGATGGATGGACAGGCCGTTGTCGGAAATCTCGAAGCCGTGACGGCCGGGGACCTGGGGGCCACCGCGGAACTTCGTCACCTCGGCCATGCGCACCGACTTCACGCCCACGCGCTCCTGGGCCAGGGCGACGACGCCGTCCACCATGGCGTAGCGTGGGTCGGACGGGTCGCCGCGCTGCCCGGTGAGCAGCAGCGTGGTGCAGCCCGCGAGCGCGTTGTGGACGCAGAGGCCGTGGAGGAACTCCCGGAAGCTCAGCGGGTCCTCGGAGCGCTCCTCCATGGCCACCAGGCCGTCCACCACCAGCACCGTGGCGCCGTGCTCGCGCACCGCGCGGAAGATGAGCTTGCTGAGGCCCGCCAGCCCTTCCGCCTTGAGGGCGGCGGAGCCGCTTTCGTAGCTCAGCGCGCGGCCGACCTCTTCCGCGTGGAAGAAGCGCATGCTCCGCAAGTGCATCATCATCCGCGCGTGGGATTCCCCCAGCACCGTGAGGTAGATGGCACGGCCACCCTGGGCCACGGTGGCGAAGCAGAACTGGTTGCCGAGGATGGTCTTCCCCGTCCCCGGCGCCCCCGTGATGATGTATGTGCCCCCGCGAAGAAAGCCGCCGCGCAGGAGCGCGTCCAGCCCTGGCACGCCGCTGGGAACCCGCGCGTCGGGTTCGTCCGGCCGCTCAGAGGTGTCCGTCACACGATGCTCCTTCCGTCCAGGGCGCGAACCCTAGGCCAGCAAGGTGCCCACGCCACGCAATTGCGCGGCGTCTGTTCGGAACCGTGCTGTGGACGCGCGGCTCACCGTGACTCGCGCGTGCCGGGTGTCACCAGGGCTGCCCGGAGGAGGTGCTTCTGCACCTTGCCCAACGCATTGCGCGGCAGCGCATCCGTGAAGACGACCTGGCGCGGCTTCTTGAAGCTGGCGAGCCGGTCCTTGCACCAGTCCACCAGGGACTGGGACTCCGGCGGGGTCGCCCCCGGGTGAGGCACCACCACGGCCACCACCTGCTCGCCCAGGTCCGCGTCAGGCAGGCCCAGCACCGCGACCTCCGCGACGCCCGGGTGCATGGCGAGCACCTCCTCCACCTCGCGCGGGTACACGTTGAAGCCGCCGCTGATGATGAGCTCGCGCGCCCGCCCGGTGATGCGCAGGTAGCCGTCCGCGTCCACATCCCCCAGGTCACCCGTGCGGAACCACCCGTCCGCGTCGAACGACTCTGCGGTGGCGTCCTGGCGGCGCCAGTACCCGGCGAAGACGTGGGGGCCCCGGACCTCGATTTCCCCCGTCTCACCGCGCGGCAGCGGCTGGCGCGTGCGCACGTCCACCACGCGGGCCTCCTGGCCGGGGTAGGGGACGCCCACCGTGCCGGGGCGGCGCTCGCCCTCGTAGGGGTTGGTGGTG
Organism: Myxococcus sp. NMCA1; assembly: GCF_026810205.1. Taxonomy (NCBI): domain Bacteria; kingdom Pseudomonadati; phylum Myxococcota; class Myxococcia; order Myxococcales; family Myxococcaceae; genus Myxococcus; species Myxococcus sp. NMCA1. Next base: position 9,087,987 of record NZ_CP113950.1, on the reverse strand, counting down.
TTCATGAGGGTCTCCGTCATCCCGTAGCGCTCCAGGATGCGGGCGCCCAGCTCCGCCTCGATGTCCGCGAAGAGCTGGGGACTGAGTGGCGCCGAGCCGGACACCCACAGGCGCAGCGCGCGCGGCTTCACGCGTGACGCGCGGGCCTCCTCCAGCAGGCGGCTGTACATGGTGGGCACGCCGAAGAACATCGTGAGCGAGGCGTCATCGCGCAGCGCGGCCAGGGACTCGGCGGCGTTGAAGCGGCGGCGCAGGTCCACGCTGGCGCCGGTGAACAGCGTGCCGTGCAGGCCCACCATCAGGCCATGGGTGTGGAACAGCGGCAGGGTGAGCAGCAGCCGGTCCTGCTCCGTCCAGCGCCACGCCTCGGTGACGGCTCGCACGTTGGCCAGCAGGTTGCGGTGCATCAGCATGGCGCCCTTGGAGCGGCCCGTGGTGCCAGAGGTGTAGCCCAGCACCGCCAGGTCCTCCGGACGCGGCATCACCAGCGGCGCGGCGGCGGAGGTGCCCTCCGCGAGCAGCGTGTCGAAGGGGACCTCCGTGAGCGACTCGGGCAGCGCGGTGGTGGGGCGCTCCACGGTGAGGAGCCACTGGAGCGAGGGCAGCTGGGCCCGCAGCGGCACCAGCTCCGCGGCGCCCGCCGCGCCGGTGACGCAGCCGCAGACCTCCGCGTCGGACAGGATGTGGGCCAGCTCCACCTGCCGGTAGGCGGTGTTGACCAGCACCACCACGCCGCCCGCGGCCTGCACACCCAGGTAGGCGATGGTGAAGCGGGCGCTGTTCTCCAGGAAGAGCGCCACCCGCTCCCCCGGCTGGAGCCCGCGCTGCTTGAGGCCCCGGGCGAAGGCCGTGACGTGCGTGGCGAACTGCCCGTAGGTGAAGCGCTCCTGCTCGAACGACAGCAGGGGCCGCTCGGGTGCGCGGTGTGCATGGTCCAGGAACACTTCGAGAAGGGAGGCCGACATGGGCGCGCACCTTAGCGCCGGCGCCCCCAGGGGCCTCCACCCCCTTCCGGCCGCTGTCCGCTTCTGGGACGGCACTTTCCGCAAGTGGGCACGGCCTTCGCGAGGCAGTCCTTCATCCCGAGCAATTCCAGGGGGTTGACGTGGGAGATGGCTTTGGCACGAGCCTCGCTCTGGGCAGGGGCGTGGACATTCCCAAAGCCAAGAAGCCGCGTCGCAAGCCCTGGGTGCTCGCCATCGGTGGAGCCTGCGCGCTCCTGCTGGTGACGGTGGGCCTGTCACGGCTGCGCCCGGCTGCGCCCACGGTGGAGCGGGCCTCGGTGTGGTTGGACACGGTGAAGCGCGGACCCATGGTGCGCCAGGTGAAGGGCGCGGGCACGCTGGTGCCGGAGTACATCCGCTGGCTCACCGCGGACACGGCGGGCCGGGTGGAGCGCATCCACGTGCGGCCTGGGGCCACGGTGACGGCGGACACGCTCCTGTTGGAGCTGTCGAACCCGGACGTGCAGCTCCAGGCCCTGGAGGCCGAGCGTCAGCTGGCCAGCGTGGAGGCCGACCTCATCCAGGTGCGCATGGAGCTGGAGACGCAGCGGCTGGCCCAGGAGGCCACCGTGGCGGCGCTCATCAACGAGTCCTCCGAGGCGGGACGCCGCGCCGACGCGAACGAGGCCCTTCACCAGAAGGCACATATCGGCGACCTGGAGATGCAGCAGACGCGCGAGAAGGCCGCGGAGCTGAGCCGTCGCCTGGAGCTGGAGCGCAAGAAGCTCCAGGTGGTGGCGTCCAGCATGAAGGAGCAGCTCACCGCGCAGCAGGGACAGGTGGAACGCCTGAAGGCGGTGGCCCGCTTCCGCCGCGCGCAGGTGGAGTCGATGAAGGTGCTCGCGGGCGAGGATGGCGTGCTCCAGGACCTGCCGCTGGAGCTGGGGCAGTGGGTGACGCCGGGCGTGCTGCTGGCCAAGGTGGTGAAGCCGGAGCGGCTGAAGGCGGAGCTGCGCATCGCGGAGACGCAGGCGCGCGACATCCAGCCTGGGCTGAAGGCGTTGGTGGACACCCGCAACGGCGTGGTGGAAGGCCAGGTGGCGCGGGTGGCGCCCGCGGCGAGCCAGGGCACGGTGCGCGTGGAGGTGTCGCTGCCCGCGGAGCTGCCCCGCGGCGCGCGGCCGGATTTGACGGTGGAGGGCACGGTGGAGCTGGAGCGGCTGGGCGACGTGCTGTCCGTGGGGCGCCCGGCTGGCGCGCAGCCCAATGCCACCATGGCCCTCTTCCGCTTGATGCCGGGCAGTGATGAAGCCGTCCGCGTGCCGGTGCAGCTGGGCCGGGGCTCGGTGAACGCGGTGGAGGTGCTGCAGGGCCTTCAAGAAGGTGACCAGGTGGTGTTGTCGGACATGGCCGCGTGGGACGCCGTGGAGCGGGTGCGGCTGCGATGATGGACGCACTTCGTCGTGACGTGCGGTACACGCTGCGTTCGCTGCGCCAGAGCCCCGGCTTCGCGCTGGTGGCGGTGCTCGCGCTGGCGCTGGGGATTGGCGCCAACAGCGCCGTCTTCAGCGTGGTGAACGGGGTGCTCCTCACGCCGCCGCCCTTCTCGGAGCCCGAGCGGGTGGTGCACCTCCAGGGGAACATCGCGCAGGCCGAGCTCCAGGACATCTCCCTGTCCGTGCCGGAGTACTTCGACCTGGCGACGCTGTCGCGCGCCTTCGAATCGGTGGCGGCCTACCGGGGCGGCAACCTGACGCTCACGGGCAGGGACACCCCCCAGCAGCTCGCCGCGGTGGCGGCCACACCGTCCTTCTTCGCCACGCTGGGCGTGTCGCCGGTGCTCGGCCGCGCCTTCACGGAGGCGGAGGCCGTCCAGGGGCGTGAGCGGGTGGTGGTGCTCACCGACACGGCGTGGCGCGTGCACTTCGCCCGGGACGCGCAGGTGCTGGGCCAGACGATGCAGCTCGACGGCGAGCCGTACACGGTGGTGGGCGTGTTGCCCGCGGGGGTGGCCTACCCCGCCTGGGCGGAGATGTACGTGCCCTTCGTGCCCACCGAGACACAGCGGCAGGAGGACCAGCGCGGCGCCCGGTTCCTGTCGGTGGTGGGGCGGTTGAAGCCCGGCGTGACGCAGGCCGCGGCGCGCACGGACCTGGCGCGCGTGGCGCTGGAGATGGAGGAGGCCGTCCCCTCGCGGTACCGGAAGGTGGGTTGGTCCTTCTCGGTGACGTCGCTGGACGAAAAGGTCGTGGGCAACGTGCGCGGCACGCTGTGGCTGCTGCTGGGCGCGGTGGGCTTCGTGCTGCTGGCGGCGTGCAGCAGCGTGGCCAACCTGCTGTTGGCTCGGATGGCGGCGCGCGGACGCGAGGTGTCCATCCGTGCCGCGCTGGGGGCGAGCCGGAGCCGGCTGGTGGCGCAGTTCCTCACCGAGAGCCTGGTGCTGTCCCTGGCGGGCGGGGTGCTGGGGATGCTGCTGGCGTTGTGGGGCACGGACGCGTTGGTGGCACTGGTGGGAGAGGCGCTGCCTCGCGCGAGCCAGGTGCGGCTGGACGCGCGGCCGCTGGTGTTCACCATGGGCGTGAGCCTCCTCACGGGCGTGCTCTTCGGGCTCGGTCCGGCGCTGCATGGCAGCCGGGAGGACTTGAGCGTCGCCATGCGCGAGGGCAGCCGGGGCACGGAGGGCCATGGTTCGGGCCGGATGCGCGCGGGGCTGGTGGTGGGGCAGGTCGCGGTGGCGCTGGTGCTCCTGGTGGGCGCGGGGCTCTTCACCAAGAGCTTCCTGGCCCTGCGCGCGGTGGACGCGGGCTTCACGCCCGAGGGCGTGCTCACGGGCAAGCTCGTGCTGCCCTCCGCGCGCTACCCGGACGCGGCACACAAGGTGGCCTTCCAGCGGGAGCTGTTGGGCCGGCTCCAGGCGCTCCCGGGCGTGGAGGCCGTGGGGGTCACCAACCTGCTGCCGCTGGGAGGGCGCTCGGACAGCAGCTTCGACATCGAGGGACGGCCGCGGGCGCCGGATGAAGTCTGGCCCGCGGTGGAGTTCCGCGCCGTCAGCCCTGGTTACCTGCGCACGCTGCGCGTCACCCCGCGCCAGGGACACCTCCTGGAGGGAGACGGGATGGAGGGGCCGGACGCGCCCTGGCAGGTGGTCATCAACAAGACCTTCGCGGACCTCTACTGGCCCCAGGGGGATGCTCTGGGCCAGCGGTTGAAGCTGCACTGGGACGCGGTGCAGTGGACCACCGTGGTGGGCATCGTGGACGACGTGCGCGAATGGGGCCTGGATACGCCCGCGCGGCCCGCCGCGTACTACCCGGCGGCGAAGGTGCCCACGCCCTTCCTGGCGCTCGCGGTCCGGGCGAAGTCCGGCGGCAGCCCGGAGGCGCTGCGCACCGCCATCGAAGCGGAGCTGCGCGCCGTGGATGGCAACCTGGCGTTGTACGCGGTGGCGCCGCTGACGCGGTTGGTGGATGAGTCCATCAGCTCCCGCCAGGTGTCGGCGCTGCTGATGGGTCTGTTCGCGGGCACGGCGTTGCTGCTGGCGGCGCTCGGAATCTCCGGCGTCATCGGCTACTCGGTGGCGCAGCGCACGCGGGAGATGGGCATCCGCATGGCGTTGGGGGCCTCGCGGACCCGCGTGCTGACGCTGGTGCTGGGGCAGGGCCTGCGGCTCACCTCGCTGGGCGTGGTGCTGGGCCTGGGGCTGTCGCTGGGATTGGCGCGGCTGCTGGACGCAATGCTGTATGGGGTGGCGGCGTACGACGGGTGGACGTTCGCGGGCGTGGCGTTGCTGCTGGGCACGGTGGCCGTGCTGGCCGCCTGGCTTCCGGCGCGCCGGGCCACGCGCGTGGACCCGGCCATCGCCCTGCGAGCGGAGTAGCCCGATGGAGACTTCAGACATGACCGCGTGGAACGCGGTGGAGCGGGTGAGGCTGCGATGATGACGAACGATACGAAGACGGCTGCTTCCCCGGAAGGCGCGGTGGCGCAGGAGGACGCGGGCGCGGAGCCCGGCAAGGCGCTCATCCACCTGGACGGACTGACCAAGGTCTTCGAGACCGAGGACGTGGAGACGCACGCGCTCTCCAACATCCACCTCAACGTGCGCAAGGGAGAGTGGGTGGCGATTGTCGGCCCGTCGGGCTCGGGAAAGTCCACCTTGCTGGCGGTGCTGGGGCTGCTGGACACGGCGACGCGCGGGGCCTACCTGCTGGACGGGCGCAGCGTGTTGGACCTGTCCGCGACGGACCGGGCGCTGGTGCGCAACCGGCACATCGGCTTCATCTTCCAGAGCTTCAACCTCATCGGTGACCTGACGGTGTTCGAGAACGTGGAGCTGCCGCTGACGTACCGGGGCATGCCCGCCGCCGAGCGAAAGCAGCGGGTGGAGCGCGCGCTGGAGAAGGTGGGCATGGCACACCGGGCCCGTCACATGCCGGGGCAGCTCTCCGGTGGTCAGCAGCAGCGCGTGGCGGTGGCGCGCGCGGTGGCGGGCGACCCGCTCATCCTCCTGGCGGACGAGCCCACGGGCAACCTGGACTCGAAGAACGGCGAGGCGGTGATGCAGCTCTTGACGGAGCTCCACAAGGGCGGCGCCACCATCTGCATGGTGACGCACGACCCGGCGCACGCGCGCGTGGCCACCCGCACGGTGAGCCTCTTCGACGGCCGCATCGTCCAGGACGAACAGCGCCGCTGAGACGGACATGCCATCTCCGCTCATCTCCCTGAGGAACGTCGAGAAGTCCTACCCCCTGGCTGGCGGCCGGGCCTGGGTGCTGCGCCGCATCGACCTGGACATCCAGCCGGGCGAGTTCGTCACGCTGATGGGGCCTTCGGGCGCGGGCAAGTCCACGCTGCTGTCCATCCTGGGCATGCTGGACGTGGACTGGACGGGCGAGTACCTGCTGGAGGGCCAGGCCGTACATGCCATGAAGCCCAAGGCGCGCGGGGAGCTTTCCCGGGGCACCATCGGCTTCGTGTTCCAGCAGTACCACCTGCTGGACAACCTGACGGTGGCGGAGAACCTGGAGGTGCCGCTGTCCTACCGCGACCTCAAGCGCGGCGAACGCGAGGCCCTGGTGGGCGACATGCTGGACCGCTTCCAGCTCGTGGGGAAGAAGGACCTCTTCCCCTCGCAGCTCTCCGGTGGGCAGCAGCAGCTCGTGGGCATCGCCCGGGCGCTCATCGCCAACCCCAAGGTGCTGCTGGCGGACGAGCCCACGGGTAACCTCCATTCACAGCAGGCGAAGCAAATCATGGAGGTCTTCCAGGGCCTCAACCGGGACGGCACCACCATCATCCAGGTGACGCACTCGGAGGCGAACGCCGCCTACGGCCACCGCGTCATCCAGCTCGCGGATGGTTGGTTGCAGGGCGCCTGAGGTCCCCGGCCGCCCACAACTCCCGCGCGCCCGCCGCCGGTTGTTTCTGGCACATTCCCCCCCTATTGGTGTCCCCCGTGTCTGAATCCGCCCCCTCCCTCCCGAATGCTCCCAGTGCCGCCACGCGGCCTCCGTGTGTCCTGGTCGCCGACGACCAGGCGGACGTCCTGGAGGCCCTCCGGCTGCTCCTCAAGCGGGACGGACTCACTGTCGTCACCTCGCAGTCGCCCGCGGGTGCGCTCGCCACGCTGGAGGCAGAGGACGTGGACCTGGTCTTGATGGACCTGAACTACGCGCGCGACACCACCTCCGGGCAGGAGGGCATCGACCTGCTTGGCCGCATCCGCGCGCAGGATGCGTCCCTGCCGGTGGTGGTGATGACGGCGTGGGGCAGCGTGGAGGGCGCGGTGGAGGCCATGCGCGCCGGTGCTCGCGACTACGTGCAGAAGCCCTGGGACAACACGCGCCTGCTGGCCACGCTGCGTACCCAGCTGGAGCTGCGCCGGGCGCTGAAGCGCAGCCGCCGGCTGGAGGAGGAGAACCAGCACCTGCGCCGGGGGCAGGGCAATCAGCTCGCCCTGGTGTCCGAGTCCCGGTCCATGCAGCCGGTGCGGCGGCTCATCGAGCGGGTGGCGCCGTCTGGCGCCAACGTGCTGGTGACGGGCGAGCACGGCACGGGCAAGGAGGTGGTGGCGCGGCTGATTCATGGGGGCTCCACGCGCTCGGAGCGGGCCTTCGTCGCGGTCAACTCCGGCGGCCTGTCCGAAGGTGTCTTCGAGAGCGAGCTGTTCGGCCACGTGAAGGGCGCCTTCACGGACGCGAAGACGGACCGCATCGGCTGCTTCGAGCTGGCGGACGGCGGCACGCTCTTCCTGGACGAGATTGGCAACATGCCGCTGTCGCAGCAGGCCAAGCTGCTGCGCGTGCTCCAGACGGGCGAGCTGCACCCGGTGGGCTCGTCGAAGACGCGGCGGGTGGACGTGCGCGTGGTGAGCGCCACCAATGTGGACCTGTCGCGGGCGGTGGCGGAGGGCCGCTTCCGGGAAGATTTGCTGTACCGCCTCAACACGGTGGAGGTGCAGCTGCCGCCCCTGCGCGAGCGTCGCGAGGACATCCCGCTGCTGGCCGCGCACTTCCTGGCCGAACAGGGCCGGCGCTACGGCAGGCCCAACGTCCGGCTGTCCTCGGAGGCGCTGGAGGCCCTGCTGGCCTATGCGTGGCCGGGCAACGTGCGCGAGCTGGAGCACGCGGTGGAGCGCGCGATGCTGATGGCGTCGGGTGACGAGGTGACGCAGGAGGACCTGCTGCTCAAGCGGGCCGGCCGCGAGGGCATGACGCGGCTGGAGGAGATGACGCTGGAGGAGGTGGAGCGCTACCTCATCGAGCGGGCGCTGGCGCGGCACGAAGGCAACGTGAGCGAGGCGGCGAAGGGACTGGGGCTGTCGCGCAGCGCGCTGTACCGGCGGCTCCAGTACTACGGCATCAAGGGCGCTCGGTGAGCGAGGAGCGCCGGCTACCGCCGCATGACCTGCAGGTGCTCGGGCTCGCGTGGCTCGCGGGCCTGCCGGGCTCGGTGGCCGCGCTCGTGCTGGTGTGGTTGGGGGACTTCTCTTCCAAGGTGCAGTGGACGCTGACCTCCCTGGTGGTGGGCACCTTCCTGGGCGTGGGCCTGCTGGTGCGCGAACGGGTGATGCGGCCGCTGCACGCGGTGGCCAACCTGCTGGCCGCCCTGCGCGAAGGGGACTACTCCGTGCGCGGCCGGGGCGCGCGGGCGGGGGATGCGCTGGGCGAGGTGCTGCTGGAGGTGAACGCGCTGGGGGACACCCTGCGTGAGCAGAGGCTGGGAGTGCTGGAGGCGGGCGCGCTCCTGGAGCAGGTGATGGAGGAGATTGACGTCGGCGTGTTGGCCTTCGACGTGGCGGGCACGCTACGGCTCGTGAACCGCGCGGGCGAGCGGCTGCTGGGCGCGTCACGCTCGCAGTTGGTGGGCAAGGGCGCCGGAGCCCTGGGCCTGACGGACCTGCTGGAAGGCGACGTGCCTCGCAGGCTGACGCGCTCCTTCGCGGAGGAGGGCGGCCCCTACGAGCTGCGGCGAGGCTCCTTCCGGCAGGGCGGCCTGCCGCACCAGTTGGTGGTGCTCGCGGACCTGCGGCTGGCATTGCGTGAGCAAGAGCGCGAGGCCTGGCAACGGCTGGTGCGGGTGTTGAGCCACGAAATCAACAACTCGCTGGCGCCCATCGGCTCCATCGCGGAGGCGCTGCGCGACACGTTGCTCATGGCGCCGCGTCCGTCCGATTGGGAAGAGGACGCGAAGAGCGGATTGGGCATCGTCGCCCGTCGCTCCCAATCACTGGCGCGCTTCATGTCCGCCTACGCCAGCCTCGCGCGGTTGCCGCCTCCGACGCCAGGCGCCGTGGAGGTGGACGCGTGGGTGCGCCGGGTGGCCGCGCTGGAGAAGCGCCGGAAGGTGGGCGTGCGCGCGGGCCCCGGGTTGGTGCTGCGGGGCGACGTGGACCAACTGGAGCAACTGCTCATCAACCTGGTGCGCAACGCGGTGGACGCGGTGCTGTCCGCGCCGGAGGCCGTGGGGGACGTCTGGGTGTCCTGGGCCGTGCTGTCGCCGGGCGCGGTGGAGGTCTGGGTGGAGGACGAGGGCCCCGGCATGACGGACACGGGCAACCTCTTCGTGCCCTTCTTCACCACCAAGCCCCAGGGCAGCGGCATCGGCCTGGCGCTCAGCCGGCAAATCGCGGAGGCCCACGGAGGCAGCCTGCGCCTGGAGAACCGCCCCGAGGGCAAGGGCTGCCGCGCGCGCTTGAAGCTGCCCCAGGGCGCGTGAGTCTCAGGCCACCTGTGCGCGCGTCGTCGTCGGAGGCGCGTCGTACTCGGGCGTGAGGTCCACCACGTCGTTGGTGAGCAGGTGGTAGACGATGCAGTTGCTCACCCAGAAGAACAGGGCGCTGTAGTGGACGTAGACGAGCGGTGAGCCGGGCCACACCTGGAGCGGATGGTTGAAGACGTTGGCCGCGACGTAGCCGCCCACCCATTCGCCCACCCAGCACACCACTGCGCCAATGGCCAGCCGCGGCCAGACCTTCACGCGACGCGGGTAGAACCAGAAGAAGTGCAGGCTCCACAGGAGCGCCACGCAGCCGGCCCACAGGATGAGGCTCCCGAAGGAGAACCAGTGGTACGGCGACTTGGGGAACACCCAACCCCAGTCCCCATTCATCCACCGCCAGGCCACGTTCTGCGCCAGCTCCATGAACCAGAAGAGCGGGGCGACGTAGAGCACCTGCGTCAGCAGGACGCGAAGGAAGGTGCCGCGGTTCTGCCAGGTCAGCCTCGCGGGCCGGGCGAGCGAAGTCATGAGGTCCCCTGCGGCGGTGGTGGGTCGTCCGGTGCCGCGTCACCAGTCAGTACGTGATGAGTCCCATTTCTTGGGAGGAGGGTGGCGACAGGTGGTTGCGCGGAGGCGCCAGAAGCCCGGCTGAAACCCCGTTCGAAACAGCCTTTTCCGGGAAGGTCAGCAAGAGGGGTGGTTTCACACCCGTTGGACTGAGACGGGAAGGGTCCCAGAATCCACCGGATGATTCCCACCCCCCGCCTGTCTCACCGACGCGGCCAGCCGCCCGTGCTGCTCCTCGCGCTGCTGTGCACCGTGGGCGCTGGCGCCCGCGCGGAAGTCCCCATCCAGCGCTCCTTCCTGCGCCTGCCGTCGTCCAACGGGCATGGCGCGGTGATGTTGGATGTGGAGCAGCGCAAGGTGACGCACTTCCGCGAGCACCTGTTCGCCACCGAGGAGCCCGTTATCGACGCGGCGGGCAATGACGTCTTCGAGAATGGCCATCCGAAGGTGATTCACTCCCGCGACCTGCTCTTCGACGCGTTCTTCGGGCTGCGCTCCGGGGGCACGCAGCGCTGGCTCAGCACGCAGGAGGCGGACCGGGAAGCCAGCGGCTACGCGGCGTGGGCGCCGGAGAAGACGGGCGGTACGGGGCTGGGCGCGCTGGTGCAGCGGGTGGGAACGCTGGAGGCGACGACGTTCGTCTTCGCGCCGCAGGGCCTGCCGCACGCGTCCTTCGTCATGGCGCTGCGCGTGCGCAACACCGGCACGGCGGCCGTCACGGGCGTGAGTGCCTTCTCGCTCCACAACTTCCACCTGGGCTTCGGCCGTCCGGGCGTGATGGCGGACCTGGATGAGAATGGCGAGACGGTGGAGTTGAGCGGCAACGACTTCGTGGAGAAGGGCTTCGCGGGTGTGTTGGTGGCGCGGCCGCTGGGCACGGTGGCCCGGAAGTCGGCGTGGCTGTCCACCACGACGGGCCCGCAGAACGCTTACTCGGTGGTGAATGGGGGCGGCGGGCAGGACCTGCGGGACTTCACGGCGCAGCCCTCGGCGGGCACGGGCTGGGCGACGGCGTACCAGTTCAACCTGGGGGACATCCCGGCGGGCGCGGAGCGGTGGGTGGGCGTGGCCTTCGCGCACCACGGTGACCCCGCGGCCGGGGCCACGGTGCGGCAGTGGCTGACGGAGTACGCGGGCGCGTCCGGCGCCCAGGCGCTGGTGGACGCGGAAGTGGCGCGGTGGGCGGCGTTCCAGACGGACACGGTGAAGGTGCCGGCGGGCATGTCGGCGGACGAGGAGTCCCTGCTGCGGCACTCGGCGGTGGTGCTGCACATGGCGCAGGTGCGTTCGCGTGACGTGTACCTGCGCGAGTCGCTGTCCCGGGATGGCGAGCCGCGCCGCACGCGCTTCAAGGCGCCCGACGGAACGCCGGCGACGCTGCCAGGCGTGGTGCGCCACGCGGGCTACGGCGCGGTGCTGGCGAGCCTGCCGCCCGGGCAGTGGACGTACGCCTGGATTCGGGACGGGGCCTACGCGGTGGCGGCCATGGCCACGTTGGGCATGCAGAGCGATGCCCGCGACGGGCTGTCCTACTACCTCAACGCGGACAGTGGCCGCTTCCAGCACTGGCGTGAGCTGGAGCCGTATTCGATGCCGCCGTACATCATCACCCTCACGCGCTACCACGGCTTCGGCGTGGAGGAGACGGACTTCAACGAGGCGGGGCCGAACATCGAGTTCGACGGCTTCGGTCTCTTCCTGTGGGCGCTGCGGCACTACGAGCGGACGACGGGTGACACCACGCTGGTGGACCAGACCTGGCCCACGGTGTCCACGAAGGTGGGGGACGCGCTGGTGGCGCTCATCAACCCGGTGACGGGGCTCATCCGTCCGGACTCGTCCATCTGGGAGACGCACTGGAAGGGGCGGCAGCGGTCGTGGACGTACACCAGCCTCACGGCGGCGCGCGGCCTGTGTGACGCGGCGGAGCTGGCGCAGCGGGTGGGGGACACGGAGCGCGCGCAGCGCTACCGGCAGGCGGGCGAGTCCTTGCGCCGGGCGATGGCGGAGCAGTTGACGGACAGGAACTTCGCGCTGGCCTCGAACCTGGAGGAGCTGAGGAAGGGCAGGGGCTACTGGGACGCGGCGGTGTTCGACGCGTTCGCCTTCGAGCTCTTCGACCCGGCGGGGAAGATTGCTCAGGCGACCTATCATGGACTGGACCTGCGCCTGTCCTCACCGGCGGGTGCGGGCTGGCAGCGCAACGATGACCGGTATGACCACCCGGATGGCGCGGACATGAGCCCTTGGGGCGGCGAGTACGACAGCGCGGAGTGGGTCATCGTCAGCCTGCGGGGCGCGGTGGCCAAGCGCATGGGCGGCGATGTGGCGCGTGCCGACCGCGTGCTGAAGTGGGTGACGGACCAGTCGCTGAAGAACTACCTGGCCGTGGCGGAGACGTATGACGAGTTCAACGGCACCTACAAGTACAACACGCCCATGGCGGGCTTCGGCGCGGGCGCCTATGCACTGGCGCTGGACCACCGCGCGGCCGGGGTGAATGACCCGGCGTGTGGCGCGTACTTCGACGAGAGCACGCTGACGAAGCAGCCGGACGCGGGTACGGGCACGCCGGACGCGGGTACGCAGCACCCGGACGCCGGGCCGCAGACGCCGGATGCGGGCACGTCGCGGGATAACGGCGCGGACGTGGGCGGTGGCGGCTGCAACGCGACGGGGCCGGGCGCGGTGGCGCTGTGGGTGGTGCTGGCGTTCGCGGGACTGGCAGTGGCGCTGCGCCGTCGCGGAGCCTGAGCGCTGGCGGCGCGCGGCGGGAAGGGTTCTCAGGCGCGTTACAGCGCGCCAGCGAACTTCGCGGCGATGGGCGCGGCGACGCGCCCTCCCACGCCCCCGCCTTCCACCAGGACAGCGAATCCCACGCCCTTTCGGAACCCGATGAACCACGCATGCGTGGGCAGCGGCGCCACGGTGCCGAACTCGGCGGTGCCTGTCTTGCCGCCGAGCCCGGGCACCTGCCGGCCGGCCTTCCCGGAGCCTTCCATCACGACGGCACGCATCAGCGCGGACAAAGGCGCCCGGACGCCGTTCGAGAGCAGGCTGCTCGGTCCGCCGTCCAGCCCTTCGACAAGATAGGGCGCGCGCCACTCGCCTGACTCCGCAGCCGCCGCGACCGAGGCCATGTGCAAGGGCGTTGCGAGCACCCGCCCCTGCCCGATGGCTGCGGCCGCCAGCTCAATGGCATCCGCGGGCGTGGGGAATGATGCACCGGCGGAAGTCAGCCCGGGGAAGTAGGGCACATCGAAGCCGAACCGGCGAGCCGCGGCACTCAGCGCATCACCGCCGAGCCCCGTCGCGAGCGTCACGAACGCGGTGTTGCACGAGTGGGCGAACACCTGCCGCAGCGTGGTGTCACCCAGGGACTCCCCTTCGAAGTTCCGGAAGGGTTTGGTGCGCACCATCGTCATCGGCGGGCACGCGACAGGGGAGTCCACCCGCATGCCTCGGGCGAGCAGCGCCTCCGTGGTGACGACCTTGAACGTGGACCCGGGCGGGTAGCGGCCGGTGAGGGCACGGTGCAGCGGCTGCGAGAGCGGCCGGCTGGCGACGGCGAGGATGGCCCCCGTCGCGCTGTCGACGGCGACGAGGGCCGCGGGGTGGGCCACGCCGTCGAGCGCGGCCTCCGCGGCGGCCTGGACCTCGCGGCGCAACGTGGTGGACAGGGGCGCGCCCGGCTCACCCTCGAAGTGGAAGAGGACCTGCGTCTTGCCCCAGGGGCGCATGAGCAGGACGTCGCCGGAAGGACTGCCCGCGAGTTGGACCTCGTATGCCCGCTCCAGGCCGGACAGGCCCACGAGGTCTCCAGGCAGGTAGGTGGGACCCATCTGGGGCAGCAGCTCGGCCGTCACATCACCAATGCGGCCCAGGGTGTGCGCCGCGAAGCCGTCCTCCGAAGTACGGGCGCTCTTGCGGCGGAAGAAGATGCCGGGCACGGGGGCCAGCGCCGGGCGCACCTGTTGGTAGCGCTCGGGGGGCAGGTCGATGATGGGCACGAAGCGGCTCGTCGCCGTGCCCGCCACGCTCAGCGCTGCGTCGAACTGCGCGGTGCTCACTCCGGCCTGGGCCTGGAGCGCCGCCGCCACGTCCGAGCGGTTCCGGACGCGGGTGGGGTCGACGCCGATGGTGATGACCTCGCCTTGCAGGGTGAGCGGTGTCCCCTTCGCGTCGAGAATATCGGCCCGCTGCGGGGCCGTGCGGGTGCGGGAGAACAAGTCACCCTCGCGGGCTTCGGGGTGCAGCGCGGCGGGAGTCCACTGGACGCGCCAGTGGCCTTGGTGGCGGACGAAGCGCAGCGCGCCATCCAGCTCCCATTCCCCGAGCCCGCGCAGCAGGTGCACGGCGCGGTAGGTGGCCACCCGGGCGTCGCCATCGCGCTGGAAGGGTCCGAGCTCGAATTGGGAGGAGACGATGCGCAGCCCGTCGCGGAACTGCTGGTGCATCACCTCGAAGTACGCGGGCGGGTTGACGACCGCGCGCCGCATGGAGGCGACATCCCCCGCGGCCCAGGCGTGCAGATAGGCCTCGGCCTCGGCGAACGGGCCCGTGACGACGGGTTCGGGGACTGGCAACGGGGCAGGGGCCACCGGCCTGGACGCACAGGCTGCCAGGAACGCGGCCATCAGGGCCAGGACTCCAACCTTCCACGCTCGCCAGGACACGGGCGGCACTCTGTTGCGCACGAGCGCGGATGGGTCAAGGAATCCGCCGCCGAGGGCACCCGGAGTGTGGCCAGGGTATGCCGGTCAACGGACTGCGCGACCGTGGACGGTGCCCCCGCCCTGGTGCGTCCACAGGGCTCCACGTTCGGCTGCTACGGTGGGTTCGGACGCGGTGCCGCACCCCGAGCGAGGACACGGCCGGGAACGCACGGCGCGACCGTTCTTGGGCGTGCAGGTCCGCCGCGGATGCGATGGAGTGGGGCGCATGACGGAAGCATCCCTGGAGGCCTTGGCGCGGCAGGCGCTGGAGCGGTGTCGCGCGGCGGGTGTTCGCCTGGCGTTGGTGGAGGCCTGCACGGGAGGACTGCTGGGCGCGACGTTGACGGAGGTGCCAGGCGCCTCCGCGGTGGTCGAGCGTGGCTTCATTCCCTACTCGTACGAGTCCAAGGTGGAGCAGCTCGGCGTGCCGCTGGCGTTGCTGCAAGCGCATGGCTCCGTCAGCGCGGAGGCGGTGGAGGCCATGGCCCACGGCGCCCTGGCGCGCTCCACGGCGGACTGGGTGCTGGTGGAGACAGGCATCGCGGGCCCCGGAGGTGGCACGCCGCAGAAGCCCGTGGGGCTGGCCTACCTCGCGGTGCTCCAGCGGGGTGGACAGGCCACGGTGGAGCGGCACGTCTTCCCCGGGGACAGAGCCGAGGTCCGGCGCGCCATCGTGGGCCGGAGCCTGGCGCTGCTGGTGGAGTGGTTGGGAAGGGCCTGATATCGTTCAGGTCCGCCGTCTCCTTGGGGCGAAGGTCTCACTGCGCGTCATGACGTCGAATTGGAGGGCCTATGGCCTCGAATGATGATGGCGCCAAGCCCGAGAAGACGCTCCACGCCGCTCACCGGGAGCCCATCACCGGGGCTCGTGTTGGCAGGCTCATGGGAGTGAATCCGGAGGGGCTGGCGCTGGTGGACTTCGCGGGCAATCCGACGTCCATGCCGGTCGCGGCCCGGAGCTTCGTCGCGCTCGGGGCCGAGCAGCTGCGGTCGGCGGTGGAAGAGCGCCGGGAGGTCGTGCTGCTGTTCGAGGACGGTGACCCCGCACGTCCGCTGCTGGTCGCGCTGGCTCAAGCCCCCAGCGCTCCTTCGCTGCTGGAGCAGTTGCTCGAAGTGGCGAGCCGGCCCGAGGCCGCTGCTGGCGGTCCGGCGCCCGCGGCCCCTGAGGTGAAGGACACCCCGAAGGAGGACCGGTTGGTGCTCGGCGCTGAGAAGGAAATCGTGTTGCGTGTAGGCGAGGCAAGCATCACGCTGCGCCGGGACGGCACCATCCTTCTTCGAGGGGTTCGAGTAGAGAGCCGGGCTTCGGGGCTCCAGCTCATCCGCGGTGGTAAGATTGAGTTGAACTGAGCTCCACGGGGGCACGCATGGCGAAGGCAGATCATCTCTCTGGAATGGGCAAGCTGAAGGCCCGGCTCAGGCGGTCGCGTGACTATCGGGATAAAGGCCACAAGCACATCAAGGGCAATGGTGGCCGGAACAAGATCTACGCGAATCTCGAGATCATCCAGGGCGTGCTCCAGGCGCGAGGCACCCGTGTGCGCGGGGACAAGCGAATCAAGCCTGGCAGCCTGACGCATGCGCGCAGATACACCTTTGTCCACGGCCAGAACTTCAAGATTGGCCAGTCCCCGTACATCAACCAGGCACACCATCTGCTTCCGGAGGAGGCCTTCTCCGATAAGAACTTCACCAGTGACCAGATGCGGATGCTTCGGGGCGTGGACTACAACATCAACAATGGGGAGAACATCATCTTCCTCCCCGCCGTGGCGCGCGACTCGGAGTTCCACAGCTTGCCCCACCACATGGGGAGTCATCCGGCCTATTCGAAACAGGCGAGTGCCGATATGCGCATCGTCCGCAATTCGCTGGATTCCGCGCTGGCGAAGGACAAGAAGCACAAGGAGTGGAATCCTCCGACAGACGTCAAGGATATGTTGATGCGCCTCCAGGCGGATTACTGGGACATGGTGTCCGCGGCAGGCCCCATCAACATCAACTTGTTCACCAAGCCCGCTCCGAAGAAGCGGGGTATCGCGAAGAAGCGCTGAAGTGGAGCGGATTGCCGTGAGCTACTACCCCTGGGTGGACGACGACGAGGATGAGTCCTTCGCGTGGCTGGACTCTTCCCGCAAGGAAGAACTGGATGGGCGCGGTTACCTCCTCACGGAGGGCGTCCGCTGTGAGGAATGGTTCCCGAAGGGCCTAGTCTTCGACTTGTCGAAGGAGGGGGGCAGCACGCTGACGGACAGCATCCCGAACACGTTCGGGATGCTGGTGGTCTCCGAAAAGCTCAAGGGCATCCTGGAGCAGGAGACGCCAGCGGATTCCATCGAATACCTGCCCATTCGTCTCCGGACGCCCCGTAAGAAAGTCCTGACCATGCCCTATTACATCGCCAACGTGCTGGGGACGGTCGCGTGCATGGATGCGAAGAAGTCCGACTTCAGCATGAACGCCATCCTGAAGAATCAGGTGCTGCATTTCCGGCGGTTGGTCCTCAATGAGAAGAAGATCCCCAAGGACGTGAAGATCTTCCGGCTCGCGGAGCAGACCAGTCTCATCCTGGTTCGTGAAGACCTGGGCCAGCGAATCGTGGACGAGGACTGCCTGGGCGTGTTGTTCCAGGAGATGGAGGACTTCGGCTCCGAGTTTCGCGGGCGAGCCTGAGTCGAGTACTCACCTTGAGGTTGGATCCGTCAGCGGGAGCTCGTCGATGCTGAAGATGGACTTCATTCGCGAGAATGCGTTCTTTGCGGTTGAGGAGCTGGAGAAGGGGCTGAAGCAGCCGCTCACAGCGATCCAGCGAGAGACGCTCCTGACGCGGCTCTCTACGTACCTTCGCATCGCCGCCATCAGCACCTTGCTGGTGGAGGCGGACACGCCCGCCTTCCGGAGATGCCTGCGCCAGTCCGCCACCGCCCGCAGGGATTTGCTGGTCGAAGCCCACGCGCGTTCGGACGTGACTCCAGGGCGGTTTGCGTGTGCCAGCCGTACGGATCCGCTGTTCGATGCGCTCGCCACGGGCGAGGCCGGCCTGGCGCAGGAAATCGCCCGGCATTCGCCCCGCCAATGGTCGGAGAAGGACGAGTTCGAGGATGACTTCCGTTACGCGGACTTCCTCCACGAACTCCTGCTCGCGGGAACCCAGGGGCTCTCCGCTGGGGCCGAGCGTGCCCTCGCCGCTTTCCAGCAGTGCTCCGCCGACACGGGCTCCACGCGGCTCGCCGTGTGCGAAGCCCTCGCTTCAGCGGACCAGGACGCGTTCGACCTGTCGCTGGAAGAGTTGCTGGTCGAGCGGGCCCATGAGTTCAAGGACGCGGGCGTGCCGTCCCACCCAGAGCGCTTCCAGACCGAGCGCCACATCTTCGTCGAGGGACTGGCCCTGCTCCGGCTGGCGGAGGGCCGTGGATTGCGGACCCACCCCGAGTACCGGATGCTCCCTCGGCTCGCGCGCTGAAGTCCGCCTCAGCGCGCGGAGGGCGGCCGCAGGTGGAAGGCCGCCCGCTCCCCGTTCCATCCCCAGAGCCAGGTCAGGACGCCGGACGTGGGTAGGTAGCCTCTCGCGAACCCGCGTGCCGCCATGCAGACCGCGACGGCACCGGTCGCCGCGCCCAGCCCTCCCCACGCATCAGCGGGGTACCAGGTGACAGCCTCCTTCAGCGGCGCGCTGTTCAGTCGTAGCTGCGCGTAGCCCCAGTCCTGGGAGCGGGGCGCGGTGCCGTCGAGGTCCGCGATGACGAGCCCCGTCGTCTGGCCACGGTCCTCGAGGCTCCCGAGCACCTCCGCGATGACGGAGGACAGGGCCACGCCGACGTGCGGCTTGCCTGCGAACAGGTGTTCGGGTTCGGAGGACGCAGCCATGGCGTCGACGTAGGCGACGGCCGGTGTGCCCCGGCGAGAGGCCTCGTCCGCGAGTTCCAGGAGCACGAAGGCCGCGCCCTCGCCAGGCATCAGCCCGGTGGGCCGCTCGCGCGTCTTCAGCATTCGGAGCGCGTCCAGCGCGTCCAGCCACTCGAGCTCAACGATGCTGTCGATGCCTCCCACGATGCATCGGTCCAGCGCGCCGGACCTCAGCGCGCGTTCCGCGGCACGCAGGGCCGTGACGAAGCCGGGGGAGTCTCCGAAGAAGACGGCCTGCTGGGTGACGCCCCCTGGTACGGCGGCCTGCGCGAGCAGCCGGGGCAGGAGTGTCTCTGCGTAGCGTTCGCGAAGCGTCGCAGCGAGCAGCGGCGTTTCGTCGAAATCAGAGGATGCATCAGCGTCCTCAGCCTCGCCGTCGGGCTCCGCCTCTTCGCTGGCGGCCTTTCGCTCCTGTCGCTCCGCGGCCTCCAGGAGGAAGCCGCTGGGAAGGTTGAGGAAGATGCCCGTGCGCGGCCCCGCCTGCATGCCGGAGTGGTGTTGGAGGTCCGCCAGGGCAACCGCTCCCAGCCGCACCAGGCGCCCCGCGCCCGCGTACCCTTGCGTGAGATGCGGGATGGCATGCCCCGTCACGGGGAGCGACTCACCCGAGTCCTCGTCCACGAAGGTGAGGTCCTCGAGCGCGCCTGGCCGGGCCACGCCCACGCGCGCCGCCGCGCAGCTCCCCACCACGCCATCGCCCAGCGACGACACCATCCCCAGGCCCGTGATGGCGAGCGCACCTGGAGGGGGCGGGCGCTGCCAGACCACGCGCGGAAAGAGCGCGTCCGCTTGGACGGGGGACTCGTCGGCCAGGACGGTCGAGGGCGAGAAGGCGCGGAATGGCGCCAGCGGCAATCGCCCCTGCAAGCCCGCTTTCGCTGCCTGGAGTGTCTTCCATTGCCTCGGGGCCCAATCCCGGACGCGAAGCTGGAATGCGCCCTGGCTCCGGATGGCCAGCTCGAGCGCCAGCGCTGAGCGTCTGCGCATGGGGCCTGTCATCAGAGCATCGAGGAGTGTCTCGGTGCTGAAGGGCTTCCCGCCGAGGTATCGGACCTGGGGCGAGAAGTCCTTCTGGACCTGCTGCCACCAGTTCGCCACGGCTTCCGGCGCGGGCACGGGAAGGGCGTGCTCCGGGCCCAGGGGCGGCGCTTCTTCATCTTCGGGTGTATCGGGAGTCCAGGGCTCCGCCTCCGACACGAACGGTCCGGTGAGGACGAGGCCGGTGATGGCACAAAAGGCCTCCGCCGCCACCTGCGCGACCGACTCGTCCTTCATGGCCTCCAGGAGGGGACCTACGGCGGCGACGCGCCCGCTGAGCCCCAGCGCCCAGAGCGCCTCTTTTCGCAGCGCTGGCTCCTGGAGTGCCTTCAGGAGCAGGTCCAAATCCTGGGGGTCGCCCCCCATCGCGAGGAGCGCCGCGGAGGGCCCCCAGCCTGCATCCTTGCGACGGACGGCGTCGACACAGCCGGTCCATGCGGAGCCGTGGCCCAGACGCAAGGCTGTCTCCAGCGCCGTGTTGCGGACCTCCGCGTCGTTGGACTCCAGGGCACGTTGAAGCGCGGCGCGTTCCAGTCGGGAAGGGAAGCGACGGGCGGCGCGCAGTCCCGCCTGGGCCAGGGCGCTGTCCTTCGACGTAACGGCCTCATCCAGGTTCCGGGAAGGAGCCGTCCCCCACGCCGTCAGGATGTCCATCACCCGTGCCTGCACGACGGGGGCGCCTTCGTCGAACAAGGCGAGGAGCTGGGGAACAGCGCGAGGGCTGGGGTGGAGCTCCAGTGCCCATGCGGCCCCCTGGCTCGAAGGATTGGCTCCGCCTTCGTCCGCCAACGTGGAGAGCACGGCGTCGAGGTGCTCCTGCCCGGGCTGCGACAAGAGGACGCTGGCTGCACAGGCCACCTGCTCCGGCTCGTCCGAGGACAGCGCCGGCAGCAGCAACTCCCGGGTGACCCGGGGACCTCCGAGCTGCAACGCGTCCAGGCACGCGAGCAATCGTTGCTCGGGCCCCGTTTGGAACTCTTGAAGAGAGTAGTCGGGGGCGAGGAGCCCTTGCTCACGCAGCGTCCAGAAGAAGGACGCGTCCGCGAGGAAGTCTCTGGCCATGTCCATCCGAATGGATGCGTCGTGTCGCTCGGAGGGAAGGGGGCTACCGGGAGGAGGTGACATCGTGGCGTGTTGTTAGATGTCTTCTTCGCAGACGAGGCACTGGGGCGTGCCTTCATTGCCACCCATGGCGATGACGGGCCCCTGCATGACGGGGAACGGCGGCGTGTTCTTGTCGTTGTGGAGCATCAGGTCGAAGGCGCGCGCCACGTTCTTCCCTTCGAACTTCACGTCGAAGGAGAAGTTGACGAACTCCGCCTTGCCCTTCGTCTTGCCTGAGACCACGCCGCCGCCCGCGGTGCCGGCTTCGTCGCCGGTGCTCATCTTGAAGTTGGAGTCCTTCACGCACACCGGGTTGCCAGCCACGGAGACCTTCTTCGTGCCCTTGTCGGTGTCCGAGGACTGGGCCACGTTGGGGTAGGGAATGGGCACGGGCCCGGCCGGGCTGGGTGTCTTGCATACGTCCGGGAAGGCAACGGTGACGCCGCCGCTGTCCTTCGTCACCACGGACATCTTGTTCACACCGGTATTGACCGCCATGCCAGCCACCTCCAGGGGAACAGAATACCCCGGCGGGGCCACGCGGTGCGAGCCAGGCAACCGCGAAGCTGGAGCGCGGCGCCGCCGCTGGATACATGCCCCTACGCCGGTTTCGTTCAGGCCGCCTTGGGCGCGCTCACGCCCTGGGCGGTGACCTTCAGGCCCCGCACGTCGTGGAGGCCCTCGGCCAGGGTGACGTGTCCACGCCAGAGGAGCGTCACCTGCTCCTCGTCGGTGTCCAGGGTCACGGTGTCCAGGTGCATGGCGGGTGTCGCGTCCTCGCCCCCCGCGAGCGCCACGGTGACGACCGGCGCGGACTGCCCGGGGAGCGCGAAGGACAGCCGGCCCTTGGGGGAAGCGCCAGCGATGATGACCGGCTCGTCCCCCTTCAGGTAGCCAGGAGCGATGAGGCCCGGCGCGGCGGCGTTGAAGAACCGCCGGTCGAAGTCCTTGGGCAGCAAGGGCTTGCGCGTCTTGTTCCAGGCCTCGTCGTAGGTCCCGCCGTATCGGGCGCGAGGCTGCCAATGGGGAGACGTGAAGCCGAAGCCCGCGGGCACCACCTTCTGGCCGAAGTCGCGCAGGGGCTCGGTGGCGGGGTCCTCCAGGTTGGGCAGCTTCAGCCCCTCCTCGAAGTGGCGAGGACTGGCGCGGAAGCCCACGCCCGCGGGGTTGCGCGGCTCGAAGGCCGGCTTCGCGGTGTCTGTCTTGTCCCAGCCGCCGAAGGCGCGCTCCCACGTGAGCGGGATTTTGTCGAAGGGGAGCGGCCTGGTTGCCGCGATACGCCCCATGCTCTTGAACCAGGTCCGCTCGCCCACGACGCGCACGGCCTTCTTCAGCGGCCCGACCTGAAGCGCCACCAGCGCCTCGGTGGCGCCCTTCTGGGGCGGGTAGGCATGGCCAATCAGCGCCACGTCCGTGGCCAGCTTGATGAAGGCGCTCTCGGGTTCGAACTTGTCGCTGGACTCGCCGGGCTTGCCCCAGGACTCACCGCTCCACGTCACCGGCACCTGCGTGTCGGCGAGCTTCAATCCAGAGGGGCCAAAGGCATAGGTGGCCTTCACGACGAGCAACAGCAGGGGCCTGCCGTCCTCGTCGGCGAGGCCCATCATGTCGAAGGCAAAGGGCGTTTCATTCTCGAGGGTGGGATGTCCCATGTCTTTTCGACCCGGCGGCATGAGGTCCGGGCTGCGCCAGCGGATGCGCGCAGTGTAGCAGCCATGCCCCTGGCTGTTTCGTGCGTGTCGACACCGCGCCTACCACGCTCCCACCGCGAGCAGGCCCGCCAGTCCCGCGTACAGGGGCACGTTGAGCGCCAGCGTCAGCCGGTTGATGCGGCGGAAGCGGGCCTGCTCCTCGTCCGCGAACCAGATGCCGTCCTCGCCCGTGGTGCGGCCCTCCACCGCGTGGAAGAACAGGGCCGCGTAGGCGACCTCGACGAACAGGCTCACGAGCACCAGGCCCAGGAAGGCCAGGGCCCACAAGTCTTCAGGACCGAGCACGCCCAGCCACCGCGTCCGGCCCCAGAACAGTCCCCCCAGCACCAGCGCGATGCACGCCACGTCATGGGCCACGCCATACGGGGGCCGCCAGCGCTTCACGCCGTAGAGCAGGTACAGCTCCGCCACGCCTCGCAGCCACATGAAGGCGGCGAACGCGCCCAGCACGCCTCGCGCCTCCTCCGGCACCGCCACGTCCAGCGCCACCAGCGGGCACGCGAGGAACCACAGGAACACCGCGTAGAAGAGCCACGCCAGCTTGGGGCCGGAGATGCGTCCGCCTCGCGAGCCCTTCACGTTCTGGGCGTGGCGGAACCAGCCCGCCGCCACGATGCAGACAGCGGCGAGGATGGCGAGAAGGGCTCGGGTGTGCGGAGAGGGCATCGGAAAGCGCGCGCTGAAGGACCTGCGCCCGGAGTTTGCAGCGTCCTGGACATGGCATGGATGCATGGACAGGAGGGGCTCTTGCAAGCCCCTGACGTGATTGGACAGGGCGCGCTCCACGGGGCACGCTCCGCACGCGCGCGGCGACGTGCTTTGGCGGGAGGCGGGCTTCCATGAGCGTTGGTCCCGGGGTGAGCCCGGCTGCACAGGTGTATGTCCCGCTGCACACGGCGCCACGTGTCGAGCGCTGGGGCTGGGTCTGGCCTCGCTGGAACGACCCGCGCCTGCCCTTCGCCTTCCTGCTGACGCTCTACGGCGTGCTCGGCTTCACCTTCTTCGGCTTCAACCGCAGCCCGTGGCAGATGGCCGCCATCGTGGTGACGGGCAGCGTGTTGGACGTCGCGCTGGGCTGGGGGCTGAAGCGGCAGAAGGTCGTGCCCCTGAGCGCGTACATCTCCTGCTGCTCGCTGGCGCTGCTGCTCAACTACTCGCATTCGAGCTGGCTGCTCCTTCTTCCGGTGTGGATCGCCATCGGCTCGAAGTACGTGCTCACCTTCCAGGGCCGCCACGTCTTCAATCCGTCCATGTTCGGCGTGGCCATGTCGCTGCTCTTCACCCGGGAGCTCATCACCGCCGCGCCCGCCTATCAGTGGGCCAACGGCGAGGTGGCCCTCTCCGCCTTCATCCTCATGGCGGCGCTGGTGCTGTTCTTCTTCCGGGTGGGGCGCGGGTGGCTGGTGGTCAGCTTCCTCTTCTTCTACGCGCTCCAGACGGCGCTGCGCGCCTATGTGCTCCGGCACCACCTGCCGCCGGAGGTCCTCTTCCTCGGTACGCTGGGCGCGCCGTCGTTCTTCATCTTCGTCTTCTACATGCTCACCGACCCGGCCACGTCTCCGGGCACGCGGCGTGGGCAGATACTGCTGGCGCTGGCGGTGACGCTGGTGGACCTGGTGCTGCACTTCAAGGAGAGCGTCTACACGTTCTTCTATGCGGCCCTCACGTGCGCCACGGTCCGCTTCCTGTTCATCCACGCGCGAGCCGCCTGGCAGCGCGGGTGGCGCGAGTCCTTGAACACGCTGGTGTCGTCGGGCTGGCTGAAGCGCGCGGCGGTGGTGGGTGGGCTGGGAGGTCTCATGGTGGGTGGCTACACCCTGGCCGCCACGCCCGGAGTCCGGACCACGCCGCTGGACTTCCGCATGGAGCGCGTGGAGGCGCGGGACGCGGGGCTCGACTCCACCATGGGCCACACGCTCGAGGAGCTGGACCCTCGGCTGGGGCACGTCGCGAAGTGGCTGGTGGCGGTGGGGGACGCGGTCGCCGTGGGGGACTACGACGGGGATGGCCGGCCGGACCTGTTCCTCACGCACCCGCTGGCTCGGCCCGAGGACCACGCGGTCCTCTATCGCAACCTGGGCGACCTCCGCTTCGAACGGGTGCCCGTGCCCGCGCTGGAGCGCTTCGCCACGCGCTACAAGGAAGAGGGGCTGCCGGGCGGCGGCACCTTCGTGGATTGGGATGGTGACGGTGACCTGGACCTCGCGGTGGCGGTGGCCTTCGGGCCCGTCCGGCTGCTGCGCAACACGCTGCGCGAGACGGGCACCGCGGGCTTCGAGGATGTGACGGAGGCCGCGGGCGTGACGGACCACGCGGTGAGCCTGGGCCTCACCTTCCTGGACTACGACCGGGACGGGCACCTGGACCTCTTCGTCCTCAATGTGATGACCACGCACCTGCCGGGCTATGAGCCGCCGGTGCCGCTCAACCTCTTCCGTCTGCCGGAGCCCGAGCACGCAGAGGACCGCCGCATGTTCCGCTTCATGCATGACGGCTGGCACAACGCGGCCAACGGCGGGCTCAACGCGCTCTACCGGGGACGGGGAGACGGCACCTTCGAGAAGGTGGACATCGCCGCCATGGGCATGCCGGAGACGCACTGGTCGCTGGCGGTGAGCACGGTGGACTTCAACCGCGACGGGTGGACGGACCTGTACGTGGCCAACGACTTCGGGCCGGACGACGTCTACCTCAACGAGGGCGGCAAGCACTTCCGCCGCGTGGCGGGCCGGCTCTTCGGTGAGATTGGAAAGGACACATACAAGGGGATGAATGCCTCCGTGGCGGACTTCGACCGCAACGGCTGGTTGGACCTGTACGTCTCCAACGTCCACCACTCGCTCCAGGCGGAGGGCAGCCTGCTGTGGATGGTGGGCCCCGGGAAGGACGCCTTCACGCCGGAGTTCCGGGACGAGGCCACCTTCCGTGGCGCGCTCAACGAGCGGCGCTTCGGCTGGGGCGCGGCGGCGGGAGACCTGGACAACGACGGCTGGCCGGACCTGGTGCAGGCCAATGGCATGGTGGATGAACGCCTGGATGCGGCGCGGTGGCGCATCCCCGATGGCCAGCGCAAGGATTACTGGTACGTCAACCACAAGCTGATGCAGTCCGGCCCGGAGATCCACACGTACGCGGACAAGTGGGGCGACATCCGGGGCCGCACCATCTATCCGAATGAAGCGCGCCGCGCGTATCTCAACCTGGGGGACGCGAAGCCCGGACACTTCGTGGACCTGGCGCGAGAGCTTGGGTTGGACGACCCGGACAACTCGCGAGGCGTGCTGCTCTCGGACCTGGATGGGGACGGGGATGTGGACGCGCTCATCACCAATCAGCACGGACCGGTGTCGCTGTATCGCAACACGCTGCGCTCGGAGGCGCGCCAGGATGCGCACTTCGTGGGACTAACGTTGGTGGGCCACGGTGGACGCACGCACCGGAGCGCCGTGGGCACCCGGGTGGTCGTCTCCTACGAGGAGGCGGGGACGCGCGTGGAGCAGGTGCAGGAGGTGGGGTTGATGGGCGGTTTCTCCGCGGCGGCGGACGCACGGCTGCACTTCGGGCTGGGCCGGTACTCGGGGCCCGTGACGGCGCGGGTGCACTGGTACGGGGGCGACGTGCAGGAGGTGTCGCTGACGCCGGACCGCACGCACGAGCTTCGGCAGCCTCCCGACGCGGAGGTGTTGCAAGGGCGTGCCCGGCCATGATGTCGCCGCTCAAGGGCTCGACGGTGCGGCGTGATGCGCTCACGGACGCGCAGCGTGGGCAGATGCTGGCGCTGATGCAGCTCTGCTACACGGGCGTGTCGCCGGAGCGCTTCGCCGAGGACCTGGAGGCCAAGCAGTACGTCATTCTCCTCCACACGCGCCGAGGCGGGGAGTTGGTGGGCTTCAGCACGCTGCGCGTCGCCGAGGAGCTCGCGGGCGGGCAGCGGGTGGAGGTGGTGTATTCGGGCGACACGGTCATCCACCCCGACTGGTGGGGCCACAAGGTGTTGCAGGTGTGCTTCGGGCGCTTCGTGTTGTCACGCAAGCTCCGTCATCCCCTGCGGCCGGTGCACTGGCTGCTGTTGAGCGCCGGCTTCAAGACGTACCTGCTTGCGGTGAACTACTTCCCCAGGACGATGCCTCGGCGGGACTGGACGCCGCCCCCCGGACGCGCCGACTTCCTGCACGCGCTGGCCGCCCGTTGGTTCGGCGCGCAGTACGACGCGTCGCGGGGCACGCTCCGTTTCCAGGGCGTGCACTATCGCGTGCGGGATGGCGTCGCGCCTATCGACCGCGCGGCGGCACTGCACCCCGACATCGCCTTCTTCGCCGAGCGCAATCCACGCCATGGCGAGGGCGAGGAGTTGGTGTGCCTGGTGGAGATTCGCTGGTGGGACCTCTTCCTGGCGCTGGGGCGGAGCGTGTCCGGACAGCTTCGCGGCTGGGCCCGGCGCGGGTTGAGACACGCGGGCGTCCGCGTGCGGACGTGAGGCTGACGTGAGTGCTTCCTCCTTGCCGCTGGAGGGACTGCGGGCGGTGCTCGCTCCCTCCGCGCTGCGCTTCCACCGGGCCTTGCGCGACCCCGAGGCCGCGCAGGCGGTGTGTCTTCAGCGGGTGCTCCGTTCGGCCGTGGGCAGCGTGCAGGCGGAGCGCATCCCTGACTTCCGCCGCATCCGCGACGCCCGTGACTTCCAAAATGCCGTGCCGTGGGTGACACCGGACGCGCTGGCTCCGGACGTGGAGCGCATCGCCGCGGGCGAGGCCCGGGTGCTCACGCGTGAGCCGGTGCTGCGCTTCGAACTCTCAGGCGGCTCTTCGGGCGCCAGCAAGCGGGTGCCCATGACGCGCGGCCTCCTGGCCGAGTTCCAGCGCGCCCTGGCCCCCATGCTCTTCGAGTTGCTCCACCGCCGGCTCGCGTTGCGCGAGGGCGCCAGCTACTGGTCCATCTCCCCACTGGCGCGAAAGCAGGCCCGCACGGCGGGCGGCATTCCCGTGGGCAGCGCGGAGGACAGCGCCTACTTCTCGCGCGTGCTGCGCCCCTTGCTGTCCCGCATCTTCGCGGTGCCCGGTGAAGTAGGGGCCCTGCCGGACGTGGAGTCCTGCCGTTACGTGACGCTCTGGCATCTCGTCGCCCGCGAGGATCTGGCTCTCATCAGCGTGTGGAACCCCAGCTTCCTCACGCTCCTCATGGACGCGCTGGAGCGGCACGGGGAGCGACTGGCTGATGACCTGACGCGAGGGCGCTGCCGGCCGCCTGCGTCCGGCGCCGCGCACGATGAAGCCGCGGTGCAAGCGGTGCTGGCCCGGATGCGCTTCTCTCCGCGCCCGGAGCGGGCTTCGCTGCTGCGTGAGGTGCTGCGAGGTGGCTGGAGCGCCCGCGCGTTGTGGCCTCGACTGTCGCTTCTCAGCATGTGGACGGACGCACAGGCAGCCCACGCGCTTCCCGCCGCATGCCGCCGCTTTCCGGGCGTGGAGGTGCAGGGCAAGGGGCTGCTGGCCACGGAGGGCGTCGTCACCGTGCCCTTCTTCGATGCGCCCGCCCCCGTGCTCGCGGTGCGCAGCCACTTCTTCGAGTTCATCGACAGCGAGCACCCCATCTCGCGACCTCGCCTCGCACACGAGCTGGAGCAGGGCCGCACGTACACGGTGCTGTTGTCCACCTCGGGCGGCCTGCTGCGCTACCGCCTGGGCGACCTGGTCCGCGTGGAGGGCTTCCAACACGCGACGCCCTGCCTTCGCTTCGTCGGCCGAGCGGACGCCGTTTGTGACCTGGTGGGCGAGAAGCTCGCCGGCACGCGCGTGGGAGACGTGCTGGATGCCGTGCTTCCGGACTTCTTTGGCGGCGCGCGCCCCGGCTTCTCCATGCTGGCGCCCGAGTGGAGTCCCGCGCCGTCCTACGTCTTGTTCCTGGAGACGGACGCCCCCGCCTCACGGCTCGCCGCCGCCGCGGAGGCCGTGGAGCACGCCCTCTGCGAGGGACACCACTACCGCTATGCGCGAGCCCTGGGACAGCTCGGTCCGGTGCGTGCCACGCGCGTGGAGGAGGGGGCTCGCCGCTACGAGGCTCGCTGCGTCGCGCTGGGCCAGCGCGCGGGCGACATCAAGCCCGTGGACCTGCACCGCCTGACGGGCTGGTCGGACCATTTCTCCGGAGCCGCCACATGAGACCGCCACTGCGCCTGCATTCGCGCGACACCTCGCCCGCTCCCAACGTGGACCTGGAGGCCGAAGCCGACCTCACGCGCTGTGGCGCGCTGAAGGACTTCTGGTACGTCGCGTGTCTCTCCACCGAGCTGAAGCCTGGCGAGCCCCTGGCGCGGACCCTCTTCGGCACGGGGGTGGTCCTCTTCCGTGACGTACATGGGCAGCCCACCGCTCTCCGGGACCGGTGTCTGCACCGCAACGCGCGGCTGTCCCGGGGCGCGGTCTTCGATGGCCGCATCGGCTGCCCGTATCACGGCTGGGTCTACGACGCGTCGGGCGCCGTGGTGGAGGTGCCCTCGTTGGGGCCCTCGCAGCGAAGCGAGTTGCTCGACGCCGACGCCTGCGCACGGGAAGGACTGGCGACCGCGCCCTGCGCGCTGGGACGCCTGACGCGCTTTCCCACCCTGGAGCAGGACGGCCTCGTGTTCGTCTACATGGGCGGCGCCGAGCCCGCGCGGTCCGCGCCATTCCGCGTGCCCTACTGGGACCAGGAGGGGTGGACCGTCTACTTCATGGTGACGCGCTTCCCGAACGGGGTGACGAACCTCGTCGAGAACTTCATGGACGTCCCGCACACGCTCTTCGTGCATCCGGGCTGGTTCCGCAGGCCCGCCAGCAAGCGAGTGCCGGCCACGGTGCGGCGCACGGCGGGCAGCGTGTTGGTGACGTACAAGCAGGCACAGGACACCGTCACGGGCCTGGGCCGGCTCTTCAATCCGCGCGGACTGCCGCTGCTCCACACGGACAAGTTCTACGTCCCCAATGTCACGCGCGTGGACTACCTGTGGGGCGAGCACGGCTTCGTCATCAACTCGCAGTGCACGCCCGTCGGGCCCACGGACAGCCTCGTCTACACGGCCATCAGCTATCGGTTGCCGGTGGATGTCCCCGGTGCGCTGGTGGGACGCGCCATGATGCCGCTGGTGCGGTGGTACACGCGGCAGGTCATCCAGCAGGACGTGGTCATCATGGACATCCAGCGCGAGGCCCTGCTGGACGGCCCGGGCGGAGGCGTCTACTCCGGCACGGAGGCGGACCTGCACCACGCCGACATCGAGGCGTATCGCCGCTGGCTGCGGGAGGGCGGCCAGGGCTCGGGGCCCGAGGACGCCGAGCGCGACATGGCCTTCTGGATTTGAGGCCGCCGCCGCGCTACTGCGGACGGTAGGGCAGCTCCACGATGAAGGTGGCGCCCTGGCCCAACTCGCTCTCCACGCGGAGGGTGCCGCCGTGCGCCACCACGACCTGGCGGGCCGCGTAGAGCCCCAGGCCCAGCCCTCCAAAGGCGCTCGATGGAACGGCGCGTTCGAAGCGGTGGAAGATGCGCTCCTGGTGCTCAGGGGCGATGCCGATGCCGTGGTCTCTTACGGTGATGCGCGCGTGGTCCGGTGCGCCTTCCACCCGCACCTCGATGGGACGGCCCTTGCCGTACTTGAAGGCATTGACCAGGAGGTTGCCCACCACCTGCTGAATCCGCAGCGGGTCCCACACGCCTTCGATAGGGACATCCGCCATCAACTGGATGGGACAGTCCGCCTCGGCCGCCGGAGTCATGGCGCGGGCAACCGTTTCCCGAACGAGCCGCGACAGGTCGAGCGGCTCCATCATCAAGGGCACCTGGCCCTCTCCGATGCGGGAGACGTCGAGCAACCCGTCGATGTGCGTGGCGAGCCGCTCGGTATGGCGGATGGCCTTGTCCAGCCGCTCCAGCAGGCGTCCGCTACCATCCTTCCGCGCCGCCGCGGAGGGGAGTGATTGGAGTTGGAGTTGGAGCGCGGTCAGGGGCGTCTTCAGCTCGTGACCGGCCAGGGCCAGGAATTCATCCCGGCGATGGAGTGCCTCGCGCAGGGCCTGCTCCGCCTGCTGCCGCTGCTGGACTTCCGCCTCCAGTGCCTGGGCGCGCTGCTGGAGGAGGCTGACCTCTCGCAGCCGTCCTTCCGTATCCGCGAGCCGTGTGTAGCGCTCGGTGGGAATGACGTGTGCGTGCGCCTTGCAGACATCGAGGAAGGGCCGCGCGTGCGCCGCCTGGCCGAAGTGGCCGATGGCGTAGGTGCACAGGAGGGACAGGGGGTAGAGCACGCTGAGGTCATTCCACAGTGCCTCCAGCTCCACCGCCACGTCCGGCTTCCCATCCAGGCAGAGGACATCCACCATCTCGCCGTAGGCGCGTACCTTGGCGCCGGGGCGCGTGGCCGCGAGGCTGTGCTCAATCACGGTGCCGATGACTTGGCGGAAGCGCTCCCAGTCCGGGCGTCCCCCCACCATGAAGCGCGCCAGTGTCTCACGGGCATCGAGCAGGGTGAGCTGCCCGCTCGCGATGGCCGCCGCGGTGTCCACGCCCGCGGCCACCAGCCGCGCGATGAGCTGCTGACGGTGGCTCGCCTGGGCGATGATGATGAGCGGGTCTCCTCGTTCGAGCCCGCCCGTGATGTAGGCCTCGACGATGTCGATGACGAATGCCTCGTCCTCATAGAACTGGACCGTGTGGTCATGCTCCAGGGGATACCCGACGGGTGTTTCGCTGGCAGGCTGCCGGTGGCTGCTCCCGAGAGTCGCGGCGTCGGATGGAGGCATCGTCCTCACCATGTGCGTGGGCGCCTCATTATTCTGTCGGGGCCTTTCGACGCGGAACGACCCCCGGGGGCAGCGGAGCGCACGGAAGCCGTCACTGGTGGGCTGGCGCGCTTGACTCGGGTTCACCGCACGGCCGCGGGACGCGCGCCCCTGCCACGGACGCGCGTCCCGGAGCGTCACTTACGGATAGAGCGACTTGAAGTAGCTGATGGAACTGTTCCACGAGGGCGTCAGGTGCCCCATCCTGTTCGGGAAGGCGTTGCCCGCGCAGCCCGTGGCGTCGCAGGAGTACTGGTTGTACTGGCCCACCACGACCGGCCCCGAGACGGGCGCGTCATACGAGTAGATGGGCGAGCCGCTCTGGCCCGGGCTGCCGTCGCAGCCGATTTCCTGGTGCCAGCCGTCCGCGTCCGGGCCGGTGCCTCCGCCGCGGCGCGCGTGCTTCCCTCGGGCTGGCGTGCCGAGGCTTCATGGACCTGCGAATGCCATGAAGCATGAGTTCCCCCTTCGCAATTTGTGAAAGCAGGTGGGCCGCCAGCGAGAACGGGCGTGGGGGGATTCCTTCTCTTTTCGTGGCGGATGCGCCGCGCTAGCGTCCCAGTCCCATGGCGGACACACGGCAGCGCAGCGCACCTCCGAGTTTTTCCCAGAACGAGGCCGCGGACATCATCCGCGAGGCCACGGCTCACGCGTTGGCGGGCAAGGACGTGGATCGCTCGCTCACCCGGGAGGACCTGCTCGCCATGGCCCGGGAGATGGGCGTGAGCGAAGCCGCCGTGGAGAGCGCCATCTCCGCGCGCGCGGGACGCGACAAGGCGCAGCGCCGCATGCGCAAGGCCTACATGGGCCTTGCGTCACACGCGACGAGCTACACCATCGTCATGGGAGGGCTCACCCTCATCAACCTGTTTTCGGGGCCGGGCTGGTGGGTGCAGTACCCCGCCATCGGCTGGGGCATGGGACTGGCGTTCCATGCCATGGGCACGCTGCTCGCGGCCTTCAATCACGCGGACAAGCAGCGGTGAGTGGGCGGGCGCGCTAGCCGATGCGCCGCAGCCCCGGCAGGTCTTCCGGCCGCAGCGCCCAGCGGGGCACTGGCGGCAGCGACGCCAACGTACCCGTCTGCGTCGCCGGGAAGCCCTCGATGTGCGCACCATCCGCGAAGGCGCTGCCCTGCTTCACCAGGCTGCCCGCGCCCACGAAGCTGCCGCGTCCCAGCCGCGTCCCGTCACAGAGGATGGCGCCCGGCTCCACCACGGTGTTCGCGCCCACGAAGCTGCCATGCACCGTGCAGCCCGGACCGATGATGACGCCGTCCTCCAGCGTCAGCGTGTGGTCCGACAGCCGGTGCAGCACGGTGTTGGCCAGCACCTGCACGCCCGCGCCGATGCGGACTGGACCATTGCCATCCCCGAGGATTTTGACCCCGGGGCCAATGATGCAGCCCGGGCCGATGATGACGTCCCCTGTCACCTCGGCCGAGGAGAAGAGGGTGGCGGTGGGGTGCACCAGTGGGTGCTTGTCGCGAAACGTATAGAGCTGTCCCATGGGAGCGTCCTCTGCGCGATCTCTCGCGGAGAAAGCGGTGAGTGGCTGGCCTGGCAGGTCGAGGCTTCCGCCGCGGCGCTTCCGGAGCCGTTCCAGGTCATCCGCGGTGGTTCGACGGAGAATGCGGCCGGGGCGGCCCACGACGACGGAGTCGTCCGGCACCACGGTGCCCGCTGGAATGAGCGTTCCTTCCGCCAGCAGGCAGCGCGTGCCGATGCGCGCGCCGGGCATGAGGATGGAGCCGCCTCCCACATCGCAGAGCGCGCCGACCTCCGCGCCCAGCACGAGGCTGCGGTGGTCGAGGAAGGTGCGCTCTCCCACCGTGACGGGCTGCTGCGGCAGTCCGATGATGACACCATTCTCCAACACGGCCGAGCCCGCGCCCAACCGCACGGCGCCGTCATGCGAGCGCACCACCGCGCCTTGCGCGATGTTGGCTCCAGGACCCAGGTGGAGAGTTCCCAGCACCCGCGCGCTGCTGGAGAGGCTGAAGTGCGCGTCCCCCCCGGCAGGCACCGCGGGCGCACTTCCGTGCGGCAAGCTGATGACCATTGACGCGGCACCCTACACCCACGCGCTCGGCGGCCCGACGGCCCGACGGCGCAGGTAGGTTGTCCAGCGTCCGACGCTCTCAGGGCCGGGCCTTGCCCTGGACGCGGTTGCCCGCTCGCCGCGCAGGGGACCGGGAGGGGAGAGGCGTCAGGTGTCATGGGGCGCGGCGTCCCTGGACCTCTTTCCGCCTTCCTGACAGAAGGGCGCCAACGGAGGCAGGCATGTCTGAGTCATCCCCGGTCGGGTTCGAACCCGTGCCGGCGGAAGTGGGAGGCCCGCCCGAAGAGGGGCCTCAGGGGTTCTGGGCTTCGGTGAAGGAAGCCATTCACGGAACCGAGAGGGACCTCACCCGGCTTCCGGTTCGCAGCGCCATCTTCCTGCTCGCCGTGCCGATGGTGCTGGAGATGATGATGGAGTCCGTCTTCGCCGTCGTCGACGTCTTCTTCGTCGGCCGGTTGGGGGCGGACGCGGTGGCGGCGGTGGGCCTGACGGAGTCGCTGCTCACCATCATCTACGCGGCGTCCGCGGGGCTGAGCATCGGCGCCACGGCGCTGGTGTCCCGGCGCATCGGTGAAGGGGACCCGGAGCGCGCCGCGCGCACGGCGGTGCAGGCGCTGGGGCTGGGCGTCGTGTTGTCCATTCCGTTGTCGGTGGCGGGCGTCTACTTCGCGCGGCCGTTGATGGCGCTGATGGGCGGCTCGCCGTGGGTGCTGGAGCACGGCATCCGCTACACGCAGGTGATGCTGGGCGGCATGGGCAGTGTCCTGCTGCTGTTCCTCATCAACGCCATCTTCCGCGGCGCGGGGGACGCGGCCATCGCCATGCGCGTGCTGTGGCTGGCCAACGCCATCAACATCGTGCTGGCGCCGCTCCTCATCTTTGGCGTGGGGCCCTTCCCGGAGCTGGGCGTCATGGGCGCCGCGGTGGCCACCACCTTCGGGCGCTCCTGTGGCGTGGTGTACCAGCTCTACCGATTGGCGCGGGGCTCCGGCCGGCTGCGGCTGCGGCGCGAGCACCTGCGCTTGGAACCGGGGACGATGCTGGCCATGCTGCGGATGTCGGGCGCGGGCACGGCCCAGGCGTTGGTGGCCACGACGAGCTGGGTGGTGCTGGCGCGCATCGTGGCCACGTTCGGCAGCGCGGCGGTGGCGGGCTACACCATCGCGTTGCGAATCGTGCTGTTCGCGCTGCTGCCCTCGTGGGGGCTGAGCAACGCGGCGGCCACCATGGTGGGGCAGAGCCTGGGCGCGGGAAAGCCGGAGCGGGGCGAGCACGCGGTGTGGACGGCGGGGCGCATCAACGCCGTCTTCCTGGGCTCGCTGGGGCTGCTGTTCGTCCTCGCGGCCAATCCAGTAGTGGGCATCTTCACGAGCGACGCCGCGGTGATGAAGGATGCGGTGCTCGCCCTGCGCATCCTGAGCGCCAGCTTCCTGTTCTATGCTTTCGGCATGGTGTTGACGCAGGCCTTCAACGGAGCAGGGGACACCACCACGCCCACCGTGCTCAACATCTGTTGCTTCTGGCTGTTGGAGCTGCCCCTGGCGTGGGTGCTCTCTGGCCCCATGGGCTTGGGGCCACCGGGGGCATTCCTGTCCATCTCGGTGGCCTTCTCGGTGATGGCGCTGGTGGCTGTCGTCCTGTTCCGACGTGGGACTTGGAAGCACCGGGTGGTCTGAATGGGAGGGCGGAGCGTCATGGCCCATGCACGGCGTTCCGCCCGGACCCCGGGGCTGCTTCCGGTGGTCCTGCTCCTCGTCCTGGGGCTGGCTTCGTGCAACACCGTGGAGGTGCCCGGGGATGACGTGGCCTGCGCGGGACTGCAGTGCACCGCGGGCACCTGCTTCTCCAACGCGGGGCAGCCCATGTGCCGCTGCGGACCGTGGGAGCAGGCCGCGGGGGTGACGTGCTCGGTCGCCGCCTTCAAGCAGCCGGATGACCATGGGGGGGCGCCTGACAGCGCGACGGTGCTGACGCTCCCCATGTCGCCCCGCGAGGGCCGCATCGAGGAGGGCCTGCGCGTGGACATGCGGGACCGGGACGTGTTCGCCATCACCGTGGAGGAGCGAGGCATGTACCGCTTCGCTTGCACGCGGCTGACCCTGGCGGAGTGCCGGGTGCGGTTGCTGGATGCGGCTGGGAACCCGCAGGACATGCCCGTCGATGTCGAGGGTGGCACGACCATGTGGTTGCCCACGCTCGCCGCGGGCACCTGGTACTTCGAGGTCTCCGGCGCGAGCTCACACGGCCGCTACACGTATCACCTGATGTCGTTGGGCGCGGACGACCACGGGAATACGTTGGAAGAAGCCACCCTCCTTCTGGAGGGCTCTGGCACGCCGTTCCCGGTGCGGCTCTCCTCGTCCGCTGACGTGGATGTGTTCACCTTTCATTCGCGGGTGGGGCATGGCTACCGCTTCATCTGCGCGCAGGCTCCCGGGCTTCTTCTTCAGATGATGCTGCTGTCCTCTGTCGGCGCGGTCACCGATGTTGCGCAGGGCTCGTCAGGAGCGCAGCTCGCGGTGAGCCTGCATTCGACGTCCGAGCGTGACTGGTTCGTGGTGATGAGGCCGGAGGGCGTCACCCCGGTGGATGCCACCTGCCGCTTCGAGGACCTGGGCCCCGATGAGCATGGCGACACGCTGGCCACCGCCACGGCCGTGACGGCGGGCATCCCGGTGCCAGTCACCCTCCAGTCGCGTGAGGACGTGGATGTCTTCTCCTTCACCGGGGTGCCCGGGCATGTCTACACCGTGCGGACGGAAGGGGCCGGGCGGTGGTCGGCCCAGGTGGTGGATGCGAACGGGGTGAATGTGGCCCTGTCGGACACGGACCGGCTGCGGGCTCGGGTGGAGCTCGCCGGGACGTACTACCTCCTCGTCGATGGCGGTGACCTCTGGGCTCACTCCTTCTTGCTGACGTTGGTGGACGCTGGGGTGGATGACCACGGGGACTCGCCGCAGACGGCGACGCTCATCACGCCAGGAACCCCGGTCTCGGGCCTCTTCGAGACACCGCAAGACACGGACGCTGTCGTCTTCCAGGCCGAGGACCGTGGCATCTACCTCGCGTCCTACGCGCCCTCTCCGAACCTGTCCTTCAACCCGCGAGGCGCGGTGGGCATCCTGGACCTGGGCGACGGCCGCCACCTCTTCAGTGCCTGGAACGCGGCGCCTGTCACGATGATGTTCCAACCCCTGAATGACGCGGAGTCGTTCTCCTTGCTGCTGGAGCACGTGGCCGTCGATGACTACGGCGACCACAGCGGGACGGCCCATGCCCTGACGCTGCCGGCCTCGGTGTCGGGCGTGGTTCAGACGGCTATCGACGCGGATGTGTTCTCCGTCGGGTTGGAGGCGGGCCGTGCCTACCGGTTGGACCTGGATGCGGGAGCGCTTCAGGTGTCGCTCATGGCTCCCGGTGGCCTGCTGTCGAACCCGCGGGCCGGACGGTTCGTCGCGGACCGCTCCGGCCCTCATGTGCTGACCTTCGCCGGTGCTTCCGGCCTGAATCAGGTCCCCTGGCGCTTCACGCTCCAAGCGGAGTGAGCGTGCGTCAGGGCAGGCAGATTTCGAAGCCGGTCCGTCCGGCGGGGAAGGTGTCCCGAGGACGTGAGGCGGGCGTCACGGCGTAGAGGTGGAAGTCGAGCCGTCGCTGGAGGAAGCCCTTCAGCGCGGGCGCCAGCGGGTCCAGTTCGTCCTGGTACAGCGTGAAGAAGTGGAAGCCCTGGCCGTGGAAGTCCGCGTACACCCGCTCCACGAGCGCGCGGAGGACGGCCGGGTCTTCTCCACGCACGCTGGTGTTGCAGAGGTAGAAGTAGCGGAAGTCGCTGCCCGGCGCGGGCAGGCGCGGCGCGCGGACCGCGGTGGCCAGCGTGTTCCAGCCCCACCGCATCCAGCGCATGCTTCCGCGGTAGGCGTGCACCCGGTAGCGCTTCACGGCCTCGGGGTTCCAGGCGGTGGTGCACCCCACCAGCGCGCCTGTCGTGTCAAAGGCCAGGTAGGTGTCTTCGATTCGCAGCCCAGGCCAGTGGGCGAGGCGGTGCTCCAACTCGCCCGTGTCGAAGCGGTAGCCGAAGGGACGGGCGCGGTGGTCGGCAGCCAGCAACGCCGAGACGGCGGGGACGTCCTCGGGCGTGGCGCGCCGCACGGCGAAGGCGCTTCGCCGGGGACGGCGGCGATGCAGGAACTGGATGGACACGGCGGAGAAGCGGCGGAGCAGGGCGTAGTGCGGCTGGCTCACGCGTCCGGGCCTCCTCCGCACGAGCGCCTGGAGCGCGGTGGCATTGGAGGCCATGACGGCGGTGAGGAAGGTGTCCACGCCCAGGCGCTGGGCGCTCTCCTCGAGCATGGGCCCGTAGAAGCGCGCGAGGCCGCGGCTCCGGCGCGCGGAGAAGCGGGTGCGCAGGTCACCCAGGTAGCCGACCCGGCACGGACGGCCCTCCAACCATCCGTCGCGCACGTGCACGGCGCCCATTCCGTCCAGCCGGCCGTGCTCGCCGTGAACCCAGACCTCCGTCTCTCCTCGCTGCATGGCATAGAGGCCGAAGTAGTCGGGCGCTCGCTGCGAGGAGAGGACCAGGTCGCCCTGCATGGGCACCGCGCCGAACAGGTCGAGCAGCGCGGTGTTGTCGTCACGGGTGGCGCGTCGGAAGTCGCTCATGCGGCGGTGGCGGAGCCTACCCTGGCCGCCGCCGTTTGCCGTGAGTCCCTCGGCTTTGGCGCGACGACGCTTCGAGGTCGTGTCCGGAACACCATGTCGCTGTGTGTCACGACGTCTGTTGTTGCGTCGCGGAAGCACGCGGCGTGCGGATTGGCTGCCTCGTGTCTGAGCCTGGAGTTAGGCTGGAGGCTCCCCGAAAGGAGTCACGCGATGAAGAAGAATGGAATTGCGATGCTGATGGCGCTGGGTGTGGGACTGGCGGCGGGTTTCGGAATGGCGTTCATGCCGTCCACGGCGGAGGCCAATGCTCCTGAGTTCACGCAGGCCATCTGTGAGCGCAACTCGGACTGTGACCACTTCTGTGGTGAGGGATTCGGGCACTGCATCCGGGGCATGTACTGCGCGTGCATGTAATGGCGAGCAGGTCCTGAAGACATCGCCAGGAAGCCGCCGGCTCCCTGGCGATGTCGGACACCTCCGCCATCACCGCGTGTCCAAGGTCCGCCGGGTCAGCAGCGCGAGCAGGGCCTGTCCCACCACCACCAGCGCGATGAAGGCGCATGCCAGCACCGCGGCGGCGGCGGGGTCCGCGTAGCTCTGGAGTTCGAACAGCAGCGTCCCGAGCACCTCGGTTCCCGCGGGCACGAGCAGGACGGACATCGTGATTTCCGTCGCGCACGCGAGGAACGCCAGGACGAAGGCCGCGGTGAGCGCCGGCCGCAGCAAGGGCAGGGGCGCATCCACGAACGCGCGCCAGGGGCCCGCACCACCGACCCGCGCGGCCTCGGTGAGCGAGGCGTCCAGTTGCGCGAGCGCCTCCTCGCTGTTGCGCGCGCCCAGCGCGAGGTACTTCGCCACGTAGGCGATGAGCAGCAGCCACGGCGTGTGTGCCAGCGCGAGCACGAAGGCGACGCGGTCCAGCAGGATGAAGCGCAAGTCCCGGGAGAACGCGAGCAGCAGCGCCAGGGCCAGCACCGTCCCCGGCACCGCGTAGGGCCATACCGCCAGCGCCTCCACGCCCGTGCCCAGGCGGCGCAGCCCGCGTCGCAGCACCGCCGCCGCGAGCCCCAGCCCACACACCAGGATACCCGCGCCCGCCGCCAGCAGGACGCTGCGCCCCGTGGCGTGCAGCGTGCGCGGCTCCAGCAGCACCCCCGCCCAGTGCGTCAGCGTCAACGTCTCCCAGGTCAGCGCCGCGCCGAAGCTGCGCTGGAGCGACGTGAGGAGGATGGCCCCCAGCGGGAGCAGCACCAGCACCGCGGCCGTCAGGCTCACCGCGCCCAGGACGAGCCCGCGTGCGCGCCCCAACGGGAAGGGACGGGACGACAGGCCCTTGCCCGCGCTGAGGCGGACGCGGCCGGCCCGGCCCAGCGCCCAGGTCACCAGCATCGCCATGGGGGCGAGCAGCAGCAGCGACGTCGCCAGTTGCGCGGCGCGCGCCAGGCCCTCGTCACCGCCCATCAGCACCAGTTCATAGATGCGCGTGGTGAGCACCCGCGTGGGCGGTGAGGCCGACACGCCCAGCAGGTACGGCACGCCGAAGGACGATGCCGCCATGAGGAACACCATCACCGCGCCAGAAAGCAGGGAGGGCAGCGCCAGGGGCAGCGTCGTGGTCAGCAGCGCCCGGGGCGTCGAAGCTCCGCAGACGCGCGCGGCTTCCTCCATCGCCGGGTCCACGCGCCGCAGGGCCGCCGCGCCCGCCAGCAGCACCAGGGGGAGGCCGGAAACGCCCTCCACGAAGGCGATGCCGGCGGGGCCGTAGATGTCGAAGGTGTCATCGCCGAGCAGCCGGTTGAGGTACCCCGCGCGAGGGCTCGCGAGCGACAGCCAGCCCATGCCCCAGATGAACGCGGGTACGGCGGAGGGCAGGGTGAACAGCACCGTGAAGGTCCCGCGCAGGGGCAGGTCGGTGCGTTGCAGCACCAGCGCCAGCGGCGCTCCCAGGACGAAGGCCAGCACCGCCGCGCCCGTGGCGATGAGCAGCGTGTTCCCCAGCGCTCCACCTTCGGCGAGCAACCAGTCCAAGCCGCCCGTCCCGGCGGGACCCAGGCCTCGCCAGAGCAGCGCGGCCACCGGAAGCACGGAGAAGCAGAGCACCGGCACCAACCACAGGCCGAGCCCCAGCCACTGGGATTTGGGCGCCGCCGCGCTCATTGTGAGAATGCCTGGCGGAAGCGCTCCTTCACGGCGCCGCCCTGTGTGAGCCCGCGTTCGAGCAACTCGGGCGTCCATGGGCGCGCGCGCTCCAGCAACTCCGAGACACCGGCCTCTCCCCGAGGGCCCGCGAGCCTGGGGTCCACCGCGTGCATGTCTCCCTTCTCCACGATGATGCGCTGGCCTTCGGGCGACAGCAGCACGTCCACCACCGCCTTCGCGGCGACGGGGTTGGGCGTCGTCGCGAAGAGGGCCGCGGGGCCGGGGATGACGACGGCGCCATCGGTGGGCCACACCACCTGGATGGGACTGCCGCGGGCCTGGGCCGCGAGCGCGTTCTCCAGGAGCAGCACGCCCGTATCCGCCTCGCCGCTCTCCACCTTCTGGAGCACCGCCGCGTTGCCTCCCGCGACGATGGCGCCTCGCTGGCGCAGCCCGGGGAAGAAGGACTCGCCGTACTTCGCGTCGCAGAACACGGCCCAGGTGAAGGCGGTGCCCGACGTCAGCGGATCACCAATCGCCACGCGTCCCGTCCACGGACCTTCCGCGAGCGCCGCGAAGGAGGTGGGCGGCGGTGGCCCGTCCTGCCGGTGCACCAGGACCATGGTGGACAGGCGCAGGGCCGCGTAGCGCGCGTCCAGGTCCACCAGGGCGCGGGGCACCCGAAGCACGTTGGGCGAGGCGTAGCGGAGCAGCGCGCCTTCACGGGCCAGCCGCTCGTAGAGGAACGGGTCCGACGTGGCCAGCAGGTCCGCGCGGATGGCCCCGGCGGCGCGCTCCGCCTCCAGCCGGCTGGCCACCTTCTCACTGCCCGCCTGGTACCAGTGCACCTGGACGTCGGGCAGCCGCGCCTTCAGCAGCGGGTCCAGCGCGTCCAACACGTGCCGGTACATGGACGTGTAGACCCAGACGTCTCCGGACGGCGTGCCCTCGCGCGCCAGCGTGGGCCCGGCCGCGGGCGCGGCGGACTCGATGCGGCAGGCGGCGAGCAGGACGAGCGCGGCGGCGACCCCCGCGGCCCGGAGCAGCATGGGCAGGGACATGTGCCCGCGATTATGCGGCACGCGCGCGCCCTGTCACGCGGCGCGGCCGTCACGCTGCGGAAACGAGAAGCCCCTCCGCGCACCAGGCACGGAGGGGCCGCTCGTCTGACCACGGACCTACTTGCAGGCGCGCGCCGGCATGGCGTCAATCCAGTCGGCGATGAGCTGTGAGCCCTGGTCGTGGCGAAGCACGCGGCCCAGCTCCGGCATCATCTTCCCCGACTCCTCGGTGTGCATGCGGTACCAGAGGATGGACACCGAATGGCTGCCGGGGACGATGTCGAACTCACCGCCCACGCCACCGCCCGCGGAGCCCGGCCGCTTGCACACGCCCATCGTGAACTCCTCCGTGTTGTCCACGTTGAGGAACAGCCGGCTGGTGGTGCCCGCCGTCCCCTTCGGGTTGTGGCAATGCGCGCAGTTGATGTCCAGGTAGGCGCGTGCGCGCCGCTCCAGCGTGCCATCCTCCGCGTTGAACGCGTTCGGCGCGCGGGGAATCTGGTCGACCGGAGGCAGCCCCGTCAGCCGGCCCAGGTTGGCCAGGTGCTGAAGCTGGTTGATGGGCCCGTCGCCATAGTCATGGTCCTGGTTGAGGTAGCGGGCCTTCACGCCAATGGGCAGCAGCACCTGGTTCTCCTGTGCGTCCTGGAGATGGTGGCACTTCAGGCACTGGTTCTTGCTGGGCACCAGGTAGTCCAGCGTCCGCTCCACGCCGTCCTCGCCAATGAAGCGCACGCCGCGGACGACGCGGCCGCCATTGGCCAGCGTGGCCTCCGTCTGGGCCTCGTTCCAGAAGTAGGGAAAGGCCTCCCAGCCCCCGGGCCTGTGCACCAGCACGCGCGTCTCGATGGCGCGCACGTTCTCTTCCGGGACGCGGAGGTCCGCGGGGAAGGCGAACGTCTTGGTGATGATGGTGCCCACCGGCAGGTTCAGCACGTCGTTGGCCGTGTACCCGGCCGGCGCGTCCGGCGGGATGTACAGCGTGCGCGACTTCACCGAGTAGTCGGAGAAGAGCGGCGTGGTCAGCTCGTAGGGGATGTTCCCCGCCACCGGCCGCAGCCCGCCCGACGCGGGCGTCCCCGTGAAGAGGCCGAAGCCCGACAGGGTATTGGGCGGAAACGCAGCTCCCGCGTCTGGCGTCCCCGCGTCCTCGTTCGTCCCCGCGTCCTCTGAGGTGCCGGCGTCCGCGCCCGCGTCACCCGTGCCCGCGTCGTCACCCGCGTCCGGGGTGCCGCTGTCCTCGGGCGGAAGCCCGGAGTCGACCCTGGGGTCGCCTCCGCCGTCCGGAGTCGGCGTCACGCCGTCCTCGTCACCCGAGCACGAGGCCAACGCCGCGGTCATCAGCACCGCGGCGAGGCCCAGTCCTGGGATGAACGGCCTGTACATGCGTCCGTTCTTCACGATGTCTCAGCGGATGGTCAGGGCCGGGGTGAAGCCCGAACAGTTGTAGGGCTCGGCGTCCTGGGCATAGCGGCGCGTCTCCCCCCAGGCGGCGGCCACGTTTTCGGGGGAGGGGCCCGCCGCGAGGTGGCCACCGACGGCCTGCAGGTCGAAGTCCACCACCGAAGCCTGCGTGCCCTCTGGCAGCGTGTTGCGGGTGAAGCAGATGTTGATGGGGTTGGCCAGGCTCTCATTGCGAGGCGCCGGGTCGACGCCATCCCACAGCACGTGCTCCACGCCCGTCACGCCGTGGGCCGCGGCGCCGTACTGGTAGACGGCGCCCACCAGCGCGCCCAGCTTACGGCGCTCCGGGTCCGGCGTGCCGTTGTCCACCATTCGGCCGCTGCCACCGGTGAAGGTGTTGTCGTGGATGGAGATGTCCTGGCTGGCGTAGTTGAAGAAGCCGGCCGCCCACTGGACGGGGTCGGACTCGATGGCCAGGCCGCTGAGGATGGCGATGTCCACCGTGTTGTTGTTGCCCCACGTGTTGCGCTCCATCTCCACCCGGCGCGACGCCAGGATGAAGGTGCCGGTGCCGGCGGGGACCTGGGACACGGTGCTGCTGCTGGCCTCCACGGAGGCGAAGTTGGGGCGGTTGTTCCCGGTGATGGTGTTGTCGACGATGTAGATGTCCGTGCCCCGGATGGGGTTGCCCGGCAGGTCGAACACGACCAGGCCCGTGGTGTTGTCCTGGGCGATGTTGTTCGCGACGTGGGCGTACTTCGTGTTCTCGATTTCGATGCCTGCCACGTTCTTCTTCGCCACGTTCCGCCGGACGATGGTGTGCAGCGTCTGGCCGACGTAGATACCCGCGTCGGCGGCGTTGTACGCCTCACAGTCCTCGACGAGGACGTACGTCGACTTCACGGGGTAGATGCCGTACTTGCCGTTGCTCTCCTGGCTCTCCTGGGCCCACTCGGTGCGGATGCGCTGGATGTTCACGTTGATGGAGGACTCGATGCGCAGGCCATCCTTCTTCGCGTTCCAGACGGCCAGGTCGCTCACCGTGAAGAGCTTGC
Organism: Myxococcus sp. NMCA1; assembly: GCF_026810205.1. NCBI lineage: Bacteria > Pseudomonadati > Myxococcota > Myxococcia > Myxococcales > Myxococcaceae > Myxococcus > Myxococcus sp. NMCA1. The sequence goes on along the minus strand of NZ_CP113950.1, from coordinate 9,044,595 downwards.
CCACCACGTCGAAGCCGTTGGTGTTCGCCGCCGCGTGGGTGAAGTCCAGCACGGTGCTGGATTCGCCGCCGGTGCCCTCGCCCTGGGTGCCCTTGCCCGCGCCCTTCACGGTGATGCCGTTGGCGCGGATGGTGATGGCGTTGTCGAACTGGAAGGTGCCCGCGCCCAGCTTGATGGTGGTGCAATCGCCCAGCGCGTTCACCGCGTCCTGGAGCTCCTGCTCCTGGCCCGGGTTGAACGTCAGCTCGGTCCGCTTCGTGTCTTCGCAGGAGAAGTCCTGCGGCCAGGCCATGGAGCCGCCTGCGTCCGGGGTGCCCGCGTCACTGCCGGCGTCACTGCCGGCGTCACTGCCTGCGTCCGCGGGCATGCCAGAGTCCGGCTGGCCCGCGTCCGGACGGTCATCGCCGTCATCCGAACAGGCGGGAAGGACAATCAGGCCCACGAGGGCAAGAAGCACGGCACGGGGCGCGCGCGACAGCGGCAGAGGATGCATCAGGTATCTCCTATGGAAGTGCTGCGCCTTCTGGCTTCTGAGCACGAGGCTCCAGGGCGCGGCCCAGAGTGCGAATCCTCCCCGTGAAGATGGACAACCTCAAGGGTGAGACATCAAAAAACAGCCACGCTTTCGTGACGCGATGCGTTCTGCGACACGATTGATAAATTGCTCCAATCCTTCATGAGAGGTCGACGCGGTGCTGCCTTACTTCCCCTTCGAGCAGGATGTCTTTTCAATGTCGCTGGGCGTGCGTGCACTGAGGCCCGAAGAGACACTCATTGAAGTAGACGCGCCGCGCTATGCGGACGAAGTGGCATTGAAGGCGGCGCTGCTGGCGGCGGGGCACGCCGAGCGCTTCCAGGGAGGGCCCGGAACAGAGGAACTCCAATGGGAGACGTTGACGGTGCTGCTGCCTGCCATGGCGCGTCAATCGCCGGAGCACTTCTCGCTGGAGGTGGAGGGCACGCGCTGGTGCTGGCACAACCACCTGCTGGGCACTCGGACGCACTTCACGCCGGGGGACGCGGCGAGCCTGCCGCTGGCGCCGCTGGACTGGTTTGGCCGGCAGGTTCAGGAGGACCTGCTGCTGCTGGACGGCACGCGCGAGGGTTTCCCGCTGGTGGCGGGCCAGTTGTGTTTCCCCTCCGGGTGGTGCCTGGGGGACAAACTGGGCCGGCCGCTGTTGGCCGTCCACGAGCCGGTACCCCAGTTCAACGCGAAGCTGGGGCCCTCCACGCTGAAGTTGATGGAGGGCCTGAAGCCCGGGCGTCCCGTCACGCGCTGCAACTGGGCCATCAGCGTCACGGAGCGGCTGGACCTGGAGCCGCGCACGCTGCCGGAGTGGCGGCACTTGTTCGACGGCATCACCCCGGACAATGCGGGCGAGCGCTGCTTCCTCCGCCTGGAGCGTCAGACGCTCACCCGGCTGCCCCGCACGCGCGCCATCCTCTTCACCATCCACACCTACGTGGCCCCAGTGGCCTCGGAAGTGGAAGCGCCCGGCCGGCGGCAGCGGCTGGCCCGCGTGCTGCGCACCGTGCCCGCCGACACCGCGACCTACAAGCGCGTCACGCCCGTGCTGGCGCCGCTGCTGGGCTACCTGGAGGCGGGCGAGGCTGACGCCGGGTAAAGCGGGTAATGAAAAGCCCCACCTCCAGGGGGAGACACGAGGTCGCCCTGGGGGCGGGCGGGGTGTCGTTCAGGAACAGGGATGCTTCCGGGGTGCCGTCGAACCGGAAGTCAGGCCATTTCTGTAGTAAGTCGCCCCTCAGAACTGACTGCGGCGATGTCTCACTGCCGCTCCAAAAAGCAAGGAAGGGCAACGACATGCAGAAGACGTGGCTGGTCGCGGGAATGCTGGTGCTGGCGGGCTGCCAGCAGCAGGGCAAGACGGATTCGACGACGGCGGCGACGGCGACGGCGCCTGGCGCGAGCGCGAATCCGCAGACGGAAGACCAGAAGACGCTGTACGCGCTCGGCCTGTCCATTGGCCGCAGCGTGAGCGTGTTCGACATGACTCCCGAGGAGCTGGAGTACGTCAAGTCGGGCATCACCGCGCAGGTGAAGGGCGAGAAGCCCGCGGTGGAGCTGGAGACGTACGGCCCGAAGCTTCAGGAGCTGGCGCGCGCTCGCAGCACCCGCAAGGCGGAGGCTGAGAAGGAGAAGGCGAAGGCGTTCCTGGAGACGGCCTCGAAGGAAGAGGGCGCCCAGAAGACGGAGTCCGGCCTCATCTACAAGGAGCTGACCGCCGGTACGGGCGCGTCGCCCCAGGCGTCGGACATCGTGAAGGTGCACTACCGCGGCACGCTGCCGGACGGCACCGAGTTCGACAGCTCGCACAAGCGTGGCGAGCCCACGCAGTTCCCGCTCCAGGGCGTCATCAAGTGCTGGACCGAGGGCGTGCAGAAGATGAAAGTGGGCGGCAAGGCCAAGCTCGTGTGCCCGTCCGACATCGCCTACGGTGACCGCGGCGCGCCGCCGAACATCCCGGGCGGCGCCGCCCTGGTGTTCGAGGTGGAGCTGCTGGAGATCGTCAAGCCGCCGGAGATGCCGGCCATGGGCGGCACGCCGCCGGCGGGCAAGCCCTCCGCGGTCGAGAAGAAGTAGTCACCATCTTCACGCAGGACGCCCAGGGGGCTGGTGGGGGATTCTTCCCTCCCAGCCCTCTTCGCGTTCGCGGGCACCGGGGTGGCGGAGGGCGCTGCCTCGGGGTAGTCCACCCGTCGCCAGCGTCTCCGCCTCGGGGACGGGCCAACCACGGAGGTCGACACATCATGCGCCAGGGCCTGCTGTTGATGATGGGAGCGCTGCTGCTGAGCGCCTGCGTCCAGGGCCGTGCCCGGGAGGTGCTCCGCGAGCCGTCCGCCACGGGCGCTGTCTCCGAGTCGGAGTTCAAGGCGCTGCACACGCTGCGCGAGGACGCGCCGCCAGCGCTCAAGGGCCAGGAGGTGGAGGTGGCCGGCACGAAGGCCTACCTGAGCCTGCCCCAGGGCGCCCAGGGGCCGCTGCCCGCCGTCATCGTCATCCATGAGTGGTGGGGGCTCAATGACCACATCCGCCACTGGACGGACCGGCTGGCCGCGGAGGGCTACGCCGCGCTGGCGGTGGACCTGTATGGGGGCAAGGTGGCCACCACGCGGGATGAGGCGCTGGCGCTGCTGAAGGCCGTGGACCCGGCGCGCGCACAGGAGACGCTGACGGCCGCGCACACCTTCCTGCGGCAGGACGCGCGGGTGCAGGCGCCGCGCACGGGCACCATCGGCTGGTGCTTCGGGGGGAGCTGGTCACTGCATGCGGCCATGGCCATGCCGGAGCTGGACGCGGCGGTCCTCTACTACGGCAACCCGGTGACGGAGGCGCGGGAGCTCGCCGCGATCCGCGCGCCGGTGCTGGGCATCTTCGGTACGAAGGACCCGTCCATCCCCCTGGAGACGGTGCAGGCCTTCCGGCAGGCCTTGGATGAGGCGGGCGTGCGGCACTACATCCTGGAGTTCGAAGCGGAGCACGCCTTCGCCAACCCGTCGAGTGAGCGCTACGACGCGCAGGCCGCCGCGGGGGCCTGGCAGCAGGTGGCGGCCTTCCTGGACCAGCACCTGCGTCAGTAGGGGCGCTGGCCCACGTAGTTGCCCGGCGGTGCGTAGTTGCACACCCAGAGCGTCCACTTGGGGAACTGGGAACCGAAGGGCGAGTTCGTCGTGCACTCCTGGACGGCGCAGCCCAGGGCCCGCGTGTTGCGCCACACCACCTGGGTGTAGTGGCCGCAGACCTTGCCGCTCGCGCAGGTGTTGGCGGCGTGGTCGTAGTGGGCGGCCTCGTCCACCCAGCCCTGCACCACGCCCTGGGCGCCCATGGCGCTGGACGATGCCGCGGTGAGGTTCTCCCCAGGTTGCCGCGATTCGGGTTGTGCGAGAACTGGCACCGCGCGGCGTAGGACTTCGCCGTGCGCGTCGCCTGCTCGTCCCACGTCAGGTCCTCCAGCGCGGGGGAGGCCGCGGGCGACACGCTCCTCCGCGCGGCGTTGTGCGCGGCCAGCATGTCGCGGTCGAACTGCGTCATGACCAGCGGCTCGGTGTCGCCGTCTTCCTCTCCGGGTGTGTCGGAGCCACAGCCGGTGAGGAGCAGGGGGATGAGCAGGCCAAGCGGTCGAAGGTGGCGGGGCGTGGGGCGGGGCATGGGGTGGATTATCCGCCGCCAGGCGGAGGGCCGTCACCCCCCGCAGCGTGAGTGTCCGGCACCCGGGACGCACCGGCCCCGCGGGGCGCGGCACGGTCAGTAGGGCCGCTGACCCACCCAGTTGCCCGGCGGCGCGTAGTTGCACACCCAGAGCTGCCAGGTAGGGAACTTCGCGCCGAACGGTGAGTTCTTGTTGCACATCACCGTGGCGCACCCCACGGCCGCCGTCTTGCGCCACACCACCTGCGTGTAGTGCCCGCACACCTTGCCCTTCTGGCAGGTGTTGCGCCGGTAGTCGTAGTCCGCGGATTCGTCCGCCCAGCTCTTCACTACCTGGGACGTGGTCCACGCGCCGGGCGTGGCGGCGGCGAGGTTCTCTCCGAAGTCGCCCCGGTTCGGGTTGTGCTCGAACTTGCAGGCCTTCGCCCAGGACGAGGCCTTGCGCTCGGCCTGGGTGGACCAGGCCAGCGGCGGCAGCGCGGGCTTGGGTGCGGGCTGGGCCCGGGAGCGCGCCAGGTTGTGCGCGGTCACCATGTCCCGGGAGAAGTCCTGCGCATCAGGAGGGGCCGCGCGTGGCTCCTTCGGCTTCGCGGACGCGGCGGGCTGCCTGGAGGCCACGGCCTGCCGGGAGGTGGCGTTCTGTCGCCGCCCCTGTTGGGTGCCACCGCTCCCGCAGCCGAGCAGCGGCGGCAGCAGGAGCAAGGCGGACCAGCGGGAGGCGCGGGAGAAGGAAGGCATGAGGGGGATGATGCGCCAGGACGCCCGCTCATGCATGTGAAGCGTGCGCGGCGGGGCATTGCGTGCGGTGGGCCGCCCGCCTCGCATGCTCCGCCGCGCACGGGACTGCCGGGGCTACACAAGGCCCGGCAGCGGGCCCGTCCCGTCGTCACCGAAGGTGGTGACGTTGGGCACGCCCATGGCCTGCATCAGGTAGATGTACAGGTTGGCCAGCGGGTCCTGCTGGTAGACGATGTGCCGGCCCGGCGTGAGCGCGCCGCCGCCCCTGCCCGCCAGGATGATGGGCAGGTTGACGTGGTTGTGAGAGTCCCCGTCGCCGATTTCGCTGGAGAAGTAGACCATCGAGTTGTCGAGCAGCGACAGGCCGTTGACCTCGATGACCGACTTCATGCGCTCCAGCAGGTACTGGAGGAGCGTCACCTCCCACTTGTCGATGGTGGCGAGCGCCTTGTAGTTGGACTGCGACTTCTGGTGGTGTGAGTACGTGTGGTGTGCGCCGCTGAGCCCCAGGAAGGGGTAGACCTTGTTGGCACGCGCATTGGCCAGCATGAAGGTGGCCACCCGGGTGAGGTCACACTGGAAGGCGAGGATGATGAGGTCCATCATCGCCTTGGTCTTCGCCGTCGGGTCCTCGGACACGATGGGCGCGGCTCCCGAAGCGCAGGTCATGGATGGGACGGACACGTCCTCCACCTGCTTCTCCAGCTCCCGCACGCTGGTGAAGTACTCATCCAGCTTCTGCAGGTCCGAGGTGCCCAGCTGGCCCTTCAGCGCGGTGGCGTCATCGCGCACGACGTCGATGATGCTCTTGCCGTACGCGCGCCGCTTCTCGATTTGTGCCTGCGTCTCTCCGGGGATGCCGCCCGCGAAGAGCCGGTTGAACGCGGCCTGCGCGTTGGTCTCCTTGGCCACCGGTGTTCGAGGCCCCGACCACGCGATATTGTTGGCATACGGGCACGCGTAGCCGGAGTCGCAGTTGCCGATGCCGCGGCCCGCGTCGATGCCCAGCTCCATGGACCCATAGCGGGTGGCTCGCGTCGCCGTCATGTGGTTGGCGATGACCTGGTCCATGGAGATGCCCACGCGGAGGTTGTTGCCCTCCGTCTTGTACACCTTGGCGCAGGACAGGAACGCGCCGGTGGCGGCGGCATGGTGTCCGTCACCATCCGGGAAGGCGGGCTGGTTCGCCAGGCCGGTGACGACCAGCAGGTCGTTCTTCACCGCCGCCAGGGGTTCCAGCGTGGGCGTCAGCTCCCACGCGGGGCCCTCTATCGTGGGCGTCCACTTCTGCATGTGGATGCCGTTGGGCGTGTAGAAGACGGCCAGTCTGCGGGGCACGGTGCCCGGCGCGCCATGCGCGTTGCGGGGAAGCATCTGCTCCAACAGGGGCAGCGCCATCAGCGCTCCCGTCCCCCGCAAGACGGTCCGTCGCGAGAGTCTGAATTTCTTGCTCATGGCGTCTGCTCCTCCTCGGCGCCACGCTGTGTGAAGTGGCTGCTCGAGACGATGCTGAGGATGTAGTCGACGAGTCGCCCACCGCGGGCCTCGGCCTTGTCGGCGACATCCTTCACCGCGCAGTGGTCGGCCTCACTCAGGCCACGGCCCGTGGCATAGGTGAGCATGTGCTCGGTGATGCAGTTGGTCAGCTTCGGGTCCTTCTTCAGGTAGCTCTGCATGTCGCGCACACCGGCGAGGATGGCGCCGTCGGGCAGGTCCCCCGTGGCGTCCACGGGCGCGCCGCTCACCTCCTGGAGGCGCCAGCGGCCAATGGGGTCGAAGTTCTCCATCGCCAGCCCCAGCGGGTCCATCAGCCGGTGGCAGCCCTGGCACGCCGGCGCGCTGCGGTGGAGCGCCATGCGCTCCTTCATCGTCATGTCCGGCGTGATGGGCGGCGGCAGGTTCTCCACGTCCGGCGGCGGTGGCGGCGGCGCGGAGCACAGCAGCTGCTCCAACACCCAGACGCCGCGCTGCACCGGTGAGGTGCGGTCCGGGTTGGACGTGACGATGAGCAGCGAGCCCTTGCCGAAGATGCCGCTGCGCTCCGGGTGGCCCGTGAGCTCCACGCGTTTGTGCGTGGGGCTGCCGGGCAATGGCAGGCCGTAGTAGGCGGCCAGTTGGTCGTTCACGTAGGTGAACGGCGCGTCGATGAGGTCCTTCAGCTTGTGGTCGCCGGAGATGAACTCCGCGAAGAAGAGCTCCGTCTCCGTGCGCATGGCGGCGCGCAGCTCCTCGTTGAACGCGCCATAGAGCGTGCCGTCCGGCACGGCGGTACCCAGCGCGCGGGTGAAGAGCCACTGGCCGGCGAAGTTCTCCACCAGCGCGCGTGCCTTCGGGTCCGCGAGCATGCGCCGCACCTGGGCCTCCACCTCCGCGGGGTCGCTCAGCTTCCCCGCTTCGGCGGCGGCGAACAGCGCGTCGTCCGGCATGCTGCTCCACAGGAAGTAGGAGAGCCTGCTGGCCAGCTCGAAGTTGTCGAGCGTGTACGGTTCGGTGCTTCCTGGCGGCGCGTTCTTCTCCACCCGGAAGAGGAAGTGCGGTGAGACGAGCACCGAGCGCAGGGCCAGCCTCACGCCCACCTCGGGCGGGTCCGCGTGCTGGCTCGCCAGGTTGACGAAGGTCATCAGCTTGTCGACCTCTTCCTGCTGCACCGGCCGGCGCCAGGCGCGGCGGGCGAAGTTGGAGAGGATTTCGTGCGCGCACGGCGCAGGGTTGAGCGGGTCCAGCGCGCAGGAGTTGAAGGCGCCGCGCGTCCAGGCGTCATTCACCAGCCGCTCCGCCGCGGTGGAGTACTTCTCCATCAACAGCGGCGACAGCGAGAGCACGTCGGCGATGTTGTCGAAGCCGTAGCCGTGGTCGTCGATAGGGAAGTCCTTGGCCGGCTGGGTGGTATCTCCCAGCAGGTCCCGCACGGTGGCGTTGTATTCCGCGCGGTTGAGACGGTGGAGCGTGACGCGTCCCGGAGTCTGGGGCGCGTTCTCGCACTCGCCTGCCACCGGGGGCTGCCCCGGTGGACCCGGTTCTCCTGGCACCTCCTCGTCGGGTTTGACCCGGGCTATTGGGCCGTCATCGGTGCAGCTGGTCACCAGCAGGGCGAGACTTGCGCCCGCAAGGAAGAGCCAGCCCCCTCTTCGTCGATGCATGGGTGTCACGTCGGCTACCCCCCTCCACACTGCCCCATCCGAAGCCGGGACAGCCGAAGCCGTAGCAATGTGCTCTCCACCCAGGAACGTAGCCTGGTGGACCTCTTCGTCGTTTCAGGGGGCAGGACGGCGTTGGCTACCCGGAAGCGCGCTGGGAAGAGATTGGCGCGAGTAGGTAGCGAAGTTCCCGGCGAGGGAACCGCGGGCGAACGCAGCCTACGGCGTGCAAGCTGCGTTCGCGTGGGTTCCGCGGGCTGTTTACTTCGCGTCGAGGTACGCGCGGTACGCGTCGAAGCCGTACTCGCGCCCGAGGAAGTCCTTCACCAGCCCGGCGGCGGGCTTGGAGCCGCCGGGCTCCAGCACGGTGCGGCGGTACTTCATCGCCGTCTCCTGGTCGAGGAAGCCCTTCTTCTGGAACTCGGTCTCCAGGTCCTTCGCGATGACGGAGGACCAGAGGTACGTGTAGTAGGCCGCCGAGTAGCCATCCAGGTGCCCGAAGGCCACCTCGAAGTGCGTGCCGTCACGGTGCTCGTGCTTGAAGGGGCTGAGCTGGGTCTGCAGGGCAACCAGGGCCTCGGTCGTGTCGAAGCCCGGCTCGCGCGAGTAGTAGTCCAGGCTTACAGCGGACAGGAACAGCTGCCGCCGCGCCCACAGCCCCTGGCCGAACTCCTTCGACGCGCGGAGCTTCTCCACCATCTCCGCGGGGATGGGCTGGTTCGTCTCGTGGTGCTTCGCGAACTCCTTCAGCACCTCCGGGTTGCCTGCCCACTGCTGGAGCAGCATGGACGGCGTCTCCACGAAGTCCCACTCCACGCGGGTGCCCGCGATGCCCGCCCACTTCAGGTGCCCGCCGAAGATGGCGTGCAGCAGGTGCCCAAACTCGTGGAAGAAGGTCTCCACCTCGTCGTGCGTCATCAGCTCGCCGGGGCGTGCGAAGTTGCACACCAGCGACGCCTCCGGATAGCGCTTGCCGGCCTGACCCGCGACGAGGTCGAACTGCGCCGCGTGCTTGTACTTGTCGTCACGCGGATGCATGTCCAGGTAGATGCGGCCCAGCAGCGTGTCGCCGTCGAACACGTCGTAGGTCTCCACCTCCTGCTGCCACACCCGGGCGTCCTTCACCGGCTTGTAGGTGATGCCCCAGATGCGCGAGGTAATGTCCATCACCCCCGCCTTCACCCGGCCGTACTCGAAGTAGGGCCGCACCGCCTGCGAGTCGAAGCTGTAGCGCTCCGCGCGCAGCCGGTCCTCGTAGAAGTCCTGGTCCCAGGGCTCCAGCACCTTGGCGCCCCGCACGTCCTGCTGCTTGCGCGCCAGGAGCTGCGCGTACTCCTGCTTCGCGCGGGCCTCGGTGGCCACGCCCAGCCGGTCGATGAAGTCCGCGGCCGCCTGCTGCGTGCGCGTCATCTTCGTCTCGGTGGTGTACGCGGCCCAGCTCGCGTAGCCCAGCAGCGTGGCCAGTTCGTGGCGCTTGGTGATGAGCTGCGCCAGCACGTCCTGGTTGGCCGGGTACGCGCGCTGACGGTAGGTGCGCCACAGCTTCTCGCGCGCCTTCGCGTTCTTCGCGTACGTCATGAAGGGGAAGTAGTCCGGGTAGTTGGTGGTGATGACCACCAGCCCGTCCGCGCCCGGCGGGTGCGCCTTGCGGTAGTCCTCCGGCAGGCCGTCCAGCTCGGAGGGCTTGAAGGTCGCCTTGCGGACGTCCTCGGCGATGTTCTTGCTGAACTGCTGCCCCAGCTTGAGCAGCTCCTCGTTGAGCGACTTCACCTTGGCGCGGGTGGCGTCGTCGCGGTCCACGCCGGCGCGGCGGAAGTCGAGCAGCGCGCGGTCCATCCAGTACCGGGTCGCCGCGTCCGCGCTGGACAGGTCCACCGAGGCCAGCACGTCATAGACGCCGCGGTCCTGGGACAGCGCCACGTTGGCGGAGTCCACGCGCTGCTCGCACTCGCGCGCGGCGTCGCGGAAGGCCGCGTCCGGATGCACCTCGCGCGCGAGGCTGGAGCGGTTGGCCGCGGCGAACAGCGAGCCCTGGGCCTCGTCATAGGCGGCGAGCACGGCCTGGCCGGCCGCGCGCGCGTCCAGCGCCTTGATGGCCGCCACCTGCGTGCGGGTGCGCTCCAGGTCCGCGTCACACGCGGCGGTGAAGTCGGCCAGGGTGCCGGAGAGGACGCTGGCGCCTTCGGGAGGCGGCACGGGCTTGGGCGCGGCGGCGGCCGGGGCCTGCTGTGCGGTGGGCTCGGGGGCCGCGGCGGGGGTGTGCGTGCAGCCGGCAGACGCCAGTGCCGCGGAGAGGGTGAGGGCGCTCAGTCTCTTCAAGGGTGGGTTCCTCTGGGGTCCAATGACAACGCCGGAGCGTCATGCCACATCCCGTCCGCCTCCGCTCGGTGCAAGCGGCCTTCCCTTGCCCGGGCGCGGCGTCCGTGCCGACATCCAGGAGGAGGCCGACCCGATGACGGACCGTGAATGCGTGGAGTTGTTGCAGTGGGCCGCGCCCCGCCTGCGCCTTCGCTGGGAGGGCTTCCGGCGCGTTCGGGGGCAGGTGTGCAAGCGCATCGGCCGTAGGCTGAAGGCGCTGGGCCTGTCGGACCCCGGGGCCTACCGCGCCCGGCTGGAGGCCGAGCCCTCGGAGTGGGACGTGCTCGACGCGCTGTGCCGCGTCACCATCTCCCGCTTCTACCGGGACGCACGCGTCTTCGATGTCCTGTGCCAGGACTTGCTGCCCGCCCGGCTGGCGTCGCTGCGCGCGCGGGGCGAGGCCACGCTGCGGGCGTGGAGCGCGGGCTGTGCCTCCGGTGAGGAGCCCTACACGCTGTCAGTGCTCTTCTACCTGGGACTCGAGCCGCGCTTTCCGGGAGCACGGCTGTCGTTGGTGGCCACCGACGCGGACGCGGGCCTGCTCGCGCGGGCGGCGCGGGGTTGCTATCCACGTGGGGCGTTGCGCGAGCTGCCGCGTGCGTGGGCGGAGCGCGCCTTTCCGGGGCCCGGCGACGAACCGTGCCTGGCACCGGAGTACCGGCGGGCGGTGGACTTCCGCCAGCAGGACTTGCGCTCCCAGATGCCCGACGGGCCCTTCCACCTGGTGCTATGCCGCAACGTCGCCTTCACCTACTTCGCGCCGCCGCTTCAGCGCGAGGTCCTGTCTCGGTTGGTGGCGCGGCTGGTCCCTGGCGGGCTGCTGGTGATTGGCGGCCACGAGTCCCTTCCTGAAGGTGCGCTGGGCCTGACGCGCGCCGCGGGCCCGCTGCCTGTCTTCGCGCGGACAGACGTCTGAGACCGCCGGGCTCTATCCACGAATTCGTCCGGTGCGAGCATTCTGCGTCGCTGGGCCGTGCTCCCCTGACGTGAGCGGGAAGGAGGACTCGGGCCCGCTCCTGGCCGGGGGGAATCCGAGGATGCGCACGAACCTGTGGTGGAGCGTGGTACTGGCGGCGTGTGCGTGTGGCGGCGCCGCGAAGACGGGCGATGAGCTCTACTCGCGGCAGGCGGGCCTGTCGCTCTCCGCCGCGCCAGGAGGCGCCCGGGGCACCTTCGTCCATGAAGACGAGGCGGTGACGTTCTCCTCCCGCGAGGTGGAGCCAGGGGTGTACCGCCTGGAGGTCCGGCTGCGCGGACTGACGCTCACCGGGTTGATGGAGCCGGCCAGCGGCGTCTCCACGCTGGATGGCTTCGCGGAGGCGAACGCCGCGGACGCGCAGATGGGCGTCGCGGACCGCGCGCTGCTCACCGCCCTCTATCGCGAACTGGATGCGGCGCTCCCCGCCGGAGACGCGGCGGCCCCCGCGGCCATGTACCTGCGCCGCGCGGTGAGCGTGTGGTCCCAGTACCCGGACACCGTGGGACTGCGGCGCACGGTGATGGGCGAGAAGGGGCGTGGCTACACGATGTTGTGCAGCTATGCGCAGTGCAACGGGCGTAACTCGGGGAGCTGCGAGGGCCGTTACAACTGGTACGCCCACGCGACGCACGACTGCGACCGGGGCGGCTTCGACTGGCCCGGCAATCAGCAACTGGCCCAGCTTGGTGACCACTATTCCTGCGACGGAGACGAGTTCTTTCTGGCCGGCGACACCTGGCATTGCGGTTCGCCCAACCACTGGCACCGGCCGAAGGTGGTGGGCAACTGCTTTGGGCGCTGCGGCAGCACGTGCGGCGGGGATACCCAATACACGGTGGACGCCACCAACCACGACAGCTGTGTGCGCAACGGCCACATCCTGGTGAGCGGCTGGTGCAATGACCAGTTCGTCGCCGCTGTGGATGACGAGCTGTTCGCCCCCAACTGCTACTGAGCCATGTCACGACGGTCCGCGCCAGCGAGGTGGATGGGGTGGCTGATGCTGGCCGCGCTCGGGTGTTCCTCCGACGCGTCGAAGACGCGGGCCGCGGAGACAGTGGTGCGCCACTTCTTCTCGGCGCTGCCCGCGGGCGACTGCGAGGTCCTGGCACCGCTGCTGGCCACGGGGGGAAGCGCGCGACCCTGTGTGGAGACGGTGCATGAGCTGCGGGGGCATGGCCTCACGCTGGTGGGGATTGTCGAATCGACGGTGGACGGGCGCGACGCCGAGGCCGTCCTCGTGCGGGCCCGGGTGGCCCATGGTGGACGCGAGCGTCCGGCACCGTGGTTGCTACGGGTGGAGCGCCAGGACGGCGACTGGCGGGTGCGTTTCTGAGCGCCGAGGCGGGGAGGGGGGCCATGCGGATTCGTTACCGTTTGATTCTGACCGGTGCGGGTGTGCTCGCGGTGGCACTGGGCGCCGTGGAGTTCTGGCCCCAGCCCGAGCCGGAGCCGCTGCCCGCCGCGCTGCTCGCCATGGCCGTGCCTCCTCCTCCTCCCGCGCAGCCCCCTCGTATTGTGCCGGCGAAGGCCCACTCGGTGGCGCCTCCCGCTCCCGCGCCTCGGCAAGAGGCGCCCCAGGTCTCGGTGGCCCGGATGGCGCCCGAGCCCGTGGTTTCCGAGCCAGAGGTGCCCGAGCCAGAGGTGCCCGAGCCAGAGGTGTCCTTTCCTCCGCCTGAGGACAACGACGACATCGAGCCTGAGCTGCCACAGACCGCCCAGTGGGAACTGGAGAAGACGGCGCGGCTGGCGGCGCTGGTGGAGCGAGACGTGGTGCGGTTGGCGCGCGAGCGCGAGGCCGCCGCGGCAGAAGGCGACGTGCGGCGGGGCGAGCAGCTCGACGTGCTCCTTCAGCGCAACCTGGAGCAGTTGCGCGAGCTGCACGACGAGGTTCGCAGGCTGGCCACGGTGGTGAACGGCGTCGCCCCCACGGAATGAGCGGCAGGGAGAACGGACGCCGCGGGTGGGCTACACCGCTCGCGCGGAGGTCCGGCCACGGGCTCGTGAACGGGCGGGTTTTCCTCGCCCAAGGTCTTGAGTCAGGGGCTGGAGGTAGCCCATCAACAGGGCGCGGAGCTCGTCGATGAACACCGCGTTGGTGAGAGAGTCGGGCCGGTCGGCGACGGCCCTGATGCAGGGAGAAGGGGCGGCCCTCGCTGGTCGCGGGTTGGCGAAACTGGTTCCAGGCCAACGTGCCGTGCCTCACGCCGTCACTGTGCGCGTGGCAACGGGCATGTCGAAGCCACGGAGGGCCGCCGCGCCGCCCGTAGGACTGGACGCCGCATTGGCACTGGCGGCGCCTTCCACGGCCTGGAGTCATGGCTCATCGCGCATGGCTCCAGGCTGGAAGGGCCTCAGGCTCGGATGCTCGTCTTCCGCGCACCCGCGCGTTTGTAGACCTTGCCCGCCTTCAGCGGAGGGGTGTCGCCTCTCCCCGTCGTCTTCTTGGGCCGGCCCTCCTTGCGGTAGGCCACGGCGGCCGCCGACGGCAGCGTCTTGCGCCGCGAGGTACTGCTCTGGCCCGGCTCCGGCTCGGGCAGCTTGCGGCTTTTCGCCGTGAGGCCCGTTCCCGGCGCGTGGCGAGGACTGACGCTGCGGTCCGTGAAGGTCCTTTTCCCCAGGGCCTGTCGGCCGCTCTTCTTCGCCTTGTGCGTGCTGTCCGCGCTGGCGAGATGCATGTCGGAGGGCTTGAGCTCCAACGTCGTTCCCTGCCGCTTCGCGCGCTTCACGCGCTCCGTCTGACTCTTCTCTGGCATGCGACCTCCAGCGACACAGGTAGGAATGCCGGGTGAGGGATGCCAGGGAGCAGTGGAGCAGCCGGGCCCCGGTGCCCAAGTCTGGTGATGTCGTGGAACGTCCGTCATGGCATCCCGGGACGGGTTGCGGCGGCGCGGGGCGAGGTGCTCCGATGGTGGCGCCATGCGCCGCGGTGGAATCGTCCTGGACGTGCCGTACCTCTCGCCTGAGTCGAGCGAGTTCCGCATCGTCTGTCCTGGATGCGGGCACGCCGTCACGGTGGGCGCCGAGGCACGCTGTATGAGGTGTGGCGCGAGCCTGGAGGCGGCCTTGAGCGCCGCGCGAGGTCCGCCGCCTCCGTTGCCACCGCGTCGGTTGACCCGGGCCCAGCGCGCGGCCGTCTCGCGGCCCAAGCTGCACAAGCATTACATGCTGGGGACGTTGGCCCTGTGGGCGGGGGTGATGCTGCTCCCGGTGGGGCTGTTCTTCCTGCGACCCCTGCTCCTTCAGTCCGTCATCTTCATCGGCATGGGGCTGCTGTTCCGGCGCACAAGTTGGCCGGTGGCGCTGCGGCGCGAGCAGCAGCGCCAGTTGAAGGCGTTGGTCTGGGGACTGCCGGCGGCGGCTGAAATCACGCGGGTGGAGCGTCAGGTGGCGCCCACGCTGCATGCCGGCCGCCTGGTGCAGCTCGATTACGTCTTCACGGTGCATGGCCAGCGCGTCGAAGGGGGCCTGCCTTCACCGCACGCGTTGGACCTGCTGCGGCGCCCAGGAGAGCGCGTGTGGGCCGTCTATGTGGCGGAGGACCCTGGCGCCAGCGCGCTGTGGCCACCGGGCCCTTGAAACGGGCACGGCCCCTGCCCGGAGGTCGCGGGGCGCGGGCCGCGTCACGACGTGTACCTGCTAGCCGCCGTGAAGGGGCAGGCGCTTCTTCGGCCCGCCGAGGTGCTTCACGTTCATTTCGCTGGGTGCCTTCTTGCGGCCCTTGAGGGTGGTTGCGCGTCGCCGATGACTCTTGGGCTCATGTGCCTCGGCGGCGGGGCCCAGCGTCACGCGCTCCAGCGTCTTCTGCCGCCGCAGCGCGGCCGCGTCATCGTGGGGCATCGTCTTGCGCCCATTGCTGGCCTGTACACTCGGTTGGGCTCCGTGCGCGCCGACCCGCCGCCTGTTCTTGATGCCTGCCACTATCGTCCGAACGGCCATGTTGCCTCCCTGCGGGTGAGGTAAGGACGGCGCCACGGCTTTTCCATCCCCCTCCGTGGGACGGCGGAGGTCATTGCCTCCCCTGTCGGGAGGCGGAGGTGCACTGGACCCCTCCGTCTTCCGGACGCGTGTTGCCGCGCACTCTCGTGAGGGGTGTGTGAGCCGACGGGTTGATGGCCACCCCCGGGGAGGCTCACGTCAGCGCGCGAGCCGTACCGCCTCTGCTATGCTTCATGAGGGCCCCGCGCCCTCCGTCCGTCACCCCGGGTCGGACTTGAACGTTCGCCTGAGACAACCTGTTTCGCAGCCCAGCGCTGTACTCAAGTCCACCGCAAGGGACGTGCCACTTCGTGGCCTGTGGAAATCATTACCAGGAATGTGAAGCTTTGGCCCCCTGAGTAGCACGCGGTTTCCCTTCACGACCGGCGTCACCTGTCCGGCGGGAGTCGGCAACCGTCCTCGCCCCGATACTCGCCATTCAGCCGGACCATGAAATCCACTGGCACAAGGGGTGCTCTCGCCACTCGCACGACCGCTTGTTCGGTCGACAGGAGAGGGACCCAATGAAGAAGAGCATCGGCCTTGCGCTCGCTTTGACAATCATTGCCTGCGGCAAGGCCCCGGATGATGAAACGCCGCCGCTCGACCCCGTGGAGGAGAATACGGCGCAGACCGTCGCGGTGCGGGTGCTTGGCGTCCGTGCCTCGGGGCCGGTGCGCGTGCAGGTCGCCGCGCTCGAGTTGACGGTCGATGGCAACGCGCTCCCGTCTCGGATCGGTGGCAGTGAGATTGATCTCGGCAACGATCAGAATGCGTGGGCCGTGACAACGTTTGACCTCCCTGTCGACGCGCGCAAGGTCGGGCTCAGGTTGAAGTTTCAATCGGAAGGCATTGTGGAGCGCAACGGGAAGTCGCAATTGCTCGACCTGAGTGGGCCACCGGTCTCATTGATCGCGGACGCCGCGCAGATCCGGAAGCGCGGCAAGGTCGTGCTCGAGATCGACATCGCGCGCTCGTTGGTCGACCGCGGCGAACAGGTCTTCATGCTTCCGGAGTTCATTGTTCGCTACTGACAAGACCTCAAGCATCACGACCACGTGCTGTGAATTCGAATTGAAGCAGCAAAGGAATGCAGATGGGGGGAAGTATGCGTTTGGGATGGTTGTTGGCAACAGCGGGCCTGCTCACGGGCAATGTCGCGCTTGCGCACGAACTGGCATGCGACAAGCGAGTGAATGGTGAGCTCATCTACGAGATTCAGTCGTACCCGGCGACACTCGAATGGACGATGAAGGTGCGCAATGTGCACCAAACGGGTGCGTCGAAGGTCGATGCGGTGGAGGATCGACTGCTCACCGATGCATTCGGTTGGGTACCCACGCGGACGCCGCCGTACACGCTGGCCGTCGGAGAATCCTATACAGAGCGCTACACGGTCACGGTGAACTCGTTCGAGGAGTGCCAGCAGCTCGCGCTGGCTGACGGCTCGAACGATGAACTCATCGACAACGTGTTCTCCGCGTCCTGGGACGATGGTGAGACGCAATGCCGGGCTCGCGTCGTCTGCCTGCCGCTCTGTCCGCCCCAGACCTGTATCGGCGAGCAGGGCCCCCCGGGGCCCCAGGGGCCCCAGGGGCCGGAGGGCGAGGAAGGGCCGCTAGGGCCCGTGGGGCCTCAAGGTGTGCCAGGCGTCGCTGGTCCGCAGGGGGTGCCCGGCGTCGCCGGTCCGGTGGGTCCAGCAGGTCCGGCGGGTCCTCCCGGAGCGACGGGTGCCACCGGCCCAGTAGGTCCGGCGGGTCCAGCGGGTCCTCCCGGAGCGACGGGTGCCACCGGCCCAGCAGGTCCGGCGGGTCCTCCCGGAGAGACGGGCGCCACGGGCCCAGCAGGTCCGGCGGGGCAGTCCGTGGTGGGGGTGCCCGAGCCGCCCGGGGCGAATTGCCCCAATGGTGGCATCCAGTACACGTCCGCGTCTGGAATCAATTACGTCTGTGACGGTGAAACGGGACCCGCTGGCGCCGTTGGACCCCAGGGCCCGGTGGGGCCGGCGGGGCCGGCGGGGCCTCCCGGAGAGACGGGCGCCACCGGCCCAGTGGGGCCTCCGGGCGCCACCGGACCGGCGGGGCCTGCGGGGCCTGCTGGGCCCGCTGGTGAGACGGGCGCCACCGGCCCGACGGGGCCTCCGGGCGCCACCGGCCCGGCGGGGCCTGCGGGGCCTGCTGGGCCCGCTGGTGAGACGGGCGCCACCGGCCCGACGGGGCCTCCGGGCGCCACCGGCCCTGCGGGGCCTGCAGGGCAGTCCGTGGTCGGTGCGTCCGAGCCCCCCGGGGCGAACTGCGCATATGGGGGCATCCAGTACACCTCCGCGTCGGGCGTCAATTATGTCTGCAATGGGGCTCCGGGACCTGCCGGTGACGCCCTGGCCTTCGGGTACTTCTATGCCCTGATGCCGCCCGACAACGCTGCGACCGTTGCGGCCGCGTCTGCGGTGGACTTCCCTCGCAATGGCGCCACGAACGGAATCAGTCGGGCCAGCGCCAGCGAGTTCATCCTGCCCGCGATTGGTGTCTACGAAATCTCCTGGCAGGTGAGCGTCAGCGAGGCCGGACAACTCATCCTCGGGCTCGACAGCGGTTCGGGGGTCGTGGAGCAGATCAGCACCGTGGCTGGACGCGCTACCGGAACGTCTCAAATCATGAACCACGTCTTGATCACGACGACCTCGGCGAACTCGATTCTCACCGTCCGCAATCCCGCGGGGAACTCACCGGCACTGACGATTACGCCCCTCGCTGGCGGAACGCGCGCCGTCTCCGCTTCGCTGCTCATCAAGCAGATTCAGTAACTGGACCCCGGAGAGGCCATTCGACACGAGTGGCCTCTCCCCAGGGGATGGTCAGTGGGGCTCCGCGGGCAACCTTCAAGAAGGCCGACGCAGTCTCCGCGCCGTTCACCGAGGACGCCTTCATTCCTTCCTTGTCGAATACCCCCCGGGGGTATATATCCGCCCGCGGCAGGATACCCCCACCCAGTATGCCGTCGCCGCCATGCCCCACTCGCCGGAAGAGAAGAAGAAGGCGCTGCTCCGCGTCCGCCGCATCCACGGTCAGACCGAAGCCCTGGAGCGTGCGCTGGAGTCCGGAGCCGAATGCGGCACGGTCCTCCAGCAACTCGCCGCCATCCGGGGCGCCATCAACGGACTGATGTCCGAGGTGCTGGAGTCACACATCCGGGAGGAGTTCGGCCCGGCGTCCGACGAGGACCCGCGCCACGCCCAGCGGGTGCGAGACATGACGGCGCTGGTCCGCACCTATCTCAAGTGAGCGGGAGTCCCTGCCTTCATCCCCTAGCCCCAGGAGCATCCTCATGAAGTCCCGTGCCGCTGTTGCCTTCGAAGCCGGAAAGCCCTTGAGCATCGTCGAGCTCGACGTCGCGCCTCCGCAGAAGGGCGAGGTCCTGGTCCGCATCACCCACACGGGCGTCTGTCACACCGACGCGTTCACCCTCTCCGGGGATGATCCGGAAGGTCTCTTCCCCGTGGTGCTCGGCCACGAGGGAGCCGGCGTGGTGGAGGCGGTGGGCGAGGGCGTGACGTCCGTCAAGCCCGGCGACCACGTCATCCCGCTCTACACCGCGGAGTGCGGCCAGTGTCTGTTCTGTAAGTCTGGAAAGACGAACCTGTGCGTGGCGGTGCGTGCCACCCAGGGCAAGGGTGTGATGCCAGACGGCACCACGCGCTTCTCGTACAACGGCAAGCCCGTCTATCACTACATGGGGTGCTCCACCTTCAGCGAGTACACCGTGGTGGCGGAGGTGTCGCTGGCCCGCATCAACCCGAACGCCAACCCCGAGCAGGTCTGCCTGCTGGGCTGCGGCGTGACGACGGGCCTGGGCGCGGTGAAGAACACGGCCCGCGTGCAGGAAGGGGATTCGGTGGCGGTGTTCGGCCTGGGCGGCATCGGCCTGGCGGTCATCCAGGGCGCCCAGATGGCGAAGGCCGGTCGCATCATCGCCATCGACACGAACCCCGCCAAGTTCGAGCTGGCGAAGACTTTCGGCGCCACCGACTTCGTCAACCCCAAGGACCACGACCGCCCCATCCAGCAGGTCATCGTGGAGATGACGGGCTGGGGCGTGGACCACTCCTTCGAGTGCATCGGCAACGTGGGGGTGATGCGCGCCGCGCTCGAGTGCGCGCACCGCGGCTGGGGCCAGTCCATCATCATCGGCGTGGCCGGCGCGGGACAGGAGATCTCCACCCGTCCGTTCCAACTCGTCACGGGCCGGACCTGGAAGGGGACCGCCTTTGGTGGCGTGAAGGGCCGCTCGGAGCTCCCCGGCATGGTGGAGGACGCGATGTCCGGGAAGATTCAGCTCGCGCCGTTCGTGACCCACACGCGCCCGCTGACCGACATCAACGAGGCCTTCGACCTGATGCACGAGGGCAAGTCCATCCGCACCGTCGTCCGCTACTGACCATGGAACGCATCGAACACCACGCGAGTTTTGGCGGCCGGCAGGAGGTGTGGAAGCACACCTCCTCCGCGCTGGGCGGCGAGACGCGGTTCGGCATCTACCTGCCGGAGGCCGCGCTGCGCGGCGAGCGCTGCCCGGTGCTGTACTGGCTCTCCGGCCTGACCTGCACCGAGCAGAACTTCATCACCAAGGCGGGCGCGCAGGAGCACGCGGCGCGCCACGGTTTCATCGTCGTCGCGCCTGACACCAGTCCTCGCGGCGACGCGGTGGCCAATGACGCTGCCTACGATTTGGGGCAGGGGGCGGGCTTCTACCTCGACGCCACGCAGGCCCCCTGGGCGCCGCACTTCCGCATGCAGGACTACGTGGCCCGGGAGCTCCCCGCGCTGGTGGAGCAGCACTTCCCGGCCACGGATGCGCGAGGCATCTTCGGCCATTCGATGGGCGGTCATGGCGCGCTCGTCACCGCCCTGCGCCACCCGGGCCGCTACCGCAGCGTGTCCGCCTTCTCCCCCATCGTCGCACCCTCACAGGTGCCGTGGGGCCAGAAGGCCTTCACCGCCTACCTGGGCGACAACCGTGACGCGTGGGCGGCCTGGGACGCCGTCGAGTTGGTGAAGACGGCCAAGGAGCGCCTGGCCCTCCTGGTGGACCAGGGCGAGGCCGACGAGTTCCTCGCCACCCAGCTGCGCCCGGAGCTGCTGGCCGCCGCCTGCGAGGCCACGGGCCACCCGCTCACGCTGCGGCGGCACGCGGGGTACGACCACAGCTACTACTTCATCGCCACCTTCCTCGCGGACCACTTCGCGCACCACGCGAAGGCCCTCGTCGGTTCCGAGAACGCGCGTTCGTAGTCGCGACGTTCATTCTCCTGGTTCCGGTCAGCCCCGACGTGACATGTCGGGGCTGGCCGTGTCTCAGCGGGACGGAGGCGAGTCGGCGGAGCTGCCCGTGGCCCGGTGCTGCGTCGACGAGCCGTTGCCACGCCGGGGCGGGCGGGTGCTGGTGGTGCTCTCAGGCGGGAACAGCCAGCCGTCCGTGCCGCGCGGAGCGCTGTTGCTGGTCCGCGCCGTCTCCGTGGGCTCCAGGTGCAGGCCACGGCAGCCGCGGCACCAGGACTGGGGCCGGCGCTCCCCACGCATGATGCGGTAGCCGAAGTCCTGCGCCGTGGGGCCCCTGTGGCCGCAGCGAGGGCAGGTGCTCAGGTACGTGACGCCCGTCTCCTTCGCCTTCTGCTTGCCGTGCTCCACCACCAGCGCCAGCGCCGCGGCGAACCCCACCCGTCGCTCCGAGGCGACGTGGAAGCGCCGGGCGCGCTTGCGGCCCTTGCCGCCCAGCACCGGTAGCAGGTCCATGCCCCCAAGCAGGTTGCGCTGCTCGAGTACGCGCGTCGAAGAGCTGTTCGAGGTCGAGTGGCTCACAAGAGCACTCATACCGGGGCGGTCTGACATGCCCTGTGGAGGGGGATGCCTGCCTACCCTCTCCTCGGAGGGATACTGAACGAAAGTTCAATGAATCCGAGGATCTACACATCCTCCCCTATTGGTAGGACGCCGGCGGCACAGGTAGGCCCCATGCCGCCGCGTCCCCCGCGCCGGCTACTCCCCGCCGTCCGTGCCGGACACGCCGCCGCCGGCCTCGCTGGCGCCGAAGACGGGCGTGCCGCCGGGCAGGCTGGGATCATGCGGGAGGCTGCCGCGCGGGCTGCGCAGGTAGACGAAGGGCGTGGCGAACAGGAAGTTGGACACGCGCGACGTGTAGATGTCCGCGTACCGCTCCACCTGCCGGGCCAGGTGGCTCTTGTCATTGCCCGCGCGCGTCAGCAGGCCCCAGATGGGGTTGGACAGCTCGGTGGCCGCGCGTGCCAGGGGCCCCAGCTCCGCGTCCAGCGCCTCCAGCTCCGTGCGCAGCGTGGCCTGCCGCGCCACCAGCTCCGCCTCCGTCGGCGTGTCCGTGCGCGGGCCGTACTGGAAGCGCCGCCGCTGGACCTCCAGGCGAATCTGGCAGCTCTCCGCCTCCAGCCGTTCCTTCACCAGCATGCGCTCGGCCAGCCGGGACTCCGTGGCGCGGAACGAGGCGATGGAGCGCACCTCGTCCTCCAGCTCGCGCAGGATGAGCGCCGTGCGCCAGCGCAGCACATTCTTCGTCACGTGCACGTCGCCGAACATGTGGTCGCCCACGTAGAGAATCTGGTCCCCGCTCATGCCCAGGTGGCGCTCCAGCTCCACCGCGCTGCCGCCGAAGTACGGCGTGCCGGGCTTGAAGGGGCCCGAGTGCGGACGCAGCAGCGCCTCGCCGCTGGACTCCACCACCTCGAAGAGCGACGAGCGCGTGGTGAAGAACTCCGGCTTGCGCGCGGAGACAATCACCACGTCGAAGAGCTGCCGCCACGTCATGCCTTCCGGCAGGTGCCGGTCGAAGGCGAAGTGCATCATGGGCTCGGTGTAGGCCCACTCGCTGTTGGTGATGAGCAGCAGCTTCTTGCCGGCGTTGCGCTGGTCCAGCAGCGCCAGCGGCGTCTCCGGGTCGTCGATGACGTAGCGCTCCGGGTCGGCGATGATTTCCGCCTTCAGCCGCCCCTGCATGTGCGTGGCGTCCAGGTTCTTCCGCACGTGCTCGTAGAGGTCCGAATAGCCCATGGGGCCCGGGAGCTGGCCGGCGTCCAGCCGGTCCACGAGCTGCGCGTAGATGCACGCCTCCGACAGCGAGAAGAGCGTGTTGAGGAACACCCAGCGCCGCTCATGCAGGTCGATGATGGTGCGCGCGTATTCGTCGCGCTGGGCCTCGAAGCTCATGGCCTGCGTGCCGTGCAGCGCCTTCTTCACGAAGCCGAAGCGGTTGGCCTTGAGGAGGTTGCCCTTCTCCGTGTCGATGATGAGGCCGCGCATCGACAGCTCGGGGTCGAACGACAAGTCCGCCACCGGCCAGCCCTGCTCCACGAGCCGGTCGCGGATGTGCTCGTAGGCGCGGCGCTCCCACGCCTCCACATGGTAGTGGATGAGCGTGTAATCCATGTCGTAACCCACCGCCTTGATGGCGCGCAGGTTGAGGGTGCGGTTGCAGAACAGTCCGCGCTCGGGCGGGGGACCAGGAATGAACGTGCTCATGGCACCCCTGGCTTGCCCCGGAGCGCGCGAAAAGTCACTGCTTTCGTCAGGGCCCGTCCGCTGGACGGCAGAAGTCCAGCGGCACCCCGGCCGGGTCAGGCCTGCTTCGCGAGCTCCGCGTCGATGGCGGACAGCAGGCGCGCATCGTCCGCGGCGACGTCCGGCGCGAAACGCGCGGCGACACGGCCGTCACGCCCGACGAGGAACTTCTCGAAGTTCCACTGCACTTCCGGCACGGGGTTGGCGGTGATGCCGTAGCCCTGGAGCCGGCTGCGCATGGGGCCTTCGCCCACGGCGTCCGGGATGGCGCCCGTCAGCACGTGATAGAGCGGGTGCTTGTCCGCGCCCACCACCGAAATCTTGGAGAACAGCGGGAACTTCACGTCGTAGGTCAGCGTGCAGAACTCCTTGATTTCTGACTCGCTGCCCGGCTCCTGGCCCAGGAAGTTGTTGGCCGGGAAGCCCAGCACCTCGAAGCCCTCGGCGCGCTTGCGCTCGTAGAGCTTCTCCAGGCCTTCGTACTGCGGCGTCAGGCCGCACTTGGAGGCCACGTTGACCACCAGCAGCACCTTGCCCTTGAACTGGCCGAGCGACTGCGGGGCACCGTCGATGGACTTGAGGGGAATGTCGTAGAGGTTCTGGCTCATGCCGCACCCTATAACCGCTCGGTGGGGGGCAGGCCGGGGAGATTACAAAATCAAGAAATGACGACTATCCATGGGCCGACAGGAGGTAGGTTCCGCCACCTCTTTCACTCCTTCCTTATCTGGAGGTCTGCCCATGACGTGGACGATTCGGAGCCTGCTCCTTGGTGTCTTCCTGCTGTCCGGCTGCAAGCACACGGGGGGCGGCAGCGTCACCCCCACCCCGACGCAGCCGCAGGCCTGTGATGCGCAGCAGGCGCAAATCTCCCGCGAGGCCGATGAGCGCGCCAGCCCGTGGAGCGTGGAGCAGCACCTGGCGAAGAACTTCCCTGGCAAGAAGGTGTCGTGGCTGATGACGGACGCCGCGTACCAGAACTTCGTGGTGAAGCCGAACGCGCAGAACTTCGGCCGCTGCAATGACAATGGTTGTTACCTGTTCGCCGCGCCGTCGGAGACCATCCAGGCCGCCGTCGAGAAGTCGATGGTGGACGGCGCGCATGACCCGGCGGTGATTGGCCAGGCGCTGGGCCTGCCGGCGAAGAACTTCGAAGGCCCGCTGCGGATGATGACGCTGGACCTGGCGGCCACCGGCGTGTGCGTGCGCCTGCCCGTGGACAGCGACCCGGGCGTCTGGAAGTGCACCAGCGAGGAGGACACGGACTGCTTCAAGTTCGGTGGCTACACCTCTGGCGGCGTGCCGGAGCTGATGGTCATCGACGCGCCCGTCTCCCAGGCGGCGGTGACGGAGATTCCGTGAGCGAGGAGCAGGTCCTCATCCAGAGCCCGCTGATGTACCGGCTGGTGCGCTCGGCCGAGGGGGCGCTCTTTCTCGACGTGGTGGTGGGGGGCATCGCCCAGTTCACGGTGCGGGTGGTCCTCACCGCGCAGGAAGCCGAGGCCTACGGCCGGCTGGGCCGCCCCTACGCGGACCGCCTGGCAATGGATGTCATGGCCAGCCCGGCGTTCGGTGGGCGGGCCGTCCGCGTGCCGTAGGGCGCGGCGTGGGATTGCCGCCCCGGGCCACCTTCGGAAGGTGGCTCGGGGGCGGTGCTTGCGTGGGCCCGTTGCGCATTCGTGAATGCGCCGCCGCGCCTGGGTGTCGGATGCTGACGTGACGTCACATCCGGCCCGAGCCGCGAAGGATGCTTGCATGAAGATGTTGTGGAGTGGGGCGGCCGTGGCTGCTTGCGCGCTGGGTTTCGCCGCCGGACAAGCCCACGCGGAAGAGGCGTGGAAGACGGTGGCGGAGAAGCCCTACGTGGTGAAGGTCCGCGCGCGTCCGGGCTCCGAGGCCAAGGACGTGTGGGCGGAGGGCGAGCTGGCCGCGAGCGCCGCGGATGTCCAGGCGGTGCTGCGGGACGTGGACGCCTACCGGCGCTGGATGCCGTATGTGAAGGAGTCCCGCATCCTGAAGGACCTGCCGGACGAGGGGCAGCTCACGTACACGAAGCTGGACCTGCCGGTGGTGTCCTCGCGCGACTACATCTGCAACGTGGTGCTGGAGTCCAGGCTGGCGGAGGACGGCTCGGGTGTGTTCGCGCAGCGCTGGCAGGCGACGCCGGATGCCATTCCCCAGCGGCGCGGCACGGTGCGCATCCGGCTCAACGAGGGAAGCTGGCGCGTGGAGCCTCGCGGCGAAGGGAAGTCCCATGCCGTGTACCGCTTCACCGTGGACCCGGCTGGCTCCATTCCTGGCTTCCTGGCGCGCATGGGGCAGAAGGACGCCGTGGAGGACACGTTCCGCGCGGTGGAGAAGCGCGCCCGGGAACACGCCGCATCCCGGGCACGCGCGGAGTGACGCCGGTGCGCCGCAACCGATGCAGGGCCCTGGGCCGGGGTGCGCAAGCCTTGCGCGTTTTCAGGGCTGTAGCGCCGCGCACCGCAAGGCACGCTTCCTGAAAGCATTATCTCCTGCTGGGCCGCGGGTCCGGAGTGGCCGGGGTGGCCGCAGTGGGAGACGAACATGGAGCTGCTGGCTCGGGAGGCCCAGGAAGCATTGCGGCAACGCAGCCACCGGCTGCGCGCTCGGGCCTCGTTGGGGGTGGGGGGCTTGTCCTTCACCCAGGCGGAGGAGCAGGAGCTGCGGGACATCGAAGAGGCGCTGACGCGCATCGCTCATGGTGAGTTCGGCCGGTGCGCGCGCTGCGGCGGGGCCATTGGCCGGCACCGGCTGCGCGCTGTTCCAGAGGCCCGGCACTGCCTGACGTGTGCCGCCCTGGCGCGCTGAAGGCCCGCTCCCTGCCCGGGCGGGCGGCGTCGCCTGGCGAGCAGTGCCGCCGTCCCGTCTGGGAAAGAAGCCGTGCATGGGTGCATGTCTAGGGGTATAGACACGCCCGAAATGTGTCCCATGGTGAAGACCGAAGACCTGATTGACGCTCAGGCGGTGGCTGGGTTGCTGCGCCTGCGCCACGCCAACAGCGTCAGCACCTACCTGCGCCGCTATCCCGACATGCCCCGGCCCGTCCTGGACCTGGGCACGGGGCGGCCCCGGCTTTGGCTTCGTCCCCAGGTGGTGCGCTGGATGCGCGCCCGTAAGCCCGAGCAGCTCCGCGCTGGAGGTGAGTCATGACTACCGCTGTTCCCCGTACCCCGCCCGCCGTGCTTCCGGGCCCCAACGACACCTGCTGGTGTGGCAGTGGCACCAAGTACAAGAAGTGCCACCGCGGCGCGGATGCCGCCGAGGCGCGCAAGAGGGGCCCGGACGTGCTTCGCAAGGGTATCCGCCCGGGCGTCATCAGCCCGCGCCGCGAGGTGCCGCTCCACATCCCCCGTCCGGACTACGCGCTGACGGGCCGTCCGTCGCGCAAGGACGCGGGCTCCGACATCAAGACGCCGGACGTCATCGCCCGCATGCGCAAGGCGTGCAAGGCCGCCGCCGAGGTGCTCCAGGAGGTGTCCTCGCACGTGCGTCCGGGCATCACCACGGACGAACTGGATGCGATTACCCACGAGGCCTACATCAAGCGGGGCGGCTACCCGAGCACGCTGAACTACCACCGCTATCCGAAGTCGCTCTGCACGTCCGTCAACGAGGTCATCTGCCACGGCATCCCGGACAGCCGGCCGCTGGAGGATGGCGACATCGTCAACCTGGACGTCACCATCTTCCTGGATGGCGTGCACGGTGACTGCTCGGCGACGGTCTTCGTGGGCAACGTGGACGAGGAGAGCCAGCGGTTGGTGCGGGTGACGCGCGAGTGTCTGGACCTGGGCATCGCCGCGGTGAAGCCGGGCCGGCCCATCAGCGATATCGGCCGGGCCATTGAAACGCATGCCACGCAGCACGGCATGAGCGTGGTGCGCGCGTACTGTGGCCACGGCATCGGCGAGACGTTCCACACCGCGCTCCAGATTCCGCACTACTACGAGCCCGAATCCGACACCGTCATGCAGCCCGGCATGATTTTCACCGTCGAGCCGATGATCAACCTGGGGGGCTGGGGGCACCGCACCTGGGATGACGAGTGGACCGCCGTCACCGCCGACGGCACCCGCAGCGCCCAGTTCGAGCACACCCTGCTCGTCACCGAGCAGGGCGCCGAAATCCTCACCGTGGCGTGAGTCCGTGGACGCGCCCGGCCGGACTCCTCCGGCCGTGCGCTCCGGCTCCCCGGCGGTCGCTGTCAGGGGCGTAGCCCGTCGGGTGAGAGCGGCCCCGCGCAGGCGCGCGCCGCTCGAGGACCGGGAGCCCGCTCAGGCATTCGTGCTAGAGATTCCGGGGAGGGGGATGTGGCCTCATCGCCACGGAAATCACCATCTCATGCGTACGGACAGCGCTCTTCCCGAGGAGATTCTCGAGACGGTTCTTCGTTCGATGGACACCGCCGCCGCGGGCCGCTTGCGCTCCGCGCCGGAGGTGCCGCGGGCGCTCGCCCTGGCCCTGCGTGAGGCGGCCTCCCTTCAGTGCGCGGCGCCCGAGCCCCTGGTGTTCGCGCGGCACCTGGGGGCACGGCTCTCCGAGGCGGAGGACCCCGTCGTCGCGCTGGAACGTTTGCACGCAAGGGACCTTGCCCTTGCGCTCGCCTGCGCTCAAGGGACGCCGGGGGCGGCGGACCTCTTCGAAGCGCAGGTCCTGCGCAAGCTGCATGGCTCGCTCGCACGGCTTCATTCCTCGCCCACGTTCGTGGATGAAGTGCTTCAGGCGCTCCGGGGAAATCTGCTGATGCCTCGGCCCGACTCGCCGCCCCGGCTCCTTGGCTATGCGGGCGTGGGGTCGTTGTTGCACTGGGTCAACATCTCCGCGGTGCGCCTCGCGCTCCGGATGCGAAAGGCCCAGGGGCAGGAGGCACGGGTGGACGCGGAGATGCTGGCCGCGGACCCCGCGCAAGGCGGGCTGGAGCTGGGGCTGGTTCGCGAGGAGGCCCGCTCGCACGTGCGCGCCGCCTTCGTCCAGGCGGTGGCCTCCCTGGATGACGAGGACCGGGAGTTGCTTCGTCTCCACTTCGTCGAGCATCTGTCGCTGGCTCGCATGGGGGAACTCTACGGCGTGCACAAGTCCACCCTGTCCCGGCGGCTGTCCGGGGTGAAGGCGCTGCTGGAGACGCGCACGCACCAGGGGCTGACGGAGCGGCTGTCGCTCTCCCA
This sequence comes from Myxococcus sp. NMCA1, assembly GCF_026810205.1. Lineage (NCBI taxonomy): Bacteria > Pseudomonadati > Myxococcota > Myxococcia > Myxococcales > Myxococcaceae > Myxococcus > Myxococcus sp. NMCA1. Next base: position 9,016,468 of record NZ_CP113950.1, on the reverse strand, counting down.
GGAGGAACTGGACAGCATGATGCGGGCCGTTCATGGCCGCCTCGACGTGAGCCTGTCCGGACTCCTGGCGGCGAAGGAATGAGCTGCCCGGACGAGAACGACCTCGCGCGTCACCTGGAAGGCCAGCTCTCCTCCGAGCGTGAGCAACAGGTGCGTGCCCACGTCGCCGGCTGTGCCGAGTGCCGGAGCGTGCTCGCCGCGTTGAGCCCGAATGAGGCGCGGACCTCCTTCGCGGGCGTGGGGCCGCTCGCCACGGGCACGCGGGTGGGGCGCTACGTGGTGCTGGGGCTGCTAGGCGAGGGCGGCATGGGCCGGGTTCATGTCGCGTATGACCCCGAGCTGGACCGCAAGGTGGCGCTGAAGCTGCTCAAGCCGGAGCGTTTCCATGAGGACTCACTGGCCCTGGCGCGGCAACGTCTGGAGCGCGAGGCCCGCACCATGGCGAAGCTGTCCCACCCGCACATCGCCAGCCTTCATGACGTGGGCGAGTACCAGGGGCAGCTCTTCCTGGTGATGGAGTTCCTGGAGGGCGGCACGCTGCGGCGCTGGCTGGCGGAGCAACCGCGCCCGCTCCGGGAGGTGCTCGAGCGCTTCCGGCAGGCGGCGGATGGACTCGCCGCGTCGCATGCGCTGGGCATCGTCCACCGGGACTTCAAGCCGGACAATGTCTTGCTGACGAAGGGGGGCCTCGTCCGCATCACTGACTTCGGCCTGGCCAATGCGACCCTGGTGCCCGGAGCGGCGGCTCCCGGCGCGGTGACTTCGGCGTCCCTCACCGTCACGGGGACCTTGCTGGGCACGCTGGCCTACGGCGCGCCCGAACAACTCCGCGGCGAGCACGGTGACGCCCGTTCGGACCAGTTCTCCTTCTGTGTCGCGCTATACGAAGCGCTCAACGGCCAGCGTCCCTTCGAGGGAAATACGCGTGAGGCCTTGCTGGAGCAGGTGGCGCGGAATGCCGTGCGGCCGGAACGCGCCGGTGTCCCCGCGTGGCTGCGGGCCGTCGTCCGGCGCGGGCTCTCCGCCGACCCCGCGGAGCGGTTCTCCTCCATGGAGGCGCTGCGTGCGCAGTTGTCCCGGGACCCCGTGGCGCGCAGGCGCACGGTCGCCCTGGTGATGCTGGGCGCAGTCCTGACGTGGCTGACTGTTTTCGGGTTGCTGTCCAGGCAGCCGCCTCAAGCGCTGTGTCAGGGCAGTGAGCGGCACTTCGCGGGCGTCTGGGATGCGCAGATGCGGGAGTCCACCCGGCGGGCCTTCCTGGCCACGAGCGCCCCGGACGCGGAAGCGTCCTTCTCCGCGGTGGCGGCGGCGCTGGACCGCTGGAAGCTGGACTGGACGCGCGAGCACCAGGAGGCCTGCGAGGCCACGCGGGTCTGGGGCGAGCAGCCAGACCAGGTCCTGGGCCTGCGCATGGCCTGCCTCGACGAGCGGCTGGAGGAGGTGACCCGCGTGGTGGCGGCGCTCCAGAAGGCGGATGCCCGCACCGTGGCGCGCGGCTTCGGCCTGGGGGGCTCGCTGGCGAGCCTGCGGCGCTGCTCGGACGTGAGGACGTTGATGGAGGCCGTGGCGCCTCCGGAGGACCCGGCCGTGCTGTTGGAGGTAACGGCGGTCCGGGCGGAGCTGGCCCGGGCGAACGCGGGGCTGTTCGCGGGTCATACGCCGGAGGCGTTGAAGGTGGCGCTGGCGGCACGGGAGCGGGCCGTACGCACGCGCTACCGCCCGCTGGAGGCGGAGGCCCACCTGCTGTGCGCCACGCTCCAGGAAGACGCCAGTGCGTTCGAGGATGCGCGAGCCTCGCTGGTCCAGGCCGGCCTCGCCGCGGAGGCGGGGCGCCATCATGCCGTGCTGGCCCGGGTGCTCTATGCCCAGGCGTGGTTGAGTGGCCATGACCTGGGACGGACACAGGAGGCCTGGGCCTATCTGAACCGCGCTCAGGCGGTGGCTGAGCCGCTGCGCGACTCCGAGTTCGACGCGCTGCTGAACTATGTCCGCGCCGAGTTGTTCGAGCAGGAGGGACGTTTCTCCGAGGCGGAGCCACTGCTGCGCGAGGCGCTGGACCGTGTCACGGCGAAGGGCGTCTCCCATGCCGCTGCCCGCGCGGAGCTCAATGGACGTCTGGGCCTGCTGGCCCGTCATCAGGGCCGGCTCCTGGAAGCGAAGCGCTGGCAGGAAGAGGCGCTGCGGCTTCAGGAGGCCTTGCATGGCCCCGACCACCGCGACACAGCCCGGGCCCTGGTGAACCTGGGTGGCACGCTGGCCCACGCGGGGGAGCTGGCCCGCGCGGAGGCCGTCGTGCAGCGGGCGCTGGCCAGCCTCCGCCGCAGCCTGGGCGAGGAACACCTCGTGGTGGCGCGCACGTTGTCCAACCTGGCCGTCATCTATTTCGAGTGGGGGCGGGGGCCGGAGGCGCTGCGCGCGGCGGAGCAGAGCCTCGCGGTCGCTCGCAAGAGCGTGCCGCCGGAAGGCGCGGACGCGGTGCTCATGGGCATGACGTCGAACCGGACGGGGGTGCTGGGTGAGCTGGGCGCGCGCGAGGCTGAGCTGGAGCAGGCCCGGCGCAGCCTGGCCCACCGTGAGCGCGTGTACGGCGCCACGCATCCGGAGGTCGCGCTGGACCTGCACGAGGTGGGGCGGCTGTTGCGATTGCTGGGGCGCGCGAAGGAGGCTCGGGGCTTCCATGCGCGCGGCGTCGCGCTCCAGGAATCGTTGCTGGCGCGAGGTGAGCTGGAGGGGGAGGGGTTGCGCTGGCTCGCGGATGCTCTGCTGTTCCTGGGGCGCGTCGAGGAGGCTCGGGGCCACGCGGAGCGGGCGCTCGCGAGGCTGGAGCGGGACTGGGGGCCGGTGGCGCCGGAGCGCATCAAGGCGTTGGTGCTGCTGGGCGACGTCCATCTGGCGAGGCGCGCGCCAGCGGAGGCGGCGGCGCCCTTGAGGACGGCGCTGGCGGCGCTCGCGAGCGAACAGGTGGCGTCCGCGCGGGTTCCCCTGGCGCGGCGGCGGCTCGCCCAGGCTTTGCGTTTGTCCGGGGCGTCTGACGAGGCGTGTCAGGAGGCGCGCAGGGCGTGGCTGGAGTGGGAGCCCTGGCGCAAGGCCTACCCCGGTGAAGTCGCCGAGGCTCGCGCCGAAAAGGACCGCTGTCCGCGCTAGCCGTCCGATTTCGACGCAACGATGGCTCCCGGGATGTCTCTTTGTGGGGGGCAAATCCCCATGAACCTTTTTCCGGGAAGTTCCGATGAAGAACCTGACGCGTGCGTTGGTGCTGTCGCTCTCACTCCTCGCTGTGGCGTGTGGTGACTCCAAGGAAGACGACAAGGACGGTGAGGGAGGAGGAGGCGGCGGAGGAGGCGGCGGCAACGCACTCCAGTGCTCCGCGGTGGGGTGGTGCACGACGTGGAGCGCGGACACCAACGAGGTGACGAACGCACCGCCTCTGACGGGGGGCAACCTCCGGGAGGGTACCTACCGGGTCGAGCAGGGCATCGGCTACGACGCGGCGATGGTCCTCCGTGGCAACTCCGTCATCCTGCTGGGGGGGAGCTGGAACAACTACCTGGGCACCTGGAAGGTGAGCAACGGGAAGCTGGAGCTGACCCGGGCCTCCTCATGCGACGACTACAGCGAGGGGCCGTTGGACAACCTCGTCACCGAGGTCCATGCCTTCGCGGTTCGGGGCGACGAGCTCTTCACCCAGGACCAGGACGACTCGCGGGGGACCATCCTCCGTTGGAAGCGGGTGAATGACCTGTGTGAGGAGAGCGCCTCGTTCAAGTGTCGGGGGAGCGTCTGCTCCTGTGCCACGACGACGAACAAGCCCATGACGGGGCAGCAGAGCTGCGCCGGGTGAGCGCCGGGGCTCAATCTCATGAGCTCCTCCTCCGTGGCGTGAGTCCGTGGACGCGCGCGGCCGGACTCCTCCGGCTGCGCGCTCCGGGCTCGGCGGTCGCTCTCAGGGCGCGTATCGCGCCAGGAACACCTTGAACTGAAGCGATACGAAGATCGGCTTCGGCGCGACCAGTCCTGCATTGGCGAGCATCGCGAACAGGGCGGCATCGGATTCGATGGGCCGCAGCGTCATGAAGCGCTCGCGCCGGCGCTCCAGTTCCTCCCGTGGGGTGCCATAGGCCCGCCATCGCCGGAGCTCCACGTTCAACAGCTCGGGGTCCATGCCGATGCGGCAGCCCACGACGAGAGGGGCTCCGGGCTTGAGCCGACGGGCGACTTCCCGGAGCAAATCGAGGCGGGCTGCTTCACCCTCCACGTGGTGGAGGACGCCCATCATCTGCGCGCCATCAAAGGGGGGGCCGGACGGGAGCGTGTGGAGCTCGCCGTGGTGCAGGTGCGTGCGCGAGAGGAGGCCCTCCGCCTCCAGGCGCTTTTGCGCGACGCCGAGCATGGCGTCGGAGGGGTCCACGCCCGTGAACCGCCAGCCGGGGACGTCGAAGCGGGTGTAGGGCATCAACTCCGCACCCGTGCCCACTCCCACGAAGAGCAGCGAGGCCGCGTCCTGGCCGTCGAGCTGGGCCGTCAGCGTGCTGACGCCGAGTTCATACAGGGCCTGGGTGCCGGCGAGCGCGACGGATGCCTGGGCGTCGTAGTGAGCGGCGCGGTCCGCGCCAAATCCTGGAACGATGTGGTGGGCCGGATGGTGGTGGTCGTGAGCCATGAGAGGTCCTCGGAAAGTCGTAGTGGGCTACGAGAATGCGTTCCGGCTCGGGTGAATGGGAGGGCGGGGATTCAGGTGGGATCGGCGGAAGCGCAGGTCCGTCCCACGGCTGCTATCCAGGCGAGTGAGGGCGGCGGCGCGTTATTCTGGCGCGCGCTCCGTCGGCTCGAAGGGGAGTTCGCGGCGAACGGCGCCACCCTATGGCGCTTCGAGTTCCCGCACCGTGCGGTATCCCGCCTTGGCGATGCCCTGAGGCAGTGACTCAGGTGTTCGATGGCGGAAACGCGAGCACCGCGGACCGCGGCGGTCAGGCGTGCTTGAGCGCGCGAGCGCGGTAGGCACGAGGCGAGAGACCGAACGCTCGCGTGAAGCTCGTCGTGAAGTGGGACAGGTCCCCGAAGCCAGCTTCCAGGGCGACGTCGGTGATTCGCGCACGGCTGCCGCGCAGCACCGAGGCCGCCACGCCAAGCCGCGTGGCGATGACGAGCTGGCGGGGCGTCTGCCCTGTCACTGCTCGGAACATGCGCAGGAAGTGAAAGCTCGTGAGCCCCGCGACGTTCGCGAGCGTGTCCAGCGAGCAGTCCTCCATGAACTTTGATTCGAGATACCGCAGGACCCGGGCCACTCTGCGCGCCTGAAGGTCGGAGACCTCCACCCGTGTCTCCATCGGGTTGCTTCCCAGCGTCACCCCCGCGTCCACCACCGCCAGGGCCGCCTCTTGCAGGTCCTCCACCTGGCCACTCTCGAGCGCTTGTCGCGCCAGGAGGACGGCGTTCACCGACGTGAGCGACGCCGGAGCGCAGACGCGCGCGAAGGGGCGCGTTCCTCGCGAGGAGCGTCCCAGCGAGCGGAGGGCATCGTCCAGCAGCGCGTCGGAGCACTCGATGACGAGCGACCGGTCTCCTCCATCATCGACGTGCCGGAACTCATAGGGCGCCGACCGGTTCCCGAGCAGCAGCGCGCCCGGCCCCACCACCGCGGCCCCCTCGGGGCTTCGGACATGGAACACGCCGGACAGCACGACACTGATGCAGACCCGAGCGTGCTCGCCGCCGAAGATGGGGCTGCGGGTGCCTGCTCGACAGACACAGTCACTGATGTCGAAGGCATCGCCCGCGCTGAGCGCGTGATAGCCGGGAGCCCGCTCGGGAAGCACCGCAACATTCCCAAAGTTTCGCCTCATGGGCCGATGCTATCCCGACCGCCGTGGTGCTGAAGCAATGTCCAGGAGGAGCCGTACATGGCGGGGATGTCGTCGATGCGAGGCGTGCTCTTGATGATGACGTTCTGGGAGCTGGGTTGTGGCGCACACGGTGGACGGCCCGCGGAGGCGCTGGAGCATCACGGGGGCACCTGCGCGCCCGAACTCTACGGCGCGGGGCTCTTCACCACCGGGGCCTGGGACTTCTTCATGGCCTTCTCTCCAGACCAGCGCCGTGTGCTCTTTGGAAGGGCAGATGACCGTTTCCAACAATATACGCTCTACGAAACGCAGTTGACCGAAGAAGGGCACTGGTCCCGTCCGGTGCTCCCGCGCTTCGCCACCGAGTGGAGCAACGCGGACCCACACCTCTCGCCCGACGGGCGCACGGTGTACTTCATCTCGAACCGTCCCGAGCCTGGGGAGCAAGGCCCCCGAAGCTCGTATGACATCTGGGCCGCGTCGCTGGACGCCGACGGAGCATGGGAGGACGCGCGACGCCTTCCGGCCCCCGTCAACGACAAGCACCGCGACGAGTGGTCACCGGCCGTGGCCGCCAATGGCAATCTCTACTTCGGGGGTGAGCGAGACGGCACACTGGGTGGCAGCGACCTCTGGGTCTCCCGCTGGGTCGACGGCGCCTACCAGCCGCCAGAAAATCTGGGTCCCGCCATCAACTCGTCGGTCCATGAACTCGAGCCGTGGATTGCGCCTGATGAGAGCTACCTCATCTTCAGTGCACTGCGGCGGGAAGACGGCCTGGGCGGATACGACTTGTTCCTCAGCCGCAAGGTGGATGGCGCATGGACGCCTGCACGCCGGCTCTGCGAGGGCATCAACACGGCCGCGAGCGACTACAACCACAGCGTCTCCCCCGACGGAAAATGGCTCTACTTCAGCAGTACGCGCCCCTTCACGGGCGACGTGGGGGCGCGCTTCGATGCGCCACGAGACGACAGCGCCGTCCAGGGCATTGGCCGCGGCACGGGGGACATGTACCGCATCCCCATGAGTGCGCTGGGGCTGTGAACCCGGCAGCGGAGGAGGTCTCCGTCGCGAGACGGAGCACGTCCTGGCCGGTTGCGCGCGCGGCTCGGGCTGTTGAGGCAGTGCTTCCGTTGACCCCCGTCAGTCCCATGCGAGAGGCTGGCGTATGTCCAACTGGAAGCGCCTACAGGAACTCAACGGCGGCGACGCCATCTGGTACTCGGAGCCTCAGCTCGATGTGAAGGACGAGGTCTGGCTCTACTCGGCGGGAGGCGAGCTGCGAGTCTGGAGCGCGGGGACTCTCTACAGGCCGGAGCCCAAGGCACTGAAGGTCACCGCGCCTGTGTCGGAGCGCTTCACCCTGTTCAAGCTGCTGTCCTTGCTCTTCGTCGACGTGGAGGTGCGTGGAGCGAAAGCCGTGGTTCGCCGTGGCACCTTGAACGGCGCCCACCTCGTCTCCCTCATCGACGCGTCAGACGTCGAGGCCCTGGTGGCGCGCTACCGGAAGCTGGGCTTCCGCGATGGCACGCCCTGGAACGCGAACCGGAAGCGCATCACGGTGCGCGAGTATCGCAAGGGTGCCTCGACCCAATGGGTCATCTGGGTCGATGGGAATCGGACCGTCGAGAACTACCGCAAAGAGACGGTCGCCGACAGCCGCGAGGCCGCCATCCAGCGGGCGGAGAAGCGTATCCGCGCTCAGGAGAAGGCTGGCTTCGTCCTGCGCAACGTGGAGCTCCGAGACGCTGACCACCCCAACCCCGAGCCCGTGGCTCCGAAGGGCGCACCGAAGAAGCCCGCAGCTCCCAAGGCTCCCTCCTTCGCGAAGCCGCAGGATGCATTCGCGGCGGTCGACACCGCCATCGTCATGCTCAAGGACCTCCACGAGCGCTATCCCACGGCGCACTTCGTCGCGGAGCACCTCGACGTGAAGAAGGAGCCCAAGCGCATGGACTCGCTCGACCAACAGCTGTCCCTCTTCAAGCGCGTCTACAAGCACCGCATCGGGCGGTGGAAGGGCGTAAAGGCGCTCAAGCCCAGGAAGACAGAGTCGAGCTGGGATTACTTCCTGCGCGTGTACGGCTCCATCACCTGGATTGTGGACAACGCGGTCGACAATGGCCTGCCCACGTTCCCGTGCGGAAACGTCTCGGGCGGGGGCTGGAGCTGCCTGGAGATCGCCGACGACGTCTATGACCTCGACGGGCTCGTCGAGGCGACTGGAAACGCGGAGCTGGAGCGCCTCACCGTGTTCCACGGCGGCTGGCACACCGGCAGGTCCTTTGCCTTTGACCTGCGCACGAAGTCCCCGACGGGCGAACACGCCGTGGTCGGCTTCGATGAACGCATCCAGACGCTCCCCAGGATGACGAAGCCCGAGCGCATCCAGCCCTTCGGGTTCTGGCTCCACAAGCGCGTGACGCAGTTGACGCGCATCGTGGAGGGCAACCTGCGCGAAGTGCTCTGAGTGCGCTGGCGAGGAGGGGCCGGCCTGGGGCTCACCCCTCCTTCACCCAGGCGCGGAGCTTCGGGCACGCAATGGTCGTGGCGAGCGACTCTTCCATGCTGAGCTCATAAATCGAGATGGCGCCTGGCACGTCGTGGCCCGCGATGTCTCCGACCGCCTGCATGGCCGTGCCGATGCGTGGGTCGACGCGCGCGCCGTGCTCGGCGAGGAAGCGTTTGATGGTGGCGCGCCACTCCACGCCTGCCTGAGGCTGCTGGGTGACTTTCAATGCGGAAAGGGCCTTGCAGAAGTCGCCGTAGAATTCACGCAACCGGGTGGCTGCCGCCGTCCGTTCCGCCTCCGTGGTCCGGAACCGCGCCCACAGTTCCACCTGCACCCGCTCGTCATGGTTCCCTGGAAAGGTCGGGAAGGACCAGGTCTTCACCTTTTCTTCCACGCAGCCTGTGTCGAGGAACATCGACCGCACGCCCCATGCCTCCGTCTGCCTTTCTTCGTTCTGCACCTTGCCGTCTGGCGCCAAGGTGAAGCGCACCCGGATGCGATCATCCGTGTCGGGTCCGGCCTTCCAGGGAACGAACTCAAACGAATGAGGGGCCTTGTCCTTCCCGCGCTGGATGGAGACCAGACGCATGCAGGACGCGAGCGTCTGGCGTTGGCTGTCGAAGGCGCGTCGCACGGCATCAGGTGACAGGCCCGGCGAGGTCTCCACCCGTTCCGCCGGGGAGACCTCCGCAGCCTGGGCGGTGAGGAGCGAAGACACGAGCGTGAGGACCGAGGCGAGGCGGCGACAGTCAGGGAGGCTGGGCATGGCGCGGACGATAGCAAGGCCGGGCATGGCACCGGCTATCGGACAGGCGCCTCATGCTTCCTCACGGGAGGCGTGCACGGCGTATGGACCGGAGCGCGCTGCATCATGCAGAGGCGCGAGGGCTTCAGTGCCTGCACCACCACGTGCCCGGAGCGCTCCATGCGCAGCGTGTCGCCGGGGTGCAGCACGTAGTCTTTCGCATCGCCCTCACACGTGAGCCACAGCATGCCTTCGCGACACGTCAGCGTCAGGGGATGTCCGCTCCGGGTGCGCTCGCTCCACAAGGCGCCCTGGGCCAGGTGAACCGGGCCCACGTTCCGCGCTGGCGCTGCTTCGAGCCGCAGCCCGCTCACCACCGTCCTCATCCAGTCCCACATCACCGCGTCCTCCAGGGCACCAACATGCGCCCCCCGGGCGGTTGCGGAACAGATTCAGTCAGGAGAGATTGTGACCGGTACAGTTCTGCTCCAACGAACTGTGCCGGTCGCCGTCGGCGGGAGCTGTATCTGGGCAGCGGGCCCGTTCTCGTCTCCGATACCGGCCGTGGTGGATGCGGCTCACTTTGGGAGGAGCCATGGGCGCGGTGGCACACAAAGCAAAGCTCTACGAGCAGGTGGCCGAGCGGCTCGCGGATGCCATCTCCGCGGGCACCTTGCAGCCTGGAGACAGGCTGCCGTCCGTGCGGCAGCTCAGCCTGCGCGAGCGGGTGAGCATCTCCACGGTCCTCCAGGCCTACCTGCACCTGGAGTCCCTGGGCCTCATCGAGACGCGCCCCCAGTCCGGCCACTACGTGCGCCGCCGTGAGCGGCCCCGGCTGGCGGAGCCCCTGGTGTCCCGGCCCGCGTCTAGCGCCACCGCTGTCACCGTCAGCGGGCTCGTCGCGAGCGTCTACCGGTCCATGGGGGATGCGCGCATGGTCAAGCTGGGCGCCGCCTCGCCTGCGCCGGAGCTGCTGCCCGTCCGCAGGCTGTACCGCGAGCTGAACGCGCTCAGCCGCGAATCGCGCGACCGGAGCATCCTCTACGACGCGCTGCCCGGGTGTCCGGAGCTGCGCCAGCAGCTCGCGCGCCGCTCCATGGACTGGGGCTGCTCGCTGTCCGCGGACGACTTCATCACCACCTTCGGCACGTCCGAGGCCATCCACCTGTGCCTGCTCGCGGTGGCCCGCCCGGGAGACACCATCGCCATCGAGTCCCCCGCGTACTACGGAACGCTGCAGTCCATCGAAGCGCTGGGTCTGCGCGCGCTGGAGATTCCCTGCTGCCCACGCAACGGCATGCAGATGGAGGCGCTGGAGGCGGCGCTGACGCGGCGGCGCATCGCCGCGGTGCTGGCGGTGCCCAGCTTCAGCAACCCGGTGGGCAGCTGCATGCCCGACGTGCGGCGCCAGCGGCTGGTGAACCTGCTGGATGCTCACGACGTGCCGCTCATCGAGGACGACATCTACGGCGACCTGCACTTCGGCGCCGAGCGTCCGCGTTCATGCAAGGCATTCGACACGCGCGGCAACGTGCTGCTGTGCAGCTCGTTCTCGAAGACGCTCGCGCCGGGCTTCCGCGTGGGCTACGTAGCGCCGGGCCGCTTCCGGGAGCGGGTGGAGCTGCTCAAGTTCTCCACCTCCGTGACGACCGCCACGGTGCCCCAGTATGCGATTGCGCGCTTCCTTCAGAATGGAGGCTATGACAGGCACCTGCGCTCCTTGCGCCGCCGGCTCGCCGCGCAGGTGGAGCGCATGGCCGAGGCCGTGGCGGAGTCCTTCCCCGAAGGCACGCGCGTGACGAGGCCCTCGGGCGGCGCGCTGCTTTGGGTGGAGCTGCCGCGGCAGGTGGACTCGCTGGTGTTGAGCGCGAAGGCCCTGGAGGCGGGCATCAGCATCGCCCCGGGGCCCATCTTCTCCGCGCGGATGGATTCATATCGCCACTGCTTCCGGCTGAACTGTGGCCACCCGTGGACGCCGCGCATCGAGGCGGCCATGTCCACGCTGGGGGCGCTGGCGCGCAGCCTGACCTGACGTCGGGCTCAGCGCGCGAACAGCAGCCCCGCGCCTTCTCGGGTCGCCCGGTCCACGGCGCGGGAGATGGCCTCAATCGCCGGGGCGGGGGCTGCTGCCCGGCCGGACCGTGTCAGCTTCAGGCGGAGGGACGTCATGAAGCGGGCCCAGTCGCTCATGGGCATGTAGTCAGGGGCCCCGCTCAGGTGCTGGCGCAGGTCGTCGCGCACTTGCCGTACCTCCGCGGCCGTCCAGTAGCCCATGGAGGGGAAGTTGCGTCGCAGGCCAATGCCCTCCGCGACTGTCCGGTTCGGCGCCCGGCCCCAGACGAGGTGGCGCCACAGCTCGAACGTCCGCTTGGGACAGTTCTCTCCGATGACGACGTCCGAGGCGCGGACTTGCTTGTCGGTGGGCTTGAGGTCCGTCGCCAGCTCCATGCCCCCGGGAATGCCCAGTTCCTCGCGGGTGAAGTAGTCGGACAGCTCATCGAGCAGGTCCAGCATCGCGTCCGCGTGGCGGGTGGGGGGCTTGCTCAGGGACTCGGCGCCCTGCTGGAGCAGGTGGTCCACGAGGCCGAGGAGGGCCTTCAGCTCCTCGTCCGACTCAATGTCGGCCAGTTCCTCTGCGTTCAGGTGCTCCGTGTTCTCCCGCCAGAGCCAGTCGCGGAAGGCCGCGAGCCGCGCCGGCGTCAGCAGGGGGACGAGTCCGTCGGGCGGGGTCAGGTAGATGAAGACAGGGGCGCTCATGAGCCCTGTCTACTCTGGACTTGGACGCCTGGGGATGGCTGTGGTGCTTCCGGGACGGTGGGTGCCCGGTGGTGGCACGTCTCACACGCGGATGGGAGGCTCGATGAGCACGGGCTCGGTGGCCTTCGGGTCATCCGGGTCGAACGCGGGCGCGTAGGGACCGGCGTGGGTCTCCTTCCACTTGCGGGGCACGCGTTCGATGCCCACCGGGAAGACGGTGAGCCGTCCGTCTTCACCGATGCGCATGCGGAGGAAGTTCTTCCAGTCCGGAAGCGCCAGCGAGATGAAGGCCTCGTTGGAGTGCGCGCCGAAGCGATTCACGCTCAGCCACAGGTACAGGCCCATGACGAAGGGCCCCACCAGGAAGCCGCCCAGGAAGGTGAAGCCCGAGGACAGCAGGAACTTGCCCGCGAGGTGCCACCAGCCCGCCTCGCAGTGGATGCCGTCCGCGGCGAGCTCGGGGCACACGCCCAGGCCGCTCACCGTGAAGTAGGTGGCGCCCCAGGCCACGAAGAAGGCCGCGGCGATGTGTCCAAGCCCGTGGAGCGTGCCCGCCAGCGTGCGCCACTTGCCGAAGGCCGGGTCCGCCAGTCCGATGAGCCCGCCGATGGTGGCCATTCCCAGCACCAGCGTCCATGGCCGGGCCACCATGCTGTTGGCCACCGCCAGGATGACCTCTGAAAGCTGCGACATCCCGAACGAGCCCACCTCCGCGTAGGCCGCCAGCGCCAGCAGCAGGTACAGCATGCCGGTTATCAACCCGAACAGCGGACTGTGGCGGATGAGGAGCAGGTTCTGCCGGGCCAGCTTCCGGGACGTCCGTTCGTCCGGGAAGCTCTTCTGCAAGGTGTAGCCGTCCCGCAGGACGTGGGCGGAGGGCGCGTGCGTGGGGTGGAGGAACGCGCCGCCACCGCCCGCGGTGATTTTCTGCCGCCCGCCGGCGTCCTCGTGCCGCCGGTAGTGGTGCAGGTCCCCGGCGAGGAAGACGTTGATGCGCCGGCCGAACACCTTCTCCTGGAGGTACTCCAGGTTGTTCTCCAGGTAGCTGCCCTTGCGCCGCTCGGTGGCGGCCAGAATCCACGCGGGCTCCGCGTTGCAGAGGATGATGCGGTCGTCGGGGCCCATGTGGCTGGCCACTTCGCGGAAGTACTCCACCTGCGGCACGTCGATGTCGCTGTTGAGCTGCACGTCCGTGCCGATGAGCCACCAGCGCTGGGGCAGCTTCAGCGCGAAGTAGCTGCGGCTCTGCCGCGTGCGCCGGCCGGCAATCCACCGGTTCGCGCAGAACAGCCGCAGGAAGGCGCCGAGCCCGTCGTACCAGTCATGGTTGCCCGGAATCACGAACAGGTCCGGGCTGGGCGCATGCGAGCGCCGCATGGCCGCCTCATAGGGCTGGACGAGCCGCTCGTCGTACACCTCGCGGCTGGCGCCGGGGTACACGCCGTCACCGCCAAAGACGAGCAGCCGTCCTCGCTGGGTGGCGTGGGACTCCGCGTGGGACGGGCCCTGCACGGGCAGCGTCAACTCCGGCAGCGCCAGCAGCCGCGCCACCGCGTAGGTGGAGTTCCAGCCGTCGCCGGTGTCCGACACGTAGTCCAGCCAGAATCCGCCCTCCGGCATCGGCTCCTGCGAGTAGTCGAAGTAGGGCACCTGCGGCCGCACCACCGCTTCGATGAGCCGTTGGTCCGCGCGCGCGCCGAAGACGGCCGCCACCACCGCGTCCAGGCCCGTGCGCAGCAGCTGCGCGGGATGAAGCCAGCGCACCATGTCCGCCCGCTGCCGGGGATGTGCCGCGATGCTCTCGTCCGACACCGGCAGGCCCTCGCGCGGGGACAAGGCGTAGGGACGCAGGTCCTCGGCGGGGATGTCCTCTCGTGGCGGCTTCAGCGGCTCCAGCGGCTCGCGCTCAGCGGCCATGGGCGGGCTGCTCCAGGACGGGGCCGGAAAGGACGGTGAAGTCGAGCCCAGGGGCCGCGGGCGAGGACGTGTGGAATCGTGAACGCATGGCTGTCCTGGATTACCACGGCCGTGGCCCTCGCCTGGAGGCCAGGCGGGCGCGGTTCACGGTTCCCTGGGGCCGCCGGGTGGGGCACCCTGGGGGCATGCCGGACTCGCCGCTCAAGGATTTCCCGGTGGTTGTCTCCTTCCCCCTTCACTGGGGTGAGATGGACGCCTTCGGCCACGCCAACAACACGCGCACGTTCACCTGGTTCGAGACCGCCCGCATCCACTACTTCGCGCGCATCGGCCTGACGGGGCCGTCCGGAGCGGGGGACGAGCGGACGAACCGCGACGGCGTGGGGCCTATCCTGAAGGCCACCAACGCGGAGTACCTGCGTCCCGTCCTCTTTCCCACGCGCCTGGTGGCCGGCTGCCGCGCCACCCGCATCGGCACGTCCTCCATCACCCTGGAGCACGCGGTAGCCGGAGAGGACGACGGCGTCCTCTACACCCGGGGCAGTTGCGTCATCGTCACCCTGCGCTACGCCACGCACGAGAAGGTCCCCGTGCCGCCGGAACTCCGCGCGGCGATTGAAGCGCTCGAAGGGCGCTCCTTCAGCTCGTGAGTGAACGGCGGTTTTCGAACGGCGCGCCGTCCATGAGCGACCTGGCGCTGGGGTTCTACGAGGGCATGGCGGAGGAGTACCACCTGCTCTTCGCCAACTGGCCGCAGGTGGTGGAGCGGCAGGGCGCCATGCTGGACGCGCTGCTGCGCCGCTGCGAGGCGCCGCCGCCCCGGCGTGTGCTGGACTGCGCGTGTGGCATCGGCACCCAGGCGCTGGGACTGGCGGGCCGTGGCTACACCGTCCACGCCACCGATTTGAGCCCGGCCGCCGTGGCGCGTGCCGAGCGCGAGGCTCGCGCGATGAACGTGCACCTCACCACGGCCGTGGCGGACATGCGCGCGCTGGACGCGCAGGTGGAGGGCACCTTCCCGGTGGTGCTGGCGCTGGACAACGCGGTGACGCACCTGCTGACGGACGAGGACCTGGACGCTGCGGCGCGCGCCATGGCGTCGAAGCTGGCTCCCGGTGGGCTGGTGGTGCTGAGCGTGCGCGACGCCGACGCGCTGGTGCAGAGCCAGCCCCGCTTCACCTCGGAGCGGCTGCTGGAGGCGCCCGAGGGCCGCCGCATCCTCTTTCAAATCTGGGACTGGGCCGCGGACGGACGGACGTACACGGTGCACCAGTTCATCCTCCGCCCCGAGGGCAAGGGCTGGCAGGCCACCGAGCACACCGGCGTGTACCGCGCGCTCCAGCGCGTGGACCTGGAGCGGGCGCTCACGCGTGCGGGGCTGATGGATACGCGCTGGCACACGCCGGAGGAGACGGGCTTCCATCAGCCCATCCTCACGGCGCGGCGGGCCTGAGCTCCGCGCGAAGGCGGGCCGCTACTCGATGCGGCACGCCTCGCTGAAGTCCAGGCGAGGGTTGCGCGGGAAGAGTTTCTCCGCGTCGCCGTAGCCGAGGTTGATGAGGAAGTTGGACTTCCACTTCCCCTCCGGGAAGAACGCCGCGTCCACCTTCGCGTTGTCGAAGCCCGCCATGGGGCCGCAGTCCAGGCCCAGCGCCCGCGCGGCGAGGATGAAGTAGCCCCCCTGCAGCGAGCTGTTCATGTAGGCCGTCTTCTCGCGGGCCTCCGCGGGCATGGCGAGGAAGCCCGTCTTCATGTCGCGCGCGGGGAAGAGCTGGGGAAGCTTCTCGTAGAACGCGGTGTCGTACGCGATGATGGCCGTCACTGGCGCGTTCATCGTCTTGTCCACGTTGCCCGGGGACAGGGTGGGCTTGAGCCGCTCCTTCGCCTCGCGGCTCTTCACGAAGACGATGCGCACTGGCTGCGAGTTGGCCGCCGTGGGCGCCATCCGGGCCAGTGCATAGAGCTGCTGGAGGACGTCGTCCGCTACCGGATTTTCGAGCCACGCGTTGTGGGTGCGGGCGTCGAGAAAGAGCTGGTTGAGCGCGTTGGTGTCGAGGCCGGCCTGCTGCGTTGCCATGGGCGAGTCCCTTCCTGGAGTGGTCCGGCGCGTGACCTTCCCGGGCCACCGCCACGTTCCTTCAGGTAATGGGCGTGCTTTTAGTCTGCAAGTTACTTCCAAAAAGTAAGTAAATTGGGACTTCCGTGCCGGTGGCAGGGCGGCTCGCTATATTCGGGAAGAGGAGGCGCCAATGGAGCATCCGCTGACACGGTGTGCGCGGTTCGAGAAGGCCAGCGAGCTGATGGGGAAGCGCTGGACGGGCCTCATCCTGCGCATCCTGCTCGCGGGGCCCCGGCGCTTCGGCGAGCTGGGTGAGGAGATTGGCAGCATCAGCGAGCGCGTCCTGTCAGAGCGGCTCAAGGAACTGGAGGCGGAGGGCGTGGTGTCGCGTCACGTGGACGCGGGGCCTCCCATCCGCGTGGCGTACCAGCTCACGGAGAAGGGACAGGCGCTGTGGAAGGTCGTGGATGAGCTGGCGCGGTGGGCGGAGCGCTGGGTGGACGTGAAGCCCCCCTCCGCCGCGCGCAAGCGCAAGTCCGCGTGAGGCTCAGGCGCCGCCGCGCTTCGCGTCCGCTGGGGCGTTGGGGTGGCGGGTGAGCAGCAGGCGCAGCTGGGGTTGACGCCGCACCGCCTCTTGCTTCAGCAGGTGGGCGATGAGGGCCGGCGGGGCCGCGCTCCAGCGGGCGATGTTCTGGATGAGCATGGGCGAGCGGTAGGTGCGGCCGCACAGCAGTGACGCCGTCTTCCCATCCACCGGCAGGCCGATGAGCGCCGCCATCGCGCGGCCTTCCGTGTTGAGGATGAGCTCCACCTTCTCCTCCGCGGGGCCGCTGGAGAAGCGCTGGCGGAGCACCTCGCGCGCCGCGCGCCGCGTGGACTCCGGCACGTCGCGGTCATTGCCCACCTTGTGCAGCTCCATGAGCCGGCGTGCGCTCCACAGCCGCCGGAAGAGGCTGGCGGGGAGCTGCGGGTTGCGCACGAGCCAGCGCCGCACCCCTGTGTCCGCCGCGAAGGCCGCCCGGGCGCACAGCCCCTCCAGGCCGACGGGGTTGCGGTGGTAGCGCGCTACGAGCCGCGCATGGGGCAGGCCCGTGCGCGCGTTCTCCAACACGGCCTTGATGACGGCGGGTACCGGGTCGAAGCACAGCGCGGAGAGGATGGGGTCCTCCGCCGCGTGGGCGTGGGCGATGCGCTGGTCCTCGGGGAGCGGGTGCAGCCGCAGTTCGAAGAGCTGACGGTAGTTGCCCAGGGCTGCTTCGGGTTCGTCCTCGGAGGAGGGCTCGGCGTCCGGCGCGGTGTCGGGGGCGGGCGCGGCCTCCAGCGGTGTCAGGTCGAGCACGGGGAGGTCTGCTTCGGGCGCGGCGTCCAGCGGCGTCAGGTCGAGCACGGGGAGGTCTGCTTTGGGCTCGGGGGCCGCGGGAGACGTCCGTCGCTGGGGCTCGAAGGCCACTGGCGGAGCGGCGACAGGGGCCGCCGGGCTCGCGGTGGGCGTGGGCAGCAGCGCGCCCTGGGTGACGAGCCGGGAGAGGATGGTCCGCAGCCGCTCGAGGGGCAGGCCTGTCAGCGCGGGCAGGTTCCGGGCCGGGGTGGCGCCGTCCAGGCGGGAGAGCACGAAGCCCTCCTCTGGGCTGAGGGCCAGCGTCCGCAGGTCGACCGAGGGGTTCGGCTTGGGCATCCACTCCGTCATGGCTCCAGAGTCTTTCATGACCTGGAAGGCTGCGGCAGGCCCCGCTTGGGAGGGTGGCACCGGACTGGAAAACATGACGGATGCTGGACGGCCAGCCCGGCTGGTGGGCGTGCGGGGAGTACCCTTGCCTGTCCATGCCTACACGCTCTGCGTCGAGCCGGGTTGACGGGAGGGCGCCCTGGGGCCCTAACTTCCCACCATGTCCGACCGCATCGAGACCTATGCCGAGTTCTGGCCGTTCTACCTGCGGGAGCACGCGCTGCCGTCCACGCGCTGGCTTCACTTCACGGGCACCTCCCTGGGACTGGGGCTGGGCGTGACGGCCGTCGCCACGGGCCGCGGCGCGCTGGTTCCGGCCGCGCTCGTCGCCGCCTACGGCTTCGCGTGGTTCAGCCACTTCGTCATCGAGCGGAACAAGCCGGCGTCGTTCAAGTACCCGCTCTGGTCATTCATCTCCGACTTCCGCATGGCGGGGCTGATGGCCATTGGACGGCTGGCCCCGCACCTGGAGCGTGCCCGGGCGGGCGGCGTGGGCTCGGGTGAAGTGGCCCGCGCGGTGCCCGCGACGCAGCAGGCCCGCTAGCGAGCAGGCTCTCTGGCACGGAGGGAAGGCGGGCTTCGGGGTGCATTGACGCATCCGGGGCCCTCTCCCAGAATCCCACTCGTTTCGGGCATCCGCCCGGGGGATCTCCGTGAACCTGCTGACCCGCGTGAAGAAGAGTGTCCGGCACCGCGCCGCCTACAAGGCGTGGAGCCGTTGTCGAAGCTGCTCAGCCTGACGGGCTTCGGCCGTTATGGCCCGGGTCCTCAGCTCAAGCAGCCCGAGCCGCTGCGCCAGGCCGGCATCCCCGTCGAGTCCTACCGCTTCGATGTGGCGGAGCTGGAGCGCTTCTGGGACGGGCTCCAGGCGCAGAACGCCGTGATTCGGCACTTCTGCGGCTTCCAACCGTATTGGGAGAAGCGGCCGCAGTACTACTTCACCTGGAAGCAGATTGAACCGCTGGTGGCGCGCGAGGACGCCGTCTACGTGGACATCGCCTCCACCCCGAGCAGCCTGTACCTGGACGTGGTCCGGATGCTGGGGCGGACGCGGAACATCTACGCGCAGGACCTGGTCTTCCCGCCGGGCATCCACGGCCACCAGATTGGCGGCTCCGCGGCGGAGCTTCCGCTCGAGGACGGCTCGGTGGACGCGATGACGCTGCACTGCTCCTTCGAGCACTTCGAGGGGACCGCGGACACGGGCTTCATCCGGGAGGCGGGGCGCGTGCTCCGGCCCGGCGGCAAGGTCTGCATCGTCCCGCTGTACCTGGGCGAGTACGCCTTCACCATGTGTGACCCCGCGTGGGGTTACGACATCCGCCGCGACGCGGAGCCCATCATCCACCTCTTCCCTCGCTGGGGTGAGCGGCACGGCCGCTTCTACGACGCCATCACCCTGAAGGAGCGCGTCCTGGCGCCCGCGCACGCGGCGGGGCTTCAGTCTCGCGTCTTCCACTTCGAGAACATCATGGACCTGCACCCGACCTGCTACACGCACTTCGGGCTGGTGCTGGAGAAGCCCGCGAAGGTGTGACGCGCGGGGCGGGGGCGTTGACGGACGACAGTCGCGCGCCCTGCATTTGACACCGGGGCAGTACAGCCCAGGCTATCGCCGACCGTAACAGTCCGTCCCACACCGTTCGCGGTGCGGCGGGCGCAGTTGCGCGGAGGCAGGCATGGGTGGAATCGCGCGGAAGCTGGGCTGGGTGCTCCTCGCCGCCGCGGGCGCGGTGAGCCTGGGCACGGTGGCCCTGCACCGGGGAGAGCGCATCAACGCCATCTGGCTGGTGGTGGCGTCCGTCTCCGTCTACCTCATCGGCTATCGCTTCTACGGCCGCTTCGTGGCGCGCAAGGCGTTGGGCGTGGACCCCTCGCGCGCGACGCCGGCGCACCTGCGCAACGACGGCCTGGACTACGTACCCACGGACAAGTGGGTGCTGTTCGGCCACCACTTCGCCGCCATCGCCGGCGCGGGCCCGCTGGTGGGGCCGGTGCTGGCCGCGCAGATGGGCTACCTGCCCGGCACGCTGTGGATTCTGGTGGGCGCGGTGCTGGCGGGCGCGGTGCAGGACTTCGTCATCCTGGTCTTCTCCGTGCGCCGTGACGGCAAGTCCCTGGGCGACATGGTGCGCCTGGAGCTGGGGCCCGCCGCTGGTGTGACGGCGATGATTGGCGTGTTGATGATCATGATGATCATCCTCGCCGTGCTGGCGTTGGTGGTCGTCAAGGCGCTGGCGCACAGCCCCTGGGGCACCTTCACCGTCGCGATGACGATGCCCATCGCCGTGCTGATGGGGCTCTACCTGCGCTACCTCCGCCCTGGCCGCGTGCTGGAGGTCTCCGTCGCGGGCTTCGTGCTGCTGATGCTGTCCATCTGGCTGGGCGGCCACGTCGCCGAGCACCCCACCTGGGGCGAGGCCTTCACGTTCGACGCGCGCGCCCTGGCGTGGATGCTCATCGGCTACGGCTTCTGCGCGTCCGTGCTGCCGGTGTGGCTGCTGCTGGCGCCCCGCGACTACCTGTCCACCTTCCTGAAGATTGGC
Organism: Myxococcus sp. NMCA1; assembly: GCF_026810205.1. NCBI lineage: Bacteria > Pseudomonadati > Myxococcota > Myxococcia > Myxococcales > Myxococcaceae > Myxococcus > Myxococcus sp. NMCA1. The sequence goes on along the minus strand of NZ_CP113950.1, from coordinate 8,996,360 downwards.
ACCGTGCTGCTCCTGGCGGTGGGCATCATCCTGGCCGCGCCGGAGCTGCGGATGCCGGCGATGACGCGCTTCATCGACGGCTCGGGGCCCGTGTTCTCCGGCGGGCTGTTCCCCTTCCTGTTCATCACGATTGCTTGCGGCGCGGTGTCCGGGTGGCACTCGCTCATCTCCTCCGGCACCACGCCGAAGATGCTGGCCAACGAGGGGGACGCGCGGATGGTGGGCTACGGCTCCATGTTGATGGAGTCCTTCGTCGCCATCATGGCGCTCATCGCCGCGTCGGTGCTGGACCCGGGTGTGTACTTCTCCATGAACTCGCCGCCGTCGGTGATTGGCACCACCGTGGAGGAGGCCGCGCGCACCATCAGCCAGTGGGGCTTCGTCGTCACGCCGGAGGTGCTCAGCCAGACGGCCAAGGACATCGGTGAGTCCACCATCCTGTCCCGCGCGGGCGGCGCGCCGACGCTGGCGGTGGGCATGGCGCAGATTCTCCATGGCCTGGTGGCGGGCGAGGGGATGATGGCCTTCTGGTACCACTACGCCATCCTCTTCGAGGCGCTGTTCATCCTCACCACGGTGGACGCGGGCACGCGCGTGGGCCGCTTCATGATTCAGGAGCTGGCCGGCCTGGTGTACGCCCCGCTCAAGCGCACCGAGTCCTGGACGGCGAACATGGTTGCCACGGCCATCTGCGTGGCGGCGTGGGGGTACTTCCTCTACCAGGGCGTGGTGGACCCGCTGGGCGGCATCAACACGTTGTGGCCGCTGTTCGGCATCGCCAACCAGATGCTGGCCGCCATCGCGCTCACGCTGGCGACAGTCATCCTGGTGAAGATGAAGCGGCAGCGCTACGCCTGGGTGCCCGCGGTGCCCGCGGCGTGGCTGGTGCTCTGCACGCTGACGGCGGGGTGGCAGAAGGTGTTTGGCGACGACGTGCGCATCTCCTTCCTGGCCCATGCGCGGGCCTTCTCCGCGGCGGTGGCGGAGGGGCGGGTGGTGGCGCCCGCGGCGTCCGTGGAGGAGATGGAGCGCATCATCGGCAACGACTACCTGGATGCCGCCCTCACGGGCGTGTTCATGGTGCTGGTGGTGGCCACGGTGCTCTTCGGCGTGCGCGCCGCGCGGGCGGCCTGGCGGTCTCCGGAGCCCACCGCGAAGGAGTCACCCGCCGTGCCGCTGTCGGCGGAGGTCCGCTGACATGGCCGCCATGTGGGCATGGCTGGGGCGCGCGTGGCGCCGCGCGGTGCGAGTGGCTCGGCTGATGATTGGTGTTCCGGACTACGACACCTATGTCGAACACATGCGCCGCCACCATCCGGACCGGGAGGTGATGAGCTACGCCCGCTTCTTCGACGAGCGGCTCCAGGCCCGCTACCGCGGGGGCGGAGGCCGCTGCTGCTGAAACGGGGGCAGGGTGGGACAGGCCGGAGACCGGGCGGTCTGTCCTGGTCAACATCCGGGCCCCGAGGGCGCTACAGGGAGTAGCCACGCGGAACGTGGCCGACCTATACATCCCTCCCATGGGACGCATTTTCGAGACACGCAAGGCCACGATGATGGCCCGCTGGAACAAGATGGCGAAGGTGTTCACGCGGATCAGCAAGGACATCGCCATCGCGGTGAAGGCGGGTGGGCCGAATCCCGATTCGAACTCCACGCTGCGCCGAGTGCTCCAGAACGCCCGCGCCGCGAACATGCCGAAGGACAAGGTCGACGCGGCCATCAAACGCGCGAGCGGCCAGTCGGCGACCGACTACGAAATCGTACTCTATGAGGGCTACGCGCCCCACGGCATCGCGCTGCTGGTGGAGACGGCGACGGACAACGTCGTGCGCACCGTGGCCAACGTGCGCATGCACTTCAACAAGCACAGCGGGAACCTGGGCACCGCGGGCAGCGTGGCCTTCATGTTCCAGCGCATGGGCGTGTTCCGGTTGAACCCGGAGGGGTTGGACCTGGACTCGCTGGAGCTGGAGCTCATCGACCACGGCCTCCAGGAGATGGGCGAGGGCGTGGGGGAGAAGGGCGAGAAGCAGATCATCATCCGCTCCGCCTTCGCCGACTTCGGCCAGCTCCAGGCCGCCATCGAGGCAAAGGGACTGGTGCCCGTCTCGGCTGACTCCGAATACGTGGCGCTGAACCCCATCGAGCTGCCCGAGGACAAGGCCACCGAGGTGCTGGAGCTCGTGGACGCGCTGGAGCAGGACGACGACGTCCAGCGCGTGTTCCACAACCTGGCGTGAGGCTGGAGGCGGGGCCGGCCCTTGAACCGGGGCCGGTCAAGCCGTGACGATGGGGGCGGGCGTCAGCCGAGCCTGGCGCGGAACCCGATGGGGTTCTCGCCGTTGTAGATCATGGTGCCGGCCAGCGTCTTGCCGCCGTCGTTGGACGCGACGTTGAGGGCGACGACGTTCTGGCCATTGCGGGCACCAATCATCCAGAAGCCACCCGGGTTCCAGGGCGCGGAGTTGCCGCCCCATTGGTTCTCCACGGTGTAGGTGTCCGGCGAGGTCAGCGTGCCACGGAAGCCGATGGGGTTCTCGCCGTTGTAGGTCATGGTGCCCGTCAGCGTCTTGCCTCCGTCGTTGGACTTCGCGTCGACGTTGATGACGTTCTGTTTGCCCCGGGTGCCCAGGACCCAGACGCCGCCGGGATGCCAGGGCGCGGCGCTGCCGCCCCACTGGTTCTCCACCGAGTAGCTGTCGCCGTCAGTCGCCTCGCTCCTGAAGCCGATGGGGCCCTCGCCGTTGTAGGTCGTGGTGCCCGTCAGCGTCTTGCCGCCATCGTTGGACTTGATGCTGATGGCCACGATGTTCTGCTTGTCCCGGGCGCCGAGCACCCACACGCCGCCGGATTGCCAGGGCGCGGAGGGGCCACCCCACTGGTTCTCCACCTTGTAGTTGTTGGCCTCGGACAGGACACCGCGGAAGCCAATGGGGCCTTCGCCGTTGTACGTCATGGTGCCCTTCAACGTCTTGCCGCCGTCGTCGGACTTGATGTCGAGGGCCACCACGTTCTGCTTGTCCCGGGCACCGATGATCCAGAGCCCGCCGGGGTTCCAAGCCGCTTGCGAACCACCCCATTGATTCTGAACGAGATATGCAGCCATTCCAGACATCCTTTGAGTCGAGGTTGGACTGACAAAAACTACCTGTTGGAGCCTGGACAGGGCCGGCTCCGGCCGGCCTCGAAGCAGATGGCGTGCCAATTGACGCGAGAGGACCTGCTGCGTCGGGTGACGCCTGGAGTGTCTGGTGTCTTTCTATGCAATCGTTCCGCGCGGGTGGAGGTGTGTCTGGAATGGTGCGGATTGTATGTGTTTGTATTTAGGACCGCGGGGCGACGCCTCTCAGGGCTGGGTGGCCACCGCCCGAGTCACGATGGCCACCCTGGGTGTGTCCTGACTATTTGGTGAAGGTGATGGGCCCGTTGGACAGCGTGCTGTTGCCCGCACCGTCCACGGCGCGCACCCGCCACGTGTGGCTGCCCGTGGCGAGGTCCGTCACGGACATCTGCTCCGTGCCCACGCCGTACACCTCGAACTCCCACAGCGAGTAGCCGAAGCCCGTCGCGCGCTCCACGCCGCGCATCCGCACATAGCGCCCGACGCCGCTCAGGCCGGTGAGGTCATCCAGCCCGCCGTTGCCGTTGGCCTCCGTGTACAGCGTCCGCCAGCCCGTGCTGCCGTCGATGGAGGTCTCCACCACGTACCGGCGGCCGAACGCGGCCTCCCAGCGCAGCACCACGCGCTTGATGGAGTACACGCCGCCGAGGTCCACGGTGAGGGATTCCGTGTCGGGGCTGGCCACGTCGTAGCGGCTGGCCCAGCGCGTCTCCAGGTTTCCGTCCACCGCGTCGTTGGGGCTGCCGAACTCGGACGAGGTGGCCGCCACGTTGCGGCCCAGCGCCAGGTTGGTGCTCGTGCCCACGTAGGCCCGCGGCGTCACCGTGGGTGTGCGGTCCGCCCCGTCCACCAACAGGACGTACCGCGCCACGCCCGCGCCCACGTCCGTGGTCTGCTCCCAGATGAACGTCGTGGACGCACCCGGCACGGAAGTACCGGCCGCCGGTGACAGCGCCGTGAAGGCCGCGGGCGGCGCGGTGTCGTTGAGCGTGAAGGTGGCCGTGGCGGACGTCGTCACGCCGCCCGCCCAGTTGTACGCCCGCACGAACCAGGTGTGCGCGCCGTTGCCCAGGGACACGTTGGCCAGGGCCGCGGATGGCGTCTTCGTCGTCGCCACCGGGAAGGGACTGCCATCCAGGTAGACTTCGTAGCGGTGGATGCCCGTCTGCGGGTCGCTGCTGGGCGTCCACGTGAAGGTGGGCCGCGTGGTGATGGTGGCGCCCGACGCCGGCGTGAGCAGCGTGAAGGCCGTGGGCGGCGTCGCGTCCGACAACCCGAAGCCCTGGATGCCCGCGCCGTACTGGAACAGCGGGTTGCCGTACACCGGGGAGATGGGCAGGCCCAGTGCAATCCGCTGACGAATCTCCGCGCGCTGGGCCTCGGTGGCGCCCAGGTCGAAGGGCAAGTCCCACCGCTCCAACTGGTTGTTCTCCACGTCGGTGCCAATCTGGTCCAGGGAGCGCGGCAGCTGCCACGGCAGTTGGCCTCGCGGCAGCACGTCACCGAAGAGCACGTCCGCCACGGCGACGCCGCCCATGTCGCCGGGCCGGTACGCCATCAGCAGCGCGTTCGTCTGCGGCACCACGTTGGTCAGGATGTAGGGCCGCGGCAGAATCATCACCGTCGTCACCGGGATGTTCTGCGCCCGGAAGCCGGTGATGAGCCCGTACTGGTTGCCCCACTGGGGCTCGTGCGGAGGGCCAATCGGGTCGCCCGGCAGGTAGGGCTTCTCCTTGTCCCACTCGGTGCCGTGGGTGAAGTAGCTCTCGCCCGCCACGACGATGGCCGCGTTGACGGTGACGCCCGCGGGGGCCACGTCCTTGTAGACGGTGATGCCGTCCTGCTCCGCGCGCTGCTTGATGGCCTGGTAGATGGTGTGGTCGCCGAACTCCGTCCCGTGGAAGTCGGAGCGCCACGTCACCATGCAGGCCGGGTCATCCGCGCGGGGGCCGGCCACCACGATGCGCGAGCCGGCGGGCAGCCGCAGCGGCAGCGCGCCGTCGTTCTTCAGCAGCGTCATCGCGTTCTGCGCCGCGCGGCGAACCAGGGCCTTGTGGTCGGCCGTGTGCCACTCGGACGTGCCCGCCGGGCCGTTGCGGTACGGGTCCTCGAAGATGCCCAGGCGGAACTTCAAATCGAGAATCTTCCGCACGGCCTCGTCGATGCGGGCCGGCGTGACGACGCTCTCGAAGTCGCCCATCTGCTGCGGGTTGGCGCCGCCCATGACGTCCGCGCCCGCCATCGCCGAGCGCGACCACGCCCCCGACGGCAGCCAGTCCGAGCAGATGACGCCCGTGTAGCCCAGCTGCTGCCGCAGGTAGTTGAGGATGCCCGGGTTGTCGCCCGCGCCCCAGCCCTCCGGCCCGAGCAGCCAGCTGCCCGCGTAGCCGGGCATGATGCCGCTGGTGCCCGCCTCGATGGCCGCGTGCCACGGACGCATGTGGTAGTGGATGGTGGTGCCGTCGTAGGTGATGCCGCCCTCGCCTCCGGCGCCCTGGCCCGGCCAGTGCTTGGTCGTCACCCAGAGGGAGTGGGGGTTCACCTCGGGGCCACCCTGGAGGCCCGCCACCAGCGCGCGCGTCATGCCCGCGGCCAGGTCGGCGTCCTCGCCGCCGCCTTCCTGGATGCGCGGGTAGAGCACCTTGGTGCCCACCTCGGCCAGCGGCGACAGGGTGCCGCGGCTGCCCACCGCGAGCTGCTCGCGGCGCTGCATGTCACCCAGCTCGTAGACGGTGTCCATGTCCCGCGCCGCGGCGAGCGCGGGCTGCGTGGGCCAGCTCGTCTTGAAGCCGTGGATGGTGTCTCCCGCGTCGATGTGCGGGATGCCCAGGCGCGTGCGCGCGGAGGCGCGCTGGAAGCTCACGATGTCCGCCGGGCTGAGCGGCCCCATGGTGAAGCCGGCCTCCGGCACCGTCCTCGCCTCGTAGAACATCTGCAGCGCCTTCTCGTGCGGCGTCATGCGCGACATCAAGTCGTTGACGCGCACGGTGATGGGGTTGCCCCAGTCCTCGTACGGGTCGATGACGCCGTTCTTGTTGAGGTCGCGCCGGCCGTTGATGAGCGCCACGCCGTCATCCGCCGTCTCCACCACCGGCAGGTAGACGCTGAAGGTGCGCAGGTCGGAGCGGCTGGTGCCGCCACCGCCCAGGTTGGCCACGACGTACCACTTGTACGTCCAGCGGTCGGGCAGGTCCTGCGGCAGCGTGAAGGAGGTGGCGGTGGTGGTGCCCACCTGGGTGAAGCGGTCCAGCAGGCTGCCGGGCGCCATCCAGTCGTAGTCGTCGCGGCTCAGGTTGACGAACACCGTGTAGCCGGTGGCGCCGGTGACGGGCGCCCACTGGAGCGTGGGCCGGCGGGTGTTGGTGATGACCGCCGCGTTGGCGGGCGCCACCACGCGGAAGGCCCCCGTGACGGCGGGCGGCGGCTGCTTCGGGTAGGGGTCGGGGATGATGGTGCGGTCGCGGCCGTCCGGGCCGGTGGTGAGGGTGAATATCTCCACCCGCCACTCCGCGCCCTGCACCGCCAGCGCGGACACCGTCTGTCCGCGCAGCACCGTGCCGGTGGACGTGGTGACGGCCAGCCGGATGTCGGTGTTCGGCGCGGTGGGTGAGAACTGATTCTTGGACATCGTCACCACGGTGTTGGGCGGGAAGGTCAGCTCGTAGGTGAAGGGCCCGGGCGGGTTGCGCACCGACGGCGTGGTGTTGCCCTCCTCGGGCGTGGGCGTGACGCTGAGGGGCGCGGGCGACACGTTGATTTTCGCGTACGCCAGCTCGGGGAACAGCAGCTTCACCGTCTGGGGCGTGGTCTGCGGCGGCGGCTCCTGGGGGCCACCTCCGGGCACGTACACCTCGAAGGACCAGAGCGAGTAGCCGTAGCCGGTGCCGCGCTCGATGCCGCGCACGCGCACGTAGCGGGCGCTGCCCGACACGGTGATGTCGCGGCGACCAGGCGCGCCGTCGGTGATGGTGGGCGCCAGCGCCGTCCAGGTGCTGTCGTTGGTGGAGCCCTCAATCACGTACTGCTTCCCGTAGGCGCCCTCCCAGTCCAGCACCACCTTGCCCAGTTGCTGCGAGGAGCCCAGGTCCACGCGAATCCACTGCGCATGGGAGGTGTCGTCGGAGGACCAGCGCGTCGACGCGTCTCCGTCCACCGCGTAGGCCGGTGCCAGGTGCGCGGCGTTGGCCTCCACGCTGGAGGCCGTCGCGGGCCGGCCGCGGGCAAGGTCGCCCGATGGATGCGAGCCCCCGTACACGGCGAACTCCCAGAGGGAATAGCCGTAGTCGATGGCGCCTCGCTGCGTCCCGAGGATGCGGACGTAGCGGCCGTTGCCCGTCACCGCGAGGTCATCCACGCCGCCGTCGCCGTCCGTGACGACGCGCACGTCCTGCCACGCCGCCGCGTCGTTGGAGACCTGGACGCGGTAGCCCCGGCCGTACGCCGTCTCCCATGTCAGGACCACGCGGGAGATGGCCGTCGCCTGGCCCAGGTCCACGTAGAGCCACTGGCCCTCCGCGAAGCTGCTGCCCCAGCGCGTCCCGGCGTCGCCATCCACGGCGAAGTTGCCGGTGAGCCCGGGCTCCGCGGAGGACGTCACCACCGGACGGTTGAGCGCGAGGTTCGTGCCCGACTGGGCCTCCGCGCGCGTTCCCACCGCCATGAACAGCCAGACCGCGACGACGGCGCAGGCCCTGGCCAAAGACAGCCAGGGGCCGTGCGCGCCCTGCACACGGGAAATCGGCACACGCATGGGGAAAAGTGGACCGTTGGAGAAAGTGGGGGAGGGGGTGAACCAGCACGCAGCGACGATGAATGGCGTCCGAGCGGTCCTTTCCTTTCTGACGTCTATTCTATTCCTTCGGCATTGCAACAAAGTCAAACAGAGGCCGGATAATGCATCAAGTCAAGAAAGACGGGTGTGCGACCTGGGGCCCACGGCTCCCGTTACACGCGTCTTTTGTGATGTCTTTGTCTGGGATTGGACTGCATGCCGGAAAGGCGGGCGCATGGAGTCCCCACACGCGCCCGCGCACGTCGGCGTCCGGCTTCAGGCGTTGACGCCCACGCCCACCGGGCAGCTCACGCCGGTGCCGCCCAGGCCGCAGTAGCCACCCGGGTTCTTCTCCAGGTACTGCTGGTGGTAGTCCTCGGCGTAATAGAAGGGCGGAGCGGGGAGCAGCTCGGTGGTGATGGCGTCGAAGCCCCGGGCCGCCAGCGCCTTCTGGTACGCGTCACGGCTCGCCACGGCGGCGCGCTGCTGGGCTTCGCTGGTGAAGTAGATGCCGGAGCGGTACTGCGTGCCCACGTCGTTGCCCTGGCGCATGCCCTGCGTCGGGTCATGGCTCTCCCAGAAGACGCGCAGGAGCTGCTCGAGGGACACCTTCTTCGGGTCGAAGACGACGCGGACGACCTCGTTGTGTCCGGTGAGACCGCTGCACACCTCGCGGTAGGTGGGGTTGGGCGTCAGGCCTCCGGCGTATCCCACCGCCGTGCTGTACACGCCAGGCGTCTGGTAGAACTTCCGCTCCGCGCCCCAGAAACATCCCAGGCCGAAGTAGACCTCCTCCAGGCCTTCCGGCACGGGGCCCTTGATGGGTGTGCCCAGCACCTCGTGCTTCTCCGGGACGGGCATCACGTCCGAGCGGCCCGGCAGTGCTTCCTCCGGGGTCGGAATCCTCGGCTTCTTGGTCGGATTGAAGAACATGCCCTAGGCATAGCGGCCCGGCGTGCGCGATTCACCCCCAGAAGGGGCCGGCGTGCAGGCAGAGGGTGGCAGGCCGTCCCGCCTGCCGCGCTGCTTCATGCGCCCCCGAGCGTCGTGAGGGTGCGGGGCCAGTGGACGGTGAAGGTGGTGCCCTGGTCTCGGTTGGAGCGGACCTCCACGTGCCCCCCGTGTGCGCCGACAATCTGGCTGACGATGTAGAGGCCCAGGCCCAGGCTGCGCTTCTTCCTCGCGACGTCCTGCGGTGGCGCGGTTGCGGGCATGCTCTTGAACGGGTCGAACAGGCGCGGCATCAGCTCGGACGCAATCGGCTCGCCGGTGTTGTGGACCTCCAGCACCACCTCACGCGCCTCTCCGCGCACCGTGACACACACCGGTCTGTCTTCCTGGCCATGCTGGAGGGCGTTGGCCACCAGATTGCCCAGCACCTGCGATACCCGGTCCGGGTCCCAGTTCCCCCGGGTGTCTCCGTGCGCCTCGAACACCAGCGAGCGCTCCGGGGCGCTGACCCGGAGCTCCTCCAGCGTCGCCTGGCATACCTCCACGAAGTCCATGGGCTGGCGGGCCACGGGAAGCCCCCCGCCCAGGCGGGTGCGGGCGAAGTCGAGGATGTCCGTAATCATGCGCCCCATGCGCGCGGTGGCCTTGCGGATGCGGTCCACGGCGCGACGCTCGGGTGGAGTCAGGTCCTCGGACCGCGTGAGCTGGAAGGCCGAGGCGTTGATGGCGTTGAGTGGGTTGCGCAGGTCGTGTCCCAACACCGCCATGAGTTGTTCCCGGAAGTCCACCGCCCGCTGGAGTACGGCCTCCGCCCGCTTGTGGTGGGAGACATCCACCACCGTGCAGCTCAAGCCCAGCACCCCTTGGTCGGGCGTGCGGACCGGGTGGACGCTGGCCTGGAAGGTCCGGGCATCTCTAGGGATGGTGAACTCGACGGCGTCCACGGGTTCACCTGTCTCAATCATGCGGCGGAACATGGGCTCGAACGTGGCCACGGCCGTCACGGGGGCCATCTCCTGGAAGCGGCGGCCCAGGTGGGCTTCCGGCGAGTGGCCGTCGATGTCCGCCATGGCCTGGTTGATGCGCACGAAGCGCAACTCCCGGTCCAACTGGGCAATGCCCAAAGGTGTGGAGGCCAGCAGCGCGTCCAGTTGCGCCAGCGAGCGCTGGGCGTCCGCGTGGGCCTGGCGCTCGCGGGCCCGGAGCCGGGCCTGCACCAGGTGCGCGGTGGCTCGCTGCGCCATGGTCCGGAACAAGAGGGCGTCCGGTTCGGAGAAGACGAAGGCGGTGCGCGAGCACATGTACGCCATGCCCAGGAGTTGGTCGCCATCCAGCAGGGGCACGCCGTACACGGCGCGCAGCCCTTCCTGCTTCAGCGTGGGCAGTGTCACGCGAGGGTCCGTGGACGCTGAGCGCAGCGTCAGGGGCTGACGCTGGCGGAGCACCTCGCCCACGAATCCTTCCTCCCGCTCCAGCGACACGCCGAGCGCCTCGTCCGCGCCCAGGCCCACCGCGGCGCGCACCACCAGCGCGTCGCCTTCCACCAGCACGAACGCCGCCGAGTCGACCGAGAGCGCAGACTCCACCAGGACGGTGAGCAGCCGCGAGGGGAGGCTGGCCATGGAAGGGCTGTCCAGCGCGGCCTGCGTCATCCGGTCCAGGGCCTGGAGGATGCGCTGCCGCCCCTGGGAGAAGGACGTCACCGTCCGGGTGACAATCCGGTCCAGCGCGTCCTCCATCCGCTCCAACTCGCCCGGCGCGGGGTAGGCCGCTTCGGCTTCCATCCTGTGGAGGATGCACTTGCGCAGGAGCGCGTACTCGGACGCCACCTGGCCCAGGTCGAAGCCGGCGTCCAGCCGGGACATCGCGTGCTCGTCCGGCACCGTGGTGAGGATTTCGTCCGGGCCGTGGTCGATGAGGTCCGCGAGCATGTTGAGCAACTGGGGCATGTGGTCCAGCAGCCACGAAGGCTGCGCCGCGTGTCCCACGTGAAACGCTCGCATGGCCCGCTGCCAGTCCTCCAGCACCTCCTCCTGGTGGGCGCGCAGGAACTCCGCCGCCTTGAGCGTCCGAGCCCCGGAGGCCTCCTTGTCGCCCGCTGTGCGTGACTCTGTCTCCAGCATCACTGGCCTCCCGAGGCCCTGGGGCCGCCCACCCCGCCGTTCACCTCCATTCTGGGGACGATGGCGCCTGCGTGCCTCGTCCCACCGTCGCTGGAGGCGGGCCCGGTGGACGCCACCACGGGCGGCACTGCGGCGCACCGTCCGCTCGGACGTCCAACTTCGGGCGCTTGCCACCGTGTCCATGCGCTGTGGAGCTGTGGGCCCGCACGGGCTCGGTTAGGGTGTCTGTAAGATGCGCACGCTCCTGCTGACCCGCTCCGACGTCTCCCGCAACCTGCAGGCTCCTCTCTTGCTGGAGGACATGCGCGAGGCCTTCCGCACCGACGCCCTGGCACGCACCGTGGCACCGCAGCGCGCCCGGGCCCCCCTCCACGCCGAGGGCACCGCCCTGGTGCTGTTCCCTGGCAGCCTGCCCTCCATCCCTGCCTACTCCGTGAAGGTGCACGCGAAGTTCCCCGGCCAGTCGCCGGCGATTCGAGGCGTGGTGCACCTGCACGACGTCGCTACCGGCGAGGTGATGGCGGTGATGGACGCCGGCCACCTGACTGCGGTGCGCACGGGCGTGGTGGGCGCGCTGTCGGCGGACGTGTTGGCGCGGCCGGACGCGAGCCGGGTGGCGCTCATTGGCGCGGGCCGGCAGGCGGTGCTGCAGCTCAAGTCGTTGCGGCTGGTGCGCTCGCTGACGCACGTGCGGGTGTTCGACACGGCGCCGGAGCGCTCGCTCGCCTTCGCCACGCGCATGTACCAGGAGTTGAACCTGCCGGTGCGGATGGCGGAGTCCATGGAGGAGGCTGTCTCCGACGCGGACATCATCGTGACGGCGACGTGGAGCCGTCACCCCTTCCTGCACCCCGGCATGGTGCGGCCGGGCACGCACATCATCGCGCTGGGCGCGGACGAGCCGGGCAAGGCCGAGCTGTCCGCGGAGCTGCTGCGTCAGTCGCGGTTCATCGTCGACCACCGGGGCCTGGCGGTGTCCACCGGCGCCGCGGGCGCGGTGGGGCTGGGTGATGAGTCCATCCACGCGGAGCTGGGCGAGGTGTTGGCCGGCCTGAAGCCCGGGCGCACGTCCGCGGAGGACGTCACCGTCTTCGCGGCGGTAGGACTGCCCTTCCAGGACCTGGCGGCGGCCTGGCACGTCTACCAGTCGGCCCAGGGCGACGACGCAGTGGGCGGGGTGGACTTCGGCGCATGAGGCGTCTGGTGCTGGGGCTCCTGTGTCGCATCGGCCTGACGCGGCCCGCGCTGCGCGCGTGGGCGATGTACGACTGGGCGAACTCGGCCTTCATCACCACCGTCGTCACGGTGGTGTTCCCGCTCTACTACGCCTCCGTGGCGGCGGAGGGACTGCCGCGCGAGGTGGCCACCAGCCGCTTCGCCACCGCCACCGCGGTGGCGCTGAGCGTGGTGGCGGTGCTGTCACCGGTGCTGGGCGCGCTGAGCGACCGGGCCGGACGCATCAAGCACATGCTGGGCATCTTCGCGGGCCTGGGCATGGTGTCCACGCTGGCGCTGGCCACGGTGGGACCGGGTGACTGGGAGTGGGGTCTGCTGCTCTTCGGGCTGGGCAACGTGGGCGTGACGGGCAGCATCGTCTTCGCGGACGCGCTCCTGCGGCACATCGCCCGGGATGATGAGCTGGACCGTGTGTCCACCGCGGGCTACGCGCTGGGCTATCTGGGCGGCGGTCTGCTGCTGGCCGCGCAGTTGGTGCTGTTGATGAAGCCCCAGTGGTTCGGACTGGCGGACGCGGGGGCCGCGTCGCGCGTGGCCTTCGCCTCCGTGGCGGTGTGGTGGGCCATCTTCTCGGTGCCCCTCTTCCGGCGCATCCCCGAACCAAAACCGGACGTGTCCGTCCAACGTCCCCCGCTGTCCCTGCGCGGCATCTTCACGCAGCTGGCGGGCACGCTGGGCGGGCTGCGCCAGCACCGTCAGGCCTTCCTGCTGCTGGTGGCCTATCTGCTCTACAGCGACGGCATCGGCACCATCATCCGCTTGTCCACGCTGTACGGGACGGAGCTGGGCATTGGCCGGGGCGCGCTGATTGGTGCGTTGCTGCTGACGCAGGTGGTGGGTGTGCCGTGCGCGGTGCTGTTCGGGCGCGCCGCGGGACGGGTGGGGGTGAAGCGCGCGCTGATGTTCGCCCTGTCGGTGTACGTGGGGGTGACGTTCCTGGGCTACTTCATGCGCACGCCGGTGCACTTCTTCGCGCTCGCGTTGCTGGTGGGCATGGTGCAGGGCGGCAGTCAGGCATTGAGCCGTTCGCTCTTCGCGCAGATGGTGCCCCGGGACAGGGCGGCGGAGTTCTTCGGCCTCTTCAGCGTCTTCGAGAAAGTCACGGCGGTGGCGGGCCCGCTGGTGTTCGCGGCCACGGTGGAGCTGACGGGCTCCAGCCGGCAGGCGGTGCTGTCCCTGCTCTTCTTCTTCGTGTCGGGCGCGGCGGTGCTGTCCCGGGTGGACGTGGCCGCGGGGCGACGCGCGGCCCGCGAGGCGGAGGCCCGTGCCGGATGGCGCGGCGACGGTGCACCGGAGGCCACCTCGGCCCCGGAGGGCGCGCCGGACGCGAGCCGCGGCGTCTGAGCCGTCAGTGCTTCGTGGGCGGGACTTCCCGGGGCGCGGAGAAGAGGCTGTCCCGCCCGTGGTTGAGCACGACTTCTCCACCCACGACTTCACGCACGTCCGTCAGGGACACCGCGAAGTCATGCCGGCGGATGAGGCCCTTCTCCACGATGAGTTCATCCCCTGTCATCTCGATGATGCGTCCGAGAACGTGCCCGTCGTTTCCGCGCACCTTCATCCCCTTGTGGATTTCCGAACGACTGAACATGGTTGCCTCCCCCAGGGCGGTCCGTGGAGCCCCGTGCGCGAAAGCTGGCTTTCACCCCGCAAGCTGGCAGCGGACAGGCGGGGCGCCGCACCGGTGAAGCCCGCGTGAGACGCTCGGCGGGCAGGCGCCCGGTCAGGGCGCCCGTGGGTGCCTGCCTGGCTGCCCGGCGTTCCACCCGTGCGGGGCTCTGGCCCGGGTGGCCGCCCGCCAGGACGTGGCCATCTTCGCCCCTGGGAGGTGCATATGGTCGTTGGTTTCTTGGCGTCGCGGCCGGGGCGGTGGCTCCGCATCGTGACGGGCGCTGGGATGGTGGTGGGCGGACTGGCGACAGGGACGTCGCGAGGCGCGGCGGTGGCGCTCGTGGGCCTGGGGCCCCTGGTGGCCGCGGCCCTGGACTGGGTGCCCACGGCGGCGCTCTTCGGTCTGCCCATGGACGGCCCGACGCTGCGGCGCGAGCTGGGTGTGTCCGACGAGGCGTCGTTGTTGGAAGGCTTCCCTCGCGTGTCCATGCGGGACACCTCGCCGACGCTTCACTGAGCAGAGGCCCGCCGCGCCGGGCCTTGGGGCTCAGCCCTTGCGGACCTGGAAGGGGATGTCGAGCGTGCCCAACGGCTCGCCGCTCTCCGCGTCCACGAGCCGGGCCTGGAGCACCACCTGGCCTTCTCGCGAGCCCACGCCCTGGAAGTAGAGGAAGCCCGACATGCGGCCACCGGGCTCGAGCGTTCCCTCCGGCAAGGCCTTCTGCAGCATGTCCCGCGTGGGCAGGGGTTCGCGGCACTGGTAGCCGGCGTAGTACGGGTCTGGGTAGTACGGGCCCATGTACGAGCCCACGCCGAAGCCGCCAAACGGCCGGTAGCGCCCGTAGCCCCAGCCCGATGAGAAGCCCATCGCGGCCCCCGAGCCTCCCGTGCCCTCCTGTCCCGAGATGACGGTGTCCCCCAACGACAGCGGTGCCAGCGCCGCGTAGCGGAAGCGCGACTGCGTGCCCACGAGCGAGAAGACGCCGTACTTGATGCGCAGGGGGCGCTGGCCGCGGTTCTCCAATTGAATGAAGACGGGCGTGAGGCTGAGCTCCAGGTTCTTCGGTGTGCCCTTCCATGCCGTGCCGTCCGCGACCAGGACGATGCCGTCCGTCGCCGCCTTCGCGGCGTTCGCATCGCTCTGGAGGACCTGGGCGCCCGGCGAGGGGCGCAGCTGGGTCTCCGCCGCGCAACCCGTCAGGATGAACAGTGCCGCCGCGGTGGGCATGAGGGCTCGCATGGGCATTCTCCTCAGGGGCTCATGGGGATACGGGCTCCGCGGCGGCATGGGGCCACGCAGGAGAAGTCAGGGCGCTCCAGTCCTGTCCGCGCGCCCAGTCCTCGAAGGTGTGCCAGCGAACCTCCGGGAAGCGGTGCCGCAGCGTGAGGACGTCCGCCTGGTAGCCCTTGCGGTCCAGCCACTCATACATGGCGGCCAGGTCCTCGCTGCGCTCGCGGATGTAGTCCAGGGGAAGCTGCTCGTAGTGGATGCGGTGGCCGCTCACCATGGACAGCAGCCCGGCGGCCTGCTGGCCCGTCACCTCGTCGGAGGCCACTTCGATGCGTTGTTCCTCGAAGCGCTCCGGCTCCTCCATGATGCGGACGGAGAAGGCCGCGAGGTTCTCCAGGGCCACCATCTGCAGGCCGCGCGTGGGCGACAGGCCCATGGCGAGCACGCCCGCCTTCAGCCCCTCTTCGAACATGCCGCTGGTGAAGTTCTCCATGAAGAAGGTGGGGCCGAGGATGGTGTAGGGCAGGCCGCTGCCGCGCACGTGCATCTCGATGCGGTGCTTGCTGTCGAAGTGGGGGATGCCCGTCAGGCGGTCCGCTCCGGCCACCGACGAGTAGACGTAGTGCTGTACGCGCGCGAGCCGGGCCGCGTCCGCCAGGTTCTTCCCGTGGCGGACCTCCGCCTGCACGCCGCCCGGGCCAAAGGGCGTGGCGGTGGCGAACATGGTGTCCATGTCCTGGGCCGCTTGGGCAATGGAGTCCAGGTCGTCGTAGTCCCCGACGACCAGTTCGGCGCCGAGCGACTCGAGCTCCCGGGCGGCGGGAGAGTCCGGGTGGTGGATGAAGGCGGTGACGCGGTGGCCGCGCTGCAAGAGCTTCCGTGCGACGGCACCGCCCTGTTGGCCAGTGGCGCCGGTAACGAGCACGGAGCGTGAGAAACCCATGGGCATGTATGCACCTCGTGACGTCAGATGTCCGGAAGTTGGGGATGACGGACGCCGCTGGCGAGCACACCGTGGGCGCATCGAGCCTCACGGCCAGGGGTTGCCGGGCGGCCGGGCCAGCAGGCGGCCTGGGGCGCCTGCTTGGGTGCGGCGCCTTCTCTTGGGAAATGTCATGGTCCTGCCCACGATGAGCAAGCGTGACAAGCTTCAGGACTCCGAACTGGTGGCGGCCGCCCGGGCACTCGACGTGGAGTTGGCGCGCTTCGAGTCCCAGGCCGAACAGCTCGAGAAGGCGCCACTTCAATCCGAGAAGCACCTGGAGCGCGCGTCGGCGATGCTGCAGGGGCTGGCGGATTTGGACGAGCAGCTCCGGGGACGGGTGACGGCGCTGGTGGGGGCCATCTCGAAGGTGAGAGATCGGCAGCAGGCGCAGGCCGAGGCCATCCACCTGCGTGCGCAGGAACTCCAGCGGCGCACCGAGGTCTTCAAGGACCTGCTCGTGCGTTACGGCGCGTTGGGACAGAACGCGGGCGAGCTGAACGTGCAGATGCAGCAGTTCGCGCAGCAGCGGCAGGCGGCGAAGACGCCGGAGGAGAACGCCGCGCTGGCGGGGACCTTCCAGGCGCTCCAGGAGCGGATGTCCCTGGTCGCGGACGAGGCCCATTCGCTGGCGCAGGCCGCGGAGGAACAGGCGTTCCTCGACGTGGCCCGGCAGGCGGACTCACTGCGTCAGCAGCTGTTGTCGGCGCGGAACAAGATGTCGCTGTTGCAGAAGAGCTTCGGCGGCGGGGCGGCTAGCTGAGGTACGTGGGGGCGAAGTCGTCCGGGCTTTCGATGGGGCGCCGTCCCGAGAAGCCGTCGAGTAGGGCGTGCCAGTGGGAGACGGCGGGGTCTCCGAAGCGCCAGCACAGATAGACTTGCTCACCGCCCCGATGGGCGCGGAAGTCCACGAGGCCGTCCGCGCCCTTGATTTCGAGGCCCATCTCCTGGAGCTGGAGGAGCTCGCCGCGGATGCGCTCGAGGAGGGTGTCGCGCTCGTCGCGCAGGGAGGCCAGGCTCGGGTCGCTGGGGATGGGCGCGGCGCCCAGCTCATCCGCGAGCTGCTGGGCACGCTCCACCCACGGGCGGACCCGTTCGAAGGTGCGCGTCAACAGCGGCACCAGCCGGTTGGCTTCTTCCACGCTGAAGTAGCGCATCCCCCCGAGCATGCATCGGTATGGCCCACGGCCGCTACTGTCCCGGCGCGCGGGGGCGTCAGCCTGTCGCCCATTCAGCGCTGGGCTGTGTCACGCGGGGACAAACCTGCGCTATCGATGGGCGTCATATGTGTATGGGAATGCGGTCAAGGTTCATAGGGTCGCAGATTGAATATTGGCTATTCGTTCCGCCCTGCTTGGTGTTGCTTTCGGGCTGTGTGTTGTCGCGGGCGCCTCGGCCCGCGAAGGTGCCGCCCGAAGAAGCGGCTCGCTACCGATTTCCCGTTGTGCTTCCCACCGATGGGCAGCACGTCTTGCCAGGAGCGATTGCCGCTGCCGTCGCGTTCGCCATGGAGGACTTTCTCCCGCTGGGCGCACAGCCGCGTCGAGGCGCTACTCCCACGGAGGCGTGTGCCTCCCAGCGCCAGTCTTACGACGTGACAGCTGTTCCTGGGGCGAAGGCCGTGGTCTTCGTCAGCTTCTCAGCCCGGCCGGGCGCCTGCCGCGACATGGAAGGACCGCCCCTGTCGGACGTTCCCATTGTCTACGCCGTGGATACGGCCACGTGGGTCATTCTCTCCGTGCAGAAGTCGCGTGGCCCGCGCGAGCCACCTCCTCGCTATCGGCCGCGCAGCAGGGACGCGTGGTTGTCACCCAGCCAGCGCTGGGCTGTGTCACGCAGCGGGAACAAGGCTTCGCGCTCGCGGAAGGCCGGCGTGTGCTCCGGCGCACAGCGCCCCTCGTTGCTCGTGCCGTCGTCGAGGTCCGCGTGCAACATCGCGTGGAAGACGAGGTAGTCCACCACGAACGCGGGCACATGCGGCCGGTCCAGCGCTGGATGGATTCGAATCTCCCTCAACCGCGCGTCGTAGCCGCCCACGTGGATGCTGCGCCGCTTCGTGCCGGCCGGCTTGCGCGCCCACCCCACGTCCACTTGCACCCGGCTATCGAACCAACTCGTGTTGAGTCGGGCGAAGACGGCTTGCAAGTCGAAGCAGCGGCCCCGAGTGCGCAGCGGCTTCCCTGGCCGCCGCTCCCGGCGGACCCGCTCGTTGCGCGCGTGCGCGTAGGCCTCTAGCGCCTCGCCCGCCTGCGCATCCGCTCGGCCCGCATACGCCGCCATCGCCTGCACCACCGCGTCCGGTGCTCCCAGGAAGAGGTGATGCACGCGCAGTCGCAGGCCTTCTTCTCCCCGGCGGAAGCTCACCAGCGTGGCCCGGTTGTCCGTGAGCCGCAGATGCACCGGCACGCCGAGAATCGAAGACAACCGTCGCGCGAGGTCCGCGGCCAGCGGGAGTGCTTCCTCCCGCGCGGGGAGCCGGCTCGGCATGCCAGTGCTCGCGCGTCGGTCCGTCGCCAGCGAGAGCGCTTCCTCGCGCGCCGGAGGCTGGCTCTGCACCCCGGTGCTCGCGCGCGGCTCCGTCTCCACGTCCTCGCGCTCGGGCGCCGCCGTGTCGAACAAGCCCAGCTGTGAGGTCGGGTGCGAGGCCATCCGCCGTCAAAGGTAAGCCTCCCAGCGCGAGGATTCCAGGAGGATGGTCGCTCCCCGGGCGAAGAGGAGGAGGTCGCTGTTCGGAAATGTCGGGGGTTTAGCTTCGCCGCCGCCCCGCTCAGGACATGCGGCAGAGCCGGTCCACCCGGTTCAGCATCGTGGGCGTACGAGACGCCCCATGCATTCGCCGGATGTGCTCCGCCGCTGTGGCCGCGTCCATGCCCGCCGCTCCGACGAACAGCGGCCGCAGGCTCTTCCCCCTCAGCACGGGCACAGAGGGCCCCGTGGTGACATAGGCCGTCTTCGCCACTCCAATGACGGGTACCTCCCGGTTGAGCGCTTCGTACAGGTGCGCCCCCAACCCGGGCCGGTCCTCGCCGAGCCACACATAGCCATCCACGATGATGGCCTCCAGTGGCACCTCCACCCGTGCCAGCACCCGGAGCAGGTGCGGCAGCTCACGGCGGTAGAACTGCCCGGGCTCGTAGGGTTCGGCGGCGGGCCCATGCTCCACCAGGTGCGAGGCCTCGTTCGCATCCGCCCAGTTTCGGAACAGCACGCACGCGGCCACGGTGAGTTCGGGGCGGTAGTCCACGTCCACGCAAGCGAGCATCGTGCTGTCCTCCCGACTCAGGGCGACTGGAAGTCCTCGAAGGAGACCTGCGCGGCGCGAAGTTGCTCCACCATTTCCGGGGACGGCTTCTCCGTGGTGCGGTAGCGCGGCGGCCACAGCTCCGGCACCCGCGTGAAACAACTGCCTGCGATGCGCTGCACTTCCTGCCACGGAACGGTGAAGAACTCCTTGCCCTCCGCCGCGGGAGACACGGCGACCATGTCCGCCTCCGGCAGCAGGGCGTCCACGTCATGCGCCCAGACACACCAGGAGATGGGGAACTCGTCTCGCTTGCGCGCCGTCGCGCTGTAGCTGGCGACGAACAGGTCGACCTCCTGTGCCTCATGGAGCTCGTCGAGCTCCTCCTTCTGTGCGCTGTACTCCGCCAGCGCCAGGCGGACGTGGGCCAGCCGCACTCGGTTCGCCAGCACGTCCTGCCCGGGGTGCACATAGGGCACCACGCGTCCCGCGTCGTCCACCGTGTACAGGGCGGGCGTCAGGCACCGGGACGCGGCCGCGTACTCCCGCTCGGCGCTCTCGCTCAGACGCGCCACCAGCTCCGGGCGCGCGTCTCCACCGATGAGCAGCGTGGAGCGCTCCGGGAGGATGGCGATGGGCCGGCCCTCCACGCGCCCGGCGAAGGACGCGAGGAACCCCGGGCGCAGCAGCCGGGACGTCTCGTAGGTGTCGCGCGTCTCCACCGTCCACAGCGGGCCATGCTCCTCGTCGTAGAGCTCCACGCCTTCGTCCGGAAGCCGGGCCAGGTTCGCGTGGGCCGCAGTGAAGGCTTCTTCCTCGGTCACGCCCCAGGTCTCCAGGTGCCGGCGCTGGACGAACATGGCGGACTCCGGCAGGTCCATCACCAGCAGCTCGCGCAGGAAAGGCAGCGTCCGCCGCCCCACCATCTCCCGGTCCGCCTCTGCCTGCTTCTGCAACGACATTCCGAAAGTGGACGCGCGCAGCACGGGCAGGAGCAACTCGCGGGCCTGCTCCCAGTGGAGCGAATCCGGCGACTCCTGCCACAGCGCGCGCAGGTAGCGCTGGATGAGCTGGACGCGCTGGTCGGGCGGCAGCTCGCGCGTGTCCGCGTAGAGGTTGTCCAGGAAGAAGGTGCCGTCACTTCCGGCGCGGGTGATGTCGAGCCCGTAGTCCTGCGTGCGCCGCTCCACCTTCTCCACCGCCGGGTCGGCGCGCAGCAGGGTCTCCACCTGCCGCATCAGTGCCTCGCGCGGCTCCACCGCCCATTCCTTGGAGGGGCCGGGAGGAACCTCGGCGGCCGTTGGTGTCTTCCTCCCGAAAAGCCTGCCCCAGAACCCCATGCTCGCTCCCACGTGTGTGTTCGCGGCGAGGTTATGTCCGGTGGCCCGTGGGCTCCACCGGAACACGCATGCCTCGTCACAAAGCCAGGAATGCGAGCAATGCGCCCAGGTCCTCGTCAGACAGGGTCTCCAGGCTGTAGAGCGGCATGTTGCCCCCGACACCGAAGAACTGGCCGTGCCGCACCTTCTCGATGACGACCAGTGACTTGGGCACGCCGGGGAACAGCTCGTCGTAGTCGTTCGTCACCTCCGGTAGAATCGACGCCAGCTCGGTCAGCCGGCCCGCGCCGGTGTGGGGCGCGCCGTGGCAGCTCTGGCAGGCCTCCATGTAGACCTGCTGTCCACGCGTCACGTCACCGCGCGTGACTTCGACGATGTCCTTCACCACCGTGAAGGGACGGGCCGGCGCGGACGGGCTCGGGCTGATGCTCACCAGGTACTCGTACAACGCCCGGCTCTGCGGCGAGTCCTTCGGCAGCGGCGTCACGCCCCGCATGAAGTTCACGTAGCAGAAGTTCACCGCGTCCAGCAGGCGCGTCTCGAAGCCGCCCCACCAGCTCTCCCGGAACGCCGAGTCATACAGCGTGTAGCCGGAGTCCATCCGCCCCGTGGGTGCAGTGGGCGTCGTCGCGTGGCACGTCGCGCACGAGAAGCTGTTGAAGCCGCTCTCCGACAGCCGCGAGTCGTTGAACAGCACCTCGCCGTACTCCGCCGCCGGCACGCGGCCATCGCCGCCGTCGTCGCAGCCGGTCAGCACCAGGGCCAGTGCCACCACACCCCAGGCCGCGCGCTTCATGGCTGCCCCCGCAGGATGCTCACCGAGTCCGGGAAGATGCCCACCTCCACCGTGCCCATCACCGTGCCTTCCGTCAGGTCCACCGCGTGCAACGTGCCCGGCCCCACGTGGTCGCCTTCGCAGACGACCAGTCCAATGCGCTCGTCGGGTGTCAGCGTGACTTGATGCACGTTGAGACAGCCGGCGTCCGCCAGCTGCACCTCGCGCAGCACGGTGCCCGTCTCCGGGTCGATGACGGCCAGCGCGTCCACCAACTGGTAGGGCATGTACAGCGTGCGCCCGTCCGCGGTGAAGGCGCCGAACATCGGCGGCCCGCGCAGCGGCACGGCGCGCTCGGGCATCATGGTGCGCGTCTGGGGATTGAGCACGTGCACCTGCCGGCTGGCCATGGAGCTGACCCAGACCTCACCCGTGGTGGGGGACTGGGTCAGTGCGTAGGGCTGGTGCCGGGGCGCCACCGCGCCACCCGAGCCCGCCGCCACCTTCACCCGCGTCACCGGTGTGTTCGCCTCCGCGAGGTCGACGATGGCCACCTCGTCCGACCAGCAGGCGATATAGGCCGTGCGCTCGTCCGCGGACAGGCGCACCGCGTGAGGCGCGGGGCACACCTCCACCATGGCCTTCCGGGTCATGGTCCGCGCGTCAATGATGGCCAGGTTCGCGTTCATGTCCGACTCGGGGCGGCCCTGGCGTGCCATCTCGGCAATCTTCAGCGTGTCGAAGTGCGTCTGGTACAGCGTGTTCCCATCCGCGCTGATGATGACGTCGCCGGGATTGGGATTCACACGCGCCGAGCCCACGAGCCGGTTGTCGCGCGCGTCCAGCTTCAAGCAGTAGCCGTCATCCGCGCCCGTGCCATGGGCGCCGTGCGGCCCCGAGCCACCTCCTGGCACGTAGTTGGAGATGCCGACGTAATAGAAGTCCCCCGCGGGCGACACGGCGGTGTGGTGCGGTCCTTCCAGCTCCACCGGGTTGAGCCCCACCGGTACGCGCGCCAGCTCACGGAAGCCCGGCGTGCCCACGGTGTTCAGCTCCACCAGACTGAGCGTGTCGTCCAGACTGTTGGTGACCAGGATGCGTCCGCCGGGGCCCGGCGGTGGAATGAACGTTCCTTCCGCCCAGGGCTCCTCGTGCGCGTAGTCCAACCCTTCCGGCGGCGTCACGCCCACCACCCGCGCCGAGTTCTCATCACAGCCGGTCATCAGCAGCGCCAGCGCCGGCATCCACCACGGTGCCCGGTGGTTCATCGCGAATCCTCCATGCGGATGGTGCGTGGTGACTCCAGGCGATACGGACCTTCACGCAGCCGGTTCTGGACCAGGTAGGCGCTGGTCACCTGGACGCGGAGGTCCTGACCCGAGGCGGCACGCAGCACGTCCCATGTCGCCGCGTCGAGCTGCCACTCCATGTTCGACGTCAGCAGCTCCACCGGACACCGCCGCCCGGGCACGGTGACCTGCACCCAGTAGAAGTCGCCGGTGACGGGCGGAAGATGCGCCTGGGCGGACGGCAGCAGCAGGTTGCCCAGCCACGCCATCATGGCGCGGGGCGTCTCTCGCGGGCGGGCGGGCGTGCGCGGCGCGTGGGACGGAAGCCAGGAGGCCAGCGGAGACGTCCAACGCCACGTGGGCGGCGCCGCGTCCAACGCATAGGTCTGGCCCGGGGCGGGGGACTCCAGCGTCACCGCCTGGGAGCTGTCGGTGGGCCGGCCTTGCGCGTCGACGAAGGTGCGCCACGCCTCGTCGGTGGCATCGCCGCCGTAGAGCGGTTCGCCGCACGCTTCGTCCCGTGGCGCGTCCTCGCCGTCGCAGGCGGTGCCCAGCACCAGCAGCGCGGCCGCGCAGGGGGCCCACCGCCACTTTCGAATCGGGAGTGTCATCAGAAGCCTATCGATGTGGACGCCGTGGGCCACGGCGCCTCGGGAGGAGGGAGGACAGCAGCAACAGCAGGGGCAGGGCGGGGCCCGCGGCGGCGGCGCAGCCACCGGACTTCGGCTCGGGTGGGCGCTGCTCGGGCGGCTGTTGCCCCGCGTCGGCGGTGCCCGCGTCCGGTGTCCCCGCGTCGGGCGTGCCCGCATCCGGCGGCGGCGGTTCCTCCACGCCACCATCCGGGTAGAGCGGAGCGCCCAGTTGCTCCGCGAGCTGCGGCCAGCGGGCAGGGCAGAGGTCCCGCACAGGGGTTCCGCGCGGGCACAGCTGCGTGCCCTGGATTTCGTACAGCGCGAAGATGTGCTCCCAGGTGCGGCCCTGGTCCGTGCTGCGCGCCAGGGCCCAGTCGTGCAGCCAGGTGGAGCCGCAGCCGTAGAGCGTCTCGCCGTCGCGCAGCACGCACGCGTTGCCGGTGGGCAGGGGCTGCTTCTCCAGCGGGCCGGTGCTGGCGCCCATGAAGAAGTAGTTGAGGGTGCCCACCCAGGCGGTGCCGCCGTCGGAGGACAGGTCCATGTTGATGAACGTGTCATCCAGCACCGTCACCTGCGTCAGCGTGCGGCCCCCGTCCTCGCTGCGCAGCAGGTGCGTGTAGCCCTGGGCGGACACGCGCACCCACACCACGTCCACGGCGACGGGGTCCACCGCCACCACCGTCAGCGCGTAGGGCCGCAGCAGCTCCGGGAGCGCATGGGGGAACTCCTGCCAGGTGTCGCCCGCATCGTCGCTGCGCAGCACCACCATCTGGTTGTTGGAGACGCCCGACACGTAGAGGCGGCGGGGGTCCACCGGGGACACGCGGACCGCGTTCAGCTCCAGCCCCGTGCGCAGCAGCGGCGTGGCGGTCCACGTCTCTCCGCCGTCGTCTGAGCGGTACACGCCATTGGCGATGCCGGGCCGTCCGGTGACGGCATGGAAGACGCGGTCATCGGTGGGGTGGGCCGCCAGCCCCGTCACCCAGGTCGACTTGAAGAAGGGGTGCGTGCGCCAGGAGCAGCCCGCGTCCGGGGAGTGCAGCAGCGCGCTGCCAGTGGCGGCGAGGATGTCGCCGGTTTCCCGCCACAGGTAGGCCTCCGGGCGCCATCCGCCATACCCCATGGCATCCGGACACACCCAGCGCCACGTCTTTCCGCTGTCGCGGGAGATGACCGCGCCGAACGTCGTCCCGGAGAAGAAGTCCTGAGGGTGGCCTCGTCGGAGAGTGACGTTGGACGTCTCCGGGAGGCCAGCGTGGGCATGCGCCGCCATTCCAGGCAGCAAGGCCAGGAGGGACGCGACGGTGCTCCAGGCAACCGTGATGCGCGACTTCATTCCAATGGACTCCGGGAGAACGTGCCGGCCCCCACGTTAACGTTCACCGCGTTGGAACATACCGGGAGGAATCGCGCCCCGGGATGCGCATTCCGATTGAGCGTCTGGGGCTCGCCCGTTACCTGGAGGCCCCTCTATGGGAATGGAATATCGGCAGCTCGGCGGCTCTGGCTTCAAGGTTCCAGTGTTGACGCTCGGGACGGGAACCTTTGGAGGCCAGGGGGACTTCTTCAAGGTGTGGGGCAGCAGCGGGGTCGGGGAGGCCACGCGCCTGGTGGACATCAGCCTGGAGGCCGGGCTGAACATGTTCGACAGCGCGGACAACTACTCGAGCGGCCTGGCGGAGGAGATTCTCGGCAAGGCCATCGCCGGCCGCCGGGAGAAGGTCATCCTCTCCACCAAGGGCACCTTCCGCTCGGGCGAAGGGCCGAACGACGTGGGCTCCTCGCGCTTCCACATCACCCGCGCGGTGGAGGCCAGCCTGAAGCGGCTGGGCACCGACTACATCGACCTCTACCAGTTGCACGCCTTCGACGCGCTCACGCCCGTCGAGGAGGCGCTGCGGGCGCTCGACGACCTCGTGCGCGCCGGGAAGATTCGCTACATCGGCGCGTCGAACTTCTCCGGCTGGCACCTGATGAAGTCGCTCGCCACCTCGGAGAAGTACGGCCTCGCGCGGCACGTGGCGCACCAGGCCTACTACTCGCTGGTGAGCCGGGAGTTCGAGTGGGAGCTGATGCCCCTCGCCCTGGACCAGAAGGTGGGCACCGTGGTGTGGAGCCCGCTGGGCTGGGCGCGGCTGACGGGGAAGATTCGCCGGGGACAGCCCCGGCCCGAAGGCTCCCGCATGCAGTCCTCGCTCAATGCCCAGGGGGCGCCGCCTCTCTCCGAAGAGTACCTCTTCCGCGTGGTGGACGCGCTCGATGCCGTCGCCGCGGAGACGGGGAAGACGGTGCCTCAGGTCGCCATCAACTGGCTGCTCCAGCGCCCCTCCGTGTCCACCATCGTCATCGGCGCGCGCAACGAGGAGCAGCTCCGGCAGAACCTGGGCGCGGTGGGGTGGAACCTCTCCCCTGACCAGGTGACCCGGCTCGACGCGGCCAGCGCGGTGACGCCCACCTACCCGTACTGGCACCAGCTCGGCTTCGCCGAGCGAAACCCGTTCCCCACGAAGGTGGACTGAGCCTGGCCTGGCGCCTCGCGAGGACGCTCGCCTCCCTGCATGGGGTCTGCTACGCACGGCGCCCAGTCCGGCACGTGGAGAGCCCAGGGGGTGGGCCCAGGGGTGCCTGGGGGAGTTCACGGCATGGCGCGTTCCACGGTGGAGTCAGGGCACGGTGACGAGCTGCCCGCCAGCACGGGCACGCGGCCCTTCTGGGAGGCGGTGGCGCAGGGGACGGTGGACGTGGCTGTCCGTACCTACGAGGCCCTGGCGGCGTCGCAGCGGGGCGTCGTGCTGGAGGAGTCCTCGCGCGTGTCCGCGTCCGCTCGCGCCACGCTGGTGTCGGTGCTGCGGCGGGCGCGTGACTTCGCTGGCGCCGCGCGGGTGCTGGAGGTGGATGGCGCCGCGGCTGACGTCGCACAACTCCACGAGCAGGCGGGCGCGCTGCTCCTGGCTGCGGAGGCGTGGCTGCGCGCGGGTGAACCGGCCCGGGCGGCGGCGGCCTTCGAGCGCGGCGGCGCGCTGGAGCGGGCGCTGTCGCTGTACGAGTCGCTGCAAGCACGCGAGGCCATGGCCCGTTGTCTCACCCGGCTGCGCCGTCCCATGGAGGCCGCTGCGGTGTACCGCGAGCTGGGCAACCCGCACGCGGAGCTGGAGTCCCTGCGTGCCGTGTCCCCGGACATCGCCGTGGCGCGGCGTGAGGCGGTGCTGCGGATGAGCGCGCTGCTGGACGCGCAGGGGGATTCGTGGCGGGCGCTGGTGCTGCTGGCGGATGCGCTCCAGGAGCCGGAGCTTCGGGGGGACATCGCGCTCCAGGCGGAGCACACGCGGCTGCTGCGTCACCTGAACCTGAATGGTGGCCCGTCGGTGGAGCCCGCCCGCGCGCCGCCTCCTCCGCCGGACGGCTATGAATACCTCAAGGCCATTCCCCTCTTCGGCGAGCTGTCCCTGGTGGACATGAAGGACCTCTACCAGCTGGCGCGGCCGGTGCAGTTCGCGCAAGGGGCCACGGTGCTGGAGAAGGGCGCGCCCGGCTCGGGGCTGCTGGTGCTGCTGGAGGGGACGGTGGACGTGCTCGTCGGTCCGGCGCCCGGCGCCCGGTTGCTCAACACGCTGGGGCCTGGGGCCTTCATCGGCGAAGTCTCCCTCATCCTGGACGGAGACACGTCCGCGCAGGTGTGCGCGCGCACGGACGTGCGGGCGCTGCGGGTGACGCGCGTGGACTTCCAGCACTACCTGGACACGCACGAGGCGGCCGCGCTGCGCATCCTCCGCCTCTTCACGGAAAAGCTCGCGGAGCGCGTGCGCGCGCTCAGCGCGTAGCAGGGGAGACGGCCATGGCGCACGTGCACGGCGCGGACAGGCAGCGGGCCGTCCAGCTCGCCAGCGAGGGCAGGTTGGAGGAGGCCCTGGCGGAGTACCAGGGCGTGGCGAAGGACGCGCCGGACGACGCGGAGGTGCGTCAGAAGATGGCGGAGTTGCTGGAGTGGCTCAGCCGTCCCGCGGACGCCGCCGCCGCGTACCAGGAGGCCGCGCTGGCCTGGACGAAGGCGGGCCAGCCCCTGCGCGCGGTGGCCGCGTGCGTGGCCCTGCCCCGGCTGGGCGCGTCCCACGCCGCGCTGGTGCGGACCGCGCGCGTGCTGGCGGAGCGCTTCGCCCTGCCGCCGGGGACAGCGGTGCCCGTGGATGCCAGCCGGGCGCAGGTCGCGGTGGAGAGTGCCACCGGGCTGCCCATCCTCTCGCAGGTGAGTCGGGAGACCTTCGTCGCGCTGCTCGAGGTTCTCCATGTGCGCGCCTTCTTTCCGGGACAGACGGTGGTGGAGGAGGGGACGCCGGGCGCCTCCATGTTCGCCCTGGTGGAGGGCCTCGCGGACGTGGTGCGCGCGCTGGAGGACGGCCAACGGCGGAGCGTGGGCACCGTGACGCCCGGGGACTTCTTCGGGGAGCTGGCGCTCATCTCCGAGGGGCCCCGGCTGGCCACCGTGGTGGCCACCGAGCGCGCGGTGCTGTTGGAGCTCACGCGCCAGCACATGGAAGCGGTGGCGGCGCAGCACCCGGACGTGACGGCGGTGGTGGACGCCTTCTACCGGCGGCGGATGGTGGAGAACCTGCTGCGCAGCAACCCGCTCTTCAATCAGCTGTCGCCCGCGCAGAAGGCCGCGGTGTCGCGCGACTTCGAGCTGCGCTCCTTCGCCGCGGGCGAGGCGCTGATGACGCAGGGCCAGCCGGGAGACGCCTTCTACGTGCTGCTGCGTGGGCGCTGCACGCCGTGGTTGGAGCAGCCTCATGGACGGCGCGTGGCGCTGTCCGCGCTGCGCGAGGGCGACGTCTTCGGTGAAATCTCCCTGCTGCTGGACAAGCCGGTGTCCGCCACGGTGCGCGCGGACGTGGCGGGCGTGGTGCTGCGGCTGGAGCGCGACGCCTTCCAGAAGCACCTGCTCAGCCAGCCGGGCCTCAAGGGCCAGTTGATGCGCATGGGCACGGAGCGGCTCCAGCGCACGGCGCAGGCGCTGGCCTCCGGGCGGGTGTTGCACGACGGAGACCTGCGCGTCTGAAGCGAAGGGCTGGCGCTGGAAACACAACGCCCGGGCCTCCGTGAGGAGACCCGGGCGCGGTGAGGTCCGGACGGTGCCGGAAGACTACATGGAGTAGCCGAGCGTCAGGCCGAACACCTGGGCCGTGCCATTGTAGGTACCCGTCATGCCCGGCGCGGTGCTGTTCTTGTCGGACAGGTTGACGAACTGGTAGGCCGCGTCGACGCGCACGGCGCCGAAGCTGTAGCCCACGCCCGCCGACACGCCGAAGCGGTCCGCGTCCGGCAGGTCCGGCGTCAGCGTGTCATCCGGGCTGGGCGCCGGGTCCAGCAGCACGCCGGCGCGCACCTGCAGCGCGTCGGTGATGCCGTACTCACCGCCCAGGTGGAAGTTCCACGTCGAGCGCCAGTTCTTCGGCAGCGGGTTGTTGATGGCCGGGTTGTCCGGGAACTCGATGGCGAGCTCCGGGAAGCTGGACCAGCCCACCCAGTTGGCGTCGAACGCAATCGTCAGGCGGTCCAGCGGCGTGACGGCGATGCCCGCCACCACCGACTGCGGCAGCTTGACGTCACCCTCCACGCGGGTGTCCGGCAGACGGCCCTGGAAGGCCGGCGGCACGTCCCGGAAGTCCGCGTCGCCCTTGAACGTCATGCTGATGGGGCTGCGGTACTGCACGCCCAACGTCACGAGCTTGGGGACCACCACGGCCTGGACACCGGCGTTGAAGCCGAGGCCCCAGCCCGCGCCGCCCAGGTGCACCTGGCCTTCGCTGGTGACGAATCCCAGCGCGCGCTTAATCTCCAGCGTGCCGCGGGTGATGTTCAGGCCCGCGCCCACGCGGAAGCGGTCGTGCACCTGGTACGCCACCGTGGGGTTGATGTTGTAGATGGACAGCCCGGACTCCTGGGCGCGGAAGCGGCCCACGAAGTCGTCTTTCCACCGGCTGCTCGCGCCGAACGGCGTGTAGAAGCCCACGCCGGCCGCCAGCGAGTCCGTGATTTTGTACACGGCGAACACGTGCGGCGGCGGAGACAGCGTCGTCTTCTGCCCCTGCACCGAGCCACCCGTGGGGGTGAACTGCAGGCTGGGGAGGATGCCGGTGACGCCCGCGGTGATGTCCAGCTTCTCCACGCCCAGGATGTTGGCCGCGTTGGAGTAGATGGCGGACGAGTCATCCAGCCACGCCGCCGCCGCGTTGGCCATGCCCGAGGAGCGGGCGCTCTGGGTGTTGACCTGGAAGCCCGCGGCCTGGGTCGTCCCGGCGGCGAGCAACGTGATGAGGGAGAGTGTCTTCTTCATGTTGGTTCGTTCTCTCTCTGGAGGTCGTTACGGGGTGGGCGACGCGACGCCCGTGTTCAGGAACTGGATGACCTGGTTCTGCGCGGTGTTGCGCACGGACCGGAGGAACTGACTGGTCCCCGAGCTGGGGTCCAGTGACGGGTCCACGATGCCGAAGAACGCGTGACGCACGTCCGCCGGCAGGCCCATCCCGTCCTTCGCCAGGTACGTCTGCACCGTGCGGGGCGTGGAGGCGTTGACCAGCGGGTGGTTGGCCGCGTTGATGAGGCCCTCGGTCACCGCGTTGGGGATGACCATGTCACCCTCGATGTACTGGATGAACGCATCGCGGTTGGCGGGCGCGGACGGCGCGTTCTCCAGGTACTTGCCGTAGTTGCGGGGCGAGGCCGGGTCCAGGATGGTGCGCGCCAGGGTGATGAACTCGTAGAACTCCGGCGTGCCCGGGGCGCGGCCGATGCCTTCCAGGGTTTGGAAGAAGCCCGAGCGGTACCGCACGAACGCCGGGTCCGTGGCCGTCAGGAGGATGTCCACCAGGTCACCGCCCACCGTGTTGAGCGCCGTGCGGCCCACGACAGGGGACACGGAGGCGGACAGGACGCCCTGGATGCCGCCCAGGCTCTGGCCCACGTAGTGGAACTGGCTGGTGTTCAGCGTACCGGCGCCCGCGCCCGTCAGGCGGGCGTTGAGGCTGTCGGTGTCCAGCGCGCGCACCAACTGGGCGAAGTCCACCACGTGGTGGCGGAAGTTGTCGCGGGTGGCGAACAGGTTGACCAGGTTCAGGAAGCCCGCGCCGGAGACGTACGGCGGCTGATTGGGACCCGGACGGGCGAAGTCGCCGCCCTCGCAGGTGCCGGTGGCGCTGCCAGGCGCGGCCACGCAGCGGCCCAGGCCCTGGCTGGAGCAGAACACGTCACCGTGCGGCGAGGCGCCCGGCGCCACGTTGCACGCGGGCTGGTTGTTCGACACGCAGCGGCCGAAGGTGGCGCTGCCCGCCGTCACGTCGCAGGTGTCGCCGTCGTCGCAGGCCTCGTCCGGCGTGGTGAAGACGTACTCGGGCGTGCCATCGCGGTTCTCGTCGATGATGACCGGGGCGTCCTCGCTGATGCCAGCGCAGCTGGCGCGCTCACCGTGGAACACGGTGTCGATGGCCGCCACGGCGTAGCCCGCCGCGTTGAAGTTGTTGGCCACCGTCATGATGTTGGTGCGGTTGCCCGTCAGCCCATGGCCGTAGATGACCACCGGGTAGCCGTCCGCGGGCACCTCGCCCGCGGGCGTGAAGAGCATGAACGGGACGCGGTCGATGCGCGGCGTGGCGCGGTTGAGCGTGCCCTGCGCGTCATCCAGGAGGAAGGGCGAGTGGTACGCGCCGATGAAGACGCGGCCCACCGCGTTGTTCTCCAGCGTCAGGGCGCTCATCGTGCCCTTGATGGTGGCCGTCTGGTCCAGCAGGTAGACGGGGTCGGCCGGGATGTTCGCCTGCGAGGGGATGGCGTTCAGCCGCTCGAGGATGGAGCGGGTGTTCTGGGTGGTGAAGGCCCACGCCAGGTTGATGTCCTTGCGCGGGATGCCCGCGGCCTCCAGGCCGTCGAACAGCCGCTTCATGCCCAGACGCACCGGCTCCAGGTCCCGGGCGAGCGTGTCAGGAACGGCGGCCACCTGGCTCTTGCCGTTGGCGTCCACCAGCGGGTTGGCCATGCGCATCAGCGCCTGCGCGGCGGTGGGCGCCACGGTGCGGCCCAGCGTGTCCTTCATGCCGCGCAGCATCACCACGCCGTACTGGGTGGCCTCATCCAGCGGCACCTCCGGGACAATCTGGAGCTGCTGCGGCGAGTTCGGCGCCGGCGTCAGGCCCTCCACGACGGGCTCGCAGTTGAAGCACACCTTCACCTGGGGGTTGGTGCCCGAGGTGTGGTTGGTCAGCTTGACGAAGCGCAGCGTGGTCTTCTGCTCCGTCTCGTCGTCCGGCGTGAAGCCGATCTTCATGCGCACGGTGTTCGCGTCCAGCAGGGAACCCGTGTCGATGGGGCCGCGTCTCGCGCCGTTCTCCGACACGATGGGCGCGGTGGTGGACCAGCCGTCCAGGGTATTGAGGCCCCTGATGAGGCTCTGCGCGGGGCCGGCCTCGGGGGGCACCGGCAGGGCCAGCTGCCCGGTTTCGGGGTTGCGCAGCAGGTCATTGGGGAAGGGGACGACGCCGTTGCCCGGATCGAAGGTGGCCTCCGGGTGGTCCATGATGGAGAAGGTCCACAGGAGGACGATGTCCTCGTGCTTCACGCTGAACTGCTCGGACACCAGTTTCAGGATGGGCGCGTAGCCGCGGCGCAGCTGCTCCAGCCGCAGGGCGCTGGCCGTCTGGTCCGCCAGGCGGGCGGCGGGCTCCGTCACCGTGGAGGGGATGAGCTCGGTGGCCGTCTGGCAGTTGGGCGCCTGCAGGTCGTCGCAGGTGACCAGCGACTCGGTGGAGCTGGCGAAGGCCCACGTGGCGGACGGGATGACCGGCTTGCCGGCCGTCGTCTTCACGCCGTTCTCACCGCCGATGATGGCCACCGCGTAGCGGCCACCCTTGGGCCAGCCCCCGGGCAGCGGGGGGATGATGGTGACGAGGTTGGTCTCCTCGTTGTACCCGATGTAGCTGGGCGTCGCCGGCTTCGCCAGCGGTGTACCCGCGTACACGTCGATGATCTTCACCGTGTTCGTGTTGACCGTTCCCGCCTCCAGGCCCCGGATGCGGGTGGTCGCGGTGACCGTGGTCGGGAAGCCGTTGAGCGTGTTCACGTAGTCGCGCGTGAACTCCTGCTCCGCCGCCGGTGCCTGCGGATTGATGGGCGCATTGACCAGACCATTGACGATGGCCAGGTCGTTGGGCGACGGGACGACGGGTGGAGACCCGGTTGGATCAAACTCCGCGACGACGGAGTCTTCGGGGCTCCGCGGCGGATCCTGGGCGATATCGGGAGTACAGGCCGAGGCGCCCAGGGCAAAGGCCCCGAGGAACAACACCTTTCTCATGGGTACAACCCCCTCCAAGTCCTGGGTTGGGATGACTGGACTGGAAACGTCTGTGGCGTACCACGTCCATGGGTTGGCAGGAAGACGAGGGACTTGACGCGTCGTGTCACTTGTGATGGCGCGTGCGGGGTGGTGAGACGGGTGGTCGTTGACACGCTGCGCAGTGGGCCCCAGGCGGTTACGCTGCCGCGCATGAACCGACTATTGGGTGTGCTGGTGGTGGCCGTTGCCGTGGTGGCGCATGCGGAGGACGCGGGGGGCCTGACGTGGACGGCGCCCGCGGACTGGGCGGTGCAGGGGGCCCGGCCGATGCGCGCGGCGACGTACAAGTTTCCCGCGGCCAAGGGGGACACGGAGGGCGCGGAGCTGGCCGTCTTCTACTTCGGCCAGGGCCAGGGCGGCGCGGTGGACGCCAACGTGAAGCGCTGGGTGGGCCAGTTCCAGACGGCGGACGGCAAGCCCATCCCGCAGGACAAGTCGAAGACGAAGTCGGAGAAGCTCAACGGCATGCCGTTGACGACGGTGGACGTGAAGGGCACGTACACGGGCGGCGGGCCGATGATGGGCCCCTCCACGCCCAAGCCCGGCTTCCGGCTGCTGGGCGCCATCGTCGAGGGCGCCCAGGGCGCCGTCTTCTTCAAGCTGACGGGCCCGGAGAAGACGGTGGCCGCTTCGGAGAAGTCCTTCCGCAAGCTGCTGGAGTCGGTGAAGAAGCAGTAGCGCCAGTCGCGGCCCGCGGCGCTACTTCGTCCCGCGCGCGGGCTTCGCCTGGGCCTTGGGCGCGGTGCCGCCCGCGACGACGCGCTGGACGGCCGCGGCCGGCGTGCGCTTGGAGGGCAGGTCCGGCATGAGGAGCACCTCGATGCGCCGGTTGCGCGCGCGCCCCAGCGGGGTCGCGTTGGTGGATACCGGCCGCATCTGCCCGTAGCCCGCCGCCACCAGCCGGCGCGCGGGCACGCCGCCGGCGTCCTGGAGGAAGCGCACCACGTTCACCGCGCGCGCCACGGACAGCTCCCAGTTGGACGGGAAGGTGCTCTGCAGCTTCTGCGACGGGGGCGAGTCATCCGTGTGGCCCGACACCTGGATGGACTTGTCCTCCACCTTGGCCAGCACGCTGCCCAGCCGCGTCAGCACCTCCTGGCCGCGCGCGCTGATGCTCGCGTCGCCGGAGTCGAACAGCACCTTGTCCACCAGGTCCACCTGGATGCGGCCCTCGGCGTGGGACAGGCGGATGGCGCCCTCGGCGATCTCCGCCTTCATCTTGTCCTGCAGGTCGTCGTAGGTGGCCTTCAGCTTCGCCAGCTCCGCCTCCTGCTCCTGCACCGTCTGGCTGAGCTGCTCCTTCTCCGAGCTGAGCTGCTCCTTCTCCGTGGCGAGCTGGGCGCGCTCGGCTTCCAGCGCCGCCAGCTTCTGCTCCAGCTGCAGCCGCGCGGCCTCCGCGTCCCGCGCCCGCGTGGCGGCGTCCACGGCCGACTGGCGGGACTGCTCCGCCAGCGCCTCGGCCTGGCTCGTCCCGCGGTGCGCCAGGTACATCACGCCGCCCGACATCAGCACCACCAACGCCGTCACCAGCCAGGGCACCCAGGGCCGTCCGTGCTGTGCCTGGCCGTGCTGCGTGGACTCCGTCATGTCGCGACCTCCCGAGTGGAACGGGGGCCACCGTAGCCAGACGTCCAGGGTGCGCCTCAAGGCGCCCCGGTGTGCGCAGGTGTCTGGCGGTGCAAGGTTGCAGCGGTGTCAGAAGGGCGCCCTCCGCTTCGCACGCCGCGTCCGGAGGACACGGCCTGGGAGCGGAAACCCCCGCTGGAGGTGGTGCACCTGGCGGCGAGGATGGCCACGTTGAGCGAGGGGAGGCATCCGCCATGGGGCAGTTGATTGAGGGCAGGTGGCACACGGGCTGGTACGCGCCCGACGCGGAGGGGCGCTTCGAGCGCCCGCCCACGGTGTTCCGCGACCGCGTGACGGCGGATGGCTCCAGTGGCCTTCCCGCCGAGCCGGGGCGCTACCACCTCTACCTCTCCTATGCGTGCCCGTGGGCCAGCCGGCTGGCCATCATCCGCAAGCTGAAGAAGCTGGAGGGCGCCATCGGCCTGACGGTGGTGGACCCGCGCATGGGCGATGACGGGTGGACCTTCCAGGGCTACCCCGGCTCCGACCCGGAGCCCTTCTACGGCTTCGAGTTCCTGCGGGAGCTCTACATGAAGGCCCGCGCGGACTACACGGGCCGCGTCACGGTGCCGGTGCTCTGGGACCGGCAGCGGGAGACGGTGGTCAACAACGAATCGCGCGAGCTCTTGCGCATGCTGGACACGGAGTTCGACGCGTACGGGGACGCGTCCGTGCAGCTGGCGCCGCCGCACCTGCGCGCGCAGGTGGACGCCACGCTGGACGCCATCTACCCGTCCATCAACAACGGCGTGTACCGCGCGGGTTTCGCCACCAGCCAGAGGGCCTACGAGGACGCGTGCCGCGAGCTGTTCTCCGCGCTCGACACGTGGGAGCAGGTGCTGGGCACGCGGCGCTACCTGTGCGGCGCCACGCTCACCGAGGCGGACGTGTGTCTCTACACGACGCTGGTGCGCTTTGACCTCGTGTACCACGCCCACTTCAAGTGCAACCTGCGGCGCATCCAGGACTCCCCGAACCTGTGGGGGTACCTGAAGGACCTCTACCAGACGCCCGGCTTCACGGAGACGACGCAGCTGGACCACATCAAGCTGCACTACTACTGGAGCCAGACGACGGTGAATCCCACGCGCGTGGTGCCGCTGGGGCCCACGGTTCCGCTCGGGGAGCCCCACGACAGGGCGCGGCGTTTCGGATGACGGATGGAGGACGGAGCGCCTGGCCGGATGCTCACCCAGCGAACACCCGTCCGGAGTGACTGGCGTCTGGCT
This sequence comes from Myxococcus sp. NMCA1, assembly GCF_026810205.1. Classification (NCBI taxonomy): domain Bacteria; kingdom Pseudomonadati; phylum Myxococcota; class Myxococcia; order Myxococcales; family Myxococcaceae; genus Myxococcus; species Myxococcus sp. NMCA1. The sequence goes on along the minus strand of NZ_CP113950.1, from coordinate 8,960,817 downwards.
GACGGCTGGGACCCAGGGGTGGGCTGCAATCCCACGCGGACGCCACAGCCTTTGAGAGGAGGCCCCCGGGCCTGCGGCGTTCATTCATGGGGGCGGAGGAGGCTGGCATGAAGGCAGTGGCGATCATCCTCGCTGCGGGTGAGGCCCGGCGGATGGGCCACCCCAAGGCGCTTATCGAGCACGAGGGAGGCAAGAGCTTCCTCCAGTCCCTGGCATCCACCTTTGGCAAGGCGGGTTCCATGGTGCTTGGCGTGGTGGGGAAGGACTCCGAGGCGGTGCGTGAGCAGCATCCGGGGATGGAGCTGGTGGAAGCGGAGCGGTGGCAGGAAGGGCCCCTCCTGTCGATAAAAGCGGGGCTGGACGCCGCGCTGGAGGCGGGCGCGGACGTGGTGTTGCTGCATCCGGTGGACATGCCGGCGCTGCGCGCGTCCACGCTCAAGTCGCTCCTGAAGATGGCGGGAGACGCGGATGAGCTGCTGCGCCCGGAGTTCGAGAGCGCGCCTGGCTGGCCGCTGGTGCTCTCACGGAGTGGGGCGGAGCGGCTGCGCGCCGCGGAGGGCCAGCAACTGGAGCCAGCGCTGGCGACGATGAAGGTGCGCCGCGTGCCGGTGAAGGACCCGGGCGTGGTGGTGAACATCAACACGCCGGAGACGTACGAGCGCCTGTTCGGCACGCAGCCGCGGCTGGCGCCTCCGCCCAAGCGGCGCGGCGCCAAGCGTGGCACCGGGCCTGCGACGTCCAACGTGGCGGAGCTGGGCGGCGGTTCGGCGCCCATGGCCGCCGCGTCCGAGGAGTAGCGCGCGACAGCTGGCTGGCTGGGGCCCGTGAGAGAAGGGGCTCCGGCCAGCACCACCCCATGCGTCAGAACGTGAGGCCCAGGCCCAGGTATGGGCCAGTGAGCCGTTCGATTTGCTTCTCCCCGGTCGTGTGCCCGGCGTCGTTGAGGTACAGGGCCCGCCAGCCGCCGCGCAGGTGGAGCGAACCCACGTGCACGGCCAGGCCGGCCTGGGCATCCACCTGACGGTGCGGGAAGGGCACCGCCTGGATGCGGGCCTCGAGGTCCACCGGCGAGGGGCCGATGCAGGCCTCCACGGACGCGGCGAAGCTGGGGCCCACGAAGAGGATGTCCGGCGCATGCGCGCTGGCGACGCCGCCCTCCAGCCGCAGCCGGCCCCGCTCTCCCGCCCACAGCGCCGCGGAGGCGTGCGCGCTCAGCAGGGTGATGCGGTCGGTGGCATCCGAGCCATCCACCGCGGGCAGCGACATGCCGGTGATGCGCGCGTCCAGGCCCAGGTGGCGGCCATCCATGGCCATGAAGAGCCCCATGGCTCCGGCGCCGCCCAGCAAGTCTCCCTGCACACCCATGCGCACCTGCAGCGGCACCGTGTCCTCTGGCTCGCGCACCACCCGCTGGGCGGGCCGCACGGAGGCGAAGCCCGGGCGGGTTGCGCCGATGACGGCCCCCGCGACGATGGAGCCCGGTGGCAGCCGGCGCACGCGCGCGGCGCGCCGCCGGGGCGCGTCGTCACCCCGGGGCGTGCGCTCGTGGCCAATGGCGGAGGCCGCGTGCGTGCGGCGGTTGCCATGCGCGCCCTCGCGGGACTGGCCAATGGCGGACGCGGGATGGGCTCGGGCGCCGCGTGACTCCTGGGACGGAGAGGCCTGACGGGACGTGCTCCGTGACGAGGACGAAGACGAGGAGGTGTCTCGCTTGCCGAAGCGCGCCTGCGCGGGAGAGGTGCCCAGCAGGACACTGACCGCGAGCGCGGCGCACAGCACGGCCTTGGATGCGGGCAAGGTCCACTCCTCGTGGGGGTTTCGGGGGCGGGTGGATTCAATCGCCTTCCCTCCCAAGGGGCCATGGACCTCCAGGCGCGAGGTGTCGTCCACCAGCGCATGCTGTGCGGCGCAGGACACCGCGCCGGTTCGCCGTCGCTGCGAATGCCACCCGGTGAAAGCTCACGCCGCGCGCCTGCCCGGGAGGCCGTGTGGCTCGCGGTTCTGGAGGGGCCGCGTCGGCCTTTCGCGTGCTGTAATATCTGCATGCGCGGGCCCGGCAGATGCTCATGCTTTGACAGAGAGCGGAATGCGGCGAAGTCGCTCGTGCCTGGGCGCGAAGGAGGGACTAGCACTACTGCGTCAGGGGTAGGCCGAAGGGGGAGTGTGCGACGGAGGGCTGGGCGGGTAGGCTCTCATTGCATCGGCCGCCATCCGCCCCACTCATGAAGCAGGTATGGACTCCTTCATGAACGCCGCCGCGGTGCAGCGGCTTGAGAGGTATTTCCAGCAAATCGGCGAGGTCCTCGGCGAGGAGAGCCGGCGCGGCTCGTTCGCCCTCTACGCCATGGGCCTGCTGGGGGATGGGGAGCGCAAGAGCGTGGAGCCCATCGCCGCCCGCGCGTGTCCGAACCCCGAGCGGGTGGATGCCATGCACCAGCGGTTGTTGCACTTCGCCGTGGACTCGAGGTGGAGCGACCGGGACGTGCGGCGCGAGGCGTCGAGGTACGCGCTGGAGGCGATGACGCGGCGGGAGTCGGTGGAAGCATGGATTGTGGACGACACGGGCTTTCTCAAGCAGGGCAAGCACTCGGTGGGCGTCCAGCGGCAGTACACCGGCTCGGCGGGGAAGGTGGCCAACTGCCAGATTGGCGTCAGCCTCAGCGTGACCACTCGTACCGAGCACCTGCCCGTCGACTTCGAGCTGTACCTCCCCGAGTGCTGGGCCAACGACGAGGCGCGTCGCCGTGAGGCCCGCATCCCCGCCGAGGTTTCCTTCAGGACGAAGCCCCAACTGGCGCTGCGAATGATTGAGCGGGCCGTGGAGGACGGGGTGGCTCCGGGCGTCCTCCTGGCGGACAGCGCCTACGGCAACTCCAGCGGCTTCCGTGCGCGACTTCGCGCACTGGGCTTGCATTACGCAGTCGCGGTGTCTGCGCAGACGACCGTCGGCCTCCTGGATGCGAAGGGCCGTCCCCGAAAGGACGCGCGAAGTGTTTCGGACCTGGCCTGGCGCATTCATGAACGAGGCGGCTTCCGACGGTGCACCTGGCGCCAGGGCACGCAAGAAGCCTTGTCGGCACGCTTTGCCCTACGCCGCGTCGTCGCCGCGGGCGTCCACCAGCGAGAGCAGGAGCCCCTGGGGCTGCTCATCGAGTGGCGAGACAGTGAGCCCGAGCCCGCCAATTACTTCCTGATATCCCTGCCAGAGGGCCGGACGAAGAAGCAGCTCATCCGTCTGGTGATGCAGCGATGGAGAACCGAACGCGTCTACGAAGACCTCAAGGGGGAACTGGGTTTGGACCATTACGAAGGCCGCCGTTTCCCCGGCTGGCATCACCATGTTTCCGTCGCGCTGTGTTGCTACGCCTTCCTCGTGGCGGAACGCACGCGGCGTTTTCCCCCCTCGGCCCGAAGGGCGGCTGAAGCCCACACGCAGTCACTCTCGGCCTGAGCGCCACTTCCGCGACAGCTTCATCACCGCACGGCTCGCTATGGCTCGGGTGATTGCCAACTGGTTGCCGCGCTGCCCCACCTGCCACCGCACCAACCACCACCACCGCACCTCACGTCGCCTACCCGGCCTCCCCGTCCACCCCTCGGGCCCCTGACGCAGTAGTGCTAGGGTGCCGGGTGTGACTCATCCCGTGGTGCAGCCGCAGGTCCTGATTGTGGAGGATGACCCGGACGTTCGGGGGGCCATGGCGGAAGCGCTGCACGACGAGGGCTTCGAGGTGTCCATGGCCATCAACGCCGTGGAAGCGCTTCGCGTGCTCGCGGCGTTGGAGTCCGCCTGCCTGGTGCTGCTCGACTGGGAGATTCCGCGCGTGGACGGGCGAGGTCTGCTCGAGCGGCTGCGGTCCGATGAGCGCTTCGTCGGGACGCGGGTGGTGGTGATGACGGCGGAGGCCGGGCCGCTGCCGCCAGGCGCGGCGGGGGTGCTGCGCAAGCCGGTGAGACTGGAGATGCTGCTGGAGGCGACGCGGCGGCACTGCCCGGTGGCCGACGGCGTGGTGAAGACGCCCGCGTGAGCACGGGCTGCGCGCTGACGCGGGCGTGAGGACTTCAGCGGACGTCAGTAGGTGAGGCCCAGGCCCAGGAAGGGGCCGTGGAAGGTGTCGACGTGGGAGACGCCATCCACGTAGCCGGCGTCATCCAGCACCATGCCCCGGTATCCGCCGCGCAGCACCACCGCGCCCAGCTTCAACGCCAGCGCGGCGCTCGCGTCCACCTGCCGGTAGGGGAAGGGCGTCACCTGCAGGCGCGCCTCCAGGTCCAGGGGGCCGGCGATGCAGGCCTCCAGGGAGGCGCCGAAGCTGGGGCCGACGAAGGTGATGTCCGGCGCGTGCGCGGTGCTGACACCGGCCTCCGCGCGCAAGCGGGCACGCTCGTGGGAGATGAGCGCCCAGGTGAGGTGCGACTGCGTCAGGGTGATGGAATCCGAACCGCTCGTCCCGTCATCCGTGGGCAGGCCCACGCCCGTCAGCCGCAGGTCCACGCCGAAGCGCCGGCCCTCCAGCCCGAGGAACAGGTCGGCGCCGCCGCCCCCTTCGTTGAGCGGCCCTCCCTGGATGCCCACGCGGAAGGACAGCGCCGCCGCGTGGCGCTCCCCGCGCAGCTCTGGCGACACGCTCATCCGATGGTTGCCGGTGATGAAGAGGTAGGAGAGCCAGCTCACCGTCACCGTGCTCGAGCCGCCACTCACGTGCCGCCGGTTGCTCGAGGAGCGCCGCCGGGAGGAGCGGCGGGGCGCGTCGTCGTCGTCGTCGTCGTCATCGTCCGAGCCGATGGCGGAGGCCCCGTGCTCCTTGTCATCCCTGTCCCGGTTCGAGTCGCTCTGGGACGGCCGCGAGCGCTTGCCGAAGCGGGCCTCCGCCGCCGTGGGACCCAGGCCCAGCGCGAGCGCGAGAAGGGCACACAGCAGGGTCCGGATTGGGAACACGGGGCAGCTCCTGAAGATGGGCCGGGGATGCGGCCGCCGGAGACCTGGACGCCTGGCGGCCTGCTTTATTCAATCCGCCTCACTGTTGCGGTGGCGCCGGGCAGTTTTTGGGGTTGTTCAGGCACGCGTCCGTCTGGAGGCACTGGCCCGGGGACTTCTTGAGCTTGCACGTGTCCGAGCACTTGGGAGGGAACTCGGAGTAGTCACACGTCACCCCACAGGTGGTCTGCGTCTTGGGGGAAATCACCTCGCAGGGCGAGCGCAGGTACACGGTGATGGGCTCGGGGTGCTGGAAGCCGGCTTCGTCCATGCAACCCTCGAAGTCGCCGTCCCCCCACACCGCGGTGCCGTCGTTCACCTTGCAGCGGGCGGGGCGGGGGTTGTAGCTGCCCGGTTCGCAGGGGCCCGCCGCGTAGGCCATGCATCCGGCGATGCGCTCGCCGCCGATGTCGGCGTTGGCGCAGATGCGCGAGCGCAGGTGGCTGTCGCCGTCCACCCAGTCCCGGCCGTGGCAGGCGTGGACGTTATCGTGGACCACGCCCTTGAAGCGCAGGTTGACGAGCCTGGGCTGGAAGTTGTCCTGATTGAGGACGACCTCCACCGTCAGGCCGCGCGAGTCGAACATGTTCCCGTAGAAGGAGCCCTCCCGGAACGTGTACGCGCCGAAGGGCTCGGCCGGGTAGGTGCCGGAGGTGGCCACCGGGGCCACCCACGAGCCCGGAATCGCGGCGCGGCTGTAGGGCGCGGACATGACGCTGTAGCGGCCGCTCGCGGGGCACTTGAACTCGACGCTGGGCTCGATTCCGCCGCAGGGGTTGCCGAGCGTGTCCGCCAGACGGTCCTCCCAGGCGCAGCCCCGCGGGTCCTCGCACACGCGCAGCACCCGGTCTCCGAAGATGCGGCCCAGCTGGCCCGTGCACGTGGCCGGGTGGGGCGCGCCCGCGGCCACCGTCACCTTGTCGCCCGGGGTGCAGGTGCCCACGTTCTCCCCCAGCCAGCCGCACTCGGCATGGAGGCCCGCCTCACCCGACGCGCAGGGCAGGAACATGGGGCTCCACTCCTGACGGTCTCCCGAGGGATTGAAGCGCCGGGGCTCGCTCGGGTCCTCGCCGCGCATGGACACCATCACGCGGCGGCCGAAGGCGTTGTTGCGCGCCAGGAGACAGGCCGTCACGTAGCCCAGGCAGGCCTGGCTCGGCTTGTCCTTTGCCCACTCGGGGCACAGCCCCACCTCGCCCTTGAAGGTGTACGTATCGCCGGCGCGGCTGGTCCACTCCACGGCGGCGCCGGGCGGCAGCGCGCACTCGGTGAGGTACGCCATCACGTTCCGGGCAGGTGGGTGCTCCAGCGCGTGCTTGAGCCGGCCGTCGAAGACGAACGTCTTCGAGTGCAGCGGCATCTCGGTGAGGGCGTCCAGCGCGGCCCGGTTGCTGGTGAGCGCGTTGAAGGCCAGCTCCTCGGCGCGGAGCGAGTTCAGGATGCGGATGCCGGGCTCCGCCTGGGCCGGGGCCTGGGGAAGCAGCAGCGCGGTCAGGAACAGGAGCGCGGCCCGCAGGGAGCGCGAGGAGGGGCGAAGCGCGAAGGGCGACATGGAGCGTGGACCTCGGAGCGAAAAGGGACTCGGTGGCTCCGGCGGTAGCACGTAGCGGGCCGGGCACTCAGGCCCGCGGTTTCGCGGGGTTGGCGGTGGGCCCTGTTGCCTGGGGAGCCACACCCTCTCAGGGGGTGTGGACCTGGAGGCCACGCGCCGTCAGCGCCGGCCCTGCTTCTTGGCCTTGGCCAGGCGCCGGGGTTCGGGCTTTCCCGGCGCGGGCGGCGGCTGGAGCGCCGTGGTGCACGCGGCGGTGGCCGTCACCGCGGCGGCATAGGCGGCGTGGTGCTGCTGCTCCAGCGTGCGCAGCCGGCGCGACATGGCCTCGCGCAGGGCCTGGAGCTCGGCCACGCGGGCCTCGGACTCGGCCGCCTCGCGTGTCAGCGCGTCGTTGCGTTCCACCAGGGCGGAGATGGAGCGCGAACCCGCCCAGGCCCCTGTCGTGGCGAGCAGCACCGCGCTCACCAGCAGGCCCCAGGGCAGCCACGCCCGGCGCGGGGGCGCCGACTCGTTTCGCTGCATCGCTTCCATGCCCGCGAGGTTAGCGGCTTGGGCGGGGTAGGCTTCAAGGGGAGGACGTGGGAGCCCGCGGCACCTGGGCCATGGGCAGGCGCAACACGAAGCGCGCGCCGGGGCCCAGGGGAGGCGCTTCCACCGTCAGCTCGCCGCCGTGGGCGCGGGCAATCTGGCGGGAGATGTAGAGGCCCAGGCCCAGGCTGGCGCGGGCATGCTCGCCGGTGGCGCGCTCGAAGCGCTCGAAGATGCGGGCGTCCGCGCCTGTGGGGATGCCCGGCCCCCAGTCGCGCACGGCGATGACGGCGGCGGCGCCGTCCACGTCCACGGACAGCTCCACCGGCTGGCCCGGGGCGTACTTCATCGCGTTGGACAGCAGGTTCATCAGCACCTGCTCCAACCGGAGGCGGTCCACATGGGCGAACACGGGCGCGCTGGCGTGCAGCACCGGCGCGCAGCCGGCCGCCACCAGCGCGTCCTCCATGCGCGTCACCAACCGGTGCACCAGCGCGGACAGGTCCACGTCCTCGCGCTCCAGCGTCAGGCGGCCGGTGCTGATGCGCGCCACCTCGAACAGGTGCGTCACCAGGAGGGACAGCCGCTCCGCTTGCCGCTGCGCGCTGGCCAGACCCAGCTTCTGCCGCTCCGGAGGGCCCGGTACGTCCTTGTCCAGCGCACGCCACAGCGAGGCGAGCTGGAGCTGGAGCGCGGACAGCGGCGTGCGCAGCTCGTGGGTGGCAATGGCGACGAATTCGTCGCGCGCGGCCACCGCCCGCGAGGCCTCGCGGTACAGCCAGGCATTGTCCACCGCGAGCGCCGTGCGGGACGCCAGGTCCTCCAGGAAGTCCAGGTCCCGGTCCTGGTAGCGCCGGTGCGGGTCCTGCGAGACGACGCTGAGCACCCCCAGCGTACGGCCGCGCGCCACCAGCGGGACGAACATCACCGACTGGCCGCCCAGCGCCTCCATCAGCCGCCGGTGCTCGGGCGACAGGGCGAGGGCGTCCAGCCAGGCCGGGTCCACCTGCGCGGCGAGCACCGGGCGGCCCGTCTCCAGCACGCGGCGGATGGGCGAGCGCGAGCCGGGCGGCGGTGGGTAGCGCAGCGCCTCCTTCATGAGTCGCTGGGTGGCCGCGTCACTCGCCAGGGCCTCCACGCGCTCCAGGCCCTGGCCGTCATCGGCGAGCACGTCCACGGTGCAGTAGTCCGCCAGCTTCCCGCCCACGAGCAGCTGCGCCGCGGTGCGCAGCGTGGTGCGCCAGTCCAGGGAGTGGGACAGCCGCGAGGTGGCCTCGGCGAGGAAACGCAGCCGCTCCTCCTCCACCTTCTGCGCCGTCACCTCCGACACCGTGGTGCCCACACCCACCGGCGCCTCCCCGTCACACACTGGGAAGTAGGTGATGCGGAAGTGGCGCCGCTCCCCGGCGTGTACGTCCGTCAGCAACTGGTCCACCACGGGCGCGCCGGTGTGCATCACCTCCCGCATCACCGCCTCCACCGGTGCGGCGCGGGGTCCCATCAGCTCCGACGGAGTGCGGCCCACGTGTGCGGCCTGCGGCAGGCGGTTGAAGGCGGCCTGCGCGGGGTTGGTGCGCAGGCAGCGCAAATCCCCATCGAAGAGGGACATGCCCACGGGCGAGGCATTCATGAAGGCCTGGAGGTCCGCGAGCCGCGCCTGCGCCTCCTGGTACTGAAGCGCGTTCGCCAGCGCGAGCGCCGCGCGGTGGGCGAAGTCCTCCGCCACCTCCACGGCCGGCACCGTGTCGCCCGTGAAGGCGAGGGTGAGCAGGCCAAGCGGCCGCGCCTCCTTCCTCAGCGGCAGCACCAGCAGGGAACGGGACGCGAGACCTGGCGATGCTCCCGCGTCCAGCAGGCCCGCATACGCCGCGAGCCATTCCGGCGCCGGGCCGGCCACGCGCAGTGAGCCGCCGTCCGTTCGCGAATCCCAGGCCGGTGGACAGGGCCGTTCCTGCTCCAGCCGCTGCTGCCATGACGGCTCCCGGGCGGCGTGCGCGCCAGGGAGCATGCCGCCGTCGGCGGCCAGCACGTCCAGCAGGGCCACGTCCGCCCACTCGCGCACGGCGAGCTGGACGACCGACGTGAGGGTGCGCTCCCAGTCCAGGGATTCCGCGAGAAGGCGGCTGGCCTCGGAGAGGAATTCCCGCGCCCGCGCCGAGGCCGCGGCGGTCTCACGGGGACAGGGCAAAAGGGGCTCGGACATGGGCGACAGGCCACGGGTGTGGCCTGGGCTGTACGTTGGGCCGTTCCGGGGCCGGATGACAACCCGGGGTGTAGGGGGAACGTCCGCGGGGTGATGCTCCGGGGGGCGGTGGCCGCCCGGCCGCATGTTGATGCGGGCGGGCTTGATTCGAGGCCCGTGGGTGAGGCGTCATCCGGCCCCTTTCTTCAACTTCGGGAGCCGGTGGTCTGATGGCGATTGCGTGCGTGGTGCTGGACTTCGACGGAACCTTCACGGACGTGGCGGCGGAGAGCGCGCCCTTCCTCCGGCATTTCCGGCAGGGATTGGCGGCGGCGCTGGGCGAGGATTTGGAGGCCGCGTGGGAGGAGGAGGTCGCCGCGTTGCGCGCGGGCGCGGACGCGCTGGGGTGGGATTTGGGCGGCCGGGTGGTGGCGCCCGCCACGGCGGATCCGTACCTGACGGCCACCTGCGCGGCCCACCGCCTCATGCAGCGCTTCGGGCAGGGCCAGGACGAGGCCCGCCGCTCCGACGTGGTGCAGAAGCTCTACCGCGAGGCCTACGCGCACTCGGCCACCGCCTTCAAGCCGGAGGCGAAGGAGGTGCTGGAGGCGCTGGTGGCCACGGGCCTGCCGGTGACGGTGGTGACCAACGCGCACACCGACCTGGTGGAGAAGAAGCTGGACCAGCTGGCGCCCAAGGGGCGCGAGAAGCTGACGGTGTCCGGGGACGCGCGCAAGTTCCTCCTGGACCCGCCGGACGCGACGGACGCCCGCTTCGCCGCGGTGCCGGAGACGCAGACGCTGGACGGCGTGCTGCGCCGCCCCGTCTACCTGCGCCGGGGCCGGTACTTCGAGGCCCTCAAGCGCGTCTGGGAGACCACGGGCACCACGCCGGAAGAGACGCTGGTGGCTGGTGACATCTACGAGCTGGACCTGGCGCTGCCCGCCGCGCTGGGCGCGCACGTGCAGTTGGTGGCCCGCGACAACGTGCTGCCCTACGAGCTGAAGGCCATGGAGCTGCTGGGCGCGCGCGGCGGCGTGGACCGCAGCCTGCACGGCGTGCTGCCCCGCCTTCGCTGAAGGCCGGGCCCGCAAGCACGAAGCCCCGCCTCCCGGTGAAGGGAGCGCGGGGCTCGTGGGTCACAACCGGCGAGGGCGTTAGACCTTGGCGCCCGGCGTCGGCTGGAAGACCTCGTTGAACTCGGTGATGGCCTTGCTCAGCGCCGTCTTGATGTCGGCGGTCAGCTCGCGCTTCGACGCCAGGTCCTTGGCGACGTTCGGGTGCTTGCCGTCGGCGAACTCCAGGAACTCACTCATCCAGCGCACCACGTCGGCCACCGGGATGTCGCGAATCCAGCCGCGCTTCTTGGGGTCGTCGCGGTTGGTGGCGGCGTAGATCTGCATGACCTGCTTCTCGACGGGCATGGGCTCGTACTGGCCCTGCTTGAGCAGCTCCACCATGCGGGCGCCGCGCGCCAGCGTCTCCTGGGTGGCCTTGTCCAGGTCGGAGCCGAACTGGGCGAAGGCGGCCAGCTCGCGGTACTGCGCGAGCTCCAGCTTCATGGTGCCGGCGACCTGCTTCATGGCCTTGATCTGCGCGGCCGAACCGACGCGGGACACGGAGAGGCCCACGTTGATGGCCGGGCGGACGCCGGCGAAGAAGAGGTCCGTCTCGAGGAAGATCTGCCCGTCGGTGATGGAGATGACGTTCGTCGGGATGTACGCCGACACGTCACCGGCCTGCGTCTCGATGATGGGGAGCGCGGTGAGCGAACCGGCGCCCTCCTCGTCGGACAGCTTGGCGGCGCGCTCCAGCAGGCGGCTGTGCACGTAGAACACGTCGCCGGGGTAGGCCTCGCGTCCCGGCGGACGGCGGAGCAGCAGCGACAGCTGGCGGTACGCCACGGCCTGCTTGGACAGGTCGTCGTACACGATGAGCGCGTGCATCTTGTTGTCGCGGAAGTACTCGCCCATGGCCACGCCGGCGTACGGCGCGAAGAACTGCATGGGAGCCGGGTCGGAGGCGTTGGACGCCACCACCGTGGTGTACTCCATGGCGCCGAAGCGGGTCAGCTTCTCCACCACCTGCGCCACCGTCGACTGCTTCTGGCCGATGGCCACGTAGATGCAGTAAACGTTCAGGCCCTTCTGGTTGATGATGGTGTCGATGGCGACGGCCGTCTTGCCCGTCTGGCGGTCACCGATGATGAGCTCGCGCTGACCACGACCCACCGGCACCAGCGCGTCCAGCGCCTTGATGCCCGTCTGCAGGGGCTCGTGCACGCTCTTGCGGGACACGATGCCGGGCGCCTTCACTTCCAGGCGGCGCGTCTCCGTGGCGGCGATGGGGCCCTTGCCGTCCAGCGGCTTGCCGAGCGGGTCCACCACGCGGCCGAGCAGCTCCTTGCCCACCGGAACGGAGGCGATCTGCTGGGTGCGCTTGACCGTGTCACCCTCACGGATGGCCTGGAAGTCACCCATGATGGCGACGCCGACGTTGTCTTCTTCCAGGTTGAGGACGAGGCCCTGCACGCCGTTGGCGAACTCCACGAGCTCACCGGCGAGCGCGCCCTCGAGGCCGTAGATGCGCGCGATACCGTCACCGACGGACAGCACGGTACCCGTCTCCGCGACGGTGACCTTCTTCCCGTAGTCCTTGATCTGCTCCCGGATGATTCTGCTGATCTCGTCGGCGCGGATTTCCATGAGCGTATGCGTCCTTGCGCAGGGGCGGCCGACGTGGAGCAGGCCGCCGAAACCTTGAAGTCGGGGCCCCTTACCACGCACACCCACCCGCTGCAATGCGGTCCGCGCCACCCGCCACGGGGTGGCAGAGGACGCCCGTTCAGGAGTGGGACAGGCGGCCGCGCGAAGGCGCTCCAGAAGTGGGTCAAAATCGCGCCCGGCTACTCTGGTGCATCAGCCGCCGTTGAGGTGGCGCCAGTCGCGGAGTCCTTCAGTGCCCCGGCCCCTCGCGGGGCAGCCAGGCGGTGAAGCTCACGCCGCCCCCGGAGCAGGACTCCACCGCCAGCTTCCCGCCGTGGGCCACGGCGATCTGCCGCGCGAGATAGAGCCCCAGGCCCAGGCCCTCTGGCGTGGCGCCGCGCTCCTTGCGGAAGGGCTCGAAGAGGGAGGAGTGCTCCTCCGCCGCCACCGTGAGTCCAGGGCTCTTCACACACAGCGTGACGCCGCCCACGGCGCCCACCACGCGCAAGGTGACCGGCGAATCCTCGCCCCCTTGATGGAGCACGCTGCCCAGCAGGTTGTCGGCCAGCTGCGCCAGCCGGTGGGTGTCCCAGTGGCCGCGCAGGTCGCCTTCCGTCTCCAGGTGGAGGGTTCGCCGGGGATGCTCACGGCGGCGCTCCTCCACGACGCGCGCCGCCACTGCGTCCAGCACCGCGGGCTCTGGCCGCAGCGCCAGTCCGCCCGCCAGCCGCGTGCGGGTGAAGTCCATCAACTCCTGGAGCATCCGCTCCATGCGCCGGGCGGACCGGGCCACCTGGCTCACCAGGGTGCGCTGCGGTTCCTCCAGCCCGTCCAGCCGCTGCAGGGAGCGCGTGCCTTCCTGCAGCGATTGCAGGGGCGCTCGCAGCTCCGCGTCCACCGCGCCCAGCATCTGGTGTCTGAACTGCTCGGTGTTCGCGGAGAGCTCCTCCGCGGCCTTGCGGCTGCTGATGTCCCAGACGGCGGCCAACCGCACCTGCCGGCCTTCCCACGTCACGTAGCGCCCCAGCACCTCCAGGGGCAGCCGCTGGCCATCCCGGCGGAGGACGACCACCTCATAGGGGGTCTCCAGCCCGCGGCTGAGCACCAGCCCCACCTGCGAGCGGAACTCCGGGGCGACGTAGTCCGCCAGGTGCCGGCCGATCATCTCTGAGGGTGACGCGTAGCCCAGCAGCTGCGACATCGCGCGGTTGGCGTCCATCACGATGCCGTTGTCATGCAGGAAGTGCCCGTCACAGGCCACGTCCGCCAGGCTGCGCATGTGGGACTCCCGCGCGCGCAGCCGCTGCTCCTCCAGGAAGCGCTCCGTCTCGTCGCGCACCCACAACGCCACCCCCGCCAGCGCGCCGCCCTGCAGCGCCGGGGACAGGCCCACCCGCAGGTGCCGCTCACCCGCGGCGGGGGCCAGCACGCCCCGCACAGGGGCATCCGTGACGTCCTCTCCGGAGAGTGCCCGGGCCAGCAGCGGTGACAGTGCCTGCGCCACCTGCGGCCACAGCTCCGTCAGAGGACGGCCCACGTGCGCGCGCGGCTCCAGGCCAGACAGCGCCGCCAGCGTGGCGTTCACCCACACCGGACGCAGGTCCCGGTCCAGCAGGGCCACCCCACAACCCGCCGCGCTCAGGAGGGCCCCCAGAAAGGGCCGAGCCTCCTCCGGCGCCGCCAACGTGGACGGACCTTCGGAATACCGGTGGAGTAGGGACTGCGGCATGGTCAGGTCGTCCAGGCGGCGCGGGGCTGTCCCGCACCACCTGGGAGTATACCGCTGTCAGGGTCCGCTGGGAATACCGGTTAGCCCTGGACTGCGGGGTGATAAAGACGACCTGGAACGTTGGTTGCCCGGCGAGCGGGCGGGCTTCAGCGCTGCTTCAGTTCGCGGCGCATCTCTTCGAGCTGGGTCCGGATGCTGCCGTCGTAGAGGATGCTGCCCACCTGGGCGGCGACACCACCCAACAGGCTGGGGTCCACGCGCGTCTCCAGAAGGACGTTGCGCTGGGTCAGCTGCTGCAGGGTCTGCTGGAGCTGGGCAAGGGCGTCGGCCGGAAGCGGCGCGGCGCTGGTGACGTGGCCCCGGACGCGGCCGGCACGGGCGTCCGCCATGTCGCGGAAGAGGCGGGCGATGTCCGCCAGGTAGCCCAGGCGGTTGCGGTCCACCAGCAGGCGGAGGGTATTGGCCAGCGTGGGCTCCACGCCGCCGGGGATGGCCTTCATCACCGACTCCACCACCCGCAGGCGCTGCTCGCGGGTGTAGGCGGGGTTGACGAGCACATCCGTCAGCTCGGCGTTCTTCGCGATGACGTCGGCGAAGGCGGTGAGCTGCTCGGCGACGGCGTCAGTGCGGCCCGCCTCCGAAGCGACATCGAGGAGGGCGCGGGCGTAGCGGCGGGCGATCGACACGTTCACCATGGCGGTCGCGCCCTTAGCACGGGGATTTCTCCCGGGCAACGTCCCTGGCATCGTGAAGCCCTGTCGCCGGGGGCACGCTTGCTGGCCCGGGCCGTGGCGTGGGAAAGCGGCGCTTATCGACGGGCAGGCGAGGGAAGGGGGCTTGGCGAGCTGGCGCGAACACCCGTAGGGTGGTGTCCTCTCGGCCCCCCATGCATGACCTCGTCATCGGCATCGACCTGGGTACTACCAACAGCGCCGTGGCGACCGTTGAAGACGGACGCCCGCGCATGATTCCCGCGCGCGCGGGTGGCCGGTTGACGCCGTCCACGCTGGGCGTGAACAAAGCTGGCGAGCGCGTGGTGGGCGTCGCGGCACAATCCCTGGCCGAGGAGCATCCGGACTCCGTGGTGTGGGCCACCAAGCGTTTCCTGGGGCGCCGCTACACGCCAGAGCTGGTCCAGGAAGCCAAGGCGCTGGTGCCGTATCCGCTGGTGGCCGGGCCCTCTGGCGACGTGCGCGTGCGGCTCGCCGGGCGGGTGATGCCCGTCACGCAGGTGTCCGCGATGATTCTGGGCGAGCTGGCCCTGGACGCGCAGGCGCACTTCGGCCGCCCCGTCACCAAGTGTGTCATCACCGTTCCGGCCAACTTCGACGACAACCAGCGGCAGGCCACGCGCGAGGCGGCCAACATCGCCGGGCTGGACGTGGTGCGGCTGGTGAACGAGCCCACCGCCGCGGCGCTGGCATATGGCCTGTCACGCGGCTTCGAGGGCAACGCGCTGGTGTTCGACCTGGGCGGTGGCACCTTCGATGTGTCCATCCTCGAGGTGAAGGCCGGCGTCTTCGAGGTGCGCGCCACGGGCGGTGACCCGAAGCTGGGCGGCGAGGACTTCGACCAGCGCATCGTCCAATGGCTGTTGGCGCAGGTGGACGATGAGCTGCGCCATGTCGTGTCGCAGGACGCGCAGAGCCTGCGCCGGCTGAAGGTGGCCGCGGAGCAGGCCAAGCGCGAGCTCACCGAGAAGGAAGAGGCGTCCATCTACGTCGCCGGACTGGGCGACCACTTGGCGCCCGGCAGGCGGATGGCGGAGCTGGAGACGGTGCTGACGCGCTCCTTCTTCGAAACGCTGTCCGAGCCGCTGTCGCGCCGCTGCCTCGATGTCTGCGAGTCGGTGATGCGCGAGGCGAAGATGGACCCCCACGCGGTGGACGTGGTGCTGCTGGTGGGCGGCATGACGCGCGTGCCGCTGATGCGGCGGCTGGTGGCGGACTTCTTCGGCCGCGCGCCCTCCACGGACGTGCACCCGGAGGAGGCCGTCGCGCTGGGCGCCGCGGTGCAGGCCGACGAGCTCATCCGCCAGTCCGGTCAGGCGTTGCTGCTGGACGTCGCCACCCAGAGCCTGGGCGTGGGCGTCATGGGCGGGCGCGTGAAGCGGCTCATCCCGAAGAACACGGGCGTGCCGGTGGTGGCGCGGGACATCTTCTATCCGGGCAGCTCCGGCCAGCAGGAAGCGCGCATCCCCGTGTACCAGGGCGAGAGCGAGTTCCAGGACGAGAACTACAAGCTGGGCGAGGTGGTGCTGAAGCGCCTCCACGTCGCCGCGCGCGGAGACGTGCCGCTGGAGGTCGTCTTCGAGCTGTCCAGCGAGGCCATCCTGTCCGTCAAGGCCACGGACCTGACCACCGGCAACATGGAGGCCGTGCGGCTGGAGGCCCGTGCGGGGCTGCCGCAGGGCGAGGCGGAGAAGCTGGGCGCCGAGCAGGCCCACTACGCGCGCTCGCAGGGCGTGGTGGACGCGAAGCGCGCGGAGGAGCTGTTCCGCAAGCTGCTGGAGCGCGGGGAGAAGCTGGCGCGGCTGCTCCAGCGCAGCGCGCAGGAGAACCCCAGCCCGGAGGCGCAGGCCACCCTGGGCACGGTGCAGCGCCTGTTGGATGGCGGCCGCTCTGCCCTGGACAGCGGCAACGCGGCGCAGTGCGCCACCATTGCCAAGCAGCTCACGCGGTTGTTGTCCGGTCGCCAGGAGCCTCGCGCCTGAGCGTCCATCCCCGAACGGTGGCCCCGGGCGCCCGTGGCCTTGGCACCCCTTTCCACCTATCCGTGAACGTATGAGCCCTCCTCCCAACGCGCGTGACACCGTGTTCGTGGTGGATGACTCCCGTACCGCCCGGGAGGTGGTGCGCCTGCACCTGATACGTTTGGGCTGCGAGGCGGTGGCGCTGGAGGGCGGCGAGGCGTGCATGGCCGAGCTGGCCCGGCGCACGCCGGCGCTCATCCTGTTGGACCTGCGCATGGAGCGCATGCAGGGTGACGAGGTGTGCCGGCTGGTGAAGGCACACCCCGCGGGGCGCAACGTGCCCGTCATCATGTTCACCTCCGGCGGCGAGCCCCACGAGGTGATGCACTGCTGGCGCGCGGGCGCCGACGACTTCCTGCCCAAGCCGGTGGCGCTGGGCGCCCTGGAGGCGAAGCTGGCCGCGGTGCGCCAGGCCCGGGAGCGTGTCCGTGAGGGACTGCCGCGTGGGCGCCGGGTGCTGCTGGTGGAGGGCGGGCGCTTCCTGCACACCTTCCTGGGAGGCTCGCTGGAGCAGGAGGGCCTCCACGTCCTCTACGCGCGGGACATGGGGGACGCGGCGAACCTGGCGGCGGAGCACGGCGCGCAGCTGGATGGCTTCGTGGTGGACGTGTCGCGCACGCCGCGCGAGGCGCTGGCCCTGGCCACGAAGCTCCATGACGCGCATCCGCGCAAGCCGCTGGTGCTGCTGTCGCGCGCGGAGGAGTCGCAGGAAGTGCTCACCCGGGCGCAGGCGCTGGGTGGCGCGCCGCTCCTGGAGAAGCGTCACATGGGCGCGGACGAGCTGCTCGGCCGCGTGCTGGGGCGGCTGGTTCCGGGCCACACCCCGCTGCGCGCCGCGGAGCGCGTGCCCTTCTTCACGGTGGTGGAGTTCACCACGCCCAACGGGACGACGCTGTCGGGCTTCAGCCATGATGCGGGGCCGGGCGCGCTCTTCGTGCGCACCCTGACGCCGGCGCGCGAGGGCACCCGGCTGACGCTGAAGGTGTTGCTCGCGGGCCAGCGCGCGCCCTGCACCGCCGAGGCGACGGTGGCGTGGTCCAACCCGCCCCTGCCGCAGGGCGTCTTCCGGTCCGCGGTGGGCATGGGGCTGCGGCTGGAGCAGATGGACCCGGTGCTCACCCAGCAGTTCGTCCGCTTCGTGCCCCGGGGTCTCGGTTTTCCGGCTCCAGGTTCGCCGCGCGCCTCAGGTTTCTGAGAGGCACGGGCGCCCGCAACGGCTCGCCGAAGCCAGGGGTCCCGGGTGGACGAAGCCTTGGCACGCCGGTGGCATCAGAGCCCGGCCGCCGCTGGCGTGGCACCGGGGAGGTCCGGGGGCTGTCAGTGGGGCCGAAGTGCAAAGGGAGGGTCGAATGCGGCAGTGGAAACGCTGGAGCTGGGCCGGAGTGGTGGCTGTCGTCGCGGCGGGGTGTGACGAGGGCAACAAGCCGTTGTCCCCGGTCGACAACGAGCCCGTGCAGCAGGAGGCCCGGCTGGAGAGCTTCCCTGGCTGTGAGGCCCTGGAGCAGCACATCGAGGACACCGCGACGAAGCAGATGCGCGCGGCGCTGGAGAGCTACAAGCAGTACGCCTACGGAGGCGGCCGTGGGGGCGAGGCGCCGCCCATGACGGGCGCGCCGCAGGAGGACTCCTCCGGAGGCGGCGGCAGGCCCAACGACTACACGGGCACGAACAACCAGGTGGTCGGCGTGCACGAGGCCGACTTCGTGCAGAACGATGGCACGCGCATCTTCGTGCTGTCGGGCCCTCGGCTCTACATCCACCGTTCGTGGCCCGCGGAGCAGCTCACGCGGACGGCCGCGCTGGAGGTGGAGGGCTGGCCGCTCGAGATGCTGCTCGACTCCGAGCGCAACCGGCTGGTCATCACCTCGGGGGTGGCCGAGGACCGGCCCGGGACGGTGACGGGGGGGCGCGGCACGGACGACATGCCGGTCATCGACTGCGCCGGCTTCGGTTGCGGCTATGCGTACAGCAACACCGTGAAGGTGACGGTGGTGGACGTGGCGGACCTGGAGGCGCCTCGGGTGCTGGAGCAAATCTACCTGCCCGGGAGCTACATCAACGCCCGGCGCGTGGACAGCGCGGTGCGCCTGGTGTTCTCGGACGGGTTCCGCTGGCCGGCGGACGTGCGCCTCTATCCCGAGTACTCGCCGGGGCTCTTCGATGACCGGGGCCGACTGGTCGCGTCCATCGACGCGCTCATCAAGCAGAACGAGCAGCGCATCCGCGCGCAGTCGCTGGAGCACTGGCTGCCGAAGGGCCGGCGCGTGACGGCGGACGGCGAGGTGAAGCCGCTCGCGTATGACTGCACGTCGTTCTACCGCGCCAACGGGCCCACCGGGCTGGGCCTGGTGTCGGTGCTGTCGCTGAACCTGGACGCGGAGGCGTCGTCGCCCAGCCGGACCAGCGTGGTGGGACTGCCTGGCGAGGTGTATGCGTCCCATGAGGCGCTCTACGTGGCGTCTCGCCACTGGTGGTGGTGGCCGGAGCCCGGCCAGACGACGCACACGTACCTCCACAAGTTCGACATCCGCGACCCGGACCAGGCCACCTACGTGGGCAGCGGCACGGTGGATGGATACATCGTCAACCAGTTCGCCATGGACGAGCGCGAGGGCGTGCTGCGCGTGGCCAGCACCGTGGAGCTCCCACCGGAGAACCCGGGGACCGGGAACGGCGGGGACACCGCGTGGACGCCTCCGGAGACGGTCAACCGCGTGGTGACGCTGCGTGAGCAGGACGGGCGCCTGAAGGAGCTGGGCCGCAGCGAGGACCTGGCCCGGGGTGAGCGCATCTTCAGCGCGCGCTTCATGGGCACGCGCGGCTACGTCGTCACCTTCCGGCAGGTGGACCCGCTCTTCACCTTCGACCTGAGCGAC
The DNA here is from genome assembly GCF_026810205.1 of Myxococcus sp. NMCA1. Taxonomy (NCBI): domain Bacteria; kingdom Pseudomonadati; phylum Myxococcota; class Myxococcia; order Myxococcales; family Myxococcaceae; genus Myxococcus; species Myxococcus sp. NMCA1. The sequence goes on along the minus strand of NZ_CP113950.1, from coordinate 8,941,515 downwards.
CCGGCGAACCCGCGCAAGGTGGGCGAGCTGAAGATTCCGGGCTTCTCCACGTACATCCACCCGCTGGGTGACACGCACCTGCTCACCTTCGGCGAGCACCGCAACGAGGACGGCACCTGGCAGGACCGCGCCCTCAAGCTGTCGCTCTTCGACGTGAGTGACCTGGCGCAGCCCAAGGAGACCTTCACGCACCAGTTGGGCTCGATGGGCAGCCACAGCGAGGCGCTCTACGAGCACAAGGCCTTCACCTACTTCCCCGCCAAGGGATTGCTGGCCCTGCCCTTCACGGACTGGGACTACAACGCCTACGACTACTGGTCCGGCTTCCGCAGCGAGCTGCGCGTCTTCCGCGTGGACACGGCCACGGGCTTCTCGCCGGTGGGCACCGTCTCCATGCGGGACATGTATCAGTCGTTCAACTTCCGGAACTGGAGCTGGTACTGGCAGCCCACGGTTCGCCGCAGCATCATGGCGGACGACTACGTCTACACCATCTCCGACGCGGGGCTGCGCGTGTCCCACGTGGACAGCCTCCAGACGCCGCTGGTCACCGCGCCCTTCCATCCGCCCATGCTGCCGTGACGCGGGGCTGACGCGGGCTTGCCCCCTGGGACGCCGGGTGTCCCAGGGGGACGTATCACAGGTGTGTGGCCGGGCCTCCTCGTCAGGCGAGGGGGCGTGGCGCGTCGGACGTGGGCAGCGCATTCCCTGCCGGAAGGCGCTATAGGCGCACTCCCCATGTCCACCGCCGTGTTGCCAATGTCCTCCGTGAATTCTCCCCGCACCGAGCTCCGGGAGCTGGCCCGGCTGGCGGTTCCCATCGCCATCGCCCAGGGCGGGCAGGCGCTCATGGGGTTGGTGGATACGCTGGTGGTGGGCCGCGCGGGGACGTCCGCGCTGGCGGCGGTGGGCCTGGGCAACGGCCTCTACTTCGCGGTCAGCTCCTTCGGCATAGGCTTGATGATGGGGTTCGACCCCATGATTTCCCAGGCCATTGGCGCACGGCAGTTCACCCGGGCGCGGGCGCTGTTGTGGCAGGGCGCGTGGATGGCGTTCTGCGTGGGGGCGATGCTGGCCACGCTGATGACGCTGGCGCCGCGGCTGCTGCCGCTGGCGGGCATCAGTGAGACGGAGGCCGCGGGCGCCAGCCAGTACCTGGCGTGGCGCGCACCCGGCATGCCGATGATGCTGATGTTCCTCACCATGCGCTCCTATCTCCAGGCCACCGCCTTCACGCGGCCGCTGGTGATCGCGACGGTGGTGGCCAACATCTTCAACCTGCTGGGCAACCTGCTGCTCGTCTTCGGTGGCGCCAATCTGCCGGCCTGGTTCGGCCCGCTGCGGGAGGTGCCAGCCCTGGGCGTGGCGGGCTCCGCGATGGCGACGTCGGCGAGCATTGGCATCGAGCTGCTCATCGCGGTGCTGTTCATTCGCAGCCGCAAGGTGGAAGGGGCGCCCGCGCGGCGCCTGCCGGTGTGGGCGGACCTCTCGCGAGCCATCCGGCTGGGCCTCCCCATTGGTCTGCACATCTGCGCGGAGGTCGGCGTGTTCGCGCTGGCGGGCGTGCTGGCGGCGGGGCTGGGGCCGGCGAGCGTGGGCGCGCACCAGATTGCCATCTCCTTCGCGAGCGTCTCCTTCACCGTGGCCATGGGCATTGGCAACGCGGGCAGCGTGCGGGTGGGCTGGGCGGTGGGCGCGCACAACACGCCGCAGGCGCGGCTCAGCGGCTTCATGGCGCTGGCGGGCGGCGCGGGCTTCATGGCGCTGAGCGGCCTGGTGTTCGCGCTGTTCCCTCACACGCTGGCGAAGCTGGCGGGGGCGCCCGCGGACGTGCTGCCGCTCCTGATTCCGCTGCTGATGGTGAGCGCCATCTTCCAGGTGTTCGACGGGGCGCAGGGCGTGGGCGCGGGCGTGCTGCGCGGCGCGGGCGACACGCGCTTCACCTTCCTGGCGAACATGGTGGGGCACTACGCCATTGGCCTGCCGGTGACGCTGCTGCTGGCCTTCAAGCTGGGCCTGGGCGTGGTGGGCATCTGGTGGGGCCTGTGCGCGGGCCTCATCAGCGTCGCGGTGGCTCTGGTGTGGCGCTTCAACCGGATGAGCGCGGGCACGCTGCGTCCGGTCGAAGCGTAGCGGCGCGCGGCGGCTACCAGGGCAGGTACTGCTGAATCATCTGCCGCCACACGGGCCAGTCGTGCGTGCCGCCCTGCCACACGGACAGGTGGTTGCCGATGTCCTTCTTCCACAGCAGGTTGGAGAGGTGCTCGTTGGAGGGGCGGCAGAAGTCGTGCTCGCCCACCGCCAGCACCATCTCCACGCGCTGGAGGGCGGAGAGCTGCGCGGGGTCCGTGAGGTTTGGCAGCCACTCCGTGCACGAATGGAAGTAGACGTCCGAGTCGTGATGGCCGTCGAGGAACTCGTCCGTCTCGAACTTGCCGCCCATGGACAGCAGGCGCCGGAAGACGTGCGGGTGCCGCAGGCCGATGTTGTACGAGTGGAAGCCGCCGAAGCTGCACCCGGCCAGGGTGAGGCGCCCGCCGGTGCTGCGGCTTTTGAGCAGGGGCACCACCTCGTGGAGGAGGTAGTCCTCCCACTGCTGGTGGCGCCGGACGCGGTCCGCCGGGTGGATGGCGGTGTTGAACCAGGACTCCTCGTCCACCGAGTCCGGGCACACCACGATGTACCGGCCGGACTGGACGCGGTCGGCGATGGCACCGATGAGGCCGAAGTCCTCGGCCTGGAAGAAGCGGCCCTTGCTGGTCGGCAGCAGGAGCACGGGCTCGCCCGAGTGGCCGAAGATGAGCAGCTCCATGTCGCGGTGCAGTCGCTCGCTGTACCAGCGGTGATATTCGCGGTTCATGGCGCGCAATTTAATCGCAATGCGTCAAAGGCCGCGACTGGAGTGCAATGGCCGCCCGCCGGACTGCCGGGAGTGAACACCTGGGCGGATGTCTGACTTTGCCGAGTCGGCGGCTACCCGCCCGGGCGTTCGTTGCGGCTCCCACTGACGGTGTCGAGCTTTGAACGCGAGGCTTCCAGGCCATTCGTGCGCGTGCCTTGCCAGGGGCGGAGAGGCAGCCTGGCCAAGGTGATGGCGCAGCGGCGCTGAGCGCTTCATCGGTTGGCACGTCGCGGCGGATTCAGCCGTCTGGCACGCATGGGTTGCCGCCTGTGTGGCCAGAAGTCTGCCCGCATTGCTCGCTCTTGGGCATACCACCCCAGGGGTAGCGCGCGTCCCGGGCTTTCGTAGGACAAGTCATCTTGTGCCGCTCACCAGACGGAAACGAGAATGCAGACGCACATGCTCGCTTGTGCGGCCAGACACGTGGGCGGTGGGGGGAGTGCCATGAAGAAGGAACTCGGGCTTTCGGAGCAGTCCGCCGTGCCACGCGTGGTCACGGCGGAGCCATTGGCTCACGTGACAGAAGACGGCCGGCCTCATCTGCTGCGCGAGCACTTGGAGGCCGTGGGGCAGTGGGCCGCGAGGCTGGCGCCGCGAGAGGATTTGCGTGCGCCGGCCCTGGCCACCGGGCGCTGGCATGACCTGGGCAAGTACACACAGGACTTCCAGATACGCATCCGCAAGGAGAACGGCTTCGAGGCGCACTTGGAGAAAGAGGGGGCGCTGGAGCGAGACCACTCGACGGCCGGGGCGCTCTGGGCGCTGAGCCGGGACCGGCGTCTGATGCCGCTGGCATTCGCGATAGCCGGGCACCACTCAGGCTTGCCCGACGCGTCGAACCTCCGGAACCGCGTGGGGCGCACGGAGAAGCAGGCGTTGCTCTCCGATGCGCGGGCTCGCTGTGACGCACCCGCTTTGCTGGACGGGCCGTTGGGCTTCTCTCCGGAGGCGCTCGACAAGCTCGAACCACGGCAAGTGGAGCTCTGGACGCGGATGCTCTTCTCCGTCCTCTGTGACGCGGACTTCCTGGACACCGAAGCCTTCTTCGATGCGAACAGGAGCGCGGCCCGCGAGGTGCCGGTGTCGCTGTCGCAGCTCGCCGAGCGTCTCCGCGGCTTCCTGCGGGAGAAGCAGCGTGGGGCTCCGGACACGGAGGTGAACCGGGTGCGCCGCGAGGTGCTCACCACCGCCGTGGAGGCCGCGGTGCAGCGCCCCGGTGTCTTCAGCCTCACGGTACCCACGGGGGGAGGGAAGACGCTGACGTCCATGGCCTTCGCGCTCGAACATGCGCGGACGCAGGGGCTTCAGCGCGTCATCGTCGCCATCCCCTACACCTCCATCATCGAGCAGAGCGCGGAGGCGTACCGCCAGGCCTTCCAGGGGCTGGAGCACGCCGTCATCGAGCACCACTCCGCTGTCGACCCGGACCGGGAGACGCCGCTCAACCGCGTGGCCAGTGAGAACTGGGACGCGCCCGTCATCGTCACCACCACGGTGCAGCTCCTGGAGAGCCTCTTCGCTCACCGCCCGTCGGCGTGCCGCAAGCTGCATCGGGTGGCCCGGAGCGTCATCGTGCTTGACGAGGCCCAGACGCTGCCCGCCTCGCTCCTGGAGCCCATCCTGGATGGCTTGGGCGCGTTGGTGAGGGACTACGGCTGCTCCGTGGTCATCTGCACCGCCACGCAGCCGGCGCTGGGCCGTCGCCCGGACTTCCCGGAAGGGCTGCCGGAGGTGCGTGAAATCGTCCCGGCCTCGGTGCGCGCCTTCGAGCGGCTGCGCCGTGTGCGCGTGCGCTGGCCCTCGTCAGGGCGGAAGCTCCCCTATGCCGAGCTGGCCGACGCCGTGGCGGCCGAGCGGGACGTGCTCGCGGTGGTCCACCTGCGGGCCGACGCGCGGCGGCTCTGCGAACTCGTGGATGAACGGCTGGGGCATGAAGAGACGCTGCACCTGTCCGCGTTGATGTGCCCGGAGCATCGCTCCCAGGTGCTCGCGGACATCAAGGCCCGAAAGCGAAGAGGGGAGCCTGTGCGGTTGGTGGCCACCCAACTCGTCGAGGCGGGCGTGGACCTGGACTTCGGCGTCGTCTACCGAGGCCTGGGAGGCCTGGACGCGCTAGCCCAGGCCGCTGGCCGGTGCAACCGGGAGGGGCTGATGGAGGGCCTGGGCGAGCTGCGCGTCTATGAGCCTGAGACGCAGCCACCCAGGGGCGTTCCTCGCGCCGCCCAGGACGTCACACGCGGCCTGCTGGAGCAATCACCGGACCTGGACTTGTTCGCGCCCGAGAGCTTCCAGCGCTACTTCGCCAGGCTCTACGCCACGCGCCACCGGGATGAGAAGGGTATTCAGGCGCTGCGCGCGAAGTTCCAGTTCGAAGAGGTGTCCAAGGCGTTCAAGCTCGTCGAGGACGACTGGAGCGCTTCGGTGGTGGTGCCCTTCGCGGGCCATGCGCCGCTGGTGAACGAGCTGCGTGAGCGAGGTCCTTCGCGAGAGCGGCTGCGCGCGCTGCAACGCTTCACGGTGACGGTGCCCCGCAAGCTCCGGGACGCCTGGCTGGCGCGCGAGTTGGCGCGGCTCGCTGCCGAGACGGTGGCGTACCTGGGGCCGGAGCACACGTCCGCGTACCACAAGCGCTTCGGCCTGCTTCCGGACCACGTCGGCATCTTCGACCCGTCCTTCCTCATTCCCGCTTGAGACCCGCTTCAGGAGGTGTGGATGACATCAACGCCAGGCAGAAGTTTTCGCGTGAGGGCGCGGGGGCCCGTGGCCTGTTTCACGCGGCCCGAGATGAAGGCCGAGCGCGTCAGCTACGAGGTGATGACGCCCTCAGCGGCACGTGGGGTGCTGGAGGCCATCCTATGGAAGCCGGCCATTCGTTGGCACGTCCACGAAATCGCCGTGCTCGCGCCGGTGCGGTGGACCAGCTTCCGTCGCAACGAGGTCAACAGCCGGGCCACTGTGGGGAAGTTCGACTACGCGGCGGACGAGGACCGGGCCCAGCGCAACACGGTGGCGCTGCGAGACGTGGACTACGTCATCACCGCGTCCTTCGCCCTGGTGCCGGGCAAGACGGGGCCCGACGACAACGTGCGCAAGTTCGAGGACATGTTCGAGCGGCGTCTGGAGCGAGGCCAGTTCTTCCATGCGCCCTACCTGGGATGCCGTGAGTTCGCGGCGCGCGTCGAGCCCGCGGAGGACGTCCTGTTGCCGCATGAGTCAGGCCAGGGGCGGAGGCCGCTGGGCCTCATGTTCTACGACTTCGTCTTCGACATTCCTGGAGAGCCGGTGCGTCCTGAGTTCTTCCAGGCGTTCCTGGAGGACGGCGTGCTGCGTGTGCCGCCTCGGGCGCAGGTGCTGGGGGGAGGCGCTCCATGATGCTGACGGCGCTGAATGACTTCGCGCGCGAGCGAGGGCTCACGGATGACCCTCTGTACGAGGTCAAGCCCGTGGACTTCTTCATTCGCATCAGCGCGAAGGGGAAGTTCATCAAGCTGGAGTCCCTGGCGAGGGAAGACGGGAGAGGCAATGCGATGCCAATCCCCAGGTTGCCGCAGCGCTCGGTGAACATCGCGGCGGGCTTCTTCGCGGACAACTCGAAGTACGTCCTCGCCTACGAGAAGGACGCGCCCAAGGCGAAGGCAGGCGGCGTGGAGAAGCGCCTGGCCCGGTTGGAAGCCTTCTTGAAACCGGTGCGCGAGGTCGTCGCGGAGACGAAGGACGCGGAGGCCCGGGCCGTGGAGGCCTTCCTGGACAGCGAGGCCGAGCGGAGCAAGGCGCTGGCGGACAGGGGGGCTGAGGAGTGGACGGGCTCCGAGATGCTCGCATTCGTCGTTGGTGAGGCCACGACGCCCGTGCACCAGAGCCCCGCCATCCGTGCCTGCTGGGAGCGTCGCGCGGGTGCGCAGCAAGCGCTGGGGCGGAGGGTGTTGTGTCTGGTGACGGGCCGCGAGGGCGTGGTGGCCGTCACGCACCCCAAGTTGAAGAACGTCCCAGAGGCCCAGCCGTCCGGGGCGTCGCTGGTGTCCTTCAACGCGCCCGCGTTTTCGTCGCATGGTTTGGAGCAGGGGGAGAACGCGCCCATCTCCCAGGAGGCGTCGCTGGGCTACGTGCTGGCCCTCAACGACATGCTTCGGAGGACGGAGCAGCGCCGTTTCCGTCAAGGCATTCAGTTGGCGGATGGCTCGGTGATGGTGTTCTGGACGCGCGCCTCTCCTTCGGAAGAGAGCTTCCTGCTGTCTCTCCTGGACCCGACGGAGGATGACCTCAAGCGCTTCGTTGAGTCTCCGCTCAAGGGCGTCGAGCCAGGAGAACTGGATGACCGCGCCTTCTACGCCGTGACGCTGGCGGGGAACGCGGGCCGCGTCGCGGTGCGTGATTGGTTCGAGTCTCGCGTGGGCGAGGTGAAGCAGAACATCCGGCGCTATTTCGACGACCTGCGTATTGGCGACGCGCCAGCGGGGCCGATCCCCGTCTATCGCCTGCTCAAGGCCGTGGAGGCGCCCTCGGGACGGGGCCTGACGCCGGACATCGCCGCACGGATGCTGGGGGCGGCGTTGCGAGGTCAGCCCTTCCCGCGCCAGCTCCTGGTGGCCGCGCTGGACCGGCTGCGGTTGCCGCCCGCTGACGGCGGGGTCGAGCGCGAGCAGCTCCGGCTCCGCGTCGCGCTCATCAAGGCGTACCTGTTGCGAGATCGAAATCGTGGATCCACTCCCCTGGAGGTCACTGTGTCATTGGACAAGGACAATCCTTCGCAGCCCTATGTGCTCGGCCGCCTCTTCGCTGTGCTGGAGCGGCTGCAGGGCGTGGCGCTGAAGGACCTCAACGCCACCATCCGCGACCGCTACTTCGGCGCCGCGTCTCGAAACCCCGTCACCGTCTTCCCCCGGCTGATTCAGCTCTCCGTTCATCACGCCTCCAAGGCGGGGGAGAACGGCAGGTGGCTGGAGCGGACGAAGGGGGAGGTGATGGCCCTGCTGCCTTCCAAGGCCCCATTTCCGCCTGTGTTCCATCCCGAGCAGCAGGGCCTCTTCGCCGTGGGTTACTACCACCAGCGCGAAGCGTTCTTCACGAAGCGCGAGGCCGCCGCGGCTCCGGCTGATTCGGCAGCGTCCTCCACCTGAGCCTTCACCGCCTCCAAACCCATTCCAGAGAAAGCGCCATGACCGACCTCAAGCAACGCCATGACTTCGTCCTGTTCTTCGACGTGTTGGATGGAAACCCCAACGGGGATCCCGACGCCGGCAACCTGCCCCGCATTGATGCGGAGACGGGCCATGGGCTGGTGACGGACGTGAGCCTCAAGCGCAAGGTGCGAAACTTCGTCCTGCTCACGCAGGAGGGAAAGCCCGGGCTGGACATCTTCGTCAAGGAGAAGGCCATCCTGAACAACCGCATCGCGGATGGATACAAGAGCCTGGGCATCGACCTGAACGAGAAACCCGCTCGCGCGGAGGATGGCAAGAAGCGCAACGACAAGGGCAAGGCCCAGGGCTCCGAGGTGGAGAAGGGCCGCGCGTGGATGTGCAAGACGTTCTTCGATGTCCGCACATTTGGCGCGGTGATGTCCACGGGGCCCAATGCGGGGCAGGTGCGTGGGCCGGTGCAGCTCACTTTCGCCCGCTCGGTGGACCCTATCGTGTCGCAAGAGCATTCCATCACCCGCATGGCGGTGGCGACTGAGGACGAAGCGGAAAAGCAGGGCGGTGACAACCGCACCATGGGCCGGAAGAACACCGTGCCCTACGGGCTCTATCGGGCGCACGGCTTCGTCTCGCCGCACCTGGCGAAGCAGACGGGGTTTGGCCCGGCGGACCTGGAGCTGCTCTTCCAGTCCTTCACGCACATGTTCGAGCTGGACCGCAGCGCCGCGCGCGGGCTGATGTCCATGCGCAAGGTGGTGGTGTTCAAGCATGGCTCGGAGCTCGGAAACGCGCCGGCCCACGCGCTGTTCGACCGCGTCCATGCGGTGCGCGCTCAGCCGGAGAAGCCAGCTCGAAGCTTCTCCGACTACGAGGTGCGTGTGGACAAGGCCGGGCTGCCCCAGGGCATCGAGGTGCTGGAGCTGGTGGGATGAGCGCGGACCGCGAGACGTGGGTGGCGCTGTCGGCGCTCCAGCACCTGCTGTACTGCGAGCGGCAGGCGGCGCTCATCCACGTCGAGCGGCAATGGCGCGAGGACGTCAACACCGCCTCCGGCAGACTGCTGCACGAGCGCGTGGACCTGCCGGGACATGACGCGCGGGTGGGACGGCGGGTGGAGCGGGCCGTGTTGCTGGGCTCGCAGCGGCTGCGCGTGTCCGGGCGCGCGGACATGGTCGAGTACCAGCGGGACGCGAAGGGGGCAGGTTGGCGGCCCTATCCGGTGGAGGTGAAGCGCGGCCGGCGCAAGGCGGGTGAGGCGGACCGCGTGCAGCTCTGCGCGCAGGCGCTGTGCCTGGAGGAGATGCACGGCGTGGACGTCCCGGAAGGGGCACTCTTCTACGGTGTGGAGCACAAGCGTGCTGCGGTGCGCTTCGACGCGGAGCTGCGCCAGCGGACCGAGGACGCCATCGCGCGCATGCACGAGGTGCTGCGCCGGCAGGAGGTCCCTGTCGTGGTGCGCGCGCCCCGATGTGACGCGTGCTCGCTGGAGCCGTTGTGCCTCCCTGGGGTGACGGCGGGGCAGCGGAGCGCCCAGGACTTCCTGGCGCGGTGGATGGACGAGGACGGCTGAACGGAGGAACGCATGACGACCGCGCTGAACACGCTGTTCATCACTGCCGAGGGGACTCGCCTGAACAAGGAAGGTGAGTGCGTGGTGGTGACGGTTCAGGACCAGAAGAAGGCGGAGGTTCCCTTGCGGCACCTGCGCTCGGTGGTGTGTCTGACGCGTGCGTGGCTGACGCCGGAGTTGATGGAGAGCTGCCTGGAGGCGGGCATCCATGTCTCCTTCTTCGGGATGACGGGGCGCTTTCTGGCGAGGGTGGAGGGTGTGCCGGGCGGCAACGTCTTGCTGCGGCGGCAGCAGTACCGGGCGGCGGATGACATCGCTCGCTCGGTGGCCATCTCCCGGGCACTGGTGGTGGGGAAGCTCGGGAACGCGCGGCAGTTCGTGTTGCATGCGCGGCGTGACGCGGCGCCCGAGCGGCAGGAGGCCTTGTCGGAGACTGCGCGGCGGCTGTCGGAGCACCTGCGCGCGCTGACCCGCGTGGAGGACTTGGAGCAGGTGCGAGGGCTGGAAGGCATCGCGGCGCGCGACTACTTCGAGTCCTTTCCCGCGCTGCTGAAGAAGAGTGCCCAGGGCTTCGAGTTCGATGGTCGCAACCGCCGGCCACCGAGGAATCCGCTGAACGCGATGCTCTCGTTTGGCTATGCGCTGCTGGCGCAGGACTGCGCGGGAGCGCTCGCGGGTGTTGGGCTCGACCCCGCCGTGGGGTTCCTGCACGAGGACCGCCCTGGGCGCTTGTCCCTGGCGCTGGATTTGATGGAGGAGTTCCGTGCGCCGGTGGTGGACCGGCTCGTCTTCTCGCTGGTGAATCGGGGGCAACTCAAGCCCGGGGACTTCCGCACGGAGTCGGCGGGGGCTGTGTTGCTGAAGGACGATGCGCGCAAGACGTTCCTCGTGGCGTACCAGGAGGCGAAGCAGGTGGGGGTACGGCACGCGTTCCTGGGGCAGGAGACGACCTGGGGCATGGCGCCTCACCTGCAATCGCTGCTGTTGGCACGCCATCTCCGAGGGGAGCTGGACGGCTACCCTCCCTTCGCGATGCGCTGATGCGTAGATTGACCGTGTTGATTTGTTACGACGTGCGGGTGTCGGACCCCCAGGGGCCTCGGCGCCTGCGCAAGATCGCGCGGGCTTGCAGAGACCATGGCGTGCGAGTGCAATACTCCGTCTTCGAGTGTGTCCTGGAGCCCAAGGACTGGGTCGTCCTGCGCGCCCGCCTGCTCGGCGCATTCGATTCGGAATGCGACAGCCTGCGCTTCTACTTCCTGTCGGAAGACGATGCCCGAAAGACGGAGCATCATGGCGCCAGGGCCCCCTTGGACGTCGAGGGGCCGCTGGTCCTGTAGGCCTCCGCGAACCGGCCCCGGTGTGCGCTCCGTCGAGGGTTCGCGCTCTTTGAAATCCCGAATAGAATCAGCGAGTTGGGTGAGTGGGGGGGCAGGAACGGCGGGGCGCTTTCGTGGCCGCGCGGGCCGGTTCGCGAAATTCGGCCGGATTCCATAGTCAGAACGCTATGTTGGAGAGGCAGAGTCGCTCCTCGTGAACGAGGGGAGCGTGGGTTGAAACATGAGCTCAAGCCAGTCGTTGTAACTGAGCGTGAGGTCGCTCCTCGTGAACGAGGGGAGCGTGGGTTGAAACATCTAGAAGTCCTCCTTGACGGCGAAGAGCAGGTCGTCGCTCCTCGTGAACGAGGGGAGCGTGGGTTGAAACAGCTACGGTTTTGGTGAGCTGGACGGCCAGACGTGGTCGCTCCTCGTGAACGAGGGGAGCGTGGGTTGAAACACCTTGGAGCAGGATGGTCCGAGAGAGGTGGGGAGGTCGCTCCTCGTGAACGAGGGGAGCGTGGGTTGAAACAGGAGCTTCTGGAGGGCCGCGCGGTCGGCCGCGGTCGCTCCTCGTGAACGAGGGGAGCGTGGGTTGAAACCTGATGGCCCTCGTGACCCAACTGGATGTCTTCGTCGCTCCTCGTGAACGAGGGGAGCGTGGGTTGAAACGGGAACGTCCTGGTCCGCGACGCCGACGCCAGCGTCGCTCCTCGTGAACGAGGGGAGCGTGGGTTGAAACCTCTTTTCTGGAGGGCCCATGAGCCCACGCATTGTCGCTCCTCGTGAACGAGGGGAGCGTGGGTTGAAACCCCCGAAGACCGAGCAGGCCACCACAGAGGCCGTCGCTCCTCGTGAACGAGGGGAGCGTGGGTTGAAACCACGAGCTGCCCAGCGCGGAGTACACCGTTGACGTCGCTCCTCGTGAACGAGGGGAGCGTGGGTTGAAACGCGCGTCCCTGAGCCGCCTGGAGCGGTCCAAACGGTCGCTCCTCGTGAACGAGGGGAGCGTGGGTTGAAACCTGGTGACGGCGCCGTTCAACCCCACCGAAGCCCTGGTCGCTCCTCGTGAACGAGGGGAGCGTGGGTTGAAACCGAACTGCATGACCTCCGCCCGGAGGTGGAGCGCCGTCGCTCCTCGTGAACGAGGGGAGCGTGGGTTGAAACTCATCGGCGCCCCCCGTTGGCGTCGTCGCCGTTTGTCGCTCCTCGTGAACGAGGGGAGCGTGGGTTGAAACGCCCAGTCGGGCCCGTCCGGGCCGGCCTGGCCATCGTGTCGCTCCTCGTGAACGAGGGGAGCGTGGGTTGAAACAGCCCTACCCCAGCCAGGAGGCCGCGCTCGAAGTCGCTCCTCGTGAACGAGGGGAGCGTGGGTTGAAACAGCCCTACCCCAGCCAGGAGGCCGCGCTCGAAGTCGCTCCTCGTGAACGAGGGGAGCGTGGGTTGAAACCCTCCCCCTGAAGCCCCTCCTCCCTCCGGCGACGTCGCTCCTCGTGAACGAGGGGAGCGTGGGTTGAAACCGCCGAACATCCACAGGCGACGGCGCGGAGTAGGTGTCGCTCCTCGTGAACGAGGGGAGCGTGGGTTGAAACGGCCCGTACATCTGGGACTGAGCCATGGCACTGACGGTCGCTCCTCGTGAACGAGGGGAGCGTGGGTTGAAACCACCAGATGCAGACGGTCGGAAACGGCCCCTACGGTCGCTCCTCGTGAACGAGGGGAGCGTGGGTTGAAACGTCGTCACACCGCCCGCGCGCCCTGAACCAAACCGTCGCTCCTCGTGAACGCGGGGAGCGTGGGTTGAAACAGCGGGACGATGCTCGCGGCGAGCCAGGACACACGTCGCTCCTCGTGAACGCGGGGAGCGTGGGTTGAAACTTCGTGCTCGACGTCGACCCGGACAAGGGCGGCGATGGTCGCTCCTCGTGAACGCGGGGAGCGTGGGTTGAAACAGTCATCAGACCAGGGCAGTCGGTGGGGAGCGCGGTCGCTCCTCGTGAACGCGGGGAGCGTGGGTTGAAACTTGTGCAGGATGGTGTTCCCGCCGTCTCGCGGTGTCGCTCCTCGTGAACGCGGGGAGCGTGGGTTGAAACGGACAGGCGAAGCGCGCGTGGGTGTCGCCCAGCAGTCGCTCCTCGTGAACGCGGGGAGCGTGGGTTGAAACATCTCGAGTTCGGCTCGGCTGAGCCCGCGGGGTACGGTCGCTCCTCGTGAACGCGGGGAGCGTGGGTTGAAACCACCAGATGCAGACGACCGGGAACGGCCCCTACGGTCGCTCCTCGTGAACGCGGGGAGCGTGGGTTGAAACACACATTTGTATGGTCCTCTGTCCATGTAGAAGCGTCGCTCCTCGTGAACGCGGGGAGCGTGGGTTGAAACTTCAAGGCGCTCAACTACCGCGCCAACGTCCGGGGGGTCGCTCCTCGTGAACGCGGGGAGCGTGGGTTGAAACCTTCCCCCGCCGTCTGTGGTGGTGCTGAGTGGCGTCGCTCCTCGTGAACGCGGGGAGCGTGGGTTGAAACCAGAATAGTTCCGCGTACTTACTTAGTTTACATAGTCGCTCCTCGTGAACGCGGGGAGCGTGGGTTGAAACAAGCCGGGAGAGCTGGTGGTCCTCGGGGCCCCGGTCGCTCCTCGTGAACGCGGGGAGCGTGGGTTGAAACCAGTTCCACTCAGGCAGCACGCTCGTTACCGCGTCGCTCCTCGTGAACGCGGGGAGCGTGGGTTGAAACACGTTGAAGCTCTTGTGCTTTGTGCCCACCGACGTCGCTCCTCGTGAGCGCGAGGAGAGTGGGTTGAAACCACGACGCGGTGAGCGCCCACCTGCGCATCAAGTCGCTCCTCGTGAACGCGGGGAGCGTGGGTTGAAACTCCCGGTAGGCGACGAGGACCTCACGGGTGCCGCGGTCGCTCCTCGTGAACGCGGGGAGCGTGGGTTGAAACGTCGCGAATGGGTTCGACCGCCTGGAGCTGGAGGGGTCGCTCCTCGTGAACGCGGGGAGCGTGGGTTGAAACCCCTTAAGGGCGTCGATGGCGTCAGCGCATGCGAGTCGCTCCTCGTGAACGCGGGGAGCGTGGGTTGAAACCACACTCGGCCGGCCATGGCCGCCAACATGGCGGTCGCTCCTCGTGAACGCGGGGAGCGTGGGTTGAAACATGCGGGACCGCTGTCTGGAACTCGCTCGCGACGGTCGCTCCTCGTGAACGCGGGGAGCGTGGGTTGAAACGCAGGTGCTCACGAAGCGCGCTGACCGGATGCGGGTGTCGCTCCTCGTGAACGCGGGGAGCGTGGGTTGAAACTCGCTCGTCGCGACTTGAGGTGAGCTTCAAGTCGTCGCTCCTCGTGAACGCGGGGAGCGTGGGTTGAAACGCATTCCCGGGTTGTCTGTACTCCTGGCTTGCCATGTCGCTCCTCGTGAACGCGGGGAGCGTGGGTTGAAACCGTATGCGGTGGTGACGACTCCACGGCTGGCGAGTCGCTCCTCGTGAACGCGGGGAGCGTGGGTTGAAACCGTGGGCCGCCGCCGCCAGCCCTGACCCTCGCAATGTCGCTCCTCGTGAACGCGGGGAGCGTGGGTTGAAACCGCTACCCTTCCGGGTGCAACTCACGGGAGGACGTGTCGCTCCTCGTGAACGCGGGGAGCGTGGGTTGAAACATCAAGAACCCGGTGCTGCTGTGGTGCCACGACAGTCGCTCTTCGTGAACGCGGGGAGCGTGGGTTGAAACCTCCAACGCATGCGGCCCAAGAAGCGCAAGCCGAAGTCGCTCCTCGTGAACGCGGGGAGCGTGGGTTGAAACACCGACGCCAGTCCCCTGCGCGACGGCCGCCCAGGTCGCTCCTCGTGAACGCGGGGAGCGTGGGTTGAAACGCATGTCTATCTCCTACCACCGAAAGAGGCGCCCGGTCGCTCCTCGTGAACGCGGGAAGCGTGGGTTGAAACGCGTTGAGGTAGGCCTGCTGCATCCTGGAGATGTCGCTCCTCGTGAACGCGGGGAGCGTGGGTTGAAACTTGGCGCTCCGAGCCGCAAGCATGGCATCGGCCAGTCGCTCCTCGTGAACGCGGGGAGCGTGGGTTGAAACCCTCCAGGCGGCACCCTCCAGGACGCCGGCCCAGTCGCTCCTCGTGAACGCGGGGAGCGTGGGTTGAAACTCCTCGTGGTAGCGCGCAGTAGAGTCGTCGCCAGTCGCTCCTCGTGAACGCGAGGAGCGTGGGTTGAAACCTCTCGCACAACGCGAAGCGCGCGGACCCGGAGGCGTCGCTCCTCGTGAACGCGAGGAGCGTGGGTTGAAACCGGAGAAAGTCCGCGTAGACCTTTGCCGGCGTTGAAGTTGCTCCTCGTGAACGCGAGGAGCGTGGGTTGAAACTTCTTCAAACAGTGGGGAGCGTGGGCGCCTCGGTCGCTCCTCGTGAACGCGAGGAGCGTGGGTTGAAACCTCTCGTGCGAGCCGCTCCTCGGGCCGGTGGTGTCGCTCCTCGTGAACGCGAGGAGCGTGGGTTGAAACATCAACGTAGAGGGGGTGATGGTGGAGCAGCCGCGCCGTCGCTCCTCGTGAACGCGAGGAGCGTGGGTTGAAACCCGTGCGCGTCGCGTCCGCGCACCACCGCGTAGTGTCGCTCCTCGTGAACGCGAGGAGCGTGGGTTGAAACTGGGCCTTGTTGAGCATGGAGATTTGTCGTCGTCGCTCCTCGTGAACGCGAGGAACGTGGGTTGAAACCCCAAGCGCAGGCAGCGCCGGGAAGGCCGCGCCGTCGCTCCTCGTGAACGCGAGGAGCGTGGGTTGAAACCCGTTTCGAGAATCACTCATGGCAGAGAACATCAGTCGCTCCTCGTGAACGCGAGGAGCGTGGGTTGAAACCCGAGCACCATCTGCGAGCAGCCATGGTCCAGGCCGCTCCTCGTGAACGCGAGGAGCGTGGGTTGAAACTCGAACAGAGCCACGTCCTGTGTCCTCCGGTGTCGCGTCGCTCCTCGTGAACGCGAGGAGAGTGGGTTGAAACCACGCACAGAACAGAAGGTGCGCCCGGCGCGCGGTCGCTCCTCGTGAACGCGTGGAGCGTGGGTTGAAACCACGTGCACCGCGAGGTGGTGGCGAACCTCCGCAAGTCGCTCCTCGTGAACGCGGGGAGCGTGGGTTGAAACTGCGCAGCCTCACGCGTGTTCCACTCGGCCTGGTCGGTCGCTCCTCGTGAACGAGGGGAGCGTGGGTTGAAACGCCAGGGTCGGGCAAGACTCGTGGCCGGGGCTATGGTCGCTCCTCGTGAACGAGGGGAGCGTGGGTTGAAACATCTCCGTAGTTGGCCGAGCTGTGGACAACCTCTCGGGTCGCTCCTCATGAACGAGGGGAGCGTAGGTTGAAACGTTTACGGCACCTTCCACGAGTCCAGCCTGTACGGTCGCTCCTCGTGAACGCGAGGAGCGTGAGTCGAAATCACCCAGAGCACTGGAGTCCCGGTGCCGCGTCCTGGTCACTCCTCATGAACGCGAGGACTTTCTCGCGCTTCAACTGGTCCGAAAATTGGGGAGCAGATCACGAGGACCCGCTCGTGCTCAGGGGCCAGAAGTCGCCGGGTATGCCCAATACACAGCACTTCTGGATCGAGGTCTTCGGGATGGCCGTTTCAAGCGCAACGGCTCGCTCCTATCCGACGTGAACGCGGCCGACGCGCATCGGCTCACGACGTTGCTCATCGCCGCGCGCCGGCTGGACGAATACAAGGAAGATCGCAGCGCCCCTCCTCCCTTTGTACATGCCCGGCAGGTGACGACGTCCGAATCCACCGTGGACGGCCAGCGCACGCGTCTGACGTTGGACATCGACACGCCGCCCGACACCCTCCGCGTCATGCAGCAGGTGGCTGCCACTTACGGCATCGAACTGTGAGCGCGAGGACCCCGGGCGCCCCAGGGCTGGAGGAACACCTCCGTCTCCTCCAGGATCCGCGGCAGTGACGCGGTGAGCTCGTGGCCATCGTCCACCTCCACCAGCCGGACGTGGCGCTTGCCCTCCGCCCACTGGCGCGAGTTCTGGACATCACAGGTGTCATCCTGACGGCCGTGGATGATGAGCGTCGGGACGCGCACGTCGGGCCAGCCACCGGTGCGGGCGTCCACTGCCTCCGCGTCGGCGATGAAGCCCGAATGGATGCGCGCCTTCTGCTGCGTCACGAAGTCGTCCGTCTCAATCCAGCCCGACGTCTGCCAATGCCGCCACGCCGCGTCCCCCATTCTCCGGCGCAGCTGCGGGACGACGCGGAAGGCGGGCGCCAGCAGCACCAGCGCACATACGCGGGCGTCCTGCTCCGCCACCCGGGCCGCCGTGAGGCCTCCCAGGCTGGAGCCGATGAGCACCACCCGCTCCTCGGGCCCGCCCATCGCGGCCAGCACCGTGTCCAGCATGACGCTCAGGCGCAGTTGCTCCAGGGAGGGGACGCGGAGGTTCAACCGCTCCACCGGAATGCCCTGGCCCGCGTAGTGCCGGGCCACGGCCACGCCCTTCTTCGAATCCGGACCCGAGGCGAAGCCGTGCAGGTACAGCCAGCGAGGACCCACGGCGGAAAGCGATGTCGTCGAAGTGCTCATGACAGGCCCACTCTAACGGGCGCGCGGGGCCGTGGCTTCAGATGCGCAACACCGGCCCGGCAATCACCGACTGCATGAGCTTGGCGCACTGGTTGAGCGCGTTGGACGTCAGCTTCACGTCACAGAACTGGAAGCCCGTGGAGACGGACACGCCCCAACGGTCGCTGAACCAGCCGTCCACGCCCACCCGGAAGGCCATGCTCGTGGTGTCGATGTTCTGCCGCAGCCAGGTGCCCACGTCGTCCGGCGTGAAGGTGCTGCCCCAGCTCTTCGACAGCCGCGCGCCCACCCACGGCGTGATGGGCTTGTCCTGGAAGAAGCGCAGCCGCGCCTCGATGCCCACCGCCCGGTAGTCGAGCTGCGAGCGCTCCAACTGCCCCGGTCGCATCGCGTCCGGGAACTGCTGGCCCCACGTCTCGGAGATTTCCGCCAGCAGGCCCACCGACAATCCGGGTGGGGTCTCCAGGCCCAGGTATCCGTGCAGCGCCGGGCCCTTCGTGCGGAAGTTGCTCAAATGGTCCAGGGTGATGCCGGCGCCCAGCGATGCATAGCCATTCCAGCCTGCCGCCACCGCGTCCGTTCCCACACACAGCACGCCCACCACCGCCACCCACATCGACTGCTTTCTCATGCGTTGCAGTCTATGCCTGGAGGTCGCCGTGGGGGACTCCGAGTGCCGCTGCGTGTCATGAAATCAGGCAGACGCGCATGCCTCGGTGATGCCATGCGCATCCCTGCGGACAGTCCAACTACTGCCGCCCTGGCGGATGGAGGGCGGGGAGGGAACCTGCATGCGCTTTCGGAGGGCAAGTCCGGAAGTTAGGGTGGTGTGCCATGTCCATCTCCTTCGAATCCGCCGCCTCCGCCGTTCGTGACGCACTCTCTAGTGCGGGCCGGGGCCTGGTCGAACGCGAGGCGATGGTGGAGCTCGTCGCGCTCTCCGCCGTGGCGGGGGAGCACCTGCTCGTCATCGGTCCGCCGGGCACCGCGAAGAGCGAGGCCGTCCGGCGCACCGCACGTGTTCTGGGCGGCTCGTACTTCGAGTACCTCCTGGGCCGCTTCACCGAGCCCTCCGAGCTCTTCGGCCCCGTGGACCTGCGCAAGCTGCGAGAGGGTATCGTCGAAACGGAGACCCAGGGCATGCTGCCCGAGGCCGAGGTCGCCTTCCTTGATGAGGTGTTCCTCGGCTCCACCGCCATTCTGAATACGCTGCTGGGCCTTCTCAATGAGCGCACCTTCCGGCGCGGCCACACCCGTATGCGCTGCCCCCTGCGCGTCTGCGTGGGCGCCGCCAATGCCTTGCCGGAAGACGAGTCGCTGGCCGCCTTCGCGGACCGGTTCCTCGCGCGCATCTTCGTCGAGCCCGTGCCAGACCCGCGGCTGGAGGAGTTGCTCGCGGGCGGCGCTTCACTGTGGGGGGACGCGGACGCGCATGTCACCTCGCTGGAGTCCCTGGACGTGGTCGCCCAGGCCGCGCGTGAGGCGGACCTCTCCGGGGTGCGCCCGCATCTGGCGCATGCGCTGCGCACGTTGCGCGCCGCGGGTGTGGCCTTGTCCGACCGCCGCGCGGTGAAGGTCCAGAAGCTCATCGCCGCCGCCGCCGCGCTCGCGGGCCGGCGCACGCCAGGGACCGCGGACCTGTGGCCGCTCGTGTATGCCGTGCCGACGAAGGAGGCCCAGGCGCTCGCTCGGGACGTGCTGCGGGACGTGCTCGCCGGGACAGAGAACCCGGCCCTGCCGGCGGCGGCGCTGGAGGCCAGCGCGGGCCCCCTGGCGCGGGCGCGGCGCATCGCTTCCGCGGGACAGGCGTTGCTGGCGGAGCGGCCCGTGGATGGCAATGGCGAGGCGCTCGCCGCGTGGCGGCTCAAGCTGGAGGGCGTGGCGCGAGAGATGGACGCGGGCTTCGCTCCCGAGTCGCTTCCCGATGACTTGAAGGTGCTTCGCGCGGAGGTGGCGGGTGTGCTCGCCTACGGCGCTTCAGGGCTCGAGTCATCCGAAACGGAGGTGGCGGTGTGAGCGCGCAGGGGTCCCGCGCTGTCTCCACCACTGCCTGGACGCAGGCCCGCGAGCCTGGAGGCTCCGCGCGTCGGTTTCCGGAGGCGCCGCCTCGTGGCCGGGGTGCGGTGGCTGACGCGCCGTGAGCGCAACGGGAAGAGACTCGCGGACGGGGGACGCGCTGGAGACGCGCGGCGAAGACGCCGCTCGCCTGCCGGTGCGGTGGCGTTCGCGCGCCGAGCCGCTGGAGCCGCTCGCCGTGGCAGGAGAAGGCCCCGTGGCGGTGGCGCTCGCGCGCCGGGTGCTCGCGGAGGACGACGCACGCCTTGCCAACTGGGAAGGCGTCGCGGGGCGAGGCCTCCTGGTGCTCCTCGGGGCCTCGACGTCGCTGCCATGGGTCGACGGCGCCGTGTACCTGGGGCGGGATGCCGCGGCGCCCTTGCTGTTGCTTCCTTGTGCGTTGGCGCCAGACGTGGCGGCTTCGCTGCTGGAGCGTGCGTTCGTGGCGCATGCGCACGGGGGTGGAGCGAAGTTGGCGGTGCTGCCCGAGTCCAGGTGTCTCGTCAGCCTGGGCGCCGCGCGGCCCGTGTCCCGTGTCACGCTTCAGGCCTGGCTGGACACGGGGTCGTCGGGGGACGCGCCGTGAGCACGTTGCCCCATGCGTTACGCCCCTGGGCGTCGATTCTCGCGAAGTTCCCGCTGGAGGTGGCGCTGAACCTGGGCCCGCTGGTTGCCCGGTTGTCCGCGGCGCTGGGGCCGCTGCGGGCGCCCTCGGAGAGGGAGGGCGGCGAGCCTCAAGGGTATGACGGCCTGTCGCGAAGAGGCTCCTTCGACCGGCTGCTGGTGAGTGAATGGCTGTGGGCCATGGAGGCACCCGACGAACTGGTGCGCCGTGCCGCCTTCGGAGAGCTGTCCTATCTCAAGCCCTCGTTCCGCCAGCCTCAGCGCGCGCATCGCACGGTGATGTTGCTCGATGCGGGACCAGACCAGCTTGGCGCTCCGCGCATCGCGCACCTCGCGTTGCTCATCGTCATGGCGCGCAGGGCGGAGGCCGCGGGCGCCACGTTCGCATGGGGCGTGCTTCAGGCAGACCCGCGGCGTGGCTGGTTCACGGAAGTGACGCCCGCCACGCTGGGCGCCTGGTTGAACGCGCGTGACATCGCGTCGCCCTCGGCTGAGCGGCTCTCGGCCTGGCGCGAGGCACTCGCGCTCGACGCGCGGACGGCGGACGCCTGGCTCGTGGGGTCCTCCCGCCTGTCCCGGCTCGTGGGGGCGGAGACGCTCTCGCGCATCGAGGTCTCCGAAGTCCTGGCGCCCGAGGTGCGCCAGCTCGCGGTGGAGGTGCATCCCGCCGCGCGTGCGCCGCGCTCCGTGTTGCTCGACCTGCCGTCTCCGGATGACAGCGTGCGTCTGTTGAGAGACCCGTTCCGCGCGCGCGTCGCCGCGCCCGTGAAGACAGTCCAGCACTCGCGGGTGTCGGGGTTTTCCTTCTCCGCGGATGGCCGCCGATTGATGCTCTTCTATGAAGGGGGAGGCGTCGGCGCCATGGCGCTGCCCAACTCCCCTCGCGCTACCCTCGCGCGGCCCCAACGGATGATGCCTCGGAGTGATGAGACCTTCCTGGGGGCGGGTTGGCGGCGTCAGGGGGGCCTGCTCGTACTGATGCGAAAGCAGGGCGCCTATGCCTTCCGGGGGCAACTGCAACATCAGTTCAGGACCCGTGGGCCCAGTGCGTTCCCCTGGACGCTGCGCGATACGCAGGCGCATCCACCCATTCCTGCTCGAGGACAACCACTCGGCCGGCTGACGACCTATCTCGATGCATTCAATCGGGAGTGCGTGCTCCTGTCCGGCCTGGACGACACGCTCTATTTCTTCGAGGAGGACTCCTCCTCCCGTCGCGTGGTCTCCGCCCAGGTGGCTCGGCGGGTCATCGCCGCCGCTCACGTGAAGGGTTCCAGCATCGTCGTGGCGCGCGACGAAAATGAGGTGGTTGCGAGTTGCATGCGGCTGGGCCTCGTAAGTGCGACGGAGGTGCGCCAGGTTCGCCTGCAGGACTCGAGTGGCGACACCCTCTGGTTCGGCGCATCGCACGACGCGGGGCACCCGGATGCTGGGTTGCTCGCGGTGAACAAATTCCCAGGCGTCATGTGGTGTTTGCACCATCGGGACTCGGTGCAATTCGTGACGCTACGCTCGGGATGGAGAGCCGTGGGCGTCGGGGTCTGTCCGCAGGGGAAAGGGGAGGCCGGACTGTTGGCGCTCGACCCGGACCAGCGAACCTTCTGGAACGTGGGGCTCCGGCACCTGTTCAGGCTGGCGGTGGCCGCCGCTGACGTGGTCCACGCGGAGGCCAGCCATGCGGTGCCTGTGCTCGGGTGGCTGACGACGGAAGGCGAACTGGTGCTGTACCACCTGGAGCATGAAGCCGTGCTGTGCCGTATCCATACGGGAGGCGGGGGATGAGCACAGCACGTGCGGGGCTACGGCCCCGGCAGCAGGTGCACCGGGGCACGGTTCGGGCCTCGGCTTTCTGGCTCGACCCGGCCCTGCTCGGTGAGGCGGAGGCTCGCCGCCGGATTCTGGCGGAGTGGACGCCCGGCATGTCCGTTCGCGCCGTGGCGGGTGGATATCTTGTGGAGATGTCCGCGCCACGCGCGGTGGTGTGCGAAGCCGCGCCAGGGCTGCCGCTCACTCGGGAGTACGGCGTACTCTCCTCGGCGCCCTTGTCTCCAGCGGAGCGTCGGCACCCGAGTCTCCATGAAGGCGCGGTGTTGCTGGTGCTCAGTGGACGGTCCCAGGTGTTCTCCGCCGGTGCGATGCCGCGGGTGGATGTGTCCACATGGCTCGACGTGTCCGCGTGGGGGCTCCGAGCCCCGGAGACGCTGGGCGCGCCGCCGCCCCCCGTGCCCGTGCTGGAGCCTGTGCCTCCGCCGTCGCGCGAACGCTTCGGTCCCGGCGTGCCCGAGCCGTCAGCTGAAGCACAGGAAATGCTCGCGCGCATGGAGGGCCGCCGCGCTCCCAGCGCCGCTGGGGTGCGCCGCCTGGGATGGTGGGCGTGGCTGCGCGAGAAGTTCTCCCGTCAGGGCTCGTCGGTGCGTGGATGCGGCGAGTCCGGGCGTGGTCGGCCGGGGTGGATGGTGTGGCTTGGGGCCGCGTTCTTGGGAACAGGGGCTCGCGGAGCGCGACAGGGCCCGAGTCCCTGGAGCAGGCTGTCCGACTGGATGATGCGCAACACCCTGCTCGGCGGGTGGGCGCGGCAGCGGAAGGCGGAGTACGTGCGCCGCCTCTTCGTCATGTTCGAGGAGGGCAACCTCTACGAGGCGCTGCGGCACGCCATTCCACTGGGCAAGGAGCTGGGCGAGGACGCACGCGAGGCCTTGGGGTTGCCAGGCCCTCGTGAGCAACTCACGCTCCAGACGGAGGCGCGGGGAGCGGCGGGGTCCGTGTTCGCGGGAGGACCTGACCTCTACTCCTCGCTCCAGCAGCGCTACCGCGAGGCCTTCTGTTACTTCCGGCGCGAGGGACGCATCGACGAAGCTGCGTTCGTCCTCGCGGAGCTGCTGGGCGCCGTCGAGGAAGCCGTGTCCTTCCTGGAGCTGCGTGGCCGCTTCAAGCTGGCGGCGGAGCTGGCCGAGGGGCGCAAGCTGGCACCGGGGCTCGTGGTGCGTCAGTGGTTCCTGGCTCAAGACGTCACGCGCGCCGTCGCCATCGCCCGACGCAGTGGGGCCTTCGGGGACGCGGTGGCGCGGCTGGAGCGTCCGAATCCACCGGAGGCCCGTGCGTTACGCCTGCTGTGGGCGGAGACCCTCGCCGAGGCCGGCGACTACGCGCGCGCTGTTCAGGTGGTGTGGCCGGTGGCGGAGAATCGTGCCCCGGCGCGCGAATGGCTGGAGCGGGGCGTGGCGAGTGGTGGCGCGACGGGCGCGCGGCTGCTGGCGATGTGGGCCACTGCGTTCGCGGATGGGCTGACGGTGGCGGGTGCGCGGGTGCGCGAGTTGCTCGACGACGACGCGCCGGAACGCGCGTCCGAGCGCTTCGTCTTTGGATTGGCGCTCGTGGAAGAGCCTCCTTCCGCCAGCCGCACCGCGCTGGTGGTGCCCACGCTGCGCGCGTTGCTTCGGGACCGGGCGGCGGGCAATGCCCGCTTCACCTCGGACCTGAGCCTCATCAAGCGCTTGTTGGGCTCCGCGCCCGACGGCACCTTGCGCACGGACCTGCCGTCGCTGGCCGACTGTATCTCCCCCGCGTGGCGCGATATCCGTGAACGGCCGCGCATCGATGTCACCGTGCGGGCCTCCGAGGCGGGGACCTTCACGCTTCATGACGTGGTGGTGCTGCCAGATGGCCGGCTGCTGTACGCCCTAGGGGAGGCGGGGGCGAGGCTGGTTCGCGCGGACGGCCGGACGGTGGCGCACTTTGACGTGCCGGCCTTCCACCTGGTGCCTTCCATTCATGGAGACCGCGTCCTGGCACTCGCGCGGCGGGACGATGTGTGGCGCCTGTCCCGGCTGGACCTGGTGACGCGCAGGTGCAGCCCCTGGGGCGATATGTCATTGACGGCCTGGGCCCCCAGCTACGACGGCAATGTCTGGTTCGTGTCCTCTGAAAACACGGTGATGATGGTGGATGCGCTCGCCACTGAGTGCCGCGCGCTCTGGCGGGTTTCGGACCTTGCCGGCGGTGTGTTTGTTATTGCGGTGGATGCCACGCACATGAGTTTCGTTGTTGGCAAAGAGGAGCGGTGGACGTATACGCTCGCGGACGGGCCCACGCTGCGCGACCGGTCGGAGCTGCCTCCGGAGGTGTCGGACCCGAAATTGGTGCTCTGGAATCAGTCCGTGGTCCCGGACGGTGAGGCTGCTGTCCTGAGCATGGAATATCCCATGTCCCCCGAGGATGTGGCACGCGGGAGGAACACACTGAGGGGCTCCCTGGCGTGGATGCAGCCCGTGTCACTTCGCAATCGGGTTCGGACGGAGCGCGACCACGAGACGCTCAAGGGCATCTTCCTTTCGCGGGAATGGTGTTTGGAATTGCTGGATTTGGGCGCGGACTGGCAGCTTCAGTTGACAGACAGGCGCGGGTTTTCCCGCGCCGTGTTGACGTTCGAAGGGAATGTCCGCCCGAAGGTGCGGCTCACGGACAGCATGTTGCTGGCATTCGACGAGGGGGGCCGGGGGGTGAGGCTGGATTTGGAGAGCGGTGAGGTCCGGCACTTGCCGGTGCCTTGAGCCGTCAGGCGCCGTGGCGCAGGTTCGGTGACAGGGTGACGTCGCAGACGGTGAGCCGTCGCCGCGCGTCATCCACCTCCAGCTCCACCTGCACGCCGTCCACAGTCACCAGGAGCGAGGGGGGCGTCCCGGGGAGCGCCATCAGCCAGGTGGAGGCCAGGGGCAGCTCCGTACCCGCCAGCTCCGCGGCGCGCAGCAGGTGCAGGCGCACCGCGTGGCTCAGGGAGCCCGGCAGGGTGCGCAGCGGCAGGGACACGTCCTCGGGCAGGTGTAGTGCGTAGGGCTCGGCGGAGTCCCGCGAGGGAAGCTCAGGGAGCCCGCGAAGCTGGGCGCGCAGCGCTCCATCTGCGGCCTCGGGCGCGTGCGGCTTGCGCAGGTAGCCCACCACGCCGTCCAGCGGGGGCTCCTGGCCGCTCAGCGCGCCAGAGAACATCAGCACGCCCAGATGGCGCAGACGCGCGTTGGTCCGGAGCTGTCCGTAGAGCTCCCACCCGTCCATCCGCGGCAGCAGCAGGTCCAGGAGGATGAGATCAGGGTGGCTCGCCCGGGGCCGCGTGCACAGCCAGTCCAGGGCTTCCTGGCCATCCGCCGCGTGGGAGACCTTCACCCCTTCCGCGTGAGCAACCACGGTCAGCCGCTCGCGCCAGGCGAGGTCATCCTCGACGAGAAGCAGGTGCTGGAGCGGCCGGGACATGGTGGAAGAAGAGGCGAGGGGGCTCGGATACCCCGGACCCGAGGGATGCGCCAGGGGCCAGCGCGCTCCGCGTCCGATGCCCGACACCTGGGCCTCCGGTGCTTCCCGAGGACCTGTGGGCTGTGCCGATACCCACCTGAAAGGTTTCTTCCCGGATACGGGCTGAACAGGTTGGGTGGAGTCGAGCCTCGGTGGCGCTACGGCAACCCCGCCAGCGTTTCCCGTCCAGATTCGATAACCGGTACCGGCGGATGAAACAGGTTTCTCGTACGAAGTGATTGCATCCCCGGGCCCCGAAGGCGTGACATTCGTCCGTGTGACATTGCGTCCGGATGTCTGTGAAAAGCAGAACATCATCATGGACATGGAAGCGACCTGCGCCATCGATGTCGAAGGGCGGCGTATCCTCGCGCGGCAGCGGTAATATCGGCTGGACGGCGTCTTCACCGCCCTTCGGTGTCTGGCACTCCACAGCGAAGTGAGGGGTGGTCCCCTCATGGGGCTGGAAGCCGACGTCAAATAGGCACTTCGGGTACAGCTTGTCGTCATCGCCACGGCTCGTCAGTGTGAAACGACCATGGCCCTTCGACTTCAGCTCGCTCCCCGGGCACTCCGGACCCTGGCAGGATGTTCGACTCCGGTGCGAGAGAAGCTCCAGTGTGAGCTGGGGGCTCTCGCCGCGGGCCTTCCGCTCGACGGGCCTTTGATGTCGGACCAGGGTGGGTTGGTGGTGCTCGACTCGGGTTTTCGCGTCCGCTACCAGCTCGACCTGGGACGCAGCTTGTTACGGCTGACACACGTGGCCGCGCCTTCCTTGCCGCAGCCCTGGCCCGACGTGCCACCCGTCGACCCATAGCGGGCGAGCGCGTCACGCCTCGCGCGGGTCGTTCCGGGGCAGGCGGACCGTGGCGCAGGTGCCGCCGCCTTCGCGGGCGGCCAGGTGGATGCTGCCGCCATGGCGGGTGATGATTTCACGGCTCAAATACAATCCCACGCCCAATCCCTCCACGCGGCTGATGGTGGACAGCGTGCCGCCGCGAAGCGCCCGGCTGAAGAGCTCCTCGCCCCCGCGCGGCCCCAGTCCCACGCCCCGGTCCTTCACCTCCAGCAGCGCGTCACCGTCCTCCCGCCGGAGCACCACCTCCACCGGTCCGCCCTCCGGGCTGTAGCGGATGGCGTTGTCCACCAGGTTGTAGACGACCTGCTCCAGCCGGGGCTCGTCCCACCAACCGTCCACGCGCTCCAGGCTCAGCTTCAGTGGGTGCTGGGGCGCGGACGCCGCGCGCCGCTCCGACACCCGCCTCACCAGCGCTGACAGCTCCAGGGGCACCTGCGCCAGTGACAGCCGGCCGCTGGCCAGCTCGGACACATCCAGCAGTTGGTTGACCAGCCGCGCCAGCCGGTCCACCTGCCGGTCCATGAGGACCAGGTCCTGCTGGCGCACGGTGTCCGGACGCAGCCGCTGCAAGCGCAGCTTGAGGGTGGCCAGGGGCGTCTTCAGCTCATGGCTGGCGATGGAGAAGAAGGCCGCCTTGGCCTGGCTGACGCGCTCCACTTCCTCCAGGTGCCGCTGGAGCCGGGCCGCCATCTCGTCGAAGGCCAGGCCCAGCTTCTCCACCTCGATGGCGCCTGAGTGGTGGAGCGCTCCGAAGGCGCGCACGTCGCGTTCGCCCGCGGCCATGCGGCCGGCCGCATGGGACACGGCTTCCACCGGCCTGGAGAGCATGCGCGTCAGCAGGCGGGTGACGGGAATGGCCAGCACCAGCGCCAGTGCCAGCGTGGCCAGCAGCGCGCTGTAGGTGCCGATGACGCTGAAGTCCAAGTCGTGCATCGGATGCTCCACCAGGACGCGCCAACCCGGTTGGAGCAGCGTCGCGGTGGCCAGGTGCCGCGCCCCCAATGTCCGCCGCAACGGGGGGGCCTGGGGCTCCGTGTCGTAGGTGCGGGTGCCCGTGGCGGGCAGCGTCGACAGCATCTCCCCCAACGCGGTGCCCTTCAGGGACTGGGGCTCCGGCCCGGGTGTGGCGCCGGTGTCGAAGGCCACGTTGCCGTCCGGGTCCACAAGCAGCGCGCGCTGACCCGGAGCCAGACGCTCCTGCGCCACCGCCCGCATCCGAGGCAGGTTGATGGCCACCGACGTGAAGCCTTCGAAGCGCTGCTGCCGCAGCAACGGCGCGACGGCGACCATGACGGGGCCCGTCACCGTGGCCCGGCCCGCGAACACGCCACTCACCACGGGCGCGCGCTTGCTGCGGACGTCCCGGAAGTAGGCGCGGTCGGCGAAGTTGGAGCCCGCCACCGGTTGGGCGGCCACGCCCAGCGGCGGCCAGATGGCCACCAGGCTGCCGTCGCTGTCCCCGATGCTGCAGTTGAGCGCGAACGCGGAGTGATACACCCAGTCCCGCAGCAGCTCCTCCAACTGCGGCTGGGGCGGACGCTCCCCTTCGCGCTCCCACCAATCCATGACGACGCTCGCCAGCAAGGCGGTCTGGGATTGGGCGGTGGACAGCTCCGCGTCCACCGTCTCCGCCAGCAGGTGGGCGGTGGAGAGGCCCTGGTCATCCATCCGCCGCCGCTCGGCGGCATAGCGGGCGCGGCCCTCCAGCGTCCCCACCATCAGCAACGGCAGCACCAGCGCCAGCAGCAGCGCCGAGCCCACCGCCGACGACAAGGTGAAGGTGCGCAGCGCGGGCGTCAGCAGGGGCCACAGCCGCGCGCGCGCCATGGGCGTCATCAGCACCACCTGCGTCAGCAGCGCCGGCACCAGGCTGTTGAGCGCCTGCTTGAAGGCAATGGCGAACGTGCTCGTCGCCGTGACGTCCTCGCCCAGGTGATAGCTGACGATGAGGTAGGGGATGCCTCCCAGCCAGAAAATCCCGTCCGCCTGAAGGGGCCAGTAGCGCCGGGTCAGCGCGCCCAGGACGACCCCTTCCATCATCGAACCCAGCATGCTCCAGGGGTGGCCCCACATCTGGACGGTGACGGACATGGCGATGCCGGCCGCGAGCCCCGCGCACCAGGGCCCCAGCAGCGGGGCCGCGGGGATGATGAGGAAGAAGCCCAGCAGGATGTCGATGCCTGGGATGAGCTCCACGGGAAATCGGTTGAGCGCATGGCCCAACAGCCCCACCACCAGCGCCCAGGCAAACCGTGCGCGCCCGCTCATGTCGAAGGGACCCTAACAGCGCCACCCCTGGCGGCCTCCAGCGCTCATTTCAAGGAGTGTCCGTGACACGCACTCCGGACGTGCGAGGTGGCTGCACGCTTTCGGACATTTCCGCTGCCGGGCACTCGGAGCGCTTTGCTGTTGTCGTCGATGGCTCTGACGCCTACATCCACGAGATTGTGCCCATCCTCCTGGCCGAGTTCCTTCTACAGCAGCGGGAATCCATCATGTCCGCGTGGGAGGTGGAGGTGCGCCGCATCCCCGCGGCCCAGGCGCTGCCAAGGCTCGCGCTGCGAGACGGGTTGCCCCGGCTGCTGGAGGTCGTCGCCTCGCTGATGCGCCGCGACTCGCCCGGCGGCGTGGAGGACGGCCTGGGGGACATTCCGGACCGGCACGCCATTGAGCGGCTGGGGGAAGGCTTCGACCTGCGGCAGGTGGTGACGGAGTACCGGTTGCTGCGCGCGTGCGTGCTGCGCTTGTGGACGTCCCGGGAGAACGCCACCCACCGCCCGGAGGCGGAGCTCGTCTTCCACGAGGCCATGGATGAGGCGGTGGCGGCCTCCGTCAGCCGCTACTCGCTGGCGCGCGAGCGCACGTTGCAGGCGCTGGACCGCATCAGCACCGCGGCCCTGGGCAGCGCCGACGCCGCGGAGCTGTTGCCGGCCCTCCTCCAGGTCCTGCGGGAGACCGTGGCCGTGGTGGACGTGGCGGCCGTCCTGCTGCTGGAAGAGGACGTCCTGCGGGTGGAGAGCGTGGTGGGCACGGGGATGGCCGTGGGGGACGTGGTGCGCATGGGGGAGGGCTTCACGGGCACCATCGCGGCCACGCGACAGCCGCTGCTGGTGCGCGCGGCGCGCACGGACAGCCGGGTGAGCGAGCCGTCCTTGCGCGATGCGGACCTGTCCGCGTTGTTCGGTGTGCCGTTGCTCTTGGGCGAGCAGTTGATGGGCGTGGTGCTGATGGGCAGCCGCGCCACCCATGAACTGTCGGAAGAGGACCAGTTCCTCTTCCGGGCCATGGCGGCTCGCACCACCGCGCTGCTGCTGCAGGCCCAGGCGCATGCCCGCGAGCGCGAGGCGCGCGCCGTGGCGGAGGCGTCCCTGGAGCGCCTCCGGGAGAGTGAAGCGGGCCTGCGGCGGTGGGCGCAGGTCTTCAAGCGGCTGGGCGTGGGCGTGGCGGTGGTGGACGCGGCCGAGGAGCGGCTGCGCGAGGTGAACCCCGCCTTCGCTCGCATGCATGGCTACTCGCCGGAGGAGCTGACCGGACGGCGGCTGGAGGACACCTATGCGCCGGAAGCGCGCGGCGTGTTGCCCCGGCACGTGGCGGTGGCGAACTCCAAGCCGTCACACGAATACGAATCCCTGCACATCCGGAAGGATGGCACCCGCTTCCCCGCCTTCACGCACGTCACGGCCTTCAAGGATGAGGTCGGCCGCGTGGTGCAGCGGGTGGCCACCGTGGTGGACATCACCCAGCGCCGCGCCATGGAGATGGACCGGCAGCGGCTGTTGGGCGCCATCGAGGCCGAGCGCGCGCGGCTGGCGTCGGTGCTGGACCAGATGCCCGCGGGCGTCTTCATCGCGGACGCGCCGTCCGGCCGGTTGGTGATGGCCAGCCGCCAGGTGGAGGTCATCACCGGCAAGCCGTTTCATCCCTCCGCGTCGATGCAGGACTACGTGGAGGACTATGGCGTCTCGCTGCGCCCGGACGGGCGGCCCTACGCCATGGAGGCGCTGCCGTTGGCGCGCAGCCTGCGCCACGGCGAGGTGGTGCAGGGCGAGGAGATGCTCATCCCCCGCGAGGATGGCCAGTACGTCACGGTCCTCCTGTCCAGCTCGCCCATCGTGGACCGGGAGGGCACCATCATCGCGGCGGTGGCCACCATGGTGGATGTCTCCGAACGGCGCCGAGCCCAGGAGGCCGCGCTACAGGCGGTCCGCTTCGGCGAGCGGCTCATCGCCATTGTCAGTCATGACCTGCGCAACCCGCTCAATGCCATCCAGCTGTCCGCGACGCAGTTGTTGCACAGCGAGGCGCTTCCGGAGCGCGAGCGCCGGCTGGTGACGCGCATCGCCCGCTCCGGTGACCGGATGAAACGCATGATTTCAGAGCTGCTCGACTTCACGCGCGGGCGGCTGGGCGGCGGCATTCCCATCCAACGCACGGCCGGTGATTTGCGGTCCGTGGTCCGGCTGGGGGTGGATGAATTGGAGGCGGCCTGGCCCGAGCGCAAGCTGGCGTTCCGGGTGGAGCCGGGCCGCTACGAAGGGGAGTGGGACGAGGACCGGCTGCTCCAGGTGGTCAGCAACCTGGGGGGCAACGCGCTCCAATACAGCCCCGCGGACGCGCCCGTGTCCTTCAAGTTGTATGACGGTGGCGACTTCGTGGTGCTGGAAGTCCACAACCCCGGCGAGCCCATCTCCCCGGAGATGCTCCCCCGGCTCTTCGACCCCTTCCGGCGCGGCGCCATGGAGGGTGTCGGCGGAGGGAGCAGCAGTGGGCTGGGGCTCTACATCGTCGAGCAGGTGGTGAAGGGCCACGGCGGACGTATCGAGGTGACCTCCACCGCCCAGGCGGGCACCACCGTCCGGGTGACGCTGCCCCGCCTGCCGACGGGCTGACGCGCTCAGCTGGGGCTCACCACCCGCTCCAAGGTGGCGCGCAGCTCGAATAAATCCACGGGCTTGGGCACCGTGGCCCGGATGCCCTCCGGCAGGGGCTGGGAGCTCCCAGCCCCGGAGACCACCACCACCGGCAGGGTGCTCAGCCGCGCGTCCTCGCGCACGTGGCGCATCAGCTCCCAGCCGCTCATCACCGGCATCATCAGGTCCAGGAGGACGGCATCCGGCAGGGGCGGGCGGCTCAGGCGCTCCCAGGCGGACAGTCCGTTGCCCGCTGTCTCCACGGTGAAGCCCTCCAGGGTGAGGAACTCCTCCAACAGCTCCCGGCTGTCGGCATGGTCTTCCACGAGGAGGACGAGGTTGGGCGTGGACATGAGGCCGTAGCCTTGTACTGAAGTCCAATGTCCGCCAGGGCCCCAGGGCGATGCGTCCGCCCGTGGACGCCCCGGGTGTCCACCGCGACACGATGCGGGGTTTGGCCATGATGTCGGCTTTTGCTTGGATATGTCTTGTTTGACTCATGGGGCCGTGGCTACACGGCGCCTGTCTTGGGGACGTGTGTATTCATCGTCGATAATGACACCCAGGGGTGTCAGGCATGCATCGCTCCCTGTCTGGATTATCAAGAATCAAGGCGAGGTGTCGTCAGCCACCCTGGTGGGAGCGCAGACTTCATACAGGCTGGTGAAAATAATTGTCTCCACATGCACTGGGAGTCCGTGGTATCCGGGGAATCGACTCGACATAAAAGAGTGGCCTCGTTGAGAGGCATTCCCCCCCTGCTGAGCAGGCGTGCTCCCGGCATGCCAGGAACCAGACATGACACGGAATCATGGCGTCTCGACGTTGACGGCGTTGTTTCTTCTGACGGGCTGTGAGGGCACCCTTCCCGAGGAGAGCCCTGCAACCATCGACATGGAGGTCCAGCGTCAGGAGGCGAAGGAGACGGGGCTGGACCTGAGCGTGGTGGACCTGTCCGCATCGTGCGCGGCGACGGCGCTGACGCTCTCCGCGGCCATCAAGAACGAGCGGCCCACGGGCATTGGGAACTCCACCGCGGCGGTGTACGCGGGGACGCCGGGCGCTGGCGGCGTGCGGCTGGGCACCATCAGCGTCCCCTGGCTGGTGGGCGGTGAGACCTTCCCCTTCTCGCTGTCGTACACGGTGCCGGAGGGCACCACGAAGGTGGTGGTCGTCGCGGACGAGGACGGCACCTATCCGGAGGATGACGAGGACAACAACTTCGCCTCCATCGATTTCGAGATTCCCTGTGCCACCAACCAGCAGCCGGTGGCCAGCTGTCAGAGCGTCACCGTCCCCGCGAACGCGGCCTGTCAGGGCAGCGCCAGCATCGACAACGGCTCGTTCGACCCGGACGGCTTCCCGGGGCCGTTCTCCGTGGAGCAGTCGCCCGCGGGCCCCTATGGGCTGGGCACCACGAGCGCGCAGCTCCTGGTCTCCGACGGCGCGGCTTCCAGCACGTGCTCGGCGAACGTGACGGTCGTCGACGTCAGCGCCCCCACGCCGGGCGCCAACCGCGGCCTGGTGATCCAGCCGGTCCTGGGCTCCGACTACGTGCTGGTGCCCCTGTCTGACTGCGCGATGCCGGCCGTCGACAACTGCGGCGGCGAGCTCGACCTGGATGCGTCAGCCAGCATCATCCGCGTGACCTCCGACGAGTCCAACGACGCGCTGTCCCTGCTGCGGCTGCTGGCGTGTGACGACATCAAGCTGACCCCGGACCGCAAGTCCGCGATGGTTCGCGCCGAGGCGGCCCTGCTGGGCAACGGCCGTGTCTACAACTTCACGTACGCCGTGCAGGACGCGTCCGGCAACAGCGCCATTGGCACCTGCAACGTGAAGGTTCCCGCGCTGCTGGCCAACCCCGCCATCGATTCGGGCGTCGTGTACTGCCAGGGCGACAACTGCCCCTCCGGTTCACGCTTCCCCGGGCTGCTCTGCTCGCTGCTGTAGTCGAAGCGCCGCCCCGTCCCACTGGAAGTGGGGCGGGGCCCTTCTTCCGCCGGGGGCCCGGAGCAATAGGCCGCCGGCGTTGTTGTGTCTCAGCGCCAGGACAGCGCGTACTCCGTGTCGAGCAGGCCCAGCTCGCGCCCCTGCACCCCGATGTCGCGCGCGCCCACGGCTTCCAGGGCGGCGTGCAGGACCCCTTCGTGGTACGCGGTGGGCATGAAGTCCCGCTTCATGACGAAGCGGCCGCTGCGAGGCCCCGTCCACACCATGCTCCGCTCGCCGTAGCTCACCGCCGCGAGGAACCCGGTGGGAAGCTGTCCGAGCAGCAGCCGGGGCTCGTCATAGGCGAGCATCAGCAGGGTGCGGCCCGCGACGGACTCCAGGAAGTCCTGCGCGGCCTTCTGGCCCATGACGCGATGAGCGGCGGCCAGGCCCCCGCAGTGTTCGGAGAGCAGGCTGGCGGCCTGGAAGGCCAGCGGCAGGAATTGGGTGATGGGGTAGCTGAAGAAGTCGATGTAGCGCTTCTCTGGCAGGGACTGGCGGCAGAGCTGCTCCATGGCGGAGCCTCCCACGCGCCGCACCGTCTCCAGGACCCCCCGGAAGAACATGCCGCGCGCGGTGTCCTCGGGGGTGGCGAGCGCGCAGCGCTGACGCAGCTCGCGCATGGCATCCGGTCCCAGGGGCTGAGGCGGCGCGGGTTCTCGCACCAGGCGCGGGGTCAATCTCAATTCCATTGCGGGGGGACTCCAGAAGAAAAGGGGGCGCCGTCAGGCCGAAGCCAGACGTGCTGTGCTCCAAGGTGGATGCTGGCCCCCACATGGGCGGCGAAAGCCTTGGCCGCCCATGCCCAAACTCACGCGTCCGGCCGCGGGCCTCCGGTTCAGGAGGCTGCATAGACAGGTCGCGGAAGTGTTGCCGTAATGATGCACATTGCATGGAGTGGTTTCGCGAGGCAACCCTGGTCCGCGAATTTTGGTGAAGGGATTGGCCGCCCCCTCAATGACAGACATGGCGAGTAGGGCCGGACGGACCCGGTGCCGTACGGGCCACGCGGGCTGACGCCTGGACGTCTGTCTGGTGCGTGGCGGCGCATCCGGAGCGCGCCCGTGTGGTGTCGGGTGCGATACTTTTCGCTGGGGGTGCGGGGCGGGGGACTACCCTCCATATCGGTATTTCGCCTGAGGACGTGCTGGGTTATAAGTCACAGGAAAACTCGTGACCGAGCGCGACCTGTTCCCGGGCAGGGCGTGAGCTTGGCCCGTACTCACAAGGTTGACGCAGTGAAGACCCACCTTGAAGGTCCTGCTCCTCCCCGCAAGCGGCCCCGGCCCCAGCCTCGAAGCCCAGCGGATCGCGCCCGGAAGTCGCGCGAGCAGCTGGAGAGCCGTCTGGCGGAGAGCGTTGGCGAGGCGGCGCGAGGCGCGCGGCTGCTCGCGGGGCTCACCCAGGCGGATGTCGCGGAGCGTGTGGGTATCGCCGCGGAAGTCTATGGGCGCATGGAGCGGGGGAAGATGATGCCCAGCGTGCCGACCCTGTTCCGGCTGTGTCTGGCACTTCGGTTGTCGGCGGACGTCGGGCTGGGACTCGCCACGGCGGCCAGTGTCGGCGCCGCGCTCTGGGAAGGGGACTCCGGGCACAGGGACCAGTTGCCGGAGATGCGGAAGGTGCTCCGAACGCTGCGGCGGATGTCGCGCAGCCAGCTCAACCTGATGAACCAGGTCGCGGCCGCCATCCTGCCTGAGCGGTGAGGGCCGGGCCCCGGACGGTGAGGCTGCCGCCGCTCGGGGTTGTGACGTACTGCCTGACGCTGGGGGCGCTGCTGAGGGTTCAGCGCTTCAGGCGCTGGGCCGCGCAAGGTGTAGTCGCCCGTCGGTGGCTCCTGGCCGCGCTGTGCTCGAGCCGCCCGCTCCACCGCCTCGCAGTCCAGCACTCCCATCCCACTGCCAGGGTCCGGGCTGAGGGAAGCAGGGAGTCCGCGCGCCAGGTGTGGAGGGCGGTGACGGTGTGCGTGCCGTCCAGCCGCGTCAGGCTGACGAAGGGTGTGAGCGCACCTGCATCCGGTGCGTCCCCGCAGACAGGTTGGACACCGTGTAGGGCGGCGAGCAACCGACGGGAGCGCCTTCATTCAGCGTGCGCTGATAGCTGGCGAGCAGCATCCGGGACTCCGGGCATGTTGAGGAACCACTGGCTGTGATTGCCATTGCGTCGGGAGAGCGGCTGGCAACGGGCCGCGCCCAGGGCTGACGCGGCCCGCGTGGGTCCACCCCGAGGCGCTTGTCACTCCGCCGTCTCCCTGGCCTCATGGGGGACAGGGTGCGCAGTGCCCCGCTTGGTGAGGGAATGACCCGCGGACTTGGGTGGTGGACAGTCAGGCCAGCAGCGCGCGCGGCGGTCGCCGTTGTGGCCCTGTTCATGCCCGGGACTCGGGCGCACGCACAGGACGCGGGGACGCCGGAGGACGGGGGCGCCGCCCGGGCCGAGCGGGAGCTGCAACGCACCGACGCGGGCTGGGCCGTGGAGACGGATGCGCCCTTGTCGGAGGACGCGGGCGTGCCCGAGCCCGCGTTCATTCCGCCCGCGATGGTGCGGGACTCGCCCGCTCCCTATCCGCCCGGGCTGGCGTCAGACGGCGTCGCGGGGGTGGTGAAGCTGGAGTTGCTCATCGACGACGCGGGCGAGGTGGAGTCCGCCACGTTGATGGAAGGGCTGCATCCCTTGTTGGACCGGGCGGCGCTGCACGCGGCGCCGTCGCTGCGCTTCGCCCCCGCCACCCTGGACGGCCTGCCGGTGGCCGTGCGCATCTTCTTCGAGTACCGCTTCGAGGCGCCCGCGCCGGGCATGTCCGAGGGTGCCGCGCCCGCGGCGCCCATCACCCTGAAGGGCCTGGTGCGCACCAAGGGCAACCGCCGGCCGCTGGTGGGGGCCACGCTGGTGTCGGACGCGCATCCGGACGCGCCGGTGCAGACGGACGTGGACGGGCGCTTCGAGGCGCGCTGGCCCGCGGGCGTGCATGCGGTGCGTATCACCGCCCCCGGCCACAAGTCCGGCGTCTTCCGCGAGGGCCTGAAGGCGAACGAGGCGCTGGAGGTGGTGTACGGGCTGGAGCCGCTCATCATCAACCCGTACGAGACGGTGGTGCGGGGAGACCGCGAGCGCACGGAGGTGAGCCGCGTCACCCTGCATGACGCGGAGCTGCGCGAGGTGCCTGGCACCATGGGGGACCCCTTCCGCGTCGTCATGCTGCTGCCCGGCGTGGGCAGCATGGTGTCCGGCGTGGCCTACCCGGTGGTGCGCGGCAGCCAGCCCGCGGCCACCGGCTACTTCCTGGATGGCATCCGCGTCCCCATCCTCTTCCACCTGTTCCTGGGCCCGGCCGTCATCCACCCGGACTTCATCGACGCCATCGACTTCTATCCGGGCTCGCCGCCGCCCCGGTATGGGCGGTTGATGGGGGGCGCCATCGACGGGCGTCTCAGCCGCCCGCGGGATGACGGCGTCCACGGCAGCGCCTACGCGGACCTCATCAACGCGGGCTTCTTCATCGAGACGCCGTTCAAGGACACCGGCACCAACGTCAGCCTGGCCGGCCGCTATTCCTATACGCCCTGCTCATCGCCCTGGCGGCGAACCAGCTCCAGGCACCGCCCCCTCCCGGGCGGGAGAACCCCAAGGTGGTGCTCGACTTCTGGGATTATCAGGGCCGGGTGGAACAGCGGCTGGGCGAGGGCACGCTGCGCCTGTTTGCCTTTGGCTCCTCGGACACCTTCGGTTCGGAGGCCCAGGACGAATGGGGCGACACCGCGATGCAATCCATCATCTTCCACCGGGTGGACCTGCGGCACCGGCACCCCGTGGGGCCCGGTGAGCTGGAGGTGGGCGGGACGTGGGGGTTGGACCGCTTCGCCATCGTCAGCCGCAGTCCCCCTGGCGAGGCCACCGAAATCCATATCGACCAGGGGCACTGGTCCGCGCGCCTGGGCTACACCGCGACGCTGTCACCCAGCGCCACGCTGCGTGCCGGGGCGGACGTGGAGCACAAGCGCGCCATCGTCGAGCTGCTCCAGCAGGACGGCGGCTCCGACGCGGACGTGGAGGTGGCGCCCGTGGCGCTGGGGACCTTCATGGGCGCGTGGACGGAGCTGGTGTGGCAGCCCCATGAGAAGTGGGCCGTGGTGCCCGGCCTGCGCGTGGACAGCTACCACCTGTCGCCGGGGATTGACCGGCGCGCGCTGGAGCCGCGCCTCACCGTGCGTCACAAGGTGTCGGAAACGCTCACGCTCAAGGGCGGGGCGGGCCTCTTCCATCAGCCACCCACCACCCTTATCAGCCTGCCCGTGGTGGACGTGGGAAGCCTGCTGCTGGGGCTCCAGCAAGGCGTGCAGCTCTCCGTCGGCGCGGAATGGAAGGCGTGGCGCGGTCTGGAGGTGGGGCTGGACGTCTATCTCAACCCCATGCTGCGGACCCTCGAGCTGACGCCCTTCGCCGACGAAGGCATGGTGGACGACGACCCGCCGGACACCGGCACTCCTCCAGCGGGCCTGCGCCGCGGCATGCAGTTGGGGGACGGCGGCGGCATCCCCGACCGCTCGGACTTCGACTTCCCGGACTTCCGCAGCAGCGGCATGGCCTACGGCATGGAGTTCCTGCTGCGCCACCCGCTGGGCGACAACTGGTTCGGCTGGCTGTCGTATTCGCTCCAGCGCAGCACGCGCCGCACGCGCTTCCACCGCTACGACGCGGAGGGCCACCGGGTGGGCGAGGCGGAGGCGGACCTGCCCTTCGCCTTCGACCAGACGCACATCCTCAACCTGGTGCTCAGCTACAAGTTCGCCAACAACATCACGCTGGGCGGGGTGCTGCACTTCAATACCGGGCGCCCTGAATACGGCACCCTGGGCACGCAGACGCACCGCCCTGGCGAAGACGCCTCCGGCAGGCCAGCCTGGGTCAAGGCAGACCGAGATCGCGTGGACCGGCTGCCGGCCTTCCTCCGGTTCGACGTGCGGCTGTCCAAGTCGTGGGTCCATGACACCTTCAGCCTGGAGGCGTACCTGGACATGCTCAACGTCACGCTCCGCCGGGAGACGTTGGGCTTCGAGTACGAGGGTGGCAACGGCTTCCCGCTGCGTAAGGAAGCGGTGGGGCTTCCCATCGCCCTACCCATCCTGGGCGTGAAGGGTCGTTACTGAGCACGCGGACTGATGGATAGCGCACGCTTGGCGCCGCGCCTCCGCCTTCATCTGGGCACGATGGCGCGCCACACGGTGTAATCCCGCGCCGCCAGTTGTTCCGGGGGCCGGTCCGCTCCTGGGGGCCCGGAGACGTCGGGCCGAGTTCCTGACCACCGCACACCAGGTGACTTCTTCATGTCGCAGGACGGGATTCCGACGATGGTGCCGTTGCAGCGCGGGGGCATCCCTTTCAGTCGGGGGGCTACCGCGGCCAGCCGGCTGGCGCTGACGCACCTGCGGATTTCGGATGAAGCCCCCCATCGCCAGGCGAAGGCCGTTTCGGAGGCCCCCGCCGTGCTGCTGGTGGATGACCATGTGTCGAACCTGGTGTCGCTGGAGGCCATCCTCGAGCCGCTGGGCGTGCGCATGGACAAGGCCTGTTCGGGGGAGCAGGCCCTGCGCTTCCTGCTGCGCGAGGACTACGCCGTCATCCTGCTGGACGTGCGGATGGCGGGGCTGAGCGGCTTCGAGACGGCGGCGCTCATCAAGCAGCGTGAGCGCACGCGCAACGTCCCCATCATCTTCCTCACCGCCTACGGCCGCGATGACGCGGAGCTCGTCACCGGCTACGCCACCGGCGCGGTGGACTTCCTCCAGAAGCCCTTTCCGCCGGAGGTGCTGCGCTCGAAGGTGTCCGTCTTCGTGGAGCTGTTCCGCGCGCAGCAGCAGGTGCGGCGCCAGTCGGAGCTGCTGCGGCAGAAGGAAGCCGAGGCGCGGGATGCCGCGCTGAGGGCCGCGGGCTACATCGACCGGTTGCGGGACTTCACCGCCCGGCTGTCGGAGGCGGCCACCGTGCCACAGGTGTGCCGCGCGCTCTTCGAACAAGGGCTGGTGGCCGCAGGCGCGAAGGCGGGCACCGTCAACCTCCTGGACGTGGAGGGCGAGGCGCTGGAGGTGGTGGATGCCATTGGCTACCCGGAGAGCGTGCTGAGCCGGTGGCGGCGCATCCCGATGACGGCGGCCATGCCGCTGGTGGAGTCGCTGCGGGAGCAGCAGGCCATCTGGGTGGGGTCGCCGGAGGAGTGGAGCGCGCGTTATCCGCTCATGGATACGCGAGGCCTTCACGAGGCGGCGCTCGCGCTGCCCTTGCTGGTGAAGGGACGGGCGCTGGGCGCCATTGGCCTGTCCTTCGCGCGGCCCCGGACCTTCACGGAGATGGACCGGGCCTTCTTCACCGCGCTGGCGCATGCGTGTGCCCAGGCGTTGGACCGGGTGCACCTGACGGCGGAGGAGCGCCGGGCCCATGCCGTGGCCCGGGCCGCCGCCGCCCGGCTGCAGATGCTCACGGAAGCGTCCGACGCCTTCGATGCGACGAACCGCGACCTGTCCGTGCTGCTGGACACCATCACCCGCCAGGTCGCCTACTTCCTGGGGGACACGTGCACGCTGTGCCTGCTGTCCGACGACGGGACGCGGCTGGAGGTGGCGGCCAGCCATTCCAATCAGGGGGAGGATGGGGCGCCGCTGCTCCCCGGCGAGGGGCTGCGCCACTTCGTGCTCCGTGGCGGACGGCCGCTCCTCGTGCCCGAGCTGTCGCAGGAGCAACAGCGGGAGCTGGGACAGGGCGAGGCGCTGCGCAGCCTGCTGTGCGTGCCGCTGCGGACGCAGGGCAAGGTGGTGGGAACGCTGTCGGTGGGGCGCATGGGCTCGGGCCGGAGCTTCACCCAGGAGGACCAGGAGCTGGTGGAGGAGCTGGCGGCGAAGGCGGCCCTCTCCATCGAGAACGCGCGCCTGTTCGCGGAGCAGCAGCGGTCGCAGGAGGAGCTGCGCCGGCGCGCCGAGTTCGAACAGCAGCTGGTGGGCATCGTCTCCCACG
This sequence comes from Myxococcus sp. NMCA1, assembly GCF_026810205.1. Lineage (NCBI taxonomy): Bacteria > Pseudomonadati > Myxococcota > Myxococcia > Myxococcales > Myxococcaceae > Myxococcus > Myxococcus sp. NMCA1. The sequence goes on along the minus strand of NZ_CP113950.1, from coordinate 8,901,278 downwards.
ACTTGCGCAATCCCCTGGCGGCCATCTCCATGTCGGCGGGGCTGTTGGAGAAGAAGGGTGAGTTGACGGAGCCGCAGAAGCGCATGGTGTGGCGCATTGGCCAGGCCACCGAGCGCGCGGCCCGGATGATTCGCGACCTGCTGGACTTCACCAAGGCCCGGCTGGGCGGCGGCATTGCCCTGCACCGTCAGGCCACCGATTTGCGGGAGGTGGTGCACCAGGTGGTGGATGAGCTCCTGGTGGCCAACCCCGGGCGTCGCGTGGAGGTGGAGGTCCAGGGCGAGGTGCGCGGCGAATGGGATTCGGACCGCATCGCCCAGGTGCTCACGAACCTGCTGGGCAATGCCCTGGCCTACAGCCCCGCGGACGCCCCGGTGCGGGTGGACACGCGGCTGGAGGGCGAGGCCGCGTTGCTGTCTGTCTTCAACGGGGGCGCCCCCATCCCCCGTGAGTTGCTGCCTCGCCTGTTCGAGCCGCTGACGCGGGGCGCGTTGAAGGAGGGCCAGTCCACCCGCAGCATTGGCCTGGGGCTCTACATCGTGCAGGACATCGTGCGCGGCCACGGCGGCGGCGTGGAGGTGGTGTCCTCCGAGCAGCACGGCACCACCTTCACCGTGCGCCTGCCGCGTGCGGCGGGCTGAGTCGCCCGTTCCTGGAACGCCTGGCCTCCCCAGTTTTTTTGTCAGCCGCACGGTGAGACGCAGGGCCGTGCGGCTCGGAGTGCAATCCCGCGTGTTCATGTCTCGCGTCAGACATTGAAACAGGCGGGATGGCTCACCGGGTTCAGACGGCCGATGCCAGTGACACCTCGGAACCCTTCACGGAACGCTCGGGCGAGCACGTCCGGCAGCGGCCCGTACGTCCTGTACCAGGTCAACCTGATGACAGGTGCCACGTCGTTCTCCCCGCGCGGTGCCTTCGGACCCGAGCTGCGCGACATCGCCAGCATGCATTGAGCCGGAGTCCTGGGCGAACACGCCGAGGCCCTGGCCGTTCGCGCAGGGCCATTGCGGAATGAGGACACCGCGGCGGGTGCCGGGCCGCGTGGCGCGTTGGCACTGGCGCGGAGTGAGCACTGAAGGCCGCGCCGGTACCCACGTACAAGTTCGCGCTCCCGGAGATTTGTCACTCTTGTCTCGTGTGCGTTCCGCGACCGAGCGTCGAGCATCGGGGCTGGAGCGCGTGCCAGGGGGACGTCGATGGGGGTGTGTCTGTCGTCGAAGTGGGGCTCCGCCTGGACCTGGACGACGCATGCGGGAGGCGCCGCGCCCTGCCTGCGCTTCGAGACGGTGCGAGGGACGGCGGGGGAGGTGCTCGACTTGCGCCAGACCGCGCTCGAGGCGTCCGCCGAGCCGGAGGCGCACGATTGGGTCCTGCCTTCATGTGTGTCGTGCTGGGAGCAGGAGGGCGTGCGAGGGCTGCGCCTGGAGGACTGCGTGCGCGTGGTGGACACGGGCGAGCCGGTGTCCGTCGTGCTGCGCATCACCCGCGAGGGCATGGAGGCGCGCTTCCGGGCCGTGGGCATGAAGGCGTTGGATGCCTTCGTGCTGTGGCTGCTGCCCGATGACGCGGACGATGCGCAGGCGCTTCGCGAGGCGCTGGCGCGTGAGCGCGAGGCCCGCCTCCGGGCGGAGGGCGCGCTGGAGCACGCGACGGCCCGGCTGACCCGCGAGGCCCTGGATGGCAACGCGCGCCACCTCGCGCTGGAGCGGCTGACCGAGGAGGCCGAGTTTCGTGAACGGTTCATCGGCATCCTCGGGCACGACCTGCGCAACCCCCTGAATGCCATTGCCCTGTCCGCGCGAGCCATGGCGCAACGCACGCTGCCGGCGGCCCAGCAGCAGCAGTGCGCCCAGCGAATCGAGGCGAGCGCCGCGCGGATGGGCGCCATGATTTCCGACATCCTCGACCTCACCCGCGCGCGCCTGGCGGGCGGCATCCCCCTGCACCTGGGGACGGTCAGCCTGGCCATCGTCTGCCGGATGGTGGTGGAGGAGCTGTCCGCCGCGCATCCGGACCGGCACATCACCCTGGACGTGGAGGGCGCGTCGGAGGGCTTCTGGGACGCGGACCGGCTGGCGCAGGTGCTCAGCAACCTGGTGAGCAACGCGCTGGAGCACGGCGCCGAGGACACGCCCGTCCGGCTCAAATGTATCGCCGTGGACGGTGAGCAGGTCCTGGAGGTCCACAACACCGGGACGCCCATTCCGTCTCAACAGCTGGAGACATTGTTCGACCCGTTCCGCCAGGTGGGCACCGGCCCTGAGAAGGGCCACCGTCGCGGCGCCGGTGGCCTGGGGCTGGGACTCTTCATCGTGAAACAAATCGTCCAGGCGCACGGAGGAGCTGTGTGCGTGTCCTCCTCCGAGGCAGAGGGAACGACCTTTACGGTGAAAATGCCACGAGACGCGCGACAGTCGCAGGCGCCCGCACCCTCGGGCGTGAGACATCGCGTGTGACTGCAACGTTGGCGGCTGGGCGGAACGGACGCTGAGCGTCAGCCGGCGCACGGACTACGTGTTTGCCGCATGACCGACGTGCGCGAACTGCCCGAGAGGGCACCTGTCAGAGGGGAAAAGAAGGACTACCGGTTATCTTGGCCGCGAGAAACGCGGCTACCCCCAAAAACCGGAGGCAGCCATGTATCACCACCCCACCTCGAAGACCTGTTCCAGCCCCAAGGTCACCTACGCCGGACGCCGTTGTGCGCACCGGTGGGAGCTGCTGCCAGCGTTGCTTCTTGTCGCCGCCGTGGGGTGTGGCCCGGCGGAGCCGATGGAGACGGCGAGCGAGACGCTGGGCACCCAGTCGGACGAGTTGGTGTCGTCCAATGGCTTGTCGACGAACGGGCTGTCGACGAACGGGCTGTCGACGAACGGCTTGTCGACAAACGGCCTGTCCACCAATGGCTTGTCGACGAATGGCCTGTCGACGAACGGCTTGTCGACGAATGGTTTCAATACGTGGTTCAGCGCGGACCCCGTCAAGGCCGAGGAGGTGATGCGATACATCGTCCGGTGCGCGCTCGCCTCCGGCCAGTCCCTGACGTACACGCATGCGGGCACCACGCACACCTGGCAGGGTTCCCTGGGGCTGGCGCCGACGTGGTCGAACCCCACGCCGCCTCCTCCGTCGAGCCCGGGCGCCCCGGTTGCCCCGGAGTCCGAGCAGCAACTGGTGTCGAGCTGCCTGGCTGCACACGTGAACAAGTACGGTGTGCACCTGAACATCTCCGTGCAGGGCAAGGACTCGCAGGGCACCGCCATTCCGACGACGGCCGAGGAACTGCAGACCTACAACCAGAATGAGGCCGTCTTCTTCGGCAACCTCTTCAATGGCCAGGGGCTCTTCGCGGCCAATGACGCGCCCTATCTGGCCTACGACGAGAGCACGGTGCGCGCGTGCGGCCTGTCGTCGTGGAGCGGGGACCCGGACTGCGCGGCCGTCATCACCCACGTGGGGGCTGCCCAGACGTACTGCCAGCAGGACTCCATGCGGACGTACTACGCGCGCTGCACGTACAACGGCGTGACGTACCGCCCGCTCACCACCCGCATCCGTCCCCAGGACATCTACAAGTGTGGTGACGGGACGTGCCAGCTCTCCGAGAGCTGCGGCACCAGCAACACGCCGGACAGCTGCGCCGCGGACTGCGGCGCCTGCTAGGCGTTGACGTCTTCGCGGCCCCCCCGTGCCGCGCGCAGTGGCGGCCTTTCCTCCTACCCCTCGGGAGGATGCCGTGGAAGTCCCAGCCTGTCCGAGCGCGGCGGTCGGCTGCATCCAGGCTGAAGCTGTGGGTTGTCCCCGGGCCTTCCCCGCACGCCCGGCTCATTCAAATGGCTGTCCGCGATATGCATCCACACCTCCCGCGCTTCGCTGGGGGCAGGGAGCGGTTTGCCTGATGCATCGTTGTTCGTGGCCGTGGGTCAGCGGACCGCGACCTGACGGAACGTGACACCGTCGAGTTCCAGGCGCTGGACCGCGTCCGCGAAGCGCTGCGTGGCCAGGATGAGCGTGGGCCAGTCCGCGAGGCGGAAGACGTCCACTGTGGTGGGGATGGAGGCCGCGTCGAGGAGGTAGGGGTCGGGGAGACCGTAGCTCTCAACGCCACATGTGGGGCACGGAGGCTCTCGGTCGGATGGAAGGCAGTCCGGGTGGAAGTGTCCACAGGGCGTCAGCTGGAGTTCGAGCAGTTCGGGCGGGTTCCTTCCACTTCCCTTGAGTTGCATCGGGCAGCCGTTCAGCCCTTGCAATCCTGCTTGCCGCAGTTGTTCCAGTGCTTCACGGCGGAGGCTCAGGGTCCACGCTTGAAGATGTAGCTGTCCAAAGGTTCCGGAGGCGCGTCCGGTCATCGGGCCCAACTTGGTCCCGGGCATCAACGCGAACCCGGGGGGCACCTTGGGCCGTACCTGTTCGCGCAATCGAGCCCACTCCTCGTATGGCTCAGGGCGGGGTTCTTCGTACTCGTGCCGTGTCGGGAGCGATGTCAGGTCCACACATGGATAGTGAAGCCCGGCGGTGCTCCAGGCAGCACCACATCCGGGACAGCCCGCGAGTCCAGGCAGGCTCCATCGATGCGCGGCATGTAGGTTCCCCGTGTAGCGCGACGGTCGCGGCGCCTCGACTTGATAGATGCGCAATCCGGCCTCTTCCTCGGGTGTCACGGCGCCCGCCGGAAGTAGGGGAGCACGGGACCGGTGAGCTCGAAGCGGTAGATGAGTTCACCGGCATGCCGGAAGATGTCTTCTCGCCGCACCTTGTTGCCTCGCGTCTCGATGAATTGGCGCCACGCTTCATTCCACAGGCCTCCGGATGCGCCGCCGCCATGGATGCGCCGGTGGACATGCGTGGGGATGAGTATCGTGTAGTCGTGGATATTGATGCCACGTTCCTTGAACCACGCCGAGAGTGTTGGGGCCTGGGGGAACAGATGGTGCTTCTGCAACTGGGGCGCGGGCAGGACGGGCGGCGGCCTTAGCGGCGGGCGTTCCGGGTACCAGCGGAACGTCATCACCGGTTCCGCACCCTGACGAAGCCAATGCGCCCTGCGCCACCACCGTCCGGGCCTGGCCGAACCCATGGGAAAGCCCGGCCGCAGGGCCAGCACGTGCCCGGCGGCGGGTGCGCTCACGGACGAGGTCGCGGGCGTGTCGGACTGGCGCACATCCTCGCAGGCGAACAAGCCGCAAACGCCTTCCTCGCAGCCGAGCACCACGCAGTGGTCTTCACCGGGCGCGGCACAGCGGGCCGCGTCCATCGCTTCCCAAGCCTGCATCAGCGGCGGCCGAGCGGCGCACGCCACGCCCAGCCAGACCACGAGCAGTACGCACCACGACAGGACAGGGTTCCGCACGCAGGGCTCCGGAAGGCGTGTTTCCCGCGGCGCTGATGGCGTGCGAGAGGGCGAATCAACTCCAGCCGCGAATTGCCGAGTTCACCGGGCGGCGCCCGCCCCACGCCAGGATGCGCGGAGCGGGCCGGCCCGGGGTGACGCGTGTTACCGGGCGCTCACCGGCGCGGACAGGCAGGCCGCCGCCATGCCGGGCATGCTGCTCTGGCGCGGCTCCACCGACGACAGCTCATCCTCCTCCTCGGAAGGAATCTGGGCGTCCGGCGTGCACGTGCCGCCCAGCTCGTAGTCGCTGAACCACCGCTCACAGGTGATGATGCGACTCCCCCAGGGCACCGCACAAACGAGCGAGCAGGGCGCTTCGTCGGCACACTGCACGTCGCAGTCCGGGGGCAGCGCCGACGCAGACAGCGGGGAGAGCGTGACAAGGGCCGCGGCGCTCACGAACAGCGTCTTCGAAAGCAGGTTCATGGTGACTCCACGACGACGGGTGGCCGGACCACGAAGTGTGTCCCGGCACCCCGCAGTATCGAGTCGAGCAGGGAAAACTTCAAAAGCAGCACTGGCGTCTTTTTACAGACCAGCAGTGCCCCGCTCCGGAATGACTTGCACAGACGCGAACGCCAGGGTGGCCGCACCTGGGAGGGATGACGCAACACGTTGGAAGTGTTTGGAAATCCAGACGAAGCCCACTATTGACAGTCTGCCAACAGGCGCCCATCATCACCCTCACAGCAGCATCGGGGCACCTTCCATGACCTACCAACACATCCGGTCCTCGGTGACGGACCGGGTCGCCACATTCGAGCTGCACCGGCCCGAAGCGCGGAATGGATTCACGGTGACCATGGCGGATGAGCTCGAAGCAGGGCTCGCCGCGGCCGATGCGGACGAGGACGTCCGCGTCGTCATCCTCACCGGCGCGGGCAAGGACTTCTGCGTGGGCGCGGACCTGAGCGGCAGCTCGCTCGAGGTGACGAACACGGAGCCGCCCGGGGGCGCGTGGGTGGAGCCCGCCACGCGCGTCACGCGGCGGATGTTCGCGATGCGCAAGCCTGTCATCGCCGCCATCCGAGGCGCCGCCGTGGGCGTGGGCTCGACGATGCTGCTGCCCGCTGACTTCCGCCTGGCCGCGAAGGACAGCCGCTTCGGCTTCGTCTTCAGCCGGCGCGGCATCTACCCGGAGGCGGGCTCATCGTGGTTCCTGCCCCGCATCGTCGGTCTGGGGCGCGCGCTCGACTGGATGGTGAGCGGCCGCCTGATTCCCGCCGATGAGGCGCTGGGCGCGGGCCTGGTCCGCTCCCTCCATGAGCCGGACGCGGTGCTGGACGCCGCGGAGGCGCTGGCTCGGGAGCTGGTGGAGACGACGGCCCCCGTGTCCGTGGCGGTCATCCGTCAGGCGCTCTACCAAATGAGCGCGCTGCCCTCACCGGAGCCCGCGTTCCAGTTGGACAGTCAGCTCATCGCCAGCCTGAGCCGGAGCGCGGACGCGCTGGAAGGGGTGTCGGCCTTCCTGCAGAAACGGCCGCCTCGCTTCACCCGGACCGTGGCGCATGATTTGCCCTCGTTCCTGCCGTGGCGGGAGGTGACGCCATGAGCTCGGCCGACGCACCCCGCTGGAAGCGGTTGGAGCCGGACGAACGCCGCGAGCAGATTCTGGAGTGTGCCACGCGGCTGTTCGGCGAGCGCCCCTACGCGGAGGTCTCCACCACGGACATCGCCCGGGAAGCCGGCGTGGCCCGGGGCCTGCTCAACCACTACTTCGGCCAGAAGCGCGACCTCTACCTGAAGGTCGTGAAGAGGATGCTGCTCATGCCCGGGTTGGAAGAGAAGGTGAGTGCGACCGGAACCCTGCGGCAGCGGGTGGAGCGCAGTGTCGAGTGGTACCTGGACACCGTGGCCGCCCACGGCAAGACGTACGTGGCCGTCACGGGGGCGGGCAGCATCGCGGACCCGGAGGTCGAGCGCATCATCGCCGAGGCCGACGACGTGGCCGCCGCGAAGACGCTCGAGTTCCTCGGCCTCAAGGTGGAGGTCGGCAGCGACGCGCGGCACCGCGCGATGATGCGTTCCTACGGCGGTCTGGTGAAGTCCACCATCCGCGAGTGGATTCGCGGGGGAACGCTGTCCCGCGAGGACGCGCACCTGCTGCTGAGCGAGGCGTTGATTACCATCGTTCGCGACGTCTTCCCCCATCTCCACCAGCAGCCAGGGCCCGACCGCGGCGCGGCGAAGGCTGGCGCCAGGCGAGGCAAGGACGCGCAATGATCGCCAACTCGACACTGGCGGGGCGCACGCTGCTGATGTCGGGAGGTAGCCGTGGCATCGGGCTGTCCATTGGTATCGCCGCCGGACGGCTGGGTGCCAACGTCGTGCTGTTGGCAAAGACAGACACGCCCAACCCCCGGCTGCCCGGGACAGTGCACACGGCGGCGCAGGCCATCCAGGACGCGGGGGGCCAGGCGCTCGCGGTGGTGGGGGACGTGCGGGAGGAAGCGGACGTGCAGCGCGCCGTGGACGAGGCCGTGGAGCGCTTTGGCGGCATCGACTTCTGCGTGAACAACGCCAGCGCCCTGGCGCCGCTGAAGACGGAGGAGCTGCCGGTCAAACGCTTCGACCTGATGCAGCAGATTCAGCTCCGGGGGACGTTCCTCCTCACGCGCGCGGCGATTCCCTACCTGCGCCGCTCGCCGCACCCGCACATCCTGTCGCTGTCCCCGCCGGTCAACCTTTCGCCGCGCTGGCTGGGGCTGCACCCGGCGTACACGATGGCGAAGTATGGGATGACGTTGCTCACGCTCGGCTGGGCCGCGGAGCTGGCCGAGGCAGGCATCGCGGCGAACGCGCTCTGGCCCCGGACGCTCATCGCCACCGCGGCGGTGCAGAACCTGCTCGGGGGGGATGAGCCGATGCAGCGAGCCCGCTCGCCTGAAATCATGGCGGACGCGGCCATGGCCGTCCTGCGGCGCTCGCCTCGCGACTGCACCGGACAGGCCTTCATCGACGAGGACGTCCTGCGCGCCGAGGGCGTCACCGACTTCAGTGGTTACGGTGGCGGCTCCGACGTCCTGCTCGACCTCTACGTCGACCCCTGACCCAGGGCGCTCCGGCGCGGTTTGTCATTGCAGTCCAGTGAAACAGTGAACCGAGGAGATGCCTATGCGTCCGTCGTTCGCAGACCTGGAAGCGCAGTGCCATTCCCTGGCGAACAAGCTCACGCTGCCGTTGCTCTTGAAGCGCAACGCCGACGAGTACGCGGACGCGCCCGCGCTCACCGCGGGCGACACGACGCTCACCTGGACCCGGCTCCGCGAGCGGACCGCCGCGCTCTCCCGTGGACTGGGGTCGCTCGGGCTGCGGCGCGGCGAGCGGATGATGATCATGATGTCCAGCCGGCCGGAGCACTGGCTCATCGACTATGCGGCCGTGCACCTGGGCGCCATCTCCTGTACCGCGTACCAGACGCTCAGCGTCGAGCAGATAGGTTACGTGGCGAAGCAGAGCCAGGCCCGTATCGTCGTGTTGGAGGGCGCCATCGAGGTCGCGCGATGGCAGCCGGTGCTCGAGTCGCTCGACGCGCTCAGGCACGTCATCGTCGTCGACGCCTCGGCGATTCCCTCCGGGGATGCGCGCTTCATCTCCTTCGCGGAGGTGGAGGCCAGGGGACGCGCGCTGCACCAGGAAGATGCCTCTGTCTTCGAGGACGGCTGGAAGCGCATCCGGCCTGAGGACCCCATCGCGATGATGTACACGTCCGGCACCACGGGTGACCCAAAGGGCGTGGTGCTGAGCCACCGCAATGCCTTCTATGAGGCCATCGCCGTGGACGCGGTGGTCCCCACGCCGATGCGCTCCACCTCCATCGCCTATCTCCCGCTGGCGCACATCGCCGAGCGCGAGCTGGGGCTGTACCGCTCTCTCTACAAGGCGCTGCACGTCTACGTCTGTTCTGACCCCGCGGGGGTGATGCCGCTGTTGGCGAAGGCCCGGCCTCCCGCCTTCTTCGGCGTGCCGCGCGTCTGGGAGAAGCTCGCTGCGGGACTGAAGGCGAAGCTGGACGCGATGGAGCCTGAGCGGCGGACGCCCGTCCTGGCCGCACACGCGGCGCTGCAGGAGGTCTTCCGGATGGAGGGCTCGGGACGGGAAGTGCCACCCGAGCTCACGCGCAAGGCGGCCGAGGCGGAGGCGCAGGTGCTCAAGCCCCTGCGGGCGGCGCTGGGCCTGGATGCGCTCACCTGGGCGAGCAGCGGCTCCGCGCCCATTCCCGTGGAGGTGCTGGAGTTCCTCGGCGGCTTCGGCTTCAAGGTGCTGGAGGTCTGGGGCATGAGTGAGACCACCGGCTGCGCGACCATCAACACGCCCGAGGACTTCCGCGTCGGCTCCGTGGGGCGGCCCATTCCCGGCTTGCAGCTGCGGCTGGCCGCGGACGGAGAGATTTTCGTCCGGGGGCCGGTGTTGTTCATGGGCTACCTGTCCGCGGATGGGCAGATTGTGAGCGCGGTGGACGCGGACGGCTGGCTGGCCACTGGCGACATCGGCTCGGTGGACGCGGAGGGATACCTCACCATCACCGACCGCAAGAAAGAGCTGCTCATCACCTCCAGCGGGAAGAACATCGCGCCGTCCAAAATCGAGGGCATGTTGCGCGCGCACCCGCTGGTGGGCCAGGCCATCGCCATTGGTGACAACCTGCCCTACGTGACGGCGCTCATCAGCCTGGACGCGGACGCCGCGCCTGTCTGGGCCAAGGCCCACAAGCTGGACGCGAGCTCGCTGGAGGCGCTCACCCACGCGCCCGCCATCCGCGCCGAATTGGAGGCACTGGTGGCCTCCATCAACGTCCGGCTCTCCCGCGCGGAGCAGGTGAAGCGCTTCGATGTGGTCGCGGAGAACTGGTCGCCGGTGACGGGCGAGCTGACGCCCAGTCTGAAGCTCAAGCGCCGCGTGATTCTCCAGCAGTACGCCGCGCGCATCTCCGCCTTCTACGAAGGCGCCTGACGTCTCACCCGCAGCGTCTCCCTCAGAGCCCCCATGCATGCGAGAACTTCGGAGCAAGCGTCGTTCGCCGACGCCATCGACGCCTTCTGTCGTGACAGGACGGGCACCCGCGCGCAGCGTGATGCGCTGACCCAGCACGGCGCTGAATTCCACCACCGCGCGCTCTACGCGCAGTTGGCCGAGCTGGGCTGGCTCGGCGTGGGAATCTCGCCGGAATATGGCGGCTCGGGCGGAGGACTGTCGGAGGTCTGCCTCTTCGCGGAGCGCACCGCGTATGGGCTCGCGCCGGTGGGCGGCTACGTCACCACGGCCGTCGCCGCCGGGCCCTACGCGAAGTTCGGGACGCAGGCTCAGCGCGAGAAGGTGCTGGGCGGCATCGTCCGGGGCCGCGTGGAGGCCATTGCCATCTCGGAACCGGGCGCGGGCTCCGACGTCGCCGCCATCGCCTGCCGCGCGAAGCGGGTCGACGGGGGCTTCATCATCAACGGGCAGAAGACGTGGTGCTCCAACGCGCACCTCGCGGACCACGTGCTGCTGGTGGCGCGCACGCAGGCGGGCTCCCGGCACGAGGGCCTCACCATGTTCTGCGTCCCCACGGGCATGGCGGGCGTGGAGATTCGCGGCATCCCCACGCTCAACGGCAAGGACGTCAACGACGTCTACTTCACCGACTGCTTCCTGCCGGAGGGCGCCGTGGTGGGCCGCGTGGACCAGGCGTGGCCCCAGGTGATGTCGGGGCTCAACAGCGAGCGCCTCATCCTGGCGGCCACCATGCTGGGCCGGGGCCGGCGCGCGTTCGACGACGCGGTGGCCTACGTGAAGGAGCGCAAGCAGTTCGGCAAGGCCATTGGCTCCTTCCAGGCGCTCAAGCACCGCATCGCGGACCTGGCCACGGAGCTGGATTGCTGTGAGTTGCTCATCTACCGCGTGGCGGCGATGGCGGACGAGGCCCCGGAGCGGATGCTTCCGCGCGAGGCGTCGATGGCGAAGCTGAAGACGACGGAGACGGCCAAGCGCGTGGCGCTCGAGGGCGTGCAGATGATGGGCGGCTACGGCTACGCGACCGAATACGACATGGAGTCGCACCTGCGCGCCACGGTGATTTCCACTGTGTACGGCGGCACCAGCGAAATCCAGCGCGACATCATCGGCAAGACGTTCGGGCTCTAGGAGGCGGACATGACGGCGACATCCCGATGGGGCTCACCCGAGCTCGAGCAGGTCCGCGCGCTCGCGGCCAGCTACTTCACGAAGGAAGTCCTCCCCAACGTCCCCAAGCACGTGGAGCAGGGGTACCCGGACAAGGCGCTGTACCGCCGGGCGGGCGAGCTGGGGCTCTTGTGCATGTCCATCCCGGAGGCCTACGGCGGAGGCGGCGGCACCTTCGCCCACGAGGCCGTCCTCATCGAGGAGCAGGTCCGCGCGGGCGACCCGTCCATGGGCTTCGCGGTGCATTGCACCATCGTCGCGCACTACGTGCTGGCCTACGCGTCCGAGGCCCAGAAGAAGAAGTGGCTGCCCAAGCTCGCCAGCGGCGAGTGGGTGGGCGCCATCGCCATGACGGAGCCGGGGACGGGCTCCGACCTCCAGGCCATCTCCACCCGCGCGGTACGTGACGGTGACTTCTACCGGGTGAGTGGCTCGAAGACGTTCATCTCCAACGGCCGCGTATGTGACTTCCTCATCATCGCCGTGCGCACAGGGGACGCGAAGGGCCATGCGGGCATCTCCCTGCTGTGTGCCGAGGTCTCCGACACGACGCCGGGCTTCGAGCGCGGGCGCATCCTGGAGAAGCTGGGCGGCAAGGGACAGGACACGACGGAGCTGTTCTTCGACGACCTGAAGGTCCCCGCCAGCGACCTGCTGGGCGGCGAGGAGGGCCGGGGCTTCGTCCAGTTGATGCAGCAGCTCCCCCAGGAGCGGCTGAGCACGGCGCTCATCGCGATGGCCAGCCTGGAGCGGGCCATGGACGTGACGGTCGAATACACGAAACAACGCCAGGTGTTCGGAAAGCCGCTCTTCGCCCTCCAGAACACTCGCTTCGAGCTGGCGGAGGTCGCCACGCTGCGGCGGGTGTGTCGCACCTTCATCGACGACTGCATCGTGTCGCACCTGGAGGGTGGGTTGGATGTGACGACGGCGGCCATGGCGAAGTATTGGGTGACGGACCAGGCGTGCATCGTCGCCGACCGTTGCTTGCAGTTGTTCGGAGGGTACGGGTACATGAAGGAGTACCCCATCGCCCACCTGTTCGCGGACACGCGTGTGCTGCGAATCCTTGCCGGCGCGAACGAGGTCATGAAAGAGCTCGTCGCCCGTTCCCTGTAGACCCACATCCCCGTCCCAAGGAGGCTCTTCGTGAGCCAGGAAGCATTCATCTTCGACGCCGTCCGGACCCCTCGCGGCAAGGGTAGGAAAGGCGCGCTGCACGGCACCAAGCCCATCACGCTGCTCACCGGGCTGGTGGACGCGCTCAAGAAGCGCCACCCGAACCTGGACCCCAAGCGCATCGACGACGTGGTGCTCGGCGTCGTGTCGCCCGTGGGGGAGCAGGGCGCGGACATCGCTCGTACCCTGGTGCTGGCCGCGGGGCTGCCGGAGACGGTGGGCGGCGTGCAGCTCAACCGCTTCTGCGCGTCCGGCCTCACGGCGGTGAACATGGCCGCCCAGCAGGTGCGCTCGGGCTGGGAGCACCTGGTCATCGCGGGCGGCGTGGAGAGCATGTCGCGCGTGCCCATGGGCTCGGACGGCGGCGCCTGGGCCATGGACCCGGCCACCAACTTCGACACCTACTTCGTCCCGCAGGGCATCTCCGCGGACCTCATCGCCACCATCGAGGGCTTCACGCGCGAGGACGTGGACCGCTACGCGGCCCGTTCGCAGCAACTGGCGGCCCAGGCGTGGGCCGGCGGGTACTTCAAGAACTCCGTCGTCCCGGTGGTGGACCAGAACGGCCTCACCGTGCTGGACCACGATGAGCTCATGCGCCCGGACTCCACTGTGGCGTCGCTCGGCAAGCTCAACCCGTCCTTCACCGTCATGGGCGAGGCGGGCGGCTTCGACGCGGTGGCCCTGCAGAAGTATCACTTCGTGGAGCGCATCGAGCACGTCCACACGCCGGGCAACTCGTCGGGCATCGTGGACGGCGCGGCGCTGGTGCTCATCGGCTCGGAGCAGGTGGGCAAGTCGCTGGGGCTCACGCCGCGCGCGCGCATCGCCGCGGTGGCCACGTCCGGCTCGGACCCCACCATCATGCTCACCGGTCCGATTCCGGCCACCCGGAAGCTGCTGGAGATTGCCGGCCTGTCGGTGAAGGACATCGACCTGTTCGAACTCAACGAGGCCTTCGCCTCGGTGGTGCTCAAGTACCAGAAGGACCTCGGCATTCCGGACGAGAAGCTGAACGTGAACGGCGGCGCCATCGCCATGGGGCACCCGCTGGGCGCCACGGGCGCGATGATTCTGGGGACGATGGTGGACGAGCTGGAGCGACGCAAGGCGCGCCGCGCGGTCATCACCTTGTGCGTGGGTGGTGGCATGGGCGTGGCCACCCTCATCGAACGCGTCTGAGCTTCTCTTCCAACACTTCGATAGGATTCGAGCGAACCCCATGAGCGAGCAGAACACCATCCGCTGGGACAAGGACGCCGACGGCATCGTCGTCTTGACGTTGGATGACCCGAACCAGTCCGCAAACACCATGAACGCCGCGTATCTGAAGTCCATGCGCGCGACGGTGGACCGGTTGGTCAAGGAGAAGGACACCCTCACCGGTGTCATCCTCACCTCCGCGAAGAAGACGTTCTTCGCCGGTGGTGATTTGAAGGACCTGCTGAAGGTGCGTAAGGAGGACGCGAAGCAGTCCTTCGAGCTGGGGCAGGAAATCAAGGCGCAGCTGCGCACGCTGGAGACGCTGGGCAAGCCCGTGGTCGCGGCCATCAACGGCGCGGCGCTGGGCGGCGGGCTGGAGATCGCGCTCGCGTGCCACCGCCGCATCATCGCGGACGTGAAGGGCGCCCAGGTGGGCCTGCCGGAAGTCACGCTGGGCCTCTTGCCCGGTGGCGGCGGCGTGGTGCGCACGGTGCGGATGCTGGGCATCGTGGACGCGCTGATGAAGGTGCTGCTCCAGGGCCAGCGCTACCGTCCGCAGGAGGCGAAGGAGGCCGGCCTGGTCCACGAGGTGGTGGACTCCGTGGAGGCGCTCCTGCCCGCGGCCAAGGCGTGGGTGAAGGCCAATCCCACCGCGCAGCAGCCGTGGGACCAGAAGGGCTACAAGATTCCGGGTGGCACGCCGTCGTCTCCGGGGCTGGCGGCGAACCTGCCCGCGTTCCCCGCGAACCTGCGCAAGCAGCTCAAGGGCGCGAACATGCCGGCGCCCCGCGCCATCATGGCCACGGCGGTGGAGAGCACGCAGGTGGACGTGGACACCGCGTTCACCGTGGAGTCGCGCTACTTCACCGAGCTCGTCACGGGGCAGGTCGCGAAGAACATGATTCAGGCGTTCTTCTTCGACATGCAGCACATCAACTCCGGTGGCGGCCGTCCCAAGGACTACCCGCAGCACACCGCGAAGAAGGTGGGCGTGCTGGGCGCGGGGATGATGGGCGCGGGCATCGCCTACGTCTGCGCCAAGGCTGGCATCGACGTGGTGCTCAAGGACGTGAGCCTCGCGTCGGCGGAGAAGGGCAAGGAGTACTCCGTCAAGCTGGTGGAGAAGGCCATCCAGAAGGGCAAGTCCACGAAGGAGAAGGGTGACGCGCTGCTGGCGCGAATCACGCCCACCGCGGACGCCGCCGCCCTCAAGGGGTGTGACCTCGTCATCGAGGCCGTGTTCGAGGATGTGAAGCTCAAGCACCAGGTCTTCCAGGAGGTCCAGGACGTGGTCGCCCCGGACGCGGTGCTCGGGTCCAATACGTCCACGCTGCCCATCTCCGTGCTCGCCGAGGGCGTGAAGCGGACGGAGGACTTCGTGGGCATGCACTTCTTCTCCCCCGTGGACAAGATGCCGCTGCTGGAGCTCATCGCGGGCAAGAAGACGAGCGACGCCACGCTCGCGAAGGCCATCGACATCGCGGTGCAGATTGGGAAGACGCCCATCGTCGTCAACGACAGCCGGGGCTTCTTCACCAGCCGCGTCATCGGCACCTTCCTCAACGAGGCCATCGCCATGGTGGGTGAGGGCATCTCGCCCGCCTCCATCGAGCAGGCGGGCCTCCAGGCGGGCTACCCCGCCGCCCCGCTCCAACTGGTGGACGAACTCACGCTGACGCTGCCGCGCAAGATTCGTCAGGAGACGAAGGCGGCCACCCTGGCGGAGGGCAAGCCCTGGGCGGAGCACAGCAGCTACGCCGTGATGGACGCGCTGATTGACCAGCACCAGCGCAAGGGCCGCTCCACGGGCGGCGGGTTCTACGACTACGTGGACGGCAAGCGCACGGGCCTGTGGGCGGGACTGGCGCAGCACTTCACCAGGCCCGGCCACACCATCCCCTTCGAGGACATGAAGGAGCGGATGTTGTTCGCCGAGGCCATCGACACGGTGCGCTGCTTCGACGAGGGCGTGCTGCGCTCCGCCGCGGACGCGAACATCGGCTCCATCCTCGGCATCGGCTTCCCTGCGTGGACGGGCGGCGTGGCGCAGTTCATCAACGGCTACGAGGGACGGACGGGCAACGGGCCGCGGGGCTTCATCGCCCGCGCGCGTGAGCTCGCGCAGCGCTACGGCGCGCACTTCGAGCCGCCGGCGTCGCTCGTCGAGAAGGCCGAACGAGGCGAACTCTTGAAGTAGCAGTTCACACAAGGAGAGGTCCGATGAGTCAGGGCTCCAGCCGTCTCGCCGCCGTTCCACCTTCGTTCGATGCGAAGGCGCTCGTCGAGAAGCAGCGAGCCCGTTTCGAGACCCGTGCCACGCTGCCGTTGGCGTGGCGACGGGAGCAGTTGCAGGTGCTCGAACGGGTTGCACGCAAGTACGAGGCGGAGATTCTCGCCGCCCTGCAGTCGGACCTCTCCAAGAGCCCCGAGGAGGCCTACCTCACGGAGGTGGGCAGCATCTACGGGGAGCTGAAGGACGCGCTGAAGAACGTGAAGGCGTGGATGGCGCCGCGCAAGGGGGCGGCGCCGCTCGCAATCCAACCCGCGCGCGTCTGGCAGTACTCGGACCCGCTGGGCGTGACGCTCATCATCTCCCCGTGGAACTACCCCTATCAGTTGGCGATTGCTCCGCTCATCGGGGCGCTCGCCGCGGGCTGTACCGCCGTGCTGAAGCCCAGCGAGCTGTCCCCGGCGACGTCCGCCGTGCTCGCGCGGATGCTGAAAGAAGCCTTCCCCGAGGACGTCGTCGCCGTCGTGGAGGGCGGCGCGGAGGTGAGCCGGGCCCTGCTCGACGAGCGCTGGGACCTCATCTTCTTCACCGGCGGCCCCCAGGTGGGCCGGGTGGTGGCGGAAGCCGCGGCGAAGCACCTGACGCCCACCGTGCTGGAGCTGGGCGGCAAGAGCCCCTGCATCATCGACAAGAGCGCGGACCTGGAAGTCACCGCGCGCCGCATCGCCTGGGGCAAGTACCTCAACGCCGGGCAGACCTGCATCGCCCCGGACTATGTGCTCATTCCGCCCGAGCTCAAGGGCCGCTTCACGGAGCTGGTCCAGAAGGCCGTCACCGGCTTCTACGGCGCGAACACGCGTGAGAGCCGCGACTATGGCCGCCTCATCAGTTCGCGGCACTTCGAGCGCGTCTCGAAGCTGGCGCAGGACGGGACCGTGGCATTTGGCGGTGAGCGGGACGCGGACAGCCGCTTCTTCGCGCCCACCGTCATCACCGACGCGCCGCTGTCCAGCCCGCTGATGCAGGAGGAGATTTTCGGGCCCCTGCTGCCGCTGGTGGACTGTCCGAGCATCGACGAGGCCATCCGCTTCGTCCGCGCGAGGCCGAAGCCGCTGGCGCTCTACACCTTCTCCAAGGACGCGGCGGTGAACGAGCGCGTCCTCACGGAGACGTCGAGCGGCGGCGCGGTGGCCAACGACGTGTGCGTCCACTTCGCGGCGAAGGGCCTGTCTTTCGGAGGCGTGGGGGAGTCCGGCACCGGCGGCTACCACGGCCAGGCCAGCTTCGACGCCTTCAGCCACCGCAAGGGCGTGGTGAAGCGGCCCTTCCTGCTCGACATGAAGCTGCGCTACCCGCCCTACACAGGGAAGCTGGACCTCTTCAAACGCTTCCTGTGACGCGAAGGTCGCGGCCTCCTGGCGGATTCTCCAGGAGGCCGGCGCCCGCGCTCAGACTCGACTTTCGCCATTCTGCTGGGGAGCACGGCACGGACCGTGGCTCCACTCGCGCACGTTTTGGCCTGGAGTCGCTGGCGACGCCACCACCAAGCCGTCGCCATGCAATGTCACTATCGGGCCCGAGGAGCGCGACTCAAACTCCAGCTGTAGGAGTAAACCGGAAGCGGATGCATGCCGCCCAGGCGGGCCTTGGCAAGTCGTGGATTTCTCAGCGAGGGGATGGCACCACGCAACGCGCTCCAGGCCCCCGGCGGTGACCGCAGTCACCAGGCGGATGGCGCCAGTCATCACGGAGTCCGTTGCCGGGCTCACCTGCCGACAAGCGCGTTTGCTTTCACAGCCCCTAAGGAAATTTGGAATCGAAGCGCTCCCGGAAATGTCAGATCGGCCCGGTATGAATCTCCCTGCGCAGCGCCATTCAGGGCGTCGCCGAAAGGGTTGTCTTCACAATGAATATGTCATTGATTTCCCTCGGGCTTTTGGTCGGCATGACAGGGGTCGGCTGCGCAGGGCTCGACGAGGCAGAGGCGGTGGACTCCTCCGTGTCGACGGACGCGACCTCCCAGGCCGCCCAAGGCCTGGTCACTCATGTCACCGGTACCAGCCCGGTCACCTTCGTCGCCACGTCGGGCAACGAGACGAAGCCATACGACCAGTCCGCCACGTCGGTGGTGGCATACATGCGGGACTCAACGACCGGGGCGTTCACGGCCTATCCGGGCACGGGCTCCGCGGACGGCACCATCTCCGTGCCGAACGTCCCTTCCGGCCGCATCTACCTGAAGCTGGGCTCGCGCTACCTGGTGAGCACCGGCCGCGCGTTCGATCTGGGCTCCACGGAGTGGGGCCGCGATGGCACCTTCGCCTCGCTGCCCACTCCCGTGATGGTGTCCGCCACCGGCCTGTCTCCCTGGCAGCCGGGGGACTTCCTGGACATGTATTCGTTGAACCCGGGCGCGTTCGGCTACATCGACGGCAGCGCCACGGGGCGCCCCCTGGCGGGCGCCACGTCGCTCTCCGGGCTGAGCTTCGATTACGCCAACATGCTCAACCCGGTGCTGCTCGACAGCAGCCGCGGGGATGTGTTCTCGCTGGCGCAGATGCGGTTGCAGACGAGCGCGAATGGAGTGCCCTACCGCGCGATGCACAAGGTGCTCGATACGAGCATGACGCAGGTGGAGGGCCAGCCCGTCACCGTCAGCGGAACCTTCACCCAGCCCGTCGCGACAGGCACCTTCGCGGTGGACTGGAGACGCTCGGCCTTCGAAGCCATTCGCACCCAGGTGAACCCGGACGCGGTCAGCACGTACAACGAGATCTGGATGTCCGCCCGGCCGGCCGCGCTGAGCTCGGCGCTCGCGTCCATCAGCGGGCCGCCACTGCTCGTGAAGCTCAATCCTGACACGCAGCGGACCGACATCGTCACGGGGAGCATGACCTACAACAACCCGCTCCCGGCGACGTGGCAGAAGGTGGCGTTCGCAGTCGCGGGCTTCACGAAGAGCTACGCGCTGGGAACCGCGACGCCCTACACCATGAGCGTGGACATCCGCGTGGAGCAAGAGGCGAGCGCGTTCACCGCCGCGCCCGTGCAGCCCCTCGTCGGGCCGGTGCAGGCGCCCCAGGTGAACACGCGCGGCGCATTCCAGAACCTCACGGGCGTGGGGACCGACGCCTCGCTGCGCTGGTCGAAGCCGCTGGTCGGAACGGCCACGAACTACGTGGTGAACATCTACCGGCTAGGCGCGAGCAACGGTTCCACCACCGCGACGCGCGTGGCGGTGCTGCACACGGATCTCCAGAGCGTGTACCTGCCCCCGGACGTGCTGCGGGCGGGCCAGACGTACTTCGCGGAGATCCAGAGCTGGTACCAGCCCGGCTCGAACCTCGCGACGAGCCCGTTCAAGCGCTCGCTGCCTCGAGGCCGCGCCAGCGTGCTCACCGGCATGTTCAGCCCGTAGCCGCTGAAGTCCTGGGAAGGAAGGGAGCCCGCTCCCTTTCTTCCTCACGAGCCGCATCGCTTCAGCGGGTCAGAGCGTCTTCATGTATTCGATGATGGCCCAGCGCTCGTCGTCCGTGAGCGACTGGTTGAAGTCATGGCCTTCGTTGCCGAGCCCGTAGAGGTGCGAGTTGAAAATCATCCGCGAGCGAATCTGCTTCTGGGTGATGGGCGGCGGTGACTGGTAGGCCAGCGAGTTGTAGTTGGCCACCACGTTGGCGATGTTGGCGAAGGCGATGTCGATGGTCGCCATGTGCTGGCTGCAGGGGATGAACGGGTCCCTGCTGGGCACGTCGCCGCAGGCCAGGCGCGTCACCTTCCAGCCGAGCTTGTTGAAGTCGTACGCCGCGAAGTCCATGGCGTAGCCGGCGTTGGTTCCCCGGTTGTTGGGCTCCGTCTGCTGGCGCTGCCACACCTTCGGGCGGTCCGACGGCTTCAGCACGTCCCACAGGGTGGGCACGCTGCTGTTGTGGAGGTAGGGCGCGGAGGCCCACGCGCCGTAGAGCGGTGGCGCGATGTAGCCGAACGGCTCAATCCAGATGTTCGGCCCTTCGGGCGAGTAGATGGGCCCCACCCCCCGGTCATACGCGGCACGCGGCACGCGGCGCAGGGCGCTCATGATGGGGTCGTCGTAGAAGGGCCCGTGGTCGGGGTGCATGTCGTTGTAGGCCAGGAAGGACGTGTTCCAGGCCCGGCGCTTGCGCTCGTCCGCCATCAGGTCCTTGCGGGCCGGGTCCGTCCGGATGGTCTCAATGGGCGTGATGACGCCGGAGATGCCCTTGAGGCGCGGGTCCGGCAGGTAGGCGGGGTTGGCCGCGTAGCGCGGCGCGTAGACGCCGTGGCAGCTCGCGCACGAGCCGTTGCCGGGCGTCTTCGGGATGTTGGCGTTGGCGCCATTGGCCCAGAGGTCGCGCTCGTGGAAGAGGATGGCGCCGCGTTCGGCGAGCGCGGTGTTGATGGGCTTGGGGTAGGTGGGGGGCGAGAGCGAGAGGAAGAAGTTGTCGTTGTCCTCGAACTCCGCGGTGAGCGCGCGGCGCTCCGAGGCCGAGCGGCCGATGTTCGCGACGCCGAACGCCATCTCCGAGCGGACGTTGTCCGACGTGAGCGCGCCGTCCCAGAACTGGCGCGTCTTGAAGGCGCGGTACCACCAGTTGGGCGCGCGGGACATGCCACCCGCGTGCGTGGGGAAGTACTCCAGCAGGCTGGGGGCCAGCGCCAGGGAGTCCATGTCGAAGAGGGCGGGCAGCAGGTCGACGATGCCGATGGCGTCACTCATGCCGCGGCCCACGCTCCAGGGCACGGGCACAATCTGGAACACGTTGCCCACGACGGTGGAGCGGAACATGTCGGACTGGATGAGGCCCGGATCGCTGGCGTCCGTGGAGCGTCCCCAGACGAAGGAGGATTCCTGGTCGTTGCCCAGCTTCGAGTCGTGGCAGCCCGAGCAACTGGAGGCAATCATCCCCGTGAAGCGGCCATTGGAATCCCGTTCCTGCACCAGGCCCAGCGGGAGCTGGCCGCTGCCTCCGTTGGTGAGGTTGGGGTTCTCCCACGGCATCGGGTAGGGATTGCGGAAGGGCGCCTTCGAGAGCCCGAAGCGGTTGATGATCTGCTCGTCGAAGTCCGAGGGGCGGAAGAGGTAGCCCCATTGGAGATACATGTTGTAGTAGGCCAGCGACGTCGTGAAGGGCTGGAAGTAGGCGCGCGTCTCGATGTTCACCCGGCCACGGTGGGCGCTCGCGCGGAACTCGCCGCAGTTCTTCGGGTTGGGTGGCAGGTTGGAGACGAACGGCGGCGGCGGTGAGTGCAGGTCCACCCAGTAGGCGTTGAACTGCACCGCGGCGCCGGGCTTGTTGACGCCGGGAACCACCAGGGTGCGCGGGTCCAGCGGCAGCGGTGTGGAATCCGGTTTCCCCTGGCACGCCGCCGCGAAGGGCGCGCGAAGGGGCGTCATGTCCAACAGCGGCAACGGCTCCGCTGCTGCCTGCCCCGCGCTGATGGCCCAGAGCAAGGTACTCGAAACGGCCAACGGACGACTCCAATGCAGTCGCATGCGCGCAACCCTCCAATTGCTTATTGGCATTGTGACAACAAGAAACTAGTAGGCTTCCGGGTGAAGGCTCGCAATACGCAGCGCGTTAGGGATTCCCGGTGCGGGCTCGCGTCCGTTGGCGGCTGGTGGGAATCGCGTAGGGTGGATGGATGGCTTCGAAGCGCGTTCCCTCCGTCACTGAAATCGGGCCCGGCAACTCGGGGCTCCAGGCTGCGTTCTGCGACTACGTGCCGCAAGTCTTCACCCGCGCTGACTTCCGGCGTTGGACGCAGTGGGGTGAATGGAATGACGACTACCGCGCGTTCGCGGTGGTGGAGGACGGCCGGGTTTTGGCCAATGCCTCGGTGACGCGGATGCGGTTGTTGCTCGAAGGCCGGGAGGTGACGGGTTACCAGCTGGGCGCCGTGGGGAGCCTGCCTTCCGAGCGCGGGCGGGGGTTGGCGCGCGAGGTGATGAACGCGGCGCTGGCGCACTGTGGTGACGCGCCCGTGCTGCTGTTCGCCAACAAGAGCGTGCTGGAGTTCTACCCGCGCTTCGGCTTCGAGCCCCGGCGCCAGACGCTGTTCTCCGCCTCGCACATGGCGCGGCCGGGAGGGACAGCGGCGCCGCGGCTCGACCTGGCGGAGGCGGACGTGCGGGCGCGGCTCCGAATGCTCTCTGACGAGGGGTTGCCGGTGACGGAGCGCTTCGGCGCGCGGGGCACGGCCTCTATCGCCAGTTGGTATGCGGCGAATGGGTTCGCGCGGCCACTGCGCGCCCTGAGCGACGAGGCCTGGGTGTTCGCGGAGGTGGAGGGCGAGACGCTGTTCGTCGACGACATCTTCGCGCGTGCGCCCTTTGATTTACGGGCGGCGCTGCCGCGGCTCATCGACCGGCCGATTTCGTCCATCCAGTTCGGCTTCACGCCGGAGCGCTGGTGGCCCGGCGCGGTGGAGGCGGGCGAGGACACGGAGGCGGACCTGTTCGTGCGGGGACTGACGTCCCCACGTGAGGCGAACCTCCTTCCCGTCATGGCGCGGACCTGAGCCCAGGGCCGATTGTCAGAGGTAGCTCATCCAGGGACTGGAGGAGCGGGCCTTCAGCGCGGCGAAGGCGCGGCAGGCGAACCACATGGGCACCGTGGTCAGCAGCGCCATGAGCCAGAGTTCGCCGACGTTCGGCAGGCTGAACAGCGCGCCCTGGTTGGGGCCGAAGGTGAGCAGCGCGAGCTTGTTCATCGCGTGCAGCAGGTACAGGTGGACGACGTAGAAGAACAGCGGCGCGGCGCCGAACACCGCCAGGGTGGATGTCAGTGACGCAGGCGCCTTGTCCAGCAGCGCCAGCAGGCCCGCGCCCACGCCGAGTGTCAGCAGCAGGAAGTCGAGCGACGGCGGGTACTTCGTCAGATTGACGAAGGACATGGCCGTTTCCATCGGCGTAGCGCCGGGCGACCACGGCAGGGGCTCGCCGTAGATGTTGATGAGCCGCAGCAGCACGAAGAGGCCCACCGAGGATGCTGACGCCAGCAGCAGGCGGCGGCGCCTCGCCGCTGGGGCGACCTGGGACGAGAACCACGGCCCTACCGCGAAGCCCAGGGCGATGACGCCCATCCACGGCAGGACGGGGTAGGACGTCTTGAGCTGCGCGCCCCAGGGAAGGGCGATGAAGCCCCGGTCATGTAGCAGCGCCCACAGGGCCTGTCCCGGCTGGCCTGCTTCGAAGTGAATCGGGTCGAGCAGGTTGTGGCCGAAAATCACGAGCAGCGCGAAGGTGAGCAGCGCGGGTCGTGGCAGGTAGAGCAGGGCGGACAGCACCATCATCGACAGGCCAATCGCGCCGATGACCTGGAAGTAATAGGTCTGGGGCAGGAGCGTGAAGGTCCAGGCGAAGTTGATGACGGTCAGCTCCAGCACGAGCAGGAAGAGGCCGCGCTTGAACAGGAAGCTGGAGGCCGCTTTACGCCCTCCGTGCCGCTGGCCGTAGAGCCAGGCCGCCACGCCCGTCAGGATGACGAACACGGGCGCGCAGAGGTGCGCGGCGAACCGCGTGAAGAAGAGGCTGGGCGGCGTGGTGGATATCACCACCGGGTCGCTCACCTGGGCGTGCAGGTAGAAGTACTCCCGCACGTGGTCGACAATCATCAGCGCCATGACCAGCCCTCGGAGGGCGTCGATGCCGACGATGCGGCGGCCCTTGGAGCCCACCGTCTCACGCGACGAGGCAGCGGAAGGGGCGGCGAAGGCGGGGAGTGGTGTCTGAGCGAGTTGTGTCATCGCGAGCGAGGGGAGAAGGCCATCCGCGCGGTGGCTCGTGGAACATGCATGCGCTCCTTGCCCTGGCCTGCTGCCCTGGTAACGCCCTCGGGGCTGCGTTGGATGGCAGGGGGGATGTCTCACATGCAGGAGGAACGCAGCGGGAAGAATCCCCGTTCTTCCTCGTGGGTGAGGAGTATATGGGTTTAAATTGTATTTGCAATGTAGTGGCGATTATGGGACTTGCTTCCGGCGGCGCGTGCGACCGCCTTCGCTCCCGTGCGACTCGGGCGCCCGCCTTTGTCTGGAGGCAGTGGCAGCTGCCAGGAGCTGGCGAAACCTGGGACACGCCATGTGGCTCGGCGCGGGACAGTTCGCCGCGTGCCGCAAGCCATCGCGCATGGCGCTCAGCCGCCGGATGGTGCTGTCGAGTTCCTCCGCCTTCGCGGTCAGCAGCTCCCGGTCAATGCGCGGTTGTCCGTCCGGCGCGAACATCCGAGCCAGCTCATCCAGTGAGAAGCCGGCTTCGCGTCCCAATGCGATGAGTGCGAGCCGCTCCAGCACGTCGGGGTTGAACAGGCGGCGCAGGCCTCGCCTGCCCGTCGAGGAGAGCAGGCCCTTTGCCTCATAGAAACGCAGCGTCGAGGCAGGAACGCCCGTGCGCCGGGCAACCTCGGTGATGTCCAGGTCTCTCACCTGTTGACCTCAAGTCGACTTGAACTGGCACTGTACGGCCTTCACTTCTTGAAGGCATGTGAAGGGAGACGCGCGATGGCATCTGGTCACCAGCCCCCGGAGGGGCAGGCAGCGCTTTGGAATGGCCCCGCGGGACAGGCCTGGGTCGATAGCCGGGACCTGCTCGAAGGGATGTTCAAGCCGTTCGAGGACTTGCTCGTCGAGGCCGTCCAAGCCCGCGGCGCGCGTCAGGTGCTCGACGTGGGCTGTGGGACGGGCAGCACGACGCTCGCCGTCGCGCGGCGGCTCGGTGCCCAGGGACACTGCGTCGGCATCGACATCTCCGCACCCATGCTCGCGGCGGCGCGGGCCCGGGCCGAAGCGGAGCATGTGGCCGCCAGCTTCATCGAGGCCAACGCGGAGCATCACGCCTTCGAGCGAGGGCGCTTCGACATGGTGATTTCACGCTTCGGCGTGATGTTCTTCGACGATGCCGTCCAGGCCTTCGTGAACCTGAGACGTTCCGCAAGAGAGAATGCCAGGCTGACCTTCATCGCCTGGCGAAGCCCCTCGGAGAACCCGTTCATGACGACCGCCGAGCGGGCCGCGGCGCCCCTCCTTCCAAACATGCCCGCCCGCCAGCCGAACGCGCCGGGCCAGTTCGCCTTCGCGGATGGGGACCGGGTCCATCGCATCCTGGAGCAGAGCGGCTGGAGGGACATCGACATCCACCCCATTGATGCCACCTGCACCCTGCCCGAGCGGGGGTTGGTCCAGTACGTGACCCGGCTTGGGCCCCTCGGTCGCGTTCTTCACGAAGCCGACGAGAGGACCCGGACTCACGTCATCGAAACCGTCCGCGCCGCCTTCAACCCCTATGTGCACGGCGACGAGGTGCGGTTCACCGCCGCTTGCTGGCGGGTCGAAGCTCGCGCTCCCGCTGAGGCCCTCTCGGCGTGACGTGACGGGCGGCTCCCTGAAGGAAGGCCGCCGCCGCCAGTCTGGGAGAAGGTTCAGGGACTACTGCTGCCGGCCCTCGATGGCGCACATGAGCACCGCCGCCGCGATGCCGAGCCGCCGGTCCAGCTGGCGGTCGGTGTCCATGGAGAAGTCCAAATCAATCTTCTGGATGAACGGGTTGAAGCGCTGGTGGAAGGCGAGCACCTGATTGAGGCCCATCGTCCCGGTGAAGGACTGGGGAATCAGCGCGGTCAGGAAGCGGCGCACCAGCG
The DNA here is from genome assembly GCF_026810205.1 of Myxococcus sp. NMCA1. NCBI lineage: Bacteria > Pseudomonadati > Myxococcota > Myxococcia > Myxococcales > Myxococcaceae > Myxococcus > Myxococcus sp. NMCA1. The sequence goes on along the minus strand of NZ_CP113950.1, from coordinate 8,875,462 downwards.
CCATCATCATGCTGTCCTCTTCAATCTTCCCCACCTCCTGGTCATTCGCGTCCAGCACCAGCCACTGGTCGCGGAGGAGGGAGCGCAGGCCCTTGCGGCGCAGCGCGCCCACGCGCGCGCCCGTGGTGGCATCCGTCACGTCGTACGTCATGCCGAAGTCGAGGATGCCGCGCGCCTTGATGGTGAGCAGCTCCTCACGCATCTCCTCGTCGCTGTAGATACGGATGTCCTCCTTCAACTTGAAGGCCTTCAGCTTCGAGTAGAAGGCGAGGTTGCCCGCCTCGTCGTAGATGTGGAACGCGTCGCCGAACAGCTTGAAGAACTTGCGGCGAATCATGTAGCGCGTCTGGCCGAAGCGGCCGGGGGCGAGGTGGCTGGGAGGACGGGTCTGGAGTGCGGTCGACATTCCGCCACCCATAGCAAAGGTCGCCAGTGACTGGCACGGGGCACTCGCTCATTGCGAGCCCGGTAATTCCCGCGAGGCGTGAGCGCTTCAACGGGAAGGCGGGTACTTCTGTAGCTTGCGCTGGAGCGAGCGCCGGTGGATGCCCAGCTTGCGCGCCGCCTCGGAGATGTTGCCGCCGCAGTCCGCCAGCACGCGGTTGATGTGCTCCCACTCGGCGCGCGCCAGGGACGGGGCCTCGAAGCTCTCCGATGTCGCGACGGAGGGCTCGCCGGACGCACGCGCGAAGGCCGCGAGCAGGTCATCCGCGTCCGCGGGCTTCGGAAGGTAGTTCACCGCGCCCAGCCGGATGGCATCCACCGTGGTGGCGATGCTTCCGTAACCGGTGAGGACGATGACGCGCGTGGAGGCATCCACCGCGAGCAAATCCCTCACCACCTCCAGGCCGCTGCGGCCCGGCATGCGCAGGTCCACCACCGCGTACTCGGGTGACTCGCGGCGCGCGGCGGCCAGGGCCTCGTCGTAGTCCCCCGCGGTGGTGACGTCCCAGCCGCGCTCGCGGAAGGCGCGGGCCAGCCGCTCGCGCAGGGTGGAATCGTCATCCACCAGCAACAGGCTGGGACGCTGCTCCGTGCCCGCGCTCGCGAAGCTCATGGCGCGCCCTCCGTCACCGGCAGCGAGAGGCTCGCCGTGGTGCCCCGGCCCGGCGTCGAGCGCAGCTCCAGCGAGCCGCCCAGCTGCTCCACCAGCGTGCGCGCCAGGAAGAGCCCCAGGCCCATTCCTTCGCCCGGTGGCTTGGTGGTGAAGAAGGGCTCGCCCGCCCGGGACAACACGTCCGCCGCCATCCCCGTGCCCGCGTCGCGCACCTCCAGCAGGGCACCTTCGCCGCGCGCTCGCACGCGCAGCTCCACGGGACGTGACACCTGGGACGCCTGGAGCGCGTTCTTCACCAGCCCGCGCAGCACCCGGGCCAGTGCCCGGGGCGGGCCGTGGACGCGCCAGTCGCGGGCCTCGGTGGGCAGTTCGACATTCACCCGCTCCGCGCCGGGAAGCTCCGCCAGCATGTCCTCCACCAGCCGGCTCAGGGGCACGGGGTGGAAGGGCTCACCCGTCGTCTGCCCGGCGTCCGCGGACATCTGCACCAGGACGTCGCGGCAGCGGTCCACCTGCTGGCGGATGAGGCGGAGGTCCTCGCGAACGGACTCGGAGGTGCCCGCGGTGGCCAGCGCGCGCTCCACCTCCTTGGTCACCACGGCGATGGTGGACAGCGGCGTGGACAACTCGTGCGCGGCGCCCGCGGCCAGCGTCGCCAGCGAGGCCACCTTCTCCCGCCGCGCGTGCAGCGCGCGCGCCTGCGCCAGCTCCTGCTCCCGCGCCCCGAGCGCCCGCGTGACGCGCTGGACGAAGTAGACGATGAAGCCCGCGGCCACGGCGAAAGCCACCCACATGCCGTTGATGTGCAGCCGCATCAGCTCCGCGTGGTCCGGCCGCGACAGGCCCGCTGGCAGCTCCACGTCCTGCAACACGAACAGCGAGCCGAAGGCCGTCAGCGTGAAGCCGAGCAGACCCCACATCCACCGCGAGGGCAGCAGCACGGTGCCCAGCGCCACGTTCACCAGGTAGAGCGTGGTGAAGGGGTTGTGCGTGCCGCCGCTGAGGGCCAGCAAGCCGGTGAGCACCAGCGTGTCCCACAGCATCAGCTTGCCAAGGGTGCCCTCCGTCACCCGGAGGCCGCGCGCCAGCCACGCCCGCGCCGACACGTTGGTCAGCGCCTCCAGGCCCAGCAGCGCGAACAACACCGACACCGGCAGCGCCAGCTCCAACCCGAAGGCGGCCACGCCGATGACGAGCGTCTGGCCCAGCAGCAGGCCCCATCGCAAGCGCAGCAGCCACTCCAGGTTGATGCGGGCCCGGGAGTCGGGCTCTGGGAGCGGCGGGGCGGCTTGGGGCGGAGGCGTCATGGTGCGACGGAGGAGGGAGGCACCACCGAGCGGGCCACGTTGCCCACCAGGTCCACGTTGGCGGGCGGCTGCTCGGCGCTGACGCCATCCAGCCACGTATCCCACGAGAGCGCAAAGACGAGCTGCGTGTGAGGATTGGCTTCTGACAGCGTCACCCACTCCAGTAGCACGTCCACCGAGGCACGCGTCTGGAAGCTCACCTCGAAGGGCTGGGGCTCGCTGTCCTGTCTGGTACTCAGGGTGCCACGCAGGTGCAGGCTGCGGCCCACCATGTCCACCGGCGCGTCGCCCTGGGCGGCGGCGGCCAGGCCTTGCGCGTCGTTGCCCGCGGGCTCGAAGTTGAGGCGCGCGTGGCAGTAGCGGCCCGGCGGCGGGTGCAGCGCGCCCAGCGGAATGACCGTTCCATCCTCGCCACCCAGGTTCACGACGTGGGCGGTGTCCAGCCGTGTGGGGTGGGTCACCGTGTGGTGGGCCCACGCCGTGCCCACGGGGGACAGCTGACGCAGGAAGCGTTTCCAGCCGACCTCCGCGCAGGGGAGCAGCTCCATGCTGCCCAGCGTGACGAAGCCGCTGGTGAGGACGGCGCGGGTGCCCTGGTCGTTCATGAGCTCGCGCGCGCCGGCCGCACCCGAGATGGGCCGCGCCCGGGCGGTGATGAGCGCGAGGTCGAGCGTCATGCCGTCCTGGACGTTGGTGCCGCCGCAGCCGGCGAGAGACAGGAGCGCGGCGGCGCCCACGGTGACGGGCTTGAGGAAGGAGCGCATGGTTCAGAGGTCGTAGGCGACGGACAACATCGCGATGGGCGTGGGGACGACGCGGCCACGCAGTTGGTTGATGAAGGGCACGCGCACGCCCGCCGCGACGACGACGTCCATGCCCGGGCTGAAGATCACGTCGGGAGACGCGTAGCCGATGAATCCGCCCGTGTGCTCATGGCGCTCGCTGTCCGTGTGGCCCTGGTGCTCGCCTTCCGTGTCGGCCGGCGCTTCCAGGCGGCTGTCGAAGCCCAGGCGCAGGGCCCAGCGGGCAGACGGCTGGTACTGCGCGGCGAGCGTGGTGCGGAGGGAGGCACCCGCGCGGAAGCCCTGGATGCCGCGCGTGGGGAGGAAGCCGGTGGCGCTGGCCAGGAAGGACCAGCTGCCGCGGAAGTGCTGATAGGCGAGGCCGGCCAGTGGATCCACCGAGCCGCTGCCCAGCTGACTGTCCAGGGCCAACTGGGCGCCATCCGGACCGCGCAGCACGGGCGCGGTGGGGAGCTTCACGCCGCCCAGCACGCTGAACAGGTGGTCCGCGGAGAAGGCCTTGTCCTGGAAGAGGAACACCTTCGCGGCGACCTCCACGTCGCCAATGCCCCAGCCGCGGTCCCGGGCGAGGCTGACGTGCCGCACCTCGCGGGCCTGCAGGGGCAGGGTGGCGGAGAGGAACAGCCAGGGGAGCGGCGCGTAGGCCACCGCCAGGTCCATGCGCGCCTCGCGCAGGCGCAGGGCGTCCACTCCCTCCTCACCGACCGTGTGGCCCCATCCCCGGACGGTGGAAGACAGGCGCAGGCGGCCGGAGAACGGCTGCTCGGTGCCCATGGACATGAGCGTGGGGTCGCCACAAGCGCAGGTGGCGCAGGCCCAGGCGCTCGAAGTGGGGACGAGCAGCAGGGCGCTGGACAACAGGAGGCTGACGGTCAGGGCGTTCTTCACGGCCCGCGCACCATACGTGCTGGCCTGGAGGCCCGCGTGTGGCGTGTTGTCGCAGCGTGCCATGGCCAGGGAGGGCTGGCGGCGAAGGGCGAGCAGGCAGGCGAGCGGCCGGTGTCACGCAGGAATCGATGCCCACGTTGAGAATGGCGACGTCCTGCCAGCGTTGTGGGGCTGGGAGGAGGGACGACAGGGAGGATTCATGGGCGTGCTAGCGCCGATTGGCCGGCTGCTCTTTTCGGCCATCTTCATCACCAGCGGCCTGAACCACTTCTTCCAGTTGGAGGCGCTGACGGGCGTGGCCCAGGCGTCCGGGGTGCCGGAGCCGCGCATGGCGGTGCTGGGGTCCGGCGTGGCGCTGGTGGTGGGCGGCTTGTCCGTGCTGCTGGGCGTGTTCGCCCGCCTGGGCGCGGCGGCCATCGCCATCTTCCTGCTGTCCGCCGCCTTCATGGTCCACAGGTTCTGGCTGGTGACGGACCCGGTGCAGGCGCAGGACCAGCTCACCCACTTCATGAAGAACCTTTCCATGGCGGGTGGCGCGCTGCTCATCGTCTACTTCGGGTCCGGGCCCTTCAGCCTGCGGCGCAAGAAGGCGGAAGGGCTGGGGAGCGGGAGGCTGGGCGTTCCGCTGCGGTCTTGAGGCTCAGGGCGTGGGGGCGCTGACGGCCGGGGCCTCCGCGCTGTCGGGAATCCAGGTGATGAAGGCGGAGGCCTCGGGCAGGTTCCGCTTCAGCTTGTCGCAGGGGACGTGCACGGTCGTGTGGTTGTCCGAGCCCGCCGTCATGAGGAAACAGCTCTCCGTGCGCGGGTCGATGAGATAGGCGTTCCGGCCGTCGATGTTGATGAGGGCGAATTTCCCCGCCTCCGGCAGCTTGACGTAGTCGAAGTGAGACGGAACGCAGCCCACGAGCGGCAGGAGCAGCACGGCACACCGGAGCAGTGATTTGCGCATGCGGCGAATGTTACCTGCTCCGGCCGTGCGGCACCATCTGAGTTGGGAATCCTCAGCGCTGGACCGCAAGGATTCGCCAAGTCTTCGAGTCAATCGCATACCGCGCTCCCATGTCGTAGGGGGCACCCTTTCTCTCGCATGCGTCGGGGTCCAGCGAGATGCTCACGAGGATGATTCCGCCTTCGTACGGAGCCGCTGTCACGTCGTAGGACTCTCGCCGATAGAGGCACTCCCCTCCGGGCCGGTCGCCCGGCGGGAGCTTCAGGTCCCATGGCAGGTAGTCCTCCATGGCGAGCTGGACAGCCTGGGCCAGGGGGCGCCGGATGATGACGCGTCCCTCTTCCGGCATTCCAACGGGGAACTCGAACCTTGAGGCTTCCTCCGCGGGCACATGGACAGGACGAGGCGGCTTCTTGAAGAGGGCGCATGCCGGGAGCGTGCACAGGCACATCAGGGGCAACCACTTTGGCATCATGATGTCTCCTGTCAGTCCTCGCGTCCGACGGGGGTGATGAAGCCGAACGGTTTGTCTGCGGGCTTGATGAGCCCGATGCGGACCCACTGCTTCCCTCGACGCGAGTAGACCTCGCCGGGCCTGTCTACATCATCCAGGTGGGGGATCAGCTTCTGGATGTGGCACGCCGAATCGAACTGAATCTTGATGAGCCAGAGTTGATTGGCTGCGCGCCGGTCCGGCTCGGATAGCGGCGAAGGGTGCCAGGGATGACTGTGGTAGTCGGCGAGGATGGAGAGGGACCGGGCCTCGGGGTCGATGACCTTGCGAACGGGAAAGCAGGACTTCTTCGTCGCTTCCCTGCGCAGTTGCCATCGGCCGAGGGGAGAGGGATGGCTGACGCGGTAGATGCCGTCGCCTCGGGAGTAGATGAGGCCGCAGTACTCCTGTCCGTAATCCCTGTCGGTCGCGCCCGGGAGCTTCATGATGGCGGGGCACAGGCGGTCGATGACCTCATCCACGTCCCGGGATGGCTCGACGCCAGACCATGGCCCCCGCGCACAGACATAGTCCGAGTCGTCGCTGATGAAGCCGTAGTTCTCCGTCTCGTGTGCCTTGCGAGGAGCGCTTTCACAAGCAAGGCACACGAGGAGCAGGGATGCAGGCCACCAGAGCCTCGGGCGCATGCTCCCTGCTTAGGAGATGCGCGGCGGGCTCGCAAGCCAGCCTGGCGTGCGCTACCCCGCGCTGACGGCGGCCTGTCGAAGCGTGAAGAAGGCCACCTCCGGCTCGCTGCCCCGGCGCAGGTAGGGGCCGCCGAAGCCGAAGCCCAGGCCCCGGTTCACGTACAGCTGGTTGCCATTCACGTGGTAGTGGCCGCGGATGTACGGCTGGCCCGCGCGGCGGAAGAGGGCCTCCGTCAGGCCGCGCACCACGAACTGGCCGCCGTGCGTGTGCCCGGAGAACTGCACCAGTCCCGCGTGCGCCGGCAGCTTCTCCGCCGTGGGTGGCGTGTGGGCCAGCACCAGCCGCGTGCCCGACACCGGCGCACCCCGGAAGGTGGCCTCCACGTCGTCCCGGCCGGTGAGCCCGTCGTCGATGCCCAGCACCGTCACCGGCGCGCCCTTCACGTTCACCTGCCGGTGCTCATTCTGCAGCACCGTGTAGCCCATCCGTTCGAAGGACTCGCGCAGGTATGGCGCGTTCACCCAGTGGTCATGGTTGCCCATCACCACGTAGACGGGGCCCTGGATGCCGGCCAGCAGCTCGCGCACGCGCGGCAACGGCTTGGGGCTGTGCGTGACGTAGTCGCCGGTGAGGAACACCAGGTCCGGCTTCTCCTCGTTGACCGCCTCCACCGCGCGGCGGATGCGCAGCGCCGAGGTGGCCTGCCCCACGTGCACGTCCGACAGCTGCGCGATGCGCAGGCCGTCATGCTCGGCATGCATGTGCTGGACCATCAGCACGTTCTCCGAAAGGGAGAAGTGGTCCCGCCAACGCAGGCGCCGCTCCGTGCGGAAGGGGTCGGCACCGCTGCGCGCGACCAGCGCATTGCGCCCGTCCTCCTGCACGTTCCGCCTGAAGCTGTTGGCCGGAGCTGCCAGGGGGGCGTCACGACGGGCGAGACGTCTCAGGCGCATGCGGTTCGGTTCCTTTCGGTGCCGGGGACGGCGTAGGGGCTCGATTGTAGCGAGCCAGGCGAGGTGGGTTGAAGCAGGTGTCCCTCGCACGCCTGCCCAGCCAGCGGCCGGCGCTCGGGGTGCAGGGAAAACCCGCGCGATTTCAGGAAGATTCCGAAGCGTCCTCAGGCATCCTTCCCTCATTGGACAGACGTCCGGGGGGCGTGCAGTGACGACGGTGACCGTTGGGATTGCTACACCCGGGGGGACGATGACCCCCAGGCTCGGGTCTGCCCAGGACACGGGGCCGGACGTGACAACGCCAGAAGGTGGAGGAATCGCCGCGCCCCCTTCCGGCGGCGGTTCGCGGCCGGTGGAGCTGGCCGAGCTCATGTCCACGGTGCCGCTGGGCATGGCCATCATCGACCGCGAGCTGCGCTTCGTCGAGGTGAGCGACGCCATGGCCGCCATGCATGGCGTGTCGCGCGAGGCCCACCTGGGCCAGTCCATGGTGGAGGTGCTGCGCGCCGAACCCTCCGCGGCCGACGTGGTGCGCCGCGTCCGCCGCGTGCTGGAGACGGGCGTGGCGCTGGAGGGCGTGGAAATCATCCACCGCGAGTCGGGCGCCCACGGCGAGCGCACCCGCGTCTACCGCGCCAGCTACCACCCCGTGCGCCGCGATGGCGCCATCGTCGCCGCGTGCATCTACGTGGAGGACATGACGGAGCGCCGCCGCGTGGAGGCCCAGCGCGACGCGGGCGCGGCCCGGGAGCGCTCGGTGCGTGAGCAGGCCCTGCGCGAGACGCAGGAGGCCGTGCGCGCCCGGGATGAGTTCCTCAGCGTGGCGGCCCACGAGCTGCGCACGCCCCTCACCAGCCTGCGCCTGCACCTGCAGCTGCTGCTGCGCCAGGTGGGCGGCTCGAACCACGAGCCGCCCGCGGAGCTGGCGCCCAGGGCCCGCGTGCTGGACCGCCAGTTGTCGCGGCTGGTGGGGCTGGTGAACACGCTGCTGGACGTGTCGCGGCTGGCCGCGGGCCGGCTGTCGCTGGAGCCCCGGGAGCTGGATCTGGCGCAGATGGTGCGGCAGATGGCGGAGGCCTTCTCCGAGGAGTTCAACCGCGCCGGCAGCACGTTGTCGCTGCACGTGGACGGACCGCTGCTGGGCGAATGGGATTCGCTGCGCCTGGAGCAGGTGCTGGTGAACCTGCTCTCCAACGCCGTGAAGTACGGCGGAGGCCAGCCGGTGGAGGTGTCGCTGGCCAGCGAGGGCCCCACGGCGGTGCTCGCCGTGAAGGACCAGGGCATCGGCATCTCCGAGGACGGCATGGCGCGCCTGTTCGGCAAGTTCGAGCGCGCGGTGTCGGAGCGGCACTACGGCGGCCTGGGCCTGGGCCTCTACATCACCCGTCAAATCGTGGAGGCCATGGGCGGCAGCATCACCGTGCGCTCCGCGCAGGGAAAAGGCTCCACGTTCATCCTCCGCCTGCCCACGCGGCCCCCGGTGCCCACCAAGGCCGCCGCGGGCGCGCGGTAGATTCAAGACGCGCCCCCCGGGGCGCCCGTGCGGGGCACCCCGGGGGCTTCCCCGTGCTTCATTTGCCGCGGAGGACCGTCAGGCCTCTGTCGGTGAGGACGTACAGCGCCGCCGGCGTCACCCGCGGGTCGTAGATGAGCTGCCGCACCCGGGAGCCGCTCACGTCCGCCACCTTCTCCAGCGTCTTCTGCGGCGTGAGGCGCCACAGGCCCGAGCGGTCCGTGCCGACGTAGAGCGAGCCGTCACCCGTGGCCGCCAGCGCGTTGATGTTCTGGAGCGCGGCGTTCTGCTCCGCGTTGGCGCCGGTCAGCCGGGTGCCCGTCTGGGCCTGATTGGAGGCCCACGTAATCGTCATCTCCCACAGGCCGTGGTCCTTGCTGCCCAGGTAGTAGCGGCCGTCGGTCGTCTGCTGGAAGCCGCGCCAGCTGTCGAACTCACTGATGCCGTTGAGCTGGGGCAGGTAGGAGGACTCCACCTTCATCAGGTTGACGCGCTTGTCCATGTTGTCCCAGTCGCCGTGGTGGGGCGTCGGCGTGACGGTGCCGAACATCCACTCGTTGGCGATGAGGACGTCCCCGTCCTGCGCGATGCCGAGCCCGTAGGTGTAGCCCGCCATCTGGCTGCCCTTCTCGTTGAGCCACACCGGGTGCCGGTGGGAGTTGTACTCCAGGCCGCGGATGCGGGTGACGCCGTGGTTGGAGCCCACGTAGACGTCGCCCTCGTCACGGCCGTGCATCACCGTCACGCAGCTCAGGATGCTGCGGTCCTCGTCGAAGTGGTGGTCGTTGCTGTTGCGGATGCCCAGGTTGTGCACGTCATCCAGCCGGCGCGGGCCGGTCTGCACGCGGGGATTGCCGTTCGCGTCCGTCGTGTTGCGCACCGACTGGTGCAGGTGCTCCTCGAAGACAATCTGCCCGCTGCCGTCCAGGCGCACCACGTCCACGTCACCCTGCTTGTAGTACTGGAGCCGGCGGTGGCTGTACGGGAAGCACGGCTGCGTCGGGTCGGGCTGGTAGCACTCGTTGGGGCTGACGATGTAGTTGGGCTGCAGGCCCGGGAAGTCCGGGTCCGTGCGCAGGTCCGTCGTCGCGTAGCCCACGTAGGCGCGGCCCGCGCTGCCACCACAGATGACGGTGGAGCCGGTGGCCGCCCGGTCCGGACCGAAGCCGCCCTGGGCCTGGCCAATGGGCGAGCGCGTCCAGACGACCTGCCGCGTGTCCGCGCGCAGCACGCCAATCCGGTCGCCATCCAGCAGCCAGATGTTGTGCGCGGCGTCCACGCCCACCGCCTGCGCCCGGGAGATGTTGTAGCGGGACGAGTAGTTCGTCACCGCGTCCGTCGGCCACGGCCCTTCAACAGGACCGCTGCCCGCGTCCGGCTCCGAGCCCCCGTCGGGCTCCGTGCCCGCGTCCGGCTCCGTCCCCGCATCCGGCTGCGTGCCGGCGTCGGGCTCTGGCCGCGCCACCGGTGGAATGTTGTCGATATCGCTGTCCGTCGTGGGGGACGTGGGCTCGTTCGAGCCACCGCATGCCCATGCCGTCATCACCACTGCTCCGAGACACCCGCCCCACAGTCGTCGATTCACCGCTTCCTCCTCCTGCGGGACGCACAGCAATTCGCATACCGGGCCTTGGACGCCTGGCCGCCCGGGAAACAGGGTCAGCGTGGGCAAAACGTTTCCCTGTCTGGAGAAGAAGAGGGCCTCGCGGTGACGAAAAACGAACGGGCCCGCCTCCGGTGTGGAAGCAGGCCCGTTCCGAGGCACGATGCGCGTGTCGCCAGGACTACCGCGTCGGCGTGCCGTCGAGCTCCTTGTCGACGGACTCATGTGGCTGCGTGCCCGCGCCGCCGGTGCCCGGCTGCTTCTTCTTGGCGCCCTTGGGGCTGGTGGCGCGCAGCTCCAGCGCGACGACCTCATCGCCCTCCAGTTGGAACTTCGCGCGCACCGAGGCGCCTTCCGGAATCTCATCCGTCTTGGCGACCTTCTTGCCGTCCAGCATCAGCACCGTCTTGTCGCGCACGTCCAGGTCCGCGTCGGGCAGGCCCGGGCGGGACAGGCTCACGCCGTCCGCGGTGGCATCCTTGAGGGTGCCTTGCAGGCTCATGGCCTTGTCCATCTTGAAGGTGCCTTCATCCTCCGTCTGGACGCCCGTCACGTCCTTGGCGGCCTTGCCGATGGCGGGCCCCACTTCGGTGGCGTCCACGCCGGTGCTCTTCTCCGTACCGGGGCGGGGTACCTGCGTCTGCGACGGCTGCTGCTGCGCGAACGCGGCGCTTCCCACGCACAATGCGACTGCGGCGATGAGCTTCTTCATCATCCCTCTCCCTGGGTTCAGTTCGGTTGGACCGACTGCTGGGAGCAAGGGTGGGGCCGCTTCCTGCTCTCGCCAATCCAGGCCGAGTGCTCCAGGGGCGCCCCTGGCCGCAGGGCAGCCGGGCAGGCGCCCACGCTCAGTTGGGCAGCTGACTGAGCCGCTTCACCGCGTTGAGCAGCTCGCGCAGGTCCAGCGGCTTGCGCAGCCAGCCGGCGACGCCCAGTCCTTCCGCCGCGCCCTTCACGTCCAGGTCCGCGCTGGCCACCAGCACGGGGATGCGGTTGAAGCTCGTGTCGTGACGCAGCGCCTCACGGAAGGCGAAGCCGTCCATGCGCGGCATCATCAGGTCGAGCAGGATGAGGTCCGGCATGGATTCGACCTGGCGGAGCTGTGTAAGCGCCTCCAGGCCATCCGCCGCGAGCAGGACGGCGTAGCCTTCCAGCTCGAATACATCCTGGAGCGCGTCACGGATGTCGAGGTCGTCATCGACGACCAGCAGTGTCTGAAGCGGTTGCACCAAAGCCTCCGGCGAAGGCGGGGCAGTCTCCCCCGCGACGCCGTCCCCACGATGTGTCCGCCTCCCTGAAGGCGGAAGCGCGTGGCAGGCCTGGGGGCGGGCAAATGCTCAACCCCCGACGCATGCCAGGCCGCTCTCCGATCATCTTCCCGGGGCGGGGCGCGGTGCGCGCTCCTGGGGCCGCGGTGGCCCCGTCACTCAGTTGCAGCCGTCGCAGAGACCGCGAAGCTGCACTTCCACCGAGCGCTGGGACACCGCGCGGGGCACGCCCTTCGAGGACGCGATGCGGACCGACTCCTCCGGGAGGCAGGCCACGGTGCCGCAGTCGGTGCAGGTGAAGTGCGGGTGGCTGCCGCCGTGCTCCTCGCCCGCGCGCTTCAGTTCGAAGCGCCAGACGTGGTCGCCCAGGTCCGCCCGCACCACGAGCCCGGCCTCGGTGAGGTCCGTCAGGTTGCGGTAGATGGTCACCCGGTCGTAGCCCTCGTCACCCAGCGCGTCCACCAGGTCGGCGTGGCTCATCGGGGACGTGGCGTCCTCCAGCTCCCGCAACACCGCCACGCGGGGCGCGGTGCTGCGCAGGCCCGCGGAACGAATCCGGTCCTGGAACTCAGTGAGCTTCGGCTGCACGGCACTTCTCTTTGCTCCCATGATGCCCTTTCGATAACCGATTTGACGGCCACTTTCACCCGGCTGAGACCTGGAGCGTTGAGTCCTCACGCTCCGCGTCATGCATCCCAGCGGGTCTCCCCCGACTCCCGCGCGTGCTCCCGGTGCACGGTTGTATCTGCTTCCAATGCAATCTGGATGCAGAAGAATCGTCGTTGCCGCCGTGATCGGGTGAACCGTGAGTCCAAGGTCCCCCACCGGTGCCTGGTGGCTGGCGTGTCCGGCGTCACCCGACGGCGGGGGTGGTGCGGGACGCTGGATTTCCGGAAGCCGCGCGGCATGTCACTGAGGAAGACCTCGGGGGGGGCGGGCTGGCCACAGGTGGCCCCTGCCTGCCCGGATGCGATTGTTGACGAGATACCGCTGCCGCCGTGGATGCATCCGCCACGCAAGTGCGTTTCCGGAGGGGAGGTCGAGGGCCGGCGACCGACTGGCGGTCATTTGCACCGGAGAACACTTGCCGCCGGACTGCTTGACTCGCTGCGTCCGGTGCCCAGACTGCGACTCTTTCCTTCATCTGGGGTGTCTGAACACCCTGGCCGCCCGCCCGCCTTCGATTCGTCGTGATGACGCCCTCCCTCCTGCTCATCGAAGACCCCGGTGCCTCCAGGGAACTCCAGGTGCTTGCCCTGGAAAGTCAGGGCTGGCGAGTCTGGGTTTCCGCGGACGTTCCGGGCGCGCTGACGCTGCTGCAGACGCAGTCGGTGCAGGTGGTGGTGGCGGCGGCCGGCCTGCTGGTATCGGATGGGACGCACCTGGAGTCACTGCGGCACGCACTGTCGCTGGCGGGCGCCCTGTTGCAAATCAGCGCCTTCCCCGCAGAGCGGGAGGCCCTGCGCCCGCTCGACCTGCCGGTGGAGCGCTACCTGAGCCGGCCCCTGTCGCTGGGGGCGCTGGTGGAAGGGGCGCGGCAGGCCTTCCCGGTGGAGGCGGGCGGAGGGCCGGAGGCACGGCGGCCCCGCGTGCTGGTGGCGGACGACGACCCGGTCTCCCGCAAGCTGGCGCAGCTGCACCTGGCGCCCTTCCGTTTCGACGTGGTGCTGGCGGCGGATGGCGCCACGGCGTTGGACCTGGCGCGGCGCCGCGGTCCGGACGTGGTGCTGGCGGACGCGCTGATGCCGGGCATGGACGGCTTCAAGCTGTGCCTGGGCTTCCGGCAGGACCCGCGGCTGGCCCGGGTGCCCGTCATCCTCACGCACACCATCGCGCCCGACGAGCTGGACTTGCGCATGGCCCACAACGTGGGGGCCAACGGCTTCGTGCGCAGGACGCAGGAGGGCGACGAACTGGTGGGCGCGCTGCTGCGTGAGCTGCGCGCCGGCGGACCTTCCCACACGTCGCCGCCCGCGGACCTGAGCACCGAGGACCACCTGTACCGGATGGTGCGCCAGCTGGAGCGGCGGGTGGGGCTGCTGGAGCAGGCGGAGCGCACCGCCCGGGAGAGCGAGGCGCGCTACCGCCTGGTGGTGAGCGGCTCCTACGACGGCATCTGGGACTGGGATTTGCGCGGCCAGGCCTTCTACTGGAGCCCGCCGCTGCTGGACATGCTGGGCCTGGGGCCGGGGGACTTCGGCGGGACGTTCTCCGCCTTCCTGGAGCTGATTCACCCGGAGGACCGGCCGGACGTCATGGCCGCGCTGTCCGCGCACCTGGAGCGGGGCACGCCCTATGACGTGTCCCTGCGGCTGCGGCACGTCACCGGCACCTGGCGCTCGTGCGTGAGCCGCGGCCGGGCGCTGCGCGACGCGCAGGGCCGCCCGGTGCGGATGGCCGGCATCATTGGCGACGTGACGGAGCAGCTGCGCCTCTACCGCGAGACGCAGGAGGCGGTGCGCGCGCGCGACGACTTCCTCAGCGTGGCGGCCCACGAGCTGCGCACCCCGCTGGCGGCGTTGCGGCTGCGCGTGCAGGGCGCCCAGGGCGTGCTGCGCGCGGGCCTGAGCAGCGGGACGGAGCGGCTGGAGCGCGCGCTGGATTCGGCGGACCGGCAGGTGCAGCGCCTGTCGGACCTGGTGGAGTCGCTGCTGGACGTGTCGCAGCTCCAGGGCGCCGCGCCCCGGCTGCACCTGGAGGACGTGGACCTGGCGCTGGTGGTGCGCGAGGCGGTGTCACGTTCGGAGGATGCGGCGGCGCGCGCGGGCTGTCTGCTGGTGCTCAGCCCGCTGGAGCCCACGCCGGGACGGTGGGACGCGGCGCGCCTGTCCCAGGTGATGACGCACCTGTTGTCCAACGCGATGAAGTTCGGGCCGGGCAAGCCGGTGGAGGTGGCGCTGGAGTCCGGGCGGGACGTGGCGACGCTGATGGTGAAGGACCATGGCATCGGCATCGCGCCCGCGCGGCTGGAGAGTCTCTTCCGCCGCTTCGAGCGCGCCGTGCCGGTGCGTCACTACGGCGGGCTGGGCCTGGGCCTGTACCGGCTGCGCCGCATCGTGGAGGCGCACGGGGGCGGCGTGTCCGTGGACAGCACCCCCGGAGAGGGCGCCACGTTCCGCGTCCGCCTGCCGCGCGAGGGCCCGCCCGCGGTGAGGGGCTGACGGCGTCCCTCGGCTGACTAGAGTGAGTCCAGGAAGGTGATGAGCGCGTCCCGCTCCTCTGGCGACAACCGGCGGAACGCCTCGCGTGAGGAGGCCGCCTCTCCGCCATGCCAGAGGATGGCCTCCGCGGGCGAGCGCGCCCGTCCGTCATGCAGCAGGCGGGTGTGGCCGCTGGCCTCGCGCGTGCGGCCCAGGCCCCACAAGGGCGGCGTCCGCCACTCACGGCCGGTGGCGAGGAAGTCCTCGCGCCCGTCCGACAGCCCCTCCCCCAGGTCGTGCAGGAGCCCGTCCGTATAGGGCCAGATGCGCTGGGCCGACAGCTCCGGGTAGCCCTCCAACGTGCCGGTGGTGACGGACGGCCGGTGGCAGCGCGCGCAGCCCACGCGGTGGAAGAGCGCCTTGCCCTGGAGGACCTCGGGCGCGTCCACGCGCTCGCGCACGGGCACCGCCAGCGTGTGTGAGTAGAAGTCCAAGGCCCGTCGCTGCCGCTCGCTCACCTCGGGCTGTCCGCCGGTGGGCGCCGCCTGGCACTCGAGCTGGGCGGGGCCGCAGTTCTCCACGGGGAAGAGCGACGTCGTCAGGCCCAGGTCCCCCAGGAAGGCCGCCGCGTTCTGGTGCTCCAGGTTCGGTTGATTGGCCTTCCAGCCGAAGCGGCCCAGCACCGCGCGTCCCTCGCGCGGGCTCCACACGCGGTTGGGCCGGCCGGAGATGCCGTCGCCGTCCGCGTCCTCCGGGTCCGCCCACGCCAGCCAGGTGTCTTCAGAGACGGCGGCCAGCAGGCCCAGCCCCATCATGGGCTGCGCCACCCGCGCGGACGTGCGCGTGTCCGGGGCCAGCGGGCCATGGGCCAGGTCCACCAGCAGCAGCTCCGGCGCGAGCAGCGTGTACGGCGTTCCGTCCTCGTAGGCGCCGGGGACTTCCGTCCACCGGATGCGCACCTGTCCTTCCGCGGGCACGCCGGAGATGCCCTTGGGCTGGAGCTGGTCGCCATACGTCGGCTCGGGCAGCGGACCACCGTGGGTATCCACGCCGGGCACGGACAGCCGCACCAGCAACGTGTCCGCCACCTCGCCCTCCGCGGGCGGCCGGCCGCGGCCGTTGCCCAGGTGGCAGGCCAGGCAGGAGACGGAGTGGAAGAGGGGCCCCAGTCCGTCGCGCTCCGCCTGCGCGTGGGGCGCGCGGAACCAGTCGGCCTGGAAGACGGCCTCGCCCACGAAGAACTCCGCGCGCCGCGCCAGGGGCAGGTTGGCCGCGGGCCGCGTGAAGGACAGGGTGCCCGACGTGGCCACGCTGGTGTCTCCCCCGGGCCGGTCCTCGCCGTCCTCCACCGACTCATACGGGGGCGGCGGTGGCGGAGGTGGCGGCTCCTCGGGAGGTGGAGGTGGTGGCGGCGGGAGGGCGTTCCCGGAGCCCCCTCCACACGCGAGCGTGCTCAGCGTGCACAGCACCCACCCCAGGTGTCGGAAAATGAAATTGTTTATCAAAATCAAAACCGGGCGACCTGATACCCCCGGAAGGCACGGTGCGCAAGGGGGCGCTCGCCCGTGTCCCGGGCTCCCAGGCATCCGCATCGCTCGGGTGAGGGCGCCCAGGCCGGCGGCGTCCGCACCGCGGGCGCGTTGGGGCTGACACCAGGGGTCCCAGGCGAGGCCCGTCGCTGGTGTGGACTGTCTGCCAGTGTGCGCTGTAACAGCCCCATGTCCGGCCATGTCTTTCAACTTCGCGGAATCGCTCTAGGTTCGGTGGCCGTTTCCAGGGGACGCCATGGCAGATGTGCTCGTCGTTGATGACAGCAAGGTGATGCGCGACATGGTGGTCGCGTGCCTGCGGCCCTATCCGGGCCTCAGCTTCACGCATGCTTCCAGTGGCTTGGAGGCCATCGAGCGGCTGTCGCTCCAGCCGTATGACTTGCTGGTGCTGGACCTGAACATGCCGGACATCGGCGGCATCGAGGTGGTGGAGTTCGTGCGTGGGCAGGACCGGCTGCGCGAGCTGCCCATCATCATCGTCACCACGCGTGGGGACGAGGCCTCGCGGACGCGGGCGTTGGCGGCGGGGGCCAGCCGCTTCATGACGAAGCCCTTCACGCCGGACGCCATCCTGTCGGAGGTGCGCGGGCTGCTGGAGGGGAGGCGCGCTTGAGCGCGTCCGTGGACCTCGCGGACTTCCTTCCCGCCTATCTGGCGGAGGCGGAGGAGTTGCTGGGGACGGGGCACCGCCAGTTGCTGGCCATGGAGGCCAGCATCCGGCGAGGGCTGCCGCACCCGCGCGCCGTGCGCGAACTCTTCCGCGCCGTGCACACCATCAAGGGCCTGTCGGCGATGGTGGATGTGGAGCCCATCGTCGACATCGCCCATTGGATGGAGACGTGCCTGCGCCACGCCGACCGGGCGGGGGGCCGCCTGCCCGAGGCCAGCGTGGAGCCGTTGATGGAGGGGCTGCGCGAAATCGAGCAGCGCGTCCGCCAGCTCGCCGCGGGCAAGCAGGCCGCGCCGGTGCCACCGGGCCTGCTGTCTCGGCTGGAGGCGCTGGATGCCGAAGACGCTCCGGGTGGGAGCGCCGCGAAGGCCGCGCCCGCCGCGCTGGCGCTGGAGGAGGCCGTGGCCTCCCGGCTCTCCGCGGCGGAGCGGGAGCAGCTCACCACGGGCGCCACCGATGGCCGCCGCGCGGTGCGGCTGGACTTCATCCCCGGCGCGGACCGCGCCGCCAACGGCATCACCATCAACAGCGTGCGCGAGCGCGTGGCCCCGCTGGGCGAGACGGTGAAGGTGCTGCCCCTGTCGGGGCCCGCCGTGGGCGGTGGGGCGCTCACCTTCGTGCTGCTGCTGCTCACCGAGGCCTCCGACGCCGCGCTGCTGGAGGCCGCGGGGGGACCTCCCGCGTCGGTGCGCCCGCTGGCCGCCGTGGCCCCGCGGGCACCCGCCCTGGCGCCCTTGCCCGAGTCGGCGCAGGCGGACGAGGAGCCCGAGGAAGCGCGGCGTGGCGGCGGCTCCCTGCGGGTGGACGTGTCGCGCCTGGACGAGGCGCTGGAGCGGCTGGCGGCGCTCGTGGTCAACCGTTCGCGGCTGACCCGCGCGGTGGCGGCGCTGACGGCGGCCGGCGCGCCCACGCGCGAGCTGCAGGCCATCCTCCAGGAGAACGCACGTCAGCTTCGCGACATGCGCACGGCCATCCTCCGCCTGCGCATGGTGCGGGTGGGGGACGTGCTGGAGCGGCTGCCGCTGCTGGTGCGCGGCCTGCGCCGCAGCACGGGCAAGTCGGTGCGGCTGGAGCTGGACGTGGGGGACGCGGAGCTGGACAAGGCCGTGGCGGACCGGCTGCTGCCCGCGCTGGTGCACCTGGTGCGCAACGCGGTGGACCATGCGCTGGAGTCGCCGGAAGCGCGCCGCGCCGCGGGCAAGCCGGAGGAAGGCGTGGTGCGCGTGGCCAGCCATGGCCGGGCGGGTGGGCTGCTGGACCTCACCGTGGCGGATGACGGGCGCGGCGTGGATGCGCGGGCGGTGGCCGCGCGCGCGGGCGTGCCCGTGCCTCCGACGCCGGAAGCGCTGCTGGAGGTGCTCTGCCGGCCCGGCTTCTCCACCCGGGATGCCGCCAACGCGACCAGCGGGCGGGGCATGGGCATGGACATCGTCCACCGCATCATCGTGGACCAACTGGGCGGCGAGCTGGGGATGGAGACGCGGCCCGGCGCCGGCACCACCTTCCGGCTCCGCGTGCCGCTTACGATTACGCTGCTGGACGCGCTCGTCTTCGAGTGCGCCGGGCTTCGCTACGCCGTGGCGGTGGGCTCCGTGGAGGAGCTCATCGAGGTGGACGCCGCGCGGCTGGTGTGGCCCGCGGGCGCGGGGGGCGTGGCCCTGCTGGAGCGCCGGGGGAATTCGGTGCCGCTGATGGGGCTGGCCCGGCTGCTGGGGCGCGGGGAAGCGGACGGCCGCGGAGGCTCGGTGGCCAAGGCGCTCCTCGTGCGTCAGCGCGGTGAGCTCGTCGCGTTCGGCGTGGACCGGTTGGTGGGGCAGCAGGAAATCGTCCTGCGTCCGCTGGAGGACCCCTTGGTGCGCGTGCCCGGCGTGGCGGGCGCCACGGACCTGGGGGATGGGCGGCCCACGCTGGTGTTGGACCTGGCCGCGCTCGGGCTGGCGCGAGGTGGCGGCGCGCCGCACCGGCGCAGGGCTTCCGTCCGGGAAGAGGGGCGCCTCGTATGAGCGTGCTGCATGTCGTGTTCAAGGTAGACGGAGCCGAGTACGTGCTGCCCGCGGCGGACGTGCTCCAGATGGAGTCCTTCACGGGGGCCACGCCCGTACCGGGCGCCGCGCCGCACGTCGCCGGGTTGGTGCAGGTGCGCGGGCGCGTCATCCCGGTGGTGGACGCCCGCCTGCGCTTCGGCCTGCCGCCCGTGGAGCGCACGCTCGACTCCCGGGTGGTGGTGGCGCAGCTCGGCAGCCGGGTCGTGGGGCTCGTGGTGGACAGCGCCCGCGAGGTGCTGAAGCTGGACCCCCAGCAGCTCAAGCCGCCCCCTCCGCTGGTCGTGGAGGGAGCGCGCGGTTTCGTGAAGGCCGTGGCCCAGGTGGGCCCGCGCCTGGTGATGCTCATCGATTTCCCTCGGGTCATCGGGGAGGAGACGTTGGATGGCGACGGACAGCGGTAACGCAGGGGTGGCGCTGGATGAGGCCCGTGCCCTGGCCGAGGACGCGGTGCGCAGTGTCCAGGAGAGCGCGGGGCTGGTGCAGGCGGTGGAGGGACTGGCGACGCGGCTGGCGGCCGGCGGCAACGAGCAGGCCGCGGCCTCCGAGCAGGTGCGCGCCGCCATCGAATCGGTGGCCGCGCACGTGGAGGAGACGGGGCAGTCCGTTCATGAGCTGGTGCGCTCGCAGCGCACGGTGAGCGAATCCGCGCGGGCCCAGGTGCAGGAGGCCGAGGCCACCGCGGGCACCCTCCAGGAGGTGAACGCCTCCGTGGCGGGCGTGCGCAAGGACGCCGCGCACCTGGCGGCCTCGGCGGACACCACGGCGGGGGCGCTGGAGGAGGTGTCGCGCTCGGTGAAGGGCGTGAGCGCCAACGCGGAGGAGCTGGCCGCCTCCAGCGAGGAGTTGCTGGCCTCCATGACGGAGATGAACGCCACCGTGGCGGACCTGGTGGCGCGCAACCAGTCCAGCGCCGCCGCGACCGAACAGGTGGCCGCCACCGCCGAGGAGATGGCCAAGGGCATTGCCCGGCTGTCCACGGATTCGCAGGGCGTGGGCGAGCGCGTGGCGCAGGTGACGCAGGCGGTGACGGGAATGGTCCGCTCCCTGGGCGAGGCGTCTCGGGACGCCACGTCCATGGCCTCCAGCGTGGAGGATACGGCGGCCACGGTGGAGGAGCTGGCGCGCAGCGTGAAGGGCGTGGCGGAGAACGCCCGGGCGCTGGAGGCCCACTCCGCCACCACCGCGTCCACCGTGGAGGAGGTGGCCGCCAGCGTGGAGGAGGTGGCCGCCACGGCGGAGAAGAACGCGGCGACGGTGGAGGCCAACGCGGCCACCATCGAGCAGCTCGCCCGCTCCGCGCAGACGGTGGCGAGGGCCTCCGAGCAAATCAACACCCTGGCGGCTGGCAGCGCCACCGCCTCCGCGCAGCTGGAGTCGTCCACGCGGCGGGTGGCGCAGATGATGGAGGAGGCGCGCACCACCGCCGAGCGCGTGGGGACCACCGCGCGGGAGGGTGGCGCCACGGTGACGCGCTCCATCGCCGGCTTCGGCCGCATCCGCGACTCCATTGTCGGGTCGGCCGGGGTGATGAAGGAGATGGGGCGGCGCGCCGAGGAGATTGGCGACATCGTGCAGACCATCAACCTCATCGCGGACCGCACGAATCTCTTGTCCCTCAACGCCAGCATCGAGGCGGCGCGCGCCGGTGAGCACGGCCGGGGCTTCGCGGTGGTGGCGGAGGAGATTCGCGCGCTGGCGGACCGCGCGGCGGCGGCCAGCGCGGACGTGGCGAAAATCGTCCGGGGCCTGCAGACGACGGCGCGCGAGGCGGCCACCGCTTCGGGCGAAGGCGTGCGGGCGGCGGACGAGGGCGCGGCGCTGGCTGGGGACGCAGAGCGCGCGCTGTCCACCATCCTCAAGGGGGTGGAGGACCTGGGGAACAACGTGCGCGAGGTGTCGCGCGCCTCCAGCGAGCAGGTGCAGGCCACGCAGGCGCTGGTCCAGGGCACCGCGAAGGTGAGCGAGCAGGGGCGGGCCATCGCCACGTCCGCGGCGGAGCAGGCGCAGGCGTCCCAGTCGCTGGCGCAGGGCGGCGCGGAGATGCGGCGCATGGCGCGGCAGACGATGCAGGCCACCTCCGAGCAGGCGCGCGCGCTGCGCGACGTGGTGCGCTCCAACGGTCAGCTCGCGGAGGCGGCACAGAAGGTGTCGCGCGCCGTGCAGGAGCAGGCGCTGGCGGCGGCCGACCTGGCCAAGGGCACATCCCAGATGCGCCAGCTCGTCCAGGGCGTGAGCGTGGCGGTGACCACCCAGAGCCGGGACGTGGCGGGCGTGGGCACGTTGGCGCAGGAGGCGGCGGCGGCCACCCAGCGCACCCTGGTGGGGCTGGCCGAGCAGGCCACGGCCGCCCAGGAGGTGACGCGGGCCATGGAGGAGACGCGCAAGCAGGTGGCCCAGTCCGCGCGCGGCATGACGGAGCAGGCCCGCGCCCTCAAGCAGAGTGAGACGGCCAGCCGCCAGGTGGCGAAGCTGGCCGCGTCGGTGACGCGGGCCGCCGAGGAGCAGTCGAAGGCGCTCAGCGGGCTGGTGCGGGAGGCGGACGAGGTGCGGCGCGTGGCGCGGCAGACGTCGCGCGCGCTGGACGAGCAGACCGAGGCGCTCGGTGCGCTCACGGCCTCCGCCAGCCGCCAGGCCACGGGCGTGGCCGTGGTGGCACGCGCCAGCGCGGAGGCGACGGCGGTGATGGAGGGCCTGGCCAAGAGCGTGGAGGAGATTCGCCTCCGGGCGCGGGACATCACCACCGCCACCGCGCAGCAGGCGCGCGCGACGGCCACCACCGCCAAGGAGGTGCAGGAGGTGGCGGGCCGGCTGGCCCACCTCACGCGGCTGCAAGGCGCGCAGTCGGAGAGCCTTTCGCGGCTGCGAGGCGCGCTGGGGGGCGTGAAGGACAGCCCGGAGGCCGCGGCGGCCTCGCCGCGGGAGCAGCGGGCATGACGGCCGCATCCTCGACGTCGGTGCACCCGCTGACGCTGTCGGCGGAGGACCGCTCCCAGGTGGACGAGGTGGAGCAGCTCGCCCGGCGCGGCACCGCCAGCCTGGCGCTGCTGGTGGGCGGGCTGGATGCCCAGAGCTGGGCGGTGCGGCGCGCCGTGGTGGGCGCGCTGGCGAAGCTGGGGACGCCCGCGGTGGCGCCGCTGCGCGACGTGCTGGTCCACCGCCGCGACAGTGAGGCGCGACTGGCGGCCGCCGTGGAGGCGTTGGTGGCCTCCACCGGTGATGTCGAGGGCGCGCTGGAGGCGCTGGGGGAAGACGCCAACCCCGCCATCGTCTGTGACATCGCCCAGGTGCTGGGCCGGCGCCGCAGCCGGCGCTCGGTGCCGCTCTTGTCCCGGCTCACCGTTCACCCGGACGACAACGTGGCGGTGGCGGCCATCGAGGCGCTGGGCCGCGTGGGCGGCGGCGCGGCGGTGGACGCGCTGCTGGCGGCGCTGGGCAGCGGGAACTTCTTTCGCATCTTCCCCGCCATCGACGTGCTGGGCCGGTGTGGAGACCCCGTCGTGGTGCCCGCGCTGCTGGGCCTGCTGCCCGACCCCTTCTACACCCTGGAGGCGGCGCGCGCGCTGGGGCGCACCGGTCAGGAGGCCGCGGTGCCCTCACTGGTGGGGCTGCTGCGCAAGGGCAATGACGCGTCGGTGCGCGCGGCGGCGGTGGCGCTGGTGGACATCCACGAGGCCCAGGTGCAGCGCTTCGGCGGCTCGCGCACCGTGTACACCGCGATGCGCGGGCCGGAGTCGGCGGTGCTGGGACGGCGGCTGTCGCAGTGTGTCTCGGGCGCGGACACGACGGAGAAGACGGCCCTCTCACGCCTGCTGGGCTGGGTGGGGGGGCAGGACGCCGCATTCGGGCTGCTGAAGCTCCTGGACGGGCCGGACCCGTCGGTGGCGCGCGCGGCGGCCGGCGCGCTGTCGGAGCTGGGCGCGGACGCGGACACCCAGATTCTCCAGGCGCTGCGCGAGGGCGACAGCGCCCGGCGCCGCGTGCTGTTACCGCTGGTGGGCCGCAGGGCCGCGGCGGTGCCGGACGTCATGTCGTGCCTGGAGGACCGGGACGCGTCGGTGCGCGCCCTGGCGGCGGACACGTTGTCTCGCATTGGCAGCCCGGCCGCGGTGCCGGCCCTGTTCGAGCGGTTGGTGGACGAGGACCTGCGCGTGGTGCAGGCCGCGGTGGGGGCCATCCAGTCCCTGGGCAGCGACACCACGGAGAAGCTGGCGTTGCATGCGGCCCGCTCCTCCGACGTGCGCCTGCGCCGCGCGGCGCTGCGCATCATCTCCTACTTCGGCTATTCCAAGGGACTGGAAGTGCTGCTCCAGGCCATGCGGGACCCGGATGAGCGCCTGCGCGACGCGGCCATCTACGGCCTGCCCTTCATCGAGGACCCGCGCGCGGTGGACGCGCTGCTGACGGCCGCCAATCACGAGTCGGAGCGCACGCGCGCGGCGGCCATGCGCGCGCTGGGGCAGACGGAGAAGGAGGCGCGCATCACCTCCACGCTGCTGCGGGGCCTCAACGACCGCGACCCCTGGGTGCGCTACTACGCGTGCCAGGCGCTGGGGAAGCTGAACGAGGAGGCCGCCGCGGACGCCATCGTCGCGCTGGCGGACGACGCCGCGGGCCAGGTGCGCGTGGCGGTGGTGGACGCGCTGGCGCACATGCACACGGAGAGCGCGATGTCGGCGCTCCAGCGCGCGGCGGCCAGCGCGGACGCGGATGTGCGGCGCGCCGCCCTGTTGGGGCTGGGCGTGGGCCGGCGGCCGGACGCGCTGCCCGTGCTGCTGGAGGCGGCGAAGTCGGAGGACGCGGCCACGCGGCTCGTCGCGCTGTCCGCGGTGGCCGAATACGAGGCGCCGGAGACGCTGCCCGCGCTGCTGCATGCCGCGGGTGACGGCGACGACAGCGTGCGCAGCGCCGCGGTGGGCTTCATCGCCACGCGCCCCGGTGTCCCGGCCACGCAGGCCCTGGTGTCCCTGCTGGGGGACATGACGCTGCGTGAACGGGTGGTGAGCGCCTTGGCGCTGCCCCTGGAGGGACGGCTGCCGGGACTGCTGGCCGCGCTGGAGGCGGCGGACGAAGTCACCGCGCCGCTGCTGGTGGCGGCATTGGCCCGGATGCGGCGGGCGGACGCGCGCGCCGCGCTGATGCAGCTCCTGGTGTCCGCCAGTCCGGCGGGCCGCCGCGCCGCGGTGCCCGCGGTGGCGGCATTGGGGACGTTGGAGGCACGCGAGGCGCTGGAGCGCGCCTCCAATCAGGACGAGGACCCCGAGGTCCGGCGGGCCTGCCGGCTGGTGCTGAGCCGCTGACGCCCCGCCATGTTCTCACTGCCCATGTCTCCCCAGGTGTTCGCCATCCTGGCCGCGCTCATCGAGCAGCGCTCCGGGGTGCACTACGCCCCCGAGGACCGGGAGTTGCTCGCCGACAAGGTGGCGCCCCGCGCGCTGGACGCGGGCTTCGACTCGCTGCTCGACTACTACTACTTCCTCCGCTACGACCCGGTGGGCTCCGAGGCACTGGACGCGCTGGTGGACTCGCTGCTGGTCCACGAGACGTACTTCTTCCGGGAGGCCCTGCCGCTGCGGGTGCTGGCAGAAGACCTGCTGGTGCCCGCCGTGCGCGCCGGACGGCGGCCCCGGGTGTGGAGCGCGGCCTGCTCCACCGGAGAGGAGCCCCTCACGCTGGCGATGATTCTCGCGGAGCTGGGCGTGCTCGACGAGGTGGAGCTGCTGGCCAGCGACCTGAGCGCCCGCGCGCTGGAGCGGGCCCGCGCCGGGGAGCACAACCTGCGCTCCCTGCGCGCGCTGCCTCCGGGCGTGGAGGGCCGGTGGCTGGAGACGCGCGAGGGGCGCCCACGCGTCCGGCCGGAATTGGTGGACGCGGTGGACTGGCGGCGCGTCAACCTGGTGGATGCCAGCGCGGTGGCGCAGCTGGGCACCTTCGACGCCATCCTCTGCCGCAACGTCCTCATCTACTTCCAGGACGACACCGCGCGCAGCGTGGTGTCGTCCCTGACGCGCGCGCTCGCTCCGGAGGGACACCTGCTAGTGGGGACCTCTGAGTCCCTGATGCGCTTCGGCACCGCGCTCGCCTGCGAGGAGCGGCGCGGCGCCTTCTTCTATACCAAGGCGAGGCCATGACGGCGGTGTCTCCCATTCGCGTGCTGGTGGTGGATGACTCCGCCTTCGCCCGCAAGGTGCTGCGGCAGGTGCTCTCCAGCGCGGAGGGTTTGGAAGTGGTGGGCGTCGCGCGCGACGGCCTGGACGCGCTGGAGAAGGTGGCCGAGCTGTCTCCGGACGTGCTCACGCTGGACCTGGTGATGCCGGGCCTGGACGGGCTGGGCGTGCTGCGCGCGCTCGCCCCCAGCGCCGCCGCGCCCCGCGTGGTGGTGGTGAGCAGCGCGGGCGAGGAGAGCGAGCTGGCGGTGGCCGCGCTCCAGGCCGGCGCGGTGGAGCTGGTGAACAAGCCCACCGCGCTCGCCACCGAGCGGCTGTATGAGCTGGGCGGCGAACTGGTGGCGAAGGTCCGCACGGCCGCGGGCGCGGTGGCTCGCGCGCCGCCGGAGCCGGCACCATCGCCGAAGGACGCCTCCGCGCCGGTGGCGCGCGCGGCCGCGAAGAGCCTGGTGGTGGTGGGCACCTCCACCGGCGGGCCGCAGGCGCTCACCCGGCTGCTGTCCGAGCTGCCCGTGGACTTCCCCGCGCCGCTGGCGCTCGCGCTCCACATCCCCACGGGCTACACGGAGGCGGTGGCCCGGCGCCTGAACGCGCACTGCGCGCTGGAGGTGCTCGAAGCGGTGGACGGGCTGGAGCTGCGGCCTGGCCGCGTGGTGTTGGCGCGCTCCGGGCAGCACCTCAAGCTGGAGCGCCACGGGCCGGTGACGCTCGCGCGGCTGGACCGGCAGCCGCTGCACACGGCGCACCACCCCAGCGTGGACGTCCTCTTCGAAAGCGCCGCGCGAAGCTGGGGCTCGGACGTGGTGGGCCTGGTGCTCACGGGCATGGGTGACGACGGCGTCGAGGGCGCCCGGGCCATCCGCGAGGCCGGAGGCACCGTCCTCACGGAGAGCGAGTCCTCCTGCGTGGTGTACGGCATGCCGCGCGCCGTGAAGGAAGCCGGGCTGGCCACCGCCAGCGCTCCGCTGGAGGGCATGCTGGCGCTGCTGCGGCGTCATGTACGCTGAAGGCCGACCTTTCCTAAAGACGGCTGGGTGATGGTCCCGGAGCGCCGGCTGGGTCAGGATGGCCGGCATGCTCCGATACACCGCTGACCGCCGGACGATGCTGTGGTGTCTGGCCATGCCCGTGGTGGCCCTGTCGATGTACGTGGCCCCCGGGTGGATTCCCTATCTCTGCCCCCTGGCGTGCTACCTGGCGCTGTCGGCAGGCGTCATCGCGCACAACCACAACCACTGCCCCACCTTCCGCAACCGGAAGCTGAACGAGGCCATGGGCATGTGGCTGTCGCTCTTCTACGGGTACCCCACTTTCGTCTGGATTCCGACGCACAACCTCAACCACCACAAGTTCGTGAACAAAGCGGGCGACGCCACCATCACCTGGCGCTACTCGAAGAAGCACAACTTCCTGGTGGCCTTCCTCTTCCCCTTCGTCTCCACGTACTGGCAGCAGGAGCCGACGAAGGCGTTCATCGACAAGGCGCGCGAGCGCAACCGCCCGCTGTACCGCCAGATTCTCACCCAGTACGCCGTCTGGGGCGGCACGCACGCGGCGCTGCTGGGGCTGGCCATGGCGATGCACGGCGTGGCCGGCGGCGCGCGCATCTGGGCGTTCGCCTTCCTGGTGCCCGCGCTCTTCTCGCTGTGGACCATCATGTTCTTCAACTACATCCAGCACGTCCACACGGACCCCTGGAGCGAGCACGACCACAGCCGCAGCTTCACCGGCCGCCTCATCAACTTCTTCCTCTTCAACAACGGCCTCCACGCCGTGCACCATGAGACGCCGGGCCTGCACTGGAGTCTGCTGCCCCAGGAGCACGCGAAAATCGAGGCCGCCATGGACCCGGCCCTCAAGCCGGTGAGCTTCTTCGCCTGGTGCTTCCGCTCGTACGTGGTGGCACCCTTCCTGCCCCGCTTCGGCACCGCGCAGGTGGGACGCGCGCCCTATGAGCCGCCCGCGGGTGTCGCGCTGGACGTGCGCTTCGGGGACGACCTGCAGGCCGTCGACTCGGGCGTCAACGTCGCCCGCGTCTGACGCTCCTTCGTGGCGCCGTGGACACCGGCTGCGGCCCCGGTCGGAGGCTGGTGTCCTTTATTTCCCATCTGTCATTGGAATCTGACCCAGGGGGATTTTCTCTGAGTGGCCGTTTCTCATACTTCGAAGTCGCAGGATGAGCGCGGTGGGCGGGCCGGGGGGGACGAAGACAAGGGAGGCTCCGCATGATGACGGCTCCAGGACGCGTGCGTCCTTCACCAGGGCCGGTGGAAGC
Organism: Myxococcus sp. NMCA1; assembly: GCF_026810205.1. Classification (NCBI taxonomy): domain Bacteria; kingdom Pseudomonadati; phylum Myxococcota; class Myxococcia; order Myxococcales; family Myxococcaceae; genus Myxococcus; species Myxococcus sp. NMCA1. The sequence continues at coordinate 8,848,136 of NZ_CP113950.1, read as the reverse complement.
AGCGCCGCGGGTGCTGTGTGTGGGGGCCACGAGCGAATCCTGGTTGGCGCTGTCACGAGCCCTGCGCCCATTGCGCTGCGTGGCCTTGCAGGTGCCTTCCCTGGAGTCCGCCTTCCTGGAGGTGCAGCACACGCGGCCTTCCCTGGTGCTGGTGCACTGGCGGCAGTTGGTGGCCGGCGCGGGCATGGGCCTGCGCGCGCTGAGGCTGCGCCTGGGGGGGGATGGTCCGCCGGTGGTGCTGGTGGCGGAGCCGGAGACGCCCGCCGAGGTGCTCGAGGTGGGCGACGCGGAGGGTGTCGAGGACTGCCTGCTGTCGCCCCTGCGCACGCACGAGCTGCGCGCGCGGTTGGCGATGCTGGCGGGTGACGGCGTCCCGGCCGCGCCGGGGCGTGCCTCCCGTGTGCGTTCGCGCCTGCTGCTGCTGGCCGGCGCCAGTGGCCCCCTGGCGTGGAGCGGGCTGGGCGCCCTGCTGGAGGCGTGTGGTCATCGCATCCTCTACAGCGCCACCGTGGGCGGTGGCGCCGCGCGCGTGGCCGAACATGGTGAGCGGCCCGACCTGGTGTTGTCGCGGGAAGGCGCGCCAGGTGTGCCCAGGGGCCTGCCCTCTCCACGGTTGCAGCCGCTGCTGGCGGGGGTGCCGTCGCTCACGCTGGACGCGGACGCGCCGGTGCGTCCGGCCTCGTTGCTGCCCCGCATCCACGCGCTGCTGGGACGGGAGGACGGCTCGCTGCGTGTCGAGGCGCGGGTGCGTTTCTGCTGTCCGGTGTCCTTCGGCGAGGCGGGGCCGCGCGGCGCGGAGTGGCGCTCCGGCGTGTCCAGCGCGCTGAGCCCTGGCGGCCTCCTGGTGCGCACGCTGGTGCCGGCGAAGGCGGGGACGGCGGTGGAGCTGCACATCCTGCTGCCCACCCTGGGCGAGCGCCTGGAGACACACGGCGTGGTGGCCTGGGCCCACGCCTACGCGCCTCGCAACGGCGTGTCCCACCCCTACGGCATGGGCGTGCGCTTCCTGGGCATGGGCCCACCGCGCCTCATGCAACTGCGCCAGCTGTGCCAGGCGGAGGTGCGCCCGTGACAGCGCAAGGCGCACCGAGGCGCAAGAAGGTCCTGCTGGTGGATGACTCGGACACCGTCCTGCTGCTCCAGCGGATGCTGCTGGCGGAACTGGGCCACGACGCCATCGTCGCGCGGGACGGGCTGGAGGCGCTGGCGCGCGCGGAGCAGGAGCGGCCGGACCTCGTCTTCCTCGACGTGCTGATGCCGCACCTGGACGGACTGGAGACGTGCCGGATGCTGCGCGGCCGGGAGCCGACGCGGCGCACGCCCATCATCCTCTGCAGTGCCCGCGCCGAGGCGCGCAGCGTGCGCGCGTGCTTCAACAGCGGCTGCAACGACTTCGTGGCCAAGCCCTTCGACGGCGCCGCGCTGGTGGCCCTGCTGCGGCGCTACCTGGATTAGTCGCGCGGGCTTCCGGTGGGAGGCAGGGGCGGCCGGGCCGGCATGGAGCGGCGCGGCAGCGTCACGGTGAAGGTGGTGCCTTCCGCCTCATCGGAGCGGACCTCGATGGTGCCGCCGTGCGCCTGGACGATTTCCCGGACGATGAAGAGCCCCAGCCCGTAGCTCATCTTCAGCGTGCGCGAGCTCTGGGGCCCGCCGCGGAAGGGCTCGAAGAGGTGGGGCAGCAGGTTGTCCGGAATGGGGCGGCCGGCGTTGTGGACCTCCAGCACCACCCGGGTGCGCAGCCCGCGCGCCGTCAGCCGCACCGGCGTCTCCGGCGGGCTGTACTTGAGCGCGTTCTCCACCAGGTTGGACGTCACCTGCGCCAGCCGGTCCGGGTCCCACACGCCCTGGGTGTTGCCCTTGGGGTCCACCTCGACGGTGCGCTGGGGGAAGGCCACGCCGAACTCGTGGGCCACCTTGGCCACCAAATCCTTCAGGTCCACCGGCCGGGGCTCAATGGCCACGCCGCCCATCAGCCGCGTGCGCGTGAAGTCCAGCAGCAGCCGGGTGAGCCGTTCGATGCGGACCGCCGCGGTGGCGATGCGCTGGCTGGTGCGCTGCGCATCCTCATCGGTGCCGCCCGCGGCGAGCACGCGCGACCAGTTCATGATGGCGCCCAGCGGGCTGCGGATGTCATGGGTGACGATGCCCATGAGCTGCTCCTGGAACTCGGAGTGCCGCCGGGCCTCCTCTTCCGCCCACTTGCGCTGGGTGATGTCGCGGCTGATGCCGAACAGGCCGAACACCTTGCCCTCGGCGTCACGCAGCACGCCCTTGGTGGACAGCCACACGCGCGGCCCGTCCACGCCCGGCTGCGCGTCTTCGTAGGTGACAGTGCGGCCGAAGGCGAACACCTCGCGGTCGTTCGCGGCGTTGGTGCGCGCCACCGCCGGGTCGAACAGCTCGTGGTCCGTGCGCCCCACCACGTCCTCGGAGCGGTAGCCCACGGCCTTCGCGCCCGCCGCGTTCATCATCGTGAAGCGGCCGTCCACGTCCTTTGTGTAGACGGCGTCCGTGGTGCCCTCGAGGATGGCGCGGAACACCTCGCCGTTGCGGCGCAGCGCCTCGCGCGCCTTGCGCTCCTCGGTGATGTCACGGCAGTGCACCAGCAGGCCGCCCTCCACCGGGCGCACGCGCACGTCGAGGCAGGTCTCCGCTTCCGGCCAGGCGTGCTCGTAGCGGACGGAGGGCTGCTCGGAGACGGGCTGTTCGAAGTGCAGGTGACGGCTCAGCTCCAGCAGCTCCGGGCACACCCGGCGCACGTCGTCCTGCAACCGCGCCGCGCCGCCAAGCAGCCGGGCCATGTCTGGATTCACGTACGCCAGACACCACCGCGCATCGAGCAGGAAGAAGGCGTCCGGGAGCGCCTCCAGGAGCGTTTGCAGCAGCTCGGGGGAGGGGGCCTCGGCGGAAGGCTCGGCCAGGGGACGCTGGCGCTTCTTGGCGGGGGTGGGGGGCATGCCTCTTCGGTTTCGGCGGTGGGGATGGAACCATACCCCGCTCTCCGCCCCGCGCGATGCCAGGCAGGCATCAGCGCACGGTGTGTCGCGCCTGTTGCCTGGAAGGGAGGCGACCACCGCCTCCAGGGTGCATCCGTGACAGAGGAATGCGACCCGGGTGGATGCAGCCTGGGTGAAACAAGAATTTCAGGAAGTCACTTTCGAGGGAGGGTGGAGAAAGTCAGGCGCGTGGTGGCTCACGCGGTCCTGTCGGGGTGTTCCGCTTCGTCCTTCTCGAAGAGGCTCTCCAGCTCCTTGCGGGCTTTGTCGGCCAACTCCACGAGCTTTTGCTCGTCGCGGTGGAACCGGGCCGTTTCGCGCAGGAGGCGCTCGTCGTGTTCCATCATCCGTTCCTGGGCGCGCCGGCTCTCCGAATACGTGAGGCCCAGCTCCTGGAGCACCTCGGTGCCCATCTCCAGGCTGTCGAGGAACGTCTCACGCATCACCCGTTCGATTCCCATGTCCAGCAGTTCGTAGGCATGCACGCGGTTGCGCGCGCGGGCGAACAGCGTGAGGTGGGGGAAGTGTTGCTGCACGGCCCGCGCGGTGCGCAGCGACGCCTGGATGTCGTCGATGGCGAGCACGAACACCTTCGCCTTGTCCGCGCGGGCCGCGCGCAGCAGGTCCAGGCGTGAGGCGTCTCCGTAGAAGACCTGGCTGCCAAAGCGCTTCATGAAGTCAATCTGCTCCGGGCTGGCGTCAATCGCGGTGAAGCCGATGCGCTTGGCGCGCAGCAGGCGGCCCACCACCTGCCCCACGCGGCCGAAGCCGGCGATGATGACGGGGTTGTCCTCCGTGGGCGCCACGTCAAACTCGCGCCCCGAGGCCTTCGGCTTGAGGCGCGGGCGCACCCAGCGCTCGTGCGCGGCATACAGCACCGGCGTGGTGGCCATGGAGAGGCCCACCACCACCACGAGCAGCTCCGACAGCGAGCGCTCCATGACGTGCTGGGCGGTGGCGAGCGAGAAGAGCACGAAGGCGAACTCACCGCCCTGGGAGATGACGACGGCCAGGTCGAGCGCCGGCTCCCGCTGCTTCAGGGCCATCCGCCCCAGCCCGTAGAGCACCGCGCCCTTGAGGGTCACCAGCCCCAGCACCAGTCCGAAGACGAGCAGCGGCTTCTGGAGGATGAGGCTCAGGTTCACGGACATGCCCACGCTGATGAAGAACAGGCCCATCAGCAGGCCCTTGAAGGGCGCCAGGTCCGCTTCCAGCTCGTGGCGGTACTCGGAGTCCGCCAGCAGCACGCCCGCGAGGAAGGCCCCCAGCGCCATGGACAGGCCCACCGCGTTGACCAGCGACGCGGTGCCCACCACCAGCAGCAGCGCGGTGGCGGTGAACAGCTCCTGGCTGTGGGTGGCGGCCACGGCGCGGAACACCGGCCGCACCAGGTGGCGGCCGCCCAGCACCACCGCCAGCAGCACGCCCACGTCTTTCAAGAGCAGGAGCCACACCGGCCCCGGGGAGGGAGCGCCGCCGTCACCCAGCAGCGGCAGCAGGGCCAGCAGCGGCACCACGGCCAGGTCCTGGAAGAGGAGGATGCCGAAGGCCAGCTGGCCATACGGCGTGGTGAGCCGGTTGCGCTCGGCCAGCAGTTGCAGCGCGAAGGCGGTGGAGGACAGCGACAGGCCGAAGCCCGTGACGATGGCCGCGCCCCGCGTCAGGCCACACAGCAGGCCCACGCCGGCCAGCAGCGCGCCGGTGAGCAGCACCTGCGCGCCGCCCAGGCCGAAGACGGAGCGGCGCAGCGCCCACAGCCGGCTGGGCTGCAGCTCCAGGCCGATGACGAACAGCAGCAGCACCACGCCCAGCTCCGCCACGTGGAAGATGTGCTCCACGTCGCTGATGAGCTTCAGTCCCCAGGGGCCAATGACCGCGCCCGCCGCCAGGTAGCCCAGCACGGAGCCCAGTCCGAGCCGCCGCGAGAGAGGAACCGCCAGCACCGCCGCCGCGAGGAACACGAGCGCCTGCTGCAGGAAGGACATGCGGCTTCCTTGCACGGACGTCCGGGCGGCGGCAATTCGGCGCGGGCACGGGGTCCCGCGGGCTCATGCGTCCGTGGCCCTGCGTGCGAGCGGCGGGTGTGCGGCGTGGGACGCCGAGGCACCCGCGGAGGGCAGGGTGAAGGTGAACACACTGCCTTCGCCCAGGGTGCTCTCCGCCTGGATGCCACCGCCGTGGGCCTCGACGAGCCCCTTGGCGATGGCCAGGCCCAGCCCGGTGCCGCGGCTGGCCGCGTCGCGGGCCTGCCAGTAGCGGTCGAAGATGTGGGGCAGCGCGTCCGGAGCGATGCCGGAGCCGGTGTCGCGCACGTGGACGGACACCTCGCCGCCGCGCGCCCGGGCGCCGAGCATCAGGTCGCCCCCCGCGGTGGTGAACTTCACCGCGTTGCCCAGCAGGTTGCCCAGCACCTGGAGCACCCGCACCTTGTCGCAGCGCACGCGCACGTCCGCGGCGGGGAACTCCACGGACACGTGCAGGCCCTTGGCCTCCGCCAGCGGACGGATGGAGTCCATCGCCTCGGTGAGCAGCCCCGCCACGCCGTGCTCGCCCCACTCCAGCGGCAGCCCGCCCGCCTCCAGCCGGCCCCAGTCGAGCAGGTCGGAGATGAGGCGCGACATGCGCTCGGTGGCGTCCTGGATGCGGGTGGCCTGCTTGGCCACGCTTTCGCCGCCCGGCTTCGCCCCCGCGCCGCGCAGCAGCAGCGCCGCGCCCAACTGCACCACGCCCAGCGGGTTCTTCAAGTCGTGCGACACCACGGCCAGCAAATCCTCACGGGCCCGCGCCGCGCGCCGGGACTCACCCACCAGCCGCGCATTGTCGATGGCGAGGCTGGCGCGCAGGCACAAGTCCTCCGCCAGCGCCAGGTCGTCCGGGCCGTAGCGCCGCCCGGAGCCCGAGGACACGAAGGTGACGGCGCCCAGCGTGTGGCCGCGCGCGCGCAGGGGCACAATCATGTAGGAGCGCGCCTGGAGCAGCCGCAGCAGCGCGGGGTGCGCGGGCTCCGCCGCGGCGGCGCGCAGCAGGGAATCCGTCACCGCCGGCACCAGCTCCGGCTCTCCGGTGCGCAGCACGCGCAAGAGGCCCACGGCGGCGTCGTCCCGCAGCTCGGTGCGGGTGGGCAGCGCGCCCGCGCGCTCCTGCTGCGTCGGGTCCAGGCAGGCCGCCGCCGCGCGCGTCACCCAGGGGCCCTGCTCCAGCGCGTCCACCAGGCACCAGTCCGCCACGTCGGGCACCGCCAGGTGCGCCAGCAGCGTGTACATGCCCTGCGGGTCCGGCGGGTGGGTGAAGAGCGTCGTCATCGCCTGGTAGAGGAAGGAGCGGCGGCGCTCGGCCTGCTCCACCTCCGCCCGCGCGGCCAGCTCCAGCTCCATGGCGCGGGAGAACACGGCCTCCGCGTCGGTGAGGGGGCGCGCCGTCACCAGCACGCAGCCAGGCCCCCCATCCTCCGAGGGCAGCGGACTGAGCATCAGCGCGTGACGCCGGGGGCCTGTCTGCGTGGCCCAGGGCGCTTCCAGTTCGCAGGTGTCTTGGATGCGCATCACCCGCGCGCGCGCCGTCTCCAGCCGCGCCAGCTCCTCGGGCGGGAAGCCCAGCTCCCCCCAGTGCCTGCCCACCAGCTCCTCGGAGAGCCGGCCCACCGTCCTCGCGCCCGCCTGGCTACACACCAGGACCCGCCCCGTATCGTCCAGGACGTAGGACGGGTCGGGGAGCGCGGCGAAGACAGTGGCGAGGGATGCGGGGAGTCGAGCTGCCATGAAAGGGGACTGGCTGGAAGAAGTCCCCATCATGACACCGCCCGGGCACCGGACCATCCCGGCACCGGGCGAATCCCGTGGATGTTTTAAAATCCAATATTCTAGAGCGTGTAACTCAGACTCCCCCGTTACCCCGGAAAGCCGAGGTGAGCCGGCTCGCCAGGTCGGGTAGGGCGACGACTTCGTGGGCCAGGTTGGCGCCCACCACCACGCCGGGCATGCCGTAGACGACGGAGGACTGCTCGTCCTGGGCCAGGATGCGGCCTCCGGCGCCGTGGAGTTCGCGCACGCCTTCCAGTCCGTCCTGGCCCATGCCGGTGAGGATGACGGCGAGCGACGCGGGCCCGTAGGCGCGGGCCACCGAGCGGAACATCCACGTCGCGGACGGCCGGAAGCCATTCACCGGCGCGGCCCGGGAGACCTCCGCCCGGCCCTCGCCTCGCACGCCCAGGTGGCGATCATCCGGCGCCAGATACACATGCCCGGGGAGCAGGGGCTCGCCATCCTCCGCCACCTTCACGGACAAGGGGCCCGCGGTGCGCAGCCACTGCGCCAGGCCCTCGCTGAAGCCAATGGCGATGTGCTGCACCACCAGCAGGGGGACGGGGAAGCTGGCGGGCAGCTCGGACAGCATGCGGAAGAGCGCCGCCGGGCCGCCCGTGGAGGCGGCCAGGGCCACCACGCCGGGGTGCGTGGGCGACACGGGCGGCGCGGGCGGGGTGGGCACGGGCGTGGGGGGCGCGGCGCGGTCCGGCCAGCGGCGCACCACCTTCACCTCGGCCATGGCCTTGAGGGTGTCGCGCAGGCGGCGGCTGTCCGCGTCGAAGTCCGGGGACTCCGGCCCCAGGGGCTTCTGGAGCACCGCGAGCGCGCCGGCGCGCAGCGCGGCCATGGACGTCTGGATGTCGCGCTCCACCAGGGTGGACACCACCACCACCGGCGTGGGCACCTCCGTCATGATGCGGCGGGTGGCCTCCAGGCCGTCCATCCGCGGCATCTGGATGTCCATGGTCACCAGGCTGGGCCGCAGGCGCTGGGCCAGCTCCACCGCCTCCATGCCGTCCTTGGCCTCGCCCACCACCGTCAGGGCGGGGTCGGCGCGGAGGATTTCCACCAGCAGGCGTCGGGCGGTGGGCGAGTCCTCGGCCACCAGGATGCGCAACGGGTCGTTCTTCATAGCAGTCGTCTCAGCGTCTCCAACAGGCTCGTCGGGTCGAACGCGCTCTTCACCAGATAGGCACTGGCGCCGGCTTGCAGGCCGCGCGCCTTGTCCTCTGGCTTGCCACGGGCGGTGACGAGCACCACCGGTAACCGGGAGAAGCGCGGCGAGGCCCGCACCGCCTCGGTGAGGGCGAAGCCGTCCATGCGCGGCATCTCCACGTCCAGCACCAGCGCGTCCGCGCCGCCCGACTGGAGCCGCTCCCAGGCGTCCGCGCCGTCCACGCAGGCCACCACTTCATAGCCCGCGCTCTCCAGGATGCTCTGCTCCAGCGCGCGCGTGGTGGGCGAGTCGTCCGCCAGCACCACCCTCCGCCGCGTCCGCTGGGTGGCGGGGGCGGGGAAGAGCGAGGCCGCCGGGCGGCCACCCGCCGCGCGGACCAGGGACACGGGGTTGAGCAAAAGCGACAGCCGTCCGTCTGGCAGCACCGCCGCCGCGGACACGTGCCGGGCACGGCGCACGCGGTGGCCCAGGGAGCGCACCAGCGCCTCCTGTTCAGCGAGCACTTCATCCACCACCACCACGGCGCGCGCGCTGCCCGCGGCCAGCACCACCGCGCCCCGGCGCGCGCGAGGCGGGCCGGGCGGCAGCCCCAGCACCTCCGCCAGCGAGGCCAACGGCACCAGCGCGTCACCGGAGGCCCACGCGGGGCGGCCCTCCACGTCGCGCACCTCGCCGGGCGTCAGTCGCACCAGCCGCGCCACGCTCTCGCTGGCCAGCGCCAGCGTCTGCCCGCCCGCCGACACCAGCAGCACCCGCAGCGTGCTCAGCGTGAGGGGGACGTCCAGGACGAAGCAGGTGCCCTGGCCTGGCCGGGTCGCCACCTCCACGCTGCCGCGCAGCCCCTCCACGTGCATGCGCACCACGTCCAGGCCCACGCCACGGCCAGCCACCTGGGTCACCTGCGTCGCGGTGGACAGGCCGGCCAGGAACACCAGCCGCGCGGTCTCCTCGTCGCTTTCAGGCACTCGCAGGCCCCGGGCGCGCGCCTGCTCTCGCAGCGCGCCCAGGTCCAGGCCGCGCCCGTCGTCATCCACCGTCACCTCGACGCGGCTGCCCTTGAGGCGCGCGGAGAGAGTGAGGCGTCCCTCGTCGGGCTTGCCCAGTCGCTGGCGTTCCTCGGGGCTCTCCAACCCGTGGGCCACCGCGTTGCGCACCAGGTGCAGCAGCGGCTCGCGCAGGCCCTGCAGCAGCGAGCGGTCCAGCTCCAACGCGCCGCCATGAATCTCCAGCCGCACCTGCCGGCCCAGGCTGCGCGCCACGTCGCGCGCGGCGCGCTCCAGGCCCTCGCAGCCTTCCTCGAAGGACAGGGTGCGCGCGCGGCGGACCTCGTCGTCCAGGCCCGTGGCCACGCCGCCCAGCGTCCGGCGGTCCGCGGCCAGCTCCAGCGTCACCCGCGCCAGCTCCGTCTCCGCGCGCAGCAGCGCCTGTTCGCCGGGCGTGCCGAGCACCGCCTCGCGGGCCTGCGCCAGCGCCTCGCGCACCGACTCCAGCGCGTCCGCGCGGCCCTCCAGCCGGAGCGTCGCGACGCGCAGCTCTCCGCTTCGTGCCAGCAGCGCGTCCAGCTTCTGCGCGGAGACGCGCACGGGCAGCGCTTCGGCTCCGGGGGACGCGCCGCCGCCGCCTGGATGCAGCTCCACGCTGGCCGGGGCGGCGGGTGGTGACGGCACCGCGTCCGTCAGCATGGGCGGAGGCGACGGTGGCGGCGCGACGCGCGCGGGGGCGGGCGCGTGAGCCCGGTGTCCGGCGGCGCGCTCCAACTGGGGCAGCAGCGTCTCCAGGGGCGAGCCCGCAAGGTCCTCCCGCGCGGCCAGACGCCGGCCCGCGTCGTCGAGCGCGTCCACGGTGGTGAAGCACAGCTCGTACACGTCGGGCGTGCCGGCGCCCGCGTCACGCACCTGCTCCAGCAGCTCCTCCATGCGGTGGCAGGCCGTCTCCACCAGCGTGGCGCTGGCCGCGCGCGCCGCGCCCTTCACGCTGTGCAGCGTGCGCAGCAGGGACGCCACGCGCTCCGCCATGCGCGCGGGCACGCTCTCGCGCTCCAGGGCCAGCAGCTCGCGGTTGAGCGAGACGACGTGGCCCTCGAGCTCCTCGAGGAACGTGGCCAGCAGCGCTTGGGCCAACCGGTCGCGGTCCATCAGCGCCCGTACTCTCCCAACAGCCCCTTGAGCTTCTGGCCCATGCCGTTGAGGTCCTGCATGGCGCGCTCGGTCTGCCGCGACGAGATGAGGGCCTGCTGCGTGGCCTGATTCACGTCATGCATGGCCTGACGAATCTGGCCGATGCCGGTGGCCTGCTGGTTGGCGGAGGCGGCAATCTGCGCCGCCGTCAGCGAGGCCTGGGCCAGCAGGTCCGACAGCGTCTGGATGTTGGAGCCCGCCTCGGACACCACGCGGGTGGCGGTGGCCACGCTCTTGGTGCCTTCCTCGGTGGTCATCACCGCGCCGTGGGTGGCCTTCTGAATCTGGCCCAGAATCTGGCGCACCTGGCCGGTGGCCTTCTTGGACTGGTCCGCCAGGGCCTTCACCTCGGAGGCCACCACCGCGAAGCCGCGGCCGTGCTCGCCGGCGCGGCTGGCTTCGATGGAGGCGTTGAGGGCCAGCATGTGCGTCTGCTCGGAGATGTCGTTGACGGTGGTGATGATGTCGCCAATGGCCTGGGCCTGCTCGGCCAGGGCGAGGATGCGCGAGGCGATGGACTCCACCTGCTCACGCACCGCGCCCATGGCGCCCACGGCCTCCTCCACGGCGCGGCGGCCGCTGCGGCCCACGTCCTCGGCGTGGCGGGCGGAGTCACTCACCGCGCGGGCGCGGCCCGCGGCCTCCTCGGACGTCTTGGTGATTTCCTCGATGGTGCTCACCGTCTCCGTCACCGCGCTGCCCTGCTCCTGGGCACCGGCCACCTGCTCGGTGGTGCTGGAGAGGATTTCCGCGCTGGCGCCGGCGAGTTGGTTGACGAACTCGGCCACCGTGCGGAGCGTGTGCTCGCGCTGCTCGGACTCCTTCTCCAGCTGGTCCTCGTTCTGCTGGCGCTTCTCCGCCATGTCGTTGAACGCGCGCGCCAGTTGGGCCGTCTCGTCCTGGCCCTTCACGTCGATGCGGTGCTCCAGCTTCCCGCGCCCCAGTTGCTCGGCGCCGACCATGAGCGCGCGCAGCGGCGTGGTGATGCCGCGGGTGATGATGTAGCTGCCTCCGCCGACGATGAGCACGCCCAGCAGTGTGCCGATGCCCAGTACCCAGAGGACGCGCTGGGCCATGTCCCGGGCGGCGGTGGCGTGCTCGTCCCAGCGCTCCTGCTCCGCCACCAGCATCTCGTCGATGACCTGCTTGACCTGGTGCATGGCCTCCCGGCCCTGGCCGGTCTGGATGAACTTCGCTCCGGCTTCCAGGCCCTCCTGGCGGCGCAGGCGGATGCCTTCCTCCAGCCGGTTCACCCGCTGGGTGACGATGGGCTCCAGCCGGTTCAGGCGCGCCCGCTGGTTGGGGTGGTCCGCCATGGCGTCGCGCAGGCGGGACAGGTCATTCTGGAGCGCCACCGCCGCTTCCCGGTAGGGCACCAGGTAGGACTCATCCCCCGTGAGGATGAAGCCGCGCTGGCCGGACTCGGCGTCCATCAGCAGCGCGCGGACCTCGCGGATGATGCGGAAGTTCTCATGGGCCGTCAGCAGGCCCGCCGTGCTCGTCGTGAGCTGATTGGCGCCCTGGAAGGATACACCCGCCACGATGAGCAACATCAGTAGCGACAGTCCGAATCCGAGTGCGATGCGGTTCCCGATGCTCATACTGCTCCTTCGCCGGACAAATCGAACATGAGGCGACTGTCACCCAGGAGTGCCTCTCCCTCCAGTACCAGGGTGCCCTCCCTGTCGGCCGCGGACACGAGGTGTCCGGCGGCGTCGTTCAGGGAGGTGGGCGGCGCCAGCAGCTCACTGCTCGCCATCACGGTGACTTCCTCCACTTCCTCGGTGCGCACGCCCAGCTCCGCCCGCCCCACGCCCACCACGAGCAGCGGGCCCGCGGAATCCGAAGGCGCGCGTCCGAAGAGCGGCGCCAGCTCCACCACGGGGAGCACCTCGCCATGCATCAGGGTGAGGCCGCGCAGCGCGGGGGGCGCGCCCGGCAGCGTCACCAGCTCCGGCGCGCGCACCACCTCCAGCACGAAGCGGGACTCCAGGGCGTAGCGCTGGCCGGCAGCCTTGAAGCGGACCACCTCGCGCAGGGTGCCGGGGTCGACCTGGGGACGGGGCTCGCGCGAGAGTGCCCGGGCGCGGGTCTCCAGCAGCGCCGTGGCCTCCTCGGGCGACAAGGTGCCCTGTTCCTTCTCCAGGGTGGCCAGCCGCTCCAGCCGCGCGCGCGTGGCTTCCCAGTCGATTTTGCCGGAACCCGGCATCAGCTCAGCTCCTCACCGGCAGCCAGGGCTGCCTCCATGCGTGACCGCTCTCCACGCGCCACCTCCGCCAGCCTGCTGGCGCTCTCGCCGTCTGCGTGGGGCACGGGCGCGTCCGGAGGCAGGGCGTTGCACAGTTGCTCCGCCTCGCGCCAGGCCTTCATGGCGCCGGACGTGTCGCCGTGCCTGCGTAGCACGCGCCCGAGGATGAGCCACGCCACGATGAGCGTGGGCTCCAGGTACAGCGCCTGCCGCACGGCGCGCTCCGCGTCCGCCGCGCGTCCCTGTCCCAGCAGCAGCAGGGATTCCAGGTAGCGCAGCCCCGCCACCAAGGGGTGCCGGGCGGCCGCTTCGGTGCAGGCGTAGACGGCGGCGGCGGCGTCCAGGTTCGCCAGCGCGCGCACCGCCAGGGCGGCGGTGTCCGCGTCTGAGTCCAATGCCCCTAAGTGCTGGGCCGCCTCGCGCCAGTGGCCCCGCGCCAGGGCCTGCCGGGCCGCGTGCATGGCCGCCGCGCTGGGGGCGTGCGTCGGTTTCTCGGGGGCACTGGTGCCCGCCATGGTCCCTTGAGCGGACCGGGGCGGGCCAGCCGCGTGTGTTGGTGTCCCGCCTGCACGGCCGCCATCCGCTCCGGGGGCGTTCCACGCGGGCGACAGCCTCCCGGTGATGGTGCCGGAGGGCATGGCCGATGTTCCGGAGCCGCCAGGAAGGCCCGGTGAAGTGATGCCCGTCGCCGTCCCCGTTCCGGCGCGGCCCGGCGCGGTGGTGCCCAGGGATGTGGTGCCCATCGCGGTACCGGGTACGCCGGTGGAAGACGGGCTCCAGGCTGGCGCGGTCGTCGAGGTGGGGGCGGTGACCGCCGGGGGCTCGGTCCACGCGGCCGGGACGGGCAGGGAGAGGGTGGCTCCGGGCAGGGGCCGGCGGTACAGCACGCCCCATTCGGTGAGGATGGACTCCAGCGGCGCGAGCCCACCGAGCGGCGGGTCCGACGGGCCGGTGAAGAGGTAGCCGCCCTCATCCAGCGCGTCGTGGAGCCGGCGCGCGACGGCCTCGATGGTGGGCCGGTTGAAGTAGATGAGGACGTTACGGCAGAAGATGACGTCCAGCTTCCAGAGGCCGCTGTCCGCCGACGGCCAGGTGTCGAGCGCGAGGTTGAGGTAGCTGAAGCGCACGCGCTTCCGCACCTCTGGTGACAGCACGTACCGGCGTCCCTCGGCGCGCAGGTGGGGGCGCATCCGGTCCGCCCAGCCGCCGCGCAGGGACCAGTCGCCGTAGTGGGCCTTCCGGGCCCGGGCGAGCGCGCCGCGCGACACGTCCGTGGCGTACACGGCCACGTGCTCGTCCCAGCCTTCGCCCATCAGTAGCGCGGCGATGGAGTAGGGCTCCTCGCCGGACGAACACGCGGAGCTCCACATCCGCGCGGTGTGGTCCGGGCCATGGCGCTCGCGCAGCTCCGGGAGCACGACGCTCCGCAGGTGCTCGAAGTGCTCGGGCGTGCGGAAGAAATACGTCTCCCCGACGGTGAGCTCGATGAGCAGGTCATCCAGCGCGGAGGGGTCTTCCGCGAGCCGCACGCGGTAGGCGTCGAAGTCCTTCAGCCCGGCCCGCTCCATGGCGCGGGCGATGCCTTCCTCGGCGGATGCGGGGCAACTGGGCGGCACCAGCCCGGCGCGCTCTTCCACGAGCGCGAGCACCGCCGCATAACCCGGGTGGCTCCAGGGACCCCAATTCACGCGGGCTCCGGCTCCTGCGGCGCGGCCAGGGCGGCATCCAGCTCCAGGGCCTCGGCCTCGGACAGGAAGGTGCGCAGGTCATGGACCAGGACGAGCCCATCCTTCAGCTTCACGGCGCCCGCCACATAGCCCACGCCCGGCAGCTGGCGCGGCGTGGCGTCCCACTCATCCGGCGTGAGGACGCGCAGGCCCTCGGCGCGATCCACGCGTAGCACGACGCTGCGCGAGCCCGCGGAGGCCACGATGAAGTGGTCCATGGGAGACAGCGCGCGGGGCGGGTGGCGGAAGCGCAGGCGCAGGTCCAGCACCGGCAACAGCTCTCCCCGAAGGTCCAGCAGGCCCTCCACCACGGCAGGCGCGCGAGGGAGCGGCGTCAGGCGCGCCGCGCGTACCAGCTCGCGCACGTCGGGTGCGGGCAGTCCGTAGCGCTGGCCGTTCAGGGTGAACAGCAGCACCTCCGTGGGTGCGGGGGTCATGTCTTGGGACATAGACGTGGACGTGGCCACTGTCGAACACTGATGTCGGCCCCCGGTCGCGGTGTCCACCAGTCTTCAGTGGGGGCAGGGGGACGGGCCCATGCTTCGAGTGGAACACGACACGTGCCACGGGTGCCCCGGGCCTGGACGGAGTCTCCCGCGCGCGGAGGCCGGGGGAACGATCGATCACCCGCCCAGGAGACGAGCGTCGGATGCCCTCGGGGCCTGGAGGGAGCCATGTCGCGCTCAGGTCCGCCGCGCCGCCTGGGTGCGAGGCGCTGGCCACAGGACTCCGCGATGCCCTGGGTGATGCGCTCGTCGCCGCGCTCGGCATCGTCGTCGCGGCGCGCCTTCAGGAAGTCCACGAGATGTCGGGCCTTGGCGCCCTCCGGCGTCAGCGCGTCCGGCCGCGGCAGGAAGGACCGCACGGTATCGCGCGCCCACGTCCGTCGACTTGCACTCCCCAGTCCGGGCCGGAAGACGCCGGCCACGGGCTGGTGCCTTGGTGGTATTGGCCAGTGAATTGCGCTGCCCCGAAGTGCGATGTCATTGAAGGGCTCTGCTCCAATCAAGCCACGCCACCGTCTGCTCCGTTCACAGGATGACGGCGACTTGCCGTACAGGGTTTGGCACGCGTTGTCTCGGCCGCGCGTTCTCCACTTAATGCTCGCCATCGCCACCGCGTTCAAAGCAATGGCTCTCACGCGTCGGTCGCAAGCGAAGCAAGAAGTCCTTCGCGCGTTCATGTCAGCCCTTGCAGCCACGCTGCGCGGAGTCGAGGGGAGAGGGCACCATGTTGTTGGTAGACGTGCTGGAGGATCACCTCGACGAGGCCGAGTTCCGGTGGCTGCAATGGGAGAAGGCGCTGGGGGCGCCAGACTTTTCACTGATAGAGATTGCGAGGTTGGAGGAGCTTCTCCTCGCGCACCTGGACGGGCTGGTGGTGGGCGCATCCACCGCGGCTGAATCCGTGCTGCGCCCCGCCTTCGAGTCAGAGGACGCATTCCGCATTTCCGCGGCGGCCTTCTCGCTGCTGGCCCTCGGAGAGGTGGACGAAGTCCTGCTGCGACTGCGTGAGGCCGAGCCCGGAGCGCGCGCCGCCATTCGACGGGCCTTGGAGCTCAGCGAGGCCCCAGGGCTGGGCACACGCCTGCTCGACTTGTTGAAGCGGGAGGACTCCGCGCTGCAGGCCGAGATGCTGGAGGCCCTGGCGTTTCGCCAGGAGGCACCTCCGGAGGTGCTGGCGCGCTTCTTCACCCATGACGAGCAGCGGGCGCGGATTGCGGCCCTGCGTTCCGCCAAGCCCTTGCCGGAAGACGCTGCGCGAGGGCTGCTTCCCATGCTGCTGGACTCCCCGCTCCCCGGTATTCGGGCGGCGGCGATGGAGACAGGAGTGGCTTCCGGTGTGAGGCAAGCCTGGGAGACGTGCCGCACCGCCGTGCGCGCACGGGACACAGACAGCCCCGAAGCCATGGTGCTACTCGCCATGGGAAGCAGCGAGGCGGACATTTCCTTGCTGCTGGCGCTTCTGGACGTCGAGGCGCTGCGGCCCCATGCCCTCTGGGCCTTGGGCTTCAGCGGCCGGGTGTCGGCCATGGAGGCGTGCCTCGGGTACCTGGAGGTGCCCTGCGTAGCCCAACTGGCCGGGGAGTCCTTCTCGGCCATGACGGGCCTTCGGCTGGAGGAGCCCTATACCCTGCCTCCAGGCGAGAGGCCCGAGAGCGATTTCCCGCCGCCAGAACTGCACGAAGACTTGGACGCGGCCCTGGTGCCCAAGCCCGAGGACGACTTGCCCTGGCCGAATGTGGCCACCGTTCGGAGCTGGTGGGACAAGGAGAAGAAGCGCTTCGTGAAGGGCACGCGGTACCTCCTCGGCCGCCCCTTCAATGGCAGCGTGCTGGTGGAGGCGCTGGAAACCAGTCCCATGCGGCGCCGCCATGTGCTGGCCCGCGAGCTGGCCCTGCGGAGCCAGGGCGCGTTGATGGTGCGCACTCGGGCCTTCACGCACGTCCAGCGCGCGGAGCTGGCCACGGCCCGGGCAGCCACCGCCCGAATCCGCACGCAGTCCTTCGACAGTGGCCTGCGCTGAGGGCTGGCCCCACGCCGCGCTCCGTCCCTGGGCACGCCTCGCCATCAACCATGTGGGCACTTCAGAACAAGACACCTTACGCGGCCGAGCGGACGTGGGTCCGCGACAAGGACGGCCACCACCTCTGGGTCATCGCGCTCAAGGCGACCTTTGACGTCGACGACGCGGGCCATCTCCGCCTCGCGGACGCGCAGGAGCCTCCGCTGCCCGAGCCCGTCTCCTGGGGAGAACCGGGCCACTCCAGCTTGCGCTACGAGGCCGAGCTCGTCGTTCCCAAGCTCCACACCGACGTCCTCATCAACGCATGTGCCTATGCGCCCGGTGGGCGGCCCGCGCCCAGCGTCGAGGTGGCTGTCCGCATCCACGACGTGGACAAGATGCTCGTGGTGCACGGGGAGCGCTTCTACACGCGCGGCCTGACGGGCGTGAAGCCCTCGTCCCCCAAGCCCTTCGTCACCCAGCCCATTCTCTACGAGTGGGCGTGGGGAGGCACCGACACTCGCGACACGGACACGCGCAAGCACGTCAGTGACTCGCGCAACCCCGTGGGGCGCGGGGTGGCCAGCCGTGAGGCGCACCTGGTGGACCAGCCCGCCCACCGCGTCGAGTACCTGCGGGGCACCCCAGCGAAGTCGGGGCCAGCCGGCTTTGGCCCCATCGCCAGCTACTGGTCGCCGCGTCTGGAGTTGGCGGGCACCTTCGATGAGACCTGGCGGAAGACGCGACACCCGCTGCTGCCGCGAGACTTCGACGAGCGCTTCGCCCTCTGCGCCCCCGCTGACCAGCGGCCCTCACGCCGTCTCGTGGGGGGAGAGAAGGTAGCCCTGGTGCACCTCACGCCGAAGGGCGCGCTCCACTTCACGCTGCCGCGCTTGCGCTTCGGCTTCACCACCTGGTTCGGAGCCGTCCGGCGCTTCCACGAGGCCACCCTGGGCACCGTCGTCATCGAGCCCGAGGTGAAGAAGGTGCGCATGGTTTTCCAGACGGGCTTGAGAGTCGGCCCGCAGGACATCGACTGCCTCGACTTCACGGCCATTACCGAGAGGACGGACTGACATGAGTGTCGAGGCAGTACTCGTGGCATCGGGAGCACGTGCCCCCGTGGGGACGACAGCGGAGAGCGTCGCGGCGGCGGTGCGCGCGGGCATCAGCCGCGTGCGGCTCCTTCAGGTGCCGGAGCTGGGGCACCAAGCCGAGTCCTTCATCGCCAGGGACGGGCTGCTGGACGCGCAGGAGTGGAGCGGTGCGGCGCGCATGGCCGCCCTGGGGGCCGCGGCGTTGGAGGAAGTCCTCGCCAGGCTGGCACCCGCCCTCCCCTTCGAGAATGTCGAAGTGCCGGTGCTGGTGGGCCTCCCCGAGGAGCGCCCAGGCTGGAAGGCCGCGGATGCCTCGCGAGTCGTCGCCGCCCTCTCAGCCCTCGGGAGTGAGCGCCTGCGCCTGCGGGTGGAGCCCCGGCTGACGGGCCACGCCTCGGCGCTGGAGGGGTTACGAGAGGCCGTGACGCGTGTCGGCCGCGCCGCCCGCTCCCCGCTGGTGATTGTGGGGGGCGTCGACAGCTACCATGACGTCCAAACGTTGGCTTGGCTTCGCGAGCGGAACCAGTGGCTGGAAGAAGGGACGCGCACGGGCTTCGCACCAAGCGAGGGCTCTGCCTTCGTCGCGGTGATGGCCGCGCCGGACGCGCGCCGGTGGGGACTGGTGCCCCACGCCACGGTGCGCGCCGCCGCCACAGCCCGTGAGACGAAGCTCATCCACACCGATGACCTCAACCTGGGCGAGGGGCTGACGGCCGCCGTGAGTGAGGCACTCGCGCCGCTGGGAGGCACGCGCGAGGTGGCGGCGTCCGTCCACAGCGACCTCAATGGCGAGCGCTACCGCTCAGAGGAGTGGGGCTTCGTCGCCCTGCGGCTGGGGGCTGCGTTCCGCGATGCTTCCGTCATTCACACGCCTGTGAGCAGCTGTGGCGAGGTGGGTGCCGCCACGGGCGCGCTGAACCTCGTCCTCTGCGCGCAGGCCTGGCGGCGCCGGTACGCGAGCGGCCCCCGTGCGCTACTCTGGGGCAGTTCGGAAGCCGGGTTGCGCGCCGCCGCACTACTGGAAGAGCCACTGTCCGGAAGTGAAGGAGGAGCGAAGCCATGGCCAAGGTAACCGTCAACGCCCCGAGGACGCCCGTCACCCAGGGCAGTTCGGGCGTCGCCTCAGCCACGCTGCCCAACGTCTGCAAGATGCCCGGCCCGCCGGCGCCCTTCGTGCCCACGCCATTGCCCAACATCGGCAACAGCGGCGACGCCCCCGAGGGGTACTCGAAGACAGTTACCATCAACGGGCACCCCGTCGCCATTGCCGGCGCCAGCTTCGGCAGCAAGGGGGACATGGCCAGCAAGGGGACGGGAGGCGGGCTCACCTCCAGCAACACCCACGGCGCGACGAAGTTCATCGGCCCCGGCTCGATGAACGTCAAAATCGAGGGGAGGAATGTGCAGTTGCTGGGCGACCCCATGCTCAACAACTGCGGCCCGTCCGGCAGCCCCGCGAATGCCGCCACCATGACGGGCATCATCCAGGCCTCCGGCGTCATGACCGTCATCTACGGCGATGACATTCCGTGCTCGCTCTGCGGGAAGACGCACCCACTGGAGGCGGGAGAAGAGACGCAGGCGGCGATTGCGACGTTGTTTGAACAGCTCCAGCGAGCACTCGACGCCCAGAAGCAGCAAATTCTTGAGTACGCCAAACTCAAGAAAGAGGAGAGGCTCAAGGAGCGAAGGCTTGAGGAGTTAGACAGAAAGAACACGGACGACAACCGAAAGAGCGGGAAAGGACCAAACCCCCCAGAACGAGTAGAACTGGCAATCCTGCCGAGCGAACTCTCCACTCTCAGGGGACAAATCGCCGCGCTCGAGGACTTCTTCGGCAACCACGCCGTGCTCCGATACAACCGAGAGCGCAAGTCCTACGTCAAGGGCTACATGATTGGCGCCATGGCGTGCGTATGTACAGGAAAGAAGCTCGCGGCCTGCTCCGGCCAAGCTCCTCCTGGATTTGCGAAGGCCGTGAAGTCACTGGGATTCCAGTGTGCAAGCGCGCCCGTCGATTCGGAGATTGCGCGAGAGGTTTGGGACTGTGCCGCCAAGCAGATTATGGAGAAGCACGGAGGGCACAAGCCCAAACAACTCATCGAGCGCCTATTCTATCCAGCAGTCGCGGGACTCAAGCCCGACAGAGGTCCCAGGATACAATTCAAGGTTCGGATGGAGGACATGGAAGCCAAGAGCCTCTCCGAGCCAGAGGAGCGCGAACAGACATTCCAGAACGGCGAGAACGTCCCATCGTGCTCGGACTGTCAGGAGAAGCTCCCGGCAATGTACTGCACGACAGACTGCGCCTGATCGAGAATCCAAAATGAAATCACTCGTCGAATTCATCGAGAACTACCGCCCCGACTTCTCCAAGGAGATTGTTCCGGCGGACGAGATCGACATCGCACTTCTGGAGAGGAAAGCGGGCTCTCTTCCGGGGGCCTATCGTCATTTCCTGGAGACGATGGGCGCGAGCATGGGCGGCCTCGAACTCGCAGAAGCCTCCCTCTCCATCGAGGGGACTCTCGATGTCTACAACGCCAAGACATGGCTTCAACATGGGCGATATATCCCGGTGGCTGGAGATAATGGGCCCTCCGGCTTCGACTGGTTCCTGGATCGTTCGACTCCTTACGGATCCGATGACTGCCTGGTCGTCCGCATGCCACTGTCGAAGAACTACCCCGCCGATGCCAGTTCTCCCCAGTACGTAGGGCTGGAGGAATTCCTCTACTGCGAGGCCTTCAAGGAGCTGCGCCTGCCACAGTTGCCCTTCCGGCGGAAATTCTCCTCACCGGATGATGCCGCTGTAACAGCTCGCTACCGTTCCGACGTGGTGACTGCGCTGGCCGAGGAGAAGGGATTCAAGCGCATCCCGCCTGCCGAGCACTGCGCGCTGTACGAGCGAGGAGATGCCGCGCTGCTGCTCTACCGACACCCGACGCAGCCCACCTTCTCATTCATCCTGGGCTGCGAGGACTCGGCGGAGCTGGAGCAACTGGCCCAGGAGTTTGAGACACGAACAGGGCTGAAGAGCGTCGTCACGCGGTAGGCACAGTCAGGAAGTCTTGTATCCGCTGCACGAGCTCCGTCTGGCGGGGATGAGGCGGAGCGCGCAAGGTTGGGCTGCGCGTGGAGGCCCTCGCCCGCATTGCGAGGTGCGAGGCGAGTCACCGCGCAGGGGGCCCTTGAAGCGGGTGTCGATAGCGCGGGGGGAGTGGTTGCGGGGACGCTTCCGGGCTCGATTTTGGCGACGATTCGCATCAGGTCGTCGAACGCCGGGTCTTCGTGGATGAAGCTCGAGTGGAAGAGGCCGGGAGCGCCGAAGAGATCGGTACCCGCGTCGCTTTGGTCCCATACCGCTGCGCCATTTCCGTCAGGCGTTCGCGGTCAAATGCGTTTCGCGCGTCAGCGCCTTGGCCAGTTCCGTGCGCGACGTGCCAGCGCGCTCCTCGTTCTTGAAGAGCTCAACCACGAACCATTCCTGCGATGGCGCCAGCGGGAATGCCACGCGGCGTAGTTCGAAGCGGCGGTCACCCAGTTCAACATGCCCGGAACGCTTCGAGTTGTAGATGAGAGTCGCCGCGAACACGGCTGTCGTGCCGCGTCCCAGCGCGTTCCTGCGTTCGGGGCTGGTAAAGACGAAGAGCCCCTCTCCCAGGAGCGCACGCATGAGCGCATCGTCCCCAGGTGGCACCAACCCAAACCTGCTTCGTTTGGGGTAGGCAAACAGTCCGTGCGCTACCGGCACCAGCAGGCCTGCTCAATCAACTGCTTGGCGAAGCGCGGTGGATTCGCGCTCCAGGGCTCGAAGTCCCTTGTGCGATAGACGCGCCTCGCCTCTGGCGAGGATGAGGGTTTTGCATGGGGCAACTTGCGCCTGACGGACGTATTCACGGGAACATCAGGTTGCTCAGGATGACGGAGCGCTTGTCGCCCTCCGCCCAGACCGTCAGCGTATAGGGGCCCGGGCTCATGGTGTCCGTGGCCTCCGCTTCCACGATGAACTGGCCTACCATGCCCGCGGCGGTGGGCGCGGCCTGCCAGACGCGTAGCACGCGGAGCGCGGCGCCCTCGCGCGGGACCAGCGTTGCGCTCCGGGCCTCCCACGGCTCGCCCCCACGCAGCCTTGCGTCGACAGCCACCGCCACTTGGGCGGCAGCGCGATAGGTCGTCGCGTTCGTTACGTTGAGCGCGTTGCGCGGATGGAGCATGAGTTGCTCTCGTCGCCAGCGCGCCCGCACACCATTTACGTCCAGTTGCCTGGTGGCCAGCATGCCGGTGAGGCCATCTGGCAGGTTCTGGGCAGCCTCCATTCGCGCCAGTTCGCTTCGCAGGCGCCGCAGCTCTTCCTCCTTCTCCAGCAACTCGGCATGGAGCGAGTCCGCGCTTCGGGCCTGTCGGTGGACTTCCACCTGACGGTCGGCCAGGGTGGGGTGGGGCACCAGCCGGAAGGTCGCGCTCGCGGGCGCGGCGCCATCCGAGAAGTGGACGGTCAGCCGCAACTCCTCGCTGTCCTCCACGCTCGCGGAGGGCATCAGCGTCAGGGTGTCACCCGCCAGCCGCACTCGGGTGAATTGTTTCTCGCCCTCCAACTCCGCGCGGGCCACTGGCGTGTCGAAGAGCAGCAGCGTGCCCATTCCAGGACTGATGCGCACTTCCGGTGGCGGCGTGGCGGACCGGGAGGCATGGAGGCCCACCGTGAGGCGCCGCGCTGCCGGTGCCCATGGGGTGGCCGGGGGCAGCGAAGGGGCGGCCGTCTGTGTCATGAGGAGTGAGTGAACGAGCAGGATCGCCGCGGAGGCATTCATCACGGGAAACCCTATGAGTGGGAACGCGCTGTCATTCGAAGCGCCTCACCACCTTCAGACCCGTGACGGAGTCGATGATGGGCTCGGCGGGCGGATGGTTTCCTGACACGCGCGGCGTGCCGCGCTGGCCGTCGCCCGGGTAGTAGAGCTCAATGCACACAGGGAAGCGCTCGCCGTTCTTCTCTGCTTCCGTGAAGCGGCCGTAGATCCGCTCGCTCACGCTGAGCCGTCCGCTCAGGGTCGCGTTCGCCAGGTCATAGGGCGTGGCCCCGACTTGGACGCGCACCCAGCCCTCGCTCACGGTGATTCTTTTCGGCGCGTCGCGGTCGAAGAGCACAGTGCCCAGCTCACCCACGCGGAGACCTCGCGCCTCCATGGCTTGCAGCGCGCCCTCTGGGCACGGCTCGGAGGGTGGCGCAGGACGCACCTCGGGCCCGCTCGGGCAGGCCAGCGCGGTGCATGCGGCGGCCGTGGCGGCGGCGCGCCGGGCCAGCGTGCCCACCGAGCGTGATGTCCGTGACGGGGGAGATGAGGGAGCGATGTCTGGCTTCTTCACGGGTGATGCTTCTTTCGGGGCGCGCGCCATGGGAGGGGCAGCGGTCGCGGGGAGGAGAGCCGCCGGTAAGGGCGGGGCCGCGGCCCGGACAGCTTCCGGCGAGGCGTGCGGTGACGCCATTTCTGGACGCTCCCTGCTCGCTGGCGGCGAGCCTTCGTGCCGCGTGAGTGCCCATGCGAGCGTCAGCGCGGCCAGGAGGCTCGCCATGAGCGCAAGTGTGGCGGGCCTCCTGGAGCGTGGGGCCCCCGGCGAAATCCGCTTGGAAGGCACGGCGAACCCTGACCGTGGTAACGCCTCCTCCCGTGCGTCCCCTGGACTCGCGCGGCCACCGTTGGCGGAAGGCCGGGCGCGCCCCGGTCGTCTGCCTCGCCTGGGCGGCGACAAGGCGGGCTCACCCTGGTGCAGCCATGCCTCCAGCCCATCCTGTGGTGGAGGTGGCGCCGGGAGTTCGGGTGACTCCTCCCACGACGCGCACATTGGCCGGTCCCACTCGCTGTCCGCGGCGGACAGCGCTGCCTCCAGAGCTTCGGCCGTGGCGGCGGCGCTGGGAAAGCGCGCCGTGGGCTGCTTCTCCAACAGCCGCGAGCACACCGCGTCCAGCGGACCGGGCACCCTTGGGTTCACGGCGCGAGGCGGCTCGGGTGGCTGGGAGATGACGTGCTCTACCTCCGACGGCGTTCCCGGGGCGGGGAAGGGAGAGCGGCCCGTCAGCACCCAGTAGAGGACGACGCCCAGCGCATACAGGTCGTCCGCGGCGGTGGGCGCGTAGTGCGCCCCCTCCACGCCCGCGTGCGACTTGCGGAAGGCCAGCGCCTCCGGGCTGCGGTACTGCGGTGTTCCCGGGGGAAGCACCTCCCGGGTGAGGCGGGGCGCGCCGGGATAGGAGCCCACGCCGAAGTCCACCAGCACGGGCGTCCCTGTGGCATCCCGCACCATGATGTTGGACTCCTTGAGGTCCCGGTGGAGGACGCCTTCCGCGTGTGCCGCCGCGAGCCCTCGGGCCAGTCCCAGCGCCAGCGCCGCCGCCTGCCGCGGGCTGGGGTTCTCCTCGTTCACCCACTGGTTCAGCGGCCGGCCTTCCACCAGCTCCATGGCCAGGTAGAACCACTCGGGGGCGGTGTCCCGCCACAGTCCGCACGCATGGAAGCGCACGACATTGGGGTGGTCCAGCCTCCGGAGGATGTCCACCTCCCGCTGGGCCCAACCGCCCAACGCGGCGAGCGACTGGAGCTTCAGCGCGAAGCGAGCGGTGCCCCGCCGGGCGCGGAAGACGGCGCCGCAGCCACCCATCCCGAGCAAGCCCTCCACGACGAAGCCCCCCACCTGGGTGCCGACGGCCACGTCCCCTCGAAGGCGCTGGGCCTTCATCCGCCCACCCCAAGGGGCTCGCTCTGCCGCGAGCCCCTCCTGTCAAGGTCATCGCTTCCCTGTCTCATGGGGCTTGTCTCTGGATGGACTGGGCGTGGCGAAATGGACGAAGGCGGGACGCGGGCCAGATAGGGGAGTTTATCTTCTCTAGAACTCCGAAAGTAGAGTCTCGCTCTTCGCTTCTCCAGGCGCAGGGCCGTGGCTTCCACCCCAGCCATCCCCTCGGGATGCGCTACGTTCTCCCGCGTATGGACGAACAACTGGGCATGATGGTGGGAAAGGCGGCGCGTGAGGCGCGTGCGCGCCTGGGGTTGACCCAGGTGGAGGTGGCGGCCTTGGTGGATATGCACCCCATGGTCTACAGCCGGGTGGAGCGGGGAAAGATGGTTCCCAGCGCGGGCATGCTGCGCCGTCTGAGCATGGTCCTTCGCATTTCCACGGACGAACTGCTGGGACTGTCCCGGCCCGGCAAGGACGAGCGGCGTGAACTGGAGAAGGAGCCGCCGCTGCTGCGTCGGCTGGTGACGCTGGCGCGTGAGCTGGACGAGGCGAAGCTGGAGGCGCTTGTCACGATGGCCCGCGCGCTAACCCGGTAGGAGGCGTCAGGGCTCGGTCGTCACGGCGGAAGTGGCCGCTCCGAGCTCATGTGCCTCCAGTCCCGAGGAGAAGAGACGCTCGTCTCCAGGCTCCGCCTCATCGCGGTTCTGGCTGGCCTCGGTGATGAGGCGGGCGAGCTCCTCGGCGGCTTCCTTGCGGCCATAGGGGCGGCCGTCGCTGGCCTCCCGAACCTGGACGAGGCACTCCCGTAGCACGTCTCGCATGTCTTCCGCCGTGGTGTAGCGCTCAGCGGCGGGTTTGCGGAGGGCCTTCCTCAGCACGGCCCCGAAGCCCTCGGGCAGACCCGCGGTTGCTTTCTCCACGTCGTGCGGCGTGTAGGCGTCCATCAACATCATCAGGTGCGTGAGCGGCAGCGAGGGTTCCTCCTCCACGGGAGCCCGCTTCCGCCATGGAGGAGGCTCCGCCAGCCTTTCCAGGGCGGCATGGAAGAGGTGGCGTCCCGTGGCCAGCTCCAGCAGGACGAGTCCCAGCGAGAAGAGGTCCGCCGCAGGGGTCAATGGCAGGCACTTCAGGTACTCCGGCGAGGTATAGGCGGCATCTCCCTTGCGCAGGCCGCCCTGGGTCTCCTCGCGCCCGCCAAGATGCGTGTAGGCCGCGCCGAAGTGCGTCAGCTTCACCTCCCCGCCCATTCCCACGCTCACGTTGCGCGGGCTCACGTCCCGGTGAATCAGCCCGAGCCGCGCCCCGTGGTCATCCGCCAGCCGGTGCGCGTAGGCCAGCGCGTCGGCGACCTCCGCGCCCACGTACAGTGCGAAGGCGGTGGAGACCGGCTGGCGCCGCAGGGCCATCAGGCTCAACACTCCGTCCAGGGTGGGGCCGTCCACGTACTCCATGATGACGTAGGGTTTGCCTGACTGGACGGTGAACAGGTGGACCTTGGCGATGGCCGGGTGGTTCAGCCGGTAGGCCAACTGGACCTCTTCCACCAACCGTTGCCTGCGCGCGAACGTGGCGGGTGAGCGCACGCGCCGGATGAGGACCGGGCCGCTCAGGCCGTGGCGCTCCTGTCGCTCGGCCAGCATGAGGACCTCGCCGTTGGGACGTGCGTCCAGGGTGCTGACATAGATGTACCGCGTTCCCGCGAGCTGGAAGAGGGTCGGCCGTCGCGCTGGATGCGCCCGGGCCCGCTCCTCCTCGGTAATCGGGCGGAGGCTGGGCTGTGTGGGGTGGGTGGGCACGGAGACTCCCGGATGCGGGTTATAAACCTCTCCAGTTTATATGGTGATTGAGGCCGGGTGAAGAGGCGCATGGGTCATGGCGCATCTTCACCTCCACGGAGGATGAGGCGTGGACCTCATCCCGAGCGCGGACGGTGTCTCAGCTCCGGCGGCGGCGCGGCAGGGCCAGGGGCGAGGCGGCCATCAGCAGGGCCCACAGCGGCGCGCTCCCCGCGGCGGCGCAGCCTCCGCTCTCCTCGTCCTTGTCATCCGGCTCCATGCCTGGCGTGCCCTGGCCCACCTTCACGCTCAGCTTCGTGGCGGCGGCCCGGTCTCCGTCGGTATGGAAGTCCGCGTTGGAGGAGTTGCCAGCGCCGAAGAGGGTGAGGGTGACGTCCGTCGCGGGGGCGACGAGGCTGAAGTTGAAGCGCAGCTCGTTGTTCGCGAAGGGCTGGGGCTGCGAATGGGTCAGCTCGGCGCCGAGCTTCTTCATGCCCTCGCCGGGTTGGAGCGTGGCCGCCGTGCTGTCCACGGCGATGCCCACGCCGCCCGTCCTGGCGGGACCGCCCCGGATGATGAAGGTGTACTGGCCGGTGGCGCCCGGCGCGAGCGTGGCGGGCCCTTCGAACGCGACGGTGGGGAGCTCCCCGCCCTGGTGGCAGGTGCTGCACGTGGGGCCTGTCTTGCCCGTCTGGCCGGTGACGCCCGTGCTGGTGGCGAAGGCGGGGATGGACCACAGCGATGACACGACGACGACGCCCGCGATGCGGAACGGAAGACGCATGGACACTCCAGGAGATGGGTGAAAGCAGGTGGTGCTACAGCCGGGGCCCCGCGTGAGCGGAGCCCCGGGGACTTCCGCTGGCGTCGGTGCCTAGCGCAGCTGGAGCAGGGAGAAGGACAGGCCCTGCGTCGTCAGCGTGGGCCGCCCGTTGTCGCCCAGCACGTGCAGCGTCGTGGACGCGGAGCCCTCTCCGAACTCGGTGTAGAGCGTCTGGTTCTCGGTGTGGAAGAGGAAGCTGCTGCCCGAGGTGGCCGGGAACTGGGTGTTCCGCGTCGCCGTCAGCGTGCTGAGATTCAGCGCCCACCACTGCCAGCCGGCGCCGCTCGCGATGCCGCGGGGGTGCGCGCCCTCCTGCACCGGGGCGACGCTCTCATCGAGCACGCGCAGGTACGCCGTGCCCGACGGGCCGGGGACGAGCGAGCCCGCGGTGCCGCCGCCCACGAGCTCCGACAGCGAGCGGTGGAAGCCGGCGTCGAAGGTGCGCGTCTGCAGGTCGAACCGCAGCAGGCACGGCTCCGGCGCCGCGTCGGCCGACACCCGGTGCACCGCCGCGCCGTAGGCCTCCGTCGCGACGTAGACCTTGCGGTCGGGGCCGAGCACGGCGTCGTGCGCGTAGCCGCACCGCTCATCCGTGACGAGGGTCGCCGTGTCCGTCGCCGTGTCGACGGCCACCACGCCCGTCCTCGGGGTGATACCCACGCCGGCCACGGGACGCCAGCCCACGGGAACGATGAGCTGCCCGTTGTCCGAGACGACCGAGCCCGAGAAGGCCATCTCCGTGCCTTCGAGTTCCAGGTCGCCCAGCGCGATGTTGCCGGTGACGGTCATCTCCGTGGGGTTCCAGATGACCGCCTGCGCGGTGATGCCGTCGAAGAAGTACGCCTTCGTCGCCGACACGAACTGGAAGTTCGCCTGGTACTCGCCCAGCGACATCACGCCCAGGCTGGCGAAGCTCACCGTGCCCGACTGCTCCAGGCCGCCGTCCTCGGTGAGCGAGTAGCGCGTCACGACGGGGCTGTCGTCCGACACCACGTAGACCTGGCCCGACTTGCGGATGCCCACGCCCAGCGCACGGCCGGACACCTTGATGGCGCCGTCCAGCGACAGCCGCGCGGTCTGCTCCGCCTCACGCGTCACCACCACGTAGCTCGCCGCCGGGTCGGCGTTGAGGTCCTGCGTGGTGATGGCGTACAGCGGGCCGGTGTAGGCGTCGCCGGAGTCGTCACAGCCGCCCATCAGGGACAGCGCGAGCGCAGCGGCGGAGAGTCGGAAACCCGAGCGGGCAAACAGATGCTTCATGAATACGGCCTTCCTGGAAGTGGAGTGGGGCGCCGTTTCACCCGGAACGGAGCTGTGGGTTTCAGGTGAAAACGATACGCATTCTCAATTTCATGAGCTGTTTAGGCGGAATTCATGAAAAGTCAAGAAGCGGGCGGGAGGCCCGCGAGGCTCAGCGGTGGTGTCTGTGGCAGTTGAGCACGTTGAGCCCGCTGGAACCTTTCATCTGATAGGTCATGCTGGAGCCCGGGCTGGATGCGGCCCATTCGATTTCCGGCTGGGCCTGGGTCCAGGCCGTCACTTCGGCCAGCGAATCACAGGCGGAGGGCCACTGCTGGGAGAGCTTGCGATTGAAGTCAATCAATCGCTGGAATGCCTCCTCGGCCTGCTGCTGCTGCGCGGCCACCTCCTCCCGCGTGACGATGGCCACGTCCGCCGGGAAGCTCAGCCGCGTGCTGCCGTCGGCGAAGCGCAGCGCCGCGGCCAGCCGCGCGGTTCGCGCCGTGCGCGTGTCGAGCGTGACTTGGAACGGCAGCTCGGCCATCTCGGGCTCGACCTTCTTCGTGGCATGGCGCCGGGCCGTGTTCCCCTTGCCATCCAGCTCCACCAGGCTGACCTCGACTGGCGGGGGGACGATGCCATCCAGCCGCGCGTCCAGTCCGAGCGTCCCATTGGCGCCCACCTCCAACTGATGGACGAGGGCGGGGGCGTCATCCGCCCTGCGCGTCCCCGCCAGTGACAGCACGTTGCGCGCGTCCCGGATTCCCGCCGGCAGCGGTTCGTCACAGAAGACCCTCAGCGTCGCGGTGAACTCCCGCTTCTGGACGGGGGCGCCCTGGCAATGCAGCTCCGCCTTCACGCGGGACTCCAAGGACGGCACGGAGGACGGCGCGGCGGCGCGGCAGGCCTGGATGGCCGCCGCGGGCTTCCAGAGTGGAAGGTCCACATGGACGCTGGCATTCATGCCCCGGACATCGGGCCGGAGCTGGAGCGGGGCCCCGCCCGCGGGCGCGCCGCGCAGCACGAGCTTCTCCAGCGCGCCCTCGCAGGGCGTCAGCACGGTGGCGCTGGCATAGACGTGGGTGGGGGTGCTTCCTCCGCCCATGACGGTCAGCAGGACATCCGCTTTGACGTAGGCCGTGGCCTGCTTCTGCCCGAGCTCGAACTCGGGCATGGGCATGGGGGGCGCGTGCATGCCGGCATGCTGGGCCTGCCACAAGGAGTAGCGGCTGCGCTCCAACCGCGTCAGACGGTTGACCTGCTCGCGGGTGAGGGGCGTGTCGGGGAACTCCTGCGCCGGGCGTGGGTCGGTCCGGCGGAGGCGCAAATATCGCTCCTCGCTGGCGGTCTTGATGCGAATCGAGAGCGGCTCGTCCCACGTCGGTATCAGGGCGTCGCGCAGGTCCTCCTGGCTGAGGAGGTGGATGGGGTCGCGCGCGAAGGACCGCATCGGCCGTTCGATGCTCAGAATCCGCATGCCGGGCTCGAGCCCCTCCTGGGCGGCGATGCTGCCCGGCAGGACCTTCGTCACCCGGACCTCCTTGTTGACGTTCTGGACGGAGAAGCCCAGGGGCTCGATGGTGACGGTGAGGGGCGCGGCGGTGAGCAGCAGGGCGCTCGCGAGCGCGGATGTCATTGCAGACAGGAACACGTGAATCCTCCTGCCTGTCATTGAAGGGCCTTGCCGGGCTTCCCCGCAAGGCAGGGAGCGTCAAGCCACGGCTCGTGGGCCGCTCAAGGGCAGCACGACGGTGAACGTGGCGCCCTGGCCCGGGGTGCTGGTCACGCTGATGCGGCCTCCCAGGGCCTCCACGAGCTGGCGGGTGATGAAGAGGCCCAGGCCCAGCCCGCCATAGTGGCGGCTGGATACGGCGCGTTCGAAGCGGCCGAAGATGCGCTGCGCGTCTTCCGGCGGAAGGCCGATGCCGTGGTCCTCCACCTCCAGCGTCGCCTGTGTTTCGTCCGAGCGCACGCGCACGTCCACGGGGGCGCCGTGGCCGTACTTGAGCGCGTTGGACAGCAGGTTGGTGAGCACCTGCTCCAGCCGCATCCGGTCCCACTGGCCCGTCACGGGGACGGGCGAATCCACCGTCACCTGGACCCCCGCTGTCCTGGCTTCCGTCTCGAAGCGGCGGACGGCCTCGTGCACCATTTCGTCCAGGTCCACGGGCTCCAGGTTCAGCTCCATCCGGCCGCGCGCCAGCCGGGATACGTCGAGCAGGCTGTCTACCAGGGTCGCCAGGCGCGACGTCTGGCGCTCGCTGGACTGCACCCGCTGCGCGAGCTTCTCCACGTCCAGGGGCCCCTCGCCGCGAAGCTGGCGGTACAGCAACTGGAGCTGGAGCTTGAGGTTGGTGAGGGGCGTGCGCAGCTCGTGCGCGGCGATGCTGAGGAAGTCGTCGCGCACCTGGACGGCGTCGCGGGCCTCGCCGGTCAGCCGCTGTTGCTCCGTGTTGGCGGCCTCGGCCACGGTCCGGGCGCGGACCTGCGAGCGGGTGATGAAGAACAGCAGCAGCGTCACCAGCAGCCCGGCGCCCACGACGGTGCCGGGCTGCCCGGTGGTGCTGGCATCGGTGAAGGCCTGGCGCGCGTTGAACCGCAGCGTCCAGGTCTGGCCGGCCACGGGTATCCTCACGTCCTGCTGGAGGGCGGGGGCACCCCGCGATGCCGGGGAGCTGGACGCATAGAGGAGCGCGTCGTCGCGGACCTCCGTCCCGTCGTACACCTCCAGGTCGATGGTCTCCTGGAAGCCGATGAAGTGCAGCTCGCTCATCAGGTCCTCCATGGCGAGGGGGAGGTAGACGAAGCCGCGCAGATTTTTGGTGGGGGGGCCGGGGGGCTGGGCGTCCTTCGGGCGGATGTACACGGGGATGAAGATGACGATGCCCACGCGGCCCGCGGCGTCCTCCCAGCCTTGGATGAGCCGCACCTTGTGGGTGGCGGCCTGGCGCCTCGTGCCCAGTGCGCGCAGCATCGCTGCCCGGCGGCTGGGCTCGGTGAGCATGTCGAATCCCAGGCCCTGCTGCGTGCGCGCGTCCAGGGGGTTCATCATGACGATGGCGGTGTAGGCCTCGCGTGGGCCCGGGGGCCACACGGGATGGCTTGGCTCCTGCCTGCCGCGGACCTTCGCGTCGTACCGGGCCACGTCCTCTGGCCGAAGCCACCGCGCGAAGCCGATGCCCTCCAGCCCTGGGAAGCCGCGGTTCAGCTCCAGGCTCTCCAGGTAGGCGTCGAACTCCTCCCGGCTCACGAAGCGGCTGCCGGTGAACAGTCCATGCACGCCCTGGAGCAGGGTCTGGTTCAGCTCCAGGCGCTGCTGGAGGCCCAGCACCCCGTCATGGACCGCGCCGTCGAAGCGGCGCAGGCGGCGCTCGTGGATGCTCTGCTGCACATAGGCCGCCGACGCGGCGGTGAGGAGCAGCCCCACCAGGACCACGCAGTAGGCGGCGGCGTTGCGGCGCAGGTGGGAGGAGGAATGCGGTGGCACGGTGGCGGAAGAAGGCTGGAATGGTGTCCACCCGGGGGCCAGTGCCGGACGGTGCTCTTGTAACGTCCTGGCCGGTTCGCGCGTTCGCCAGGTGAATGAGTGGGTGGGATTCCGTTCACCCGGGTACCGGAGGGCCTTGGCATCCGGTAGGGCATGGCAAGCGAGCGAGGGAGGCAGCGTGCGGCACGTCATCGTCGTGGGTGCGGGACCGGGGGGCTTGTCGGCCGCCATCAACCTGGCGGGGCAGGGCTTCCGGGTCACCGTGGTGGAGAAGGACGCGGTGCCCGGGGGGCGGATGAAGGGGCTGACGCTGGGCGCGTCGGGCGAGTACGCGGTGGACACCGGGCCCTCCATCCTCCAGCTGCCGGGCGTGCTGGAGCAGATATTCCGGCGCGCGGGCCGGCGGCTGGAGGACTACGTCAAGCTGCTCCCGCTGGACGTCAACACGCGGGTGCACTTCTGGGACGGCACGCACCTGGACACCACCCGGCACCTGGACCGCATGGAGGCGGAGCTGGCGAAGTTCGGCCCGCGGCAGGCGTCCGCGCTGCGCCAATGGATGGAGGACGGGCGGGAGAAGTACGGCATCGCCTACGAGAAGTTCATCTGCACCTCCGCGGACAACCTGGGCTACTACGCGCCGTGGCGGCTGGCGCCCACGCTGCGCTTCAAGCCCTGGCAGACGCTGTACCGGCAGCTGGACGGCTTCTTCCACGATGACCGGGTGACGTACGCCCTGGCGTACCCGTCCAAGTACCTGGGCCTGCACCCCACGACGTGCTCGTCGGTGTTCAGCGTGATTCCCTTCCTGGAGCTGGCCTTCGGCGTCTGGCACGTGGAGGGCGGCTTCCGCGAGCTGTCGCGCGGCATGATGCGCTGCGCGGAGGATTTGGGCGCCACCTTCCGCATGGGCACGCCGGTGGAGAAGGTGCGCGTGGACGCGGGCCGCGCGGTGGGCGTGAAGCTCGTGGGCGGCGAGGTGCTGGAGGCGGACGCGGTGGTGGTGAACGCGGACCTGGCCTATGCGGCGCGGTCGTTGATTCCGGCGGAGGCGCGGGAAGGCTCGCGGCTGACGGACGCGGCGCTGGAGCGGGCGAAGTATTCGTGCAGCACGTTCATGGCGTACTACGGCCTGGACACGGTGTACGCCGACCTTCCGCACCATCTCATCTACCTGTCGGAGTCCGCGCGGCGCACGGACCGTGACGCGCTGGAGGACCGGCACGTCGACCTGGAGGACCCGCCCTTCTACGTGTGCAATCCGGGCGTGACGGACCCGTCCGGCGCGCCGGCGGGCCATTCGACGTTGTACGTGCTGGTGCCCACGCCGAACACGGGACGTCCGGTGGACTGGGCGAAGACGGAGCAGGCGCTGCGCGAGCGCATTCCCGCCATGCTGGAGAAGGTGGGGCTGAAGGGCGTGCGCGAGCACATCCGCGAGGAGCGCTACTTCACGGCGGAGACGTGGCGGGACGACTTCAATGTGTTCCGGGGCGCGGTGTTCAACCTGTCGCATACGTGGCTGCAGCTGGGGCCGCTGCGGCCCAAGGTGAAGAACCGAGACATCGAAGGGCTGTACTTCGTGGGCGGCGGCACGCATCCGGGGAGCGGCCTGCTGACCATCATGGAGAGCGCGAACATCGCGGCGGACTACCTGACGCGCGAGGCGGGCAGGGGCCCGCTGCCGGGCTGGCCGTATGTGCCGCCGCTGGAGCCGGAGGCGCCCGTTCAAGCTCGCGCGGGGTGAGCGCCGCGCCAGCGGGTGGCGCGCCCACCCGGCAGGAGGGGAAGGGCCGCCCGCATCCGCCGGGAGGGACGGGGACGAAGCTGGCATAGTTGCGAGGCATGCCCTTCTTCATCCCATTCGCGGTGGGTGGCCTGGTGCTGACGGCACTGGGCCTGGGTGTGCGGAAGGTGCTGACGGAGACTGGCGTCACCACGCCAGAAGATGCCCGGCTGGCCCAGGCGCGTGAGCGGCACCGCGGGGCGGTGGCCGCGCTCCGGGCGGACCGCCTCCAGGTCCGCGATGGCGTGGCCTCCCACGGCGCGCTCCAGGCGCGGGTGCACGCGGAGGTGCTGGTGCCCTTCGGCGCGCTGTTGGCGCGGCTGGAGCGCTGGGGGCACGTCCAGGAAGCCGAGCTGCTCGAGCCCGAGGCGCTGGAAGCGCTGCGCGCGCTCCTGCGCGAATCCCCGTCCCGCGCGGCGCGGCGAAACGGGCCCCTGTTGGGCGCGGGTGTCGAGGTGCCCACCGAGCTGGAGTCCGTGCTGGCGTGGCTGGACCGGGGCTGGCTGGACGAGGATTCGCCGCCGGTGGTGCTGGATGGGACGCCGCTGTACGCGGCCATCTCGGCCCGCGCCATCCTGTCAGGGAGCGCTCCAGAGGAGGGTGCGCGGGCGCTCGATGAGGCCTCCGCGCTGCTGGTCCGGACGACGGCGTTCCTGGGGGCGCTGCGCACGCGGCTGACGGCGCTGGAGCAGCGGGTGGCGGGACTGCATGGGCGGGCCTCGGCGCAGCTCGCCTACCTGGACGCGGCCAGCTTCGAGGCGGGCGGCGAGGAGCCCCGGGAGCGGCTGACGCGGCTGGCGGTGCTCGTGGGCCAGCTCGCCGTGCTGCTGCGCACGCCAGTGCTGAGCTCGGAGGGGCGTCTCACGCCCATGCTCGCTGCGCGTGCGGAGGACGACGTACCTTCCAACAGCTGATGCGGTGGCGCGCCCGCGCTCGAGCACGGGCGAGCCGCCACATCAGACGTAGCGTTCAGCCAACTGCGACACCTGTCCCGTCGCGTGGCTCACGGCCGAGGCCGCCTGCTGCGTGGTGTCCAGGTGCCGCAGCGTGTCCGTCGTCAGCTCATCCAACTCGCGCACCGCCGCGAAGAGTTGGTCCACGCCCGCGTGCTGCTGCGACACGGCCTCCGTAATTTGCCGCACCGCCGCCGCGGATTCCTTGGACAGGCCCGCCAGCTCGCGCAGCCGTTCGCCGCTGTGCCGCAGCGGCTCCAGTGCCTCGGCCACGCCCTCCGCGCCCTGGTCCGACATCGCCGTGGCCTGCTGGGTGGCCGTGGCCATGCTCTCCAGCAGCCCGCGCACCTGGTTGGTGGCCCGGACGGACTGGTCCGCCAGGTCGCGCATCTGCCGCGCCACCACGCCAAAGCCCTTGCCGTGCTCGCCCGCGCGCGTGGCTTCAATCGCCGCGTTGATGGCCAGCATGTGGGACTGGTCCGCCAGCGACTTCACCACCTCCGACACGCGGCCCACCTCGCGGGCACGCTGCTCCAGGTCGAGCATCTGCTCGTGCAGCCCGGCCGCGATGTCGCGGATGACGGTGAGCCCCTTCTCCGTGCCGGCCAGGGACTCCTCACCCAGCTTGCCCACGGCGGCGGCGCGCTCGGCCACCTGGAGGATGCTGGTGGCACGCGAGTGCGTGACGTGGGACGCCTGCTGGATTTCCTGCGCCGTGGCGCGCGCCTGGTGCAGCGCCACGGCCTGCCGCGACAGCGTCTGGTTCTGCTGGGAGCTGGCCTGTGACAGTCGCTGGCCCGCGTCGGCCAGGTCTCCCGCGGAGGCGCGCAGCGAGCGCGGCATCTCCTGGAGCCGCTGGTACAGCTGCCACGTGGACGCCGCCAAGTCGCCCACTTCATCCGAGGAGACCCACTGTGGCGGCGTGGCGCGGCCCTCCACCAGGGCCTCCAGGGACGCACCCACCGCGCGAGCCCCCCGGGCCAGCCGGCGGGCCGCCCAGGCCGCGGTGAGGATGGAGCCCAGCGCGGCATACCCGCCGAGCACCACCACCGGTTGCACCAGCTCCGCCTCCAGCGGCCGCACCGTGGCCTGCACGCGCTCGGCCGCCGCGGTGTCGCCCTGCGCCGCCAGGTCCGCCGCCAGCGCGCCCATGCCGCGCTCCAGGCGCAGGTGCAGCGTGACGATGCTGGCCAGACAGGTGATGAGCAGCGCGGAGACCACCATCGCGGGCAGCAGCCAGAGCTGGCGCGTGGCGAAGCCCTCACCCGCGGGCTTCGTGCTGGGCGCGCGCTGATAGGCGTCCAGCACCGTGGGCATCATCACCCGTTCGAACAGCATGTACGCCAGCGGGCTGCTGAAGAGGCCCGCGCTCACCGCCACCGCCACGCCCACCATCACCACCGACGCCGGCCGGTCCAGGAGCAGCACCGCGCCGCCGTTGAAGAGGATGCCGCCCAACGTCCACGACACCATCATCTCCACGAAGGCGATGCTGGAGGGGATGCGAATGAGCCGCTCCACCCGCGTCGTCCCCTGGGCGCTCAGGGCGCGCTTCATCAGCCACGGCATCACCACCAGCGGCTGCACCACCGCGCACAGGCCGAGCACCACCGGGGTGATGATGCCCAGGAAAATCTTGAACTCCCGCGCACCCGACAGGTCGAGCAACTGCATGTCGACGTAGACCGCGGGCGTGAAGGCCACCGTGGTGACGACAGACCGCAGCAGGTAGAGCCGGCGTAGCAGGGCGCCAGGGGTCGGTAGCGAGGAGGTGGCCATCGGGGAAGCGGTGCTCCTGGGTAGCAGTGACCCCAGCGTGCGTCCCGAATTGCTCGCCGTCAATGTCCAGTCCCGTTCCGCCTCATCCAGCGTGTATGGAAATGCGGCGCTTGTCAGAGAGTGGCTGGCATTGAATTCAAGAATTGCTCGTCTCTGCTCTTCGCGCCTGGTTGCCGCTCAGGCGAGCGGCCCTGGGGCGCCTGCGCGGCCTTTCTGGAATGCCCACACTCTGACTCGAACGCGCTGTCTGTTGTGAAAGGAGACCCGTCATGGGCGAGTGGACCGACAAGGCCAAGGGCAAGGTCAAGGAAGTGGTCGGCGTCGCGAGCGGCGACCGTGAGCTGGAGGCCGAGGGCAAGCGTGACTCCGCCAAGGGCGCCATCAAGGGCAAGATTGAGGACGCCAAGCGCGCCATCAAGGACGCGGTCGACTCCGACAAGCCGCGCCGGGGAGAGCCCTAGTCGTCCTTCCCGGCTCCTGCCGGGCGCATGCATGTGAATGATTCGGGCCGCGAGGAAGCCTTCCTCGCGGCTCGTTTCATTTCGAGGTGAGGACCAGGATTCCACGTTCCTTCCGTATTGAGTGCTGGACGGCATTCCATGCCGTCGCAGGCCCGAACGAGGGGGAACTGCTCCATGTATGTGTCGCGAGATTCGTCGTTGAGAGGAGACGTGTGTCCGCCCGGGGCACACGCGCCCGCCAGAAGCCGGCGTCCGCGCTGGCTCCAGGGCGTGGTGGCCGCGTTGGCGCTCTGGGGCTGCGGTGAGCCCGCGCCCGAGGGTACTCCGCCGCTCGCTGAGCCCGTCGTCACCCGGACCGCCGAGGACGGCCTTGCCTGCACACCGGACGACATCGCGACCGGTGACTGGACGTGTACCGGCGGCTTCACCTACAGCCTGGAATGTTACGGGCGGCAGACGAGCGCGGCCTGTGGCGTGGACACGAGCCAGAAGACGTGTACGTCCTACGACACGTGCCGGCACGCGGACTTCGGCTTCACGTTGGGCGTGCACCAGGCCGTGCTGGGGTTGGGCACACGGCCCGGCGCCTCGTGCGAAGCTGCCGCCCAGGGCTACATGGCAGCGAATGCGCCCGCGTCCACGTGGGGGGGCATCACCTGGACCTGGTACATCGGTGGCAGGCCCCCGGGGGGCGGTACCTCGGAATCCATGCTCACGGGAGGCGGAGCCCTCGAGCGCGCGGCGCCGGGCGTGGGCGAGGAGTACTGCTACATCACCTACGCCAACTACCCGGTGCAGCACATGGGCACGGGACCGCAGTGCGGCACGGTGGAGTCGTCCTGCACGGTGGCCTGCCTCAACCCCCAGACGTGCCGGGTGAATGGCGCCTGGGTCACCGACGCGGCGCAATGCGGAACGATGACGGGCCCCTGCGGCCCTGGCAGTGGCGCGCCGCTCAACGGCACCTGCCGCGATGTCAGCCACGGCGTGGCGCCGGACGCGGAGTGCGGCGCGGGCTTCGTGGAGGGCCAGGCGCCCGCTACCGCTACCCAGGCG
Organism: Myxococcus sp. NMCA1; assembly: GCF_026810205.1. Classification (NCBI taxonomy): domain Bacteria; kingdom Pseudomonadati; phylum Myxococcota; class Myxococcia; order Myxococcales; family Myxococcaceae; genus Myxococcus; species Myxococcus sp. NMCA1. The sequence continues at coordinate 8,810,309 of NZ_CP113950.1, read as the reverse complement.
CAGGTACAGGCGCAGGCGCAGGCGCAATGGGAGGCCTCTGGGAGCCGCGGCGCGCCCGTCTATGACGCGCCCATCCTGTGCTCGGAGTGCCGCAGCACCTTCTCGCTGACCGCGCAGGAGGTGAACCGGCGCGTGTACGCGACGGTGGCCATGTCCCGGCCGGACCCCCGGCTGCACCTGCAGGCGGGCGTGGCGTACTTCCTGGCCCGTGACAACCCGGCGCTCTCGCAGGCCGAGCTGACGGCGGCGCTCAACGCCGTCTCCACCGCGTTGAACGTCTATCCCTTCAACCCGGCGAAGGACGGCTCCGGCCCGCGGGTGCGGACGATGATTCGCATCCTCGCGCGGGCCCAGCCGCACGTGGCCACGACGACGGTGGCGGGCAGGGCGCTGCGGGCCTATTCGCAGGCGCTGCTGGGCAGCATGCACAATGGCCCGAGCCTGGAGCGTGACCTCGTTACCGCCCACTCGCTGGTGGAGCGCTACGGGGACGTGGAGGTCTTCTCCGAGGAGACCTGGGGGCGGCTGCATGACCTGGCCCAGGGCAACGTCGCGCTGGCGGCGGTGGTGAATGGCGGTGGCATTGGCGCGGGCGTGGGCGCCCACACCACGCAGACCGCGGCGCAGATGCTGGCCATCCAGCCCATGGGCCCCCTGGCGGGCTTCGTGCTGCCCCGGCTGGCGAACGACGGGAGCCTGTCGGCCACGAAGGCGGACGCGCGAGGCTTCATCCTGACGGCGTCCACCGCGGGCCTGTCCGCGGCGCAGCAGTACTCCGACATGCTCAACAACCTGAACGTCGCCGAGCAGGCGTACCGCGCCTCCATCGCGCTGAAGAAGCCCGGGCAGACGCTGGCGCTGGCGGAGGGCGGCGCGGCCGAGGCGTCCCTGTCCGGCACGCCGACGGCCGAGGAGGCGGCGCTCCAGGCGGCCATCGACGCGGCGAGGGCGCGGGGCACCCAGCTCAAGGACCAGCTCAACGGCGTGCGCGAAGGTGTGACGGGCGGCCTGGGGCTGGTGGCCGAGCTGTTCAAGAAGGACGGCGAGACGCAGTTCGCTGCGGACATCGTGAGGTTCGCCAGCGCGCTGAACACGACGCTGGAGGCGGTGGCGAAGTACGCGGAGAGCTCCGTCAAGATCGCGGAGAAGGTCTCCAGCTTCCTCGACCTGGGCATGAAGGGCTTCGAGATTGTCAGCGGCGCCATCTTCACCGGGCAGCTCATTGGCGCCGCCTTCCAGCTCTTCTCCCTGCTGCGCGGGGCGGCCCAGCCGCCCATCGAGCAGACCATCCTCGAGGAGCTCCGCAAGCTCCATCAGTTCGTCGAGCAGATGCAGTCGCGGATGTTCACCCGGTTCGATCGGGTGGACCGCAAGCTCAATGACATCCACCGCGACATGCAGGCCCGCTTCGACCTGGTGGACTGGGAGCTGGGCCGGGTGAACCAGAACGTGGAGGAGGTGCAGGCGTCCTTGCACTCGCTGCATGTCGGGCTGAACCGCGTGGACCAGAACATGTACGAGTACTTCACCGACACGAAGAATGACGCCTTCGAGCTGGCGGCCTGGTCCTACCTGGACTGGAACGAGCGTCACTCCACGCCCATGCTCTACGCTGACTTCACGCTGGCGGAGAACCAGTTCTCCAAGTGGGGCGCGGTGGACGCGCATAACTCCACGATCCTCGCGGGCATCGACGGGCGCGGCTCCAACCCGGACGTCAGCCCCGCGGACGAGCTGTCCAGTCACAAGCTCTCCTACAACATCAACTACCTGCGTGAGTTCCCTGTCCAGTTGGGGCTGCCCATGCTGCACGGCGAGCGCATCTCCAGCCCGAAGGACTGGATGTCCGGCGCGGAGGCCTACGCGCAGCTCTTCGAGGAGCAGCCGGTGCTCGGCGGGCAGATGGTCTCCTCGCGCCACAGCAGCCTCATCACCGCGGGCACGCAGCTGGACACCGCGCTGCGCAACCTCGGCAAGCCGTTGTTCGCCGGCATCCACGCGCGCTACCTGGGGGACTGGGCGTGGATGAAGGCCCTCATCGAGCAGGCGGAGTCCGACTGGCGGCACAGCCCCGCCCGCGGCCTGCACGGCATCGACCTGTGGGGCGGTCCGGACCAGGAGCCGGCGGCGCACTACCTGAAGCCAGGTGAGAAGCCCATCGTCCCCTGCGGCGGCGGCGACTGGGGGGACTACAACGAGGACGGCGCGCCGGACTACCTCGGCGTGAACCCGGCCCGCTGGAACCACGACGTGCTGCGCCCGCTGCTCATCGCGGACAACCTGAACGTGGACCAGGCCACCATCGACCTGTGCGGCGAAGGAAGCTGGCAGCTCTACTCGGAGGTCTTCACGGGCTTCGGGGGCCTGTACGAGCGCAAGTACCGGCTGGAGTCCACGGTGTATGTCCGCTACACCTACTGGGACACCGCGACGAACACGTCGAAGTCCGAGCGCGTGTTCACGCACCGCTTCACCGGCGGCCATGATTTCGTCACCCTGGTGCGCGGGGTGGACCGGCCCACCTACAACCCGAACACCGAGCAGAATCCCCAGGAGTGGATGGCGAAGCGGTGGGGCTACGTCTCGCAGAACATCGCGTCGTTCGACTACGCCTGGGCCAATGACTTCCGCGCCGCCGTCCGCACCCGGATGGTGGACGTGCTGAAGAACCAGCAGCGCCAGTTCTACGGCCACGTCGCCACGCGCATGGGCCAGGCGGGAGACGCGCTGCAGGTCCAGGCGAAGCGGATGACGGGCACGCGGCTCTTGTGGCAGTCCTACGCGGCGCTGGCGCTGCCACTGTCGCTGGACCACGACGAGTACCTGCGCGGTCTGCTGTACGGTGAGGACGCGGTGCTGTCGGGCTACGACACGCCGCAGGACGTGGAAGTCACCCCGGTGATGAACGACGTGATGGACATGTACATGTTGTTCAGCGCCCCGAACGCGCAGCCGGCCCACAACATCCTGGCGGACCTGCACCCGGCGGTGACGACGCGTGCCGACCGGCTGAAGGCCGCCATCGACGCGTCCCTGGATGCCCAGGCCGAGGCCGGAGGCCCCGAGGCGAGCGCCTGGGTGGAGCCGACGCTGCTGCGGCTGCGGCTCAGCGTCCCGCAGTGACGCTCACGCGGTGACATGACCTGAGGTGGCGCGGGCCACGGGGGACCTTCCTCCGCGGCCCGTGCCGTTGCTACCGCTTCGCCACCGGCGGGCACGCGACCTCGAGGAACGTCGTCGTCTTCCCGCTCAGCATGACCCACAGGCAGCGCAGCACGCAGCCCGTCCCGAACTCCCGGTAGATGAGCCCCAGGTTGGCGACCACCTCTCGTCCGGTGATGACCCCGCGCATTGGCACTTCCCCCTTCTTCAGCGTTCCGCCCGACCCCGCCACCCACCCCGCCTGTCGCTGCCCGCCCGGACCCCTCTGCAAAGCATCGGCCGTGCCTCGCTCGGACCTTCTGTCGGACTTCGAACATGCCAAGCAGGCCAAGCCTCGTGAAGGACGCCTGCTCTCCCTTCTTCTCGGTGGGTACGGCCGCCGGGTTGCTGGAGATTTTTCAGGGAGCCGCTCCTCGGCACCTCTGCACACCGCGGGGTGTTCCCTGGGCGGAGGTGGGCCTGTTCCGGAGGCCTGCCCGGTCGCGGACTTTGCGACACGTCGAGCCCGGTGGCGCCTGGCGCGCGGCGCCTGAATCTTCGAGGTGTGGATGACGCGAGGCTCCGCGTGGCCGTCCACGGAGCGGTGGAGCAACCGGATGCCTCCGGGATGCTGCAAGGCGTCACCTTCACCGCTACACGCACACTCACAAGGTGAGTCGGGTGGAAGGGAAGGAGGGATGGAGATGAGGTCGTCACAGCTTTCGAGGCCGGCATTGCCGCTGCTCCCTCCAGGGCTCGCCCGGGGGCAGCGGGGCGTGTCGCGCCTGGTGGTGGGAACGGATTTCTCGCTGCGCTCCGAGTTCGCGCTGGCGCGCGCGCTGCGCCTTCCGCTGGCGCACGGGAGTGTCTTCTGCGTGCTGCACGTGGCCTCCGTCCTGGACGGGCAGGAGGGGCCGGGTGGGACGCTGTCGGGTGCACGCTGCCTGCGAAAGGCGGTGAGCTCCGTGTGCAGGCGGCTGCGCAACCGCGTGGACATCGACGTGCGCGAGGAGCTCGGGCGAGGGGACCCAGTGGAGGTGGCGTCGGCCGTGGCGCGGATGTCGGGCGCGGAGCTGGTGGTGCTGGGGCGTCCCCATGTGACGTACCCGGTGCGTGCGCTGGCCGAGGATTCGACGGTGCGGCGCATGGTGCGCCAGCTGGGCGTCTCCGTGCTGGTGGTGGTGCCGCACCCGGTCCGGCCCTACGGCAGGCCCCTGGTGGCGGTGGACTTCTCACGCGAGTCGCGCAGGGCGCTGGAGCTGACCTTGCGCCTGTGCCCGGCGCCCGCGCGGGTGGACGTGCTGCACGTGGTGGACACGGCAGCGCAGGAGGCGGAGCTGCGCCGCGACCAGGCGCCGGCCGAGCGGTGGCTGCTGCTGCGGCAGGAGCGGGAGTATCAGGCGCGGGTGGCGCTTGGCCGCTTCCTCGCGCCCTACCGGGAGGCGGGCCGCGAGCTGGAGGTGAGGGTGCGCTGCGGCGAGCCGGCCGAAGAGGGCATCCTGGCGGAGGCGTTGGAGCGGGGCTCGGACCTGCTGGCGCTGGCCATGTCCGCCGTGGAGGCGCGCACGCCGCTGACGGAGCAGGTGCTGGCGCGCGCGGGCTGCGACGTGTTGGTGTCGCGTCACCTTTCGCCCGCATCCTGAAGCAGGAGGGCGCGCTCCGCGTTATGAACGCGGACCGTGTCTCCTCGTCCTACAACAGCCCCTGCCGCCCCGGTGTCGCTCAAGGCCCGCTTCCAGAACGCGGGCAGCCTCTTCAAGCAGCTGCCGGGGACCTTCCGGCTCTTCTGGCAGGCCAGCCCGCGCGGCGCGGTGGTGCTGGGCGCGCTGACGCTGGTGGCGGCGCTGTTGCCGGCGGCCATCGCCTGGGTGGGCAAGCTCATCGTGGACTCGGTGGTGGCGGCGGCGCAGGGCTCGGTGGAGGCCCGCTCGCGGGTGTACGGGCTGGTGGGGTTGGAGTTCGGGTTGATGCTGGGCTCGGCGGTGGTGGACCGCGGGCTGACGCTGACGCGCGAGCTGCTTCGCGCCAACCTGGGAAACCTGCTCAATGAGCGCATCCTCCAGAAGGCGCTGGCGCTGGAGCTGCATCACTTCGAGGACTCGGCCACCTACGACAAGATGCAGAACGCGCGGCGCGAGGCGAACAGCCGGCCGCTGTCGCTGGTGACGCAGGCGTTCTCCATCGTCCGCAACACCATCACCCTGGGCACCTTCGCCGCGTTGTTGGTGGCGCTGTCGCCGTGGAGCGTGGTGGTGCTGGTGGCCGCGTCGGTGCCGGCCTTCATCGCCGAGGCGCGGCTGGCCATGGCGGGCTTTCGGCTCTACTCGTGGCGCGCGCCCGAGGGACGCAAGCTGAACTACCTGGAGTGGATTCTCACGCGTGACAGCCACGTGAAGGAGGTGAAGCTCTTCGGGTTGGGGTCGCTCGTGCTGGGGCGCTACCGCACGCTCTTCCAGAAGTTCTTCGCGGAGGACCGGGCGCTGGCCTTCCGGCGGATGGCCTGGGGGCTGGGACTGGGCATCCTCTCATTGGGCGCCTTCTACGGCTGCTACCTGCTGGTGGCGGGCCGCGCGGCGAGCGGGACGATTACCGTGGGCGACATGGTGCTGTACCTGAGCGTGTTCCGGCAGGGGCAGGCGGCGTTCCAGGGCATCCTGACCAGCGTGGGCTCCATGTACGAGGACGCGCTCTTCATGAGCAACCTGTTCGCGTACCTGGACATCCCCACCGGCGGCGAGGCGACGCGGGTGCTGCCACCGCTCTCTCCGCCGCGTGGGCACGACAGCGCCATCGAGCTGCGCGACGTGTCCTTCCGTTATCCGGGGAAGGATGCGTGGGCGCTGAAGAACGTGTCGCTGACGCTGAAGCCGGGACAGAAGCTGGCGCTGGTGGGAGAGAACGGGGCGGGGAAGAGCACGTTGGTGAAGCTGCTCCTGCGCCTGTACGAGCCGGTGGACGGCGACATCTTCTACGGTGGCGTCAACCTGAAGGACATGGACGTGGAGGACCTGCGCAGCCGCTTCGGAGCGGTGTTCCAGGACTTCGTGCGCTACCAGTTCAACGTGGCGGAGAACATTGGCCTGGGGCACGTGCCGGCGCTGGAGGACCGGAACCGCATCGAGAAGGCGGCCGAGGAGGGCGGGGCCAGCGGTGTGATCACGGCGCTGCCACAGCAGTACGACACGATGCTGGGCGGCTGGTTCGAGAAGGGACAGGAGCTGTCGGCGGGGCAGTGGCAGAAGCTGGCGGTGGCGCGGGCCTTCATGCGCGACGACGCGGAGGTGCTGATTCTGGACGAGCCCACGGCCAGCATCGACGCGGAGGCGGAGCACGCGCTGTTCGAGCGCTTCCAGGCGCTGGCGGCGGACCGGATTGCGATTGTGATTTCGCACCGCTTCTCCACGGTGCGCATGGCGGACCAGATTGCCGTGCTCCACAACGGGCAGGTGGACGAGCTGGGCAGCCACGACGAGCTGATGGCGAAGGACGGCCGCTACGCGCACCTGTTCCGGTTGCAGGCGCGCGGCTATCGGGACTGAGCGTCAGGCGCGCTCGCCACGCAGGCGTGCGATTTCCGCCCGAGCCTCGGCGAGCTGGCGCTCGGCGTCCTCACGGCGCTGGGTTTCCTCGGCTCGCAGACGGGACTCCTCCGCGAGTTGCTGCACGAGCTCCGCGCGGCTGGCCTCGAAATGGAAATCGCCTTCCGGCGGGTTCGCCTCTGAAACGGGGAATTCAGACGGAAGGCTGTCGACGATGCGCTGACGCTCCTCAGGGGAGAGTGCGTCCCATATCTCCTGGGGCGGCGCGCGCGGGTCATCCGGGTCGACGTGGTAGGGCTCGAAGGGCATGAGGTCGTGGATGAGAGTAGGCCGCGCCGCCACAAGGGCCAAGTGGCAGGCAAGGCAGCGGTCATGCCATTGCTGGGCGCGTGAGAATTCTCGGAGGGTGATGGTCTCCGTGGCGCTCGAGTTTCGTGCGCGCATGTCACTGACTCATGGCAGGTTCTCTCGCCATGTCGCGTGCTCAAGCTCCGAAGAAGCTCGATGTCGCTGCGTTGATGAAGAAGGCGGACAGTCTGCTGGACGAGATGCCGCCGCAGCTGGACCAGGCGATTCCGTTGCTGCGTGAAGTCGTGGCGGCGGAGCCCGAGCATCTGCTGGGACTCCACTCCCTGAGCTGGTCCTTGGACCCGGCGCGGCGCATGGAGCCGCACCGTTGGGAGCAGGAGTTGAAGGCCGAGCACTGGCGGCTGCGCGACCGCATCCTCGAGCTGACGCGAGGAACGAAGCCCGGCGGCGCGCTGACGCTCGCCCATCGTGCACGTTCGCTGGCCCTGAGCCAGTGGGCGGAGGACCTGGTGCGGCGCAAGCCGACCGTGGCGCAGCTCGACGAGGCGGAGGCCGCGCTGGACGAGGCCAACAGCCTGCGGGAGCTCGCCGACCACCAGCGTGGACGCCGCGGGCTCGAGGCCTGGCGCGCATTGACGCAAGACAAGCCGGAGAAGGGCTACCGCGAGTTGCTCTCCAAAGTGGCGGAGTCCCCCGGCATGTGCGCCCAGGGCGCGATGGGCGATGACGACTCGCTCAACTTCCAGGGGCTGGAGGGCGCCTTCTCCGATGAGGGTTTCCTGGCCTGGCTGCGGAAGCAGAAGCCCGCGGCACGTCCCGCGGGGAAGAAGGGCAAGGACCTGGATGCCGGGCTCCTGCTCGCGGCGGGGTTGGATGCGAAGCCGTTCTTCGGCCCTGGCTTCGAAGGGAACAGCCGCACGGGCCGGGTGCTGGCCTTGGTCGCGCTGGGGGCGGCCCTGGAGGCGAAGGATTCCAGCAAGCACAGCGTGCTCCACCTGGCCGCGATGGTGGATGACGCGGCGCTGGTGAAGGAGTTGCTCCGCCTGGGAGTCGCCGCCGACGGGGTTGATTCGAAGAAGTCCACGCCGCTGCATGTCGCGGCCGAGCACGGCAGCGTGTCCTGCATCGCTCCGCTGGCGAAAGGCGGTGTGCCCGTGGATGCGCTCGATGCGTCAGGGCGGACGGCGCTCTTCGAAGCGCGTCAGGCCGACGTGGCCCAGGCGCTCATCGACGCGGGAGCGAATCCCAATGTGGGCAAGGGCTGGACGCCGCTGCACCAGCACGCACGCTTCAAGGAGCGAGGCCCTGTCATCGAGGTACTGCTCAAGGCGGGGGCGGATGTCTCGCTGAAGAACGGCAGCGGCCAGACACCCGTGCAGGAGGCGATTGAGCACAAGAACGCGTCCCTCGCCCAGCTCATGGGGGCCAAGGCTTCCTCGGGCAAGGCCGGCGCGTTGGACGTGCAGCGGCTGCTGGAGGCGCTGGAGCGTCAGCGCAAGACGCTGCTCAAGGCCTGGTACTTCGAGGACAAGAACGTGGACGGCGTCGAACAGGTCCTGAAGGGGCTCGCGCTGCAAGGTGCCACGTCATGGGACCAGCTCGCGGCCGCGCTCCAGGGCGAGTTCCCCTGGACGGCCATGGCGGTGGTGCAGCTCGCGCGGGACGTGCTGCCGGCCGAGGAGAAGACGCCTCGTCTGTCCAAGCTGCCGCGCTTCGTGCGCGGGGACCTCGTGGTGAAGGGCGACGTGCACGTCGACGGGCCGCTGCTCGTGACGGGAGACCTCACGGTGGAAGGCGTGCTGCGCAACGCGGGGATGGAAGGGATGCTGGTGGTGGGCGGCACGCTGCGCGCCACCGGTGTGGACACGGACGGCGAGGTCGTCGTGGGCAAGGACCTGGACGCGCAGGTGGTGTGGGGCCACGGCAACGACGCTTCGCTCCGGGTCGGCGGCGTGCTGAAGGCGGACGTGGTCATCGCGGACGACCACGACATCCAGGCCAAGGTGAAGGCGAAGCACCACTACGAGAACGGCGAGTTCGACGCTTCGGACGCGGCGCTCAAGAAGGTCTTCGTCGCGAAGGCCTTCGCCAGGTCAGAACTGGACCGGGACAAGCTGTTCAACGTGCTCCGTAAGGGTGGGGGCGTACAGGTGTAGGCGCGCCCCTGGGGGCCGGGCCTGGGGCTTCCGTTTGGAGGACGTCCGCCAACAGGTGGAGCTCTGGTGCATGCGCGGGAGGGCGAACACGTGCCCTTTAACGCTGTCACGGCGAGCCGCCAGCGCACATGCCCAGTGAGGATTCGGCACGGGCTTTGTTCCGGTTCCTGTCGTCGCCCGTCTCGAATCCATGAGCGGCGTCAGGCCTGGGGCAGGTGGTCCCGCACCACGCCGAGCCAGTACTCCTTCCCGTAGTACTGGCTCATCTTCCCGATGAGCTTGCCCTCGCGGAACAGCAGGAACGTGGGGATGCCGAAGAGTCCGAAGCGCTTGGCCAGGTCCTCGTACTGGTACGCGTTCACCTTGACGACGCGCATCGGAGCGTCATCCAGCTCCGCCAGCAGCGCGGGCTCGGCCGCCGCGTAGATTTCGCAGTTCGGGCAGCCGTCACCCCAGAAGTCCACGACCACCAGCTCGCCCTTGGGTTCCAGGACCAGTTGGTCGAAGTTCTCCGCCGTCCCCTCGTAGCTCACGGGATGTGCCATGGCCTCCTGCCTAACGGGCTCGGGTGTCGTGTTCAACCTGCTCACGGGGGCGCGGCTCGAAGCCCTCGCCGGTGCCTCCGCCCCGGCGCTCGTACACCGTGCCGGCGGGCAGTGGGCCGTACCAGATGGCATCCTCGGGGCCGTAGAGCAGCGGATGCGGGCCTCGCGTTGCGTTGAACACCCCCACCTCGCCCCCCTCCGGAGGCAGGGTGAACGGGAGGTGCCACGGTCCTCGGGCCACGTCGCCGCTCGCTTCCGACCGGAGGGCCGCGCTGGGCTCCAGGACGCCGGCTGGGAGTCGGTAGCGCACTGTTGCGCGCAAGTCCGAGGTGACTTCGTAGTCCTCCAAGCGCAGTGGGTCGGGGCCGCGGTTGTGTAGCTCCAGGGAGCCCGTACTCCCCGAGGCGACCGCGCGGATGACCAGTGGGCCTGTTCCGTGCGCCTGCAGGACATCCCGTGCTCGACGCGCGTGTGCTTCGGAGACGGATGGGTCTTCGCGCAGCTCGGGCTCCACGACCTTCCACAGCACCTCGATGTGCGCCAGGGCCTGCTCCTCGGAGAAGGGGCCCGCTCGTGCGGCCGGGCGGCTCACTATTGGGCGCTCTGGCCGGGCTCTGGGCGGTCAGGCGAGTGGGCTGTTGCCGCGTTGGGACGCTTCACCCGGCGGAGGATGGATCAGCGGAACACCTGAGCCGCTCCGGAACGCGGGCGGCTGGAGCGGGCGCCAGGGGCATCACCTTCGTGCGTGAGTCCTGTTTTTCCGGAGGAGGGGATGGGTTGGACAGTGGGTACGGGTTTTCAAGGTATGCCTGCGCGCGGGGGTGGCCGCCATGTCAGCCGGAGCGAGTTGGATCAGCTCTGGCGCGGTGTCATCAAAAGCCAAAGCCCGCACTGCTCAGGAGCGCTCAGCCGCCGTAAGGTTGTGCGACTGGATGTCGTGGAGGGGTCATGCACGAGTGGTTGGAGGCACTTCGCAAGTCGGTAAAGGCATCGTCAGCTGGCGTCTCTCCCGAGGAGATTCGCCGGGCCGAAACGGAGTGCGGCGTTCCATTCCCCGACGAGCTCACCGACCTGTATCAGGCGTTCAACGGGGGCGAGCTCAACGGTGAGGTTCTCCTCTTCCGTCTGCACGGCGCGGAGGGAGACCCGAGCGTCCTGGAGAAGACCCGCCTCAAGCTGGAAGGGCTTCCCGCGGCGGGGCTGTGGCGCATCGGTTTGAAGGGGCCGCACCGGCACCTCTTCGCCTCGCGCAAGTCGGCCATGGTGGAGCAGGGCGACGGTGGCGGTCCGTTGCCGGCCTGGGTCGAGGCGCTGGATAGCGACGACTGGGTCTATGGCACCTGGGAGGGCGAGAAGCGGCAGATGCGGCTGTACCGCTCGTTGAAGGACATGCTCGACGTGCTCGTGCCCCCCGCGGAGGTGGAGAGCTTCGGTGAGCGCACCTTTGCCCGGGCGATGAACGCCGTCCTTCAGGGGGCGCTATCCGGCGTCCAGGTTGACGAGGAGGAGGCGGAGTCCGGCGAGGCTCCACTCGGTGCGGCGGCCGAGGCTGAAGCAGCCGAAGAGGCCGAGCAGCTCGAGGAGGCGGAGCTGGCCGATGAGGAGGCCGCCGAAGTGGAAGTCGAGGAGACGGAGGTACGCGAGCTCGCGTACGAGTACGACGACGTCCGCCCGTCTTCCCGTTACGAGGATGGGGCCGGCCCGAGAAAGGCGCGCGCGCAGGCCCAGCAGATACCGCTCGCCATCGGTGGCGCTGGCGTGCTGTTCCCGAAAAGTGCGTCGAGCAAGGTGCAGGGTGTGAAGAAGGCCGCCGCGGAGCCTGCTCCCGCGAAGGCGCGCCCCGCGAAGAAGGCCGCGATTGAAGCGGCTTCGGCGGAGCTCCTTGCTGGGACAGGGGAGTCTGTTTCATCGCCGGAAACTGCGCCCCAGAAGGCCGCCTCGAAGAAGTCTCCCGCCAAGAAGGCTGTTGTGTCGGAGGCCGCGGCTCCGAACGTGGCCGCTGAGGTGCCCGTCGTCAGCGAGGTGAAGGCAACGAAGGCGGCCCCCGCGCGCAAGACCGGTGCGAAGAAGGCGGCAACCCAGGCGTCGGCTGCGGAGGAACCGCCTGCGCAGGAGTTCCCTGCCGTGGCGGAGGTCTCGACGACGGCGGCGTCTCCGAAGCGCGCGGCGAAGAAGCCCCCCGCTGTGAAGGCGGCAGGTGCCCGGGATGTCGCTGCGGTGACGTCTGCTGAGAAGGGGACGGCGAAGTCTGCTGCTGCCCAGAAGGCCACAGCGAAGGTCCCCGCCCAGACGGGTGTGGCGAAGAAGTCCGCCACCGCGAAGAGGGCGACGAAGGCCCCTGCCCAGAAGGGCACTGAGAAGAAGCCTGCCACCGCGAAGGAGGCGATGAAGGCCTCTGCTCAGAAGGCTGCGGCGAAGAAGTCCGCCACCGCGAAGGGGGCGACGAAGGGCCCTGCCCAGAAGGGCGCGGCGAAGAAGGCTCCCGCGAAGAAGTCCGTCACCGCGAAGGCTCCGGCTCGGAAGGGCGCGGCGAAGAAGGCCCCTGCTCAGAAGGGTGGTGCAAAGCGGGCCGGTGCCCCGAAGGGCGCAGCGAAGAAGGCGGCCGCTCAGAAGAGCGCGGCCAAGAAGGCCGCTGCTCAGAAGTCCGGAGCGAAGAAGAGCGCCGCGAAGAAGGGCTCAGCCCAGAAGCCAGCGGCGAAGAAGGGCGCACGCGGCCGGTAGTCACGGGCTCGGAGGCAAGGCGCGCTCCCGCGCCTTGCCTCGACGTCGCCTCACCGTACGTCTATCCCTGCGGTAGCTTGTCGAAGTCGATGGGGCGGATGCGGTAGCCCGGCTGTGCCGTCAACTCCAGCGGCTCTTCCTCCTCATCACCCCGGCGGAACTCATGAATCTCGTCCGGGAGGATGTCGCGGAAGTCCGGCTCCTCCTCCAGCGGCGGGGTCGCCGCCAGGTCCTGGTCTGAGATGTTGATTTCATCCTCACCGGTGTCCGGATTCATGTGACGCCGAGAGGTGGACTCGCCCACGTCATCTGACCCCAGCTTCTTGAATCGCATGGCCTCTCCTCGGAAAGCGCGGTGGGTCGGCTGCCTTCGTCTCAAGAATGAGAACCCGCGGGGGCCCCGGCAATTCTCGCCGCCCGCCTGCCTGCCATGCCTGCCCGTGCCTCAACGCTCCGGGAGCACGGTGCGGCCGGAGGGGTAGGCGGGCTCCACCTCCAGCATCACCATGGCCAGGGCCAGCACGCGCGACAGCGTCTCACGCACCTGGTAGCGCCACGGCGTCGGCCGTCCCTCGTCCGCGGCCACGCCCCACGCGTCGATGCCCACCGAGTTCGCGATGAACAGCGCCCGCGTCAGGTGGAAGCGCTGAGTGACGAGCACTGCCCGCTTCGCGCCGAACACCGTGGAGGCCCGCAGGCAGCTGTCATAGGTGGACAGCCCCGCTTCGTCGCCCTGGACCGCGCTTTCGGGCACGCCGTGCTCCACCAGGTAGCGCCGCATGGCGCGCGTCTCGTGATGGAAGGGCTTCGTCTGGTCCCCGCTGACGAGCACCGTCTGCACCTTGCCCTGCTGCCACAGGGCGATGGCCGCATCCAGCCGCTGGGCGAGCACGGGGGAGGGCACCGCGCCCCGCGCCAGGCCCGCGCCGAACACCAGCGCCACGGGGGCCTGGGGCGCCTGCTCCAGCGGGACGATGCGGTCCTCGTAGCTGAGGCGGACGAGGTGGGAGAGGGCAAACAGCCCCAGCCCACCCGCGGCCAGGACCGCGAGGCCTCTACGCAACCACACCCATCTCGCACCGCCTGGCTTCATGGACCCCGAGAACACCGGTAGAGGGGCCATTGTGTTCCGGGCGCCCTCCACCGGAAAGCCCAGAGCGACATCCCTGTCTCAGGGGGACGTGCCCGCCTGGGAACCTGCCGGCTTGGGCGCGAACCGCTCGACGGCCTCCAGCAATTGTCGGGGCTCCACGGGTTTCTTCAGGAATGCCGCCACGTTGTACGAGGACGCATAGACGGCCCAGTCCCTGGGGTTCATCGCCGCCATTCCCGCGGACAGGATGATGACCGGCACCTGGGCCAGGGCCTCACTCGCCTTGCGGGTGGTCAGCACCCGGTGGCCGTCCATGACGGGCAGGGCCATGTCCAGCACCATGAGGGCAGGGCGGGGATGCTGGGCCAACTGCTCCAGGGCCTCCCGGCCGTTGCGCGCCACTCGCACCGCGTGGCCGTGCATCTCCAGATAGTCCTGAAGGGCCTCACAGATGTCCACGTCGTCTTCGACGATGAGCAGCGGACCGGATGACGTTTGAACCACCATGCCCGCAAGGTAAGTCCGTGTCCTACCGCGGGGAGGGGCTGTCAGGGGGGCTTGGCCGCCTGCCATATCCGGTGGGGCGGGCGATCGTCTGCCCGGCGGCGGCAGGCATCCGTTGACCGGCTCCCGCCCCGCCTATATAGGGGGCCCCGTCTTACCCTGCCCCGCCTTCCTTCTGGACAAAGCGGGTCGAACGCCCCACAGGAGCTCCCCGGTCCATGGCGTCCCTTCGCGACATTCGCAAGCGCATCCGCTCGGTGAAGAACACGCGTCAGATCACCAAGGCGATGAAGATGGTTTCCGCCGCGAAGCTCCGCAAGGCGCAGGACGGCATCCTGGCGGCGCGTCCCTACGCGACGATGCTGGATCAAATCATCGCGGACCTGGCCGCCCGCGCCGGGGATGAGAGCCTCAGCCACCCGCTGCTCGCGGCCCGCCCGGTGAAGCGCGTGGAGCTGGTGCTCCTCACGTCGGACCGAGGCCTCGCCGGCGGCTTCAACTCCAACGTCATCCGTCGCGCCAACCGGTTCCTCTACGAGAACACGAACCTGGAGAGCATCCGCCTCTCCACCGTGGGCCGGAAGGGCAACGACTTCTTCCGCAACCGCGGCCAGAACATCCGCAAGGACTTCGGCGGCCTGTACCAGCGCCTGAACTACCGCGCCGCCGCGGACGTGGCCGAGGAGCTGGTGGCCAGCTACCTCAACGGCGAGGTGGACGCGGTCCACATCGTCTACAACGAGTTCGTCTCCGCCATCGCCCAGACGGTGAAGGTCGCCCAGCTGCTGCCGTTGCAGACGCTGGGGACGCCGGGCCAGGCTCCGACGGAAGGCTCCACCGCGCTGGTGGACTTCAAGTACGAGCCGGACCGTCAGGCCGTGCTGGACCGCCTGGTGCCCCAGGCCGTCAACATCAAGCTCTACCGCGCCCTGCTGGAGAGCGTGGCCAGCGAGCACGGCGCCCGCATGAGCGCCATGGAGAACGCCACCTCCAACGCGACCGACATGATTGGCAGCCTGACGCTCACCTACAACCGCACGCGTCAGGCGGTCATCACCAAGGAGCTGATGGAGATCGTCTCCGGCGCCGAGGCCCTGAAGTAGGGCATTCGCGCAGCCTCGCCCCCATCTCCTGGGCCCGCCCCGCCTATCGGGGTGGGCCCTTCGCGTTCAAGGCCCCGGCCGAGCCATGGAGAAGGCTTCCACCTCCTGCGGCCGGGCAAGTCGCTCATCGTCTACGACTTGCGCGTGCAGGAGATGAAGGACGGGCTGAGCGTCCTGTCCAGCAACGGCCTGGACCTCACGGTGGACGCCAGCGTGCGCTACCGGGTGGACCCCGCGAAGCTCTTCGAGCTGCACACTCAGACGGGGTCCAGGTACGCCGACATCCTGATCGCCCCCGCGGTCCGCTCGGAGGCCCGTCAGGTGTTCGGCCGCTACGCGCCGGAGGAGCTCTACTCCTCGAAGCGCGAGCAGATAGAGCAGGAGCTTTTCGAGGAGGTGACGCGCTCGCTCGAAGGCAAGCACGTGGTGGTGGAGGCCATCCTGGTGCGGGACGTGACGCTGCCTTCGGCCATCCGCGACGCCATCGCCGACAAGCTGGCGGAGGAGCAGCGCAGCCAGAAGAAGCGCTTCACCCTGGACAAGGAGCGCCAGGAGGCGGAGCGCAAGCAGATCGAAGCGGAGGGTATCGCCCGGTACCAGGACATCGTTGGCAAGGGGCTCACCGAGGAGTACCTGCGCTTCACGGGCATCGAGGCCACGGAGCGGCTCGCCCAGAGCCAGAACGCCAAGGTCGTCCTGGTTGGTAGCCCGAACAGCGGGCTGCCCCTGGTGTACCAGCCGGATGGGAGGTAAGGGGCTGGCGCCCGGCATGTGGTTCCGCTAAGCCAGACTTACCAGTCAGTTGCCCGGGATGCTTGACCCCCGGGGGGGGCCCCGGTAAAGGGGGCCCGCCCTCACAGCCGGGCCGAAATTTCAAGGGTGGCGGCGCCCGTCCGCTCCCCGTGCGAGGCAGACGATTCCATGAGCGCTCAAGTTCCGACGGCAGGCAGAATCATCCAGGTCCTCGGCCCCGTGGTCGACGTCGAGTTCCCGCCCGGTGGTCTCCCCGAGGTCTACACGGCCCTCAAGGTCACCAACGCGAACTTGAGCGCTGACGCGGACAACCTCACCCTCGAGGTGGCGCAGCACCTGGGCGAGAACACCGTCCGCACCATCGCCATGGACTCCACCGAGGGCCTCGGCCGCGGCATGCCCGTCAGGAACACGGGCGCCCCCATCCAGGTGCCGGTGGGCAAGGCCACCCTGGGCCGCATCCTGAACGTCACCGGTGAGCCGGTGGACGAGATGGGCCCCGTGAAGGCGCAGGAGTACTGGTCCATCCACCGCGCGCCGCCGCCCTTCACGGAGCAGGACGTGCGCGTGCAGATGTTCGAGACGGGCATCAAGGTCATCGACCTGCTCGCCCCGTACACCCGCGGTGGCAAGATTGGCCTCTTCGGCGGCGCCGGCGTGGGCAAGACGGTGCTCCTGCAGGAGCTCATCCGCAACGTGGCCGTGGAGCGCGGTGGCTTCTCGGTGTTCGCCGGCGTCGGTGAGCGCACCCGCGAGGGCAACGACCTCTACCACGAAATGCAGGACACGAAGGTCATCCAGACGGACAACCTGGAGGCCAGCCAGGCCGTTCTGGTGTACGGCCAGATGAACGAGCCGCCCGGCGCCCGCGCCCGCGTGGCCCTGTCCGCGCTGACGATGGCCGAGTACTTCCGCGACGTGGAAGGCCGCGACGTGCTCCTCTTCGTGGACAACATCTTCCGCTTCACCCAGGCCGGTTCCGAGGTGTCCGCCCTCCTGGGCCGCATCCCCAGCGCCGTGGGTTACCAGCCCACGCTGGCCACGGAGATGGGCAGTCTGCAGGAGCGCATCACCTCCACCACGAAGGGTTCCATCACCTCCGTGCAGGCCATCTACGTCCCCGCCGACGACCTCACGGACCCGGCGCCCGCGACGGCCTTCGCCCACCTCGACGCGACCACGGTGCTCAACCGCTCCATCGCCGAGCTCGCCATCTTCCCCGCCGTGGACCCGCTGGACTCCACCAGCCGCATTCTGGACCCGGCCGTCATCGGCGCGGAGCACTACGGCGTGGCCCGAAAGGTCCAGGGCATCCTCCAGCGGTACAAGGAGCTGCAGGACATCATCGCCATCCTCGGCATGGACGAGCTCTCCGAGGACGACAAGCTGGTGGTGGCTCGCGCCCGGAAGATCCAGAAGTTCCTGTCGCAGCCCTTCTTCGTGGCCAAGGTCTTCACCGGCAAGGACGGCCGCTACGTGAAGCTCCAGGACACCATCCAGGGCTTCAAGGAGATCTCCGAGGGCAAGCACGACGACATCCCCGAGGGCGCCTTCTACATGGCGGGCAGCATCGACGAGGTGGTCGAGAACGCGCGGAAGATGGTGTGAGTTAAGCTGGGCGCTCCTTCTCCTCACAGAGGTCACCATGCGCCGTGCAGCGCTCGCCCTGGTCCTGATGTGCCTGTCCTCCTCCGCCCTGGCGGAGGAGCGCAAAGGACGGGCCCGGGTGAGCGCCAACGGGCTCTACAGCGTCCGCATGGTGGAAGCGGCGCAGGGCCAGTGCCGGTTGGAGGTGACGCAGGAGAGCGGCCCCGTCTGGACGCTGGCGCAGTGTCTGGGCACGGTGGACGACCTCTACTTCGTCTCCAACGACGGCGAGCGGGTCTGGGTGGTGTGGCCGCTGGTGGAGAAGGGCAAGCCCGTGCCGGAGCCGCGCTCGAAGAAGAAGTCGAAGGTGAAGAAGCCCAAGGGGCCTCCCGCCTGGGCGCGCGTGGTGGTGGCGGCGCAGTACGGGCGGGATGGTCAGCGGCTCCAGGAGAAGCGGCTGACCGAGTGGCTCAACACGCGGCAGCTCTCCGAGGTGCGCCAGCTCACCCACCACTTCAAGTGGCTGGAGGGCACGCTCGGCATCCCCGGCAAGGGGCCCCGGCTGACGGACGCCGGGGTGGTGGAGTTGGAGCCGGTGGGTGTAACCACCCGTCAGCTCACGTTCTGATTCGGTTGTGCGAGGAGCCTCATGGCCAAGCTGACTGTGGAGATTGTCACCCCCGAGAAGCGCATCCTGTCGGTGCAGGCCGACGAGGCGATTGTTCCTGGCGGCCGGGGTCTGTTCGGCGTGCGGCCGGGGCACACCCCGTTCCTGTCGCTGATGGAGCCGGGCGCGCTGACGCTGATCGAGAGTGGCCGGCGCGAGTCCTACTTCGTCGCGGGCGGCTTCGTGGAAGTGGGCAATGACAAGGTGCTGGTGCTCGCCGACGCGGCCGAGCCCGTCACGGGCATCGACGTGGAAGGCGCCCGCCGCCGCATGGCCGAGGCGCAGGAGCGCATGAAGGGCATGTCCTCCGAGGACGCGCGCTTCGAGCTGGAGCAGGCCACGGTGCGCCGTGAGGCCGCCCGTATCGGCGCCGCCAACACCGCGCGCGCGTAGGCTTCTCCCCCGTTTCACCGCCCAGGAGCGTCCCGCGCTCCTGGCGGTCCTGGCGTGACACCCGGGCTCTCCTCGAGCGGAGCCGGTGTCCGCTTCTGTTTGCGTGACGGTGCCCCTCTGGGGTGGCGCCTCCGGAACAGGCTTCCCGGTCCGCACCTCGCTTCACAGTGCCCCCAGGGGCCTGGCTGCGTTCGCCTCCGAGCCTTCGCGCGGGCGCGGCGGCCTCCTGTCAGCGGCTGTCCTCGGTCGCAGTAGCTCCACTGACAGTGATGCTTCCATTTGACGGTCCGGGTTTTAAGATGCATTTATAATGCATCTTAATGCCCATGCCGGGCGAGAGGAGCGGCACCATGAGCGTTACGGCGGAGAAGAGTGTCTACGAGCAGTTGGGGGGAGAGCCGGCGATGGCGGCGGCGGTGGAGGTCTTCTACCGGAAGGTGCTGGCGGACGACCACATCAGCCACTTCTTCGAGGACGTGGACATGGAGCGCCAGGCCGCGAAGCAGAAGGCGTTCCTGACGATGGTGACGGGTGGGCCGGTCCACTACTCGGGCAAGGACATGCGCGCGGGCCACGCGCCTCTGGTGAAGCGTGGGCTGAACGACTCGCACTTCGACGCGGTGGCGGGCCACCTGAAGGCGACGCTGGAGGAGTTGGGCGTGGCCGCGCCGCTGGTGGCGAAGGTGCTGACCATCGCGGAGAGCGCCCGCGCGGACGTCCTGGGACGCTGACCCGAGGAGCACGCCATGGCCAAGGTCAAGCACGAGTCCGACTGGTATCCGCTGGAGTCCGGAGAGAGTGTGCTGGACGCGCTGCTGCGCCAGGGCGTGTCCATTCCGAATGCGTGCCGCGCGGGGGCCTGCCAGTCCTGCCTGATGCGGGCCGTGGCGGGGACGGTTCCTGAGGCCGCGCAGGTGGGGCTGAAGGACACGCTCCGGGCACAGGGCTACTTCCTCGCCTGTGCCTGTCGGCCTCCGGAGGGCACGCTGCTGGAAGTCACCGGCGCGGAGGCGCTGCGCATCCCCGCGCGCATCCAGGCGCTGTCGTGGCTGTCCACCAGCGTCCTTCGCGTGCGGCTGGTGACGGACAGCCCGCTGGCGTACCACGCGGGGCAGTATCTCTCCCTGGTGCGCGAGGACGGGCTGACCCGCAGTTATTCGCTGGCCAGCCTGCCTCATGAAGATGCCTTGGAGTTGCATGTGCGGCTCCTGCCGGGCGGGGCGATGAGTGGCTGGCTGGCGCATGACGCACGGCCGGGAGACAGGCTCCAGGTGCAGGGCCCGGCGGGCAGTTGCTTCTATGTGCCCGGTCGGCCTGAGCAGCCCTTGTTGCTGGCGGGCACGGGCACGGGACTGGCGCCGCTGTACGGCATCGTTCGCGACGCGCTGGCGGCGGGCCATGCGGGGCCCATCTGGCTCTTCCACGGTGCTCGGACGCCCGAGGGGCTCTACCTCACCTCCGAGCTGCGGGCGCTGGCCGAGCAGCATCCTCAGTTCCGCTATCGTCCGGGTGTGCTGGAAGGCGGCACCCGGGACGTGGCCGAGGGAGCGCTCGATGCGCTCATCCGCGCTGAATGTCCCAAGCCCCTGGGCTGGCGCGCATGGCTCTGCGGAGACGGGCCATTGGTGCTATCCCTTCGCAAGAAGCTGTTCCTGGCCGGGCTCTCGTTGAAAGACCTCCACACGGATGCCTTCCTGCCGAGCGTTCCTCAGGGCCAGCGTACTTCCGACGCCGGAGCCCGCTGACGTGCACCTCACCCTCCATGCCGACTACTCGCTGCGGGTGCTGCTCTACCTGGCCACGCGCACCGGGCGGCCCGTCTCCACGCAGGAGATGGCGGATGCGTACGGCATCTCCAAGCACCACCTGGTGCGAGTGGTGCAGACGCTGGCGGGGCAGGGGGTGGTGGATGCGCGAGCGGGCCGCTCCGGCGGCGTGGTGCTGGCGCGAGCGCCAGCGGACATCCAGGTGGGGAGCGTGCTGCGCGCCGCGGAGCCGGACTTCCACCTGGTGGAGTGCTTCGACCGGGAGCGAAACGCTTGTCCCATCGCTCCCGCTTGTGGGCTCAAGGGTGTGCTGGACGAGGCGCGCGAGGCGTTCCTCGCGGTGCTGGACCGGTACACGCTGGCGGACCTGCTCCGCCGCTCGCGCCCGAACCTGCAGGACTACTTCCTTCCCACCTCCGCGCCATGATGTCCGGCACGCTGGAGCTGTTTCATCGCATCGTGGATGCACCTTCCGCGCAGGCCCGGCGCTACATCGTGGACTACGCGCTGGAGGACCGCGTGCGCTTTCGCAACGTGGCCTTCGACGAGGCGGAAGCGGACTGGCGCAAGCATGGCGGACATACCACGCCCGCGCTCTGGGACGGCACGCACCTGCACCAGGGCGCGCAGGCGGTGATGGCGCGCTTGCAGGCCGTCGTCAACCTGGGCCGCGACGACGCATGAAGTAGCGGGCGCGCGTGTGCTGACACCCGCGCGCTGGTGCCACCTGCGCGTCCCTCGTGCGCCATTCCCGCCGGCGCGAAGCTTCGCAAGTTGGACACGTGTGCAGGTGCGCGAATGCGTGCACCCTCCGAGGCTTGCCGCGCGTGTGTTGGTTGCGGTAGTCACCCCACCCCGCGCTGCGATCCACGAGGCGCCAAGGATGGAGAGTGGACGGTGAAGAATCCGAGTGGAATTTCGAGGACGGCTGTATCGCGCTCGTCAAGCCCCGGCATGATTCTTCCCGCTCCGGCTCGCGTATGTTTCACGGGTTTCTCTCGGCCGTTCTGGCCTGAGCGTCGGTTAATCTCCACGACCCCATGCCGCTGACTCCCGCCGAGCGCCAGGACAGGTTCCATGCGGCGTTCGTGGGGCTCGCCATCGGTGATGCGCTCGGCTTTCCGCTGCGCGGCATTCCACCGGCGAGCCTCACGCGGCTGCCCGGCCTTGCCGAAGACTTCGCGCCCCGCCCGCGCGGCAAGTTCGCCAAGGGCCAGTTCAGCGACGACACGCAGCTGCTGCTCGCGGCGGCGGAGAGCGTCATCCGCGAGGGCAAGGTAGACGGCCGCAGCGCGGCGGCGCACCTGGCGTGGCTGTGGCAGGAGGGCATCATCCTCCAGCCGCCCAAGAGCCTGGCGGACGCGCTGCAGCGGCTGGCCAGCGGCGTGCCGTGGATGAGCGCGGGCGCGTCTCTGGGCACGCGCTGCCATTCGGTGCTCAGCCGCGCGCTGGTGGTGGGCCTGTTGGAGAGCGGCCACCGCGCGCGCCTGCCGCATGACGCGGGCGTGCTCACCATCATCACGCACAAGGATCCGGTGTGCGCGGCGGCGGCCGCCGCTTTCGCGCAGGCCGCGGCGCTGGGCATGGAAGAGGAGCCGCTGACACCCGCGGCCTTCTGCGAGGAGCTGGCGCTGGCGGCGGCCGTGCACGACAAGGGTCTGGCCGAGGAGGTGCGCCACCTGCCGCGCCTGCTCACCTGGGACACCGCGCGCGCGCTGACGCAGTTGCGCAAGGTGGGCGTGCCCCCCAGCGAGCTGAAGGGCGTGGACGGGCTGCCGCCGCACGTGGTGCCGGTGCTGCTGACGTCGCTGTTCGCCATCCTCAAGGTGCCGCACGACTTCCGGGAGGCGGTGGCCCTCACGCTGCGCTGCGGCGGCGAGGCGGACGTGGCCGCAGCGCTGACGGGCGCCCTGCTGGGCGCCCACCTGGGGACGCGCGCCATCCCCGCGCGGCTGCGCAAGCAGGTGTTGTACTCCGAAAACCTGGTGGATACGGCGGACCGCCTCTTCCGCGCCCATCAGGTCCGCGAGACGCTGGCCACCGCCCTGTCGCACCGCCGTCGCCGCTGAGCGCGAGGGCAGGGCAGGCGGGCAGCCGCCGGCGTGCATTCCCCCGGGGCTTCACTGGAGGGAGCGTCCTGCCCACCTTGTGCGAAGGAGCGGGCCGCAAGGATGCCATGCGGGCATGGGAGCGCACGTGTGGTCCGCGAAGTCATCGCAGGAGGCGCACGTCGTGGACCTCGAATCGGAACGCCTGGAGCGAAGTCAATTGGAGACGCTCTCCACGGCGGAGCTCATCCGGCACGCCTTGGCGGAGACGCGCCTGCTGGTGCGCGCCGAGGTGATGCATGCCAAGAAGGAGCTGCGTGAGGAGCTGAAGGCCGCGCGTACCGCGGGCATCCTCCTGGGGGCGGGCGCGGTGCTGGCGCTCACCGCGCTGGCCGTCCTCTTCGTCGCGCTGGGGCTGGTCTTGCCCATGGCCCAGGCGCTGGGCGTGCTGGTGGTGGGCGTGGTGCTGCTGGCGATTGCCGGGGGCCTGCTCTTCATGGGCAGCAAGCGCGTGCCCAAGAAGCCGCTGCCGCACACACAGGAACGCTTGAAGACGGACTACCAGCTCACGCGGGAGACGCTGCAATGAATGGCAACGGCCGCGACCCAGGCGAGCCCTCGGCAATCGAGCGGAAGCATGAGGACCACCGCATCAGCCGGGGCATGGGGGACCGCAAGCAGGTGGAGGAGACCGCCGACCGCATCCGCGACGAGCTGATGCTCACGCTGGCGGAGTTGGATCGGCGACGCGAGCGCGCGCTCGACGTGCGCTACCACGCGCGGCAGCACCGCACCGAGCTGATGGCCGCGGGCGCCGCGCTGCTGACGGTGGTGGGCCTGGGCGTGGGATACGCGGTGTACCGCGCGCGCAACCGCGACGAGATTCTGCGCCGCAAGCGCCGAAAGGCCCTGACGCGTGCCTGGGAGCACCCGGACCGCGTGGCCTCCAACGCGGAGCAGCGCCCGCTGGGCGCGGAGCTGGGGAGAAAGCTCGTCCTCATCTTCGCCAGTACGCTCGCCACCGCTGTTGCACGAAACGCGGTGATGACACTGGTTCCCGCGCGCCGCGTCCCCGCTTCTGCTCAGGGGGGTTATAAGAATACATAATTGCGACAAAATAAGACATAAACCATTCTGATGCCCATGACGGACCTGCTCTATGCGCGGGCCCAAATGGGCTTGTCGCTCGCGTTCCACATCATCTTCGCCGCGGCGGGAGTGGCGCTTCCCGTCCTCATGGTGCTCAGTGACTGGAAGGGCCGGCGCACCGGTGATGCGGACTATCAGAAGCTGAGTCAGAAGCTGGCGAAGGGGACGGCCATCCTCTTCGCGGTGGGCGCGGTGAGTGGCACGGTGTTGTCGTTCGAACTGGGCCTGCTGTGGCCAGAGTTCATGGGGCAATACGGCGAGGTGATTGGGCTGCCCTTCAGCCTGGAAGGCGTCGCCTTCTTCACCGAGGCCATCTTCCTGGGCATCTATCTGTACGGGCGGGAGCGGGTGTCGCCAGGGATGCACCTGTTCTCCGGCGTCATGGTGGCGGTGAGTGGCGCGGCCAGCGCCTTCTTCGTCACGCTGGTCAACACATTCATGAACCACCCGTCGGGCTTCACGCCGTCGGCGTCGGGGCCCATGGACGTGCAGCCGCTGGTGGCCATGTTCAGCCCCGGCTGGCAGTACCAGACGGCGCACGTGCTGCTCTCCTGTTACCAGGCGAGCGCCTTCGCCATGGCGGGCATCCACGCCTTCGTGTTGCTGCGCTACCCGGGCGCGGCCTTCCACCGGAAGGCCCTGTCGGTGGCGCTGCCGCTGGCGTGTGTCACCGCGCTGCTCCAGCCCGTGGTGGGGGACTTGTCCGCCAAGCACGTGGCGAAGGCGCAGCCGGTGAAGCTGGCCGCCATGGAGGGCCAGTTCGAAACGGAGCGCGGCGCGCCGCTGCGCCTGGGTGGACTCCCCAACGTGGAGACGGGCGAGGTGCCCTACGCGGTGGACATCCCCAAGGGCCTGTCGATTCTCGCCTTCGCGGATCCGGACGCGGAGGTGAAGGGCCTGAATGCCTTCCCGCGCGACGAGTGGCCGCCGGTGGCGAAGGTCCACGTGGCCTTCCAAATCATGGTGGGCACCGGGAGCGCCATGGCGCTGCTGGCGTTGGTGACGCTGGGCTGGCGGTGGCGGAAGAAGGCCTGGCCCCACGGGCGGAAGCTGATGTGGGCGTGGCTGCTGTCGGGGCCGCTGGGGGTGGTGGCCATGGAGGCGGGCTGGCT
This sequence comes from Myxococcus sp. NMCA1, assembly GCF_026810205.1. Classification (NCBI taxonomy): domain Bacteria; kingdom Pseudomonadati; phylum Myxococcota; class Myxococcia; order Myxococcales; family Myxococcaceae; genus Myxococcus; species Myxococcus sp. NMCA1. The sequence goes on along the minus strand of NZ_CP113950.1, from coordinate 8,785,723 downwards.
CGTCACGGAGTGGGGACGACAGCCGTGGATTCTTCGCGGCGTCATGCGCACGGCGGACGCGGTGACGCCGGTGCCACACCTGGCCGCGCCCTTCTGGACCTTCACCGCCGTGTACTTGTTCCTGGGCGTGACGGTGGTGCTCCTGCTGGTGCGGCAGGTGGCGGGCACGCTGCCTACGCGCGACAGCGGTCTGCCGGGAGGTGAGGCCCATGTCCACTGACACGATTCTGGGCTTCGCGGTGGCGGGGACCTTCGTCCTCTACGCCCTCTTCGGCGGCGCGGACTTCGGGGGCGGCGTCTGGGATTTGCTCGCCTCCGGACCGCGCAAGGCGGAGCAGCGCGCGCTCATCGCCCGCGCCATTGGCCCGGTGTGGGAGGTGAATCACATCTGGCTCATCGTGGGCATGGTGCTGCTGTTCGCCGGCTTCCCGCGCGCCTTCGCGGTGCTGAGCGTGGCGCTGCACGTGCCGCTGACGTTGCTGCTGCTGGGCATCGTGTTCCGGGGCGCCGCCTTCACCTTCCGGACCTACGACACGCGCGGGGACACGGTGCAGCGGCAGTGGGGGCTCGTCTTCAGTGGAGCCAGCGTCATCGCGCCGGTGCTGCTGGGCATGTGCGTGGGGGCCGTGGTGAGCGGCACCATCCGCGTCGAGGGGCGGGTGGTGGTGAGCGGCTTCTTCGCGTCGTGGCTCACGCCCTTCTCATGGGCGGTGGGCGTGCTGGCGCTGTGCCTCTTCGCCTTCCTGGCGGCGGTGTACCTCACCCACGAGGCGCCCGAGTCCGCGCTGCGCGAGGACTTCCGCCGCCGGGCGATGGGCGCGGGTGTGGCCGTCTTCGTCGCGGCGCTGGTGGTGCTGCTGCTGGCACGCGAGGGGGCGCCACGCGTCTGGGAGGGCCTGTTGCGCTCGCCCTTCGCCCTGGCGCTGCATGCGGGCACGGCGGTGGCCGCGGTGGCGTCCTTCGCGCTCCTGTGGACGCGCCGCTTCCAATGGGCCCGCGTCGCGGCGGCCGTGCAGGCGGGGCTCATCGTGTTGGGGTGGGCGGCCTCGCAGCACCCGTTCCTGGTGGTGCCGGACGTCACGCTGCACGGCGCGGCGGCGAGCCCTGGCGCGCAACGCCTGCTGTTGGTGGCGCTGGGCGTGGGCACGGCCGTGGTGGTTCCTTCGCTGGTGTTGCTGTTCCGCGTCTTCCGGCCCGTGCCCACGCCCAGCGCAGGCTCGGAGGCGTGAGCCGCGGGGGCTCACGTGCCCGGAACGCGAAGAGGCCGTGCAGTCCACCAATAGGGGACGGCACGGCCTCAATCGATACAAGGGACGAAGCGACGCCTTAGAATCGCGCGTTCACGCCCGCGTAGATGGTGCGGCCGCGCTCCTGGAACACGTAGCCTTCCTCGTCCTCGGTGCGGGTGTTGGCGATGTTGAGGACGCCCGCGTTGACGCCGAAGTTCTTGCTGATGTCGTAGCTCGCGCCCGCGTCGAAGAGGGCATAGGCCTCCACTTCCTCGGTGCCGCTGAGCTGCGGGCCAATGTACTGGCCGCGCACGAAGGCCTTCAGCTTGTCCACCGGCGTCAGGTCAATCTGGCCGTTGAGGGTGTGCTTGGGCCGGTAGGCGAGCTGCACGTCGTTCTCCAGGTCGCGGCTCTCCAGGAAGGTGTAGTTCGCGCTCAGGCGCACCACGTTGCCGAAGGCCTTGCTCGCCGTCGCCTCGACGCCGCGCAGGCGCGCGCGGTTGACGTTGCGGGGCACGTACAGGGGCAGGCCCGTCGCCGGGTCGGTACCCACCGGCTCCACGCCCGTGCCGCGCGGCGTGTCGATGAGGTTGCGGATGTTGTTCTGGAAGACGGTGGCCGACAGGGCCCACGACGTCATGGTCCAGTTGGCGGACACCTCGAAGTTGGTGCTCTTCTCCGGGTCCAGGTCCGGGTTGCCGATGATGCCGCAGCGGCCACGGCAGCTCGTCACCAGGGACTCGGTGCTCATCTGCCGCAGCGTGGGCGCCTTGAAGCCCGTGCCGACACCCGCCTTCACGGTGAGGTGGTTGATGGGCGAGTAGACGGCGTAGGCGCGCGGCGTGAAGTGGAGGCCGAAGTTCTCGTGGTTGTCCAGACGCGCGCCCAGCAGCAGGGTCAGCTTGTCCATCAGCGCCAGCTCATCCTGCGCGTAGATGGCCTGTTGGTGCACGCTGGCGGCGCCGCTGGTGAACTCGTCCGACTTGAGGTCAATCCAGCGCGCCTCGCCGCCCACCGTCAGCGTGTTGATGCCCAGGTACGCGGTGGCGTTCGCCTCCGCGACGATGTTGTCCTGGGTGAGGCCGTCGACGCCGCTCTCCAGTCCTTCCCAGTAGCCGCGGACCTCGGAGTTGCCCCAGTCCCACTTGCCCTTGTGGCCCAGCACCGCGTCGTTGCGGTGGACCACCGCGTCCGCGTCGCCGTAGGAGCCGCCGATGTAGTACTCGCCGATGCGGTTCTGGTACGCGCGGCCGTACTCGGCGGTAATCGTCTGCTGCGCGGTGGGCGTCCAGTTCAGCGACAGCCGGCCGTTGTGGTCATTGCGGCCCTCGAGCGTGGCCAGGTCGCCGTGGTTGACGATGCTGCCGTCTTCACGCGTCACCGGCGCACCGTCCGCGTTGAGCACGGGCGAGCCCGGGTTGCGCGCGCCATTCCACGCCTGGCGGTGGTTGAAGCCGCCCGTAATCTTCATGGAGAGCGTGTCCTCGATGAGCGGACCGCTGAGGAAGACGCTGGAGCGGAGCTCCTCGCCGTTGGCGCCCACGGTGGGCGTCTGCGCCTTCAGGTCGATGCCGCCCGTCCACTTGGGGGCAATCGGCTTGGTGATGATGTTGATGACGCCGCCCAGGGCCTCGGAGCCGTAGAGCGAGGACATGGCGCCGCGGACGACCTCGATGCGCTCGATGCCCTCCGTGGGGATGAGGCCGATGTCGAAGTCGTTGTGGCGGAACACCGCCTCCAGCGAGTTCACGCGCTTTCCGTCGACCAGGATGAGCGTGTAGCTCGAATCCATGCCGCGGATGCTGATGCCTCGGCGGCCCTGGCTGCCGGCCGTCAGGCTGATGCCGGGCGCCAGGCGGATGGCGTCCGTCAAATCGCCCACGGGCGCCCGCTTCAGGTCCTCCTGCGTCACCACGGTGACAGAGGCGGGGGCGGTGGTGACGTCCTGCTCGGTGCGCGTCGCCGTCACCACCACGGGGGCCATCTGGAAGACGTTGTCCTCCAGCGCCGCCTCCGCCTGCTCGGCCTGCCGCTCGGCGGCCGCGGAGTCCGACGGCGGCGTGGCCGCGTCCTGCGCCCAGGCGGGCGTCATGGTGAGCAGCAGGGCAGAGCCCACCCACTTCCACGTCACGGACAGGCGGGGACCACGGAAAGGGCGGGGGGAAACGTCATCACGGTGAACGGCGCGCAAGGTCCTTCTCCTCATGTGGGTGTCTGAACTGCCGGACTCCCCCCTTTCCGCTTCCGCCCGAGGCGTCCGCGGGCACTGATTCGAGCAAGGCCCTCCCGCCGCCGCGGAAGCCGCGACGTGGGGGACACCTGCGATGCAAAGGGCCGCGTCCTGAGGTCTTCCGGTGCTCAGCGGAGCGTGCGCGGAAGGCGTCGTACGTTGCGTATGACTTTGCAAATCAATTTCAACTAGGTGGCACTTTGCGTCTTGGCGGGTGTCCTGTCAACGCGCGGAAGGCGGAATCTTCTACACCAGCCGTAGAAGTCCGCCTTCACCGCGGAGGTGCCCGTGAGGTGTGCGTCAGGCTTGCGTGGGCCAGACGGCCCGCGGTTCTTCGTCGTCCCTGGCGATGAGCAGGGTGGCGCCTTCGAGCAGGTCCTCGGATTCCAGGGCCTCCACGGCCGTGCGCACGCCCGCGTCGGCGTCCATCACCCGGCAGTAGACGCGGAGCTGCTGTTCCTGGAGCTCGCCGCCTTCGACCTCGCCATTGCCCGTCCAGCCGAGCGCGTCCGTGAGCAACTCCTCCACGGCGACGCGCTTCTCCACGTCGTGGCCGGTGCCCTTGCCCTCGACGGTGTACTGGACGATGAGGGTCATCATCGCCGTGGGCTCAGGCTCGTCATAGCCCTGGTCCACCAGGGGACCGGCGGCCTCGGCGATGACCATGTCCGGGTCTTCATCCGGGGGGAGGGGCAGTTGATGGTCTTCGCCCGTCTCGCCCACGAGGCCCTGGTGCACGGTGAGTGCGCCGTCATGCACCCAGGCCTCCCAGTAGCGGAGCCGGTTGCCTTCCTTCTTGTAGAGCTTCAGCACGCTTCGAGTCTCATTCGAGGGCCCCTGCATAGCACGGAGCCCGGGGGGCTTTTCGCTCAGAAGGCACGGCCTTGGCCCCCATCCACGGGCAGGGTGGCCCCTGTGACCCAGCGTGCGCGTTCCGAGCAGAGGAAGGCCACGACGTCGGCCACTTCCTCGGGGGTGCCGAAGCGGCCCCAGGGCAGCTCGTCGCGCACCAGCCTGGCCACCTTCTCTGGATCCGCCTTCTGGCGTTTGTCCCAGCTGCCGCCGGGGAACAGGATGGAGCCGGGGGCCACGCCGTTGACGCGGATGCGGTACTGCGCCAGGTCCACCGCCATCTCCTTGGTAAGCGCGGTGATGCCGGCCTTGGCGGTGGTGTAGGGGGCGCTGGTGGCGTACTCGCGGCCGAAGATGGAGTTGATGTGGACGATGCAGCCGCCGCCCTGCTGGCGCATGGCCTCCACGGCGCGCTGGCTGCACCACACGGCGGACAGGAGGTTGCGGTCCAGGACGGCCGTCCACTGCTCGGCGGTGGCTGAATGGAAGGCGCCCGCGCCGCCGCTGCCGCCCACGTTGTTGACCAGGATGTCCAGCCGGCCGAAGGCGCGCACCGCCGCGTCCACTGCTTCCACGGCGCCGGACTGGGTGGCCACGTCCGTCACCACGGTGGCCACGTCCACGCCCTCGGCGCGGAGCTGCGCCGCGGTGGCCTCCAGGGCCTCCGCGCCGCGTGCGCTGAGGCACACCCGCACGCCCTCGCGGGCCAGCACCGACGCGATGGCCCGGCCAATGCCTCGGCTGCTGCCGGTGATGAGGGCCGTCTTTCCTCTGAGCTCCAGGTCCATGGGCGGGCGTTCTACTGCGCCTGTCCGCTCATGGGGACGTCCTCGTGTCGGGGCGTTGAGTCCTGTGCGCAAGGCAGGGAAGCAGCGCCTGGGAGGGGTTCTGCTTCCGATGGCCGGTGCCGCGGCCGGGTGCTTCGGCCGCGGGCATCGGTGACCGCGTCCTACTTCGCCTGGAAGCGCGCCTGCGTCGGGGTGGCCCCTGGGGTGCGCGTGATGCCGCGGTCCGGGTTGGCGGCCAGGTGCTGGAGCACCTTGAAGACCGTCTCCACCTCGTCCGGCATGCCGATGTCCGCCGCGAGCTGCTCGGCGGTGCGGGCCTCCGCGCGGGCCTCGCGCAGGCGCGTGGTCAGCTTGCGCTGGAGCTCCAGCACCACGCCCGCGGCCTTCTTGCCCGCTTCCACGCCCGGCTGGTGGTACGCGTTGATGTGCACCAGCGTGGCGTAGAAACCCACGGCGCGCTCATACAGCGCAATCAGCGCGCCCAGCGTGCGCGCGCTCACATCCGGCACGGTGAGGGTGAGCGACTCGCGGTCCTTCTCGTAGAGCGCGCGCCGCGTGCCCAGCAGGAAGCCCAGCAGGTAGTCACCGCTGGTGACGCCGGGCTCCACTTCCTGCGAGCCGCCGTCGCGGTCCTTGAGCACTTCGATGAAGGTGGCGAAGAAGTTGAGCACCCCCTCGCGCAGCTGCTGCACGTAGGCGTGCTGGTCCGTGGAGCCCTTGTTGCCGTAGACGGCGATGCCCTGGTTCACCACCTGGCCATCCAGGTCCGTCTCCTTGCCCAGCGACTCCATGACGAGCTGCTGGAGGTAGCGCGACATCAGCAGCAGCCTGTCCTTGTACGGCAGGATGACCATGTCCTTGTGGCCCCGGCCATCACCGGCGTAGTGCCACATGAGCGCCAGCAGCGCGGCCGGGTTCTTCAACGCGTCACGCTCGCGCGTCGCCGCGTCCATGTCGCGCGCGCCCTTCAGCAGCGCGTCGATGTCCAGCCCCTGCAGGCGCGCGGGCAGCAGGCCCACCGCGGACGTCACCGATGTGCGGCCGCCAACCCAGTCCCACATGGGGAAGGTGCGCAGCCAGCCCTGCTTCTTTGCGTGGTTGTCCAGCTCGCTGCCCGCGCCGGTGACGGCCACCGCGTGCTTGCTGAAGTCCAGGCCTCGCGCCGTGTAGCCGCGCTCGGCCTCCAGCATGCCGTTGCGCGTCTCCTTGGTGCCACCTGACTTGCTGATGACCAGGGTGAGCGTCTCCGCCAGCCGCTCGCCCAACTGCGCCAGCACGCGGTCGAAGCCGTCCGGGTCCGTGTTGTCGAAGAAGGACACCTGCATCGGGTCCTTCGCCGTGCCCAGCGCGTCCGCCACCAGCTGCGGCCCCAGCGCCGAACCGCCAATGCCCACAATCAACACGTGCGTGAAGCGCTGCGCCTTCTGCGGCTTCACCCGGCCCTCATGCACGTCCTTCCCGAAGGCGTGGATGTCGGCCACCGTGTCGGTGATTTCCTTCCGGAGCGCGGGCTCGGGCGCAAGCTCCGGCGCGCGCAGCCAGTAGTGGCCCACCTTGCGCTTCTCGTCCGGGTTGGAGACGGCGCCCTTCTCCAGGGCCGCCATCGCGTCGAAGGCTTCCTCCACGCGGGGGCGCATCCGCTCCAGGTAGTCCGCCGGGAAGCGCATCCGCGAGACGTCGAGCGTGAAGTCCAAGGCCGGGACGACGCACAGATAACGCTGGTACCGCTCCCACAGTTCTCGCTCGGTCATGGCTCCTCCTGGCAGTTCTCGCGTCGCGAAAAGTGCCGGATGGCTTAGCGCCTCCGTGCGCGGGTGGGAAGCTGGACGGCGGTGTCGGTGCGCGTCGACGGGGCCGCGGGCGGCCGGGTGCTCAACACCTCACACGGAGGGGCGGGCCCCTTCGGGCGGGGGCTGTACTCCGGACGGCCGGGGCGCCTCTGGGGCGTCGGGCTTCCAGGCCGGGTTGCGGAAGACGTAGCTCAGGCGCTGCTTCAGGGAGCCGGGCTTCGCCGCGTCGCGCGTGATGGCCGCGAACTCGTGGAAGGCGATGCGCACGGGATTGAACGTCTCCAGGTTCTTCGTCAGGCCGTACACGGGCTTCTCACCCTCCGGCTCGAACGTCCCGAAGAGCCGGTCCCAGATGATGAGGATGCCCGCGTAGTTCTTGTCCAGGTAGCGCGGGTTGGACGCATGGTGCACGCGGTGGTGTGACGGCGTGTTGAGCACCCACTCCAGCGGGCGCGGCAGCCGGCCAATGGCCTCGGTGTGAATCCAGTACTGGTAGAGCAGGCTGACGGACTGCTGCACCACAATCATCACCGGGTGGAACCCGAGCAGCGCCAGCGGTGCCCAGAAGACGAAGCTGGTGGGCGGCGTCCACGTCTGCCGCAACGCCGTGGAGAGGTTGTAGTGCTGGCTGGAGTGGTGCACCACGTGGGACGCCCAGAAGAAGCGGCTCTCATGGTGGACGCGGTGGAAGGCGTAGTAGCAGAGGTCGTCCGCGAAGAAGATGAGCACCCATGCCAGCACGCCGGTGCCCATGCGCAGCGGCGTCAGGTGGTAGATCGCCAGGTAGCCGGCGAAGGCCACGCCCTTCCACAGGACGTTGATGGCCACGTTGCCCAGCCCCATGGAGATGCTGGCAATCGTATCCTTCCAGGTGTGGCCCACCATGGGACGGCCTTCGTCCCGCTGCTTCTTCACCCAGAGGGCCTCGGCAATCACCGTGAGGGTGAACACCGGGATGGCCGGGGTGATGAGGTCGGGGATGTGTGCTGCGTCCATGGTGGGACCCTCCGTGTCGGCGAACTCAGGAGCGGGCGCGGCGGCGAGGCCGCGCCAATGAGGGGAGGAAGGCGTTGCGCATGAAGTGGGTGAGCGCATCCAACATGCGCCGGTGCGCCGGGTCGTTCGGCCGGGCGCTGCCTCCCACCGCGGCGCCCTGCACCGCGTCCAGCGCCAGCTCCACGATGGAGTCGAAGTCCGGGTGCTCGGAGGCCTCGGGAAACAGCTCGCGTGCCACGCGGTGCAGGTTCTCCCGGTGTGGCCCGTCCACCGCCGCCAGCGCCACGCGCAGCTCCGCGTCCGTGCGCGCCGCGACGTACAGCTCGATGGCGGCCTGCAGCTCCGGGCGCTGGAAGGCGGCCCACAACATGTCCACCGCCGCCGCGATGCGGTCCCTGCCTGACGGCCGGGCACCCACGCCCGCCAGGTAGTCCTGGATGAGCCGCGGGAAGAGGTGCTCCACCGCCGCGGCCAGCAGCTCCTCCTTCGTATCGAAGTGGGTGAAGAGCGCGCCCTGTGACAGGCCTGCCCGTTTGGACACCTCCACCGTCGTCAGGCGGGCGTAGCCCTGCTCCACCAGCGTCTCGATGGTGGCATCCAGCAGCTTGCGCCGCGTCGTCTCACGGCGCTCCTGCTGCGTGCGGCGGACAGGCCGGGCCGGCGCGTCCGATGGAGTGTTCTTCGCGGCCATTCGACTCCCAGGATAATGTCGAACTTAGTGAGTGACCAGTCACTTTCTTCGACCAGGGGTGAGTGATCCTCACAGTGGCGTGTGCCGCCACCTGTCCCCGTACATGGGCATGTCGAAAGGGAAGTGGCCGCTCGCGATGCGCGCTTGGCCCGCTTCCCGAGCGGCCGAGCGGACAGGGGCCTGGCTGTCATGTGCGCGGCGTTCGCTCGGGACTCGGGTATGACTCCCCCCGGGAGGGTGGGCGTGCCGAGGCCCTCCGCGTCGTACAGCAGACAGGCGCGGCGAAAATCCGCAGGGAAATACCCGCGCCACTTGCCCCCGTTTCCGCCCCGCCCCGATATGAACCTTTCAGCCCTCCTTCTTGGTTCTCTCCTGGCTTCGGCCCCTGCGGTTCCTTCCTCTTCCGCCACCGATGTGGGCGAAATGCCCGAGGTTGGCGTTCCCTTCGCCTGTGGTCGCATCCACACGGTGAGCCAGGGACATGACACGGGAAGTCACCAACACAACGACACGCACGCGTGGGATTTCCGCATGCCGGATGGCACGCCCATCGTCGCCGCGCGTGACGGCACGGTGCGTCTGTCTCGCGGTGACAGCACCAAGGGTGGCTGTGACGAGAAGTTCGCGCCCTACGCCAACTACGTCGTCATCTCCCACGGTGATGGACTGGAGACGCAGTACCTCCACTTCAGCGCGGTGGTGGTGAAGCCGGGTGACGTGGTGAAGGAAGGCCAGCTCATCGGCTTCTCCGGCTCCACGGGCTGGGCCTGCGGCGCGCACCTGCACTTCAAGGTGGCGCGTGAGAGCGGCAAGGGGTGGAACAACCCGTCCGTTCCAGCGCGCATCGCTGGCTACGGGGACCCGGTGCGCGACACCCGCGTGGCCGCGCCCATCTGCAAGGACAACGGCACGCAGGCGCTCATGGCGAGCAACGGCGGCACGCACACCCCGGGTCAGCCGGTGGTGTCCATGTCACCGGAGCGCCAGCAGGCCCTTCGCGGCCTCCCGCCCGGGGCGCAGAGCATCCTCGACGGTCTCTCCCAGCCTCCCGCCCAGGGCGGCCAGGGCCTCAACGAAGCGCGCACGTCCGGCGGTACCCGCACGGCGAGCGGCCCCAGCGAGACTCGCTGAAGCCAGCAGCACGCCCGCGCCGGCGAGCAGCATGAAGAGGGCCCCCGCGTTGACGAAGTAGTCCAACGGCAGCAGGGGGCCTTCCACGTAGGCCCGCACCACGCGGTAGCCCACATGGCCCAGCAGGGCCAGCAGCGGCAGGTTGATGAGCGGCAGCACCAGCCAGCGCGCGGTGCGCCACCAACCGGCCACCGCCTCCGCCACGCCGGTGGTGGCGGTGTAGCGCCAGGCGCCCGCTCTGGCCACCCGCACCTCCTCCAACAGCGTGTCCACGTCGGGGACGCCCAGCAGCGCGGGCTCCAGTCCGCTCGCGCGCGCCACGCTGCGCGCCTCCGCCAGCGCGGTGCGCGCCGCGGCCTGGGCGCTGAAGTCGTCCTCGAAGGGTTCCACCACCGCGGACTCCGCGGCCCTGGCGCGGGTGTGTCCGCGCACCACGTCCACCACGGTGGAGGCCGCCGCCACCGCCAGCCCCGCGGGCAGGCTGCTCCGCCCCACCAGCGCCGCCGCGCCCAGGCCGCTGGCGCCCCAGAGGGACAGCCGCAGGCCCCAGGCCGCGGGCCCCCAGAAGCGGCCTCCCGCCTGACGCCGCACCTCCGCCGCCAGGTGGCCGTGCGCCAGCCGCAGCCGCGCGTCGAAGTCCGCGCGCAGGCCCTCCGCCGCCTTCTCCAGCCCCGAGTCCAGCGCGGCGCGCGTGCGTGACAGCGTCGCGTCCGTCTCCTTCAGCGCGGCCTCCACGCGGGTGTGCACCTCTTCCAGCGCGCCCATCGCGTTCGTCTTGCGCACGCGCGCGGCCACCGCCTGCGTGGCCAGTCCGCGCAGGTGGAAGAGCAGGGCGCCGAACTCGCCGGACACGTCCCGGCCGTCCTTCGCCGACAAGGCGCTGATGGCGAAGACGGGCACGTCTTCTTGTGCAAGGCCGTACTGCTCGGAGGCCACGCGGCGAACCTGGGCCTTGAGCGTGTCGCGCGACTCAGGAGACAGCTCGTCCGCGAAGTTGAGGATGAAGACGAGCGCGCGGCGGCGGGCGAACTCCGTGAGGAACTCCACCTGGGAAGCCTCCGCCACGCTGCCGCGGTGCATGACGACGAGCGCCACATCCGCGCGCTCCAGCGCCGCGCGGGCCACTTCGCGGTGCGTGGTGGCCACGCTGTTGAGGTCCGGCGTGTCGATGAAGACCTGTCCGCCCCACAGGCCCTGGGGGCCGGGGGCATACGTCATGACCCGCGCGCCGGAGCCCGCCAGCGCGTCCGTGGGCGTGCCTTCTGGCGCGAACACGGTGGCGGCCGTGCTGGTGGGCCGGTTGACGCCTTCACGCGACAGGGCCTGCCCCGCCAGCGCGTTGAGGAGGGTGGATTTGCCCGCGCCGGTGGCCCCCACCAACGCCACGCTCAGGGGGGCATCCTTGCGTGCCACGCCGCGCGCATAGTCGTCCACGAGCCGCTCCAGGCGCGCGGCATGCGGCCGGAGCGCGGGCAGCTCCAGGGCTGTCTTCAGCAGGGAACGCAGGGCATCGGGTTCAGGCAGGCTCGTCTCGTCCACGTGGAGAGAGCCTGTCCCGGCTTCGCCCGGGTGACTACGAAGAAGATGCGTGGAGGGTGCGCCAGCGTGCAGTTTCCGGCGGCGACCCCTCGCGGGGTGCCCTACCGGGAACGTCGGGTGCCCGGGTGGGGTGGGGACCGGATGGCAGCGGGGATGCCGGGAGGAGTAGAAGCAGTATCACCATGGACCTCTTCCTCATGTCGCCGCCGGGACGCACGTGGGCCCTGCGCGGCCGGAGCAACTTCCGCAGCCGCGAGGCGCCGCCCGTGGACGCGCGTCAGGCCCGGCGGGAATGGCTGGCGCTGGCCCGGGACATCGAAGCGCGCGGCGGCACGGTGGTCGCGTTGCCGTCTCCCTCCGAGCTCCTGACGGGCATGCCGTACGCCGCCGAATGTGGACAGGTGGTGGCGCGTCAGGGCGCCGCTCCGTTGTTCGTGCTGCCGCGGATGATGAGCGCGCACCGGCAGACGGAGCGCGAGCACTGGGCGCCCCTGGCCCGGTCGCTGGGCATGGAGGTGGTGGACCCGGGCGTGGGCATCTGGGAGGCCCACGGCGACGTGGCCACCTTCGACGGTGTCACGCTGCTGTTCTGGGGCGGCCGCACGACGCTGGATGGCCTGGAGGCCGCGGCGCGCTACTTCCCCGGAGAGGTGCTGCGCATCCAGGTCCGCGAGCCCGCCTTCCACGGCAACATGGCGGTGCTGCCACTGCCCGCGGTGGACCGGCTGATGGTGTGTCCGGAGGTGATGACGCCGGAGTCGTATGCGCTGCTGCGCGAGCGCTTCGGCGAGCACCGGCTGCTCCTCGTGACGGAGGCGGAGATTCGCCGCTACGCGACCAACGGGCTGCCGGTGGGGCGTGACGTGCTGGCGCCTTCGGTGGTGCCGGACTCGGTGCGTGAGCGATTGGAGGCGCTGGGCCTGCGTGTGGTGTCGCTCACCATGCGCGAGCTGTGTGAGAAGGGAGGCGGCTCGTCGCGCTGCCTCGTGTCTCGCGCCGAGGTGGACGCGGCGACGCTGAACATCCCAGACGCGTTCCGGTTGCCGGCCATCGCGAGGGACATCGATGCCGATGGGTGACGCGGGCGCGCTGCCACGGCAGGCGGAGGACTTCCTCGCCGCGCACCCTGGCACGTCGCTGGTGGCGCTGGGCTCGGGCGAGCACGCGGGCTCGTTGGACTTGGCGCCGCTGGGCGTGCCGGTGACGTTCCTGCCCGCAGAGCGGAACGCGGACCTGGCGATGCAGTACCTGGCGCTGAACCAGTTCGCCTTCGGTGGCATCGGCGTGCCGCGTTGGGTGCTGTCGGACCTGTATCTGCTACCGGGCGCCATTGGCCTGCTGCGCTGTCCGGCCCGGATGCTCGCGGCTCCCGTGCGCGAGCGTCTGGGGCTGGCCGACGAGGACCCGGCCATTGGCGCGGCCTACTACGCGGCGCCTTCGGTGACGCGGGGGCTGTTCATCGGCGTGTCGCTGCTGAGCGTGCTGCCGGGGACGGGGGCGTCGCCGTGGGTGAAGCTGCTCACGTTGCAGATGCTGCGCGCGCGGCGGCTGCGAGGCGTGGCCCAGTGGGACAACCCCAGCGTTCGCGTCCATTCCAGGCTGGGCCCGCTGCGCCTCGTGGGGCGCGTGCCCGGTGGGCATGAGTACGGAGAGCGCTCCTTCGTCTATGAGTCGGAGCTGACGGACCGGACGCGGCTGGGCGACGCGATGGCGCGGCGCCTTTCGCTGACGCCGTCGCTTCGTGTGCCCGCCAACGACCTCCCGGCGCTGAGCGCGCTGCTCGACCGCGCGGAGGCGGGCGAGGTGCTGCACCTGGTGCCTCCGGGGCTGGATGCGGGACAGGTGCTGGTGCGCGAAGGGCCTCTCGGCTGAACGCGCGCGGGCCCGCTCAGGGCGCTGGCGCGGCGGGCGACTCCATGTCCTCTTCCAGAGCGAGCCGCAACGCGCGGGAGCCGTCGCGGAGGATGGGCGCTCCGTGGGAGAAGCACAGCGTCTCCACGGGAAGGTGGTCCAGGATGCGCTGGACGCTGTGCCGGGTGCGCAGCGGTTCGTCCTGGTACTCGCTGGGGATGAACTCCGGCGTCTCCCCCTCCTCATGCGTGAGCAGGTCGGAGAGGAACGCGACGCCGCGCGGGTGTTGCTGCATCCACAGCGTGTACATCGCCTCGGTGGGCCCGGGCGTGTGGAACGAGATGAGCCCCGCGGGCAGCGTGTCTCCCGCGACGTAGAAGAAGTCGGGCTGCTCCTCCAGCGTCTGTGCTCCCTCGGGAGCCCAGACGGGCACCTTGAAAGCCTTGCGCAGCCGCCACGCGGAGCGCTGGTGGTTCCCCGCCGTCAGGACAATGGCGGAGATGTTCCCCAGCTTGCGCAGTGCTGCCTCGTCGATGGGCAACGGGTCGATGAGGACGACGGCGCCATCCGTGTCCACCACGGCGTACGCGTCACTGCGCGCGCCGCCGATGCGGTCATCGGAGAGGGTCCAGTGGTGGACGCCGGGCACCAACTCGCTTGTCCGCTTCGCCTTCCCCTTGGGCTCGCTCATGCGGACAAAGCTAGGCACCCCCATGCACTGTGACCGGGGCGGGGAGGGAGGCCACGGCCTGGATGCTCTGCTGTTTCCACGGCGGGCGCCCGAGGATACGGGGACGTCGTCCGTGGGACGGCACAACGTTCCCGCATGATGGCGCGAATCTCTCGCGGTATGCTGGCCCGGCCCCTGGTGCTCTTCGACGGCGACTGCGCGTTCTGCCGGCGCTGGGCCGCACGCTGGCGATGGCGCACCGAGGACCGTGTCCGCTACCGGCCGGGCAGCGGGTGGCGCCGCTGGCTGCTGGGCATCCCGAAGGCGGACATGCGCAGGGCCATGCAGTTGGTGGAACCCTCCGGCCGGGTGTCCCAAGGCGCGGAGGCCCTCTTCCGAGCGCTCGCCGCGTCACCTCGCCGGGGGACTCGAGCGGCCGCGAGGCTGGGCTTGATGCCGGGGGTGTTGCAGTTGGCCCAGGGCGTCTACGCGGTGGTGGCCCGGAATCGTCGTCAGGCGGCGGGCGTGGACCGCTGGCTCTTCGGGCGCGCGGTGGTGCCACACGAATACCGGTGGGTGCGCTGGGTCTTCCTGCGGCTGCTGGGAGGAACGTTCCTCATCGCCTTCACTTCGCTGGGGCGGCAGGTGCGGGGATTGTATGGGACGCAAGGCCTCCGGCCCGTGGCGGAGCGTCTGGCCGCGGAGCGCCGCGAGGAACCCTCGGCGCTCGCGCGGTGGCGGCGCATTCCGTCGCTGTTCTGGTGGGACGCGTCGGACGCCGCGCTGGTGCGTGGGTGCTGGACGGGGCAGGTGCTGTCCCTGGCGTTGCTCTTCAACGTGGCGCCCCGGCTCAGCGTGTCGTCGCTGTGGGCGCTGTACCTCTCCTACGTGGCCGTGGGGCGTGAGTTCCTCTCCTTCCAGTGGGACGTGCTGCTGCTGGAGATGGGGCTGCTGGCGGCGCTCACCGCGCCCGGAGGACCGCGGCCGGGCCTGGGCCGCGACGAGCCCTCCGCGCTGGATGTGTTCCTCTTCCGGCTGCTCGTGTTCCGGCTCTACTTCGGCTCGGGGGTCAGCAAGGTCCAGTCGGGGGACCGGACCTGGCGCGAGCTGACCGCGTGCGAGCACTATTACGAGACGGCGCCGCTGCCCACGCGGGGTGGTTGGTACGCGCATCATCTGCCCCGACGGCTCCAGCGGGCCTCGACCGGGGCGGTGCTCTGGCTCGAGACGGTGGTGCCCTTTCTGGCCTTCGGGCCCCGGCGCTTGCGGCAATTCGCCTTCTGGAGCCTGAGCGGCTTGCAGACCGCCATCGTCGCCACGGGGAACTACGGCTTCTTCAACGTCCAAGCCTGGGTGCTGGGCGTGTGGCTCCTGGATGACGCGGCGCTGCGGCGGGTGCTGCCTTTGAAGGACGGGCCTCCCGCTCAGCCACGGCCCTGGTGGCGTACCGGCGTGTCCGCGCTGGTGGTGTCGCCGCTGCTGGTGCTGGGGGCGTCGGAGGTGCTTCGCAGGTTCGAAGGGTGGCAGCGGTACCGGCCCGAGCGCGTCGGCGCGATGCTGACGTGGCTGGAGTCCCAGGCGCGGCCCCTGCGTTCGGTGAATCCCTACGGCCTCTTCAGCATGATGACGGTGCAGCGGCCGGAAATCGTCGTGGAGGGCTCCGACGACGGCGAGCAGTGGAAGGAATACTCCTTCCACTACAAGGTGGGGGACCCGGCCCGGCCTCCCCGGCAGGTGGCTCCCCACCAGCCGAGGCTGGACTGGCAGATGTGGTTCGCCGCGCTTGGCTCGCCCCCTGGCTGGTTCGTCGCGTTCCTGGCCCGGCTGCTGGAGGGCTCGCCGGAGGTCCTGGGCCTGCTGGCGGGCAACCCCTTCCCGGGCCGGCCGCCTCGGATGGTGCGAGCGGTGCTGTACGACTACCGGATGACGGACGTGGCCGAGCGGCGGCGCACGGGCATCTGGTGGCGGCGGGAGCGGCTGGGCCTCTACGTGCCGCCCCTATCGCTGGCGCCAGGGCCCCGGCCTCGTGGACGCATTCCCGCGCTGCAATGGCATGCCGGGGCGTGAGGCGGGTGGGAGCAGGCGTGCGGCCCTGAACCTCGAGGGCCCCTTTTCGTACGCCGCCGATGGGGTGGGGCTACAATGGGGGCTTCCCACCCATCTCCGCCGTCGTGACGCCGTGAAGACGCCGCGCATTCCTATTTGCCTCCCCCTTGTCGCCGTCATCGGGCTGCTGAGCGCCTGCGGGCCCACGCCCACCACCATGAAGCTGGAGCCGCTGGAGACGAAGTACCTCCGCACGCCTGGGCAGACCGTGAAGCTGGCGTACGAGGTCTTCGACGCTGAAGGCCAGCCCATGTCCGACGCGAAGCTGCGGTGGACCAGCTCCGCGCCGGACGTGGCACAGGTCCAGGAAGGCTTGCTGACGGTGCGCAAGTCGGGGAAGACGACCATCGGCGCGACGGGGGGCAAGGTCCGCGCGGCGTTGCCGCTGGAGCTGACCATCCTCAACTCGTTGGACGTGCGTGCCCCGGGCGCGGACTTCCTCGAGGTGGGGCGTGTCATCAAGCTGCGCGTGGTGGCGAGGAACGAGCAGGGCTCCTCGTTGCAGGACGCGATGCCCACGTTCCGCTCCTCGGATGAGATGGTGGCGCGAGTGGAGGATGGGCAGTTGGTGGCCGTGCGCCCGGGCAAGGCAACCCTGAGCGCGACACTGGGGCACCTCAGCCGGCACATCGCGGTGCAGGTGGTGCCGGCGGACTTCGCGCGGCTGGGCCTCAACCTCACGCACCACGCCTTCCAGCGGAGGGGGCAGTCCGTGCAGCTCCAGGCGCGAGCTTTCAATCGCAGCGGCGTCGTGTTGGACACGGTGCCGCTGGAGTTCTTCACCTCGGACGCCGCCGTGGTGTCGGTGTCACCCGAAGGCCGCGTGACGGCGGTGGGTTCCGGGCGCGCGGTGGTGTCCGTGGTCGCCGGTCGGCGGCGGTCGGCGGCGGAGTTCGTCGTTCCGTAGCGAGTCTTTCCCGCGTCTACGGCTTGGGCGCAGCCGCGGGAGCCTTCGACTTCGCCTTGGGCGTGGCCGGCGCCTTCTTGGTGGGGCGCTTGCGCTTCTTGTCCTCCGCGTCCTCCGGGCAGGGCGGACGCGGGCCGTCGCTCGGCGGCTGGATGGTGAAGTCGACGCGGCGGTTGAGCGCCATGCCTTCTTCCGTCGCGTTGTCCGCCAGCGGCCGCGAGCGGCCAAATCCCTGCGAGCACAGCCGCTCCGCCGCCACGCCGCTCTCCACCAGGAAGCGCATGACGCTGGCCGCGCGGCGGCGCGACAGGTCCAGGTTGTACGCATCGCTGGCGCGAGAGTCGGTGTGACCCTCGACGTGCACCCGGTCGGCCTCGGTGTTCTCGTTCATCACCCGAGCGACCTCCTCCAGGATGGGGAAGGACTCGGAGAGGATGATGTCCTGGTCGGTGGCGAAGTTGAGCTGCTCCAGGATGACAATCCGGTTGCCATCGCGGCGGGCCAGCGGGCACCCGTCCTTGCCGCGGCTGCCGGCGGGCTGGTCCGGGCACCGGTCGAGCCGGTCGACCACGCCGTCACCGTCCTTGTCCGTGTCCGGGCAGCCCATGTTGGCCACGGGGCCAGCCACGTCGGGGCACGCATCCGACTCGCCAATCACGCCGTCACCATCCGGGTCGATGGGCGGCGGCGGGGGCTCGGGCGGCTCCTTGAAGCGCTCCAGGGCCTCCCACTCGCGCGTCTTCGCCGGAATCCACAGGATGGACGTGAAGAAGCTCAGCGAGGGCGAGGCGATGGAGCAGCCGCAGCCCATGCCGCCGCCGAACGTGAAGGTGAGCCCGGTGGAGCTGTACCAGCGCAGGCCGAAGAGCGCCTCCGCGGGGACCTGCCGGGGCTCATCGGGCTGCTTCTGCAACCCCACCGCGCCGTGCACCATGCCCACCGCGGTGACACCGCTGCCGCGAAGGATGGGGACCTCCGCGCCGACGCCGAAGGGCATCATGTCGCCCACGGACACGCCGCTGAAGACGCGGTCCGGGCGCTTCCAGAAGCCGCCGTTGAGCGCCAGGAGGATGCCGTTCTCGAAGCGATAGTCCAGCACCAGGCCCGGGGCCCAGGTCAGCTCGCCGTCTCCGGCGAAGGCGTCCTGGGCGCCGGTGGGGAAGCTCACGTTGAGCGTCACCGCGCCGCCCCAGCCCTTGCCCTCGGCGGGCCGGCGCAGGCCCGGGATGGCCACCTTGCCGGTGAGCCGGAGGTCACCGAGCACGAAGCTCTCCACGCTCCCCTCGGTGCCGATGACCTCCAGGTTGGCGCCGCCCTGGGCGAGGATGAGCGGCATGTCCACGCCGACCTCGGCCCAGTCGAAGAGGCCAACGGTGGCCATGACGTCCAGTTGAAGGCGGTTGCCGACCAGGTTGATCTTGCTCAGGTCTCCGCCCTCGGGAATCAGCGACAGGGGGTTGAGCGAGTAGCTGAGGTACGGCCCGGCCGAGACGGACAGGTGTGACAGCGGACGCGACTGCTGCACCACGACCAGGTCCTGGGGCGCGCCGGACGGACGGAAGAGCTGCACGTTGAAGCGCGCGTCTGGCTGAGCAGTGGCGGCGGTGGACAACCCCAGCGCCACGATGAGGAACAGGTGCGAGGGCTTCATCGAGCAGGGCGCCGGGGGCGGAGGAACGTGAGGCCCGCGGCGAGCAGTAGCAGGAAGGTGGTGCTTCCAGCGGGCGTGGCGTCGGCGGTGGTGCCGCAGCAGAAGGCGCCGCCTTGGGGCTCGGTGCCCGGCTTGCGGCGGCCGCGCTCGCACTCCATCGTCTTCGCGGAGCAGTGCTCCACGCCCAGGCAGTCTCCGCTGTCGGAGCAGGCGGTGGAGCAGGTGTTGGTCGCAGTGTCGCAGGTGCCGCCGCAGGGGCAGTGGGCATCCGCGAAGCACTCCACGCAGGAGGTTCCGTCGCAGACCGTTCCCGGCTCGCACGTCACCGCGCATGCGCCCGAGTTCTCACACGTGCGCGTGGTGGGGTTGCACACGCCGCTCCCGCAGTCCCCGTCATCCGTGCAGCCCACGCAGGTGCTGCCCTGCACGGTGCCATTGGAGAGGCAGAAGGGGGTGTCACCACCGCAGGCGCCACAGCGGGGGCCGCAGTGCTTGTCCGTGGTGCAGGACGCGCATTCGCCACTGAGGCAGAACTGGCCGTCGCCGCACTCCAAGTCGTTGCGGCACTGGACGCAGACTTCGCCGTCGAGGCAGTAGGGGCGCTCGCCGGGGCACTTCACGCAGCCAGGGCCGCAGCTGTCGGCCGTGTTGCACGAAGGCACGCTGTCCACGCAGCGGCCGTTGGCGGTGTCGCACTGCTGTCCCGCGGCGCACTGGCTACTGGTGGTGCACTCCACGCAGGTCGGCTTGGCACCGGGAGTCAGCGCCGCGCACTGGGTGCCGCTGGGACAGCAGTTGCAGGAGTTGCCTGCGCACGAATCATTGGTGGCGCAGGGCGAGCACACGTTGTTGGTGCAGGACTCGCCTTGAGGGCAGTGGGCGTCTTGCGTGCACTCGCGGCACTCGTGGAGGTCGGTGGCGCAGACCTCGCCGTTGGTGCACTGGCTGTCGTCGTTGCACTCGACACATGTGAATGTTTCGGTGTCACAGGCGCCCGTGGCGCAGTCGCTGTCTTCGTTGCAGCCGGTGCACTGGTTGGTTTCGAGGTCGCAGCGGCCGTTCGGGCACTGGCCGTCCTCGGTGCACTGCACGCACTGGGTGCGGCCGTTGATGTTGGCGCAGTGGGGAGAGGATTCGTTGCAGGGGGAGCAGTACTCGCCGCAGAAGAGCGAGGAGTCGCAAGGCGCGCAGAGCGCCGCCGCGTTGCAGTGGAAGAAGGAGCCGCATCCTCCGTTGCCGGGCAAGTTCGCGTTGCCGCGGTTGCACTGCTCGCAGCGGTCGGGCTGGCCTTCGAAGGAGAGGATGCCGTTCTCCGTCTGGAAGAACTGCGCGGGACGGAGGAGCTGGAATCCGGAGCTGAAGAGGTTGACGATGGGCGGTTGGTTCGCGGCGCGCTCGAAGTCAGTGAAGGCGCCCGTGTGCATCGACAGCTCCAAGGCTGCGTGCTCGCCGACCTGCGTATAAAGGGCTTCGACCGCGTAGAGCCCGGGCGAGCTGAAGGTGACGCTGTTGGTGGTTCGCCACGTAGGGAACCCGAGCATCGGTGGCCGATTGATGACCTGATAGCCCTGGTTGCGGTCGTAGATGACGAGGCTGATGCCATCATCTGCGTAAAAGCCGAAGTGAAGCGGCTGACCCGCCAGATCCGCGGTGACGTTCAGGTAGCCGCGAAATCGCGACGCGAACGGAGTGAAGGCGTCGTTGTCCTCGATGACGTTGAAGGTGCATCCGCCAATCGAGCACCCGGGGGCCGTGACCTGGCTGACGAAATCGCCATAGCTCAGCGTGCGTCCGTCATTGAGGTTGTTGGACAGGTCGAAGGGCGTACGCAGCACCGTTGTGACACGGCTCTGCCTGCTGGCGGGTTCCTCGAGGAAGCCGTTGATACCGTCGATGTACGTTCCGCGTGACTGCGGAAACTCATTCAAGGGGCGCGTCCACACATTGGACGCCACGCACAGGCCTTGCCCATCACCAGCGAGTGCGGGAGCAATGGGGGGCCCTTGGATGACGACATCGGGCAGCTTCTGGCCCCAGGCGGTCGAGGCCGCGAGGCACACCGCCAGGACAGTGAGCGCGGTACGCGCGATGCGGGACACGGGCGATTTCAAAGCCCCGCAACAATGCGGGATATCTCCCACAACCGCAATTCCGGCAACGTGCGGCTTTCCGCTACGACGTCGCAGGTCCTCCAGCGGTCGCTCAACGGCGGAGATTCAATGCGCCGCTACTACCCGGAATAGTTCGGAATGCAGGTCGCTCCGGCTCAGACCCGCTTGCAGCTCACGTCCCCATCCTGGGAGCGGATGAACGCGGCGGTGAGTTCCGTGCCCAGTGCCGCGCACAGCACCTCGAAGGTCCGCCGCCGGGCGCCGCCAACCACAGACGGCTGGCTGGCCAGCGTCTCCGGATGTCGCACGAAGATGTTGTAGCCCACGATGCATCCATCCGCGCGGAGCACGGTGATGCCATCGGTGGCCATCATTCCCCGCAGCAACTGGGCGGCGGCGCGCACGGCGGTGCCCGCGCTGTCAGTGGGGTCCACGTGGTAGCGCTCCAGCAACGCCACGATGTCCAGCGGACGGGGCAGGATGATGCCGTCCACGAACAACGTGGAGCCCGCGCGCTCCCGGGGCAGCACCGCCACGAGCGCGCCGTGGGAGCCCTGCATCACCTCGAAGAGCACCCGGCGGAAGAACCCACGCGCACGCTCGCGACTGTGCGTGGTGACGCCGGCCGTGACGACGTCCGCCAACTCATCCATCACCTCCGGCGGAGAGGCTGACTCCACCCTCGCGCCGGACAGGTACACGTGCCGGCACAGCCCTCCGCCCGAGCGCAACTCCAGGATGTTGTCGGCGAGCTGAAGCACACCCACGACGCCCGCGCCCCTGTCCTCGACACGGCGCAGCCGCTCCAGCGGCGTCTCCGCCAGAGGAAAGGGGTCCGTCCGGAAGACGCCGTAGGCGAAGCCCTCCGGGACGCGCAGCAGGTACAGCGCCCACCAGCGCCCCTGGCCTAGCGGCGCGCACTGCTTGAGCGCGCGCTGGATGGTGGCGCGCGAACGCGGACCGATACCGATGGCAATCGGGTCATGCCCGCCCAGGTGTTCGAGCATCTGTCCCAGGTCGTCTCCCACGAAGGCCATGGGAAACAGCGGGGCGCCCTCCTCGCGATAGCGCGACAGGGTGACGATGAGCTCGCCGATGGCGTCCGCCGTCTGCTCGCAGGACATGCGTGCTTCGTCCAGGAACGTGCTGACGGCGTCGGTCAGCAAGTGTCGGAAGGAAAGGACGAGAGGTGGCGAGCCCAGTCCGGCTGGGTCCGAGCCGTTCATGAGACACCCAGCATGGCGCATTGCCGCCGGACACGCACGGACGGAGTGACAGCGGGCCAGGAGGCTTGTTCCCTCACCGAGGCGCCATCGTGCGCCAGTGTCCGCCGATTCAGCTCGGGCTGATGCCGGGTGTCAGCGTCACTGAGTACCCTCGGGACGCACGGTCCGTCAGGACAAGCCTGCCCGAGCCTCGTCCAGCCGGGTCGCCGTCTGGTTCCAGTCGCTGGCCAGCCCGTCGAGCTGCTCCAGGATGTCGGAGAAGTACCGCGCCTCCAGAGCCTTCGACAGGGTCGCGCCGTGGGCATCCGCCCACTTCTTCGTGACGCGAGCCCGCACCTGGGCGCCCAGCAGGTCCACGAAGCGCTCCATCAGCGGCGTGGACAGCAAGGTGCCCGCCCAGACGACCGCGTCATGGCCCATGCCGCCCGTGGCCACCGTCACCACCGCCGCCGCGCCCGACGGCACGGAGTACACCAGCGTCGTCAGTGTCTGGAGAAGCTCCTCCCGCATGCCACCCTGAAGCTCCGCGGAGACCAGCTCCCGGCAGTACGCATACAGCGTGGCCCGGTCCGCGGCGTGCGCGTGCAGGGGCTCGAAGCCCAGCGGCTCCTCCAGCTTCGTCAGCGTCACCGGACCGAAGGCTTCCTCCAGCTTCGTCCGCGTCTGCGCGTCGGCTCGCCACGCGGCCACTTCGGGTGCGAAGGCATCCACCAGCCGTCGCACTCCGTCCTTCAGTGACTCGTCCACCGCGTGGGTCGGCGTGTCCGCGCCCGGGGCTTCGGGCGCGGTGAAGGACTCGCGCACCTTGCGGGTGACGAAGGTGAGCGCCGTGGCCAGCCCCCGGAAGGGCAGGCGCACCCACTTGTGGAACTGACTGCGCGCATCCAGTTCGTCGCGGAAGGCGTCGATGAGCACGTCCGCGGGCACGGCCTTCAGCGCCGCATGCGCCCCCACCACGTCCAGTTCGTGGCGCAGTCGCTTGCGGAGCCGGTCGGGCTCCCGCGCCGCCTCCGAGGCCGCGCGCGACACGGCCTCCATCTCCGCGCGCGCATCCGCGAGCGAGGCTTCCAGCGCCCGGGCCTTCAACTCGCGCGCGTGTTCGGCCTGTCCCAGCAGCGCGCCCAGCGCAGGCTTCCCGTCCAGCGGCTCCGTGGCCAGGGGCTTCAGTCCCGCCTCCACGTCGGGCTGGTGCGGCGCCAGGTAGCGCGCCAGCGCCGGGTGGCCCACGTCCTCGGCGAGCTTGTCCAGGTGCCCGCGGGCCACCTCCTCGCGCGTGGCCTCGTTATAGACGAGCAGGTACGGCCGCCCATGCCCCACGGCCGCGCGCAGGAAGTCCACCAGCGCGGCGTTCTGGTACGTCTGCCGGCTCACCACGAACGCCAGCACATCCACGGTGACGAGCAGCGCCTCCGCGCGCTCGCGGTTGTCGCGGTACACGCTGTCGAAGTCCGGCGTGTCCATGACGAGCAGTCCGCGAGGCACCGCGTCCGACAGCGTCAGGTACAGCCGGCCAGGAGGCCCCGCCTGGTCCACGGGCGCCGAGCCGCCGGAGGCCACGGGCACGATGTCATAGCGCCGCGTCAGGAAGTCCTTCAGCGGCCCGGTCCACGTCTCCGGGTGGGCCGCCGCCAGGCACTGCTTGGTGAGCCCGCCCTCGGGCCTCGCGGGGGACAGCGCCGCGCCCACCAGCGAGTTGAAGAGCGTGGACTTGCCCACGTTGTTGGGGCCGGCGATGGCCACCAGGAGCAGGGGCGCGTCGGCGGAGCCCAGGCGGGGGAGCAGGTCGCGGCGCAGGCGTTCGGCCAGACGGCGCGCGAGCTCGGCGTCCGAGGCGTCCGGGAAGCGCTCGGGAGCGGGCAGGGCGTCCACGGCGGACGCGAGGCAGGTGCGCAGGGTGTACGGGTCTCTCATCACCAGAAGTCCTCGCACCACAGCACGCGGGGCGCCCCATGCCCAGGTACTTGTCCCACCAGGTGTCGGCCGGGGACAGAGCGGGTGGAGCGCGGTAGGGTGAGCCCATGCGCCTTCTCGCCGCCTGCCTGCTCCTGTCGGGGCTCGTCGCCTGCACCGCCGCGAACACGAATGCCCCCGCGTCCGACGCGTCTCACGCCAAGGGCCCGTTGCCCTTCATCGAGGATGACTACGCCCGCGCGCTCGCCGAGGCCCAGGCGAAGGGGCTCCCCCTCTTCGTCGACGTCTGGGCGCCCTGGTGTCACACGTGCCGGTCGATGAAGGCCTACGTCCTGTCCGACGCGTCGCTGGCCCGGCACTCGGACCGCTTCGTGTGGCTGGAGGTGAACACCGACCTGACGTCGAACGCGGCGTTCCAGGAGCAGTACCCGGTGGAGTTCTGGCCCACGCTGTATGTCATCGACCCGCGCCAGGAGAAGGCCCTGCTGCGCTTCGCCGGCAGCGCCACCGTGGCGCAGTTGGAGAAGCTCTTCGAGGACGGTGAGCGCGCGTACAAGGGCGGCGTCACTGGCGCCGAGGCCCTGCTGGCTCGCGGGGACGCGCTCTATGCGGAGGGGCGCTCGGCCGAAGCCGCGGAGACGCTCGCGGAGGCCCTGGTCGAAGCGCCCGCGGACTGGTCCCGCCGGGGCCGCGCGGTGGAGTCGCTGCTGACGGCGATGTACGGCGCGAAGCAGCACGAGGCATGCGCGCGCAAGGCGTTGGAGGAACTCCCGAAGACGCCCCGCTCGCTGTCCTGGGCCAATGGCGCCCTCTTGGGCATGTACTGCGTGCTGTCGCTGCCGGAGGACCACGCGGCGGGGGCGGAGCTGCGCGGCGGCCTGGAGGCCAAGGTGGCCGAGGCGCTGGCGCCCCCGGCCATCGAGATGTCCGCGGACGACCGCTCTGGCCTGTACGAGGTGCGCGTGCAGGCGCGCGAGGCGGCGAAGGACACGGCGGCCGTGAAGGCCCTGTCGGAGGAGTGGCTGGCGTTCCTGGAGGCCGAGGCCGCGAAGGCGCCCAATCCCCAGGCGCGGACGGTGTTCGACTCGCATCGCATGCTCGCGGCCATGAAGCTGGAGACGCCCGCCCGGGCGATTCCCGCGCTCGAGCAGAGCGAGAAGGACCTGCCCCAGGACTACAACCCGCCCGCGCGCCTTTCGACGCTGTACCGGCTCGTCGGCCGGCTGGATGACGCGCTCGCCGCCAGCGACCGTGCCCTGGCGCGGGTCCAGGGGGCGCGGCGGCTGTCGGTGCTGTCGGGCCGCGCGGACATCCTCGTGGCGCGCAAGGACACAGCGTCCGCCGTGAAGACGCTGGAGGAGGCCATCACCTTCGCGAAGTCGCTGCCCGCCTCTCAGGTGTCGCCACGCCAGGTGGCCGGGCTGGAGAAGAAGCTCAGCGGTCTTCAGGCCTCGGCGCAATAGCCGCCGCGCGGGTGTCCAGGTCGAACAGCTCGTAGTCCGGGGCCTGGCACTCGCACATGGCTCCGTCGGTGAGCACCAGCATCGCGGTGCCGGGTGCTGGCGGAGGCGGCGCGCCGTGGGCGTAGTCCACGCGCGTTCCATCCGTGACGAGATGCCGAAGCACGCCGTCGCGGGCGCCGATGGGGGGCAGCCCCAGCATCGCGCGGCTTCGCTTGTCGCGGGTATGGCCCACCACCTGCGTCAGGCCCGTGGGCAGGCGTCTCGGGTCGAAGCGGCGCCGGGGCGTGCCGCGCACCCGCTCGGCGTCCTCGGGCAGCAGGCTGGGGCGCTGGTAGAAGATGCCCGTGCCCTCGCCCTGGGCCGCGTTGCCTGGGTGGTGCAGTCCCGGAATGACGAGCGGGCCTCGAGTCCAGCCCGCTACCGCCGCATCCAGGGCCGCGTTCAGCGCCGCCGCCACCTGGTTCGCGTCCTCGCGCTGGGCGGGAGGCAGGCGCGTCACGTCCAGGTCCTCCTGCGTGACGCCCGCGTGCAGCACCAGCAGGTCAGGGGCCGCGGCGTGGGCCACGCGGAAGCGCTTCACCCGCAGCAGGTGCTCCACCCAGGCGCGCTGCAGCTCGCGGAAGTTGCCGAAGTCGCGGGCCACCAGCTCCGCGGAAGGAACTTCGGGCCAGCGCGCGAGGAACGCCTGCTCCGCCGCTTCGTCCGTAGCGCCTCCCTGGTAGAGGCGGTCCGCTTCGGCCTGGGCCTCGGCGAAGCGCGCATCCGTGAAGCCGGCCAGCTCACCCACTCGCCCCAGGTCGTGGTTGCCCAGCAGCATCACCGTCTGGTTCGCCGGGTGGGCGGCCAGCCACGCCACCAGCGCCAGCCCACTGGCGGCGGCGGACTCACGTTCGGGGGGCTTGCCCCAGTCGAAGTGGTCTCCCACCGAGATGAGCTGCACGTCGGAGCGAAGCCAGCCCTCGCCGGTCAGCAGTCCGTGGTTCGCCAGGATGGCCAGGACCTGGTCCAGGTCGGCCTGAGGGTCCCCCATGACGAGCCGCCGCCGCCAGACATGGTCCTCCGCTGGGACGGAGCGCGGTGCCTCCGCCGCGGCCTCGGCGGCCCGCGCGAGCGTGGCCTGGATGGATGACGTCTTGCTCACGAGCTCTGGAAGAACCGGGCGATGAGCGCCGAGCGGCTTTCCACCCGTGCCTTGCTTAGCAGATGCGTGACGTGGACTTCCACCGTGCGCTCGGCGCAGCCCAGCCGGCCGGCGATGGACTTGTTCGTCTCGCCCTGGATGATGTGTGTCAGCACCTCGGACTCGCGAGCGGTGAGCGACCAGCGTGCCGACAGCGCCTGCACGCGCGCGGCGGCGCTGGACGCGGTGCCGGTGTCGATGGCCAGGTAGTGCGGTGGCAGGCCGGTGGTGAGCAGCGGCGTCATGGTCAGCGGGCCGGAGCAGGGAATGCCCTGGGCGCCCCGGCGCAGGGACTCCATCAGCTCCGGGTCATGCCGTTCCAGCCGCGCGCGCCCGGCGTTGTTGGCGTGCACCACGCGGCCACTGGAGCTGACAATCCAGGCGGCGCGCCCCAGCGCTTCCATGGCGACCTGCAGCGCCGTGGACATCAGGCCCGACTCGCGCAGCCGCGTCTCCATGGTCAGCCGCCGCTGGAGCGCGGGCGTCAGGGCCTGGAGCAGGCGCTGCTCGCGCTCGGTGAAGGGCTCGGCGCGGGCCAGGCCCACCCAGCCCAGGAGCACCGGCCCATCACAGACGAGCGTGCGCAGCCATTGCATGTTCTCCACGCCGAGCTGCCGGAACATCGCCGCGGAGCGGGCGCTGATGCGCTCCCGGGTGCTCTCCAGCGATTCCTCGCTCATGCCCAGCCGGCGCCCCACCTCGCTGGCCGACAAGTCATGCAGCGGCAGTTGGCGGGCTGACTCGGTTTCCGTCAGCGAGCGGAAATGCAGCGCGCGGTTGCGCTGCGCGGGCTCGGGCCGGGCGGGATTGAACCAACCCCATGGGTCTCCCCAGGCAGACACCTGGCTCTCAATGGCCGCATGCACTGTCGCGGCGGGGAGTGGGAAGCCCGCGCAATAGGAGTAGCTCGCGTGGTAGCGCTCGGGACCTACGTCCACGCCATAGGCGACGGCACGTTCGGCCCGCAAAGCCTCTCGTAAAGCGCCTAGCACCGGGGGCAGGGATTCTGTCCCGGGCTCGGCCTCCACGAGCATTGCCTCAAGGTCCGTCAGCAGGCCTTGCTCCTCGGAATTCAAACGAATCACGGTTTTGGAAGTATACGCCCGTCAGGGTTTGCGCCCAGTCCCTGACCCTCCTTCACTCGCGTCTTGAACGTTTAGAATTGTCCCCACAGGGGCTTCTTGGCTTTCAAACGTTCTGGGTTTTTAATGACCCAGGGATTTCCCCGATAGCCGGACACGGGGCAGTGGCGGAACACTCTCATGTTGGCCCCCGGGGGGGAGGGCCGCCGCGGTGAACTGTGAGCGCGCGCCGGGCGCTCGGTTTCGGGTGCCCGGTGCGCCGCTCCTTTCCCGCACGCCTGGCGTCCGCACTCCAACCCGCGAGGATGGCTGCCTTTGTGGGCCCACCAGACCTCATGGGACATGCAGGAAGCGAGGCAGGCGCCCGGGGGGCACCACCCTGCGCAGGAAATGAAGCATGCCCAGGCCCAGGTAGGCCATGCCCAGGGCCAGTGCAGCCCAGCCCAGCCAGGCGCTGATGGCGCCCGTGCCCAGGCCCACCAGGGCCCAGATGGCGAGCGCCGTGCCCACGCCCCAGGGCATGGCCGTGCGCAGGTGGGGCGGACTGAAAGCACCGCCCAGGGCGCAGAAGGCGGCCGCCATGACGCCAAAGCCGAACCACTTTGGCTCCTGGACGGGGAAGATGGCCGCCATGGATAGCAGCGCCGTGAAGAGTCCGAGAATCGCGAGTCCCAGGGTCATGGCTTACTCCGTGGCTGTTCCTGGGAAAGGTGCTCACCGAGCGCGTAGCGCGTAACGCACCTTCGGTTCGTGGGCTTCGCGGCATGCCGCGTGGTGTCGTGCGTAAAGGCGTGAAATCGCAACATCCTTCCGCTCGGCACGCTGCTGGCTAGGCTGCCAATGGATTGTTCCACCGTGCGACGGCCGGCCCACGTGAAGAACGGATGGACACCTGGAAATGCGTTCGATGAAGACGAAGAAGTCCGTGAAGCGCGCGTTGTGCATGGCAGTGGTGATGACGGTCTCCGGTTGCAGGGCGCCCGCGGCGTTGGGGCCCGGAGGCGGCATGAGCGCTTCAGAGGGCTCCGACTCGGCCGCGTCGTCCGAGGGCTCCGACTCCGCTGCTTCATCCGAAGGGTCCGATTCCGCTGCTTCGTCCGAAGGCTCGGGTGAGTCGAGCCAGTCGGACTCAGGTGCATCGTCGGAGGGCTCGGGCGACTCCAGCCAGTCGGAGTCGAGCGGTTCCAGTGGAGAGGGCTCCAGCCGGTCGGAGTCGAGCGGCTCTGGTGAAGAGGGCACGAGCCACTCCGAGTCGAGCGGTTCCAGTAAGGGGGGCTCCAGTCAGTCGGAGTCGAGCGGCTCTGGTGAAGAGGGCTCCAGCCGGTCGGAGTCGAGTGGCTCCAGTGAGGAAGGCGGCGCGAGTGAGGGCTCCGCGGGAACGGAGAAGGCGGACGGTGAGGCGTCGCGCTCCCGCAGCAACAACAGCAGCCAGTCGAACAACAACGACGTGGCGTCCTCGGTGACGGTGGCCGCGCTGGTGGTGGGGCTCGGCATCATCATCTGGCAGGCGTATGCCGCGGCGGAGCGGCGCCGAGGGGTGTCTCCGAAAGAGGCGGGCCGCGCGGCCCAGGTGTACCTGCGGGCGCGCACGCACCAGCTTCGTGAGGACCTCGCCCTGGGAGCGGGGCCGACGGTGGAGGACCTGGCGGCGGCGGCGCGCATCCGGCGTGAGCACCTGGGCCTCTTCGGGCGCGTGCTGCGCGCGAACCGGAAGGAGCTGCTCGAGATGGCCGAGGCGAGCACCCTCACGCCGGACCGCGCGCTCGCGTGGCTGGAGCGGGTGGGAGAGCTGGCGCGGGCCGAGCCGCAGCTGGAGGAAGATCGCCGCGCGTTCCTCGCGGCACCGGCCCAGGAGGGCACCGCGACGGTGGCGCACTGATGCGCTGGCTGCGGCTGCTCGCGCTCGTCTTCGCGCTGCCGGTGCACGCCGAAGATGCCCTGGCCTTGCGCGTCCACGCGCTTGAGCAGGCGGGCGTGGTGCTACGGGGCGCCGCAGCAGCCAACGCGGACCTGGTGACAGAGGTGGAGGCGGGACTGGAGGCCCTGCCTCCGGCGATGCGGCGTCCACCCGGAGGTCCTCTGGAGTTGGTGCTGCACGCGGAGGCCGCGCCGCTGGGCGTGGGCGATGGCTCCCCTGCGCGTCCCGACTGGACGGAGGGCCGCGCGCGGTTCCACCTCTACCAGTACGCCCCATCGGACGAGCGCCGTGCCACGTTGCGCCTGTCTCGGCTGACGGACGCGGAGTCAGAGCGGCTGTGGCGCCGGCGCGCGGTGGTGCACGCGGTGATGCAGCGCTGGGATGACGCGAAAGGCTGGAGCGGCACCCCGGCCTGGCGCCGGCTGTCGGGCTGGATGAAGCCCTTCGAGCGGCCCCTGGTGTGGAAGGAGGAGGTCCGCCTTCGCTACGCCGGAGCCTTCAGCCGCGCCATGGGCCAGCGCAGCGCCTCGTTGGATTGGGTGACGTTCGCCGAGGAACTGCTCGTGCCCGTGGAGTCCCTGCGCGCGGACGCGCTGCCGGTGGATGACCACGTCCGCTGTCAGGAGTTCTCCAAGGCCCGTGCGCTGACGGAGCAGTTGGAAGCGTCGGGCTTGGGCACGCTGCCGCCGCGCGGTGACTGCCCCGCCTTCGAAGCCTGGGCGGAGTTGGAGTCCCTGTCGCACTTCGAGGTGCTGCTGGTGGCCTCCACTGGCCGTCAGCCGGAGTCCCTCTTCGGACACCTGCTTCTGCGCCCGGTGTGGCACGAGGGCGAGGTGCCACGAGGGCCCGCCTTCGAGCGGGTGGTGCAACTGGTGGCGCTGACAGGCATGGAGTCCAAGGGCCTGGGCTACGTGGTGAAGGGAATGACGGGGGCCTACGACACCGTCTTCCTCACGGGGACAATGGGCGACTTGTCCCACGAGGCGCTGGAGCTGGAGCAGCGCTCCATCCGCCGCTTCCGCCTGCGCCTGAGGCCCGGCGAGGATGCGCGGATGCTGGAGCGGGTGTGGGAGCTCGAGCGCCGTGGGTACATGGGCTACTACTTCTTCACGGACAACTGCGCGAGCGCGCTCGTCTTCCTGCTCAACGGCGCGCTGGAGGGTGGGCGGGAGCTGCGTCCTCCCGGCACGCTCTGGGTCCTGCCCACCGCCACGCTGGACACCCTGGCCCGGGTGCAGGTGGAGGAGCCAGGGGGCGAGATGTCCTCCCTCCTGGAGCACATCCCGGATGCGTTCGAGTCCACTGGGGATCGCGCGGTGCGTGCGCACTCGGCAAAGAAGGAGGCACTGGACGCGCTGGCCGGACATGTCGGCGCAGATGAACTCGCGCGTCTCCGGGGTGTGCATGCCCGGTTGGAGTCGCCGGAGCCGCAGGTCCGCGCCCAGGCCTATGATGACCTGCCCGGGGTGGTGGCCGCGCTGATGCACTCGGCGAAGACGGCGTCCCGCGACACGGTCCGCGCGCACTTGCATGCCTACGTGGCGCACGCGGTGCGGGTGGAGCGCGCCGCGGTGGACCGTGCCGACGGCGAGCGCCTGCGAATCGAGCGCGAGCGGATGCTCGCGGTAAATGTGTCGGTGGCGGGCTCGGCCCGGGCCGGCACGGCCGAGCGCCAGCGCGTCTTCGAGACCGAGGACGCGCTTCAGCGGAGGCTCGCGGTGTTGGACCGCGCCACCCTGCTGAAGGACGCGCTGGCCTCCGCGGAGCGCCGTCCACCCACACCCGAGGAGCTGCGGACGCTGGTGTGGGCCGAGCGAACCGAGGCCACCTTCCACCGTGCCACCGACGTGCAGGGCACGCTCAATGACAGCTTGCTGGCGACCGTGGACCCGGTGGCCTTCCTGCACGCAGACCGGCGCCACAAGGTGGCGGCGGAGACGGCCTGGGCGGAAGGCGCGCTGCGGGAGTCCGGAGCGGGGCGCGTGATGGTGGCCCTGGGCGTGGACTTTCCCGAAGGGGCAGCGGCCCGGCCCCTGGTGGGGCTACGCACCGCGGGCATGGCCGAGGCGCTGGGCGATGCGCGACTCCACGGCTTCCAGCCGAGCAGTGAGCTGCGGGTGCTCGATGGCGAGCTGTTTCTCCTACCGCGCTGGGGGCTGCCCAAGGTGGTGGCCTCGGACCTGACGCTGTTGGGCTACCGCACGCTGCTGCGCGAGCTTCCCCAATTCCGTGACTCCTTCTGGGATTCGCTCGGCTGGGGTGCCGAGGCCCGCGTGGCGTCGAGCGACGCGCGCCTGCTGCGCTATCGCGCGTCGGTGCAGGCGGAGGCGTTGGTGGTGCTGGACGAGGACGCGCGCTTCTCGCGCTTCACCACGGTGGGCGTGGGCGGCCTGGCCGCGGTGCACTGGAACCGGGATGTGCTGACGCCGGCCGCGGGACCTCGCCTGTCACTGACTCACCGGATGGGGCTGTTCGGCTCGGGCGCCAACGCGGTGCGGCTGGAGGCGGCCTACGCGCCCACCTGGCGGGTGGGGGACACTCACTTCACCCACGAGGCGGGCGCGGCGCTTCAAGTGGAGATGTGGCTGGGGCGCGTGGGGCCCTTCGGCGTGCTCCTCACGCCCCGCGCGCAGGTCCGGTGGGAGGGGGCGATTTCGCCCACGCCCCACTGGGAAGCCCTGTCGCCTTCTACGTGGTTGGCCGGCTCGGCGGAGCGGCGTCTGGCACTCGGGTTCGAGGTGCGCTGACGGAGGCGGGCTCGCCGATTCTGTAGCTCGTCCAGAACGGGTGGCTGATGGCCCCCGTCACCGCGCCGATGAAGAGTCCGATGACGTAGAGCGCCGTGTACCCCCAGAAGCCCAGGCCGTAGAAGATGTGACCCTGGGTCGCCGAACCGATGAAGAGGAAGAAGGCGAGGGCGGCGGGCACCGCGACGGAGGAGAGGGCGGCCGCGCCGAGCGCGCGCGGCATCCTTCGCGCGTGGAATCCGCCGAAGGTGCCGGCCAGGAGCCCGTTGAACATGGGCAGGAAGAACAGGGCCAGGCTGGTGAACGCCATCACCAGCGTGCTCACGATGAACCGGTTGTGGACCGGATTGATGGTGTCTGGCTTGAAGGTCAGGTCCGCGGGAATCTCCCGGCGGACGTACTCGTAGCGCGGCTTGGGACCGGCGAGGGCCTTCTCCGGGTCCTGCGTCAGGATGCGCTCGGGCATGTCTGGCTACCTCCCTCGGGGGCAAATCAACGTGTGCTTGATGGTCATGAGTTTGTGACGCCAGCGGGTGTGCGGAAGGGCCGCTGGCCGCATCGAGGGGCGGGCCACCTGCCGGGCGCTGGAATTCCCCCTCCGGAATACTCGCGGAGTCCCTGGATACCGGAGTCGGGGCGCCCGAAGATGCGCGCCGGACTTGGCGGACGGTGGCCTCCGGCTATGCTGCCGCGCCCGGCAGCACCCCCATCCCTGCCCGTACGGAATTTTCCATGAGCTTTCGCCGCAAACTGCTGACCCTTGCCCTTGCCTCTTCCTCCCTGCTGGCCGCCTGCGTCGCGCAGCGTCCGTTCTATCGCGACGTCGTCCAGCCCGCGGGCTCCTCGGTGACGGCCGGCACCCTGGTGGACCTCATCGTCCTGGACTCGGACACCAACCAGCCCGTGAAGGGCGCCAAGGTGCTCTGGGGCGAGGACTCCCGTTCGCGCGAGTCCTACATCACGGACGAGGATGGCCGGGTGTCCTTCGACGTGACGCCGGCGCTGCTGAAGGAGAACCCGCTGGTGGAGGTCGTGCTGCCCAAGGGCGTTCGGAGCTACCGCCTGCAGGTGGTGCCCGCGACGGATGCCGCCGCGCCCGAGGCTGCGGAGGCCCCTGCTGCCCCCGCGACCCCCGAGGCTCCCGCCGTGCCGGAGACGCCGGCGACGGAGGCTCCCGCCGCGGCGCCTGAAACCAGCAACTGAGTCCGTTCTCTCTTCCGCGCGAGGCTCAGCCGAGCTTCGCGTGGAGGAAGTCCACGGTGCGCTGCCACGCCTTCGCGGCGTTGTCCGGTGAGTAGACCTCCGGACGCGTGTCATTGAAGAAGGCGTGCTGTGCGTCGTAGCGGTGAATCTCCGTGGAGACGCCGCCGCTCTTCAGCTTCTGCTCCAGCACGTCCACCCGCGCGGGCGAGCACCATTCGTCATTCGTCGCGTAGTGCCCAAGCACGGGCGCGCGGATGCGCGACACGTCGGCGGCCTCCTCCGGCGGAATGCCGTAGAAGGGCACGGCGGCGTCGAGCCCCGGCTCATTCGCGGCGGCCAGCAACGTCAACGCGCCGCCCATGCAGAAGCCCATGATGGCCACCTTGGTGCCGGGCTTTCGCGCGCGCAGCGCCTCCACCGCGGCGCGCAGGTCCGCCGTGGCCTTGCCCCAGTCCAGGGACTTCAGCATCGCGTTCGCCTCGTTGGCGTCCTTCGTCACGCGACCTTCGTAGAGGTCCACCGCGAAGACGGTGAAGCCTTCACGCGCCAGCCGGTCCGCCACGTCGCGCGTGTGGCCGTTGAGGCCCCAGTACTCGTGGATGAGCACCACCGCTCCGGGCGCGTCGCCCTTCGGGGATTCACTCAGATAGCCCGCCAGTGCCTGGCCCTGCTTGCCGATGAGCTGCGTCTGTCCTGTCATGGCTTCACCCTTGCTAGGTCGTGGAAGGGGGCGCAGCTTAACGGCCGATTCCGCGAACGCGCGAGCGAACCCGCCGCCGTGCCCGCTTGGCGACAGAGGACCGGCATGTCGAAGGCATTCACGAAGGAGGACTCGGGCGACGACAGCGTGATGCCCGTCCGTCCACGCGCGTCCTCCGGGGAGAAGCGCTACATCACCCCGGAGGGCTACCGGGCGCTCCAGGAGGAACTGGCGGCGGCGCAGGGGCCGGACCCCAAGGCGGGTGAGTTCACGGAGCTGGAGGCGGGCGTGCGCCGCAAGGAGCGCGAGCGGCGCGCGCAGGAGCTGGCGGCGGTACTCGAGGAGGTGCGGGTGGTGGAGCCCGACGCCTCGCAGGCCGGCCGCGTCTTCTTCGGCGCCTGGGTGGAACTGGAGGACGAGGACGGCGGCCCGGTGCGCTACCGCATCGTCGGGCCGGACGAGTCCGACGTGAAGGCGGGGCGGCTGAGCGTGGAGTCGCCCCTGGCCCGGGCCCTGCTGGGCAAGGAGGTGGGCGAGTCCGTGGTGGTGGAGCGCCCCCGCGGCCCCGTGGAATTCACGGTGACGGCCGTGGACTACGCCGCGTCCTGAGCCGGGCTCAGCGCCTGGTGGCGATGACGGTGCTCAGCACCGAGAAGGGCTCCGGCATCAGGCCGTCGCGCACCTCGACGGTGAAGCCCTCCGCTTCGAGCAGCGCGCGGGCGCGGGGCACCAGGAACGTCAGGTAGTACATGACGAAGGGCGGCTTCCACAACGCGTTGCGCGCGCGCATGGCGGCGTTGAAGCCCTTGGCCATCCAGTAGCCCGGACGGAGCTTCGACGGCGGGTGCGCGGTGACGAAGAGGAAGCGGCCTCCGGGACGCAGCGCGCGGGCGACGCCACGCACGAGCTTCGGCTCGTCCTCTTCGAGGATGTGACCGAAGGCGCCGAAGCTGGTGACGACGTCGAACGCGCCGTCGAAGGGAAGCGCCAGCGCATCGCCCTGGCTGAACTCCAACGCCGCGGCGCCCGGCGCCTGCGCGAGCTGCTGGCGGGCCTCGTCGAGCATGCCCTGGCTGAGGTCGAAGCCCACCACGCGCTCCCGCGCGAGCGGGCGTAGGAAGCGCATGGCCGCGCCAGTGCCGCAGCACACGTCCAGCGCGCTGCTCACGCTTCCGGGCGCGCCCAACTGGGCAATGGCGGCCTCGAGCACCGCGTCTGGCGTGCGAAAGGGCGTGTACTCGAACTTGGGCGCGAGCAGGTCGTAGCCGTGCTCGACGGACGTGAGGGCCTGCGCGGCCAGCTCCCGGAGGGTGGGGCCCTTGCGGTGGAACATG
This sequence comes from Myxococcus sp. NMCA1, assembly GCF_026810205.1. NCBI lineage: Bacteria > Pseudomonadati > Myxococcota > Myxococcia > Myxococcales > Myxococcaceae > Myxococcus > Myxococcus sp. NMCA1. The sequence goes on along the minus strand of NZ_CP113950.1, from coordinate 8,750,417 downwards.
GTGTCTCGGGGTGTATCGCACCCACACCGGCCCCTCCCTCTGAAAATGCGGCCGGTATTGGGCATTGAATGTTCCGTGGGGTGCCCCGTCAGAAGGTTCAAGCAGGACGATGGAGGAGGACGACAATGGCGCTCAAGACGGGTTTCGCGGTGCTGGCTTTCGGAATGATGTTCCTCGGCTCCACGGCCGCGCATGCGAAGGACGACAACGAGAAGTCGCGGTTCTCCCAGCAGCACCGGCATGACGGCCGCGGCGGCAACTTCGGTGTCCACGTGGACGCTCGCCGCCACCCGGGACCCGCGCCGCTGCCGCCGCCGCACGCTCGCGGCCGCTACGAACTGCAGACGGTGAACCGCTGGGTGCAGGGCCGCTACGAGCAAGTGTGGGTCCCCGAGGTGTGCCGCGAGCGGAACAACCGCCGCTCGCGGGTGACCCGGTGCACCGGGGGCTTCTACGAGCAGCGCTGGGTGCCGGCCCGCTACGAGCCGGTCCAGGAGTGGGTGTGGGTGACCTACGCTCCGGGCCGGGTGCACATGGCCAGCGCCGGCCGCCGCTAGACGATTCGAATCACGGGGGACCGCGCCGCGGGCGCGCCGGGATACGGGGGTAGCCCGGCGCGCCTCGTGGCAGCAGGTCCGCAGTGCCTTTCCCCGCCGGGCCTGTTACTGAATGCGCCGCATGGCGACCGCATTCATCACCGGGGCTGGCATCCGCATTGGCAGCGCGGTGGCTCGGGCGCTTGGGCGCGCGGGTTATGACCTGGCGCTCCATGCGAACCGCTCCCTTGAGCCGCTGGAAGCACTGGCGGACGAACTCCGAGGCCTCGGCCGTCGCGTCACCCTGCACGCCGCCGACCTGAGCCGCCCGGAGGCAGTGGACTCCCTGGCCGCGCAAGTGCGTGAGGCGTGGCCCGCGCTGGACGTGGTGGTCCACAACGCGGGCCTCTTCGAGCGCACCGACTTCGCCGCCATCTCCCGCGACCAGTACCGCACCATGATGGCGGTGAACCTGGACGCGCCCTTCTTCCTCACCCAGGCCCTGCTCCCCGCGTTGCGCGCCGGCAAGGACCCGTTGGTGGTGCACCTCACCGACGTCGGTGGGGAGCGGCCGGTGAGCCACTACGCGCACTATTCGGTGAGCAAGGCGGGCCTCATCATGCTCACCCGCGCGCTGGCGGTGGAGCTGGCCCCGCACATCCGGGTCAACGCCGTGTCGCCCGGCACGGTGGCCTTCCCCGAGGACTTCGACGCCGAGGCCCGCGACGCGGTGCTGCGCCGCATCCCCATGGGGCGCGAGGGCAACGTCGAGGACATCGCCCGCACCGTCGTCTTCCTCGCCCGCGAGGCGCCGTACATCACCGGGCAGGTCATCGCCGTCGATGGCGGCAGGAGCGCACAGCTATGAGCGCCGAACACGCATTCCATCCCCCCGTCGTCACGACGCCGGACGGCCGCCCGCTGGACGTCATCGAGCTGCGGGGCCTCACGGTGGACTGCATCGTGGGCATCTTCAACAGGGAGCGCATCGCGGCCCAGCCGCTGCGACTGGACGTGGCCCTGTTCCTGGACACTCGCGCCGCCGCGGTGGGAGGCAGGCTGGCGCACACGGTGAACTACGGCCGGCTCGCGGGGGAGCTGCGCTTCCTGCTGGAGGCCTGCCGCTTCGAACTGCTGGAGTCCGCCGTCGAGACGGTGTGCCGCTACGTGCTGGCGCCGCCCACCGACGACGTCCCGCGCGCGCAGGTCCATTCTGCCACGGTGCGGGTGACGAAGCCGCTGGCGCTGGGCGGGTTGGCGGTGCCGTCGCTCCAGATTCACCGGACGGCCGCGGAGATGGTGTACGGCCGGGAGGAGAAGGGCTTTGGCCGCGTGGACATCATCCACGAGGGCGCGGGCTATGGCGTCTACCGGCTGCGGGTGAAGCCGGGAGGCTGCATCCCCACGCACGTGCACCAGCAGATGGAGGAGAGCGAGCTGGTGCTGGGCTCGGGGCTGCTGCTGCAGTTCAAGCCGGTGGCCCGGGGCATGGCCTTCCACTGGCCGCGCGGCTTCCTGCACCGCTACGACAACCCTTCATCCACGGAGCAGACGGTGCTCTGTGTGGACAGGCCGGGCTTCATCTCGTCGGACGAGGTGGAGACCGAGCCGCCGCCGGAGGGTCTGCTGCCCGTCACCGGCCACTCCTATTACCCGCTGGATGAGCCCGCGGCGCCGGGCTCTCCCGCGGAGCACCAACCGTGAGCGGGGCCGTGTCTTCAAGGAGCGCCTTCCATGCGTGAGGTGGGCACGCGCAAGGTGCTCGTCACTGGCGGTGGGACGGGTATTGGCCGCGCGGTGGCGGAGGCCCTGCTGCGCGCGGGGGGGCAGGTGGTGGTGGTGGGCCGGCGCGCGGAGGTGCTGGAGTCGCTGACGACAGCATGGCCGGGACAGGCCTTCGCGCTGCCGTGTGACCTGGCCTCGCTGGAAGCCCGCGAGGGTCTGCTTCGCCGTGCCGCCGGGTTGCTGGGAGGGCTGGACGGCTTCGTCCACAGCGCGGGGCAGGTGGTGCACCAGCCGCCGGGCCACATCGGCGAGGACGCGCTGCGCGCGCAGCTCGAGGTCAACCTCATCGCGCCGCTGCGGCTGGGCGAGCAGGCACTGGAGGTGCTGGAGCCGGGTGGGGCGCAGGTGTTCATCGCGTCCACGCTGGCCACGAGGCCCGTCGTCACCAGCGCGGTGTACAGCGCGGCGAAGGCGGGACTCCTTCAGGTGATGAAGGTGCTGGCGTTGGCGGGTGCGGCGCGAGGCGTGCGTGCCAGCGCGGTGCTGCCGGGCGTGGTGGAGACGGACATGGTGCGCGAGGTGCGCCTGGCTCCCGGCGAGGGGCCGCTGTCCGAGCCCGAGTACACGCGGCGGCAGGATGCCCAGCTTGCGGGCTTGCGGGCGCTGCATCCGCTCGGACGGCTGGGGCGCCCCGAGGACGTAGCCGAGGCGGTGCGCTACCTGCTGGGCGCGTCGTGGATTTCCGGTTCCGAGCTGGTGCTGGATGGAGGGCTACTGCTGCGGGAGTGAGCGCGGTATGACGTGGCCTCGGCTCAGAAGAACGACGGGATGCTCCTCGACAGACGGTTTCAGCTCTTCGTGGTGTTGGTGGGGGTGTTCGTCACCTCGCTGGTGGTGGGCGACATCATCAGCGTGAAGCTGTTCGAGGCGAAGGTGGGGCCGGTGGTGGCGGTGATGTCCATCGGCATGCTGCCCTTCCCGGTGACGTTCCTCCTCACGGACATCCTCAACGAGTTCTACGGGAAGAAGGCGGCCCGCTTCGTGACGTGGGTGGGCTTCTTCATGGCCATCTTCGCGTTCGTGGTGATTGCCATTGCCGTGCAGGTGCCGTGGGCGCCGCTGACGCGTGCGCCGGACTTCACGGGCGCGGTGGAGGGCTCGTTCAACAACGTCTTCGCCGGCTCACAGCGCTTCCTCGTCGCGTCGATGATTGCGTACCTGGCGGGCCAGTTCTGCGACATCGCCATCTTCAACGGGCTCAAGCGACTGACGCGCAACCGGCTCTTGTGGGTGCGGGCGACGGGCTCCACGCTGGTGTCGCAGCTCATCGACACGGTGGTGGTGCAGTACGTGGCGTGGACGGGGGTGCTGCCCAACTCCGCCATCCTCGACATCATCTACACGTCCTACGTGGTGAAGTTGCTGGTCACGGTGGGCCTGACGCCCTTCATCTACCTGGGCCACGCCTTCGTCGAGCGCAAGCTGGGCATCGCCCCCGTGGTGCTAGGGGAGAATGGCGAACCCATCGCCCCGCCCGCGCCGCCCGTCACCCCGGAAGAGCAGCCCCGCGCCGCCTGAGCGCGCGAGGCTCAGCGGCTCAGCTTCCCCGCTGCACCAGCGGCGTGAGGATGTCCGTCCAGTGGGAGAAGATGGAGAAGTGCCCGCCGCCAGGAAAGAAGCGGGGCACCGCGCGCGGAATCCGGTTCGCCAGGTACCGTCCCATCTGCGTCGGGACGATGCTGTCTCCCTCCCAGTACCAGAGGTCCACCTCCGTCCGAATCTCCTCCAGGGGGACGTTCCACGGCTGCGCGAGGATGTGGGCCTCGCGCCGCATGCCCGCCACGCCCTTGCGCGTGGCCTCGTACCGCCAGCCCTGCACCTGCGCGGCGATGCGCGGGTCCGCGAGCACCGCGCGGTCATCCGCCGACGCCTGGGAGCGCAGCCCCGCCAGCGCTCGCGCGGGATTGGCGCGCACCTGCCGGTCATGCATGGCCATCAATGGATGCAGCAGCCACTCCGGCCACGCGGCCATGGTGTACGCGTTGCGGTAGTCCCGGTTCACCCCCGCCATGGCGCCCGGCCGGGCCAGGGGCGCCGCGCCGGAGACGAGCGCCGCGCGGGTGATGCGCTCACCCAGCTTCCACGCGGACGCGGCGACATAGGGGCCACCGGCTGACACGCCGAAGAGGGCGAAGCGGCCAATCCTCAGCGTGTTGGCCAACTGCTCCAGGTCATCGGGGAAGTCGAGCAGCGTGCGCCCGGGCTGGTAGTCCGACAGGCCATAGCCCGGCCGGTCCGGAGTGATGAGTCGCACGCCCAACGCGTGGGTGAGCCGGTCATCCGGATGGCGCATGTGGCGCGAGCCCGGATTGCCGTGGATGAAGAAGACGGGCAGGCCGCTCAAGTCTCCAGACTCGACGTACGCGAGCCGCCGGCCATCCCGCAGGTGGACGGTGCCTTCGCGGACCTGCACGCCCATGGCTTCAGTGTCGGACGAGACGTTCATGGCTCCATCGGCTTCGAGCGCGCGCCAATCCACGCGGAAATAGAGGGCCACACCTTCGTCGCGCCCTTGCTGGAGGCGGACAGGCCGATGTGGCCCACGGGGTAGCGCCGCGTCTCACAGTCCTTCGAGCTGACCAGGGAGGGCAGCGGCTCGCTCATCGCCGGCAGCGCGATGGTGTCGTGCTCGGCGATGACGTTGAGGATGGCGCACTCGATGCGGCGCAGGTCCACGCGCTCGCCGCCCACTTCCATGAGGCCCTGGGGGAAGAGGTTCTGCTGGTAGCAGTCCTTGATGTACTGCCGGTACACCTCGCCCGGGAAGGGCACGGGGTCCGCGCCCCAGCGCTCCATGGCGAGGAACGTGGTGACGAACTCCGGGTCGTCGATGCGGCGGCACACCTCCAGCCAGCGGGTGAGGCGCTGCACCGGCGCGGCCATGAGGAAGCCGCTCTCCAGCACCGGCGTGGGCACGTTGCCGTAGGCATCCACCAGTGAGTCCACGTCGAAGTGGTTGGCGGACGTCCACAGCGTGTAGAGGCCGCCCTTGCTGAAGTCCACCGGCGTGGCCTGGGCCACCAGGTTGCGGACGCCCTCGGGATACAGGGACGTGTACGCCAGGGCCATGGTGCCGCCCATGCAGTAGCCGTAGAGCGTCAGGTCCCGGCTCTTGCTCACGCGCAGCGTCCACCGCACCGCCGTCTGGATGAGTCCGCCGAGCAGGTCATCCCACGTGAGCCGCTCCTCGTCCTGTCCTGGCACACCCCAGTCGATGGCGTAGACGTCATAGCCCTCGCGAGTGAGGTGCTCGATGAGGCTGCGCCCTGGCAGGAAGTCGAGGATGTACCAGCGGTTGATGAGCGAATAGACGAAGAGGATGGGTGTGCGGTGGCGCCGGCGCGGGGCCGCGTAGCGCAGCAGCCGCATGCTGCCGCGCGTGTACACGACCGTGTGCGGCGTGGCGCTGATGGGCGGCTCGCGCACGCCCGAGGCCCTTTCGATGAAGGGCTTGAGGTACGGGTACGGATTGAAGGGCTGCGACTTGAGCGCGTGCGCGACGGCGCGGGTCAGCTCGACCTGGCCGGTGACGAAGGAGCGAAGACGCTGGGGCGTGGACGCGGTCATGTCAGCGGCGGCGCTTGGAGGGCGCGCGCTCCTTGGGCGTGGGCTCGGGGGACTCAGGCTCGGGCTCCGCGCCTTCCTGCCGGTGGAGCAGGTCCACCACCAATTCCAACTGGGTGCCGAGCGCCTCCACCTGGTCATTCATCCGGCGGAGCTGGTCGCGCAGGTTCTCCACCTCCGAGGTGGTGGGCAGGCGCAGGGTGCGCAGCGCGCCTTCCACCAGGCCATTGCGGCGGATGCGGGCGTTGAAGCCCTGGCGCATGAGGGAGCCACTCACGCGCAGGTACGCGGGGCTCTCGGTGACCTTGGCGGCCGCGCGGGTGAGGCCCTGCTCGGCGCGGGTGAAGACCTTGCCGGTGCGCGTGTCAGGGTGCGTGAGATGGCCCAGCAGCTTCAGTCCGCGGGCGAGGAGCCCCTGGGACGGCGGCGGTCGTTCCGGATGACTCATGGGGACAGGTTATCCCAAGGCGCACCCTGGATTCGATTCAGCCCTGCCGCTTCACCGGCAGGGGTCCGAAGGACTGTGACACCGGCATCAGCGACATGACGTTGATGTTCACGTGCGCGGGCCGCGTGGCCACCCAGTGCACCGCGTCCGCGATGTCCTCGGGCGTCAGCGCCTGGGTGTTGGCGTAGATGGACGCGGCGCGTGTGTCGTCGCCCTTGAAGCGGACGTTGGAGAACTCCGTGCCGCCCACCAGGCCGGGCTCGATGTCCGTCACGCGAACGGCGGTGCCGTGCAGGTCCGCGCGGAGGTTGAGGCTGAACTGGTGCACGAAGGCCTTGGTGGCGCCGTACACGTTGCCGCCCGGGTAGGGCCACTCCGCCGCCACAGAGCCCATGTTGACGACGTGGCCCCGGTTGCGCGCCACCATGCCGGGCAGCACCGCGTGCGTGCAGTACAGGAGGCCCTTCACGTTGGTGTCCACCATCGTGTCCCAGTCCTCCACGCGCGCCGACTGCGCCAGGTCCAACCCCAGCGCCAGGCCCGCGTTGTTGACCAGCACGTCCACCTCGGCGAACTCCGCCGGCAGCGAGCGGATGGCCCGCTCCACGGCCTCACGGTCCGTGATGTCGAGCGTCAGGGGGAGCACCCGCTCGCCCAGCTCCGCGCGCAGGGCCTCCAGCCGCTCGGTGCGCCGCCCGGAGGCGATGACGCGCGCGCCGTCCTGGATGAAGCGGCGAGCAATGGCCAAACCGAATCCTGCGGTGGCCCCGGTAATCAGAACGTTCATGGCAGTCCCCTCGTGGAGCCAGCCCCGCGAGGGTCCGGCTCAGTCGTCTTCGCCTTGATAGATGCAGCCACTGGTGCACGTCTCACGCACCACCACCCGGCTGAGCAGGGGCAGGCCCGGACGCAGGCGCTTCCAGATCCACCGCGACAGGTTCTCGCTGGTGGGGTTCTCCAGACCTTCCACCTCATTGAGGTAGTAGTGGTCCAGCTTCAGCCGCAGGGGCTCGAAGGCATCCTTGATGTCGGTGAAGTCTATCACCCACCCGGACTGCTCGCCCGCCGGGCCACGCACGTGGACTTCCACCCGGTAGCTGTGGCCGTGAAGCCGGCTGCACTTGTGCCCAGGCGGCACGTTGGGAAGCCGGTGCGCGGCCTCGAAGGTGAATTCCTTGAAGATGTCCAAGGTGTCTCCTGACAGCGGGTGGAAGGCGGCTCATATCCCGCGCGTTCCTCCCGACGTCAAGGTACGCCCTGCCTCCCTGAAACACCGGCATGTCTCGCCCCGCCGCGCGCCCACGCGCCCGGGGACGCCCGGCTCGGCCCTTCGCTCTGTGTGAAAAATCCCCGGGAATATTCCCGCGCGCGTTGCACACATCACACTTCAGCTCCCCGTGAAGGCCCACCTGTCGGTGAAGCGGAGCATCCGTCCCAACCCCGCGAAACCACGTTTCCTGTCTCCTCCCTCTACGTCCCGGCAGGCAGGGGTTGCCGCGCTCGGAGGGAATGAACAGCGCGGGGCTCGGAATTGGCGGCCGTCCTCGCGAGCGCCTCCCGCGCCGCGACCCACACCAGGAGTCCGCCAGGATGCGCAACCGCTCGCCGTGGTCCACGGCCCTCTGCTCCGCTGCCCTGCTGTCCTTGTTGGCCTGCAATGGGAAGGGGGAGCTCACCCAGGAAAGTGGCTCACCTCCGGGCTCCAGCGAGACGCCGTCGACGGGCAACCCGTCCGTTCCCGGCACACCTCCCACCAACGATGACGACGACACGACGAACCCTGGAACGTCGGAGCCTCCACCCGTCATCGTCGACATCCCGGATCCGACCCCTCAGCCAGAGCCCCAGCCCCAACCACAGCCAGAACCGGAGCCTCCGCCTGAACCCGAGCCCGTGCCCCAGTACTCGCGCATCCTCTGGGTGGCGCCCAACGGCAGTGACAGTGCTTCCGCCACGGAGACGGCGCCGCTGCGAACGGTGACGCGCGCGCTGGAGTTGGTGCGGCCGGGCGAGGCCATCTACCTGAAGACGGGCACCTACGCCGAGCGCCTCAAGCTGGAGGAGAAGGGCGGCTCGGCGTCCAACCTGCTCACGCTGCGGGCCGCGCCGGGCGCGAAGCCGGTGCTGAAGCCGTCCGGCAGTGGCTCCGCCATGGTGGACGTGCGCGGTGCGTACTGGAGCATCGAGGGGCTCACCATCGACGCGGCGGGCAATGCCTCCTTCGCGGTGCTGTTCCGCGGCGTGGGTTCCCACCACGGCGTGCTGCGCGGCTCCACGCTGAAGAACGGCACCGCGGGCGCGGGCGTCAACGTGTGTGAGAAGGCCAGTGATGTCCTCATCGAGGGCAACACCATCTCCCACTTCAACCGCAACGGAGATGACAGCCACGGCGTCATCGTCCAGACGACGGCGCGCAACGTGGTGGTGCGTGGCAACGACATCCACCACAACTCCGGGGACGCGGTGCAGTGCATCGGCCCCGAGGGCGGCGCCACCATCTCCGGCACGCCCTTCGACAACCTCCTGGTGGAGGACAACGAGCTGCACGAGAACCGGGAGAATGGCGTCGACGTGAAGACGTGCACCCGCGTCACGCTGCGCGGCAACATCATCTGGGGCCACAAGACGTCATCCACCTCGCGCGGCGAGGGCGTGGTGGTGCACCTGTCCGCGAAGGACGTCACCCTGGAGGACAACGTCTTCTACAACAACGGCCGCGCCATCAGCATCGGCGGGGTGCGCCAGGGCTCGCCGCCCACCAACATCGTCATCCGCCGCAACCTGGTGCGGGACGGCCTGGGCGGCGGTGAGGAGGGCAGCGGCATCCGCGTGGACACGACGTCGAACGTGAAGGTTCACCACAACACCGTCTGGAACATGCCCGGGCCGTGCCTCACCTTCGGTCATGGCGACACCGGGGCCAGCGCCAGCCTGGATGTGCGCAACAACGTCTTCTCCGGCTGTGGGGTGGCGGTGCGCGGCGGCCCCGGGCGCTCGGGGGCGGTGGTGGACGCCAACCTCTACTTCCGCAATTCGGGCTCGGCCCTCTTCCGGCTGAACGGCGTGGACATGGGCTTCTCGCAGTGGCGCTCGCAGAGCGGGCTGGACGGCCGCTCCCAGGAGAAGGCCCCTGGCTTCGTCAACATCGACACCGGGGACTTCCGCCTGGGGTCGGGTTCGCCCGCCCTCAACGCGGGGCTGTCGCTGGGGTTGACCTGGTGCGGGCCAGGCCCGGACCAGGGCGCTTTCGAGTCGGACTGCCCCTGAGCCGTCAGGGCGTGTAGAGTGGGGGCCCCTTCTGCCCTGGACCCCACTCTCCACGTGCCGTCCTCGCTGGAATTCGTATCAGGCATCTCCCTGGTGCCCTCGGACTCACCCGCGCGGGAGCTGCTGGCCGCGGCCGCCGCGCGTGCGGGTTTACGCGTGGTGGGCGGTCTCGAAGAGGCCTCCCTGGCGCTGGTGGACCTCACCGCGCCGGGAGGGCTCTCCGCGGGGCAGGCCCTGCTGGACGCCGCCCTCGCCGCCCACCTCACGTTGGTGGTGCTGGTGGCACCGGGCGAAAGCCACTTCGCCGCGGCGCAGTCCCTCAAGCCGGCGGACGTCCTCACCGCGCCGGTGGCCATGCACGAGCTGGCCTGGCGGCTCCAGTGCGCCGCCGAGCGCCACTTGGAGCGCGAGGAACAGGCGCGCAGCCAGGAGGACCTGGCACTCCTCCTGGAGCTCACGGCGGACTACGCGGAGACGTCCGACGTGGAGGTGCTGCTGCACGGCGTCACCCGGCGGCTGGCGGAGAAGCTGGACATCGCGCGCGCCACGCTGGTGATGCTGGGGCGCAGCGCGGATGAGGGCATCATCGTCGCCGCCAGCGATGACCCCACGCTCAAGGACCTGCGCATCGACCTGTCGCGCTACCCCGAGATTCGCGAGGTGATGCGAACGGGCAAGCCGGTGGTGATGCAGGAGGCCTCCACCCACCCGTTGCTGGGGGACGTGGAGCGGCGCGCGGTGGCCGCCCGGGGCATCCACGCCATCGCCGCGCTGCCGCTGCCCATCCGCGGGCAGGTGCGCGGCGTGCTGCTGCTGCGCGCGGCGGGACGGCGGCGCACCTTCACGCCTCGGGAAATCGACTTCCTCACCACCGTGGCGCACGCCACCGCGGTGGCCCTGCGCAACGCGTCCGTGCTCCAGTCCGTGCGCGGGCAGACGGAGGCGGAGAAGACGGCCCGCCTGGCCGCGGAGGAGCAGGCGGCCTCGTTCAAGCCGTACCAGCTCTTTTTCGCGCACGTCAGTGAAGGCGTGGCCATCCTCGACGACAAGGCCTGCGTGCTGTCGCTGAATCCGTCCGGCGCGGCCATGCTGGACGTGGACGCCCCCGACGCGCGGGGCCGCCACCTGCACCAGGTGACTCAGCCGGTGGATGAGAACGTGCTGATGGAGCTGGTGACCACCGCCGCGCGCGGCGAGGCCCGCTCCGGCGCGGACGTGCAGGTGTGCACCCGCACGGGGCGCCGCCTGACGCTGTCCATGTCCGCGGCGCCGCTGCGTGACGAGGAGGCGGCCACCATCCTCTCCTTCCGCGACGTCACGGACGCGCGAAGGCTGGAGGACGAGCTGCTCCAGACGAAGGACTTCCTGGAGCGGCTCATCGACTCGTCGGTGGACGCCATCATCGCGGCCGACCTGAAGGGGCGCATCATCCTCTTCAACAAGGGCGCGGAGGCGCTGTGCGGCTACACCGCGCAGGAGGCCCTGGGCGGCGGCCTCTCCGTGCACCAGCTCTATCCGCCGGGCGTGGCGAAGCGGGTGATGGCCATGATTCGGGCGCCCGAGCACGGCGGCAAGGGCCGGCTGTCCCTCATCCGGGAGGAGCTGGTGCACCGCTCCGGTGAGCGGGTGCCGGTGAACCTGACGGCCTCCATCGTCTACGAAGGGGGGCGTGAGGTGTTCAGCGTGGGCATCTTCACGGACATGCGCGCGCGCATGCAGCTGGAGCGCAAGCTGTCCGACGTGGAGACGCGGCTGGAGGAGAGCGAGAAGAGCGCGGTCATCGTCGCGCTCGCTGGCACCGCCGCGCACGAGCTGAACCAGCCGCTCACCTCGGTGATGGGCTACGCCGAGCTGCTGAAGCGGAAGCTGAAGGAAGACGACTTCGCCTGGAAGCCGGTGGACATCATCTACCGCGAGGCGGAGCGCATGGCGGAAATCGTCCGGAAGATTGGGAAGATCACCCGCTACGAGACGAAGTCCTACATGGGGGCGCAACAGATTCTCGACCTGGACAAGGCCACCTCCCATGAAGACTGAGACCCGAGCCGTGCGCATCGCCGGCGGCCCTGCCCCCGAGTCCTTCCAGGCCCTGTTCGAGGCGCTCGACGCCCCCGCGGCCATGTGCGACCCGGCCCTGCGCCTGGTCGCCGTCAACGACGCCTTCCGCCGCTTCTGCGCCGACCAGCACGCGTCCGTGGAGGAAGTGGCGCGCACCCTGTCCGGCGCCAGCGTGCCGGCGGATGGCGCCAGCTGCGACGTGGAGCTCTTGCCCGACCTGCCCGGCGTGGTGCTGACGCTGTCCCGCCGGGGCGACGTGGTGGCCGTCCGCGCGCGCAACGAGCCGGAGCTGTCTCGCAACCGGCTGGTGGTGGCGGAGCGGGCCCTTCTGGAGCAGGCGCGCACCGAAGGCGTGCTGCTGGACCTGGGCCGCAGCGTGGCCGAGGCCGGCGGCGAGGAGGAGCTGGTCGCCGCGGTGGCGCGCGGCGTGAAGGAGCTGTTCCCCGGGCGTTCGTTCTGCATCCGCATCACCGACTCGCGGACGGGCGGCCTCACGTCGCTCTACGCGGAGGGGCGGCTGAAGGAAGGCGCGCACGAGCCGTTGGTGCTGATGGAGCGCGCGGTGGAGAAGACGAGCCTGGACCGCGCGTCCCTGCCCGTGGACCGCGTGGTGGTGCTGGGCGAAGTCCCGCTGCTGTTCCAGGACAGCACCCATGGCGTGAGCGCGCCGCTGGTGGCCAGCGGGCAGCTCTTCGGCGCCATCAACATGGAGTACCCGGCGGACTTCGTCTCCGACGTTCCGCATGACGAGCGCGTGTTGCTCCAGCTCGCCAACCAGGTGGCGGTGGCGGTGAAGAACGCGAAGCTCATCGATGAGCTGACGTTCGTCCGCAAGTACCTGGAGGACCTGCTGGAGAAGGCCAACGCCCTCATCCTGGTGGCGAACCGGGACAAGCAGGTCGTCGTCTTCAACCAGGCGCTGAGCGCGCTCACCGGCTTCGGCAAGGAAGAGGTGCTGGGCCGCGACTTCTTCTCGCTCATCCCGGAGAGCGAGCACCTGCGGCTCAACCAGCTCATCGCCGCGGCGATTCGCGGCGAGCCGGTGAACAGCTTCGAGACACGGCTGATGACGAGCAGCGGAGCGGAGGTGCGCGTCTCCTTCGCGACCTCCTCCAAGCTTTCCCAGCACGGGGAAGTGGAAGGCGTCATCGCCATCGGTCAGGACATCACGGTGGTGAAGGAGCTGGAGAAGCGCATCATCCACGCGGAGAAGCTGGCCTCCATCGGTCAGCTCGCCGCCAGCGTGGTGCACGAAATCAACAACCCGATGACGGCGGTGGCCACGTACGCGGACGCGCTGCTCCAGCGCTCGCGGATGACGCCGGGGGCCAACCCGGCGGACCAGGAGAAGCTGCGCAAAATCCTGGAGAGCAGCCACCGCATCCTCCGCTTCACGCGAGACTTGGTCAGCTACGCGCGCCCGGCGCAGGACCGGCCGGAGCGGGTGCAGCTCAACGCCGTCGTGGACATGGCGGTGGGCTTCTGTGAGCACGTGGTGGCCCAGGCGCGCGTCAGCATCCATCGCGAGTACAGCGAACTGCCACCCCTGTCCGCCGTGCGCGCCAACCTGGTGCAGGTGTTCGTCAACCTCATCACCAACGCGTGCCACGCGATGCCGCCGGGAGGCTCCGTCATCCTGGCCACGGGCCGTGACGGGCAGGACGCGGTGGTGAAGGTGCGCGACACGGGCACGGGGATTGAGTCCAAGCACCTGCAGCGCATCTTCGAGCCCTTCTTCACCACCAAGCCGGAAGGGAGGGGCACCGGCCTGGGGCTCTCCATCTGCCAGGGCATCGTGGAGAACCACGGTGGCCGGCTGACGGTGGAGAGCACCATGGGCGAGGGCACCACCTTCATCGTGCGCCTGCCGCTCCAGCAGGGCTGAGCCCGCGCTCAGTCCCGCATGTAGTGGCAGGTGTAGCCGCCCGGGTTCTTCACCAGGTAGTCCTGGTGGTAGTCCTCGGCGGGGGTGAAGGCGCCCGCGGGCACAATCTGCGTGATGACGGGTCGGGGCCACTTCTTGGAGGCATCCACCCGCGCCTTCACTTCCTCGGCGACGCGCTTCTGGGCGTCGGACAGGTAGAAGATGGCGGAGCGATACTGCGTGCCCACGTCATTGCCCTGACGGTTGAGCGTCGTCGGGTCGTGCATGCGGAAGAACCACTGCTCCAGCAGCGTCTCGTACGTCAGCCGGGTGGGGTCGAACACGACGCGCACGGATTCAGCGTGGCCCGTCTTGCCCGAGCTCACGTCGCGATACGTGGGATTGCGGAAGGCGCTGGAGCCGCCCGTGTAGCCCACCTCCGTCTGGACGACGCCGGGAATCTTGCGCAGCAGGTCCTCCATGCCCCAGAAGCACCCGCCCGCCAGCAGCGCCGTCTCCGTGAAGGGCGAGGCGTCCTGGCGCTTCGTGCCGGCGGCCGGAACGGGGCGGCCGAAGAGTGGCAGCCAGGCTCCATAACCCTCCTTCGCCAGGTCATTCACCGCGACGAAGCGCAGGGCCGCGGAGTTGATGCAGTAGCGTGTTTTCGCGGGCGGGGGCCCGTCCCCGAAGACGTGGCCCAGGTGTGAGCCCGCGGCCTTCGAGCGCACCTCCACGCGCTCCATGCCCTGCGTGCTGTCCCGCTTCTCGACGACGCGAGCGCTGTCCACCGGGCGAGTGAAGCTGGGCCAGCCGGTGCCGGAGTCGAACTTGTCGCGCGAGGAGAAGAGGGGCTCGCCGCTCACCACGTCGACGTAGAGGCCCTCTTCGTGGTGGTTCCACAGGGGATTACGGAAGGCGGGCTCCGTGGCTCCCTGCTGCGTCACCGCGTAGGCCAGCGGGGACAAAGTGCGCCGCAGCTCGGCGTCCGAGGGCTTCTCGTAGCGGCGGGTGTCCTGGATGGTGGGGCCTGGCGCGGTGGGCGCGGCCCCGCGGGCCTCGGTGCACGCGGACAGCACGGCGAGCGCCGCAAGGGCCAGCGGAATGAGCCGGCGGGCCAGGGACGAGGATGTGGAGGCGGTGGGCATGGACGCGAGCTCCGGAAGTTCCCGCGAGTGCGGGTGCTTCTGTGTGTACGCGCGAGGCCCCGAGGTGGTTTCCGTGGCGGTGTCACCGGGCCTGGGCTCGCCGGGCATGCTGGCGGGCGCCCCGCGGAGACGTCCTGTGCCACACGCGCACGTGAGCGCCTCCGTTCCTATGTAGCGGCGGCCGGCTCCCGGCGCTCCACCACGTCACCGCCACGAGCCGATTCCTTCTGGCCCCGGCGCATCGTCACGACTCGCCGCTGGCCTTGTCCTCGTCGTCCAGCTCGCGGGTGAACTCCTCGTTCGTGAGCAGGCCCTTGCGCGCCATGATGCGCATCAGCGCCCAGAACTTCCGCTCCAGCTCCTCGACGCGATCAGTGTCTTCCCGCGCCTGTCCGAAGAGGTAGTCCAGATCGTCCAGCACGCCGCCCGCGTTCGCCACGGCGGCCTTGGGCTTCGCGGCGCCGCCCTGTCCGCGCTTCTGCTTGCTCTGCTCCTCGCGGGCGCGAATCAGCTCCGCCAGGGACGTGCGCTGCGTCGCCTCGCCGGGCGGCAGCTCCTCGCCGATGATGACCTCCTCGTCATCCTCTTCGGGCGGCGGCGCCGTGGGGCGTGTCACTGGCGGCGCGGCCTTCACCGGCTTCGCGGCGGGCCTCGCGGGCGCGGGGCGGCTGGCGGAGGGCGAGGCCACCGGCACCTTGTGGTAGTAGCGGAGGATGGCGCTGCGCACGGTGGACAGCGGCGCCACGCGCGGGCTGACCTTGAGGCCGGTGGTGAACTCAATCTCCTCCACCGCCGTCACGTTGAGCGGATCACTCATCGCCACCACGAGCTGCTTGCGCCCGCCCGTGCTCTCCAGTGCGATGGGGAACAAGTCGTGCTGTTCGCAGAAGCGCGCGCGCAGCATGTGCACCGCCGCCCACTCTGGCGTGGTGGCCGCGAGGTCCACTCGCGGCAGCCCCAGGGCCTGGCTCAGCGCGTCCGCGAGCGTGGCCTCCGTGATCGCACCCTGCGCGATGAGGGTGGCCCCCAGTCGTTGTCCTGATTTCCGGTGAGCCGCGAGCCCCGCCTCGAGCTGGGCGACGCTGATCGCCCGCTGCTCCAACAGGAGCTCGCCAATGCGCTTCCTCGCCATGAATCCGGCCTTAACACGCGCGACGAAACCCAGGAAGCGAGCGCGGTGTCACATCCGGAGGCACTTGGGAATACCCCCGAAAATGCCCGCAATGCTGCTTGGAGGACGGCCTGGCAAGAGGGGGCTCAGCGCAAAATTCCTGTGAGATTTCAGCACTTAACGCCACTGCCCCTGCCTTGACACCCCAGACGCCCATTCCTAAAGTCGGCACACCGTTTTCAACATCCATTCCTGCCGCCCAACCGGGTGGACCGTCCGCTCGGGGGGACGTCAGGTCTGGAAGGTCCGCTAGAGCGGGCCAAGCTGCCTGTGGAGGCAACACTCGATGAACCTGGCGTCTGTGACGAACCTGACCGTGCTGGCGAATGTCGGCGGCCCTCAGCGGGGCTTCTTCGAAGAAGTCGCCATGCGCTGGGAGGCCGGCCAGTGGGGTATGTACCCCATTGCCGCCTGCCTCATCGTGGCACTCGCCATCATGGTCGAGCGAAGCATCATCCTTTTCGGCAAGGCCTCCATCAACAAGGAGGCCTTCCTTCGTGGCCTGAAGAAGCACATCTACGCCGGTGACCTGGACAAGGCCATCAACTACGTGGCTGGCCAGAAGTCCACGCCGCTGACGAACGTCATCAAGGCCGGCCTGATGAACGTTCCGAAGGGCAACGACGAGGTCCAGGCCGCGCTCGACGAGGCCAGCCTCCGCGAGACGCCGAAGATCGAGGCCCGCACCGGTTACCTCGCCATGCTCGGCAACGCGGCGATGCTCGCCGGTCTGCTCGGAACGGTGTCCGGTCTCATCGCCTGCTTCGAGGCCGTGGCCAACGTGAACCCGGCCGACAAGGCGACGATTCTCGCCAACGGTATTTCTGAAGCCATGAACTGCACCGGCTTCGGTCTGCTCACGGCCATCCCGGCGCTGATCTCCTTCTCCGTGCTGACGGGCCGCACGCAGAGCCTCATCAACGACATCAACGAGACCAGCGTCTCCGTCCTCAACCTCATCGTGGCCAACAAGGACAAGTTCAAGAACCTGAACGTCCCCACGTCGGCTCGCGACGAGGAGTAGGAAGTCCTTCGGGAACCCGGAGTCCGGGCGCGCTGGCCTGTCCCCACGGGTGTGGGGACGCGCGGCGCGCTCCCATCAGTCTCACCGGCGCTCACTGAGCGCGGCCGAAGGAGAAGAACGCCATGGCCGGCGGAATGGACACAGGTGGAGGCAAAGGCGGCAAAAAGTCGCTCGACACCTCTATCAACCTCACGGCTTTCATCGACCTGATGGCGGTGACCATCAGCTTCCTCATCATGACGGCGGTCTGGACCCAGATTGGCCGGCTCCAGGTTTCGCAGGCGGGTGGCCCCTCCACGGAGGAGGAGCAGCAGCAGGAAGAGCAGACCAAGACGGTCCAGCTCAACCTGCTCATCACGCCCACGGAGCTGCGGCTGACCGCGGACCAGAGCGCCTTCGAGCCGATTCCCCTCACCAAGGATGCGAAGGGCAAGACGGACCTGTCCAAGCTGGTGGCGCGCTTCAAGGAACTGAAGGCGCAGCTGCCGGACCAGTCCGCCATCACCCTGCAACCTGAAGACAAGGTCCGCTACGAGGACCTGGTCCGTATCATCGACGAGTGCATCGGCTCTGGGCTGCCCCAGGTGTCGGTGTCCGCGGCGATGGGCTAGCCGCTCACGGAGCTCACGACACGTCATGGCCATTCAGGTTCCAGGCAAGCGATACGGCAAGCGGCTCCAGCACTCCAAGGTGTTCGGGCACGGCGCGGCCGCGAAGAAGAGCGGTTACTCCGACCTTCTCATCACCCCGCTGGTCGACATGTTCATCATCATCGTGCTCTTCCTCATCGCGAACTTCTCCGCGACGGGCGAGGTGCTGAACATGACCAAGGACATCGAGCTTCCCGAGGCGGTCAACGTCCAGGAAGTGGAGATGCACCCGGTGGTGATGGTCTCCGGTGAACAGATCAGCGTCTCCGGCACCATCATTGGCCGCGTGGAGGACTTCACCAAGGACGAGTACCTCAACATCCCGTCCTTGGAAGAGAAGCTCCGCGACATGAAGAAGCAGTACGAGGACCTCCACTCCATGGCGCAGGACACGGCCAACACCTTCAAGGGCGACATCAACATCCAGGCCCACAAGGACGTGGAGTACTCCATCATCAAGCGGGTGATGTTCAGCTGCGCCACGGCGGGCTACAACAACATCAACTTCGCGGTGATTACGGCGGGCGGTGGCGACGCGGAGAAGGACGCCAGCGCCAAGGCCACCCCGTAGCTTCCAGGTGATTGGGCCTTTGGGCCCCGCGACGCCCTGGTCCTCGTGGCCAGGGCGTTTTCGTTTTTGAAGAAGGACTCGTCTTCATGCTGCTTCGTGCCGTCATCTTCGACCTGGATGGGACCCTGGTGGACTCGCTGGGGGACATCGCCGATGCGACGAACCACGCGCTGGCCCACCACGGCCTGCCCACCCATCCGGAGTCCGCCTACCTGCGCTTCGTGGGCAGCGGTGTCCGGGAGTTGATTCGCCGGGCGGTGCCTTCGGGGCAGGACGCGCTCATCGAGCCGGTGTTGGCCACCTACAAGGCCTACTACGACGACCACCTCTTCGACCGGACCGCGCACTACCCGGGCATCCCGGAGATGCTGACCGCGCTGGCCGCGCAGGGCACGAAGCTGGCGGTGCTCAGCAACAAGTCAGACGACTTCGTGAAGCGCCTGGTCGCACGCCTGCTGCCACGGGTCTCCTTCGCCGCCGTGTACGGTGAGCGGCCAGAGCTGCCGCGCAAGCCGGACCCGACGGCGGCGCTGGCGTTGGCCTCGGAGCTGGGCGTACCGCCCGCGGCCTGCGGCTTCGTGGGGGACACGTCCATCGACATGGACACGGCGCGCGCGGCGGGGATGTACGGCGTGGGCGTGGCCTGGGGCTTCCGCGAGGTGCACGAGCTGAAGGCCCACGGCGCGCGCGTGGTGGCCGCCACCGCGGCGGAGTTGCTGGCGGCGCTGCGGGATGCGAGGCCTTGAACAGGAGGAAGACCCATGAACGTTGATGCCTCGCATCGCAGGCCCCGTGCGCTCGTCTGGCGGCGGTTGCTGTCTCCCGGCAGTGAGTACTTCGAGCTGCGAGAGCGCCCGGATGGGTGGGTGCTCGCGGGCTCGGTGGTGCTCGTGGACAACGGGCTGCCGCACTTCGTGGAGTACACCATCACCACCAACGCGGCGTGGGAGACCCAGGAGGTCCACGTCCTGCGCCGGAGCGGGGAGGGCGAGGCACGGCTCCAGCTCCGCGCGGACGCGGAGCGACGCTGGTGGAAGGGCGAAGAGGAGCTGGTCCACCTCCGAGGCTGCTCGGACATCGACGTGGCGTGCACGCCGTCGACCAACACCCTGCCCATCCGCCGACTTGGGTTGGGCGTGGGACAGGCGGCGGACGTGCGTACCGCGTGGATTCGCATCCCCAACCTTGCGCTGGAGGTGCTGCCCCAGCGCTACACGCGGCTCACCCCGACGCGTTACCGGTACGAGAGCAACGATGGCCGCTTCGTCGCCGAGGTGGACGTCGACGCGCACGGGCTGGTGACGAACTATCTCCCTGGCTGGGAGCGCATCGCCGTCACCGGGGACTGACGCCGGCGGGCGCACTCCAGTCCCGCTTCGCTGTTGAGTAGAGGGCGGCGACCCTGAGCGGTGTGTTGCTCCGGCGACCCATGTCCCCATGCGGCCGCCATTCGAAAAACGGCTGCGTACAGTGCGGAGCCCATGCGAGCTCCGATGTGCCGCCGCTCCTCCGCAGTGAGACGCGCCGTGGTCCTGACCACGGCGTGGGTACTCGGTTGTGGGCGCTCGCCTTCCTTCGGGGAGCGAGAGCCCTTCATTCCCCCGGACACCGAGGAGGTGTTGGCGCGCGTGCCGGCCGTCGGTGTGGATGCGCGCGCCCGCGAGCGTGCCGCGCTTCGCAAGGCCCTGGCCGGGCACGCCGGACAGTTGGACATGGCGCTGCGCCTGGCGCGGTTGGAAATCGAGGCGAGCCGCGTGTTGGGAGAGCCTCGCTACCTGGGCCGCGCACAGGCGGCGCTGCGTCCGTGGTGGGACCTGGCCACGCCGCCGCCTGGCGTGCGGCTGGTACGCGCCACCTTCCACCACGCGCGGCGCGACTTTCCGGCGGCCTTGGAGGACCTGGACGCGGTGGTGAAGGAGGACCCCGGCAACGTCGACGCCTGGTTGCTGCGCGCGGAGGTGTTGGGGATTCGAGGCGAGCATGCCGAGGCGGCCCGCAGCTGCGCGAGGCTCACCGCGTTGACCGCTTCGTTGACGGTCGCGGTGTGCGAGGCCCGGGTGCGAAGCCTCGCGGGGCATTCGCGCAAGGCGCACGCGCTCCTGTCGGAGGCGCTGCGGCACAGCGGGCACGGTCAGGAGACGCGCACGCGCGCACTGGCCACGCTGGCGGAGGCCGCCGCGCTGGCGGGGGATGCCGGTCTGGCGGAGCGTTACTTCCTCCGGGCGCTCTCGCTGGATTCGAAGGACTACGCCGCACGCGCGGCCTACGCGGACCTGCTGCTGGACGCGGGCCGAGCGCGTGAGGCGGCCGTCGTGGTGATGGACCACACGCAGGACGACCGGTTGCTCCTGCGCCACGTGTTGGCGGAGAACGCGCTCGGGTCGTCTCGCGCGCCCGACGTCACCCACGCCTTGTCCCGCCGCTTCGAGGAGAGCCGCCTGCGGGGGGACAGCCTCCTCGCGCGCGAGGAGGCCCGCTTCGCGCTCCAGGTGGAGAAGGCGCCGGAGAAGGCGCTCCGGCTGGCGCAGGCCGTGTGGGCGTCACAGCGTGAGCCATGGGACGTGCGGCTGTTGATCGAAGCCGCGCTGGCGGCGGGCAGACCGGAGGCGGCCCGGCCCGCGCTGGACTTCCTTCAAGCGTCGGGCTGCGAGGACCCGGGGCTCGTCTTCCTGGCCGAGCGCGTGCGGAGTCTGCTGCCATGAGCCGCGTTGCCCTGCTGTCGCTCCTGCTGGCCTCCCTGTCCGCCCAGGCGCAAAAGCCGAGCGACAGCTACCTGCGACTGACCGAGGCGGACGGCCAAGGCATCTCCGGCCGGTGGGACGTGTCGCTCCAGGACCTGGACGACGTCCTCGGGTTGGACGCGAGCGGAGACGGCGCCATCACCTGGGGCGAGGTGCTGGCGCGCGAGGCCGACATCCGGCGCTATGTGCTCGGCCGGCTGGTGCTCGGGGCGGAAGGTGCGCCCTGTGCGCTCGTTTCCCAGGGCGGGCTGCACATCAGGCGGCACTCGGACGGGGCCTATGCGGTGCTGGACTTCGACGCGCGCTGCACCGGCTCCGCCGCGCGGCTGGACGTGGACTACACGCTGCTGTTCGACAGCGACCCGCTTCACCGGGGCATCGTGCGCGTGGGCGCGCGCGAGCCGCTTATCTTCTCCGCGTCCCAGCACTTCGCGCGGGTGCGCGTGCGGGACGAGTCTCCCTGGCGCACCGCGGAGCGCATGACGGTGGAGGGGGTGCTGCACGTCGTGACTCGGGCCGACCACCTGCTCTTTCTCTTCGCGCTGCTGCTGCCCTCCGTCCTGCGCCGTGACGCGGACGGGCGGTGGGTGGCCGTCTCGGATTTCGGCACGGCGTTATGGGATGTGGTGAAGGTGGTGTCCGCCTTCACCGTGGCGCACGCGTTGACGTTGGTGGCCGCCACGCTGGGCTGGGCATCCCTGCCGCCGCGCTTCGTGTCGGTCGCCATCGCGCTGGGCATCCTGGTGGCGGCGCTCGACAATGTCCGCCCGTTGGGGTGGGGGACTCGCTGGACGGTGGCCTTCGTGCTGGGGCTGCTGCACGGCTTCGGCTTCGCGTCGGTCCTGGCGGGAATGGGGCTGTCCGCGGGAAGCCTCGCGCTGGCGCTGCTGGGCTTCAACCTGGGCGTGGAGCTGGGACAGGTGGCCTTCGTGGCCGCGTTGCTGCCCCTGGCCTTCGTCTTGCGACAGGCGCCGCTCTACCGCCGCGCGGTCGTCGTGGGCGGCTCGGTGGCCATCGCGCTGCTGGCGTGCCTCTGGTTGGCGGAGCGCGCCCTGGGCCTGGGCGTGTCGGTTACCTGACACGCGGGAGAGCCGTGTGCTCCGCCCGCGTGTCAGCGGTGGGGCCACATGGCCGCATCACACGACCGTGACTCTGTACTTGTCCTTGTCCTCCGCCCGGTTGTGGGCGGTGACAGCGGCGACGATGTGGCACACCCAGCCCAGGCACCCACCCGTGCCAATCCAGAAGCCTGGGGTGATGATGAGCCAGAACAGGCCCCGGAGCAGGTCCCCGTTGTAGATCTGCCCCACGCCAGGGATGAGAAACGACAGCAGGGCTGCGATTGCGGGACGCGACATGGTTCGGGTGACCTCCTTGTCTTCCCCTACGGGCGAGTTCCGAAGCCATTGCACTTCGCCTATCGGCTCCTGGACGGTTGCCTTCCAGTCAACCTGGGGGCAGGTGCAATACCGGCGGTGCCCCGGCTAGCATGGCCTTCATGGATACCTGCCGGGTCGGCGGGCGGGTGTCGGGGGGATGGGTCATCTTCGGGCTGCTCCGAGCCAGTGCAGGTGGAGTCAACGGCCGGCATCTGATGGAGATGCTGGGCCTGGTCGTCGTGTATCTCCTCGCGGGAGGCCTGGGGCAGCAGGTGGCCACCGTGAGCAACATCAGTCCGGCCTGGCCTCCGGCGGGAGTGTCACTGGCGGCGCTGGTGGTGCTGGGGGTGTCACGCTGGCCCGGTGTCTTCGTGGGCGCGTCGGTCATGTCGGTCCTGGCGGATGTGCCTGCCGTGGCCTCGCTCGGCGTGGGCGTGGGCAACACGCTGGCGGCGGTGTTCGGCGTGGGCCTGCTGCGGCGGGTGGGGTTCGACAGGGGGCTGGAGCGGATCCGCGACGTCGTCGCGCTGTGCGCGGGAGCGGGCGCGCTGTGCCTGGGTGTGAGTGCCCTGGTGGGCGCGGCGAGCCTCGTGCTGGGCGGGCGGCTTCCGTGGACGTCCCTGGCCGCGGGCCTGCGCGTGTGGTGGGTGGGGGACTTGATGGGCGTGCTGGTAGTGGCTCCAGCGCTGATGCTGTTCAAGCGGTGGTCCTGGCCGCGACGAGGCGGCGAGGCGCTGGTGCTCGCGGGGCTCACCACGGTGCTGGGAGGCGTTATCTTCTTCGTGCCGGAGCTGCCGCACAGCGCGGCGCACGCGGCCGCCTTCCTCCTCTTCCCCATGTCCGCCTGGGCCGCGCTTCGCTTCGGTCCCCGGGGCGTGGCGGCAGCCACGCTGTGCATCGCCGCCGCTTCCATCGTGGGCACCGCGCGCGGGCACGGGCCCTTCGCCACCGATGACCTACCGCAGGACCTGCTGGTGCTGCAGCTCTTCATCGCCGCCAATGCCGTCACCGGGTTGCTGCTGGCGGCGGCGAGCACCGAGCGTCAGCGCGCCATCGGCCAGCTCCAACTGCTGGGCACCACCGTGCGGAGCGTGCACGAAGGCGTCCTCATCGCGGAGGTCCTCGCGGGAGGCGCGCTGCGCACCGTGTTCGCCAACCAGGCCCTGTGCTCGCTCCTGGGATACCGGCTGGAGGAACTGGTGGGCCAGGACCCGTGCTCGCTCTACGGCGCGCAGGAGCCGGAGTTCCGTCAGCGCACGCGGCAGTCACTGCTCGCGGGCGAGCCGGTGTTCGCGGAGGTGAAGCTGGCGCACAAGCAGGGCGACCTCGTGTGGAGCGAGGTGCTGCTGTCCCCGGTGCGCGCCACGGGCGAGGACATCACCCACTTCGTGGCCACCCACCGCGACATCTCCGCGACCAAGGAGCTCCAGGCCCGCCTGGTGGCGGCCGAACGTGTGGCCGCGGTGGGGACGCTCGCGGCCGGGGTGGGGCACGAAATCAACAACCCGCTGGCCTACCTGGTGCTGAACCTGGAGGCCGCCGAGCGCGGATTGAGCCAGGGCGGCATGTCGGGCATGCGCGACGCGATGGCCAACGTGCGGGGCGCGTTGGAAGGCGCCGAGCGCATCCGCCTCATCGTCCGGGACCTCCAGGTGTTCAGCCGCCAGGGGAACCAGGACCCGGGGCTGGTGGACCTCAACGCGCTGGTGCCGCCCGCGGTGCGCATCATCAGCCACGCGCTCCGCCACCGCGCCCGGTTGGTGGAGGAGTTCGGTCCGGTGCCGCGCGTGTCGGGCAGCGAGGCCCGTTTGGGGCAGGTGCTGCTCAACCTGCTGGTGAACGCGATGCAGGCCATCCCGGAGGGCAACCCGTCCATGAACGAGGTGCGCGTGCGCACCAGCACGGATGCCTCCGGCCGGGCCCGCGTGGACGTGGTGGACAGCGGCGCGGGGATTCCCGCGCACGTGCTGCCGCGCATCTTCGAGGCCTTCTACACGACCAAGTCCAGCGGCGAGGGCACGGGGCTGGGGCTCGCCATCTGCCAGCAGATTGTCCGCGCGCACGGGGGCGAGCTGGAGGTCCGCAGCGAGCCGGGCCGGGGCTCCGTCTTCAGCGTGCTGTTGCCGCCCGCGCGCCTGCAGGCGTCCACGCCGCCGCGGCCGTTGCCACGCGTCAGTCTGCCTCCGCCGTCCGCGGCCCGGCGGGGCCGGGTGCTGGTGGTGGATGATGAGCCGCGCCTCGCGCAGTCCATGCGGCTGCTGCTGGAGCCCTTCCACGACGTCGTCACCACCACGCGGGGCAGCGAGGCGCTGGCGCTGGTGGACGCGGGCCACCGCTTCGACGTCATCCTGTGTGACTTGCAGATGCCGGAGACGGACGGCGCCGCCGTCTACCAGCACCTGTGCGCCCACGCGCCGGACCAGGCCGCGCGGGTGGTGTTCATCTCCGGCGGTGCCTATACGCCGGAGTCCCGCGCGTTCATCGACACCGTGCCCACCCGCGTCTTGGAGAAGCCCGTGCGGCCGGACCTGCTCATGGGCACGGTGGCCACGGCCCTGGCGGCAGTGGACGCAATGGGGCCGGAGCCGCGCGTGGATGAGGCGTCGCCCGTGGCGGCCGTTGGCGGCGTGCGGCACTGAGGCATGCGCGCGCTCCGGGCCGCGTGCTCACGTCGTGGCACCCACCCGCGATAGCGCGTCCCGGATGGCGGCGCACAGCGCGGCCCGCTCCGTGAAGAGCGCGGTGACGTGCCCGGCGTCCACCCAGCGCAGCTCGCTTCGGGGCCAGTGCGCGTGCAGCGCGAGCGTTTCATCACCGGGCACGAACCCGTCACGTCGGCAGGCCACCAGCACGGCCGCTTCGGGCTGCCGCGGAGGCGGGAAGCGCGTGAGGTTCGCCAGGTCGAAAATCCGTCCCAGCCGACTCCGGGCCTGCTCCGCGTCGCGCCGGGGGCCATCCAGCAATGCAAAGGCAATGGACCAGGACAGCAGCCCCTGCGTGAAGACGGGAACAGGAGACGCTCCAGCCGCGAGCGCCGCCACGGCGAGCGGCTCCGGGACGACAGCCGCCGTCAGTGCCGCCATGTAGCCGCCCATGCTGTAGCCCGCCACGCCCAGACGCGCATGGCCCTCGCTCCGCAGCCACGCGAGCAGCGCGCGGGCCTCGTCGACCATGCCCAGGTTCATCAAGACGTGGTCGCTGACGGTGCGCAGCGCGCCGCCCTTCTGCCCCACGGGGCGGCGCAGGCCGTAATAGGGGTTCTCCAGCAGGAATAGGTCGATGCCTTCCCGCGCGAGCGGCGCGTACATGCGCTCTCGCAGGGAGAAGCCCTCCTCACGGGACGCAGCGAGCACGACGCAGGCGCCGCGTGAGGGCCCTTGCCCCGCGCTCAGCCACCGGACATGGGCCGTGCGCGCTGCTGCGTCGAGCCGGGCCAGCGGAGACGGGAAGGTGCCATCCCGGACCTGGAGACCGCGCTGGAGCCGGGGCGCGCTCCACTCGGGCGCGATGGGCGGAGGCCGCTGCTGGAACGGCGCGGCCGCCGCGACCTCTTCGAGGAACTGCTCATCACCCCAGCCCTGGGAGAAGAGCCGGGCGCGGCGGGACAGGCCCGCGAAGAGGACGTCCACCGGATGGGTTCGCAGCACCCGCGCCATCCTATGCCCCCGCCCTTGACGCCGCGACCATTTTAATCAAATGATTAAATCAATGGATTCATTCAAGGGGTTGTTCCAGTCGCTGCCCCGGGTGGGAGCCTGGTTCCGCCAGGGGGACATCCAGCCCGAGGAAGTCCAGGTGTTCTGGCGGCACATGCAGCGGTGCTTCCCCACGGACGCGGTGTGCAGTCACGCGAGCCCCGCGCGGCTCTTTCCTCGCGCTGGCGTGGCCCCGGGGCATTGTCTCCACCTGCCTTTCGAGGTGGGCGTGCCCCGGGCCGGGTGGGACTTGTGGCGTCAGGTGGTCGCGTGCACGCACGCGGTCCAGCACGCGCTCCAGTTCGAAGAGGACGGTTTGGAGGGGTCCCTCGCTTCTTCCGCCGCGCGTGCCCGGAGTGAGACGGAAGCGCTGCTGTGTGACCTGGAGTTGCACTTCTGGCGCCACGGCACCACGCCGCCGCTTGGGAGTCTGGCCTGGCGGCTGCGCGCGCAGGGCTGTCACGCGGAGGACATCGCGGGGGCGGGGCATGTCCTCGCTTTGTCCGCCGCGTCCATCCGGCAGGGGGCCGTGGAGAACGAGGCCTCGCATGTGGCCCTCCAGTGGTTGGAAGCGCACGTGCCCCATTTGCGGTGGGACCGGGCGTATCATTCCCGGGCTCGTTAGGAATGCGGCTGGGGGGAGCCGGGCTTATCACTGCAAGGTGCCCCCCATGACCGCTCAAGAACGCATCGAGCGTGCCGCCAGCGCGCTGAAGGTCTTCCCCCTCCCGTCGGCGGTGCTGTTCCCGCACACCGTCATTCCGCTGCACATCTTCGAGCCGCGCTACCGGGCCCTTGTCCGGGACGCGCTCGCGGGCGACCGCGTCCTGGCGCTGTCCCAGCTCGAGCCCGGTTGGGAAGGCAACTATGGGGGCCGTCCGCCCATGCTGCCCATGATGTGCGCGGGCGTCATCGTCTGGGACGAACAGGTGGAGGAGGGGCGCTACAACATCCTCCTCCAGGGCGTGAGCCGCATCCGCATGACGTCCGAGCTGACGACGGAGAAGGCCTACCGGGAGGTGCTCGCGGAGGTGCTGCCGGACGTGCCCTACGAGGGCCCTGAGGAGGAGCAGCTGCGGCAGGCCGTCTTCGAGCTGGCCGGCCGCGTCCCGCCGTCCTTCGCGGAGAACCTGCTGCCGGTGGCCGCGCGGGCCCAGGGGGGCATGCTCGCGGACGTGGTGGCCTCCGCCGTCATCCCGGAGCCGGAGCGGCGGCAGGAGCTGCTGGCGGAGCTGGACGTGCGCAAGCGCCTGGAAGGCGTGCTGGAGGACGTGGGGGCGCTCATCGGCAGGCTCCAGCCCCTGCGGCCCACCGGCCCCTTGAACTGAGCGGGTTGCGCTTGCCTTG
Source organism: Myxococcus sp. NMCA1 (assembly GCF_026810205.1). Taxonomy (NCBI): domain Bacteria; kingdom Pseudomonadati; phylum Myxococcota; class Myxococcia; order Myxococcales; family Myxococcaceae; genus Myxococcus; species Myxococcus sp. NMCA1. The sequence goes on along the minus strand of NZ_CP113950.1, from coordinate 8,723,172 downwards.
TCCGGCGGGCCGCGCATTGCTGCGCGCCAGACGCGTCATCGAAAGGGACGGGAGCAACCATGCGGCTCGTGAAGCTCGGGCTTGCCAGTGTGAACACCACCGTGGGGTCCTTCACCCGGAACACGGACAAGGCGCTGGCGTTGGCGGGGAAGATGGCGGCGGAGGGCGTCACGCTGGGCGTCTTCCAGGAGCAGCTCATCGCCGGCTACCCGGCCGAGGACATGGTGCAGTGGCAGGGCTTCATGGACCGCCAGTGGCCGGAGCTGGAGCGCTTCGCGCGTGAGACGGCGCCCTTGCCCACCGTCTTCGTGGTGGGCGTGGGCGTGGCCCACCAGGGCCTGCGCCTCAACTGCGCGGCGGTGGTGGCCGGTGGCCGCATCCTGGGCCTGGTCCCCAAGGAGAAGCTGCCCACCTACAGCGTCTTCTACGAGGCGCGCACCTTCGGCCGCGGTCAGCCGGGCATGGCGGAGGTCCACCGGGGCGTGCCGTTGGGGGACTACCTGTTCCGCTTCGACTTCGGCGTGGTGTCCCCGGAGGTGTGTGAGGACATCTGGAGCGCGGACGGCCCCATGCGGCGGCGCACGTACTCCGGCGCGGAGCTGGTGGTGAACCTGTCCGCGTCGCCCTTCCGGCTGGGCTTCGTGGAGACGCGGCGCGAGCTCATCGCCACGCGCGCGGCGGACCATCAGTGCACCATTGCCTACAGCAACGCGGTGGGCAGCAACGACGGCCTCATCTTCGACGGCGGCGGCTTCCTCAACCAGAACGGCCGCCACGTCATGGAGACGCCGCGCTTCCAGGAAGGCTACGCGGCGGCGGTGGTGGACCTGGACCGCACCCTGCGCCTGCGCGCCGAGGCCACCACCTGGCGCGTGGACCGCGAGTCATGGCTGGCGCAAGGCGGCCAGGCGGTGCCGGTGCTGGACTGCACCCAGGTGGTGCACACGAAGCGCGACGCGCTGACGTACCCGGTGCCTCCCCACCGCAGCTTCTTCCTGCCGTCCCCGGACACGCGCCGCACCGCGCGGGATGCGCTGTGCGAGGACATCCTGGACGCGCTCTCCCTGGGCGTGGGCGACTACTTCGAGAAGACGCGCGCCTTCAAGGTGCTGGGCATCGCGCTGTCGGGCGGACGGGACTCGCTGCTGACGCTGCTCATCGCGCACCGGTACGCGAAGCGCGCGCGGCCGGAGAACCCCGGCTCGCTCATCCAGGCGTTCTACATGCCCAGCCGTTACTCCAGCGACGCCACGCGCGACGCGGCGGAGACGATTGCGCGCGAGCTGGGCGTGGCCTTCCAGGTGGTGTCCATCGACGAGGCCTTCGAGCGCGAGCGCGCCGTCGCGAAGACGATGCTGGGCGGCAAGGACGTCACGCCGATTACCGAGCAGAACATCCAGGCCCGCCTGCGCGCCCAGCGCATGTGGAACTGGAGCAACTCCTGCGGCGGACTCTTCCTGCAGACGGGCAACATGAGCGAGAAGTCCGTGGGCTACACCACCATCGGGGGTGACCTCATGGGCGCGCTGGCCGTCATCGCCAACGTCCCGAAGACGGTGGTGATGTACCTGCTCGACTACCTCCAGGACACCACGGGCTACGAGGGCATTCGCAAGGTGCTCGCCAAGCCCGCGGGGCCGGAGCTGGCGCATGACCAGGTGGGCGAAGAGGAGTTGATGCCCTTCCCCATCCTCGACGCCTGCTTCTACCTGTACGGCAGTGAGAAGCTGACGCCCGCCGAAATCCTCCAGGCGCTCACCGCCATGTTCCCGGAGGTGCCGTCATCCCGGCTGAGCGGCTACGTGGAGAAGTTCGTCCGCCTCTTCCAGCAGTCCATCTACAAGTGGGTGCAGTCACCGCTGTCGCTCCACATCGGCAACCTGGACCTGGACCGGGAGCGCGCGTTGCAACTGCCCGTCGTCACCGGCACGGAGTGGATGCGGCAGGGGTAGCACGCTGCCATCCGCTGCCCGCATCGCGCAGGTGTGGGCAGTCCTCCACGCCCGGTGGCCTGCTCCCCGGGCAATTACCCCCAGGTGTGAGTGCCGTCGCCGCGCCTTGCCGGACGTCGCGCGGGAAACAACCTTCATGTCTGCCACTCGACGACGGAGGCATGGATGAAAGCGAAGATTCTGGCGGGCGCCGTTGCGGCGCTCATGTACGGAGGCGTTGCTGTTGCCGATGACGGCGACTGCCCGCCACCGCAGGCCAGCACCAGCCAGAGCCAGCAGGGCGCGATGGTTGCCCAGGCACAGCAGGAAGACCTGGGCGGTGATGACCTGCTGCAGGAGGACGACACCATCATCCTGGAGACGGAGCCTGTTCCCGACGTCTCCGGTCAGCAGTCGCAGGACAGCATGGGCATCGGCGGCAGCGGCCAGCAGCCCTCGAACGCGCAGGGCGAGGTCTACATGAACGTGCCCGTCCGCTGCGAGCCGGTGGGCCAGCAGGGCACGGGCGGCAGCGGCCAGGGGGCCATGACGCCGCCTCCCGCCGCGCCCCAGGGCACGCATGACAGCGAGCAGCTCGTGGTGCCGCCGGCGCCGCCGTTGGGCACGGGCGGCAGCGGGCAGCCTTCCTCGGAGCCTGTCTACCCGGAGCCGGAGTCCGCGTACCCGCCTCCGGAGTCCGCCACGGGCGGTAGCGGCATCGCCACGACGCCGCCTCCCTCCAACTTCCAGCCGTCGGCCGAGCGCGCCGAGCCGATGAAGGCGGAGAAGCGCGAGGAAAAGAACAAGATGAAAGGCCTCTCGGTGATGCTGGGCGGTGGTGTGGAGGGCTACACCGGCGCGCTGGCTCCGCAGCTCAGCCCCGGTGCCACCGCGGGCGTGCGTGCCGCCATCAAGCCGTCCAAGGTGCTGGGCCTCGAGCTGGGCTACACGGGCGCGCTGAACAACATCCGCCACGCGGAGACGGGCGCGAGCGGACCGGACCTCGTGCGTAACGGTGGTCAGGCCGTCCTGACGCTGGGCATCGCGCCCACGGCGTGGCAGCCGTACCTGCTGGGCGGCATCGGTATCAACGACTACAACTTCCGGGGCGGTGAGTCCCTGGGGTACCGCGATGACACCGTGGGCAACGTGCCCGCGGGCTTGGGTCTGCGAGGCCACGTCGGCCACTTCGTCGTGGACGCGCGCGCCAACTACAACTTCCTCTTCGACAAGGACTTCGCCCCGGGCATCGATCGCGGCGGCGGTGACTTCGAGGGAGGCGGCAGCTACCAGGGCACGGTCAGCGTCGGCGGTACCTTCTGACGCGAGGACGAAGCCCCAGGTGGTTTGAGCAGGAATCGGTGGCGCGGTGCCCGGTAGCCAACGGGCCCGCGCCGCTGTGTTTTCCAGGGGGGCACGGGCGCCGAGGTCGCGCTAAGGTGCCGTCCTTTCACGCGGTCAGAGGAGCGTTGGATGGGTTTGAATGTGGAAGACGTGAAGGTGGGCACCGGCACGGAGGCGACGGCCGGCAAGTCCGTCACCGTGCACTACGTGGGGACGCTGACCAGCGGCTCCAAGTTCGATAGCAGCCGGGACCGGGGCCAGGGCTTCACGTTCCGCCTGGGCGCCGGGCAGGTCATCGAGGGTTGGGACAAGGGCGTGGCCGGCATGAAGGTGGGCGGCGTGCGCAAGCTCACCATCCCGCCGGAGATGGGATATGGCGCGCGAGGGTTCCCGCCCGTTATTCCCCCCAACTCCACCCTGCTTTTCGAGGTGGAGCTCCTGGACGTCCGTTGAAAGCGAGGACCTGATGGCGGCGGTCGAAATCACCAAGGACAACTTCAAGGAGACGGTGTCCAAAGAGGGCATCGTCATCCTGGACTGGTGGGCGTCGTGGTGCGGCCCCTGCCGTGCCTTCGCACCCATCTTCGAGCAGACCTCGAACAAACATCCGGACATTGTCTTCGGGAAGATTGATACGGATGCCCAGCAGGAGCTGTCCGGGGCGTTCGAGATTCGCTCCATCCCCACGCTCATGGTGTTTCGTGACGGGATTCTCCTGTTCGAGCAGCCGGGGGCGCTGCCGGCCGCCGCGCTGGAGGACCTGCTCAAGCAGGTGAAGGCCCTGGACATGGAGCAGGTCCGCAAGGAAGTCATCGCCAAGCGCGGTGAGCCGCCGCAGGCCTGACGGCTGCCGCCAGGTACCGGGTGGGGGGCCGGTGGCATGTCCGCCGCCGGCCACCCGCTGCGTTTCAGGGCCCGTGTACCTGGGGTGCTGGAACGTGAGGGCCCCGGGGTGTGTTGTCGGAGCGTGGCTCGCATCGGTCAGGCCCGGATGGGTCGGCCAGCGAGTCCGCGTATTCCCACCGCACACCTGGATTCGATGCCGCATTCCGTTATTCGAGACCCACCGGGTGAGGACACGCCGCGCGCGCGCGTCCTCCTGGTAGACGACACGCCCGCCAACCTGCTGGCCCTGGAAGCCATCCTGGAGCCGCTCGGTCAGGAGCTGGTGCTGGCCCGGTCCGGCGAGGAGGCGCTTCGCGAGCTGCTGCGCGGAGAGTTCGCCTGCATCCTCATGGACGTGCAGATGACGGGGCTGAATGGGTTTGAGACGGCGCACCTCATCCGGGCGCGCGAGCGGACGCGCTACCTGCCCATCCTCTTCATCACCGCGCAGAGCCGCGACGCGGCCTTCGTCACCCGGGGCTATGCCCAGGGCGCGGTGGACTACCTGCTCAAGCCCGTGGACCCGGACATCCTGCGCGCCAAGGTGCGGGTCTTCGTGGCGCTGCACCTTCGCGGCGAGCAGGTGAAGCGGCAGGCGGTGGAACTCGCCGAGCGGCGCCGGTCCGAGGAAGCGGCGCAGCGGGCCTCCGAGCTGGAGCAGCAGCTCATGGGCATCGTCGGTCACGACATCCGCACGCCCCTCTCCGTCGTGCTGACGACGGCGAAGAGTCAGCTCGCCAGTGGCGCGTTGGAGCCGGCGCAGCAGAAGGCGTTCGAGCGGGTGGCGCGCAGCGGCGAGCGCATCCAGCACATCGTGGACCTGCTCACGGACTTCACCCGCTCGCGGCTGGGGGGCGGCATCCCCGTCATACCTCGGGCGGGCGACCTCAACGAGCTGTGCCGCGAGGTGGCGGACGAGCTGCAGGTGTCCCGGCCGGGCCGCATCATCCGGTGCGACTTCTCACGCGACAGCCTGCACGGCGTCTGGGACCTGGAGCGCATGGGGCAGGTGGTGGCCAACCTGCTGGACAACGCCTTGAAGTACAGCCCGGAGCCGTCCGCCGTCCGCCTCTCCACCTGGGAGAAGCCGGACGCCGTCTTCCTGGAGGTCCACAACGAGGGCGCGCCCATTCCTCGCTCGCTGCTGCCGCACCTGTTCGAGCCCTTCCAACGGGGCGCGGACTCGCGGGAGCCGGCCCGCACCAGCCTGGGCCTGGGGCTCTACATCGCCCGGGCCGTCGTGGAGGCGCACCGGGGGCGGCTGACGGTCCGTTCCTCGGAAGACGAGGGCACCACCTTCCGGCTCTGCCTGCCCCGGCGGGCGGACGCGCGGTTGCCCGCCGGCGGTGCGAGCGACGCGGGGGCTTCCCCCTCGCCCATGACGGCGTGACGCGCCGTCACTTCACCACGGTGCAGACGCCGCCGCCGTTGAGGTGGGCCTGGTCCACCACGCTCTGGGTGATGAACTCCTGGAGCGTGCGCACGTCGAACGCGCCAGGCTGGTAGATGACGGGCTGGCCCTGGGCGTCGCGCAGCTCGTTGCCGTCGCGGCCCCGGAGGTCGGTGAGCTCCTGCGTGGCGAGCCCCCCGGGGGTGATGACGTTGTCCTCGCCCGCGGTGGCGGCGATGGCCTCGAAGCGCAGCTGCACGCCCCGGTGCGTGCCCAGCCGGTCGTAGAACATGTGCTCGGCGTGGATGGTGACCTCGGGCCGGGCCACGGAGCCCTCGGGGACGATGATGCCCTGCGTTCCGTCCGCGCCGTTGATGCAGTTGTTCATCAGCGCGTTGACAGGGAAGCCCATTCGGAAGCGCAGCACGGGCTCGTTCTGCTTCGTCGCGTGGCCTTCCACGAAGTAGCTGAAGCCGCGCTCGCGCATCATCGCGAGGTCCTCCGCGGAGACCTGCCCGTCCGCCAGCTCGGTGCGCGCTTCGGGCGGGCTCACCCGGAAGCCCACGTCCCAGCGGCCCGCCGGAACCCCCGTCAAATCCACCAGGGGGAGGTCGCCCTTCTGCACGTCCACCAGCACGTGGCGGCTGCTGCTGTGGGTTTCGCCAGAAGCGGAGGTGAGGGTGACGTCGCCTAGCGACACCAGGTAGCGGGTGAACTGGATGGACCAGCCATCCTGGAAGAGCGTGTCCGGGAGTCCACGCTGCGTGCCGTCACCCCCACTCATCGTGACCTGGACGTCGCCCGTGGCCACGTTGTCACAGGCCGTGCCCGCCAGGCCCCACACCCCCAGGGCCGCGCACCACCACTTCCGGGACTGCCGCCGCTTCGCGTTCATGCAATAAATAGTTAATTGCAACATGGTTGCGAGTCAATCTGGGTGTGGTGTATCTGGGGTGTGGATGCAACCCGGATGCATGAATTCCGCTCCAGGGCGGGTCGCTCCGGAACCTAGTGAGGTCATCACCCGTGTGGATTCCGACTCTGGTGCTCTGCGTGCTGAGCGCCACGGGCGAGTTGCCTGTGACTCCACCCGTTCCGCTGGATGCGCCTGGGCCCGTGCTGCCCACGGAGGTGCCTCCGCCCGAGGTGCCCGCCACCGTCCTGTTGCGGCTCACCATCGACCGCGCGGGCGAGGTGTCCCAGGTGGAGGTGCGGCAGTCCGCGGGCGTGGCGTTTGATCGCGCCGCGATGGGTGCCGCGCTGCGCTGGCGGTTCCAGCCGGCACGGCGTGGCGAGGAGGCCATCGACGTGCGGGTGGATGTGCCCGTCACCTTCGAGCCGCCGGTACATGGCCACCACATCGAGCCCGTGGCGCCGCAGCCACCATCCTTCTCCACCACGGTCCGTGGCGCCTCCCAGGCACCGCCGCCGGTCGCCGTGGGCGACTTCCACATTCCGGTGGGACAGCTCGCGGACGTGCCGCGCCGCTCCGCGTCTGACCTGATGTTGCTGGCGCCCGGCGTCATGCTGGCCAACCACGGCGGCGAGGGCCACGCGGAGAGCATCTACATCCGAGGCTTCGACGCGGGAGAGGGCAAGGACGTGGAGTTGCGGCTCAACGGCGTTCCCCTCAACGAGGTGTCCCACGCGCACGGCCACGGCTACGCGGACACGTACTTCATCATCCCGGAGTTGGTGGAGTCCCTGCGCGTCACCGAAGGGCCCTATGACCCAGTCCAAGGCGACTTCGGCGTGGCGGGCACGGTGGAGTACCAGCTCGGGCTGGCGCGGCGTGGCCTGACCGCGTCCCTCTCCACGGGCAGTTACGCCGCGCGGCGGCTGTCCCTGCTCTGGGGGCCGCCGGAGGCCAGTGAAGCCACCTTCGTGGGACTGCTGCTGCGTCAGGGACACGGCTTCGGCCCCAACCGCTCCTACGCCAACGCGGGCATCATGGCGCAGGTGGAGCTACGCGTCGGCGACGAGTCACGGCTGCGCCTGTTCGGCACCAGCTATGGCTCGCGCTTCGCATCGCCGGGCGTGGTGCGGGAGACGGACGTGGTGGACTCCCGGATGCCATGCGCTCCAGATTCGGACTCGCAGTTCTTCTGCTCCTACGACCCCAACCAGGGCGGCGCGGGACAGCGCCACATCCTCTCCGCTGAACTCCAGTCGCGGCTGAAGCGCGGCGGGCGCTTCGTCCAGCAGGGCTACGTCATCCTGAGGCAGACGCGCATCCGCGACAACTTCACGGGCTTCCTGCTGGACACCACCCCGCCGGACGGAGAGCGCCAGCGCGGTGACAACACGGAAGGGTACTACCGCGGCTCCACCATGGGCCTGCGAGGCCGCTACACGCCGGGGCTCACGCTGCTGGGACAGCCGCAGCCGCTGGAGCTCGGCTACGTGGCCCGCTACGACGACGTGCGCACGCGCTCGCGCCGGCTGAGGGCCAGCGGCGGCGTGCCCTACGCCACCGTCTTCGACAACCAGGTCCGCACCACGAACCTGGGAGCCTACGCCTCGTTGCGAGTCGCCCCCTTGTCGTGGCTCACCCTGCGCGGCGGCATGCGCCTGGACACCTTCCTCTTCGGCGTGGACGACCACAACCGGCCCACCGAGGACCGCGATGGTCCCCGCCTCCCCGACGAGTCCCTGGAGGCCTACGGCTTCTTCGCCAGCCCGCGCGCCTCCGCCGAGATTCGTCTGACGCCCCGGCTCACCTGGCTCACCAGCGCGGGCCTGGGCGCGCGCTCCAGCGACGCCGCCGCGCTGTCCGACGCGGAGCTGGCGCCCTACGCCCGCGTGGCCTCGGGCGAGACCGGACTGGGCTGGCGGCTGGACGGGCCGCTGGCGCTGGAGGCACGCGGCGCCTTCTTCGCCACGCGCGTGTCGCAGGACTTCGTGTTCGACGAGACGGTGGGCCGCAACCAGCCCGTGGGCGCCTCGCAGCGGTTGGGCGCCTTCGTCAGCGCGCGCGGGACGTTGCAGGACAGGGTGGACATCCAGGCCTCGCTGGCCTGGGCGCGCGCCACGCTGCCGGTGCCCGGGGCCTCGGCATGGAAGCTGTGGGACGGGACGGTGATGCCCTACATCCCGGAGCTGCTGGGCCGCGTGGATGCGTCGCTGCGAGGCACCACCCGAGTCGCGGGTCAGCAGGTGGACTGGAACGTGGCCCTGGGACACAGCGCCATCGGCCCCCGGCCACTGCCGTTGGATCGCTACAGCGCGCCCATCTTCCTGTTCGACGTGGGCACGCGGGCCCGGTGGAAGGCGGTGGAGGTGGGCCTGTCGGTGGAGAACCTGCTCGACACGCGCTGGCGCGAGTCGGAGTTCAACTACGTGTCCAACTTCCGCGGTCCGGATGCGCCCCCATCGCTGATGGCCACCCGTCACTTCACCGCGGGCGCGTCCCGCACTTTCATGGGCACGCTCACCCTGCACCTGGACCTTCAGGAGGTCTCGCCATGACGTCCCCGCTGCACACCACCCGCCGCGCCTTCACGTGGATGTTGGGCACCGCGCTCGTGGGAAGCGCGTCCGCGTGTGGCCTCTCCGGCACGGGAGGCCGCGGCGTCACGTTCCGCATGGGCCTGCGCACCGCGAAGGCGCCCGGGGAGGAGTCGCTCGGCGAGTTCTCCACCGACACGGGTTGGCGCATCCGCCTGTCGTCCGGGGTGATGGTGCTGGGCCCCATCTACATCTTCGAGAATGCCTCGCCGATGGAGCCCACGGCCTCGGCGCCGCGCGTCCTGCAACGGCTGGGACAGTGGTTGCTGCCCACCGCGCACGCCCACGACGGGCACTTCTTCTCCGGCGGCACGGTGCTGGGCGAGTGGGACCGCGAGGTGGTGTTCGACCTGCTGGAGGAGGCGGGCGAAGTGCGGGAGTTGGGGCGCTCGCCGGGCATCGCCGGGCTGGCGCGCTCCTTCTCGCTGCTGCTCCAGCCGCCGTCCCGAGCCCTGGGCGCGGAGGGGGCGGCGCTGGGAGGCCGGTCGATGATTCTGGAAGGAACCGCGTCCCGGCAGGAGACGCACGTCCCGTTCCGGGTGGCCCTGGACTTCCCGCCGCCCGTCGAGCTGCAGCGCGTGGACTTCGTGCCCATCGCGGTGGAGCTCGACGACGGCGGCCGCTTCGTCGTGGAGGTGCAGCCCCACCGCTGGTTCCAGGGCGCGCACTTCGAACGCGTGACGGTGCCCGCGGGCGGCGAGGTGGTGGACCTGACGCCCGACACGCAGGTGTACCGGGCGCTGACGCTCAACGTGCGCCGCTACACGGCCTTCGCCGGGACGTGGGAGCCCGCCTGACGCGCGTTCAGCGCGAGCCCTGCGGCACGGGCGTGGCGCCCTGACCTGCGCCGCGCACCACCACCAGCCAGACGAGCGACACGCCCATCCACGCCGCGCACAGCGCGGTCCAGCTCTGCGGCGCGGAGGCTTGCACCAGCCACCACGTCACCGCCGCCCCCATGGCGAGCACCCGCCCCAGCTCCAGCGGCAGGCTCCAGCGCCGTGACTCCAGCATCCCGCTCCACGCGGTGGCCATGGCCCAGAAGAGCAGGCTGAGCACCAGCTTCTGCCAGCCGGACAGCGGCGAGGCGTGGTGGCTCACCAGCAGCATGAAGGGCATCGCCGCCAGCAACTGGAACACGAGGTAGCCCCGGACGCCGGGCAGCTCGGTGGATTGGAACTTCAGCTCCACGCCGTCCTTCTGCCAGCCCAAGGACGGGCGCGGCGGCAGGTCCGCGGGCCGCCAGCCGGTGGGCATCACCCAGATGCGCAGCCGGTCCCAGTGGCTCTTGGTGGCCACCGCGTCGCTGACCAGCTTCCCCCACGCCTGGAAGTTGATGACGGTGGGGTCCCAGGTGTTGGGCGGGGAGGTGAGGCCGTAGGAGCACGCCTCCTTCTCCTCCTCGAAGGTGCCGAACAGCTTGTCCCAGATGATGAGGAAGCCCGCGTAGTTCTTGTCGATGTAGAGGTCGTTGCGCGCGTGGTGGACGCGGTGGTGTGACGGCGTGTTGAGCCAGGACTCAATCCACCGGGGCATCTTCGGGATGACGCGCGTGTGGGGGATGAACTGGAGCACCAGGTGGAAGGCCACCATGGCCAGCACGGCCTCGGGCGGGAAGCCCACCAGCACCAACGGCCAGTAGAAGAGGAACGAGAAGAGGCGCTGCGTCACGCTCGCGCGCAGGGCCACCGCGTAGTTGAGTTCCTCGGTGGAGTGGTGCGGCGAATGGGCGGCCCAGCCGATGTTGGTGCGGTGGCCAAAGCGATGGAACCAGTAGAAGAGGAAGTCCACGCCCAGGAAGAGGGCCACCAGCTCCAGCGGCGATGACGCACCCAGCTGCCAGGGCGCGAACTGTCCCAGCTGGATGAAGAGCGGGAGCACCAGCAGCGCCACCGCTACGTTGACGCACTGGTTGAGCACCGCGGTGCCCATGCTCGCGATGGAGTCCTGGAAGGCGTAGTACCCGTTGCGCCGGATGACGCAGTAGGCGAATTCCCCCAGCGCCAGGACGATGACGAAGGGCGTGGCCACGGCGTAGACGTTGATGCTCATGCCGCCGGTGTATGGCGCCCGGAGGAAGGCCGCCTTAACCTGGGTTAAGCCCAGGTGCCTTCCGCTTGAGATACCCGAAGTTCTTCGAGCACATCGCCGCGCTCGCGCCGCTTCCCGCCAGCGAATGGCTGAAGGCGGAAGCGCTGGCGCGGGAGCAATCGCTGGACAAGCGGGCGCTCTTCCTGCGGCCGGGCGATTCCGCGGACCGCTTCGGGCTGGTGCTCCAGGGCGTCTTCCGCGCGGTGCGCGTCTCCGCTCGGGGCGAGGAGTCCATCAAGGCCTTCCGAGCCGAGGGTGAGTTCATTGGCGCCTACGCGGAGATGTTGCAGGGCCAACCCTCCATGACGGCCATCGAGGCGCTGGAGCCGGGCCGCGTGCTGGCATTCCAGGCGCAGGACCTCCAAGCGCTGGAGGCCGGCCATCCCTGCTGGGCCCAGCTTGCCCGGCGGGTGGCAGAGCGGCACTACATCCTGAAGGAGCGCCGCGAGCAGGAGTTCCTCGACCTGTCCGCGGAGGAGCGCCTGGAGCGCTTCTGGCAGGAACATTCCCACCTGCACGGGCGTGTCCCTCAGCGGGACGTCGCGGCCTACCTGGGCATCACCGAGGTGGCTTTGAGCCGCATCGTGTCACGCCGCCGCAAGCGGGCGGAGTGAGCGCGGCGGCGCGGTCCATGGTTTCATCGAACGCCGACCCGCCATGTCCTCACTCCCAGCCTCGCAGGACCTTCCGCAGCGGCCGTTGACCCGTGAAGACGCCCGGACGCTCACGCTGGCGGCGCTGGGGGGCGCGCTGGAGTTCTACGACTTCATCATCTTCGTCTTCTTCACCAAGGTCATCGGCGAGCTCTTCTTCCCGCCTGATACGCCGGAGTGGCTGCGACAGCTGCAGGCCTTCGGACTGTTCGCCGCGGGCTACCTGGCGCGCCCGCTGGGCGGCATCGTCATGGCCCACTTCGGGGACCGGGCGGGCCGCAAGCGCATGTTCACGTTGAGCGTGTTCATGATGTCGGTGCCCACGCTGTTGATTGGTCTGCTGCCCACCTATGAGACCGCGGGCTACGTGGCGCCCCTGGCGCTGCTCCTGCTGCGCGGGGTGCAGGGCGCGGCGGTGGGCGGCGAAGTCCCGGGGGCCTGGGTCTTCGTGTCGGAACACGTGCCCTCGCGCAGGGTGGGGCTGGCGTGTGGCACGCTCACCGCGGGCCTCACGTTCGGAATCCTGCTGGGCTCGCTGGTGGCCACGGCGGTGAATTCGCTGCTGGGCCCCGAGCAGGTGAATGCCTACGGCTGGCGAGCGCCCTTCGTCATCGGCGGCGTGTTCGGCTTCCTTGCAGTGTTCCTGCGCCGCTGGCTGGCGGAGACGCCCGTCTTCGAGGAGCTGCGGCGGCGCAAGGCGCTGGTGCGGGAGCTGCCGCTCAAGGCCGTGCTGCGAGGCCACGGCGGCACCGTGGTGATGTCCATGCTGCTCACCTGGGTGCTCACCGCCGGCATCGTGGTGGTCATCCTGATGACGCCCACGTTGATGCAGACCCTGCACTCAATCACCGCCACGCACGCGTTGGTGGCCAGCAGTGTGGCGACGCTGAGCCTCACGTTCGGCTGCGTGGCGTATGGCCTGCTCGCGGACCGGATGGGCGTGGGCCCGTCACTGGGGCTGGGCTGCGTGCTGATGCTCGCGGCGGCGTATGCGCTGTACCTGGGCGCGGCGGCGTCACCGGCTGCGCTGGTGCCGCTGTCGGCGCTGGCGGGCTTCTGTGTCGGCGTGGTGGGGGTGGTCCCCACCGCCATCGTGCGCGCCTTCCCCGCTCCGGTGCGCTTCTCGGGGCTCTCCTTCTCGTACAACATGGCCTACGCCGTCTTCGGTGGACTCACCCCCCTGGTCGTCACCTTGATGATGAAGGTGTCGCCCCTGGCCCCCGCGCACTACGTGGCAGCGGTGAGTGTCATGGGCGTGGGGCTCGCGCTGCACCTGCTGCGCGCGGGACGGGGCGCGGAACTGCACCCCGCCACCGAGGCCTGACTCAGTAGCGTTCGAAGACGAAGGTGAACGTCTCCTGCTCCGTCGGACCGAAGGTGAGCCGGAGGAAGCGGTCGCCGCCGGGGGCGGTGAACTTCAGCGTGTGGGTGATGGCGGGCAGACAGACGGGCCGGGCGGGCTCCAGCGCGGAGGCGACGGCGTCCTCGCCTTCCGTCGTGTCGTGCACCGCCACCGGGATGGGGTGGTTGAGGTACAGGATGACGGGCTCGTCCCGGCTCTCTCCCGAAACGACTTCCGTGTAGCCCAGGAAGGACGTGCCGCTGGTGGGGAGCGTCAGGGCGTAGAACTCGTGGGAGGTATCCGTCGCGGGGTAGATGGTGGGGGAGGCGCTCGCGGTGACGGACGCCGGGCGCTCCAGCAGTGCGTGGGCGCAGGCGTGTTCGGTGGTGCCGTCGCGCCGGCCGGTGGTGAAGTCCAGCCGTCCATCACCGAGTCCCGCATGCGACGTGTCCACCGCGTGGCCCTCCGCGCCGCGCAGCGCGCCGAGCTCCAGGGTGTACGCCGTCTCCTCCTCGAGCGGCGGCAGGTCGGATTCGGGCCGGGGGATGGCGACCGACAGCGTCAGGCCGTCCTCGGACCAGGTGCCCGTCAGCGTGCGAGCGGGATTGGCCGGAGTCGTCCGGTCGACGAGCGTGACCTCCGCCGCCGTGGTGCCCATGGGCGTGTCGAAGGTGAGCGTGACGAGCTTGCGCACCCCGGTGGTCGTCGCGTCCACCTTGAACAGCTCCACGGGCAGGACGTTCGTTGCGCCCTCCGAGGGAGTGGAACCGATGACCGCGGGGCCCTGGACCGAACCCGCGTCGGGCTGCGTGCCCGCATCCGGTTCGGTTCCCGCATCCGGCCGGGTGCCCGCGTCGGGCGACGGCGACGGGGGGACGGGGGCGTCATTGTCACAGCCGGCCAGGGCCAGCAGGGCGCACGTGGCGAGCAGAGTGGTGGTGGCGGCGGTTCGCATCGGGGGGCCTTGGTGGGAGGCGGGGAGAAGGGCCGGAGCGCCCCCCGAGGTGAGCGGGGCGCCCCGGTGGAGGGGCTGCGGTGATGCCCAGGTCACCCCGTGGGTGACGGGCTAACAGTTGAAGATGGTGGGGTTGGTGTCGTCGCAGTCGAAGCGCTGGGTGACGTAGCCCGTGGGCGCCTCACAGGCGAAGCGGTAGAGCGGGCTGTTGGCGCCGTAGCCATCTCCGTCCGCGTCCCGGTAGTAGCGGCCGCGGTTGTCATACAGGTACTCGGGCACCATGCCGACCGAGGTGGTGGGCGCGGTGATGTTCAGCTCGTAGGTGTGGCCGACCGTGAGGTCGAATACCCGGGCGTGGTGCAGCGTGCAGGTGCCCTCGGTGATGCCGTTGGTGCTGACCAGCGCGGTCAGCGTGACGTTGGGCGTGACGCTCTTGTCCACGGCGGTGATGGTGACGTTCTGCGTGGCGTAGAACGCGACGGACTCCACGGTGGAGCCCGCCGAGGCCCTGGCCACGGGGATGTACGTCACCTTGCCCGTGCCGCTGCCGGACAGCGTCACGGTGTAGTGCTTGTGCTGAGTGCTGATGTCGGGCGCCCCGGTGACGCCATTCACGTTCACGTTGTCGCCAGGGTTGGACGCGTGGGCGCACGCGTGCGTCGTCATGGCCGTGTTGTCCACGCTGGTGCAGGTGGCCTCCAGGGGTTGCTCCTGCTCCGACGTGAAGTCCTGCCCCGCATCGTCCATGGGGCCGCAGGCGGCCAGCGACAGGCCGAGGAATGCACTGAAAAGGGTCCGCTGGGTCAACTTCATGATGAGGCTTCCTTTCGTGAGCCGGGCTCCGCAAGCCGCGAGCGCCGGTAGTTGCCACTCATGACTTAATAGTATCTGTGTTGCAGTAATGCGAAAGGTCGGTTCGTCTCGGATGCGCTACTGCACGTGCTCGATGACCATGTGGAGCTCGGGCAGCGACGTGGGGCCGAGCTGGAGCGTGTACTGGACACGGTCCGTCAGTTCGTAGCCGACCATGTGCTTCAACCCGTCGCAGAAGTCTCCGGTGGCCTGGGCGCCGGCCTGGGGCACGGTGGTGCTGATGGCCGTCTCGGTGAGGGTAACGGGCACGTCCGGGCTGCTCAGGTAGACGACGAAGTTGCCGGTGGCGAAGGCCTTGTAGCTGAACGTCCCCACGTACTGGCCGTTCTCCGGGAGGAGCTTCACCGTGTAGTAGGTGTGGAAGTCGTCCACGCGGGGATGACGGGCGGTGGTGGCGTTGACGGTGACGAAGGGACCGTTCGTCACGTGCCAGCAGGCGTGCTCGCCTTCGTCACCGAAGTCGAAGCCGTCGCCTGGGACGTGGTTCGGGTCCGGCACGCAGGCCAGGCCATCATCGGCGGCCACGTAACCCTTGTTGCAGTGGCACCAGTCGCCCGTGGGCTCCCGGTGGATGTGGCCGTTGGGCTCGCAGGGGCCGCCGGGCTCGACGGGGGTGGGGTCTTCGTCACCACCACCACAGGCGACGGCCGCCGCGGCACACGCGGCCAGGAAGAGGACTCGGAGGGTCGGGCGCATGAGGTGCTTCCTATATGCTTCTTGGGTTCAAATGTAATCAAGGTGCAATTGGTTTCCAGGTGCGAAAATGCGAAGGCCCACGGCGGGGGAGGAGGAGGAAGCTCCCGCCGTGGGCCCCGAGGACGCTTCGCCTGTCAGATCAGTGGTGGTGACCCGCCTCCTCGATGATGAGGGTGAAGGCGGCGTTGGAGGGGAGGATGGAGCGGAACTCCAGGTGGTACTCGGTGTTGGCTTCGAGGTCCGCGACGGTGGCCGCCTTCAGGCTGGAGCAGACGTCGGTGGGGACGGTGTAGCGGCACTCGCGCGCCACCTCGGTGCCGGTGGCGGCCTCGAAGATGCGCAGCCCCCGGTTGCGCGACAGGATGAAGGCGAACTCACCCGACTCGTCCGGGAGGAACGAGACGCGTCCGGCGTAGTTGAACGGCGAGCGCTTCGGCAGGGTGACCTGGTAGGCGGTGTGGGCCTGGCTGACATCCACCAGGACGGGCGCGCCCAGGGCGGCGGCGGTGACGGGCTCGAAGGGGCCGTATTCGGCGTGGTAGCACGCGTGCTCCACGACGTGCTCCAACTCCTCGGGCTCCTCGCAGGCGGGGAGCATGCTGAGCAGGGCGTCCTCGCTGCTCTCCAGCGCGGCGGCCTCGGGAGCCATGGGGGACTCCTCCTCGACGGGGGTGCCGCAGCCGGCGAGCAGGACGGCCACGCTGGTGGCGAGCAGGGACTGCTTGAAGGGGAACTCCAGCTTCATGGTGGTTGCTCCTTGGAGGGGTACTGCGGGGTGACAGAGGTGTGTGGTCAGGGCGTGGCGGGACGCAGGACGAGCCACGCGGCCACGACCTCGCCCGAGGCCCGGCGCTCGGGGGGCAGCTGCATGTGCGTGGTGCCCTTGCCGAGCCGCAGGTCGGCGGTGCGGCGGAAGGACTCCTGGAATGAGTCGCTGTCCGGAAAGGTGACGCGCGCGACGGAGCGCGGCCGCGCTGTGGGGGCCTGGGCGAGCGGGGTGGAAGCCTCGGGCTCCGCGGCCTGGGACGGAAGCTCCACCGGCCGGTGAAGCCAGGCCGCGACGGCGCAGGCCAGCGCCAGTCCCGCGAATCCCATACTCCAGATGAGTCGGCTCACGATGACGCGCCCTCCTTCGCGGAAGGACAGAGCTCTGCCGTCCCCGCCAGATCCCCATTCCAGGAACGCTCGCGACAATCTGCCATCTTGAGTCACATGCAATCAAGTTGCATTTAACGGGCGGAGCGGTGGCGTGGGGACGTGCGCGGAGGACGAAGCGCGCCGCGGGTGGGTCTCAGAAGACCCTGTATTTCTTGTGTTTCAGGAAAGTTGGTTGCCGGTCACGAACCTCATCCACTAGGACCGTTGCACGCGCTCGGTCCGCGCGTGCGGCCGCCCCGCATGGCCGCCCCTCTCACGCCGAGGTCACTCCATGGGATTTCCGTCCTTCTTGCTGCGCGTGGTGGTGCTGGTCGTCTTGGCTGTTCCCACGTGGGCCCAGGCGGGCTCATATCTGCGCGCCGTCAGCTGGAACCTGCGTCACGAGGGGTGGACCGCGGAGCAGACGTACCGCGAGGACGCGGAGCAGATCTGGCGGCAGTACGGCGCGAACAGCAATTCCAACAACGGCTGTGACCTGGTGTTCCTGCAAGAGGTGATGAATACCAGCGTGGTTCCGGCCATCGTGGCGGAGCTCAACGCGGTCTCCGGCGTGAAGTGGCGCTATGCGCAGACGCCGCTCATCGGGCGCTCATCGTACAAGGAAATCTACGCGGTGCTGTACCGGGAGGACACGGTGTCACTGCTGTCATCCAGTGTGTACGACGACACCGGCGACACGTTCGAGCGCGAGCCGCAAATCGTCCGCGTGCGGCACACGCCCACGGGCGCGGACTACACGTTCATCAACTGGCACACCGTCTGGGGCAACCCCGCCGACCGCGACGCCGAGGTGAAGCAGATCGGCGCGGTGTTCAAGTCGGTGCAGGACGCCAGCCGCACCGACCAGGACGTCATCCTGGTGGGGGACCACAACATGGCATGCACGACGGCGTCCTGGGCGAACCTGGTGGCGCTGTCTCCCACGGTGACCTGCCAGCTGAACGTGGCTACCACCATCAACCTCAGTGGTGGCTACGTGAATGCCTATGACCACTTCTGGATGCAGCCCGAATACGTGACGGAGTTCTCCGCGGCGGGGCGCGACTACATCGGGGACACGCGGGACTTCGTCACCCGCCTGTCGGACCACGCGCCCATCTACCTGACGCTGTATTCCACCAGCGATACGGACTGAGACCCTTGAAGCATCGCGCATGGGGTGTGGGGGGCGCCGCGCTGGTGTTGGCCGCGCTCGCGATGTGGTGGCTGTGGCCCGCGGACGTCGCCGCGCCGGTGGCGCCTCCCCGCGCACCCGCTGAGCGCGTGGCAGCCGCGACGCCCGTGAATCCGCCGCCACCCGTGGCGCCGGAGCCCTCGCCCCCAGAGGGACTGCGTCTGCGCGTGGTGCTGCAAGGGGATGTGCCCTTCCAGGGAGAGGCCCGCGTGGGCGTGGCCTCCATCTCCGACGCGGACCGGCACATGTGGGAAGTGTCGAAGCGCGAGGGGCGCGCGGGCGCCGGGCCTGGGCGGCTGGAGGACCTGGCCAATGTGTCGGAGTGGCGGCCCGTGGAGGTGACGCCGTCCGCGACGGGGGGGACGTTGGGACCGGTGCTCGTGCCATTGGCACCGCTCTACCGGGTGGTGGCCTGGACAGCGGATGGAACGTTCTGGCTGAGCGACGTGGTGCCCGAGGAGGGGGCCTCCACCGGTGTCGTGGAGGCCGTGCTGTCTGCCCGGGCGCCTACCGGTGTGCGGGTGCGGCTCGCGGGAGTGCGACCCGAGCATGGCCCGTTCTCACTTCGTGTGGTGCGTGGCGTATCCCGGGACGCTCGCGACGCTGAGCGCGCGAGCGAACTGTTGCCCGTGATTCGGCATGTCGCGCCGGACATCGCTTCCGCGCTCTCGGACGGAGTGGCGCTTCCGCTTCTCGTGGGGAAGTCGCTGGAGTTGCTGCCATTGCCCACGGACCCCTCGGTGAGGCTGGTGCTCCGGAGCGCGGCGGGGCGGGAAAGCCGGTGGGTGGAGGTGCCTCTGCGCGAGGGACGTTTGGAGTCGGTGGTGTTGGACGTGGGCTCGCTCTTTCCCGAGGGCGTGGGTGACACGGTGACGCTGCGGGGGAAGGTGGAGCTGGAAGGAACGTTCCGTCCACCGGAAGGCGCGAGGTTGTTGGGTCCAGAGGACGTGGAGATTCCGCTCGCGCCGGATGGGCGTTTTGTCGTGTCGGGGCTGCCGTCCTGGGAGCCGTCCCGCTTCCGCGTCGAGGTGGCGTCGCCGGTTTCCAGGCGTCCGGTGGCCGCGACGGAGCAGTCTTTCGATTTCAGGCCCGAGCCGGGTGTGAGTGATGCCGAGGTGACGTGGCGCGTGAAGGCCTACCGCTGGCTCGTGCTGCGCATGGATGCCGCCATGCGGGCACAGATAGAAGCGCGGACCCAGAAGCCCTATCCCGTGTTCATCCTCCAGCGGTGGCGCCACGAGAAGCAGTGGGAGCTGGCCTCCGCCGGCGCATACATCCAGGAAGAGGATGGGATGGCCGTGTCCATTCTGGAGCCGGGGCGCTATCGAGTGCTGGTGTCCTTCTCTGTTCTGGAGGTCTACAGCAGCACCGCCGCGGACGTGGGCGAGGACAGGGTGGACGGCACCGTCACCTTCAGGGTGGACATGGAGGGGAACGATTGCGAGGTGCTCGTCACGGATGGGCGCAAGCCGGTGTTCGGCGCGCGAGTCACCGCCTCCAGTGACGTGGGCTCACTCCCTCCCACGTGGGGACTCACGGATGCGCAGGGACGTTGGCGGTTGGGGCGCGTGAGGCCGTTCGGCCTTCACCTGGAGGTGGAGGCGGAGGGATACGCGCCCTGGACAGGGGAAGTCGCCGAGGCCTGTCGGCGAAGGGGCGAGGTTCGCGTCCATCTTTAGGGGAGACCCCGCTCGCGGCGATAGCCACGAGCAGGGCCTGGGCCGCACACGTCAGGCCGCGTTGGCGATGATGGCCATCATCTCCTCGCGAGTACGCCTGGGCGCCGCGGCGGGCTCCAGCTCATCGGCCGTGGGGGCATCCGTCTCGCCCTCCTCGGCGGCGGCCAACTCCGGCGCGCGGTTCTTGCCGCCCAGGGCTTCCACCCACCCCTCCAGCAGGTCCATCAGCGCGCTGCGCTGTTCCCCCTCCAGCGGCATCAGCAGCCGGGCCATGCGCTCCTGAACCACCGAGTCCGCCTGCTCCGCCAGGGCGCGGCCCTGCTCCGTGAGCCTCACCCGCACGCGCCGCCGGTCATACCGCACGGAGCGCTCGCGTTGGACGAGCTGCGCGGCCTCCAACCGGTCCAGCAGCCGGCTCAGCCGGGGCGGAGCAATGCCGCCCAGCCGCTCCGCGAGGATGTTGACGGGAAGGAGGCTCTCCGCCTTCAGCCACCAGATGGCCTGGACCTCCATCGGGTCCAGCTCGGTATGGGGTAGGGCACCCAGGGGACTGCCCAACGCACCGCAGCGCGCTACGTCGATGAGCAGATTCCTCAACCGCGCCACCTGCACCCGCACTTCCGCCGAGAGCTCGGACATCCTGGTCGCCTCCGTCTCTCGGGCGTCATCGTCCCTCCGGCCGAGGAGTCCCGATGAACGCCCGTCTTCCAAGGGGGCAAAGGCCCCGCCTGGGCGATCAACGGTCCGGCGCGGAAGGCATATCGGACCCACCGAAAGAAATGTGCGGGGCGCGGTCCGTCAGGCGCCGCTGGCCTTCTTGCGCTGGGCCTTCGCCTTGGCGTGAGCCTTGTCGAAGCCCTCGTAGAAGCGCACGGCCTGCTCTCCCACCATCTGGATGTGCTGGTTGTTGAAGTAGGCGGTGACGGGCGCGGCCACCAGCGGCATGGCCCGCCCCAGCGTCTGCATGCCGCCCTTCTCCAGCAGCATGGCGGCCAGCTTCCCCAGCACCTTGGGACCGGCGCGGGGCAGCGGGCCCAGGCCGTTGGCGTAGCCGAACAAATCCAGCATCTCCCCGCGCGCCCGCTCCGTCTTGAGGTTCACCTTGTAGAGGGTGGCCACGTCCGTGAGCAGGATGATTTGCAGGTACGCCATGAAGAGCAGGTCCGCCGGCAACGCCACCAGCCCGAACACCCCGCTCACCCCACCCACCATGCTGGCGAGGTTCTTCTTCTCGTCCACGATGCGCTGGGCCAGCTCCCGCGGCGACGCCTGCGGGTAGCGCTTCTCCAGGGTGGTGATGCGCACACGCGAGCGCGCCACCTCCTGCAGGACGATGTCCGACAGCCGCGCCGAGCCGAGCTTCTTCAGCTCCGCCGGAGTCATCTTCTTCATGAAGGCCAGCCGCTCGGCCACGCTGTCGTAGATACCCATCCCTCAATAACCCCGCTCGGACAGGTAGAGGTCCACCAGCGCGCCTTCTTCGTACCAGGCGTGCCGCATCTCCACGTTGAACCAGCGCGAGTCCGGCTTCGGACCGCGCACCTCCAGCTTCACCTGGTTGGGAGAGGTGTCGATGATGGCCGCGCGCGCCCTGCACGCCGAGCCCGGGTCTTCGCCGTAGCCACCTTCGAGGCAGATCTCATCACCCACCGAAAGCCGGCGGGTGTACTCGGTGGCCAGGTAGAGGGCGTCATCACACGAGCCCCGCGCGGAGGACGCGCCCAGCGCTTCGCACCGGCTCTGCGGCGGCGCCTTCACGACAGGGATGACCCCGTAGAGCGGGTCGTCGTTGTTCGGATCCGGACGGAAGGCCCCCGTGCCCGTACAACCTGTCAGCACCAGCGAGAGCGCGCCAGCGCTCACCCACGACCGCCTCATCGTATCGACTCCTCCGGGGCCCATGACCCCACCCTTTAAGAATGGGTGGAGCATGGCAAAAGGCGTTCGATGGGGCAAAGCAGCCAGCGGGACACCGCGGCGCGAGACGTCAGGCCGACCGGCGCTGCGGGCCCGGAATCTCCTTCGTCTGCCCG
This sequence comes from Myxococcus sp. NMCA1, assembly GCF_026810205.1. NCBI lineage: Bacteria > Pseudomonadati > Myxococcota > Myxococcia > Myxococcales > Myxococcaceae > Myxococcus > Myxococcus sp. NMCA1. The sequence goes on along the minus strand of NZ_CP113950.1, from coordinate 8,701,461 downwards.
GGCACCACGCGGTTGTCCTTGTCCACGAACACCACGGTGGGCTTCCAGTTCGCCACCTCGGCCTCCTCCACTTCCGCGAAGGTGGCCAGGATGACCAGGTCGCCCGGCTTGTTCAGGTGCGCCGCCGCGCCGTTGATGCAGATGACGCCGCTGCCGGCCTCGCCTTCCAGCGCGTAGGTCTCCAGGCGCGTGCCCTGGGTGATGTTCCAGACCGCGACCTTTTCGTTCTCCACGATGTCGGCGGCGCGAAGCAGGTCGCGGTCGATGGTGACGGACCCTTCGTAATCCAGGTCAGCCTGGGTGACGGTCGCGCGGTGGATTTTCGACTTGAAGAGGATGCGGCGCATGTGTGTCTCGACCTTGGAAAAGCGGCAAGGACGCCCCACCGTAACGTCTGAGGCGCCCTGGGACAACCCTGTGTTCAGTTCCCCTGCCCGCAGTGCAGGCAGGCGTCACTTAACGAAATTGACGAGCTGATTGAGACTCAGGGGAACGCTCTGGGATTCCGAGGTGAGCTTGCCGTCCAGGCGAACCTGCGCATTTCCGCCCGAGCGCAGGGCCAAGGCCGCGTTCGCCGCGCGAGCGAAGTTGATGGTGAGGGGCAGGGTGACCTGCTTCGTCCCGCTGCCGTCCAGCTTGCCCAGGTTTCCGGTGGACAGCGTGCCCACATCCGCGCCCGCCACCTTCAGCGCGCCGGTGATGCCGGCCACCGGTAGCGGGAAGCTGTTGCGGTTGGTGATGGACAACGGGAATTCCACGGTGGCGCCGGACAGGGTGATGTCCTTGATGCGCGGCGCCTGGAAGGACACCTGCGGAATCTTGGGGACCTCGAAGGTGCCCTCCTTCGCCAGCGGGAAGCTCAGCACGCCGATGGGCGTCTTCACGCCCAGCGTGCCCTGGGCCTTGAAGGCGGCCTTGTCCTGCTTGAGGAAGGTCTCCAGCACGGGGACGATGTCCGCGAACTTCACGTTGGCGGGGAAGACGAGCTCGCTCTTGCCGTTGGCCTTGAGCGCCAGCCCCGAGCGTGGCTTGCCGGCCACCACCTGCTTGCCCTCCACGAAGAAGGCGTAGTCCACCTCGGCCAGGTTCAACCCGAAGCCGTTGGGGTTGTTCAGCTCGTAGACCAGGTTGATGGTGGCGTCGGACAAGGACGCATCCGCGAGCCGGGCCGTCTTGAAGGAGAGGGTGGGCTTCTTGAAAGCCCCCTTCAGCATCTTCTGCAAGGCGGCGCAGCCACTGAGCGTGGTGAGTCCAAGGACGGCCAGGAGGAGAAGGGCACGTTTCATGGTGGGCATGGGCGTATCACCGGACGCACCTGCTCCGCGCGGGATTCAATGCAATGCCGTAGAGGTGGTATGTGAGGTGCCTCCCGTACCCAGATGGAGGCACCCTTGCCCGGGGTCCGTGCACACATCTCCTCCCATCTTCCGCCCTGGCGCGCCTTGCTGGCCCTGGGGCTACTGGCTGCGGCATCGGTGTCCTGTTCCAAGAGCAACCAGGACCCCGCGGAGCGGCGAACGCTGTCGTTGAAGCCCTGCCGCCTGGAGGGGCTGGCCACGCAGGCCCAGTGTGGGACCTACGAGGTCTTCGAGGACCGGGCCGCTCGCACGGGCCGCAAGATTCCCCTTCGCGTGGTGGTGGTGCCGGCGCTGGCGGCGCAGCCGCAGCCGGACCCGCTGGTGCTGCTGGCGGGTGGACCGGGCCAGTCAGCGTCGCGCTCGACGCAGGTGTTGATGGCGGTGGAGCGCATCCGCCGCAAGCGCGACATCGTGCTGGTGGACCAGCGGGGCACGGGGGACTCGAATCCGCTGAACTGCAAGACGGACTCGCCGGAGGACGGTCTGTCCTCGAGGCTCGAGGAAGGCAAGGCGGCGGAGGAGGTGCGCAAGTGCCGCGAGGGCTGGGACGCGGACGTGCGCCACTACACCACGCCCGTCGCCATGGATGACCTGGACGAGGTCCGCGAGGCGCTGGGCTACGAGAAGCTCAACCTCTGGGGCGTGTCCTACGGCACGCGCGCGGCGCTCGTGTACATGCGGCAGCACCCGGAGCGCGTGCGGACCGCCATCCTGGACGGCGTGGCGCCCATGGGGTTGTACCTGCCGCTGTTCGCGCCCCGCGACGCGCAGCAGGCGCTGAACCGGCTGCTGGCGAACTGCGAGGCGGACGCGGCGTGTACCCAGGCGTATCCGAACCTGCGGTCCAGGACGGAGGCGTTGCTGACGACGCTGGAGACCACGCCCGCGCGCACCCAGGTGGCGCACCCGCGCACCGGTGTGTTGGAGGAGGTCGTCCTGTCGCGTCGCGCCTTCCTGGCGCAGCTTTTCGCGCAGCTCTACAGCCCGGAGATGTCCTCCCTGGTGCCGTTGATGCTGGACCGGGCCACGCAGGGAGACTGGTCCCCTTTCGTCGCGCTCAGCGTGGGCCTGACGGAGAACCTGGGACGCACGGTGAGCCATGGCCTCTACTTCGCCGTCGTGTGCGCGGAGGACGCGCCCTTCTACGACGAGGCGGCGTTGGTGCGCGAGTCGCAGGGCACCTGGTTCGGTCCGACCATGGGCCGGGAAGTGCTCTCCGTCTGCGCGGACTGGCCGCGTGGGAGCCTGCCCCAAGGCTACCGCGAGCCGGTGGTGTCGTCGGTGCCCACGCTGCTCTTGTCGGGCGAACTGGACCCGGTGACGCCGCCCGGGTGGGCCGAGGAGGCGAAGCGCACGCTCTCCAACAGCTTGCACGTGGTGGTGCCCGGCGTGGGCCACAACACGATGGGCGCGGACTGCGCGCGCACGCTGATGGTGGACCTGCTGACCCAAGGGAGCGTGGAGGGGCTGTCGTCCGCGTGCGGCGCCAAGCTCACCCGTCCCCCCTTCTTCACCTCCTTCGCCGGCCCGGTGCCGTGAGGACGCGCGCGCCATGATTGAAGCCAGGAACCTGCACAAGCGCTTTGGCAAGAAGGTGACGGCGGTGGAGGACGTGTCCTTCACGGCGGAGGACGGCGTCATCACCGGCCTGCTGGGCCCCAACGGCGCTGGCAAGACGACGACCATGCGCATGCTCTACACGCTGGTGCGGCCGGATCGCGGCACCGCGCTGGTGGACGGCGTGGACGTGGTGCAGCGGCCGCAGGATGCCCGGCGGGCGCTGGGCGTGCTGCCGGACGCGCGTGGCCTCTATCCGCGCCTCACCGCCCGCGAGCACGCGCGCTACTACGGCGAGCTGCACGGCCTGTCTGGCGCCACGCTGGACAAGCGCGTGGACGAACTGCTGGACCTGTTGGACATGCGGGACATCGCGGACCGTCGCACGGAGGGCTTCAGCCAGGGCCAGCGCGTGAAGGTGGCCATGGCGCGGGCGCTGGTGCACGGGCCTCGCAACGTGCTCTTGGACGAGCCCACCAACGGGCTGGACGTCATGAGCACGCGCTCGGTGCGCACGCTGCTGCGGCGGCTGAAGGATGAAGGCCGGTGCGTGGTGTTCTCCAGCCACGTGATGCAGGAAGTGGCCGCGCTGTGTGACCGCATCGTGGTGGTGGCGCACGGGCGGGTGGTGGCGGACGGGACGCCGGATGCGCTGCGCGCGAGCACCGGCAAGGACAGCCTGGAGGAGGCCTTCGTGGCCACCATCGGCACGGACCAGGGGTTGATGCAATGAGCGGGCTGTCCTTCGCCGTCTTCCGCAAGGAGCTGAAGGACCACCTGCGCGACAGGCGCTCGGTGCTCACCGCGTTGATGTGGCCGCTGATTGGCCCCGTCGTGTTCATGGTGATGTTCAACCTGCTGGCCTCCTGGTACCGGCAGGACCGGCCGCTGGCGTTGCCGGTGGTGGGGCGGGAGCACGCCCCCAGCCTGATGGCCTTTCTGGAGCGCTACGGCGCGCAGCTGGAAGAGGCGCCGGAGGACTACGAGTCGCGCATCCGGGCGGGCTCGCTGGACGCGGTGCTGGTGGTGCCGGACGACTACGCCGAATCGTACTCCGCCGGGCGCACCGCCGAGGTGCAGCTCGTGGTGGACAGCTCGCGCCAGTCCGCGCGCCAGTCGGTGCTGCGCGCGCGGGGGCTGCTGGAGGCGTATGCCCAGATGCTGGGCAACCAGCGCCTCTATGCGCGTGGCGTCTCGCCGGACCTGGCCATTCCCGTGCGGGTGCAGGAGGCGGACCTGTCCACGCCGGAGCGTACCGCGGCGGGGCTGCTCAACATGGTGCCGCTCTTCCTGGTCATCGCCGCCTTCGCGGGCGGCATGCAGGTGGCCAGCGACGCCATGGCGGGTGAGCGCGAGCGCGGCTCGCTGGAGCCCCTGCTGCTCAACCCGGCACCCCGGAGCGCGGTGGTGACGGGCAAGTGGCTGGCCACCGTGGTCATGGCCGTCGCGGCGGTGCTGATTACGCTGGTGGCCTACATGCTGGTGGTGCGGCGCGTGCCCTTGGAGGACCTGGGGGTGAAGGCCCGCTTCGACGCGCCCGCCGCCCTGGGCATGGCCGCCGCCGTGCTGCCGCTGGCCCTGGCCGCCTCCGCCGTGCAGGTGTGGGTGTCCACCTATGCACGCTCCTTCAAGGAAGCGCAGACGTACCTGTCCCTCCTGATGGTGGTGCCCATGCTGCCGGGCATGGTGCTGGCCCTGTCGCCGCTCCAGCCGAAGATGTGGATGTTCGCGGTGCCGGTGCTGGGCCAGGAGGTGCTCGCGGGCGAGGTGATGCGCGGTGAGCCGATGGGCGCGCTGCCGTTCCTCATCGCTGGCGCGTCCAGCATCCTGCTCACGGTGTTGTCGCTGGCGGTCACCGCTCGTTTGTTGACCCAGGAGCGCATCGTCTTCGGCCGGGGCTGACGAGAGGGTCCCCAGCGCGCCGCTGTTGCGTTACGCTCCGCACAACCTCTCAGGTGTCACTGTCGGCGGGTGGCGCTTGGGCGGCGGCCTGACATGACAGCCACGCGCCTTTGCCTTCCAATGGGGCCAGATGAAGCCAGAGCAAGATGCCTTGTTCCCTCCCGCGCCAGTGTCCGTGGCCACCTCCGGGGGGGAGCCCCGATTCGGTACCTACCAGGGTGAGCTGCCCGAAGTGGACCTGCCGCGCCTGCAAGGGCAGTGGGCCCCGGGCCGCACCACGCGTCTGCTGAAGCGCAAGCGTTGGCACTACACCTTCGCGGCCACGCCCGAGGTCGCCGCGCTCTGCGCGGTGGTGGACCTGGGCTACACGTCGAGCGCCTTCGCGGTGGCCCTGGACTTGCGCGAGCGCAAGCCGCTGTGTGACGTGAGCTTCCTGGGCACGCCCGGCCCCATGGTGGAGCTGGGCGACAAGCCCGGTCAGGGCCTCAAGGCCTCCTTCCGCACGCTGGGCGGACGGCTGTCGGTGCAGCGCGGCGAGGACGACGAGCGCTACCGGGTGGCGGTGGACGTCAGCCGGCTGCGCACCGGAAGCCTCCAGTCCTTCCAGTGGGAGGGCGACTTGATGGTGGCCGGCGGCCCTCCCGCGCTCACGGTGGTGGCGCCGGTGGAGGGTGACGGGCTGGTGAACGTCACCATGAAGAGCAACGGCCTGCTCACCTTCGGCAGCCTGGAGGCGGGCGGGAAGCGCTTCCGGTTGGACGGAGGCGTGGGCGGCATGGACTACACGCAGGGCTACCTGGCGCGGCACACTGCGTGGCGCTGGGCCTTCGCGGCGGGGCGGCTGGCGGACGGCACGCCGGTGGGCATCAACCTCGTGGAGGGCTTCAACGAGGGCAACGCGGACGCCAACGAGAACGCGCTGTGGCTGGGGGACAAGCTGTACCCGCTGGCGCGCGCCCGCTTCGAATACGACGCGAAGGACCTGATGGCGCCGTGGCGGCTGGCGACGGTGGATGGCGCGGTGGACCTGCGCTTCCAGCCCCTTCATGTGCACCGCGAGGACCGGAACGTGCGCCTCGTCGTGAGCCACTTCGCGCAGCCGGTGGGCTTCTTCAACGGCACGGTGCGCGTGGGGAGCCGCACGCTGGAGTTGTCCAACGTCCCCGGCGTCACCGAGGACCAGGACATGCTCTGGTGAGGTGTCCGCCCCGCCTGCGGTGCGCTTGGAGGACACGCGCCGTTTCCTCCAACGCGCTGCTGCTCGCGGTGGCTTGGCGTGGATGAAGTGACGCGGGAGTCCTTCTTCGCTCGGTTGTGCTGCGCGCCGCGCCTGAAGCGTCCAGGCGTTTGCTTCAGGGCGGTGGGACGGTGTGGACGAGTTCGGACGTGAGGCGGCCCTCCGGGAGGATGCGCTCGGTCCACTCGAATGCGCCGCTCGCGTTGGCCCGTGCCTCCTCGCTGGTTGCACCCATGGTGACGGTCAGGGCTCGTGGCCCGGCGGAGGGCGCCCGGCGCAGCACGACCTCCGTGGGCCCGGAGAGCAGCTCCGCCGGACGGTAGACGTCGAAGGACACTTCGGACGCTTCGCCCGTGAGCAGCCCTTCGCGCACGCCCATGCGGACCATCGCCTGGGTGGCGAGTCCTCGCTTCGACGTGAACGTTCCCTTCAGCGGCCGGGTGCCCTGCCGTCCCTCATAGCGATACACCCTGGTGGGCGTCGCGCTTGGAGGGGGCTTGGGCTGCCGCTCCCGCCGGAGCGTCACCTGGAGCGTGAGGCTTCCGTTCTCGGCATGGGCGTGGCGCTGCTCCAATAGTTCGCCCGCGTCATCCGTGATGGTGGTGACGGTGCGGTCCTCCGCGCGTGGGCCATTCGAGGCCCCTGGTAGCAGCAAGCTCGAGGAGGCTTCCGTGCGCTGCGCGCCACCGTCCAAGCTCCGCCCGGTGCGCCAGTTGAAGCCCGCGAGCCGGCCATCCAGCTTCAGCACCCGAAGTTCCGCCATGGGCGCGGGCGCCCGAGGATGGCCCGGCACCTGGAGCGTGGAGGCCATGCCCGTCGTGATGCGCTGGAAGGTGCGCGCGTAGCCGGGCTCGTCATGCGCGCAGAGCAGGGGCAGCTCGGGGCTCGCGCTCACCATCAGCTTCAGCCTGCCCGCGCCCACACTGTCGCCGGACGTGGCCACTTCATAGTCCACGTCCACGAACATGACCGGCGCACCCGCGACGACGGAGACGTCCGTGGGAGTCAGGCTCCGCACGGTGACGCCCTTGTGGCCCTGCACCGCCTTCGCCACCGCGAGCACCGCGCCCGCCGCGTCGATGGGGCGCTCGTACACGAAGCAGCTCAGCGGCGCCTCCGTGCCCAGGGGAATCTCCAGGCGCGTGGAGCCTTCGTGCCGCGTCAGCTTGGGCGCCGCCACGGCTTCGACCTCGGCCGTGAAGATGCCCTCCGTGGACGTCACGCGCTGCTTGGGCAGCGGAGCCAACTCGCGCGCGAAAGGGCCGGTCGGCGGGGGTGGGGGCCTTGCTGGCGCGGCGGGCGTTTGCGGCACGGAGGGTTCCGGCCGGACCGTCGTCACGGACGGCCCGGCACAGGCGGAGGAGAAACACAGCAGGAGCGCGAGACGTCGCATGACGAAGCCTGGAGCCGCGGCCTAGCCGGAAGTGGCCCGGGCGCGGCGTGACGCGACGATGTCGCGGAAGGAGCGGCTGCGCAGCTCCTCCAGCGTGAGGCCCGCGGCCAGCACCTCGTCCTGGGTGAGCGCGCCGCAGCTCAGGCCCCGCAGGAAGAAGTTGAGCAGGCCCTGCCCGGTGGCCGCGTCGTCGAAGACGTCTCCCACCAGCGTGGCCTGCGCGGCCTTCTCCATGAAGGCCCTGAGCCTGCGCGAGGCCGCGTCCAGCCCCTCCAGGAAAAATGCATACACCGCCGCGTAGCGCACGGGGAGCTGGCCCGGGTGCAAGTCCCACCCCTGGTACCAGCCCCGCTCCAGCGAGTGCCGGATGTGCCGGTACGACAACTGCCAGACCCGGTGAACCGCCTCCATGTTCTCCCGGCGCTCGGTGGGCAGCAGCGGCTCGTCCTCCTTCGCCCGGTGCGGTGGCACCGGCATGACGTTGGTGGCGCCATCCGCCAGCCGGATGCCCGTGCCCGCCAGCGACACCTGCACCAAATCCCGCAGGAAGTCGCAGGCGGGGTGCAGCATCGTCTGTGCATGCGCGCTGACGCCCAGCGCGGCGGTGTAGTCGTACACGCCCAGGTGGACGCTGGTGCAGCGGCCCGCGCTCGCGGCCACCAGCGTGGGCAGGTGCAGCCGGCCCTGCGGGTCGAAGAGCGCCTGGGGTGTCTCCACCATCAGCTCGATGCCCACCGTGCCCACCTGCAGCCCGTGCCGCGTCTCCAGCACCTCCAGGACGCGAGCGAGCGCCGCCACCTGCTCCGGCAGCGACACCTTGGGCAGCGTGACGACGAAGCCGGGCGGCAGCTTCCCACCCGAGCGCTCCAGCAGCGTGGTGAGGAACAAATCCAACGTGCGCGTGGCGCGGTCGAACAGCTCCTCGGTGAAGGACTTCACCCGGATGCCGATGAAGGGCGGCAGCAGCTCCTGGGCCAGCCCGCGCGCCATCTCCTCCGCGGCGGACACGGCGTGCCCGTCCTCCTCCGCGTCGGAGCGGTGCCCGTAGCCGTCCTCGAAGTCGATGCGCAGGTCCTCCACCGGCTCGCGCTCCAGCTTGGCCACCACGCGCGCGTAGACGCGCTGGGCGAAACGGCCGCGCTGGGGCAGTCCCAGCCCGTGGGCCAGCACGGGCGCATCCGGTGCGTACGACTTGAGCGTGTTCAGCGCGATGCCGCCCAGCTTCCGGGCCGTCTCCGCCCGGAAGAGGTGCGCGCCGCCGTACACCACGTGCACCGGCTGCCGTTGGGTCGAGTCCCCCGGGTAGGCGCGCTCGAATCCCGCGTTGGCCTGCCGCAGGGCCTCCCGCACACCCGAGAGGCTCGCTTCTGTCAGCGTCGTCTTCACGGCTGGCGCTTCAGCCACGCGGAGACCTCGGGCATGCAGCGCTCACGCAGCGCCACATCCTGGGACAGCCGCTCCAGCGTCTGCGCCGTGGCCTGCTGCGCCTCGGGGATGGGCTGGGCCTTGAGCAGGGCCTGCATCTGCTCCAGGTGCTCGCGCGTGCGCAGCATGCCCATGGCCTCGACGATGCGGCGCAGCAGCATGGGGGCGCCGCCGGTGCGGGCCACCACGTCCTTCCATTGCGTGCGCATCTGCGCCCACCACGCGTCGCGACCGACGCGGTTGCCCAGCAGCCCCGCCACGAAGCTGGCCACGTCCTGCGTCTTCACCGTGTCCGTGTAGAGCAGCCCGCGCGCGCGCTCGGTGAGCTCCGGGGCCTCGAAGGCGGTGAGCGCCATGAGGTAGCGGCGCTGCGTGGCCGGGTCGGGCTCGGACGGAATCTTCTGGAGGAAGGTGTCGAAGAGCGCCGCGTCGCCCGCGCGCGCCACCATGCCCACTGCGGCGTCCAGCAGGTTGGGCTCCAGCGCGTCCCGCTGTCCCAGGAGCATGCGCTCCACGCGGGGTCGGGCCTCGGTGAGCGCGTCCTGGCTGCGCGCCAGGCCACCCACCGCGCGCACCAGCGACGCGCGCCGCAGCTTCACCGGGTCCGCCTCGTTCGGCGCGGACTGCCAACCCAGCTTCTTCAGCCCGGGCCCCAGCAGCTTCTCCACCCACGCTCGGAAGCGGACCTGGTCCTCGCCGTCCGTCAGCCGGCCTTCAATGTAGGCCAGCCGGCCCACCAGCTCGTCCAGGACGGAGTCGTCCTCCTCGTCACCGAAGCGGCCCACCAGGTCCAGCAGGTCCGCCACCGACGCTTGGCCCGCGCGCACCAGCGCCCACTGGTCCGCCAGCAGGGCGGTGCGCTCGGAGGGGGCCAGCGACTTCAGGTTCGTCGCCAGCTTCTCCAGGCCCGGCTTGTCGTAGGCCACCCGGTAGAAGCCGGTGGAGCCCGCGTTGGCCGTCAGCCACTTCACTGCGCCTTCGCCCTCCAGCTTCACCGTGGCCTGGGCGTCCCGCAGCAGCACGCGCTGCTCGCGCACGCCGGTGCTGTCCTCGTAGCGCAGCACCACCGGCACCGGCCACACCTCACTGCTCTGCACACCGGGCTCGCTGTAGAAGCGCCGCTGCGACAGCGACAGTCCGCGCCCGTCCAGCGTCGCCGTCACCAACGGGAAGCCGCTCTGGCCCACCCACGCGGTGGCCAGCTCCTCCACCGGCTGCTCCGCGGCGTCGCCCAGCGCGTTCCACAAGTCTTCCTTCACCGCGTTGGCGCGCGCGTGCTTGCGCATGTACTGGCGGATGCCCTCGCGGAAGGCGTCTTCCCCGAGGAAGCCCTCAATCATCCGCAGCACCGCGCCGCCCTTCTCGTACGTAATCGCGTCGAAGCTCTCACCGGCCTCGCCCGCGTTGCGCACCTCGCCGTGGATGGGGTGCGTGGACTTGAGCGCGTCCAGGTGCAGCGCGCTGGCGCGGTGCGCGTCGAAGTCCAGCCACATGCGCCACTCGGGGCGCCACTGGTCGACAATCTTGAAGGCCATCCACGTGGCGAACGCCTCGTTGAGCCACAGGTCGTCCCACCACACCATGGTGACCCAGTTGCCGAACCACTGGTGTGCCAGCTCGTGCGTCACCACCTCCGCCACGCGCTTCTTCACCGACAGCGGCGCGGTGGCCGGGTCCAGCAGCAGCGCCACCTCGCGGTAGGTAATCAGGCCGGCGTTCTCCATGGCGCCGGCCTCGAAGTCGGGGATGCCCACCTGGTCCACCTTGGTGAAGGCATACGGCAGCCCGAAGTAGTCCTGGAGCCTGGGCAGCACCGCCAGCGCCACGTCCTGGCCGAAGCGCGTCAGGTGCGCCTTCTCCGGCAGCGCCCAGGTCCGCACCGGCACGCCCTGCACGTCCTGCGCGTCCGTGCCCACCAGCGGGCCCACCACCAGGGCGATGAGGTAGCTGCTGAGCACCTCCGTCTCCTGGAACGTCACCGCGCGCAGGTTGCCCTCCTGCGTGTCCTTCACCACCGGGCCGTTGCCCAGCACGGTGAGCCCCTGCGGCACGCGGACGGTGAGGGCCCAGCGCGCCTTGAAGGCGGGCTCGTCGAAGCAGGGGAAGAGTCGGCGCGCGTCGGCGGCCTCGAACTGGGTGGCCGCCACCTTGCCCGCCTGGTACAGGCCGCGCAGCCCTTCCGTGAAGCGCCCCGTCCACGCGACGTCCAGCGACGCGGCGCCCGTGGGCAGCGCTTCATCGAAGCGGAGCACCACCGTCTCGCTCGCCTGCGCGGGCTGGATGGAGGCCGGCTTGCGCTGCTGGCCACCGGCGCGGAACGTCACGTCGCTCAGCTCCAGGGCGATGCCGTGCAGGATGATTTCGTTCGACGGCGCCGCCACGTCCAGGTCGATGGTCTGCTGGCCGGAGAAGGACTTCGCGTCCAGGTCCAGGGTCAGCGTGGCCGCGTAGCGGCGGGGACGGATGGAGGTCGGCAGGCGGAAGTTCTTGTCTTCGGTCGGATGCGCCATAGGGACGCGGAATCTAGCCTCCGCGCCGCCGCCTGCCTGGACTTATGTCAGGGGTGTCCGCCGTCACACCCTTCCTGGCCCCGGAACGCCGTGGCCGGGCCGGGCGGGGCACCAGCTGGTGGAAGAGGCTGGATTCCCGCTGGAAGAAGCCTTCCGTGTGGAAGGAAGCGGGCAGCTCCAGCAGAAGAAAGTCCAGGTGGTGACACAGCTCGTGCAGCAGGGTGCGCAGGTAGGTGCGGAAGGCCACCACCCGCGCGTGCTTCGCGGTCCGCATCCACAGCTGGATGCGAGGGCGACGGCCCCGCTCCAGGGTGTACATGCCGTGCAGCTCGCCGGTGGTGGAGGAGGGGCGGACCTCCAGCACCTCCACCCGCGGCGCGAACAGGTCCAGCCGCTCGCAGAGGGCGTCGCTCAGCCGGGCGGTGGCGTGCTCGGTCTCCGGTTGCCGGCCCGTGGCCAGGGCTTCGCGCAGCGCGGCCACCAGGGGCTCCAGCGTCCGCGGCTCGCGGAGCCGGAGCGCGCTCACCGAGTCACTCATCCGGTAGACGCGCTGCTGGGCGGGGGTGAGGGTGTCGTAGTAGGCGAAGGTCACGGTGCGCCGGTCCGGCACAAGCTTCCCACCCGCGCCCGCTGCTGGCTACAGGCCGCCGGCCTCCAGCGCGCCGCCCAGCCTGGGGAAGGGCTGGGTGAGCTGGGGCAGGGCGAGGCCGGAGCGGGCCACCGTGTTGCTGACGATGACCCAGTCGCGCGGCGGTGTTCTCGTTTGCCGTCCACGGGGCGGGGCACATACCTTCTGCCGCGCGTGGAAGGACGTTCTCAAGAGAAGGCCCCGGCTTGCCCGGAGCCACGCGAGCAGGTGCTGGCGCTGCTGCGCCGGTACGGTTGGAACGCCACCTCGTTCCAGGTGCTGCAGCCCGGCTTCCGGTACTGGTTCGACCCGGCGGGCGACGCGTGCGTGGCGTACGTGGACACGGGCGGTGCCTGGGTGGCGGCCGGGGCGCCCATCGCCGCGCCGGAGCGGCTGGCTTCGGTGGCGGAGGGCTTCCGCGTGGCCGCGCGAGCAGTGGACCGGCGCGTGTGCTTCTTCGCCACCGAGCCGCGCTTCATGGAGCTGGCCCCCATGGCGTCGCTGCCCATCGGCGAGCAGCCCGTCTGGGACCCGGCCCACTGGGACGACGTGGTGCGGGGCAGCCGCAGCCTGCGTGAGCAGCTTCGCCGCGCTCGCGCGCGAGGCGTGAAGGTCCGCGAGGTGCCCGTCACGGAGCTGGGGGACCCGCTGCACCCCACGCGGCGAGCGGTGGAGCTGTTGAAGGCGCGCTGGCTGGCGTCCCGTCGCATGGCCCCCATGGGCTTCCTGGTCCAGCTTCGTCCCCACGCCTTCGCGAGCGAGCGGCATGCCTTCGTCGCGGAGGTGGAGGGCGAGGTGGTGGGCTTCCTGTCGGTGTCGCCCGTGTATGCCCGCGAAGGCTGGTTCCTCCAGGACCTGCTCCGGGACCCGGAGGCGCCCAATGGCACCGCGGAGGCGCTGGTGGACGCGGCCATGCGCGCGGCGGCCGCCACCGGGCGGCGCTACGTGACGCTGGGACTGGCGCCGCTCGCGGGGCCCGTGCGGCCATGGCTGCGACTGGCGCGGGCGTGCGGCCGGCCGCTCTTCGATTTCGAGGGCCTGCGCGCCTTCAAGGGGAAGTTCCGCCCCGACGCCTGGGTGCCCATCCATCTGTCCTATCCCGAGCCCCGGGGCGGGCTGGCGGCGGTGTACGACGCGCTGCGGGCCTTCGCTCAGGGCGGCCTGTTGCGCTTCGGCATCGCCACGCTGCTGCGGCGTCCGCGCCTGCTGGTGCACGCGCTCGCCGTGCTGCTCGTTCCGTGGACCGCGCTGCTGGCGCTGCCCTCCACGGCGCGCTGGTTCCCGTCCGTCCAGGTGCAGTGGGCGTGGGTGGTGTTTGACGTGGGCCTGACGGTGGGGCTCTTCTCGTTGGTGCGGCGTTGGCGGGACTCCCTGGCCACGGTGCTGGGCGGGCTGACGGCGGCGGACGCGTGTCTGACGTTCGTCCAGGCCGTCACCTACAACGTGCCGCTCGCCCGGAGCCCGCTGGACGGGGCCATCATCGCCCTGGCCGTGCTCGCGCCAGCGACGGCGTCCGGGTTGCTCTTCAGCTCCCGCGACCTGCGCCTGCCCGGACGCTAGCCGTCAGATGTACGCGCCGCTGTCGGGCATCTCGTCCTCCGTGGGGACGGTGGCGCCATGGCCGGGGTGGAGGAACACCTCACCATGGTCCACCCGCGCCACCAGGTGGAAGCTCACCATGAAGTCGCGGCTGGGCGGCCAGCCCTGCTCCAGCTCGAAGTGCGTGTCTCCGATATGCACCACCGTGCCGAGCCTCCGCCCGTGCTCGTCCCTCACGGCCATGCCCTCGCGCAGCTCTCCTGGGTCCCACATGACGCCCTCCTTTCGCGAAAGATGCACGCGCCCGGGATGTTCGGCAGCCCACGCAAGGGCGAACACAACCTGGACCGCGGCGCGGGAATAGTGGTGGTTTCGGGAAAGAACTGACCCCGGCCCGGCGTCTCGATGCCTCGCGGCGTGCAACGTGGTTGGTGGGGAGGGGAGATCATGCGCCCGCCGTCTGGCGTTGCACTGTCGCTCGCCGTCCTGCTGTTCGCCCAAGCCGGGCAAGCCCAGACCGCCGCGAAGGAAGCGGCGCCTCCGCCCGCCGACCTGCCACCGGGCGTGTCCGCGGCGCTGTGGAAGCTGTCCATCCCAGCCAGCCTCGCGCCCACGCCGGAGCGGGTGCTGCTGGGTGAGAAGCTCTTCAACGACCAGCGCCTGTCGGTGGACGACACCGTGTCCTGCGCCACCTGCCACGATGCCCGCTTCGGCTTCACGGACGCGAAGCCGGTGTCGGAGGGCGTGAAGGGTCAGAAGGTAACGCGCAACAGCCCCACCATCCTCAACGCGCTCTTCAGCGCCTCCCAGTTCTGGGACGGCCGCGCGTCCACGCTGGAGGACCAGACGAAGCTGCCCATCCTCAACCCGCGGGAGATGGGCATGCCCGACGAGGCGGCGGTGGTGGCCAAGGTGAAGGCCATTCCGGAGTACGTGAGGGATTTCCAGAAGGTCTTCGGCCACGAGGTGAACTTCGACGACCTGGCGACGGCCATCGCCGCTTTCGAGCGCACGCTGTACTCCGGCAACGCCCGGTTCGACCGCTTCATCACCGGCGACGCGAAGGCGCTCACCGCCGCGGAGCGCCGGGGCTGGGCGCTCTTCAACGGCAAGGCCCGCTGCAACAGTTGCCACGCGGGCAACGTGGTGTCGCCGCTGTTCAGATTGACGAGCTGGCGCTGGAGACGCGCTTCTCCGAGCTGGGCCGCTTCCTGGTGACTGGGCATCTCCTGTGACATGTGCCACCCGGACGCGTCCAACACGCACCCGGAGACGTATCCGAAGTACCAGGTGCAGCTGGGCCGCGTGGCGCTGCTGCGCGACATGATCAACTGGTGCATCGAGAACCCGGCGCGCGGCAGGCCGCTGGCGGACGGTGACCCACGGATGCGCGCCATGGAGGCGTACATCTACGCCAAGCGGAAGGGCGTGAAGCTGGAGTACGGAAGAAGTAGGCCCGCTCAGCGCCCCAGGCCCGGCACGGCGTCACGTGTCCGCTGGAAGAGCCACCGAGGCTCCCACAGCGGGCGCGTGGCCTGGACCACGTGAGGGTGGCTCAGCAGCACCGTGAGCAGCGCCCCCGCTCCCAGCGCGAGGGCGACGCCCACGGGCCCCTGGAGGAACGCGTACGCGCCCACGTGCTCGGCGGCTCGCACGACGAAGCCGTGCAGGAGGAAGGGCGCCAGACTCCGTCCACCCAGCCTCGTGAGCGCGCTCTCCTGTCGCGGGCTGAGCGTGAAGAGTGCCCATGTCAGCGCCAGTGCACCGCAGAAGAGCGCGGCGCGTGCTGCCATGCCCGTGAGCGCCGTGGCACCGAGCACCCCGTAGCCGCTGCTCCCGTAGAGCCACTGCGGCGCGGGCGCAGGCAGCAAGCCCATGGCCACCGCTCCGACGCAGGCGCCCAGGCCCACGGCCAGGGACGCCGCGAGCACGAAGCGCCAGCCCCGGGTGTATCGAGGGGCCAGCAGCCACTCCCTTCGCGTCAGGTAACCGGCGACGAAGCAGGGCAGGAACACGAACGTCCGCGACAGGCCGAACAGGTAGCCCACCCAGGGGAGCAGGCCCGCGACGAGCGCCAGCGCCACGGCCCACATCAGCGGCCTGGGCAGGCGGAGGAGCAGGGGCAGCATCAGCCGCCAGCACCCGAGGCTCAGCAGGAACCACAGCAGCCAGTACGGCTGCACCAGCCAGTGCGAACTCCAGCCCCGGCCGAGCACCCACGCGTCGAAGGCGACGTACAGCACCTGGAACACGGCCAGCGGCGCGAGCTGCCCCCAGGCGATGGCGCCCAGCGCGCGGGGCCCGCTGTCCGCGCGGGACAGGTGCCCGGAGAGGAACGCGAAGGCGGGGATGTGGAACAGGTACAGGCCGGAGTAGAGCGCCTTCGCGAGCGGCTCTCGGCCGAGCAAAGGCTCGAGCGCATGCCCCATCACCACCAGGGTGATGAGGAGGCCTCGCACGTTCTCGAACAGCGGGATGCGGCCAGTGGTCGTCACAACCTCAGTAGAGAAGCCCATCTCGAGGCTGAACGGGAGGGGGGAGCTCCGTTTCTCCCAGCATCTGCCGCAGGTTGATTTCAATGGTCCGGCAGAGCGCCGTCATGGGCGTGTCGCTGACGTCATCCTCGAAGGACGTTTCGATGTCCCGGCCCGCGGCGTCCAGCCCGATGAAGAGGAACGCGATGACGGCGGTGACCAGGGGGGTGAGCCAGCCCAGGTCCTCCACCACGCCCAGGGGCAGGAGCACCAGGTAGGCCCGTGTCATGGCCAGCAGCAGGCGCCGTGCGCGGCAGGGGCGATGCCGGCGGCACCAGCTCCAGCTCCGTCAACGTCTCACCGGCCCCGCGCTCCGGGCGTGGCAGCAGCGTCAACACCTGTCGGGAGAAGGTGCGCGACCAGTTCACCACGCCGCCCCAGCCCGCTCGTCCGCGCGCGTGTGTCAGGCACGCACGCGGACCGGAGCTGCAAGTGTCCTGGATCGGGCAGAGGCGCCCCCGGCACTACCCGGGGCCCTGGAACCCCTCGGCCCGGAACGTGAGCACCAGCGTGTCCCGGTGGCCGGTGCCTTCCACCGGCTGGATGGGCGTGCTCTCGTGAATCACGCGCGCATCGTCCAGCAGCAGCGCGGACCAGGGCTCCGTCAGCGTGAAGCGCAGGCCATTGGGACCGTGGGCCTCGAAGACGCGCGTCTCACCGCCCTTGATGCCCTCGCGGCCCACGAGCAGTACAGCCACGAAGTCCACGCCGTCCCGGTGCGCGCCCTCGGGTGTGGGCCGGCCGATACCGTCGGTGGTGTCGATGCGGAACTGGTGGGCCTCGACGTGCCAGGGGCGCTCGCCCTTGAGCTGGGAGCAGCACGCGGCGAGGCCTCGAATCAGCCCGGCCCACACCGGCTGGGAAACGATGTCGGGCTGCACGGGCTCGAACCAGCGCTCCAGCCCGCCGTGAAGCGCGTTGTATTCCACCGGCTGCCAGTGCGCGCGGTGAGGCACCTGTGTCACCGAGTCGCCGTCCACGATGAAGCAGGAGTGCCGCCGTGAGCGGTAGCGGCCACCATCCCGGAGGAAGCCGTCCTGCGGCAGCTCGTTCCAGGACGGCCGCAGCGCGTCCAGCGCGGGGGAGTCGATGCCCGCGAGCTCGCAGAGTCCGTCGCGGGTGAGCACGGCGTAGCCACGCCCGTTGAGGGCCATGGGAACTTCGGACGCGGGGGTGACGGGGGGCTGGAAGCTCATGGGCGTTGGACTCAGTGAGGCGGGCCCGCGGAGGCGGGTGGTTCCTGGGGGATGGGAGCTGGAGGCGCACGCTTCAACGCCTCGCGGAAGTCGCTGTCCCGGGCGGGCACGCACACGGTGAAGCCATCCACCACGCCGCAGGTGACGCGGTCGCCCAGGCGCTGGAAGAGCGGCAGCGTGGGGCCTCCTCCCGCCGCGAGGAACCACCGCACTCCGAGCGCCGCGCCCACCCAGGGCCAGAGCCGCTCCCCCTTGTCGCTGGGTCCTGTCGTCACCACCTGCTTCCACTCCTGAGGTCACCACGCGCGGAGCCGGCCGCTCCGGGGACGTACGTGGCGGGACCCATACTCCCTTGCAGGCCATCACCGCCAGCCCCGATGCGATGCACGCACGACGGACGCTCGCGGCCCCGCCAGCACGGCCGCCGTGGCACAGGCGTCATGGTCGGGGGAATGGGAGGCGGCGCGGTCTGTTGGGGGGCCACCTCGGGCATCGGGAGATGAGGACATGAGAAGGGCGTACGTGGCGTCGTTGCTGACCGGGCTGTTGACCTCCTCCGTGGCGACGGCCGAGGCCCCACCCCAGGACCCCTTCCTGTGGCTCGAGGAGGTCCAGGGCGAGAAGGCACTCGAATGGGTTCGCGCGCAGAACGCGCGGACGCTCGCGGTGTTGGAGAAGGACTCGCGCTTCGAGACCTTCCACGCCCAGGCGCTCGAACTGCTCACCTCCACCGACCGCATTCCCTCGCCCGGCTTCCGGGCCGGCGGTGTGGACAACTTCTGGCAGGACCGCGTCAACCCCCGAGGCATCTGGCGGCACACCTCGCTGGACGGCTACGCGAGCGCCCAGACACCGTGGGAGACGGTGCTGGACGTGGACGCGCTGGCGAAGGCCGAGAAGGCCAACTGGATTTGGAAGGGCAGCAACTGCCTGCCTCCCGCGGACCAGCGCTGCCTCGTCTCCCTGTCCAACGGAGGCAAGGACGCCGTCGAGCTGCGCGAGTTCGACGCCGCCGCGAAGCACTTCGTGGAAGGAGGATTCCAGGTCCCGGAGGGCAAGCTGTCCGCGTCCTGGCTGGACTCGGACACGCTGCTGGTGGGGCGCGACTGGGGCGGGGACACGCTCACGGAGTCGGGCTATCCCTTCGTGCTCAAACGCTGGAAGCGCGGCACGCCGCTGACGGAGGCGCAGGAGGCCTTCCGGGGTGAGCGCACCGACGTCTCCGCGTCTCCCTTCCTGTTGCGGGACGCGGACGGCGCGCTGCAGGCGGTGCTGGTCAACCGCGCGGTGACCTTCTTCGAGTCGGAGTACTACCTGCTGGGAGGCGCGGCGCCCGTGCGGCTCCCGTTCCCCCGGAAATCCTCCCTCCAGGCCTTCGTGGACGGGCAGGTCGTCTTCACGATTGAAGAGGACTGGGGCCGCTTCAAGCAGGGCGCGCTGCTGGCGTACCCGCTGGCCGCGCTGAAGACGGACCCGGCGAAGGCGAAGCCCGCGCTGCTCTTCCAGCCGGGAGCGCGTCAAGCCATCGAATCGGTGGCGGCGACGCGGGGCCAGGTGCTGGTGAACCTCTATGAGGACGTGAAGGGCGCGCTGGATGTCTACACGCCGGTGAAGAACCGTTGGAGCCGCAAACGGCTGGCCCTGCCGAAGAACGCCTCGGTCGCCATCACCGCGACGTCGTCATCGCATGACCGCTTCTTCGTGAAGTCCCAGGGCTTCCTCGCGCCGACGTCGCTGTGGCTGGCGGACGCGAAGGCGGGCACGGTGAAGAAGGTGAAGTCGCTGCCCGCGCGCTTCGATGCCTCGAAGCTCCAGGTGGACCAGTACTGGACGAAGTCGAAGGACGGCACCCGGATTCCGTACTTCCTGGTGCGGCCGAAGGCGCGGAAGCTCGACGGCACTCTGCCGACGCTGGTGTATGGCTATGGCGGCTTCCAGGTGTCCAAGCCGCCCGTCTACCTGCCGGAGGAGGGCAAGTTGTGGATGGAGCGCGGCGGGGCCTACGTCGTCGCCAACATCCGGGGCGGAGGCGAGTTCGGTCCGCGCTGGCACCAGGCGGCCCTGCGGGAGCACCGCCAGCGCGCGTTCGACGACTTCGCGGCGGTGATGGAAGACCTGGTGCGGAGGAAGGTCAGCTCCCCGCGCCACCTGGGCATCTACGGCCGCTCCAACGGCGGTGTCCTCACCAGCGTGGCGATGACGCAACGCCCGGACCTGTTCAACGCGGCCGTCATCGAAAGCCCGCTCATCGACATGATGCGCTACCACATGCTGCCAGCGGGCGCGTCGTGGGTGGGGGAGTACGGCAACCCGGAGGTGCCCGGGGACGCGGCGTTCATCTCGAAGTACTCCGCCTACCAGAACCTCCGCGAGGGCGTGCGCTACCCCGCGCCGTACATCACCACGAACACGAAGGATGACCGCGTCCACCCGGGCCACGCGCGGAAGTTCGCGGCGCGCCTGGAGGCCATGGGGCTGCCGTACCTGTATTACGAGAACACCGACGGCGGGCACTCCAACGACGCGGACCCGCTGCTCAACGCGCGCCGGTGGGCACTGCACCACGTCTACTTGTCGCGGCAGTTGATGGACTGAACGGCCGGGGCCGTGCCGGTGTCCGACGCCGGCATGGCCCGGAAGTGCAAGCCCACTCCCTGTCGCGGTGGCGAGCCCTTCCTGCGGAAACTCTTCTCACCGTCATCGACGCGACCAGCGTGCAGCCGGAGGCGCGCAGGCCCCTGGTGGAGCTCGCGCGCGAATTCCACGTGCTGAAGCCGGAGGTGCTGGAGGCAATCGAGTTCGTGCGGCAGCCGCTGTGGAACAACCGCAAGCACGAGCACGGCCCCTTCGACATCATCGGCGACATCCACGGGTGCCGGGAGGAACTGGAGGCGGACTGGCTCAACAACACGCTCTGCGTGGACACGGGCTGCGTGTATGGCGGCAAGCTGACGGCGCTGCGTTATCCGGAGCGGGAGCTCGTCTCGGTGCCCGCGGCGCGGGCCTACGCGGAGTCCATCCGGCCGCTGGGCGGTGCTGTCACGCCAGGGGGCGGGCTGAGCGCGCAGCAGGTTCATGACGACCTGCTGGATATCGACGACGTGCGGGGCAAGCGCGTGGTGACGACGCGGCTGAGCCAGAACGTGACGGTGCGCGAGGAGAACGCCACGGCGGCGCTGGAAGCGATGAGCCGGTTCGCCATCGACCCGAAGTGGCTCATCTACCTGCCTCCGACGATGTCGCCCTCGGAGACGAGCAAGGCCCAGGGCTATCTCGAGCACCCGGCGGAGGCGTTCGCCTACTACGGCAAGGAAGGGGTGGCGAAGGTCGTGTGCGAGGAGAAGCACATGGGCTCGCGCGCGGTGGTCGTGGTCGCCCGCGACGAGGCGGCCGCCCTCCGGCGCTTCGGCGTCACGACGGGCGAGCTGGGCGTCTGCTACACGTGCACGGGTCGCCGCTTCTTCTTGGACACAGGGCTCGAAGCGGCGTTCCTCGCGCGGGTGCGAGCGGCGCTCACCGCGTCGGGTTTCTGGGAGGCGCACCAGACGGACTGGGCGTGCCTCGATGGGGAGCTGATGCCCTGGTCCTTCAAGGCCCAGGAGTTGCTGCGAGACCAATACGCGTCGGTAGGAGCGGCTTCATGCGCGGCGCTCACAGACGTGGTGTCGGTGCTGGAGCAGGCGGTGGGGCGCGGGCTGGAAGCAGGGGAGTTGGCCACACGCTTCGGCGAGAAGGCACGCAGCGTGGAGCGGTACGTGGCGGCATACCGGCGCTACTGCTGGCCCGTGCATTCGCTGGAGGACGTGCGGTTCGCGCCCTTCCATCTGCTGGCGACGGAAGGGGTGGCGCACATGGACAAGGACCATGTGTGGCACATGGAGACGCTCGCCCGGGTGTGCCAGGCGGATGCGACGTTGCTGGTGGCGACACCGTTCCGCGTGGTGGAACTGGAGGATGAAGCCGCGGTGGCGGAGGGCGTGCGCTGGTGGGAGGAACTCACGGCGCGAGGAGGGGAGGGCATGGTGGTCAAGCCGCTCGACTTCGCGGTGCGTGGGCGCAAGGGGCTGCTCCAGCCGGCCATCAAGTCACGAGGGCCGGAGTACCTGCGCATCATCTACGGTCCGGAGTACACCGCGCCCGCGAACCTGGAGCGGCTGCGTCAGCGTGGCCTGTCCACGAAGCGCTCCCTGGCGCTGCGTGAGTTCGCGCTCGGAGTCGAAGGACTGGAACGGTTCGCGCGAGGCGAACCCCTGCGCCGCGTGCACGAGTGTGTCTTTGGTGTCCTCGCCCTGGAGAGCGAGCCGGTGGACCCACGGCTTTGATGTAGGCTTCGGGGCGGAAGCGCCAGGCGCCTAGTGGAGGGGTGTGGATGAACTTCTATGACGAGCCGTCCCCATTCCTCTGGTGGGAGTCCAACCTGTGGTGGGTGCTCGCGCTGGCGATGTCCGCTGGGCTGGGCGTGTGGTGCTGGTTGCTGTGGGGCCCACGTCAGCCTGGAGATGTCTTGCGGGTGGCGCCTGCACCCGGCGTTGGCCGTCTCCGGCGGGTGTTGGATGCCGTTGCGTGGGCCGTGATGGCGGCTGCCTTCATGGGCCCCATGGCGTTCGTCATGTCCTGGCTGGTGGCGACCGACTCGCTCGTCCCCCACTGTGAGGTGGCGGGCGGGCGTCCTTCGTTTTCGTTCTTCGTCCGGTTGCCTTGGTTCGGATTGGCTCTGGTGGCGCTCGTGGGCGGCATTGCCTACGCGCGCCGGTCTCAGTCGCCCAGGGATGCGCGTGACGTGCTCCTGGCCCGGCTCCCGCCAGGTGTCTGCAAGGAAGTCTGAGAGGTGCTGTTCCGCGTGCGGGACAAGTCTGCGAGGACTCGAGCGTGACGGCTTCGTGTCGCGCACCGTCACGCCGACCGTGCCGCCGCGCGTGGACTACGCGTTGACGGCGCTGGGCCAGGAACTGATGGAGCCCATCGACATGCTGGCGACCTGGGCCCTGCACCGCCGGGCTGCGGTGCAGCAGGCCCGCGCCGCGTACGACGCTCGCGAGGAGCCTCCTACGCAGCGCGGGCCGCGCTGAAGCCCGTGGCGGTGCGCCCGTCAGGGGCGCTGCTGGGCCAGCATCCAGGCGAACACCTTGGGCTCTTTGTAGACCCGGTCCCAGATGTAGTGATTGCCATCGTGGAAGAGGGTGAAGAGCACGGGCTTCACCGGCCCGGCGCCCGTGGTGTCGGTGTTCGTCTGCCCATCAATCCATTCCCACTGCCCGCTCCCGGGCCGGAAGAACGCCGTCGCTGTACGAGCCGGGGATGGATAGGTATCCATGACGCCACCCGTGCCGCCCATGGCGTGTCCCAGGAGCGTGAACCAGGCGGCGGTCGCGGTGTAGAAGATGTCGTTGTCGAGCAGGCCGTGTGAGCCCCAGATGGGGAGGTTCGCTTGGACCATCTTCAGGGCATCCGCGGCGCTCGAACCGTAGCCTCCGTTGCAGATGGGGATGGCGGCGGCGAGCTTCGAGGGGAAGAGCGATGCGTAGTTGAACGTCCCCGCGCCGCCCATGCTGAGGCCCGTCAGGTAGACGCGCTTCCTGTCTGTCTTGAACGTCGCCAGGATGTGCTCGAAGAAGGGGTCCAGGTTGTATTGGGCTTCGTAGGCGCTCCAGAATCCCGACGTGCTCGTCTGCGGAGAGACCAGGATGAAGGGATAGTCCTTCCCCTCCTGATCGATGTACGCCTGAGGCCCGTGCGCACGAACCTTCTTGAGCTGGTTGACGCCTCCATCTCCCTGCTCGCCCATCCCGTGGAGGAAGAAGACGACGGGCCAGTTCGAGCCTTCTTCGTAACCGGGAGGCAGGTACACGACATAGCCGTAACCGCCCGGCGTCGAGGGTGACTTGTAGACCTCCTGCGTGGTGCCACGGCCCGTGGGCGCGGGTGTCACCTGGACCTTCATTCTGTCGCTGGCGGTAGCGCCGTCGTCGTCCGTCACCGTCAGCTCGAACTCGTAGAGCCCCTGCACCAGCCCGGACGCCGTCGCGGAGAGCGTCGTGGCGCCCGTCAGGGTCGCGGTATTGGGACCGGACACCTGGGTCCACTGCCGCGCCACGACTGTTCCGTCGCTGTCCGTCGCGGTGCCCGTGAGGGTCGTGGCATTCGTGGGCAGCATCACCGTCTGGTCCGCTCCGGCGGAGACCGTGGGCGGAAGGTTGGCGGGCGGCTCGCCCGTCACGGGGGCGCCGTAGATGACGACTTCGTTCATGCCCGCATAGCGGGTCCTCGAAAGGTGGATGTACCGCGTGCGCTGGGTGACGGGCACGACCCACCACTCTTGCCACCGGGTCAGGGTGATGTTCGTCACTGGCGTCCAGGCACCCGGCTCGCCGGCCGCGAAGGAGACGCTGCCGCTGTCGAAGGTGTCGAAGACGCCAATCTCCGTGATGTCATACAGCGCGCCCAGGTCGATGATGAGACCCATGGGGTACGCGGAATGGTCGAAGATGACGTCACCCCAGGTCGTGACGGGCGCGGCGCCCGTTCCCGCGCGAGGGTCTCCAATGAGTGCCTGCTCATCGAAGAGGTTCTGGTACGGACCCGCGACGGGACGAACGCCGTCGGGCTGCACCATGGACGCGGTGAGGGTCAGCTTGCTGCTCGTGAGGAGCGGCGCCGTCGCGGTGGCGTCGCCGGAAGGGTCCACGGCTTCGGGACTGCCACACCCGGCAATCATTGCGAGCGCGAAGAGTGCCTTTTTGATGCGGTCATGAATATGCATGAAAAATCCAATGGTGGCTGTGAGTGAGATCCGTTGGCTGGAGCAATGGTAGTGCAAGTGCTGAAATCTTGGAATACTCGTATATCTATGTTTTAAGTGCGTGGACCTGGCTCCGCACATTGAGGGGGACTCATCCCCGCAGGGCCGGGAGGCATGGCGGCACCATCACCCGCCCCATGCGGGCAAGGGGGGGAGGCAGCCCCGGCGTGCGCTGGTGCCTGGCGAAGGCGCTCGCCAGTATTCCCAATCGCATGCGAACGAACCTCGTGGGTGCCGCGCTTTTCTTGTGGGCTGGTTGTGATGCCTCTCCGTTGGCCCCTGGGCCCGACGACACGCCGTCCCCGCACCAGGTGACGCGTGTGGAGGCCGTCCGGGGCGTCGAGCTGGAGGTGCTCGACTATGGCGGCCAGGGCCCGGCGCTCATGTTCCTCGCGGGCATGGGCAGCACGGCCCACATCTTCGACGAGCTGGCGCTCGAGTTCCGGGACACGCACCACGTCTATGCGCTCACCCGCCGTGGCTACGGCGCCTCGGATTGGCCCGACACCGGCTATGACACCGCCACGCTGGCCACGGACGTCCTGGGGGCGCTGGACAAGCTGGGGCTGTCGAAGGCGTCGTTCGCGGGCCACTCCCTGGCGGGGGACGAGCTGACGTGGCTGGCGCTCCACCACCCCGAGCGCGTGGAGGCACTCGTCTACCTGGACGCCACCGACAGCCGGGGCGAGATTGCCGCGTTCCTGGAGGGCGAGCCGTTGCCGCCGCTGCCGTTCTCCGTGCTCGACGGCCTTCCTTCACGGCAGGCGGTGGCGGAGCGGCTGGCGCAAGATTTGGGCGGAGGGCTTCCCGCGCACGAAGTCGAACAGGCGTATGCGTTCGACGCCGCGACAGGGGCCTACCTGCGCGAGCGCCGCCATCCTGGTGCCACGGAGCAATCCGTCCGGGGCGCGGCCATCATGGACCTCGGGCGCGTGCAGGGGCCCGTGTTGTCCCTGTCGGATGGGCAGGGCTTCACGGGTTGGGTAGAAGCCCTGGTGGCCGCCGAGTCGCTGCCGCTGGAGTTCCGGGAGAAGGCCCGCGGCTTCCTGCCCGACATCCAGCAGCATGAGACGGACCTGGAGGCCGCGCTGCGGCGTCATCCTGGCTGGAGACACCTGCAACTGGAAGGCGCGGGGCACTACATCTGGCTGACGAACCGGGCGGAGGTCGTGACGCGGATGCGCGACTTCTTCGCCGTCACCGCCGCGCCGTAGCACGCCCCCCGCCAACCTGTCTGTCCGAGCCACATGCCCGGACAGAAAGTCGCGGAGAACGGCTCAGCTCCGCTGCGCGTAGTACTCCACGATGAAGGGCTCGTTCACGTCCACGGGGATTTCCTCCCGCTCCGGCAGGCGCACGTAGCGCAGCCCTTCGCCCTCACCCAGCACCTGGACGTAGGCGGGCACGGACCGCGACTTCATCCGGCTGAAGGACTCCTGCACCACGGCGAGCTTCAGGTTCGCCGCGTGGAAGCGGACTTCGCTGCCAGGCTTGACGCGGAAGCTCGGGATGTCCGCCCGCTTGCCGTCCACATGAAGGTAGCCGTGGCGCACGAACTGCCGGGCCTGGCGGATGCTGGTGGCCAGACCGGCGCGAAGCACCAGTGCGTCCAACCGGCTCTCCAGCAGCTGCAGCAGCACCGTGCCGGTGTTGCCCGGCGCCTGGCGCGCTTCCTGGAAGGCCGCGCGGCACTGCTTCTCCATCAGGCCGTAGTACAGCTTCAGCTTCTGCTTCTCCCGCAGACGGCGCGCGAAGTCGCTCACGCTGGTTCGCGCGGTGGCACCGTGCTGGCCAGGGGGATAGGGCCGGCGCAGCACCGGGTCCTTGTCCGGGTCCTTCGCGGTGATGCGCGAAAGTGGAATCCCCAGCCGACGACACATCTTTCCCCGCGGTCCCAAGTCGCGTGCCACGTGTTCCTCCGACCATCTCCCGGTGCCTGAAATGGAGATGAAGTTGATAATCAGTATCAATTTCAATACCTTCAGTTCGGGCCGGCGGTCAAGTCCGGAATTCGAGGTGGGGAGGCGGGCGCGGGCTGGACGGCTCCGCTCAGGTGCCGCGCGGCGCCGTCTCTCGTCGGAAGATGGCGCCTGCGAGCACCGCGACGACGGTGACGCCGGCGTAGGCCACCAGTCCGGCGGCCACCATGGCGAACAACGCGGGGAGCCCCGCATCGAGCCGCGCGGCGACGAACCACCCGACGCCCGCGCTGATGACCAGGCGCGAGGTGCCCGCCAGGAAGGGCCACAGCACGCGGCCCGCGCCCTGTGCGGCGAACGCGAGCACGAAGCCCAGGCCCAGCAGTCCGTAGAACGGCGCCACGATGCGCAGGTAGTCCAGGCCCGGCGCCACGACAGCTGGCTCGCGGCTGAAGGCATGGAGCCAGACTTCGGGCGCCAGCGCCGCGGCCAGTCCAATGACTCCCGCGGCCACGAAGCCCAGCCCGCCGCCCAACCAGGCGATGCGCTGGGCGCGCTCGTGCTGTCCCGCACCCACGTTGGTGCCCACCAGCGTCAGCACGGCAGTGCCCAAGCCGAAGAGAATCGGGATGATGAGGTAGTCCAGGCGTGACGCCATACCGTAGCCGGCCAGCGCCTCCACGCCGAACAGGCCCACGGCGCCGGTGATGACCATCACCATCAGGTTGGGCTGAAGCGAACTCAACGCCGTCAGCAGGCCCACGCGCAGGATGTCGCGGAGGAGTCGTGGCTCCAGCGGCCCCTTCGTGAGGCGGACCGCCGCGCGTCCGGACGCCATGTATCGCAGCAGCCAGAGCGCCGCGCCCACGTAGAACAACGTCATCGCGAGCCCAGCGCCCGCCAGCCCCAGGGCGGGCACCGGGCCGAAGCCGAAGATGACCCCTGGCGTCACGACGAGGAAGACGGCGGCGCCCACCAGCGTCACCAGCGCCGGGACGCGCACTTCGCCCGCGCCGCGCAGCGCCGCCGCGAGCAGGTTCACCAGCCAGAAGGGAATCGAGCCGGCGAACACGTAGTTCGAATACTGGAGCGCGGCGTCCAACGCGCCCGCCCGTCCACCCAGCGCCGTGTACAGCGCGGGGCCGGTCATCCAGGCGAGGACGCTGAAGACAAGGCCAATCGCCAACGCCAGCACCACGGCATGCCAGACCAGGGCATTCGCATCGTCCCGCCGGTTCGCGCCCAGGGCTCGCGCCACCGCGGAGGCCACGCCGCTGCCAATGCCTCCGTTGGACATCATCGTCATCAACATCACGACGGGAAAGACGAGGGAGACGCCCGCCAGCGCCTCCGTGCCCAGGAAGCTCGCGTACCAGTTCTCCGCCACGCCCACCAACGACTGGGCAATCAGGACCAGCGTGGTGGGCACGGCGAGCTGGAGCAGGGGCTTCAGGAGCGGGCCCCGCAGCATCGCGTCTTGAAGGGATGCGCGCCCGGGGAGCGTGGAAGGTGTGGACCCGGGCGCTGCATCCTGCACTGGGGTTGCGTCGCTGCTGGCTGCGTCACCCATGGGACGTCACCTCACGCGCTCAGCGCACCAGGATAGCCACCGGAGGACAAGCCTTGTTTGGCCATACGGCTCACGTCATCGGCGAGCACTTCCTCCTCGCCGGCTTCCAGCGCAGCCCGCGTGAGACTCACCACGTCTGTAGGATTCGCCTTCGAGCGGCTGCCCCACGGGGTGGGGCGGGGCTCACGGTTGGATGGCCACCTTGAAGACGCCGTCGCGGCGCTCGCCGAAGAGGGCGTAGGCCTCCTGGATGTCCGCGAGCTTGAAGCGATGAGTGATGAGCGGCGACAGGTCGACGCGCTTGTGGTGCACCAGGTCCATGAGGCGGCGCATGCGCTCCTTGCCTCCCGGGCACAGGGTGGTGACGATGCGGTAGTCCCCCAGGCCGGCGGAGAACGCGTCGTAGGGCAACTGGAGCTTGCCCGAGTACACACCCAGGCTGGACAGCGTGCCCGCGGGCCGCAGGCAGCGCAGCGCGCTCTCGAAAGTCTGCTGGGTGCCCAACGCCTCGATGGCCACGTCGGCGCCGCCGCCCGTGAGCCGTTTCACTTCGGCCACGACGTCCTGCTGACGGTGGTCGAGCACCACGTCCACGCCCATCCTCCGCGCCATCTTCAGCCGCGCCTCATCGCCGTCCACGCCGACCACGAGCGAGGCGCCCATCAACCGCGCACCAATGGAGGCGCACAGGCCGATGGGCCCCTGCGCGAAGACGACCACGGCATCGCCGATGCGCACGCCGCCTGCCTCCGCGCCGCTGAAGCCCGTGGAGGCGATGTCCGACAGGAGGATGACCTGTTCGTCCGTGAGCCCATCTGGGATGGGCGCGAGGTTGGCCTGCGCGGAGGGAATGCGGATGTACTCGGCCTGGGCGCCATCCTGGGTGTTGCCCATGCGCCAGCCTCCCAGGGCCTCCCAGCCCGCGCCGTGGCCGCACTGCGAGAGGTGACCGGACAGGCAGGCCCTGCATTGGCCACACGGGGTGATGGCGCCCACGAGGACGCGCTGCCCCGGGTGGTAGTCCGTCACGCCGGGACCAAGCTCCTCGATGACACCCACGGGCTCGTGACCGATGACGAGCCCCAGGCGCACCGGGTACTCGCCACGGACGATGTGCAGGTCCGTGCCGCAGACAGTGGTCATCGTCATCCGGATGACCGCCTCGCCGGCTCCCGCGCGGGGACGCTCCACCTCTTCGATGCCGAAGCGGTTCACAGCCTGAAAGACATTGGCTCGCATGCTCTCCCCCGGTGGTTCGTGGGTGTCCACTCGTGAAGTCTCGGCACGGTGCCGGAAGGCGTCATCCGCGCGGGCGTGGAGATGCGGCGGTGGGGTTCATGCCGAGCGCATGCTCGGGCGCATGTGACTGTAACGGCGGCTCGGGCCCGCGCGCTCCGGGCCCGGATGGATGTCATCACCTCGTACCGGCCGCATCGTCCTCGTGAGTCGCGCCCGCTTCACGCGGGGATGAGGACCTCGTGCGCGAGCGCCGGTGCGCAGCGTCCGCGCAGTCAGGCGTTTGCTTCAGGGGGCGGTACCATGAACGTCTCACCGGACACGGAGAAGCCACGGCAAGCCGAGCATCCGGAGGTGGCCGCCGCGCCTCGTCTGCTCTGGTTCAGCGAGCTGTCCCGCGAGGACGTCGCGCTGGCGGGGGGCAAGGGCGCGAACCTGGGCGAGATGACGCGGGCGGGGCTGCCTGTTCCGCCGGGCTTCGTCATCACCGCCGCCGCCTTCCAGGAGGCCATGGAGCCGGTACGTGCCCGGCTGAGCCGCCTCTGGGCGCAGGTGGACCCGGATGACCCTTCGTCACTGACCCAGGTCACGCAGCAGCTCCGTGAGCACGTGCGGAGCGTGCCCGTCCCAGCGCGGCTGCGCGCCGCCATCCTGGAGGCGTATCAGCAACTGGGCGCGGACCGGGCCGTGGCGGTGCGCTCCTCGGCGACCTCCGAGGATTCGGTGGCGACGTCCTTCGCGGGCATGCACGAATCCTTCACCCATGTGATTGGCGAGGACGCCCTGATGGACGCGCTGCGGGCATGCTGGGCTTCGGCCTACGGCGAGCGCGTGGTGGCCTACCGCAAGGCGGAAGGGCTCACCGAGGAACCCGCCATCGCCGTGGTGGTGCAGGCCATGGTGGATGCGGCTCGCGCGGGCGTCATGTTCACCGCGGACCCCTCTACGGGAGACACCGGCCGCATCGTCATCGAGGCCGCCTGGGGGCTGGGTGAGGTCGTGGTGGGCGGGCAGGTGGAGCCGGATACGTATTGCGTCACCAAGAAGGAGCCTCGCGTGCGCGAGGTCCGGGTGGGCGACAAGAATGTCCGCCTGGTGCGCGATGCCGAAGGACACACGCTGCGCGAGACACTGAGTCCGGAACAGGCCCACGAGCGCGTGCTGAGCGACGTGGCGGTGCTGGAGCTGGCGCGGTTGGGAATGCGGGTGGAGCAGCACTACGGTGCGCCGCAGGACATCGAGTGGGCGGAGGAGCGCGGCCGGTTGTTCCTGGTGCAGACGCGTCCAATTACCACGTTGGGAAAGCCCGCCGCGCCACCGTCGGAGGAAGGCCACGCGGGCAAGGCGCTGGTGCGGGGACTGGGTGCGTCGCCCGGTGTGGCGGCCGGCCGCGTGCGGGTGCTGGCGTCACCGGCGGAGGGACGGCAGCTCCAGCCGGGCGAGGTGCTGGTGGCGGAGATGACGTCGCCGGACTGGGTCCCCACCATGCGGCGGGCCGCCGCCATTGTCACGGACCGGGGCGGCATGACGTGCCACGCCGCCATCGTCAGCCGGGAGCTGCGCAAACCCTGCGTGGTGGGCACACGCACCGCCACGCGCACGCTGCGAGACGGCGAGGCGGTGACGGTGGATGGCTCGACAGGAGAAGTCCGCGAGGGACAGGAGGCGCCACGTCCACGGGCGGTGGAGGCGACTGCCACCGCATCCACGGTCGGAACGGCCCCGGTGCTGGCCACGCGCCTCTACGTCAACCTGGCCCTGCCCGCGCAGGCTCGCGAGGCCGCGGCGCTTCCGGTGGATGGTGTGGGCCTGCTGCGCGCCGAGTTCATGCTCACGGAGGCCCTGGGCGGTGTGCATCCACGCAAGCTGATCGCGGAGGGCCGGAGCGGCGAGTTCGTGGAGCGCATGTCGGCGGCCCTGCTCCAGACGACGCGGGCCTTCCATCCGCGCCCCGTGGTGTACCGGACGACGGACTTCCGGACGAACGAGTTCCGCGGACTGGAAGGCGGCGTTGAGTTCGAGCCCGAGGAGTCCAACCCGATGATTGGCTTCCGGGGCGCCTACCGGTACCTGCGCGAGCCCGACGTGTTCAACCTGGAGCTGGAAGTGCTCGCGCGGGTCCGCGAGCAGACGCCCAATCTCCAGGTGATGCTGCCCTTCGTGCGCACGCTCTGGGAGCTGGAGGCGTGTCTGGAGCTCATCGCCCGCAGCCCGCTGGGGCGGCAGCGGGGCTTGAGGAAGTGGGTGATGGCGGAGGTGCCTTCCATCGTCTACCGCCTCCACGATTATGCGAAGTGTGGGATTGATGGCGTGTCCATCGGCTCGAATGATTTGACGCAGCTCATGCTGGGCGTGGACCGGGATTCCGAGTCGTGCGCCGAGCTGTTCGACGAAGCGGACGCCGCGGTGCTCGCCGCCATTGGCGACATCATTCGCGGGTGCGAGGAAGCGGGCCTGACGTCCTCCCTGTGTGGACAGGCGCCGTCGAACCGGCCGGACTTCGCGGAGCACCTGGTACGCGCGGGGATTACGTCCATCTCCGTGGACCCGGCGGCGGTGCTCGCGACGCAGCGGGTGATTGCGGCCGCGGAGCAGCGGCTGCTGCTGGCCGCCTCGAAGCGGGCGACGCTCCAGGGCTGTTAGGTCCGGCCGGGGTGGGGCACTCCGTGCCGGAGGTGGTGCTTGTTCCGGAGCAGGTAGGGGAGCAGCGCCAGCGTGCGCAGCAGCAGATAGACGGCCAGGAAGGGCGCCAGCCTCAAGTCCTGGTAGCTGGCCGTCGCGACGGCGAGCGCGATGGAGGGATTGCCGAAGACAGCCGCGAGCGCGAGCGCGGTCCTGTCTTCAGGCCGGGGCCCTCCCGCCACGTGGCCCAGTAGCGCGGAGCCCAGGGTCATCACCAGCATGCCCAGCACCATCCATCCGCCCACGTCGCGCAGCCTCGGGCCGCTGATGAACAACAGGAGAAGGATGGCGACGACGAACACGGCCTTGAAGAGCCACAGCATGGGACGCAGCAGTCGCCTGGCCAGCATTGGCCGCCAGGCGCGCAGTGCCCAGCCCACCGCGAGCGGCACGAGGAAGGGCAGCATGACCCGCTTGAGGAGCTGGACGGTGGTTGGGGCTTTGAACACGGCGGGGAAGAACTCGCTGAGCAGCCGCAGGGAGAGCGGCAGGCACACGATGGCCGCAAGGGACAGGGTGAGGGACAGCGCCACCGTGAGGCTCAAGTCGCCACGCTGCCGGTAGGCCGCGACGGCAACGTTGGGCACACCAGGGCTGACGGCCATCAACAGGAGGATGCCGGCGGCGATGGGAGGCAGGGGCAGGAGGTTCACCACGAGCAGGGCGAGCAGCGGGACTCCCAACAGGATGAGGGGAAGGCCTCGCGCGTAGGCAGGCAGCCGCATGGCGTGCTTCACGGCGCTCTCGTCGACGGCGAGCCCGAGGACGAACCCCATGAGCACGACGAGGTGCTGGACCGCGAACTCGACTCCGTGCCGCACGTTCAGCGCGGCGGTCACCCCGACGTCCATGGATGGAGGATGCGCACGGCGCGTCTCTGCGGGTATGCCAAGGCGGCCAGCCGTGCGCGCGTTCCTCGATGTGGTCGCGGCGTCAAGAGGGCGGGTCTCACCCCTGGGGGGGATGGCCGCCAAGGCCCCCGCGCCTTGAAATCACCTTCGCGCCCGGACGCCTCGCATGCCCGGGCAGGGGGACGTGCCATGGACGCGAACCATCTGCTGGAGTTGGTCAAACGCTATCAGGACAACAAGGCGTTCATCTCCAACGAGGAGACCGCGAAGATCGCGCTGGTCGTCCCGTTCATCCGGAGCCTCGGCTACGACCCGAGCGTTCCTCGGGAGGTCCGCCTGGAATACACAGCGGACTTCGTCCAGGGAGACGGCAAGAAACTGCCGGACCGCATGGACTTCGCCATCTTCGACCAGACGGGCACCAAGCCGCTCATCGTCATCGAAACCAAGCCCTTGGGCACCGACCTCAAGTCCCGCGCGCAGCAACTGGCGCGCTACCTGGCGCAGTTGCCGGAGCTCCACTTCGGCATCATCACCGACGGGTGCCACTACCTCTTCTTCGGGGACCTGGAGAACCCCAACGTCATGGACCCGGAGCCCTTCTTCACGTTCTCCCTGGAGGACACGAAGTCGGACTGGGTGAAGGTGGCCAAGTTCCTGTCCAAGTTCAGCCGTGAAGCCTTCAACGCGACGACGCTGATTACGGACGCGGAGAACAGCCGCTACCGGCAGGGGATGATCGACAAGCTCGCGTCCGCCCTGAAAGCGCCCGGTGAGCACGAGGCCTTCCTCAAGTGGCTCACGGAGGACATCTACAAGGGCAAGCGGACCACCGCGGTGATGGAGCGGCTCGCGGACGTCGCGAAGGAAGCCATCGAGCCGACGCTGCTGCGGGTCATGGGCGACGACTTCCTGAACAAGCTCAAGGAGCGAATCCAGCGGCTCAACGAGGGCGCGGAGCCCGCGGCGGCGCAGGAGGGCGCCAACGTGGTGAAGCCGGATTCGGCCAAGCCCTTCGAGGCGGATGGCCGAGCCGCGCCTGACGAGAAGAGCCGCGCCGCCGTGGAGACCACCGAGACGGAGCTGGAGTTCTTCGGCGTGGTGCGGGACATCTGCGTCAAGAACGGCCACGTCGCCGAGGACATCCTCTACCGGGACACGGCGTCCTACTTCAACGTGTCCTTCAAGCGGCCCACGAAGTGGTTCGCCCGGTTCTTCGGCAATGGCAAGCGCAAGAGCATCGTCACCTGGGTGCCGGTGGACGAGGCCCGCGCCATTGCCGCGGGCTTCGAGGTGGAGGCGGCGCCCGCGGGATTGGGCACCAGCCGTGTCTTCATCGAATCGGTGCCCCAGGTCTGGGCGTTGAAGGCGCTGATGACCCGGAGCCTGGAGTTGTCCAAGACGGTGCGTGACGAGCCACCGTCTCCAGACGCCGCCACACAGGAGGACGGGAAGCCCGCCCTCAAGGTCATCACGGGCTGACGCTCCGCCGCGGTGCTCACGCCGCCGCGCGAAGCGACGTGAGTCCCATGGCCTTGAGGGTCAGCACGCCCACCACGGCGAAGGCCTGCCCGGCGAGCAGCGCGGTCCCCAGGGGCGTGAGCTCCTGGGCATGCATGACGACGAGCAGCACACTGCCCACCACCCAGGCGGCGTCCACCAGGACATGCACCAGGGCTGCTCCCAGGACGGGCTGCTTGAGCCCGACCCAGAGGTTGAAGGCCGACCACGGCAGCAGGAAGAGGCCCACGCCGAACAGGAAGCTGGACGGCAGGGTCCAGCCCGCGAGCTGGGTGAGGTTGGGGGCAAGGAGCAACAAGGCCACGCCCATGAGGAGCGAGGCGGCGGCGTCGAAGCGGTAGACGAAGCGGGGGTTGCGCAGCAAGTGGGTCATCATCTGGGCTCTCCGTGTGGCTGGGAACGGGAGCACAGTGTTCCTGGCAGGGAATGTTCTCAATTACCTCGAAGGTCATCGTCCCGCGTCACGGCCTGGGGCAGTCTGGGCTCGGAAAGGGACACGGCGATGATTGGACCCCTGCTCAAGGAATGGAGAACGCTGCGCGGCAAGAGCCAGCTGGCGCTGTCGCTGGATGCGCAGGTATCGGCGCGCCACCTTTCGTTCCTGGAGTCGGGCCGCTCCGGGGCCAGTCAGGACCTGGTGCTGCGGCTGGCGGAGGCCCTGGGGCTGGGGCTGAGGGACCGCAACGCCCTGCTGGTGGCGGCGGGGTTCGCGCCTCAGTTCGGCGAGCGCGGCTGGCACAGCCCGGAGCTGGCGGAGGTCCGGCGGGCCGCGGGACTCATCCTCGCGTCGCATGAGCCGTATCCCGCCATCGTGGTGGATTCGAGCTCGACGGTGCTCGACGCGAATTCGGGCGCGCTCGCGATGATGGGGCAGACGCGCGAGGCGCTGGGACAGGTCAACCTGATGGACCTCGTCTTCGTGCCCGGACCCGTGCGCTCGGCCATTGGCAACTGGGAGGAGATTGCCGGGTATCTGCTCCACCGGCTGCGGGAGGGCGCTCGCATGCGGGGCCCCCGCTCACCCGTGGCATCGGTCCTGGACCGTGTCCTGGCGCAGCCAGGTGTCGAGGCGTTGACCGCGCTGCGGCCCGCCAACGCCGGCTCGGTGCTGGTTCCGTTGACGTTCACCCGGGATGGCACGACGACACACTGGTACACCACGCTCACCAGCTTCGGCGCCCCCCAGGATGCCCTGGTGGAGGAAATCACCATCGAGCAGTTCCATCCGATGTGATGGATTATTCCCCGCGGGCCCGTCATTGCGTCGGGCGCGGTCCATGTCCACCTGAAGGAGAGCCGGGTACGGCGGCCATCCAGCCATGGAGTCAGGCATGTTTGGAGACACGAAGGCGTTCAGCGGCTTCTCGGTGCGCGACGTGGCGGCGGCCCGGAAGTTCTACGGCGAGACGCTGGGCCTGAAGACGTCCGAGTCGGACGGCATGTTGACGCTGCACATCGCGGGCGGCAGGGACATCCTCGTCTATCCCAAGGACAACCACACCCCTGCGTCGTTCACGATTCTCAACTTCCCCGTGGATGACATCGACAAGGCGGTGGACGCGCTGTCCCAACGCGGCGTGCGTTTCGAGCGGTACGACGGCTTCGACGCGGATGCGAAGGGCATCGTCCGTGGTGACAGGGGGCCGCCCATTGCCTGGTTCAAGGACCCTTCAGGCAACGTGTTGGCCGTCTTGCAAGTCCCTGCCTGACAGGGGAGGAGGACGGAGGGCTCGCCCTCCTCCCGGGCTCACCGCGCTACCAGATGCAGGCCGGCTCGCCCGTGGTCACCGGGAATGAGGCGAGTGCGCCGTCTGGGACCACGCCATCGGCGGCCCACAGCGCGGCGTACTTCCTCAGGGTGGTGGGGGCATACGCGTGGTACCCGAGGTAATACACGGTGCTGCTCGACCGCTCGCGCAGAGACACTCCGCAGAAGGGCTCGCTGGTGTAGCTGGCCAGTGTGCCCAGGGGAACCGTCTTCACGTTGGGCTCGCCGCCGTAGTAGGCGAGGTCCGATGCATTGGTGATGGCGAACTTCGCTCCCGCAATCCAGACATAGACCTGGGTCCCCGTGCGCTCGCGCACCAGCACCTGGACGCTGTAGTCCTGGAAGGCCGTCTCCCACTGGCGCGGGACGTTGTTGATGGTCTTCCAGTCATCCCAGTGGTCCAGCTCCGTGGGGGAGGGAATCCACCAGATCGTACCTCCTACGACGACGTAGATGGCCGCGTAGCCATGCTCGCGAAGCAGCGTGCCGTCCTGGGGAATCTGGGTGATGGCATCAATGGCGGACTGGGACATCACCACCAGGTTGGCGCCGGAATACAGGCTCCACTGCGTGGAGGGGATGAAGAACCTCGCGCCGCCCGCCACCAGGTAGCGGTTGGTGTTGTCGGAGCTGAGGAGGACAGTGCCGTCCGGCACCGATGCGTAGCTCGCCAGGGCCTGGGCGCCGAACAGGCACAATGTCAGAGCGAGCAATCGAGGAAGGGCTGCTAGCGAAGCGATGACACGCACGGGGTCTTCTCCGAGGGTGGGGCGGGGACTGCGGAAGCCACCCTACGGAGCCGACGTGATGGAAGCGTGACGCGGGCCGGTCAGGGGAGGATGAAGTCGCGCGGCTTCAGCGGCTCGGGCTGCGGCTCGCCCAACGCCTCCATCAGGTTCATCTCCACGGTGCGCGCCATCGCCAGCAAGGAGAGGTCATTGGGCTCCTTGCCAAAGGGCTCCTCCAATTCGTCGCTCAGCCGGTCGAGCCCGAAGAAGGTGTAGGCAATCATGGCGGCGAGCACGGGCGTGAACCAGCCCAGCGCCTCCGCCAGGCCAAAGGGCAGCAGCAGACAGAACAGGTAGGCCGTGCGGTGCAGCAGCACCGTGTACGTGAAGGGCAGGGGCGTGAAGCGGATGCGCTCGCAGGCGGCGAGCACGTTCATCAAGCCATGCACGCGCGTCCGCAGCTCGCTCCAGGTGATGTCGGTCAGCTGCTTCTCCCGGAGGAGCGTGGCCAGTTCCCGGTCGTGCTCCCGAAGCAGGGCGTTGGGGCGGTTCGGGCTGTCCAGGACGCGCGAGGCCTCAGGGTCCGGCAGCAGGCGGCTGATGTCCTCCTGGGCGTCGTGACCGCGCAGGTGCGCGGCCAGCGCGTGGGCGAAGGCGATGTTCCGCCTCACCAGCCTGCGCACCGCCTGCTGCGCTCCGCTGCCGTCGTCCCCCAGGAGCGCGATGGCCTCATGGGAGAACGAGCGCAGCTCGATGATGAGCGCGCCCCAGTGCTTCCGGGCCTCCCACCATCGGTCGTAGCAGGCGTTGTTCCGGAACCCGAGGAAGATGGAGAGGGCGATGCCCAGCAGGGACAGCGGCGCCGGTGAGGAAATCTGCAGATTCAGATAGCCTTGCCGGTACGCCCAGACGACGAGCGCGGAGAGCGCCGCGATGCCCAGAACGTGG
Source organism: Myxococcus sp. NMCA1 (assembly GCF_026810205.1). Taxonomy (NCBI): domain Bacteria; kingdom Pseudomonadati; phylum Myxococcota; class Myxococcia; order Myxococcales; family Myxococcaceae; genus Myxococcus; species Myxococcus sp. NMCA1. The sequence continues at coordinate 8,664,160 of NZ_CP113950.1, read as the reverse complement.
GGCAGGACGCGCGGGAGGATGGTCCCGCGCACGACGAAGAGGAGCCGAAGCGAGCTGAGGCGAGGACGGACAATCACGGGCAGGGGCCTTCCTGCGCCAAATGCCTCCGGGTCGCAAGCGCTCCTCTGATGGATGTGTCCAGGCGATTAGGGAGAGCGGGGGCCCGCTGGTAAGCGTGTACCACTGTCCGTCGTGAATCCGTCCGATGGTGTGGTCCGCGAAGGACCAGACGCCATGGCGACAGCTTCCTCGCGCGGCGGCCCCGGCCCGGAATGGGCGGGCCGAGGCGGAACCGCAGTGTTGCGGAATGCCGAACGTATCACCCGAGGTGGACTCAGGGGCCCGTGAGAACAGCGGGCCCGCCGGAGTCATGGACGCACTTCGGTTCTGCGGTGAAACCCCACGTCTGTTCTCGGCGTTGTGGTGGCTCCCAGGCTCTTCTTCCACGGGAAGGTGAGTGCCAGCGCGATGCCCGACAGACCCACGACGGAGTAGATGAGACGGCTGAGCGCGCTCATCGCTGTCCGTGTATCGCCGCCGAACAGCGCGTTCACGAGGTTCCAATTGAAGAAGCCAATCAGGCCCCAGTTGATGGCGCCGATGATGGCCAGGACGGCCATCGCCTTGGCGAGCCCTCCTCTGGTTCGGTCCGCGTCCGCTCGTTCCATGGCTCGTATCCTTGGCTAGGTGTGTTCCACCCGTGCAGGTGGGTGATGCCTCTCGGATAAGGTGTTGCCCGGACGCGTCCTGGCTACTCCACCGGCACCGATTGTCCGGCTCGGTGCTTCGACTGCCGTGCGGCTCAGCGGGAGTGGGTGTCCTTCAGTCGCTCGGGAATGCGCGCGACGAGGAGGTCGATGGCCGCGCGTACCTTCGATGTCACGTGCTTGCTCTGAGGCCACACCGCGTAGATTTCGTTGCCATAGGGGCGCTGCGTCTCCAGCACCTCGACGAGCCTGCCGCCGCGCAGGTGCTCCGCGATGAGCCAGCGAGGGAGCCACGCCAGCCCGGCCCCCTGCACCGCGGCGTCCATGATGGTCTCCACGTCGTCGAAGCGCAGGCGCGCCTGGACGGTGATGCGCTGCTCGCCGCCTTGTTCGTCCGGGAATCGCCAGGGCTTGTTGACGCCGTTGCGGCCATAGACGACCGCGTCGTGCTGGCCCAGGTCTTCAAGCGTCTTCGGGCGGCCGTGGCGCTTCAGGTAGCCGGGCGCGCCGCAGACGGACATCGTCTGGACGCCCAGCCGGCGCGCCGTCAGTCCCGCGTGGTCCGCCAGCGGCGCGACGCGGAGGGCCACGTCGTAGCCTTCCTCGACGAGGTCGACCATCCGGTCGCTGAAGGCGATTTCCAGCTCCAGTCCCGGATGCTGGAGGACCAGCTCGCGCAGCAGCGGCGCGGCGCAGTGCCGGCCAAACATCACAGGCGCGCTGACGCGCAGGCGGCCCGTGGGCGCGCGCCGTCCTGAGTCCAGCGCCGTCTCCGCCGCCTCGAGCTCCGCCAATGCGCGCACGCAGCGCTCGTAGAAGGCCTGGCCGTCCTCGGTGAGGCTCTGCCGGCGCGTGGTGCGCTGGAACAGCCGGGTCTCCAGACGCTCCTCCAGCCGCGCGATGCTCTTCCCCACGGCCGAGCGTGAGAGCCCCATGCGCTCCGCGGCGAGCGCGAAGCTCCCTGCTTCCACGGCCTGGACGAAGGCGAAGACGCCTCCAAGGCGGTCCATCATGACGCTGCTCCCATTGGTGCCCGCGCGTCTCCAGTGACTCGACAAAGTGTCGCCACTGGCGACGCTGCTTCGTCCGTATAGCTCCCGCATCACTTTCATGCAGGACGCGGAGCGGACGATGGGCGCAACGATGAAGCGTTGGCAGGCGACGCAGGCGGGACGGGCGCACCTGGAACTGGCGGAGGTGGCGATTCCCTCTCCGGGTGCCGGTGAGGTGTTGATTCGCGTGTCGGCGGTCTCCCTCAACTACCGCGAGAAGCTGATGCTCGACGGGGGCGGCTACCTGACGGCGCACCAGCCCTTCACGCCGGCGTCGGACATGGCGGGCGTGGTGGTCGCGGCGGGCGCGGGCGTGCAGCGCTTCAAGGAAGGGGCGCGCGTCATCGCCAACTTCCAGACGGACTGGGTGGAGGGGGCCGTGCCGCGTGGGACGGTGCGCAGCCTGGGCGGAAACGCGCCGGGCGTTCTGGCGGAGTACGTCGTCATGCCGGAGCAGTGGCTGGTGGCGTCTCCCGCGACACTGGATGACGTGCAGGCGAGCACGTTGCCGTGCGCCGGCCTCACCGCGTGGACGTCCCTGGTGGAGCTGGGCGGGCTGCGTCCGGGGCACACGGTGGTGACGCAGGGCACGGGAGGTGTGTCCCTGTTCGCGGTGCAGCTTGCCGCCGCCATGGGCGCGGAGGTCATCGTGCTTTCGGGGGACGAGGACAAGCTGGCCCGCGTGAAGGCCCTGGGCGCCGCGCACGGCATCCATCGTCGTCACACCCCGGAGTGGCACACGGCGGTGCTTGAATTGACGCGAGGCGCGGGGGCCGACCACATCCTGGAGTTGGTGGGTGGGGACAACCTGGGCCGGTCGGTGAAGGCGCTCGCGTCGGATGGGCGCGTCTCGCTCATCGGCGTGTTCGAGGGCTTCGAGAGCCGCTTCCCGGTGCAGCCCTTGTTCCTGAGCTCCGGCGTCATCCAGGGCATCTTCGTCGGACACCGGCGCGGGCTGGAGAACCTGGTGCGCGCGGTGGACCGGCTGGCATTGAAGCCCGTGGTCGACACTGTCTATTCGCTCGATGCGCTGCCCACGGCGCTCGAACATCTGGACCGCGGGCCGTTTGGCAAACTGGTCATCACGGCTTGACCTGGACCCGCGCCGAGGCGTGCGCCACGACGCGCTCAGGGGCCCCGGTGGTGGTGCTCCAGGAGGAAAGACAGACGCGTGCGAGGGTGAAGGACCACGGCATGCGTTGGCGGAAGACATAACGATGGGCGCGGGTGGCGCTGTAAGGGTTTGAATCGTCAGCGGGTCTGGAGTGGCGCAGGCGCCCGGGCGTACTGTCCCAGGCGGCATGCGCACACTCTACGGACTCAGTTACTCGCCCTGGACGGAGAAGACCCGTTGGGCGTTGGACCACCACCGCGTCGCCTATCGCTACCGCGAACACCTGCCGCTCATCGGTGAGCCGCTGCTGCGCTGGCGCACGCCGCGTGGTGTGAGGCCCGCCGTGCCATTGCTCATCGACGAGGGCGAGGCCTTTCCCGGCTCGTTCGTCATCGCGCGGCGCGCGGAGGAGCTGGGGCAGGGGGAGCCACTCTTCCCCGCCGCGGACCTCCCGGTGATTCAGCGCTGGGAGGACGACAGCGAGCAGGTGCTCTCCGCGGCGCGCGCCAAGGTGGTGGCGGCGTTGCTAGAGAATCGTCAGGCCCAGGTGGAGAGCCTCCCCGCCTTCCTGCCCATGGGGCTCCGGACTGTCCTGGCGCCGTCCGCGAGGCTGGGCGCGCGCTTCGTGGCCCGCAAGCACCAGGCGCCCGCGGACATCGCCGCCGCCGTTCATGAGAAGGTCATCCCCACGCTGGAGCGCCTGCGTGAAGCCCTGAGCGGCCGGGACTACCTGCTGTCGCGTTTCAGCTACGCGGACATCACGGCCGCGCTGATGCTCCAGTTCGTGAGGGCGGCGGACGACGGCTACCTTCCCCTGGGCCCCGGCACGCGAGCGGTGTGGAGCGACGCGGCGCTCGCCTCCCGCTTCCCGGACCTGCTCGAGTGGCGGGACGGCCTCTATGCGAAGCACCGCCGTCCCTGAGCCACGCGCACGTCACGGCGCTGGCGGGGTGGTGCCCTGCGGAACATGGAAGCCTTGCTGGCCCATGCGCTGGCGGACCAGCACCTGTCCCGAGGGGCTCGTGGTGCGTGCACGCATGTACGGGACTTCGGGCAGGTCCGTGGGCCGCCAGATTTTCTGGTGCGTCGGCACGCCCGTCGCGCCCGGAATGGTGCCCTCGTACACGGCGGAGGGGTGGCCGTTCACCTTCTCCGAGCCCACCTGCTTGTAGCCCTGCTCCTTGAAGCAGGCGTCGTAGCTCTGCGTCTTGCTGGTGCACGACGCGGGCAGCTTCACCGGAAGGTCATCCAGGCTCCGCTCGGTGGCCACCTTGTGCGGATGCATCAGCGTGGTGCCCGTGCGCTTCTCGAAGTCGAACAGGATGGACATGCTGCCGCCGGACGCGTCGGGCAGCTCCGCGTCCATGCGCAGCAGTCCCTTGCGCCCGTACACCTTGCCCTGGATGTCCGGAGGCGGCTTCTTGCCGGCCTCCAGCGTCATCTTCGTGGAGACGTCCGCCGACCAGTCCGCGAGGGCGGGAGAGGCCACCAGCAGGGCGGCGGCGGTGAACGCGGACAGCCTGGGACGCACGGTGGACGTTCTCATGGCGGCACCACAGTCCACCGCGCGCGTGCCTGTCAAACACGGCCCCTGAAAGCGAAACGGCGCCAACCTCGTGAGAGGTGGCGCCGTGGAGCCGAAGCCCGGAGGCTCAGCCCGGCTGGCAGACCTGCCGGAGGATGTCGAGCGACTCCAACGCCTTGCCCGCGCCAATCACGACGGCGGAGAGCGGGTCCTCGGCGAGGAACACGGGCAGGCCCGTCTCCTCGCGCAGCAGCGTGTCCAGGTTCTTCAGCAGCGCGCCGCCACCGGCCAGGACGATGCCGCGGTCGGCGATGTCGCCAGCGAGCTCGGGCGGAGTGCGCTCCAGCGTCAGCTTCACCGCCTCGACGATGCCGTTGACGGGCTCCGCCAGCGCGTCACGCACTTCGTCGCTGGACACCGTCAGCGTGCGCGGCACGCCGGCCACCAAGTCGCGACCCTTGATCTCCATGGTCATGACCTCGTCCGTCGGGTACGCGGTGCCGATGCCCATCTTGATGAGCTCCGCCGTGCGCTCACCGATGAGCAGGTTGTACTTGCGCTTGACGTACTGGATGATGGCCTCGTCCAGCTTGTCGCCGCCGATGCGCACGCTCTTGGCGAACACGATGCCGGCGAGGCTGATGACCGCGACGTCGGACGTGCCACCGCCGATGTCCACAATCATGTTGCCGCTGGGCTCGGTCACCGGAAGGCCCGCGCCAATGGCCGCCGCCATGGGCTGCTCGATGAGGTAGACCTCGCGGGCGCCCGCGTTGGCCGCCGCCTCGCGCACCGCGCGGCGCTCCACCTCGGTGATGCCGGAGGGGATGCCGATGATGATGCGCGGGTTGACGAGCGTCTTGCGGTTGTGCGCGCTCTGGATGAAGTAGCGCAGCATCGCGGCCGTGATTTCGAAGTCCGCGATGACGCCATCCTTCATCGGACGGATGGCAACGATGTTGCCCGGGGTGCGCCCGAGCATTTCCTTGGCTTCCTTGCCCACCGCGAGGACCTTCTTGCCCCCGCGCGAGTCATGCTGGACGGCCACCACCGAGGGCTCGTTGGAGACGATGCCCTGGCCTCGGATGTAGATGAGCGTGTTCGCCGTGCCGAGGTCGATGGCGAGGTCACGCGAGAAGAGGGTGTGAAGCCAGTCAAACATACGGGGGCGGGAACTTTCGGGGGGTCGTCGGAATTTCCCCGTCATAGCGGGGGCAGACGCGGGCCAAGGTACTACGCGACGCAGCACGGAGGAAGAAAAGCCGGTAGCGGCCTTCACATCCGCCTGGGGGGCAGTCGGCCAGCGGACGCAGGCGCGCTCCCGGCTTTCAGGGAATAGGCGTGGGCTCGGCCTGCACCGACTCGAGGCGCGCCGCCACCACCCCCGCCTCCAGCGGCTTCTCTTCGGGGAGCGCCGTGGGCGGCAGCGTCCCCTGGGCCTCGGCGTCGCGGTACTCGGGCGTCTGGCGCAGGGCCGCGCTGGTGACGTGGAGCAGCGTGTCACGCACGGGCTCGAACAACAGGGCGGTAAGGTACCAGGCTGGGGCGTAATCCAGCCGGATGAGGCCGTGCACGCTCCACTTGTGCGGCGCGTAGTCCCACGGGCAGCGTCCGAGCAGGCGCTTGAGCAGCCAGCCCGTGCCGTACTCCGCGCCGAAGATGAGCCCCGTGTAGGCCAGCGCCCGCAGCGGCCGGGGCAGGGGCTTGAGCCGGGCGGAGACCTCCTCCAGCGCCAGGGCCGTGCCTCCGTAGATGGGATGCATCCAGAGGTACGTGCGCGCCGTGGCGTTCCGGTCCTTCTTCAGCGCGGCCCCCGTGCCGGTGAACATCACCTCGAGCACCCAACCCACACACCCGTAGACGAGGAATCTTGAAAGCACCTCGGAAAGCTAAGTCCGCCCCGCAGAAGGGGCACTCCCGCCCCCTGGGGTCGGTGCTGGCCGCCTGCCTCGGCTGTGCCATGGCGGACGGTGTGCCTGTCCCCGTTGTGCGGGAGTCGGGCCCGACGACACGGGCCCACACGCCCAGGAGCCCGCCCAGGGCGGGCGGGCCCCCGGCGGCGCTGGCTCAGCCGGGGATGCCGGCCGACCAGCGCTGCGTGAGGTACAGCTCGGCGAGCTGGGCCGCGTTGAGGTCCTGCTCCTCGCCCACGTAGGTGCGCTCGGTGGAAATGCCCACCTCGCCGCCGCCCACGCCCGCGTGGATGCCCACGCCAAAGTCGCCGGTGACCTTGTGCTTGTCCTGGATGGTGGCCTTGATTTCGACCTTGTCCTTGAGCTGGTCCAGCGCCTGGCCCACGTCGCCCCGGGCGATGCTGCCGAAGGCGCCGCTGGTGGCGATGTCGTTGATGTTGCCGCTGAGCTCCGCCTTCACCTCGCGGCCCGTCGCGCCGCCCAGGCCCAGCGCGGACGCGTTGGCCTGCCGCGAGTCGGTCAGCGTCAGCTTGGCCTCATGGGTGTCACGCACGCTGGCGCCAATCTCGCGAGCGGTGCCCTTCGGGTCCTTGATGAAGTCGGTCGGGTTGAAGCCCTCGGGCAGCTCCACGCTCTGCTCCAGCTCCACCCCAAGCGAACCGGACACACCCGCGGACGCGTTGGTGGGCAGGGACACGGAGTCCCCGCCGCCCGTGGGGATGCCCACGCCCGCGGACGCGCTGGCGTTGCCGTTGATTTCGAGGCTCTGCTTGAGGGTCAGCTTCTGGGGCTTGCCGCCCTCCATCTCGATGCGGGCCGTGGTGCTCTGGTTGATTCCGGCACCCGCGCCGGCGCCCGCGCTGATGGCCTCCGGCAGGCCCTTCATGCCCAGCTCGGCGTTGACGCTGGCCTCGGCGCCCAGCTTGAATTCCACGGCGCTCATGTTCTTCGTCAGGCCCGCCAGGTCCGACAGGGGATCCCCAAGGACCTGATTCACGCCGGCGCCCAGCACGGGGTTGCTCGCGGCGGCGCCCGCGGTGGCGGTGGAGGCCGCGATGATGCGGGTGGCGTTCTTGGCCTCCTCGGCCGTGTCGAACTGGAACTCCACCGTGGCCCCGGCGGTGCCGAAGGCCTCGGCGCCCACGTCCGCCGCGCCCTTGGCGCCCAGCTTGGCCGCGACGCCCGCGCCCACCTCGCCGGTGACGGACACGGTGTAGCCGCCGCCTTCCTCCTCACTGCGGCTGACGCCCAGGGTGCCCTTCACCTTGCCGGCCAGCGTGGCGCCGTTGGCCTCGGCGTAGAGGCTGATGGAGGTGCTCTCACCCGGCTTGAGCTGGTCCACCTGCCGGTTGAGGTTGACGGCGTCGCCAATGGCCCGGGCCGTGTCCACCGGGTCGCGCACCACGTCGGCCGCGCCCTGGAGCGCCCCGCCGATGATGTCGTTGCCGATACCCTGCAGGGGGTTGAGCGTGGGCGCGTCCTGGATGGCCCGGCCCGCCAGGTCCAGGCCGTCCGCGGCGATGTCGGTCGCCTTGTCGAGCACCGGGCCCGCCCGCTCCGCCGCCCCCTGGAGGACATTGCCCAGGCCATTCGCGGTGACGGTGGCCGCGACGCCGGTGGCGCTCAGCGTGCGCTGGGTCGCGGTGCGGCCCGCCTCGAACACGTCACCGGCGGCGTTGCGCACGTTGCCCGCCGCGTCCTGCACCCGGTCCTTGGTTCCTTCGACGACGTTCTTGGTGGCGTTGGCCACCCCGCCCACGGCGTCACCGGCCTTGTCCTTGGCACCCTCGACGACGTTCTGCGTGACGTTGGCCACGCCGCCCACGGCGTTCTTGGTGGCGTTGGCCACGCCGCCCACGGCGTCACCGGCCTTGTCCTTGGCGCCCTCGAAGATGTCCCGGGTCCGCTCTTGGGCCACGTTGGAGATCTTCTCCTTGGCCTCCTGCGCCTTGGCCGCCGCCTGCTCCGCGGCTTCCGCGGCCTTGCGCGCCGCCGCCTCCGCCGCGCGCCGGGCCGCTTCCGCCGCCCGCTTCGCCGCGGCCTCGGCGGCCCGCTTCGCCGCGTCCGCCGCTCCGCCAATCAGTTTTCCGATTCCCATGGGGGCTTCCTTCTCCAGGCTGTCACGGCGTGGGTCGTCTCGCGGGGGCGGGACGCGGCACGTGCGCGCTTCAGGGGTGTGGTGCCGGCTGTGGCCTTGTGGCGGGCCAGCCGAGGCCCTCAGCAGTGTCGAGTCTTGAAAGCAGGCATGGACGGCTCCTGCCCTTTAGAAAGAGCGGGTACTGTGTGAGGGCTGCGGGGATTCTCAGGAAATGAGGCGGAAGAGTTTCGTCGGCGCGGCAGAAACCTGGCCGCCGAGCGCTGAATTGGCGTTTTCCCGCCGCGGGGGAGCGCTTTACTGGGTGGCACCCGCGTAATACAGGAGAAGCGGATGTGCTCCGCCGGCCCGACAGCTCCGCTATCCCCACCCGGGCGACGCGCGCACGGGATGTTGCTGGCCATTGCCCTGGGCACGGCGCTTGCGTCCGTGCCGTGGATCAACGCGTTGGAACGGGTGGTGGCCGCCGAGGTCCACGCCGTGTACGGGCCCTCCGAGGGAAACGGCGCGCGGGTGGACCGGGGCGGCGCGGCCTTCGTGGGCAAGCGCACCCGCCAGTTGCGCTGTGGGCGCCTGGCCGGGGTGGGGAGCGACACCTGGGCCGCGGTGATGAGCGCTCCGGCCGGGGCGAAGACGAAACCGACCCTGGGCCGGGAACGAGAGTCCTTCCAGCCGGGCTTCCATGAAGCCCACCGTCAGGCTCGAGAACGGCGGCGGGCCGTTGCCACCGACACCGTCCGGCTGCTGCGCTCCGCGGCCCTGATGGTGCGAGGAGGCAACGCCGGTGACCGGCCGACGCTCGTCACCCAGTCGTTGCGCGGGCCTCCCGCGCGCGGCTGAAGACGGCGCTCGGAATCGGGCTGGCGGGCAACGCGCCTGCCTTTCGTTTCCTCCCGCATGATGCGCGGTCCGCCGCACGCCGCCGGACCAGTCCGAATCTCAATCTTCCGCTGGGTTATTTTTTCGAGGTGTACCGATGCATGGAGCCCACGAGGTCCTCCAAGCCATTGCCGTCGTCCTGTGCGTCGCGGCAGTGACGACGGTCCTCTTCCAGAAGCTTCGCCAGCCCGTGGTGCTGGGCTACATCCTGGCCGGCCTCGTCGTCGGCCCGTACCTGCCGATTCCGCTCGTCGCCAACCCGGAGGTGGTGACGACGCTCTCGGAGCTGGGCGTCATCCTCCTGATGTTCTCACTGGGGTTGGAGTTCAGCCTCCGCAAGCTGTTCGCGGTGGGGCCCACGGCGGGAGTCACCGCCGTCATCCAGTGCAGCATCATGATTTGGCTGGGCTTCGTGGTGGGGCGCGCCTTCGGGTGGACCACCCTGGAGAGCCTCTTCACTGGCGCGCTCATCGCCGTGTCCAGCACCACCATCATCGCCAAGGCCTTCGACGAGCAGAACATCCGGGGCCGGCTGAGGGAGCTGGTGGTGGGCGTCCTCATCGTCGAGGACCTCATCGCCGTCCTCCTGATGGCGACGCTGACGGCCGTGTCCTCTGGCACCGGCCTGTCGCTGGGTGAGCTGTCGTTGACCACGGGCCGCCTGGTGGCGTTCCTCGTCGGGCTGGTGGTGGTGGGGCTGTTCACCATCCCCCGCGCGGTGCGCTACGTGGTGAAGCTCAACAAGCCGGAGACGACCCTGGTGGCCAGCGTGGGCATCTGCTTCGCGGTGGCGCTGCTGGCGCAGGCCTTCGGGTATTCGGTGGCGCTGGGGGCCTTTCTGGCGGGCTCGCTGGTGGCGGAGTCCGGCGAGGAGAAGGTGGTGGAGCACCTGGTGCAGCCGGTGAAGGACATCTTCGCGGCCATCTTCTTCGTGTCCGTGGGCATGCTCATCAACCCGGCGCTCATCGCGGAGCACTGGGCCGCCATCCTGGTGCTCACGGTCGTGGTCATCGTGGGCAAGCTCTTCAGCGTGACGCTGGGCGCGTTCCTCACGGGGCACAGCACCCGGACCTCCGTGCAGGCGGGCATGAGCCTGGCGCAGATTGGTGAGTTCTCCTTCATCATCGCGGGCCTGGGCCTGACGCTGAAGGCCACGGGCAACTTCATCTACCCGGTGGCGGTGGCCGTCTCCGCGATTACGACGCTCACGACGCCCCTGCTGATTCGCGTGTCGGGGCCGGTGGCCAGCTATGTGGACCGCAAGCTGCCCAAGCCGCTGCAGACGTTCGTGACGTTGTACGGCACCTGGGTTGAGCGGCTGCGCGACGCGCCCCGGCGCCAGACGTTTGGGGCCTCGGTGCGGCGGCTGGCGCGGTTGATGGTGCTGGACGCCGTGTTGCTGATTGTCCTGGTGATTGGCACGTCGTTGACGGCGGGCAAGCTGGGCTCCTTCATCGAGCAGCGGTTGGGCATCGATGAGAACCTGTCCCGCTACATCATCCTGGGTGGCGCGGTGCTGCTCTCCATCCCGTTCCTGGTGGGCGTGGTGCAGGTGGCGCGCCGGTTGGGCGAGGAGCTGGCAGAGGCGGCGCTGCCCGGGCGGAAGGACGGGCGGGTGGACCTGGCGGCGGCGCCCCGGCGCGTGCTGCTGGTGACGCTGCAACTGGGCATCATCCTGCTGGTGAGCGTGCCGGTGGTGGCGATTACGCAGCCCTTCCTCCGGGGCGCCATGGGCCCCCTCGTCGTGCTGGCCCTGATTGGCGCGCTGGGCGTGACGTTCTGGCGGGGCGCCACCAACCTGCACGGCCACGTCCGCGCGGGCGCGCAGGTCATCGTGGAGGCGCTGGCGGCGCAGTCCCACTCGCGGGAGCCGGGCGCGGATGAGCACGCGCTGGACCACGTCTCCAAGGTGCTCCCGGGTCTGGGTGAGCCCGTGCCCGTGCGGCTGGAGGTCTCCAGTCCCGCGGCGGGGAAGACGCTGGCCGAGGTGAACCTCCGCGGCCTCACGGGGGCCACGGTGCTGGCCATCCGGCGCGGGGACTCGAGTGTGTCCGTGCCGTCCGCGCAGGAGGTGCTGCAGCCCGGTGACGTGCTGGCGCTGACGGGCACGCACGACGCGGTGGAGGCGGCCAAGAGCCTGCTCACCGGTTCACCGGCGCCCGCCTCGGCTCCTGAGCCGACGGGCGCCCAGGTGTAAGGGACACGGGGTTGGGGGCGGGATTCGTTCCGCCCCCGGCGCCTACCGCTTCACGCTGTACTTGGCGATGGCGTAGAGGGCGCGCACGCCGTCCTTCCAGCCAATCTTCTTGCCCTCTTCGTAGGTGCGCCCGTGGTAGCTGATGGGCACCTCGAAGACGCGCCAGCGGCCGCGGGCCACCTTGGCGGTGATTTCCGGCTCGAAGCCGAAGCGGTCCTCCTCCACCTGCACGGAGCGCAGCACCTCGGCGCGGAAGGCCTTGTAGCAGGTCTCCATGTCGGTGAGGTTCAGGCCGCTGGTCATGTTGGACAGCGTGGTGAGCACGTTGTTCAGCACGGTGTGCCAGTAATAGAGGACGCGCCGGGGCGTGCCGGTGAAGCGGCTGCCGAAGACGACGTCCGCATCCCCGTCGATGATGGGCTGGATGACGTTGGGGATGTCGCGCGGGTCGTATTCCAGGTCCGCGTCTTGGACGATGATGATGTCGCCCGTGGCTTCGGTGAAGCCACGCCGCAGCGCCGCGCCCTTTCCCTGGTTCTTCTCCTGGAAGAGCACGCGCACCTCGTTGCGGTTGCGCGGCGTACCGCCCAACAAGCCCACACCCTGCTCCTGAAGCTGGCGCAGGAGTTCGCGGCTGCCGTCCTTGGAGCAGTCGTCGATGAGGACGAGCTCCTTCGGGAAGTCGACGGCGACGCAGCGGCGCAGCAGTTCGGCGAGGGTGGGAATCTCGTTGTAGACGGGGATGACGAGTGAGACGAGCATGGCGTTTTGCGGCTGTACCGCATTTTGCGTCATGGAGCGATCTTCTGGCACGGAAGGTGTGGGCCGGGTCGGGCGCGGCGATCAGCGGAGCGCCGCGGCCCGGAGCGCGTCCATGAGGGCGTCCAGGTCCGCATCGGTGGTGAGCGGGTTGATGAGGGTGACGCGGAGATGGACACCCTGGGGCAGCTTCGTCTGCACCAGGTAGAAATCCCCGCGAGTCACCAGTCGCTCGCGCAGCTTCGTCTGGAGGGTGTCCCACTGCTCGGCGGGGACGTGCGCGGGGGTGTGGCGGAAGCAGAGGATGTTGCACTCGGGCGGCACGGCGACCTCGAAGTCGCTGGCGGCGGAGAGGCGCTGGGCGAAGCGGCGGGCCTGCTCGTAGGACTCCGTCACCGCGTCGGAGAAGAGCCGGGTGCCCAGCACCGCGAGGCAGGCGTACACCTTGAGAGCCATCATCTCCTTGGTGCACTCCAGGGTGCGCAGGGCCACGTCGCTCCAGGGGAGCTCCGCGTCGCCGTGGAAGATGTAGCTGGCCTCCTGGGAGAAGGACTCGAAGGAGCGGGCGCCGTCGCGGAAGAGGACGGCTGTCACCAGCGCGGGCATGAGCAGGCCCTTGTGGGCGTCCCAGATGACGGAGTCCGCGCGGTCAATGCCGCGCACGAGGTGTCGGTGGGCGGGGCTGAGCACGGCGGAGGCGCCATGTGCGCCGTCGACGTGGAACCACAGGCCGTGGCGCTCGCAGAAGTCGGCCACGGGCTCCAGCGGGTCGAAGGCGCCGGTGGCGGTGGAGCCCGCGCTGGCCACCACGGCGATGGGCTTGCGTCCAGCGCGCGTGGCGGACTCGAGCGCGGCGTCGAGTGCCTCGGGGCGCAGGCGGAAGTGTTCGTCCACGGGGACGGGCGTCACGCCGCCTTCGCCAAAGCCCATGATGCGGGTGGCGCGGGCGAGGCTGTAGTGCGTCGTCTGGGCGGCCAGCACGGTGAGGGGTGGGCCGGCGTGGGCGCCGCCGTTCCACGCGTCGTAGCCGGCCTTGGCTTGCCGGGCGGCGAGCAGCGCGGTGAGGTTGCCCAGGGAACCGCCGGAGGTGAGCACGCCGTCCGTTGTCTCCGGCAGGCCGAGCCGCGCGGCCATCCAGCGCAGGACGTTGCGCTCCATGGCGGTGGAGACGGGGCCCATCTCGTACACGGCCATGCCGTTGTTGAGCAGGGAGGACACCGCGTCGCACAGGGCGGCCAGTGGCACGGGGGCCGTGACCTGGTGGCCCACGTAGCGCGGGTGGTGCAGGTGGTTGGAGCCGGAGAGCACGCGGGTGATGAGGTCGGCGAAGTCGCCCGTGGGGGCCTCGGGGAAGGCCGCGGCGAAGCGGTCCACGTTCACCGCGGGGGCGGCCCAGGGGAGCACGGGCCCTTCGGCGCGGGTGGTGCGCGCGAGGTAGTCGGAGAGCGTGTCCATCAACCGGTGGGATTCCCGGCGGAATGCGTCAGCGTCGTAGGCGGCGGCGATTCGCGCTCGAAAGTCCGTCATGGCGCGGCGACCCTAGCCGTGCAGGTGCGAGGGCGGAATGGTCCCTTCGTCCGTTACCGGGTGTGCGGAGAACCCTTGGTAAGAGGGGCCAAGTGAGCAGGCAGGGTGACGTGTGGTGGCGGCGCGCACTAAGTCTGGCTCATGGGGCGCGCATCCCGTGTGCCCCGCTCATGTGAGGAGGATGGCCATGGCCGACCCGAAGGTGACGATTACCTACTGTACCGCTTGAGGCTACAGGCCTCGGGCCGCCCGTGCGGCGGTCGCATTGAAGGATGAGTTGGATGTAGAGGCGGAGTTGTTGCCGGGCCCTTCGGGCAGCTACGAGGTCGCCGTGGATGGCAAGGTCGTCATCCGGAAGGCGTCGCTCGCATTCCCCACGGACCACGAGGTGGTGGACGCGGTGGCGAAGGTGCTGGGGCGGTAGCGTGCAGGCTGCCACTGTCGCTTCGTGCGATGCTGGGTGCGAGTGAGGTGCGGGCCGGCCTTACGACGCGCCCACGTCGCGCGGACGAGGTTCGCCATGGTCGAGCAGGGGGCTTCAATGTCTGCACGGCGCTGTGCCACGAGAGTCCTGGGCGTTGCTGCTCTTCTTTGGGTCACGCCGCCTAGCGGCGGATGAGAAGTCTGTCTTTGTGCGACTGCATCCTGCAATGACTCGCGCCGAGGTCGAGAAGCTCGGGAACAAGGTATCCCTGGGGGCTTACCAGGGGCATCTCATGGCGAGCGGGCTGACGCAGAAGGAGTTCTCCCAGCAGGTTGCTGAAAATCCAAGAAACCTAGGAAAATTCGAGTGCTCCGCGCGGCAGGCGGCCGGGCAGCCGGGCGGGAATCAGACCCCGGTGGACCGCTCCCGGACATGGCGTGGGGCACCCAGCTTTGGGGCACAGGAGGTGACACCCATGGCGTGGCCGATAGTCGCGTCGCCCTACGAGCGGCGCTCCCTCACCAGTGGACTGCGGGTTCGGGACGAAAGCGGGGCGATGCTGGGCTACGTGGCCCTCATCGGCCGGGAACACCTCTATGCGCGGCGCTGGCCCTTCAGCCGACGGTGGACGGAGTTCTCGCTGGCCCGCGTGAGGCATGTCTCCCGGGACTCGGTGTTCCTGGAGGGGCAGATGCCGGGCCGGGTGGTGGCGGCCGACAAGGGCGCACACGCGGAGATTCCCACGCAGACCCTGCCGCTGGCGGAACTGGACGAGGCGTCCACTCCCGTCTGAGCCCTTCAACCAGGTGCGGCGCGGCGCGGGGTTTTGTGCTTCAAGGAGGCGCCATGGCCCCCATCGAAGAGCTGTCCCAGAGGGTGTCCGCCGCGTTCGCGGATCGGACGTTGTTGAAGGACGCGGCCCACGTGGCCGCCGTGCGCGAGACGCTGGCGCGGCTGGACTCGGGTGAGCTCCGCGTGGCGGAGAAGGGCGTGGACGGCTGGAAGGTGAACGCCTGGGTGAAGGAGGCCATCCTCCTGTTCTTCGCGGTGTCGGAGATGAAGGTGATGGAGGTGGGCCCCTTCGAGTTCTACGACAAGGTGCCGCTGAAGAAGGGCCTGGAGGCGGCGGGCGTGCGCGTGGTGCCTCCGGGCACGGTGCGCTACGGCGCCTTCGTGGAGAAGGGCGCGGTGGTGATGCCGGGCTATGTGAACATCGGCGCGCGCGTGGGCGCGGGCACCATGGTGGACACGTGGGCCACGGTGGGCAGCTGCGCCCAGGTGGGCAAGCACGTCCACCTGTCCGGCGGCGTGGGGCTGGGCGGGGTGCTGGAGCCGCCTTCCGCGTCGCCGGTCATCATCGAGGACGGTGCCTTCCTGGGCAGCCGCTCCATCGTCGTGGAGGGCGTGGTGGTGGAGGAGGAGGCGGTGCTGGGCGCCAACGTGGTGCTCACCGCGTCCACTCAAATCATCGACGTCACCGGCCCCGAGGAGCGTGTCTTCAAGGGCCGCATCCCCGCGCGCAGCGTGGTGATTCCCGGCATGCGGGAGAAGCAGTTCCCGGCCGGCAAGTACATGGTGCCGTGCGCGCTCATCATCGGTCAGCG
The DNA here is from genome assembly GCF_026810205.1 of Myxococcus sp. NMCA1. Classification (NCBI taxonomy): domain Bacteria; kingdom Pseudomonadati; phylum Myxococcota; class Myxococcia; order Myxococcales; family Myxococcaceae; genus Myxococcus; species Myxococcus sp. NMCA1. The sequence goes on along the minus strand of NZ_CP113950.1, from coordinate 8,648,364 downwards.
GACGAAGTCCACCGACCAGAAGACCAGCCTCAATGCGGCGCTGCGCGACTTCGCGGTGGCGGTGTAATGGCTGAAATCCAGCAGCCCGCGCGCGCCGTAGAAGGCGTGTGACGGCACGGAACGTGACGATGGCGCACCATCTGGACGACATCCTGCCCGAATGGGCACTGGGGATGCTGGAGGCCCCAGCCCGGGCGTCCGTCGAGCAGCACCTCGCGGAGTGCGCGAGGTGCCGCGAGGTGGCGGACCGGCTGGTGTCCACGCACGCGGCGCTGGCGTCGCTGGTGGTGCCGCCGCCCGAGGTGCTGGCGCGGTTGATGGACCAGATGGGGGGTCCGGGGCGGCTTGCCCGCTTCGCGGACCGGGTGGCGGGCTTCTTCGACCTGTCGCGCGAGCGAGCGCTGGCGTTGCTGGACGCCGTGAGCGACCCGGCGGCGTGGATGCCCGGACCGGTGGAGGGCTCGGAGCTGATGCCGGTGGAGACGGGCCCCGCGCGCGAAGGGACGATGGCCGCCATCCTCCGGCTCCACCCGGGGGTGCGCTACCCCCGGCACACACACCACGGCCGCGAGTGGAACCTGGTGCTGGAGGGCGGCTTCCGCGAGGACGAAGGGCACGAGGTCTGGCCCGGCGAGGAGCTGGAGAAGACGGACGGCAGCGCGCATGGCTTCACGGCGCTGACGGAGGGGCCGGCGTGTCTGTGTGCCGCCGTCCTGGAGGGCGTGACGAGCTTCGAGGAAGCGTTCGCGGACGGCTGACGCCCGGCGCTATGGTGGAAGGCGTATGGCTTCCATCGACCTCGCCACGCGGCTGGCTCGTACCACGCTCGAGCTGTGCCGCATCCCCAGTCCCATCACCCAGGAAGGGCCCATCGCCGACCATGTGGAGCGTTGGGCGCTCCGGCACTTCCCTCGGGAGGAGGTGTTCCGGGTCGGCCACACGCTGCTGCTCGGCAAGCTGGAGGATGCGCGCCCCACGGTGGCCCTCATCGGTCACCTGGACACGGTGCCCGCGCACCCCAGCGACGCGGGCCGGGAGGCGCGCATCGAGGGCGAGCGCGTCTTCGGGCTGGGCGCCTCGGACATGAAGGGCGGGCTGGCGGTGATGATGGCGCTCGCGGAGGATTTGCGCCGCGACACGCTGCCCGTGAATCTGGCCTTCCTCTTCTACGAGCGCGAGGAGGGGGCCTACGCCGAAAGCGGCCTCATCCCGCTGTACGAGAAGCGGCCGGACCTGGCGAAGGTGCGGTTCGGCATCGCCATGGAGCCCACCGACAGCGTGGTGCAGGTGGGCTGCGTCGGCTCCATGCAGGTCACCGTGCGCTTCACCGGGCGCAGCGCGCACTCCGCTCGGCCGTGGCAGGGGGAGAACGCCATCCACAAGGCGGGGCCGTTCCTCGCGGAGTTGCTCGGGCGTCAGCGCGTGGAGGTCAACGTCGCCGGCTTCCCGTTCTACGAGGTCATCAACGCCACGCTCGCCAAGGGCGGCCGCGCGCGCAACGTCATCCCTGAAGCCTTCGAGCTGAACCTCAACTACCGCTTCGCGCCGGGCAAGAGCATCGAACAGGCGAAGGCGGACGTGCACGCGCTCGTCGCCGGGCGGGCCGAGGTGGAGTTCACCGATGCGTCGCCCAGCGGCCCGGTGGTGGCGGGCAACCCGCTGTTCCAGAAGTTGATGGCCCTCACCGGCCTGCCCGCGGCCTCCAAGCAGGCCTGGACGGACGTGGCGCGCTTTGGCGAGTGGGGCGTGGACGCCATCAACTTCGGGCCCGGTGAGACGGCCCAGGCGCATCAAGCCAACGAGAGCGCGCCCATCCCGCCGCTCGCGGACGCGTACGAGAAGCTCGCGGCCTTCCTCACGGGCGCGAGCTGACGGGGATTCGTCGCGGGACATGCCCTCCAGGGCATGAGGACCCCGCGCGGTGCACGTCATTCGTCCGCTGTCGTTCATCTGCGTGCCTTCACCGCACACGTCCTGGCGTGCATGGGCGTACCCTGTTCATGCATCGCCTGCAGTCTTCCCCAACCGGAGCCGACTGAATGACGAACGAGTCCGTCAATCCGCAACTGACCGACGATGTCTCTCCCTCCCCGGCGGAGGCGGGCCTTTCGCCCACGCCGCGGCGCCGCACCACCACGAAGCGCAAGAGCGCTTCACGTACGGGCAGCACGCGGAAGTCCGCGCGCAAGGCCACCACCAAGCGTGCTCCGCGCGCGAAGAAGACGGCGGCACGCGGGAAGACGGCCACCCGCAAGTCCGCCACGCGCAAGTCCGCCACCCGTGCCACCGGCCGCGGCGCGCGCAAGGCCACCACGCGGAAGACGGGGACGGCGGGGCGCACCGCGCGCAAGACGGGAACGCGCGGCACCGCGACGAAGCGGACCACCACGCGCGGTGGCGCCCGGAAGTCGCCGGCCCGGCGCACCACGCGCCGCTGAGGCAATGACGCGGACACGCACTTCAGGGCCATGGGGGCTGGACTCCCATGGCCCTTGGTGTTTTCAGGCGCCGCTCAGCGCTTCAGCCGCAGCAGGAAGACATCGCCGCGCGCGAAGCTCTGGCGTCCGGTGCCGAAGTCAGTCTCGCGGTCCGTGTGGCCGAAGAGGAAGACATCCCCGTCGGGCAGCACGCCCATGGAGGGAATGGCTTCCAGGCCATACAGCTCGCCTCTCGGCTGGGGCGGATCCGACAGGAACATCGTCGTGAGGAGCGACGTGCCCGCCGCGTCGTAGCGCAGGGCCACGGGCTGCGCCGAGCCCATGCCGTCCTTGCCCGCCACGCCGTCCTCGATGCGGTTGAAGGTGAAGCCCGCCACCATCAGTTCTCCGGAGGGCGCCAGCGCGAGCGCGTCCACCTGGAGCCCGTCTCCCAGACCCTTGGCCCATGTCTCCTGTCCGTCCGCCTTGGCGGAGACGACGAAGGAGGTTTCCCGGAACGCATGCCCCGGCACCTGCATGTCGCCCCAGCGCACGGTGCCCAGGAAGGGGCCCGCGGCCACCACGGTGCCCTCGCCGTCCAGCGCCACGTCGCGCATGGTGCCGCTCGCGTGACTCAAGGCCTTGGTCCAGGTCAACCCACCCTGCCGGTAGAACGCGACGAAGGGACTGCCGCCCTCGGCGGCGCTCACCTGCTGGCTGCCGAAGCGCACCGTGCCGTCATATTGGCCGCCCACCGCCATGCGCCCGGCGCCATCCACCGCCAGCGTCGTGAGCGCCACGCGCCCGCCCCCCTGGGGCTGGCCCACGGACAGGGCGGATTCGGCCAGACCTTCGCGCGAGTACGTCACCACCACCGCGCCAGCGCCGGTGACGCCGTTGCCGAAGTCCGAACCGCCCGGCGCGTTGAAGGCCACCAGCGTCCGTCCCTGGGCGTCCACCGCCAGGTCCGCCACCGCGAGCCCGGTACCCGGGGGCGTGTTCGTCCACAGGACGTTGCCGTCCGCGTCCATCCGGACCACGAAGGTGCCGTCCCCCAGTTTGTGGCTGAGGAGGTCCAGGACGCCTTCCGTGGTGCCGGCGATGACGATGCCGCCCGCCGGGTCCGCGGCGATGCGGCCCCGGACGAACGCGCGCACCGCCAGTGGCGCCTCCGGGGCTCTTATGTCGAAGGCCTTCTGCCAGCGCGTCTCGCCCGTGGGCGCGCGCCGCGTCAGCACCAGCTTCGCCCGGTTATCCGTGGGCTGAAGGCTGTCCAGGTCATCGATGTCGTGAAGCGACAGCGTGAGGACGTCGCCGCTGGCGTCCACCGCCGCGCCCAGCGCCAGGTCGTCCTGGGGCGTGCCTTCGCGCTGCAGCCACAGCGTGCTGCCCGGCCCCGCCGGTGGCGGGGGTGGACGAGGTGGTGGCGGTGGCACGCCGGGCGGCCTCTCTTCCGGAGGAATCTCCGGATTAGGGGCCTCCTCGGGAGGCGCGACGCAGTCTCCCACGGGGCCCTCCGTACAGTCCTCCTCGCCGGGAGGCTCGCTCGTGCTTCCACCACAGCCCAACAACATCCCCGCCCCACCCAGAACCGCCGCACTCACGACGGTCCGGACCCATCGCCACCCTGGATGCATGCAGTCCCCCCGCTCCGCCCAGGGGAGGGTCGGCATGCGTGTCTGTGTCAGCAACACCCACTGGGGCGTCTGCCTGCCCGGCCGCCCGGATGCGCGCGGCGGCCTCGCTGACAGTGGGAAATGTCACCCCGAAGGTGGCACCCCTGTTTCCCCATCAGGGGTCTGGGGTGCCACGGCCGTGGCGCCTGGGGTGCCTCAGCGCCAGAAGCCCACGGACAGACCCACGTTGGTGTAGCGGCGCGCCAGGTCGAAGGAGGCCGTCACGGACCAGTCCTCCCAGTAGCGGAAGACGAACACCTCGAAGCCGCCGGTGACGTGGGGGCGCGCGGGCCGCTTGTCGAACGGAGACGGCTCCGCGTACGCGCCGGCCCGCAGCCGAATCATGCCCGGCACCGTGTCATGCTCCACGCCGATGCGCGGCGCGAAGGAGGTGCCCTTGCCCACCGTGGCCTCGTCCGCCGTGGACGCGAAGGTGCGCGCGGGCACCGCGTTGTCCACGCTGGAGATGAGGTCCACCTGGGCGCTGATGAGCCAGCGCCCGGCGGGCGCGTCCAGGGGCTCGGCTTCCGGCACCGGCAACGCGTCTCCCTCCACGAGGAGCTGTCGCCGCGCCGCGGGGGACAGCCGGTTGTAGCGCTCCGCGCCTTCGCCCAGCCGCCAGCTGGCGCCCACCGACAGCACGGCGGGGGACACCACCGCGCCGAAGAGGGTGCGCCCCGCCAACTCCGGGGCCTGGTTCGCCTCGCGCCGCCAGTCTCCCACCACTTCTGGCCGCACCGTCACGCCCATGCGCCAGGAGCGCCCATGCGGCCGGTACAGGATGTCCACCGCCACGCCGGTGTCCCCGTAGCGCAGGTCCGTTCCTCCGGAGTCCAGCCGGAAGGAGGCCTGCGCCGCGTAGATGCCCAGCGCGAGGATGAAGTCGTCCTGGCCAAAGGACATGGCCCCCGCCAGCACCGACTGCGTGAGCGACACGCGGATGCGCTCACCCGGCCCCGCGCATGCGGCCGTGGCGCAGTAGGACACCACGCTGTTGCGCATCGCGAAGCCGATGCCGAAGCGCTTGTACTGGAGCAGCAGGCCGCCCAGCAGCTGCCGGCTGTCGTGGGACTCGTCGGGCTGTCCGTCGTTGTCCACGTCCCGCTTGCGCGAGCCGGTGAAGGGCAAATCCAACCAGGACAGGGTGACGCCCAAATCCCAGTCCTTCTCCAAGGCCGGACCCCGGTGCGCCAGCGAGGCCAGGTTGCTGGGCAGCCCCGCGGCGCCCTCGGCGATGCCCACGTACGCGCCGCCCATCGCCACCATGCGGGCGGAGCCCAGCAGCGCGCCGGGGTTGAGGTACAGCCGCTCCGGGCGAGGCTCCAGCGGCGGGGGCGTCTCCTGCGCCCATGCCGCCGACGTGGCGCCCAGCACCAGCGCGCACCCGAACGCTTTCCACCCCCCGCCACCGCGTCCCGTCGGACGCGCCGCCAACCTGGAAGGACTCACTGCGCGCGCGTGGCCTCCGTGAAGAGACGGTCCGCCTCGGTGGCCAGCGCGGTGTCGCGGGCGGTGAGGCCTCCGGCGTCGTGGGTGACGAGCGCCAGCGTCACCTTGCGCCAGCGGATGTCGATGTCCGGGTGGTGGTCCGCCTTCTCCGCCGCCTGCGCCACCTGCTCCACGAAGGCGATGCCGGCGAGGAAGGTGGGGGCCTCGAAGGTGCGGCGAATCATCCCGCCCTCGTGCTTCCACTCGGTGTGCTGCGAGAGGAAGGACTGGAGCGCCTCGGGAGCGAGCAGCGTGGGTTTGGAAGCCATGGCCGCCTTTCTACCCGCTCCCGGGCTTGAGGGAAGACACCCGCCGTCCATCGTCACGGGGTGGACGGCCGCGCGTACACTTTCACGCCGTACAGAATGTTCCAGTGCTCCAGGTAGAAGTAGCGCCCACTGACGAAGGGAGGCTGGCGCGCGTCAAGGGATGGCAGCAGCTCCAGGACGATGGTGCCCGTCTCCGCGCGCCAACGGGGCACGGCGTAGGAACCCGAGGAGCTCATGGCCGCGGAAATCACGGGGACTCCGAAGCCCGTCGTCCGCAGCCGACTGGCGCCCTGCGCCTGGAAGGATGTGCTCATCTCCAGGACGCCTTCCAGGACCAGGCGGCCGCTCGCCGCCGAGTACCGGAGCAGCGTCAGGTTCTCCGTGCCGGAGGCGGCGCGCGCCCATAGCACGCCCTCCTCGTGGCCCGTGGGCAGTCCCGGGACGCTGTGGCAGGGCTCGTCGGGGACGGCTTCCGGCGCGCCCGCGGCGTCGAGCTGGTAGGGGCAGGCCTCGATGGCCATTCCGGCGGGAGGCGGTGCCTCGGCGATGCGCACCACCAGCAGCCGCTCGCCCGCGCGCATCAGCAGCGAGGGTATCCCATCGCTGAACGTGGCCAGCCGCGACGGGGGAACGGGGGCGGAGCCCATGGCGCGCAGCCCCTCTCCCTCCGAGAAGACGTAGCGGTGCAGATGCGTCTCATCTAGCAGCAGCAATTCGCTTGGGGTGGCGAGCCGCGCATGGGGCGGCGCATCGGCGGGGGCGCCCAGGGCGGGGAAGGGTGCCGTGGCGGAGGCTTCCAGGGGCCCGCTTCCGGTGTCGACATAGCGGCGCACCTGCGCGGCTTCCGTCAGCCACACCACGTCGTCGGCCACGACGGCGGGGGCGAAGTAGTCGCCCAAGGGCTGGGGTTCCTGGTCCGGTGTGCGCAGCGCCCGGCTGCCGCACAGCCACGTTCCCGCCGACGTCCGGTCCACGCCGAGGCACTCCACCACGGTGGAGAAGTCCGCCTGGAGCGCCGCATCGCCGTGGTCCTCCACCACGTAGAGGGAGGACTGACGGACGCTGCCCACCGGAGCGAAGGAGACGACGAGGTGGTGGCGCCCCGTCTGCTCCGGCGTGAACCGCACGAGGGCGGACCCACCCATGGGCCGCAGCTCCGCGGTGGCGGGGACCAGGCGGTTCTGCGGGTCCCTCACCTCCACGGTGACGGACTGGGGCCGCTCGTCTCCCTCGGCGCATCTGTTGATGACGGCGTCGACGACGAGCTCCTGCGGCTGGCCCACGCCGACCATGGCGCCGTCGAAGAGGGGAGATGGCGGGTGCGGCTCACAGGGGCCCATGGGGCACCCCACCCCCGTGCCCAACGCGAGCAGCGCCGTCAGCAACCGAAGGGCGTTGGGTGCCCGCCTCACGCGCGCTCCACGGCCCGCTTCCACTTGGCCAGGTGCCGCTCGCGGGCATCCGCCTTCATCTTCGGCTTGAACGTCTTCTCCGCCTTCCACGCGCGGCGGATGGCCTCTGGGCTGTCCCAGATGCCGGCGCCCAGGCCGCCCAGGAAGGCCGCGCCCAGGCTCGTCGTCTCCAGGTTGCGCGGGCGCACCAGCGGCACGCCCAGCACGTCCGCCTGGAACTGCATGAGGAGGTTGTTGGCCGCCGCGCCGCCGTCCGCCTTGAACACGGGGATGTCGCGCCCGCTGTCGCGGCGCATGGCCTCCGCCAGGTCATGAATCTGCAGCGCGATGCCCTCCAGCACCGCGCGCGCCATGTGGGCCACGGTGGTGGAGCGGTCGATGCCGGCGAAGAGGCCGCGTGCTTCAGGACGCCAGTGCGGCGCGCCGAGGCCCGCCAGCGCCGGGACGAAGACGACGTCTCCGGAGTCCTTCACGCTGGCGGCCAGCGCCTCGATGTCCGGCGCGCGCTTGATGACCTTGAGCCCGTCGCGCATCCACTGCACCGCCGCGCCGGCGATGAAGCTGCTGCCCTCCAGCGCGTACGTGGTGGTGCCCGTTCCGCCCAGCCGCCACGCCACGGTGGTGAGCAGGCCCGCCGACGAGCGCACCGGCTCCGAGCCGGTGTTCATCAGCAGGAAGGCGCCGGTGCCATAGGTGCACTTGGATTCGCCGGGCTCGAAGCACGCTTGGCCGAAGAGCGCGGACTGCTGGTCACCCGCCATGCCCGCCACGGGGATACCGTCCGGCAGGCTGCGCATGCCGCGCGTGGTGCCGTACACCTCCGCGGAGCCGCGAATCTGCGGCAGGCACGCGGCCGGGACGGACAGCATCGCGCGCATCTCGTCGCTCCACTGGAGCGTCGTCAAATCCATCAGTAGCGTGCGGCTGGCGTTGGACACGTCGGTGACGTGCGCCGCGCCGCCGGTGAGCTTGTAGACGAGCCAGGTGTCGATGGTGCCGAAGCACACGTCGCCCTTCTCCGCCTTCGCGCGCGCGCCCTTCAGGTGGTCGAACATCCACGTGAGCTTGGTGCCGGAGAAGTACGGGTCCACCACCAGCCCCGTCACCTCGCGCACGCGCGGCTCCACGCCCTGCTCCTTGAGCCGGCGGCACTGCTCGGCGGTGCGGCGGTCCTGCCAGACAATGGCGTGGGACAGCGGCTGTCCGCTGCCGCGCATCCAAAGGCCCGTCGTCTCGCGCTGGTTGGTGATGCCGATGGCGGCGATGTCCTTGCCGCGAAGGCCCGCGTCCTTCAGCGCCCGGGCGATACACCATTCACTGCTGGCCCAGATTTCGTCCAGGTCGTGCTCCACCCAGGACGGCTTGGGAAAGTGCTGGGTGAACTCCTTGTAGGAGCGGCCGACCACCTGCAGCTTCGTGTCGAGGATGGAGACGTGCGTTCCAGTGGTGCCCTGGTCCAGGGCCAGGACGTACTTCGCCTTCGGCATGGGGTGTGCCCTCCCTATGGTGGATGCCAGCGGGGAGGGACCCTACTCCAGTCGAGGGGCCGGGCAGGCGAGCTTCCTGCCCGGCGGCGCGGCTAGTAGCCGTAGGGGCGCCGGTTTCCGAGCACCTTCCGGAGGCCGAACGCGGCCAGCCCGCCGAGGGCGATGCGGCCCAGTGAGCTTCCGAACGCGCCGCTTGAGGCCGCCCGGCCGCGGCCGTAACCGCCGTAGCCGCGGCGTCCGTACCTGCTCCGGCCACGGTTCCATCCACCGAAGCCCGAGCTGCGACGATTCCCCAAGATGTTGTCCAGTAGCGACATGGTGGCTCCTCTGTCCGTCAATGCGTTGAAAGCCCCCGCCAGGGCGGAGACGCCCCGCGGGCGCGGAGTGCTCTCAAGTTGACGCTTCCCTTCGCCCGGGGCAGCCCTGGCCGAAGGAAGTGCCTCCCGCGCCCCTGGCAGGCACGGGAGGCAGCCAGGCGGTTTGCCTACTTCCCGCTGTAGATGCCAATGGCACCGGGGCGGACGATGGTGCCCGTTGCATCCCGCTGCGCGCTGAAGGCCACCAGCACCTTGCGCGCGTCACCGCTGCCCACCATCTGGATGTCCCAGACGGGCAGGGCGGACAGCCCTCCGAGCGCCGGGTTGTGGCTGACGAACTCCCCCTCGCGGTGCATGCGCCTCAGGCCCTTGCCCCAGCGGTGGCCAATCCAGAGGCTGCCGTCGCGCGGGTCCAGCTCCAGCGAGGAGACGTTGCGGTCGCCGTCGCCCTCCAGCAGATAGCCCGTCACCAGCCCGGCGTCGCTCAGCTTCGCCAGGCCCCACGCGAAGCTGGACACCCAGACGGTGCCGTCCGGCATCAGCGCCAGGTCGCTCACCAGGTCGTCCTTGCGCTGGGCGTGGGTGGGGAACTGGGGCTCGGCCACGGCGTCCGGCCACAGGTCGATGCGGTTGGCGCGGTGCTTCTTCTCCTCGCTCTGCTTGCGCGCCGCCTCGAAGTTCCATGGGGCGCCGGTGCCTTCGTGGCCCACGGCGTTGGTCATGATTTTGAACCGCGTGGTCCGGATGTGCGTGCCCAGCCAGACGTCGCCGTCGGGCCGCACCGCCACGCCCCAGACGTCTCCGGCGAGCCGGCTTTCCTCGCTGGTGCCGTCGCCCATCGCGATGGCGGGATGGACGTGTTCCATGACGCCGAACTTGCAGCGCTGGCGATTCTCGCCCCCCGTGTAGACCCACGCGTTGGCGGCGACGACCTCGGCGTTGGCGCACGCCTCGCCGCCCTGGTAATCGGGCTCGCCCCACGCCAGGCCATGGTTGGACGCGAACCACAGGCTGTTGCGTGCCTTGTCCCAGACGATGCGGTTCACCGAGCAGAGCTTCTCGCGGTGGCCATAGCCGGGCACCGAGTGCGCGGGCGAGTGGAGGTCGTAGTGCACCACGCGGAGCGTTCCGTCCGCCTGGAGCTCCACGCGGTCCGCATCACCGCTCTTGAAGATGGCGGGGTCCTCGAACACGCCGGGTGCCTTGTAGAACTCGCTCTCGCAGTTGGGCCGGCCCTCGTAGCCGACGAAGACAGTGCCCGCGGGGCCACCCGTCACCGAGAGGACCTTGAGGTAGCGCGCTTCGGGCGCCGGGTCCTTGCCCTTCCACGGCGCCCAGGGCTTCAGGCCGTCCGCCAGGGTGTAGCAGCGCAGGGCGGTGGCTCCCGGACGCAGGAGGCACAGGCCGTCCTCGCCGCCCGCGACCCAGATGTTGCCTCCCTCGTCCTGGGTGACGCCCAGCACCTCGCGAGGGCCACCCTCGGCGGTGCTCCAGAAGCGCCAGTTCGCGCTGTCCGGAGGAATGGGTTCGCCGCCGCCCACGGGACCGTTCGTGCCCGCGTCGGGCTCCACCGGTGGTGGGTCCACGGGCGTCCCCGAGTCTGGAACCTCTTCACCCACGGGCGGCGGCTCCTCGCCTTCGCCCGGAGGTGGATCTCCCGGCTGCTCGGGTGGGGGTGTTCCGTTCCCGCCGCCAATCCCATCGTCTGTGGACGGCGGCGACTGGAGCTGTTCGCCGCCATGACAGCTCAGCAGCAACGCCAGCCCGAGCATGCCCGCCCACCAACTGCCCTGTCTAAGTCCGCTCATACCTGGGTCCGCCTCCGGAGTCTGTCTTTGGACGCGTCACTTCGCGTCCTGACTCCAGAGGCAAGCAGGATGCCAGGGGTTGAATGGCGGGCCGTGGGGTGGGGGGAGGGAAAGGCCGAGGAAGCGGTAGGGCTCCGCGCTGTCCTCACGGGGAACCCGGACGCCTCACCCTCGGGGACGTGCCGTGTGTCCGTTGGCCGAGGAGGACAGGGCGCGAGGCCTGCGGATGGGCGGGAGCGCGTCGGGGTCCACGTGGTGTGCCACGCAGCCGGGCCGCAGCCGCTCGAGCTTCCGGGCCTCCTGGAGCCCCAGGCCCGGGTTGCCGTCGAACCAGACCTCCCGCAGGTTCTTGAAGGCGGCCAGGATTTCGACGCCCTCCGCGCCCACGCGGGTCTGCACCAGCCGGAGTCTTGGGACGGCGCCGATGTCCGTCTGTTCCCGCAGCGTGTGCAGCATCGCCGTGTCGACCGCGCCGCCGAGCATCTGGAACTCCTCCGTCGGCGTCAGCGCGCTCAGTATCTCCATGTCCAGGAAGCGCGCGTCCCGCAGCACCAGCTCCCGCAGGTGGCCGTCGTCCCGCGTGTTGAGGCCGTAGACGAGCTCACCCTTCAAGCCCCGGCGCTGGATGCGTCCGTCGGGGAACCAGGACGTGTACTCGCCGCCGTCCACGTGCATCTTGGGTTGTCCCGACACGTACCAGCGCCGCTCGGACACCTCGGTGGCGAAGCCCCCCGCGTATTCCACCTCGGAGGTGCAGTAGCCGTTGCGCGTGAAGGCATAGGCGACGCCCGTGAAGGGCCGGCCCTGGAAGAGGCGAGGGCCGTAGTCCTCGGGCATCTCCAGCAGCGCGCTGTTCACGCGCAGCCCGCCTTCCGGCAACGGGAGCCAGTCGGTGGAAGGGCCGGTGAGGACACCTTCCGAGGCCGTCATCAGCGAATCCAGCGTGCCGTCGTGCCTCAAGGAATACGCCAGGCCCGAGAAGAGCGCCTTGCCGTGTCGCAGCCTGCCGTCCACGCCCCGAATCAGAAAGCTTGCTCGCATCCGTTGCATGGTCCGCTCCCGTTCTCACCGGGCCCGCGCCGGTGAAGGCCCCTGACACCTGCTTCGTGCCACTGGAGCGGACGCCCGGGCAATCCAGGCAGGCGGCAAAGCGTTTGCCCTGGCCGTTCGGCGATTCCGGCTGTCTGGAGTTGGCGAACGGGGTGCCCCCGGGTTGGAGGCGAGGATGGGCTACCGGATGTTCCGCGTGGTTTCCGCATCCGGCGTGCCGCGCGCCTGGGACTCCCTGCGCCGAGGCCCCTGCGTGTCCGCGTAGCCCGTCAGCTCCACATACCCGCGCCCCGTGACGGGCTGGCCCGCGCGCGTCCCCTCCAGGCCCACCGTGCCTTCCCAGTACAGCACGCTGACGGGGAGCTCCTGGTCCGCCAGGCGCGGTGTCACGGTGAGGTCCAGGCCCAGCGAATCCGCCTGCATGCGCCAGCGTGACGGGTACTCGCCGCCACTGCGTGGGCTCTTCCAGGTGTCCAGCACCGTGAGCTTCATGTCGTCGCGGCTGACGCGCACCGCTTCACCCGTGCCTTCGGGGGGCACCCACAGGCCGGAGCTGAACGCGTCCGGCGAGCCGTCCCGGTGACGGAGCTGGTAGTACATCAGCTCGCTGCCGTCGGAGAGCTGGAGCGAGAACCAATCCCAGCCCACCTGGTCCGCGCCGAGCGCGCTGGTGCTCCACTCGCGGTCCAGCCAGCTGTGGCCCTTCACCGCGTACGTGCGCCCGTCCACCCGCACCGTGCCGCGCGAGGGCATGCGCGTCATGGAGTAGTAGTAGGACGCGTTGCCGCGCTCCGCGCTCTTCTGGCTCAGGCCCCGGTCGCCCTGGAGCACCGGTGGTTTGCCCGGCTCCAGGAGCAGCTCCAGCGTCACCGCGTCCGTCTGCGCGCGCAGCCGCATGGGCCAGGTGGACGGGCCCGCGCTGGCCGCCTCCCAGTCCTCCAGCCACACCTTGAAGGGTTGCGAGGTGGCGCCGGACAGTCCCAGCGCCACGCGGCTGAAACGCTCCGCAGCGTGGAAGCCGCCACTGGCCACGTCCGTCACCGTGAAATGCCCCATGTAGACCTGGCTCGCGCCCCAGGCGGAGTCACGCGGCGCGGCCTCGGGAGCCAGCGCGTTGCGGAACAGGGTGAACTGGTAGCCGAAGGCGCGCCCGTCCTCGGTCTCCAGGTTGCCCGTCCAGTACCACCACTCCGTGCGGTACTCCGGATGCGGGCCGTGGTCCTCGGGGAAGTGGAAGTCCCGGGGCTCCACCGCGCGCGCGTAGCCCTCCGTGCTGCCGCTCATGGCGCTGGCCACGGTCAGCGTGCCGCCCTGGCGCAGCGCGGGCAGTGGTTGCTCGCGCGTGATGGCCACCACCGCCGCCGCCAGTCCCACCAGCACCACCGCCGTTCCCACGACGAGTCCCCGGCCGTTGCTCATGTGTCACTCCTCCCGCAGCGCCAGCGCGGGATTGGCGCGCGCCATCTTCCAGGCGGGGTAGAGGCCCGCCAGCGCCGACGCCACCAGCGCCAGCACCACGGCCTGCACCAGCGTCTGGGGCGTCAGGGCCAGTTGCAGCGTCCAGCCGAAGGAACGCTGATTGATGACGTGCACCAGCACGTAGGCCAGCCCCACGCCCAACGGCACGGAGAACAGTCCCGCCAGCAGCCCCAGCAACCCTGTCTGTAGCGACACCAGTCCCCAGAGTTGCTCCGGCGTCAGGCCGGTGGCGCGCAGCACGGCGAACTCTCGCGCCCGCTCCAGTTGCAGCGCCATCAGCGCGCTCAGCACGCCCACGAAGGCCACGCCGATGGCGAGCAGCCGCAGCACCTGCGTAATCGTGAAGGTGCGGTCGAAGACGTCCAGGGACGCCTGCCGCAGCGAGCGGTTGGCGCGCACCAGCAGCGCCTGGGTGTCTCCGGCGCGTTCGCGCACCGAGGCCACCAGCGCGTCCACGTCCTGGCCGGGCGCCGCGTACAGCGCCACGCCGCTGATGCCCCGGTCGTCGAACCAGTGCTCGTAGGTGGTGCGTGGCAGCAGCAGCGTGCCCACGTCGGAGCCGTAGTCGAAGTACACGCCCACCACGCGGAAGTCGCGGGGACCCTTGTCCGTGGCCAGTCGCACGGTGTCCCCCAGGCCCACGTCGCGGTGGAAGCCGAAGGGCTCCGAGACGAGAATCGTGTCGGACGAGGACTCCAGCTCTCGCCACGCTGTCTCCGCGTCGCCCTGCTTGAAGGTGTAGGGCCGCACCGGCGTGCGTGAGAAGTCGACGGCCATCAGGTCCGTGGGCACGCCGTCCACGCGCACATTCGCCACGCGCAGGGTGCTGCTGCCCGCGACGCCCTGCGTGTCCCGCAGCGTCTCCGCCAGTCTGGGGAGCAGCGTCGCGCCTCCGCGCCGCGCCACGAGCGAGGGCGGCGAGATGAACACGTCCGCCTGGAGCGACGTGTCCAGCCACGACACCACCGTGCCCCGGAAGCTGGACACCATGAGGCCCACGCCCACCGTGGTGGCCACCGCCACCATCAGCGCCGCCAGGGCCACGGCCGTGCGGCTGAGGCTGGTGTGCACGCCACGCGCGGCCATGCGGCCCAGCAGCCCAAAGGCCATGCCCAGCGGACGTGCCGCCAGCGAGGACACCGTCTGCGTGGCCCAGGGCACCAGCAGCGCCGCGCCCAGCAGCACCGAGAAGAGCCCTCCGTAAGCGGGCAGCAGTGCTTGGGTCGGCCACCGCAGCAGCACGGTGCCCGCGGCCAGTACCCCGAGCCCCAGCAGCGCCAGCCGGGGCGCCCGTCCGCGCGACACGTCCTCCAGCGTGGACCTGCGCATCGTCGTCACCGGCGGCGAACGCGCGGCCTCCCACGCGGGCACCAGCGCCGCCAGCAGCGTGGCGCCCAGCCCCAGCGCAAGCCCCTTGAACAGGGTGAAGGGCTCCAGCGTCAGCCGCCGCACGCTCACCACGAAATACAAATCATTGAGCGTCTGGGTGACGAGCTCCACCAGCCCTCGCGCCAGCAACACGCCCAGGAGCAGCCCCGCCACCGTCCCCACCGCGCCCAGCACGGCCGCTTCGCCCAGCACCAGCGCGAAGAGCTCGCGGCGGGTGATGCCCACCGCGCGCAGGCGGCCCAGCAGCCCGCGCCGCTGCACCACGGAGAACGTCATCGTGTTGTAGATGAGGAACATCCCCACCACGAGCGCCAGCAGCGACAGCGCGGTGAGGTTGGTGCGGAAGGCCCGCGTCATCTGCTCCACCGTGCCCGCCCGCGCGGCGGCGCGCACCAGCTCCAGGCCCTGCGGCAGCGTGGCCGCCACGGCTTGTTCCTGCGCGTCGCCGCCGGTCAGCCGCAGGTCCACGCGCGTCAGCCGGCCGGTGTGCCCCAGCAGCTCCTGCGCGGTGGACACGTCGGTGAGCACCAGCGCCTCCAGGGCCCGCGCGGTGTCCTCGTCCGCGGGCTCCAGCAGGCCCACCACGCGCAGCGGCTTCTCCAGCCCCTCCAGGCGCACCGGCAGCGTGTCGCCGGTGGACAGGCCCAGGGCCCGCGCGGCGCGGGCGCTCAGCATCACAGCGCCCGGCTCGGTGAGCAGCGCTCTCACGTTCCCCACCGCCTCGCCCCGGGCGTAGTCGCGGAACGGCCCTTCCGCGAAGGGGTCCACGCCCAGCACGGTGAGCGTGCGCTTGTCGCCCACCGCCGCCTGGACGTAGCCCTCCACCACGGGCGCGGCCACGGGGGCGCCGGGGCGCACGCGCAGCGCCTGGTACACCGCCTCCGGCACGCCCGTGGAGCCGCCCACGAGTTGGTGCGTGGCGCGTCCGGCCACCGCGTCGGTGGAGCGCTCGAAGGCGCGCAGGGCGCTGCCGCTGGCCAGGTCGATGGACACCACCACCGCCACGCCCAGCGCGATGCCCAAGAGCGACAGGGCCGTCAGCCACGGGTGGCGACCCAGGTGGCGCAGGCTGGAGCGGACCAGCAGCCCCTTCACAGCGCCTCCTTCATCGCGCGGATGGGCGTGTGCTCCACCTCCACCAGCCGGCCGCCCTCCATCGTCAGGACGCGGTGAGCGCGGGCCACCAGGCCGGGCTCGTGGGTGACGACGAGCGCGCAGGTGTTGCCCTTCTGGGTGAGCGCCTCCAGCAGGTCCAACACCTGCCGTCCCGTGGCCTCGTCGAGGTTGCCGGTGGGCTCGTCCGCCAGCAGCAGCGGTGGCTCATGCGCCAGCGCGCGGGCCACCGCGACGCGCTGCTGCTCGCCGCCGGACAGCCGGTCGGGAAAGCTGTTGGCGCGGGTTCCGAGCCCCACCTGCTCGAGCAACGCCCGCGCCCGCGCACTGGCCTCCGCGCCGCCATGGCCGTTGAGCTCCAGCGGCAGCCGCACGTTCTCCTCCACTGTCAGCGTGGGGAGCAGGTTGAAGGCCTGGAAGATGAAGCCGATGCGCTCGCGCCGCAGCAGCGTGCGCTCGCGCTCGTTCATCCGTCCCAGGTCGCGGCCATCCACGCGGACCTCGCCCTGACTGGCCAGGTCGATGCCACTGATGAGGTTGAGCAGCGTGGACTTGCCCGAGCCGCTGCGTCCCAGCAGCACCACGAATTCGCCTCGACGCAAGGAAAGCCGCACGCCGGAGAGCACCTCGCGCGTGGTGTCGCCTTCGGCATAGGCCTTCGTGACGTCGCGCAGTTCGACCAGGGGAGGAGAGTCGGGCGGGGACATGGGGGCTTCTCCATACACGGATGCCCTGTCCGTCGCTCGACCTTCAGCGCATGCCCGCACCCCACTCAGGCGCCAGCGGCGGGCGACGCGGACTCCCACCACGAGGCGCGCCGCTGCTGCGCCAGGAAGTCTCCGACCTCCGCCGCCAGCAAGGGCCCCGCCGTGTCCCGTGGAATGACGTGATACCCCTGCCGCAGCGACAGGACGCGCACCGACGGCGCCGCGGTGAGGCGCCGTGCGAGCCACCGCCCGCCCTCCGGGTCCACGACGTGGTCCTGCTCCGCCACCGCCACCAGGGTGGGGCAGCGCACGCGGGCCGCGTCCCGGATGGCCAGCGCCTGCAACGCGCACAAGTCACGCAGCCGGGCCACGGGAAAGGCGGGCAGCACGGGCGCTTCCGCCAGCGCCTCCGGGTCCGAGATGTCGGTGCCCGTCTTCGCCACCCACGGACGCGTCCACTCCAGGACGGGCGTGCGCGCCAGTTGCCGGACCAGGAACATGCGCGGCCCCCGGAAGCGCACGGCGGGCGCCATCAGCGTCAGCGCGCGTATCTCCTCCGGATGCCGCGCGGCCAGCTCGAGCGCCAGCAGCGCGCCCATGGACAGGCCCGCAACGAACACACTCCGGTGGCCCCGGAGCGCGTGCAGGGCGTGCTCCGCCGCGGCCAGCCAGTCACGCCAGGTGACGTCGAGCAGGGCCCGTGGGGTGGTGCCATGGCCGGGCAGGCGCGGCGCCACCACGCGCAGTCCGCGGGCCGCCAGGGCCTCGCCCAGGGGTCGTACGTCCCAGGGGCTCCCCGTGAAGCCGTGCAGGAGCAGGCACACCTCGTCGCCCCGGCCCAGCTCGAAGGGCGCCGTCTTTCGTGGGTCCATGGGGGTGGCTTCTGGGAGCGGGCTCACGCCGTGACACTGGCCACGCGCGAGCGCAGGCGCTATGCCCCCTGCCTCATGGCGGACACTCCGAAGCCCCCGGACATGCAGTTGCAGATTCAGATGGACGATGACGTGGCCAATGGTCAGTACGTCAACATGGCCCTGGTGAACCACTCCGACACCGAGTTCACCCTGGACTTCATCTACGTCCAGCCCCAACAGCCCAAGGCCCGGGTGCGTTCGCGCATCATCACCAACCCCAAGCACATGAAGCGCCTGGTGGCGGCGATGCAGGACAACATCCAGCGCTACGAGGCGAAGTTCGGCCCCATCGCGATTCCAGAGGAAGACGGCGGCATGCACTGAGCGCCGTTTTCGCCGGAGGAACCCGCACGTCGCGTGTTTCCACGGGCGCTTCGCTGGCCTTCGGGCCCGGTGGCGCGCAGACTCGGGGTCATGGTGCTGAGATTCCTGGTCCCCTTGCTCGTATCGCTCTACGCCTCTTCCGCCGCGGCTCAGTGCCTGGGGGATGGCGTGCAGCTCTTCCCCACACCGGGCTCCATCATCCCCACCAACTCCCGCTTCCTGCTGGAGGGCGTCGGGACGGCGCGCCCCCAGGTGGCCGCGCTGGTGGGGAAGAAGCTGCGGCTGGTGTCGGACAGCCACGTCGTCGAGGTGGCCGTGCAGCGCGGCTGGGAGAGCAGCCTGGGCCGCGTCACCGTCATCCTCAAGCCGGCCGGGGCCATGGAGGAGGACAAGCGCTACACGCTGCGCGTGGATGAGGTGCTGCCCAACGTGGCGCTCCTCAACGGCCGGGGCACCATGCTGCCCGAGTGGCGCACGGGCAAGGGGCCGGACAAGCAGGCTCCGCGCTGGCTCAAGCGGCCCGCCGTCTCCGAGGGCTTCCTTCGCCGCACCGCGCAGGGCACCGCCCGCTTCGTGCGGCTCAACCTGTCGCTGAAGGAGGACAGCCCGGCGTACCTGGTGGTGAAGCTGGAGCCGCGCCGTCCTGGCCCCAGCGTGCAGCAGTACGTGGTGCCGGTGAGCAACAACACCGCCTTCATCGGCCATGAGGCCTGCAGCGGCACCTTCGCCATGGAGGACGGCCGCAGCTACCGGGCCCGCATCCAGGCCTTCGACGCGGCGGGGCAGATGGCGCCGGCCGTCCCGCCCGTGGACTTCGAGGCCCCGGACGAATACTCGATGCAGCAGTAGTGCGCGGGAGTTCTCCCCGGGGCCGGGAAGTTGGTGTAGGCCTGACGCGGGCGCCCCGCGCGCCGAGCCTTCGGGAGAGCGAATGACGACGGTGGACGTGGAGAGCCTCAAGGAGCGGATGACGGGCTTCATCCGGTCGCTGCAGGACGACATCTGCGGCGGCCTGGAGCGGCTGGACGGCTCGGCGCGTTTCCGCGAGGACTCCTGGACCCGGCCGGGCGGCGGCGGTGGACGCAGCCGGGTGCTGGAGGACGGCGCCGTGCTGGAGAAGGCCGGCGTCAACACGTCCGTGGTGTACGGCGAACTGGAGGAACAGTTCGCGCAGAAGCTCCAGGGCGAGGGCCGCCACTTCTGGGCGGGTGGCATCTCCCTGGTGCTGCACCCGCGCAACCCGCATGTGCCCACCGTGCACGCCAACTACCGCTTCATCCATCAGGGCGGGAAGGCGTGGTTCGGCGGCGGCGCGGACCTGACGCCCTACTACCTCTATGAAGAGGACGCGGCGCACTTCCACCGCGTGCACCAGGCGGCCTGTGACAAGCACGACGCGGGCTACTACCCGCGCTTCAAGAGCGCCTGCGACAAGTACTTCTACCTGCGCCACCGCGAGGAGACGCGCGGGGTGGGCGGCATCTTCTTCGAGAACATGGGCGGGGAGCTGGAGAAGGAGTTCGCCTTCATCCAGGACTGCGGCCGGGCCTTCCTGGACGCGTACCTGCCCATCGCCGAGCGGCGCAAGGACACGCCGGTGACGGAGGGGCAGCGCTTCTGGCAGGAGGTGCGGCGCGGGCGCTACGTGGAGTTCAACCTCGTCTATGACCGGGGCACCGTCTTCGGACTGGAGACGCGCGGGCGCATCGAGTCCATCCTCATGTCCCTGCCGCCTCAGGTCCGTTGGCGCTACGACCACCACCCCGAGCCCGGCACGCCGGAGGCTCGGTTGGTGGAGGTGCTGCGCCAGCCACGCGACTGGGCGAGCGGAGGCTGAGATGGCTTGGAATGAGTCGGACTGGAATGCGCCGGTCCGGAGGAGGCGGGCCCACCCCATCCTCGTCGTCGTCGTGCTCGCGGTGACCGCGGGCCACTTGCTGGTGACGCAGTGTTCGGAAAGGCGCCCCGCCACACAGGCGGTGCCCCCCAGCGACGCCGAGGCCCGCGTCAACGTGCTCGCGCTGTGTGACGCCGTCCAGGCCTACCGTGACGAGCACGGCGTCTACGTCTCCGCGGGCCCCACGCCGAAGGAGGTCCCGCGCGGCGGCAGGGCCGTGCCCTTCCCCAAGGACGAAGCCTTTCACCGGATTGGTTTCGAGCCCGACGGAAAGGTCCAATTCCAGTACCAGGTGGTGGTGCAGGAGAGCCCCGTGGGCGAGCCGGAGGTGTCCTGCATCGCGCGGGGTGACTTCGACGGCGACGGGCTGAACTCCCTCTACCGCGTTCGTCTGGATGCCAACGGAATGACGACGCCCATCGAGGTGGAGCGCGAGGGCGAGTAGTCCGCCGCGCAACCCGGCGCTTCCGTCCGCCGAAAATCAGGAAGCCGGGCCCCCCAAGCCAGCGTGAGGCATTGCCCATGTCCTCCTTCCGCATCCCCAACGTGATTGACCGCGCCCTCCGCTCGCTGGGGGGCGGTGGTGGCGCCAGACGCCCCGAAGGTCCGGGCGCGCAGGGGCCTCAGCCCCAGGACTGGGGTCCGCCGGCGCAGCCGCCCCGGCCGGGGGACAACTTCCGCCCGCGATTGCCGCCGTCCCTGCACCCACCCATGGGCGGCCAGGAGCGCGCGCCGGTGAAGTCGGTGGCGGAGCTGGTGCCACCGGGCCTGGAGGACACGCCGGGGCAGGAGGCATTGGGGCAGCGCTTCGGGGCGGACGCGGCGCTGTTGGCCTCGCATCTGTCGCCTCCGCAGGTGTCGGGCTCGGAGCGGGCCACGCGGCTGTGGGCGTTCTACACGGCCTACGCCACGGCGGCGGCGCGGCACCCGCCGGAGCCGGAGGCGGGCGAGGCCTTCCGCGAGGCGCTGGAGGGACAGGGCTTCGCCGAGCTGCGGGACGCTCACACCGGCGAGGACGGCGTGACGCGGGGCCTGTGGGTGATGGAAGCCCGCACCCCCGCCGAAGCCCGGATGCGGGCCGCCGAGGTGCGGCTGGAGCCGCCTCCCGAAGTGCGCCACTCCGAGGAGGCCGCGGCCCGGCCAGCCGAGCAGCCGCTTGTCCAGGCGGCCGGTGCCCGCGCGGCCACGGCCTTTCACGGCCCGGTCATGCCCGCGCTGCGTCCGCGCGACGAGGCCTCTTCATCGGAGGACGAGCCGCAAGACGGGGACGCCCGGCGCCGACGCGGAACGAACCGCCGCCTGGGCGCGCGGATGCTGTGGAACGTGCTGCACCGCTTCCGCGCGGGGCCGGACGACGGGGCGGTGGCGGAGGGGCAGTGGGACCGGGTGACGTTCGGCGCACTGCTGGTGCTGCTGGCCATCGCGCTGGTCGTGGCGGCGCTCGTCAGCCTCTAGGCCCGTCGGCCCGGCGGCGGCGCCTTCGCCAGCGCGAATCTCCTTGGATTGTGTCCGCTTGTGCTAGGTTGCCGCACCCACTTGGCAACCGACGACCTCACTCTCGTCAAGCGCGTCCGGACCGGCGACCAGCGCGCTTTCAAGCTCCTCGTCGAGCGTTACCAGCGCAAGGTGTACGCCGTTGCGTTGGGCATGCTGAAGGACAAGGAGGAAGCGATGGACGTCTCCCAGGAGGCGTTCGTCAAGGTCTACAAGTACCTGGACCACTTCAAGGGCGACTCGTCCTTCTACACCTGGCTCTACCGCATCACCGTCAACATCTGCATCGACGTCATCCGCAAGCGTGGCGGGGGCGGCGAGGTCGTGGAGTTCGACGAGAGCCAGGCCGTGGACCTGTCCGAGGCCCGCATCGGCGCCCTGGGCAGCCGGCTGGGCACCAATCCCCAGAAGAGCGCCCTGCGCCGCGAACTGGCGGAGAAGATCCAGGAGGCCCTGTCCACGGTGCCGGAGAAGCACCGGGCCATCCTCCTGCTGCGGGAAATCGAGGGCATGTCCTACGACGACCTCGCCCGCACCCTGGACATCCCCAAGGGCACGGTGATGAGCCGGCTTTTCCATGCCCGGGCCAAGGTCCAGAAAATCCTCAGTGAATACCTGGAGTTGGACGAAGCGAAGAGCGGTGTGGGCAGTGAGTGAGCGGGCCTCGAATATCTGAGGGACCTGCCCGTCCCAATTTTCGCAGCCCCTTCCAGCAAGCAGGTGGAACCAATGGCCGGTAATCCCGCGTGTGAGCGTTTCGTACCCATGCTGTCCCCGTACGTCGACGGAGAGCTGAGCTCCGGCGAGCGCGTCAACGTGGAGCGGCACCTGGCGGCCTGCCGGGACTGCACCGGGCGGGCGGCGGACCTTCGCGCGGAATCCGGTCTGCTGCGGGTGGGCCTGGACATGGCCCTGGACGACGTGGACTTCAAGGACTTCACCCAGCGCGTCATGGCGCGGGTGACGCCGGACAAGCCGCCCCTCATGGAGCGGCTGAAGCTGGCAGTGTCCGAAATGTTCCTCTACCAGCGCACCGCCATGATTTCGTCGCTGGCCACCGCGGCCGTGCTGCTACTGGTGGGGGTACCCCTGCTGACGAGCGACCGGGCGCCGGTGGGGTACGCCTCCGAGCGCATGACGGTGAAGTCCATCCAGCCCTACCGCAACGCCGAGGTGGCGCCGGTGGTGATGGAGACGGACAATGGGGGCACCATCATCTGGCTGGTGGACGAGGACTCGGACGTCCTGTCTCCCGGCGCGGAGAAGGGTGAGCGGAAGGACCAGACTGGTGTCGGTCAACCAGACGCAAGCGGGCGCAACGGCCCCGCGCGCCCGGCCCCCGACGCCCCCAGGCCGTCGGGAGGTTCCTTGTGAGAAGACACGAGTCGTCGGGCCGGATGCTGTGGGCGCTGCTGGGGCTGGGCCTGCTGCTGCCCATGGCCGCCAGTGCACAAGACGCGAAAGTCCAGGTCCAGGTCGAAGTGGTGCTCGCCTCGAAGAAGGGCACCGAGGTCGACCCGCCCGAACTGGAGAAGATGAAGGAGCAGTTCCAGAAGCAGAACTTCAGCTTCACCTCGTTCAAGCGCCTCTCGAATGAGGTGCTGACGGTGAGCGCGAAGAGCGCCTCCGAGGTGAAGCTGCCCAACGGCGCCAACGCGACGCTGCAGTTGCAGGGCATCAAGGACGGCACGGCCACGGTGCGCGTGGCCATTCCCCGTCAGCCCACGCTGGACGTGGAGCTGGGCCGCCAGGGCGCCGTCTACCAGAAGGCCGGCAAGTACGTGGGCGGGGAGCTCATCCTCGTGCTCTCCCCTCCCTCGCGGTAGCTCCCCCAGCGCCGCCTCAGGCAGCGCGGGCTTCCCCGTCCGCCTCCAGGACGATGATTTCCAGGTCCTCTTCCATCTCCAGGGGGAGGACTTCCTCGGTGGCGGTGTGCGCCTGGAGGCCCGGTGCGGGGGCCTCGGCGTGCTCCCGCTCCAGGTGGACGCGCAGCCCGTCGAACATGGTGTCGAACGCCGCGTAGATGCGGTCCACCATGGCCAGGGCGTCCGCGCGCACCTCCGGGGACAGCCGCATGGCCTCCAGCTCCGCCGCCAGCTCCTGTTCGAACATGGCGTGCTGCGCTTCGGCCTGCATGTGGTGGTCGGAGAAGTACTTCAGCCGGTCGTCCGCGCCCTGCGCCGCGCTGATGATGGCGGTGCGGCTGAAGAAGACATGGCTGGTGGACTCCAGTGCCCACAGCAGGACGATGCGCAGCCGGTCATCCACGGGGCGGTACACCTCGCTGATGATGGCGTAGGCCGCGTCACGCGTCTTCACGTGCGCGCGGCCGTACATGGTGCCGATGCTCAGCGAGCCGCCCGTGAGCGCGGAGATGTCGTCCTCGAACCACTGGTCATGCCCGCCTTCCTCGGCATGGTGGCGCGTGGCCAGCGCCTTGAGGTGCGCGTCCTGGATGAAGTGCGCATTGAGGCGCAGCACGTCCTGGAACGTCATCACCCAGAAGGTCAGGCGCGGGGCGAAGGCCATCACCTGTTCGATGGGGCGGTCCATCCGCATGTCGGAGAAGAAGGGGTGCGCTGCGAAGCGCGCCTCGCGCACAGCGATGTGTTGGAGCACTTCCTTCATGATGGACCTCCCTGGGGTGTCTGGTGATGCGCCGCCCCCGGCCCGCTGGCGGGACTCCGCTACCAATTGATGCTGTACGTGCAGGCGCTGTCGCCGCGCCGCCGGCAACTCTTGGCCTCATGTTCAATACGCACCCAAAGCGAATCCTTGGGACGGAACCGGTCGCCAATGGCTTCGATGAGCCCCAGGTCCAAGTCACATGGATAGGGGTTGTCACACACCATGCGAGCGTTTCGCCGGTCCACTGGCTCGAAGCGGTAGCCGCCGATGGTGCCCTTGCCGCGGTGGTTCATCCGGTACGCCATGTCCACCGCGCGCAGCCCCTTCTCCAGCGTGTCGATGTCCGGCGGGAAGTGCGCGCTGTCCGGAATCTTCCGGCCAATGGTCCTCACCGTGCTGGGGCCAATCTTGTCAAACACCAGCTGGAACGACTTCAGCAGGGCGGGCATGGGGTACCAGGCATCCGCCTTCAGCGGCGCGATGCCGTTCTCCCCCAGGATGCGCAACGCGCGTGACTGGGCGAGCTCCATTCCGTTGACGATGGCGAGAATCGACTGGCCGATGACTTCGATGCCCTGGAACGACATGGGCTGAAGGGTCGGTGCGGTGGCGCTGATGGGAGTCTTCAATTCCATACGGGTAACGCCCTCGTGAGGAGTGACACGTATTGAAGCGGCTTTTTCCTATATTTTCAAATAGACTTACATGTCTGTAATTTTCCGGAAGATTCGATATGGGATTCCCCGTGGCGCAATAACGACCCGCGCGGTCGGTATGACAGGAGGCGACCTGGGCTTCGCTGTGAGTGGGCGTGAGGCCACGCGGCGCGCGGGAGCGAGCATCCGGGGGCCGCGTGGGGCGGGATGCCCCAGCGGGGCAACCTGCCCCGGCGGAGTGCCCCAGCGGCCGGACGCCGCCTTCAGGCCCCATGGAAGAACTTCCGTCGGAAGCCTGCCGGGACAGGGCTGAAAAAAAGTCAGAAGTCCGGTCCCCGGGGCGGGGGGGCAAGCAGCCGGCCTTCGGAAAATCGCGGGGTTGGCGGTCGGCACGCTGGTTGCTGAAGGGAGCAGCACAAGCAAACCCCTTCACCCTTGGAGACGAAATCATGGCGAAGACTCAGAAGCGTGGACAGGTCATCCGTCGTAAGGCCCAGGAGATGAAGGTGTCGACGGCGAGCGCGGTGAAGGGGGCTGGCCGGAGCGCCCGCCAGGTGCAGGTGACGCTGGGTGACCTCATCGCGGCGGCCTTCGACACGGTGGGCGGCGAGGTGAAGAAGGTGGCGCAGGTGATGTCTTCCAAGGACATGACGGTCGCCACGGGCAAGCACATCGTCTTCGTCGGCTGACACACGCCAATCCGGGGCGTGTGCGGTGCAGGAGGACCTGGCGGTGGCGCCAGGTGAGGGAGGCCGAGGCGGGGACGGGAAGGGACGCACCTGTGAGACGCATCATCAGTCCCGGACGGAATTGTTGGACGGTGGAGGAGGCGAGCGACGCGGGCGTGCTGGTGGACGCGCGCGACTACTACCGGGAGCTGTACCGGGCCGCGCAGAAGGCCCGTCGTTACATCGCGATTACCGGCTGGCAGTTCGACAGCGATGTGGCGCTGCTGCGAGGCGAGGACCTTCGCGAGGCGCGCGGCGAGTCACGGCTGCTGCCGATGCTGGACGAGCTGTGCCGGGCCAATCCGGAGCTGCGCGTCTATGTGCTGGCGTGGGACTTCAGCCTGCTGCTCGCCATGGAGCGCGAGTGGATGCAGCGGCTCATCTTCAATTGGACGGCGAACGGGCAGGTGTGCTTCCGCTTCGACGCCTCCAGTCCGTTGTATGGCGCGCATCACCAGAAGCTGGTCGTCATCGACGGCGCGGTGGCCTTCACCGGCGGCATGGATGTCTGTGATTGCCGGTGGGATGACCGGGAGCACCCGGTGCACTCGGAGCTGCGCTGTGACAGTGGGAGGGATCCGCACGGCCCCTACCATGACGTGCAGTCCGTGCTGACGGGGCCGGTGGTGGACCGCCTGGCGGAGTTGTTCGAGGCGCGCTGGGCGCACTCGGGCGGCGGTGAGCTGCGGCTGCCCAGGGTGTCTCGGGATGACGTGGACTTCACGCCGAGCCTGCCGGCACCGCCGGGGCCGGTGGCCATCAGCCGCACCTTCGGCAAGACGCTCCTCCCGCCGCAGCCCGCGGTGCAGGAGGTGGCCGTGCTGTATCTGGACGCCATCGCTTCGGCCGAGCGCTTCATCTACATCGAAAACCAGTACTTCTCCTCGCGGGCCATCTTCCAGGCGCTGGTGAAGCGCATGCGGTCCCCCTGGCGGGGACGGCTGCAGGTTGTCCTGGTGCTGCCGCGGCAGCCGGAGGCGCTGCGCGAACAGCTGGCCATGGGCATTGCCCAGGTGCGGTTGCTGCGCGCGCTGGAGCGCGTGGCGCACGAGACGGGACATGCTTTTGGCGTGTACTGCTCCGCGGGGCACGACGTGCGCACCGGCACGGACATCTACACGTACATCCACTCGAAGGTGATGGTGGTGGATGACCGCTTCCTCACGCTGGGCTCGGCGAACACCACCAACCGCAGCCTCGGGTTGGATTCGGAGCTGAACCTGAGCTGGGAGGCGGAGGCGCCCAATGACGCGACGATGCGCGCCATCCGCCGCATCCGGGTGTCGCTGATGGCCGAGCACGCGGGGCTTGCGGGCATGGCGGCCCTGCGCCTGCTGGCGGCCGCGGACAGCGCACTGGTGGATTGGCTGGACGACGTGGCCGTCATGGGGCTGCAGCGCTTGCGCGTCCACCCGATGTCGACGGTGTTCGACCAGAGCCCGCTGCTCAAGTCGCTGGAGCCGGAGGAGCTCATCATCGACCCCGAGGAGTCGGTGCTGGACGAGTCCCTCTTCGAGGCGCTCCACCGCGCCGAGGACGGGCTGTTCGCCTCCGGTGTCCGCCTGCTGTCGCGCTGGCTGGTGGGCACGGGCACCGAGCGCCAGCACCGCGCCATCCTTCCCTGTGCGCAGGACGAGGGGTAGCCGCGCGCGGAGGCGGGAGGCCGCCAAGGCCCTGCCCGCCCGCCTGCCTTGGGACGGGCCCGGGAGCACGGGCACGGCCGGCGGGTTGTCCCTGCCGCGCGGGGCGCCACCTTGTCGAGAGCACAACTTCTCTCACGCAAGGGGGATTCACCATGAAGCTTCCTCTCATGGCCGCAGCGGCGGCGCTGGCCTTCTGGGGTTGTTCGAGCAACTCGGCGAACACGCGCGCGGATGACAGCGCCATCGGTGGTTCGGGCACGGAGACGACGGCGCCCGAGTCCGTGGACACGTCTCCTGAATGGGATGACCGCAGCGCCGGTGAGGCCGCGGACGTGACGAAAAACGAGCGCCGGGACAGGCAGGACGCGCCCACCGTCTACGATGGTGAGGCCACCGGTGGCAGTGGCCCCGGCATGGGCGCGGGCACCTCGGTGACGACGCAGGAGGGCGAGAAGTACGACGTACAGGATGGCCCGCTCCTGGGCGGTCAGCAGAGTGAAGAGGCCCGCAAGGATGGCGTGGGCGGCTCCGGCAACATCCAGCGCGAGCCGGTGGACGGCAAGTCCGAGGTCGAGGAGCTCGACGCCAGCGATGTAGAGACGCGGGAAGTGGAAGCCGACGAGGTTGAAGTCGACGGCAGCCGTTGACGCGGCGTGAAGGTCGCGCGTCGCCCGCTGACGCCAGGCGGGGGCGCGTGTGCCGACGGTCCGCAGTGGCACCCACACGCGGATGCAGTCACCTGCTTCGTCTCGAGCCATGGACAGGTAGAGTCGAGGGACGATGACTGGCGCCCCCCTCTTCGCTCTTCTCGCCCTGGTGTCCACGCAGTACGACGGCAGCTCTACCGTGGAGGAGGTGACTTCGGAGGAGGTCCCCTCGACATCGCGGGGGGAAGGTGCCCCTGTCTCCGCCGCGCGTCTGGATGAGCCCGCGCCTCCGGGCAGTACCCGCACGGGCGGCGTGGGTTTCGGCTTCAGCGGCCAGTTGGAGGTCGGTGGTCTGAGCCTTCCCTCAGGGCCTCGCGGCGGGGGGCAGGACTTCTTCGCGCGCATCTACCCCTCGCTGGGGTTGACGCACGGGGAGACCTTCGTGCTGCGGCTGGGGGCGAACCTGCGGTTGCGGGTGGTGGACGAAGCGCCCACGACCACGGAGGACTACAGCGGCGGCCTGCGACGTGAGGACTGGGATGAGCTGAGTGACCTCGGGCAGGTGGTGCGCATGCTGCGCATCGGCCAGGAGGGTCGCCCCTTCTTCCTCCGCGTCGAGCCTTTCTCCGAAGAGACACTGGGCCGCGGCTATCTGGTGGGCCGCTACAGCAACACGCTGGCGCCGGACTATCACCCCGCGGGTGGCTCGCTCACCTTCGTGAAGGGCGCGGTCCGCGCGGAGATTCTGGCCAGTGACGTGCTCGCCGCGCGCATCTTCGCGGGCGAGGCGCTGCTGGACATCGGCCGCATGGCCAGTGACGACGCCAATCGTTTCGACCGCTACCTCATCCGGCTGTCCGCGGCACATGACGCGGGCCGCGCGGGCGGTACTTCGCCCGACCTCACCCTGGCGTCGGTGGGCGGAGACATTGCCCTGTACAAGGGTGAGCGCCTGCGCGCGTGGGCCCTGCTGGGCGGCGGCGCGCGCTTCACGAAGGCCTACACGCCGACCTTCGGCGGATTGTTGGGCGTGGCCTTGGAAGGTCAGATGGCCAGTGGCACGCAGGTGAGCGTGACGGTCCAGGGCCGCAAGCAGGGGGGCCGCTTCCGCTTCGGCATGTTCGGTCCCGACTACGAGCTGGGTCGCTTCTCCGGCGTCGGTCTGTCGGAGACGCCCATCGCGGACGAGGTGCTTCCGTCGGGCTTCGCTGGCTACGCGGAGCTGAGTGTCGCGAAGGGGAACCCCAACGAGCTGCTCCTGCTGGGCAGCGTGGCGGCGCAGTACTTCGGCTTTGGCAGGACGGACACGGATGTGTCCGCTGGCTTCGAATTGCCGGGCGGCAGGACGCGGGCGCTGGCGCGCGTGGTGCTGACGGGCCTGGGAGACCGGCCGCGTTACTCGGCGGGAGTGGAGCTGCGCCAGCGCATCCTCAACCACTTCTATGCCTGGGGCTCCGGCGGAACCGTTCATTTCCCACAGCCGGACGGCACGCTCGTGCGAGGTGTCACCGCGGGCGCCGGCGTCGGCGTGGACTTCCAGCGCTGAACGGCAGTGACTCGAGCGGCGGACGGGCCTTCAGGGCCCTGCCGCCGCTGTCTTTTTGCCCGGCTTGACTACGGCTGTAGTCAGTCGTACCTTCTTCGTGACTACAGTTGTCGTCACGGGATGGTCCATGAAGAAGCCGGTGGGAGAGCAGGAGCTGTTGGTGCTGCGGTACGTGGCCGAACACGGCCCGGCGACGGTGGGCGAAGTGGCCGAGCGCTTCGGCGAGGCGCAGGGGCTGGCGCGCTCCACCATCCTCACCGTCATGGAGCGGCTGCGGCTCAAGGGCTACCTGACGCGGCGCAAGGTGGAGGGCGTGTTCCAGTACGCCTCACCCGTGCCGGCGTCGGAGCTGCTGCGGGACGTGGTGGGGGACTTCGTGCAGCGCTCGCTATCGGGCTCGCTGTCGCCGTTCGCCGCGTACCTGTCCGAGGCCGAGGACGTGTCCGACGAGGACCTGGCGCAGCTCCAGGACGTCGTGGCGCGGCTGCGCTCGAAGAAGCGGAAGGGATAGCGATATGGGCACGGACTGGCTGTCGCACGTAGGGGCGTGGGCGTCGTCGGGTCTGTGGCGGGCGTCGTGGCAGGGGGCGCTTTGCGCCGTGCTGGTGTGGGCGGTGGCGAGGGCGTGGCCGAAGCTGCCGGCGTCGCTGCGAGCGGGGCTCTGGTGGTTGGTTGCGCTGAAGTTCGTGGTGGCGCTGGGGTGGTTGCCTTCCCTCGCGTTGCCGGTGCTGCCCGCGCAGGTGGCTGCTGGCGTGGCACGGGTGGAGTCCTGGTGGAGCGGGGCTTCCGCGCGGGAGACGGTGTCGCGTGTATCGAAGCCCGTGGCGGTGGACGCTCAGCGGCTACGGACTCCAGGGGAGGGCGTGGACTCCGCGGTGTCCGTGACCGTGGATGAATCGGCCATGCACGGTTCGGTGCTTTCTTCGTCGATGGATGGCTCATCGTGGGAGCGCACGGCCTTCGCGGCGTTTGAGGTGGAGGCTGCGCGGCGTGGCGCCATGCCAGAGCTTCCAGCCGGTGCTGTTGATGCGGGCGCGGTGGCCTCGCCTGGTGCCCCCTTCCCGTGGGGCCGCGCCATCGTGGGGCTGCTTCTGGCGGTGTGGGGGGCCGGCGTGCTGTGGCAGGTGCATGGCCATGTGAAGGGCGGGCTTGCGGTGCGTCGCCTGCGCCAGTCCGCACGCCCGTTGGTTCACCCTGGATTGGAGGCGGAGGTGCGGGAGCTGTCCGCTGCCGCGGGACTGCGGCGCGTACCGAGACTCCTGGTCTCCGAATCGGTGGCCAGCCCGCTGGCCACGGGGCTGCTGTCTCCAGTCGTGGTGCTGCCCGAGAAGGCGGTGCGACGGTTGCCCGTGGCGGCTCTGCGCATGGCGCTGGCACATGAGCTGGCGCACCTGCGGCGCGGTGACCTGTGGCTCGGCTGGGTGCCCGCGCTGGCGGAGTCGCTCTTCTTCTTCCATCCGCTCGCGCGGCGAGCGGCTCGCGAGTACGCGCTGGCCCGTGAGGAGGCGTGTGACGCCGAGGCCATCCGGCTCACGGATGCGGAACTCGCGGACTATGGCGAACTGATTCTCGCCTTTGGAATCGCCAGAACTCCCGGCACGGCCGCTGCGCTGGGGGCTTCATCTCACGTTGATGCGTTGCACAGGAGGTTGAGCATGCTGGAGCATGTCGATGCCGTTCCCCCTCGAATCCGGCGCCTGTTGAGGGTGGCGCTCTCCGCCATGGGCGTCGCTGCGCTGGTGCCCTTCCAGGTCGTTGCACGCGAAGCGGGTGGTGCACCTCGCCTGGCGCCCGAGTCGGCGGCGTCAGGACAGAGCGGCACCGCGTCGCCGAAGCCTGCGTCCACCGTCGCTATGGACACGCCGGCACCGAGCACGCAATCCGGAGCCGCCACCGCCAAGAGCACGCCGGCACCGAGCACGCAATCCGGAGCCACCGCTGCCAAGAGCGCTCCGCCCGCGTCGCCCGGCTCCGCTTCGTTGCCGCCCGCGCCGCCCATTGTCGCTCTGTCGCCGTCCGTTCCCAGAACGCCGCAGGCACCTTCTGCTCCGCGCCTTGCTGTCGTCACACCGCGGCGCATCGTGGGGGGCTCGCCGCACATCGCCGCCGTTCCGCCGACGCCTCCGTCTCCACCCACGCCTCCGTCTCCACCCACGCCGCCACCCCCTGGCGACCCGGACAGCGGCTACGTGCTGCTCGCGGACGGCATGGCAATGATGAACGGCAGCTCGGTCGACCTGGAGCTGGCGCGCACCTTCAAGCAGAAGGACAAAGAGATTCTCTTCGTCCGCCGCAAGGGCGAGGCGTTCATCATCCGCGACGCGGCCACGCTGAAGTCCGTTCGCGAGGCGCTCTCCACTACCCGCGAGCTGGGCAAGGCGCAGAGCGCGCTGGGAGAGAAGCAGGGCGCCCTGGGCCAGCAGCAGGCGGTGCTCGGCCAGAAGCAGGCCACCCTGGGCCACGAGCAGGGCGGGCTGGGACGCAAGCTGGGTGACCTGGCCTACAAGCAGTCCGGGCTTCATCTGGAGGAATCGCGCCTGGACGCCCTGCCCGAAGCCGAGCGCGAGCGCCGCCGCTCCGAGCTGAAGAAGCAGGACCGCGAGCTGGAAGAGGAGATGAAGGCCCTGGAGACGAAGATGGCGGGACTGGCCGAGAAGCAGTCCATCCTGAGCAAGGAGCAGCACCAGCTCAGTGAGAAGCAGCACGCCCTGCACCTGGAGCAGTCCAAGTTGAGCGAGCAGCACCAGTCTCGCGTGAAGGAGGCGGAGACGAAGGTGCAGGGCCTCATCGACGAGGCGCTGCGCAAGGGCCTGGGCCAGCCGATGCCCACCTGAGGCGCCCGTTGTTCTCGAAGGAGGGTGGGTCTTCAATACCTCCCGCCGGGGTGGCAGACCGAGCCCTCGCACTTCGAGGCGAAGGCGGATGCCGCTGCGAGTATGGGCGGGCGCTCGGTTCCGCAGGCGAGACCGCACGGGCAAGTGGCTCCGTGAACTGCCCGGACTCGGCACCCCGTGGTAGACCCTGATGCATGGCTTCGACGCATGCTCAGGAAGGGGGTCGTTTCCTCCAAACGGGACAGACCCAGGACGCGGTGAAGAGCTTCCAGAAGGGGCTCTCCATTGATCCCAACGACGTGGATTGCCTCCTGGGCCTGGTTCGAGTGCACCTGAGCACCGGCGCGGCGGCGGATGCGGAAGCCGCCGTGCTCCGCCTGCTGAAGGCGAAGCCGGACCACACGGAGGGGCAGGCGCACCTCGCCATGCTGCGCGCCCAGGCGGGCAATCCGGAAGCGCTGGAGTCCCTCAAGGCGCTGGCCGCCGCGCCTACCGCGGGCTACTTCGAGCGCTTCAACCTGGGCTCGCTGCTGTTCGAGCGCGGGGATCTGGCGGGAGCGCGCGCCGCTTTCGAGTCCGTGCTCCAGATTTCACCTGGCAGCACCCACGTCCATTTCGAGCTGGGACGCATCCGCCTTCAGCAGAACGAGCCGGATGGCGCGGTGTCTCACTTCCTGCGGGCCGCCGAGGGCGCGCCTCAGGAGGCCATGCCGCTGCTGATGCTGTCGCGGGCTCATGCCGCTTGCGGCCAGTTGGGTCTGGCCATCCAGGCCGCCACGCAGGCGCTGGAGAAGGCCCGGGGTGGGCTTCAGCGTGCGGTGCTGGAGGACCTCTTCAAGCTGTACCTGTCCGCAGGCAGCTCGGATGGCGCCAGGCGCGTGGCTCAGGAGCTGCGCAAACTGGACCCTTCCAGCATCACCTATCTCTACCTGTACGGCCTGGCGACGATGAGCGCTGGCTCCTTCGCCGAGGCCAGGGATGTTTTCGCGGAGGTGCTGCGGCAGGCGCCCGGAAGCTGGCAGGCCCAGCACGCGCTGGCGCAGATGCACCTCGCCCTGGGCGAGCGCGCCGAGGCAGTGAAGCTGCTGGAGGCGGCCGTGGCCACGGTTCCGACGGACCCCGGTCCCACCAACGACCTCGCGGTGGTGCTGATGCAGGATAACGAGCACTCGCGGGTCGCGGCACTGCTGGCGCCCGTGTTGGGCGCGCACCCGAACGACGCGGGCACGCACCTCAACCTGGCCCTGGGCACCTTCCCCTCTGACAAGGAACTCTCGGCGCGCCATGCGAAGCAGGCGCTGGCGCTGGGCGCCGAGGAAGTGCGCGCGCAGGCCGAGCAGCTGCTGAAGCAGCTCGGCGCCTGACGCACCGGCGGGAGGGCGTCAGCCCTCCTCGTGCGGCTCGAAGTAGTTCGTGAGCTGCTCGGTGAGCCAGTTCATCACCACGCGCACCCGGCGCGGCAGGCTCCTGCCGTAGGTGTGCAGGAGCGAAACGGGCATGGGCATGCAGGTGAGCTCCGGCAGCACCTCGACGAGCTCGCCTTCGCCCACATCGAGACGCGACCTGCGTCTTGGAATCTGGATGATGCCGAGCCCCGCCCGGCACGCCGCGACGTAGGCGTCGACGCTGCTGACCGTCACCATGCTGCGCATCGGCCACTCGCGGTAGCCGCCTTCGTGCGGGTACTCGAACGAGGGCGTTTCCGCGCCGAGCCCCGGGGAGTAGTGGACGACGAGGTGCCGGTCCAGGTCCTCCAGCTTGCGCGGCGTGCCGTACTTCTTCAGGTACGCGGGGCTGGCGTAGTTCATCATCCGCAGGACGCCGAGCTTGCGCCCCACCAGCTCCGAGTCCCTCTGTGCGCCCACGCGCAGCACGCAGTCGAAGCCCTCCCGGAAGGGCTCGGTGCGCCGGTCCGTCGTGTTGATGAGGACCTCCAGGTGGGGATGCCGCGCGAGCAGCTCCGGCAGGCGCGGGAGGATGAGTTCGCGCGCGACGTTGACGGGCAGGTCGATGCGCACGCGCCCGCGCAAGCCCCTGGCCGCCTGGAACAGCGTGCCGAGCTCATCCGCCTCCTGCACCAGCCGCCGCGCCCGGGGCAGCAATTCCTCTCCATCCGGCGTGAGCCGCACGACGCGCGTCGAGCGCTGGAAGAGCTGGCAGCCGAGCTCCGCTTCGAGCGCCTTCAGCCGCAGGGACACCCGCGCCTTGGGCATGCCTAGTTGCTCACCCGCGCGCGTGAAGTTGCCGAGCTCGGCCACCTTCACGAATATCTTCAGCGAATCGAGGTCCAGGCTCATTGTTTCTCCAATCGAAACAGTGTGTCGGAGCGCAGCCTCTTTCTCAATCCGCTCATGGCTCACTATTCATGGACAGGTGCGGCGCACCGCCGCGTCACCTGAAAGGATTGGACATGAGCACCTCGAAGAACATGCCCGTGGCTCTCATCACGGGGGGCAGCCGTGGACTGGGGCGGAACATGGCGCTCAAGCTGGCGGCCCGGGGCACCGGCATCATCCTGACGTACCGCACCGGCGCGGACGAAGCGGCGGCGGTCGTGAAGCAGATTGAAGCAGCAGGCGGCAAGGCGGTGGCGCTCCCGCTCGATGTGGGGGACACGCGGGGCTTCGGCGCCTTCGTGGAAGCGGTGCGGACGGAGCTGGGCCGTCACTTCGGGCGCGAGCGGCTGGACTTCCTGGTGAACAACGCGGGCATGGGCATCAACGTCAGCTTCGCGGAGACGACCGAGGCCCAGTTCGACGCGCTGATGAACGTCCACCTCAAGGGGACGTTCTTCCTCACGCAGCGGCTGTTGCCGGTGCTGGCGGATGGTGGGCGCATCCTGAACATCTCCACCGGGCTCGCGCGCTTCACCTCCCCTGGCCACGCCGCCTACGCGACCATGAAGGCGGGCGTGGAGGCGCTCACCCGGTACCTCGCGAAGGAGCTGGGACCCCGGAGGATTACCGTCAACGTGCTCGCGCCGGGCGCGACCGCGACGGACTTCGGGGGCGGCGTCGTCCGTGACAACCCGGAGCTGAACAAGACCCTGGCCGCCCAGGTTGCGCTCGGCCGTGTGGGTCAGCCCGACGACATCGGGGATGCGGTCGCCATGCTGCTGTCGCCGGAGAGCGCGTGGGTGACGGGCCAGCGCATCGAGGCCTCGGGTGGGATGATGCTCTGACGGCGCGCGCTCCAGCGTCCTTGGACAAGGCTGGAGCGCTGAAGGCCCGTGCTCAGCGCTTCAGGCGGAGGATGACGTCCTTGTCCGGGCCGCAGTCACCGCGTCCGTCGCAGTTGCTGGTGGTGACGTAGAGGTGGCCATCCGGCCCCATGATGACCTCGCGCAGCCGGCCGTGGGTGTTGCGCAGGTACACTTCGTGCCTGGTCACGCGGCTCGAATCCGGCGCGAACTCCACGCGCTGGAGGTGGCGTGAGCCCAGCGTGCCGATGAGCAGCGAGCCCTTCCATTCGGGGATGGCCGTTCCGGTGTAGATGGCGGCGCCGCCTGGGGGCATGGCGTCCTTGTAGGTGATGGACGGTGTGATTTGCCCCTCGCGCGTCTCGCACGAGTAGATGCCGGGCCATCCCAGGTTGTCACCGCGGCGGGCGACGCTGACCTCGTCGTGTCCCCGGCGCAGCGTCTCGCCGCTGGGGCCGTGGTCCGCGATGTACAGCGTGGAGGCGTCGCGCCAGTCGAAGGCCTGGAGGTTGCGGATGCCGGTGAGGAACGCGGGCGAGCCAGGGATGGGATTGTCCTGGGGCACCGCTCCCTCCGGCGTGAGGCGCAGCAGCTTTCCGGCCGGGTCGTTCGCGTTCTGCGAGCGGTCCGGGTCTCTCGCGTCACCGGTGCCCGCGTACAACATGCCATCCGAGCCGAAGCGCAGGCGCCCACCGTCGTGATACTTGGCGGAGGCGATGCCGCCGAAGATGACGCGCTCGTGTGTCGCCGTGGTGTGGTCCTCCGACAGCGTCCACCGCTCGATGCGGTTCTCCTCGGTGCCGCCCGCGTCCGTGGTGACGTAGATGTAGAACTGGCGGTTGTTCGCGAAGTCCGGGTGGGTCGCGATGCCGAGCAGGCCGCCCTCCGCGGCGTCCGCGACGGGCACTGTCGCCACGGGCCGCGGCTGGAGGACGCCGTCCTTGAGCAGGCGGATGCGGCCCGGGCGCTCGGTGACGAGCGCGTCGCCTCCGGGGAGCCACGCGATGCCCCACGGCGTCTCCAGGCCCCGCGCCACCACCTCGACATTGAAGGGCACGGTGCCGTCGGCACCCCAGCCTTTCTTTACGAGGATGCAGTCCTGGGGAGACGCGGTGCCTTGCGCTTGGCTCTTGCGGCAGGCGGAGGCGGACAGGGCGAGCACCACGAGAGCGGGGAGGAGCGTCAAAGAGGCGCGCATGAGTGGATTAATGTCCGCGAGCGCGTGGATGCGCCAGCCTCCCGGGCACGGAGCGTCCAGGGACGGACGCGCGTGCCGGGCTGCTTGCTTGAGACCTGGAGGCAGGCCCGGCGTCAGTGGTCCGCGTAGCGTTTCTCGCCGGCCTCCACGCGCGTGGCGAGCCGGTTGCCGCGCGGAGGCAGCGGGCAGGTGGCGAACTTGGTGAATGCGCAGGGCGGATTGTAGGCCCGGTTGAAGTCGAGCACGACGCGCCCGTCGGTGGGCATGTCCGCGGAGAGGAAGCGGCCCGCGCCGTAGGTCGCGTCGCGGTTGGTCTCATCCGCGAAGATGATGAAGAGCTTGCCCGAGCCGTCCTCCACGGGCGTCAGCCGGTGCTCCTTGCCCGCCACGGTGAACACGAGCGTGCCGGGGGCCTTCATCTCGTCGATGGTTCCCAGCACGTTGGGGACCTGCAGCATCCGAGGCATCTGCGCGGGCTCGAAGCGCGCCTCGATGCGCCAGTCGTTGCTCGCCGGGTACGTGGGGATGCCCTGGAACTGCTTGCGCGCCGCCGCGCCGGAGTCCCTCACACGGACGCCCAGCTTGTCGCCTCGGAGGATGAGCTGGAAGCTGACGTTGCCGAGCTTGAGCACGTCCGGCGTGCCCTTCTCGTCCGACTGGAGCGCGCCGCCCGTGAAGGGCTGGCCGTCGCGGGTGAAGGTGACGCCGGGCGCGGGCTGGAAGCGCGCGGTGTTGCCCTGCCGCGTGAAGGTGCCCAGCTTCGCGGGCGTGCCCGCGGGGAAGTCCAGGTCGCTCTCGGGAGCGGAGCCCGCTGTCTGCTCGCCTTCCTTGAGCCAGAAGAGGCCCACGAGGGTGAGCCAGCCGTCCTCCGCCTGGAGTCGCTGGATGCGCTGCTCGTGCCAGGCGCGGGTGGACGTCTGCAAGTCATCGGCGGTGGGCGCGGGGGTCTGGGACATGTTCTGGGGGGCTGGCGAGGCTTGGAGGGCGAGAGACAGGGCCAGGGCGATGGGCGTCATGTCGGGGCCTCGGGGGAGGGAAGCCCCTGTCTAACAGGGCGGCGGGCCAGGCGCAGGGCTCCGCACAGGGCCCACAGTTGCAGGGGACCGGGCTCCGTGCGAAGGCGGACGCTGCCCGTGCACCTCGACCTACAGCCCGCACCGCCGGCCGGTGCCTTCCGCAAGCTCGCCCTGGGGACATGGCGTTCGCCGGGAGACCCCAGCGCCTATGCGGCGGTAGAGGTGCGCATGGAGCGAGCGGTGGCCTTCCTTGAAGCCTTCCGCGCCCGGACGG
This sequence comes from Myxococcus sp. NMCA1, assembly GCF_026810205.1. Classification (NCBI taxonomy): domain Bacteria; kingdom Pseudomonadati; phylum Myxococcota; class Myxococcia; order Myxococcales; family Myxococcaceae; genus Myxococcus; species Myxococcus sp. NMCA1. Next base: position 8,610,754 of record NZ_CP113950.1, on the reverse strand, counting down.
GACAGCGCCTCACGGTGACGCACCTGGTGGCCAAGGCCGCCGCGGATGCGCTGCGCCGCCATCCCGAAGCGAATGTCCTGATGCGCTGGAATCGCCCCTGGCGGCGCAAGGAGGTCGGCGTCTGCGTGTTGGTGGTGCAGCCCGCGGAGACGGGGCGCGCGGACCTGACGACGGCCACGGTGCATCGCGCGGACTCGCTGTCACTGGGTGCGTTCGCGGAGACGATGGCCTCGCGCATCGCAGCGGTCCGAGCGCGCCGGGATGCCGTCATCGAACGTGGCAAGCGGCGCTCCTCGCTCATCCCTGGCTTCCTGATGGGATTGGCGCTGCGGATGTTGTCCTTCGTCTGGTTCACGTTGAACGTGGACCTGCGCTGGGTGGGCATGCCGTGGGACCCGTTCGGCTCGGTGGCGGTGACGAGTCTGGGCTCGTTGGGGCTGGAGCGGGGCTATGTGGCCCTGGTGCCGTACACGCGCGTGCCCCTCCTGCTGGCGCCGGGCGCGGTGCGGACGGAGCCCGTGGTGGATGCGGGCGCGCTGGTGCCTGGGCAGGTGATGACGCTCACTTGCACCTGGGACGCCCGGCTCATCGGCATGGAGGACGCCGCGCGTGTCTTGCGCGACATCGGCGCCGCGCTGGAGGACCCGGAGGGGACGTGGGGCTCGGCTTCGCCAGACGGGTGCGGGGCTGCGAGCGGTGCGGAGGTGGAGTAGCATCGGGCCGCTGCTTCGAAAGGGGCCTTCATGTCCGTGGATACGAACCGCCGTGTCATTGCTTCGCGCCCCGTGGGGCGCACGCTCGGTGGGCAGGACCGCTTCGAGAAGGAGGCGCTGGAAGGGCCCGCGGAGGGCGGCCTCGCGCTGGCGCGGCGGCAGCGGATGGCGGGTGGGACGCTGCGGGCTGGGGAGGAGAGCCCGTTCGCCGCGAAGCTGCGGAAGCTCGCGGGCGGCGCTGCGGATGACGAGCGTTGAATCCGCTTGAGCCTCACGCCGCGTGAGGCCGTACCCATCTCATCACGCCACACTGCCGTGGCGGGATGAGGTGTGAAGCATGTTCGAGAAGCACTACACGCCGGAGCAACTCCAGCAGTTGAAGGCCCACCGCGAGGCCCTGGGCGAGGAGGCCATCCGCCAGGTCGAGGCCGAGTGGCCCCAGCTCATCGCCCGCGTCCGCGCGGAGATGGACCAGGGCACGGACCCCACGAGCGAGCCGGTGCGCTCGCTGGCCATGCGCTGGCGGGAGCTGCTGAAGGCGTTCACGGGAGGCGACCCTGGCATCGAAGGGGCGCTGAATGCGACGCATCAGCAGGAGCCCGAGGTCGCGGCGAAGCACGGGTTGGACCCCGCGCTCTTCGCTTACATCGGCAAGGCAATGGCCAGTCTGGAGGGGCAGGCGTAGCCGTGGTGAGGCAGCCTGCTTCGTCGTCGTTGGATTCAGTCACGGCGCTCCAGTCGCGTCCCTGGGGCGCTGTGTCACCGAACGCGAGGCGTGGATGCCATGAAGGTCTATCTGGATGACGAACGGGCCACTCCCGACGGCTGGGTGCGTGTGTGGTGGCCCGAAGAAGCGATTTCGCTGCTGAAGTCCGGGCAGGTGACGGAGCTGAGCCTGGACCACGACTTGGGCGACGACGCGCATGGCACCGGATATGACGTCTTGCTGTGGCTGGAAGAGGCCGTGGCGACCCGTGGCTTCGTGCCGCCACGGGTCCAGGTGCATTCGGCGAACAGCTCCGCGCGACAGAAGATGACGCTGGCCATCGCCCGCATCGAGCGCTTCGTCCAGGAAGGGCAGGGTGGTTGAGCTCGTCCCCAGGTGAAGGGGCGGGGCTTCAGCGCCTGCGGCTGGGATAGGCCCGAATCTGCGTGGCGTAGGTGTCACCATCCGCGATGTAGTTGAAGGCGGCCTGCACGGGCGTGCCCTCGGAGAGTTGCTGCGGTGAGACGCGCTTGCCGTTGGCGCTGATGCGGGTGGTGTTGGTCACGAACAGGTTGAAGGCTTCTCCGGACTCCGCGTCGCGGACCACGACGCGGTCCTTTCCGACGGAGGCCACCCGCCCTTGCATGACGACGCTGGCCAGCACCGTGGTCCCCGTGTCCGCGTCAGACGCCGTGGCCTGCGTCCCCGAGCCGCCCGTCCCCGTGCCCTCGCGCCGCAAGGTGTTCACCTCGGCTTCGAGCCGCTGGACCTGGTCGCGAAGCCGCGCGACCTCTTGCTCGAGGTTCTCGGGCCGCGCGCCGCTGGCTGCCTGAGTCTCCGCTGCGCCGTCGCTGACCGCGCCGCCCGTGGTCGCGCCAGCCGGTGTTTCACTGCCACCTGTCGAACTGCCCGGGCCCGTCGCAGAGGGCTGGGGTCCCATCGTGTTGCTGCCGGCAGCGCCACCCGTCGCGGAGCCGGTCGTCATGCCGCTGCCGCCGGTCGCCGTACCGCCGACATCGGAGCTGGAGCCTGTCGACACGCCGCTGCCGCCGGTCGCCGTACCGCCGACATCGGAGCTGGAGCCTGTCGACACGCCGCTGCCGCCGGTCGCCGTACCGCTAACGCCGGAGTTCGCGCCTGCCGTGTTCGTGCTTCCGCTGGTCGTGCCCGTTCCACCGGTGCCACTCATGCCCGACCCACCTGTGCCGGTCGTGCTCGTGGAAGGAACGTACATTCCAGTTCCCCAGGTGCCGTCGGCGGCGTTCGCGGATGTGTCAGGTTGTCCGCTGCCGCCAATACCCGGTTGTGGGGTGGACCCGCGTGTCGCGCCCGCCGGTGGCGCGGCAACGGGCTCCGCGCCGGTGTTGGTCTCAATCGTGTCCATCGAGTTTCTTCCCGAGTCGCCGGGAGCCAGTTGCGGCGGAGGCGAAAGGTTGCCTGGTTCATAGGCGCCCTGTGGCTGGACGACGCCCGGCGTTCCGCCAGACGCCGTGCCTCCGGCCGAGCCACCGCCTGTTGACTGGGCGAGCCCGGCCGACGACGTGAGGAGGCTGAAGGTCAGGGCGGCATGGGTGATGGCGCGTCGCATGGTCGGTTCCTTTCCCTTTTCCTTGAAAAGGTGTGGTCCGGGGGCGAGGCGGCAAGCGCGGGAACAGGCGAACAGCCAGGAGGATGGCCGCATGTAGGGAGCGTTGGCGTCAGGAAGCCACTGAAGAGCCCACCCTCTAGGACGCTCCCGCCCTGGGGCATGACGGCCCGGGAACATCGAAAACGTTCATAGGCATGGCCCTGTTGCATGAGCAGCCTCCTGGTCTGCTGTATCAGCAGCGCGTAGAGCGCTGACCGTTCCCGGGTGCTGGGAGCGACTCCAGAGCTTGTTGTTCGGAACTGTCGGGGGTTTTCGCCGGCGCCAAATGTCCCGACATTTCCGAACAGCAGCCGGCCCCCCCGGCCGGAGGCGGTCTGCCTCAGAAGGCGTAGCGAACCCCGAGGCGGAGTTGCCGTGGCGCCTGGTACTGCAAGGGCAGCAACGTCTCCTCACGGAGGACAGCTTGGGCATTGAGCACATTGAACGCGTCGATGCTCAGCGTCACCAAGTGCTGGTCGGCAGTACCGTAGCGAGCGCTCAGCTGAGCATCGATGGTGTGGACCCAGGGCGTCCGCGTGCTGTCCGCTTCGCGCGGTGTTCCAGCCGCGCCCAGGTATGCGAGGCCCGCGTTGAGCGTGAGCTTCCGCGTGAGCGTGAACTCCTTGGATGCAAAGGCCTTGAAGACATGGGGCCGGTCCGCTCCGAGCAACCGCGATTGTGACAGCGGCCGTCCACCTTCGGCGCCGAAGGGACCTGTGTAGTTCCATTGAAGCCGAGACCATGTGTAACGGAGCTGGGCCTGCCAGCCGTCCCAGAAGCTGCGGCCCAACTCCACCGAGACGGCGTCGTAGGTGCGCGTTGCCTTCGGCAAGCTGGCCGCAGGGCCCGCGCCGGGATTGACGATGAGGAACCCGCCCGCACCGTCCTCCGCAATGGTCGCGAGCGCATCATCTAGGCGGCGGCGCGTATAGGTCACACCTGCCTTCGCGAACAGGGAGAGCTCATGCTCAGCGCCCGCGACGAATTCGGAAGACGACGTCGGCGCGAGCCGCGAAGCGATGCGCACGTTCGGCGTGAGCAACCCCAGGGGGGACCATCCCCTGATACTTCGCGGCGTGCGCGAACAGCTTCATCCGGCCGTTCCCACCGGGGTCGAAGACGAGCCCGACTCGCGGTGAGAGCTGGTGATGCGTCATGTTTCCACGCTCGTCCGCATCGAGGAACTGCGCGTCGTAGCGAAGGCCTCCATTCAGCGTGAGCCGGTCGTTCAAGGTCCATCGGTCTTGCACGAACCCGCTCAAGAGGCTGCTGGTGATGCCGGCGGCCTGCGATGGGCCTTGGACCACGTGTTCGAGCTCCAGGCCTGTTGCCAGCACATGGTGTCCCAGGCCCTTCAGCGAATAGGAGGCCTGCGTCTTCGCCTGGAATCGGTCCGTGTCGACGCCCGCAGGGCCAACAGGCGAGAGCCGGGTGACATCGTGGCCCAGCCAGCTCGCCTTGGCATCGAGCGTGACGCGTCCGTCGAGGACCATGGCGTTGTAGGCGAGCACGGTCATGACCGTGTCGCTGTCCACCTCCCACGGAGCCTGCGCGCCATCCATCCCCCGCATCAACGCGGGCGCGGTGACGACCGTCAGCGACGTCCAATGTCTGTGGTTGATGGCATACGTCAGCCTGGCCAGTGCTTGGAGGTTGCGCTGGTCCATGAAACCGGCATCCTGTTCGACACGGCTGAGCGCGGGGACGATGCCCGCGAAGAACCAGAGCTGGTCCTTGCGCAGCGACCGCCCAGTGTCCCGCCGAAGTCCCCCAGGTGACGGAGCGCGCCGTTCGAGGAGACGGCGGGGCGGGGGCCTGTCGCGGGGCTCGATGCTCCTTCCATCGCGCCCGGTGCCCAGTTCGCGAAGACCTCACCATGCAGCTCATTGGAGATGACCACTGGCTTCAGGTCGATGATACCGCCCGTGGTACGTCCGTACTCCGGCATGTATCCGCCGGTGAGCACGCTGATGTCGCTGACCAGTTCCTGGCTCAGCGGGAGCAGGTTGCGGCCCGTGGTCGGATCGCGAGTCGAAAGCCCATCCAGCAGGTATTCGTTTTCAAAGGGAGTGGCACCGCTGAAGGACCGTCCGTCCACGCTGTCCACCGTGCCGGGCACCCACTCCGCGAGGCTGTCCGAGGTGCGCATGGCGCCAGCCCACTTCGTTGGGCGGCTGACCGGAACGCGCGAGACGTCTTCTCGCCACTGGATGAACCGAAGTGTCGAGCTGCCCGTGTCGACAGTCGGGCCTCCGCAGAACAATCCAACGGCCTCTCCTGGCTCCGTCGGCTGGAGCTCGACGTTGATGCGTAAGGCGCGCCTTTCACTGACGGAGAGGGGGAGGGAGTAGGGCTCGAACAGCTCGCGCTCGAAGCGGAGTGTGTAGTCGCCCGGGGGCAGGTCGGGAATCCGATACCTTCCGTCGGACTGGGTCACAGCGATGCGCTCACCGCCCTGTGCGGACAGGCTCGCCGTCACGACGACCTCCGCGACGGGCTGCCGTGACTGGGCATCGATGACCGTGCCCAGAATGGCACTCCGTGGATTCTCCGCGGCGCCGGCCGTCAGCAACGCTGCCAGGGCGACTCCCACGATTCGCAGTGCCTTCTCCCCCACCATGCGGGCGTTGTCTCCCCTCCAGAACAGCATGGCACGGCCACCCTTCGGCCCCGTTCTGTGCTGTCGTGGGGAAACGAACTGGGACGTGGCGCCGGGCCGCTGTTGACACAACCCCCGGCAAGGTCAGGAACGCCGCCGCGAGGAGCCGCCGTGAGTGGACGCGAGAGTCCGGTGACAGGAGGCAAGGCGGCGCGCGCTTCCGCGAAGGAGGCTCGCCTGCGCCGAGCCGGCCCATGGCCGCTCACCGTGGCCACCGCCGCCGCGCTCGGGTTGCTCGTCTACGTCGCCACCACCAGCCTGCCCTACCTCATCTCCGCGCCCACCTCGGATCCGCACTTCGGCGCGCTGAACCACTGTCTCGCCCGTCTCCTGCAACGCCCCCTGTTGGGCTGGGCCGTCTCGCCGGATGCCTCGCGCGCCGCCGTCTACGGCGCCCAGGCCATGGCGGTCTGCACCCTGCCGGAGGGCTCCCAGCGGTTCCCCCTGGCGGGCGTACGCGCCGTCACCTTCGACCGGGAGAATCGCCTCTGGTGGTCGCAGGCCGGACAGCTCTGGCGCGACGACGGGGCCGAGCCCATGCGCATGGGCGACTTCTCCCCAGTATCGCTCGTCAGCCACGGGGGCGGGGTGCTGGCGCTCGATGCGGAGGGGCAGCTCGTCTCGGTGGCGCCTGACGGAGCGGTGCTGGGACAGGTGCCGGTATCCGGGGCGGAAGCACGGCTGTCCGTGGGAGCGGAGGGCACCTTCGCCGCCGTGCTCGACGAGGCCTCGCTCCGCTTCTACGAAGCACGAACCCTCACGCCACTCCCCGTGGAGTTGCCGTGTGAAGTAGCGGGTTTGTGGTGGCTCGAGCGCCCCGAGCGCGTCCTGATCGCTTGCGCTCAGGGGGACGAGCAGGCTTTCGCGATGGATCTCCGGACCACCCGGTACGAGCCGGTGCAGCGCCCGCCAGGGGAGCCCGCTCGGAGGCTCCTCGGACGGCCCCTCTATGTGCACGGCTGCGACGGATTTCCGTGCACGGCCCCTGCCCCCTGAGATGTTGGTAGGAGGTGCGGCGCCGGGTGTCTTTCACGGGCGGTCCGGGCCTCTGAACCACTGCGTTCATTGGTGAACGTTCAGCGTTCCGCGGGGCCTGCATTGAATCGACAAGCCCGCGAACTCCCTGGAGATTCGCCCCAGCCCGGGCGCCGCTCAGCGCAGCCAGCAGCGTTCATCCCGATCAGAGGTTTCTCGCGTGGACGACACCAAGGTTCCCCAGTCTTCTTCCAACGGCCGTAAGCGTGCCTCCGCACGCAAGCCTTCGGGGAACGGCACTTCCCGCCCGGAGGCGCCCACCCGCGAGGTGGCCCCCTCCGAGCGCCCCGCGGTCAACCGCTTGCGCGGTGACCGAGGACGAACCCGCACCACCTCGCCAGCGGACCTCGAAGTGGCGGCACCGAAGCCCGCCCGCCGCAACGGCCGGGGCCGTGGCGCTCGCGCGTCCACTCCGCGTGGCCAGGGGCGCGGCGGCCATCCGCTGCAGCCCCTGCTCGCCGCGCTTCGTTCGGTGCACGGGGGGGACTTCTCCGTGCGGCTCCCTGGCGGCGGCGCCGACCCGGTGATGGAGGAGATCGCCAGCGCCTTCAACGCCGTGGTGTCGCTCAACGCCACCCTGACGCAGGAAGTGGTCCGCGTGGAGCGCGTGGTCGGCCGCGAGGGCCGCATGGGCGAGCGCGTGTCGCTGGGCGACGTGCGCGGCGACTGGGCCCACAGCATCAACTCCATCAACTCGCTCATCGGCGACCTGGTGCAGCCCACCACGGAGGTGGCGCGCGTGCTGGTGGCCGTGGCGCAGGGCGACCTCACCCAGAAAATGGCGCTGGAGATTGATGGCCAGCCCGTCAAGGGCGAGTTCCTCCGCATCGGCACCACCGTCAACGCGATGCTGGACCAGCTCAACTCGTTCGCCGCCGAGGTGACGCGCGTGGCGCGCGAGGTGGGCAGCGACGGCAAGCTGGGCGGTCAGGCCGAAGTGCGCGGCGTGTCCGGCGTGTGGAAGGACCTCACGGACAACGTGAACCTGATGGCCAACAACCTCACGGCCCAGGTGCGAAACATCGCCGAGGTGTCCACTGCGGTGGCCAACGGCGACCTGTCCAAGAAAATCACCGTGGACGCGCGCGGCGAGGTCTTCGAGCTCAAGAGCACCATCAACACCATGGTGGACCAGCTCAACGGCTTCGCCTCCGAAGTGACGCGCGTGGCGCGTGAAGTCGGCACCGAAGGGAAGCTGGGCGGTCAGGCCGCGGTGCCCGGCGTGTCCGGCACCTGGAAGGACCTCACGGACAACGTGAACTTCATGGCCTCCAACCTCACCACGCAGGTGCGAGGCATCGTGAAGGTGGTGACGGCCGTCGCCAACGGCGACCTCACCCAGAAGCTGATGGTGCCGTCGCAGGGTGAGATTGCCGCGCTGGGCGCCACGCTCAACGCGATGACGGACACCCTCAACGTGTTCGCGCAGCAGGTGACCAGCGTCGCGCGCACGGTGGGCGTGGAAGGCAAGCTGGGCGCCCAGGCCCAGGTGCCCGGCGCCGCCGGGACGTGGAAGGACCTCACGGACAACGTGAACCTGATGGCCAGCAACCTCACGGCCCAGGTGCGCAACATCGGCGAGGTGACGACGGCCGTCGCCAAGGGCGACCTGTCCAAGAAAATCACCGTCGACGTGCGCGGCGAGGTGCTGGAACTCAAGGACACCATCAACACCATGGTGGACCAGCTCCGCGCCTTCGCCTCCGAGGTGACGCGCGTGGCCCGCGAGGTGGGCACCGACGGCAAGCTGGGCGGCCAGGCCGACGTGAAGGGCGTGGGCGGCGTGTGGAAGGACCTCACGGACAACGTGAACTACATGGCCTCCAACCTCACCACGCAGGTGCGCAACATCGCGCTGGTGACGACGTCGGTGGCCAATGGCGACCTGTCCAAGAAGATTACCGTCGATGCGCGCGGCGAAATCCTGGAGTTGAAGAACACCATCAACACGATGGTGGATCAGCTCAACAGCTTCGCCTCGGAAGTGACGCGCGTGGCGCGCGAGGTCGGCACCCACGGCAAGCTGGGGGGCCAGGCCGAGGTGCGCGGTGTGTCCGGCACCTGGAAGGACCTCACGGACAACGTGAACGTCATGGCCGTGAACCTCACCACCCAGGTGCGCGGCATCGCCAAGGTGGTGACGGCGGTGGCCAACGGTGACCTCACCCAGCGCCTGAAGATGGAGGCCAAGGGCGAGGTGGCCGAGCTGGCCGACACCATCAACGCGATGACGCAGACGCTGTCCATCTTCGCGCAGCAGGTGACGGACGTGGCGCGCACGGTGGGCGTGGAAGGCAAGCTGGGCGCTCAGGCGGTGGTGCCGGGCGTGGCGGGCACGTGGAAGGACCTCACCAACAACGTGAACCTGCTCGCCAACAACCTCACCGACCAGGTCCGCAACATCGCCGAAGTCACCACGGCTGTCGCCAAGGGTGACCTGTCTCGCAAGATTACCGTCGACGCCAAGGGCGAGGTGCTGGAGCTCAAGAGCACCATCAACACCATGGTGGACCAGCTCAACAGCTTCGCCGCCGAGGTGACGCGCGTCGCGAAGGAAGTCGGCACCGAAGGGAAGCTGGGTGGTCAAGCCGAAGTGCGCGGCGTGTCCGGCGTGTGGAAGGACCTCACGGACAACGTGAACTTCATGGCCGTCAACCTCACCACGCAGGTGCGCGGCATCGTGCGCGTGGTGACGGCGGTGGCCAACGGCGACCTGAACCAGAAGCTGACGATGGATGCCAAGGGCGAGATTGCCGCGCTCGCGGACACCATCAACGCGATGACGCAGACGCTGTCCATCTTCGCGCAGCAGGTGACGGACGTGGCGCGCACGGTGGGCGTGGAAGGAAAGCTGGGCGCCCAGGCGGAGGTGCCGGGCGTGGCGGGCACGTGGAAGGACCTCACCAACAACGTGAACCTGCTCGCCAACAACCTCACGGCGCAGGTGCGCAACATCGCCGAAGTCACCACGGCGGTCGCCAATGGTGACCTGTCCAAGAAAATCACGGTCGACGCCAAGGGCGAGGTGCTGGAGCTCAAGAGCACCATCAACACCATGGTGGACCAGCTGCGCGCCTTCGCCGCGGAGGTGACGCGCGTCGCGAAGGAAGTCGGCACCGAGGGCAAGCTGGGCGGTCAGGCCGACGTGAAGGACCTGTCCGGCGTGTGGAAGGACCTCACGGACAACGTGAACGTCCTGGCCGGCAACCTCACGGACCAGGTGCGAAACATCGCCAAGGTGACCACGGCGGTGGCCAACGGCGACCTGTCACAGAAAATCACCGTCTCCGTGAAGGGCGAGGTGCTGGAGCTGAAGAACACCATCAACACGATGGTGGACCAGCTCCGTGCCTTCGCCTCCGAGGTGACACGCGTCGCGAAGGAAGTCGGCACCGAGGGCAAGCTGGGTGGTCAGGCCGCGGTGCCCGGCGTCGCCGGCACCTGGAAGGACCTCACGGACAACGTGAACGTCCTGGCCGGCAACCTCACGGACCAGGTGCGAAACATCGCCAAGGTGACCACGGCGGTGGCCAACGGCGACCTGTCGCAGAAAATCTCCGTGGAGGCCCGGGGCGAAATCCTGGAGCTCAAGAGCACCATCAACACCATGGTGGACCAGCTGCGCGCCTTCGCCGCCGAGGTGACGCGCGTCGCGAAGGAAGTGGGGACGGACGGCAAGCTGGGCGGTCAGGCCGCGGTGCCCGGCGTCGCCGGCACGTGGAAGGACCTCACGGACAACGTGAACAGCATGGCCTCCAACCTCACCGCGCAGGTGCGCAACATCGCGCTGGTGACCACGGCGGTGGCCAATGGTGATTTGTCCAAGAAGATTACCGTCGACGCCAAGGGCGAAATCCTGGAGCTGAAGGACACCATCAACATCATGGTGGACCAGCTCAACAGCTTCTCCGCGGAGGTGACGCGCGTCGCTCGCGAGGTCGGCACCGAGGGCAAGCTGGGCGGTCAGGCCGAGGTGCGCGGCGTGTCCGGCGTGTGGAAGGACCTCACGGACAACGTGAACTTCATGGCCCGCAACCTCACCACGCAGGTGCGCGGCATCGTCAAGGTCGTGACGGCCGTCGCCAACGGTGACTTGAAGCAGAAGCTGGTCGTGGAGGCGAAGGGCGAGGTCGCCGCGCTGGCGGAGACCATCAACAACATGACGGACACGCTGGGCACCTTCGCCGAGCAGGTGTCCACGGTGGCCCGCGAGGTGGGCGTCGAAGGGAAGCTGGGCGGCCAGGCCCGCGTGCCCGGTGTGGCGGGGACGTGGAAGGACCTCACGGACAACGTGAACTTCATGGCCTCCAACCTCACCACGCAGGTGCGCGGCATCGTCAAGGTCGTGACGGCCGTCGCCAACGGCGACCTGACGCAGAAGCTGGCCGTGGAGGCGAAGGGCGAGGTCGCCGCGCTGGCGGAGACCATCAACAACATGACGGACACGCTGGGCACCTTCGCCGACCAGGTGACGACGGTGGCCCGCGAGGTGGGTATCGAAGGAAAGCTGGGCGGCCAGGCCCGCGTGCCGGGGGCGCGCGGCACGTGGCGGCAGCTGACCGACAACGTGAACCAGTTGGCTGGCACGTTGACGAGCCAGCTGCGCGCCATCTCCGACGTGGCCACCGCGGTGACGAAGGGTGACCTCACGCGCAGCATCACCGTCGTGGCCGAGGGCGAGGTCGCCGCGCTGAAGGACAACATCAACCAGATGATCGTCAACCTGCGTGAGACGACGCAGAAGAACCAGGAGCAGGACTGGCTCAAGACGAACCTGGCGAAGTTCAGCGGCATGATGCAGGGCCAGAAGAGCCTGGACGCCGTCAGCCGCCTCATCATGAGCGAGCTGACGCCGCTGGTCTCCGCGCACCACGGCGCCTTCTTCCTGGTGGACGGCGCCGAGGCCGGCACGCCGCTGCTCAAGCTCACCAGCACCTACGCGTACCGGGAGCGCAAGCACATCGCCAACCGGTTCCGCTTCGGTGAGGGCCTGGTCGGCCAGTGCGCCCTGGAGCGGAAGACCATCCTGCTCACCCATGTGCCGGAGGACTACATCACCATCTCCTCCGGGCTGGGCGAGGCCGCGCCGCTCAACATCATCGTCCTGCCCGTCCTCTTCGAGGGCGAGGTGAAGGCCGTCATCGAGCTGGCCTCCTTCCACGCGTTCAGCGCCATCCACCAAATCTTCCTGGATCAGCTCACGGAGACCATTGGCGTGGTGCTGAACATGATCATCGCCAACATGCGCACGGAGCAGCTGCTGCTCCAGTCGCAGGACCTGACGCAGGAGCTCCAAAGCCAGTCCAAGGAGCTGACGCAGCAGCAGGATGCCCTCAAGCGCAGCAACATCGAGCTGGAGGAGAAGGCGACGCTGCTGGAGGAGCAGAACCGCCGCGTCGAGGAGAAGAACAACGAGGTGGAGCGCGCCCGCGTCAGCCTGGAGGAGAAGGCCGAACAGCTCACCGTCATCTCCAAGTACAAGAGCGAGTTCCTGGCCAACATGAGCCACGAACTGCGCACGCCGCTCAACTCGCTGCTCATCCTGGCCAAGCTGCTGTCGGACAACAAGGACGGCAACCTCAGCACCAAGCAGGTGGAGTACGCGAACACCATCTACGCCTCCGGCGGAGACCTGCTCAGCCTCATCAACGAAATCCTCGACCTGTCCAAGGTGGAGGCCGGGAAGATGCAGGTGGAGCCGCGGGACATCGTCCTCACCGAGCTCAACCAGTTCATCGAGCGCAGCTTCCTCCCTGTCGCGGAGCAGAAGGGCCTGTCCTTCACCGTGGAGGTGGGGCCCGGCGCGCCGCGCCACATCCGCACCGACCCGCAGCGGCTCCAGCAGGTGCTGAAGAACCTGCTGTCCAACGCCTTCAAGTTCACCGACGAGGGCAGCGTCCAGCTGAAGGTGAAGCTGGCCGAGCCGGGCACGCACTTCGACCACGAGATTCTGCGGCGCTCGCGGTACGTGCTCGGCTTCGCGGTGACGGACACGGGCATCGGCATCGCGCGGGACAAGCAGCGCCTCATCTTCGAGGCGTTCCAGCAGGCGGACGGCTCCACCGCGCGCAAGTACGGCGGCACGGGCCTGGGCCTGTCCATCAGCCGCGAAATCGCCAAGCTGTTGGGCGGCGAAATCCAGGTGACCAGCGAGCCCGGCCGCGGCAGCACCTTCACCCTCTACCTGCCGCCCGAGTACATCAGTCCGGAGGAGGACGGCCTGCCGTCCATGCCGTCCTCGTTCGAGACCCCGCCCCGGCTTCCGCCGCCTCCGACGCCGGAGTTGCCGCGCGCGGAGACGCCTCCCGCGCCGCCGGTGGCGGACAGTGGCCACGTGCTGGACGCGGCGCTGCCGCCGCCCATCGAGTCGCTGCTGACGCCCGTCGCCGTGGAGGATGACCGCGACCACATCCGCGAAGGGGACCGCGTCCTGCTGCTCATCGAGGACGACGTGAAGTTCGCCCGCATCATGGTGCAGATGGCGCGGGAGAAGGGCTTCAAGGCCCTGGTCGCCACGCGCGGCGACACCGGCCTGTCCATGGCCAACGAGTTCCAGCCGCACGCCATCACCCTGGACATCCAGCTCCCTGTGGTGGACGGCTGGAGCGTGCTGGACCGGCTCAAGCGCAACCCGCGCACGCGCCACATCCCCGTTCACGTCATCAGCGTCATGGACAAGAACCAGGGCAACTCGCAGGGCGCCTTCGGTTATCTCACCAAGCCCGTCAGCAAGGAGGGCCTGGAGCGGGTGTTCAACCAGCTGGCCAGCTTCCTGGAGCGCAAGGAGCGCCGGCTGCTGCTGGTGGAGGACGACGACGTCCAGCGCGACAGCCTGGTGAAGCTGCTCAGCGAAGGCGGCGATGTCGAGGTGACGGCCGTGGCCACCGGCGAGGAGGTGCTCCAGAACCTGGAGACGGGCGAGTTCGACTGCGTCGTCATCGACCTGATGCTGCCCGACACCGACGGCATCCGGCTGGTGGAGGAGGTCAAGACGCAGAACCGCTTCCGTGACTTGCCCATCGTCATCTACACCGGCAAGGAGCTGACGCCCAAGGACGAAGCCCGGCTGCGCCGCTACACCGGCAGTGTCATCCTCAAGAGCGGGACGAAGAGTCCGGAGCAACTGCTCAGCGACACGGCGCTGTTTCTCCACCGGTTGGACCAGAACCTGCCGCCTCGCGCCCGCGCCGCCCTGGCTCAGCGCAACGAGAAGGACACGGAGCTGTCCGCCAAGAAGGTCCTGGTGGTGGATGACGACATGCGCAACATCTTCGCGCTCACCAGCGTGCTGGAGAACCACGGCATGCAGGTGGTGTTCGCGGAGAACGGGCGCGCGGCCATCGAGATGCTCGAACAGCACCGCGACGTCGACATCGTCCTCATGGACGTGATGATGCCGGAGATGGACGGCTATGAGACCATGCGGGCCATCCGCAAGGACCTCAAGTACTCCAGCCTCCCCATCATCGCGGTGACGGCCAAGGCGCTGAAGGACGACCGGGAGAAGTGCATGGCGGCCGGCGCAAGCGACTACCTGCCCAAGCCGGTGGACACCGACAAGCTTCTGGAGCTCATCCGTCTGTGGGTGACGGCTTGATTCGCTGAGTGATGGTTACCGTACGGCGCCTCTCTTCCGGGCTTGGGTCCGGTCGAGGGGACGCCTAGCCTCTTCCACCTTGAGAACAGGTGGGACCGGGGCAGATTCATCCGCCGACTTCAATGACGCCTAGCGAACACATCTCCGCGGACCGCAACCAGGAAGGGCCTTCCCAGCCCCGAGCGAGCATCCTGATGGTGGACGACCATCCGTCCAACCTGCTCGCGCTCGAGGCCATTCTCGAACCGCTCGGGCAGGAGTTGGTGAAGGCCACCAGCGGTGAGGAGGCCCTCAAGTTCCTGCTTCAGCGCGACTTCGCCGTCATCCTGATGGACGTGCAGATGCCGGGGCTGGACGGCTTCCAGACGGCCACGCTCATCAAGCAGCGCGAGCGCACGCGCACCATCCCCATCATCTTCCTCACCGCGCTCAGCCGCGACGCGGCCCACGTCTTCAAGGGCTACGCGCACGGCGCGGTGGACTACCTGCTCAAGCCCTTCGACCCGGAAATCCTCCGCTCCAAGGTCAGCGTCTTCGTGGACCTGTTCCTCAAGGAGCAGCAGATTCAGCGGCAGGCGGTGCTCCTCCGGCAGCGCGAGCGCGAGGCGCTGGAGCGGCAGAGCGAGCTGCGTCACCTGCGGCTCACGGAGTCCTTACCGGAGGTGATGTGGGCGGCGCGCTCGGACGGCAGCTTCACCTACGCCAACCGCGCCGCGCGGGACTACACCGGCATCCAGGCGGACCAGCCGCTTTCACTCAACACCTTCCTGGAGTTCGTCCATCCGGCGGACCGCGAGGCCATGCGCGCCGCGTGGGGGCAGGCCATCCGCATGGGACAGCGCGTGGAGCGCGAGTTCCGCCTGCGCCGCTTCGACGGCGTGTACCGCTGGCACCTGGCGCGCGCGGTGCCGGAGCGGGACGAGAATGGCCTGCTGGCCGGCTGGATTGCCGTGGCCACGGACATTGACGACAAGCGCCGGGCGGAGGAGGCGCTGGGGCGCTTCAAGGCGACGCTGGACGCGACGCTGGACTGCGTCCTCATGTTCTCCCCGGACTCGCTGACGCTCACCTACGCCAACGCGGGCGCGGCCAAGCAACTGGCCGCCAGCGCCGATGAGCTGGTGGGCCTGTCGGTGCTGGAGGTGGAGAGCGCCTTCGACGAGGCCGGCTTCCGCAAGCTGCTGGCGCCGCTGGTGAGTGGCACGTTGCCCAGCCAGACGTACTCCACCAGCCACCGCCGGCGGGATGGCTCGGAGGTGCCGGTGGAGGTGGTGCTCCAGTACGTGGCGGCGGACGGCGGCCCCGGGCGCTTCATCTCCGTGGCGCGCGACATCACCGAGCGGCAGCGGGCGGAGACGGCGCTGCGGCTGGCCAGCGAGGCGAAGGACTCCTTCCTCGCGGCGGCCAGCCACGAGCTGCGCACGCCGCTGGCCGCGGCCAAGGGCCACGCGCACCTGGCGCTGCTGAAGCTGGGTGGTGAGACGGAGGCCGGGCCGGGCAAGTCGCTCAAAATCATCAACCGGCAAATCGACCGGATGGCCAAGCTGGTGGAGGACCTGCTGGACATCAGCCGGCTCCAGGCGGGGCGCCTGTCGCTGGAGCTGGAGCGGTTCGACCTGAGCCATCTGGTGCACGAGACGCGGGACCGCATGGCGGTGCTGTCGCAAGGCCATGAAATCCACGTCGAGGCGTCGGAACAGCTCGAGGGGACGTGGGACCGGGGCCGGCTGGACCAGGTGCTCACGAACCTTCTGTCCAATGCGCTGCGCTACTCGCCGGAGGGCGGGCCCGTGTGGGTGCGGGTGCAGGGTGAGCGCGACGAGGGCGTCCACCTGTCGGTGACGGACACCGGCGTGGGCATCCCCAAGGAGAAGCAGGCGCTCATCTTCGAGCGCTTCGGCCGCGCGCACGGCAGCAAGTACGGCGGTCTGGGCCTGGGGCTCACCATCAGCCAGGGCATCGTGGAGCAGCACGGCGGCCGCATCTGGGTGGAGTCCCCGGGCGTGGCGGGCGGAGGTTCTACGTTTCACGTCTGGCTGCCGCGCGAGACGGAGGCGCCTTCCGTCGCCGTGCCCACGGAAGCGGCGACGCGCTCCACGAACTGAGCGCGTCCCTGGCGAAGTCCCGGCGTCCGTCCAGTGGGTGGACGCCGGTGGCGGGATGCCGGCGCCTTTCGCGCTCAGGGCTCGGCTGGAGGCGCGAGCTTCAGCTCAGCCGCTCCGCCAACTGGGTGTGTCCTTGCTGGCGGGCGCGGTCCGCCGCGCTCTCTCCGGCCGCGTTGCGCAGCCGCGCATCGGCCCCTGCCGCCAGCAGCAGCTCGATGACCTCGCCATGCCCGTTGCGTGCCGCGGTGTGCAGCGGCGTGTTGCCGCCCTCGTCCGCCAGGTCTGGGTTCGCTCCCCGCTCAAGCAGCGCGGAGACGCTCGCGCTCAGTCCCCTCCAGGCGGCGAGGAACAGCGCCGTGGCGCCGCTGTCGTCCCGTGGGTTGACGTCCTGCTCGGGCCGAAGCTGGAGGATGCTCTGCACCGCGTCGTTGCGCTTCATCGCGGCGTAGTGCAGCAGGTTCTGCGCGTCGGGCTCCGTGGGCTGCGTCGTGTCGATGCCTCGCTTCAGCATGGCCACGAGCACCTCCACGGGCTGGCCCAGGCCAATCGCCATGGCCGCGGGCGAGACGAGGAGCGTCGCCGGCTTCTTGCCCAGGTCGACGCGCTCGTCCAGCGGCGCCCCCGCGGCGATCAGCGCCAGGACGAACTCCGCTGGCAACTTGTGGAGAAGTGCCTTCGCCAGCGCGGACTCACCTTGCTCGTCGCGAGCCGCCGCGTCGGCGCCGTGCGCGAGCAGCAGCGTCACGGCGTCGGTCGCCATCGCTTCGGCCTCGCCCGGCTGATGGTTCCCCGTCTTGCGCTCACGATAGAAGTGGACGAGCGAGTGCAAGGGCCTGCCCGTCTTGAACGGGGCGTTGGCGTCGGCCCCCGCCTTCAGCAGCGCTTCCGCGATGCCCAGGTGGTGCGTCTTCAGTGCGAAGAAGAGCGGGGAGAACCCGCCATCCTTCGTGTTGCCATTCGGCGTGGCACCGCGCTCCAGCAGCAGTCGCGCCGCATGGATGGCGTTCGGAAACGTGCCCTGGAGGCAGACCTGGTGCAGCGCCGTCCAACCTGTCTCCTCGTCGCTGTCCTCGCCTTGCACCGCGTTCACGTCGGCGCCCGCGTCCAGCAGGGCCCGGAGGACTTCCACATCCGCGGTGCCCGCACGCGAGGCCGCCGCGCTGAGCGGTGGACGTCCGAATTCGTCGCGGAGGGCGGGGCCCGCGGTGGCGGCGAGGGTGCGGACCGCGGCGGTATCGCCGCGGGCAATGGCTTCGAACAAGGCTTGGGACACGGCGATTTCCTGCGGAGCGTGAGTGGAGAAGGGCTGAAGCACCGGCGAATGGCCGCGGAGCTTGGTGGGCGCCACCCGCGCTTCCAGACGAAGGGGACGGCCGCGTTTTTTCTAGGGGGATGTTCCCACGCTGGCACGGTCGCGTGTCCAATGGAGCGTGGAGAGAAAATGGCCCGGGGACTAGGCGCCTCGGAGCTCGCCGACCTCTATGAAAAGTACGCGCCCACCGTCCACGGGAGGGCAAGGACCCTGCTTGGCCGCGATTCGGATGCCTGGGACGCCGTGCAGGAGGTCTTCTGCCGGCTCCTCCAGGCGGGTGGGGCGTTTCGCGCGGAGGCACGCCCCATGACCTACATCTTCCGGGTCACCACCCATGTTTGCCTCAACATGCTGCGGAGCCGGGCGTTGAAGGACGTCCCCGCCCAGGCACCCTCCGAAGCGGAGGAGGCGGGCGCGGACCCGCAGGAAGTGGAGGCGCGCAACCTGCTGCGGGTGCTGGCTCGCGAGCTGGATGACCGGGCCCTCCAGATTGCGACGCTCCACTTCGTGGACGCGCTCACCCAGGAGGAAATCGTGGAGGTGGTGGGCCTGTCGCGCAAGACGGTGGGGCGCGAACTGGAGAAGGTTCGGGCTCGCGCGCGGGAGCTCGCGCTGGAGCCTCGACCATGAGCGGGCACCTGTCGAGGCTCGCGCTGGATGAGCTGGTCGTGGGCGACGCGGCTCCGCCGCCGCATCTCGCCGCGTGCGAGCAGTGCCAGGCACGGCTGGCGCGGCTGCGCGAGGCGGCGGGCGCGGCGCGTGAGGCGCCTGAGTTCGCGTGGACGCGGACGCGGGTGCTGGCACAGCGTGCCGCACCTGCGCGTGGGTTCCTCGGGACGTGGCGGTGGGCGGTTCCACTGGCCCTGGCCTTGGGGCTGGCGTCGGTGGTGGTGCTGCGGGAGCCGCCGGAAGGCGTCCGCGTCAAGGGCGGTCCTTTCGTCTCGGTGGTGAGGCAGGCGGACGGCGCCGTGGATGCGCCGCTGTCGCCCGGAGACGTGGTGACGCTCTCGCTGAAGACGGCGCCCTACCGGTATGCGTTGGTGTTCGCCACGGATGCGGCGGGCAAGGTGTCGCTCCTATGGCCCTCGCGGGGCATGCAGTCGGGAGACCCGGCCGCGCTGGTGATGCCGCCGACCTTCATCGTCACGCCCGGAGACTTCGTGCTGGATGCCTTCTTCTCGGATGCCCCGCTGCCGGCCGAACCGGGCCGGGCGGCCCTGGCGATTCGCGCCGCCGCCTGCGCGGCGCGGAAGCAGTCCTTGGACTGCCAGCCCCCCGCGCCATTGGAAGGCGCGGCACACCACTACCGTCTCGCCGTCCCCGTGAACGCCAGCCCATGATGCTGCTCTCGCTGCTGACCGCCGCGCTGCTGTCCCAGGCTCCCGCCGGAGAAGCACCGCCCCCCAGGCGCTATGCGCTCCTCATCGGCGCCAACCGGGGGTTGGCCTCGGACGAGCCCCTGCGCTTCGCCGATGCGGACGCGCGCCGCATGTTCACCCTGTTCCGAGACGCGGGCGGGCTCCACCCGGAGGATGCCCAGGTCGTCCTGGGCGCGGATGCGAACCGTGTGAAGGCGGCCCTGGGGACGCTGCGCGAACGCATGGCGCGCGATGCCACGCCGGGCGACCAGTTGCTCGTCTACGTGTCGAGCCACGCGGATGGCGAGGCGCTGCACCTCTCCGGAACGCGCTTGC
This sequence comes from Myxococcus sp. NMCA1, assembly GCF_026810205.1. Taxonomy (NCBI): domain Bacteria; kingdom Pseudomonadati; phylum Myxococcota; class Myxococcia; order Myxococcales; family Myxococcaceae; genus Myxococcus; species Myxococcus sp. NMCA1. The sequence continues at coordinate 8,591,306 of NZ_CP113950.1, read as the reverse complement.
CCGTGAAGGACCTGGTGGCGTTCATGGAAGCATCACCGGTGAGCGTGGCGGTGATGTTCATCGACTCGTGCCGCTCCGGCGCGGCCACCCGCATCAAGGGACTGGAGCCGGTGGAGGAGCGGTTGGTGCAGTGGTCCGCGCCCGCCATCAAGGGGCGCGTCATCGTCACGTCATCGAGCGCGGACGAGGCCTCGCAGGAGGCCGACGACCTTCAGGGCTCCTTCTTCACGCACCACCTGCTGGCGGGACTTCGGGGCGCGGGTGACCTCAACCGGGATGGGCGTGTCACGCTCCAGGAGTCCTATGCCTACGCGTACGGGAGGACGGTGGAGTCCACGCTGCTGACCCGCGCGGGCACCCAGCACCCGAACTTCCACTTCGACTTGAAGGGGCAGGGCGAGCTGGTGCTCACCGAACCCGTGCTCGCGCCCAGCCGCTTGCTCATCACCGTGCCCGAGCCGGGCGAGTGGGTGGTGGCCTCGGAGCAGGACGGCGTGGTGATGGGCGTCTTCTCCAAGGGGAGTGGCCCGGTGATGCTGGCCCTGCCGCCGGGGAGCTACCGCCTGCGCTCGCGGCGGGACGCCTCGTGGCTGGAGCTGCGCGTCGCGGTGCCGGAGAAGGGGCATGTGCTGGTGGATGAGCCGCTGCTCCGCAAGGGGGCGCTGGTCGTCATGAAGGAAAAGGGCTCCAGCGGATGGCGAGGCGCGGTGCACCTGGGTGGCTCCTTCGCGACGCGGACGGCCAGCCACTTCGGTCCGGGCATGGGGGGGCAGCTCCAGGCCTTGTTCAACGCGCCCCTCCGCCCGGGCCTTCTCGACGTGGTGTGGGGCACGGCCGCCGGACGCGCCAGCACGTCCGTGATGAGCCGAGGTCTCCGTCAGACGGAGTGGTCACTGCGGCTGGGCACGGGGCGCAGGTTCCATGGCCGGTGGGGTGCTTTGGTGCTCGGCCCGGAGCTGGGCGCTCTCTTCGTCCTGCAGGATGAGTCGGGTGCATCCAGGTCGGGGACGGCGCCGTACGGTGGCGTGAGCGCTTCGGTGTGGATTGGCGTCGAACGAATGTCCCTGGTCGTCACCGGCTCGGTGGGTGGGGCCGTGATGCCGCTGCCCCAGGGAGCGGAGCTGACGCCGCTCGCGAGCGCTGGTGTCGGGCTGGGATGGAACTTCTGAAGCTCCAGGTTCCCATGCGTCCAGGCTCGCGTGTCCAAAGGGCGCACGACACCGCATGCCTTGGAGCCCTGATGCCTCGCTCTCTCTCCTTGCCCTCCGCGCGTTCCTCCCTCCTCATCGCCACGCTGTCCCTGCTCGGCTGTGGTGACCTTTCCGACGGGACTCCACCGAATCACTCCCCTGGTGATTCCATGCGGCTGGAGATCAACAACGCGCGGGGAATGGAGCACGTCAACGGAAGCCTCCTCGTGACGGTGCAGATGCAAGGGGGGCAACCCGAAACGGTGGAGCTCTTCCTGGATGGCGCACTGCTGGCCACCCTGCTGCCGCCTTTCGAATTCACGTGGGACACGACGGACAAACCCGAGGGCATCTATCAACTCCAGGCTCGAACCCAATGGAAGGGCCACACCCTCATGAGCCCGAAGCACCCCGTGTCGGTGGACCGCACGGGGCCCGTCGTGGTGGAGGCATCTCCCCAGTCGACGGATTTGTTCCCCAGTCATGCATCGACCCTGCAGGTGAAGTTCTCGGAGCCCGTCCGGTTCGCCCGCGACGAAGATGTGACGGCCAGCGTCCGGGTCAATGACCGGGAACTGACGCCCCGCATGTCCTTGGCCCACAGTGGCTTGCTCGTGTTCGCGCCAATCGGCGTTCCCGACCTGCTGCCAGCGGAGGGCTCGGCTTCGCTGCCCCTGGGAAACATCACGGACCTGGCTGGGAACCCCGCGCAATTCAACCCGGAAAAGGGGCCGCGTTACTCCTGGACCTGGAGCGTCCCCCTTTTCATGAGAGACCCCATGTACCTGTCGACCTGGTCTCCAGGGTTGGGATACACGCCACTCTCGGTCGTAGGCCGGCCGGCGTTGGCCGTGGGGCCGGACGGGGATGCGGTACTCGCGCTGGCCGACGTCTCCGGCCAGGGGCAGCACGATGGGGCCAGGCTTGGGACGCACATCGTCGTGGGACGCCAGCAGCAACGCCATTGGCAGCAGGTCGGGGAGCCGGTCGTCGTGCCGGGCGCGTCCGAGGCGGCAGGTGTCTCTGACCCCCTGCTCGCGTTGGGCTCGGATGGCCACCCCGTGATTGCGTTCCAGCACCACGAATCCGCGCATGCCAGTCCGGCGCTCCACGTCTTCCAGTGGGTGCCACCCACCTGGCAGCCCCTGGGGGGACGCCTGAACGCGCCTGAAGCGGCGGAGTTGTCTGGCGCCAGCCTCGTCGTGGACAGCGAAGGTCGTCCGGTCGTGGCTTGGAGCGCCGCTGACGGCATTCGCGTGCAGCGTTGGGAAGCCGACCAGTGGCGGCCATTGGGAGCGGTGCAGCGGGTGGGGATGGGCCCGGAAGCCACCGTGTCGACAGAGGCTCCTGCGTTGAGTGTGGATGGTTCGGGGGGCGTCTTCCTTGCTTGGGCGGAAGCAGAGTCCTCGGAAGTCGGAGCGGGACTGTACGTCCGACACTGGAACGGCTCCGGCTGGGTGGCGGTGGGAGGCCGGCTCATCCACGAAGGCCTGGATGCCTTGAATCATCAGGTCTCCGAACCCGCGCTGGCCACGACGCCCGATGGACGGCCCGTGGCGGTCTGGGCGGAGCTGGATGCCCGTGCCTACCATCAGAAGGTGGTGGTCGCTCAATGGTCTGGTGCGGCCTGGGACCGCCGTGTCGTGACGTCCGCGGAGCATTCGTTCCAGAGGCAAGGACGCCGTTGCCCGTCAGTCGCGGTGGATGCCGAGGGACGCGCGCTGGTGACGTTCATCGGTGGTGACTCGACGCAGGGTACCTACGTCTCCTGGTACGCTCGGGGAGCGCTGTCGACGGACCTGGCCTCGAGGTCAGGCCACCAGACGTATTCGACCCTGGCGTTGGATGTGGCGGGCCAGCCGGTGATAGCGGTGTCTTACAGTGGTTCGTTGAGCATCTACCGTCCGAACCAATGCTCGATTTTCCATCCTGAAGCTCGCCTGCCCCGGACCCGCCGGCCGCCCTTCCAGCAAGGGGGAGGTAGGGACGGGCAGGCGCCGCAGTGGGCGGCCTCCATGAGTGATTACCCTTCGCGCGACGTCAGCTCTTTCGCGTTGGGAGGCCCGCATGAAAGCCGTGGTGCTCAAGTCCTATGGAGACGTGGATGCGCTCGCCATTCAAGACATGCCCGAGCCGAAGGTGGGGCCGGGCGAGGTGAAGGTCCGCGTCACCGCCGCGGGCATCAACCCCGTGGACTGGAAGATTCGCCGCGGGGACATGAAGGCGATGATGCCCGTGCAGTTCCCCACCATCCTCGGGCGGGACGTGGCCGGTGAGGTCATGGAGGTGGGCCCGGGCGTCAACGACTTCAAGCCAGGCGACCGCGTCATGGGTGTGGTGAACGCGGGCTACGCGGAGAAGGTCGTCGCGCCCGTGGAGTCCTGGGCGAAGGTCCCTGAGTCCATGGACCTGAAGGACGCCGCCGCGCTCCCTCTGGTCACGCTCACTGGTGTGCAACTGATGGAAGAGGCGGTGAACCCCAAGAAGGGGGACACGGTGCTCGTCATCGGCGCGCTGGGGGCGGTGGGCCGCGCCGCCGTCTTCGCGGCGAAAGCCCGGGGCGCGAAGGTGCTGGCCGGCGTGCGCGCCAACCAGAAGGCGGAGGCGCAGAAGCTGGGCGTGGACGGCGTCTTCGCGCTCGACGTCGCGGACGAGTTCGCGAAGCTGCCCATGCTGGACGCGGTGGCGGACACCGTGGGCGGCAAGGTGGTGGCCAGCGTGCTGGAGAAGGTGAAGCCCGGCGGCACCCTCGGCAGCGTCCTGGGTGAGCCTCCCGAGGCCAAGGGGCGGCAAATCACCGTGCGCGCCATCTTCACGCACCCGGACTCGCGCCGCCTGACGCAACTGGGGCAGGCCGTCGCCAAGGGCGACCTGGTCATCCCCGTCAGCAAGCGCTTCCCGCTGGAGCAGGTGAAGGAAGCGCAGAAGCTGGCGGAGCAGAGCGGCGTGGGCAAGGTGCTGCTCGTCAACTGAGCGTCACTTCTTGCGCGTCAGCAACACGACCGCGCCCAGGATGGCGCCCATGGCCAGCCAGGCCGTGGGCGTCATCGTCTCGCCCGCCAGGAGGCCGCCCAGGAACACCGCCAGCACCGGGTTGACGTAGGCGTAGCTGGTGGCCAGCGACGGGCGCGCGTTGCGCAGCAGGTAGCCATAGGCGCTGTAGCCCACCAGCGAGCCGAAGATGACGAGGTAGAAGAACGCGAGCACCGCCTTGGGCGTGGGCATGGCCGTGGGGCGCTCCCCAATCAGCAGGCCGAATCCCAGCATGATGACGCCACCGCACAGCATCTGCGCCGCGGTGGACATCAGTCCCTGCGGCATGGGCAGCCGGCGGCTCCACACCGAGCCCAGCGCCCAGCTCATGGGCGACACCAGCAACGCCAGCGTCGGCAGCAGGCCGCCGCCCATGTCGCTACCCAGGTTGAGCAGGACGATGCCGCCGAAACCGACGGCCAGTCCCCAGCGCTCCGCGCGCCCCGGCCACTGGCCGAAGAGTCCCCCGAAGAGCGCTGTCCACAAGGGCAGGCTGCCCACCACCAGCGCGGCCACGCCCGACGGCACCGACTGCTGCGCGAAGACGAGCCCCCCGTTGCCCACGCCCAGCAGCAACAGGCCCACCAGCGCGCTGGCGCCCCACTGACGGGCCGTGGGCACGGGCGCCCCGCGCAGCCACAGCACCGCGAAGAGCGGGGCGCCGGCGAGCACGAAGCGCACTCCTGACATCTGGAACGGCGGCATGCCGCCTTCCAGCGCCCACCGGATGGCCAGATAGGTGGAGCCCCAAATAACGTATAGAGACAGGAGGCTGGCGATGAGCCACCCGCGCTGGGCGCCTCCGGGAAGGACGTCTCCAGAGGGCAGGCTGACGGGGGCTGGCTGTGAGACGGGGAGGGACGCGGCACGCGAGGCGGGCACGGCGCGGCTTGTATCGCCGGCGAATTTCGCCGGCCATGTGGGCATTGCCACACGTCACAGCCGGGCCCTTTCCGGGGAAGTACAGTGACGGGCAGCGCGCTCGTGCGTCGGGGCGGCCGTCCGGCTGGCTGGAATGTTCGCGTCGGGAATGTCGCGCCGGGTTGCCCGTAGGGACAGGGCGGCTCCCGGATTGAATGCCCGGGGCCGCTTCCTTAGACTTTCCCATGGAGCCAGGGCGGAGATGCCGCCGCACCGGTGGCTCCGGAGTGAGCGCCAGGGATGTCCGAAGAGCTGGGTGAACGTGAGAAGGAAGTCCTCCGGGCGGTCGTCCAGGAGTACATCTCCACGGGCGGGCCGGTTGGCAGTCAGCAGCTCACCCGCAGGTCGGGGTTCGAGGTGTCCTCCGCCACCATGCGCAACGTGCTGGCGGACCTGGAGGAGCTGGGCTTCTTGGAGAAGCCCCACACCTCCGCCGGGCGTGTTCCCACCGACCAGGGCTACCGCTTCTACGTGGACACGCTGGTGAAGCTGAAGGACCCGACGCCGCGTGACAGGGAGCTCATCCACGCGGGGCTCGCGCACGAGGCCGACCTGGCGGAGATGCTGGGCGAGGCCAGCCGCATCCTCCATTCGCTGACGCGCCACGCGGGCGTGGTGGTGGCGCCGCGGCCGGAGTCGGCGGTGTTCCGGCGCATCGAGTTCGTCCGGCTGCGCGAGGACCGGGTGCTCGCCATCCTGGTGGGGCAGAGCGGCCAGGTGCACAACAAGGCGATTACCGTGGAGTTCCCCATCACCTCTGACGAACTGCTCAAGGCGAGCAACTACCTGTCGGAGCTGCTGCGGGAGGTGCCGCTGGAGTCGGCGCGCGAGCGCATCCGCGCGGAGATGGACCAGGAGCAGGCGCTCTACAACGCGCTGACGGCCAAGGCGCTGAAGCTGGGCGCGGCGGCCACGGACCTGGCGTCCACGGAGCGGGTGCTCATCCAGGGCACGGGTTCCTTCTTCGAGCAGCCGGAGTTCGCGGACGTGGAGCGCATGCGCGCGCTCTTCAGGGCCTTGGATGAGAAGCACAAGCTGCTGTCGCTGCTGGACCGGGTGCAGGTGGCCAACGAGATGCAGATTTTCATCGGCGCGGAGAGCGACTTCTCCGCGGCCGGCGACGTCACCGTCATCGCCAGCCCCTACGGCAACCAGGAGCAGGTGCTGGGCACGGTGGGCGTCATCGGCCCCACGCGCATGGACTACCGGCGCGTGATTCCGCTGGTGAACTTCACCGCGCAGGTGCTGTCGCGCGTGCTGGAGAAGGTGTAGCGGGCCTCACTCCGCGCGGGTGACGAGCACCTCCTGCTCACCATTCGCGCGCCGGACGTGGAGCCGCACGGGCGTGCCGGGCGCACCCCGGGTGCGGGACTCCGCCTCCGTGCTGTCGCGCACCACCTGGCCATCCACCGCCACCAGCCGGTCCCCCACGTTGACGCCCGCGCGCGCTGCGGGCCCGTCCGGCGTCAGCCACGCGAAGGCGACGTGGCCCCGGTCCTCGCTGAAGCCCGCGCCCAGCGTGCCCGGCGTGGCCCGGCGCGGGGACACCGTGACGTCACCCACGTCGGTGGCCTCCGCCTCCGCCACCTTCACGGTGCGCGTCTCCACGCGGCCCTCCGGCGGCAGCAGCCGCACGGTGTGGATGCCCGGGCGCACGTCGCTCAGGCGGAAGCGTCCGTCCTGCCCGGTGAAGGCATCCGGGCGCCCACCCACGGCCTTGTCGAGGAACACCGCCACCCCTGACGCAGGGCCGCCCCCCTTGCTCCACACCGCGCGCCCGGAGATGGACGCCACGCCGCCGGTGAGCGGCACCTCCACGTCCGAGGTGCCCCCGGGCCGCAGCGTCACCTGGGCTTCGCCCGTGCGGCCGTCCTCGGTGCGCACCGTCACCTTCAGCGGCTGGGCGGGCGCGTCTGGAAGCACGAAGGTGCTGCCAGCGAAGCGCCGCGTGGTGGGCCAGGCGCCGGCCCAGGGTAGGGCCTCACCGTTGGCCTCGAGCAGCTCCAGGACGAAGCCATCCGGAGCCGCGCCGCTGCCCGCCACCACGCGCCCGCGCAGGGTGGCCGCGGGCTCCAGCCGCACCGTGAGCGGCGCCTGGTCCTCATGCGCGGCGGGCAGCCGCCCCACGCGCCCCGCGTTGTGGGCCACCAGCTCCAGGGGCTGGGCGCCCTGGGGGCGCGGCGGCATGGCGAACTGGCCCGACTCGTCCGCGCGCTCCTTGCGCGTCATGGGGAAGTCCCCGCCCTGGATGGCGGCCACGATGGCCAGCGGGCTGGGCACCCCGGAGGGCTCCAGCACGACGCCGGACAACACGGAGTCCTCCTTCAACAGCAGGTCCTGCCGCACGGCGCCGCCTGAAGGCACCGTCACGAACGGGTCGCTCTCCATGTGGAAGTAGATGGCGGGCGTCTGGTGGAGCAGCGCGACCAGTTGGTAGACGCCCGCGGGCAATTCCAGCTGGAACTGGCCCTGTGCATCCGTCTCCGTGGAGGCCGTGCCCGAGCCGCCCCGAGGCACTGCGTGGACCAGCGCGGGCTCGGTCAGCGGCCCGCCCGACGCGCGCGTCACCTGCCCCCACACGGAGCCGGAGTCCGCCAGGGTGAAGTCCACGCGGGTGACGACTCCCGCCTTCAGCGTCTCCATGCGGGACGTCCACCGCTGCGAGCCCTCGCGCCGCGCGCGCACGGAGGTGGGCCCCGTTTCCAGTCCCTCCAGCTTCCAGGTGCCCTCGGCGTCGGTGAGCGCCGTGTGCGCCACGCCAGAGAAGGACTCCGGTTCGGCACGCACCTGCGCGCCTTCCAGCGGCCGTCCCTCCGCGTCCACCACCAGGCCTTCCAGCGCCGCCGTCGCGGGCTCCAGCCGCACGTCCAGGGGCGTGTGGCCGCCCGGGTTCACCACCACGGCTTCGAACACGCGGCCCGTCATCCCCGCCGCGCGCACCGTCACGTCGTATTCGCCGGGAGGGACGTCCATCCGCCACCCGCCATCGTCCTCGGACGCCGCCCGGCCCAGCTCGCCCTGGCCGCCCGCGGGAGACGCCACCAGGATGGCCCCGCGCACCGGCGCGCCCTCCACCGTGGACACCGTGCCCGTCAGGCCACTGGCCGCGCCCAGCGTCACCACGAGCCCGCGCAGCGTCTCGCCCGGCGCGACGGACAGCGGCCCCGGCACGCGGCCCAGCTGGTCCCCTCGGCGCGCGGACACGACCCACGTCCCCGCGTTGACCTCCAGCGCGAAGCCGCCACCTTCCCCGGTGGTGACGCGCACCGGCGCGGTGCCTCCCGTCGCCATCACCTCCGCGTCCGCGACGGGCTGGCCCTTCGCGTCGACGACGAAGCCCTCCAGGGTGCTCGCGCCCCAGAGCCCCACGACGACTTCACCGGCCTGCGGCACCTGGAGCAGGCGCAAGGTGCGGCGGCTGAAGCCCGGCGCCTCGGCGGTGAGCTCGTAGCGTCCGGCCGCCAGCTGCGTGAAGGCGAAGCGGCCCTGGGCGTCACTCGTCGTCTCCGCCGCTTCTTCCGGCAAGCCGGTGGGGGCCGCCCAGGCCGTGGGCGTCCCGGGGTAGGGCCGCAGCCTCAGTGAGGCGAGCGGCACCGGTTCCTCGCGCCCTTCCGCCACGGTGCGCCCACTCAGCGTCACGCCGTCGGGCAGGCGCAGCTCGACGGCCGTCTCCGCCTCGCCGAGCGGCCGCGTGGCCTCCAGCCGCACGGGGCCGTGGCCTGGCGCATGCGCGGACAGCAGGTAGTCGCCGGGGGCCGCGGGCAGGCGGAGCACGCCGCCGTCCGCCGTGGTGCCGTCACCCGCGCGGCGCCACGGCGTGGCCCCGGTGCCGTCCGCGCCCACCCGCAGGTAGGCCCGCACGCGCGCGCCCGTCACGGGGCCCTGGGCGTCCACCACGCGCACCACGAAGGCGCCCAGCTCGGCGTTGGGGGCGGTCTCCAGCGGCGGGGTGGGCGGCGTGCTGGCGCGGGACTGGGCGCCGCTGGTGACGGGCGCTGGCGCGGTCAACGCCGCGGCCTCCGGGCGCGCGTCGGCGGGGGCCGCGGGGACGGGCATGCGGAACCACAGCAGCAGCACGGCCGCGATGGCCAGGCACAAGGCAATCAAGAAGGGGATTCGATGGCGCACGGGCTCGGCCTCCCCCGCGTCCGGCCGTCGCCGTCGCGGCTGCCTGCACAGTGTAGGCCAGCCTCGCAGTGAACCGAAACTTCAGGAGGGCGCGGGCGCGTAGACGCGCAGGGCCGCGGGGGCCACCTCGAAGCGCATGGGCGTCTTGCCCACGAGCTCGCCGTCCGCGTTCACCTCCTGGACGGGGTCGGCCTCCACGTAGAGCCGCGCGGCGCGGAGGGCGGTGACGGCGGGGTGTTCCACGTGCTCGCCCGAGCGCAGCGACAGGGCCACGCGCATCAGCGTGGCGATGTCCTGGAGCTGCCCCAGGCCGGTGCCTTCGTTCCCCGACGCGGCGGAGGGCGCGGCGATGGCGTAGATGTCCAGCCGCCGGTCATCCAGCCGGGCATCGGGCGCCACCATGTTTCCGGCGCCGTGGTACAGGCCGTTGCCCACCACCAACTGCAGCACGTCCAGCGCCAGCTCCTGGTCATCCGCCTTCAGCCGGATGTGGAAGGGGCGCAGGTCCTTCATCTCCGCCGCGGCCGCCACGGGGTAGGCCAGCTTGCCCGCGCGCTGCTTCAGCCGCTTCGTCAGCCGCTTGGCGATGCCGGTGGCCAGTCCCAGGCTGGCCGCGTTGAGGAAGGGGCGCCCATTGGCCAGGCCCACGTCCACGCGGGCCGTGTAGCCCTGGGCGATGACGTCACAGGCGGCCTCGATGTCGGGCGGGATTCCCAGCGAGCGCGCGAAGTCGTTGCCAGTGCCCAGCGGGAGGACGCCCAGCGTCACGTCGCGGCCCAGCAGCCGGACCACCGCGCGGCTCAGGGTGCCGTCGCCTCCTCCCACGATGAGGCGGCGGGTGCCCCGTGCCACCATCCGCTCCACCACCGCGTCCAGCCGAACCGCTCGGGACAGCGCGTGGCATTCGACGATGGAGACGCCCCGCGCCACGAGCGTTTCCCTGGCGGCCTGGAAGGCCTCACGCCCTGAACGCGAGCGCGTGTTCACCACCAACACCGCGGGGCCGTCATCCAGGACGGGCCTGCATGGGGGCTTGATGAGGGCGGGTTCCAGGGTGCCTCCTCTTTCGTGTCGCCCGCCAATCTGTGCACGCACGGTCCGTCCGGCCAGCGGGATGCGAGGCGGTGTCGTGCGCGCACCCTCGCCGCGAGTCGCCCCGTGCTCCGGTGCATTCCCGATGTCGGGTGCCACGTGGGCATGCATGCGTGCGTCGCCGGGTGAACAGGTCCATCCGGCTGCGCGCTTCCGGATGAGTGGGTGACTGCCCACCTCTGCGCTGGAGCTGGCCCCATGCAGGTGTCAGTCAGGCCTGGAGAGCAAGTCGCATGGCACGAGGAAGCAAGGCGAAGTACACGGCGAAGCAGAAGCGGATGGCTGAGCACATCGAAGAGGGCTACGAGAAGCGCGGCGCCTCCGACGAGACGGCCGAGTCCCGGGCCTGGGCCACCGTGAACAAGCTCACGGGCGGCGGGATGAAGAAGGGCGGCTCGGGCAGCAAGGCCAAGGTCGCGCGCAGCCGTCCCCTGGCGCGGAAGAACGCGCGCAAGGCGGGCCGCAAGGGAGGCAAGGCCACCGCCGCGAAGCGCGCCGGCACCCGTCGCCGCGCCACCGCCGCCACGGGCCGCACGCGCAAGCCCACTGCTCGAGCGACGCGTTCGGGTTCCAAGTCCACCGCCGCCAAGGGCACCGCGGCCCGGCGCGCCACCGCCCGTCGCACCACCACCGCGAAGCGGCCTGCATCCAAGTCCCGGAGCGGGACGCGTCGCGGAACCAGCAGCCGCGGCTCGCGCAGCCGCACCCGCAGCTAGCACGCCGCCGCTTCCCCATCCCTCTCGTGGGGTGGGGAAGGGCGGGGGCGCGGCTTCAGCGCCGCTCGTCGTCCTTGGCCACCTGGCTGGTGTCGGACTCGTTCCAGGGCCATTCGCGCCGGGACGCCTCGTAGCGCGCGAGCAGCGCCGCCGGGTCCTTCACCAGCGTGCGGCAGCCCGCGGCGCGCAGGTCATCCGGAGGAAAGCCGCCAGCGAGCACGCCCACGGAGGGCAGGCTCAACTTGTTGGCGGCGAGCGCGTCATAGGGCGTGTCGCCCACGACGACCGTCACGTCCGGAGAAGGCTTGCCCAGCCGCGCCAGGGCGGCCTCGAAGATGTCCGGGTGGGGCTTGCTCTTGTCCACCTCGTCCGTGCTCGTCTTCGCCTCGAACAGGCCTTCGATGCCGCACAGCTTCACGTAGTGCTTCAGCTCCTGCTCTTTCGCGCTGGAGGCCAGCACGATGCGGATGCCGCCCGCGCGCAGCCGCTGGAAGAGCTCCCGTACCCGGGGGAAGGGACGCACCTTCGGAAGGAACTCGTCCAGGAACAGCTTGCCGCGGTATTCGTCCAACTCCTTGCCGAAGCGCTCCACTTCCTCGTCGTTGAAGAAGACGGGGATGAGCTGGTCGGCGCCCTTGCCAATCTGGCTGCGCACGTGCGCGAACGGGATGTCCCGGCCGAAGTGAAGGAAGGCGCGCCGCCATGCCTCGGCGTGCTCGTCCACCGAATCCACCAGGGTTCCATCCACGTCGAAGATGACGTTTTCCACCATGTGCCTTGTCCCTCGGCCCCGAAGGTGGGGATGCCGGGGTTGGCGGTCAACCGTCCGTGGGCTGGGTGGCGGGGGTGGACTCCACCAGTGTCCGCGTCTGTACGTCGTAGCCTTCGGGGGCGGTGAGGGTGAAGCCGTCGTTGGGCAGGGCCGCGTTCAGCTCCACGCGCGTGAGCACCGTCTCGCCCACGCGCTTGCCTCCCTGCCACCGGCCAAGGCGCTTGGGCACGCACAGCGACAAGGCCGCGTCGCAGTGCTCCTCCTCCACGCGCTCCTCGGCCGCGGCGCCGTCCGGTGAGACGGTGCGCCGGCCCAGGAAGTCCAGCTGGGGCCAGCGCAGCACGTAGACCATCTCCAGTCCCGCGGCGTCGCCCTCCAGCTTCTGCACCAGTTCCACCGCCTGCGGCGCCAGCGGGTGCGTGGCGCGGCGGACCGTCGCGTGGCTCAGCAAGAGCGGCGTCCGGAAGCCTTCCGGCATGAAGGGGTGGAACGTCTCCGACAGGAAGCCGGCGAGCTTCGCGGGCGGCAGCTCCGAGGTGAAGGTGCTGAAGCGCTTCTCCCCGTCGAGCTGCTGGAAGAAGTGCGCGCCGTCCCACGCGAAGGTGCGCGAGGCGGGCGGGCCCAGCGTGCCACGCAGGCGCTGCGGCGCGCGGTATTCGAAGGTGAACGTCACCGGCTCCAGCCCCGCGTCCTGCACGGTGCCGGCGATGCGGTAGCTCTTCAGCTTCGCTTCGCGGGCGGCGAGCCCGGCTTTGACTTCGGGCAGCAGCGTGGCCGTGTCATCGCCGCCCTTCTTGGGGCAGCCGGTGAGGGCCGTCAGGGCACACAACAGGAGGAGGCGTTCACGCATGGGAGGGCACAAAAGCAAGAAGGCCCGCCTGTCGCCAGGGGGCCTTCCGCATGAACCGCGCGGCTTGCGCGGTGTGGACTACTTGACCGCCACGCCCACGGCGCTGGAGCTGGTCACGCCGATGATGGTGCCGGTCAGGGCGTAGATGCCGTGACGGGCCGTGGTGCCCGCGGTCAGCAGCTCCACCTTGGAGGCGCCCATGGCCTTGGCCTCGGCGATGAGCAGCTTGTTGATGACGGTGTCGAGGTCGCTCTGCACGATGTCGACGATGTGGAAGATGGCGGTCAGGCCCAGGGCGTTGGCCTGAACAACGGCGACGGCCTCACCGTTGGAGGCGATCTCCGTGCCGGAGACAACGGCGCTCTCAACGCTGGTGCAGGCAACCATGCTGCTGGCGACAACGGCGGACAGGACGAGCTTCTTCATGATCTTTCCCCTCTTGAATTGGATGCTTGTGTGGTGGCCGGACGCCTTGGAGGGCAACCGGCCGTTGTCTTGAAACCTTCAAGCGGGCGGGGTCGTAGCAGATGTCGACTCCATGTCAAGGTCCGTCCGGGACACTCGGTATCGGTCCGGTTGGGCGGCTGCGCGTTGCAATGCACATCTCCCCTTGCTAGCCAACCTCGAGGCTCCCTTCATGGATACCGTCTCCGCTGCCCGCCCCGCGCCGCGTTACTGGGTGCACCTGTTGCTCCTGGTGCTGACGGTAGGAACCACCTTCACCTCGTACCTGCTCTACTTCCATTTCCAGCGGCCCTACTCACTGGGAGAGGTGTCCCCCGAAGCGGCCTTCCGCGCGCTGGCCTTCAGCCTGTCGCTGCTGGCCATCCTGGGGACCCATGAGATGGGGCACTACGTGTTGGCGCGCTGTCACCGGGTTGAAACATCCCTGCCTTATTTCATCCCGCTGCCGGTGCTCGGCGTGGGCACGCTGGGCGCCGTCATCCGCATTCGCGACCGCATCCCGAACCGCAACGCCCTGGTGGACATTGGCGCGGCGGGACCGCTCGCGGGGTTGGTGGTGGCCCTGCCCATCCTCTTCTGGGGGCTGGCTCACTCCTCCGTGGTGGATGCGCCGGACATCCCGTCCACCACCTTCCCGGGGGACGGCTCGCTGTGGGCCATTGGCCGGGACGTCTTCACCTGGGTGATGGACCGCGTCACCAACGCGCCGCCCGCGCCGGAGACGCCCTTCAACGGCGTGCAGACGCTCTTCGGTGACAGCCTGTTGATGCAAGGCCTGACGCGCCTGGCCCTGGGACCGCTCCCGGAGGGCAAGGACGTGTTGGTCCATCCGGTGGTCATCGCCGGCTGGTTCGGGCTGCTCGTCACGCTGCTGAACCTGATGCCCGTGGGGCAGCTCGATGGCGGGCACCTGGCCTATGCGCTGTGGGGCCGGCGCGCGCACTGGGTGGGCCGCGCGGTGGCGTTGGTGCTGTTGGTCCTCACCCTTTTCGTCACCGCGTCCTGGGGCTTATGGCTGCTGGTGACGAGCAAGCTGGTAGGCTTCGGCCATCCCGAGGTGGTGGAACCCCAGGCACCGCTCAGTCCACTGCGGAAGTGGATTTGCGCGCTGTGCCTGCTGGCACTCATCGGCTGCGCCATGCCCATTCCCCTGCGCCAGGTGATGACATGAAGTTCCAGTGTGACGCGTGCGAGCGGCTCGTGCCGCTGGAGACCTACCGGACGGAAGCCGGGGGACTCGTGGTGACGTGTGGCCGCTGCGGCGTGGACAGCCGCGTGGGTCCGCCGGCCACCACCGCGCCGCGAACGGAGGTGCGGGCTGCTCCCGCCGCGGGGTCGGCGCCGGTGCCGGTGGAGCCGCCCTCCGACAGCTGGAGCGCTTCCGCGCCAGTGACGCCGGCCCTGCGGGTGGTGCGTTCGGAGTCGGTGCCGCTGACGGACGACGCGCTCTTCGAGCCGCCCCCTGGCGTCTGTCCCAAGTGCGTGGCGCCTCGGCGCGAGGAGGCCCTGTCCTGCCCGCAGTGCGGGCTCGTCTACGTCAACTACCAGCCCGAGGAGCATCCCCTCTCGGACGTGCTGGCGGACGCGTGGCGCAAGCTGGCGGCGCGCTGGGAGGATTGGGACGCCCATGACCGGCTGATGACGCTGGCGGTGGGGCGGGGCGAGCTGGCCATGGCGGGGCGGCTGTACCGGATCCGCCTGGCGCGTGCGTCCGACGATGCCGTCGCCCGGCGGGGCCGTGATGAGGTGGTGCGCAGGGCCACCCTGGTGGTGCCGTCATCGGTGGAGCCCGCCGGAACCCCCAGCGTCTTCCGGCGCCTGAAGACGGTGGCGGTGGGCGTGGGTTTCATCGTGGTGCTGGTGCTGGCCGTGCTCGTCTTCCAGCACCTGCGCACGCTGAGCGCGGGGTACTGAGCGCCGGGCTGTCCGGGCGCCGTGCCGCCGAGGGCGGTGCGGCTCGCTGACGGAGGAGCAGGCAGCCACCCGGGCCAGGCGGCGCGGCCGCGGCCGGAAACGCGCTTGAAACGGCGGTCGCTGCTATTTTGTCCGGCCGCTTCCCGTCTCCCCCTCGGTGCCGATGTCGCTCTCCGTCTCCACCCCTCCGTCCGTCGATAGCCTGCTCGGTCCGGGAGGCGCGCTCGAGGTCGCGCTGCCCGCGTACGAGCACCGCCCGGAGCAGCTTCAGATGGCGCGCGCCGTGGAGCGGGCCTTCGCCGAGCACAGCTACCTGCTGGCCGAGGCGGGAACCGGCACGGGCAAGACGCTCGCCTACCTGGTGCCCGCGCTGCTGTCGGGACGCCGGGTGGTCGTGTCCACGGCCACCAAGACCTTGCAGGACCAGATCTTCTTCAAGGACCTGCCGCTGATGCGGGAGAAGATGGGCCTGCGCTTCGAGGCCGCGTACCTCAAGGGCCGCAGCAACTACCTCTGCCTGCACCGCTATGACGCCTTCTCCAAGGAGCCGCAGTTCGGCTCGCGCGAGGAGTCGCGCTACTGGCCCAAGCTGAAGGCGTGGGCGGAGGAGACGGACACCGGCGACCGCAGCGAGCTGGACCTGCCCGAGTCCTTCAGCGCCTGGTCGCGCCTGTCCACCACGTCCGAGACGTGCGTGGGCACCAAGTGCCCGCAGTACGAGACGTGCTTCGTCACGCGCATGCGCAAGCGCGCGGAGCAGGCGGACCTGCTGGTGGTCAACCACCACCTCTTCTTCGCGGACCTGGCGCTGCGCAGCTCCGGCAAGCGCACCGAGGGCGTGCTGCCCTGGTACGAGGCCGTCATCTTCGACGAGGCCCATGCGCTGGAAGACGCGGCCAGCGGCCACTTCGGTTGCAGCGTGTCCAACTACCGGCTGGAGGAGCTGGCGCGGGACGCGGTGGCGTCGCTGAAGGAGGACGACGCCCGCCACGCCATGCTGCGCGCGCTGGCGGCCCGGTTGCGCGCGGGGGCGGATGCGCTCTTCGCGCAGGCGCCCCGGGCGCTGGGGCTGTCCGGCCACGAGGCCTCCGTGGCGCTGCGCGCGGAGGTCATGGCGAAGCTGTCCACGCCGCTGGAGGGCGTGCGGGACGCGCTGGCCGCGTTGTCCGCCTTCACGGTGGGCGAGCGCGAGCCGGAGCTGGCGGCCATCACCCGCCGCTCGGACGAGATGGAGGAGCAGCTCTCCTTCCTGGAGAAGGCCGAGTCCTCGGACCACGTCTACTGGGCGGAGCAGCGGGGCAAGGGCCTCTTCCTGCGCGCCAGCCCCATCGACGTGGCGAAGGAGCTGCGCGAGCGGATGTACGGCGCGTTGGACACGGTGGTGTACACGTCCGCGACGCTGGCGGCCGACAGCCGCTTCGACTTCTTCGCCAACCGCATGGGCCTGTACGGCGAGGACGGCCAGCCGGTGACGCGCGTGCGGACGCTGGCGGTGCCCAGTCCCTTTGACTACCCGTCACAGGCGGCGCTGTACCTGCCTACGCACCTGCCGGACCCGGCCGCCCCGGGGTTCATCGAGGAGGCGGCGGAGGAGATTGAACGGCTCTGCGAGGTGACGGGTGGGCGCGCCTTCGTGCTCTTCACGTCCCTGCGCAACATGGTGCGGGCCTATGAGCTGGTGGCGCCCCGGTTGCCCTATCAGTCGCTGCTGCAAGGCGAGCGCCCCAAGCAGCAGCTGCTGGAGGCCTTCCGCGAGACGCCGAGCGTCCTCTTCGCGGCGCACAGCTTCTGGGAGGGCGTCGACGTGCCGGGTGACGCGCTGAGCCTGGTCATCATCGACCGGCTGCCCTTCGCGTCGCCGGGAGACCCGCTGGTGGCCGCGCGCATCAAACAGCTCCAGCAGCGGGGCGAGGAGCCCTTCGAGTTGTATCAGCTCCCGCACGCGGCGCTGGCGCTACGGCAGGGCTTCGGCCGGCTCATCCGCACGCAGTCGGACCGGGGCATCGTGGCGATGCTGGACCGGCGCATCGTGACGAAGGCATATGGCCGCGTCTTCCTCGACAGCCTCCCGCCCGCGCGCCGCATGGAGGACGTGGTGTCGCTGAGCCGCTGGTTCAACGGCCCGGTGCGGCCGGTGCGCACCCTCCGCTGAGCATCAGGGCGCGTCGCGCAGCCGCAGGCCGATGCGCGCCAGCAGGGGTGGACCCAACGTGTCCACCCCGGCGCGGCCCGCGAGGTACTCGCGGTCGAAGAGGTTCTCCACCGCGCCGAAGACGTGCAACTTCCAGAAGAGGTGGCGGCTGGCGGACACGTCCACCACGGCGTAGCCGCCCATGGGGCGCTCGTTGAGGTCGTCCTCGAACTGAGCGCCCGTCACGCGAAGCTGCACCGTGGCCGTCACGATGTCGGGGTCGTGGAAGGTGACGATGGCGGTGCCCCGGTGTCGGGGGTCCTGCGCGAGTTGCTTGCCCACCAGCCCGGGTTGTCCCGGCGAGCGCGTCACGACGGGGTCCACGAAGGTGTACGCGAGCAGCGCCGTCCACTGACGTGCCAGCTTCCAGTCCACGCTCGCCTCCACGCCGCGCACCCGCGCCTGTCCCAGATTCTCCCGCTGGCGCGTGGAGCCATCCGGAAGCGGCTGCTCCAGCGTGACGTTGGTGATGGGGTCGTCGAGCACGTTCCAGAAGCCCGTCACGCGCGTGGTGAGGCCCAGCGAGGAGGACTCGGCCTCCACGCCGGCCTCGGCGCCCCACAGCCGCTCCGCGCCCAGGTTGGCGTTGGCGGCGGTGAGGAGGGTGCCCACCTGGAAGGGGCGGTACAGCTCGTTGAGCGTGGGGGCGCGGAACGCACGATAGGCGGAGGCGCGCAGGGTGAGCCCCTCCAGCGGACGCACTCGCAAGCCCAACCGTGGGCTGAGCTGCTGCTCGGTGCGGTCGTCGAAGCTTGTCGTGTCCACCGCGCCGTTGGCGCGCTCCAGGCGCTGCTCACCGTCCTGGTTGCGCCACACGTCCATCCGGAGCGCGGCGCTGAGCTCAACGGCGGGCGAAGGCGTGTAGAGGTCCTCGATGAAGACACCGCCGGACAGCTGGGTGCCTCCGGTGTCGCGCAGGCGGAGGGAGGTCTCCGAGGGCGCGGGAGGGAAGAGCTGCTCCCAGGACGTGCCCGCCATGCGGCGCGCATCCAGGCCGGCGGTGAGGACGTGCGTGCCCAGGGCTGTCCAGGACGGGCCGGTCCAGACGAGGGACGCGCCCTGGTCGTTGGCCGGTACGTCCTGACTGGCGGCCAGTGCCTCGGAAGAGCGGTCCTGGGTGATGCGCGCGCGGTCCTGTTCGAAGCGCTGCACGCGGCCGAAGAGGTCCAGCGTGAAGGTGCCGCCGTGCGCGGTGCGCAGCCGTGCGCCCGCGCCGAAGTGCGCCAGCTCCACGCGCGCGGTGGTGAGCTGGGTGCCGCCGTTCTGGTTCTCGCGGAAGAGACCGGCGCGAGCGGAGAGGGTGAGCGCATCGGTGGCATCCGCTTCGACGCGCCCGTTGAGGACGGCATGGCTGCTGGGCGTGTCCGCGTCAATGGCGCCGCGCTGGGCGGCACTGACGATGGAGTAGCCGTCGCTGTCGAGCAGCTCTGCCTCCAGCGAGGCGCGGACGGGGCCCCACACCTCCGCCCCGCGTGCCGCGAGCATGCCCGTATGCGCGTTGCCATAGGTGGCATCCGCGTCGAACTGCGTTCCGGTGATGTCGCGTGACACGAGCTGCACGACACCGCCGAGCGCGCCACTGCCGTAGAGGGCGGAGCCTCCGCTGGGGACGACCTCGATGCGCTCGAGTCCGAGCCGTGGCAGCGAGCGCCAGAAAATCCAGCCACCGAACGGGTCGTTGACAGGAATGCCGTCGAGCAGCACGAGGCTGCGCGCCACGCCCGAAGGCGCGAGCCCGCGCAGGTTGAGTCCCTGCGCCGTCGGGTCGGAGACGAGGCTGGGCGTGCGGCGGAAGGTGGCGGCGGAGGGAACGGTGCGGACCAGTGAGTCCTGCGTCAGCGTGGGGCTCCGGTCGATTTCCGGGCGGGGGAGGACCGTGGTGGTGGCGGGCACGTCCCTCGCAGGTCGGGGACGCCGCGAGCCCGTGACGACGGTCCGCCCAGCGTCAGCGTCCTCTGCCTCCGTCCGCTCCCGCGTGGGTGCATCTGCCGGCGGCCGCCCGTTCGTGTCGGGAACCTCCTGGTCCTCAGGAGTCGGCGCCGCCATCACGGTGGAGGAGGCGAGGACCCAGAGCAGGGGCGCGAGCACCCGGATAGGACGCACGTGAGGACTCCGATGAGTCACGAGGAGGTCGGGCATCGATGCTCGCTCTAGCAGCCCGACAACCCGGTCCCAGGTCGTCGGGCGCATGCCGCCGCCGAAGGAGGCACCTGCCCGTCCGATGTTGAACGCACGCCCTGGACTCAAGAGGCCGAGGCTCGCATCGGACCTGGCTGCGTCATCCGCCGGCGCGGCTGCCCGCCACGTCCCGCACGGTGAGCATGGCGGCGTCCACCTCCGCCAGGATGCGACGCGCGTGCTGCAGGAAGGCTTCGCCCGCGGGGAGCAGGCGCATGCCACCCCGGGTCCGCTCGAAGAGTCGTGCTCCGAGTTCGTCCTCGAGCGCCTGGATGTGACGGCTGAGCGGCGGCTGCGTCAGGTGCAGGCGGCGCGCGGCCCGGCCCACGTTGCATTCCTCGGCAACGGCGACGAAGGACTGGATGTGCGTGAGGCTCACGTCCGCCACTCTAGCGCTATTGGCCATACCGAAACAGCATTGGACGCTAGGCACCCCGGCCCCTCACCTTGGCGGCCATGAGCATTCCTTTGTTCAAGGGCACGGACGTCGAACGTCTGCGCCGAGCGAGTCAGGCAGCCGCCGGTACGCTGGCTTTCGTTGCCTCGAAGCTGACACCTGGTGTCACCACGGCGGACATCGACCAGTGGGTTCGCGAGGACACGGCGCGCCGGGGTGGCAAGCCCAGTCAGCTGGGGTTCAAGGGCTACCCGGCCACCGTCTGTACCAGCCGCAACCACATCGTCTGTCACGGCGTCCCGAACGCAGGCGAGCAGTTGGTCCGCGGGGACATCATCAACGTGGACGTGACGACGTGCCTGGACGGCTTCCACGGAGACACCTCCGCGACCTTCCTCATCGGGGAGGTGTCCGAAGACGCCCGTCGCATCGTGGACGTCGCGCGCCGCTGCCGTGACGCGGGCATCGCCGTCGTCCGCCATGGCGCGCGGCTGGGAGACATCGGCGCGGCCATCGAGGAGCTGGCGAAGAAGGAGGGCTGCAGCGTGGTGGAGGAGTTCGGCGGGCATGGCATCGGCCACCAGATGCATGGGCCGCCCACCGTCCCCCATACCGGCAAGCGAGGCTCGGGCATCAAGCTGCGCTCGGGCATGGTCCTCACCGTGGAGCCCATGGTGAACCTGGGCCGGCCGGACATCCGCATCCTGGCCGACGGTTGGACGGTGGTGACGGAGGACGGCAGCCTGTCCGCGCAGTTCGAGCACACCATCCTGGTGACCCCCGACGGCTGCGAGGTGCTCACCCAGCCCGAGCTCGCCCTCTCGCTCGAAATCGCCTGCTGAACGCTTCCCTGCCCTGGGAGGGCGGGCAGGCGGCCGTCCCTGCCATGGGTCCTCGGGGTGCCTACCCTTGGAGGACGAGGGCAGGAGGCCGCGCGATGAAGAAGGAGATGCTGTTGTACGAGCTGCACCCGGCACTGGTGCACATGCCACTGGCCCTGCTGCCCACGGCGGCGGTTGCGGACCTCATCTCGGTGACGACAGGCGACGGCGCCTGGGCCCGGGTGGCACGCCGCATCTGGGTGGCAGGCTCCATTGGCGGCCTGCTCGCGGGCGTGTCGGGACTGGCGGCCAGCCAGGAGGTCCGGCTGGAGACGCCGCGTGCCCGGGACATGACGTTCCTGCATGGCGTGGGCAATGCCACCGTGCTGCTCGGTGCCTTGGGGGTGACGGTGTGGCGGCTGCGGCGCGAGCCCACCGCGGCCACCGTGGCGCTGGCGCTGGGCGCCTGTGGGCTGGCGCTCTGCACGGCGACGCTCGGAGGAAAGATGGTCTACGAGCTGGGCGTGGGACAGCCCGATTCAACGAGCAAGGCGACCTCCCCCGCGCTGCTGTCACGCGACGCGCCGCTGCTGCTGGTGCGTGACGCGCTTCGTGGAGCGCAGTGGCTGGTGACACGTATGCGTGAGGTGCTCGCCGGTGGGCATCCACTCGCGAAGGGCGCCACGGGCACGACGCCAGAGGACGAATCGCTCACGTTGCCCGCGCCCGTCGTGGTGTTCCACGGCCCGGGTCGCCCCATTCCTCAGGCGTAGCGCCCACCCGTCCGGCGTCCATGTCATGACACTTCCGTGTGGCGTGGATGCCCCTGCACAGACTGCTGCGGGGTGGGTTTGCCGTCCCATGCAAATGGCGCTAGAGCTGCGCGCCAGCGAGTGGGGGACGACGCATGCGCGCACGAGGGGAAGTCGCAGCGGTAGTGCTGGGCATCATGCTGGTCGGAGCAGGTGCTTCGTGGCTGGTTCCCCAGTGGGCGCTCGGCAAGGAAGGAACACCGCCCGAAGTCGCCCGGACTCCCGCATCGCCACCCAAGGTCGCCGCCGGGCCGCGCTTCCACGTCGAGCCCGCGAAGGATGACACCGGCCGCGCGGTACAGGTGGCGAGCCTTCGCGACGAAACGCCGGAATGGGAGCGGTTCGCGGCGCGCGCGCTGGTTCCGCTGACACCTGACGAACTGGCCTTGCTCCAAGAGGAGCCTGTGGACGACCTCGCGGTGCTGGTGACGCGCACTGAGCGCGCCTTCATGGACGCCACGCCCGAAGCGCGCGTGGTGAAGGAGCGGCGCTATCTGGCGGCGCTGAACCTGGTGGCGAAGCTGGCCACGCCGCCGGAGCCCTCGGCCGAGGACCTCCGCGCGCGAGAAGTGGATGCGCGCTACCAACAGGCGCTGACCGTGGAGCAGGTGAAGTGGCGGTCGCTTCCGCCAGAGGAAAAGTCGCGTCAGCACGACGCCTTCAAGGAAGCGTTCTTCCACGCGGAGGAGACGCGATGACGACGCTTCCGAGGAGTCTCCTCATGCTGGTGTTGCTGGCGCCCGCGTTGGTGCTGGCCGGGCCGCACTACGTGGCCTCGCGTGACTGGGGCAGCTTCATCTGGTTGAGCACGTGGCTGGACGCGGGGCAGACGTACACCTTCGAGACGCGGGATTTGACGGGCACCGCGCCGGACACCGTCCTTCACGTGCTCCGGGACCGGGGCGGCTGGAGCCAGGTGGCCATGGGCGACGACTGCGCGGGCGCGGCGCGTTCCTGCGTGACGTTCACCGCGCCGGACTCCGGGCTCTACCGCGTCTGGGTGCGCGCCTATGCGGAAGGACGCGGCGGGACGGCCAGCCTGTATCGCAACGGAGAGCTCCTCCTGAGCAACCAGCCCTTCGGCGGCGTGCCGCTCAGCTTCGCCTGGAACGTGAAGGACACCTTCCGGGCCACGTCCACGACGCCGGGCGCGGGGGACCACTTGGTCTTCCTGCTGCGCTCCAACGCGGAGTACCTGCAACACGACGATGACAGCGGGCCTCGCTCCTACCCGCTGGTCGTCGCGGCGAGCACACAGAACGCGGGCGCCCAGCGCGTGGTGGTGGGCCGCTTTCCCGGAAGCACGGGCACGGCCAGCTTCGTCCACGATGACGCGCTGTGGTCCACCATCTTCAGCGACAACGACGAGGACGAGGACGGCATCTCCAATGCCCTGGAGCCGCTAGTGGGTATGAACCCGGACTCGAAGGACTCGGATGGGGATGGGATACCGGACACGCTGGAGCTGTTCGGCAATGACGGCTTCTCCTTCTCCGAGTGGGGCAGCCCCACGGTGAAGGACCTCTACGTGGAGGTGGATTGGATGGAGCACCCCACCAATCCCTATCTCACGCGAAAGCCCTATGCCGGGCTGGTGGCGGACGCGGCGGCGGTGTTCGCGCGGGACGCGGGCGCGCGGCTGCATGCCTTCATCGACAGCGCGCTGCCCTGGCATGAAGTGGTGTGCTTCGGCGCGTGCAGCGGCGGCGTGGACTTCTATTCGCTGAAGCAGGGCGGGTTCTCCACCGGGAACCCGGAGCGGCGGCCCTACTTCCACTACGCGGTGTGGGCCTACCGGCAGGGCAGCAGCACGTCGTGTTCATCCGGCAAGGCGGAGGTGCTGGGCAATGACCTCATCATCAGCCTGGGCTGCTGGAGTAGCCCGAGCATCCAGGAACAGCGTGGCACCTTCATCCACGAGCTGGGCCACAACCTGGCGCTGGACCACAACGGCAACGACGTGCCGGGGCAGACCAGCGTGGTGCACGCCAGCGTGATGAACTACCGCTACCAGATGCTCGGCGTGGGCTCGCCGGGCTCGCACACGTACTCGTTTGGAGGCAATGCGTGCGCGGCGTGTAGCGCGTCCCCCAAGAGCAAGTGTGTCTCCTGCCGGAGCGGCTTCCTGGGATGCGGCTTCCCTGGGTGCGGCTCGTGCGACTGCGATGTGAATGAGTGGGGCGCCGTGGAGCTGGACTTCCTGGACGACGGCGACGCGGACGACGGCACCCGCCGTGCGCTGCTGACGAGGTACGCCCCGGACGACAAGGGTGGGCCGGTGCGGTTCCAGCCGCGCGTGCCCCATGCGGAGCCACCCGTCGCGGCGCGGCGTCTGACGGTGGAGCGCACGCGGGAGCGGCTGCGGGCGCGGGGACAGGTGGAGGGACAGGACTTCTACGTGTCGACCGACGGCACGACGCTGTACGCTGAGTGCCCTTGAGTCTGCGACCTCGTCCGGGACGTTGTCGCGCCCCGGCGAGATGGGCGCATGGGGCCGCGGGGCTCCTCCTGGCCGGCCTGATGGGCTGCCAGATGAAGTGCTCCGAGCCAGTCCCCGACGCCGGGCGCGCCTTGGCCTCGCTCCAACGCGAGAGCCCGTGTGTCCCAGTCTGGCGCGCGGCCCAGGTGGACGTGGCGTTCAAGGAAGAGCCCGAGGACGCGGTGCAGCAGCGCACGGACACGCGGCTGGAGCGCCGCTTCACCGTCGCCCGGCAGTTGCGTGGCGCGTACCGGCACCAGGACCGGTGGGCCTCGGTGCTGGAGTACGAGGCGGGGCCGGTGCGCGGCGGGGTGAGCTACAGCCTCCAGGTGCCGGACGTGCTGTCGGACCTGACAGGGCAGGTCGTTCAGTGGACCAGCCATCGCGAGCCCGCGTCCTGTCCGACGAAGGAGGATGGTGAGCTTCCCGTGCTGCTGTCGGGGGACACCCTGCGGGACGCGGATGGCCAGCTGCTGCTGCTCACGGTGCCGAATGCTCCCACCACCATCGCGGGTGACGTGCTGCTTCCTCCTGGGCTCGTTCCGGAGCTGAACTTCCGCTGGGAGGACGCGGGCTGCACGCTGGCGGATGGGACGCATGCGCTGGACGTCCAACTCCGCGTGACTCACGCGAGTCGTTCGCAAGGCCCGGGGACCACGGTGACCGCCGAGGTAGGACAGCCGGCCCGGCTGACCCTGGACGGTGTGCGCTATGTCGTTCGGGTGGCGCGTGCCACGGCGGATGTGCAGGGCCTGTGTGGGCAGGCGGTCTTCACGCTGGTGCGCGAGGGCCTGCTCGAATAGGGGCAGCCCGGACCCTGAGTCACGGCGCTGTATGCCGTTCCTGGAAATAGTCTGCCTTACCGCTCGTTGTGCGGGACCGATATGTAGGCATGCTGTGCCCAATCGCTTCATGTGTGGTGTGGGCCCTGGCCTGCTATCTTCGAGGGCTTCAACGGACACCTGAGGGACGACACCATGCGAAGCGGGCTGAAGCGGAACTGGGCGGGGTTCGCGGTGGGCGGCCTGCTCGGCGCATGGCTGCTCGGTTGTGGCGGCTCGACGACGGAGGGCTTGGAGTCGCTGGAGCAAGGGACCGCGCCCGCGCCCGTCTCCGTGGACCTGTCGAGCGCGGACATCCGCACCCGGCTGGAGTCCATCGCCGGCCTCACGGTGCTGACCGATGTCGAGGTCAACGGCTTCCGCTTCTTCACGATGGACTACGAGCAGCCCGTGGACCACCTGCGCCCCTGGGGCACGCGCTTCCCGCAGCGGGTGACGCTGATGCACCGCTCGGAGACGGCGCCCATGGTGCTGGACACGGAAGGCACCGCCATCTTCGAGGAGCCCATCCCCGCCGAGCCCACGGACCTGCTCCAGGGCAACCAGCTCACCGTGGAGCACCGCTTCTACGGCGCGTCCAAGCCGGCCGACATGGACTGGCGGAAGCTGACGATGTGGCAGGCGGCGGCGGATGCCCACCGGCTCGTCGAGGCCTTCAAGCCGCTGTACGGCGGGCGCTGGCTGTCCACCGGCGTCTTCAAGGGGGGCACCGCCGCGCTGGCCCACCGCTTCTATTTCCCGAACGACGTCCACGCCACGGTGACCTATTCGGCGCAGCACAACCGGGGCCTCCATGACACGCGACACGGGCGCTTCATCCTCACCAAGGTGGGCGACGCGGCCTGCCGCCAGCAGCTCGCGTCCCTCCAGTACGCCGCGCTGACCCGCCGCGACGAGCTGCTGCCCTTCATGGATGGCTACGACGCCCAGGGCTTCACCTTCAACACGCTGGGGAAGGACCGCGCCTTCGAGTTCGCCGTCATCGAGGTGCCCTTCATCTTCTGGCAGTACTACGGCATGGCGGGGACGTGTGACGCGCTGCCCTCGCCGGAGGCGAGCGCGGACGAGCTCTTCGCCTTCTTCAGCTACGTCTCCACGCTGGAGTTCACCTTCTCCGACCAGGCGCTGGAGGAGTCGGCGCCGCTCTACTACCAGGGCGCCACGCAGCTGGGCGGCCCGGGTTACCCGGAGGTGCACCTGCGGCCGCTGCTGCGTTACGCGGGTGAGCACATCCCCACGCGCTTCCCGCCCACGGGCGTGCGCAAGCAGTACGAGCCCTGGTCCGGTGGCCTGCTGGAGGCGTGGACCCGCTTCGAGGCCAAGCGGGTGCTGCTCGTCTATGGAGACCTGAGCCCCTGGTCCGCCAGTGCCTTCAGCACCACGACGAGCAACGACGCGTACCGCGTCATCGCCGATGACAGCATTGGCTTCTTCGGCACGCTGAGCGCGCTGCCGGAGCCGCAGCGGAGCTTCCTGCTCGGGCGCCTGTCGGAGTGGGCGGACGCCCCGGTGCAGCTCCCGACGGGGATGGATGCCCTGCGGCGCCGCGAGTCGAGCGACGCGCGCATGAAGGCCTATCGCGCCCGGTAGCGGGCGCGGCGTCCTCTGACGCGGTGTGGCTGTGGGAGTGGTAGACTCGCACCCTCTGTGTGGGGTTCCGCCCGGTGGTGGACCTGCGCAGCCACCCGAGAGGAAGCCTGTCCATGCCTTCGAAGCCAGCGCAGTCGTCCTGGGCCGTCGCCGTCCTGCTGGGCCTGTCCGCCACCGTCGCCGTCGCTGCTCCGCCCTCCGAGGAGCTCGTCTCGCGCGAGCCCCGCACGGAGAGCCTCCTCTTCTGTCCCGTCGCCAAGTGCGGTGATGACTGGCATTGCGAGGTCGCCTGCCCCGAGGCTGTGAGCGCGGTCTGCGTGGACTTCTATTGCCAGTACGATGACGGTGGGGGCTCCGGAGGCGGCGGGCCTGGAGGCGGCGGGCCTGGCGAGGTGTGCCCGGCCATGCGCTGTGGCGGGGACTGGAACTGCCTCTGCGAGGGCTTGCAGGGCACCTGCGGGCCGGACTTCATGTGCGTGTTCTGACATTGTGTTCAGCCCCTCCTTGGCGTCCAGGCGGCCGTGACTATCTTCCGCCGCACTTTCTGGAGGGATGAACGAATGCTGAAGAACATGCTGATGGCCGCGGCGTTGGGCGTTCTGGTGGTGGGCACGGGCTGTCACCGCAACACGCGGGAGAGCGCGGAGAACGACGCCGAGCGCGCCGTGGAGAAGACCGAGGACGCCGCGGATGAGGCGGGCGACAAGATTCAGGACACGGCCGAGGACGCCGGGGACAAGATCGAAGACGCCACCGACAACTGAGCGTGCTTGCGCGGTGGTCCGCTCCGAGTGGGCGGGCCGCCGCTGTTTCACCGGACCGGCTCAGGCCGGGCTGGAGTCGATGACCTTCTTCGCGATGCCGAAGGAGAAGCCCGCCCGGGCCAGCGCGGCCAGGTCCCGCTTCCGATTCTCCTCCCGGGTGCCGGGCTGCGTGCGGAAGGGCCCCAGCCGCTTCTTCCGCGCCCAGATTCGCGCGGCATCTTCCTCGGACACCTCGTGGGTGGCGTCGGCGACCTTCTTCGCCACGACTTCCGCGGGGACGCCCTTGAGGCGCAGCTTCTGGGCAATCACCCGCGTGCTGCGGCCCGAGGCGCGCAGGGAGTGCGCCTTCATCTGGGCATAGGCCTCGTCGTTGAGCAGGCCATTGCGGACCAGCTTCGCGACCAGCGCCTCCACCCAGGCCAGCGCTTCGCCGCGCTCACCGCCATGGAACTTGATGGAGCGGTCCACCCGGCGCAGGAGCACGCGCTGCAGCTGGCTCTTCGTCGCCGCGTAACGCTTCAGGTAGTGCAGCGCCGCGTTCTCCAGATAGGTGGGGGACACCTTCCGGGGCCGCTTGGGCCCGCGCTCCTTCTTCCTGTCCTGTCCTCCCCGCGCCTCATCCATGTCGGACCTGGGTCTACCACCCAGGTCCGACACCCGGAAGGAACGCCAGGCGCGTGCGAGCCGTCAGTCGCCTGCCTGCTCGAAGAGCGCGGACACCGTGCCGGACGGGTCCTCGATGAGGCAGAAGCGGCCCGAGGGGCCGGCGCCACGAATCTTCCCGCGCACGCGGCCGCCCATCGCGGTGACGCGCTCCAGGCTGTGCTCCAGGTTCGCCACGATGATGTAGAGGATCCAGCCGGTGGGCTGGTCCTCATTCGGCCCGCGCGCGTGGCAGATGCCGCCGACGGGCGTCTCGCCGCCGCCCGGGGGCATCATGACGAAGTCCTCGTAGCCGCCCATGTCCAGGCCGGTGGCGGACCAGCCCGCCACGTCCTTGTAGAAGTCCCTCACCGCCACGGCGTCCTTCACCGTGAGGTCCATCCAACCCACGCTCCCTACCGCTGGCTTCTTCATGTCTGTGCTCCTGTCCTTCGAAATGCCCGTGGCGCGCTAGCCCAGTGACTTCAGGGACTCCGGCACCTGCCAGTTCGGCTTGAGGCGGGAGATGACCTTGGCCAGGTTCTCCTTGTCCTGGGCCTTCTCCAGCGCGGCCTCGGGCGTAATCACGTCGTCCTTCACCAGCCGCTCCAGGTGCATGTCCAGCGTCTGCATGCCCTGGCCCTGGCCCGCCTGCATCTTCGAGGCAATCTGGAACACCTTGCCCTCGCGAATCATGGAGGCGATGGC
Source organism: Myxococcus sp. NMCA1 (assembly GCF_026810205.1). Classification (NCBI taxonomy): domain Bacteria; kingdom Pseudomonadati; phylum Myxococcota; class Myxococcia; order Myxococcales; family Myxococcaceae; genus Myxococcus; species Myxococcus sp. NMCA1. Next base: position 8,562,801 of record NZ_CP113950.1, on the reverse strand, counting down.
GGGCCCGCCCACCAGGATTTCCAGCGCGGCCACGCGGCCCTTGCCGTCCGCCGTCTTGATGAGCTGCTGCGCGACGATGCCCGCCAGGCTCTCCGCCAGCATGCCGCGCACCTGCTGCTGCTCGTCCGCGGGGAAGGCGTTGATGATGCGGTCGATGGTGGCCGGCGCGCTGTTGGTGTGCACCGTGGCGAACACCAACACGCCGAAGCTCGCCAGCTGGAGCGCCAGCTTCATCGTCTCGTTGGTGCGAAGCTCGCCAATGAGGATGACGTTGGGGTCCTCGCGGCCCGCGGAACGGATGGCGGTGGCGAAGCTGGACGCATGCGGGCCCACTTCCCGGTGCGTCACCTGCGCCCGCATGGACTCGTGCACGAACTCCACCGGGTCCTCGATGGTGAGCACGTGCGCGGGCCGCGTCTTGTTGATGTAGTTGATCATCGCGGCCAGCGTGGTGGACTTGCCGCTGCCCGTGGGGCCGGTGACGAGCACCAGCCCGCTGCGGCGCTCCGACAGCTTGCGCACCACCTCCGGCGTCTTCAGGTCCTCCAGCGACAGCACCTTGCTGGGAATGGTGCGGAAGACGGCCGCCAGGCCCGTCATCTTGTTGAAGTAGTTGGCGCGGAAGCGGGCCTTCGTCCCGTAGCTGTAGGCGAAGTCCAGGTCCAGGTCCTCGACAATCTGCCGCTGCTGCTCCGGTGAGCAGATTTCGAAGAGCAGCACCTGCATCTCCGGCGCGGTGAGGGGCTGCTCGCGCAGCGGCACCAGCTCGCCGCGGATGCGGCCCATGGGCGGGTAGCCGATGCCCAGGTGCAGGTCGCTGCCCTTCTGCTCCAGCAGCGCATCGAACAGGACAGCCAGACGGGGCGTTGTCATCTCAGGCGCCCTTCCTTCCCATCAGCGAGCCCATCTTGCTGAGCAGCCTCGCGCTCTCCTGCTGCGTCTCCGGCGCGGCCACGGTGGCGCCGGACCGCTTGCCCGTCACCACCGCCTCCAGCTCGTCCGGGTTGTCCGCGAAGCCTTTGGCGACGTCCAGCTTCACCTTCCCAGCGCGCACCAGGTCCGCCAGCGAGTCCTCGAAGCGGATGATGCCCAGGCTCTTGCCGCGCTGCTGGAGCGACGGAATCTGGAACGTCTTGTTGTCGCGGATGAGGTTGCCCAACGACACCGAGCCCGGCAGCACCTCCGCCGCGGCCACCAGCCCCTTGCCGTCCGCGCCCGCCATCAGCCGCTGGCTGACGATGAGCCGCAGGCCGCTGGACAGCGACAGGCGCACCTGCTGCTGGTCACCCGGCGGGAAGAGGTCGATGAGCCGGTCGATGGTCTTCGCCGCGCTCGGCGTGTTCATGGTGCTGATGAGCAGGTGGCCTGTTTCGGCGGCGGACAGCGCCATGCGCACCGTCTCCGTGTCGCGCAGCTCGCCCACCACGATGACGTCCGGGTCTTCACGCAGGCTGCCCTTGAGCGCGCTGGCGAACGTCTTGGTGTGCGAGCCCACCTCGCGCTGGCTGATGAGCGCGCGCTTGCGCGGGTGGACGAACTCCACCGGGTCCTCCACGGTGAGCACGTGGTGGGACGTCTCGCGGTTGATGAGGTCCACGAGCGCCGCCAGCGTGCTCGTCTTTCCGTGGCCGGACGGGCCGGTGATGACGATGAGGCCCTGGTGGTGGTGCGTGGCCTTGGCGATGTCCGCGGGCAGGCCCAGCGACTCCAGCGTGGGCACTTCCCGCGCAATCAGGCGGAAGGTGCCCTTGAGGCCGGTGCGCTGCCGGCTGACGTTGACCCGGAAGCGCCCCATCTCCGGCGTCTCCAGGGAGAAGTCACAACTGCCCTCGCGCTCCAGCACCGGCCGCAGCCGCTCCGGCACCACCGGCAGCAGCAGCTTCTCCACCGTCGTCGCGTCCAGCACCGGGCCCTGCGCCGCCAGCTCGCCCGCGAAGCGGAAGAGGGGCGGGCGCTCCGCGATGATGTGCACGTCGCTGGCCAGGCCCCGGCGGCCTTCCTCCAGCAGCACGGCCAACTCGCGCCCCGCGCCCGTGAAGGTCCGGGCCGGCGCGGCCATGGGACGGGCCGCCGCGGGCTCGGGCGCACGGGCTGCCTGGGCCACGGCGGGCTCGGGCGTGCGGTATGCCGGAGCAGGGGCGGACTCGGGCGTCCGGTAGGGCGGTGCCGCGGCCTGCACGGGCGCTGGAGCGGCGGGACGCGCGGCGGGCTCGGGCTGCGTTGGAGCAGGTGCCGCGGGACGCGCGGTGGCGGCGGCGGCCTGGGCGGCGGCCCCCGCGTCGGCGGCCCGGCTGAGGCGCAGGTGGATGAGGTCCCCTCGCCGCATGGCGGCGATGGACAGCGAGCCCAGGCCGGTGGCATTGACAGACCACTGGACCGGCGTCTCCGTGACGGTGGAGGCCCGGGCCACGCCCACCATGGCCTGCAGGGCGCGAGTGATGTCCTCGGCCGTGGCGGCGGTGGGGTCCACCGGCTCATAGCCATTGGCGCCGCGGATCATCGGTGGACGTCCGGTGGCCAGGGTCAACTCGGTGACACCCGGACGCGACAGGTGCCGCAACAGTTCTGCGAGCGATTTCATGCGGGATGTCGGCTCAGCCGCGACGGCGCGCGGGCGCGGGGGAACCGCAGGATAGACGACATCGCGCGGAATTCGGCCACCCCTTGTCCCAGGACTGCCCGCCTGCTTCCGGACAGATGGAAATCGTCCGTGCCTGACGGAGACTGTCACCTGGAAGGCGGGGGAGGGCGCTCCGGGACCCACCAGGGGCCCGCTCGGAGCAGCGGACGGGAGGAGGGCCTCCCGCCCGGACGCAATACGTCCTGCGGCCTAGAGCTCGCGGGACATCAGGAGGCGAAGCTTCCCGGACTTCTTGGAGACCACCGTGGCCACCGTGGTGAAGCCTTCCTTGCGGTAGAAGCTCACCGCGGGCGAGTTGGACGGGTCCACCCGCAGGGCGATGGTCTTCCGGTACATGTCCCGGGCCGCCTTGAGCGCCTGCTCCAGCAGGATGTTGCCCAGGCCCTTGCGGCGCAGCTCGGGCTTCACCACGATGTTGCGCAGGTACGCCGCGCCCGGAACCGGGCCGTCCCGCTCCACCGTGACATAGCCGACAAGCTGGCTTTGCAGCTTCGCCACATGGATGAAGGGCTTGAGCTGCGTCAGGGCCTTGAGGCTCTCCTCCAGCGTCTCACCCCGGGTCTTCCAGGGCTCGGAGCTGGCGCGCAGGTCCGCCACCGCCGTCATGTCTTCGTCGGTGGGCAGGCCGAACTTCACCGCCGCCATCAGGTCGTTGGGGAGGCCAGCCACATCCAGGACCGGTGCTGGGGCCACCTCCACGCCTGCGTCCACCTGCTTCATCGTCATCGCCTTGCTCCTCCGTCGAGTTGCGATCCTAACCGCTCCGGCGGCACCGGTGCACGCAGTGATTCCGCGCACATTGTCCCATGAAGTGAGGAGAGGCCCTCCTCTCCTTGGTGAGGAGCCGGATTTCGTCGAACCGGCCATGCGTTCAGCCCATTCCGAGAATGAGCATCGCTTCCACGCCTGGCACCCTGCCGGCCTTCCGTGCCGAGCCGCTTCCCACTATAAAAACCCGCAGTCAGGCGCGAAGGCGTCAAACTCCTCCGCTCGACCGTCAGCCAGAGCCCCACCTTGCAACTCAACCACGCCCAGCGAGAGCTGACGCTCAAGATCGTCTACTACGGGCCCGGCCTCAGCGGGAAGACGACCAATCTGCGTCATCTCCACGCGAAAGCGTCCCCGGAGGTACGAGGGCGGTTGCTGACCGTGGAGACCCACGACGACCGCACGCTCTTCTTCGACCTGCTGCCCGTCTTCTTCTCCACGTCCTCCGGCTTCAAGGTGAAGGTGAAGCTCTTCACCGTGCCAGGCCAGGTCATCCACAACGCCACCCGGCGCATCGTCCTGCAGGGCGCGGACGCGGTGGTCTTCATCGCGGACAGCCGGCGCGGCGCCACGGCGGACAACAACGCCTACTGGCGCAACCTCCAGGAGAACATGAAGGAGAACAACCTGGACCCCAGCCAGGTCCCGGTGGTCATCCAGTTCAACAAGAAGGACCTGCCGGACGCGCGGACGGACGCCGAAATCGAGGAGTCGCGCCGGCGTGGCGGCGAGGCGGTGGTGGGCGCGGTGGCGCTGCGGGGCGAAGGCGTGCTGGAGACCTTCCACGCGGTGGCGCAGGCAGCCTACCGGCGGCTCGACATGCGCGCCCATCTGGCGCGCAACCTGGGCCTGACGGAGGCGGAGTTCCTGGGGCAGATCTTCCGGCGCATGGACCTCACGGGCACGGCGTTGGCCTCCATGTACGGGCGCGCGGCGGATGAATCGCGCAGCGGAGACGGGCGATGAACGGCGCGTCGGGCAACGGGGCGTCGGACGGCGTGGGCGCCTCGCGCCGTGAGTCAGTGCTCCAGCGGAGGCTGTCGCTGGCGGACATGCTGGACCTGCCCTCCTTCGTGGAGGTGGTGCGGAGCTTCAGCGAGCTGTACCGCGTGGGCATCAAGGTGATGGACACGGCGGGCGGCAAGCTGGCCGACGTGAAGGTGGGCCACGGCGACTTCTGCTCGTACGTGTTCGGCTTCCCAGAGGGCCGCTCGCGCTGCACCGCCACGGTGGCCCGCGTGAAGGACGGACCGGTGGCCCCGGTGCAGGGCGCCCGGCCCGCGCGTGGTGATGGCGCGGAGGCGGCGGACATCATCGCGCTGCCGTGCTTCACCGGCCTGCGCTACCTGGTGATGCCGGTGCGCTGGGATGGCGACAAGCTGGGCCGCGTCATCCTGGGCCCCTTCACGCCGGAGGAGCTGGCGGACTTCCCGCCGTCGCTGACGGACATCTCCGGGGTGGACCTGTCACGCGCGCACGAACTGGTGGGCCGCGTGCGGCGCGTGCCCGAGCGCACCGCGGCGCAGGTGCTGGTGCACTTCGGGCAGGTGCTGGCCGCGCTGGTGGCCAGCGGGCAGCGCGCCTTCCTGGCGACGCAGCTCCACATCGAGGCGATGCTGGAGACGCACCGGGATTTGGAGGCCAACAACGCCCGGCTGGCGCAGGCCAACACCCGCCTGAAGGAACTGGACCGGCTGAAGTCCACCTTCCTGGGCACGGTGAGCCACGAGCTGCGCACGCCGCTGGCTTCCATCATCGGCTACTCGGAGATGCTGGCTGAGGGCCTGGCCGGCGCGCTCAACCCGGAGCAGCTGCTCTACGTGCGCACCATCGTGGAGAAGGGCGAGTCGCTGCTCAACCTCATCTCCTCCATCCTGGACCTGAGCCAGATTGAAGCCGGACGGCTGCGCCTGGTGATGGGCCCGGTGGACCTGGGCAGCGTCATCCAGACGGCGGTGTCCAGCGTGGCGCCCCAGGCGCAGCGCAAGGGCGTGGAGCTGGAGGTGCGCTTGCCGCCGCTGCCCCAGCCGCGCCTGGCCGCGGACGCGGACAAGCTGCGCCAGGTGGTGGTGAACCTGCTCGCCAACGCGGTGAAGTTCACCTCGTCCGGGGGCCGGGTGTCGGTGGTGTTGTCGGAGGCCACCGCGCAGAATGAGCTGGCCGCGCCGGGCTACCGCTTGAGCGTGGAAGACACCGGCATGGGCATCCGCGAGGACCAGTTCGAGAACATCTTCCAGAGCTTCTACCAGGTGGACGGCAGCTCCACGCGCGAGCACGGCGGCGCGGGGCTGGGACTGGCCATCGTGAAGAGCCTGGTGGAAGGCCACGGCGGCCGCGTGTCCGTGGAGAGCGAGTTCGGCCGGGGCTCTCGCTTCACCGTGGTGCTGCCGCTCCAGCCGCCGCTGTCGGAGCACGGCGGCTTCTCCGCGCTGGCGCCCACGCCGTCGCCCAGCGGACACGACCGCTTCTGATGCGACCTGACGCACCGGGGGACTGAACTGAGTTCCCCGGCCGGAAGGGCTCCCGCGTATCCTCGCGCGCATGCTCTCCGGACGCCCCCCCGCAGCCTCCTACGTACTCATCGACGCAGAGAACATCGACTGGGCTGTGTCCAACGTGGTGGGACGCAAGCCCGAGTCCCAGGACCGCGTCCAGTTCGACCGGCTCGTGTCCTTCTGTGAGACGAACTTCCCGGCGCCCGTGCGCTGCGTGGTGGTGCTCAACGCCCGCGGAGAGCAGCTGCCGGACGTCATGATTGGCTTCGTGCGCGCGCTCAAGTCCGCCGGCTGCGATGTGGCCCTGCTCTACGGCCGCCCCGACCAGAAGGTGGTGGACCTGGGCATCCTGAAGCTGCTGGAGAACATCCGCACCCAGCGCCCTGGCGCGGCGGTGGTGCTCGCCAGCCATGACGGCGCGGACTTCGCGGACGCGCTCAAGCCCATGCTGGAGGAGAAGCGCCAGGTGGCCGTGCTCGGCCTGCGTGAATACGTCAGTCAGCGCTTCCGGGAGCTCGTCCCCTCCGGGCTCAAGATTCTGGATTTGGAGTTGAACGCCAAGGTGTTCAACCGGCCCCTGCCGCGCATGCTCCCTGTCAACGTGGACGAGTTCGACCCGGGTCTGTTCTTGTAGCAAAGGCAGTCACATGACTCGCCTGGGCTGTGGTGATTCCTGTCACAGCCCGGTGCGTTCTGAGAGTGCGGTAAACATGGCATGAAGCTTGAATCGGCATTTCCTGATTTCAGGGATACCCCCTGGGTCATCAGGAGTTTTTCATGCGTTCGTCTCGTCGCGTTGGAACTGCCCTCTGGGCCGCCGTCTTCTCGCTCGCACTTCCGCTCAGCCAGGCTCACGCCGCCGACGACTGCGTGGAGTTCCAGGGGCTCCAGCACTGTGGCCTTGGCGCGGCCAAGGTGAGCGGCTCGGAGAAGGGCGTTCGCATCGACAGCCAGGAGAAGGAGCCGTCCGTCAAGAACGGCGTCGCCATCTACATGCCGCCCGCGGCGGCCTGGACGGCGGAGACCGTGTCGGACGGCGCGCAGCGCAACTTCTTCACCGCCTACGCCGAGGAGGTGCCGGTCAGCACCTCCTCCGTCAACGCGTCGCGGGAGTCCACCTCGTACTCCGCGACGTTCACCGGCTCTGGTGAGGCGACCACCTACTCCGTGCTCGCGTACTACAACGGCCGGCTCCAGGCCGCCGTGGGTGGCATCCGCAGCGGTGACACGGGCGCCGTGGGCATCATGGTCCCCAACCCGGGCTGGACGCCGAACTGCCGCCCGCGCAACCAGACGTATGCCCAGTGTGAGGCGTCCTGCTACGCGAACGGGTACTCCAACTGCAACTACTGCAACACGGTGTGCCGCATGACCGTGGGCTTCGCTAACGCTCAGCTCCACAGCGCCTGCTTGTGGCAGCACACCGTCGCGGAGCCGGGGGTCCGGCTGCCGAATGGCCAGACGGTTCGGGCCGACCAGATCGTGATGCAGGAGGAGATCACGGGCCCGTCCAACTACCCGTACCTCAACTTCAACCGCATCGACGTGCAGACCACCGCGCGTTCGACGGTCATCACCGGCGAGTCCATCATCCCCGCCGGCAAGTAGTCGCCGTGTCGTTCCGGCCTGGAGCGGGCGTAGGGGGAAGCCCGCTCCGGGCTGTTGTCATTCCAGTTCCAAGCCCCCTCTCCGAAGAGCGTCCCATGAAGGCATCGTGGTGGTTGACGGCCCTGCTGCTCACGGCGGGAGCTCCCAGACAGGAGGACGCAACGGCGCCAGGCGTGGCCGCCTTGGAGGTGCCCGGGCGCCCGGACGACGCGGTCCTGGCGGGGGGCGGCACCACGGTGTTCGACGCCTCGCACAATGCCTTTGGCCGAGCGCTGGGGAACCTGGCGCCCACGCGCTGGTTCCAGATGCGCGAAGGCAAGCTGCTGTTCATGCGGGACTGGGCCGCCCATGAAGAAGGGCTGGCGGGCCCGCTGACGAACGCCGCCGGGTGTGGTGCGTGTCACTTCAAGGACGGGCGGGGCCGCCCGCTGCCCGACGTGGGCCCGGAGGCGCCGCTGCTCGTCCGGCTGAGCGTGCCCGCGAAGGATGCGCCCGCGGGGCACCACGAGCCCGTCTACGGCGTGCAGCTCAATGACCGTGGCACCGCGGGCGTCCCCGCCGAGGGCACGGTTCAGGTCACCTATACGGACGTGAAGGGGAAGTACGCGGACGGGACGCCGTACACGCTGCGCCAGCCGCGCTACCGCATCACCCAACTGGGCTATGGGAAGCTGGCTCCCGAGGTGATGCTCTCGCCGCGCATCCCCTCCCAGCTCTTCGGGTTGGGGCTGCTGGCGGCCATTCCGGATGAAGCCATCCTCGCCCTTGCGGATACGGAAGACCGTGATGGGGATGGCATCTCCGGCCGTCCGAACCGGGTGGTCAGTGTCCACTCCGGCAGGGCGGAGCTGGGCCGCTTCGGATGGAAGGCCAACCAGCCCACGCTGGAGCAACAGGTCGCCAGCGCCTTCTCCGAGGACCTGGGGCTGACGTCACCGCTCTACCCGGAGAGCAACTGCACGGCGAAGCAGGAAGGCTGCCTGTCGCGGGTGGCCGCCAAGGGGCCCGCGTTGTCGCGCCACATCCTGGAGCGGACGGCGCTGTACCTGCGGCTCATCGGCGTGCCCGCGCGGCGCGACGTGTTGGAGCCCGCCGTGATGAAGGGACAGGGCCTCTTCCAGCAGGTGGGATGCGCGGCGTGCCACCAGCGGGAGTTCACCACGGGCACCGTCGAGGACGTCCCGGAGCTGTCTCACCAACGCATCCGTCCGTACACGGACCTGCTGCTGCATGACATGGGACCGGAGCTGGCGGACGGCCGCCCTGATGGTGAGGCGAGCGGCACCGAGTGGAGGACGCCGCCGTTGTGGGGCCTGGGCCTGCTGGAGACGGTGAACCGTCAGGTGCGGATGCTCCATGACGGCCGCGCGCGCAGCTTCGAGGAGGCCATCCTCTGGCACGGCGGCGAAGGCGCCCGTGCCCGTGAGCGCTTCAAGTCCTTGAACAAGGCGGAGCGCGAGGCGCTGGTGGCCTTCCTGCGCTCGCTCTGACGGCGAGCGCGGGGGCGTCGCCGTCAACTGTTGGCAATGGCGGTGCGGAGGCTGTCCAGGATGTAGTACCGGAGCTCCTCGCTCGTCATCTCAGGCGTCTCCTTCAACTTCTTCTCGGCGAACTTCTTCCATTCGTGCAGCTCGTTGGGAGTCGGCTCGCTCGACGGCTGAGAGGGCCCGGCACCGTTGATGTGCATGAGCCAGCCGTAGGCCGCCCGGATGTGGTCTTCGATGCGATTGCTGGCGGGAGCGTCCGTCCCCATCTTCTCGCTGCGCATCGCGTCCTGGATAGCGTACTTGAGCTCCTCCGGGGAGATGTCCTTGTTCTCCTTCTTCTTCTCGTTGGCGAAGGCGCGCCAGCGCCGCATCTCCTCAGGCGTGGCGTCGCGCTCCTGCCCCTCGTAGCAGAAGGCCACCCACTTGACGGCGTCCTGGATGAACTTGTCGATGTGGGTGCTGCCCGTGCTGTCCATGCCCGTCGCCTTCACGCGGATGGCGTCCTGGATGGCGAACTTGAGCGCCTCGGGCGTGATGTCCGGGTTCTCCTTCTGGTGCTTCCGGGCGAAGTCGCGCCAGTGCGCCAGCTCCTCGGCGGTGGGTTTGCGCTCCTGGCCCTCGTAGCACTGGGTGACCCACTTGACGCCGTCCTCGATGAACTTGTCGATGTTCAGCGGCGTCGCCTCACCGGTCCCCGTCATCTTCGCGCGCATGGCGTCGGTGATGGCGTACTTGAGGTGCTCGGGCGAGATTTCCGGGTCCTTCTTCAACTGCTCCTGGGCGAAGGCGCGCCACTCCTTCAGCTCCGCGGGCGTGGCCTCGCGCTCCTTGTCCTCGTAGCACTGGGTGACCCACTTGACGGCGTCCTGGATGAACTTGTCGATGTTCTCCGGCGTCACCGCGTCTGTCCCCAGGACCTTCGCCCGGACGGCGTCGATGATGGCGTACTTGAGCTCCTCCGGCGTCGTCTTCGGATTCTTGCTCATCAGGTCGGCGGCGAAGGCGCGCCAGTGTTGCATGTCCGCCTCCGTGGGAGGGGGCGCCTTGTCGTCGTAGCACTGGCTGACCCACGCGAGGGCCTCGGAGATGAACCTGTCGGTGTTCGCCGGCGAATGGGCGTCCAGCCCGTCCCGCTCCAAGCGCAGCTTGTCTTGGATGGCGTAGCGGACCTCCTCGGCGGTGATTTCGGGGTTCTTGTTGCGGAGCTCCCGCGCGAAGTCCAACCACTTGGAGCGCTCGGGACCGCTCGGCCAGCGGTCGCCTTTGAAGACCTCTCGGAAAGCCATGTCAACGCAGGCCGCCAGGCGCTCATCCCTGAGCGGGCCCAGGGCGGAGGGGAGAATCTCCTTGCCGAAAGGAGGCTGCGGGGTACCCGAAGTCCCCGGGGCCTGGGCGGCGAAGGTGCTCGCGGGGGCCGCCTTCGTCACGCTCTGCGTGGGAAGCACGGAGCCGAGCAGGTCCACCCACTGCTGGGTGCTGACGTCCTTCTTGCCCGTGGGGCTCGTCTGGGTTTTGGACGTAGAAACGAAAGGCAGCCGCTCGCCAATCTTCGACATGAAATCCCCCCAGGAGATGGAAGACCCGATTTTTATGTTGTCTTTGATTGGTGGGGAATGATGCGTCTGCCCAAAGTGCCAAAAAGTGTCATTGCCCTGACACGCCGTCTGGTCTTACGTGTGCGTCCATGTCTGGTGAGTTCGATTTCATCCGCCGGTTCCTCGCGCACTTCCCGGCCGCGCGTGTGCCCGTGGGGCCCGGGGACGACTGCGCGGTGCTGCCCCCCTCACGTGGCGCGCAGTGCGTCACCACGGACGCGGTGGTGGAGGACGTGCACTTCACGCGCGCCGCGTTCTCCCCCGCGGACATCGGCCACAAGGCGCTGGCGGTGAACCTGTCGGACCTGGCGTCCATGGGGGCCACGCCGCGCTGGTTCGTCTGCGCGCTCGCGCTGCCGAAGGACTATCCCTTGCGGGAGCTCACGGGGCTGGCGCGAGGCATGGCCGCGCTGGCCGCCGCGCACCGGATTGCGCTGGTGGGTGGCAACTTCACCTCCGCGCGTGAGCTGTCCGTCACCATCACCGCCGCGGGCGAGCTGTCACGCGCGCCCCTCACCCGCGCGGGGGCCCGGCCCGGGGACCTCCTCTATGTCTCCGGCACGCTGGGCGATGCGCGCCTGGGCCTGGAGCACCTTCGTGCGGGGCTGCGCCGGGGCGCCGCCGTGCGCCGTCAGCGCCGCCCCGAGCCTCGCGTGGCGCTGGGCCTGCTCGCCGCGCGCCATGCATCCGCCGCGCTGGATGTTTCCGACGGACTTGCACAGGACCTGGGTCATCTCTGCACCGCCTCGGGCGTGCGCGCGGAGCTGGAGGTGGAGCGGCTGCCGCTGTCGGCGGCGGTGCGCAAGGCCCTGGGGCCCGAAGGCGCGCTGGCGGGGGGCGAGGACTATGAGTTGCTGCTGGCCGTTCCCCCGGGACGCAGCCGGGCATTCGAGCGCGCGTGCGCTACAGGAGGGCACGCCATCACCCGCATCGGCCACTTCACAGAGGGGCGCGGGTGGGTGGGCCGGGACAGGACAGGCCGCGTTCTCCCACCGCCAGAGGGGTTCGATCACTTCCGACCTCGGGCGATGGATTGACCCTGCGGAGCAGCAAGGCTAAACCCGAGACGCTTCTCATCCCCCGAAAGCAACCCGTGCGCCGTCCCCTCCGCGACGACACAGTCCCCGGACACACTCCCCGCCGCGAGCCCCTGCAGCGACTGCTGCGCGCCGTGGACGGACCTCGCGCGACCCGCGAGGTCTCCCTTCACCGGAAGATTCTCAACGGCTACGTCTTGATGGGGCTGGCGCTGACGGGATGGATGTACGCGTCGGACGGCCTCATCAGCTTCGTCTTCCCTTCACTCAGCGCCGGGGGGAAGGACGCCGTGCGCATTGGCGTCGCCATCATCATCACCGGGGCCGCCGCCGCGCTGCTGCCTTCGTGGCTCGCGCGCGTCACCCGCGTGAAGGTGCTCAGCCGCTCCGCGTACGAAATCTCGCAGGGCGACCTGTCCAAGCCGGTGGCCGCCGAGGGCGGCAGCAAGCGCGACGAGATTGACGAGCTGACGGGCGCCATCACCCGCATGCAGGAGAACCTGCGCGAGCTGGTGGGCAAGATTCAAGAGACGGCCAAGAGCGTGGCCGACACGGCCATCGACCTCCAGCGCTCGGCGGAGAACGTCAACGGCTCCACCGAGGAGGTGGGCTCGTCGATGGAGAAGATTGCTGGCGGCGCTGAGTCCCAGTCGCAGCTGGTGTCCAAGGCGTCCAAGGTCATCACCGAGATGGCCGGTAGCATCCAGCGCACCACGGCCAGCGCCGAGGACGCGGCGCGGACGACGGCGGAGACGAGCAGCGCGGCCGAGGACGGCTCCAAGGCGGCGCGGCTGGCCGGCGACAAGGTGAAGAAGGTCTTCAACCGCATCGAGTCCGCCAGCCAGCAGGTGTTCGCCTTCGGCGAGAAGACGCAGGAAATCTCGAAGATCGTCGACGCGATTACGCAGGTGGCGCAGCAGACGAACCTGCTGGCGCTCAACGCGACCATCGAGGCGGCGCGCGCGGGTGAGTACGGCCGCGGCTTCGCGGTGGTGGCCGATGAAGTGCGCAAGCTGGCCGAGAGCGCGGGCCGCTCCGCCGAGCAGATCTCCAAGCTGGCGCGCGACATCTCCGGGCAGTCCACCTCCGTCGTGAGCGCCATGAAGGAAGGCATCGCGGAGCTGGCCGAGGGCCGCGAGGACCTGACCAACATCGTGCGCTCCATGGGCGCCATCACCGACACCATCCGCAAGGGCTCCGAGAAGGTGCACCTCATCTCCGATAGCGCCCGCGAGCAGCTCAAGGGCAGCGAGGAGATGGTGAAGGCCATCGAGGAGATCAAGCTGGTGGCGCGCAACAACGCGTCTTCCACCGAGGCCATCCAGGCCGTCATCCAGGAGCAGACCGCCGCCGTGTCCCGCATGACGTCGCTGGCCAGTGAGCTGACCAACCTCTCCGTCGAGCTGCAGAGCGTCGTGCGCAGCTTCCGCCTGGGCTCATGAGCCAGACGCCCTCGGACAACGTCGACGCGAAGCTGAAGGCCGCGGAGGACCATCTGCGCGAGGTGATGCTCGCGCTCCCCGAGGTCACCGAGGAGTTCCCCTGGGGCCACCGCACGGCCAAGGTGAAGGGGAAGATGTTCGCCATCCTCGTGCTGGACAACGACGGGCTGGGTGTCACCACCAAGCTCCCGGAGTCCAACGAGGCCGCGCTCACGCTGCCCTTCACCGCGCCCACCGGCTACGGCCTGGGCAAGAGCGGCTGGGTGTCCTCCCGCTTCAAGCCGGGCAGCGAGGTCCCCATCGGGCTGCTGGCCCAGTGGATTCACGAGAGCTTCCGCGCCGTGGCGCCGCAGAAGGTGCTCAAGGCGCTGATGGCTCCGGGCGCGGCGCAGGCTCCGAAGGCGAAGTCCTCGGCGCGTGCCAAGAAGCCCGCGGCGGCGAAGCGGGCCGTGGCGGTGAAGCCGGCGGTTGCCGGAAAGAAGCCCGCACCGGGCAAGGCGGCGGCGGGTGGGAAGAAATCCGTGGCGAAGCGGGCCTCGGCGCGCGAAGGTTCCGCCGTGCGGGCCGGCGCGAAGCAGACGTCCACGGCGAAGCGGGGCGCGGCGGGTTCGTCCCGGTCGAAGCGGTAGCGAGTCGGGCCGGTCATTCCAGAGCGGATAGAACGTTACTCCTGTGCGGCACGTCATCTTCCGGGTGGAGAAGGAGCGTTACGGACTGCCGCTCTCGGCGGTCCGGGAGGTCGTCGTGCCTCCCGAGCGCTTCACCCGCGTGCCGCGTGCGCCATTGGCCATTACAGGCGTAATGAATCTGCGCGGCAGGGTCGTGACAGTGGTAGAGCTGCGGCAGCTTCTGAGTCTTCCCGAGGGTCCTACCCCGCCCGGACGGGTGGTTCTACTGGACCGTGGGCGGAGAGACCTGGGACTGTTGGTAACAGACGTAGACGGCATCGAAGCGGTGGAGCGGGTGAGCACGGCGCCAGGAAAGATGACGCCTGCCATCCGGGGCGTCGCCAGGCTGGGTGGCCTGGGAGTGACGGTCCTGGACCCAGAAGGGTTGGACGCCGCGGTGGTTGCCTTGTTCACCCATTCCAAGTGAGTAGCCCCCTGGAAAGCGCGGATGCTAGTGTCCGCGCTCCTCTAGGTGATTCGGAGGCGGAGTTCTTCACATGGCTAAGCGGGTCCTGGTCGTCGACGATGCCATCTTCATGCGCAACATGATCAAGGACATCTTTGCGTCTGGGGGGTTCGAGGTCGTCGGTGAGGCGGCCAACGGCCTGGAGGCCGTGGAGAAGTACAAGGAGCTCAAGCCCGACCTCACGACGATGGACATCGTCATGCCCTTCAAGAGCGGCATCGAGGCCACGCGAGAGATCATCAAGGCAGACAGCAGCGCGGTGGTCATCATGTGCTCCGCGCTCGGGCAGGAGAGCCTGGTGATGGAGGCCATCGAGGCGGGCGCCTCGGACTTCATCGTCAAGCCGTTCCGGGCCGAGGACGTGCTGGCCGTGGTGAAGAAGGTCCTGGGCGAGACGTGAGCGGCTGCGCCCTGGCGCGGGCTGTCCACCTTTCCTGACACGAGGCCGGGTCCATGACGATGGACATGTCCCGCTACCTCGGGCTCTTCATCTCCGAGGCGACCGACCACCTGGAGGCGCTCGGGCGTGACCTCGTGGAGCTCGAGCGCGAGGGCTCGTCCAGCGCGGTGGATTCGATGTTCCGCCATGCCCACTCGGTCAAGGGCATGGCGTCGTCCATGGGCTTCGAGCCCATCGCCATCGTGGCGCACCGCGTGGAGGACCTCGTGGACGCCGTCCGTCAGGACCGCGGCCGCCTGGACCGCGACCTGGTGGACCTGTTGCTTACCGCCGCCGACACCATGCTCGCGCAGGTGCGCGCGGTGGCGGAGGGCAAGCAGCCGGATGATTCCGCGGCGCTCCTGACGCAGCTCAGCCAGCGTGTCACCACCATGACGGGCCACGCCCCGGCCGCCACGCGCGTCGCGAAGGTGACAGCGCTGAAGCCGGAGGGCGGCGGCTCGGATGGCACGGGCTCGGATGGCCCCGGCGGAGGCTCGGGGCCTGGCTCGGATGGCTCGGGCCCGGCGGGCGGAGCTGGCGGAGGCTCGGGCAGTGCAGGAGGCGCTGGCGGCTCAAGCACCGGTGGCGGCACGAGCGGCGCAGCAGGAAGTGGCTCGGGCCCCACAGGCGTCGGGGCCAGCCCTGGCTCGACGCACGGTGGCGGAGCTGCTGGCAGCGGTACCCGGAGCAGCGTCGACGGAGGCGCGGGTGGCAGTGCCAGCCCAGACGTAGCCAGCGGCACCGGTGTTGACGGTGCGGGGACCGGCTCGGTGGGGACCTCCGGCCCGGCCAGTCCCAATCTGATGAACGGCGGGCCCGGTACCTCCGCCACCTCCAGCGCGCCGAATGGAGCGCACGGCACCAGCGCCCCATTGGCCCCGAACGGAGCCACCGGAGGCGTGGTGGTCCCGCTGTCCGCGCGCCGGGCCTCGGACGCGCCCGTCGCCGACGCCGGAACCGCGGCCCCAACGCCCGACCTGGCCAACTCCCTGAAGGCCGCGGCCAGCGCGCCGCTCCCGGACACGCTGGCCCAGCGCTGGGCGGTGCGGCTGCGTATCGCGCCCACCTGTCAGGTGCCCGGCGTGCGCGCCTTCCTCGTCCACAAGCGCCTCACCAACCTGGGCACGCTGGTGGACCTCCGGCCCGCGCTGGAGGAGCTGAAAGCCGGCCGCATTCCAGACGGCAACATCCAACTGGAGCTGGAGACCCCGGCGGGCGAAGCGGGCATCCACGCGGCGCTGAAGAACGTGGCCGAGGTGGAGGTCATCTCGGTGAAGCCCGCGGTGGCCGCGCCCGTGGTGCAGCCCACCCTGGTGCCTGTCCCCGACGGCGCCCGCGCGCCCGCGGACACGGCGTCGCGCACGGTGCGCGTGCGCACGGAGCTCCTCGACTACTTCCTCGACACCGTGGGTGAGCTGATGCTCGCCACGGCCCGCCTGCGCGAGGTGGGCAAGGTGCTGCCGGAGAACACGCGCCCCGCGCTGGAAGAGGGCGTCTACCGGCTGCACACGTTGGTGAAGGACCTGCACGACAAGGTGATGACGGCGCGCATGACGCCGCTGTCCCTCATCACCGACCGGCTGCCCCGGGCGGCGCGAGACATCGCCCGCCGCAAGGAGCGCGAGGTCGACCTGGTCATCACCGGCGCGGAAATCGAACTCGACCGGGCCATCCTCGAGGAGCTGTCGGACCCGCTGCTCCACCTGCTGCGCAACTGCATCGACCACGGCCTGGAGGCGCCCGAGGAGCGCGCCGCCGCGAAGAAGGGCCCACGGGGCCGGGTGCTGGTGGCGGTGAAGCGCGCCAGGGACCGCGTCATCATCGAGCTGGAGGACGACGGCCGCGGCATGGACCCCGCGAAGCTGAAGAACGCGGCCGTGTCGCGGGGCCTGCTCTCGGCGGAGGCCGCGGCGCGCATGACGGACCGCGAGGCCTTCATGCTGTCGTGCCTTCCGGGCGTCTCCACCGCCAAGGACATCACCGACATCTCCGGCCGCGGCGTGGGCATGGACGCGGTGAAGCGCGTGGTGGAGAACGTCGGCGGCACGCTCGAAATCGACAGCGAGCGAGGCCGGGGCACCCGCTTCACCCTGCGCCTTCCACTGACGGTCGCGGTGGTGCACCTGCTGCTGGTGGAGGTGGGCGAGGAGGTCTTCGGCCTGCCCATCGCCAAGGTGGTGGGTGCGACGGAGGCGGACGGGGAGTCTCTGAGCCGCAGCCGTGAGACGGCCCTGCTGCCCCATGGTAATTCGCTGCTGCCGGTCCACTCGTTGGACGCGCTGGTGGGTGTTCCTGCCCCGCGAAGGCTGGGAACCCGGCCTTTCGTGGTGATGGACGGGGATTCCGGCCGGGTGGCCCTGGCGGTGGACCGCCTGTTGGGACAGGAGGAAGTGGTGCTCAAGCCGCTGTCGCGGCCCCTGGACTTGCTGCCCGGCCTGTCCGGCGTCACCATTCTGGGAAGTGGGCGTCCAGTGTTCATCCTGGACGTGCCGAGGTTACTGTCCGCGTGAGCCAGCCCCTGCACAGCGACGCGCAACTCGACGCCCTGCGCGAGGTGGCCAACATTGGTTGTGGCCACGCGGCCAATGCGCTCTCCCGGTTGATGGGGGGACGCAAGGTGGACCTCTCCATCCCCCGCGTGCTGCTGACAGGCCCCTCCGACGCCGCCGAGCTTCTGGGCGGAGCCGCGCCGGTGGTGTCGGGGTGGCTCGGCATCCAGGGCGGGCTGCGGGGTGCCCTGTTGCTGGTGCTGCCCCAGCAGGACGGCGCCGCGCTGGAAGCGCTGCTCCTGGAGGGACAGCCCGCGATTCATCAGTCCGAACGGGACAGCGTGGTGGCGGAGACGGCGAACATCGTCGCCAGCGCCTGCCTGTCCGCCATGGGCCGGCTGACGGGCTGGAAGTTGGTGCCCACGGTGCCCACGGTGCGGCGAGGCCGCGCGCAGGACGTGGTGTCCGACGCGGTGGGGCAGGTGGAGGGCGACGCCAGCAGCGTGGTGGTGCTGGAGGCCCGCTTCCTCGCGACCGCGGCGCCGCCGGTGGGTGGACAGCTGCTGTTGGTGCTGGCGCGGGACAGCATCCGCGACCTGTTGGCGCGGCTGGGCGTGTAGCCCGTTTCGAGCTACACGGGCGCCCATGGATGAGAAGGCGCTGAAACAGCTCCTGGGCAGCGTGAAGTCCGGCCGCGTCTCCGTGGACGACGCGGTGGGCAAGTTGAAGGACCTGCCCTTCGCGGAGCTGGGGTACGCGACGCTCGACACGCACCGCAACCTGCGCTTCGGCTTCCCGGAGGTGGTGCTGGGTGAGCCCAAGACGGTGGAGCAGCTGCTGGGCATCGTCGGGGCGTTGGTGGAGCGCAAGCAGACGGTCCTGGTGACGCGGCTCCAGCCGGACAAGGCGGAGGCGCTGGTGGCGCGCTTCCCCAAGGGCCAGTACCACCCGGTGGCTCGCATCTTCCATCTCAAGCAGGGCAAGGTGCGCGCGGGCCGCGTGGCCGTGGTGACGGCGGGCACCAGCGACATCCCCGTGGCGGAAGAGGCGGCTACGACGGCCGAGGCCATGGGCGCGGAGGTGCGGCGCGTCTACGACGTGGGCGTGGCGGGCATCCACCGGCTGCTGCGGCGCCGCGAGGAAATCCAGGAGTGCCACGCCGCCGTGGTGGTGGCGGGCATGGAGGGCGCGTTGGCCAGCGCGCTGGGCGGACTGGTGGGCATTCCCGTGGTCGCGGTGCCCACGTCGGTGGGCTACGGCGCCAACTTCAAGGGCGTGTCCGCGCTGCTGGCCATGGTGAACTCATGTGCCTCCAACGTGGCCACGGTGAACATCGACAACGGCTTCGGCGGTGGCTTCTACGCCGCCCTCATCTCCCGCACGAAGGGACGCAGGTGAGCACCATGCGACGCATCCTCTACCTGGAGCCGGTGGGTGGCATCGCCGGGGACATGTTCCTGGCGGCGGG
The DNA here is from genome assembly GCF_026810205.1 of Myxococcus sp. NMCA1. Classification (NCBI taxonomy): domain Bacteria; kingdom Pseudomonadati; phylum Myxococcota; class Myxococcia; order Myxococcales; family Myxococcaceae; genus Myxococcus; species Myxococcus sp. NMCA1. Next base: position 8,544,195 of record NZ_CP113950.1, on the reverse strand, counting down.
CCTGGACCTGGGCATTGCTCCGGCCGAGCTGGAGCGCGCGCTGTCGGGCCTGCGCGTCCCGGGATGGAAGCTGGCGGTGAGCCGCGCGGTGCGCCACGCCATCAGCGGCACGCACCTGGACGTCGTGCTGGATGAGCGCGAGGCCCATCCGCACCGCGCCTACGCGGACATCCGGCGCCTCATCGAGGATGCGGACACGCTGCCCCCGCGCGCGAAGGAGCGGGCGCTGGCGGTGTTCCGCGCCATCGGCGAGGCGGAGGCGAAGGTCCACGGCGTGTCCATCGACGACATCCACTTCCATGAAGTGGGCGCGGTGGACTCCATCGTCGACATCTGTGGCGCGGCGGTGGTGCTGGAGCTGCTGGGCAACCCGGAGGTTCATGCGGCGCCGCCGCCGTTGGGCAGCGGCACCATCCGCGTGGCCCATGGCGCCATGCCCATTCCCGTCCCCGCGACGCTGGAGTTGCTGCGTGACGTGCCCGTGCGCTTCGAAGGCGTGGGTGAGCTGACGACGCCCACGGGCGCGGCGCTGCTCAAGGTGCTGGCGCACATCGGCCATCCGCCGGACTTCATCGTGGAGAAGGTGGGCTACGGCGTCGGAACGAAGGACTTCAAGGACCGGCCCAACGTGCTGCGCGCGTCGCTGGGCCGGCTGGAGCAGGCCGGCAATGAAGGGCTCTGGGTGGTGGAGGCCAACCTGGATGACGCCACGCCGCAGCTGCTGGGGCACCTGCTGGAGCGGTTGCTCGCGGTGGGCGCGCTGGACGCGTGGGTGACGCCGGTGGTGATGAAGAAGAGCCGGCCGGGGCACCTGCTGAGCGCGCTGGTGGAGGGCGGTGCGCGCGAAGCCATCGTGGACGTGGTGCTGCGCGAGTCCACCACGCTGGGCGTGCGCTACCACCGCGTGGAGCGTCAGGCGCTGGAGCGTGACTGGGTGGAGGTGGAGACGCCGTGGGGCAAGGTCCGCGTGAAGCGCGGGCTGCGCCAGGGCGCGGTGCTCAACGCCCACCCGGAGTTCGAGGACTGCCGCCAGGTGGCGGAGGCCGCGGGCGTCCCCGTGAAGCAGGTGATGGCCGCGGCGGTGGCGGCGCTCGGCTCGAAGGACTGAGCGCTGCGGACTCCATCTCCGAGGGCTTCGCGGACAGCTTCGTCAGGGGGCGATGAAGTCCCGGGCGCGGGCGCCCTGACCGCGGTGGCTACGCCGGCAATCGCACCTGGATGCGGGTGCCGCCCTGTTCGGCGCGCACGCACAGGTCGCCACCATGGCGCTCGACGATGCGCCGGCAGACGTCCAGGCCCATGCCCGCCGCATGGGGCTTCGTGCTGAAGAAGGGCTCGAAGATGCGGGGCAGCAAGTCCTTGGGAATGCCCGGCCCGTCGTCGGAGACTTCCACCACCACGTGCGCGGCATCCTTCCAGGTGCGCAGCCGCACGCGGCCTCCGCGCTCGCCCAGGGCTTCCAGCGCGTTGAGCACCAGCTGTGTCCACAGCTCGTCGAGCGCGACGCCTTCCGCCTTCAGCCGGGGCAGGCGCGGGTCATACTCGCGCTCCACCGTGAGGTGTTCTCCGCGCAGCCGGTGGCCCAGCACCGCCAGCGCGCGCTCCAGGCCTTCGTGGACCTCCACGTCCTCACGCGGCACCGGGTCCATGAAGGCATAGGCCTTCACGCCTTCGACCAGTGCGGACACGCGCGCCGTTCCTCGCGCCACCTCCGCCATGAGCACGTCACAGCTCACCGCCACCACCAGCCACGCGAGCACGTCGCCCAGCAGCGCCCCGCCCACGCGCGTCGCCACTGACTCCAGCCACGAGACGTCCAGGCCGGAGGCCACCAACGCGGGCGCCGCTTCCCACGCATCCGCCACGCCGCGCGCCTCCAACCAGGAGCCCAGCGCTTCCTCGCGCTCGGCGCGGGCCAGGGGCTCCAGCGGCGGAGAGGACCGCCCGCGTTCCGCCGCTTCCCGAGGCAGCGCCAGCAGGACGCTGCGCTGGGGCAGGGACAAGCCGTGGTCGCCCAGGGCCATGGCGCGCGCGGACACCGTGGCCATCAGCTCGCCCAGCCGCGCCGCGCTCCGCCGGGCCGCCGCGGCGGGGCTGCCCAGTTCGGCGCCCAGTTCGGCCGCCATGCGTCCCACGGGGAGCAGCTCCACCTGGGGACGGACGTCTTGCGCCTGCTGCTGGGAGCGCTGCGAGGCCAGCTCCATCAGCCCCCGGCTGAGTCCGGGCGCCAGCCGCAGCAGCTCCCAGAAGGTGGCCGGCTCCATCCGGAACAGGCGCACGTCCGTCACCGCGTCGCCGCTGTGGGGGTAGGGCGCGTTCAGGAAGAGGATGAGCTCGCCGAAGAGGTCGCCGGCCTCCAGCGTGAACGTGGGCACGCTCTCCGTGCCGGTGCGGCGGCTCCACTGCGTGTGGCCCTCCATGATGACGGACAGGCCATCCGCGGCGGCGCCTTGCTCTGCGATACGAGTGCCAGCGGGGAAGTGGAGTTGACGGCCATGGTCCGCCATCCAGCGGAGCTGTTCTCCGGTGAGCTGGGCGAACAGCGGAACCTGGCGCAACGCCGCGACGATGTCGTCACTTCCCATACGCCGGGATGCTGCCTGTCCCCGCCAGAGAGTCCATCGGATTCGGCGGGGCCCCGCGCTATCGCAAGGGTTGCCGCGTCAATGCCTGAGCAAAGGCGTCGTTCCGCTGCCCGGCCACGCACACCGGCAACCCCTCCAGCATCCCGCAGCGCGCGCCTGCTCGGAGGAAGGCGCCCACCTGCTGACGCACCACGACGTACACCGTGTCCCCGTCCACGCCGCCAGGGCGCATGGTGGCGTTGCACTCCTCCGCAATCGACGGTGGGGTCCGGGTGACGTAGCCGCTGTTGAAGGTGAGGCCCAGCCGGTAGGCCATGTACCCCGTCGCGTTGACCAGCGGCTCGTTGTAGGGGCACACCCACTGCACCTGCGGCGGGAAGAGGGCCAGGTGTTGGTAGTGGCCCTTCAGCTCCGCCCACTCCGGGGCCTGGAGCCGACGGAAGCCTTCCGGTCGTCGGCGCAGCTCGCTCTTGTCCTGGCGCACGTCGTAGGCCTGCACGGCGACCACCAGCGCGAGCACCGCCGTCCCCACCCACGCCCGCTCGCGCCACTGCCGCAGCCACAGGAGGAGGGCGCCGCCCATCACCGCGTAGCACAGCGGCCAGATGAAGCGCCCGGACGCGCGGAACGCGGACGTCAGCCGCGAGAAGGGCTCGTACAGCCCGCCCAGGTCCACCACCAGCCGGCCCGTCCACGTCACCCGGGACGACAGCGCGTAGACGGCCAGCAGCAGCACCGCCACCGCGAAGGGCAGTCCCCGCCGCCAGGGCAGGTCCCGCAGGGAACGGAAGCGAAGCGCCGCGCCCACGACGGAGAGCACCACGAGCAGCAGCGCCCCCGCGCCCACATAGCCGAAGCCTTCGCCCTGCCGCCGCGCCACGGGCAGCGAGGGCAGCAGCCGCGACCAGTCCGTGGGATTGAACAGCGTGGTCAGGTCGGCGGAGAACTGGCCGAAGCCCTCCGCGCCCAGGTTGCTGCCGACGAAGTAGCCGAAGAGGGCGAAGATGAGCACGTCCAGCACGACGATGCCCACCGAGGCCAGCAGCGCGCGCCCCCAGCTGATGACGCGGCCCAGGGCGAGTCGAACGGTCAGCGCCATGGCCAGCGGCGCGAGCATGGCCACCAGGTACGGATGTGTGCCCGCGCCCACGGCGTTCAACGCGGCGGCCCACAGGAGGCTCCGCTTCGCCGCGTGGGCGTCCGGTGTGTCGCGCAGGTGCAGCCACATCATGGCCACCAGCAGCCAGTGCGAGCACAGCGTCAGATGCCCCAGCCGCGCCGCCATGGGTGGAGCCAGGGCTAGGAGCAGACCGCCCAGCAACTGGTGCGTGGGGCGGGACGAAACGACGGACACCAGCTTCGCGCCGAACCAGCCCATGAGCGCGAAACCCAGCGCCAGCCAGAGGCCGTGGTACTGGAAGTCAGCGGGCAGCAGCGCGTTGAAGGGCTTGAACAGCACCGCCAGCAGGGGATTGCCGTCCGTGAGCGCCACGGAGGTGCCATGCGGATGGAGCTGGTTGGGCGAGCTCGTGAGCGGCAGGCCCCATGGGGCGTTGCGGTAGAACAGCCAGCCGAAGCCGGAGGCCGCCCAGTCCTCGCGTATCATCCAGTCGATGCGCGTGGGCGGAATCGCCCGGCCACCGCCGAGCCAGAGGAACCACGCCAATCCCCCCAGCGCGGCGCCCCAGGGCGCCCATCGGCTCGCGGGTGAAGGAGAAGGCGCAACGGAAGGGGCGGGCGGAGTCGGGGCGAGCGCCGGTGAAGCGGATTCCCTCGACGCCGGTGGACTCGGGATCGTCATGGCGGCCTTGGTGGAGGCCGGCACTGTAGGACCGCGCTTCCCGCACGGGCAAGCACCGTCCCGGGATGCGCGCTTCCAGCCAGCCTAGAGGTGGCAAGGCGTGACGCTGTCGTTGTTCCCGATGAGGCGCTCCTCCGGCGGCCCGGTGTACACGTCGTCCGCGAGCATCGTGGCCCGGCACGAGGGGAGCCGGGGATTTTCCGTGACGATGAACGCGTCGCGCACGCGCGCGAGTGCGTCCAGGTTCAGCGCCGTCATCGCCGGATTCTTCCGCAGCTCCAAGGTGCCCACGGTGTGGAGCGAGCCCAGGGTCCCCAGGTCCTCCAGCGCGTCGTTGCCCGTGACGTACAGCCCGTCCATCCACGTCACCTGCTGGAAGCCAGACAGGTCGGTCAGCAGTGGGTTGCGGGTGACGAACAGGGCGCCTCCCATGCTCTGGAGCTCCGGCAGGTCCGTCGCGCGCAGCAGCCGTGGGTTCTCCGCCAGGATGACGTCCCCCTGCACCCGGAGCAGTGATGGCATCGGGCCCACCTGCTCCAGCAGCGCGTTGCCCGCCACGGCGAGCGCGCCTGTCTCGGAGAGGGCATCGAAGCGGAGGTCCAGGAGCCGGGCGTTGTTCATCACGATGATGCGGTCCTTCACCACCGTCAGGTGTTCCAGCCCGGTGAGGTGCGTGAGGGCGTTGTTGCTGGAGAGGTCGAGCACACCGCCGACTCTCGTCAAAGGTCCCAGCCCCTCCAGGGACTGAAGCATCGGGTTGTCCGAAATCGTGACGCTCCCTCCCACCTCCTTCAGACGGGACACCGGCAGCTTCTCCAGCGCGGCGTTCTTGTGGACGGTGAGCGTGCCCGCCAGCACCTGGACGTGGGGGAACGTGTCGGGGCTCCACAGCACGCCGGTGTTCCACACGGTGAGGTCGAAGTAGGGCGCCACGGCGGCCACGCCGCTCAGGGAGGACAAGGCGGGGAGCGTGTAGAGCGTCAGGCTGTCGACGCGAACGGCTGGAAGCGCCTCCGGCGTCTGCGGTCCGACGCGCACCTCGTTGAGCGGGTTGCTGCCGCGGATGCTCAACGTTCCCCCCACGTAGCGAAGCCCAGACAGCTCCACCCGCGTCAGCGCCGGGTTGTCGTGGATGGACAGCGGACCTTCCACCGACACGAGGCCGGGCAGCACCACCGTCGTGACGTCCGTGTGCTCGATGGCGAGCTCACCGCGAATGATGGAGAAGGACTTCAACGCCTCCAGGTCGGCCGCGTTCTCCACCGCGTACGTCCCGTCATGGGTCGCCGACAGCTGGCACACGTAGCTGCCCGCGAGGACTTCGGCGTCGTCGAGCACCGTGTTCTGGTTGGTGTCCACGCCCGCCTCCACCAAGGCGCCTCCGGTGGTGCAGTTCGGGCCCTCGGGCTCTGGCCGCTGGCGCAGCAGCGTCACGGCGGGGTCCGCGCAGAAGCGGGCGGCCGCCCGGAGCTCATGCTCATCGAGCACGCCGTTCTCATTGAGGTCCACGCCGGCCTCCAAGAGCGCGTTGTCGTACCGGCAGACCATGGGGTGGGTCATCAACGGCCTGACGCGGGCGAGGACCGGCGCCGACTCCATGCAGCCGTGGACCTCGCGAGTCACCTCGTCATCCGAAAGGATGCCGTCTGCATCCAGGTCCATCCCCGCCCGCGTGAGCTGTCCACCCAGCGCACAGGGCTCGCCGGGTGGAAGCTGTCGTGTGCGCACCAAGATGCCCGGCGAGGGCGTGACGCAGATGTACTCGGTGCCCGTCACCTCGTCGTCGTCGAGCACGCCGTCATCGTCAAGGTCCAGTCCCGAGAGGACGGCCTTCCCTCCGCGCTCGCAGTTGGGGCCGGAGGGCTCGTTGGCCACCCGGGTGCGCGCCTCGTGCTGCTCGACGAGCCGGCGCAGGTCGATGCCGTCACACCCGGCGACCAGGACCATCGCCCACGTCCACATCCATCGCATCTCGAAGACCCTTTCGGAGCGTCACTCACCGCAGGTGGCGGTGTCGTCGTTGCCGCTGATGTGGAGCTCCCCGGCGGCGCCCGTGTACACGGCCGCCGCGAGCGACGTCGCGAGGCATGACGGGAGTTCGAGGTTGTCCGTGACGTCAAAGGCCTGGTCGACCTGGTGCAGCCCGGTCAGGCCCAGCCGGGTGAGGCTCGCGTTGCCCACTACGCGCAAGGACTGGAGCGTACCCAGGGCGCTCAGGTCCGTCAGGTTCGTCAACGCGGGGTTCCCCTTCACGGTCAGCGTGGTCAGTTGACGCACCTTCGTGAGGCCGGAGATTCTCCGTAGGGATGCGTTGTCGCTGATGTCGAGCGCGCCGCCGATGGTCCAGGGGTTGAGGCCTTCCAGGGACACCAGGGCGTTGTTTCCCATGATGTCGACGCCTCCGCCGACGTGGACGAGATTCGAGAAGGGAAGCGCTCGCAGTGAGTCGTTTCCGGAGACGGTGAGCGAGCCCATGAGGTTGTCGACGCTGACGAGCGGCGTCTCCTCGGAGGGATTGAACGTCAGGGCCGCGTTGTCCATCAGTATCAGGTCCACCCGGGGCGACACGCTCAGGAGTCCCTTCATGCTGCGGAGTTGGTCATTGTTGCTCACGAGGACCCTCCGTCCCACGAACAGCCGATGAACATCGGCGCCGCCCACCTGCAGCACGTTCAGCACTGGATTGGCCGTCACATCGACGTCGTCGCCCACGAAGCGCAGACCTGGCAGCTCCACCTCGGTCAGCAGTTGGTTGTTCCAGAGGCGCACGGTGTGGTCCACCACCGACAGGCCCGGCAGGCGCAGCTCGGTGAGGGACGTGTCGTCAATCAGGAGCGAGCCCTGGATGCGGGAGATGCGCTGGAGCGCCGCGAGGTCCGCGGGCGTCCGCACGGTGTAGTGGCCGTGGATGGTGTGCAAGGCCTCGCAAACGAAGGCGGTCTTGTGAACCTCGGGGCCCGTGAGCACGCCATCGTCATTCGAATCCACACCTATCTGGATGCCGGTGCCACCGTGAGGGCACGTCGTACCGGCGCGCTCGGGCACCTGAACGAACATGAGCAGCGTCGGGTCCACACAGACGCTCTCCATGGCGCGGACCTCGTCGTCGTCCAGCAGACCATTCCCGTTCGCGTCAGGACCGGCCTCCACCCACGTGCGGCCCCAGCCGCAGAGCCACGGGGGGACATGGTCCACCGGAGGCTGATGCCGGGCGCGGTGAAGCAAGCTGCCGGAGGCCGGTTCGGCGCAGCCGTACACCTCACGGGTGATCTCGCCGTCCTCCAGGATGTCGTTGCTGTTCACATCCTGGCCCGCCTGCGACACGTGGCCCCCGTGAGGGCACTGCTCGCCAGGGGGCACGTCCTGCATGTGGACCAGCACCCCGGGCGTGGGCGTGGTGCAGACGTACTCGGTGCTCGTCACTTCGGTGTCGTCGAGCACCCCGTTGTCGTTCAGGTCCAGTCCCGCGAGAAAGGCCCGGCCGCCGAGCGGACAGTGGCCGCCAGCCGGCTCCGTGTCCACCCGCGTGCGTGCCTCGTGCTGCGTGACGAGCTTGCGCAGGTCGATGCCGTCACAGCCCGCCGCCAGCAGCACCACCGCCATCCAGGTCCATCGCATGGGTGCTTCTCTCTTCCTCGTGACGGGGGCTGCCGCCGGGAGGCCTTCAATCGCAGGGGGTTGAGCTGTCGTTGCCGCGAATCTCCGGCGCGCCGCCCATGTTGACCCGTGTGGCGAGCGACACGGCCAGGCAGGTGGGGAGCCGGGGGTTCTCCGTGACGGTGAAGATGCTGGTGACGCTCTCCAGGGCATTCAGGTCCAGGCGCAGCAGGTTCTCATTGGAGAGCACATACAGTTCCTCCACCGATTGGAGGAGGGCGAGGTCCGACAGGTCGGTGAGGCTCGCGTTGTTCTCCAAGGTCAGCACCTTCAGCGAGAGCAGCCGGTCGAACCCCATCAGCCGGGAGAGTTGTGGGTTGTTGCCGATGAACAGGAAACCGCTGTGCTGCACGTTCTGGAGCCCCCACAGGTCCTTCAACACGGCGTTGGCATTGAACCGCATGCCGGAGGTGACGCGCGCCAGCTTGGGGAAATCCCCCGCGGCTTCCAGCGCCGGGTTGCGCTCGAATTCGAGCGTGCCCACCTGGGTGAGTTCGTCCATGCCTTGGACCGAGCGCAGATTGGCGTTGTCCCGTACGCGGAGGCCACCGCCAATGGATGTCAGCACGGGCATGCCAGACAACGCGGTCAGGATTGGGTTGTCCTCGATGACCAGGTCTCCCACGACCTTTTGCAACACCGTTCCGCTCAGGTTGCTCAGCGAAGCGTTCCCGATGATGCTCAGGGAGCCGCCCACCCATTCGAGGTTCCGGAAGGGAAGGGTGGAGAGCTTCGCGTTGCCTTCCAGGGTGATGTTGCCGGAGTGTGCGGAGACGTACGTGAAGTAACCCTCTTCCAGGGCAGCGTTGTCTCTCAAGAGGATGTTGCTGCTGGGTTGGGCCCCGGTCACCCCCGCGAGCGTGCGAAGCAAGGGATTGGACACCAGGCTGAAATCTCCCCAGACCCAGAGCAGGGAGCGGCTGCCGTTGCCCAGGGTCAGCGTGGTCAGCGCGGAGTTCCTGGCGACAAGGAGCGGGCCTCCCACGAGGCGCAGCGAGGGCATCTCCACGTGTTCGAGCGACGTGTCGATGAGCTCCAGTGTGCCTTCGACCATCATCAAGTCGGGGAGGCGGGCCTCCGTGACGGACCCGGAGTCGAAGTAGAGGCTGCCGCGGACGCGGGAGATGCCCTCCAGCGCCACGAGGTCCACCGCGTTGCGCACGCGGTAGGTGCCATCCAGCGTGTGCAGGGGCTGGCACACGAACATGGACGACATCACCTCTTCGTCCTCGAACAGGCCGTCCGCGTCCGCGTCGGTGCCCACGTCCACCTGGGTGCTGGGCGTGGGGCACGCGGCGCCAGCCGGAGCCGGAGACTGGCGCAGCCGGACCTCGGAGGGAAGCACGCAGAGGTTGGATGTCGCCCGGACCTCCGAGTCGTCCAACACGCCGTTGCCGTCCTGGTCCTGCCCGGCCTCGACTACGGCGCCATGCTCGCCGCAGGGGAAGACGAACGGCTCCCGGGCCCGCACGCGGGTGACCACGGCCTCCGAGCTGGCGCAGCCGTAGACCTCGCGAGTGACCTCGCTGTCCTCCAACTCGTCATTGCCATTCGAGTCCTGGCCCGCGCGGTACACCCTGCCGCCCTCGGTGCATTTCTCACCTGGGGGTTCGTCCTGCACGCGCATCAGCACGCCGGGGATGGAGGTGACACACGCGTACTGGGTGACGGTCACTTCGCCGTCGTCGAGCACGCCGTTGTCGTTCAGGTCCAGGCCCGTGCGGACGAAATGGCCACCGTGGACGCAGTTGGCGCCCGCGGGCTCGGGCACCAGCCGGGTGAGTGGCGGGTGCTGCCGGACGAGCCGCTCCAACTCGATGCCGTCACACCCCGTGACGAGCACGAGCATCGCTATCCACGTGCGTTTCATGAGCAGGTCCCTCAGCGTCGCAGCGCCAGCTCGAAGCCGAACGCGCGGTCCCAGTAATTGCGCTGGTCCAGGGTGACGCGGTCGTAGGTGAGCGTGGCCGCCAGACGCAGCCGCACGCCCGCCAGCGCTCCCGTCACCCCCGCGGCGGTGTACGTGGAGAGCACGGTGGGGTCGCCCATGCGCACCTGTCCGCGAGTGATTCCCAGAAAGCCCCAGCCCGCTCCCGCCTCCAGGAACAGCGGCACGCGCAGGTATCCCGGTGCCTGTGCGCCCAGGAGCCCCAGCAGCGCACCCCGGTGGGTGCGGATGTCGTCGGTGGCCAGGGGCGTCAGGCCATAGGTGGCGCGCGCGCCGTAGTAGAGCGAAGGCAGGGGGGCCTCGCGCCGCCACGTCACGGTGGGGCCGGTGGCCAGCGTGCTCAAGCCGAGCGGTGCCTGCTGTCCCGTCCAGCCCAGGTCCCAGCCCACCGTGGCGTCGGACTGTCGCGCCATGAATCGCGGAAAGGCGCCGCCCGCGCTCGGAGGAAACGCCTGGGACAGGCCCACGGGCGCGAGCCCAGAGGCCGCGACGTAGCGCTCGTAGAAGTCCTTGTCGAGCGGCACCGCGAACAAGCCCTTGCGCAGGGCCTCCTCGGCGGGGCCACGCTCCTGGAGCTCTCGGTCGCCCAGGTCGATGATGCCGCTGGTGGACAGCTCGGCCAGGGTGATGCGGGCCTCCTGCGTGGGCGTGCGAATCCAATACACGTCGCGCTCGGGCAGGCGCAGCAGCACGTACTGTTCCTTGGAGCGGCGCACGTCGGCCAGCCTCCGTCCGTCCGAGTCCTCGACGGAGATGCGCGAGTGCTCGAGCCCGGAGGGCAGCGGAAGGCTGGGGCCCTTCGGCGCGGGGCCCACCAGCGGACGCCGGGGCTCGCGGGTGGGGGCGAAGGCGTGGAGGGACAGGCGCGAGGGAAGGCCCTTCACGCCCTGGAGCGACGCGGTGACGAAGGCGCCCAGCTCGCTGTACTCCACCTTGCCGTCGCCGTTGATGTCCGCGGCGCCCATGAGGCCAGAGCGTGCCACGTGGCTGAAGACGCCGGCGCGGATGCGGGACCACTCGTGCGTCTCGCCGTCCTCGCTCTCCGCGAACACGGCGCCCACGGTGGGCCGGGTGGCGAGCTGCTCGCGGGCCAGCATGCCGCGCAGCTCCGCGAGCACCGCCGCGTCTGTCTGACCGCCCCGGCTGCCCACGACACCTGACGCGCGGCACGCGTCCACGATGAGGTGGACGTAGCTGGCGCCGAGCGGGTCCACCACGTCCGCGTAAAGGCTTGCTTTATCCAGACGTCCACTCGCGAGGGTGAAGTACGCGCGTCCGGCTTCGTCCGTGTTGCCGTGGCCGACGTAGACGAGCAGCACGTCTGTCTGGCGTCCCAATTCGTGGTCCACCAGGTTGGCCGCGCGCAGACGGGCGACCTCGCGCTTCACCTCGTCTGGCGTTGGGGGCCGGGCGCCCGCGAGCACCGGCCGGGCCGTGGCGCGGGTCGCCTCGTCCGGGTCCACCAGCAGCGTTGTCTCCACGCCCAGGCGTTGAAGCGTCTCCGCCCACAGCACGCCGTCATCGTCCGCGAAACGCAGCGACGGGAGCGACGGGTCGTCGCTCCCGTTATGGGCAATGACCAGGGCGCGGCGAACCACGGCTTCGGCCGAGGCACCACGGGCCAGCAGCAGTGCCGCGGCGCCGAGGAGCACTCCCAGTTTTTTCATGGAGCTTCCTCTACCCTCACTGACTGCTTGAGCACCACCGTGCCCTCTGTCTGTTCACCGCGCAGGGTCGCCAGGGACTCGGCCGGGCTGCCTGCGAAGACGGCGACGACTTCGACGGTGCCCGCCGTCTCCGGCATGGGCACGGTCAGCTCGAGGGGGGCTTCCTTGCCCAAGCCTCCGGACAGGGCGAAGGGACCGGCCGTCACCTCCGCTTTCTTGGCGCCGCGGACCTGGACCGCGACGTGAGTGAAAGGCGCATGTCCACCGGCGGCGAAGGCCAGCATGGCACCGGCGCGGCAGGCACCTCCGGCGTGCAGCTCGCGCAGGGCCTGGCCCGGGGTGGCGCAGAAGATTCGCAGGGCGACGCCGGGCGGCGCGGTGCCTTCGCCGCGGGCGACGAACTCGCCGGGCGTCGTCGTGGCGGTGGGGACAAGCACCACCGCGAGGAAGACAGCGGCCAGCGCGCCGCCGAGCAGGGCCAGGGAGGGCCACCGGGACGGAGCCTGTTCCGGCGCGGCCGCGGCGAGGGCGGCCTCCAGTCCTCCGAGTGACAATGCTTGGAGCTCCACGGAGGAGGGGGCGTGGATGTCATTGCCCTCCAGGGCGCGGTGGGCCTGGGCCCAGCGCTCGTAGCGGGTGCCGCAGCGCTGGCAGGCGTGTGCGTGGCGCAGCAGGCGAGCGGACTGGTGGGAGGACAGGTCTCCCAGCGACCACCGGGTCAGGCTGGCGTCGATATGTCTCTCGTACCACCTCATGAGGGCATGCTCCCTATTGCGCACAGGGCGAGCGAGGCCAGGAGGACTCCCAGCTCCATCCGCCCGGGCTCGGCCGATGCGTCCAGCCAGCCCGAGTCCTTCAAATGCTCGGTGAACTGCGTCCGCATCCGCCGCTCGCGCACCCGGACTTCGCCTCGGGTGAGCTGGAGTTGCTGGGCGGCGGATTCCTGCGAAAGTCCTTCCACGAAACGCAGCTGCGCCAGGGCGCGGCCTTCGTCCGTGAGTGTGTCGAGGAAGGCGCGGACCAGGTCGCGCACTTCGGTGCTGAGGGCCTCTTCTTCTGGCGTCCGGCCCTCGGTGGGCAGGTGCGTCAGCTCGGGCGCGTCGTCCATGGGGACGGCCTCGCGGGACACGCGTCCCGACGCGCGCATCAAGTCGATGGCTGTTGAGCGCGCCACCGTGAGGAGGAAGCCCAGGTAGGGGCGAACCCCGTCGTAGGCCTGCCGCATGTTGGGCCGGAAGGCCCGGACGAACGTCTCTTGATGGGCGGCGTCCAAATCCAGCGCGGACAACGCGGCGGTCCGCGTCCCCCCGTCCGTGCCCACCGCGAACTTTCGAGAGAGGTAGCGGAGCACCTCTCTCGAATAGGTCCGGTACACCTGCGTGAGGACGGACGTCTCCCCCCGGCGGAAAGCCTCCAAGACGGACCGGTCGTTTCCAGGCAGCACGGTAGCTCCGTCCCTCGTCGCGAGCCGGCTCGAGCCCAATGCCCGGCCGTCCGTCATCCCTTCAAAATGGGATACGGAACGGGGTCGCAAAATGGGTCGCGCCTAATAACGCATGGGGCGCATTTTCATTGTGTGCCCGTTTGGCGAATCCCGCCCGGGACGGGAGGGACCATGTGGGGTGCAGGGTTACCCATGCGTGGCGGAGGCGGTCGAGCAGCCGAAGATGGTCGGATGGGTTTAGTCCCTGGGCTGACGCCGGGGTGGAGGACCACCAGGCGGAGCTGAAGAGACAGACGGCGGTGTTGGCTTGAATCAATGGCAGGGCGTCGCTGCTCTGCTCGAACAGGGCCAGGAGCTGGCGCTCAAGAGGACCGAGTGTGGTGTCCGGACCGAGGTAGCCGGTGCCGTACCATGCCTCCGTGAAGCGCACGGGACCGTGGATGTTCTGATTGAAGGTGGCCAGCTCCTCAGCGGGAACCCACAGCTCCTGATGGAGGCTGTTGCCCGCGGTCCGCACGGGGAAGCGTGAGACGTAGTCCGTCCCCACGTCGAAGGCCGTGACGAAGCCTGCGTGCCCGGAGCCCGCGTCCGGCGTGTTCCAGTCCCGGGCAATCTGCCGTGCGTACTCGGCGTTCATCACTGGGTAGAAGATGGGCTGGTCTGGGAGTCGGGGCGGGAACGCCGAGCAGCCACTGTCGAGGATGAGCTCCGCCTCCTTGAGGCCGACTGGGCGGTACAGCGTGTGCGTCTTCGACATGGGGCGGGCTCCTTCGTTCGGGCGGTGTGTATCGCATCTGGTCAGGTCGCTGACGAGATGCGCGTACGGTCGACGCGAGCAAGAATCCGCTGCTGACGTACTCGACACGCTGTCCCTCGCCCTCAGGGCCCCAGCACGATAGGCCTATGAAATAACGAGGGTGAGGAGGTGGGGGCGGTAGGCGTCGTCGTGGCCGACCTGACGAACGCGTCTTGGCATACTGGCCTTTAAGGAGGTGTCGGCCATCAATGCGGCCAGAGCGGCTCGGCGCACCATTGCGAGGTTCTGGGCGCCCGGGCCATTGTGGATGCGCGTGGCGTCCTCGTGCAGCACGACGTCCAGACGCTGGTGCAGGCCGTTTTCCACCTCCCAGTGCGCACGCACCAAGGTGGCCATGGTTTCAGCGGCGGTGGGCTTGAGGGTGCTGAGGAAGAAATGCAGTTCGCAGCTTATCTCCGTGCCGCGTGAGGCAATGACAGTACGCTGCCGCACGAGCGCGAACACACTCCTGGCGTGCGGCAGGTAGCGCTGCACGCGAGGGAAGTGCTTCATGTCAAACGCCCAGCCGCGCCGCCGTTCTTCCCGGCCATGGCCTGTCTCCTCTCCACTGTCAGTGCGTGAGTCGCACAAAGACTCGGCCTTCGCCTCGTCCACCACGTCCTTTTTGCCCGCGGTGCACAGCGTCTCGCACTCCGCCGCGTGCGTGGACCCACGGTTGCTCTTGAGGGCCAGGACATAGCCCCCCGGCCTCCACGATGGTGTCGGCCAGCGCGCCCGTCAGGAGGTTTGCGTCGCCTGTTACCACGGTGTCGGTCAGCTCCAGCAGCCTCAGCAAGTCCACTGCCACTGCGGCCTCGCCTGAGGCGCCGCCTGGTGCGGGCGCAAGTCCCACCAAGAGGCTGTCGCGCCCCTCCGCCAGAAACGTGTGCACCAGGTGCATGGGCACGCTTGGCGATCCCGTCGTACGTGCCCCTTGCATGCTCTTGCCATCCACTGCCACCTGCTGCACCTCCTCTGCGGGCAGGGCACGCCGTGCCGCCACATCCCTCATCCAGGCCGAGAAGCCCTCTGCGAAGAGCTCTGCGTCCAGCATCCCCATGACACGCTCCAGGGTGTCGGCCGACGGCGTCCCATCGCCTTCCCAGGGACACAGCTTGCGCAGCCATCCCTCCTTCAGCCGCGCAAAGTCAGCTGTCCCCTGCCAGCCGGGCATGTCACTCAACGCCGCTCCAAAGACGATGAGCAGCAGCAGTTCGAGCGGGAAGACCACTTTGTGCGCATGCCGCCGCGGATCCTCCACCGCTGCAAAGCGCGCAAAGAGCAGCAGGGACATTCCATCGCACGAGGCCGTCTCAACAGTCTTGGTCATGGCAAGGGAGCAACCAACCCCACTGACTCCCTATGCCCACGCCTGCTCCCGCCATCACTAACGATTCCGATCACCTATCGTGCGGGGGCCCTGCCCTCACCCTGGAGAGGTAGGCTGTCGTGTTTGACGCCCTCCGCAGCCGTACATGAGGCTGGTTGCCCATGCTGAACATGAAGAGGACTGTGGGAGCTGTATTGGTTGCTGGACTGGTTGTCGGGTGCTTCACGCCATACCAGCGTATGGGGTTCCGTGGCGGCTACCGCGACACCGAAGTGGCTCCAGGCATCGTCCTCATCGAAGTGCGGGGAAACGCGTTCACCGGTGTCGACACCCTGGAGGACTACTTCCATCAGCGTGCAGTCGCCATCTGCCGCCCACGGAGCTACGACTGGCGTCTTGATTCGGGAACGACGAGGGGGCTAGGGAGCGCCATCGCGAACAGCTACGGGAACACCCTGCATATCTACCAGCAGCCCGCGCCGGCGAAGGGCTGGGGCACGGGTGTCATCTCCTGGCTGGAAGGCATACAGGGCGGCGTGCCCCACGTCCTCCGAAAGGCCCCACGCATTCTTCCGCTGTGCACGCTCCAGCAGGGCCTTCACGTACTCCACGGTGGCCGCATGCGCCTCGCGCCGGCGGAAGTGAGGCTGCAGCCAAGCCTCCACTTCCTTCCATTTCCGTCCCGAACTGGCTGACCAACCCCACCGCTTGCGCCCCCGTCTCTGCGTCGTTGATTGACGACATGGGAAGCCTCGTTCCTCCCTTCTTGTTTTTTCAACAGGGAGGGGGTTGCGGCTTCTCCCGACCTACAATTGTTAGGATTAGTGTGCCCGGACGTCGACGCTGAGTATAGGTCAATGAGTTCATGGGTCGTTTGATTGATGCTTTTTGATTGGGTTTGAGATGAGCGTGCAGTCATCTTCCCAAGGAACGCCTTTTGTCGTGCCAATGACTTTGATTACGCTTGTCTTGTCGTCGTCAAAATCGGCTGCGGCGTAAACCTCTTCCAGTCCAGCCCCCCATGCCTGGGCAATCGCCTCAATAGCCAGTCCCATGACGGTGCGACTATGGAACCACATGTTATGCAGTACGTCCCGACTCATCTCGCCACCCCTGCTTGGAAAATCGTCGGCAGGAGGCCAATTCACAAAGATCCTATGGCTCAGCCACGGCCTATCGGGCCAAAGGAAGCCGGGATGGCCCATTGAGACGACTAATACGTTGTCATTGAGTGCGATTTTTGACTCCGCCCTGCGCTCCGCGCTGGATAGACCTCCTTCCGATATGAGGAAGAGTTCGTCATGGCGGGTTGCGAGATTTGAAATGTCTGACAAGGTCTTTTCTCCCGAGGCGTGCAGGGCAATAGGGAGCATCCCAACATCTCCGCCCAGTCCTCTTGCCAGTTGCACTAGGCTAGCTATGTCATCCTTGGGCCATGTGGAAGAATTCAATTCAACTTGTCGTGAGACCCAGGCCCTCAAAGCCTCTCCCTTGAGGATGGGGATGGCCTGATGACGACTTGCGCTGCTAGGCTCGCCTCTCAGGATGCCAATCAACCCGTGCACCCCGCCGCTCCTGATGCCTCCAGGGCCGACGATTGCAGCGGCGGGTTGGATGCTTTCGCTGTAATCCCTTCGCTTTAATGGTATGTTTAATGCAGGGGCAAGGCATGCGCGCCCGAGTAACTGTCCTTTGTCGCCGGAGGTAATATTCGCAACATGGAGCGAGGATGTGCTGTAGGTGTCGCTATAGGCTTTGGAGTGGCGCTTGTGTGTTCTTGCCCGCATTCGGCTCAGGAGCGCTAATCCGTCGAGTTCTTTCCAGTCATGGGCTTCTACTGCCATTTCGCGCCTGTCGTCCTGGTAGATGAATAAGTCAACTTCGGAGGCGGGACACAGGCTTGTGGTGAGTTGGCGGAGACTGATGCTTTCGTCTTGCTCATCCATTGAATGGAGTAGGCCGCCTGGCTCATGCGGGTCATCCTTAAGCCAAACGCGAATTCGTGTTCCTCCATCTATCAGTTGATCCTCTCTGGCTGCATTCCGTAGTGTCGGACGTGCGCTGAGGCCTGTTCGAAACTCTAGGACTCGCGTGTCGTTTCGAGCATCCTCGGCTCTACGAGTTGTTACGCGGACTCGTTCACCCCACATGAATGTGGAGAAGAAGCCGATGCCGAATTTTCCTGCGGGCTCAAATCCCCGAGCAAGTAGCCCAGGGTTTTCCTCCTGCACTAGTGCCGAGCGCCAGTAGGAGACTCCAAAGTCAAGTAACGGCCCTGTGAGAACGGCTTTGGACATGCCAATTCCACTGTCTTCGACTTCTATCCAGTTCCCATGCTCATCCTGTCCCAGGCGGACTGATACCGAACCCCACGCTTTATCGCGATTCTCAATAATGCGGCGTGCCCTGACTGCATCGATTGCATTTTGTAGCAACTCGCGAAGAGGCACGGCAGGGGCGTTTCCATAGAGTTCTCGGCCGCCAAGGCGCTCGACGATGGATGGAACATCTGTGATGCGGACTCGTGTTTCGACAGGGTCCCAATCCTCAGTTGGGATTAACTGGCGAAGCCGAGATGGGTCATCCGCACCTGCAACGGCCTTTGCTTGGAGCCGCGGGCGGCCGGTGTCTGCAAGAAGTGCATCTGTGTGGCGAAGTTCATCGTCAATCATGCGAATCGTGTCTAGGCAGGTCCACCATGCATCCGCCTCATTGGGAGGGAATGGGGATGAACATGTGAAGACAAGTCTGTCGCTGTCAATGTTGGGACGAAGAAGTCGCGATTGAAATGCCCAGTGGTTTTCTGCAATCCCTTTTATTTGGCGGAGAGCGGCCAGGAAGCGTGGACTTCTGCGGTCGTCAACATGGGCGGCATCGGAGCACCGAAGAACGCAGGCAACTTTCAATGGATCGACAGTCCAGTCACGCGGCGCCCACGTCGGCGCTCCAATCGGGCGAGCAAACTCAGCGCGCAGTCTGTCGATAGGCCACCAGTGGCTGTGTGCAATCCTGCCAATGAGCCGGCCATAGACAGTGCGAATTTCGTCATCGTTGATTAAGTGGAATGACTGGCCGTTGCTTGAAGTCCAGTGTGTTGTTGCGAGGCGTTCAGCCTGTGCTGCGTGCCTTAGGCGCAGTAACTCTCTTACTGCGGCATCCTCTATGTCTTTGGGTGCGCATGCTATTTCCTCGGGGCTTGGGGGGCGCTTAATTCGCTCCTTCAGTTGCACGGAAATACAGTCGCCCCAGTTGGGGTCGAGTTTAATGCTTTCGAGTCCCTTGGGATAGGCTGCGACAGACATCCCAGTGTCATGTAAAAGAAAGGCTCCGCCCAGTACGTAGGTTTCGGCGGGATTTAGCGCATATGATTCACCAGTGATTAGGTCGGCAACTTCCCATAGTGCGTCAAGATGGGTAACGTCGTGCACCGTAAATGTTGGCAGGTGTCGATGGATTTCATTTGCCAGTTGCGCTGCTCGTTCTCGGAACTGAAGGAATGATGTCCTTAGTCGCTCTGTTCCAGAGACTTGGGTGTCCCCAAGAGTACGCAGCCATAGTACTACCCGGTCACATGCGTGACGGCCCCCGAGGAGGTGCGCGGGCGCTGATATGGCGCAGGCAGAGGGGGCAGTGGCCGATGCGGCGCAGCAGCAGGTACTGAAGGCGGCGGCGCACCTCGGGCAGCGTCCAGCGTGTTCTCCTCCGGGGGGAAAAGCGCTCGGCGGAGCGCGAGAAATCCGTGGGCGACCATGCAGAGGGTGGCGTGGTGGTGGAAGCCTCGCCACCCTCGCCCCTCGAAGTGGTCAAGCCCCACCTCGCCTTTGAGTTCCTGGTAGTCGCGCTCCACTCTCCAGCGCAGCTTGGACAAGCGCACCAACTCCTTGAGCGGCGTGTTCGCGGGCAGCGAGCAGAGCGAGTACTTCGACGGCGCCTTCTCCTCCTGGGGCCACTCGATGAGCAGCCACACCTCTTCACTCGGCGCAGCTCGCTGGACGTGCCGCTCCGCCGTCCGCACGCGCACGGCGGCGAAGCGGGAGGACTGCTCGCCCCGACTGCCCTCACGCCAAGAGACTGTCTGGAATTCCTCCTTGGGAAGTTGACGCGCCAACTCCTCGATGGCCCAGGGCTGCACGCCCTCGGCCACGTAGCGCGTGCGCGGGCGCCCGTTCTGGCCCGGCTCCCTCTCGGGCTTGCGCGGCTTGGCGCCGGGCGGCCACACCTTGTGCGAGCCCTGCACGCCCATCAGGTAATGCAGCCCCCGCTCGCGCACGCCGTCGCGGAACTCTCGCGCGTCGCCGTACCCGGCATCGGCCAGGACGAGGTGCCGGCGCACGCCCCACGCCAGGGCGTCATCCAGCTGGCTCAGCGCTATCCGCCACTTCTTCTGAAACTTCACTCCAGACGGGACACCCGCGGCCTTGCAGCGCTTCCTGCTGCGCGTCCACTCCTCAGGTAGGTACAGCTGCATGGCGATGCAGCCGCTGCCCTTCTCTCCAGCAACATGCAGGCTGACAGCCACCTGGCAGTTCTCCGTCCGCCCCAGGGTGCCCGAGTACTGGCGCGCCACCCCCACCGAATGCACGCCCTTCTTTGGGAAGCCCGTGTCGTCAATGACGAGGGCCTCCAGGCCCGGCAGCTCGCGCTCGAATTTCCGCGCCAGGCGTCGTCGCATTTCGGAGTCGTCCCAAGCCGCGCCGGACACGCACTGCTGAAGCCGCTGACGCATGGCTTCTGTCTGCTCGGGCGCTCCGACGAGCCGGGCCGCCATGGGCTCGATGCTCTTGCGTTCTCCGTCGAGCAGCAGTCCGGTGAGGTAGCCGCCGAGCGCGCGACGTCTCTCGGTCCGGCCCATTCCCTCCGTCATCGAGTCCAGGAACTCGCTCAGCTCCCGGTCAAGCTTGCGTAACTGGGCAGGCGTCATGCTCCGTCAACACGGGGCGACCGCGCCCGATTCATCTGACCGGGTAGTAATAGGTGGGTCGATTTGTACATGCCTCCCAGTATATCAATTGGTAGATGCTGTTTGGTATGCTGCTTCTGGGTTTGGATTTTGAAGGAAACATCCCAGTTGCTTGCTACCTCAGGGCTCGGTTGACGAGAGCGGGAGAATCTGTTCAGTATCGGAAATGATCGGTGGACGTCCCTTCTGGGGAGAGTGGCAGGCCATTGTCCAGGCTTTCTATGAGGAGGGGGGACTTACCTGCAGAGTGCCTGCTTGCTGAGCATTGGCGGGGCCACTATTCCCTCGCGCGGAGCGGAGCTGGAGGCGGGTAACTGTCCGGCCAATGGCGTGGCGTGAGGGGTTGCAGGCGGCCGAGGACCGTGTTCGGCGCGTGCCGCGACGAGAGTGCTGTTCAGAGGCTGGGATGGAGGCGTGAGTTGGGCGGGTCGGTTGTATTCCGATGCGTCCACTCGTGGGGCAGCAGCATCGCCGATGCGCGGGTTGGGGTGCGTTTGCACGCCGCAGCAGGACGTCGGCGAGGTACTCCACTGAGTTGACGTGGTTGGCATCGCAGGTGGCCACCAGGGCGTAGAGGCCAGCGAGGGCGAGATTTTCGCCCGCGGCCTCGTGGCCGACGAAGAGAAAGTTCTTCTTTCCCAGGGCTGTCTTTCTCGGCTCCGCCTCGGAGCGATTGTTGTCCAAGGGCAGGCGCTCGTCCGAGACGAAGCGGGTGAGGGACTCCCACTGCTTGAGCGCGTAGGAAATGGCCTGCCCCAGCGGAATCTTGGGCCGGGTGTCCGCTGGCGTACCTGCGTCGGGCACCCGGTGGTTCGCCATGAGGTGTAGGGCTGGGCCGCGGTAAGGCAATTCGCTAAGCTTTGGTACCCTGTCGGCACTGCCATGCTCCAGCTTCAGAACGACACGCCATTCATTGCGAACCTCGCGATTCTTCCCGACGAGCGGGGAATTGACACGGCGTACGTCATGGTCAAAGCAGCATTCGACCTCCATGGCGGGGCGCTTCGGGTCGCCGCCAAGCAGCGCCCCCTGGTGGTGGCGGACGAGTACTGGAGCGAGCCCGGACAGTCGAGTCTGAAGTATGCGAGCGAGGTCCACCTCCTGAAGCCGCATACGGACGTTGTCCTCATCGGCGAAGCGCACGCGCCTCGGGGACGTCCGGTGGACTCGTGTCCCATCTCCGTGCGGGTGGGCGTGCTTCACAAGGTGCTCCAGGTCTTCGGAGACCGCCAGTGGGCCCGGGGCGTGGTGGGCCCGCGGATCTCCGCACCGGCCCCCTTCGTGACGCTGCCGCTGGTCTACGAACGGGCCTTTGGGGGGACCCACAGGGTGGAAGGCTCTCCCCCTCAAGTCTTCGCCGAGCCTCGCAACCCCGTGGGCACCGGCTTTAAAGGCAAGCGAAGCCAATGGGAGATGCTTGGCACGAAGCTGCCCAACCTGGAGGACCCCGTCCACCTCATCCAAGGTCCGTCCAGCCAGCCCAGACCCTGGGGCGTGGGGCACGTGCCCCCCTCGTGGGCTCCACGGCTGGCGCTCGCGGGGACCTACGACGATGCCTGGCAGACGACCCGGGCTCCGTACCTGCCCCCGGACTTCAAGCGTGAGTTCTTCCAGACTGCGTCCGAGGGACTGCGCGCCTCGGGACACTTGAAGGGCGGAGAGTTGGTGGAGTTGGTGAACGTCTCGCCCGAGGGAGCGCTGCGCTTCGAACTGCCCATCTGTGAGTTCGCTGTCACGGTGGCCATATCGCACAAGCGCCATGCGTCGCCCATGCAACTGGAGACGGTGCAACTTGAGCCGGGAGACCGGCGGCTCTGCATGCTTTGGCGCGGCGCCGTGCCCTGCGACAAGCAGGCGCTGAAGGTGAGCGTAGCTCACATCCAATTGAAGTCTTTGAAGGGCGCTGCGTAGTCCGGGGACCCATGCGAATACCGACTGCGGAGATTCTCGGGTTGGGCATGGTGACGCCGGTGGGGCTGAGCGCACCGGCGGCGGCCGCCGCCCTCCGGGCCGGAATCGTGCGGGTGCGGGAGACCTCCTTCGTCGACCGGCACTCCGAGCCCATCCTGGCGGGCTTCCTCGATGAGGAGTTCCTGCCCGAGCTGAACCTTCCCCCGGCCACGCTGAAGGTCCCCTCGGCCCGCTACGCGCGCATGCTGCGGCTGGCCTCCTCCTCGCTGCGGGAGGCGGCCCAGGGCACTTCGAAGCCCGCCCTCCTGTTGGCCCTCCCGGAGGACGGCGTCGGCGTGGGCCCGGAGTTCCTTGCGCAGTTGGCGCATCAGTCCGGTGTGGAGCTGGATGTCCGAGCCAGCAAGCTGTTCCCCCAGGGCCGGGCCGGAGGCTTGCTGGCGCTCGCCGAGGCGCTGAAGCGGCTGGGGTCCACCTCCCTGGAGCAGGTCCTGGTGGGAGGCGTGGATACCTACTGTGACCTCCCACTTCTGGATGCCCTGTGGGACGAGAAGCGCCTCCGGGTCCACGGGCTCTCGGATGGCTTCGTGCCCGGCGAGGGCGCCAGCTTCATGTTGTTGGGCCGGCCTGGGCGCGGGGCTCGGCTGGGGCTGACGCCCATGGCCAGCGTCCTGGGGGTGGGCACCGGTGTCGAGAAGGGACACCTCTATGCCGCAGAGCCCTATCTCGGCGAGGGCCTGTCGGGCGCCTTTCGCGAGCTCTTCTTCTCGCTGGCCGGACAGGTGCCCCGGGTCCGGTGTGTCTACGCCGGCCTGAACGGCGAGAGCTTCTGGTCCAAGGAGTGGGGGGTGTCCTACCTTCGGCACTCGCGCTACTTCGAGGAGGGCTTCCGCTTCGAGCACCCCGTCGATTGCATGGGAGACCCGGGCGCCGCGCTCGGACCGATGCTGGTGTCGCTCATGGCCATCGGCCTCCTGCGGGGATATCGGAGGGGACCCGGTCTGGTATGGTGTTCGTCGGACCGCGAGGCACGGGGGGCCGTGTTGGTGGATGCAGTCCGCCGTCAGGAGGCGCGATGAGCGCGAAGGTATTCGCCAACGGCCGTGGCATCGCCAGCGAGGACAGCGGCGGACAGAGCATCGTGTTCCCCGACGTCTGCAAGACGCCCTCGCCTGGAGGGCCCGTCCCGATTCCCTACCCAAACACGGGCATGTCCTCGGACGCCTCGAAGGGCCCCACGTCGGTGACCATCAACGGCAAGATGCCCATGGTCAAGGGCGCCCAGTACAAGCAGACGGCGGGCGACGAGGCAGGTACGGCCGGCGGAGGCGTTGTGAGCGGCTCCACCAAGGGGCCTGCTGAGTTCATGATGTACTCCTTCGACGTGAAGTTCGAAGGCAAGAACGTGTGCCGGCTGGGCGACCCGCTCTTCCACAACAAGAAGAACATCATGGGATGAGCCCCACCCGCCGAGGTGACAGCGGTGGCCTGTAGGCTGTGTTTGGGAAGCGCAAGGTGAGTGGCCATGGAATTCGGCGAGCCCGTCAATGTCCCGGTGGCAGCCTCTGCGGAGCTGAAGGAGTGGAAACTCCGAGCTGAAATCCTGGAGGTGGGCTTCAAGGGCCCTATCAAGGTCAGCCGTGGCAAGGCGCTGATCTCCGCGCCTCACTGGAAGAAGGGCGAGGACGTCAATGACGTCTGGACCGACGCACGGAAGATGGGCCTCCCGCAGGAGGCGGGGTACTCCAAGAAGGCGGCTGCCATGCTCATTGAAGGAGCCGCTGGCTCCGTCAAGGACGTCGAGGTCAAGATCCATGTCCTCGAGGCGGAGAACGTCAGCGGCGAAGGAGACCTGCTCGGCCGTCTAGGCGACCTGGAAATCACCGCGAAGATCCCTTTGGGGGCTGGGGAACACACCGTCACGGCCCAACTGAAGAAGCTGCCCGAGAAGATTTCCTGGTACCGCAGCAGCATCGCATGGGAGGTCTCCTTCGCGGAGCCGGGGGGCTGCATCGTCCTAGGCGGGACCGACGTGGAGGTCTTCTTCATCCCCGCGGTCCCCATCATCCCATTCACGTCCCACGTCTGGGCCGAGGCCCTGCGCTTTCTGTGCAACAGGATTGGCGTGGTGGGGCTGAAGACTCCCAAGGAAGTCTGCGAGAAGATCGCCCGCTACTGCCACACGGGCCACGGGCTCGAGTACGACACGTTGCAGGGCGCGCCTCACTATGGAGACCCGAACGCACGGGAGTTCCAGCTCAATGACTACATGAAGGGCGAGGACCCCGAGTGCTGCTGCTATGACCAGGCGTCCGCCGTGCAGGTTTTTGCCGCGGCCCTCGGCGTGAACTCGCAGTGGCTGTTCCTGAACCCCTTCGGGTTCATCCATACGACGAACCTGGTGGGCGTGGGTGCCTGCAACAACCCGTTCTACAGGAGCAACGGCAGCGACAAGGTCGTCTTGCCACGGGACCCCAAGCGGACGTCCTTCGGGAACCACGCGTTCGTCGGCATGAACAGCAAGATCCTGGACGCGTGCGCAGGGCCGCAAGTCGGGACGGAGACGCTCCAGGAGTACATCGACAGCAGCATCGACCCAGACCCGGCCCTCTATCCCATGATTGGAGAGCGGCCCGGGATGGCCAGCGACATCGCCGTGTTTCCGCCCGTGACGAGTCTCGTGTGATTCGCCCGGCCCTGAGCATCATCATCCTGCTGTGCTGGGCTTTCGGCTCGACTGCCTGGGGAGAACCCATGTTGCTGGTCAATCCGCAGAAGTTGAAGGAGTTCAAGGACCGGATCGGTTACGAACAGGTCGTCTTCAGCCCGGACCCGGACGTGGGCGTGGTGGCTGACTGGGACGGCGTGAAGGAGTTCCTCCCCACTCAGGAGGCGGGCTGGGAAGCGTTCTCGGAGGATGTTTATGGCCTGGCCGGCGGCCTGGTCATGCGCAAGTGGAGCTTCCGCCGGGGCACGGCTACCTTCATCCTCAAGGTCCACGTCTCCAGCAGCGGCGCTCAAGTCGCGCGGGAGCGCTTCCTGTCGGGCGTGTCCACCACCTCCATGGCGAAGATTCCCTATGTCCGGGGACCGGCCTGGCTGGGGCAGCTCTCCGTCCAGATGCCCGGCACGCCGCTGCAGACGGTGTTCTGGGTCTTCCACAACGTGTTCGTGGAGCTGCGGGATACCAGCGGCATCTCGGTGGAGCCCATGGCTCGGTCTCTCCAAGGCTTCATGGAGCGGCACGTCAAGAAGAGCGTGTCTCAGAGTCTGCCGCGCATCGACAAGGTGACGGTGTCGAAGAGCATGCCCCACGTGGATGAGGAGGTGGTGGTCCAGGCCCACCCCAAGCTGTCCCAGCCGTCACAGCAGTTGCGCGTCGAGTTCCAAGCCAAGCCGGAGGAGTTGGGCTTGATGAAGCAATCCGCCACGGCCTTCACGTATCAGGCACTTCGGCCGGGAAGGAGCACCGTGGAGGCCTCTCTGAGCGACCTGAAGTTCCTCCTGATGTCACAGGCCCAGGTCCAGGTGGATATCCAGCCAAAGAAGTAGGCGGCGCGCTCAGCTCTGCAGCATCAGCGCGTCGAAGCGGCGGGAGGAGATAGACGCAGGCGCCGCGAGCGCCCTGTCAAACGAGGCCGCCTGCCGGCGGGTCAGCGCCCGAGCTTCGAGTCGAAGCTGCCCCCGGCTGCGAAGGGCGAGCTCCAGCGCCAGGACTTCCCGCCGGCGCATCGGCTCCTGGCGGAGCGCTTCGAATAGTGACTGGACACTGAAGGGGCGGCCTCGCGTGAGCCGGCTTCCCGGGGCCAGGCGTCCTCGCTCCTGCTTCCACCACGCGGCGACCGCGCCGGGGGCGGGGAGGGGCAGTGCATCCTCCGGACGGGGGACGAGGTCGGCGTCGAGATCCTCCTCCTCCAGGGCAAGGGGCTCCTCGGCGAGTTCTTCAAGGGGCGCTGCGTATGGGCCCTCGAGTTGCAGCCCGGTGATGGCGCAGAACGCCTCCCCGGCGAGCGCGGCTGTCCGCCGGTCATCCCCCATCCACGCGAGACAGGCGTCCGCCGCCGCGACTTGGCCGCTGAAGCCGAGCGCCCACAAGGTGGAGGCTCGCAGGTCCGGGACATCCAGCAGTTCCACAAGCCGGGTGAGGTCCCGCTCGCCGCCCCCGAGCGCGAGGAGCACCCGCGCCTGGGCGCCGGCCGCCGAGGGCTCCGCGGCCCACTTCTGGCATTTCTCCCAGGCACTCCGAAGGCCGGCTACGAGTCCCGAGACGAGCGCTGCGGTCCGCACGCGCACCTCGGGTGAGTCGAGCGCGGCCAGCAGTGCCTTCCTGGCGGGCTCCTCGGGACGTCCATCCAGGCCGAGCAGGGCGGCGCTCTGGAGCCTCGGGTCGTCGTGGGAGAGGAACCTCGCCAGGGCGGAGGGAGGCACGGCCCTTCGGAACACCAGCGCTTCGAGCACCGCCGCCTGGGTATCCACGCGGGAGGCCCCCAGTATCGGGAGGAGCGCCGCGGGGTCGAGCGAGTCGTCGAGTTCCAAGGCCCGCTGGATTCCGGTGAGGGCTGGGCCTTCAGTCGCCTCCAGTCGCTCCAGCACGTGCTTCGCCCCCTCCCTACCGTTGGCGAGCAGGGCGAACGCGGCCGAGGACACTTCTGTCGGGGCTCCCTGCTCAAGCATGGGGATGAGCAACCGCTCGGCGACCTCGGGGCCTCCCAGGGTCAGCCCGTCCAGGTGGGCCAGGAGTCGCTCCTCAATCGCCTCTGCGATCGTCAGGTCAACGGCGGGCGAGGACAGGCTCTGCTCCCACCGGCTCCAAAGAAAAGCCGCCTCGCCGAGGTGCTCTTCGTAGACATCCATCATAAGACGCGGAGGAGGCATTCAGTTCACCTGGACCGAGCCTCCCTTGATGCGGTTGGTCCCGGTCGCATGGCTTTCCACATATGTGCCCTTCAAGATGATCTTGCCATTGCGTCGCAAGGTGATGCTGGCCTTGCCACACTTCAGGACGACTTCGTCCTGGCCTTCGATGGTGACACTCGCGCCATCCACCGAAACGTCCATCGGCTCACCGGCCTCCCGCGAGGACTCCGCGAGGACGGCACTCAGGAGCGGGGTAGGGACGGCAGGCTGGATGAATCCCATGATGACGGGCAGGCCTGGATTGCCGTTCTCGAAGATGAGCACCACGCGCTGACGCGTGCTCACGGCCTCCTGGATGAGGTCGGGCGTCAGGGCAATGGTCGTCTGCGCGGGGAGCGGGCCGGTGGGGCTCCCCTCGAAGTCGACGAGAAGCCGCCCCTCGGCATCCACGCCGGTTGTCCAGCCGATGCGGTTCCCCAGAATGAGCTCCGGACCGGGCCCGGCGGACCTCTGGCTGCCCCTTCCGCCTTGTGGAGCGTTCATCCATTCATCCAAGCAGTCACGTCCAGAAGCAGTCAAGGCGCGGTCGCGCCAGGAATAGACGCTCCGACTGTACTGGCGGATTCCGGGGGAGGAACCTGTCAACGCGAGTAAGGCCGTGAGTTTACTGCGCAACCTTCTGTACGGAGGAGCGCCGCGCGGAGTCGTTTATCCAGACGGCGGTTGGCAGGCCCAACCTCATTCACGCCACAATGAGTCTTTCACTGCAAGGACCCCGTACGCCGTGGACATTCCATCCCATCTCGAGAGTACCGCGAGCCTCATCCTCAGCGCATTTCCGGAGGGGATACCTGAGGCCGACTACCTGCCGCTTCTGGCAGTGCTGTATCCGCATATGGCCGATGAGAACCTTGTGGAAGTCGTGAGTCTACTCACGGGGCACGATCGTGGCGTCGTCCTGAATGATGTCTATGCGGCAGGTGCCGACGTTGGCCTGGATCCTGATGCAGTGGCCGCCGTTCGTGCCCGGCTTGTTTCTGCTGGGCTGGGTAAATGGGGCCTTGAAGACTGAGCAGTTCCCAGTTGGCAGGCCGGAACACTGGCACCTTGGGCTCACCGTCTTCCTATCTGGAACTTACGCTGCCTCACCAATCCAGGGGTTGGCTTTGGCGAGTGGCGGAGTGTGCCTGGACACGTGCATGGTTTGGGCTTGCCCGACCCTTGGCTTGCGCGCAGCCGGTTCGTCGCTTTCACCCTCGCGAGGTCGGTGCACCCCCTTTGCACAGGGGGATGGTTTAACCCGGGGGGAGCCTGCTCAGAGTGGTAGCGGCGCGCGTTGTGGGGCGTTGAGGATTGTCAGGAGCAGTCTGGAGAATGTCCCGTCAAAACGCCGTGCCGTTCACCCGCCGCCCCGGCGAAGCCTCAACACCGGCTGACAGCTGCGTATGCGGCACCCAAGTTCCCGTGGAACTCCCGTCCGGGCTCCGGTTGTAGGAGATGCCCACCGTCGTGTCCTGATAACCCGCGCTGTCCTGCACGGTGTTGTCCTGCCGCACCAGGAACACGGTGTCGCCGCTGCTGCCCGTGTTGACGCCCCGGTTGAAGTACAGCCCGCCTCCCGAGGCCGCCGTGGCGTTCGTCACGCCTGCGGGCACCGCCGTCGGGCCCGAGTACACGACGTACGACTTGCCCGGCTGAATCATCGTCCCCGCCGGGAATACGTGCCGCGTGTCGTCTTCGCCCGCGTAGGAGCTGGCGTCGTGAATCTTCCAGCCGCCCAGGTCCACTGCCGTGGTTCCCGTGTTCACCAGCTCGACGAACTGCTGGTCATAATCCGGCGTCGTGGTGCCCGGTTTGTTATGCGACTGCGGCAGGTACTCGTTGATGAACACCTTGTACTGCGTCCCGCCCGTCCCCGTTCCACCGCCTCCCGCATTGCCGAAGTTGAAGCGGCTGATGATGGGGTAGTGGTCGGACGTGTTGTCCCGGTAGCCCGTGATGCTCGGCCGCAGCACCTGGGTCGAATTGGGGACGTAGCTGGCCCACAGCTCGTTGGTGACGAGCTGATGGTCAATGAACGTGCTGCGGCTCACCGTGCTGCCAATGCCTGCCTCGGACAGTGCCTGGGTGGTGAACCTGTAGTCGGCCGAGTCGTTCACGAAGTTGCGGTACGGCGATTCATATTTCAGCCCGGTGCTGGGATTGGTCGTCATGGACACATCCACGTCGTCATTCCAGTCACCCACCACCATGGCCCGTTGCGTGGGCAGGCGGAGGTCCATGTAGTCCTTGAGCCACCCGGAGGCCGACAGGCGCCGCGCGTAGTCGTCGGGACCGGCGAGCGCCTTCATGTGGATGACCAACGCCGTCACGTCCACGCTGGCGCCACCGCGCTGGATGCGCAGGTCCACGCGCAGCGGAGGGCGCCCGCCGAAGTCGTAGTCGTGGTTCAACAGCACGACCTCCGCCCGCAGCACCTGCACCACGTCCGACTTGAACAGCACGCCCACCTTCTGCTCGTTGGCCGAGTAGTAGCTCGTCCCCGCCGACACCCGCGAGCCGTCATCCGCCAGGAATCCGTCGTAGCCCGGCAGGCGCGCCTTCAGCTCGTTGAACTGCGCCGTGCTGACAATCTCCGCCAGTCCCCAGAAGTCCACGCCCGCGTCGGCGATGACGGCCTGGGCATTGGCCAACTGCAACGGCTCGTCGTTGGGCCCATAGACCGGGTCCCCGAACCACTCGATGTTCCAGTTCCCCACCGACAGCGGGAAGCTCCCATCCGGCGCGCCCCCATCCGGCGTCTGCCCGGGACCCACCACTTCCAGCCCCAGCTGGACCTCGGCTTCGGCGCCGTGGGCGTCATGGACCCGCAGGGTGATGGGATAGGTCCCCTGTCCCTGGGCCTGCCCCGTCAGCAATCCCTCGGGGCTCAACGCGATGCCCGTGGGCAGCGAGCCCCCCACCAACTCCCACTGAAGGGGAGGTCGCCCACCGGTGGCGACCAGGACGTGCTCGTAGCTGCCCCCCTCCGTGGCGGCGGGGAGCCCGTCGCTGGTGACCTCCGGGCGTGGATAGATTTTCAGCGCATACGTCCGCACGTTCTCCAGGCCGTCCGCGTCCCGCACCGTCACGGTGATGGAGAAGTCACCTGCCTCGCTGCCCGGGCCCAGCAGCCGCCCCTCTCCCGTAAAAAAGGAGAAGCCCGGCGGCGGCGGTGACACCGTGTATCGCAGGGGCGGCTCGCCCCCGGACGCGGTGAACATGGCTTCGTAGGCAAGGCCCACCGTCGTCGGAGACAGCTCGACCGCGGGCAGACGGGGCGCTCCCGAGGTTCCACGTCCCTCGGAGCAGGAGCACAGCAGGGTGAGGACGGCGAGCATCCCCGCCATTCGGAAAAACGGCATGTCGGCGGGCTCCAGCGCGGGCCTCGAGGAGTGGGGCCTGCGACGCGCCCACTCTAGCCTCGACGGACGCTCGCATGCACGAGGCGCGTGGCGCGAAAGGCAATGGCCGCCGACATCGTTCGTGTTTCAAGCAAGCGCTGGAAGGTTTTGCGCTCCGGGCAGCCGTGGAGTGGAATGGTTTTTCGGGGGGGATGACTGCCCCATGGAGGAGACAGCACATGGCCAACAAGTGGGACAAGCAGCTGATGGACTTCCTCAAGCGCACCGGTGACGAGCTCAAGCGCACCACCGATGACCTGCGCGGCGAGGCTGAGCGCCTCCTCAAGGAAGTGAAGGACCCTCAGAACCAGGCCAAGGTGAAGGAAGGCCTGGAGCAGCTGCGCACCTGGGCCGCCAGCACCAGCAAGGTGGCGGCGGAGAAGATTGAAGTCGCTGTGCGTCAGGTCGAGGGCGCCGTCGAGCGCGCCTTCACGAACGAGGAGGGCGGCGAGCAGGCCCCCCACTCGCGCCCCGCCAAGGCGCCAGCCGAGCCCGCAGCCGAGGCCAAGGCTCCCAAGGCCAGCGCCTCCCGCCCCGCCGCGAAGAAGGCCGGGGGAAAGTCCATTGGCCGCAAGAAGCCTGCAGCCAAGGGAGCCGCCACCAAGACGGCGAAGAAGGCTGTTTCGGGTTCCAAGAAGACGATTGGCCGGCCCAAGAAGCCCGCCGCCAAGACCACCGCCGGAGCGTGAAGTTCCGCTGGGCGTGAAGCCCGCTTGCCCGGGGGCAGGCCGGTTTCCTTTGTCCTTCTCGCCATTTGGAAGGTCCCGCGGCGCGTGAGATAGTGCGCGCCGTGGCCGGCTCGAACGACAAGAGCAGAATCCAGACAGAAATCGGGCAGGACGTCATCGACGCGGCGGTTCGCAGCGTCGAGCGTCATATGGACGAAGAGGACGAGGTGACCGTCATCGAGGTGGAGGCTTCAGGCCCGTCCATCCCGGTGGAGGCCGAAGCGTCCGCGTCCCCCGCCGACACCAGTTCTCCGCCGTCTGACGCCGAGGCGCCCCCGTCCGAGGACGTGGCGGCGCTCCGCCAGGAGGTGGAGTCCCTCAAGGCCCAGCTCGAGTTCAGCCAGGCCAAGGGGCGCGAGACGATGGAGCGCCTGCGCGAGGCCCACGAGCGTGCGAAGGAGGCGCAGGAGCGCACCGTGCGTCACGCCGCGGACCTGGAGAACTACCGCAAGCGCGCGCAGAAGGAGAAGGAGGAGGTCCAGCGCTTCGGCTCGGAGAAGCTGCTCAAGGACCTGCTCCCCGTGATGGACAACCTGGACCGCGCGCTCGACGCCGCGACCAAGTCGCCGGACCTGGACAGCTTCGAGAAGGGCGTGGCCATGACGCGCAAGTCCTTCGAGGACGCGCTGGGCCGCCACGGCGTGAAGGGCTTCAGCGCCAAGGGTCAGCTGTTCGACCCGCGCATCCACGAGGCCATCCAGCAGGTGGAGACGACGGACGTCCCCGCCGGCCACGTCGCCTACGAAGTCGTGCGCGGCTTCTACCTCAATGAACGGCTGGTGCGTCCGGCCATGGTCGTCGTCGCGCGTGCGCCGGCTGAACCGGTCGCCGCCGCCGAGCCGCCGGCCGTCGCCGAACCCGCCACCGACATCGAGGCGCCCGCCGCGCCCGCGCAGTCCGAGAACTCTTCCGGGGGGAGTCAGTAACCAACATGGGCAAGGTGATAGGAATCGACCTTGGGACGACCAACTCGTGCGTCGCCGTCATGGAGGGCGGCGAGCCGGTGGTCATCCCCAACAGCGAAGGCAGCCGGACCACGCCTTCCATGGTGGGCTTCACTGACTCCGGCGAGCGCCTGGTAGGGCAGATTGCCAAGCGGCAGGCCATCACCAACCCGGAGAACACCGTCTTCGCGGCGAAGCGGCTCATCGGCCGCAAGTTCGACTCGCCCGAAGGCAAGAAGGCCATTGGCGTGTCGCCCTTCAAGGTGGCTTCCAGCCCCAACGGCGACGCGTGGGTGGAGATTCGCGGCAAGGGCTACAGCCCGCCGGAGGTCTCCGCCATCGTCCTGATGAAGATGAAGCAGACGGCAGAGGACTACCTCGGTGAGCAGGTCTCCGAGGCGGTCATCACCGTCCCCGCCTACTTCAACGACAGCCAGCGTCAGGCCACCAAGGACGCCGGCCGCATCGCCGGGCTCAATGTCCTGCGCATCATCAACGAGCCCACCGCCGCGGCCCTGGCCTACGGCCTGGACAAGGTGCAGGACGGTGGCACCGAGCGCATCGCCGTCTACGACCTGGGCGGCGGCACCTTCGATATCTCCATCCTGGAGCTGAACGCCGGCGTGTTCGAAGTGAAGAGCACCAACGGCGACACGTTCCTGGGCGGCGAGGACTTCGACCAGCGCCTCATCGACTACCTGGCCAAGCGCTTCGCGGAATCCAACAACGGGCTGGACCTGCGCAAGGACCGCATGGCGCTGCAGCGCCTGAAGGAAGCCGCCGAGCGCGCCAAGCACGAGCTGTCCAGCGCACCGGAGACGGAGGTGAACCTGCCGTTCATCACCGCCGATGCCTCCGGTCCCAAGCACCTGACCGAGACGGTGGACCGCGCCACCTTCGAGGCGCTGGTGACGGACCTCATCGACCGCACCATCGACCCGTGCCGGATTGCCCTGAAGGACGCGGGCATTCCCGCGCAGCAAATCAATCAGGTGCTGCTGGTGGGCGGCATGACGCGCATGCCGCGCGTGCAGGCGAAGGTGAAGGAGTTCTTCGGCAGGGAGCCGCACAAGGGCATCAACCCGGACGAGGTCGTCGCCGTGGGCGCGGCCATCCAGGGCGGCGTGCTCAAGGGCGAGGTGAAGGACGTCCTCCTGCTGGACGTGACGCCGCTGTCGCTCGGTGTCGAGACGGCGGGCGGGGTGTTCACGAAGATCATCGACAAGAACACCACCATCCCCTGCAAGAAGAGCCAGGTGTTCTCCACCGCCGTGGACAACCAGCCGCTGGTGAGCGTGCACGTGCTCCAGGGCGAGCGTGAGATGGCGGCGGACAACAAGACGCTGGCGCGCTTCGAACTGGTGGGCATCCCCCCGGCGCCGCGCGGCGTGCCGCAAATCGAGGTGTCGTTCGACATCGACGCCAACGGCATCGTCCACGTCAGCGCCAAGGACCTGGGCACCGGCAAGGTCCAGCAGGTGCGCGTGGTGAGCAACTCCGGCCTGTCCGAGGCGGAAATCCAGGCGATGATTTCCGACGCCCAGTCGCACGCCTCCGACGACAAGAAGAAGAAGGAGCTGGCGGAGCTGCGCAACAACGCCGACGGCCTCATCTACACGACGGAGAAGAGCCTGGAGGAGTACGCCAGCCTCCTGTCGGAGAAGGACCGCGAGGAAATCAAGGCGGACCTGGCGCGCCTCAAGGAGGTGCTCAACACCTCCGACGTGGCGGTGCTCAAGGAATCCTTCCAGCGCCTGGAAGGCAGCGCCTACCGCATCGCGGACGCCATCTACACGGGCCAGGCGAGCTGAAGGCTCGCAATCGCCTCCGCGCTCCAGCGTAGACTGCCTGCCGCGCAGTCAGTCCCCCTGGAGCGCATCAATGGACGTCACCGAAGGCATCGTCATGTTCCTCATCACCGCCATGGTGGTGGGGGTGCCCCTCTTCGGGCTCACGCTTCGCTTCTCCCTCAAGCCCTTGGTGGAGGCCTTCATCCGTTTGAAGGAATCCCAGCACGGCGGCGTGGAGGTGCGGCTGCTCCGTGAGCGCGTGGCGCACCTGGAGCGTGTTCTGGAGGTGCACGGGCTGATGGATGACCACCTGCCCCGGTCGCTCCGCTCCGGCGCGCCCGAGCACCTTCCGGCCGTGGCGCCGCTGAAGGACCGGGAGCGCGTGTAGTCGTCCCGGCGGCTTCGGGTTTCCTGAAAAGGACGTCCCGGGTGTTGAATGGGCCCGTGGATTTTCCCTCTTTAGAGGAAGAGGTCGTTTTTCTCCGGGGTCTGGTCTCCGTGCATCGGATGGCCGACGTCATCCTGGAGGACTGCCTGGAGCGGGGCTTGGACCTGGACTCCGGGCTCGACGTGTTTCTCACGCAGTGTGCCCGGCTGGTGCATGCGCGCGCGGGCTTCGTGTCCCTGCGAGGGACGCGAGGCCCGGTGCTGACGCGGGTGCTGGGCGAGCCCGGGGTGGACGTCCTGGAGGCGGCGCACTGGCGAGGTGTCCGCAAGCTGGATGGGGGCCGGACGCTCTTCTGCACGCGGCTGGCCCTGGGCAGCCTGGAGCTGGGGGGCCTGGGGTTGGTGGTGGAGGGCGCCTTCGACGGCGGCGGCGGGCTGGTGATGAAGCTGGTGGAAGCCATTGGCGAACAGCTCGACACCGCCGTGCTGGGCTTCCTCGCGCTGACAGACGGCAAGGGCGCGCTGGAGCGGCTGGACGCGCTCACCGCGGAGCCGCCTCCGGCCTCACGGGGCCACATTGGCCGCTATGAGGTGGTCACACCGCTGGGCACCGGGGGCATGGCGCAGGTGCTGGTGGCGCGGACCCGAGGCCCGGAGGGCCTGGGCCGGCTGGTGGCCCTCAAGCGCATCCTCCCGCACCTGTCCTCGGACCCTTCCATCGTCCAGCAGTTCCTGGACGAGGCCCGCATCGGCCTGCGGCTCTCCCACCCCAACCTGGTGCACTTCTACGACTTCGGCGAGGCGGAGGGCGCGTACTACATCGCCATGGAGCTGGTGCGCGGCGTGGACCTGGCGCGGCTCCTCCGCTCGGCCAAGGGCCCGCTGGAG
This sequence comes from Myxococcus sp. NMCA1, assembly GCF_026810205.1. Lineage (NCBI taxonomy): Bacteria > Pseudomonadati > Myxococcota > Myxococcia > Myxococcales > Myxococcaceae > Myxococcus > Myxococcus sp. NMCA1. Next base: position 8,509,062 of record NZ_CP113950.1, on the reverse strand, counting down.
ACGGCGCATGCGGTGGCCGTGGTGTGCCAGGGCCTGGCGGGGCTGCATGCGGCGCACGTGCTGCAAGGCGAGGACGGCGCGCCGCTCGAGCTGGTGCACCGGGATTTGTCCCCGCACAACCTCATGGTGGGGTTCGACGGGCGGGTGAAGGTGCTGGACTTCGGCGTGGCCAAGGCCCGCGCCCAGCGCACGGTGACGCTGCCGGGCATCGTGAAGGGCAAGCCGCTGTACATGTCCCCCGAGCAGGCGCGCGGCATGAAGCTGGATGCGCGAAGCGACCTGTTCGCCATGGGGCTCGTTCTCTACCAGGCGCTCATCGGCGCGCGGGCCTTCGAGAAGCCCGACGAGCTGGCCACCATGCACGCCATCTGCGACGAGGCCCTTCCGCCGCGGCCTTCGCGCATCCCCCGGGCGCTCTGGGACGTGCTGGAGACTGCACTGGCCAAGCGCCCCGAGGCGCGCTTCGGCAGCGCGCGGGAGATGGCGGACCGGCTGGCGGATGCCTGCCGTCCGGCGAACGACTCGGAGCTGGTGCGGCTCATGGCGAAGCACTTCCCCGACCGGCATCGCGAGTTCATGCAGTTGGACCGCCCGCCCTCCAGGCCTGCCTCCGCGGGAGGGCTGTCCCGGGACGAAACGCCCATCATGCGACCGCGGCTCCGGAAGTCCTCACCCTGACGAAGCGGGGAGGGAGACCCGGCCCCTCCCGGGAGGAGAGAGGGGCCGGGGGCGCGCTCAGTACCCACGCTTGAGCGGGTCGTCGGAGGGCGCGTTCAGCGTACGAGCCCGCTCGTCGCTGCCCTCGGTGCGGACGTCCACCTCTTCCCGGCGTACGTGCTCGGAGATGTGGCGCTCCTCATCCACCTCGTCCTTGTGGATGACGACCTCCTCGTCGACGACGGTGCGCTTCTGGACTTCGACTTCCTCGGCGCGCAGCGGGACGACGACGGTCTCCTCCTGGAACGAGGCATTCATCGCCGGGCGTCCCGGGCTCACGTCCCGGCGCTCCACGCGGACGCGCTCGCGGCGCACCGGCACGTCCATCTCCCGGTCCTCCTCCACCACGTCCTTGTGGACACGGACCTCACCGGCCTGGACGTCCCGCTTGAGTACGTCCACCTCCTCCCTGTGCAGGGGGATGGTGATGTCCTCCTCTCGGCCGTGGATGCCCCGCGCGCCCACCGCGGTGTCCGTGGCTCTCAGGCCCGCGGTGTCCGTGGTGGCGTCCATGCCCGTGTTGGCGCGGGCCGCGGTCCGGTCGGCGCCCAGTCCCACCGCGCCCGGACCCACGCCCGCGCCGCCACCCGTGCCGGCGATGGTGCCCGTGCGGTCCTCCTCCGTCAGCCGGCTCAGCATCTCCTTGCCGTGGCTGAGGATGATTTCCGAGCCGTCGATGCGACTGATTTCCGAGTACCGGACCAGGTAGTCCTTCGGGAAGAAGAGGCCCTTCTCGATGTGGAATTCGCCGTCGCCGACGGCGAAGACCTTGCCGAGCTTTTCGCCGTCGATGCTGCGGACGACCATCCCTTCGTTGACGTCGCTGCGTTGGTACATGGCTGGCTCCTCGTGACCGGGGCGGGTGGACCTGCTGGCCACACCTTGGACCCCGGCGCTGGTGGAGGCCCCGCGTGCGAGCGCGAGGCCCTGGGGTTTCCACCCCGGTCATCATGGAAGGTGTGAGCGCTCGGTCCCGGTGACAGGGGCCGAGGACACAGTGCCAGTTGGCTTGGCACCGTGCCTGCCCGCCCGAACGCCCGCCTGTCCTTTCGCCTGCCCTGGCGACACCGCGCCGGCGGCCGTGGTCCGGGGCTTCTCAGGGTGCGGCGGCCCACCCCATCTTCAAGCGAGGTGCGTCCGGGCCGCGTGCCGTGAGCACCCAACGGGAGACCGTCATGAGGAGCAGGCAGGGAACCTGGGAGCCGTGGCGCTGGAGTGATTCGTGGGTGGGCGGCGCGGCCGCGGGCGTGGGGGCGCACCTGGTGGTGCGTGGCATCCACCGGCTGCTCCGCCCGGACCTGCGAGGCCCCGTGGTGGGCGTGGCCTGCGCCTCCGGGATGTTGGGCGCCCTGGTGGCGGGCCGGCTCGCGCGCCATCGGCTCCGGCCGCCTCCGGTCCTGGCCCTGGTGCCCGCCCCGCCGCCCGCTGTCTGCAAGCCCGCGGCGCTGGAGACGGCCCCGGACCCGGAGCGCCCCAGCACGCCCCTGGAGCGGGTGCTCCGGCGCGGGCCGAATGGCCGGGAGCATCCCTGGAACGAGCCCGGGTTGCCCACGCAGGCGTGAGCCGCGAACCACACACACCACACGAGAGGAGTCCTCCGATGCGCACGGACGTACGGGAAGGGATGCGGGTCTTCACGGCGGATGGGACCCGGTTGGGCACCGTGGTGGGCTGTGGCGGGGAGACCTTCGCCATCGAAGGAGGGCTGCTGCGGCTGAAGTCCTTCACCGCGCGCTACGGCGACGTGGTGGACGTGCGCGGAGAAGACGTGCACCTGGGGCTGACGCGGGACGAGGTGTCATTGGCGCAGGAAGGCCCGGCGCAGGCGCGGTCAGGTCACCCCGAATCCGTGCTCTCCGCCGAGTTCGCGACGCCCGGCGAGCTCGTGGTGCCCCTGGCCTGCGAGGAGGCCCATCCTCACGTGGTGGTGCGGGAGGCGGGACAGGTGCGCATCCACAAGGTGGTGCGGACCGAGGTGCGGCACTTCTCCGTGCCCGTGCGCCGCGAGGAGTTGGTGGTGGAGCGGGTGTCCGAACAGGCCGTGGACGCCGAGGGCCCGCCGGCGCCAGAGGCCGTGGCGTCCGCCCGGCCGGTGCTGGAGGGGCTGGTACCCTTCGAGGCGGGCACCTTCATCATCCCCCTGCGCGAGGAGCGGGTGGAGGTCACCAGGTCCGTGCATGTCTGGCAGGAGGTTGCGGTTTCCCGGTACACCGACGAGGTGCTCCGGCAGGTTCACGCCACCGTTCGGAAAGAGACGGCGGAGGTGGAGGAGCGGGGTGAGGTGCTCCACGACGGCCCGTTGGACGGGCTGCACTCCTGACTGACGCGCCGCACAGGGGGTGTGTGACGGGGGCTCGGGACGGCTGCACGCTTGACCCATGGAGAGGTGTCCCCTAGAAAACCAGGGCTTTGCCGTGTCAGTTTCCGAGAAGGGAAGCCCCGCATGCGACGACTTGCCCCGATGCTCCTCGCCGCGCTCGCCGTCATGGTGGCCGCTTGCGAGAAGAAGACGCAGCCTGCTCCTTCGGGTGAAGGAGGTACTCAGGCCGCGCAGGGGCAGGGGGCGGCGCCCGGGGGCGCTCCGGCGGACGCGAACACCATCCTGCTGGGCCAGGTGGGCTCGCTCACCGGTGGCCAGGCCACCTTCGGCATCTCCACGCGCAACGGCATCGAGCTGGCCCTCAAGGAGGCCAACGCCGCGGGCGGGGTGAAGGGCAAGAAGCTGTCCATCCGCGTCTACGACAACCAGAGCAAGCCCGAGGAGGCCGCCCAGGCCGCCACGCGCCTGATTACGCAGGACAAGGTCGCGCTCATCCTCGGTGACGTGGCGTCGTCCAACTCGCTGGCCATGGCGGAGAAGGCGCAGGCGGCAGGCGTGCCGATGATTACGCCGTCCTCCACCAACCCCACCGTCACCGAGAAGGGTGACTACATCTTCCGCGTCTGCTTCATCGACCCGTTCCAGGGCTTCGTGATGGCGAAGTTCGCGCGGGAGAACCTGAAGCTGAACACGGTGGCGGTGCTCCAGGACAACAAGAGCGCATACTCCATTGGCCTGGCGGACGTCTTCAGGCGCAAGTTCACGGAGATGGGCGGCAAGGTAACGGCCGTGGAGAGCTACAGCCAGGGCGACACGGATTACCGCGCCCAGCTCACCGCCATCCGCAAGTCGCAGCCGGAAGGCATCTACGTGCCGGGCTACTACAGCGAGGTGGGCATCATCGCCCGCCAGGCGCGCGAGGTGGGCCTGAAGGTTCCGCTGATGGGCGGCGACGGCTGGGACTCCGAGAAGCTCTTCGAGCTGGGCGGCAGCGCCATCGAGGGCAGCTACTTCTCCAACCACTACTCGCCGGACAATCCGGATCCGCGCGTGCAGAAGTTCATCGCGGACTACAAGGCCGCGTACGGCGCGGTGCCGGACGCCCTGGCCGCGCTGGGCTACGATTCCGCCCGCGTGGCGGTGGGCGCCCTGGAGCGCGCCAAGGACCTGAGCGGCCCCTCCGTGCGTGACGCCATTGCCCAGACGAAGGACTTCCCGGGCGTGGCGGGCACGGTGACACTGGATGCCCAGCGCAACGCCGTGAAGTCCGCCGTCGTCCTCAAGGTCGAGGATGGCAAGACGCAGTACGTCACGACCATCAATCCCTAATGGCGCAGCTCCTCCAGCACCTCATCAACGGCCTGGCCGCCGGCACCATCTACGCGCTCGTCGCGCTTGGCTACACGATGGTGTACGGCGTCCTGAAGCTCATCAACTTCGCCCACGGCGACGTCATGATGGTCGGCGTCTACATGGGCTACGCCACCGCGTTCGCGCTCGGGCGCGACATGCGCAGCTCCCTGCTGGGCGTGGCCGTCGTGTTCGCGGTGGCCATGCTGGGTTGCGCGCTGCTCGGGTTCTTCATCGAGCGCTTCGCGTACCGCCCCCTGCGGGAGAAGCCGCGCCTCACCGCGCTCATCACCGCCATCGGCATCTCCTTCGCGCTGTCCTACGGCTTCCAGTTGGACATCGGCTTCCTGCCGGGCGCGGCGCCGCGGGCCTTCCCGGAGGTCATCGAGCCGGTGGAGTGGCTCGTCATTGGCGACCGGGACGTGGTGGTGTGGAACTGGCAGGTCATCAGCTTCGGCATCGCCGTGGCGCTGATGGTGGGCCTGCAGTACCTGGTGTTCCGCACGCGCTTCGGCCAGGCCATGCGCGCGGTGTCCTGGGACCACCGCGTGGCGGCGCTGATGGGCATCCCCACCGACCGCGTCATCGCGCTGACGTTCATGCTGAGCAGCGCGCTGGCGGCGGGCGCCGGCCTGCTCTACGCCATCAAGGACACGTCGGTGAGCCCGCTGATGGGCCTGTACGTGGGCCTCAAGGCCTTCGTGGCGGCGGTGATTGGTGGCATCGGCCACGTGCAGGGCGCCGTGGTGGGCGGCCTGGTGTTGGGCCTGGTGGAGGAGTTCGTGGTGGGCTACGCGGCCAGCACCTGGCGTGACGCGGTGGCCTTCGGCTTCCTCATCCTGGTGCTGCTGGTGAAGCCGGGCGGCCTCTTCGGCCGCGTCGCCGCGGAGAAGGTCTGATGGAGACTCCCGCGATTCCCGTCCCCCAGGCCCGCTCCTCCGTCCCCGCGTCGCTGCGCGGCCTGCTGCCCGTGCTGCTGGCGCTGCCGGTGCTGGCGCTGTTCCAGTGGCTGATGAGCGATGCGCCCTTCGCCTCCTACCTGCTGTCGGTGGTGGGGGTGAACATCATCCTCGCGGTCAGCCTCAACATCGTGAACGGGATGACGGGGCAGTTCTCCATCGGCCATGCGGGCTTCATGGCGGTGGGGGCCTACATCTCCGGCGTCCTGTCGCTGAACCTCAAGGACGTGGCGCTCTCCTTCCTGCCGGTGGCGGTCAGCGACCAGGTGTTCTTCGTCGTGTCGCTGCTGGTGGGCGGCCTGGCGGCGGCGCTGTGCGGCTTCCTGGTGGGCCTGCCCTCGCTGCGGCTGCGCGGGGACTACCTGGCCATCGTCACGCTGGGCTTCGGCGAAATCATCCGCGTGGTGGTGCAGAACACGGACGCGTTCGGCCGGGCGCTGGGCCTTTCCGGAATCCCCCAGACGTCCTCGCCGGCCATGGTGTACTTCTTCGTGTTCCTCACGGTGCTGGTGGCCCGGCGCATCACCGGCTCCAGCCACGGCCGCAGCCTGTGGGCCATCCGCGAGGACGAGGTGGCCGCCGAGGCCATGGGCGTGGACACCACGGGCTACAAGGTCCGCGCCTTCGTCATCTCGTCGTTCTTCGCCGGCATCGCCGGCGCGCTGTTCGCGCACTTCGTGCCCATCATCAACCCCGGCTCCTTCACCTTCGTGAAGTCGATGGAAATCGTCGTCATGGTGGTGCTGGGCGGCCTGGGCTCCACGACGGGCGCCATCATCGCGGCCACGTTCCTCACGCTGCTGCCCGAAGGCATGCGCTCGCTGTTCACCCTGCTGGGGGCCGAAGGCAGCCTGGCGCAGAAGGTGGACCAGATTCGCATGCCCGTGTACGGCCTGCTGCTGGTGGTGCTGATGCTGGCGCGGCCCCAGGGCCTGTTCGGGACGAAGGAAATCTGGGATGTGCTGCCGCGGTGGATTCCGCGCAAGCGCAGGGGGCTGGCGTGAGCGCGGCCGTGCAGGAGACGAAGGCGGAGGCCGGAGCGCCGTTGCTCCAGGCGGATGGGGTGAGCATCCAGTTCGGCGGCCTCAAGGCGCTGACGGACTTCAACCTCTCCGTGCGGCAGGGTGACCTGCAGGGGCTCATCGGCCCCAACGGCGCCGGTAAATCCACGGCGTTCAACGTGCTGACCGGCGTGTACCAGCCCACCCAGGGCGAGGTCCGCGTGGGCGGGCAGCGGGTGAACGGGTGGCTGCCGCATCAAATCAACCACCTGGGGCTGGCGCGCACCTTCCAGAACATCCGCCTGTTCCGCGCGCTCACCGCGTTGGACAATGTGAAGGTGGCGTGCCGGGCGCAGGGCTCGCTGCACCCCGAAGGCGTGGGGCTGGGCGCGAAGGTGAAGGGCGCCTTCATCAACTACCGCGACTGGTGGCGCGCGCTGCTGCTGACGCCTCGCTTCCAGCAGGAGGAGCGGGAGTTGACGCAGCAGGCGGAGCACCTGCTGGAGGTCATGGGCCTGTCGCACCGCCGCGACGAGGAGGCTCGCAACCTGCCTTACGGCGAGCAGCGCCGGCTGGAAATCGCGCGCGCGCTGGGCACGCAGCCCAAGGTGCTGCTGCTGGACGAGCCCGCGGCGGGCATGAACACCCGTGAGAAGGCGGACCTGATGGTGCTCATCCGCAAGCTTCGGGACGACTTCAAGCTGGGGGTGCTCGTCATCGAGCACGACATGAAGCTGGTCATGGGCATCTGCGAATCCATCACGGTGCTGGACCACGGCGAGACGATTGCCCGGGGCGCGCCGGCGCAGGTGCGCAGCGACCGGAAGGTCATCGAGGCGTACCTGGGTGACAGCTATCTGGAGAGCCATGGAGGGGCGGCGTGAGCGACGCGCAGGTGAAGACGCTGGGGGAGCGCCAGGCCTTCCCGCCGCTGCTGTCGGTGGACGGCATCAAGGTGCACTACGGCGCCATCCAGGCGCTCAAGGGTGTGTCACTGACGGTGGGCAAGGGCGAGGTGGTGGCCCTCATCGGCGCCAACGGTGCGGGCAAGACGAGCACCCTGCGCGCGGTGAGCGGCATGCTCAAGCCCAGCGCCGGACGCATCCAGTTCAACGGGCACGACACCACGAACATGAAGGCGCACCAGCTGGTGCCGCGCGGCATGGCGCACGCGCCGGAAGGCCGGGGCGTGTTCCCCAACATGTCCGTCCAGGAGAACCTGGAGCTGGGCGCGTACCTGCGCACGGACACCTCCGGCATCCAGCAGGACCTGGAGAAGAGCTTCACGCTCTTCCCGGTGCTCAAGGAGCGCCGCAAGCAGATGGCGGGGACGCTGTCGGGCGGCGAGCAGCAGATGCTGGCCATTGCGCGCGCGCTGTTGAGCAAGCCGCAGCTTCTGCTGTTGGATGAGCCTTCGCTGGGGCTGGCGCCGCAGGTGACGGAGGCCATCTTCCGCACCCTGCGCGAGGTGAATGCCACGGGCGTGAGCGTGCTGTTGGTGGAGCAGAACGCCCATCTGGCGCTCAACGCCGCGCACTACGGCTATGTGTTGGAGACGGGCGAGGTCGTGATGGCGGGGCCGGGCAAGGCGCTCCTGGAGAGCGCGGAGGTCCGGCGTGCGTATCTCGGCGAGTAGTGGCGGGTGCTACGTCCTCTCGCCGACGCTCCGGTAGAGTCCGGCGCGCAATGAAAATGGCTCCCCTCCCAAAGTCGGGTAGTCAGCAACCAGGAAGTTCGTCTAGCGTCCTTCGACGCGCTGCGTTCAACCACACTCAGGAAGTGTGCCCATGTCCCCGTTGTCCCGCCTTGTCGCCAGCCTCGCCACCCTGTCGCTGATTGCCGCCGCGTGCGCCGGTCAGCAGAAGCCCGATAACCGGGAAGCCACCTCGACCATCGAGGAGGTCGCCAACGAGGGTGGAGAGGAGACCCCCGCCGTCGCGTTCAACGTCATGGATGCCCCCGAGGGCTTCACCGTGAAGCTGCCGGGGCCCCCGCCGCAGGCACAGCGCAGCGAGGCCGCCCTGCCGAAGCGGACGGACAAGGCCACGCTCGTCACGTACGCGGCCAATGAGGGCGGTGTCAGCTACATCGTCAACGCGGTGGACTACCCGGAGGCGTTCGTCGCCACGGTGCCCGCCGAGGCGCTCATCAACGGCGGCATCCAGGGCATCGCCGGGCAGGTGGGTGGCGAGCTGAAGAGCTCCGAGGACATCACCCTGGATGGCTACCCGGGCAAGGCCTACATGCTGGCGTCGCCCAGCGGCGAGGTGAAGGGCCGCAGCTTCCTGGTGGGGCCGCGCGTGTACAACCTCATCACCGTCTACAACGCGGGCATCGGCGCGCCGGGCGCGGACGAGTTTCTCACCTCGCTCACGCTGGTGAACCCGCCGCCGAAGATTGAGCTCCCGGAGGCCGACGCGGGCACGGACGCCGGGACGGCCGGTGCGGCCGACGGCACCGGGGCCGCCGTGGAGGGTGGCGAGGACGCCGGGAGCGCGCCGGACGCGGGCGCCCGTCGCCGCCGCGCCAAGTAGAGCGTTGTCCCTGGGACACGCTTCCTTCCTGGGGAGCGTGTCCCGCGATACCGCGCTGAAGGACCCTGGGCGTTAGGTTCTCCCGTGACAGGAGGCCGCCATGTGGGACCCGGCGCAGTACTCACGCTTTCGCGACGAGCGAAAGCGTCCCTTCTTCGATTTGCTGTCGCGGGTGGACGCGGCGTCGCCCTCCCAGGTCGCGGACCTGGGGTGTGGCACCGGGGACCTCACGCGCGTGTTGGCCGAGCGCTGGCCGTCCGCCCAGGTGTCCGGCGTGGATGCGTCCTCGGAGATGATTGAGGCGGCCCGTCGCGGTGCGTCCGTGGGTTCGGTGCGCTTCGAGGTAGCGGACCTCGCGGACTGGGAGCCTCCCGCGCCGCTGGACGTGCTCGTGTCCAATGCGGCGCTGCATTGGCTGCCGGACCACGAGCTGTTGCTCGGGCGGTTGGTGGCGAAGCTGGCGCCCGGCGGGGTGCTGGCCTTCCAGGTGCCGGCCAACTTCGATGCGCCTTCGCACCGGCGTGTCGACGAGGTGCGGGCCTTGCCGCGCTTCGCTTCTGTCCTGGCGCCCGTGCGGCGCAGGCCGGTGGAGTCCCTGCCTGTGTATGCGTCCTGGCTGTTCGGCCTGGGGCTGACGGTGGAGGCCTGGGAGACAACGTACCTGCACGTGCTCCCGGGCGAGGACGCGGTGCTGGAGTGGCTGCTGGGGACGACGCTGCGGCCCGTGCTCGCGGCGCTCGGGGAGGAGGAGGCGCGCGCCTTCGTGGAGACGCTGCGCCCGTTGCTGCGCGAGTCCTATCCCGGGCAGCCGTATGGGACGCCGTTCCCGTTCACCCGCCGCTTCGTGGTGGCGCGGCGGGTGAGGTGAGCCGGTTTACTGGGGCCAGTGGAGAATCTGACCCGCGTTGCCTGCGACCCAGAGGTCCGCGGGACTGGTGCCAGCGATGTCGTTGAAGCGCAGGCTCGTGTTCTCGAAGACAATCTGCCACCCCGTGCCGTCGTACCGGTAGATGCGGCCGTTGAACGCGGTGACGTAGACGGACTTCGAACCGAAGGCGACGACGGAAGTCAGTTCTTCCTTGTGAGTGTCGGGGAAGGACAGCCTGCTCCAGTTGCTGCCGTCCCACTGGAGGACCGTGTTCTTCCCGCCCGTATGGTCACCGACGGCGAAGGCGACCTTGTCGTTCACCACCCAGACGCCGCGAAGTCGGCCCAGGCCTGAGATTGCGGTCTCCACGCTCTCCGACTGCCACTGACTGGTGTTGGTGTTGAAACGGTAGATTCGAGGTCTGCTGGACCCTCCATCGAAGCCGCCCACCGCGAACAGCAATGACCGGGAACGTCCGTGGACGTCGTGCAGCGGCCCGACAGTGGTGGTTCCGAATTTCAGCTCATTCGCCCCGGCTTCTCCGGTCCACGTGAAAGTCAGGCCTTGGTTCGCTGAGCCGGAGTTCTCAGTGACCCCATGAATCTCAAGGGTCCCTTCGCGGCGGAAGCCGACGAGCCCTCGGATCCATCGGGTCATGTCATGCGTCTGGGTGCAGGCATTCTGACTCCTGTCCAGGAAGGTGAGGCTACCTCCCGACGAGCCGAGGTAGAGGCGGCCCTGGTTGGCCATGTCCGTCCAGACGGCGTTCCAGCCCCTGTTGTTGTCGCCGCAGTTGGTCGCGTTGGTCTGGAATGTGGTCGAGCCCGGCGTGAGAATCGCGACGCCTCCCTGATTGCCCACGACAGTCACATCACCTGAGACCTCCGTGAAGATGGAGCGCCACTCCTGATTGGTTGCACCCACGGTCCGGGCCGCCCAGTTGGCACCGCCGCTCGGGCAGACCTCGGGGCCTTCGACATTCCCGTCGCAGTTGTTGTCCAGGCCGTCGCACAACTCCGGCGCGCCAGGGTAGGTGAACGGGTTGCCGTCGTTGCAGTCACCACCAGCCTCGACGTAGCCCGCGCCAGGCGAGACGCAGGACGTCACGGCCGTGCCATCACCAAAGGTGTCTCCGTCACCGTCCAGGAACCAGTCGTTGGGCGTCGCCGTGGGCTGGCAGGTGGTGGCGATGCCCGAGGCGTCGCAGACGTAGACGCCGGGGCACTGGGCGGTCGCGGTGCACGCCGTGCCGAGGTCGGTGAACGTCTCGTCAATCTGGTCGTTGCAGTTGTCGTCGACGCCGTTGCAGAGCTCCGTCGCTCCTGGCCGGATGCTGGCGTTGTTGTCGTTGCAGTCGTCCGCGGGACCCGTGACATAGCCCTGCGGGATTCCGGCACAGAAGGCGACGGGAGCGGCGTTCCGGTCGCCGTGTCCATCCTGGTCCACGTCAGGGTAGGCATACGCGGCCAGCGGCATGTTGCAGATGACCTCGCCGTTCCCACCGCACGCACGGACGCCCTCACAGCCTTCGCCCTCCGTGCAGCTCTGGCCCAGGCGCAGCTCCACCGTGTCCGACTGCCCGTTGCAGTTGTCGTCGACGTTGTTGCAGAGCTCCGTCGCGCCCGGGTGGATGTTCGGGTTGTTGTCATGGCAGTCCGTGCCGCCCGTGAGCACGGAGACGTAACCGTCGCCGTCCCCATCCGTCGCCTGGAGGGACAGGGCCACCGGGACGGGGGTTCCTGGCGTCAGCGTCACGGACGTGGACCGCGTCACCACGGGGCTCGCGGCCTCGCAGGTCTGCTCGAAGGCGCGCGCCTCCACCTGGATGGTCGAGCCCCAGCCGCTGGGCGCAATCACCGCGACCGTCAGCGAGCCTCCGGTGGGCTCGCCCTTGCCGGCAACGGTGGTGGAGAGCTCCTTGCCGCTGCCCTCGTCGCGTGCGTTCACCTGAACGCAGCCGGGCAGAAAGCCCGAGTAGTCCACCGTGACTTTGGCAGCGCCAGGGCTTTCGTCCTTCTTACAGTTGGCCAGCGCGAGGAGAGGGAGGAGCACCAGAACGCGTCGCATGCGGACACTCTATCGCGTCCGTGCCCCGCCGCTGCATCCTCGCGAGCCCGCACCTACCTTACGGACGGGAAGTCGGAGTGGACCACTTCCAGGCGTACATCCGCGGCGATGCTAGCGGGCGTCACCAGCTCCAAATCCAGGGGAACCCGCTTCCCGTAACGTTCGCGGAGCTGCTGCTCCAGGCCCTTCACGCGGAGTGAGTCCAGCCGCTCCATTTTCCCATATTCCAAGCCCGCCCCCTGGGCGTAGGCCTTGCGCACCAGCTCCGAGCAGTACATCGCGTCGTCCCCCCAGCCGAAGTGCCAGTCATACGGCTTGCCCAGGTGCGCCTTGGCCGCCGTCACCGCCTGCTGGCGCTGCGCCTCGCTCAGTTCATGAGGGCGTAGGACGAGGATGCCGCCCTTCACGCCCCGGGCCTTCCACTTCGAGAACGGGATTCGCTGCACCGGCTGCACGGCCTCCACGACCCACGCGCCCTGTTCGGTCACCTCCACGAGGCCCACATGGGACAGGGGGCTCTGCGTGGCCTTCTGGATGGCCTGTGACTGCGAGGAGCGCGAGGTGTGCAGGACGATGTCTCCCGTCTGCAACCTGGCCTCCAGGCCCTCATGTGGCGCCGCGACCGCGTCGTGGGCGCCGAACCACACCATCAGCATGACCATCCACCGCATTGACGAGTCCTTTCAGGTGCCTGGCTGCTTCCGGAGTGCGGAGAGTGCAGCCTGGATGCCAGCCGTCACGAGGGTGCCGCTACCCCAGCGTGCGGGTGAGGGGCACCTCCACTCGGGGCAGGTAATGGCCGCCCTTGCTCTCGAAGAGCACCAGTTGGTCCACACGCCCTTCGCCCAGTGACGTGTCCTTCAGCGCCTGGACGCATGCGAGGAGGGCGGCGTCTCCGCGCGGGTGCTTCGCGCGGGCCAGCGTGAGGTGCGCGGTGTACTCGCGATGCTCGGACTCGAAGCCAAGCGGCTGGAGCGCCTGGGCGGTATCCGCTTGCAAGGCCTTCAGCGCGTCCGTGGCGCCGCACACATCCGCCCAGAGCACGCGTGGGTGGGCGGGCGCGCCAAAAGCGCCGCCACCGACGACAGACAGCACGAAGGGGGAATGCCGAGCTCCGATCGGCGCCAGGGCGTCGTGGATGGCGGGCAGGCGTGCGTCATCCACGTCGCCCAGGAACACGAGCGTGAGGTGGAGGCCCTCCATCTTTACCCAGCGGGCCTGGGGGGCCAGGGGGCGCAGGCGGTGCAACTCCTCGGTGGTGCGCGCTTCGATGGCGGGCCCCAGGGTGACGGCGGTGAACAGGCGCATGGCTCACGGCTCCTGACATCGTGGGCGAGACACAGTCCTTCGATTCCCGTCAGCAGAGGAGCCGGTGGGTGTCGCCCTGCTCGTGTCCGGTGCCACCAGGCGCGCCGCGGGGGCGCCTTCCAGTTCGAGCCGACGGCGGGCGGTGTCGTGCCCCACCGCCGGCCCTGACGTGACTGGGACTCAGTACGCCTTGGAGAAGACGATGCGGCCCGGCGAAGGCTCGCCGGTGACGACGCACTTGCCCGGCTCCTGCTTGAGGTCGAAGGGACGGCAGCGCGTCGTCAGGCCCGTCTCCTCCTTGATGCGCGCCTCCACCTTGGGGTCCAGGTTCCAGTGCGCCAGCAGGAAGCCCTGGTCCGCCTTCTCCTTCAGCTCCTCGTAGGAGTTGACCTCGAAGGTGTGCGAGTCGCGGAAGGACTTGGCCTTGGTGAACAGGTCCTTCTGCATCGCGTCCAGCATGGCCTGGGCCTTGGACACGGCCTCGTCCAGCGACACGAACTCCTTCTGGCGCACGTCGCGGCGGACCATGACGCAGGAGTTCTTGGCCAGGTCCTTGGGCCCCAGCTCGATGCGCAGACACGTGCCGATGAGCTCGTGCTCGTTGTACTTGAAGCCAGGGCTCTTGGTGTCGTCGTCGTCCAGCACTACGCCCAGGCCGGCCTTGCGCAGGTCCGCGGCCAGCGCGTTCGTCTTCTCCAGCACCTGCGCCTTCTCCGCGTCGGAGGCCTTGCCGAAGATGGGGATGATGACCACGTGCGTGGCCGCCAGCTTCGGCGGGACGATGAGGCCGGCGTCATCCGAGTGGGTCATGATGAGGCCGCCGATGAGGCGCGTGGACACGCCCCAGGACGTCTGCCACACGTGGTGCATCTTGCCGTCGCGGCCCTGGAACTGGGTGTCGAAGGCCTTGGCGAAGTTCTGTCCCAGGTTGTGGCTGGTGCCCGCCTGGAGCGCCTTCTTGTCCTGCATCATCGCTTCGATGCTGTAGGTGCGCAGCGCGCCGGCGAAGCGCTCGGACTCCGACTTCTGGCCGGTCAGCACCGGCATCGCCATGTAGTCCTCGGCGAAGGTCCGGTAGACCTCCAGCATCTGCCGGGTCTCCTTCTCCGCGTCCTCCTCCGTCTCGTGACAGGTGTGGCCTTCCTGCCAGAGGAACTCGGTGGTGCGCAGGAACAGGCGCGTGCGCATCTCCCAGCGCATCACGTTCGCCCACTGGTTCAGCAGCATCGGGAGGTCCCGGTAGCTCTGGATCCACTTGGCGAAGCTGCGGTTGATGATGGTCTCACTGGTGGGCCGGATGACGTAGGGCTCCTCCAGCTTGGAACCACCCGCGTGGGTGACGACGGCCAGCTGCGGGTTGAAGCCCTCGACGTGCTCGGCTTCCTTCTTCAGGTAGCTCTCGGGGATGAGCAGCGGGAAGTAGGCGTTCCTGTGGCCCAGGTCCTTGAACATCTTGTCCAGGACGCGCTGCATGTTCTCCCACAGCGCATAGCCATTGGGCCGGATGACCATGCAGCCCTTCACGTCCGAGTAGTCGGCGAGCTTCGCCTTCTGGACCAGGTCGACGTACCACTCGGAAAAGCCCTTCTCGCGGGGCGTGAGCTTCTCGGCCATGTGCGGAGCACCCTTCAAAAGTCGTGGAAAGAGGACGGTTGCCTACGCCGGGCCCACCCGGAAATCAACGGCCCCGTCACCCGGACGGGCACTGGGTCTCTTCCTGGACGGGATTGCATTTTTCGACCAATGGTCAGAATAATGAGCTCCGGTTGAATCCGCATCCAGGAGGCAGTCATGTTTCGCCAGGTGGCCGACGACGTGCACGTGCTCGCGGTGGAGTTCCGCATCGGGGGGATGGATTTGGGGGGCCGGATGACGGCCGTCCGCCTGCCGGATGGGGGGCTGTGGCTCCACTCGCCCGTTCGCTTCAGTCCGGAGGCAAGGGCGGCGGTGGATGCGCTCGGGCCGGTGCGCTTCCTGGTGGCGCCCAACCTGATGCACCACCTGTACGTGCGGGACTGGGCGGCGGCCTATCCAGACGCGAAGGTGGCCGCGCCCGCGGCGCTGCGGCGCAAGCGGCCGGACCTGCGCATCGACCTGGAGCTGGGTGACACGGCCGAGGCCAGCTGGGCCGGCGTCCTGGACCAGGTGCTCGTCCAGGGGATGCCCAAGGTGACGAGCTGCTCTTCTTCCACCGCCCGAGCCAGACGCTGTTCGTCACCGACCTGGCGTTCAACGTGCACCGGACGCCTTCGTGGTTCACCCGCATGTACCTGAAGCTGAGCGGCGCGTGGCAGCGGCTGGCGCCGACCATGCTGATCCGCTCCGTCATCAAGGACCGGGAGGCCGTGCGCGCGTCCCTGGCGCGGGCCCAGGCCTGGGACGTGGAGCGCGTGGTGGTGTGTCACGGTGACGTGGTGGAGCAGGGCGGCCGGGAGGCGGTGCGGAATGCCTTCGCCCGGTTCTAGCGGCGGTGGCCGCAAGCCCGCGCCGGGCCGCCGTCGCCCGGCCGCGTCACCCGCCGCGCCCATCCCCGCGTCGGCTCCCACCGCCGAGCCCTCCGAGCGCGAGGCGCGCAAGGCGCGGCGTCAGGAGGGACGCCGTCAGGCCATCCTCGTCGCCGCACGGGCGGTGTTGGTTCGGGGCGGGGTGTTGGGACTGACCCTGGAGGCCGTGGCGGCGGAGGCGGACCTGAGCAAGCCTTCACTTTTCTACTACTTCCGCTCCAAGGAGGACCTCGTGGGGGCGTTGGCGGTGGAGGGACTGGAGCGCGAGGTGAAGGTGCTGGAGGCGGCGGTGACGGCCGCGGCCAGCGGCGTGGAGGCCCTGGCCGCGCTGGTTCGGGCCCGGGTGGATTTGTACTCGGAGGACCTGGACGGCTTCCGCGTCGTCTATCTGTGGCCACAGTTGATGGGGCGGCAATCCGAGGCCCACCAATCACGGGTGTTGGCGCTGAGTGGACAGCTGAATGACGTGCTGGAGGCGCGGCTCCAGGCGGATGCGCGCGCGGGCCGACTGGCCCCGGGGCTCCAGCCGCGTCGGCTGGCCAACCTGGCCTGGACCGTGGCGCACGGGGTGCTTTCCCTGGGGGCCGGACTGGAGCACTCCGGTGTGGGAACGCGCTTCACCTTGTCTCAACTTCGTGACGAGGCCTGTGCGGTATTGCTGCGCAGTAGCGGCCGTTAGGGTGGCTGTGAAGGGTGGGAGGGGCGCGCTATGTAGAGAGCCTCCTTCCCGTCGTTCCTTTTTGGAGGCTTCATGCGGTCGTACCTTGCATCACTCGGAGTTGCCGGCGTTGTGTCGGCGTGCCTTGTCTCCGGTTCCGCGTTCGCCAATTCCATGGGCATCAGTGGCCGAAGCGGCAAGCAGGGCTCAAGCCTCACTTGTGCAGAGTGCCACACCGGCGGCAGCGCGCCCACGGTGACCATCGAAGGGCCCGCCACGCTGGCGCCGGGCGCCACCGGCAACTACACGCTCGTCGTCCGGGGCGGTCCGGCCTCCGGCGCGGGCTACAACGTGGCGGTGAGCGACAACGGCGGCACGCTCAACCCGGGCACGGGTTCGCAGAAGCTGAGCGGGGAAGTCACCCACAAGAACATCCAGGCGTTCTCCGGCGGCGCGGCCCGCTTCGACTTCACCCTGGTGGCGCCGTCCACTCCCGGCACCGTCACCCTGTACGGCGCGGGCAACTCGGTGAATGAGAACGGCACCGATCAGGGAGACGCCTCCGCGGCCACCACGCTCAACGTCACCGTGGCGACTGGCGGCGGCAACGGCGACGGTGGTGGTGATGACGGCGGTGGCTGCGCCGCCGCGGGCGGTATCCCGTTGCTGGGCGCGGCCCTGGTGCTGCTCGGCACCCGCCTGCGCCGCCGCCGCTAGGCCTCGTTGAAAGGAGGCCTCCGTGCGCGACAGCGCCGTCAGTGACCGGAGGCCACCGAGGCGGTGAACTCGTCGGGCAGGAAGGCGGCGAAGGGCGGCACCCGTCGAATCTTTCGCCGGGAGTTGCCCGCCAGCCGCAGGATGGCCACGGACACCAGTCCCAGTCCCACGGCGCTGCGCAGGGGCGCTGGTCGGCGTGCGCGGCGCCGGGCGCGGTAGCGCAGGAGTCCCACGGGCAGCAGGGCGGCGGGAATGGCCATCAGCGCCCACGAGCGCCAGCGGGACCGGCCAGACGAATCGGATGCCAGTGTCGTTTTCATGAAGAAACAGGTTGGGCGTGGGATGGAGCAGGGGGAAGGGTGGCCCGGACCGGACGCAGGCCGGCTCCCGGGTCGGGCCCCTCCCGTGGAGGGCGGACACGGCCTCGCCACCCTGCTTGCTGATGGCCCGCCAGGCCGGCTGCCTTCCGGACGAGCCTGGGGGGCAGGGCGACAGGTCCGCGGAGGGGGCTTAACATCGCGCCCCTTCCGCCCATGAGCCTTCGCCGCCTCCTCCCCATCCTGTTCCTGATGGGGCCGCTCGCGTGTGCGACCGGCCCTGGCCACCTCGCCTCCACTGAGTCCGTCGCCGCCGTACGGCGCGCCCCGGGAGAGCTGCGGGTGATGACCTTCAACATCCAGTCCGGCGCCCGCGGGTTGGAGCGCGTGGCGCACGTGATTCGCGCCGCGGTGCCGGACGTCGTCTCCTTGCAGGAGGTGGACGTGGGGTCCACCCGCGCGCGCGGCCTGGACCAGACGGAGGAGCTGTCTCGCCTCACCGGCCTGAAGTACCGCGCCCACTTCCGCACCACGGATTTGTTCGGCGGGGCCTACGGCATCGCCGTGCTGTCGCGCTTCCCGCTGGAGGCGCTGGCGCAGTACCCGCTGCCAGGGCCGCGCGGCGCGGAGCCTCGCACGGTGGCGCATGCGGTGGTGGAGGTGGACGGGCGCGAGGTGAGCGTCTACCTCACGCACCTCATCCGCCGGCCCTTCAACAGCGACACCCGCGTGCGGCAGAGCGCGTACGTGGCGCGGCTGATGGCACAGGACTCGCGGCCCAAGGTGTTGATGGGGGACCTCAACGACGGACCGGATTCACGCTCCACGCGGCTGCTGCGGCGGGCCCTGCATGACGTCGCCGCTGCGACCGGAGGCACGGGAGGCACGTATCCGCTGCCGCTCTTCCTGCCCACGCTGCGCATCGACTACGTGCTGGCGTGTGATGCCTTCACGTCCGTGGCCAGCCGGGTGCTGCGCGTGGACGTGTCCGACCACTACCCCGTGGTGGCGGACCTGCGGCTGAAGCCGGAAGCCATGCCCGTGGTCGCCGAGCGCGCGGCCACCGGCACCGCGCCTTGAGCAAGGCGCGGGCCGGCGCGGGCGTCAGCCGACGTTGAAGCGGTACAGCACTTCGTTGTCGTCGCGTGTGAAGCCCTTGAGCACCTGGTGCTCGAGGTTCTGCGCGCCCAGGTAGGCCAGTCCGCCGGAGGCGAAGCCCATGACGGACAGCTCGAAGTAGGGGTGCGGCCGGGGAACGTTGGTGATGTGCAGGTCGGTGTGGTCCTGACCAGGGAGCACGTTGAGGTCGCCCTCGGTGAAGTAGCCCTTCCAGATGCCGGGGGTGAACAGCAGGAAGCGCCGGAAGTCACCCTGGCTGAACATCGCCTTGAGCTGCCCCTGGCCCAGGGCGTACTCGGCGGACTTCACGCCGAACTGCCAATAAGCGTTCGGGTTGTTGTTGTAGAAGCGCGCCAGCAGTTCGTCGTTGAGCCGGAGGAACGCGTCCGCCGGCATGCGCGACACCGGCATCACGGGCTTGGAGTAGAAGGGCTCCTTCTTCGCGAAGTCGGTGAGGAACGCCTTCCAGGCCGCCTCCCCATGGGTCTGCACCATCAACTGTTGCCGGGCCAGGAAGGCGACGCCTTTGACTTCCATTCACGCTCTCCGCGGGGGGCGCGGACGCCCCGCGTTTGGGTTTGCAGGCCACAGTGTGCTGTAAATGTTTCATGAGACGAAGCGGTGACGTGACAGCCGCTCACGTCCGCTCGTCCCTCAATCGAGCTGGAGTCCGCAGTCGCTACAGGCGCCTTCCAGCAGCGGCGCGGCGGTGCCACAGGCCGGGCAGGGCGGCTCGCCGTCCTCGGGGATGGGAGCAGCCGGAGCGGCGGTGCGTCCCATGGGCACCAGGCCTTCGCGCTCGATGCTGTCCATCCACCGCTGCTGGAGCAGGGCGGCCACGCGAGGGCCGTCCTCGGGGCGCACCAGCACCTGGAACTTCGGGCTGCAGCCCGGCTTGCTGCAGGCCTCGCGATGCACGAGCGCCGGCACGTCCGCGCCCAGGCAGGCGTCCACCAGCCGCCGCGCGTCCATCAGCGCCATCTCCGCGCAGGGCACCAGCTCCACTTCCGACAGGGCCTTCGTTGCGTCTTCAGGAGTCATCACCCGGGGGATTGGAGCGCACCCCTGGGGCCACGTCCAGTCCGCCCGGGCCCGCGTGTCATGCCGCGCACGCGCGGGTCACGACGCGCCGCGGCCGAGATGCGGTTCATTCCCCGGGCCTTCCCAGGGCCCGTCGGGACATGCGCTCAGGTGAAGCGCCAGCGCTGGCAAGCCTTGCCACCCCGGCGGTGTGGCCTCCAGGCATCGGCGTGGATTGCGCGGTGTCGGAGGGACGACTTCAGGCTAGCGTGCGGAGGGTGCCGCCCACGTCACTCACGCCGCGCACCGCGCGCCTCTTCCGGCTCCTGATGGTGGGCGCGGGCGTGCTGACGTGCGGCGTCTTCGGCCTCGCCTGGGTGGTGGACCGCTTCGGTCAGCGCGAGCAGGCCGCGCCCGCGGACGTGCTGGTGGTGCTGGGCGCGCGCGTGTTGCCCGGGGGCGTGCCTTCCGGGGCGCTGCGCGCGCGCACCGAGCACGCGGTGGCGCTGTACCGCCGCGGCGTGGCCTCCCGGCTCGTCTTCTCCGGCGGCGTGGGCGTGAATCCACCCTCCGAGGCGCGCGCCATGCTGGCGCTGGCGACGCGGATGGGCGTCCCGGCGGAGGCGTGTGTCCTGGAGGAGGGCAGTCACTCCACCGACGACAACGCCCGGCTCACGGCCGAGGTGCTGCGCGGGCTGGGGGCTCGGCGCGTGGTGGTGGTGTCGGACCCGTATCACCTGCTGCGCGCGCGCAACTACTTCCGGCTGTATGGCTGGGAGGTGGCCACCAGTCCGGCGCTGGAGACCGAGCGCAACCTGGACACGTTCGACCGCATCTATTGGACGGTGCGCGAGGCCGTCGCGCTGCTCCTGCATCCCCGCGTGCTGCTGGCGCGCGCGCCTACTCCTCCGGCACCGTGAGCGCGCGCAGCTCCAGCGCGCCACCCGGCAGGGCCACGCGGAGCAGCACGGACTTGCCGGGCTTTGTCTTCCGCAGCGCCGTCACCACGTCCTTCGCGCCGCGCACGGGCTTGTTCGCGGCTTCCACCACCACCATGCCCGGCAGCATGCCGGCGTGTTCGGCCATGGAGGCGGGGGCCACCTCCGTCACCAAGGCGCCGGAGGGCGGCAGCTCCTGGGACTCCGCCAGCGCCGGGTCCATGTCCATCAGGCTCAGCCCCACGCGATGCTCGGCGGGGCGCTGCGAGCCCCCGACGGCTGGCTCCTTCACGGCGACGCCTTCCAGGTCGGGCCGCGTGCCCAGCGTCGCCTTCACGTCGCGCTTCTTCGCGTCCCGGTAGAGGGCGAGCGTGAGCTCCGCGCCCGGTGGTTTCAGCGCCACCAGTCGCGTGAGCGCGCCCGCCGAGTCAATGGGCTGCCCATCCGCGGCGACGATGATGTCGTCCGGCCGCAGCCCGGCTCGGGCCGCCGCTGTCTCCGCCGTGACGTCGGTGACGACCGCGCCCTCCTGCACCGGCGCGCCCAGCGCTTCGCCCAAATCGGGCGTCATGTCCTGCACCATCAGCCCCAGCCAACCCCGGGTGACGGTGCCCTTCTTCTCCAACTGGGGCAGCAGCGATTTGACGAGGTTGCTGGGCACCGCGAAGCCAATGCCCGAGCCCTGGCCGGCGATGGCGGTGTTGATGCCCACCACCTCGCCATTCAGGTTGAACAGCGGCCCGCCGGAGTTGCCCGGGTTGATGGCGGCGTCCGTCTGGAGGAAGTCGTCGAAGGGGCCCGCCGCGATGTCGCGCTCCTTCGCTGCGAGGATGCCCAGGCTGGTGCTGGACGTCAGGCCGAAGGGATTGCCAATGGCCAGCACCCAGTCCCCCACACGCAGCGCATCCGAGTCTCCCAGCCGCACCACCGGCAAGGGCTTGCCGCCGTCCAGGCGTTCGAGCTGGAGCACCGCCACGTCGGTGAGCGGGTCCGAGCCCAGCACGCGCGCCTCCAGGTCGCGCCCGTCGGCGAGCTGTACCTGGATCGCCTCCGCGCCTTCCACGAGGTGGTGGTTGGTGAGCACCAGTCCCCTGGCGTCGATGATGAAGCCGGAGCCGATGCCCTCGCGCACCGGCGGTGCGAAGGGCGAGGGAGCCTCGAAGGGAGACAGCGGGTCCTCGGGGGCGTCGCCGAAAGGGGGACCGTCGAACGGCAAACCTCCGAAAGGCGAGGGACCGTCACCACCCCAGGGCGTGTCCTTCGATTCGCCGGGCGTGGGCGCGCCCAGGCGCACCTCCACGTTGACGACGGCCGGACTCACGGATGCCACCAGGGGCGCGACGGAGGCGAGCGCCACGGCGCGTCCGGTGGGCAGCGGGGGAGGCTCGGCCGGCTTCGGCGCAGAGGTCACCGTGGAAGGAGGCGGCTCCTCCGCGTCCTTCCGGCAGGCCACCAGGCTCAGCAGCACCCCTACCGCCACCCCGCGTGCGTGTACCCTCATCGCCTTCCTCCCCCCGTCGGAAGCTGCGACCGCCGCGCGACGCAGGGGGGCTGACCACCCGGGCATGAAGCCTGTCAGGCAGCCTGGAAGGCTGGGGCCCCGCCGGGGGCCCGGCTGTCAGCCCGTGCGCTCACGCGGCGCGGGCGTGGCCGGCGTGGGCGGGGCGCTCATGCGCTTCACCAGCTTCTCCAGGATGCGGAAGAGGGCCTTGCGGTCTCCCACGTCGAGGATGCCCAGGAACTGGTGCATGCCATGGACGACCACGCGGTTGAGCCGCTCCCAGGTCGACTGGCCGTCCTCCGTCAGGCGGCAGTGCACGACGCGGCGGTCGGTGGCGCTGCGCTCGCGCAGCAGGTGCCCCTGGCGCTCCAGCCGGTCCACCACACCCGTGACGGTCTTCTCCGTGACGCCCAGCCGGCGCGCCAGCTCGCCCATGGTGAGCGGGCCGTCCTGACCCAGCCAGAGGATGGCGTGAACCTGAGGTGGCGTGAACTGGAGCTGCTCGCACATGCTGGCGATGGGGTCACGGAGCGAACTGCGCCGGCCCAGTGCGAGGAGCAGGTTCTGGAGCTTCTCCAGGTCCTCGGAAACGTCTTCATCCTCTTTGTGGAATTTCCGTGGCACGGAGTATCCCATAGCGGCCCCGCATGGGCGGGTCAATCTGTTGTCCAGATGGACGCGGACCTGACGACAATGCAACGCGGGTTGTCCGGATATGCGAGGTGCTACGCCATGCGTCATCTGTTCCTGCTTTGTGCCGTCTCCACGCTGTTGTCGGGGGTGTCAGCCCAGGCCGACACGGTGCTGGTGTTCGCGGCGGTGAGCACCTCGGACGCGCTCCAGGAGCTGGCGCCGGCCTTCACCCAGACCACGGGCCACTCGGTGGAGTTCTCCCTGGGGGCCTCGAGTGACCTCGCACGTCAGGCCGTGCCGGAGCGCCCGCGGACGTCTTCCTCTCCGCCGACACGGCGCAGATGGACGCGGTGGAGAAGGCGGGCCTGGTCGCGCCCTCGACGCGCGTGGACCTGCTGTCCAACCGGCTGGTGGTGGTGGTGCCGGTGGACGCGAAGTCGGCGCCGTCCTCACCCGCTGGGTTGCGTGGGTTGAAGCGGCTGTCGCTGGCGGACCCGGAGGCGGTGCCCGCGGGCGTGTATGCGAAGGCGTGGCTGGTGAAGGCGGGGCTCTGGAAGGCGCTGGCGCCGAATATCGTGCCGGCGCTCAATGTGCGCGCCGCGCTGGCGGCGGTGGAGACGGGGCGCGTGGACGCGGGCGTCGTGTATTCCACGGATGCGGCGCATTCGAAGCGCGTGCGCGTCGCCTTCCAGGTGCCAGAGCAGGACGTGCCGCGCATCGTGTATCCGGCGGCGGCGCTGACGAAGGGCGCCGCGCCGGAGGCCGGGCGGGCGTTCGTGCGCTTCCTTCAGTCGGACGCGGCTCGGAAGGTCTTCACACGCCACGGCTTCGGCGTTCCCAGCGCGCGGGCTCCCTGATGGAGGGCGTCGCGGCGTTGGTGTCCTTCACACTCTGGGTGGCGACGCTGGCCACGCTGCTCATCTTGCCGCCAGGGCTCGCGGTGGCGTACGCATTGGCGCGGTGGGAGGGCCCGGGCAAGGGCGTGGTGGAGACGGTGCTGACGCTGCCGCTGGTGCTGCCGCCCACGGCGGTGGGGCTGGTGCTGCTGGAGTTGCTAGGGCGCAACGGCCCGTTGGGGCGCGTGCTGGACGCGTGGGGCGTGGAGGTCGTCTTCACGCCCAAGGCCGTGGTGCTGGCGAGCGCGGTGATGGCGTTCCCGTTGTTGGTGCGCTCGGCGCGCTCGGGCTTCGAGGAGGTGGACTCGCGGCTGGTGGCGGTGGCCCGCACGCTGGGCGATTCGCGCACGCGCGCCTTCTTCCGGGTGACGTTGCCGCTGGCCTGGCGCGGCGTGCTGGTGGGCGCGCTGCTGGCGTTCTCCCGCGCGCTGGGTGAGTTCGGCGCCACGGTGCTGGTGGCGGGCAACATTCCAGGCCGTACGCAGACGCTGTCCCTGGCCATCTTCCAGCGCACGCAGCTGGGGCGGGACGCGGAGGCGCTGCGGCTGGCGGGCGTGGCGGCGCTGCTCGCCTTCGTGGCGGTGTTCGCGACCGAGGCGGTGACGCGGCGGCGTGGGCGGAGGGTGCGCGCGTGAGCCTGGAGCTGGACATCCGGTTGCCGCTGGCGCGCTTCACGCTGGAGGTGGGCACGCGGCTGGATGGCGCGTCGGTGGCGGTGATGGGGCGCTCGGGCTCCGGGAAGACGTCGCTGCTGGAGGTGCTCGCGGGACTGCGGCGCGGCGCCCGGGGCCGGGTGGTGCTGGAGGGCCGCGTGTTGTTGGATAGCGTTGCCCGAAGCGACGTGCCGCCCGAACAGCGCCGCATGGGCTACGTGCCCCAGGATGCGCTGCTCTTCCCGCACCTCACGGCGGAGCAGAACGTGCGCTTCGGCGTGCGGCCGGGGCGGGCCTCTCGCGTGGACGAGGCCGTGGAGATTCTGGAGCTGGCGCCGCTGCTGCGCCGCTACCCGGCCACGCTGTCCGGGGGCGAGAAGCAGCGCGTGGCGTTGGCGCGCGCGCTGGCCACGGACCCGGCGTTGTTGCTGCTCGACGAGCCGCTCGCCGCGCTGGACGTGGCGCTGAAGGAACGCGTGCTGCCGTACCTGCTGCGCGTGCGCGATGAGGCCCGGGTGCCGATGCTGTACGTCACGCATCAGCTGGGCGAGGCGCGCGTGCTGGCGCGGGAGGCGCTGTTGCTGGACCAGGGGCAGGTCCGCGCGGCCGGGCCCGCGGCCGAGGTGCTGGGCGCGGCGGCGCGAGGTCTGCTCGCCGGTGAAGGGGAAGGGGAGGAGAACATCCTCGAAGGAGTCTTGGAGCGCCCGGACGACGGCGGGCTGCGGCTTCGGATGCAGGGCGGGTTGTCGTTGTGGGTGCCGGACTCGCCCGCGTTGGCGCCGGGCACGCGCGCGGCCTATGCCGTGCCGGCCGCGGACATCCTGCTGTCCATCCAACCGCTGACGGGCGTCTCCGCGCGCAACGTCATGACGGGCACGGTGGTGAACGTGGAGCCCGTGGCGACGGGCGAGGACGCGGCCACCGTGGAGGTGGCGGGCGTGCGCTGGGTGGTGTGGCTCACGTCCGCGTCGGTGCGTGAGCTGGGCGTGGTGCCCGGCGCGCGGGTGTCCCTGGCGGTGAAGACGTCCGCGTGCCGGCGGCTGCGCTGACTCAGAGGCCCCGCTTGCCGTCCGCCCAGCAGGCCTTGCTGCGCACGTCACGCTTCGCGAAGCCGTGCTCGTCGAGCAGCTCCTTGCCGGGGCGCCAGCGTCTCCACCGAAGTGACGCGGGTGGGCTTCGCGAACCACGGCGCGAGGGTATTTGCGAGGACTGCGGGCATTTCCGGCATGGGCGCTCCAAGAGGACGATGATTTCGCGGGTCAAATATTGAATATGAGAATCGTTATCAATTATGGTGCCACGCGTGGGGGCCGGAATGGCACAGCGCCGTGTGCGTCTTGTCCTGGCCATCGGTGGTCTCCGGCTCCGCACCATCCGAGGGAGAGGGCCGTTGATGAAGACTCACACCGAAGAAACGATGCACACGAAGGCCGGCAAGCAGGGCCTGTGGGTGCTGGCCGCCGTGGCGATGGCGCTGGCCTTGTTGGTGAACTGTGGTTCGTCTGATGAGGACCCCACCCCGGTGCCCGACGCCGGACAGACGGACTCCGGGACGAACCCGACGCCGGACTCTGGAACGGACCCGGACCCGGACGCGGGCACGGAGCCCGAGCCGGACGCGGGCACGGAGCCTGAGCCGGACGCGGGCACGGAGCCGCTGTGCCAGAGCGACGTGCCCTGCAGCGAGCAGAGCATCGACCGGCTGAACCTGCTCACGACGCCGTCGACGACGGCGATGTACGAGGAGGAGGCGCCGGCGGGCGAGTTCCGTTCGTACATCGACGCCCGCGCGGGTGGCCTCACGGTGAACCAGTCCTACACCTACGCTCGCTTCACGCCCGAGGGCCTGTCCCGGGTCAACATCGACGACCAGACGTCGCTGGGCGACCACGGCTGGGACATCGCGTTCCGTCGCTACTACATCCGGCTGAACGGCGGCACGTCCGGTCCGTCCTGCATTGGCGTGGCGCGGCTGCCCACGGGCACCCGCTTCGAGACCGTTACGTCCGTGCCCGCGGACCTGACCTTCCAGTCCGACGCCTGGTACACCGACACGTGTGAGTTCATCCCGGACAACTCGGGGCTCGCCGGGCCGACGATGGCGCTGAGCAGCTTCTGGTCCTACGAGGGCTGCGTGAGGATGTCGGGGGATGTCTTCATCATCCGCCTGGCGGACGGGCGCCACGTGAAGTTCGAGGTGACGTCCTACTACGAGCTGGCCGTGCAGGAGCACTGCAACGCGACGAACGAGCTGCCGTCGGGGACGCCGAGCGGCTCGGGGCAGCTCCGCGTGAAGTGGGCCTTCCTGCCATGAAGCTTCGGGCGCTGCTCCTGCTCATCCCTTTCGGGTGTGGACCTGTCCAGCAGGCTTCGCGTGAGCCGCACGAACGGCACGATTCGTTCGTGACGTGGGAAGCGGGACTGCAAGCGGGAGCGCGCCCCACCTCGCCCTCGGCGATGCCACCGCGCTTCGACGAGGGCGAGGCGGTGGAATCGGTCGTGTCCCCTGGGGGACGCTTCCGCATCCACTTCTCCCGTTCGGGTTCCAACGCCGTGCCGGCGGCGGACGCGGACGGGAGTGGTGTTCCGGACGCGGTGGAGACCGTCGCGTCCGCGTATGACCGCGTCGCCGTCTTCTATGAAGGGCTGGGCTTCCGCCTGCCGCCGGATGACGGCTGGGTGGGGAACGACAACGGCGGCGACGGCCGCTTCGATGTGTACCTGGTGGACTTCGGTGGCATCGCGGACGGAGCCTTCCGGCTGGACGGCTGTCTGGAGGCGTCGTCGCGCTGCACCGGGCACATGCTCCAGGAGAACGACTTCGCGGGCTACAACTACCCGTCCTATGGCGAGGCGGTGGACATCCTCGCCAGCCACGAGTTCTTCCACGCGGTGCAGGCCGCCTATCACCCGGGCCTGGGCAGCGTGGCGTCGGAGGGCACCGCGGTCTGGGCCAGTGAGCGCTACCGGCCCGCGCTGGATGACCTGGAGCGGTTCACCGCCTCGTACCTGTCGCGTCCGGACCGCACCCTGGTGCTGGACCCGGAAGGGCCGGCGGTGTCCTTCAGCTATGGCACGAGCATCTACTTCCAGTTCCTGAGCGAGCGCTTCGGGGATGGGGTGGTGCGCTCGCTGTTGGAGGAGAGCGTCGTGACGCCGTCGGTCCGCTGGCCGGTGCTGGTGGAGACGGCGCTGCAGCGCGACTGGGGCGCTGACTTCGACACCGCCTTCGCGGAGTTCGCCCTGTGGAACCTGGCCACCGGATCGCGCCGGGCACAGGGCGCGGGTTATGAGAACGGTGAGGGCTATGCGCCGCTGACCGTCGCGCCGCGCACGCTGCCGGTGTCGGAGCCGTCCGTGCGGGCGGCGGCCGCGTCGACGCGCTACTTCGAGGTGGAAGGTGGAACGGCTTCTGTTACCGCCTCCTTCGAGTCGGCCGAGGGCGAGGACTCACCCGCCATCCACCTGCTGGTGGCCGCGGTGACGCCGGCGCAGGTGCTGCGCGTCGCACGCGCGGACGGCGTGGGGACCCTGTCCGCTCGCGTGGACGCCGAGGACGCCACGCACGTCATCGTCGCCGTGGTGGACGGACGGCGCGAAGGCCTGGGCCGGTATGGGCGGCTGTGCATCTCCGGGGAGGACTCCGGCGCGCCCTGCGCCACCGTGCCACCACCCGACCCGGACGGTGGGGTCGACCTGGACGGTGGCGTGGGCGGTGAGCCGGATGGCGGCGTCGACGCAGGTCCAGGAGGCGACCTGGACGGTGGGGTCGACGCGGGGGTTCCAGGTGCGCCCCCGCCTCCGCCACCGCGTGACGAGGGTGGCTGTTCGTCGGCACCGGGCGGGCTGACGTGGGCGCTGCTCCTGTTGCTGGTGGCGGCCTTCATCCGGCGTTGAGCAAGGTTCGTTCAACGCTTGTGCATGGAGCGGGACGGTTTTCTTCGACGCCACCGCCCAGGGCGCTCCCGACACGTGTTGTTGATGCGTCGGCCGCAACGGCCGTGTGCGTCATCCGCGTGACAGTCGGACAGGCGAGGTTCGCGCGGGAGACGGAAGCGGGAACATCCCGTATCGCGTTGGACGCTATCTCCGATTAAGCGTCAACTCTCCACCGACGCGAATGACCCGGGAACGCCATGCTCAGTGCCTCAGGCCAGGACCGCTCGCCCTCCATCCGTGCCGTGGGGCGGGCACTCCCGCCGCACTACGCCAGTCAGGAGCAGCTCATCGCCGCGTTCCGCGAGCTGTGGGCCACGCGCCACTTCAACCTGGAGCGGCTGGAGGACCTGCACCGCGCCGTCCAGGTGGGAGGACGGCATCTGGCGTTGCCCCTGGAGGCCTATCCGCCGCTGCTGACATTCCAGCAGCGCAATGACGCCTGGATTCGCTCGGCCACGGAGTTGGGCGAAACGGTGGTGCGCCAGGCCCTGGACGCGGCGGAGCTCACGCCCGGGGAGGTGGACCACGTCTTCTTCGTCACCGTGACGGGCATCGCCACGCCGAGCATCGACGCGCGGCTGGCCAACCGCGTGCGCTTCCGGGAGGACTTCAAGCGCACGCCGCTCTTCGGCCTGGGGTGCGTGGCGGGCGCGGCGGGCGTGGCCCGGGCGGCGGACTACCTGCGCGGCTTTCCGGAGCACACAGCGGTCGTCATCGCCGTGGAGTTGTGTTCGCTCACGTTGCAGCGCGAGGACCTGTCCATTCCGAACATCATCGCGTCCGGCCTCTTCGGCGACGGCGCGGCGTGCGCGGTGCTCCGCGGCGCGGCGGCTCCGGGCGCACGAGGGCCGCGCGTGGTGGCGTCGCGCTCCGTGTTCTACCCGGACACCGAGCGCATCATGGGCTGGGACGTGGTGGACACCGGCTTCAAGGTGGTGCTGTCCGCCAAGGTGCCGGGGCTCGTGAAGGACCACATCCGGGGCAACGTGGATGGCTTCCTCGCGCAGCATGGACTGAAGCGCGGGGACATCCGGCACTGGGTGGCGCACACCGGCGGGCCCAAGGTGCTGGAGGCCTTCGAGGAGGCGCTGGAGCTGGCGCCCTCGGCGCTGGAGCGCTCGTGGGCCTCCCTGCGCGAGGTGGGCAATCTCTCCTCCGCGTCGGTGCTCTTCGTGCTCGGAGAGACGCTGGAGTCCGTCCGCGCGCAGCCGGGGGAGTGGGGCGTGATGATGGCCATGGGGCCGGGCTTCGGCGCGGAGATGGTGCTGCTGCGATGGTGACCTCCACGCAAGCCCTCTTCCTGGGTTTCATGTCCGCGCTCGTCGTGGAGCGACTGGTGGAGCTGGTGCTCTCCAAGCGCAACGCCGCCCGGGCCTTCGCGCGCGGCGGGGTGGAGACGGGGCAGCGGCACTACCGCTTCATGGTGGTGTTCCACACGCTGTTCCTGGTGGCGTGCGTGGCGGAGGTGTTCCTGCTGCGGCGCGGCTTCCCGGGCGCGTGGGGCTGGGCGGCGCTGGCGGGCGCGGTGCTTGCGCAGGGGCTGCGGTACTGGGCCATTGCCACGTTGGGCGACCGGTGGAACTCGCGCATCATCGTGGTACCGGAGCTGGCGCCGGTGACGGGCGGGCCCTATCGCTTCCTGCGCCATCCCAACTATGTCGCGGTGGTGTTGGAACTGGCGTGCGTGCCGCTCATCCACGGTGCATGGTGGACGGCGCTTGTCTTCTCAGTGGGCAATGCGGCGCTGCTCTACGTGCGAATCCGCGCGGAAGAGGCGGCGCTGGGTGAGGTGTACGCGCAGGCGTTCTCCCATCGCCCTCGTTTCATTCCGGAGGTGCCACGTGGCTGAGCGCGAACTGGAGGTCATGACGGAGATTCATCGCATCGTCACCGATGAGCTGGAGTGGAAGGGCGCGGTGGAGCCCTCTCAGGACCTGGTGCGCGACCTCCAGTTGGACAGCCTGGGCCTCACGGTGCTGGCGGTGGGGCTGGAGAACCGCTTCCGCATCCGCCTGTCCGAAGAGGACGCGCAGGGCGTGCGCACGGTGGGAGACCTGGCGAAGCTGGTGGCGCAGCGGGTCGCGGCTCCGGTGGAGCCCCTGCCGGAGGAGGCCCTGCCGTGAAGGACGCTGGCTCGCGACTGGTGGGCCCGGCGTTGCCTCCGCCCAGGCATCTGACGGTGAACGCGGCGCTCGCGGACACCGGGCGCACGTCGCCGCTGGGGCTCACCTTCGTGGATGCGTCCGAGCGCGAGGTGTCCATGCCCTGGGCGGACGTGTACCGCCGGGCGAAGTGCACCGCCGCGGGGCTGGCCCGGCTGGGCGTGAGCGAGGGTGACCGGGTGGCGTTGCTGCTGCCCACGTCGCCGGCCTTCATGGACGCCTTCTTCGGCACGTTGCTCGCCGGCGCGGTGCCGGTGCCGTTGTACCCGCCGGTGCGGCTGGGGCGGCTGGAGGAGTACCACCGCGCGACCTCGCGGATGCTTCACGTGACGGGCTCGGTGATGGTGTTGACGGACTCCCGCGTGCGCCTGCTGCTGGGGCCCAGCGTGGAGCGCGCGCGGCCCCGGTTGGGCTGCCACACGGTGGAGGACGTATCCCGGGGGGACGACGTGCTGGAGGTCGCGGTGCGGCCGGACGCGCTGGGGCTCATCCAGTTCTCGTCCGGCTCCACGGTGGATCCGAAGCCGGTGACGCTGACGCACGAAGCCCTGCTGGCGCAGGTCGCGGCGCTGGAGATGGCGATGCCGCTGGGGGCGGGGGTGCCCCGGGTGGGCGTGAGCTGGCTGCCGCTGTACCACGACATGGGGCTTATCGGCTGTCTGCTGTCCGCGCTGTACTATCCGGGACGCTTGGTGCTGATTCCCCCCGAGGCCTTCCTCGCACGACCCGCGTTGTGGCTCCGCGCGCTGTCTCGCCACCGGGGCTACATCTCTCCCGCGCCCAACTTCGCCTATGGCCTGTGTTTGAAGCGGGTGAAGGACGCGGAGCTGGACGGGGTGGACCTGTCGTCGTGGCGGCACGCGCTCAACGGCGCGGAGCCGGTGTCCGTGGACACGCTGCGCCGCTTCTCGGTGCGTTTCGAGCGGTGGGGCTTCTCCGCGCGGGCCTTGCGGCCGGTGTACGGGCTGTCCGAGGCGTCGCTCGCCGTCACCTTCCCGCCGGAGGGGCGGGGGCCGCGCGCGCTGGGCGTGGACGCGGGGCTGCTGGCCCGGGAAGGCCGGGTGGCGGAGGGCTCGCGTGAGTTGGTGAGCGTGGGCATGCCCGTGGCGGGCTTCCAGGTGGAGGTGCGCGGCGAGACGGGCGAGGCGCTCGCGGAGCGGTGCGTGGGCCGGGTCTTCGCGCGGGGGCCGTCCCTGATGGCCGGCTACTTCGCGGATGCGCAGGCCACGGACCGGACGCTGACGCGGGACGGATGGCTGGACACGGGCGACCTGGGCTTCATCGCGGAGGGCGAGCTGTTCCTCACGGGCCGGGCGAAGGACGTGGTCATCATCCGAGGCGCGAACCACGCGCCGCAGGCGTTCGAGGAGCCGCTGCAGAACGTGGCGGGCGTGCGCATGGGCTGCGCGGTGGCGCTGGGCTTCACGCCCGAAGGTGGCGAGGATGAGGCGCTGCTCATCCTCGCCGAGCGCTCGGGGCAGGAGGCGGATGACGTGGTCGAGGAGCGCATCCGCGCGGCGGTGGTGGAGACCACGGGCGTGCGGCCTCACACCGTGCGGATGCTCGTGCCAGGCACGTTGCCGCGCACGTCCAGCGGCAAGCTGCGCCGCGCCGAGGCGCTGCGACGCTACCTGGCCGAGGAGCTGGCGCCTCCGAAGAAGGTGGGCGCGGTGGGGCTCGCTATGGAGATGGCCAAGAGCGCCCTGGCCATGGTCCGCGCGGAGCGCGACACGTGAGTCGGCTGTCCGCGCGGTCGAGCCCGGCGCCGGCGTGAGGCCCGCCGTCATGGGAGTTCGAGTCCCGGAGGATGCCTCGTCATGAAGCGGTATGACGTCGCCATTGTGGGCGGAGGGCCCGCGGGGCTGGCGGTGGCCATCACCACCACATTGCGCGGGTTGAACACCGTGGTGCTGGAGCGTGGCGTCGCGCCGGTGGACAAGGCCTGTGGCGAAGGGCTGCTGCCTCCCGGCATGGCGGTGCTGGAGCGGCTGGGCGTCCTGCCCCTGCTGGATGACCAGGGCAGCTATCCCTGCGTGGGCATCCGCTACGTCCAGGAAGATGGCAGCACGGCGGAGGGCCTGTTCCCGGGCAAGGGCGCGCTGGGCGTGCGGCGCGTGGCGCTGGCCACGGCGCTGGTGTCGCGGGCGCGCACGGTGGGCGTGGAGTTGCGCGAGCGCACGCAGGTGCTGTCCCACCAGAGAGACAGCGATGGTGTAGTGCTGCATACGGCCGATGGCCCGGTGGCGGCCGCCATGCTGGTGGCCGCGGACGGGCTGGCTTCACCGTTGCGCCGCGCGGAAGGCCTGGAGATGGAGCCCACTGGACCGCGCCGTTTCGGCCTGCGACGACACTTCCAGGTCGCGCCGTGGACGCCCTATGTGGAGATCCACTTCGCGCATGGCGTGGAGGCCTACGTGACGCCCGCGGGCGTGCGGCGCGTGGGCCTGGCCTTCCTCTGGGAGGACGGCGTGGTGGAAGGGCGGGTGAGCTTCGAGACGCTGCTGGCCCGCTTCCCCAAACTGTCGGAGCGGTTCTCGGGCTCGGCGCCGGACTCCCAGCCGCGCGGCGCGGGACCGCTGGCCCGGGTGTCCCGAGCGCGCATCGCCGACCGCTTCGCGCTGGTGGGAGACGCGGCGGGCTACGTGGATGCCATCACCGGCGAGGGCCTGTCGCTGGCCTTCGTGTGCGCGGAGTCGCTGGGGAACCTGCTACCGGAAGCGCTCGTCCACGGCGCCACGCGCGAGGCGCTGATGCCCTACGAGCAGTGTTTCCAGCGGGTCTTCCGCAAGTACTCCCGGTCGACGGGCGCGCTGCTCATGCTGGCGCGACGGCCCTGGCTTCGCCGTCCCGTGGTGCGGCTGCTGGGGAAGACGCCCTGGCTGTTCGAGCGCATCCTGCACGGCATCGTGACGTGAGCGCGGGGGCTGAGGGGCGCGGAGGCGTTGGCGTTCTCCTCCGTCCATCACCGGTGCGTGACACCCGCTGTGCAGTGGCGTCCCCAGACGTGTGTTACCGGTTGCCGGACGGGCGCAAACCCGGTCCACTGTCGCGCCGAGACATGGACGCCGAGCCCGGGCCGCGCGGGCGTCTTCCCAGTCCTGTCTGGATGGAGCACCGCACCCATGTCCCTGGACCGTACTTCCCGGCCCATGACGAAAGTCCTGTCGCTGGTGCTGCTGCTGTCAGCACCGTGGCTTGGGGGCTGCCTCTTCGCGGGCCCCCGCCACCAGGGCCCGGTGACGGAGCACTTCGACGGTGAGCGCTTCCAGAACCTGGAGCCCGTCAAGCGCCTGAGTCCGGACGAGGTCTTCAAGGCGCTGCGCAAGGGGCCTCGTGGCCCGTGGCGGGACTACGAGGAGTTCGCTCCAGGCAATCCGCCTCCGGAGAGGGTGGGGCCGGGACAGCTCCGGGTGACGTTCATCAACCACGCCACCGTGCTCGTCCAGGCGGACGGGCTCAACATGCTGACGGACCCCATTTATTCGGACCGTCCGAGCCCGGTGCCCTTCATCGGCCCCAAGCGCGTGCGGCCTCCGGGCATCCGTTTCGAGGACCTGCCGCCCATCGACGTGGTGGTGGTGAGTCACAACCACTACGACCACATGGACTTGCCGACGCTGCGGCGCCTGGAGGAGGCGCACCATCCGCGCTTCATCGTGGGTCTGGGCAACAAGGCGCTGCTGGACGGGGAGGGCTTCCGGCACGTGGTGGAGCTGGACTGGTGGAAGTCCACGGAGGTGGCGCCGGGCCGCACGGTGACGGCGGTGCCGGCGCAGCACCGCTCCAACCGCGGGCTCACCGACAGCGCGGCGACGCTCTGGGCGGGCTATGTCCTCTCCACATCCGGCGGGCCGGTGTTCTTCGCCGGCGACACAGGCTTCGGTCCCCACTTCGCGATGATGGCCGAGCGCTT
This sequence comes from Myxococcus sp. NMCA1, assembly GCF_026810205.1. Taxonomy (NCBI): domain Bacteria; kingdom Pseudomonadati; phylum Myxococcota; class Myxococcia; order Myxococcales; family Myxococcaceae; genus Myxococcus; species Myxococcus sp. NMCA1. The sequence continues at coordinate 8,474,968 of NZ_CP113950.1, read as the reverse complement.
CGGTCCCATGCGGCTGTCGGTGCTGCCCATTGGGGCCTACCGGCCCACAGCGTTCCGTCCGGTCCACATGGGACCGGTGGAAGCCCTCCAGGCGCACAAGGTGCTGCGCTCGGCCACGTCGGTGGCCATGCACTACGGCACCTTCGAGCTCGCGCTGGATGGCCAGGACGAGGCGAAGTACCACCTGCTGTGGCTGCTGGCGCGCGAGCCCGTCCGGCCGCGCTTCTGGGCCCTGGGCTTCGGCGAGGGCCGCGACGTGCCCGCGCTGGACTGAGTCAGCGGTTGAAGGGGGCCTCCTGAATCCAGTTGAAGCCCCGGTTGAGCAAGAGGAACTTGGACTCATCCACCCGCGTGAGGCGGACCTCGATGGCGGCCTCGTGGAGCGTGCCCTGGAGGACGAGCTGGTTCGCGTCCGAGCGCGTGTAGGTGAGCACGAACTTCTTCGCGGTGTCGTCCTGGCCGTCGATGAGGGTGAGCGTCTTCTTCGGTGCGTCCTCTTCCACGCCGAAGGACTTCACGGTGTCGTCCTGGTGCTTGATGAGCATCCGGCCGAAGCGGTTGACGGCCACCGCCTTCCACCGCCGGGCATCTCCGGACGTGGCCTCCAGGCGCTGCCCATCCTGGGTGAAGGAGTCGACCGTGTAGTAGCCGTAGAACGGGGGCCGCGGCGCGGAGTCCCCGTACTTGCGGATGAACTCCAGCCGCGAGCTCCCAAACCCGTAGGCGATGCCGCCCACCACCAGGACCTTCATCACGAGCCCGGCGCCACTCAGCCAGCGCGAAGGTGGGAAGGGCGGCTGGAGCGGGCGAGGCTGCGTGGCGCGGTTGAGCACCAGCACGTCGAGCAGCCGCCGGGCATCGGGCAGCACCAGGAACAGCGACATCAACAGCAGGTGGGACGAATAGAGTTTGACGGGGACGTCGTAGAAGAAGTTGAGCGCCACCACGTTGACCATGACGCCCGCGACGACGAGCGCGCCCAGCGTCGTCGTGCGCCGGAAGAGCAGCAGGCAGCCGCCCAGGAACTCCGCGCCGCCCGTGAAGACATTGTAGCCCTTCGAGAAGCCCATGAAGTTCCACAGCAGGCCCATGGGGGAGAAGTCTCCCAGCGGCTGCACCAGCCGCTCCGGGCTGGGGAAGGGAAACTGGGACTTGAAGAGCTTGGCCAGCCCATAGGACAGCATGGCCATCGCGAGCACGTACCGGACGTTCGTGTGCAGCAGGTCGTGGGCCTTCACGTACTCGGTGCGGCGCCGGTCGATGACGGACCAGACGCCCGTCACCGCCACGGCGACGACGAAGAACATCAGCACCTGCACGTAGTCGAACGTGGTGTCGCCGCTGCCGTTGGGCATCACGGTGATGTCCGTGGACAGCCGCAGCACGTGCTTGCCGACCCAGGGCACCACGGCCTTCCAGAGCCCGTCCTGGAACGAGGTGATGAAGTCGCCCAGGACCGGAATGATGTCCAAGGGGAACGGGAAGGTATAGAGGACCAGGTAGGCGAAGACGAAGCGGAAGGCCAGCCGCCGCGCGAGACCCCAGGCTTCGGGCGCGGGAGCATGAGGTGTCACGCCCGCTTCGGACGCGGCGGGCTGGGGCTCGGGGACCGGGGACAGTGGGGCCGTGGCGCTCATGGTGGGCTGGCCTGGCAGTCTATCCGGAGTGTCCCAGGTGCTTTCCAGTCGCCCCCGTCACAGCGGCGCTCCCCAGACGGGCCTTGTCTCAGCGCCAGAGGGCGGCCATGTCTGCTCAGAGCTTCATGCGCTTGAAAACTGTCTCCGGAATCGTCCGGATGATGAGCATGATGAGCGCCCAGATGCCGGGCACGTAGACTTCGTTCTTCCGCGAGTCCGCGGCGCTCAAGAGTCCGCGCGCCACCTTCTCCGGCGAGGCGAACAGCTTGTTCTTCGGCAGGTGCGCCGTCATCGGCGTGTCGACGAAGCCCGGCTTCACCGTCACCACCGCGACGTTGGACTTCGTCAGCCGGTTGCGCAGGCCCTGGAGGAAGACGTTGAGCGCGCCCTTCGACGCGCCGTACACGTAGTTGCTCTGCCGGCCGCGGTCGCCCGCCACCGACGAAATCACCACCAGCGTGCCGGCCTTCTGCGCCTCGAAGCGGTTGGCCAGCACTGTGAGCAGCGACACCGCGCTCAGGAAGTTGGTGCGCAGCACCGCCTCTGTCGCCGCCCACGAGCGCTGCGCCTCCGCCTGGTCACCCAGCACGCCGTGCGCCAGCACCACGCCGTCCAGCCCGTCCAGCGCCGTGTACGCGGCCTCCACCAGCGCCTCGTGGGTGTCGAAGTCGTTCAGGTCCACCACCTGCGACGCGACCTTCGCCGCGCCGCGCGTGGCGGCGTCCTTCGTCACCGCGTCGAGGTTCGCCGCGTTGCGGCCAGTGAGGTACAGCGAGGCCCCGCGCGCGGCCAGGAGCCGCACCGTCGCCTGGGCAATGGCGCTGGTGGCGCCGAGGACGAGCACTTTCTTCATGGTGAGCGAATCTCGAAAAGAAGGTCAGCGGATGGCAAGCAGGGACCGCGGCGGCGGGGATGCCGTCGCGCCTCGCTCCGCGGCCAGGGAAAAGGGCAGGGACACCGGATTCACCCGCCGCCAGAACGACGAGGAGAACGACGGGTCCACGTACTGCATGAAGCGCTCACGCTGCGGGAAGTACGCCGCGAAGTTCTCCGGACTCATGCGCGCGTCCTTCGCCGGGTACACCGCGCCGCCCGCCTGCCGCGTCAGCCGGTCCAGGTCCTCCACCAGCTTCCACGTCTTCTCGCCGCGGTTGGCGAAGTCCATGGCCAGCGTCACGCCCTCGCGCGGGAAGGACAGCCACCCAGGAGAGGGAATGTCACCGAACGTCTTCAGCACCGATAGGAAGCTGGGCAGTCCGCCGCGCGAGCTGCGCTCCAGGATTTCCTTCAGCGCGTCGCGCGCGGTGGAGTAGGGCACCACGCATTGGAACTGGAGGAAGCCGCGCCGGCCATAGATGCGGTTCCACGCGTAGATGGCGTCCAGCGGGTAGAAGAACGGGTCGTAGTGCGTTAGCCGCTGCTTCGGCTTGCCGTTCTGCCGGTGGTAGTAGAGCCAGTTGAAAGCGGACACCGACAGCCGGTTGAGGCAGAAGGCCGGCATGTCCATGGGCACCGCCAGCCCCACGCCATGCGACAGGTGGCTCCTGGCCAGCGGGAGCCCGTCGAACTGCGGCGGCGCGAAGTTGCCCCGGTACAGGAGCCCCCGTCCCAGCTTCTTTCCCCGGGCCAGGCAGTCCACCCACGCCATGGTGAACTCGTAGTCCTTCTCCGACGCGCGGGCCACGTCGAGGAACCCATCCAGGTTCCCGAACGGCACCGTCTCCTGAAGCACGTACGGGTTGCTGATGGGCGTGAGCTGCACTTCGGCCCACGTGATGAGGCCGGTGAGGCCCAGGCCGCCAATCGTCGCGCCGTACCAGTCCGGATTCTCGTCCGGCGCGCACACCCGGCGGCTGCCGTCCGAGCGCAGCAATTCGAAGCGCCGCACGAAGCGGCCGAAGGTACCGCCCCGGTGGTGGTTCTTCCCGTGCACGTCGTTGGCGATGGCGCCGCCCACCGTCACGAACTTGGTGCCCGGCGTCACTGGCAGGAACCAGCCGCGCGGCGCGACCAGGCGCAGAATCGTGTCCAGCGACACACCCGCTTCGCAGCGGATCACGCCCGTGGCCGGGTCGAAGGCGATGAAGCGGTCGAGCCCCGAGGTGAGCAGCAGCGTGCCCCCCGCGTTGAGGCACGAGTCGCCGTAGCTGCGCCCCAGTCCGTGGGGCAGCAGGCTACCGTCCTTCCGGGGCAGCGCATCCGTGCGCCACACCAGGGCGTGCGTCTGCTGCTCGACTTGGGGGTAACGCCCCCAGGACTCCCGTGACTTCATCGCGCCAGACCTCTCACGTGGCGGCCCATAGCACCAACGCGCACAGGAGCCCCACGGCGTAGCTCACCCGGTCCCTCAGGGCGAAGACGAGCGGGTCCTCGTTCACCAGCCCGCGGTGAGCGAGCAGCCACACCCGGCCCACCCAGTACAGCATCACCGGGCAGATGAGCCACAGCCGCTCTGGGTGGGCGTACAGCGCCGTCACTTCATCGGAGGTGATGTAGAGCGCCAGCACCAGCACGGACACCTGTCCCGAAGCCGCACCCAGGCTGGCGAGCTGCTCGTAGTCCTGGGCCAGGTAGCCACGGCCATGCGCGGACGTCTCATTGGACTGCCGCAGGCGCCGGACCTCGCTCAGCCGCTTCACCAGCGCGAGCGAGAGGAAGAGGAACATGCTGAACATCATCAGCCAGCTGGACGTGGGCACGCCCACCGCGAGCGCGCCGCCGAAGATGCGCACCGTGTACAGCCCGGCCAGCACCAGCACGTCCAACATCACCACCTGCTTCAGCCGCAGTGAGTAGGCCAGCGTCAGCACGTAGTAGGTGCCCAGCAGGGCTGCGAAGGCGGGCGGCAACAGCAGGCACACCGCGGCGCCGGCCAGCAGCAGCACGGGGGCCAGCATGACGCCAGTGCTCACCGACAGCGTGCACGCCGCGAACGGACGCTGCTTCTTCGTCGGGTGTCGCCGGTCGGAGTCCAGGTCCAGAAGGTCATTCAGCACGTACACGCTGGAGGCGCACAGGCTGAAGGCCGTAAACGCCAGCAGTGCCTGAATCAGCTTGTCCGGCTCGGTGGCCTTGTGGGCGGCCAGTAGCGGTACGAAGACGAGCGCGTTCTTCGCCCACTGGTGCACGCGCAGCGCCTTCACCCAGGTGCGGAGGCGGGTGGCGGGGCGCTCGAAGACGCGGTGGACGTCACGGCCCAGGCCCTGGGCCTGCTTCAGCACACCGGCCGGCGCGTGGACCACGACGATGCGGCGGCATTCACGCCACAAGGGCAGGTCCACCGCGTCGTTGCCCGCGTAGTCGAAGGTGCCCAGCAGCTCCTTCAGCTTCGCCAGCTTGCGCGCGCCGGACAGGTTCACCGGCGCTTCGCTGGCGACGACGTCGGAGAAGAGACCCAGGTGCGCGGCCACGGCTTCGGCGATGCGCCGGTCCGCCGCGGTGGCCAGCACCAGCCGGCGTCCTCGGGCCTTCTCCTCGTGCAGGTACGTCAGGAGTTCCTCGTGGTAGGGCAGGCTGGCTGCGTCCAGGGCGGCGCGCCGGGCCACTTCCGCTTTGAAGAAGGCCTTGCCCTTGAGCACCCACAGCGGCGCCAGAAACAACAGCCAGGGCGCGCGTTTGAAGAGGACGAGCAGGTTCTCGTGCAGCGTGTCCGTGCGCACCAGCGTCCCGTCGAGGTCGACAGCGAGAGGGACGTCCGGAGGGTCCTCGGGAAGTGGTGTTTGCGGAAGCATGGGCAACGGTGTGACGGGAGCCGTCAAAAGGACGGGCAGGGTAGCGCAGGCGTCTCCCGTGTGGGCAGGCCTCCGCGGGCAGGCACGCCAGTTCAGCGGTCGGGTGGACGCTCAGTCCAGTCGGGCCACCAGGAGCGTCTGCAGGGGCAGGTGCCGGATGGGGCGGCTGTGCTCGATGCGGAAGCCCGCATCGTCCAGGAAGCCTTCCACCTCGGCGGGCGTGTAGGCGGCCGCGCCGGAGGTGAGGAAGTAGTGCAAGCCAATCAACGGCGCCGCACTGGTGGGCGTGTCGACGCTCTCTCGCAGATACTCCAGCACCGCCAGCGTCCCCCGGGGCGCCAGTGAGGCGCGGACCCGTCGCAGCAGGGCCACGTTCTGCGCGGGGGTCAGGTGGTGCATCACCTGGAAGAGCATCACCCCGTCGTACGGGCCGCCCAGCTCCGCGGTGAGGATGTCGCCTTCGCGGTGGGTGACGAGGTGGCTCAGCCCCGCAGAGGCGATGATTTCCCGGCCCACGCGGGCGCTGCCTTCCAAATCCAACACCGTGGCCTTCAGGCCCCGGTTGCGCAGGCACAGCTCGGCGGCGAACCAGCCGTGCGCGCCGCCCAGGTCCAACACCTGCTTCGCACCACGGGGCAGGGGGATGGCCGCCACGACCTCCGGAGCCGCCAGCCGCGCCAGCTGGTGCATGGCGTGGATGTAGTCGCGCCAGCGCGCGTCGTCGGGCGCGAAGCCGTGGATGTCCACCGCCTGGCCGGTGCGCACCACGCCCTCCAGCCCGTTCCACCAGTCCCACTGGGCGTAGTTGAACTCCAGGAAGGCGCCCACGTAGCGGGGCGAGCGTGGGTCCAACCATCGCCTGGCGCGAGGGGCCAGCCGGTAGCGTCCACCGCGCTGACGCTCCACGGCCTCGCACGCAATCAGGGCCTCCAGCAGCGTGCGAGTGCCCTCCTGGGACAGCTTCAGCCGCTCCGCCAGCGTCTCCGCCGACATGGGCCCGTCCGTCAGGGCTTCATAGACGCCCAGCCGCACGCCGGCCATCAGCGTCCGCGACGCCATCATCCCGAAGAAGGCATGGGCCACCGGCTGTGGGGCCAGGTTGAGCCAGTCCGCCACGCGCTCCAGCAGGTTGTCCGCTTTGAGCCCCAGCCTCATGCGTGTGCTCCTAACGCCTGCGCCTGTACCCGCCCACTGCGGCCAGGCCCACGACGAGGAGCGCGGCCTGGGCACCCAGCACGCAGCCTTGCTGGTCTGCCTGGCGCACGCCAGTGTAGCGGCAGCGCCCGTCATCGCAGGAGAAGCGGGGAGAGCAATCCCGGGTGCTACGGCAGGACGTATTCACCCTGCCTGTACTGTCGTCCCCCTCGGGGTTGTCCCGGTCCGCGCCGCCCTCGCCCACGGAGGCGTCGGGGAGGCCCGCGTCGAGCCCTCCGTCGGATTGGGCCATGGCCCCGAGGGGCAGCAGGAGGGGAAGGCAGGCCAGCAGGTGACGCAGGTGGGAGCGGAAGGGGAACATCGAGGGCGTCACCCTAACCGCATGGAGGGTCGGATGCATCTTCCGCGGTGGCTGGAGCACCCGGGGGCAGATTGTCTGACCCTTCCCTTCGCATCTGGTACGGTACGCCCCGCGATGGCACCCCGAATCCTCGTCGTCGATGACAATCAGGAGCTGTTGTCCCTCCTCACGCAGCTCTTCGAGGAGGCGGGCTACGAGGTCATTGGTGCGAGCCGCGGCAAGCAGGCGGTGGAGCTGGCCAAGGCCCAGCCCCCGGCGGCGGCCGTGCTCGATATCCTGCTGCCCGACATGATGGGGTACCACCTCGCGGACGCGCTGCGGAAGGACAACCCCCAGCTCCCGCTCCTCTTCATCACCGGCGTCTTCAAGGGTGGCAAGCACGCCGTCGAGTCGCGCACCAAGTACCAGGCCGCCGGCTACTTCGAGAAACCCTTCGAGGCTCAGAAGCTGCTCGAGGCGATGACGAAGGTGCTGCCTCCGGAGAAGCCCGTTGCGGCGGCCGCGTCGCTCCAGGACGCCTTCGAGGTGGAGCTGGACATCGACGTGGAGGAGGAAGGCCCGCAGGACGCCATGGAGCTGACCGGCCGCATCAAGGTGACGGGCGGCGGCAACATCACGGCGGAGATTCGCGGCGCCAACCTCACGGCCAGCCCCATGCAGAAGGTGCCGGCCACGCATGTGCGCCCGCCCACGCCGGGCCGTCCGCCGGACCCGCCGCCCGCGGGTGCGCCGGGCAGCCGCCGCGGTGAAATCCGGGACAACCTGCCCTCGCTCCTCACCGCGTTCTATCTCTCCCGCGAGACGGGCGAGCTGGGCGTGCAGAAGGGCAAGGTGAAGAAGGTCGTCTACTTCGAGAAGGGCACGCCGGTGTTCGCCCTCTCCAACCTGCTCGCGGACCGCTTCGGCCAGTTCCTCGTTCGCGTGGGGAAGATCAAGCCGGAGCAGCTCCAGGACGCGTCGGCGGTGGCCGCGCAGTCCAACCGCCGCACCGGTGACGTGCTGGTGGAGCGTGGGCTGCTCAAGGACACCGAGCGCCTCTACTACGTGGGCCAGCAGGTGAAGGCCGTCATCTACTCGCTCTTCGCGTGGGATGAAGGCACGTACGTGCTGAGCTTCCGGGAGAAGGCGAGCGCGGAGTCCATCAAGCTGGACGTGCACCCGGCCAACCTCATCGTCCGGGGCATCAAGAAGCTCTACAAGCCGGAGCGCCTGCGGCGCCTGCTCCAGCCGGAGGACCGCCTCATCCCCGCCGTGGCCCCGGCCTACCAGCTCAACGAAGTGGAGCTGGAGCGGTGGGAGGCGGAGCTGCTGCCGAAAATCGACGGCAACCGCACCGTGGCGGAGTTGCTGGCCTTCGCCAACCGCCCCGAGCACGTCGTCTACGGCTTCCTGGTGGCGATGATGTCGCTGGGCATCCTGGACAAGCGCGGGTAGGCCGCCGCGCCGTCCGTCCCCGCCATCATGGGCGGGGACGCCGCGCCGGGGCTCAGCCGCCGACCAGCCGCGAGCCAATCCAGAACAGGCCCAGCGCGCCGGAGCCCACGGCCACCACGCGCTGCACCCAGAGGGTGATTTGCGCGTTCAGCCGGGCGATGCCCTCCGCGAAAATCAGCCCCACCACGCCCATGCCGATGAGGATGCCCAGCGCGAAGCCGGGCAGGTACATCCATGCGGCCGCGCTCATGCTGCCACCCACCAGCAGGGGAGGCAGCGCCAGCAGCAGCGAGCGCACGCCGCTGACGGCCATCAGCGCGCCAGCGGTGGTGCTCACCGTATGCACGTGCTGGTGAGGCTCCTGGGTGTGGCCGGGCAGGTGCGGGTGGCCGTGGTCCAGGCTGCTGGGGAACAGCAGGGCGGCCACTGCGAGGGCCACCAGCACGGCGCCGCCGAAAATCTCGGCCCAGCGCTCGAAGGTCTCTGAAAGGCCCACGCCCGCCAGGATGCAGAGCGCGGCGATGCCGCCCAGCATGACGGCGTGTCCCAGCGCGAACCGCACGGCGGTGGCGATGGCGGCGCGGCGCCGGCCTCCCCCCAGGGTTCCGAGGGTGGCCATGGCGGCGCAGTGGTCCGGGCCCACGGCGTGGAGCATGCCTTGGGACAGGCCAAGCAGGAAGGCGAGGAGAATGGGCTGCACGACGCGGCACCCTAGCCGTGCTTCAATCGGGAGGCCAGCAGGAGAGGAGAACCGACCCTTCATGAGGATGACCACCCGACGGCTGTCCGCCGTCATACCGCTCGCGCTCTGTCTGCTTCTGTCGCCTGGCTGCGACAAGGGGCCCGACCAGCTCCGGGAGGCAGAGAAGTCCTACCGCGAGCTGATTGACCGCCGCGTGTCCCCCCTGGACCCGGCATGGGACCCCGTCATCAACGCCTTCGAGGCGATTCCCAAGGACTCCAAGGTCCGCCCGGAAGCGGAGCAGCGGATCGCCGCCATCCGTCGCTTGCGGGGAAAGCTGCCGCCGCGCCCCCTGGCCACGCCGGGCGCCACGGGCCCCGGAACGTCGGAGGTGGATACCAAGCGCGCCGCGTGCGAGGCCCTGGCGATACGGCTGGGCCAGACGCCGGAGGGCGCGGACCGGGAGCCCTTGCACCAGGCCCTGACGGACTGCCGGAAGGAGCTGGTCCGGCTGGAGGCGCACAGCCATCCGCCCGGGGAGCATGGCCATGACCATGGCGGTGAAGCGGGGCATCCCGCGCACTAGCGGGGCGCTGTCGCTGGACGTTGAGTGGCGCGGGCTTTGTGGTTAATGAGCCCGCATGCCCATGCCCCAAGCAGGTGACCAGGCCCCCGCGTTCCAACTCGCCGACCAGGATGGAACCCCGGTATCGCTCGCGCAGTTCGCGGGCCGGAGTGTCGTCCTCTACTTCTATCCGAAGGACGACACCCCCGGATGCACCGTGGAGGCGTGTGGCTTCCGTGACGAGCACTCGGCGCTGGAGGCCGCGGGCGCGGTGGTGCTGGGCGTGTCCGCGGACAGCACCGCGAGCCACCGGAAGTTCGCGACCAAGTTCAACCTGCCCTTCCCGCTGCTGGCCGACGTGGACCACACGTTGTCCGAGGCCTACGGCGTCTGGGGAGAGAAGTCGCTCTATGGCCGCAAGTTCCTGGGCATCACCCGGGCGACGTTCCTCATCGGCCCGGATGGCGTGCTGAAGCAGGTGTGGCCCAAGGTGAAGGTGAACGGCCACGTCGCCGAGGTGCTGGCCGCGCTGAAGGGCGAAGCTCCGGCGGCGGGCGGCGCTGAGAAGAAGTCCTCCGCGAAGAAGGCGCCCGCGGGGAAGAAGGTGGCCGCCGCGAAGAAGGCTCCGGCGGGAAAGACTGTTACGGGGAAGCCCGCCGCGACCAAGAAGGCGACGGCGAAGAAGGCGGCTCCGGCCGCCAAGGCACCCCGTGCGGCGAAGAAGGCCGCGACTGCGAAGAAAGCCCCTGTGGCGAAGAAGCCCTCGGCCGGGAAGAAGCCGGGCGTCGGTAAGAAGGCGGCGCCCGTGAAGGCGCCCGCGAAGAAGTCCGCGGCGGCGAAGAAGGCCTACAGGAAGTAGCTCTCTGGGCGGCTCTGGGAGGACGTCGGCCCAGACGTCTTCCAGCAAGCAATCGCCATTGGGCCCGGCGGCTCCGGGCGGGGAGGAATCCCGCGACCTCGAAGTGGGCTTCCTCGACGAAGAAGAAGCCCTCAGCGGAGCGGGCGCTGGGAGCGCCGAAGAGGGCTGCTCCCAGTCGCCGCTGGGGCTATATGTGGGGTTCGGGCGGTCCGTCGTCATGCGGACATGGAGTCACCCCGTGGTCTCCATGCCCGGCGTGCCCCATCTTCGGGAAGTACGAGCAACCAGATTGAAGGGACTCGGAGGAGTCGACATGCGCGAGCGGAATATTCGGCGGTGGGGTTCGGTGGCGGCATTGGTGGCGGGCGCGGTTCTGGCCGTGGGCTGCCGGGGCCTTCCGGAGACGGGTGGCACTCAGCCGGATGAGCCGCGGGGCAGCCTCGTCGCCCAGCGCGGTGACCAGCCCGATTCGATGAAGAACATCGAGGGTGGCAACACCAACAAGCCGCTGCCTCCTTGGACGCTGCCGGCGAACCGGGGCTACAACGGCACCATCGACCAGATTGGCTCCAGCATCGACCCGCGCACGGCGAAGAACGACGGCACCCAGGGCCGCTCCATCGTGGACGACGCCGGGAAGATGATGGGTGACCGGTACCACGTGGAGGGCGGCGCCGCGTACTCGCCCGCGGCCCAGGGCCTGGGTGGTGAGGACGGCGCGGCGCTGGGCGGCAAGCGGGGTGGCCACTACAACGGCTACAGCCCGCTGGGCTGGCAGGACCGCAGCGGCCCCCACCGTCGCTGAAGTCACCCCGGGGCGGACGTTTCGCGCCGCCCCTTCCAGCCGCTCCCGGTGCAGGGCGCCGGGAGCGTGCGTGGCACTCCGGCCACCGCGCCTTCAGCGGGAGGCCAGCATCACCTCGGTCGGGTCGCGGCCGGTGAAGGTGCTGACGAGCCCCTCGGCGAGCGCGTGATGCTCCGGGCTCCCCAGCAGGGCGAGCCGGTCCTCCGCCGGGTGCGCGAAGCGGGCACTGAGCGCGTCCAGCCGCCGGTGCGCCTGCGCGATTCGCTCCCGTGACACGCGACCGGACTCCACCGCCTTCACCAGGGCTTCGATGGCGCGGCGCTGCACGTCCGCGTTGTGGCACACCAGGAACAGGTCCACGCCCGCGAGCGTGCCCTGCACCGTGGCCTCCTCCACGGAGTAGTGGCCGGCAATGGCCTTCATCTCCAGGTCGTCGCTGACGAGCACCCCGTCGAAGCCCAGCTCCTCGCGCAGCACACCCTGGAGCACGCGCTGACTCATGGTGGCGGGCACCCCCGGGTCCAGCGCGTCGAAGAGGACGTGCGCCGTCATCAGGGACGCCAGCCCCGCCTGGGCGAAGGCGCGGAAGGGCACCAACTCCACGCTGCGCAGCCGCTCCAAATCGTGCGGCAGCCGCGGCAACGTCAGGTGGCTGTCGGTGGTGGTGTCGCCGTGGCCGGGGAAGTGCTTGCCACACGACGCCACGCCGCCCGCTTCCAGTCCCCGCGCGAGCGCCACGCCCAGCCGCGCCACCTCCTCCGCCTCGCGGCTGAAGCTGCGGTCGCCAATGACGGGATTGGCCGGGTTGGTGTCCACGTCCAGCACCGGTGCGAAGTCCCAGTCGAAGCCGAGCGCGCGCAGCTCATACGCCAGCAGCCGGCCCACGCGCTCCACCTGGGCCGCGTCGCCGCGCTGCCCCAGCTCACGCATGGGCGGCAGCGCGGTGAAGGGCGCGCCACGAAGCCGGGCCACACGGCCGCCCTCCTGGTCCACCGACAGGATGAAGGGCCGGCTGGCGCGTGTTTTCAACGCGTGGCACAGCGCGGCCGTGTCCGCGGCGCTGCCCACGTTGCGCTTGAAGAGGATGGCGCCGTAGATGCCGTCATCCATCAGCGCGGCCAGCTCGCTGTCGATGTGAGTGCCGGGAAAGCCCACCATGAAGAGGCGGGCACAGTCGCGGTAGAGGGGGGAGGAAGTCGTCACGGCGCGCAGTCTGGCAGAAGCCAGGGGTCGGGCGCTCGGGAGGAACACCGTTCAGCGAAAAGCGTCGGCTGCCTGTCAGGCCGCAGGGCGGTGAGGCGCGCTACTGGAGGATGGCTCCCTGGGCGAAGCGCCTCACCACCACCAGCAGCCCATCCAGGGAAAAGGGCTTGGGCAGGAAGGCCGCGCAGCGCAGGTGCTTCCAGTAGTCCGGCGGGCTGGCGCTCATCATCACCACCGGGATGTCGCGCAGCAGGGGATTGCGCTCCATCGCCTCCAGCAGGGCCGGGCCGTTCATCACCGGCATCATGTAGTCGAGCAGCACCAGGCAGGGGCGCTCCTCGGCCATCCGCTCCAAGGCCTCCTTCCCATTGAGCGCGATGGCGGTCCGGTAGCCTTCGTCGCTCAGGAGGTCGCGCATGGCCTCGACGATGCCGAACTCGTCATCGACGATGAGGATGGGGCCCATGCCTACGGCTCCTGGCGCCCGCCGCCGGGACGCCGGGGCTCGGACCACGTGGTCGACCGTGGCACGCCGGTCATCATCGCCTCGACATCCGTGAAGACGCCCGTCACCTCCATCCCCTTCGTGCTGATGCACAGCTCGCGCAGGGAGGTGTCGTGCGGGCTGTTGCGCAGCTTCAGCACCGTGACGAAGCGGCGCAGCCGGGAGTCCAGCTCGGCCTGGCGGAGGAAGAGGACGTTCTCCGCCACCATTGAGATGCCCCTCATCGGGAAGGTCACCTCCGGGCCAAACGCGGAGACCGATTCGACGGAGTAGAGCAGCGTCACGCCGCGCATGCGGCACTCATTGACCAGCGCGGCCAGGAAGCGCGACACGCGGGACTGCCGGACGGCCGCCCTGCGGAGCGCGTCATAGCCGTCCAGGAAGAGCCGGCGCACGCCGCGGGTCCGGATGATGTCCAGCAGTTGCACGCCCAGCTTGTCCAGCAGGTTCTCCGTGGGCGGCCGGAAGCTGACCTCGAAGTCGCCCCGGTCGATGAGGGGCTTGAGGTCGAGCCCGATGCCCGCCGCCTGCGCCACCATCCGCTCGGGGGAGTCGTAGAAGGCGAAGTAGTGGACGCGCTCGCCCCGCCGGGCGCCCTCCGCGAGGAAGTTCAACCCCAGCAGCGTCTTGCCGCTGCCCGACGGCCCCAGGAGGATGGTCGTCGAGCCCTGGGCCACGCCCCCGGTCAGCATCGCGTCCATCCCGGGGATGCCGAACGCGCACTTCGCGTCCAGCGGCGGCCCCGGCGGAGGCCCGGACTCCGCGAGCGACTCCAGGCGGGGATAGATGATGATGCCGTCCTGGGTGATGTCGAAGCTGTGCTTGCCCAGCAGATAGGGGCTGCCCCGGAACTTGCGCACGAACAGCTCGCGCACGGCACGCACGCCGAACATGCGCTGACGGAGCAGCAGCAGCCCGTCCACCATGGTGTGTTCGGCGCGCAGGCCCTGTCCGCGGCCGGTGGTGAGAATCAGCGTCGTGCAGCCCATGAGGCCCGTCACGACCTGGAGGCCATGGATGAACTTCTTGATGGCCTGCTGCGACGGCGCCACCTCCTCCGCGGCCACCAGTCCGTCCAGCACGAGCAGCGTGGCCTGGTGGTTCTTCGTCTCCTTGCGGATGAGCTCCGCCAACGCGTCCAGTCCGCCCTGCTCCAGCACGGTGAAGGCGCTCAGGTAGGTGATGGCGTTGGGCAGCAGCGTGGGGTCGAAGTAGGACAGCGAGGCGAGGTTGCCGACCAGCTCCGTGTGCGACTCCGCCAGCAGCGTCAGGTAGAGCACGCGCCCGCCGTGGCGCTTCGCGTGGTGGAAGCACACCTGGTTGGCGAAGATGGTCTTCCCCGAGCCCGGAAGGCCCATCAGCATGTAGGTGCGGGCCTTGCGGAAGCCTCCGTGCAGCACGGTGTCGAGGCCTGGAATGCCCGTGGAAATCCGTTCCGTCACGCGTGGAGTGCCTTCGGTCATTTCGCGTTCCCTTTCCTGGGCCCGGCCCCGGTGTGGCCCCGCTGGAATGATGGGAGCAGTGCGCTCGCCTTCTCAGGGGAACACTTCTTGTCACGTCGCCTCTTCCGACGTGCTGCTGAAGCGTGGGGCCCCAGCGGCAGTCAACAGCGGTGGACCGGCTCAGAAGCTACGCTGAACGGTCCGCGCGGGGCCGCCCGTGGGGCCAGCGCCGCTCGCAATGCGATACCAGCTCACGCCGTCCGTTGAATAGCGGAACCCGAATGCATAGGCGTTCCATGGCGTATACGCGAGCGGTTCCGCGGCGAGGTTCCAGCGGTATCGGTAGTTGTTGCCACCCGACCCTGGTAGGCCAGCCACTGGTGCTGCGTGGCCGCTCCGTCCACGCTGAACTCCACCTGCGCATGGATGAGCTGCGGACGCGCGGTGGCGGCATCCGTCACGCCGGGCACGTACACGTCCGCGTCCACGAACTTGCAGGCGCGCTCCATGACGTAGCTGTCGATGACGATGGGGTCCGCCAACCCGTCGCGGTGCTCGCAGTCGCGCGCGAAGCTGCCGCCCCAGTCACCGGCCCACACCACCGCGGAGGGCGACTGCGCCTCCACGGGGAAGACGTAGTTCTGGCCGTAGTTGCTGTCGTACTTCGGCGCGCAGGTGCGGCCGGAGGTGAAGAACCATGTCTCCACGCTCGTGGCGTCCGAGGGCACTGTCACCTCGAAGGGCTTGTTCACGAACGAGGTGCTGCCCGTGGCCTGCTTCACGCTGCCGCTGAAGAGCTGGCCGCTGGGGAGGAAGCGGACATAGGCCAGCGTGTCCCACGCCTGCTGGCCGGCGTAGGTGCTGTGGTGACAGTCCGTCATCCGGTACAGGTCGTAGTCGACGACGAGCGTGCCGCCGCGGACGATGGCGCCGTGCTGCGAATGCGTCCAGCCGTTGAGGAAGCGCACCGTGGCGGTGGGCGTGGTGAGCGGCGCCTGCTGTGACTCCGTGGAGTTGGCAGACGTCTCCTCCTGCTGCTGAGGAGCACCGCCACAGGCCGCCATCAGCGGCAACGCGAGGGCCAGATACTTCCAGACAGACGTCTTCATTTGGGGTTCTCCAGAAGATTTGGATAGCGCCACTTAACAGGACTTCCTTGTGCATGCGCTGCCGGCCGCTCGCACTGTCAGGGGGCGTGCGGTTTCACGGCGGGCGGCTCTTTCATGCCGCCACCGGCGGTGGCGAGCACAAGGGTGGACAGCATGGCCAGTCGGATGCGGAAGGAGGGTATGGAGGCTCCAGGCGGAGTTGGGGTTGGTGATTTCAGGTAAAGCTTGATTTTTCACGGAAGGTGCGCAGGGCAATCCGGTGCGGGCGGCTGGGCGAGGTCGGCGGCTTCACTTGTCCTGCCTTCGCTGGGTGTGACATGGGGCCTGCAGAACCCGAGGCTCCTTCCGTGCCTCCGCTCATCGAGGCCCCGAATGGATTTTTCCGCGCTTGCGCTATCTCCCCCCCTGCTCCAGGTCCTGGAGGAGCTCGACTTCAAGACGGCCACGCCCATCCAGGCGCAGAGCATCCCGGTGCTGCTCCAGGGCAGGGACCTGGTCGGCCAGGCTCAGACGGGCAGCGGCAAGACGGCGGCCTTCGCGCTGCCACTCCTCCAGAAAGTCCAGTTGCAGCACCGCAAGGTGCAGGCGCTGGTGCTGTGCCCGACGCGTGAGCTGTGCGCGCAGGTGGCGGGCGAGATTCGCAGGCTGGGACGGCGGCTGCCCGGGCTCCAGGTGCTGGTGCTCGCGGGCGGCCAGCCCATCCGTCCGCAGTTGGAAGCGCTGGAGAAGGGCGCGCACCTGGCGGTGGGGACGCCGGGCCGGGTGCTGGATGTGTTGGACCGCGATGCGCTGGAGACGCGGCAGCTGTCCACGGTGGTGCTCGACGAGGCGGACCGGATGCTCGACATGGGCTTCCGCGAGGACATGGAACGCATCCTCGGGGTCATGCCGCCACGGCGGCAGACGGTGCTCTTCTCGGCCACCTTCCCGCCGGACATCGAGGCGCTGAGCCGCAACTTCCAGCGTCAACCCGTCCGCGTCACGGTGGAGTCCACCACCGCGGGTCCCGACATCCAGCAGGTGCGCTACGACTGCGAGCCCGAGGAGAAGCAGGCCCTGCTGCTGCGCATCCTCCGGCACTACCAGCCGGCGTCCGCCATCGTCTTCTGCAACCTCAAGGCGACGGTGGTGGAGCTGAAGAAGTCGCTCTCCGCGGCGGGC
Source organism: Myxococcus sp. NMCA1 (assembly GCF_026810205.1). Classification (NCBI taxonomy): domain Bacteria; kingdom Pseudomonadati; phylum Myxococcota; class Myxococcia; order Myxococcales; family Myxococcaceae; genus Myxococcus; species Myxococcus sp. NMCA1. The sequence goes on along the minus strand of NZ_CP113950.1, from coordinate 8,458,319 downwards.
GTCAGCGTGGACGGACTCCAGGGGGATTTGGAGCAGTTCGAGCGCGACCGGGTGATGGCGAAGTTCCGCAACCAGAGCACGCGGGTGCTCATCGCCACGGACGTGGCGGGACGTGGCATCGACGTGGAGGCGCTGGATGCCGTCATCAACTTCGACCTGCCCATGCAGGCCGAGCCCTACGTGCACCGCATCGGCCGCACCGGACGGGCGGGGCGCGCGGGGCTGGCCGTCTCCATCGTCACGCCTCGGGATGGCCGCAAGGTGGACGACATCCAATTGGCCACCGGCGTGAAGCTGGAGCGCGGGGACGTGGAGTCACTGCCCTCGGCGGACCCTCGCAACGCGGTGTCCCTGGAGTCGACGTGGGACACGCTCTACATCTCCGCCGGACGCAAGGACAAGATGCGGCCCGGTGACATCCTGGGCGCGCTCACGGGCGAGGCGGGCGGGCTCGAAGCGACCGACGTGGGCAAGATTGAAATCCAGGACCACGTGGCCTACGTCGCCGTCGCCCAGCGCGTGTCGCGGGTGGCCTTCCAGCGGCTGAGCGAAGGCCGCATCAAGGGCCGCCGTCACAAAATCGAGCGCGTGAAGTAGCCCAGGCGTCTACGCGGCGCCGCGCAGGGACATCTCCTCGCGGAAGGCCTGGATGACCTCCTCCTCCGTGGGCAGCTCGCCGCAGCGCTTCTCCATCAGCTTGGAGAGGACCGCGACGTAGGCCTCGCCGAAGAGCGTGGTGAGCGCGGTCGCGGTGGTGGCGGAGATGAGCGCGCCAATCGCCGTGCCCGGGCCCGGGACGAGCTTCAGCAGTCCGGACACGATGGACTGGCCGGTAAATGTCGCGCCCAGGCCGGTGATGCCCGCGCCCACCAGCGTGGAGAGGAACGCCTCCGTCAGCGGGAGGCCGAAGACGCTACTCACCCCCGCCAGCATTCCGACCTGCGTGGGGACGAGCAGGGCGGCGTCGGCGAAAGGGATGGGCACGGCTCCAATGAGGCCGGCGGCGGCCGCGGCGCTGGCGACGATGCCGTGCGCGCGCTTGCGCTTCTGGCCGATGCTCACGCGCTGGGCGGCGGCGAAGGCGTTGCGCTGGGCTTCGGGAACCAGCTCCATGGTGAGCTCGACGAGCTCCACCAGGCCCTTGGGCTGGAGCGTATGGCCCTCGTCGTCCGTCTCCTGGAGCGCGCGCACGCGCATGACGTTACGGGCCATGGGCAGCAGCTTCTGCACCTCCGCGCGGAAGCCCTGGTCGCTGCGCGCCTTGGTGACGACGACCACCACCGGCATGTGCCGCGCGAGCATCTCCGCCGCCTTCACGTCTCCGTCCTCCACGCGGCGCGAGTCCTCGCTGATGCACAGCCAGGCGCAGTGCAGGTGGCGCGTGGCGTCCGCGTCCTTGGCTCGCGCGGCCACCAGTTCCTCCAGCAGCTTCAGCGTCTCCTGGAAGGCACCCATCTCCAGGCCGCGGGTGTCGAGGATGCTGACGGGGATGCCGTCCTTCGTGTACTCGCGCGTCTCCTTCGTGACGGGGCGGCCCTGGCCGGTGTCCGCGATGCGGCCGTGGAACACCGCGTTGACCAGCGTGCTCTTGCCCACGCCGCTGCGGCCCGCGATGACGATGTTGACCCGGCCGCGCTTGCGGAAGGCCTCTTCAACCTGCTTGCGGATCTCCTCCGCCAGATGGATGTCCATGGGCTGCCGCCACCTCCGCTGGTGAGTCCTCCCACCGAATCAGGGGAGGGTACATCAGCGTAGTGGAAAGCCTCCGCGAGCCGGCGGTGGACCCGCGCGGCGCGGAAGGCTCCTGGACCCAGGACGGACGGACATCCAGGCCCTGCCCGTGGCGACGTGTGCCTGCCTGAGGGCAAGAGAGCGAGAGAGCCCTCGTGGCCCGCTCACCGTGACGCGAAGGCCGCAGCCTTGGGGGGCGCCAGGGCGGCGGCGACGTCGCAGCGCTTCATGCGCCGTCGGTGGGGGGCACCGACGCCACCTGCACCGCTACCGGCTCCAGGGACGGCGTGGCGGTGGGCACGGGCGGGGTCCGCATGTGTCGCACCCAGGCGCGGAGGCCCTCGAAGCGGAAGAGCTCGTCGAACGGACGGAGCAGCAGGATGAGCGCGCCGCACATGACGAGCACGAAGCTGATGAGCCCGTGGAACACGGCGATGCCCAGGTGGAAGCTGATACCCAGGGGCAGCAGCACGCGGCGCAGGGACGGGTTCAGCAGCGGGCCCAGCGCGAGCCCCAACTCCAGCAGCAGCACGGACCAGGTGAGCAGCGCCACCACGGGGCTGCTCAGGACGGGGAGCATCACACCGGCCAGCCAGTCCGGTGCACCGACGCTGGGGTCCAGCAGCCAGTAGTACAGGGCCGTGCCGTCCACCCACTCCGTCACCTTGAACTTGCCGACGGAGGCGTGGAAGTAGATGCCCGCCACCTGGAGGCGGAGCATCACCCAGGCCGACCGGGCGATGAGCCGCTTCGCCTCGTCGCTCCCCGTGGATTCGCGGGGCGCGTCCCAGTGCCAGCGCCGGTCATCCGTGAGCGCCAGGGGCAGCATCAGCAGCGCCAGGATGGCGGCAATCTGGTCACCGCCGTCCGTCAGCGACGCGGACCACGGCATGCTGACGGCCACCCACCAGTGCACCAGTCCCGTGACGCGCGGGCGCCAGCCGGAGGCGACGACGAGCAGCAGCAGCACCGCCGCCCACCGCGCCACCTCCAGCCAGCCGGAGGGGAGCACGCAGAAGAAGGATGCCGCGCGGATGCCCTCGCAGACGGGGGCCTCGGGGATGCCCGCGACGGGCCGGAACAGCGTCGTGGTGTCGCTGAAGGCCAGCGTGCCACCCGTCCCCAGCGCGACCAGCGTGCGCGCCAGGCCGTAGACATTGCTCCAGGGGGAGGGGCCCGCCACCCAGGCGCGGGCACGGTTTCCAAGCGCGGTCAGCATTCGACGTCCAACCTCAGGACCTTCGAGGGCATGGTGATGGGCTTCCCCTGGTTGGTGCGGCTCCAGGCCCAGGGAACGGCCCGCTGGAAGACGATGCCCAGCTGGCCGCAGTACGTGGGCCGCGGGCTGGTGTTGCGGAGCGTCTTGGCCACGGGGGCGCGCTCCAGGCAGACGGCGGGGGCTTCCTTGCAGTCCTCCCGGGGAAGGGCCGCGGTGTCGTGGAGGAGCAGCCCCAGCTCCACGCCCTGTGCCCGCGCGGCCCGGTTGATACCGAAGGCGTTCTTCCACTGGAAGTTTGGCGTGTCGCTTCCCCAGGCCCACTGGCCGTCCGCGGTGCGGAGGTAGGGCAGCATCCGGTCATCACGCGGGTCGCGAGTGAAGAAGGCCCACCCCTCTGGCAGCAGCAGCTTGATGTTGAAGTGCTTCTCGAAGGGCAGCTCGATGGGGTTGTAGGGCAGCGCCGCGTGCAGGGCGTAGACCGTGAGCGTGGTCCAGCCCAGGATGAGTCCCAGGGCCAGCAGGCCCAGGCGGCGCGTTGGGGAGGTCTGGGGAGAGGGAGGAGTGGACTCGGTCACGGCCGTGCTCGGGGAAGAGGAAGAAGGGGAGGGCCCACCGGTGAGGGCGATGGACACTCCCCGGAGTGCTCCGACTACTCAGCGGCGGCGAACCGCTTCGCCAGCATGTCCACCCACACGTCACGCTGGAGCTGGCTGGACTGCGGGCCTTCCATGACCGGGGTCATGTCGATCTGGGTCAGGATGAGGATCAGCACGATGGCGACGGCCACGGCCGTCTCCACGTACAGGTACAGGCCCGCCTCGACCTGCTGCAGGGCGGCGGCGTTGATTTCACCCGCCTGGCCCGCGTCCTTGCGCAGCGCGTTCGCCGCTGCAACCGTCAGCTCCCGCGTGTCCGTCAGCAGCTGGTCGATGACCAGGTGGTTGCCGCTGCGCAGGTCGTTGCCGAAGCGCTCGAAGAACGCCGGGTCCAGCGCGCTCATCTTCGCGATGACGGCCTCGGCGGCCTCTTCGCGCTTGGCCAGCGTCTCGTCGCCCAGCTTCGCCTTGATCTCCGGACGCTGCCAGAGGTCGTCGAAGTAGTGCGCCGCGGGGCCCAGGCCGAAGGCCATGCCCTTGAACAGGTTCTGCCCGGACAGGGCTTGGTTCTGGGTGATGCCGGCCGACGGGCCGCTGCTGCCATCCGCGGGACCGCAGCCGATACCGAAGGTGGAGAAGGTCATGAAGGCCGTCACGGCCGAGGTCAGCTTCAAGGTGGAACGCTTCAAGGTGTGCTCCAGGGCAACGGGGTGTTTGCCCGCGAGGCACGCCGGCCGGCCGGGTGCGTCACAGGCAAGTCAAGATTTTTAGGTAAATTGGATTTGTGCACAATCCATAGAATTACTTAAAATTATACGCCTGCATATCAGTTTCGCGGATATCGGCTATTCCAATTTGAGCGTGTTGAGAGGACTTGGCGGGTCTGGTTCCAGGCTTGGTTCCGGGCATTCCCTCGTCAGAGCGCCCAGCCAGGACAGGGGGCACACACACGAGCGCCGCTCCCGCCTTGCCGCATCGGTGCGCGGTCCTCATCCCTTTGCCCACAAAGGAGCAGGACTCACATGCGCGCACGCAGCGAGTTCGCCGGCGTTGTGGAGGAGGTGGCCCCGGCGTGAGCCACCTCCGCCTGCGGCGCGTGCTTCTACTGCGAGAAGGGTCTGACGGCGTGCTGTGAGAACGCCAACCCGTCCAGCGATGTCGTGGGCGGCGTCATGATGCGCCGGCTCCGGGCCAGGTGACGGCTACTTGCGCAGCAGCGTGCCTTCGAAGAAGAACGCCAGGCACGCGGCCAGGATGAGCCAGGTCCACAGCGGCACCGTCGGCTTGTCCGCGTCACCCGTGGAGGCCTTCACCGTCTCTTCTCCGAAGTAGGCGGTGAGGGTGTCCGTCGGCACACGTCCCAGGTCGCTCTCGGAAGGATCGAGCACGGCGGCGAAGGACAGGTCCGGCTGCACCTTCCCGTCCGCGCCCAGCACCGAGTACACGCCCGGCTCCGTCACCGGCCCGGCCACCAGCGCGCCTTCCGGCTGCTCATTCACGGAGACCTCGGTGCCGTCCGGCGCGCGCACCGAGGACACCTTCTGGGCGCCTTCGGGACGCAGCGTGGCGCTTTCGCCCACGCGCACGCGCACCTCCTCGCGCTCGTCCAGCGAGCCGGTGAGGTAGGCGGCGAAGCGCTGCATCAGCGGCAGGAAGGAGGTGCGGATGGAGAAGTCGCTCCAGTCGCGGTCCACCGTGCTGGTGAGCAGCGCCACGCGCCCCTTGCCCTTGCGCGCCACGGCCACCGCTGGCGCGCCGTCCTCGTACGTGGCCAGCACCTGACTGGCGCCGGCCGCGCCCGGGGAGTCCGCCTCCAGCAGCATGTACTTGTAGAAGCGCGCCCCCACGAGCCCTTCCTCCGCCTTCCCCGTGAAGGGCGAGAAGAGGACGTGCTCCACGAAGACCTGCGCCAGCCGCGCGCTCTTGGTGTCCGCGTCCGGGTCGTCGCGCTCGGCGCTGGTGCGCACCAGGCGCAGCGGACGCGGCAGCACCGGGCCCAGCCGCTGGTTGTACGCCTCCGGGTTCACCCGGTCGCCCATGCTGATGAAGAGTCCGCCGCCGTTCTCCACGAAGGCCGCCAGCTTCTGCGCCTCGTCGGCGCTCGGCGCGGGCACGTTGAGCAGCAGGACCAGGTCGTAGGTGGAGAAGTCCTCGCGCAGCCCCACCTCCGCGTCGCGCGTGGCCACCTCCACCGGCGAGCCCGGGGCGGTGAGGGCCGCGTCCACGAAGAAGGCCTCGTCCCGGTAGCGCGTCGCGTGGGGCGAGCCATTCACCACCAGCGCCTTCAGCGCGCGGGGCACCGGCAGCACGAACGAACGCCGGTCATCCTCCACCAGCGCGTCCGGCGCCAGCGTCACCTGTCCCAGCACCGTGCCGCCCTGCGGGAAGCGCACGGTGAGCGTCTTCTGCGTCGTGCCGCCCGGGGGGATGTCCACGAAGCCCTTGGCCAGCGTGGACTCGCCCACGCGCACCGCGGCCTCCAGGTCCTTCACCGGCTCCGCGCCGAAGTTGCGCACCGTGAAGGTGAACTGGAACGTGCGCGGGCCGGCCTGCAGCGCGGGCTCCACCTTGAGGTCGACGATGGCGCGGTTGTTCAGCACCTCGTGGCCCTCGGCCGCGTCGCGCAGCACCACCTCCGGCTTCACGGGCGCGCCCGTGGGGCCCTTCACCGTGGGCGGCGGCGCCTCCAGGCGGAAGGCCGCGGCCGTCATGTCGGAGACCAGCACCAGCCGCTTGGCCGGCATGGGGTTCTCCTCCAGTGCGCGGGCCGCCATGTCCAGGCAGCGCGACAGGTCCGCGGTGCCGTGGGTGGCCTTCGCTTCATCCACCAGCGAGCGCAGACGGCCGCGGTCGAAGCCCGGCGGCGGCGGCGCGGCGGGGGACTGCGTGCACACCAGCACGGTGGCGGGCTCTTCGGGCAGCAGGTCCTTCAGCGCGTCGCGGGCCTCGTCGCGGGCGCGCTCGAAGAGTGGCGTGCCGTCCGACCAGCGCATGGACAACGACGCGTCCAGGATGATGGCGGTGGCCGCGGGGCCCTTCACCACCTGCGCGGCGGCCGCGTCACGCGTCAGCTCGGGGCGCGCCAGGGCAATGGGGATGGCCAGCAGGATGAGCGTGCGCAGCGCGTACAGCAGCAGGCGCTTGAGCTTGAGGCGGCTGGCGGTACGCTTCTGGCTGCGCATCACGAAGGCCAGCGGCCCGAAGGGGTGCGGCCTGGGACGGCGCCGGTCGAACAGGTGCACCAGCAGGGGGATGAGGGCGCCCAGCGCGCCCAGCAGCATCCACGGATTGCCGAAGGTCACCGGCGCCTCCCGCGCCGCGACAGGTACCGCAGCAGCACGTCATCCAGCTTGTCGTCGGTGCGCACCAGGTCGTAGTCCACGTCCGCCTCGGCGCACGCGGTCTTCACGTTCGCCAGGAAGGCGTTGAACTCCTCCAGGTAGCTCTCCTTGATTTCGCGCGGGTTCACCTCGATGCGGCCCTGGCCCTCCATGTCGATGAAGAGCGTGGGGTCGTCGAAGGGGAACGTCAGCTCCGCCGGGTCCACCAGGTGGAACACGGACACGTCGTTCTTTCGCTGGCGCAGCGCGAGGATGCGGCGCAGCGCGTCCTGGTTCTCGTCCAGCAGGTCCGACAGGACGATGACGCTGGAGCGCCGGGGCAACACCTCCGCCAGGTGGTCCGCCGCGCCGCCCAGGTCCGTGGTGCCGGTGGGCTCGGTGTGCTCCAGCGTGTCCAGCAGCACGTTGAGGTGCCCGGCCGACGCGCGCGGCGGCACGTCCTTCCACTTGCCGCCCGCCATCAGCGCCAGGCCCGCCGCGTCCTGCTGGCGCACCAGCAGGTAGCACAGCGCGCCCGCCAGCGTGGTGGCCACGTCCAGCTTGCTCAGCGCGCCGCTGCGGTAGCCCATGGAGGCGGATGCATCCACCACCATGACGGCGCGCAGGTTCGTCTCGTGCTCGAAGCGCTTGACGTAGTACTTGTCGAACTTGCCGTAGGCCTTCCAGTCCAAGTGGCGGAGCTCGTCGCCGGGAGCGTACTCCTTGTGCTCCGCGAACTCCACGCTCTGCCCCTGATGCGGGCTCTTGTGGAGGCCGGACAACACGCCCTCCATCACCGCGCGGGCGCGCAGCTTCACTCCCTGGAGGCGGGCCAGTGTCTGGGCGTCGAGCAGCATGGCGCGGGCTTGGCTAGCCCTTCACCACCGTGAGGAGCTGGTCGATGAGCTTCACGGAGGTGATGCCCTCGCTCTCCGCGGTGAAGTTGGGCAGCACGCGGTGGCGCAGCACGGGACGGGCCAGGGCGCGCACGTCCTCGACGGTGGCGACGAAGCGGCCGTGGAGGATGGCGCGCGCCTTGGCGGCCACCACCAGGTACTGGCTGGCGCGGGGGCCGGCGCCCCAGGACGTGTTCTTCGCGATGAAGTCCAGCGCGCCCGGCTCCTTGGGCCGCGTGTGGCGCACCAGCTCCACGGCGTAGCGCACCACGTGGTCCGGTACCGGCACGCGGCGCACCAACTCCTGGAGCGCGAGGATGCGCTCGGGGGACAGAATCTTCTCCAGCTTCGGCTGCGGACCGCCGGTGGTGCTCTTGACGATTTGCACCTCTTCGTCGGCGGTGGGGTAGCCCACGTCCACCAGGAACATGAAGCGGTCGAGCTGGGCCTCGGGCAGCGGATAGGTGCCCTCCTGCTCGATGGGGTTCTGCGTGGCGAAGACGAGGAAGGGCAGCTCCAGCGGGTACGTGCGGCCACCGGCGGTGATGCGGTACTCCTGCATGGCTTGCAGCAGCGCGGCCTGCGTCTTCGGCGGGGTGCGGTTCACCTCATCCGCCAGGATGATGTTCGCGAACAGCGGACCCTGGAGGAAGCGGAAGGTGCGCCGGCCGGTGGTGCGGTCCTCTTCCAGGATGTCCGTGCCGGTGATGTCCGACGGCATCAGGTCCGGCGTGAACTGGATGCGGTTGAAGGACAGGTTGAGGACGTCCGCCAGCGTGGAGATGAGCAGCGTCTTGGCGAGCCCCGGCACACCCACGAAGAGGCAGTGGCCGCGGCTGAAGAGGGAGATGAGCAGGTGCTCCACCACCTCGCGCTGACCGACGACGCGCTTTTCAATCTGGGCGACGATTTCGTTGCGGGCCTGGGCGAGCTCCTCGACGGCACGGAGGTCGTCGCCTGAGGCGTCGGGCACGGGCAGAGAGTCGGGGGCGGCGCTTTCCATGGAAGGGTTCTCTTAATTCGTGGGCGGCGCTGGGACCAAAGGATTCCGCCACCCCTGCGCCAAGGCGTGCGCTGCCAACCGTTCGGGGGCAGACCTATTCCGCTGCCGCACACCCCGGCACGCCGGGGCACATGGGCGCGCTGATCGCCTGCATGCCCCCCTGCCATGTGACAGTGCCCCTGGGCTGGGGGGGAATGCCGGGGGCTGGACACGCTGCTTAGGTTCCCAGGGCCTCGCTTCCGGTGGACGGGAGCAGGCTCCTTGGAGCGTGTCATGGGGTCATTTCGGCGGCGTGGTGGGCGTGGCAACCTCTGGACGGGGCTTCTTCCAGTTGCCCTGCTGTGGGTGGCGGGCGGGTGCGGCGGGAGCAGCGGGGACGGGGGGCCTCTGGCCGAAGCGCCGCGTGACGGCGACGAAGGCACCCCCGGGGTGGCCGTGACGCCCACGGCGCCGCAGGACTCCAGCGGGCTCCCGCAGCGTCCGATTCCGGCCGCGGCCTCGCCGTGGAACCTGGTGGTGGGTGGGCCCCAGGACGACGTCGGGACGGGCGTGGCCACAGCTCCCTCCGGAGATGTGGCGGTGGTGGTGTACAGCACGCCGCGTCAGGACGGTGAGCGCGAGCCCGTGGAAGGCGAGAAGCTGGCGCTGACGCTTGCGCGCTACGCGGCGGATGGGACGCCGCGCTGGTCGCGTGAGTGGGGGCGCAACCGCTTCTCCGACACGCGCGTGGCGGCGAGCGACGCGGCGACGTTCCTGTCGGGCAATGCGTTCCTCTACTCGGCGGACTTCGGACTGGGCGAGGCGCAGGACGGCTTCCTGGTGAAGTTCGACGCGGAGGGCTCACCTGTCTGGCAGCACCGCGTGGGACAGAAGGTCTACGCCATCGCCGCGGACGCGCAGGGCGGCGTGCTCGCCGCGGGTGAGGAGTGGGAGGGGGAGTTCATCGAGGACCCCGTGCTCACGCGCTACGCCGCGGATGGCTCCGTGCTGTGGACGCGGCGCTTCCACGGCGCCAACATGGACACTGCGCTGCACGCGGCGGCGCTGGCGCCTTCGGGACAGTCGATTCTGGCCGGACAGCTCGTGGACGCGCTGGAGGTGGACGGCCAGACGTTCGGCGCGCCCGGTGTGCGCGGCTTCGTGGTGCTGGCGTTCGATGCGTCCGGGCGCTTGCTGTGGGGCAAGGAGCTGCCGGGCGTGAAGGGGCGCATCACCTCGGTGACGGTGGCGGCGGATGGCACGCTCGTGGCGGCGGGTGACTTCATCGGCCTGCTGGTGTGGGGCGAGGCGTCGCTCGGTTCCTCGGGGGCCTTCGTGCTGACGGCGGGCGCGGATGGCAGCGCGCGTTGGGTGCGCCAGCCCGTGTGTGGGCCGGTGACCGAGCTGGGCGCGTCCGTCGCGGTGGAGGACTCGGGCGGCGTCGCGGTGACGTGTGGCAGCGTGCTGACGCGCTACGCGGCTTCAGGGGCGTGGTTGGGGGAGCAGACGCTGGATGCGCAGCCCTGCGCCAGCGGGGTGTGCTCGCTGACCACCGCGGGTGTGGCCACGGTGCCGGGTCGTGGGCTCGCGGTCACCGGTTGGCAGCGCGATGGGGCGGGCGACACCTGGAACCAGGACGCCTTCCTTCGTCTCGTGGTGCCGTAACGGCCGGGGCCGCTACAGTGCGCGGCCATGTCCGCTCCTGCCGCAGAGGTCCTTCTCGAGGTGGAGGGTGCCGTCGCCACCCTCACCCTCAACGACACCGCCCGACGCAACGTGATGACGCCCGAGTTGGGAGACGCGCTGTGCGCGCGCGTCGCCGAGCTGAAGGGGCGTGACGATGTCCGGGCGGTGGTGCTCACCGGGGCGGGAGGCGCGTTCTCCGCCGGTGGGGACCTGAAGATGCTGGAGCGGCTGCGCCAGGTGTCCTTCGAGGATGCGCGCGCGTTCATGCTTGGCTTCTATGCGCGCTATCTCAGCGTGCTGGACCTTCCGGTGCCCGTCATCGCCGCGGTGGACGGGCCCGCGATTGGCGCGGGGCTGTGCGTGGCGCTGGCGTGTGACGTGTGCCTCGTGGCCGAGGATTCGAAGCTGGCGCTCAACTTCGTCCAACTGGGCCTGCATCCGGGCATGGGCGCCACATACCTGGCGCCGCGCCGGGCGGGAGCGCAAGCCGCCGCGGAGCTGCTGCTCACTGGCCGCCGCTTCGATGGCAAGGACGCGGTGAAGCTGGGACTGGCACTGGAGGCAGCACCGGCGGGACAGGTGCTCAGTCGCGCCAAGGAACTCGCGGGACGGATTGCCGCGAACGCGCCGCTCGCCGTGCGTGCGCTCAAACAGCGGCTGGGGCTCGACAGGGCGGAGCTTCAGCGCGCGCTGGAGGAGGAGGCTCGCTTCCAGGCGGAGAGCTACGGCAGCCAGGATCTGGGCGAGGGACTGGCCGCTGCAGCCGCGCGGCGCGCCCCCGTGTTCCAGGGGCGCTGAGTTCACGCCTCAGTACACGTTGTACTTGCGGCGGAGCGCCTCATGCTCCTCCGCGTTGCGCGACGGGCGGAGGATGCGCTGCGCGTCGTGCAGGTAGTACCAGTACTCGCTCGGCTTGGGCGACATCGCGGCCTGGAGCGAGGCCACGGTGGGCGCGCCGATGGGGCCGGGCGGCAGGCCCTTCTTGTGCCGCGTGTTGTACGGGTCCTGTGGATCCCGCAGGCGCTTGAGGAAGGCGACGCGGTCATTCCACTGCGCCAGCTCATAGCGCGACGTGGCGTCCACGCCGAGCGGGTAGCCCTTGTCCACGCGCTTCCACAGGATGCCGGCGACCAGGGGGCGCTGGTCGGGCAGCGGCTCCTCTCGCTCCAGCATGGAGGCCATCACCACCACTTCGTGCAGGGTGCGACCGCTCTTCGGGATGGCATCGCGGTTGGGCGCGTAGAAGCGCTGCGCGAAGGCGTCCAGCTGACGCTGGATGAGCGCCTCCACATCGAACTTGCCCGGAATCACGCCGTAGGTCTCCGGGTAGAGGTAGCCCTCCAGCGTGCCCGTGGAGGGCAGGGGGAAGGGCGCGGTGAAGTTCTTGGGCTTGCTGGCCGCGGCGATGTACGCGCCCGGCTTGATGAAGCCCGCGGCCACGAGCGCCGCGTCCGTGTCGCGCAGGCGCCAGCCCTCGACGACGACGAACGGGACGTCCTCGGGAATGGGGTTGCCTTCCAGCTCCGTGGCCAGCTCGGCCAGCGTCATTGACGCGCTGACCTCATGGCGGCCCGCCTTGGGGGCGAAGCTGCCGCGCCGGTACAGGTGCCAGCGCCACACCCGCGCGTCACGGATGAGGCCTTGCGATTCGAGCAGCGTGCCCAGGCCTCGCCCGGACGTGCCCTTGGGCACGGTGAACTCCACCACGTCCGCGCCAGGGGGCGCCGCGGCCGTGCGTGCCTGCTGCTCAATCCAGAAGAAGGCGCCCGCGCCGGACGCCACCAGCAGCACGAAGGCTGCACCCAGGACCCAGAGAATCCGCTTCATTCGCGGCGCACGCTATCACCGGATTCGGGCCGTGCCTGGGTTCCGGCATCCAGATGTCACCTCCTGGGCGCCAGGCGGGTCGGAGGTCAGGCGGCCGGTACCGTCCCGAGCTTCAAGTCCCGGTTCAACCCGGTGTCCCGGCTCACGCGCCAGATTTTCTGATCCAGGTAGTAGTGGTGGAGCGCGAAGCCCCATATGAAGCACTCCATCAGGTTGCGCAGCGTCAGGCCCGCGCCCAGGGGCACCTTCAAGTCGAAGCCGCCGCAGCCCGGGTGCGCGCCGAAGCCGCAACCCAGGCCCCGGTACAGCAGCGTGAAGACGATGCCGCACCCCGCGTAGATGATGAAGCGCTGGCTCACCTTCGGCGCCCATCCGAACGGCGCCGGATCCACACCCGCCGCGTGGTAGCGGTTGCGGTGATAGAACCAGACCACGCCGTGGTACTGCACGTTGTGGAACGCCGTCACCGCCACGGCGAACATGATGAAGTCCATGCGTGCCGCGAACGGAGGCCAGAACACCACGGCCGACAGTCCCATCGCCGCGCCCATCATCAGCAGCTTGGGACCATTCACCTTCAGACCCGCCCGGTGTCGCTGCACCTGCCGGCCCGCGTAGAGCACCACCAGCGCCAGCACGGTCGCGAAGCAGGCTCCGGCCACCACGGGCTCCCATGTGGGCGGACCCACCAGGCCCAGCTGCTTGCGCGCGCCCGGATGCGACACCGCGAACGCGACGAAGGGCGCCAGCAGCCCCGTGTACAGCGTCACGCTGTCGAGCCGCCGGTCCAGTGGCAGCGACTCACCGCCCTTGCGCTGGTACAGCACCATGAGGCCGTAGTGCTGCCTCACCACGTGCCAGTAGGCCCAGAGCGCCGCCGCCGTCATGAAGAGGGCGAAGGGCAGCTTCGTGCCCAGCAGCGCCGACAGTCCGAACGACACCGGGCCCGCCGCGAACCACGCCAGACTCCCCAGCAGCAAACGCCGCCGGGTCTGCCATTCCCGCGCGTCCAGATAGGTCCGCGACACCGTGGCGAACAGGTGCGGCCCATCCAGCGCGAGCACCCACGCCCACCACAACATCAGGCTGCTGACGCCACCCCAGACATGGAGTCCGACCAGCGCCAGACTCACTCCGAGGCCGCCCCCCGTGGAAATCAGGTCGTGCCGCCGGTCGACGAGCCAGCCCGCGCGGGCGGGAGCTGGGACTGCGAGTGGGATGGCGCTCATGAGGGCTCCCAAGGGACGCCGCGGAGGATATAGGAAGGTACAGGTAGGTGGTCTGCCCACCTGCCGCCGCCCATTCGCCGGGCAGGGGACCAAGGGGGCAAAACCTACTTGAGCGGCGGGTCGCGTACCGCGATTGTCCTCGCCATGGATCAAGGCAGGCGCACCACGGACAGGAAAGCAGTTGGCCTGCTGGTGAAGCTGAAGCATGAGAGTGTGGGAAGCTTCGCGGAGGAGTTCGCCACCAACCTGAGCCCGGGTGGGATGTTCATCCGCTCGCGCACCCCGCAGGCGGTGGGGACGCCCGTCAAGTTCGAGGTGCAGATTGCGGGAGGCGTGCGGGTGCTGCGTGGCTCCGCGCTGGTCCGCTGGGTGCGCGAAGTCGGTGACCCCGCGGGGCCTCCGGGCATGGGGTTGCAGTTCGAGGAGTTGGACATGGCGAGCCGCGCGCTCGTCGAAATGATGTTGATGCGGAAGACCGTCGCGGATTCCAGCGCGCCCGCCGTCCAGCCCCTGCCCGCCATCGCGCCGTCCGTGGCGCCCGCGATTGCACCGTCCATCGCGCCGTCCGTTGCGCCCGCGATTGCGCCGTCCATCGCGCCCGCCGTCGCGCCCCTGGCGCAGGCCCGTCCCGCGCCGCCGGTCCAGGCCCGTCCCGCGCCCCCTGTGCAGGCGCGCCCCGCCGCCGCGCCCGCGGATGTGGGGGGCATCGCGCTCGACTCCCTGTTCGATGACCTGGAGCCGGAGGGTGGTTCCTCCGCGCCGATCCTTGACGAGCCGTTCGACCTGGTCCCGTCGGTGGTGGACGAGCCGAGGACACCGCCTCCGAGCCGCGTGCCCGTCTCCTATTCGCCGCCGCCTCCGGTGGCCGCGAATGACGTGGACATTCCGCTCGACGAGCTCATCGCGAGCACGCCGCCTCCGCCCGTGGCCACGCTGGACATCGATGAGCCCCTGCCGGGCTTCGAGTTCGAAATCGAGAGCCCGTCGGGTGATGCGCCCGTGGCCATGGGCGCGCCGCTCGACGATCCTCCCATCGAGGTCGGCATCTCCCTGGAGGTCGAGCCGTCGTCCGCGTCGGCGGGTGGTGGGGCCCTGGAGTTCGAGCTCGACCTGGGTGACGCCGTCGCGGAGCCGCCTCGTGCGCCCGCGGTTCCACCCGTGCGCGTGGCACCTCCGCCGGCGCCTGTCTCCAGTGGCGGCAGCTTCGAGTTCGACCTGGACCTGAGCGAGGCGGAGGCCGCGCCGCCTCCGCCTCCGCCGCGTGCCCCGGTGGCACCCAAGGCACCGCCGGCTCCGGCCGCGTCTCCCGCGGGGAGCGGTGGCATCGAGTTCGATTTCGACCTGTCCGAGGACGTGAGCCCGCCTCCGCCCGTGGCGCCTCCACCGCCGCGCGCACCGGCGGCGCCTCCTCCCGCGCCTGTCTCGGCCGGGGGCGTCTTCGAGTTCGACTTCGCCCTGGCCGATGACGCGGGGAAGGGGCCGCCTCCGCCTCCGCGCGCCTCCGCTCCGGCCAGCGCGGGGGGCGGCGGCATCGACTTCGACTTCGACCTGTCCGAGGACGTGGGCAAGGCGGCGCCTCCGCCTCCGCCTCCGCCTCCGCCGCGCGCGCCCGCTCCGGCCAGTTCCGGGGGCGGCGGCATCGACTTCGACCTCGACCTGTCCGAGGACGTGGAGGAAGTACCTCCCGTCGCGCCTCCACCGCCGCCGCGCGCGGCGCTGGTTCCTCCGCCCGCGCCAGTACAGCCGCCCATGGCGGCCCGTCCGCTGCCTCCGCCGCCCGCGGCTCCGCCGCCTCCTCCTCAAGGGCTTCCCCAAGTGCGCCGTGAGGCGCCTCGAGCACCGGCGCCGGCGGCGACGCCCTCGGTGCTCGCGCCCGCCGTGGCCAAGGCCGCCGCGCAGGCGCCCGGCCTGGATGAACACGGCCTGCCGAAGACGGTGTTCCTGCCTCCACCGGTGCCGCTCAACGGCACGGGGCCCGTCATCGGCATCGACCTGGGCACCACGAACTCGTGCGTGGCGTTGCTCTCCAACGGCCGGCCGCTCGTGCTGCGCTCGCGCGAGGGCTACAACACGATTCCCTCCGTCATCTCGCTCAACGCGCAGAACAAGCTGCTGGTCAGCCACCGCGCGAAGAACCAGTTGGTGCTGCGTCCCCAGCACACCATCTACGGCGCGAAGCGGCTCGTCGGCCGTCCCTACGACAGCGCCGTGGTGAACCAGGTCCGCGAGCGCTTCCACTACGACATCGTCCCCGACTCCGCCGGCCGCGCCGCCGTGCGTCTGGCGGACACGGCCCTGTCGCTGGAAGAGGTGCAGGCCATCATCCTCCGCGAGTGCAAGGAGATGGCGGAGGCCCACCTCAACCAGAAGGTGGAGCGCGCGGTGGTGACGGTGCCCGCGTACTACTCCGAGCCGCAGCGTGAGGCCGTGCGCAAGTCCGGCATCCTCGCGGGCCTCAAGGTGGAGCGCATCCTCAACGAGCCCACGTCCGCGGCGCTCGCCTACGGCCTCAACCGAGACCTCAACAAGAAGGTCCTCGTCTACGACCTGGGCGGCGGTACCTTCGACGCCACGATTCTGAAAATCGAGAAGAACGTCTTCGAGGTGCTCGGCACCGGCGGCGACATCTTCCTGGGGGGTATCGACTTCGACAACCTCATCGTCGACTACCTGCTGGCGCGCTTCCAGGAGAAGGAAGGAATCGCCTTCACGGGGGACGGCATCGCCTTGTCGCGCGTGAGTGACGCGGCCGAGCGCGCGAAGATGGGGCTGTCCGAGCGCAGCACCTTCGAGGTCCACATCCCCATGCTGATGATGGACGACTCGGGCAGGCCGCGTGACTTGCGCGTGGTCCTCAGCCGGCAGGAACTGGAGAAGATCTGCGAGCCGTTGCTCAGCCGCACCATCGACGTGGTGCGCGACGTGCTCCTGGACGCGAAGCTGAAGGCCGCCGAGGTGGACGACATCATCCTCGTGGGCGGCATGAGCCGCATGCCGCTGGTGCGCGACAAGCTCAAGTCGCTCTTCGGCAAGGGCGCGCAGGCCAGCGTCAACGCGGACGAAGCCGTGGCCCTGGGCGCGGCGCTCTACTCGGGCTCCGTGGACAAGGTGAGCAGCGTGGTGCTCATCGACGTGTTGCCGATGACGGTGGGCGTGGCGATGCCCGGTGGCGCCTTCAAGCGCGTCATCGAGCGCAACAGCCCGCTGCCCGCGCAGCGCTCCTTCGCCATCAACACGACGAAGGACAACGAGGTCTTCCTGGAGCTGTCCATCTTCCAGGGTGAGGACAGCCACATCTCCGCCAACGAGTACCTGGGCACCGTGCGCATCGAAGGCTTGCCCAAGGGGCCCAAGGGCTCGGTGCGCGTGGCGGTGACGCTCAAGCTGGACTCCGAATGCGTGCTGCACGTGGAGGCGCGTGAGTACTCCACACGCAAGGAAGTGAAGGCCACGCTGGCGACGCGCTACTCGCCGGAGGAGCTTCAGAAGCAGCTCCAGGTCAGCAAGGAGTCCGTGAAGGCCGCCGAGGAGCGCCGCGGCGCCGACCTCAAGGAGCGCGCGGGCGGCTTCTGGAGCTTCGTGAAGAAGGCGCTGGGCAGGAAGTAGCGTGCCGCCATGACGGCCACCGTGCCCCGGTACATGACGCGCTTCAGGTGCCTCGCGGAGGCCTGCGAGGACACCTGCTGCGCGGGGCTCGTCGTCCTCGTCAGCGAGCCGCGCCTTCAGCGCTTGAAGCAGGCGGTGGCGGGCGGCCCGGACGCGGAGCGGGTGGAGGCCTTCATCCGGCCGGAGCCCGACGCCAGCCCCGGCGACGAGGCCGTCATCGCGAAGCGCGAGGACGGGCACTGCGTGTTCCTGGATGCTCGGAAGACGTGCTCGCTGCACCGCGCCTATGGTGAGGCCGCGCTGCCGGATGCGTGCGCCACCTTTCCTCGCGTTGCTACGCGCTGGGCGCACGGGCTGGAGGTGAGCGGTTCGCTCGCGTGTCCAGAGGTTGCTCGCCTGTGTCTGCTGGCGGAGGACGCCGTGGACACCGTGCCCGTGTCCGAGGACCTCGCGCTTCGTCCGGAGATTGCGCGGTCCCTGGGCGGCGGCGATTCCGAGGACGCGTGGACGCAGCACGCGGCGGCCGTGCGTTCCACCGCGTTGTCGGTGCTCCAGCGCCGCGAGCTGCCGTTCGCCGCGAGGCTCTTCGCGCTGGGGCAGCTGGGCCTCAGATTGGACGGCTTCTACTGCCGGGGCACGGAGGTGTTCCACGGCGGCGCGCGCGAGGGCGCGGAGGCCCTGCTGGCGGAAGTGCTGCGTACCTTCACCCTGCCCGAGACGCTGACGGCGCTGCACGGTGGCTTCGCGGCGCTGGCGCTGCCTGGAGGCCCGTGGGTGGGCATCTGCGCCGCGGTGCTGAAGTCCCGCCTGGGCGCGGTCCGGAGCGAGCGGTTCCACACGCTGGTGGGGCTGGTGTTGGAGTCCTACGGCGGCGCGGACCTGTTGCCCGACGACGCATGGCGCCGCTACGCGGAGCGCCGCGAGCGGCTGTCACCCGGGCTGGCGCAGCGGGTGGAGCAGTACCTGCGCCACCACGCGGTGAACCACTGGCTGCGCCACCCGTTCACGGACGCGCCGCGTGTGCTGGACTACGTGTTCCGCATGGCGCTGCGCGAAGCCGTCCTCTGTTGGACGCTCTTCGGCCACCCCACGGTGGTGGCGCTCTGCGCGGAAGCCGCGGCGGACACGGCCGAGTCACAGGCCCGGCTCGATGCCGCCGCGGTGGAGTGCTTCCAGCTCATCGCCAAGCACGTCGAGCAGGCGCCCCAGCTCCACGCCCTGGCCCAGGGGCTGGCGGGGAGCGGGGGCGACGAGACGCTCGGCCGGATGCTCGTGCTGCTCAAGGGGCTCTGACGCTCAGGGCCGCGCGCGGGGCGTCGCGCCGAGCCGCCGCATGGCCTCCTGGAACACCGGGTACTCCTGTGCGCCCTGGAGGCCGAAGCGCTCCCCAAGCACGAAGGTGGGCACCGCGTTGACGCCGATGGTCCGCGCCTCCTGGATGGAGTCCTCCACGGCCTTCGTGTAGCGGCCCTCCTCGACGACGCGCTGGACCTCGTCCGGGTCCAGGCCCGCCTCCTGGGCGGCGCCGCGGAGCGTGTCCCACTGCCAGAGGTCCTGGCCCTCGCTCCAGTAGCGGCGCAGGAGGGCGGCGTGGAACGGCTCCAGCCGGCCCTGCTCCCGGGCGTACTCGGTGGCCTCGTGGGCGCGGCGGGTGGACGGGGTGATGTCCCGCATCACCAGGGTGAGCCCGGCTGCCTGGGCACGGAGCTTCAGCGGGTTGTTCGGGTCCTTCATCTTCTCGCGCACGTAGTCCGGCAGGGGGAGGCCTTCAGGGGGCGTCTCCGGGCGCAGGTAGAAGGGACGCCAGTCCACCTGGACGTCGTACTCCTTCTTCAGCTTCTGGACCTCGGCGTAGCCCACGTAACACCAGGGGCAGACGTAATCGGACCAGACGCGGATGGTGATGGGCTCGCTCATGGGCCCGTGTCTAACCGCGTCGAAGCGCCGCGTCATGACGGAGTGCGCCGGGGATGCGCGTGGGTGGCACCCCGGGTACGCGGAGGTGGACAGCGCGGGCCGTAGCAGGCAGCGTCCACCCCCGACAACCGTGCCCGTGACGCACCCCTCGGGTGGGGTGACCGCGGTGCGACTGAACCAGGAGACTCCCTTGCCGCTGTCGCTTCTCGCGGCCCTGGCCCTGAGCGCCACTCCGGCGCCGGCCCGGCCCCAGCCGTTCACCCACCACGACATGATTTCGCTGCGCCGGCTGAGCAGCCCGCGCGTCTCCCCCGACGGGAAGCAGGTCGCCTACGTCCTGCGCACCACGGACATGGAGGCCAACCGGGGACGCACGGACCTGTGGCTCGTCGGCGTTGATGGAAACGCCGCGCCGCGCCAGCTCACCTCGCATCCGGACGCGGACTCCGAGCCCACCTGGGCGCCGGACGGCAAGAGCCTCTTCTTCTTGTCCTCGCGCGGCGGCTCCTCGCAGGTGTGGCGGCTGGCCGTGGACGGCGGCGAGGCCGTGCAGGTGACGAAGCTGCCCCTGGACGTGGGCGCCTTCCGCGTGTCGCCGGACGGCACCCGGCTGGCAGTGGCGCTGGAGGTGTTCCCGGACTGCCCCACGCTGGAGTGCACCCCGCAGCGTGAAGAGGAGCGCTCCAAGCGCAAGGCCACCGGCCGCACCTACGACAAGCTCTTCGCGCGGCACTGGGACACGTGGAAGGACGGACGTCGCTCGCATGTCTTCGTCGTCCCCGTGGCCGGCGGCGCGCCCGTGGACGTGATGAAGGGCATGGACGCGGACAGCCCCTCCAAGCCCTTTGGCGGCGCGGAGGAGTTCACCTTCACACCGGACAACAAGAGCATCGTCTTCGCCGCGCGGGACGTGGGCCGCGCCGAGGCCTGGTCCACCGACCTGGACCTCTTCGTCGCGCCGATTGATGGCAAGGCGAAGCCGCGCAAGCTGACGGAGAAGAACCGCGCCACCGACACCAGCCCCGTGTTCAGCCCGGACGGCAAGACGCTGGCCTACCTGGCCATGTCGCGCCCCGGCTTCGAGGCGGACCGCTACCGCGTCATCCTCCGCACCTGGCCCAGTGGTCAGGAGCGCGTGCTCACCCAGGACTGGGACCGCTCCGTCGGCAGCCTCGCGTGGAGCGCGGACGGCAAGACGCTCTTCGCGAGCGCCGGGCACGTCGGCCAGCAGCCCATCTTCGCGTTGGACGTGGCCACGGGGAAGCCCACCCAGCTCACGAAGGACGGCGCCGCGGACGCGCCGCAGCCGGCCGCGGGAGGCCGTCTGGTCTACGTGTATGACGACCTGGATTCTCCCGCGGACCTGCACGTGATGAACGTGGATGGCTCGGAGTCGCGCCAGCTCACCCAGGTGAACCAGGACGCGCTGGCCCGCATCCGCTTCGGTGACTTCGAGCAGTTCTCGTTCCCGGGTTGGAACAACGAGACGGTTCACGCCTACGTCGTGAAGCCGGTGAACTTCGACCCGAAGAAGAAGTACCCGCTGGCGTTCATCATTCACGGTGGGCCGCAGGGCTCGTTCGGCAATCACTTCCATTACCGGTGGAACCCGCAGGTGTACGCGGGGCGTGGCTACGTGGCCGTGATGGTCGACTTCCACGGCTCCACCGGCTACGGGCAGGCGTTCACGGACTCCATCTCCGATGACTGGGGTGGCAAGCCGTTCGAGGACCTGCAGAAGGGCCTGGCCGCGGCGCTCAAGCGCTACAGCTTCATCAACCAGGACAAGATGTGCGCGCTGGGGGCGAGCTACGGCGGGTACATGATCAACTGGATTGCCGGCAACTGGCCGGACGGCTTCAAGTGCCTGGTGAACCACGACGGCATCCTCGACGAGCGCATGGGCTACTTCGACACCGAGGAGCTGTGGTTCCCGGAGTGGGAGCACAAGGGCACGCCGTGGGAGAACCCGGAGGGCTACAGCAAGCACAACCCGGTGGAGCACATCGCGAAGTGGAAGACGCCGATGTTGGTCATCCACGGCGGCCAGGACTTCCGCGTGGTGGAGACGCAGGGCCTGGGCACCTTCACGGCGCTCCAGCGCAAGGGCATTCCCTCCAAGCTGCTCTACTTCCCGGAAGAGAACCACTGGGTGCTGCGCCCGGCCAACAGCGTGCAGTGGCACGACGAGGTCCTGGGTTGGCTGGACCAGTGGACGCGCAAGTAGCCGCTGCGTGATGTCGTAGGACTCGGGGCTCGCATCGTGAGATGCGGGCCCCGCTGTCATTCAGGGCTCAGGGAACGCCGAAGCAGGCGCCGATGCAGGCGGTGCGAATCTGCGAGCAGGTCTTGCTGCCGACACAGTCCCCGCACGCGGCGAGCTGGTCCCTGCGGCGGTCCTGGTCCTGCCGCTCCATCCAGGCTTTGAGGTCGTCCTCGCACGACTGGACGTTGAGCGTGTCCGTGAAGCACTCCTTCCGTTTCTCGCAGATGGTGTCCGTGTCGCTGAAGCAGCCGGTCAGCAGCGCGCTCACGGTGACGACGAAGGTCAGGGTCAGCGTCCGAGGCATCATGCGAACCATCATGCCTCGTGCGCGTGCCCGGCTTCATCATCGGGATTCAGGTGTGTACGGCGTGTGAGAGTGCGCCGCGCTTCGGGTCAGGGCTTCGGCGGGGGCGGGTGCGCCGGACCGGAGCCGCCCACGCCCGTGTCGCCTCCCAGCTTGCCCAGCATGTTCCAGGCTTGATGCCGGTGGGCGGGCACCTGCTTGCTGAGGTCCTCGAGCAGGGCGGCGAGCTCGGGAGTGGCCTTGGGCATGGCCTTCTGGGCGGTGAGGACCATGCCCAGGACGGCGTCATGTCCCGTGACCTGTGAGGCCAGATAGGCGGAGTCGAAGGGGGCGCCGCGGATGACCTGGAGTTGCTCCATCGTGGCCTTGTCCTTGGCCATGGAGGCTTCTTCCGCGTCGTTCATCGGCTTGGGGGATTCGGCCAGCTTCAGGCCCTTGCTGCGCGCGTAGGACGTGAGCTTCTGGTCCAGCGCGGTGTGCGCCTTCATCATGATGGTTCCGAAGGCCTTCACGTCTGGATTCTGGGAGTGTTGCTGGGCGAGTTGGCCCGACTTGATTTCGTGCTGGTTCGCCAGGTGCAGCCGGTCGAGCAGCGCCTTCTCGTCCGTGGGGGCGGTGTAGCCGCGGTACGTGGCCATGCCCTTTTGAACGGACACCGTGTCCTGTTGGGAGGGTGGGCTGTCGGGCATGCCGGACTGAGCGAATGACGCGCCCTGGGTGAACAGCGAGGCGGCGAGGACGAGCCCTGGAAGGGGATGCTTCATGAAGTGCTGCTCCTTGTGTGGGGGAAACGCGGGCGCGCACGTTGGAGCGGCGTTGGCGCGAGATGCACGGCGCGAGAGGACACGTCCGTGTGCCACTTCACGACAGGGGAGGGCAGGGTGCTGCGGATGACGGTGGCGCTGCCCACGTGGCCGACCCACTGCGTTCAGTGCTTCACCGGACGTGGTGCGTCGGGATTGGGCGGCACATGGTGCTGCGGGGTGGACGACGTTGGCGGAGGATGAACAGGACCAGCGATGTCCTCGCGGTGTTGCCAGGGCCAGCGTCCCTCCAGTTCCACGGTGAGGGTGAAGCTGAGGAAGGTCCGGATGAGGACGATGAGCCCGAGCACCAGCACTCCATCCAGCGTGGGGCGCTGGCTCACGGTGCGGATGATGTCGGCGGCGACGAGGAACTCCAGGCCCAGGAGGATGGCGCGGCCCAGGTTCAGCCTGAAGCGGCGGTAGGCCTCACCGGCGGGAAGCGGCTTGCCCGTGACAAGCAAGACGAGGGCGAGCACCGCCCCCAGCACCATGCTGCCCACGCCGGCCCACTCCATGAGCTGGGCGGCAAGCGAGACGAGGGATTTGACCTCCATCGGGCCTCCCGTGCGGGAAGCTAGACATGGCGGACGCTTCGGCCACGGGGCGGCCTGCGTAAGGGGCGCATGCCCGCTCCAGTGGAGCGCCAGGGATGGAGGCGCAGCTTGGCAGTCCCGGGCGAAGGTCAGGCCCGCTTCCTCACGCGAACGTGAAAGACAGCTCGGTCGCCGCTGCGGCAGCGCCTCGGTATTACGATGCCGTGCTTGCGCTCAGGTGCACCGGGCGAAGGAGCTCTTA
Source organism: Myxococcus sp. NMCA1 (assembly GCF_026810205.1). NCBI lineage: Bacteria > Pseudomonadati > Myxococcota > Myxococcia > Myxococcales > Myxococcaceae > Myxococcus > Myxococcus sp. NMCA1. The sequence goes on along the minus strand of NZ_CP113950.1, from coordinate 8,435,139 downwards.
CCCAAGTCCCAGGGAGCCGACGTTTGGTTCAACAGCAGGACAAGAAGGTTCGCCGAAGCCGCAAGGCCGTCGTCACGCCGTTGGCCGTCGAGGCGAATGTCGCACTCCATCTCGAGCACGGAGACGGCATCCGTCAGGATGTGCCGCAGGCTCTTCGCTGGACGCGGAAGGCCGCGGATGGGGTCGCCGCCTTCAATCTGGGTCGGCCGAACCTGCGGCGTGCCGAGCATTGGTACCGGCGCGCCTTGGCCCTGGGATTCCCACCGGCTCGGATGAATCTGGCAGCCATGCTCGCCAACAGTTCCCGCAAGGCACGGTTGAAGGAGTCCATCGCGCTCTACAGGGCCAGTGCTCGGCTTGGGGACGTGAAGGCCCTTCTCTTCGTGGCATATGCCTACGAGGTAGGCCGAGGCGTTCGGAAGAACCTGAAGCGGGCCATCCACATCTATAAGCAGGACGTGTAGCCGAAGCGCGCCTCAGTTCCCCGCGTCCGGCTTCTCGGGCTGCGCTTCCTTCGGCGCCTCCGTGTCCGACGTTCCCGACACGTTCATCTCCGACAGCCCGCTCTCGTCACGCAGGAACTGCTGCGCCACGCGGTCCACCTCTTCGACCTTGAGCCCCGTGAGCAGCGCGCTCGCCTGCCGCGCGCGGCCCGCCAGGGCCGTCTCGCCCATGGAGCCGTGGATGCGCGTGAGGGCCAGGTGGATTTCCGGGTCGAACGGGTCCGACGCCAGCGCCTCCAGGTAGGCCGTCTTCGCCTTCGGGTAGTCCTTCCGGTACAGCAGGATTCGGCCCAGGTGGACGTTCGTCGAAGGTGAGCCCGGGTGCACGCGCAGGCTGCCGCGCAGCACTGTCTCCGCTTCATCCAACCGCCGCAGCTCCAGCAGCGCCAGCGCGTACTTGTTGGACACCGACTCGTACTTGTCGCCCACCAGCTTGTGCGCCTTGGCGTACTCCTCCGCCGCGGCCTTCACGCGGTTGCGCTCGCGAAGCAGCTCGCCCAGGTGTGCGAACTTGCGCGCCGGCACCTCCGTCACCTCCTGGAAGTCACCGAAGGAGATTTCCCGCCCCTTCTTCTCGCTGTCGTCCTTCACCTTGCCCTTGGCGTTCTCCTTCAGCACCACGCGGTCCTCGCGCGGCAGAAGCTCGGTGGGGAAGGGCTGCTTCTTGATGTGCGCCAGCCAGGACTTCTCGAAGAGGGCGAAGGGCATGCCCATGGCCGCCTCCACCGCCTTGCGGTCCTTCTGCCCGGCCTTCAGCTCCTGGATGATGGCGCGCAGACCCGCCGTGCCCTTGACGCTGTGCACGTAGTCGATGGCGTAGAACACCTCCGCGAACGCGGTGGCCGCGTCCTCCGCCGTGGGCAGCAGCGCGATGGACGGGTGCATCTTCTCGAACGGGATGAGCGTGTCCGCCTTCACCCGCTTGCCCAGCAGCGCCTGGGTAGAGGGCGTCATCGCCAGGCCCGCCTTGCCGCGCCAGCGCGACTCCAGGAACTTGGCCAGTCCTTCATGCAACCAGATGGGCACCGTGTTGCGGCTCATCTGGCTGATGACCAGGTGGATGTACTCGTGCGCCAGCGTGTCCTGCCAGTCGTAGCCGCGCGCCACCGCCTTGGGGCTGGTCACCATCAGCTTGTTGAACTTGCAGATGGCGATGGTGCCCGTGGTGCCAATCTGCTTCTCCGTCAGCGTGCTCACCCGTGACAGCTCTCGCGCGTTGCTCACCACCTCCACGCGAATCTTGCCGCCCGGCGGCGTCCAGCCGAGGTCCTCCTTCATCGCCCGGTGGATGCCCTCCAGCGTCTCCAGCGCATAGGGCACCAGCACCGCTTCCTTCCCCTTGGGGTACTGGAAGATGAAGTGCTCGCTCTCCGCGCGCTCGTGGTCCTTGGTGATGGCGCGCGTATCCTTGGCCAGCCGCAGGTAGCTGCCCGGCTTGTCCTCGATGTTGGCGCCTTCCAGGAGCGCCACCGCGTCGTCGTAGCGGCCTTCCTCGAAGGCCACCCGGCCCTGGAAGTACTTCAGCGGCTCCACGTCGGCGGGGAGGAGCTGCTCCACCTCGGACAGCTCGCGCCGGGCGCCGGGCACGTCCCAGTCGTCCAGCTCCGTCTCCACGCGGCTCAGCCGCTCCTTCACCTCATCCTTGAGCGAGCTGGACTGGGCCCACGCCGCCTGAGGCACGCAGAAGAGCCCCACGGCCATCGCCGCGACGAGGGCTCCGAATCTGGAAGAATGCGTCAGCGCGTGGCGGCTCACTTCACCAGCTCCTCGTAGTAGCGCTTCACCTGCTCCCGGTACTTCTCCGGAGCCCCCTGCTTCATCGCGTCCAGCAGGTCCTTGCGGAACTCCTTCGGCGCCTGGAAGGCATCCTCGTCCGGCAGCTCCACCTTCTGCTTCGGGTCTCTCCCGTTGCCCTGCTGGCGGCGGCCCATGCCCATGGGCAGCGGGAGCCCGCCCTTGCCGCCGCGCTGGCCTTCCTGCATCTGCTGCTGGAACTGGCGCAGTCCTTCCAGCGCCGCCTGCTGCTCGCCATAGCCACGGCCCGGGTCCTTGCCCTGCATCCGGCGGGCGGCCTCACCCATGCGCTGGCCGGCGCCCTCCATCTGCTGCGTGGCCTCCTCGCCGAAGATGGGGGCCATCTGCTGCATCTCCTCCATCTGCTGACGCAGGCCCTGCGCGCGCTCCTCCAGCTGCGACTGCTGTTCGCCCAGCTGCTGGAGCTGCTGCTTCTCCTGCTGCGACAGCTGCGAGCCCGGAGGCGGGAAGAGCGACTGGAGCTGCCGGTTAACCTCCGACACGTTGCGCGCGTCGCGGTTGAGTCGCTGCGCCAGCTCCGTGGACTGCTTCACCACCTCTTCCGGGTTGCCGAACATCTCGTCCAGGTGGCGCTGCTGCTCGCCCATCATCGCCAGTTGCCGGGCCGCGTCCTCCGCCCGGGCCGCCGCCTCCGCCGCCAGGTCGTAGTCGTTCACCTTCAGCGCGTTCTCCACGTTCTGGAGCTCCGCCTGGGCCTCCTCCAGCGGACGCGCGGCGCGGCTGTTGAGCTGGCTGGGCTCCAGCGCTTTGTAGTCTTCCTGCGCCTGCTGAACCTTGCGCATCAGGCTGTCCTTCATGGACTCGCCCTTCTCCGACAGCCGCTCGCGGTTCTGTGAGCGGGCCTGGTCGCGAAGCTGCTTCGTCTGGTCCGCGACGCGCTGCTGCTCCTGCACGGTGCCCTGCAGCTCCTCCATGAACTTGCCGAACTTCTCGGCCAGTTCGGGGTGCTGCTCGCCGCCGAACTCGTCGCCCGCCTGGTCCAGGTTCTCGAGCATCTCATCCATCTGCATGCCCAACTCCTGGAGCTTCGCCAGGGCCTCGTCCGCCTTGCCCTCGCGCATCAGCTTCTCCACGTCGTCGAGCGCGCTGCGCATGTCCTGATCCTTCATCATCTCGGACAGGGCTTCGGCGTTGAGGTGCTCGTCGCGGATGCCCTTGCGCATCTCCGCCATGCGCTGCATCAGCTCCTGGATGCGCGACTTGAGCTGCTGAATCTGCTCCATCACCGCCTGACGCGAGGCTTCGTCCGGGTTGGACTTGAACTGCTCGATGAGGTTCGCCAGCTCGCGCCGCTCGTTGGAGAGCTGCTTGGCCATCTCCTGGAGCGCCTCCAGCTTCTGCCGGTCCAGCAGCGACTCCAGGTAGAGGATGTCCTTCTCCAGCTCCGTAATCTCCTCGTTGACCACGGCGGTGAGGCGGTTGCCCGTGCCCCAGTCCTCGCCGCGGGCGCGCTGGGTGCGCAGGTAGAGACGGCGCAGCTCCGCGGTGCCGCGGATATGGCTGCCCAGGGATTCGGAGATGTTGCTCAGCGCGGAGACCAGCTCGGTGGGCACGTCGCGCTCGCGCGCCAGCTCCTGCGCCAGCGTCCTCATGTCCGCCACCAGGCTCTCTCCGCTGGTGTCCACCGTGGCCCCGGCGGTGATGGCCTGCGGGTCCTTCAGCTTCGCGCGCTCCGGGCCTTCCAGCCGGTCCGCGAGGTGGTCCACCATCCGGCCCCACAGCTGCTCCGCCTTCTCCAGCGCGGCGCGGCGGTGCTCGGCCGCGGAGTACACGCGCAGCACCTGCGTGCGGCTGACGCCCTTCTTGGGGCCCTCCACCGTGTCGTTGTCCTGCGCCTCCACGTAGTAGGTAATCCGGTCACCCGGGTCGAGCTTGAGGTTGTCCAGGCTCCACGAGTACGTGCCCCGGTGGCGCCGGCCGTCCTCGCGCGGCAGCGGCACGCGCGTCTCCTGCTGGGCGCCGGGCGCGCGGAACACGAGCGCCATGCCGGACAGCCCGTAGTCATCCGACGCTTCGTACTTGAGCGCCACCTGGTCGCCCGGGTCGATCTCCAGCTCCACCGTGGGCGTGAGCAGCGACACCTCGGGCGCCTTGTCCGCCTCCACGGTGAGGGCGATGTCCGGCCCCACCGCGAGCGCCTTGTCCCGCGCTCCGTAGAAGGCGAAGCGGTAGTGGCCGGACTGCTTCGCGACGAAGCTGCCCTCCAGGTCCCGGTTGCCCGTCACCTTCAGCGGCAGCGCCTGTCCGTTGACCACCAGCTCGGCGCGCTCCACCGGACGGTCCGAGCGCGTCTTCAGCAGGATTTCCGTCCCCGCCGGCGCGCTGATTTCACCGTTCGTTCCGGGCACCGTGCGCGGGGCCAGTCCGGTGTATGCGGGGTAGCGGTACGTCAGCTCGATGTCGCCGGTGATGGGCTCCACCTGCGTCTGGGCCTTGGGGCTCGCCGCCACTTCGCGGATGCGCGCCATGCCGGCGGACCAGCGGTCACCCAGCACGACCATCAGCACCAGCAGGGCCAGCAGCGCGCCGCCCGCGCCCAGGGCCACCTGACGCACCGGGCGGCTGTCCACCACGGTGCGGACGTCCACCGTGCGCGCCCGCGTGTCCATCTCCCGGAGGAAGGCGCTCGCGAGCGCCGGAGAGCCGCTGCCCGGCGCGTCCGGCTCGCGCATCAGCTCCACCGCGGCCAGCACGTCCAGCGACAGCTCCGGGCGCTTTTCGCCCACCATGCGCGCGGTGAGGACGTCGTCTCCCACGCGGCGGCGCGCCAGCCACAGGCCGAAGACGCACGTCACGGCCACGCCCAGCGGCAGCGCCGTCCACAGCAGGGACGCGCCCGCGCGCGGCGCCGCCAGCGCCAGGAAGCCGCCGGCCACCAGCAACAGCGCCACGGTGGCCACGCCCAGCATTCCGCCCTGGAGCCACAGGTACCGGCGCTGGCGGCCCTGGACGGTGGCGAGCAACGCCTCCACACCGGGGGCTTCCAGAGGAGGGCGGGCTTGTGACGCGGGAGGTGTCGGAGGGGGAGGGGGCGGGGGCGGGAGCTCGGGGCCTGGTGTCTGCGGTGTGTCGAGGTTCACGCTGTCCTGTCCGCTCAGTGACGAGGCAACCCCTGGTGGGGCTGCCTATTTCCCGATTTTCTAGCAGCCGGCCCCTTCTTGCGAAGCATAACGACCCAGGAGCCCGTTCGAGGGGCTCCAGGTGTCTGGCGCTGGAAGGAGACACAAGGGCGAGGGTCCGGGAGGTAACGCGGTCTACCAGGCTCGCCCTTCCTACGAAGCCCACCACACGCGTCCCCAGCAGCGGCAAGGGAGCGGGCGGGCCGCCGGCTCATCGGACGATTTGCTTGCGGGCGCCCGCCTCGTCGAACTCGACCTCGGGCATGGGGACGCCGCCCAGCTCCTGGGCCAGCGCGGTAAGCACTTCCTGCGTCGCGAGGATGCGAGGCCGCGAAAGGCGCGACAGCACGCGCTGCACCGACGACTCCACCGTGCCCTCGGAGGGGATGTCGAGCGAGCGCCCCGCGTCCGTCAGGGAGAACAGCGCCTTGCGCCCGTCGAGCGGGTCGGACTTGCGCTCCAGCAGGCCCCGCTTCTCCAGGCGCTTGAGCACGCCCGTCAGGGTGCTGGGGTGGACGTGGAGAATCTGCGCGAGCATGCCCGCGGTGATGTCGGGGAAGCGCCCTACCAGGCGGATGACCAGGCGCTGCGGACCCGTGAGTCCCAGCGTGGACTCCATGCGCTTCGACGTGGACTGGAGCCCGTGGTCCACGGCCCAGAGCAGACGCATGAATTCGAGCACTTCACCGAGGGGAGGCCCTTTGTAGGCCCGCTCACCTTCGTGGGGTCCCAGCGGCTCTTCTGCCGGTTCCTTCGGGGATTCTTCTGCCGTCACCTGCTGCCTCCGTGTCTCAAGCCAATGGTTTGAGTCGCAGCAGGTCTATCGCGTCGCCGTCCGACCTGCTGCTGAAAAACCGTTGGCTGTTGACCGCTCGCAGACCAGACGTCAAGCCGGAGGCTTTTCGAAGGCTCAGGCAGTCCCCGGGCGGCGACATGGGCCGCGGCGGACCCGGTGGGGAGGGCCGCCGTGGGCCATCCCCCCCCGCCATGAAGGCCGGGTGCCGGGCGGGCGAGTGCTCAGACCTCCTCGAGCGTGAGCCGGAGGATGGAGCCCGTGTCGTCCCGGTCCAGGACCTTGAAGGTGGCACCGGGCGGGATGAGCACCTCCTCCTCACCCGGCTTGAGCGAGGCGCCCTGGATGTCGCGGCCCGTCTTGGTCCGGATTTCGAGGATGGCGTCGCCATCGAACTTCGCGTCCGGGTTCTTCGCCGTGCTGGTGAAGGCATCCCGGGTGATGACGGCGTCCTTCGTGTAGGCGTCGTAGTACTTCTTGCTGTCGCCGCGGAACACGGTGCCCTGGAACTTCGGCAGCTCGTTGAGGGCCGCGCGGGTGACGGCAATGCCATCCAGGTTGTTGCGCAGCGCCTGGGACGTGGGGCCGGCGCCATTCTTTGCCAGCGGGAAGAGGACCTGGCCGTTGTACGGCTTGAACTTCTCCTGCGTGTATTTGTAGATGGAGACCTTGCCCTCGTCGGAGAGCCCGTTGATGTTCGCCACGCTGGTGGCCGTCTTCGGGTAGTCCTTCTGGTTCTGCGTCAGGTGGGTGTTCGCCATCTCCACGTAGGGCTCGAACTTCCCCTCCGTGAGCACGCTCATCTGCTTGCGGTAGTTCTCCACCGTGGCGTTGTCCACGGTGAAGCCTTCGTTGAACACGTTGGCCAGCTTGACGCGCTCCGCGTCACCCGCCTTCGCGTGCGGCCCGCCCTGGGCGAACACCGCGCGGATGAGGTCGGCCTTGGGGCCGACTTCCGCCTTGAGGGTGGCGAAGTCGGCGGAGTTGGCGTCGCCCTGGTTCCGCTGCAACCCCTGGAGCGCGGAGAAGCCGCCATCGCCGATGTTCTTGATGGCGCCCCGGGGCACACCCTGGGCCACGAAGGGGGCGATGACCGAGTCATCCCGGAGGACGGCGGGGCCGACCGCGACGGGGACGGTCGTCGGTGGGGTGGTGACGGGCGCCTTCGCGCCGCCCAGCGTCGTCGGCCGAGGGCCGCCCAGGTTGGGAGGCGGCGGCGGCGTAAGGCTCGGCGGACGGACGGTGTTGGTGCGAGTGCCGGTCACGAAGGCATCCGGCGGCGTCGGACTGCCTGAGGACGTCGACGAAGACGGCTTCGGAGGCGGAGGCGGAGGCGGCGAACCGGTCGTCCGCGTGGGCGTGATGCTGGACGTCTTCGTCGTCGTGTTGTTCGTGATGCGACCCATGGCTCTGCCCCCCTCATCCTGGTGAGTGCCAGGAGGTTGATGTGCGCTTATTCCCCATTCTCGGTGCCGGTGTGGCCGAGGTTGTGTCCAGAGGGGGGTGGAGCAGGAATCATCAGCCTGATGACGGATGCCTGGGGCTGACGCGCACGGGACGCAGCGCCGACCATGGAGCGGGGAGAAGGCTCCCCGCTCCAGGACGGGGGGTTACGGCGCGGGGGCCACGGTGGGCTTGGGCGCCGGCTTCTGAGCAGGGGCGGGCGCGGGAGCCGGCGCGGCGGCGGGCTCCGCGGGCTTGGCGGGCATCTGCAGCGCCTTGCCATTCTCCTGGACGATGCGCCGGTACCAGGCCTCCTGGTACTTGGGATGGTTCACCTTGCCCATCTCATCGCGCACGTTGCCGTCGATGTACTTCACGAGCAGCGTCTCACCGAGCTTGCGCCAGCGGGTGTGGACCTTCTCACCCTGCTGGAGCGAGTAGTCGGTGAGATACTGGCGCGCCTCCTCGGGGCTGCGCTTGAACTGCTCCTGGGCGCGCTTCTCGATGTCGGCCTGGTCCGCGAGGAACTGGCCTTCCAGCGCGCCCTGCTCCTTCTGCAGGTCATTCACCATGTCGCTCCAGCGCCCGTAGGCCTGGTTCGACACCCAGTTGAACACCCAGAAGGAGGAGTCCCAGGAGAACTCTCCGCGGCTGGCCACGCCCTGCGCGAAGTTCCGCGGCACCTGCCGGATGCCGGCGTACATGGGCGTGTAGACGGTGGTGAAGGTGTCGTCCACGCCGAACCAGAGCACGCCGCCAATGGGCGCCGGCAGCCAGTCCCGCATCTGCGCGACGAAGGAGAAGCCCGTCTGCTGCGTGGAGATGGCGCGCTCGTGGATGTACTGCTTGCCGTCCACCTCCCACGTCATTGGCCGCCAGCGGTATGGCGCCGCGTAGGGGCCCGCGCCCACGTCCTTCGTCATGTCCAGCGGCGTGCCCGTGAAGTGGTCCCGCATCAGCGCCATGGTGTCCTGCACGGACAGCTTCTTGTCCGGCTTCACCCACAGCGGCAGCCGCTTCTGGGGCGCCGCGCCGTCCGCGTACTCCGCGCCCAGCTTCATCGACGGCGCCGCGCGCCGGAAGATGCTCCACACGCGCGCCTCGGAGAACCGCTGCCCGCCGAAGTCGATGGGGTTGTACGTCTCCGCGAAGTTGAAGTCCTTGTCCTCGCCCTTGAACCAACCCTTCGCCCGGGCGAAGGAGATGACGTCCGGCGAGTAGAACGTCGTCTGCTTCTCGTTCTGCGGGAACGTGCCGATGCGCGCCTGGTTGGCGTGCGCGGAGAGGTACCCGTCGGGCAGCTTGCGGGCCACCCACACCGCGCCCTTCTCGCCCTTGCCCTTGCCAATCATCTCCAGCAGCCAGGCCTCCTTCGGGTCGGCGATGGAGAACGACTCACCGGTGGAGGCATAGCCGTGCTCGGCGACCAGGGTGGTCATCACCTGGATGGCCTCGCGCGCCGTCTTCGCGCGCTCCAGCGCGATGTACATGAGCGAGCCGTAGTCGACGATGCCCGCGGGACCCGCCAGCTCCTCGCGGCCGCCGAAGGTGGACTCACCGATGGAGAGCTGGTGCTCGTTCATGTTGCCCACCACCGAATAGGTCGCGGCGGGCTGGGGGATGCGGCCCAGGAACTTGCCGGTGTCCCACTCGATGATGTCGCGCATGGCGCCCGGCGCGTGGCGGCGCGCGGGCGTGAAGTACAGCTCGCCGTACAGCTCGTGCGCGTCCGCGGCGTAGGTAATGAAGGTGGCTCCATCCGCCGTGGCTCCCTTGGAGACCAGCATGCTGGTGCAGGCGAGCACGGGCGGAGCAACCAGCGCGGCGGTGACAGGCAGCGCGGTGAGCAGGTTCGTCAGGCGTCGGTTCATGGCGCCGGATGGTACCAATCCACTCCCGGATGGCTACCGCTCCCAAGGGGCGCCCCCCTGTTTGCCCCTCATGGGCCCGTGCACCCCAGGGCCGCCGCACCAGGCCACGAGAGAAATCCCGGGCGGCGGCCCCCTTTGCCGGAGCTTCAGTCTCAGTCGTTCGTCGTGCCCACCTCCTTTCTCTCAGGAGGGGCGGGCACCTGTTCGACTCGCAGCGTCGTGGGCCCGCTCAGCGCCAGGTGCGCCTTGAGCTTGAGGAACTTCTTCTTGCCGAAGCCCTTCACGCGCACCAGCTCCTCCACGCGTTTGAAGGGCCGCTTCTGGCGGTGCGCGATGATGCGCTGCGCCGCCTTCTCCCCGACGCCCGGCAGCAAATCCAGCTCCGCCGCGCTGGCCTCGTTGAGGTTGACCGTCCCCGTGTGCTGCGTGCGCAGCTTCGCCGCCTCCGCCACCCCGGGCCCGCACAAGAGCAGGCCCACCACCACCGCGCACAGCGCCCTCACGAGTGGCCACCCACCGGCGCCGCGTCCAGCCCCAGCTCGCCCGCGTAGCGGCCGCCGCTCATTCCCGCCGTGTCGCGCTTCTCCGCCGCCTCGCGGACGTGCAGCTTCCCGTCCAGCGGCAGCACGTCCAGCAACACGTTGAGCGAGCCGTCCTTGTTCACGAAGGCGCTCCCCGCCCGCACCCAGATGCTCCCGCCCTTGCCCTCGCGAATGGAGAAGACCGCCAGTCGCTTACCCGCCGTCAGCATCATCCACCTCCACACTCCGCATCGCGCCACCACGGCGCGGCTGCCTCGTCGGCTTGACCGCCTGAGGTCGGGGAGCGCTTGAGCAGCCGGCGTGCCAATGGTGTTCTCCTCGGGGCGCTCTCCGCACACCGTGCGCGGATGTGAGAACCGTCCAGCGGCGAGGACGGACAGCGACGCGCCAGTGGCTTCTCAGCGGACGAGAGCGCGGCGCCAGGCACGGGAGGGCGCGAACGCGCACTCATGCATGGTTCGCGTCCAGGTGCATGTCCGCCGGAGCCGGCAGCGGCGCGGCGGGGCCGCTGCGTGGAAGCGCGACTGTGAAGGTGGCGCCGCGTCCCGCCTCGCTCTGGACCCGGACCGCCCCTCCCAGCCTTTCGACGAGCTGACTGACGATGTGGAGGCCCAAGCCCAGCCCTCCGTAGTGGCGCGATGACACCGCGCGCTCGAAGGCCCGGAAGATCAGCGCCTGTTGTTCCGCCGGGATGCCGATTCCCTGGTCCCTCACTTCCAGAAGGGCGGTCCTGGCATCCCCGCCGACCTGGATTTCGATGGGCTTGCCCTCGCCGTACTTGAGCGCATTCGAGAGCAGGTTGGTGACAATCTGATCGAGCCGCGACCGGTCCCAGATTCCTGGCATCGGCGTGTCGGCGTGAACCCGGAGCGTGGTGCCGGAGAGGGCCAGCTCGGGTGCGAAGCGCGCCGCGATGTCTCGGACCAGCGCGGCGAGGTCCACTTCCTCCAGCTCGAGTTCGAGCCGCCCGGCATGGATGCGCGAGACATCGAGCAGCGTGTTGACGAGCTTCGCCATCCGCATCGCCTGGCGTTCGATGCCTTCGACCGAGTGGGTCACGGTCTCCGTCGACGCGGTGCGGAGCGCTCCCGACCGGGCGCGGCGCAGCAAGCCCTGCACGGACAACTGGAGGGAGGTGACCGGGGTCTTCAGCTCGTGAGAGGCAACGGAGAGGAACTCATCACGAAGGCCGATGGCCTGCTGGGCTTCCTGATAGAGCCGGGCGTTGTCCACGGCCATTGCCGCGCGGCGGGCCAGCTCCTGCGCGAGGGTGAGCTCGGCCAGGCCATAGCGGCTCCCGCCGTCCAACCGGGCGAGCGTGAGCGCGCCGAGCGTCCGGCCACGCGCGAGCAGCGGCACCGACAGCCAGGACTGGAACTCGAGGACTCCGCACCCGGGGGCCGCGGAGCCGTAACCCTCCAGGAAGAACTCCGGCTCGCCGCGGCGGAGCACCCGCCCAGGGCCGTGCGTGGCATTGAGGTCCGGTGGCGCGGGGGCCGCCTTCGCGGGACACCTGGCCCGCAGTGTCTGGGATTGGGCCACGGCGATCCGCTGGGGGGACTGGTCGTTGTCCAGCAGGTCGACCGTGCACCAGTCCGCGAACCGCTGGACGGTCAGCGCCACCACGTTTCGCAGCGCGTCCTCGGGGGCGAGCGAGCCCGCGAGCAGGCCCGAGGCTTCCGACAGGAACGCGGACCTTCCTTCCTGCTCCTCGGCCCGGGCCCGTGCTTGCTGCTCACGCAGGAAGGTCTGGTCGCGCTCCTGCTCGGCCCGCCGTTGCTCGGTGATGTCGATGCCGATGCCGATGATGTACTCGACCGCTCCCGTCGGGCTGCGGAGGACGTTGCTGGACCATGAGATGAGGCGGCGCTCTCCCGCTCGCGTGAGCCAGCAGCTCTCATATTGCTCGTGCCCCTGGCCCGCGGAGAGCTGGGCGAAGTCCCGCTCGACCCGCGCCACTTCTTCCGGGGCCTGGAGCTGCTTCCAGAACCGCGTGCCGCGAAGCTCCTCGAAGGAGTAGCCGGTCATCTCCTGGCATGCGCGGTTGAAGCGGACGATCCGGCCCTCCGCATCCAGGACGATGACCAGTGCGCGGGCTGTATCCAGGACCGCCGAGCTGAAGTCCCGCTCGTGCTGGAGGTCCCGCTCCGTGCGCCGTCGAGCGGTGACGTCCCGGAAGTAGACGGCCCGCCCATAGTAGAGGCCGTCCGCGCTCACCACCGGGGCGTCGTACTGCTCGAATATCCGCCCATCCTTGAGCCGAAGCTCGTCGTGTCCCGACGCGTCGCTGTGCTCGATGAAGAAGGATGCGCGCGCCGTGAACCGCGCGGGCTCCTCCACGAGTTCCGCCGCAGCAAGGACCCACGCCTCGTAGGATGCGGACAGGAGCTCCTCCTCCAACCCCCACATCTGCACGAGGCGGCGGTTGTGCGTGAGCGTCCTTCCTTCCTGGGTGGAGATGAGGATGCCCTCGTCGGAGGCTTCGCTCAGGGACTCCAGCAGCGTCTTCTGCTGGTGGAGCGCGCGCTCGCTCTCCAGGATGCGGGTGAAGAGCTGCCGGTGCATGAGCGCGGTCCGGAGCACGCCGCCGAGGCGCTCCACCATGCCCCGGTACTGTCGCGGCAGGTGCGGCTCGCGGTCGAAGTACATCAGCAGCGCGCTGGCGCTGTGCGCCGCGTCCGTCCCGATGATTGGAGTGGACCAGCGCACGAGCCCCGGCAATTCCAGCTCCGGAAAGGGCAGGTTCACCTCGACGGGCGCTTGCTTCCCTCCGGGCTCGGCGCGGGCGGGAATCGGAAGCTGGCGGGACGCAGCGGAGAGTCCACTTGCGCCCAGAAGGACGACCTGTCCCCGCGCGTTCACCTGGACCCAGAGCGCGACCATGCACCCCAGCCGCTCCGCGACGCGGTCCATGAAGGCGTCCGCGGGCTTGCTCGGGTCGAAGAGGTCGAGCGCCGCGACGGTGAGTTCCTGGAGCACGCTCAGCAGCGCGAGTCGCTCCTCGGTGAGCTTCCGGTCCGCGTCCTCGCAGGGGTCCGCCATGTCCGACCTCGTCCCATCACCCTGGAAGGGCGAGCACCACCACCGTCTTGTTGTGGAACTGCGGAACTCCACCCCCCATGGCCCCCACCTCGCCAAGGGTCAGACAACCCACGAGCGGAGTGGTCTCCCCGAGCGCCTCCTGGACGCGTGAAAGCTCGTCCCGGATTTCCTCGCCCAGGATGGGGTAGCGCGAGAAACAATCGAACACGACCGCGCCGCCCAGCGCGCCAGGGGTTCCTTTCCGAGCCAGGTTGGCCGCACCCGCTGCCGCGTCCATCAGGTCCGCGCGCGCTCCCTCCATCACCCGGACCAACGAGCCATCAGGTATCTCGGCGACGCAGCGGACCGAGCCATCGGGGCCGATGGAGATTGGATCGCGAATCACGAACTCTCCATTGGCCTGGGGAATCCCCAGCGGGTGGGTCATCGCGAAGCGGGCGAAGCCCTGCTCGTCCAGCGCGTCTCCGCGGCTCGCGGCCGTGCGCCGGTAGACCTCGAACGCGCTCTCGTAATCGAGCTCGATGGCGGTCGCGCCGTGGGCCTTCGTGACCTGGGTCGGTGGGCCGTATGGATACCAGCCGTGCTGAATCCCGACGCCTATCGGCGCCTGGGCATCAAAGGCAATCACCACCGCCTGGTCCCGGTATGCCTGCCCATCCGTGAACTGGGCCGTCGTGGCGCTCTGGAGGTTGCCTCCCGCTCCGCCCCCCGCCCAGACGACGCCCGCCCCCGCCTCCTGCTGCGCCCCGCGCACGACCTCCGTTGGATTCCCGCTCAGCCCGTCCGGGAAGACGAGCAGCGCACGGCGGCGCTCCGGCGGCATGGGAGGCAGCTTCTCGATGGCCCGCGCCACCGCGTCACGTCCGGCCGCTCTGGGGTCCTTGCTGACGGGCCCACCCATCCCCGTCCCGACCCGCAAGTCCACCCCGCGAAACAACGCGACCACCAATCCCTGGAGCAGCAGCTCGGTCCCCGCGAAAACACCCGCCGCGCAGCATCCGGCCCAGGGAAGGTCCCGGAGCTCCCGCCGGAGCGCCGCCGCCAGGTCATCCGCGTCATATTGGTCCGTGCAGAAGACCAGGGCGAAGGTGGACGCGTCCGCGTCTCGCAGCGCCTCCGCGATCGCCTCCCGGGCGGCGACTTCGCCATCGGGCGAGCTGCTCTTTCCAATCTGCATCCGCATCCCACTGGAATCGATATTCACGCGCGTGCTGGCGTGCAGGTTGAGCCGGCTTCGTTCGGCCGAAGTGGGCACCTTTCGGGCCTGCCTTGGTTGACACCCCCTCGTGCGCCCAGTTGTATCCCCATGCTCATCGAGTGAGCGCAGCGTGCGCTTGAAAGGGGGGACCTCGTGAGAAACGGAAGCATTCTCTTCGTCCTGGCCGTCGTGATTTCCGTGGGGTGTGGCGATAGCTCGGACCCGGACCCAGGCGGGTGTCCCGAGACGGGCACGGGTGCGTTGGAGTTGGCCATCCAGGGACTGCCGGCCTCCGCCAGCCCTCACGTCATCATCCGCCGAGGCAGTGAGTCCCGGGAGGTGCGCGCGGGCGGCCGGCTGGCGGGGCTCACGGCGGGCATGTGGACGCTCTCCCCCGAGCCGGTGGCGGGGAGCGGCGGCCGGGTTCGCGCCGCCTATGATGCGCCAGCGCGCCAGCTATGCGTCTTGGATGGCGAGGTGGCGAACGCGACCCTTCAATACGCGCTCATCCCCAGCAGCCAGCGGCTGTGGCTGTCCACCAGCAACGGGGCGGCCGAGGTGGAGGCCTTCGCCGCCGCGGACCTGGAGGTCACGGGCGCGCCGTCGGCCTCCGTCCAGCTCGGTTCGAGCCCGGGCATTCCCCGCGCTTCGGGGCTCGCGTTCGACAAGCGTGGCAACCTCTGGGTCGCGCTGGGGTCGGGTGAGTTGAGGCGCTATCCGGTCAGCGACCTGGGCGCTTCTGGCGTCAAGAGCCCCGACGTCATCATGAGCGGCGGGGTGTTGAGCGCCGGGAGCCCTGGTCCCATCGCCATTGCGTTCGATGCCGCTGGCGACCTCTGGGCCTCCATCGGGTTCAGCGACACCGTCGTCCGGTTTGGCGCGGCCCAGCTTGTCTCCGGCACCGCTCCGGCGCCTCAGGTCGTGCTGAGCGGGCTAGGGGACCCCTCCACGCTCGCGTTCGACACCATGGGCAACCTCTGGGTGGGAGACGTGACGGCCGGGGCCTCCCGCGTCCACAAGGTGGCTGCATCGAGCCTCCAGGCGTCCGGCACCGTGACGCCCGTCGCGAGCATCGACGTGATGGAAGCCGCTCCGGGCAGGAGCTTCGCGGGCCCCGCGGGGCTCGCCTTCGATGGGGAGCGAAACCTGTGGGTTTCCTATGGCGCGAGCGGCGTCGTCGTGCGGCTCACGCCCGCCGACCAGGAGGGTTCCGGCGCGGTGAGCGTTGTCCCGAGCATCCAGATTGACGCGGGCGGTCCCAAGGAACTCGCGTTCGACGAAGGAGGGGGACTCTGGATGGCCTACAACTCCGGGAAGATTTCCCGGCTGAGCCCGAGCCAGCTCAGCGTCTCCGGAGCGCCCACGCCCGACGTCGTCATCTCCAGCCCCGACCTCGGGGCCACGCATGGCGTCGCGGTGTATCCCGCCCCCGCGAACCTGCCCCTGTTCCACCTGCTGCCGTGACACGGGCCGGTTGGCGCGAGGAACTGGCCCCTCGGCACTTTCCGCGCGCAACGAACCGTTGAGTGGCCGGGCGGGGGGCTTCCGCCCCCCGTTGCCAGGACGGTAGCGTTGCCCGCATGGCATCGGGCACCGTCTTGCTGCGACTCGGCGTGTTGGGTGGGCTACTCGCGAGTTCCGCTTCGCTGGCGGCGGACGCGGCGGATGTTCCCCGGGCGGAAGCTGTGCCGGTGGCCCCGGAGTCTTCATCCGTGCAGTGGCAGCTCCTGGCGGGCGGCCTCGCCTCGCTCGACGGCTATGCCTCAACGGGTTACCAGGGATGGTTGCTCGGGGCCGGCTGGGAGTTTCCCCGGCTGCGCTTCCGCTTCCAGTTCCTGGCGGGCCTCCCGTCGAGCATGGTGGAGACCCGCACCGAGGTGCAGCTGGAGCAGTACGTCTTCGGCTTCTGGTTGGACACGCCCGTGCTCCGCTCGGGTGAGTGGCGTTGGAGCGTGGGCGCGGGGGCGGGCTTCCTCCTCTTCGGCCGGACGGCTTTTGCCCGCGTGGGCGGGCTGGACACCGCGGGCCCCCGCTTCGTCCCCGCGCTCCTCACGGGGCCGGATACCTCCCTGCGCTGGCGTTTCTCGAAGTACTTCGCCGTGGAGGGCTCGCTGGCGATGGACGTCGTCTTCGGCCGCCCCCTCATCGGCTTCCAGAGCGCGCAGGGGTTCGAACCGCTCCATGAGGGCTGGGCCGTCCGGCCGCGGCTGAGCGTCGCGATGATGGTCTTCCCGTGAAAGGTGGCCGCCCGATGAACCGCACTGACTTCGCATCGCACGCGCCTCGCGGGACGTTTCGGCACCTGCTCGTCCTGGCACTGCTGGCCTGGAGCGGAGGCTGCGCCGTGGAGGACCCCATCGCGCGGCTGCGTGTCGCGGACGGTGGGACGGGCACCTTCTCCACCGATGACGATGAGGCCCTGCTCCTCGGTGAGGAGGGCCTGGAGCTGGCGCTTCCGGATTGCGCGGAGGTCGAGCCGGATGCCGGCTCGGGCGTGGCTTGCGAGGACGCGGGGACTCAGGGCGTTCCGTAGTCGACTGGTGGCAGGCGTGGGTGGACATCCCACGCGGTGGGACTCGACGGTGAATCGCACGTCCAGAGGCTCCAGGAACTGGCGCCGCCGGAGTCTCGTGTCCATGTTGCGCGCGTCCATCCGGTGAACAGGAAGGTGCGCGTGTTCCAGCCAGCTCCTCGCGATGCGCGGGCCCATGATGGGAGCTGGCCCGTGTTGCTGTGGGAGCCTGCTTCCACGCGGCCGCGCGGTGGGACGTCCCGGTCATCCGAGAAGGCATCGACGCCCTGCGCCATGGCGCCCGTGGTTTTGGAGGTGCGCCCGCGGTTCCGCCCGGCGGACGCCGAGGTGACGGTGGGCAGCGGCGCCGAGTGCGACATCGTCCTCGCCGAGCCCACGGTGTCCCGCCTGCATGCGCGCCTTCGTCGTGAGCCGCACACCGGGCTGTGGTGCGTGACGGACTTGGAGAGCGAGCGGGGGACGTACCAGGATGGGGTGCTCATCCTGCCGGGCCGGCCCGCGCCGCTGCTGTGCCGCTCCCGGCTCACGCTGGGGAACGTGGAGCTCCTGTTCCTCCAGACGTATGCCTTCGAGCAGTCCGTGCGCGTGTCCTCGCTGACGCCCCCGGTGCGCTTGACCCGCCGGAGGTGACCTCCTAGAAAGGGCGCGCCCTTGGGTGCCCATGTCGGGCTTTCAAGAGGGAAGCCGGTGAGAGTCCGGCGCGGTCCCGCCACTGTGAACGGGCAGCCCTGAGGTCAGGGCCGGGGGCTTCGGTTTGTCGCCACTCCATCCGCGGCCGCACGCCGCTCTGGGGGAAGGCGGAAGTCCTCTTCTGGCATGACGCAGCGTGCGCCAGTCGCCAGAGCCCGTCAGCCAGGAGACCTGCCCAGGGGTGCGGCCGAGCCTTTCGCGGGCCCGGGCGGTTGGCCTTCTCTCTTCGTCGGAGGGAGCGGAAGGCGGAGCATGCGGTGGACCTTCCTCGCTGGGCCTGTCGTGTGCCTGGTGCTCAGCCTTCCATGTCCCGTCAGGGCGCAGCCTTCCGAGGCCGCTGCCCCGCCCGCGGCCGTGGATGCCTCTGGGGAAGTGCCCTCCGCCGCACCCGAGTCCGCCCCCACGCGCACTACGGTGGTCCGCGGCAGGACACCGCCTCCGCCCGAGTCTCCGGAGCGGAGGGACCCGACGGGCGCCATCACCGTCATTGATGCGCGAGAGCGAGCGGGCGAGGCGCGCGACACGGCGGAGTTGCTCGTGGGCTCGGTGGGGCTCGCGGTGCAGGACTCCGGTGGCTACGGACAGAGCAAGAGCCTGGTGGTGCGGGGCGCGTCGTCCAACGGCGTGCTCGTGTTCCTGGATGGGATTCCGCTCAACGGCGCGGGCGGCCTGTCGGACCTGTCGCTCATTCCCTCGGCGCTGGTCGAGCGCTTCGAGGTGCTGCGAGGTGGCGCGGGCGCGCGCTATGGCTCGGGCGGCCTGGGCGGCGCCATCAACATCATCACCCGCGCACCGGGGCCGAACCTGCGCACGAGTGGTGAGGTGACCTACGGGAGCTGGAACACGGCGCTGGGCCACGTCGCCGCCACGGGGCCGATGCTGGGAGGGCAGGCGCTGCTGCTGGTGCACGCGGGCCGCTCGGATGGTGACTTCGCCTACGACGTGGACGAACTGCCCGCCGTGGATGGCAATCCCCAGGTCTCCGAGCGGCGTGCCCGCAACAACGCGCAGGGTGGTGGCGCGCTCCTGCGCTACCGGCGACGGCTCGTGGGGGGCTCGCGGCTGGATGCGCTCGCGGAGCTGTCCCTGGAGGACCGTGCCATTCCGGGCACCGTGCAGAATCCCCAGTCCACCGGAGACCAGGAGCTGGGTCGGCTGGCGCTGGGCCTTCGCTGGTCGGGCGTGCTCGACGGGCTGGGGCAGGGGAGTGCGCGAGGCTTCTTCCGGCGTGATGGCCTGGAGGTGACGGGGCGCATTCCCGGCGCGGGCGGCGCGCAGCGGCACTCGGTGGGCGGCGTGGAGCTGGAGGGCCGCAGGCCGCTGGGAGAGCGCCAGTCGCTGACTGTCACGGTGGCGGCCTCGGGTGAGACGGTGACGCAGGAGGAGGGCGCACAGGCCTCCTCGTGGTTGCGCGCCAGCGTCATGGCCATGGATGAGGTGAGGCTCTTCGGCGGCACGCTGGACGTGGTGCCTTCGATGCGGCTGGAGCGGGTGGGGCCGTACTGGTTGCTGTCGCCGAAGCTGGGTGCATCCGTCGAACTGGGACGCGGCTTCGGGCTGCGCGCCAACGCCGGGCAGTCCCACCGCGCGCCGTCCTTCCTGGAGCTGTACATCCGACAGGGGACGCTGCTGCCCAACCCCGGGCTGAAGCCCGAGCGCGCCTTGTACGCGGACGCGGCGGTGATGTGGCGCTCCGGTCCGGAAGACTCCGACAACGCGGCGCCACGCTGGGGGCTCACGCTGGGCGGCTTCGCGGCGCTCTACGAGAACCTCATCGCCTATGAGCTGTACCCGCCGCTGATGGCGCGCCCGTACAACTTCGACACCGCGCGCGTGTGGGGCCTGGAGCTGGAGGGCGAGGCGCGGCCCTTCTCCTGGCTCCTGGCCAGCACGGGCTACACGTATCTGCGCACGGAGAACCGCTACGGGGACCCGCGCTTCTTCGGCAAGGACCTGCCGTACCGTCCCAGGCACAAGTGGGTGGGGCGGGTGCGCGCGGGGCCGGACTGGCTCAACGCCCGCGCGGAAGTGCTCTACCAGTCCGCTCAGCTCATCAACCGCACCGGCTCGCTCGATTTGCCATCACGCACGTTGGTGAGCGCGGGCGCGTCCAGCACCTTCCTCCATGGGCCGGACCTCACCCTGTCCGTCGAGCTGAAGAACCTCCTCGACGTCCGGACCTTCGACTTCACGGGCTTCCCGCTGCCGGGACGCGCCGCCTATGTGACGCTCGCGGTGGCGCTCGAGCCAGGCGCGTCATCGTCTTCCTCCTCCACTCGGGAGCCCCATGCCTCGCCCGCGTCCCCTGTCCCCTGAGCCATTCCTTCCGACCTTGCTGCTGGCGGCCGTGGCGGCGCTGCTGCTCACCGGGTGCCCCGAGGAGGGCGCGG
The DNA here is from genome assembly GCF_026810205.1 of Myxococcus sp. NMCA1. NCBI lineage: Bacteria > Pseudomonadati > Myxococcota > Myxococcia > Myxococcales > Myxococcaceae > Myxococcus > Myxococcus sp. NMCA1. The sequence goes on along the minus strand of NZ_CP113950.1, from coordinate 8,415,200 downwards.
TGTGCACCTCCGGCCTGTCCGTCTGCGGCGACGCCTGCGTGGACCTGGGCGGCGATGTCGCCAACTGCGGCGCCTGTGGCAACGCGTGCGGCGCCGGCCAGACGTGTCAGGCCGGCGTCTGTGGCTGTCGTCCGGGGACGGAGTCCTGCGGTGGCGCGTGTGTGGCCACGGCGAGCGATGCCACGAACTGCGGCGCCTGTGGCAACGCGTGCTCCGCCGGGCTCGTGTGCGAATCCGGCGTGTGCCGCGAGGGCTGCTCCGAAGGCAGCTTGCGGTGCGGGGACTCGTGCGTGGACGTGCGCGCGGACGTGCTCAACTGCGGCGCCTGCGGCAACGTGTGTCCGGACGTGCAGACGTGTCACGAGGGACGCTGCGGCTACGACGTGGTGGCGGCCTGCTACACCCACGGGCAGCTCGTGGGCATCCAGGCGGGGACGGACCAGCTCGGGCCGCGGCGTCAGTTCGGCTCGGGCGTGCAGACACTCGCGTCCTGGGACGGCTACGTGCTGGCCGCGGACGCCACGGCTTCGAAGCTGCTCCAGGCGGCGGGTGGCGCGCTGGGGACGGTGGTGGAGGAGGACTCGCTGGGCGGGGTGGCGGGCTCGCCCAACGACATCCTGGTGGACCCGCCTTATGTCTACGTCGTGGACTCGGTGAACAACACCTTGCAGGTGCTCAAGCGAGAGGGCCCTTCCCAGGGCGCGGGGCTGGGCCTGCGCACCGTGACGCAGGTGAACCTGGGGGCCAACACCAGCCCGCAGGCGCTGGCGAAGTGGGGCACCACGCTGTACGTCCCATTGTTCGGCACGGGCGGCTCCATGTTCCAGTTCGGCAATGCCGTCGCGCGCGTGGACATCTCCAACCCCGAGCAGCCGCGCAAGGTGGACACGATTTCGCTCACCGGGCTGGACCTGAAGCCCTTCGATGGCGGCACGGTGTTGCCGCTGCCTTACTCCGTCGCGGCGACGGAGGCGGGGGTGTACGTGAGCCTCACCAACCTGAATCCCTACAACGGCTACAAGCCCAATGGCCCGGGCATGCTCGCGAAGATCGACCCCGCGAGCGGCAGCGTGAGCGCCATTGACCTGGGCGCGGCGGATTGCCTCAACGCGGGCTACGTGGAGGCCGTGGGTGACCAGCTCGTGGTGGCCTGCCTGGGCGAGGCCGAGTACGACGAGGCCAACGGGCACAGTGCCAGCGCCGTGCGCGCCTCCGGGCTGGTGCTGGTGAAGAACGACGCACCCGTGGCGGCGTACGCGCTCAAGGCGGGGTGTGAGCCCGGAACGCCGGGCTGCAACATCTCCGTGGCCAGCCGCTTCGCGGTGTCGGAGGGCGCGGTGTACCTGGCGGATACGAACGCGGGCCGCGTCTTCGTGGTGGCGGTGGAGGACGGGCGGCTGGTGGAGCGCCGCGGCTTCTCTTCGCCCCAGGCGCTGGGGCCCGCGCTGGAAGCGTGTCCCACGGACCCGCGCCGGCCCGTGTCCAATGCCATTGACGTCACCGCCCTGCACTGAGGAAGCGCACGCCATGCCGATGAACACGACTTCCACTTCGCGTCCCCGCTCGGGCATGTCCGTCCTGCTCGCCACGGTGCTGTGCCTGCTCGCCGGTACGGTGAGCGCGGCGGAGACGTCGAGCCTGAGGACGCTGGGACCGCCAGCGCCTTCCAAGGTGCGGCGCGTGGTGACGCTGGCGCCCTCGCTGTCGGAGATGGTGCTGTCCCTGGGCGCGGGGAGCACGCTGGTGGGGGTGTCCCGTTTCGACGAAGCGAAGGAGGTGGCGAAGCTGCCGCGCGTGGGCGGCTTCACGGACCCTTCCGTGGAGGCGGTGATTGCGCTCAAGCCGGACCTGCTCCTGGTGCAGCCCGGGCCGGGCAACCAGCGTCCGGTGGAGAAGATGGCGGAGCTGGGCGTGCCCGTGCTGCTGCTGCCGCTCCACTCCGTGGCGGACGTGCTCGCGGCCATGCGCGCGGTGGGGAAGGCGCTTGGACGGGAAAAGGAGGCGGAGGCGGTGGTGGTGGGCATCGAGGCCACGCGCACGCGCATCCGGGAGGCGGCGAAGAAGCTGCCCGCGCCGCGGGTGCTGTTCGTCTATGGCTTCGAGCCGCTCGTGGTAGCGGGGCCTGGCTCCTTCGCGGACGAGCTGCTCCGGGACGCGGGCGGCATCAACGTGGCGGCGGACGCGAGCTCCGCGTACCCGGTGTACTCGGTGGAGCGCGTGGTGCGTGCCCGGGCCACGGTGGTGGTGGATGCCGCGGATGTGGACGTGGGCAAGGACAAGCTGAGGGCACTGCCTGGCCTGTCCAGCGCGCGCTGGGTGGACCTGCCCTCCATGTCACTGCTGCAACCGGGACCTTCGTTGGGGCGGGGGCTGGAGGAACTCTTCCGTTTGCTGCATCCGGAAGGAACGGGTAAGGCCGCGCCGTGAGCGAGCCGGCGACATCCCAGCGTGCACATGGCGGAGCGGGAGGGTTTCGTGCCTCGCGCGCGGTGATGTTGTTCGGAGGCTTCCTCGTGTTGGCGGTGGGGTGCCTGGCGGTGGCGGTGCGCTTCGGTGAGCAGTCCATCTCCCTCACCGCCGCGCTGACGGAGCCCGCGTCCACGGACGCCGTCATCTTCTGGTCGTTGCGGCTGCCGCGCGCGCTGCTGGGGGCCATCGTGGGCGCGGGGCTGGCGGCCTCGGGCGCCACGCTCCAGGGGCTCTTGCGCAATCCGCTGGCGGACCCGTTCGTGCTCGGCGTGTCCGGCGGGGCGGCGATGGGGGCGACGCTGGCGCTCGCGGTGGGGCTTGGCACCGTGGGGGAAGTGGCACCGGGCCTGGGCGGCGCCATGGCGCGTCTGTCCGCGCCCGCGCTCTTCTCCTTCCTGGGCGCGGGGGCCGCCATCCTCTTCGTCCTCTCCGCCAGCCGGGGCTCCGCGTCGCGCGCGCCCTACGCCGCGCTGCTCACCGGCGTGGTGTTCAACGCGTTCGCCTCCGCGGCCATCACACTGGTGAAGACACTGTCCGCCCCCGACCGGCTGGGGGAAATCCTCTACTGGCTCGCCGGAGCGCTGGGGTACGAGCGCGGCGGCACGCTGGTGCTCTCCGCGCTGCTTCAGGCCGGCGCGATTGGCGTCATGTGGGTGCTCTCCGCACGGTTGAACCTGTTGTCGCTGGGTGACGATGACGCGGCGTCCCTGGGGGTTCCGGTGGCGGCGACGCGCCGCTGGTTGCTGCTGGCCGCCAGCGCGAGCGTCGCGGGCGCGGTGGCGCTCACGGGGTTGATTGGCTTCGTGGGCCTCATCGTGCCGCACCTGCTGCGGCTGGCCTTCGGGCCGGACCAGCGGCTGCTGGTGCCACTGTCGGCGCTGGGAGGCGCGGCCTTCCTCGTCCTGTCGGATTTGCTGGCGCGGCTGGCCTTCCCCTTGTTCGGGGCCGAGCCTCCCGTGGGCGTCGTCACCGCGCTGCTGGGCGGCCCGCTGTTCCTCGCGCTGCTCCGGCGCCGGGTGCGTCTGGGGACCAGTCATTGACAATGGCTTGCACCCGCCATATCCCCGCCCGCGTCCTCGGTGTCGCCGTGGAACCACGGTGACTCAAGGGAACCCGGTGTGAATCCGGGACTGCCCCGCAGCGGTGAGCAGGAACGAACGCCGTCACGTGAAGCACTGGCCCGAAGCGGGCTGGGAAGCGACGGCAAGTAGGTGGGTGCTCCGTGCACCCGCGCCTGCGAGTCCGAAAACCTGCCGAAGACCCGTGCCCCTGGCACGGACATCACCGAGGCCTCCGAGGGGAGGCGGCGGGGGCGGTGCTGTCCGGCGCGAAAGGTCCGCCGGGGCTTTGCCTTCGGCCGTGTCCTCCTGGAAGCCCATTCGCCCGTGGGGGCGGAAGAGGGAGCGAGGACACCGATGAAGTACGCCGATGTGAAGCGCGCAGGAGCCCGCACGAAGTCCCTGATGTTCGCCACGGCCAGTCTGGTGCTGGCGGTTGCCACCACGGGCTGTGGCTCCGAATGCGTGGATGTCTACGACTGCCGCAGCGAGAACGGCCCCGCTCCCGCGGGCCAGGAGTGGACGTGCGCCTCGGAGAAGTGTGAGACGCGGCCCATCCAGCAGGTCCCCGGGGAAGACGCGGGCACCGACCCGGAGTCCGATGCTGGCACCAATCCGGAGCCGGACGCGGGCACGGAGCCGGACGCGGGCACGGAGCCGGACGCGGGTACGGAGACGGACGCTGGCACGGAGTACACGTGCGAGACGGCGCCGTACGACCCGGTGCTCGGCACGCTTCAGCTCCAGGCGGGCTTCGAGACCGCGGGCTCCGCGCCCATGCCGGACGACGTGCTGGCGGTGGCCGTCACGCCGGGCCCCACGTACGCGGTCTATGCCGTGCAAGGGGATACGAGCGCGGACGTCTATTCGCTGGGAATCTGGCCGGACCTGACGCCTTCCTCGTCGCCGCTGTTCAACGTCCTGGCGCCCGAGGACCGCGGGGCCACGTCGGGCATCTTCCCCAACCGCTTCCTCGTGCATGGCGCCGAGCGGCTGCTGGCCGGCTACACGAAGTCGGGTGGCGCGGGCACGGTCTCGCTCTATGACGTCGTCACCCCTGGCAACTCGAGCTACGTCAACTCGCCGGGCAACATGAGCGCCGCCGCGTTCACGTCGGGCACGACGTCCGCCTTCCTCATCAACAGCACGGGGCTGTCCGCCATCAACGGCTTCGGAATCTATGCGCTGGTGACCTCCGCGGACCCCATGGCCTCCGTGAAGGTGGCCGACTTCCCGCAGACCGCTGGCGGAAATGGCTTCAGTGCCGTGGCGAACAACGGCGTCTCCGTGTTCGGTTTCGCCGTTCCGCCGGATTACACCAACGTGGCCTACGCAGTGGCGCCCTCCGTGGTGAGCGCGGCGCTCTCCTCCAACACGCCGTTCGCCTTGGATGCGCAGCCGCAGATTGACGTGGGCAGCGACTTCAACGCGGCCTCCGCCTTCGGTGACGGCGTCGTCGTCAAGCGGGGGGCCTACGATGCCACCTGGCAGTTCGTCACCACGGACGTGTCCCGCTACAGCCTGTCCGCGGACGCGACCCCGGGTCAGGTCGTCATTGGCGAGCGCACGCCGGTGCTGTCGTTCGTGGACCAGTGCACCTCCGTGACGCAGCTGACCCACCTGGGCTCGGACCTGCTGGTGGGCATCGAGGACGTGAACGGCGAGCGGCTGGTCCGCATTCGGGCCGTGCCGTGAGCCATCGCGGCCTCCACCGCTTCGCCTGGGGCACGGCGCTCGCCGTGCTCCTGGGCGCCACCGCGTGCGGTGACGATTCCTCCGGCGTCGGCGAAGACGCGGGAACGGACCCGGTGCGGGACGACGCGGGACAGCCGGATGGCTCCACACCGCTGGAGCCCGATGCCGGACTTCCGCCCGAGGACCCGTACGCGGACGAAGTCGTCCTCTTCGAGCCCGGCGACTTCGCGGGCTTCGGGCAGGACCGCTTCCCGGACGTCGTGCTCGGGCCTCCGTCGGGGCTGGGGCCGGACAACGGCTCGCTGGACGTGCTCTCGCTGGGCCGGGGCGGCACAATCGTTCTGCGCTTCACCGACATCGCCGTGATGGATGGGCCGGGCGTGGACCTGCTCGTGTTCGAGAACACCTTCCGCGTCGCGGGCGGAGCGGCCACGTACTCCGAGCGGGGCATCGTCTCCGTCAGCGACGACGGCGTCACCTGGTACGAATTCCCGTGTGCCACCACGGACGCCGCGGGCGGCTACCCGGGATGCGCGGGCGTCGCCACCGTCCAGGCCAATCCGGCCAACGGCGTCAGCGCCACGGACCCCGCGGTTGCGGGCGGAGACGGGTTCGACCTGGCGACGGTGGGCCTGAGCCGCGCGCAGTACGTGCGCATCGTCGACGCGGGCAACAACCGCTACGGCGGCACCTCCGGAGGCTTCGACCTGGACGCCGTCGCGGTGGTGAACGGCGTGTCGCTTCGGAGCGGCACGCCGTGAAGGGGCTCCCGCCACGTCCATGTCCCTTGTCCATGACAGGGGAAGTGGACCGCCGCGCCGCGCTCGGCACGCTGCTCAAGGGCACCTGTGCCCTGGCGGCGTTCGGGGCGGGGTGTGGTGACGGGTGGCGGGAAGCCGTGGTGCTCGACCCTCCCGATGCGGGAGGGCCGGGCCCGTCTTGTGCGCCGCGGGTGCCGTCGGGCCCGCCCGGCGAGGGCTGGGTGGAAGTCTCCCTGGTGGAGCACCCCGCGCTGGAGGTCCCCGGCGGCGCCGCGGAGGTCCGCATCCCCCAGGCGCTGCTGGACGTGGTGGTGGTCCACACGTCACCTGGCTGTTACACGGCGCTCTGGCGCATCTGCACGCACGGTGATTGCGCCGTGGACTGGGTGCCGGCCGACGGCGTCATGGAATGCCCCTGTCATGGCTCCCGCTTCACCCAGGAGGGGCAGGTTCTGAATGGCCCGGCGACTCGACCGCTCGCGGCCTTCCCCGTGGTGAGACAGGGCGCTTCCCTGTTCATCCACCGGCCCCGCTGATCAATTGTTCGGGCATCCGTACCGCAGGTGAAATGACGCGGTGCGAAGAGATGCGTCCTGGCGCCGGGTTACCGAATACCCGCACTGAGTCAGTGTCTCCTTCTCTCAACAGGCGGGAGAGTCGTGTAATGTCGGGCATTCGATGTGGCAGATCATCATCAACGGGCCCGGCTACTTCGACACGTCGTACGATCTGCCTGAGGGCGTGACGAGCCTCGGCCGCGCGGACGAGAACGATATCGTCCTGGGCGGCGATCTCGTCTCACGCCGGCATGCGAGGCTGTACGTCGACGGTGACGTGCTGCGAATCGAAGACCTGGGCAGTCGCAACGGCAGCCGCATCAACGGCGCGCCCTTGCAGGGCTCTCGGCAGCTCGCCGCCGGAGACTCGGTGGCGCTGGGCGAGAACGTCCTCTCCGTGCGCCAGCCCAACACCGTGGAGAACGCGGCCACGGAGATGGTGGACCTGGGCGCGGGTGGCGTCGTGCGCTTCGGCCACGGCCAGGACGTGGGCCCCTCCGTCCTGCTGGCGAAGAACGTGCGCGACGCGGACGTGCTGCGGCTCCTGGACAACGTGGGCCCGGTCTCCTTCGACGACAGCTTCTCCGCGTCCGCGCCGCTGCCCGCCGCGAGCCCACGCGTGGGGCAGGAGACGCTGGTGCTGTTGTTCCGCACCGCGGAGGCGCTCTCGTCGGCCACGACGCTGTCGTCGTTCCTGGACTCCACCATGGACCGGCTGCTGGAGGTCACCGACGCGACCACGGCGGTGGTGCTGCTCAAGCACGCCACGGGCGCCATGGTGCCCGCCGCCGTGCGCCACCGCGGCCGGCTGGCCAAGGGCGAGGTGCCCGTCTCGGATGCCATTGTGGAGGAGGCCCTGCGTCAGGGCCGCGCGCTCGCCGTGGGCGACGTGCGCGATGACCGCCGCTTCGCGGGCCGGGAGAGCGTCATCCTTTACGGCGTGGACCGGGTGCTGTGCATCCCCATCGGCACCGAGCCGCCCTACGCGGGGGTGCTCTACGTCAACCTGTCGGCCAAGGGTGACGCCAGCGTGGAGTCGATGCTGGATACCTGCACCGCGGTGGCGCACCTGGTGGCCACCGGCGTGCAGAAGTTCTCCCCGCGCGAGGGCAGTCCCGCGGCGGACAGGCTGCGGCGCAACCTGGAGCGCTTCCACCCGCCGGACGTGGCCGAGCGCCGCGCCGCCGAGGCCCAGAAGCAGGGCGGCAAGCTGCCCGGCCTGGAGGAGCGCAACCTCACCATCCTGCACGCGGAGCTCGTGGGCTTCTCCGTGTTGTCCATGCGCATCGGCGCCGCGCGCGCCACGCAGATGCTCAACGACTTCCACGCGCGGATGAGCGGCATCGTCTTCAGCTTCGAGGCCACCGTGGAGGGCTTCCGGGGCGAATCCCTGCGCGCCCTCTTCGGCGTTCCCTACGTGAAGGGCGAGGATTCGATCCGGGCCGTCCGGGCAGCCCTGGCGCTGCGCTCCGAGTGGGAGCGGTCCATGGCGCGCCGGCCCCTGGACGAGCGCTGCGAGCTGCGAATCGCCCTGCACAGCACCCGGGCCCTGGTGGGGATGATCGGCACCGAGGTGCGCCCGGACTACACCGTGGTGGGGGACGGCGTCGGGATTGCGGGGTGGCTTGCCGGTACCGCCAGCCCGGGCCAGGTGCTCATCACCGGCAAGGTCCTGGCCACCGTGGGGGCACGCTTCGACGTCCAGCCGCTGGGCGAGCGCCTCATCCGCCCCCCGAAGGACAAGGTAGCGGCCTTCGAGGTGCTGGAAGAGGATGTAGGCCAGTTGACCAATCCCGGCTTCCGCTGAGGGGGCCGCGTCCGGTTGACGGGTTGCTGGGACGTACCGGGAAAGGGTTCAATACGGACCCCGTCGTGGTGAACCCCCGCACCGCATGAACTCGTCAACCCAACCCGCCCGGTTGAGACCCTTCCGGCCCCAGCCCTTTGGCCGGTACACGCTCCTGTCCCATCTGGCGACGGGGGGCATGGGAGAGATCTACCTCGCGCGGTTGGAGGGGGCGCAGGGGTTCGAGAAGCTCTGCGTCATCAAGAAAATCCTCCCGCAGCTGGCCGCGGACACGGACTTCGTCGAGCGCTTCGTGGGCGAGGCCCGCACCCTGGTCCGCCTGAGTCACGGCTCCATCGCCCAGGTGCTGGACATGGGCCTCCACGAGGACGAGGCCTACATGGCGCTCGAGCACGTGGACGGCAAGGACCTGCGCAAGGTGGCCGCGCGCGTGCGGGACAGGCAGATGCCGCTGCCTGTCACATTCATCCTCTACACCATGGGCCGGGTGCTGGACGCGCTGGCCTATGCGCACCGCAAGAAGGACGACGACGGGGAGGACCTGAAGCTCGTCCACCGGGACATCTCGCCGCAGAACATCCTCATCTCCTACGAAGGGGAGGTGAAGGTCATCGACTTCGGGCTCGCCAAGAGCCGGCTGTCGGCCGCGAAGACGAACCCCAGCATCATCCTGGGCAAGTTCCTCTACATGTCGCCGGAGCAGGCGCGGCACCAGCCGGTGGACCGCCGCAGCGACCTGTACGCGGTGGGGCTTTGCCTCTACGAACTCATCTGCGGGAAGAACCCGTTCGACGGCATCCACCCGGGTGAGCTCATGTCCCTGGTGGCGAACCCGCGAATCGCGCCGCTGGACCAGGTGGAGCCGCTCACGCCGCCCGCGGTGACGGCGCTGGTGGCCAAGGCGCTGGCGGTGGAGCCGTCGCAGCGCTTCCAGACGGCGGAGGAGTTCCGCGGGCGGCTCCAGGCCTGCCTGATGGAGATTGATTCGAGCGCGGGCCCGGAGAGCGTCAGCCGCTTCATGCGCGAGCTGTTCTCGGCGGACTTCCAGTCCGAGCGGCGTCTCCTGGCGAGCCTCAAGGACGTGCCGCGCCTGTCCACGGAAGAGGTCCGTGCGCTGGCCTCGATGCCGGATGATCCGCTGGCGCCGAAGATGACGCACGCGATGCTGCCGGCGAAGACCATCCGCCTGGATGGCCCGGTGGAGCCGCTGTCGTTCTTCCCCACGCCCCGCAGCCGCGAGGGCGGTGGTCCGGTGACGGACGGTGAGACGCGCCCGGGTGTTCCGATGGACGAGTCCACCCGGCCCGCGTTCCCCATCGAGGCGCTGGAGGAAGAGGCTCGGGCGCGGGGCGTGCGCCAGGACACGGCGCCCTCGGTGGAGGTGGGGCCCGAGGCCTTCGTTCGCGGCGGCGGGGTGAGTCCTTCGTCTGCTCCGATTCCTCGCGCGCCCGCGATGACGCGCGAGGTCCAGATGACGTCGATGCCGCCCGAGGCGGTGCCGCCGGGAGTGGCCGCCGCGCGTGCGCTGCTTCCGTCGCACATGCGGCCGACCGAGCTGGCGATGCCGAGCCTGGGCGGGCCGTCTTCTCCCGAGGACGCGTCCGTCCAGGTGGAGTCGACGGATGCGAAGGCCGAGTCGCTCCGGGGCAGGGCGTCCGAGGCGAGCCCGAGCGTGATTGCCTTGGTGGGCGCGCCCACGCCCGCGGTGCCGCCGCGTGGGTCGCAGGGCACGGTGAACTCGCGACCTCCGCCGCCAGGGGCCGAGCCTCACGTGTCCGCAGCGGTGCTGCCTCGCACCGGCGTGGTGGTGATGCCCGCGGTCAACGTGCCTGCTCCCGCGTCGTTGCCTCGCACGTCGGCGCTGGAGTCGATGCCTGCCGTTGAGGTCTCGGAGGGGGCTGCCGGATACGAGGACGATGAACCCTCGCTGTCCGACGACGAGGACTCCGCCTCGGCGCGGGAGGGCGCGTTTGGGAGTGCGGCGCCGGTCGAGGAGCTGTCGTCGCGGGAGGACGAGGCGGTATTCAGCGAGCCGCATCCTTCTGGCCCGATGCCTCGAACGGCTTCGGTGGTGATGGCGGCCGTCCAGCCGCCTCCGCCGGGCTCGACGCCGGCTCGCGCGACGTCCGCGGTGGGCTCGCCGGATGAGGCCGCGGCTTCACGCTCCCTGTCGTCGGCGGGCATGCCCGCTGTGGGCGCGCAGGCGGGGACTTCGTCTCGCGCCATTTCCTCCGTGGAAGTGGCTGCGTTGGATGCGCAGGACGAGGACGCTTCAGACTCGGCGTCTTCCGTGGACATGTCCTCGGAGGACGGGACGCCACCGCGCACGATGTCCTCGGCGGGGATGCCGGCCGTGGGGGCGGAGCACGTTGCGCCGCCGCGCTCGATGTCGTCGGCGGGCATGCCCGCTGTGGGTTCTCAGACCGGAACGCCAGCGCGGACCCTGTCCTCGGCGAGCGTACCCGCATCGACATCATCGGGTTCCGCACCTGCTCGGACGGCTTCGGCGGTGATGGCCGCGGTGTCGCCCGCCCAGGCTGGCATGACGCCCTCGCGGGGCATGTCTTCGCTGGGGGCACCTCAACCTCCGAGGGGGGCAACGCCCTCGCGAGCCATTCCCGCCGCGCCTGCATCGGGAGCGACGGCTTCCCGCTCCGCGCCCGTGGTGGATGAGCCCGCCGTGGACACCACCCCCGCTCACGGCGGGCAGGCCCTCTCCCCCGAGGACGACGCCGAGGCCGGCCTTTCTTCGACTGACGCGCAGTCACATGAAGGCGCTTCGTCGGAGCTGCCCGTGCTCTCCACCGAGGATGTGGGGCACGAGGAATCCGCGGCGAGCATCGCCGACGTCGACACGCATCCGCGCATCCACCGCCCGTCGCGAACCGAGCGCCACGACGACACCCAGCCCCGCGTCGCGCATCACGCCGACACGGACCCTCGCGTCACCCGTCATGACGACACGCATCCGCGCGTGGTGCTGGACGCGGGCCTCTTCAATGACGTGAATGGCTCCGAGGACGAGGAGCGGTCCGGCGTCTCCCGGCCCAGGTCTCGGCGGGCCCGGCCGTCTTCGCCGGGGATGGCACCGGCCAGCACCGCGCGCAGGACAGGTTCCGTCTCCGCTGTGCGTCCCACCGCGCCTGCCCCCGTCGTGACGGAGGAAGAAGAGGACGAGAGCGACGACGATGTCCGCGTCTCCCTCACGCCCAACGAGGAGACGCGGCGCACGACGATGCCCGTCCGCCCGGAGACGCGCTCGGCCGAGCGCATCGCGAAGGAGGACACCCGCCGCACGACGATGCCCGAGCGCCCCGAGCGTCGCCGCAAGGGCCCGCTGGTGCTCGTGCTGGTGTTGCTGTTCGTCAGTGTGGCCGTGGTCGGAGCCTTCTTCCTGGGCCCCCCGGAGCTCCGCGCCCAGGTGCTGCGCCAGTTCATGCCGAAGGAGCCCGAGGGGCCGCCGCCCGCGCAGCCCCTGCGTCCCTCCGCTCCCGACGAAGCGCAGGCGGGCAAGGCTGCCAACGAGAACGGCCCGCCTCCCGAGGGGAACGCAGCGCAGGCTCCGGGAGCCTCCACGCCCACGCCCAACGCCGCGCCGCCCGCCGGTGCCACGCCTGGGACCCCCGCTCCGCCCGCTGGTGCCACGGAAGGCAGAGACGCGCTCGATGACTCCTTCCTCGCGCCGCTGGACACGCAGCAGAAGGACACCGAGGCTCCCACGAAGCGCGCGGCGCCGGTCCGCAAGATTCGCTCCGCTCGCGCCCGTCAGCTCACCGTGCTGGAGAGGGAGTGGCGCGAGACGAACGCGCTCTTCAACCAGCTCAACGCGGAGCACTCGTGCGTGGTGCTCGGCCTCTGGTGCACGCGGTACGCCGAGGTGAAGAGCGAGGTGGATGCCGCGGGCAGCAGCGACAACCCGGAAGCGCTGCGCAAGGTCCGGGCGATGAAGCGCTACCTGCTGCAGAAGCAGAAGGAGCTGTACTAGTCCCGTGGAGCCCTTGCTCGTCACCCGGGCGCTGGTCGCGGGCTACGGTCCTCGTCCCATCTTGCATGGTGTGGCGTGCGAGGTCCGGCCCGGTGAGCTGTGGGCGGTGCTCGGCCCCAACGGGACGGGCAAGAGCACGCTGCTGCGCGCGGTGCTGGGCATGGGGCCCTGGACGCGCGGAGAGGTGCGCCTGCTGGGCCGCGAGCGCGCCGCCTGGGCGCCCCGAGCGCTCGCCCGCAAGGTGGCGTGGGTGCCGCAGACCTTCGAATCCACGGAGGGCTTCAGCGGCCTGGAGCTGGTGTTGATGGGCCGCAGTCCTCACCTGGGCCTCTGGGGCCTGCCGTCCGCGGGCGACGTGGCGCTCGCGCGGGAGGTGATGACGGAGCTCGGCATCGCGCACCTGGCCGAGCGGCCCGCGGAGGCACTCTCTGGAGGCGAGCGCCGGATGTTGATGCTGGCGCGAGGACTGGTGCAGCAGCCCGAGTTGTTGCTGCTGGATGAGCCCACCGCCTTCCTGGACGTGGCCCATCAAGTGGGCTCGCTCGACCGCGTGCGCGCGCGCGTGGACGCGGGGCTGGGCGCGGTGGCGGTGCTGCACGACGTGAACCTCGCCGCCGCCTTCGCCACCCATGTGCTGCTCCTCCGGGACGGCCAGGTGCTCGCGCAGGGGCCGGCGAACGCGGTGCTGGAGCGTTCCTCCCTGGAAACGCTCTACGGGCTGCCCATGGAAACCGCGCTGGCTCCGTCCGGCGCCCGGCTCTTCGCGCCCCGAGCCCCCTCGCGCTGAACCTTCTTCGCCCCCCGGACGCCGGGCAGTTGACCGGACGTGCCGGGCGGGAAAGCCTGGACCGCCAACATGTCCCGCTACGCCATCGCCATCTTCGCCAGTGCGTTCCTCCTGTTCGGCGTGCAACCCCTGGTGGGGCGCTATTCATTGCCGTGGTACGGCGGAACGCCCGGCGTGTGGACGGCGTGCATGTTGTTCTTCCAGGCAGTGTTGCTGGGGGGCTACGCGTACGCGCACGGGCTCGCCTCGCGGCTGGCACCTCGCACGCAGGCCCGCGTCCACCTGGGCCTTCTGGTGGTGGCGGTGCTGCTGCTGGGCGCTCGCGCGTTGCTGGCGGGCTCGCCGGTGGCGCCCGGGCCTGAATGGCGTCCGGAGGGCACCGCGCTGGCCGTGCCCCGGCTGTTGGCGATGCTGGCGGTGACCATCGGCCTGCCTTTCTTCGTGCTGAGCACCACCGGCCCGCTGCTCCAGTCGTGGTTCGCCCGCGCGCGGCCGGGCCGCTCGCCCTATCCGCTGTATGCGCTGTCCAACGCGGGCTCGCTGCTGGCGCTGCTCGGCTATCCCTTCCTGGTGGAGCCGTGGGTGGGGCGCGGCGCCCAGGCGTGGGGCTGGGGCGTGGGCTTCATCTTCTTCGCCGTGGCCTGCGCGGTGTGCGCGCTGGACGTGATGAAGCAGCCGGACACTGCGCCCGTCGCCACGGCCGCGCCCGTGACGGCCACGCCGCTGACGGACGGCCCCGGGGCGGAGGCCGGTGCCGAGGTGGCACGCCCCACCATGCGCGCCACGATGACGTGGCTCGGCCTGAGTACCTGCGCGTCGGTGCTGCTGCTGGCGACGACGAACCAGCTCTCCCAGGACGTGGCGGCCGGCCCCTTCCTCTGGGTGCTGCCCCTGGCCGTCTACCTGCTGACCTTCATCCTCGCCTTCTCCCGCGAGTCCTTCTATTCGCGCACCGTCTACGCGGTGCTGCTCATCGCCTCGGGCGCAGGGGTGGCGCACGCGCAGACGCAGGGGCCGCAGTCGTCGCTCGCGCTCCAACTGGCCGCGTACTCAGTGGCCCTCTTCGCGGGCGGCATGGTGTGCCACGGCGAGCTGTACCGGCTGCGTCCTCCGCCGCGCCACCTCAGCGCCTTCTACCTGTGGGTGTCCGCGGGCGGCGTGCTGGGCGGGCTGCTCATCAGCGTGCTGGCCCCCGCCGTCTTCAGCGCCTACTGGGAGTATCCCCTGTCGCTGGGCGCGTGCTGCGTCGTCGCGCTGGTGGGCATGGCGAAACAGGAGGGCGAAACGACGCGGACGCAGCGGCTGCAGCGCGTCCTGCGCGGCGCCATGCTGCTCCTGGTGGCCGGACACCTGACGTACACCATGGCCCGCGAGCAGGGCCGCGCGCGCTTCGCCTCACGCAACTTCTTCGGCGTGGTGCGGGTGATGGAGCAGGGCGTGGGCTCGCCGGAGGACCACCGCTTCACGCTCCTGCATGGCGCCATCACCCACGGGCTCCAGTACGTGACGCCCGAGCGCAGGAGTGTGCCCACGACGTATTACACGCCGGAGGCGGGCCTGGGACTGGCCATCGCCGAGCAGCGCCGGCTGCGCGAAGCCGTTGGGCTGCCCGCGGGACTGCGCGTGGGCGTGCTGGGACTGGGCGTGGGCACCAGCGCCGCGTTGCTCGAAGCGGAGGACACCGGGCGCTTCTACGAAATCGACCCCGCGGTCATCGCGCTGGCGCAAGGCGAGGGCGGCTACTTCTCTTATCTGGGAGACACGCCGGCGAAGGTGGAGCTCGTGGAGGGGGACGCGCGCATCTCCCTGGAGCGGGAGCTGGAGGCGGGCGGCGCGCAGGGCTTCGACGTGCTCGCGCTGGACACCTTCTCCTCGGACGCGGTGCCGGTGCACCTGCTCACCCAGGAGGCGGTGGCGCTCTACCGCGCGCACCTGGCGCCCCATGGCGTGCTGGCGCTGCACATCAGCAACGTCCACCTGGACCTGGTGCCGCTGACGCTGGCTCACGCGCGGGCCCTGGGGTTGCACGCGGCGCTGGTGGTCAACGAGACGCAAGGGGACGCGCTGCGCAGTAACTGGATGGTGCTGAGCGCGGACCGCGAGTTCTCCTGGGGCCCCACCTTCACCCGGGCCTCCGCGCGCGTGCGCCGGCTGGGCCTGCGGGAGGACCCCGACTTCACGTGGACGGACGAGAAGAGCAGCGTGCTGCACGTGCTCCGCCGCGGCAGGCCCTCGGCGAGCGTCAAGGACGTGGAGGCGTCCTCCGGCCCGCCCGGCCCCGCGTCCGCCCAGCCCGGGACGGAGTGACTCAGGCGCGCGGCATCGCCTGGGGGCCGGAGTCGGCGACGGCGCTCAGGTCGAGCGCCACCAGCACCACCAGCACCCCGCAGGGAATCGCCAGGGTGGCCGCGCCGAGCCGGGCGAAGAGCAGCGGCCCCAGCGTGCAGCCGCCCAGGAAGGCGGAACCGAGCCCCAGGTGCAGCCGCGTCCGCTCGAATTCAACAGCGGTGGGCAGCGCCCATAGGCGGCGTCGCAGGCCCGGCAAGCCCTGGCCCCGCGTTCCCTCGCGCAGCCAGGAACCCAGCCGCACCACCTGGATGCCGATGTCGGTGAGGATGCCGGTGACGTGCGTGGTGCGCACCACGGCGCCGGAGACGCGGGTGACGAGCGCGTTCTGGAGCCCCATGGCATAGGCCAGGCCCCACATGAGCGTCGGCTCGTGTGGACTGGGGTGGTACGACAGCCAGACGCCGATGCCGCCCAGCGTGAGCGCCTCCAGCAGCAGCGCGGAGGAGTGGCGGCCCCGGGGGCGCTCGCGCGAGGCCTCCAGCAGCACCGACGCGGACACGGCGCCCACCACGAAGGACAGCAGGAGCTGCGCGGCCAGCCAGGCCAGGGCCACGTTGCCCGAGGCAAGGGACTCTCCCAGCGTGGCCATGCTTCCGGACATGTGCGACGTGTGCAGGCCCAGCGCCACGAAGCCCGTGGTATTCACCAGGCCCGCCACGCCCGCGAGCAGCAGTGACAGCAGTGTGTAGGCTCGCCGGTTCCCGGGAGACGATTCCGATGAGAAGGGCATCGCGGTGCCCGAGGCTAACACCGGCCTCGGGCAGGGGCGCGCGGAACTAGCCCGGCGGCCAGCCCAGCGGGCGCCCGGCCAGCAGGTGCAGGTGGATGTGGAAGACCGTCTGGCCGGCGTGCACGTGGGTGTTCATCACCACCCGGTAGCCGTCGCTCGGGTCCGCGTGCCCGCGCTCCTGGGCCACCTTGGCGGCCGCGGTGAAGAGGTGGCCCACCAGCTCGCGGTCCTCCGCCGTGATGTCGTTCACGGTGGGGATGTGCTTGTGGGGGATGAAGAGCACGTGGGTGGGGGCCTGGGGATTGATGTCCTCGAAGGCCACGCACACGTCGTCGCGGTAGACCACCTTGGCGGGGATGAGCCCGTCGCGAATCTTGCAGAAGAGACAGTCGGACATGATTTCCGGCTTACCAGCGGCCGGAGCCCCACGGAATGGCTTCCGTGGCCTTCCGTTGCCTGTCGGAAGCCGCATTTTGCCTCCCGGTGGGGCGGCCGGGCCCCGGGTCTCCTACCTGGGCCCCTCTCGTTGAGGGCCCAAGGAACGCTGTCCCCCTCAAAGGGCCCCACCGGTGATATCCACGCCCTGACGATGAAATCCATCCGCATCTCCCAGCTCCTCGAGGACCGCGACTACGACTTGCGGCTCAATCTCGTTGCCGGCGGCGGCGGGCTGTCGCGCATCGTGGTGTCCTCGCGCATCCAGAAGCCGGGGCTGGCGCTTGCGGGCTTCACCGAGCACCTGCATCCGCACCGCGTCCAGGTGTTCGGGAACACGGAGATTTCGTACCTGGCCACGCTGCCGGAAGAGCGGCAGCGCGAGTCGCTGGCGCAGCTCTTCGGCGAGGAGGAGCTGGCGTGCGTGGTGGTGACCAAGGACCTGGACATTCCCCAGGCCCTCATCTCCGCGTGTGAAGGCGCGGGCCTGGCGCTGATGACGACGCCGCTGCTCTCCAGCGAGTTCATCATGCGAGTGCAGACCTTCCTGGAAGAGGCCCTCACCGAGTCCAGCAGCCTGCACGGGGTGTTGATGGACGTGTTCGGCGTGGGCATCTTGCTGCTGGGCAAGAGCGGCATCGGCAAGAGCGAGATTGCCCTGGACCTGGTGATGCGGGCCCACCGCCTGGTGGCGGACGACATCGTGGACGTCACCCGCCGCAAGGGGGCCGTCTACGGCGCTGGCAACCCGGTCATCAAGCACCACATGGAGATTCGCGGCCTGGGCATCATCAACATCAAGGACCTGTTCGGTGTGGCCGCCATCCGCGAACAGAAGAAAATCGAGCTGGTCATCGAGCTCCAGGAGTGGGACCCCCACCAGGAGTACGACCGGCTGGGCGTGGAGGACCGGCATCTCCAGATTGTGGGGGTGGACATCCCCCTGTCGGTGGTGCCTGTTCGTCCGGGCCGCAACATGGCGACCATCATCGAGGTCGCCGCGCGTAATCAGTTGCTAAAGCTACAGGGCCACCACTCGGCGAGAGAGTTCGCCGAGCGACTCAATCGGGCCATCGCCGAAGGGGCGATGCGCCGCACCCTGGGAGAAGAGGTCGAGTGACCGCCCCCGCGAAACAAATCGTCATCATCACCGGCATGTCCGGGTCCGGTAAGTCCACCGCCATCCGCGCGTTGGAGGATTCGGGCTTCTTCTGCATCGACAACCTGCCGGTGCTGCTCTTGCCCAAGCTCACGGAGCTGGCGGGGGGCGGCCACTTCGAGCGCATGGCGCTGGTGGTGGACGTCCGCGAAGGCGTCTTCCTCAAGGACGCGCCCCGCATCCTCGCCGAGGTCCGCCGCGCCGGGCACCAGGTGGAAGTGCTCTTCCTGGACTCCAGCGACGACAGCCTCATCCGCCGCTTCAGCGAGACGCGCCGCCGCCACCCGCTGGCGCCCAACGGCACCGTCGCCGAGGGCATCAAGGCGGAGCGCCAGGCGCTGCGTGACTTGCGCGAGCTGGCCGACCAGGTCATCGACTCGTCCACGCTGAACGTGCATGACTTGAAGCGCATGGTGCAGGCGCGCTTCAGCCCGGAGCCCGCCGCGGGCCCCAGCCTGTCCATCATGTCGTTCGGTTACCGCTACGGCGTGCCGCCCCAGGCGGACCTCGTCCTGGACGTGCGCTTCCTGCCCAATCCGTACTTCGTCCCGGAGCTGAAGGGGCTCACGGGCAAGGTGCCGAAGGTGGCGGCCTACGTGCTGGAGCGTGAGGAGACGCAGCAGTTCCTCGAGAAGGTCGTGGACCTCTGCCGCTTCCTCTTCCCCCGCTACCAGAAGGAGGGGAAGGCGTACCTCACCGTGGCCCTGGGCTGCACCGGGGGCAAGCACCGCTCCGTCGCCATCGCCGCGGAGCTCACCCGGCGCCTGACGGACGAAGACACCCGCGTCCAGCTCTGGGACCGGGACATCGAGAAGGAATAGCGCCGCCAAATTGCAATGCGGCTGCGTTGCGATTTGCTCCCGTTGAATGACAGACAGAATTTCTGTCGGGTTTTGGAGGGATGGGGTTGAATCCCCATCCCTCTTTCAACAAGGGAGTCCCCGCATGCGATTCATCAAGTCCGCTGTCTGGCTTTGTGCCGCTGCGTCATTCGCCGCCTGTAGCGCCCCCGAGGAGTCTCCGGAGCAGACCGGGCTGGCGCAGCAGGAAGCCGCGCTGACCACTGGCACCACGCAGGGCTGTACGTACTCCATCACCGCCGATTCGGTCCCCGGCACCGTTCCGCCGCGGTACAGCGTGTCGCTGTCGCGCGCGGCCTCCAGCACGTGCCCCTGGCCGGCGGCGAGCGTGACGCTGGACACGGGCTCCTATGCCTTTCCCGCCCGCGCGCTCCTGGCGAACAGCTACGGCCTGGCCGTGACGTACACGGGCAAGTACTCGCCCAGCGGCAGCTCGCCCACCTCCTGCAGCGTGCGGCAGATTGACCCGGAGACCCTGGCGGTGGTGCGCAGCTCGGGCGTCGCGGTGTGGCTGGGGTCGGGCAACATCTACAGCTGCAACCTGGACCAGACGGATGGCGGCGCGACGCTGGTCGTCTTCGGTACGAAGAATGGCCGCATCTACGGTGAGACGGGCAGCGGCAGCAACTACGTCGCCACCTACTACGACTTCTTCACCACCACCACGGCGCCTGTCTTCTACGCTTACTGAGTCATTGCGCGCTCGGTAGCGCGGGACCCAGGGTCGTGATGGCGCCAGGGATTGATGTTGCCAAGTTGCAATGCAGTTGTGTTGCAGTTTGCTCCAGTTGAATGCTGGACAAGGACTCTGTCAGCTTTTGGAGAGGTGGGGATGAGTCCCCATCCTCTCCGTACCGGAGTCCCGACATGCAAGTCTTCAAGTCCACCGTCTGGTGTTGTGCCGCCGTGTCCCTGGCCGCTTGTGGCGCCCCCGAGGAGGCCCCCGAGCAGAAGGCGCTGGCGCAGCAGGAGGCCGCGCTGGTCATCGGCACCACGCAGGGCTGCACGTACACCATCTCCTCCGTGCCGGTGCCCGGCTCCATGCCTCCGAGCCTGGACATCGTCGTGACGCGGGCGGCGTCCAGCACGTGCGCCCATGGCGCGGGCAGCGTGACGCTGGGAAGGTCCTACAACACCCCGTACCTCGCGCTCCTGGCCAACAGCTACGGCGTGGCCACGGCCTTCTCGTACAAGCCCACGCCCAGTGGCAGCTCGATGAATCGCTGTCAGGTGAACCACATCGACCCGGCGACGCTCGGCATGGTCCGCTCGCATGACATCGTCGTCATGTACGGAACGAACCATGTGAGCTCCTGCGCGCTGGACCAGACGGACGGCGGCGCGACGCTGGTGGCCTACGGGACGAAGGGTGGCCCGCTGCCGGGTGAGGTAGGCAACCGCCCCAACTACGTGGCCACATATTACAACTTCTTCACCAGCACCACGCCGCCTGTCTATTACACCTACTGAGACAGGTTCCGGGCGCGCGCCTCAGCTCGACTCGCCCAGGCTGAGGCGCTTGCTGCCCACGCCGTTCTTGTCCGCGAAGGACGCGGTGCGCTCACGGTTGAGCTGGGCCAGGGTGTCACGCTCCCTCTGTTCGCCCACGTCCGTGCGGTTCTCCAACGCGAAGATGCCGCCGCTGCCGTGGTGCTCCTTGCCGGCCTGGACGGCGCGCTCCAAGTCCCTGGCGGCCACCCAGTACTCGCCATTGACGGGGTCCTTCACGCGGAACAAGTCGTCCGACGTGTCGGCCGTCCCGTTGCTGTTGACGCCGTCGAGGGTGACCCAGTGGAGCTGGCCCGGCCCGTTGCGCCGCTGCTCGGGCGCGAGCGCGCCATTGAGGATGGCATTGGAGTCCACCAGCGCCAGGCCGAACTGACCGGCCTTCATCACCTTGCTCGTCGCCGCCGCGTCGAAGTCGGCGAAGCCGTCGGTGACTTCGATGCCCAGGCCCCCTAGCGCGGTCGCCATCTCCGTGGGCGTGGCGCCATCATCCAGGTTGACGTCCACCGGGGCGTGGACGGACCGGGCGCCGCTGACCTGCGACGCGCGCTCGCGGACGGACTCCCGCTCCTGCTTCTCGCACAGGTTGCCCTTCGTCACGCTGCGGCTCGCCCGGCTCAGGAAGGCCAGCGTCGCCTCGCCGCAGCCCGTGTCGGAGCGCTGCGCGATGACGGATGCGGTGGGCGCCCAGCCCTTGTCGGCCTGGGCCTGCGCCGCTTCATTCTCGGGTGCCAGGTCCCGCAGGTAGGGGAGTTCGCTGGTCCCCGTGCTGTCCGGCACCGACAGCCGCGGCACGCCCTTGGGCGCGGGCTTCGTGTCCTGGAAGGAGTCCCGCTCCGGGCGGGGCGCCGCGGGGGTCGGGCTGCTCACTGGCTTGGCGAGCGGGGCCTCCATGGGCGGCCGGACGTCCTTCAACACAGCCGGCTGGAAGGGGGTGGACAGGGCCTGACGCGCTGAGTTGAACACGGTGGTGACAGTCTTGGTCATGGCGGACCCTCCCGGACTTCCTTCGCCTGTTCGCATTATCGGCGGCATGTGTGTGTTGTTGCGCGTGAATCCTTCATGGGCGCAGGAGGTCGCTCGCTTCCCGGTACACTTGCGCCATGGCCAACACCGATGACCGGGGCTCGGGTGCTGATGATTCGCCAGAGCTGTCCACGCAGGTCGTGTCAGCGGATGAGCAGGGGGCGGTGCCGCGCAGCGTGCCGCATACGGCGGAGCCTCCCTCCGCGCGCGACGCGGCTGGGGATTGGCGCTCGCGGAGCCCGCTGGGCCAGCGGGTGGGGCGTTTCATTCCGTTGAAGCTGCTGGGGCAGGGCGGCATGGGCGCGGTGTTCGCGGCCTATGACCCGGACCTGGACCGCAAGGTGGCGCTCAAGTTGTTGAGCGTGGAGGCCCGCTCCGCGGACGAGGAGGGCGGGCGTGCCCGGCTGCTGCGCGAGGCGCAGGCCATGGCGCGTGTCTCCCATCCCAATGTCATTCCCATCTACGAGGTGGGCACCTGGGACGCGCAGGTCTTCTTCACCATGGAGTTGGTGGCCGGTGGCACGCTGGCGGACTGGCGACGGGAGAAGCCCCGTTCCTAGCGCGAGGTGCTGGAGAAGTACCTGCAAGCGGGACGAGGGTTGGAGGCCGCGCACGCGGCCGGGCTGGTGCACCGCGACTTCAAGCCCGCCAACGTGCTGGTGGGGCGTGACGGCCGCGTCTGCGTCACCGACTTCGGCCTGGCGCGCCCCGTGGACAACCTGCCCCTGGACGAACAGCCCACGCTGGCGCGCGTGCGCGCCGCCTCGGAGACGTCGCGCCCGCTGCATGACCCGCTCACCGAAACGGGCGTCGTCCTGGGCACGCCGCCGTTCATGTCCCCCGAACAGTTTCGCGGCGAGTCCCTGGACGCGCGCTCGGACCAGTTCAGCTTCTGCGCGGCGCTGTACCGGGCGCTCTACAACCAGCGTCCTTTTGACCCTGACGAGCTCTCGCGGGCCGCGAAGGCGCTGCGGTCCGCACCCGCGAAGGTGACGGCGCCGCTGGAGCGAGCCGGGCGGGAGCCCTCGCCCATCCACGAGCCGCCGAGCGACGCCCGCGTCCCCGCCTGGGTGCGGCGCGCGGTGATGCGAGGGTTGTCGCTGGCGCCGGAGGCGCGCTTCACCTCCATGGGGGCGCTGCTGGAGGCGCTGTCGCAAGAGCAGCAACGCGCACGGGCCCGCAAGGCGGGAGGCATGGCCGTGGCCACGGCGGCGCTGGTGGGCGCGGTGGGAGGCGGGCTGTGGTTCCAGTCCAACGTCTGCGCGGGCGCGGAGGGGTTATTGGGGGACAGCTGGGGGCCCGCGGCGAGGCAGCGGCTGTCCTCGGCCTTCGCGGCCACGGGCAGCCCGCTGGCGGGGGACATGGCGGGCCGGGTGGGGCAGGTGTTGGATGCCTATGCCAGCCGTTGGGCGCGGCAGCGCACCGACGCGTGCGAGGCCACGCGCCTGCACGAGGTGCAGCCGGAGGCGCTGTTCACCCAGCGCGTGGTGTGTCTGGAGCGGCGGCACAAGGACTTGCGCGCGCTGGTGGGCGCTCTGGCCCAGGTGGACAAGGCGGGCGTGGAGAAGGCGCTGGACGCGGCGTATGCGCTGCCCTCGCCCGAGGACTGCGCGGACGTGGAGGCCCTGGCGAGCCAGCAGCCCCGGCCCGCGGACCCGGCCATGCGCGCGGAGCTGGAGTCATTGGAAGGCGCGTTGTCGGAGGTGAAGGCGCTGGTGGACACCAGCCGCTATCCCCAGGCGCTGGCGGCGGCGAACGCGGTGGAGTCGCGGGTGCTGGCCGCGCGGTACGCGCCGCTGACGGCGGAGCTGCGCTTCCACCAGGGGTGGCTCCAGGCCGTGCTGGGGGAGAAGGAGAAGGGCGCGGGGCTGCTGGAGCAGGCCGTCTATGACGCCACGTCGGGACGGACGGACCGGCTGGAGGTCTCCATTCTCAACAAGTTGCTCTATGTGGAGGGGGAGCGCGAGCGCTTCGAGCACGCCTCGCAATGGGCACGTCTGGGCAAGGCGACCCTCCAGCGGCTGGGCGGGGACGCGGTGCTGCAAGGCGACCTGTTGGTGAACGAAGCCAACCTCGCGTTGATGCGCGGACAGACAGCAGACGCCCGGGCGTTGCTGGAGGAGGCCAACGACGTGCTGGCGGACGCGCTGGTGCCGGGTCATCCGAAGCGTGCGCGGGTGACGTTCTCACTGGGGCGGGTGCTGCTGGAGGTGGGGGCCTTCCCGGAGGCCGCGCGGGTGATGGAGGAGGCGCTGCGCCAGACGGAGGCGGCGGTGGGGCCTCGGCACCTGGACGTGGCCCGGCGTCACCAGGGCTTGTCCATGGCGCTGCGTGAGCAGCGGGAGTTCGCGCGGGCCTTGGCGCATGCCCGGGCCTCCGTGGCGCTGCACCGTGAGTTGCTGGGCGACAGTCACCTGAAGCTGGCTGAGGCGCTCGACGAAGAGGGCATGAGCCTGCTCGCGCTGGGGCGCAATGAAGACGCGCTGAAGGTCTACGAGGCGGCGCTGGCGGTGAAG
The DNA here is from genome assembly GCF_026810205.1 of Myxococcus sp. NMCA1. NCBI lineage: Bacteria > Pseudomonadati > Myxococcota > Myxococcia > Myxococcales > Myxococcaceae > Myxococcus > Myxococcus sp. NMCA1. Next base: position 8,391,500 of record NZ_CP113950.1, on the reverse strand, counting down.
CGCGCCCAGTTGGAGCCCGACGACGAGGACCTCCAGTACTCCTACGATGGCGTGGGGCAGGCCCTGCTGGGACTGGGGCGCACGCGCGAGGCCCTGGTTCCACTGCGCAAGGCGGTGGCCTTCACGGACGCGCAGGAGGACTCGCTGGGGGAGTCGGGCTTCGCGCTCGCGCGGGCGCTGTGGAAGGAAGGGCAGGGCGCGGAAGCGAGGACCGAGGCGGCGAAGGCGCGTGAGCGCTTCACGGCCGCGGGCCGGACGCTCCAGGCCGAAGCGGTGCGGGCCTGGTTGGAGGCGCTGCCTCCGGAGGCGAAGACGAAGCCCGCCCGTCCCCAGCAGCGGAGGCGCCGCTAGGGACGGGGGCTGTGGCTCACGGCGTGGTGAAGAAAGAGCTGACCGTGTCCGCCATGTGGAGGGGGAGCTTCTCGAAGATGGTGAAGGGCTCTCGCGTCACCTCCTGCTGGGGGCCGTCCATGGCCGTGACTCGCACCGTGTAGATGGCGTCGGGCGCCAGCGTTCCCACGGGGAGCCGTACCTCGGTGGCGGTGCCCGGCAGGTAGAAGAGGGTTTGGGTCACTGTGCTGGTGGTGGTGTAGCGCTGGAGGTTCACCCGATAGGCGGTGGGCGCGCCATTCGCGGGCGGCTGCCAGGTGATGATGGGGCTGGTGCTGCCCACCACGCGCTGGGACGTCGCGGGAATGCCGTCGATGGCCAGGCCGCGCGGCGGCGTCAGCGCGGGCACGATGGGGCTCGCCACCAGGTTTTCCAGGTAGTCCGACGTCAGGACCGAGCCACCGACGGAGCGCGTGGTGCTAGTGGTTCCCGGCAGGGTCTCCAGGATGCGGTACGAATAAGTCACTGTGCCCACCGGGCGCCACGACGACGGGTAGGGGTTTCCATACGGCAATCGGTCCGCGAGCGTGTACGAGGCGCCCGCGGGGAGCATGAAGTTGAAAAGCTCTCCCGAGTAGCCGACCCAGCCCGCCTGAGGGCCGTGGGCCGAAGGCTCGATGGAGAATGACGGCAAGCGCGGCGTGGCGGCGGGGTGGACTTCCGTGGTGAGTGAGGCGTAGTTGCCCAGGCGCCACTCGAAGGAGACATCCGACATGGGGACGTCCTGCAGGGCCCCGATGAGGACGAGCGGCGTCACTCCATCCGCGGTGAAGTTGAAGGCAGGCAGCTGCGTGCTGCGGATGACGGCGGATGCGGCCAGGCGTTCACCCGTCGGAAGAAGGTCTCCGAAGACGTTCGTGAGTTGATTCACGTACAGCCGGTCCCCCTTCGCCGCCTCGAATACGGGGAAGTTGCCCGAGATGCCGTAGGCAGACACATCATACGCATTCAGCTGCGTCTGGCCCTCGGTGACAAAGTCGTAGATGGCCACGTCCGCCGTGAGGTCGACCTGACCGGAGACGAGCTGCAGCCGGCTGCCATTGGCGAGCCCGTCTCCATGCTGCCAGGGGGCGAGGTTCGTGAGGTTCAGGTACAGGGGCGTGGTGAAGTGAGGGGTTGGGACGGCGTCCTGACGTCCCAGGAAGTTCCGGCCAATCTCCATGCGCCGCTCGTCGGAGACGACGTAGAAGTGGCCCGTCTTCAGGTAGTACTCCCCCTGGGGCACACCGGAAAAGCGGTAGCCCTCCGAGGAGGGCGCGCCGGTATAGCGCGTGAAGCCGGTCCGGGTACGGACGAGGAGCTCGGGAGGATTGGCGGACAGGTCCTTGCTCCGGACCGCGACGCCCACGGACGTGTAGAAGCGCTCGGTGTGGGTGATGACCACGTCGTCCGAGTCGGTATCGTCAACTTCGCGGGGTGTCTCGTCTTCGCCAGTGGGTTGCCCAGTCCAGCCTCCACCTTCGCCTGGGGTACCGTTGGGCCCCAGTGGCGCTGGATTGTCTTTGGGTTCGTTGATGACATCAGGCCCGCCGTCGGCACAGCCCGACAAGACAAGGCACATCGAGACACACGCCAGTCCAAGGCGATTCATGCGCATGAGTTCCCACGCTGGAAGGTGATGAGAGACAGCTGGCGCGGGAGTTTCGGGGAAGTCAGGTGATGTCTGCAACTCAACGCAAGGAGAGTCCATCTTTCCGCCAGGAGTTCAAATTGAAGTCCTGGCGGAAAGTGGACGTGCTCCTCAGGAGTCGTAGCCGTGGTTGCCCTTGAAGACGAGCACCTTGCCGCTGTCTGGATAGAACAGCACTGCCCAGGCCTCGTTGTCGTGGCAGTTGTGGCAGGGCACTTCGTACGTCGAAATCCATGCCTGCACTTCGCCGCCGCCGGCAAAGGCATCCACCGCGGCCAGCAGCTGGTCTCCGTCCCGCCAGGGATTGAAGAACAGCACCTGCCACAATTCGCTGCGATCGACGAAGCTGCCCGTGTCCGGGTACGGCAGCTGGGGGTTCAGCGCGGTGAGCTTCGCCATGACGGACTGAATCGTCTTGGGCTCGGTGGGGCACTCCGGGATGCTGTACGCGTCCACGGGCTCCAGGTGGTGCCAGCTCATGCCCGTGGACGTGGAGTTCCACTGGAGGCGCTCCGGCTCCAGGACCGAGGCGTCAATGGCCGTGAGCGCCAGGGGCGAGGTCGCTCCCCCCTCACAGACGCCCGCGTACATGCAGCGGGACACCTGCCGGTAGGTGCCACACTCGGAGAAGTCCTGCGTGCCCTGCGGGCGCGACGAAACGCACGCGTGCACCGAAGGCAGGCAGGGCTGGCTGGGCCAGACCTCGTAGGCGTCGCCAGACGTGAGCGCCAGTTCGGTGACGCGCGCGACCAGCCGGGCTGTCTTCTGCGCCGTACTGCCGCCGGTGAGCGCGGCGTTGAAGGTGAGCGGCACGGTATGCGGGTCGATGGCCTGGTAGACGGCCGGGTACTGCCAGTCGAGCAGGAACTGGTCCGCGCTCACTCGGGTGACCGTCGGGGTCCCGTCGGGCGCTGTCACCAGGAGCGAGTTCGCCGCCGCGCTGACGTGCCCCCGGTAGACGAGGACGTCGTCCCCATTGCGCACGTAGACGGGGTTGACCTCCGTCTCCACGTAGATGCCGCTGGCGCCGCGGAAGTCATAGAAGCGCGGGGCCACCACGATGCGCGCGGTGTACTGGTTCGGCGTGCCCGTGAAGGTATTGACGGTGATGAAGAGCGGCAGGCCAGAGAGTACGGTGTTCAGCTCGTGCCCCTCCTTCAGGACGACCTCGAAGCGGCGCTCGCTGATGATGGCCGCCGTGCCGAAGGCGTCGTCCGGGACGAAGCTGAACACGTGCTGCAGGTATCGGTTCGCGGTGGCGCGCAGGACGAGCGCGCGCTCCCCATCCCGCTCCTCGAAGGTGCCGAGCGTCTCGAAGCTCAGCTTGAGCGCGCCTTCGGACGCGTAGATGCGGGTGGGCGCCGTTGCCTCGGCGGTGACGACGCCTGTTTCGACCACCGGCTCGGGGAACGTGTCGGAGCAGCCGGGCGACGTGAATGCGGCAAGACAAGCGAGAGCAAGACTGCGGAGCTGCATGAGTATCCTCCAGGTTGAAAACCCGTGGATACCACCCCAACATGACATCTCCGTGAAACCCGGCCCCCGAAGAGGGCCGGGCTCCACGGAGGGACGGGCTCAGTCCGCGGTGAAATACACGTTGTCGAGCAGGAGCGTGTCCGCGGCCGGACCCGCGCCGGCGATGAAGACAAACGGCGCCTGCACCGCGTTGAGCTGCAACCCACCCGCGACGAAGTCCGCCAGCGGAATGGCCAGGTGGTGCCACTGCCCGTCATTCGCGTAACCGTATCGTGACGCAGGGAGCTGGACGCTCTGGTCGTCGTTCATGCCAATGGACACGTTGGCGAAGCCCGGGTCGGCCGAGTTGAGGCTCACGTGCAGCGTCGTCCATCCATCCAGGTTGCGCGGCGTGCTCCAGTGCACGCCGAAGCCCAGCCACGTCTTGCCCGCGTGCACCACCAGGTCGGCCTGTCGGCCCTCGATGCGCGTGGTGGACGGCTCCAGGGAGAGGGTGCCCTCGTAGAGGTAGATGTGCACGGTGGTGTTGTCCACCGGGATGTCCTGGGAGCGGCCCCCCTCGTAGAAGCCCACGCCCAGGCGCCGCTGGCCCTCCACATAGGGGTAGGGGCCCGGGAGCGCCTCGTCGTTGGGTCCCCCGCCCGCGTCGGGCCGGTTGTAGCCCTGGTCCGTGTAGTCCGGCACGCCCGGGTCGGGACGGCAGCTCGCCACGAGCAGGAGCACCGCGAAGCCCGCGCGCCTCATGGCCGCACCGCCCGGTCTCCGCCGCCAGCCGTGCTCATCAGCACCCAACCGCCTTGCACCGCGCCCCCCATCTCCACGATGCCCTTGTACGCGGGCGTCGCCAGGTCGTAGGCGTAGGTGCCCGTGGCGTCGTACGTCACCGCGTCCGGGAAGGAATCGAGCATCGTCTGGTACGCGCGGATGGCCTGGAGCCGCACCTGCGGCAGGTCCTCCTGACGCGCCTCACCGTTCTGGTAGATGGCGAGCAGGTTGTTGCCCACGTAGAACTGGGCCTCGCCGCCCGGCTCGCGGGCCAGCAACGTGGCCCACGAATAGAACGCGGCCACGTTGCCGGCGCGGGATTCGATGTCCCACTTCGTCTCCGTGCCGGGCGTGCTGCTTCGGAACGGATTGTTCGGGTCGTCCAGCACGGACTGGTCCGGGTAGATGCCGACGTCCGGGCTGTGGAACTGGAGCGTGAGCCCGTCCAGGGATTCGCCATACACGAAGCTGGCGGGGTCGTAGCAGCCGGTGACGACTCCGGCGCAGGCCAGCAGAAGCCACGTCTTCATACGTCCTCCGTTAGAGAGACAGGATGGCATACGCGCCCACCTCGAATTCGCGGCCTTCGAGTCCCTGGTCGAGCGCCGTCGCACTGAGTCCTTCCGAGTACTGGTCCAGCATGCGCACCAGGCCGCGCAGGCCGAAGCGCGTCGTCACCGTTCCCATCACCGGACGCTTGAGGCCGTAGGACAGGTCTCCGCCGAGCTGGATGGGGTAGGTGAGGTTGAAGACGCGGTGGTAGTCGTACGGGCCCCAGTTGTTGAAGTGGAGCTGGGTGGTCAGCATCAGCGTGTCCCACAACACGGAGGCATCCACGCCGAAGCGCCTCACCTGCCGGTTGTCCTCGCCGGAGGACTGGTTGCTGCCGGCGAAGGCGGCGCCGAAGATTTTCAGCCGCTGCATCGGGTTGGTCACCACTCGCAGCGTGGCCTCCCATTCGTCCCGGGCGGACGGCGCGTTGCCGAAGGCCACCATGCTGCCGTCCGCGAGGATGGCGATGCCCGCGTCGCGAGATGTTGGTTGTCGCCGGTACACCAGGTCCAGACCCGCGGCGAAGGGCGCGTCCTCGCGCATGTCGCGGTCCCACTGCCAGAACCAGGTGCCGGGCGTGGGGTCGAAGGTGAGGAGCAGCTCGGCGCCCAGCGTCTCGCGGTTGTCCAGGACGGTGAAGGCATCCACCAGCACGTTGCGCGGACGCACGCCGGCGAAGTACCGTCCCGACTCCGGGTCGAACGCGTCCTCGATGCGTGGGTTGGGCCCGATGAGGGGCTTCTGGTACAGCAGGTTGGGCGACACCTGGAACGCGCTGCCGACCTGCACCACCGCGCCGGCCTGTCCGCCGAAGTGGTTGCCACGGCCGCTCTCGCGCAGGCTCCAGCCCGTCAGCAGGATGCCCTGCTCCGGACCGCCGTCCGCCACCAGACCGCGGTAGGAACCCTGGATGAACGTGCGCACCGCGCCCAGGTCATAGGTGAGGCGTGCCTTGGCACCCAGGGTGTCGAGCATCCGGATTTCATCCCGCATCACTTCGTAGCCGCTGTTGAGATAGCTGGGGCCGTCCGTGGGGCGAGACCAGGTGAACTCCTCGCCCACGCGCTGCGGGGCCGCGAGGATGCCGCCCACCTCCAGCGCCATGGGCCCCTTCGTCCAGCCGAGCGACAGCGTCGACCTGCGCGCCACGCGCTCACGGATGACCGAGGCGGTGAGCTGGGTGGAGCCCCGGGCGATGTCCTCCTGGTGCATCAGCGTCAGCGTCACCGGCCCCACGTTCCGCCGGTACTTGGCGACGATGGACGGGTTGGCACCCCAGTAGAGCTCCGGGCCCACCGCCACCTTGAGGCCCTCCAGGTTGTTCTTCCCGGTGAAGACGACGCCGAAGGGGGCGTTGCCCTTGTAGATGTCCAGCGCGGGGCCGTAGTTCGCCTCACGGTACAGGCCGAAGAAGTCGCCCTCCTCGCCCCAGTGGTAGTGGGCGGTGCGGTAGAAGCCCTCGAGTTGGAAGTCCGCGCGGTCCAGCTTGAACTCGGCCTGGTACAGCGCGAGCCGGTCCAGGCCGAGCGGTTGCTGTCCCGCCGGGTTGCCCACGCCGGGTACGGGGGCCTGGCCCACGCCGCCGTTGGCCGTGGCGGGCGCGGGGGGCGTGCCGCGGTTCTCATAGAAGATGTTGTTGAGGCGGTTCTGCGCCACGTTGCCCACGACGTTGAACGAGGCGCGCCCATACACGCCCGAGGTCGGCTGGAGCGCAAGGTCGAAGAAGACGGACTCCGTGTGGTCCGCGGCCACCTGGTTGGGCCGCACCGTGGCGATGCTCCCGCGCGACAGCGAGCTGTCCATCATCAGGCGCAGGTTGGAGACGCGCACCGCGCTGAGGTCATCCGCCCGGGCCAGCGCGATGGACGACTCATAGCCGCGTGACATCTCCGTGGGGCGGATGGACGCGAAGTGCTCGCGGATGGTGTCGGGGTTGGTGGTGGGGGCGTACGGGTCCATGCGGAAGGCCGCCTGGAGGACGTAGTACGCGGTGCGCGGTTGGATGCGCGCGATGCCGGCCTCGTCCTCGGGGCCCAGCGCGCAGATGCCGAACCACTCCTCGTTCATGTTGTTCTGGCCGGGCACGAAGTCGGATTCGTAGCCGCCGTTGGGCCAGGACGCGGTGGTGTCGTGGATGGAGAGGTTGGCCTCCTGGTTGTACTTCCACCAGCCGTCCACCCACTGGAACACGAAGCCGCCCAGGGCGTTCTGCGCGCGGCCCTGTCCGTAGGCCTGGGAGTAGATTTCCTCCCACTGCTTGCGCAGGTATTCGGCCTGCGCCAGGTGGTCCTCGCGGCCGGCCTTGGCGTCGTAGGCGTCCGCGCCGAACTCGGTGAACATGACGGGCTTGTTCAGCTTGCGCAGCACCTCGTCGAACAAGTCACGGGCGGAGGGGCCGCGGTAGACGTTGGAGCCCAGGATGTCCAATTCGGGCATCAGCCGCGCGATGAGGTCGATGTACTGGAGGTCACCGTTGGCGATGGAGACGGGGTGCAGCGTGTCGCGCTGCTTGATGGTCCGGACCGCCTCGCCCATCAGCGAGTAGAGGTGCTCCGCGCGGGCGGTGTCCTCCTGACCGGGCAGCGCCTCGATTTCGAAGCTGGTCCAGTGCAGGCCGTAGTTGTTCTCGTTGCCCAGCATCCACATCAGCACGCCGGGCACGTCCCGGTACTTCTCCACCTTCTGCGCCAGGTCGTTGAGCAGCGCGCGGCGGTGGTTCGGGTTGGAGTAGTCCGTGTTCGGCACCATGACGCCGTCCACGTTCGTGCCGTAGCGGCCCATCAGCGGGTTCACCACGGTGTAGATGCCGTAGTTCTTGTGGATGTACGTCACCCACTGCGGCGGGATGTCGTCGAACTGCCGGATGGCGTTGACGCCCATGTCGCGCAGCAGCGTCATCTCGCGGTGCAGCACCGCGCGGATGAAGTCCTCCTTCTGCGTCCACAGCGAGTACCGGTAGTTCTCTCCAATGGGCGTGTAGCCCCAGTTCATGCCGAGGATGGGGAAGTCCCGGCCGTTGACCTGGAGCTTGAAGCCGCGCTCGTCCTGGTGGACGCGGACCGCCTGCGCCGCCGCGTTGACGGTGACGGGGGACACCCGCACCACCGGCGCGTCCGACGGAGGCGGGGGCGTCTCCGGCCCGCTGGGCGGCGGCACCTGACCCAGTGTGAGCGCGAGGCTGGTGACGAGGACGAGGGCGTTCACGCGGCGAGCTCCACATCCAGCCCGTTCTTCTCCACCAGGGCCTTGTAGAGGTGAGCGCTGTCCTTCGGGATGCGGCGCTGCGAGTCGTAGTCCACGTAGACCATGCCGAAGCGCTTCTGGTAGCCGAAGGCCCACTCGAAGTTGTCCATCAGCGACCAGGCGAAGTAGCCCGCCAGCGGCACGCCCTGGTGGATGGCCTCCAGTGACGCCTCCAGGTGCGAGCGCAGGTACGCCACGCGCTTGTCGTCATGTACCTGGCCGTCCTCGCTGGGGCCGGTGGCGTAGGCGCACCCGTTCTCCGTGATGTAGAGGGGGCCGGGCTGGTAGTGGGTGTGCAGGTGCACGAGCAGCCGAGTGAGGGCGGGGGCGTACACCTCCCAGTCCATGTCGGTGCGCTCGGGCTCGGGGTGCACGGTGCGCGGCGCGTTCTGCGACTCCGGGATGCGGTCGCTGCGCATGATGGCGCGCGAGTAGTAGTTGATGCCCAGGAAGTCGGTGGGGACGGCGATGGCGGCCATGTCGCCGTCACGAACGAAGGGCAGCGTGGACGAGGCGAGGTGCCCGTCCTTCACGTAGTCCTCCACCACGTCCTTCGGGTAGCCGCGGCCGTAGAGCGGGTCCAGGAACCAGCGGTTGAAGCTGCCGTCATGGCGGCGGCACGCCTCCGCGTCCTCGGGGCTGGGAGACGCGGGCTCCGCGGGCGACAGGTTGAGGGTGATGCCCACCTCGGCGTCCTTCACGTTGGCGCGGATGACGGGCACCGCCTGGCCGTGGGACAGCAGCGTGTGGTGCGCGGTGGCCAGCACCTCGCCCCAGTTCTTGTGACCGGGGGCGTGTTCGCCGTTGCCGTAGCCGAGCACGCTGATGCACCAGGGCTCGTTGTGGGTAATCCACCGCTTTACGCGGTCGCCCAGCTTGCGGCTCATCACGTCGGCGTACTCGACGAAGGCGCTCGCGGTGTCGCGGGAAGGCCAGCCGCCCAGGTCCTGGAGCGCCTGGGGCAAATCCCAATGGTAGAGCGTGACGAAGGGCTCGATGCCCGCGTCCAGCAGCCCGTCCACCAGCCGCGAGTAGAAGTCCAGGCCCGCGGCATTCACGGCGCCGCGCCCGGTGGGAAGCACGCGGGGCCAGGCCACGGAGAAGCGGTAGGACTTCACGCCCAGCCAGCGCAGCAGCGCCACGTCTTCGCGCCAGCGGTGGTAGTGGTCGCACGCGACCTTGCCGTCCGAACCGTCGCTGATTTTGCCAGGGGTGGCGGCGAAGCGGTCCCAGATGGACTCACCGCGCCCATCGGCGCTGGTGGCGCCCTCAATCTGGAAGGCGGAGGTGGCCACACCCCACAGGAAGTCATTGGGGAACTGCCGCATTGTCGGAGGCTCCTTTCGAGGATTCGAGATGGCAGCGGACCGTGTGGGCCGCGCCGTGGACGTGAGAGGGTGGGAGGGTGTCGTGGCAGCGCGCGTCCGCATGGGGACAGCGGGGCGCGAAGGGACAGCCGAACACCGGCATGGGGCCCGTGGCGGGCCGCACCGGCAGCGGGGTGTTGAGGAAGTCCGCGCCATCCGGCACGGCGGACAGGAGCAGCCGGGTGTATGGGTGCCGGGGCGCGGCGAGTACGTCCGCTGTCCTGCCGGACTCCACGACGCTGCCCGCGTACAGCACCAGGACGCGGTCGGCCAGGTGGCGCGCGCTGGCCAGGTCGTGGGTGATGAAGAGGATGCCGATGCCGCGCTCGCGCGTCAGACCGCGCAGCAGTTGGAGCACGCCCCGGCGCGTGGACACGTCCAGCATGGAGGTGGGCTCGTCCGCGATGATGACGTCCGGCTCCACGGCCAGCGCGCGCGCCACGGCCACGCGTTGCCGCTGGCCGCCGGACAGCTCATGCGGGTAGCGCCGCGCCAACTGCTCCGCGGGCGCCAGGCCCACGGACTCCAGCAGGGCGTGGACGCGGTCCTTGAGTCCGGCGCGTGTGGCCCGGCCATGGCGCAGCAGCGGGCGCTCCAGGTGATGGGCCACGGTGTGGACGGGGTTGAGTGAGGCGAAGGGGTCTTGGAAGACCATCTGCACGCGGCCCCGGTACGCGAGCGATGCGCCGCCGCGCTCCAGGGTGAGCACGTCCTCGCCGCCCAGCCGCAGGCTGCCGGCATCCGGCGTGTCCAGCCGCGCCAGCACCCGGGCCAGGGTGGACTTGCCGCTGCCGGACTCGCCCACCAGCGCGACGATTTCTCCGCGCTCCAAGGTGAAGGACACGCGGTTGAGCAAGGTGCGGCGCGAACGGGAGAGGAAGCCGCCCACGGGCACCGTGCGCAGCAGCTCCGTGGCCTCCAGCAGCGGGGCGCTCATCGGCCACCTTCCGGGTGAGCGTCGGTCGCCGAGGCGCGCAGGGTGGGTGCCAGCACCAGGCGCGTTGCCCGTTGGGCACCGGTCGCGCTCAGCGGCAGGTTGGCTGGCATGGCGAGCCGTTTCATCGTCCACCCCCCTGCACGGAGGCCTGGGCCGCCGTGCGCTCCGAGCCCGCCAGCGTCACGTCCGCCGGCACCAGCGCGTCCGCCGCGCTCAGGTGAGGGAAGGAGGACAGCAGCAGGCGCGTGTACGGGTGGCGTGCCTCCGTGCGCAGGCGCTCGGCGGTGTCCACCTCCACCAGCTTGCCGCCCTGGAGGACGCCGACGCGGTCCGACAGCGCGAGCAGCAGTGGCAGGTCATGGGTGATGAAGAGCACCGCGAAGCCCAGCCGCTGCTTCAGCTCCAGCACACGCTGGAGCAGCTCCTTCTGCACCACGACGTCCAGCGCCGTGGTGGGCTCGTCCATCACCACCAGCTTCGGCTCCAGGGCCAGCGCCAGGGCGATGCCCACGCGCTGCCGCATTCCACCGGAGAGCTGGTGCGGCCACGCGTCCACCAGTTGTGGCGCCAGTCCCACCATGGACAGCAGCTCCCGTGCACGGGCATGGGCCGCGGCGCGGGTGGTCCGCCCATGGGCGGCGAGGGTGTCGTGGAACTGGTCCCCCAGCGTGAGCACCGGGTTGAGCGCGCTCATCGCGCTCTGGAAGACCATGGACACCTGGCTCCAGCGGTACGCGCGCAGCGCGGTTTCATCCAGCGCGGTGACGTCCGTGCCATCCAGGATGATGCGGCCCTGCGTGATGCTGGCGGCCGGAGGCAGCAGGCGCAGCAGCGCGTAGCCCAGCGTCGACTTGCCGCTGCCGGACTCACCCGCAAGTCCGAACACCTCACCGGGCGCGATGTCGAAGGACACCGCGTCCACCACCCGCGCGGGCCCACGCTCCGTGGCGTACTCGATGCACACGTCCCGGATGCTCAGCAGGGCGCCGGACGGCGGCGCCGCGTCCGCCGAGGAGGACTGCGTCGTGCGCACGGAGGTGGTCGCCACCGGAGGCGCCTTCAGTGCCGGGTTGGTTACCTCGTCGATGGCGGAGCTGAGCAGCGTCAGCGAGAAGCCGACCACCGCGATGCACAGACCGGTGGGCACGAAGACCCACCAGGAGCGCGTCAGCAGCGCCGCGTCGTTGCCGGCCCAGTAGAGGTTGGTGCCCCACGTCACCGCGCCCACGTCGCCCAGGCCGAGGAACTCCAGGCCCACCTGCGCGCCCACCGCGTAGAGCGTGTTGCCGATGAACGACGAGCCCAGCAGCGACGCCATGTTGGGCAGCAGCTCCCGGACGACGATGCGCGAGCGGCTCTCCCCCGCGACGAACGCGGCGGAGACGAAGTCCCGGTTGCGCAGGGCCATGGCCTCGGCGCGGAAGACGCGCGCGTTCCAGGCCCAGCCGGCCAGCGACAGCACCACCACCATGCGGAAGGGGCCGGAGGGCAGGTAGGCGCCCAGGACGATGGCCAGCGGCAGGCCGGGGATGACGAGGAAGACGTTGGTGGTGAGCGTCAGCACGTCATCCACGCGGCGGCCCAGGTACCCGGACGTCACGCCGATGAGCGCGCCCATGAGCGTGACGAGCGCGCCCACCGCGAAGCCGATGGCCAGCGTCTCACGCGCGCCCACCACCGTCTGCGCCAGCACGTCCTGCCCCTGGCCCGTGGTGCCGAACCAGTGCGCGGAGGAGGGTGGCTGGTGGGGACGGCCCACCAGCTCCGTGGGGTCCATCACCAGCCAGGGCCCGAGGAGCGCGAGCACGATGAAGCCCAGCAGGATGCTCCCGCCCACCGCCGCCTTGCGTTGACGCAGCAGCCGTCGAAGAAGGTCACGCATGGGCGCGGGTCCTCGGGTCCAGCCACAGACACAGCAGGTCCACGGCGAAGTTCGCGGCGAGCACGGCGAAGGTGATGGTCAGGAAGAGCCCCTGCATCAGGGGGTAGTCCTGGTTGCGCACGGCCAGGATGAGCAGGTAGCCGGTGCCCGGGTACGAGAAGACAATCTCCGTCAGCAGCGAGCCGCTCAGCACGAAGCCCAGCGCCATGCCGAAGCCCGTGACGTTGGGCAGCAGCGCGTTGCGCGCGGCGTAGCGCAGCATCACCTGCCGGGGCGGCAGTCCCTTCGCGTGCGCCAGCCGGAGTGTGTCCGTGCCCAGCGTGGCCACCATGGTGTTGCGCATGCTCAGCATCCACCCGCCCAGCGTGGCCACGACGATGGAGGCCGCGGGCAGGAAGGCGTGCCGCGCCACGTCCGCCGCGAAGGTGAAGGACAGCGCCGGCTCCAGGTCGTGCGAGTACGCGTGCCGCAGCGGGAACCAGCCGAGCCCGAACCCGAAGAGGTACAGGGCCAGCATGGCCAGCCAGAAGTAGGGGAAGGCCCCCAGGAAGGCGAGCGCCGGGGCCACCGTCGCGTCCAGCCACCCGCCGCGGTTCCACGCGGCCAGCACGCCCAGCATGGAGCCCACCGTGAAGCTGATGATGACCGCGCACCCGGCCAGCCCCAGCGTCCACAGCAGGCCGGTGCCAATCACCTCGGACACGCGCGCCGGGTAGTACGCGTAGGACAAGCCCAAATCGCCGCGCAGCAGGTGCTTCAGGTACGTGGCGTACTGCACGTACCAGGGGGCCTCCGTGAAGCCGAAGGCGGCACGCAGCGCCACCATGGCCTCGGGCTGCACGCGGCCCTCGAAGCGCGCGAACATGGCGGACGCCGGGTCACCGGGCGCCAGCCGGGGGATGACGAAGTTGAGCGTCAGCGACGCCCAGGCCGCCAGCAGGTAGAAGCCCAACCTCCGCAGGACGTAGGCCATGGCTCTCAGGGCTCCCGCGGGGCGAGCGACGTCAGCACCAGCAGGCTGTCGGGCTCGGCATGGGGGGACAGGCGCGCGTAGGGGTTCTGCTCGGTGGGAAAGCCGGTGAAGCGCCGCGAGTTGGACTCGCCCCAGGACGGGTTGGGGAAGAGCGGGATGGACGGCGCCAGCTCGGAGTAGCGCCGCTGCACCGCCGCCATCAGCGCGCGCTGCTCGTCCTCGGCGTCTGTGCGCTCGAAGCGCGTCAGCAGCTCGTCTGCTTCCTCATCGCCGAAGCGGTGCCAGTTGGACGCGGCCACCTCGCCCACCGGGCGCACGGTGCGCGGGGACAGCTGCCACTTGTAGAAGGTGTACGGCGTGGGGCCGTCCAGGGACCAGGAGATGGCCAGCTGGAACTCGCCCTTCTGGAGCCGCGCGTACCACGCGCCGAACTCGTAGGTGCGCAATTGCGCCTGCACGCCCAGCTTCCGCAAGTCCCTCGCGACCACCTGCCCGGCGCGCACCCAGTCGGACCAGCCGCCCACCACCTCGATGTCCAGCGCGAGCGGCTGGCCATCCGCCTTGCGCCTCAGCCCGTCCGGGCCTTCCTTCAAGCCCACCTCGTCCAGCAGCCGCTTCGCCGCCTCCAGGTCGTGCTTCACCCAAGCACCCTGGGCCGCGTCCGCGTCGCGCCACGCGGCGTACGCGTCGTTGAGCGCGGTGGCGTCCGCCGGCCGCGTGTAGCCGTACATGGCGATCTCCACCAGCCGCTCGCGGTCCAGCGCCATGCTCAGCGCCTTGCGCACGCGCACGTCGTCCAGCGGCGGCAGGGTGGTGTTGGGGTAGAGGAAGACGGTGCTGCCGTAGAGTGGGAACCAGCGGCCATGGTGCGCCGGGTCCCTGGCGACGAAGGTGCGGTCCACGGCGGGGACGAAGTTGCCCGCCCAGTCCACTTCCCCCTCCACCAGCGCCAGGTTGGCCTGGTCATTGGTGGGGAAGGCCAGGAAGCGCAGCGCGGAGACGGCGGGCTTGCCGGGCTGCCAGTAGTGCGGATTGCGGCCCAGCTCGTAGACCTGGTTGCGGAAGACGGTGACCTCGGTGAAGGGCCCGGTGGCTACCGGCCGCGGGTTGGTGAACGTCACCGGGTCCGCCACCTTCTCCCAGACGTGCCGGGGGACGATGGGCTGCTGCGCCAGCTCCGCGAAGCCGGGGATGTAGATGCGGGAGAACTGGAAGGCCACCGTGTGCGCGTCCTCCGCGCGCACGTCCTCCACGAAGCGCCACACGCCGCCCGCGTCCAGCGCCGCGTGCTGTTTGAGCAACTGGAAGGTGAAGGCCACGTCGTCCGCGGTGAAGGGCCTTCCGTCGGACCAGCGCACGCCGGGGCGGAGGGTGAAGCGCAGCGTGCGGCGGTCCTCGGACCACGCGTGGCCGGTGGCCAGCCAGGGCGTCCACTGGCCCACCGCGGGGCTGAAGATTTCAAGGCACTCGTAGACGCCCGCACGCGTGGGCCAACGAGAGCCCGCGCCCGCGAACAGCGGGTTGAAGTTGCGCACCCAGGCGCTCTGTTGCTCCACGGAGACGAACAGCACTCCGGGCGGCCGCGGGCGGGGTTCCACCTTGCAGGCCACCAGCAGGAGTGTCAGCGCCCAGAGCGCGACCCTCACGTGGGCCTCGCGTAGACGCGGACGTAGTCCACCTTCATCTGCTGCGGGAACACCGTGTCCCGGCCCACCGGGCCCACGAAGTTTCCACCCACCGCGACGTTGAGGATGATGAATTGGGGCTGGTCGAACACCCAGCGGGCGCCCTCGGGGAGCTGGGCGGGCGTCGCCTCGAAGAAGGTGGTGCCGTCCAGGAACCAGCGGATGCGGTTCGGCTCCCACTCCACCGCGTAGACGTGGAAGTCCTCGTTCAGCCGGACGCCGCTGACGACGTAGTCCTGGCCGAGGTTGTTGCCGGCGGAGTACCCCGGCCCGTGCAGCGAGCCCCGGAGGATGGACGGCAGCTGGCCCCGGTACTCCATGATGTCGATTTCGCCGCACTCCGGCCAATCGACGCTGTTGATGTTCGCGCCCAGCATCCAGAAGGCGGGCCAGATGCCGCGGCCCACGGGCAGCTGGATGCGCGCCTCGATGCGGCCATACGTGGTTTCGTAGCGGCCCTGCGTCCGGATGCGCCCGGAGGTGTAGTCCCGGCCGTTGTAGCGCTCGCGGCGCGCGGTGATGACCAGGTTGCCGGCGCCGTCATGCGCGGTGTTCTCGGTCCGGTCGGTGTTGAACTCCTGCTGCTCGTTCCCCCAGCCGTGTCCCCCTACGTCGTGCACCCACCGTTCGGGTGAGGGCGGCGTCCCCTCCGGTCCATCGAACTCGTCCTGCCACACCAACTCCCAGTCCGTGCTGGGCTGCGGGTTGGTGAGGGGCGGCGGGGTGCCAGGGCGGTTCACCCGGTTGGCGGCCGGGTCACAGGCGAGGCCCGTCAGGGCCAGGGCCACGGGGAGGAGGCGCTGGAGCGTCATGCAGGTTTGCCTATGTGTTGGAGGGGGAAGAGGGTTCGGTCACGCAGCGCCGCCTGGAGCACCAGGGTGGCCGCGCCCACGGCAATGGCGCGGTCTCCCAGCGCGGAGGTGACGATGCGCGTCTCCGCCATGGAGAGGTGGACAGCGCCCGCTTGCGCACCGACGCGCGAAGCGGGTCCAGCAGCAGGTCTCCCACCGACGAGATTTCACCGCCGAGCACGACGATGGCGGGGTTGAGCAGGTTCAGCAGACCGGCCACGGCGATGCCCAGGTAGTGCCCGAGCCCGTCGATGACCTGACGCGCGGCCGGCTCACCCGCCCGCGCGCCTTCCACCAGCTCGCGCACCGTGAGGGCGCGCTTGTCCTTGCGGCCCATCAGCTCCCGCGCCCGTTCCAGCAGGGCCGCGGACCCGATGAGCGTGACGAGGCAGCCGCGCAGGCCGCACACGCACTGCGGCCCGGAGGAGTCCACCGCCATGTGGCTGATTTCGCCCGCGGTGCCGCCAGCGCCACGGTAGACGTCGCCGTGGATGATGTGGCCGGAGCCGATGCCCGTGGCCAGCTTGATGTACGCCAGGTCCTCGCCGTTGACGCCCGCGCCCCAGTAGCACTCCGACAGCGCGCCCAGGTTCGCGTCGTTGTCCACGAACACCGGCAGGCCGAACGCGCTCCGCAGGGACTCCTGCACGTCGTAGTCGCGCCAGGCCGGCACCAGCAGCGGGGACAGCTTTCCGGGCGCGGCCGGGTGGACGGGACTGGGCACGGCGATGCCCATGCCCGCCACCGAGCGGCGCGGTACGCGTTCGGCGTCCAGGACCTCCTGGACCAGCTCGCGCACCTTCTGGAGCGTGCCCTTGGGGTCCTCGCGGACGGCATGGCTGGCGTGCCGGTACGCGCGCACCCGTCCTCGGAGGTCGGTGAGCGCGGCCGTCACGTGGGTGGCGCCCATCTCCACGCCGATGAGGCTGAACGCGTCATCGCAGAAGCCGATGAGGGTGGGGCGACGGCCGCCCCGGGACACGCCGGCGCCAATGCTGCGCACCAGGCCGGAGCGCTCCAAGTCCGCCACGATGGCGGAGACGGTCGACGGACTCAGCTCCGTCCGTCGGGCGATTTCCGCCCGGGAAATCTGGCGCTCGCGCCAGATCATGTTGAGCAGCAGGCTGCTGTTCTGCGCGCGCATGCCCGCCGCATCGACCGTCGTCACCGCCGTTCCCACTCGCATCGTCCTCTCGCTCCGTTCCGCCGCGAGGATGGGGTGGGTGTCAGTGCCAGTGGATGTCGTCGATGAAGAAGACGAGCGGAGTCGTCCTTCCATCGGCGGTCCATCCGAAGCCACCCACCACCTGTCCATACCGGACGCGGCTGATGTCGATTGTGTACTGGGTCGGGGTGGTGGTGAGCGCCACGTTCGCTTCTTTCACCTCGAAACCGTCGGCGGCGTTCATCCCCACCATGAAGGAGACGATTTCGCCGCCCTCCGTGCCCCAGGCGTAGAAGGACACGGTGTTGGCGCCGTCCGGGACGCGGAAGCCGGGCTGGTCTCCCCAGTTGCCTTCCGGGTACTGCCAGTACACGCCCGCCCAACCGTCGTTGCCAGGCGTCCAGGTGAACTTGTGGCAGGCTCCCCGCTGCGAACCCGCCCGCCCAGGCAGACACTCGGTGCCGTCGTAGGTGACGCCGCCCCGCGCGCCGTCGCCCATGTAGCCGCTGGGAATCCAGGTGCCGTCCACGGCCAGCGGCAGCGTGGGGACGGTACCGGCGTCTTCCTCGGTACCGGCGTCGGGCTCGGTGCCCGCGTCCGGCTCCGTGCCGGCGTCAGTCTGCGTGCCCGAGTCCGGCGGCGTACCAGAGTCCGGCGGGGTGCCTGAGTCAGGCTGCGTACCTGAATCCGGGGTTTGCTGTCCTGCGTCAGGCGTTGGCGTGGGGTCCTCTTCAGGGTCACATCCCGCCACCAGACCAGACACCGCGAAAACGCCCGCCGCCACCCACGCCCACGCGAAACGCTTGTTCGGATGCATGCGCTGCCCTCCACGGCTGGAAGACTTCGTTCTCACTGCGAAGAAACCAGGGTGCTTCGGGAGTCGCCGTTCACTGTTGCGGCGCGTCGGAAATGCGTGGAGCAGCGCGAACGAACGCGAGTTCTTTCGAGTGGCGAAGAAAGTACCAGCGAGAATCCGGTGATTGCAAGTCTGTGACAGTCCATTCCCCGTGACGCATTGCTTCAAAGCCAGACGGCCCACCCTCCGGAGGGAAGGTGGGCCGTGGCGGACGTCAGGTTTGGACGTGCTGCTATTCGTCGCTGACAGGGTCCAGCAGGTAGCTGACGCGCACCATGAACTCGCGAGAGAAGACAGGCATGGGCGCGTGGCCGCCGTTGTAGGGCTGGGCGATGCGAAAGTTCGTGCCGGTCAGGTTGTAGACGCCCGCGCCAATCTCCAGCCCGCGCGTGCCTACGTCCTGCGCGCGCACGAAGAGGTTGAGCAGCAGCTGCGTGGGCAACTCCTCCACCGCCGCGTTGCCCTCGTCATCCGGCGCGTCCACGGCGTAGCGCTTGCCCACGAGGACGGCGGTGGGGCTGACGGTGAGCCAGGGCAGCACCTTGATGCTGCCGGTGAGCGCGGCCTTGTGCGTGGGCATGCCCGTGAAGGCGTTGGGCTGTCCGGGGACCTGGTAGTCCTCCACGTCATTGCGGCCTGACGGCGTGTAGAATGAATAGTTGAGGGCGGCGCGGCCCCAGCTTCCACGCACGTGGTAGTCCAGCTCGACGCCGCGGCTGCCCAGGCGCCCGAGGTTCCGGTAGGCCTCCGTGTTCGTCACCGCGTCGTATGAATAGATGATGGGGTCCGCCACGCCCATGTCGAAGGCGTTGGCGCTCAGCGCGTGGCCTTCTCCCATGCGCAGCGTGCCCTCCAGCTCGAGCACGGTGGTGCGCTCGGGCCGGACGTCGGCGCCCAGGCTGATGTTCTCGATGCTCGGCGCGCGGAAGGCGCGGCTGAACAGGGCCTTGCCGCTGAAGGGACCGAAGCTGCGCAGCAGCACCAGCCGCGGCACGAAGGACTCACCGAAGGCGCTGTGGTTCTCCACGCGCGCGCCCGCCACCACGTTGACGAACGGATTGACGGAGAAGGCCTCCACGAAGCCCGCCAGATTCACGTAGGAGACGCTGTCGGCCTCCTCGGGGCCGAAGCCCGTCTGGAGGCCCACGCCCACCGGGCCGTTGACCCGCCCCTGGTCGGACGTCACGTCCACACCGCCGGTGAGCTGCAGCCAGTCCAGCGCCGCCCAGCGCGCCAGCGTCCGCCCTCGCAGGCGCAGCACCTGCTTGTCGTAGAAGAAGGGCGACCCCTGGTCCGAGTCACTGAAGGGCTTGGAGAAGGTGAGGTTGAGGCGGGGGATGATTTCCACCCGCTCGTCCGGGCGGAACCTGTCGCTCAGCTCCGCGTGCAGGGACTCGAAGTGGGTGGGCGCGGGCGCTTCCAACACCTCGTCGAAGGCGACGATGGCGGAGGTGCCATAGCGCTGGTACAGCACGCTGAGCTGCAGGTCCTTGTAGCCCACGCCCGCCTGCACCATCGTCGGGTCCAGCCGCGAGTTGCCACCCAGCTGCGCGGAGTTGCCGAAGAAGTCCTGGAAGACGCCGCTGCTGCGCTGGGCCTGCGACAGTCCGGCGGACGCGAAGATGCTCAGGCCCGGCGCGGACTCGAACACCTTGCGGCCGGAGACGGTGAGCCCCCGCCGGCCGTTCACGCTGCCCATCTGCCCGTACATGCCGGACACCATCAGGTCCGTGCTGCCCTGGACGCCGCGCGTGACGACGTTGATGACGGCGAGCTCCGCGTTGCCGCCGTAGATGACGGAGCCGGGGCCGCGCACCACTTCGATGCGTTCGATGAGCTCGATGGGGAACTCGTTGCCCAACTGCATCGTGGAGTAGAGCTGCTCGTTCATCTCCTTGCCGTCCACGACGAGCAGCACCTTGCCCTCGTAGCCCCACAGGCCGCGGAAGCCGGGGCCGACCGCGCCCTGGGTGTCCACGCCGAAGAAGAAGCCCGGAATCTGCAGCAGCAGGTCCATCAAGTCGCGGGCGCCGGAGTTGCGAATCTCCTCCGCGTTCATCGCCGTGACGACGGCGGGGGACTCCTGGAGCCGGGTGACGGCGAAGGAGGCCACCTGGCTGTGAACCTCCGGCTCCTCGTCACCCAGGTTCCCCGCGTCGGTGTCCTGGGCGAGCGCGGGACTGGCGCACAGGAGGAGCAGGGCTCCGATTGAAGGTTCGGACCACCTACGGCAGCGGCGCATATCGACCTCGATGCGGAAAGGGAGCGCGGCTCGCCGCGCGAACGGCCTTCAGGTCAGCGGATGCGGACGGCGGTGCTCTGGTCCGCCACGACGTCGACGGTGAGCTTCCGCTTCACCACGCCATTGACGCGGACCTCCAGACGCGCGGGCCCCGCGGGAAGTCCCTGGGCGACGAGCGGCGGGAAGCCATACGGCCGGTTGTTGATCCACACCTCGCCGTAGAGGCCGGGAGACGTCACATCCAGGCGGCCCTTGCCCGTCGCCGTGGGGGCGGCGGTGGCCACGGACGGCTCGGCGGTGGGAGGCGATTCGGCGCGCGCCGCGGTGGCAGCAGGGCTGGTGGCCGCGGGCGCTGCGGGAGGCGGCGACTCCACGGGAGCCGGTGCGGTCGCCGAGGGTCTTGGTGCGAGAGCGAGCTCGGCGGTGAGGTCGCGGTTGAGGGAGCGCACGTCATCCTCGCCCAACTCCACCGTCTCCTCGGCCAGCGTGCGCTCACCCTGCGCGAGCGCCACGCGGTACGTCCCCGCGCGCAGCGGCAGCCGCGCCGGCGTGAGGTCCATGGGCTTGCCGTCCACCCGCACCATCAGCCCGGGGGGCGTGGACG
Source organism: Myxococcus sp. NMCA1 (assembly GCF_026810205.1). Lineage (NCBI taxonomy): Bacteria > Pseudomonadati > Myxococcota > Myxococcia > Myxococcales > Myxococcaceae > Myxococcus > Myxococcus sp. NMCA1. The sequence goes on along the minus strand of NZ_CP113950.1, from coordinate 8,370,882 downwards.
TCACCAGCAGCAATCCGCCGCGTGTCTCGTCCGCGGAAGTGGACTCCTGGCGAGGCTGAGCCCGGGCCGTACCGCGCGCCGGACGCGTGCGCTGGACGGAGCGGGTGGGCGCCGGCGTGGGCTCGCGTTGGGCACGGGCCTGCTCGCCTTGCTGACGCGCCTGCTCTCGCGTTCGCAATTCGGCCGCGATGCGCAGCAGCTCCACGAGGTCGCCCTGGTCGCCCTTGCGCAGCCGCAGCGCCTCCGTGAAGTCGGAGACGGCCGCGTCGTAGTCGCGGTCCTCCAGCGCGGCCAGGCCCGCGGCGCGGCGGGCCCGGGCCAGGCCCTCGTTCGGGTCCTCTCCCGGTGGTTCCGCGGGCGCGGTGGGCGGCGGGGTGGTGAGCGGCGGGGTGGTGAGCGGCGGGGTGGTGGGCGTGCGGGTGATGGCGTCCGGCGTGGCCTCGGGGGCGCTGTCGCGCCGGCTGCGCACCACGCGGTAGGCCACCGCGTTGGCGGCGAGCGTGCCTAGGATGATGACGGCAATCCACGTCTTCTGTTTCATCAGGGTCTCGTTGCCGCGCCGTCAGCGCCGGGCGGCAACCGCTCAGGGGGCCAGTAACCAGAACAGCGCTGTGCCCACGGCCGCGCAGCCCGCGGCCAGGGCGATTCCCCACGGAAAGCCTTGGGTGCCCGTGTCGAGCGGCGCCTCCACGGCGCCATGCGCCCGCGTGGCGGCGGAGGTGCTGCTCAGCTCTCGCTTGGGCTCGGCGCTGGGGGCGGGCGTCCGGCCCGTGGCGGAGTTGCTGCCATGGGAGGTGCTGGAGGCGGGCAGCGCGGTGGGCGGCTGGCCCGTGATGCCGGGGGGAAACAGCTCGGCGACGAGCGCCGCCATCTCATGCGTTCCCGACGCCCACTGCTGGGCGGCGCGGAAGCGCTCCAGGTCATCGCGCAGCTCCCGAGCGCTCTGGTAGCGCGCGGCGGGGTCCTTCTGCAGCAGCCGGAGGAGGACGCGCTCCAGCTCCGCGGGGAAGTCGGGCGTCCCCTCTGACGGCGGCGGCACGTTCGCCTGGGACGCGGCCATGATGGTGGCCTCCAGCGTGTCGCGCTTGAACAGGCGGCGCCCGGTGGCGGCCTCGTAGAGGACGATGCCCAGCGAATACAGGTCGGAGCGGTGGTCCAGCTCCTTGCTGGTGATCTGCTCCGGGGACATGTACGGGTACTTGCCCTTCACCACCCCGGCGACGGTGCGCTCCGCGTTGACGGCGCTCTTCACGATGCCGAAGTCCGCCAGCTTGATGATGCCGTCGCGCGACACCAGCACGTTGCCCGGCGTGACGTCGCGGTGCACCAGCTTGAGGGGCGTTCCGTCCGGCAGCGTCTTCGCGTGCGCGTACGCGAGCGCGTCCGCCACCGCGAGCCCCACGTCCACCGCCACCCGAGTCCCCACCACCCGGCCGCTTCGGATCGCCTGCCGCAGCAGCCGGTCCAACGAGTGTCCCTGAATCCACTCCATGGCCAGGTAGTACTGGCCGTCCACCCGCCCGAAGTCGAAGACCTGCACGATGTTCGGGTGCGTCAGCAGCGCGGCGACCTTCGCCTCGTCCGCGAACATGCGGCTGAACGACTCCAGGCTGGCGTACTCCGGCAGGACGCGCTTGATGACGCAGGACTTGGAGAACCCGTCGGGTCCGTCGATGGAGGCTAGATAGAGCTGGGCCATCCCGCCGGTCGCCAGCTGCTGGACAAGCCGGTACTTGCCGAAAGAGCTGTCCTCGTTATCCAACGCCGTCCCCAGGTATTTGCTGGAAAACGAGGAAGATATTGTTAGTGCTCCTACCTCACAAGTTTCCAGCCAGGTGGCAACTCTGTTGCAACCGCAAGGGCTGGAGGCGGCGTGGGCTCAGCGGCGCTTGGGCCGGGACTTCTTGGAAGCTGTCTTCTTCCGGCGGGGCTTGCGCGGCGGCTTCGTCACCTCTGCGAAGCGCGCGCCGGCGATGCCGGCATGCTCCAGGGCCTCCTTGATGCCCTCGGACACGATGAGGCTCACCGGCCAGCCCCAGGTGCGGAACACCCGGGCGCCGTTCGTCTTCGTGGCATCGACCCGGAGTCCACGGACGTTGCGGTAGTGCCCCACGCGCTCGGGGAGTCCGTCCTCGGCGGTGTAGTGGATGACCTCCTCGCAGGCCCGGTCGTCGATGCAGCGCACCAGCCGGGTGGCGACGAGGATGAAGTGGGGCTCGTCGCGGTCCTCCACCTCCACTGGCAGTAGTTGCACGTCATCGGGGGCCAGCTCCCGGAAGACGGAGGCCACCCGCGCGGAGACGACGGGGGTGAGCCCCGCGCCCGCGAGCGAGAAGTCCAGCGGCAGTCCGGGCGGCGTCACCGCCAGGCGCAGCTTGCCCACGCTCCGCACCCGGGTGCCGGAGGTGAAGAGCCAGACGGAGTCCAGCTTCCGGCGGACATCCACCGCCACCGGGTCGCTCAGCTCGGGCCGGCCGGGGATGCGGAAGTCGTCGTGGAGGTCGAAGTAGCGCGCCAGCCGGGTGGTGCGTGATGGTGACCGGCGCGCGGCCGGCTTCTTCGTCCGGGGCCGGCCGTCAGCGGGCACGTCTGAAAGGAGCATCTGCCGGGGGGCACCCGGCGTGGGGCCGGGGCCTCTTATCGGGGAGCGTCGCGTCAGGACGCGGAGCGCCTCGGTGAGCCGCCTGAACATTCGCCAATGTTACTTCCCCCGCCCGCGGTATGGGGGAGGAAGAAGCGGTGGACCGGGCTCCCTGCCGCCTTCCTGCCCGCCCGCGGCCCGGCGGCTACCAGGTGGTGTGCAGCGAGTAGCTCGCGGCGCGGGTGTCCAGGCTGAGGAAGGAGAACTGCCCCTCCGAGCACGTGCCGCTGTTGAGGAACAGCTTGCTGCCGTGCTCCACCCGCAGGCCCAGGTGGGTGTGGCCGGTGACGACGACGTCCGCGTGATGCGCGTTGGCCCGCGCCATGGCCCAGCGCTGGAAGGTGCACCGCGCCGGGTCCGGCAGCGCGTTGGTGATTTTCAAGTCCAGCGCCTGGAACCAGCGGAACATCGCCCGCATCCGCATCCGCCGCAGCCACGCCCCGGCCCACACCGCCGCCTCCGACAGCAGGCGCGCCTTGCGAATCATCCAGTCGTGATGGTGTCCGTGGGTGAACAGCATCCGCACGCCGTCCGCCTCCAGAATCATCTGGTCGGGCGCCCCCAGCACGGTGCCCGCCACCAGGTCGTGGTTGCCGTGGATGTAGTGGTAGCGCGGCAGCTCGAAGCGCCGGACGATTTCCGGGTGCGCCGCGCGGGCCGCCAGCAGCTCGGCCACCTTCCGTCCCGGCATGCGCGGGGTGAGCGTTTCGAAGATGTCCCCCAACAGCACGATGTGCTCGAAGTTGCCTTCCAAGAAACGGAGGAACCGCAGGAAGCCGGAGTCGTCGTGCCCGAAGTGGTCGGCGGCATCACGCCGCCCGAGATGTAGGTCCGAAATCACCGCGATCCGCATGCGCTCTCCCAAAGTGCCCTGGAAAGGTAGGGGCTGCGTGCGGCGGCGGAATGGTCGGTGCGCGAAAATCTCGCTGCAACCGGATGCCATTCGTGTGTCGCCACGATGCACCTTTCCTCTTGGCCCGGCATCACTGAAGCCAGATCCGGGGCTCTCGCCACCCTGCGCACGACCGGCGCATTCGTCCATGAGACCTGTGTGCTTTGTGTCGCAACGCGGATGAACCGCGTTTCGGCACCGGACATCCGTGGGCCCGCACCTCGCGCTTCCGCACATTGACTTGAAATCGTGTCCATTTGACACTAACTAGGTGTTCTAAAGACACGAAGCGGGACGGAGGGCCCATGGTCATCGGCTACATGAAGGCGGCACCGACGACGTACGTGATGCAGTTCGAGGCGGGAAAGGTGGTCCGGGAGGGGGCGGGGCTCTCGTTCTTCTACTGGAAGCCGTCGGCGACGTTGGTGTCGGTGCCGCTGTCCAGCGCGGACGTGCCCTTCGTGTTCAACGAGGTGACGCGGGACTTCCAGGCGGTGACGCTGCAAGGGCAGCTCACGTGGCGGGTGACGGACCCGCGCCGGCTTGCATCGTTGCTGGACTACTCATTGGGCCCCACGGGGCGCTACCACTCGGACGACCCGGAGAAGCTCGAGGAGCGGCTGGTGCAGGTGGCGCAGGTGCGGGCGCGCTCGGTGGTGCAGGGGCTGACGCTGCGCGAGGTGCTGGTGCGCTCGGACGCCATTGAGCAGCAGGTGCTCGCGGCCCTGGCCGTGGCGGAGCCGGTGAAGGCGCTGGGCGTTGAGGTCATGGCCTTCTCGCTGCTGTCGGTGAAGCCGGCGCCGGAGATGGCGCGGGCGCTGGAGGCCGAGGCGCGCGAGGCGCTGCAACGCAACGCGGATGAGGCCATCTACGCGCGCCGCAACGCCGCGGTGGAGCAGGAGCGGCGCATCAAGGAGAGCGAGCTGGCCACGGAGCTGGCGGTGGAGGCGCGGCAGCGGCAGATTCGCGAGGCGAAGATGGCCGCGGACATCGCGGTGGAGGAGCAGCGCGCCGCGCTGATGACGCGCTGGAGCGACAACGAGCGGCAGGCCGCGGATGCCCGCGCGTACGCGCTGGAGAAGACGCTGGCGCCCGTGCGTGGGGTGGACTGGAAGACGCTGATGGCCACGTCCGCGGGTGGTGGGGACCCGGCGCTCAACATCGCCCTGGCCTTCCGGGAGATGGCGGAGAACGCGCAGCGCATCGGCGAGCTGAACGTGTCGCCGGACCTCCTGCGCTCGCTGGTGGGCGCGACGGGCCGCGAGCGCTGAGGCCGGGGAGGGGACCATGTACGAGAAAATCGTGCTCGTCACCCGCCGCACGCGCATGGCGGGCCTGGTGGAGCGCTTCAACACCAAGAAGCAGGCGAAGTTCTACGTGGAGCACGCGGGGCAGGACTTCGATGAGTTCACCCGCGAGGACGAAACCTATCGGTGCAACGTGGACTCGCTGCGGGAGTCGCTGTCCTTCGGGCTGCCGGTGCAGCAGGTGGACCGGAGCCTGGTGCCCACCTTCCTCTTCACCGGCAAGGAGGTGATGGTCGTCGCGGGGCAGGACGGGCTGGTGGCGAACGTGGCGAAGTACGTGGGGGAGCAGCCGCTGGTGGGCGTGAATCCGGACCCGGAGCGCTTCGACGGCGTGCTGTTGCCCCATTCGGTTTCGGGGGCGCGCGGGGCGGTGCGGCGCGTGTTGGAGGGCAAGGCGGCCTTCAAGCGCGTGACGTTGGCGGAGGCGCGTTTGGATGACGGGCAGCGGCTGCTGGCCTTCAATGACTTGTTCATCGGGGCGCGCTCCCACGTGTCCGCGCGCTACCGGCTGCGCACCGGGGACCAGGAGGAGTCCCAGTCCTCCAGCGGCGTGGTGGTGTCCACGGGCGCGGGCGCCACCGGGTGGCTGTCGTCCATCTTCAACCTGGCGCGAGGCGTGACGGCCCATGCGGGTGGGGTGCCGTGCGCGCCCGTGCGCCTGGGCTGGGAGGACCCGCAGCTGATTTTCGTGGTGCGCGAGCCCTTCGCCAGCCGTCACTCGGGCGCCAGCCTGGTGATGGGCGACGTGACGGAGGAGCGCGAGCTGGTGCTGGAGTCGCGGATGGCGTCGGAGGGCGTCATCTTCAGCGACGGCGTGGAGGAGGACTTCCTCCGCTTCGGCGCGGGTGCCACCGCTCGCATCCGCCCCGCGCGGCAGCGTGCCATGTTGGTGGCGGGCTGACGGCGCGCCACCCCGCGCGGAAGAGCGGTCCGCGCGAGGCTCGCGTCCTTGCCGTCAGGGCGTGACGGTGACCTCCACCACGGGGCATGGCACTTCCGCAGGGCGGAACCCGCCATTCGGAGCGGGCACCGGTTCGCCTTCCCGGGCGACGTCCATCAGCGGGCCTCGGAACGCGATGCGGTACGTTCCCGGCGCCTGCAAGTCATAGAAGCGAGCGATGTCCACCTTGCCTTCCACCGACGTACCGGGGGAGAGGGTGACGTAGCTGCCGGCCGTGGGCGGCCCGCGCTTCGCCATGGGCCCCTGGTATTCGAGCGCGCCACCGTCACGGGACACGTCGAAGATTTTGTTACGTACGCCCTCCAGCGGCGTGTGCCAGCCGAGCACGCGCAGGGATTGCGCCGTGGGATTGCTGAGCTCGAACACCAGCTCCACGGGTTCGCCCGCGCGCACCTGCGCCGGGCCGCTCAGCGTGCACGTCAAGGTCGTTGCCATGGCCGGGGTCTCCTGCGTCAGCTGCGCCGCTTCAGCGGATGGAGTCGCGTCCTGCCGCGCCGCGCACGCACTGCCCAGCATTCCCAGGGACAGCACCGCGACGCCCCACCGCCTACCGGAAGAGTTGAACATGGGCCCACGATAACGCGCCTGGAACGCGCGCAGCCCGGTGTTCTGCGTGACGAAGCCGTGGCCGTCCACCGCGGCGCAATCCCTGCGCACGGAAGCGGTGTGCCGCCACGTCACGATGGGTGGGCATAGGTGACGAGCAGCATCACCACGCCCACGACCTTCAGAGCCATCAACGGGCCCAGGTTGAACACCACTTCGTCGAACCAGTTCTCATCGGGGAACATCATGACGGCGCTCCTTCCGCCTCGCGTGCATCGCGAGACAGAAAGGCATTGAGCAAGGCCTGGGCCAACGCGCGTCCTGTGTCCATCCCTCTGGGGACGCCGGCGCTTTCGCCCAAGTGAAATGGCGCGGTGACGCACGCGGTCAGCCCCGTCCGTCCGCGCATGGGATTCGCGCGTGCGGTGCTGGCACCCGTGCAAGGCGTACCGGAGCGCGGTGCGGGTCCTTTAGGATGCTGGCCATGCGAACGCTCATCTCCTCCCTTGTCTGCTTGCTGATGTCAGCGTGTGCCCATGCGCCGGCCTCCGCTCCCGAATCCGCGCCGCCCGCCGAGGCCCCCGTGGCCACGCAGCCGGTTGAAGCCTCCGCGACCTCCACGGACGCCGCCGGACTGCCCCACATGGAGCCGCCCGCCGCGCCGATGCCCGGCTGGATGCAGGTGCGCAAGGCGGACGCGTTGTCGCGAGAAGAGAAGTTCGCGGAAGCGCTGGCCTTCTATGAAGAGGCCCTGGAGGCGGGGAATCGGGACCCGAACGCCGCGTACTCCGCGGCGTGTTCGGCGGCCCGGCTCGGCCGGAAGGACGTCGCGCTGCGCAGGTTGGCCCAGTCCGTGGAACTGGGCTTCCGCGACGTGGGGTGGTTGTTGCAGGACGCGGACCTGGAGCCGCTGCGCGAGGAGCCGGTGTACCTCGCGCAGGTGGAGCGCATCACCACTCTCCCGGACCCCCATCCCACCTCGAGTTCAGAGCTGAAGACGCTCTTCGTGGAGGACCAGAGTGACCGCCAGGGGCCGCTCGATGGGGCGGACGCGTGGAAGCGGGTCGCCGAGCGGGATGCGCAGCGGCGCGAGCGCGTGAAGGCCCTGCTGGCCGAAGGCGCGTTGAAGGAAGGCGCGGACTTCATGTCCGCGGGGTTCATCTTCCAGCACGGCAACACGCCGGAGGACTACGCCATGGCCCGGCAGATGGGGGCGGAGGCCGCGAAGCGGGGCCACCCGCGCGGCCTGTGGCTGGCCGCGGCGGCCTGGGACCGCTGGCTGATGAACGCCAACCTTCCGCAGCGCTTCGGCACCCAGTACCGCTTCAACCCGGAATCGAAGGAGATGACGCTCCACCCGGTGGACCCCAACGTCACGGACGAGGAGCGCGCGCGCTGGGGCTTCCCGCCGCTCGCGGAGATTCCAACCGTCCTGCGGCGCTAGCCGCAGCGGGGCGCTGGGGCCCGGAGCCACCGCGCGTGCCCCTCCGCCCGCTACTTCGCGGCGGAGGCCGGCGCGCCACCTTCCTGCGCCAGCGCGCGCACCAGTTCGAGCGCGCGCCGCACGTGCTCGCCGACGCGAACCTGCGACTCGAAGCTGTCGCGGACGATGCCTGAGCGGTCCACCACGAAGGTGACGCGCCCGGGCAGCAGGCCCAGGAACGACGTGGACACGCCGAAGGCCTCGCGCGCCTCGCCGTGCGCGTCGCTGAGCAGCTTGAAGGGCAGCCGGTGCTTCGCCGCGAAGCCCTCATGCGAGCCCACCGAGTCACCGCTGATGCCCACCACCTCCGCGCCCGCGGCGACGAAGTCCTCGTACTGGTCCCTCAGTCCACAGGCCTGCGCCGTGCAGCCGGGCGAGTCGTCCTTCGGATAGAAGTAGACGACCAATACCTTCTGACCCACCAGGTCTCGCAGCCGCACCGACTGCCCGCCCGCGCCGGTGAGGGTGATGTCCGGTACCGCATCGCCTTGCTTCAGCAGCTTCGTCTTGGCCATGACGTCCTCGCGTCGCCCCGGAGTCAGGCCGGTGCGTTCAACGCCGGGCACATCCCATCCGGCCCGCCGCATCCCCACAAGTAATCCGCCGTGCCGAAAACGGGCGTCAAAGACGACCTCTGGACGCCTGCTTGCCCCCCGAGCGGTTGATACGGCGCCTAATGATTGGCGTCCTTCTCGACGCACCCTGGAAGTCGCCAGCGCATCTCATAGAGTGTGGGGGAAGCGGTGTCGCTCCCCCGTCCGGCAGGCGACAGCCCTGTGCGCGGCCGGACCCGAAATTTCGGGCACCACCGCTGTGCTCGTCTTAGCTTTCGAGGCAGGAAGAGGCAGCTTAGGTCAGAGGTCAGGGCGGAAACTTTCGCCGGAGTTGCGCGCCGCACCGTTCAGGCGTAGGACGCAGCTTCGGGGGGTTGGTCAGGAGCGGACATGGTCGGCCTCGTCGTCGCAGCGCACGGACGTCTGGCGGAGGAGCTGGTCTCCACCGCGGAGCAGATCGTGGGAGAGCTTCCCGCGGTGGCAACCTGCAACATCGAGCCTGGGACTCCTGTCGAGGATATCCGGGCGAAGATGAAGCAGGCGATTGCCCGCGTGGATGAGGGTGCGGGTGTCATCATCCTGGCCGACCTCTTCGGAGGTACGCCCTGTAAGGAGTCGCTGATGATGTGTCAGCGAATGAATGTGGAGGTCCTTGCTGGCGTCAACCTGCCCATGCTGCTGAAGGCGAACTCGCTCCGTTCGGAAGAGTTGTCGCTCCCGGAGATGGCCAACCAGCTGGCTTCCCATGGCCAGCGCAACATCACCTGCGCATCCGCCCTGCTTCGCGAGGCACAGCAGCCGCGAACTTGACGGACCCGCGCGGGTCGGCGATTCGAGACTGCCGTGATCACCCTGGTCCGCGTCGACAACCGCCTCATCCATGGTCAGGTCGTCGAGGCCTGGCTCCCGTTCCTCAAAGTCTCCCGGGTGGTCGTGGCGGATGACGAGGCGGCTTCCAGTCCTCTCATCCGAGCCGCCATGGCCCTGGCCGTCCAGAGCGCCATCGAGGTGCAGATTCTGCCCCTGTCCCAGGTGGACTTCGCCGCCCTGTCCAAGGATGGTGTGCGCACCCTGGTGTTGCTGAGGGATGTCGCCTCGGTGCCCTTCGCGCATGCGCACGGGCTGGCCATGGATGAGCTGAATCTGGGCAACGTGCACTTCGGCACTGGCCGCCGGCAGGTCTCCCCGTCCGTCTTCCTGGCGGAGGCCGAGCTGACGACGCTCCAGCAGCTGGCTGACCAGGGCGTCCGGGTGGCGGCCCGCGCGGTGCCCGCCGAGAAGCCCGTGGACCTGCCGGACCTCCGCGAGCGGTGGGCGAAGGCCGGGTGAGCGCGTGAGCGTCGTCTGGACCCAGGTGGCGCTTGCGGGACTGTGGGGCGGACTGGTGGCACTGGAGCGCAAGGCGTTCCTCCAGGCCATGATGTCCCGGCCCCTGGTCGCCGCCACCGTCATGGGCGCACTGCTCGATGACGTGGCGTCGGGTCTGGCCATCGGCATGCTGCTGGAGCTGTTCTTCCTGGGCACCGCCAACCTGGGCGCCGCGCTGCCGGAGAACGACACCCTGGCGGCCACTGGCACCAGCGCCGCCGCGGCCACGTTGTCCGCGGCCACGGGCGCGGGCTCCACGCCGGCCATCTGGTCGCTCGCCGTGCTGCTCTTCATCGGCCTGGGACGCGTGGGCCGCAAGGGTGACCGGCTGCTGGAGGGCTACACCGCGCGGCTGGCCCGGGTGGCGCTGGCCTCCGCGGAGGCCGGGAACATCACCCGCGCCATGCGGCAGAACCTGTGGGGCATGTGGCCCCACTTCGCCGTGTACGGCACGCTCACCGCGCTCTGCGCGCTGCTGGGCTTCTTCATCGAGCCGCTGCTCCAGGCGCTGCCCCCCGTGGTGGTGCGCGGGCTGGCGTGGGCCTGGCCGGCCATGGCGTCCGTGGCGGCGGCCATCGCGGCGCAGGGCAGCCACGCGCGGCGCGCGCCGCTCTACGCGGGGCTGGGCGCGGCGGTGGTGACGGCGTCCGTCGTATGCGTCCTCCTCCTGGAGGACCGATGAGCACCACGCCTCAGGCCACGTTGCCCTTCGGCGTGCTGCTGCGCGTCTTCCTGCGCTCGCTCTTCCTCCAGGCGTCGTGGAACCCCAAGGGCATGCAGAACCTGGGGCTGGCCTACGCCGTCTATCCCGCGCTGGCGGCGCTGTACCCCCAGGGGCCCGCGCGCGAGGAGGCGGTGCGCCGGCATCTCGTCTTCTTCAACACGCACCCCTACGTCGCTGCGGCGATTGTCGGCGGCGTCATCAACCACGAAGAGCGCATTGCCCGGGGCGAGGAGACGCCGGACAAGGTGGTGGCCTTCAAGGCCGCGCTCATGGGGCCCCTGGCCGCGCTGGGGGACGGCTTCTTCTGGCTGTCCCTCAAGCCCGCGACGGGGGCGGTGAGCGCCGCGCTGGTGCCGCTGCTGGGCGTGTGGGCGGTGCCGCTGTTCCTGGTGCTCTACAACCTGGTGCACCTGCTGCTGCGGGTGCGCTTGTATTGGCTGGGCCTGACGCTGGGCGACAGGCTGGTGGAAGCAGTGGCTCGCGCCAACCTCCCCGCGCGGGGGGCCCGGTTGCGGGCGGTGGCGGCGGCGAGCGCGGGCGGCGTGGCCGCCTGGCTCGCGGTGTCATTCGGGGCCAACGCGGGTGGGCTGTATGCGCCCCTGCTGGCGGCCGGATGTCTGGCCCTGGGGGTGGCGTCCTACGTGCTGGTCAGCCGTCGGGTGCCGAACTACGTGGTGCTCTATGTCGCGGCGGGCCTGGCCTGCGTGGCGGGAGCATTCCTCTAAGGAGAGTGGGAGTCGCGATGGCAAGCGTGGTCGAAGGGACATACGAGATCATCAACGCGCTGGGGCTGCACGCCCGGGCCGCGGCGCAGATGGTCAAGGTGGCCAACCGGTTCAAGAGCGAGGTCACCATCGAAGCCCAGGGACAGCGGGCCAATGCCAAATCCATCATGGGCGTGCTGATGCTCGCCGCCGCCCAGGGCACCCAGGTGAAGCTCACCTGCAAGGGCGACGACGCGGATGCCTGTCTCCAGGAGCTGGCGAAGCTCATTGGTGACCGTTTCGGCGAGGCGCAGTGAGGGGTTGGTCGGAAAACGCGGTAGACGGACAGGAACGGAAGGAACCGTGAGCAGCCAGGCCACCCCCACTCTGAGGTTGTTGGGCATCGGTGCCTCTCCCGGCGTGGCGGTGGGGCACGCCTTCATCCTGGACCGCAAACGCATCCGCACGCCCAAGCTGCGGCTGGCGGAGGCGGAGGTCGAGCCCGAGCGGATGCGGATGAAGACAGCCATTGACCTGTCCGACCGCCAGCTCGCCGAGCTGAAGGAGCAGATTACGCGCACCGAGGGCAGCGACCACGCCCTCATCCTCGAGGCGCACCGGTTGATGCTCCACGACCCCATGCTCGTGGACGAGGTGAACCGGCTCATCATCGAGGACCGCATCAACGCCGAGTGGGCCGTCCGGCGCGTGGCGCGCAAAATCAAGCACCTGTTCGACAACATCCCCGACGAGTACTTCCGCGAGCGCCGCTCGGACGTGGACTACGTCGCCGACCGAATCATCCGCAACCTGATGGGGCAGGTGGTGGATGAGGAAGTGGAAGTCCCCGCGGAGGCCATCGTCGTCGCACATGACTTGTCCCCCGCGGACGCGGCGCTGATGGCGCGCAGCGGCCGGGTGGGGGGCTTCGTGACGGACCTGGGCGGCCAGACGAGCCACACCGCCATCGTCGCCCGCGCGCGGGAGACGCCCGCGGTGGTGGGCGCCGGCCGGGCCAGCGAACAGATTTCGCCGGGTGACCTGGTGGCCATGGATGGCATCCGGGGCGTGGTGCTGGTGAACCCCTCGGACGAGCAGCTCGCCGTCTTCCGCGAGGAGCAGCGCCGCTACCAGGAGAGCGAGCGGCTGGCCCTGGCGACCAAGGACCTGCCCGCCGTCAGCACCGACGGCTTCCAGATTCGCCTCAACGGCAACATCGAGTTCCTGGAGGAAATCCCCTCGCTGCTGGCGCACGGCGCGGAAGGCATTGGCCTGTATCGCACCGAGTTCATGTTCCTGGACCGGAAGACGGCGCCCACCGAGGAGGAGCACTACCGCGCCTACCGCCAGGTGCTGGAGGCCATGGGCGGGCGCCCCGTGACCATCCGCACGTTGGACCTGGGCGGCGACAAGGTGCCGGGCAAGACGAAGCACGAGAAGGAACCCAACCCGGCCATGGGCCTGCGGGCCATCCGCTACTGTCTGTCCAACCGGGAGCTGTTCCGCACCCAGCTGCGCGCCCTGCTGCGCGCCAGCGTGCACGGCAACCTGCGGCTGATGTTCCCCCTCATCTGCGGGGTGAGCGAGCTGCGCGAGGCCCGGAGCGAGCTGGAGGCCTGCCGCACGGAGCTGGGCCGCGCGGGTGTCCCCGTGGGCAAGCGCTTCCCCGTGGGCATCATGGTGGAGACGCCCAGCGCGGCCACCATCGCCGACCGGCTGGCCCAGGAGGCGGACTTCTTCTCGGTGGGGACCAACGACCTCATCCAGTATTCGCTGGCCATCGACCGCCAGAATCGCGAGGTCGCCTACCTCTACCGGCCCCTGCACCTGTCCGTGCTCCGGCAGCTGCGCGGCATCATCGACGCGGGCCGGGCGGCCAACATCCCCGTGTCCATGTGTGGGGAAATGGCGGGAGATCCGCTCTACACCCTGGTGCTGCTGGCGTTGGGCTTCGACGAGCTGTCCATGACGTCGGGGCAGATTCCGGTGGTGAAGCGCTTCCTTCGCCGGGTGAGCCGCGCGGCCGCCATGGAGCTGTTGCAGAACGCCATGGAGCTGACCACGGCGGAGGAAATCGAGCGCTATGTGCGCACGGAGATGGACCGCCGCTTCAGTGAGACGATGGAGCCGGGCGCGCCGGGGGTAGGGAACGTGGAGCCCACGGACCACGAGCCCTCCGAGCATGGGACTCCGCCCTCGGGACGGAACACGGCCTGACCCCCCGCCCGTGAGGGCGGGGCGGACGGCGGTGGCTTGCCAACATGGCTACCGGACCCGAAGGGGATTCCGGACGCGAGCCGTCGTGTGCAACTTGCTGGGACGAGCACAGGGGCTCGCCCCAGGAGCAAGCATGTTCAATCCCGCCAACATCCAGATGGGCATGACCGCGAGAGACCGGGACGGTGAGAAGGTGGGCACCATCATCGCCGCGGACGCGGCGGGCTTCTTCATTGGGAGAGGGCGTCTCTTCACGCGCGACTGCCGGATGGCCTTTTCGGATGTGGCGGACATCGACGGGGAGGATGTCTATCTGCGTGAGGAGTTGTCGCACCTCCCGGACCTCAAGCCGGAGGCCCTGGCGCCCGCGCGGCGGACCTCCACCACGGCGGGCCTGCCGCTCCAGCACGATTTGACGGGCGGACTGGGCTGGGCGCACGACGACACCGACGAGGAGTCCCCGGTGCCGGCATCGGCCCGAGAGTCCTCCGGCATGGCGCGGCAGTGGGCCAGCGAGGAAGGCGATGCGGCGCCTCGTCGCGAGGCGCCTCCCTCGGATGCGCGGCGGTACACGCGCCACTGAGCGGCCGCCGAGGCGTTGCTCACCAGCTCGACTTGATGACGCCGGGAATCACTCCCCGGAGCGCCTTCTCACGGAACGCGATGCGCGACAGGCGCGAAGCGCCTCAGGTTGCCCCGAGGCCTTCCCGTCAGCGCGCAGCGGTTCGTCACGCGGTTGGGGTTCGAGTCGCGGGGCAGTGACGCCACAGCGTCCTGCGCCGCGCCTTTCTTCATGGGACAGGGTGCGGTCGCGGATGCGCGCCTTCAGCGCCTCGCGGTAGATGTCCGCGAGCTCCTCGGGCGTCCACACGAAGGCATGAGTGGGCGGCGCGAGGGGGCGGAGGGCGGGCTGCATCAGGCATGCTCCTCGTCCTCGGCGGGCGCGTCCGTCCGCTGCACCTGCCATTCGGGGAACGGGTCTTCCAGGCGCGCCCAGCCCTGGGGGCCGCGCGCCAGTTCCGCCGGCGTGAGCAGACAGGCCTCGAGCAGCCGGGCCATCTCCTCATGGTCCGCGTCCTGCGTGATGAAGACGATTTCCTGCCGCCGGTCTCCGTGTGGGCCCACGCACTCGCGCTCGATGTCGGCGCGCGCCTGGGCATCCTCTGGCCACTCGGCGCGGGGTATCGCGTCCCACCACACGCCGCCGGGCTCGAAGCTGCAGGCGCCGCCCGCCTGGGCCCAGACGCCGGCGATGTCCATCCGCGTGGCGAGCCAGAAGAAGCCCTTGGAGCGCAGCACGCCCCGCCAGCTCTCGTGGATGAAGTCCCACAGCCGCGCGGGGTGGAAGGGCACGCGGCCGCGGAAGACGAAGCTGCGGATGCCGTAGGTCTCCGTCTCCGGCGTGTGTTCGCCCCGCAGCTCCTTGAGCCAGCCCGGTGCGCGCCGCGCGCGTTCGAAGTCGAAGCGGCCGGTGTTGAGCACGGCGGAGGGGGGCACGCGGCCCCGCTCGGAGGTGACGAGGTGCGCGTCCGGGTTGAGCTTGCGCAGGATGTCCTTCAGCCGGGCCAGCTCCTCCGCCGGGACGAGGTCCGTCTTGTTGAGGACGAGCACGTCCGCGAACTCCACCTGCTCCACCAGCAGGTCCACCACGGTGCGCTCGTCCTCGTCCGCCGCGGCCAGTCCGCGCGCGGCGAGGTCATCCGCGGCGTTCCAGTCCCGCGGGAAGTTGAGGGCGTCCACCACGGTGACGAGCGTGTCCAGCCGCGCCACGTCCGACAGGCCCTGGCCCTGCTCGTCCGTGAAGGTGAACGTCTCAGCGACGGGCAGCGGCTCGGAGATGCCGGTGGATTCGATGAGCAGGTAGTCGAAGCGGCCCTCCCGGGCGAGCCGGGAGACCTCCAACAGCAGGTCCTCGCGCAGCGTGCAGCAGATGCAGCCGTTGGACAGCTCCACCAGCTTCTCGTCCACCCGGCTCAGCGCGCCGCCGCCCGTCTTCACCAGCCGGCCGTCGATGTTCACCTCGCTCATGTCGTTGACGATGACCGCCACCCGCAGGCCCTCCCGGTTCTGGAGGACGTGGTTGAGCAGCGTCGTCTTGCCCGCTCCCAGGAAGCCGGAGAGCACCGTCACCGGCAGCCGGGCCGCGGCCGCGGGGGCCGTCATGGCTTGCCCTCCACGAACAGCACATGCTTGCGCACGCGCGGGTCGTACTTCTTCAGCTGGCGCTTCGCCGACGACACGAGCTGGATGATGGTGCGGTTTCCCTTGGGCATGGTGGGCTCCGGCCGCGCGGACATGACAGGGCATGCCGCGGCGATGCGCCGCCGCGGAGTCACGTCGGGACGGTGTTTGTGGTTTCCTGGGTTCTGTTGTAACTTGATTGCGAATGTGGCGCAAGCAACAGCGCGGGCCGGACGTCCGGGGCGCGGGCGTCGCTAGGCCTCGGCGTCTTCGTCCACGTCCGGGGTGCGCGTCGCGCGGTGCCGCTTGCGGTAGCGCCTGATGGCGCGCTCCAGGGGACGCAGGCCCGCCAGGCACAGCAGGGCAATGGCCATGGTGGTGACGGCGGCGAAGTAGAAGCCCAGGCCGGCGGCCAGGCCCACGGACGCGGTGAGCCAGAGGTTGGCCGCCGTCGTCAGGCCCTTCACCTGTCCGTTGTGGCGCAGGATGACGCCCGCGCCCAGGAAGCCGATGCCCACCACCACCTGGCTGGCGATGCGGCTGATGTCGCCCCGGGTACCCTCGGGGGTGTCAGGGCCCAACGCCACTTCGATGAAGACGCTGGCCAGCGTGAAGCAGCACGCGCCCAGGGAGACGAGGATGTGGGTGCGCAGCCCGGCCGCCTGGCCGCGCACCTCACGTTCCAGGCCCAGCACGCCCCCGAGCAGGGCGGCCAGGGCCAGTCTCAGCGCGACGGTCTGCTCATCCACGAGCAGGGAGCCTACTCACCCAGCTCGATTTTCTCGTCCTTGTCCGCTTCGCTCAGTTCGGGATTGGGCAAGGTGTCCAGCGTGGCCGTCAGCAGCTTGCTGGACGGCACCACGTAGGGCGCCACTTCTTCACCCAGCTCCTGGACGTACTGGCCCACGCGCTGCTCGTAGTCCTCGTCCTTGGAGTTCCAGCTCCCGGCGGCTTCGGCGGACCAGACCTCTTCGCCGTCGCGGCAGCGCACCAGCTTCGCGTGCACCGCGGCCTCCGCGCCGCTGCCCCGGAGCTGAATCTGGGGGGACAGCCAGAGCACGCCCTCCAGCCCCTCCACGCACAGGGCCTTGAACGTTGCGTCCGTGGGCACGTCTGGCAGCGCCGCGCTCTCCTTCACCAGGAAGTCGCGGTTCTGGTTCACCCACTGGCGGGCGATGAGGCTCCACAGCTCGCCCACGGCGACCTTGCCATCGGGCAGCGGCTGCGTCACCACCACCAGGCGCTTCACCTGGTGCTTGTCCACCGTGTCGTAGTCACTGCGCAGCCGCTGATTCTTCACCGCGGAGCATCCGGACAGCAGGCCCAGCCCGAGCACGGGCAACAGTCGCTTCATCATGATGTCCCTCTCCCGGCCCCCTTCCGCGGGAAGGGGGCCTCCTTCAGGTACACGCCCGAGCCAGACGGCTCAGGCCGCCTTCGGCTCGGAGTCCTTGCCACCGCCAGTCGAGCCGCCCTCACCGGAGGACGCGCCCGACTCGCGCTGACGCCGGTCGTACATGAGCTGCATCACCGCGGCCAGCACCGTGAAGGACACCACCAGGGTGGTGATGAGACCAATGCACGCTACCAGACCCATGGAGCGCAGGCCGTTGTGGGCCGCGGCCAGCAGCGCCGCGAAGGCCACCACCGCCGTGAGCGTGGAGGACGCGACGGCCGCGCCCACGCTGCGCAAGGCCACCAGGGGTGAGGTGCCTTCCAGGAAGCGGTGGAGCAGGTAGAGGCCGTGACTCACCCCGAAGCCCAGGAGGATGGGCAGGATGATGATGTTCATGAAGTTCAGGCGCAGCCCCGTCAGCGCCATGATGCCCAGCATCATCGCCACGCCCACGCCGAGCGGAATCACGGACGCCAGCGCCAGCTTCACGTTGCGGAAGTCCAGGAAGTGCATGGCCAGGATCCAAAGCGCGGTGAGCACCACGGTGACCTTGCCGTCCCAGAGGACGATGCGCGCCAGCCGCGCGTAGAGCTGCGTGGCACCCGCGGCGCGGAACTCCTTCTCCACCGTGGGGGTCTTGGGGTCCCACGCGTCCTGGTCGAACTTGCCCGGCGTGTACGCGGCCTTGATGACCTTCGTCTCATCGGAGAACTTCAGCATCTTCTGGCCGTCCATCAGGTCCACGCTCGCGTAGATGAACGTGAGGTAGCCGTGGTTCTCCGGCTTGGCGGAAGGCAGGTTGCGGAACTGGGCGGTGTAGTTGGGCGGGACGCCGTGGACGTCGAAGGGCTTGGCGTCCAGCACCTTCTGGAAGAAGCCCGCGTTGGCCTGCATCTCCGGAGGCAGCGCGGCGACGGAGAAGCCCTCGTCCTCCAACTGCTTCATCTCCGCCTTCCACTCCTCCAGCACCTTGGCGTTTGCCGCGGCCGTCTCCGCCGGGGGCACGAAGGTGAAGATGCTCACCACCTGGTCGATGGAGGGGTACTTGTGCGCGTTCTGCGTCAGCTCCCGGTACACACCTTCGGCCTCGTCCAGGTCCTTGGTGTAGATGGCCATCGGGTCGCTGGAGATGTTGAAGCGCTCGTTGATTTCGTCCTGGAGCAGCACGGACGACATGCCGTCGGGGATGAGCGCGCGGGTGTTGTAGTTGAAGCTCACGCCGTACTTGAGGCGCTCGAAGAAGCCCAGCTCCACGCCCTTGGGCGGCTCCTCCGAACCGGCCCAGGGCACCGCGGCGGCGCAGATGAGCGCGACGATGGCCGTGCTGATGCCCAGCACCAGCTTCGGCTTGGGGATGCGCAGCTCCTTGCCGGTGGTGGCGGAGTTGGTGGGCGGCGGCTTCATCACGCCGATGAGCTTCTGGGGCAGCTCCGGGTTGATGCGGCCGGCCAGCGCCAGGATGGAGGCGCTCCAGCAGAACAGCGTCAGGCCCAGGATGAGCGTGCCCGCGCCGGCCAGGAAGCCGAACTGGCTGAAGCCGCGGAACTCGCTGACCATCAGCACGAAGAAGGAGCCGGCCGTCACCACCGCGGCCACCGCGGCCGGACGGCCCGCGTTCATCACCGCGTCCCGGATGGCCACGTCGTACGGCTTGCCCGCGCCCAGCTCCAGCCGCGTGCGGAAGACGAAGTGGATGCCGTAGTCGATGCCGAAGCCGAGCAGGATGCCGCCCAGGATGGACGTAATCATGTTCAGCTCACCCACCGTCGCGTAGGTGAAGCCGAGCGTATAGATCGTGCCCACCACCGTGCCAATCACCACGAGGAAGGTGGGCGCCAGCTTACGGAAGAAGATGATGGTGATGATGAAGATGGAGCCCAGGGCGATGAGCGTCACCGGCTCCAGCGACTCCTCGATGGCGTAGGAGTCATCCACCGTCGTCTTGTAGGAGCCGGTGAAGCCGTAGGCGATGGTCTTGTCATCGCCCATCAGCTTGTAGTCCTCCACCAGCTTCACGCTGCCGGGCTGGGTGGAGTACGCCTCGAGCTGACCCTTGAGCCGCTCGAGGTAGTCCTTCGTCTTGCCGATCTCCGTGTTGTCCCACAGCGGCTTGACGAGCATCATCAACATCTTCTTGTCGTTGGAGATGTTGTAGTCGTCGCGGATGCTCTTCTTGCCAATGGAGGAGTACTTGTCGACCAGGTCCTGCATGTCGAGCTCGACAGGCTTGGAGCCGCCTAGGTCGATGAAGAACGGGTTGCTGCGCTTCAGCTTGTCGCGCAGGAACGCCATGATGCGGCGCTTGCCCTCGACCAGGTCCTCCGTCTTCACGAAGAGGACCATGTTCTGCTGGATGAACTCGACGGGCAGCTTGTAGGAGACGTTGCGGACGTTCTCCTTGTCGTCCTGCATGATTTTCGCGAGGTCGTCGGCGGTGCGCTTGAGCGCGGCCTCGTCTGACGAGCGCAGGGCGACCATGAGGAAGCCGCTGCCTCCCACCATGTCGATGACCTGCTTGACGTCCTTCACCTCTTCCAGGTCCTGGGAGATGAGGTCGAGCTGGTTGGAGTTGATGTGGAGCTTCGACGTCCCCCACAGCGACACGGCCAGCAGGGCCAGCATCACCAGGAGGACGGCCCCAGGCCTGCGGACGAGCAGTCCGGCGAAGGCGTGGGCGAAACGGGAGTGGGAGTTCGGATTTCTATCGCCGCTCATACGGCGGCGACCCTACCGGCAAACGCCCTGGCCCGAAAGGCAAAGCCCGGCCGGCAGGCCGCTGCCCTGCCACGGACGCCCGCGTCATGGCGGGGCGCCCCAGGGCCCACTTTCAGGGGGCGGGCGGCGCGGAGACCCGCAGCACGTCGTTTTCCGGTTCCTTGGGAGGCAAAAGGAACGAGCGCGGGTGCTTCACCAGGTGCGCGAGCACGGCGCGCAGGAAGGGCAGGGCTTCGCGGGTCGGGACGTCACGGGCGCGAACGGCCACCCCCAGCGCCAGCGAGAAGGACACCCAGAAGTTGATGAGGCCGGTGAGGGCCATGCCCGCCAGCGCCGCCATGAACTCCGGCTGGAGCACCGCCCCGGGCCCCAACGCCGTGCCCGCCAGGGAGAGCGAGCCGAGCACGAAGGTGACGTGGCGCACGTCCAGCGTCAGGCCGAAGAAGCGGCCCACCACCGGCGCCAGGGCCAGCATGAAGCCCAGCGTCACGTTGGCCCCCAGGCCAGAGGCCGCGTGCTGAAAGCCCGCCGCCAGCCGGCGGGCGCGCGCCTCGCCCAGGAGCCGCCGCGGCAGGCGGTGGTGGGCCAGCGCCTCGGGGAGCCTGCGGTACACCACGAAGTTCTCCAACCACCCACCCGCCACGCTGCTCATCCACAGCAGGACGCCCGTCATGGCGGCGAAGAGCAGCGTGCCGCTCTTCCACGGGTGCAGCGAGGCCACCATGGCCTGGGCCTTGGCCTGGCTCATGAAGGCGTGGCCGGTGATGAACTGGTACCCCAGCGCGAACACGATGGCCACCGGGGCCACCACGCCCAGGTTGCCCGCGAAGGCCGCCAGTTGGGAGCGGGTTATGCGGGGGATGAGCTCCACCAGATTGGCCAGCCGCTCGCCCCGGGCGCCTTCCCCCACCGCGCCCGCCAGCGTGGCCGCCGTCACGGACGGCTGCTTGGTGGCCAGGGTGAAGCCCAGGGCCTGGATGAGGAGGAAGGACAGGGCGTAGTTGAGGCCCACGGCCATGAAGGAGAAGAAGGGCGCCAGCACCAGGCCCGACAGGAACACCTTGATGGCCACCGCCGCCGCCGTCACCAGGCCGCCGCCCGCCGCGGAGTGCACCATGGCGTGGAAGCCCTCGCGGGTGCTGGTGATGTAGTGCTCGCCGGAGTGGCCCGCGCGCTCGATGATCTTGCGCGCCAGCATCCGCATGTTGCGCTTCACCAGCTCCACCACGGAGCGGTCCGCGTGCGCGCGCCGCAGCAGGTCCGACACCAGCGTCATGGCCTCGCGCCAGCGCGCTTCGCCCCGAGGGGCCCCCAGCACGCGGGCAATGGCCTCCATGCGCTCCAGGCCCCGGCGGATGCGCTCCAGCCGGTACACCAGGTCCACGCTGACGCCCGCGTCCTCCAGGTGGCGTGACACGCTGCCCACCACCTGGCGGCAGTCGGCCACGCATTGCGACAAGTCCCGCAGCGTGTCCGCCGCCGCGTCGCGCGCCAGGACCGCGTCACAGACCAGCCGCATCCGCAGGAAGGGCGATGCGCGGAAGGACGTCTCCGGGCTGCGGTCGCGCACGTCCTCGGCCATGCCCAGGGCCGCCACCTGCACCGCCAGCAGCAGCAGCGCGTCCATCAAATCCGCGCGCACGCGGGCGCCGGGCATGGGCTCTGGCGACGCGGGTTCACCGACCAGCGCCGCGAGCTGCGCGAGCCGCGCGGGGGACAGCCGTGCCAGCCAGTCCGCGTCGTCCGGGTCCGGGCACAGGCGCAGCAGCAGCTCCGACAGCTTGCCGGGCTCCGGAGGGGCGGGCAGCAGCGAACGGGCGAGCCGGTCCGACGCCTCCGCGAAGAAGCCCTGTCCGGCGGGCAGACCCACCTGGGCGAAGAGCTTGAGGCCCCGGCTGCCCTCGAACACGGCGGCCACCAGCCGCGTGAGGGTGGCGCGCATGGCGGGCTCGCCTTCGAGCACGCGCACCATCAGGGCCAGCCGGCTGTCGGCGGCGGAGACCTCGGGTTCGGAGGCGTCCACCAGCGCGTGGGCGGGGATGCGCTCGCGCAGCCACTGCATCCAGCGCTCCACCCACTGGAGCCGGTCCTCCAGGCCGCCCTCGGGCACGTCGCACAGCAGCCGGTACAAATCCCGCACGGCGGAGTGGCCCGGCGCCCGGGGTGCGTACTGCATGCAGAACGCGTCCACCTCGCGGGCGGAGGGCTGCTGCCTGGGGGCGGGGGACTGCACGGGGGCGGGGTCGGTCATCGGCCAGGCATGGGGGAGGGGCGACTCTACGCGATGCGCAGACCCCACGAAAACAGTGGGGCGGCCGGGGAGCCTGGTGGCCCGGCCGCCGGGCGGGGGCGGGCTACTTCTTCTTCACCTTCGCCAGCTCCGTGCGCATGCGCTCCAGCAGGAGGTCCCAGCCGCCCTTCTCCATCAGCGGCTTCACCTGCGTGTCCCGGATGTCCTGGAGCATGGACGAGCCCAGCACCGTCACGTCCACGACCTTCCATGCGGCGGCCTCCTTCACCAGCCGGTACTTGAGCTTCATCTCCTGCGTCTTCAGCGGGTGCTTGATGAAGACGGTGGAGGCCACCGTGGCCTCGGCGCCCTGCACCTGCGAGGGCTCGTAGGTGATGGTGTCCAGGTTCTTGAAGTTCTCCCGCACGCGGGGGAAGGCGATGTTCGCGAAGAGGTCCTGGAACAGCGCGACGAACTCCTTGCGCTGCGCCTCGGTGCCCTTGTCCCAGTTATCGCCGAGCAGGAACTTGCCCTGCTCCGCGCTGCCGAAGTGCTTGAGGGCCAGGGCGTCGCGCTCGTAGCGCACGGACTGCACCACGGTCTTCACCGGCTTGGCGACGGGGTCTTCCTTCGCGGCGAGCGCGGGGAGGGCGAAGGCGAAGGTGGCCAGGAAGGCGAGGGTACGGAAGCGGGCGTTCATGTCGGGCTGTTCCTCCAGAGCGGATGCGCGGACGTCTGTTAGCCCAAGGGAACGTCCGGCGCCTCGCGAAATTCATGCTGGGGCGGGAGGCGGCCATCCGGCCGTAGCAGCCTGGTCGCTGTGCCCTGGCGGATTCCGAAAAGTTGAATGATGCAGCCCTCTTGCGCGTTTGACTCCTCTAGGACGCCACGTTTAGTGTCCGGCCTTCGCGCACTGTCAGCGCAGCCTCTGAGACGACATGCCTACCGACTTCCTGTTCACGTCTGAATCCGTCACTGAAGGCCACCCGGACAAGATCGCCGACCAGATCTCCGACGGTGTGCTGGATGCCATCATCGCCAAGGACCCTCAGGCGCGCGTCGCCGTGGAGACGCTCGTCAAGACGGGCCTCGCCATCGTCGCGGGTGAGGTGACGACGAACTGTTACGTGGACATCCCGAAGCTCGTCCGCAGCACCATCTGCCGCATCGGGTACACCGACAGCTCCATGGGCTACGACGGCAACACCTGCGGCGTCATGGTGGCCATCGAAGGCCAGAGCCAGGACATCGCCCGGGGTGTCGACAACAAGAAGGACCAGGGCGCCGGCGACCAGGGCATGATGTTCGGCTTCGCCTGCGACGAGACGCCGGAGCTGATGCCGGCCCCCATCCACTACGCGCACGCCATCACCCGCCGCCTGGCGGATGTGCGTCGCAAGCAGCACCCGTGGATCCGCCCGGACGGCAAGAGCCAGGTGACGGTGGAGTACCGCGACGGCCGGCCCGTCCGCATCGACGCGGTGGTGGTGTCCACGCAGCACTCCGAAGAGGTCTCCAACAAGAAGATCCAGGAGGCCATCCGCGAGGACGTCATCGCGAAGGCGCTGCCCAAGAAGCTCATCGACAACAAGACGAAGTTCTTCATCAACCCCACCGGCCGCTTCGTGGTGGGTGGCCCCATGGGTGACTCCGGCCTGACGGGCCGGAAGATCATCGTGGACACCTACGGCGGCATGGGCCGTCACGGTGGCGGCGCGTTCAGCGGCAAGGACCCGTCCAAGGTGGACCGCTCGGCCGCGTACATGGGCCGTCACATCGCCAAGACGGTGGTGGCCGCGGGCCTGGCCCGGCGCTGCGAGGTGCAGGTGTCCTACGCCATCGGCGTGGCCGAGCCCGTCAGCGTCATGGTGGAGACCTTCGGCACCGCCACGGTTCCGGAAGAGCGCATCGCCCTGGCCGTCCGCAAGACGTTCGGCCTGCGTCCGCGCGAAATCACCGAGTACCTGAACCTGCTGCGGCCCATCTACCAGAAGACCGCCGCCTACGGTCACTTCGGCCGTACGGAGAAGGAGTTCACCTGGGAGCGCGTCGAGGAGAAGAAGGACGCGCTGCGGGATGCCGCCAAGAGCGCCACGCCGTCGGGTGGCCGCCGCTTGAAGGCCGTCTGAGACAGGGCGCTTCGATTCGGGCCTCACGCTGCCCCACCGGCGCGTGAGGGCCCGCAAGCATACGGGCCGCTTCCCAGGGAGGGAGGCGGCCCGTTGTGTTTCAGCTGCGGAGGCGGCTCGCCTTCTCGCGAGAGCCCGTGATGCTCGAGGCTTCGGCGCGGCGAGGCCCTCGCCCCGGTGCGGGTGGGCGAGGGCGCCGGCGGACCGCTTAGTAGCGGTAGGTGTCCGGCTTGTACGGGCCGGAGGTCTTCACGCCGATGTAGTCGGCCTGCTCCTGGCTCAGCTCGGTGAGCTGCGCGTTGAGCTTCTTGAGCTGGAGGCGGGCGACCTTCTCGTCCAGGTGCTTGGGCAGCACGTACACCTTGCCGACCTCGTAGTTGGCGCTGTGCGAGTACAGCTCAATCTGCGCGATGGTCTGGTTCGCGAACGAGCTGGACATCACGTAGCTGGGGTGGCCGGTGCCGCAGCCCAGGTTCACCAGCCGGCCCTTGGCCAGCAGGATGATGCGCTTGTTGTCCGGGAAGATGACGTGGTCGACCTGCGGCTTGATCTCCTCCCACTGGTACTTCTCCAGGGAGGCGACCTCAATCTCGTTGTCGAAGTGGCCGATGTTGCAGACGATGGCCTGGTCCTTCATCTTCGCCATGTGGTCGTGCGTGATGACGCCCTTGTTACCGGTGGCCGTCACGAAGATGTCCGCCTTGTCCGCGGCGTACTCCATGGTGACGACGCGGTAGCCTTCCATGGCCGCCTGGAGCGCGCAGATGGGGTCGATTTCCGTCACCCACACCTGGGCGGACAGCGCGCGCAGCGCCTGCGCGGAGCCCTTGCCCACGTCGCCGTAGCCCGCGACGACGGCAATCTTGCCGGCGACCATCACGTCGGTGGCGCGCTTGATGCCGTCCACCAGCGACTCACGGCAGCCGTACAGGTTGTCGAACTTGCTCTTCGTCACGCTGTCGTTGACGTTGATGGCGCGGAACAGGAGCGTGCCCTTGGCGGACATCTCCTGGAGGCGGTGCACGCCCGTGGTCGTCTCCTCGGTGACGCCGAGAATCTTCGCGCTCTTGCGCGTGTACCAGGTGGCGTCCTCGGCCAGCTTCGCCTTGATGGCGGCGTACAGCTCGCGCTCCTCCTCGCTCTGGGGGTTGGCGAGGATGCTGGCGTCCTTCTCCGCGCGCTTGCCCAGGTGCATGAGCAGCGTGGCGTCACCACCGTCGTCCAGAATCATGTTCGGACCCTCGTGGTCGCTGCCCGCGGGGCCGAAGTCGAAGATGCGGTGGGTGAAGTCCCAGTACTCCTTGAGGGACTCGCCCTTGTGCGCGAACACCGGCGTGCCGGCCTGCACCAGCGCGGCGGCGGCGTGGTCCTGCGTGGAGAAGATGTTGCACGACGCCCAGCGGACCTCGGCGCCCAGCGCCTGGAGCGTCTCCACCAGCACGGCCGTCTGGATGGTCATGTGCAGCGAGCCCGTCACGCGCGCGCCCTTGAGCGGCTGCGTCTTGGCGTACTCCTCGCGGATGGCCATGAGCGCGGGCATTTCGCTCTCGGCGATGCGGATTTCCTTGCGGCCCCAGTCGGCGAGCGACAGGTCGGCGATGGCGTAATCCTGCTTCAGGGACTTGGTTGCAGCGGTCATGGCAATGGCTCCTGGTCCAGCGGGCGCGGCGTCCCGGGTTCGGGGAAGTTCGGTGTGGATGCTGCGACGACTCACCCTCGCAAGAGACGCGTACAGGTGAGCGCCGTTGGGTGATTCCGCTTCGAGCCTGGGGCCGTGTCCGGCCTCGCAGCGCTCCTCGAAGTCAGCGGGGAACCTACGAAAAGGGCCCCTTCATTTCAACGAGAGACTGCCGCCTCCGAGGGCAGGCGGACAGCCTGCTTCATCCACTTCCAGACGCCCACCTAGCGAGGGAACGTGGCGAGCGTGAGGGACTCTGGTGGGACGGACAGCTCCTTGGGTGCCAGCGCCGTGCCGGACAGATAGCGCCAGCCGGTGCCGTCATGGCGGAAGTCGGAGCGCTCCACGAAGGATCGGTCCTTTCCCTTCTCGAACACCTTGGCGAAGAAGAGCACCTGCGCCAGCCCGTCCGCGTCCGGCGCCCGGCGGTCCATGACGACCAGCTTCGGGTACTGGTGCCCTGGGCGAAGGCGCGCAGCTCGCGCAGCACCTCGTCCTGGGGCCGCGCGCGGTCGGGGTGGCTGGGGTGCAGCGTCTTCCACAGCCAGGCCACCTCGCGCAGTGCGAAGGCGCTATAGCGGCTGCGCATGAGGCGCTCGGCGTCGGGCGGCTCGGCCTCGCCTCGGTGGAAGGGCGCGCAGCACTCGCGGTAGCGCAGGCCGGAGGAGCAGGGGCAGAGGGGGGCAGGGGGCATGGTGCGGTCCGAGCCTACCCGTCCCGTGCGGGCCGTGGGTGTTCGTGCGTACAGAGGCGGCGGAACACCCTTGCTGGGCGGGGAGAGCAGGCATACATCCGGGGGCCGCACCCTATGAGCCTCCTCGAAGCCATCGTCCTGGGTCTGGTCCAGGGTCTCACGGAGTTCCTTCCCATCAGCTCCACGGCGCACCTGCGCATCGCGCCGGAGTTGTTCGGCTGGAAGGACCCGGGCGCGGCGTACTCGGCGGTCATCCAGCTGGGCACGGTGGCGGCCGTGCTCATCTACTTCCGCAAGGACATCGTCTCTCTGGTGGCGGCATTCTTCCGGGGGCTGGCGCGGCGCGAGCCCTTCGGCACGCTGGAGGCGCGGCTGGCGTGGTTCGTCCTGGTGGGCACGCTGCCTGTCGGCATCGCCGGGCTGACGTTGAAGAAGTTCATCGAGAACGAGTTCCGCTCGCTCTACGTGATTTCGGGAAGCCTCATCGTGCTGGCCCTCATCCTCCTCTTTGTGGAGAAGCGGGCCTCGCACCAGCGGACGCTGGCGGACATGCGGTGGAAGGATGGCATCCTCATCGGCATGTGGCAGGCGCTGGCACTGATTCCGGGCGCGTCCCGCTCCGGCACCACGCTGACGGGCGGCCTGTCGCTGGGACTCAAGCGCGAGGACGCGGCGCGCTACTCGTTCCTGTTGTCCATTCCGGCCACCACGCTGGCGGGCGTCTTCGAACTCAAGCACCTGCTGGAGGCGGAGACTCGGCCGTCGGCCATGGCGCTGTGGGTGGGGACGCTGGTGGCGTTCGCCTCGGGCATGGCGGCCATCGCGTGGCTGCTCAAGTTCCTGCGCACGCGGACGACGCTGGTGTTCGTGGTGTACCGCGTGGCGCTGGGCGTGCTGCTGCTGGTGCTGCTCCAGACGGGGAAGCTGAGCCCGATGTCGGGCGCGGAGAACGTGGAGGTTCCGGGTGAGCCGGGGACGCCGCCGGTGGAGAAGCAGATTACCGACTAGCGTGAGAGGACGTGGGCCGTGAGTGTGGAGTCGCTGTTCCAGGCACTGGAGTCACGGTTGTCCTCGCGGCCGGCGCGTGAGGTGCACCTGCCGGGGTGGGCCTTGCGGGAGGCCTCGGTGCTGGTGCCGGTGTTCGAGCGGGACGGCGTACCTCACGTGCTCTTCACGCGCAGGCCCGCGACGCTGCGGACGCACGCGGACCAGTACAGCTTCCCGGGCGGGGGCAGAGACCCGGAGGACGCCACGCCCCTGCACACGGCGCTGCGCGAGACGGAAGAGGAGCTGGGCATCGACCGGCGCGGCGTGCGGGTGCTGGGCATGCTGGATGAAGTGCCCACGATTTCGCAGTACCGGGTGCGGCCCTTCGTGGGGGTGATTCCCGGGGACGGAAAGTACCAGCCGAGCGCTGAGGAGGTGGCCTTCATCCTGGAGGTGCCACTGTCGGGCCTGTTGGACCCGTCCATCCTCCGCGTGGAGCAGAAGGAAATCCTGGGGGCGGAGCGGGACCTGTACTTCTATACGTACGGGACGCATGTCATCTGGGGCGCGACGGCGCGCATCCTGCGCGACTTCCTGAACCACGTGACGCAGGTGCCCGGCGGGGTGGGGTAGCGGGCACCGCCGCGTCAGACCAGTCGGGTCCTGAACTGGAGCCAGGGGACGAGTTCGGGGTGCTTCTGCTCCACCTGTGTTTTGGGCAGGGCATGGGCCAGGATTTTGAGGGCGTGCTTGAGCCTGCGCATGGCTCGGAGTTTCTCGATAGGGATGGCGCGGAGGTCTTCAAGGGCCATCCATCGGGCGGCCTCTTCCAGAGGCATCGTCGTCAGGCGCTGGACCCACGCGACGATGGGGGCGGAGTCGAGGACGAAGTCGCCTTCGCGCTCGCCAAAATCGGCAATCATCCCTGACCGCAGGTTCATTTCCGAGAGCCTGATGGAGTATTCGGTCTCGTCAGAATGACGTTGCGCGAGGGCTCCGTAGACCAGCAGCGCGATGTGGGCCCATCCCAGGCTTCGTTCTTCACGGGCCTGCGCGGCGATGGTGAAGGCGAAGACATCCCAGTTGAAGTGCTCGCCATCCACAGGCTCCCCAATAACGAGTCCGTCTAGCCACGCTCTCAATCGCGGTAGCGGCCACCTCAAGACGGTTTCAACCAGGGATGGAGTCGTTTTCATAGCCTTGGTCAGGGCGGGAACGTGATGCCATAGCGAGCGAATGCTTGCCGTCCGAGCTCCAGTACCCTGTCGCTCACGGCCTTGGCGGCGCCGTTCATGTAATGCCCACTATGAGGCGTGATTCGAACACCGAAGTATCTGGTCCCATGGACGGCCAGTTCCGCCTCACCAGCAGCTAATACAGGGCGCCCGCCACTCGCGACCGAATGCGCAATTTCGAGTGTGTCCCATGTTTGAGGAACGATTCTCAGGTGGCCCTCTTCAGTAATGACCCACTTCACTCGTTCCTCGTTGGCATAGCGTGCAAACTGGGGTGAATCTACACTGACGGGTCGGACCCCAAGCTTCCGCGCGAGTTCCAGCTCTCTCGGAAGGCGCTCTGGAAGCTGGTTGCTGAGTACTTGCGCGGGCGCTGTGCCGTCAGTTCGGGGGGCATCTCCGCTTCCAGGACCGCGAGCCGTCATGGCGACCGCGTGAGGCGCAAGGCCCACGGTCATGACCCCTTCAGCCACGGAGATGGAGCGCACGCCTCCTGCCATCGCCGCGGACAGCCGGAACCCCGCCTGTGTCTCCGCGGCCAGGGCCGCGCTGGCGAAGCCAGGGAGCGTCGGCCCCTTGGAGGCCATGCTCGCGGCCCCACCACTCAGCGCCGCCGTCAGCGCGAGGATGAGCACGCGCGCTCCGTTCTCTCCCATGACTCGGCCGAAGCGGTGCCCCGCGTCCTCCAACTCCTTGAACGACACTGCTCGTTCAGAGTCCGCGGACAGCCGGTGCCAGCCCTCCACGAGGCTCATGAAGGCGTCGACACCGATGTAGGCGAGGACGAAAGTCGTCAGTGCGACAGCGACGACCTTGGTAATGGGCTCCGGGGCGACGACGAGGAACATGTACGCGGCCATCGCCGACGTCAGCATTGCCTTGAGCGCGAGCGGGTTGACGACCTCCTTCACCGCGTCCTGCACGCCCTCCCACACGCCATCCCAGGCGAAGGCGAGCGCCATCTGCCGGCGGGCCTTGGCATCCAGGAAGGAGAAGCCACCCTCCAGGAGCGTGAGGCACTCGCCAGGACTGTCCTGGCGGGAGCACCAGGCGCCGTAGTCGTGTCTGGCACCCCGGGGCTCCGAGTCCCACGAGGCGAGCCGGACCCGTGGACGCTCCGCCTCCTCGCGAAGGGAGAAGCGCATGTCCAGCACGAGCCGGGTCATCACCTTCTGGAACGCGGCTTCGTCCACTTCAACCGGCTTCGCGTTCTTCGGCGGGATGTAGACGATGGGGTCGCCCTGTCCCGTATCCAGGCGCACGACTCGCGGTGTCGCGCAGCCCACGAGAAGTATGCTCAAGAGCAGAGCCACTGCTCCACGCAACGTCATGTCATCCCCCCTGGCGTGTGCTCCGAACCCGTGGGAGCACTCGTCAGGAATTAGCACCCGGCTCTGACGACCCGAGGAGGTCCGGAGGCACCGGACCTCACTCAGCTCACACCGCCGCGAGTTACGCCTTCTGCTTCTGCTCCAGCTCGGCGCGCAGCTTCTCTTCCTGCGCGCGCAGCTCCGGGGTGAACTCGGCGCCGAAGTCCTCGGCCTCGAAGACCGGGCGAATCTCGAGCTCCGACTCCTCTCCGGGCATAGGGGGCGGGCAGCGGCGCGCCCACTCCACGGCCTCGTCCATCGACTTCACCTGCCAGAGCCAATAGCCGGCGATGAGCTCCTTCGTCTCCGCGAACGGACCGTCGATGACGCTCTTCTTCCCGTCCGCGAACCGGATGCGCTTGCCCTTGTTGCTCGGGTGGAGCCCGTCACCGGCCAGGAGCACGCCCGCCTTCATCAGCTCCTCGTTGTACTTGCCCATCTCGGTCATCAGCTTCTCGTCGGGCATCACATTGGCTTCGGAGTCCTTCGTCGCCTTCACAATGACCATGACGCGCATCGGTTCTTCCTTTCGGTTCGGGAGGCGCTGCGTCCTCGTTCAAAATGGCGACGAATAAGCCCGGCGCGGATCGACACGCGGCTGAAAAAACCGTCACGACCCCTGCGAATGTCGTGAAGGCCCAATGTTTTCAGGGACTTGTCGCGCGACCCCCAAGCGCAGAGGCCAAGGGGCCGACGGTACGTCTACCCGCCTAGAACTGCAGGTACACGTACGGGCGCGTCTCCACCGCGGACAGGTGGCGGATGCCCAGGCCGAGCACCACCAGCACCGCGGCGCGCACCGGCACGGGCATGCGGACGAAGAGGTCCGACGACACCGTGTAGAGCTTCATCGGCACGGCATGGAAGAAGACCGCCGCGGCCAGCATGCCCCACACCAGCGGGCTCACGTTGGCGATGCCGGGCACGCCCGCCATCATCCGTTCGTAGAACTCACCCGCGTGCGCCATGTCCGCTGCCCGGAACACCACGCGCGTCAGCACGACGATGGTGAATGTCGTCAGCATGCCCATCGCCACGCGGGGGATGCCCGGGGACTCGGGCTTGCCAACCGACCACTCCCAGCAACGTGACACGCACAGCGCCACGCCGTGCACCGCGCCCCAGACGGCGAAGCGCCAGTCCGCGCCATGCCACAGGCCGCCCAGCACCATCACCGTCATCAGGTTGAACAGCACGCGCGGCTTCGACACGCGGTTGCCGCCCAGCGGCCGGTACAGGTAGTCCCGCAACCACGTGGACAGGCTCAGGTGCCACCGGTTCCAGAACTCGCCGATGTTCTTCGCCAGGTACGGCCGGTTGAAGTTCTCCGGGAACTTGAAGCCGAACAGCGCCGCCACGCCAATCGCGATGTCCGAGTACCCCGAGAAGTCGTAGTAGAGCTCGAAGGTGTAGGCCACCGCCGCGACGATGCACTCCGCGGAGGCGTACTTCTCTGGCGCGGCGAAGACGGGGTCCACCAGTCCCGCGCCCAGCACGTCCGCGATGACCAGCTTCTTCACCAGGCCCACCGCGATGCGGAAGAGGGCGTGGCCACCAGCCTCGGGCGTGAGGCTCGGCGTCTGGCGGAAGTGCACCATCAGCTCCGACGCCCGCACGATGGGGCCACTCACCACGCGCGGGAAGAAGAGCAGGTACAGCAGGTGCTCGATGAACGAGTGCTCCGCGCTCGCCTTCTGCCGGTACACGTCCACCGTGTAGCTGATGGCCTGGAAGACGAAGAAGGACAGGCCCACCGGCATCAACAGGTTGAAGGGCTCGGCGCGGACTTCGATGCCCCACGGCGCCAGCAGCGACAGCAGCGTCTGTCGCAGCATCTCCAGGTACTTGAATCCCGCGAGCAGGCCCAGGTTGGAGACGACCGACACCGTGACGAGCGCCTTGCGGACCCCCTGCGACCGCGCGCGGCCCATGCCCTTCACGCACAGGTGGTCCACCGTGACGCCCACCAGGAAGATGAGGATGGGGAAGGGCGTGAAGGCCGCGTAGAAGAAGAGGCTGGCCACCAGCAGCACGCCGATGCGCGGCCAGTAGTGCCGGTGCACCGCCCAGTACAGGGCGAACACCGCGATGACGAAGACGAGGTACTGGACGCTGTGCGACAGCACGTCAGTTGTCCTCCACGCGCGAGGTGGGGCCCGCCTTCTTGTGGGCCTCGTACGCGGTGAGCAGCTCTCGGGAGAAGGCCCCCGCCAGCCGCGCGTAGCCTTCCGGTGTCAGGTGGACGCCGTCCGCGTGGCCCAGCGCGGGCTGCGCGCGCTGCCAGCGCAGCATGGAGCGCTCTCCGCCCATGGCCGCGCGCGTCGACCAGTACGCGCACCCCGCGTCCTTCGCCACCTGCGGCAGCGTGTTCAGCACCGACGCCAGCGAGGGCGCCTCGCTCCACCGGCCGTTGGCGTCCTGCGTGAGCCGGTCCGTGGGGCCCATCACCAGGCACTCCGCGTTGGTGGCCTTGCGCAGCCGCGTCAGCATCGCGGCGTAGTCCCGGCGCAGCGCCGAGGCGTCCAGGCCTGACCGGCCCGCCTCGTTGGTTCCGTACCAGAACACGAGCAGGTCCGGCCGCCGCGACGCCAACTGCGCGTCCACCGCCGCCGCGTCCATGGCCCCCAATGTCGAGGCCGTGGCACCGGGAAGGCCCAGCGCGTCGTACACGACGCCCGGCGTGTCGTATTCCAGGGACGCCCCCAGCACCGTGACGTTGCCGTCCTTCGGCGCCGTCACCTCCACGGTGTGCGAGGACCCCGTGACAGGGAAGGAGCGGATGCGCACGGTGGGCTCGGTCAACGGCTCCGGCGGAGGCGCGTCCGGCGGCAGCAGCTCGCCGTCCACCGCGATGTCCGGCGCGAGCACGTCCGGCACGTCCAGCGCGTACAAATCCAACCGGCCCGAGGTCTCCTTCGCCTCCGGGCAGTCCTTGCAGAACTGGATGCGCAGCTTCGCGCCCGGCCCGCCCACGGCGCGGATGCCCGTCAGTCCCCACAGGCCTCCGGGAGGAGGCGCGTCCTTGGCGGCGTCCTCGATGGTCCAGTCGCCCTCCAGCGCGCGCGTCACGCCCGCGGGCTCCAGGCGGGGGGACGCCTTGCCGGCGGCGATGAAGCCTCGGCCCGCGTCGCCGAAGCGCTTCGTCAGCACCTCGCGCACCACGTCCGTGAAGTAGTGCGAAGCGGTGTGCGAGCCGCCGAGCTGCGCGACGCCCACGCGAAGGGCCTCTCCGGATTCGCGGCGCTTCAGCTTGTCGAACGTGCGCGCCAGCGCGGTGTCCGCGTTCTGCAGGCCGGTCGGGTCCGCCACGGCCACCAGCGGCGCCCGGCTCTTCGCGAACGCGCGTTGGAGGGACAGGTCGAAGAGGTGGCCCAACAAGTCCGAGCCCCGGGCGCGCGGGTGGACGAGGTCATCCAGCATCAGCCCTTCCTCGAGCCAGCGCATCGCGGAGCCCTCGCCGCCCATGGCGGCATAGGCGTCCCAGAAGGCGCAGCCGGCCTCGCGGGCCTCCTCGCGGTAGATGTCGCCAATCTCCCGGGTGCCCCGGCGTGAAACCACCTCGCCGCTCATGGTGCGCACGCCCGCGTCGATGGGCGCCATCAGCAGGCACGCGGCGTTCGGCACGTTGGTGCGCACGCGAGACATCAGCTCCTTTATCTGCGCGCGCACCTCGTCCAGCGTGGTGCGGTCGCGCGAGTAGAAGAAGGCCTCGTTGCCGCCCACCATCATCACCACCAGGGACGGCTTGCGCTGACGCAGCTGCGCGCGGAAGGCGGCGGGCTGGGCGCGCAGGTACACCTCCGCCATGCCGCCCAGCAGGCCGACCGTGTCATAGACGACGCCCGGCGTGCCCGACTCCAGCGTCATGCCGTGCAGTTCCACCTTGCCGGACGTGGTGAGCGTCAGCGACTTCGCGCCCTGCGGCAGTGTCACACGGGCGAAGGCCGCCTCCGACTTGTTCTTGGAGAAGCCTCGCGTGTGGATGCGCTGGAGCGGCTTGCCGTCCACGGAGAACTGCACGGTGCCACTGGCGGGCTGCGCCAGGAAGAAGAGCTCCGCCACGCGCGAGCCCTCTACGTCATAGCGAGTGCTCTGGGAGCCCTTCTCCGAGCTGAAGGCCACGCCCGTCCAGCCCACCCGGTCGCGGGGCCACTTGGAGTCCACCAGCCGCTCGATTTCCCAGCCGTCCGAGCCTCGGCCCGAGCGCGTCCAGCGGCCCGCGCTGGCGGGGCGGGTGATGAAGAGGAAGCCCTTGCCGCCCGCGCCGAAGCGCTCCTGGAGCCGGTCGCGCACCAAATCGGTGATGTGGTCGGAGGCCACCAGCGAGTCGCCCAGGTGCACCACGCGCACCGGCGTGCGCCGTGCGTCCTCGCGCAGCTCGGCCAGGGCCCGGGTGTAGGGCGCCAGTCCGTCCTCCAGGCAGCTCCCGTCTGGCCCCGCCCTGCGGCAGTTCAGCTCGATGTCCACGTGCTGGGAGCCCATGCGCTCGCGCAGGGCCTCCAGGTCCTTCGCGCGGGCCAGGGTGGGGGCGCTCAGTTCCTCCAGGCCGATGCCCGGCGTCGTGGGCACCGCGGGCAGAGGCTCCGCCACCAGGGCACCGGCGTCGGCTGGCTCCTCCACCTCTCCCGTCTCTTCCGGCGGGCGTTTGGCCGCGCCCGCACCCGCCGTCATCACTTCTCCGGGCGGACGTGTGGCGCGACCGCCCGACAGCGAGGTCGGCAGGACGAGCGCCACCAGCTTCTCGGGCAGGGGACCCCGCTGGAGACTCGGGAGGGGCCGGAGGGCGTCTGGGACCGGGGCAAGCGACAGCCCCAACGCCAGTGCGACGGTGAGGATGAGCGTCAGCCCGGTGGATCTGGCCTTGAGGAAGTCCAACAGCGCGGCATGAGACTGGCTTTTTGGTGGCGGGTCAAAACTCTCACCACCCTTCTTGGCCTCGTCGTCTGGAGGGCGGGCAGGCGACAGTCCCTCTTTCCCGGCAAGGCTGAAACGGTATGGTGCGCCGCCATGGCCGCCGGCTTGGTCTGGGGCCCTCAGGAGTACAAC
The DNA here is from genome assembly GCF_026810205.1 of Myxococcus sp. NMCA1. Lineage (NCBI taxonomy): Bacteria > Pseudomonadati > Myxococcota > Myxococcia > Myxococcales > Myxococcaceae > Myxococcus > Myxococcus sp. NMCA1. Next base: position 8,335,824 of record NZ_CP113950.1, on the reverse strand, counting down.
ACCCGCAATGGCCCTCTACCCCGTCATCATGGCCGGAGGCTCCGGCACCCGTTTCTGGCCGCTGTCCCGTCAGGCGCGGCCCAAGCAGTTCCTGCCGCTGGCTTCCAAGCTGCCGCTCATCACCGACACGTCCGCGCGCCTCAAGGGGCTCGCCTCGGTGAAGGACACCTTCATCGTCTGCGGCCCCCTGCACGCGAAGGCCGCGGCGAAGCTGGTGAAGGGGCTGCCCAAGTCGAACCTGCTGGTGGAGCCGGTGGCTCGCAACACCGCGCCCGCCATCGCCCTGGCGGCGGTGCAGGTGGCCGCGCGCAACCCCAAGGGTGTCATGGTGGTGCTGCCTTCCGACCACCACGTGGCGGACGTGCCCGGCTTCAAGCGCACGCTCGCGGACGCGGCGGACCTGGCGGAGGCGGGGCACATCGTCACGCTGGGCATCAAGCCCTCGCGCCCGGAGACGGGCTACGGCTACATCCAGGTCGGTGCGGCGCTGGAGGGCAGTGGCCGCAAGGTGCAGGCCTTCAAGGAGAAGCCCGACCTGGAGACGGCGCGCGGCTACATGTCCTCCGGTGACTACCTGTGGAACGGCGGCATCTTCGTCTTCCGCGTGGACGTCATCCTGGAGGCCTTCGCGAAGCACATGCCGGAGATGCAGAAGGGCCTGGACGCCCTGCGCAAGGCCGCGGGCAAGCGGACCTTCGGCGCGGTGTTGAAGAAGGTGTTCCCCAAGCTGCCCTCCACCTCCATCGACTACGGCGTCATGGAGAAGGCCTCCAACATCGCGGTGCTGCCGGGTGACTTCGGCTGGTCGGATGTCGGCTCGTTCGCGGCGATTCCAGAGGTGCGCCCCGCCGACGCCAACGGCAACGTGGTGTCCGGCAACCTCGCAGTGGTGGTGGACTGCCACAACTGCGTGGTGCTGGCCGACAAGCGTCCGCTGTCCGTGGTGGGCCTCACCGACATGGTGGTGGTGGACTCCGGCGACGCGGTGCTCGTGGTGCCGAAGGACAAGAGCCAGGACGTGCGCAAGGTGGTGGAGGCGCTCAAGGCTCGCAAGCTGACGAAGTACCTGTAGGCGTCCAGGTGGGGCCGGGTGCGCTGGAGAAACGCCCGGTTCCCACCCTGGAAGAATTACCGGCCGTGAACCCCTGATTCACTGGTGACCTCGGTCAGTTGGGGGCTTGCTCTGTCGATGAGTGGACAAGGGTCCTCTGCACGCTCGTTGCAAGGCCCCCACGGCCTGCCCCGCTCCGGGGCGACAGAGGGTGGTGGGGTATGGCCTGCATGCGGTGTGACGTGGACCATCCGGCCGGGGCGTCTTGCCCGGAGGTGCATGACGGCGTCGCAGTGTCAGCGAGCTGCCTGGAGGGACAGCGGCACGGGCCGCTCGTCTTCCGGCGCTGGTTGGGGGCGGGGGCGCTGGGCACGGTGTACCTGGCGGAGTATCTCCCCACGGGGCACCGCTTCGCGGTGAAGGTTTTGCACCCGCACCTGGCGGCGCAGCCGGCCATGCAGCGCCGCTTCTACGCGGAGGCGCATGCTTTGCGCGAGCTGGTCCACCCGCACGTGGCCCGCGTGTTGGACGCGCGCCCGGGGCCCGGCGGTCTGCCGTGCCTGCTGATGGAGTACGCCGACGGTGAGTCCTTCTCCCGGCTTCCCATGCCGCTGGCGCCCGTGGAGGCGGTGGAGCTGCTGGGGCAGACGCTGGAGGCCGTGGAGGCCGCGCACGCGCGCGGGCTCATGCACTGGGATTTGTCCGCGGACAACCTCGTCCTCACGCGGGATGCGCGGGGGGAGCGCCGGGTGAAGGTGCTCGACTTCGGGGCCAGCGCCATCCTCAGCTCGAGCCTGTCTCCCGCGGAGCGGGCTCGCGGCATGGTGGTGGGCTCGCCGGCCTTCATCGCGCCCGAGCAGTGGTCCGGTGAGGTCGTGGACGGCCGCGCGGACGTGTACGCGCTGGGCGTGGTGGGCTACCTGCTGCTCACCGGGCGGCTGCCCTTCGGCATCGGCCGCGCGGGGGAGCTGGCGCCTCCGGAGCCGCATGTCCTCAATCCCAGCGTGCCACCCGCGCTGTCCGCGGTGCTGCTGCGGGCCCTGGCGCCGCGGCCCGCCGAGCGCTTCCCGGATGCCCGCGTGTTCCGCGAGGAACTGGCGCGCTGCATGGACCCGCGTGCCCGCGCGGCGGAGCGCGAGGCGGCGCTGGTCGACGACGTAGAGCTGCTGGTGGACATCGACATCACGTTCGACGAGGACGCAGAGCCCGTGTCCCAGGCGCCCATCCTGCTGCTGCCGGAGATGCGCGTGCCAGAAGGCAACGTCACCATCTTCGGCCAGGCCATTCCGGAGGACGGTGCCACGCCGCTGCACCTGGCGCTGCGGGCGGCGGCCCATGCGGAGCCGGTGCTGGAGGCGCCGGCCCCTCGAGTCGCCGCGCCCGCGGGGTTGGACGTTCGCGTGAGTCTCGCGGAGGGCTGGACGCTGGTGGTGGCCAACGACGTGTCGGTGGATGGCTTCTTCGCCGCGTGGGATGGCGCGCTGCCGCCGCTGGCCGCGCGCCTGGGCGTGGAGCTGTCCTTCGCGGGGCGCACCGTGACGTGCGAGGGCGACGTCGTCCGCCATGTCACGGGAGACGAGGCCCGGACCTGGGGCGTGGCCGCGGGCGCGTTCATCCACTTCGCCGAGCCCGCGCCGGCGCTGCGCCAGTGGGTGGCGTGGATGTTGGAGGAGGGCCGCCGGCCGGAGCCGCGTCCCGATGGGGAGCTGGCGCGGCTGCTCGCCCGGGCCGCGGAGGCCGCGAAGGACCCGTATGTCCTGCTGGGGGCGCGGCCCGACGCCGACTTCGAGGAGATTCGCCGCCGGGCCAGCGCCGCCCTGCGCCGGCTGGAGGGCTTCCGCGTCCGTCCGCTGCCGTCCGGGCAGCGCCGCGCGCTGGAGGCCCTGCGGGGTCGGGTGGAGTCCGCCCGCTGCACCCTGGGCGAGCCGCTGAGCCGCGCCGGCTTCGACGCCGTTCGAGGCAACCTGCCCGGGCTGGCCCGCTGCGTGGAAGCAGGGCTGCCGGACGAGGAGGTGGAGCCCCTGCGCCACGCCTTCCTGTCGGCCCGGCCGGGCTCGGAGGCCCGGGCCCGTGCGCTCTTCACCCAGGGTCACGCGCTGGAGGTGCAGCGGGCCCTGCGCGCCGCCCTCTCTCGCTATGCGAACGCGCTGGCGTTGGACCCGCTCAACGTGTCGTGGCTGAGGCATTACCAGGAGCTGCGCCAGCGGGCGCAGGGGCTGACGCCTTCCCTGCCCCCCGTGCTCCACGAGGGGGCCGTGGCCCCTGCGGTCCTGCTTCCGTAGCGCGGGGGCCTTCTCCGGCCCCTTGGCCCTCCAACGGGCCAGGGGCGCCCTCTGGCCGGGTGCCCCCCTGGCCCGCGCTCGTGTAGAGTCCGCCGCCCTCTGCCATGCCCTCGGAAGTCACGAGGGCGGGGACACTTTCATGAACGCGCACATCTTCCGCGAATACGATATCCGAGGCCTGGTCGATAAGGACCTCACCACCGAGGTGGTGGAGCTGCTGGGCAAGGGCCTGGGCACCATCATCCGTCGCCTGGGCGGGCGCTCCATCGCGGTGGGCCGCGACTGTCGCGAGTCCTCCACCCGCTTCCGGGACTCGCTCTGCGCGGGCCTCACCTCCACGGGCCTCAACGTGTTCGACGTGGGCGTGGTCCCCACGCCGCTGACGTACTTCGCCGCCAACACCCTGCCGGTGGACGGCCTGGCGATGATTACCGGCAGCCACAACCCGCCCGAGTACAACGGCTTCAAGATTGGCGCGGGGAAGACGACCTTCCACAGCCACGAGATTCAAGCCCTGCGCAAGCTCATCGAGGCGCGGGACTTCGAGGTGTCGCCCAAGCCGGGCACGGTGACGCCGTACGACATCATCACGCCCTACAACCACTTCGTCCGCCAGACGGTGAAGGTGGGCCGCAAGGGGATGCGCATCGTCATCGACGCCGGCAACGGCACGGGCGGCGCCATCGCAGTGCCGCTGTTCGAGAGCATGGGCTTCGACGTGGTGCCCCTGTTCTGTGAGATGGACGCGACGTTCCCCAACCACCACCCGGACCCGACGGTGGTGGAGAACCTGCAGGACCTCATCGCGGCGGTGAAGCGCGAGAAGGCCGAGGTGGGCATCGCCTACGACGGCGACAGCGACCGCATCGGCGTCATCGACGACCAGGGCAACATCCTCTGGGGCGACCAGCTGATGGTGCTCTTCAGCCGCTACGTGCTGAAGGAGAGCCCGGGCGCGGCCATCGTCGGCGAGGTGAAGTGCAGCTACACGCTGTACGACGACATCGCGAAGCGCGGCGGCAAGCCCGTCATGTGGAAGGCCGGGCACTCGCTCATCAAGTCGAAGATGAAGGAGACGCAGGCGGAGCTGGCTGGAGAGATGAGCGGCCACATCTTCTTCAAGAACCGCTACTTTGGCTTCGACGACGCCATCTACTCCACCGCGCGCCTGCTGGAGATTCTCACGCACGAGAAGGCGACCATGTCGGAGCTCCTGTCCGACGTGCCGAAGACGTACGCCAGCCCGGAGCTGCGCTTCGACACGAAGGAAGAGAAGAAGTTCGAGATGGTGAAGCGCGCCACGGAGACGCTGCGCGACGCGGGCCACGACATCATCGACGTGGACGGCGTGCGCGTGACGTTCCCCGACGGCTGGGGCCTCATCCGTGCCTCCAACACGCAGCCCATCCTGGTGCTGCGCTTCGAGGCCAACACGCCCGAGCGCCTCAAGGAAATCCAGGCCCTCATCGAGGGCACCGTGGAGAAGGTCAAGGTCGAGGTCGGGGGCTGACATGACGACGCCGCGCATCCTCGCCATCAGTGGCAGCCTCCGGACGGGGAGCTTCAACCGCCAGCTCCTGGCCATCGCCGTTGCCCACGCCCGCGCGCTGGGCGCGGAGGTGGATGTGGTGGACCTGAAGACGCTGGAGTTGCCCGTCTACGACGGCGACGTGGAGGCCAAGGCCCTGCCTGCTCCCGTGGAGGAACTGCGCGAGCGGCTGGGCAAGGCCCAGGGCCTGCTCATCGCCAGCCCGGAGTACAACTCTTCCATTCCTGGAGGCCTGAAGAACGCCATCGACTGGGTGTCCCGCCCGCCCGGCAGGCTCTTCCAGGAGAAGTGGGTGGCGATGATGGGCGCCACGCCCGGCGTCTTCGGCACCGCGCGCATGCAGCCGCACCTGCGGCAGGTGATGGCCTCCGTGGGGGCGCACGTGCTGCCCACGCAGGTGCACATGGCCCGCGTGTCGGATGCCTTCACCCCGGACGGGAAGCTCAAGGACGAGGCGCGCCAGAAGGAAGTGGAAGGGCTGGCGGCCGCGTTGGTTTCCAAGCTGAAGCCCTGAGAGGACGCGCTCATGCCAACGCTCGGAATCGACCTGGGGGGAACCTTTGCCCGCGCCGCCGTGGTGGACGAGGTAGGCAAGTTGATCGCCGCCTCGAAGGTGGCCCTGGTGGAGCGCAGTCCCTCCGCTGTCGTGGAGACCATTGCCCAGGCGGCTTCGGACGCGGTGAAGGCCGCCGGTGTGCCTCTGGGCGCGTGCGGCGTGGCGGCCGCCGGGCAGATTCACAAGGACTCGGGCGTGCTGTCGGTGGCTCCCAACCTGGGCTGGCGCAACGTACCGCTGGGCGCGCTGCTCACGCACCGGCTGGGCCAGCCGGTGCGTGTAGTAAACGACCTGGCCGCGGCGGCGTGGGGTGAGCTGCACGCGGGCGCGGGTCGGGGCGCGCAGGACATGCTGGTGGTGTTCGTGGGCTCGGGTGTTGGCAGCGCCATCATCGCGGGCGGACGGCTCGTGGACGGTGGTGGCGGCGTGGCGGGCGAGCTGGGCCACATCAAGGTGGTTCCCGGAGGGCGCCGCTGCGGCTGTGGTGAGCTGGGGTGCCTGGAGGCCTACGTCGGTGGCCACAACCTCATCGCGCAGACGCGGGAGCTGCTCGCGAGCGGCAATGCGCCGGAGGTGGCTCGGCTGACGGGCGGAGACCCGGCGCGCATCACGCCGGTGACGCTGGAGAAGGCGGCGGAGGCGGGCGACGTGGCGGCCGGTGAAGTCTATGAGCGGGCGGCGCAGTTCCTGGCGTTGGCCGTGGCCAACCAGGTGACGATGCTCAACCCGGCGCGGCTGGTGTTGGGGGGCGGCGTGCTGAGCCACTGCCCGGGGCTGCGGCGCCGCGTGGAGGAGGGCGTGCGCGCCTGGTCCTCCACGACGTCGCGCGAGGGCCTGCTCATCGCGGACGCGGAGCTGGGAGACGACAGCGGTCTGATTGGCGCGGCGTTGCTGGTGAAGTAGTCCGCGCCCCTTTCCGGAGAAGGAGGCATTCCATGGCCGAGCACAAGGGCATCGTCACGTTCAAGGGGCAGCCGGTGACGCTGGTGGGGGACGAGGTGAAGGTGGGGGACGCGGCTCCGGACTTCACCGTCTTCAAGGGGCTCAACGACGCCGTGCGGCTGTCGGACGTGAAGGGCAGCGTGGTGGTGGTGAGCGTGGCGCCTAGCGTGGACACGCGGGTGTGCGCGGCGCAGCTTCGCGCGTTCAACAAGGAAGCCACGGCGCTGGGGCCGGACGTGAAGGTGTGGTTCGTCACGCTGGACTTGCCCTTCGCGCTGGGCCGCTTCATCGGCGCCGAGGGCATCCAGAACGTCACCACGCTGTCGGACTACAAGGACCGCGAGTTCGGTGAGAAGTACGGCGTGTACATGAAGGAGCTGGGGCTGCTCGCGCGCAGCACCTTCGTGGTGGACCGTGAGGGCAAGGTCGTGTTCCGGGAGATTGTCCCGGAGATGACGCACGAGCCGGACTACGACGGCGCGATGAAGGCGGTCCGCGCGGCGCTGTGATGGAGGTTCAGCCGCGCTCCGGCGGTTTCCAGCGCCGCAGCGCGGTCTGCTGCTCGTAGGGCTGGGGCGACGGGTAGGTGATGAACTCGATGATGGTGCCCCAGGGGGCCCGGGCGTAGCAGAAGGCGTTGCCCGGGCCTTTCTCCAGTGCTGGCAGTTCGTAGGGGCTCGAGAAGACCTCGCCTCCCGCCGCCTGGAAGCGCGCGAGCGCCGCGTCCATGTCATCCACGTAGACGGCCAGGTGCTGGATGCCCAGGTCGTTGGGGCGGGCTGGTGGGCGCTGCTCGGGGGCTGCGTATTCGAACAGCTCGAGGCTTGGGCCGTTGCCGAGCCGGAGTAGCCGCATCGCGCGGATGCTGGAGCCGGGGAGGAAGCGCAGGCGCCGTTGCAGGTCCGGGCCTTCCTGGGGCGGCTGGTCTTTCGCCAGGCTGTCGTAGAGGACTTCGGCGCCAAGGGCCTCGATGAAGAAGGCCGTTGCTGCTTGGAGGTCCGGCACGGTGATGCCGACATGGTCGATGCCGCGCACGGACGAGGCAGATGGCATGGCGCACGCCCCTGACAAAGGAGGAACGTCGGACTGCTGGGGTTCTCCACGGTGCGGTCAGGTGCAGTGTCCCGTCAATCCGACTGCCTTGTGGGACGGGCGGGTGTTTCCTCGTTAACGGCGCGGTGACGCGCGTTGCCCAGGGGACCGGCGGTGACGCTTGCTCCCCGCAGCTCCTTCCGTAACTCCCTTTGGGTCTTCTTCTCCATTGTCAGACTCGCTTTCTAGCCGAACGAGCCTGTCCGACTCTCCAGGGGGCTACACCAACTACGTCCCATGGTGCTACTGGCCGGAAGTCGAGTCAGTTGCACGTATTAGCAGCGACCGTCAGTACGTCCCCCTCCTGGCTCCAGCTTGGCAGCCGGGCGGCCCACCTGCAGCACGTCCGGCTCCCGTGCTTCAATATCTGATGGCTCCTGCATGAAGAGTCTCGTTTCTCCCCCTCTTGTTCATTCAACAAGAGGGGGAGAAAGGCTCCTTCCGAATTACAGTTTAGAGCCAAGGCAGACGAACCCACGGTGCCGGTGCCGCTCGCGGCCCTGGCAGAGGGAGCTTATGCAGTGTAGTCACTGCTTTGAGTGAAAATTGTATTCGATGCGCCTTGGTGCCTACGGATTCGAGGGTGGAGCCGCAGGGGCGGCAAACCTACGCTTGAACTCTTGGCAAATCAAAGCATAGCGAGGTGAACTGACGGTCGGTCCAGATGCGCCGTTCTCGGCCTTCAGGGATATCGAGGCTAGCGCTTCATTTTCGGCCTTTGCAGCCCTGCAATAGTCGTCGCCTGCGGCTTGTAGGTTGCCCTCTCTTTCGTGTTTCTTCGCGCGCGCTACCCAGCAGGCTTTTGCGAGGGTGTCAGGAGTCCTGGAAAGGAAGTCATTCAAGACATCATGGGCCTTTTGCTTTGCGCCTATTCCCTGGAGGTACTCATCTTGGGCTAAGACCTTTGCGCAAGCGAGACTCTCAGTGAGTTGTGATGGCTCATCATGAATCTGAAGCTCGGTGCCATCCCACGCGGTTCCGTGCCAGCTTTCGGCAGAGGTTCCGATGCTTGAGTTGAGGTGAACGCGAATGATGTAGGTCGCCGGAGTGAGCGTTGCGGTCTCTTCCGCCGGTAGCCCAAAACGAGCGATGGGTACGGCGTCATCGCCTGGATGGAGCGAGACTTCTTTTGGGGCGGCACCAAGTTGATTCAGTGGCAGCGTGATCGTCTCCTGTCGACCGGAGTCCTTGTTAAAGCGAACCTTTTCGAAACGGAACAGTCGTCCCAGATCACCGCCTTGCGAGCGGATAACGAGAGCTTTGGCGCTTCCTGCCGCAGGATCTTTTCTCCGATTGGCATGACGAAGTCCGACGGTGACGACAAGCGGCCAGCCTCGATAAAGCCTGGCAGGAGATACTTCGATAAGGATGGCGGGGCGGGCCTCGCTCTTCTCCCCATTTAATGCAGGGAGAGTGGATGGAGTCTGCGCATTGCCGGAAGCTCCCAGAAGCAAGGTCACAACAAGAAACGCTCGTAGTATAGTCATGGCGAATTCCGTATGGGGTGCGCATGGAGATCATTGATGCAGATGCGATGACTGCAGCCCCCTCGGGCCGGGGCTGCATTCCCGTGACGCGACTGTCGTTGATCTCCATTGGAATAGAAGCCTCGATATGTGTTGAAATTCTTGCCGACTCCGTCAACGCAAAGAGATGTCCCCCTGGGCTCAGAGTCGAAGATGTAGCGTCGGTCAGGCCAGCTTGCCCAGTGGACGGCCCTTGCGAAGGGTTGGCGCATTAAGCATGTCTCGTCTCCGCCGAAGAGACTGCCTTGCTGCGAGTCTGTTATCGGGTTGGATACAAACTTATACCCCATTGGGGCGACGGTTTGGATTGTGCCTGTTGCTTCAGAACGGACTTCGATGAGAGTTTCATCGCTGGAGGTCGCTGTCGGTTTTTCACGGACTGTACCACTCACGCTGAGCTCCCAGTAGACCAGCCGTGCTCCATGGTCGCCATGATGTGGGATGTTGGCAGAGTGGGCGAGTTCATGTGCAACTGACCACCTCAGTTCGTCGCCCTCTAAGCCCCATGCCATTTCAATGCGGGAAATATTAACAGGACTGCTTGGCCCAAAATGAGTATTGGATGTTACGCTGCTTATGGTGTCCGACCTGTAGATTGGTACCAAGTGCTGGTTTGTGACATGTCGATTCCCTGCTGTGAGTGCATTGAAGTTAATAATTCGCTTGCTGGGGTCATTGTCTTCATTGTTGTCGGAAAATAAGAAGTCGGTTGAGCCGTAGCTGTGGATATTCATTCCAGTGATATTGCCGAATAGTGCGATCCCTTCATTAACCTTTTCCCTGAGAGTGGGGGCTCCCGAAGTAAAGCCATTGTAGACGTGAAAGTCGACTTCTAGAGGATCTGCCTCTACCCTTGTGCCGTTGGCAGTAAATCCTCGATACTCCTCATAGAGCGTAAGTCCGTCTCCTGTGTGCCCATCGCCACCGCTTGTGAAGGCCTCGTCATCTGCGGAGTCCTCTAAGTCGAACACTCCACGAGAAGCTTTCCATGAATCGGCGACGTACGACAGAGCATTCCTCTTGGGAATGCGCATGGGCTCTCCGCTGTTGCGGAAGCGAGCAGTCAGCGTTGAACCGTCCTCAAGAAGCGCTTCCGCCGTGACTTCGCCATATGCGCCCCAGTCAAAGGATGAAAGAATGGCGGTGGCGCTTTCATGCACTCCTGGCGGAGTGTGTACAGTGTCCATGTTGACGAACACACGCTCCGGTAGTGCATTGCGAGCCTGTTCAAACTGAAGATCTCGAGGGCTGTTCTGGGCACCTTCAAGGGGCGAGTTCATGGTCGTCCCCGGCACCGTAGAGGAGTTAAGTAGCTTGAATGTGATCTTCGTGGCTTTGGGAAGTGGTTGCGTAGAAGTTCCAGGAAAGGGGACGATAGATGCCTCAAGCCTGAGAGTGGCGCCAGCTTGAGTGGGTTCTGTGCCTATTCCGTCCCAAAGCATGGCTTTAGGTCGCCAGGAGTCGAAAGGAGTTCCAGTGGCGCCATCAATGGCATCAATAACCAACTGCACTGTTGGTCTGTTTGAGAAACGCCACGTTACCGACTCACGATAGTAGTGGCCGGGGCCCAATTCTCCGGTACCAGTGCGAGACCCATAAACGACATAGCTACCTGGGGTGGGGCCATTCGTCCAACTGCCGGCCTCCCACTGCTCGGCATAAATATCATCGCTAATCTCTTGAGAGGTCTCGGTCGTTCCGTTACAGCCAGTTTGGACTGTCTTCCTATTGTAGGCATAGGGGATGAGTTCGTCGGGAACTACACTGATGAACGCCTCCTTATTCTCGTCGAGAATAATGTCGGCATAAGCATAGGCGGGTACAGATTCGTCCACGTAGTATTTCGATGTGGTAACTGTTTTTTCCGCGCATTGGCTGCAATACTTGTAGTCGTGTGTGCTTCGGCTGGTGTCATCGCGTGTGAGTCTGAGAGTGGCGCCTGTTTCTCCAGATGTGACATCAATGATGGTGACGCCTTTGCTTGAGTTGGCTATGCGCTCGGTGACGCACCCCTCAGAGGAGGTTGAGTCGCTTTCCTCCCACTCTTCACGAACGTAGGTGAAGTTGCCGTACCAGACTTCATCATCCATGGGGTGGACGACTTGTCGGGGGGCGATCTCCGAAGTAGGTGCACTAACTTGGCCGCATCCGAAACTAAGTACAACAAGCAAGGATGGCAGCAGTCTCCAATTCGGGAATACAGGAGTTCGGGCTAATGCGCGGTTGGATGTCAAGTGAATCCTCCGTACTGATTCTGATGCATGTGCGTATTCTCCAAAAAAAGAGGGCGGTGCGCACCGTGCAGTGCTGCATCACTAACAGGCGTGCGCGTACAGAGCAACCTTGTCGGGGGCTTCTGGTGTCCTTTGGGGGAATGGACTTGCGTTGATTTGATTGCCGTCTTCAGGCGGGAATTAAGTGCTTGTGCTGGTTGCATGGGGCTGGGCTGTTGTTGTGGGCCTTTGGTGGACTCCGGCTGCTGATTATGGGGCTTCGTCGAGTCTTGACGCGAAGGTGGTGCGAAAATTGGGGAGCAGACTAGCGGTGATGCCCAGACGATTGGTGCGCTTGTCCCGCGCAGTGCGTACCGTCAGGCTCTTCTTGCTGGCCATGGTCGTGGTGCTGCCCATCGGGACATCCTCGGGACTGCCTAGACACGGGAATTCGAAGGCGTGCGAACCTTGCATTGCAAGTACGATATAGCTCTTTCGTCCCCCCCCCGATGCGGAGTAGGGCTTAATGCACAGTCGCACCGAGCAGCCGTTGTACGTTTCTGCTTTGTGTGGGGCCCAGGCTGCCTTTGTCTTTGATATGGCAATGCGGTGCGATGCGAATATGCCGGCAGGAGGAAAGCGGCGGCGAGCCGCATGATGTGCGAGCGGAGCCATGTGATGAAAGAGTCTGCCGTCTGCTATGGCCCTGCACAAATCATGAAATCATCATGGCCGCAGGTTGCTGTGCCTCCTGAAATTGTCCGCTGTGCCTAGACGCATTCCCGGGTTTAGTCCTCTGACCGGGAGGAGATTAACGGGCAGTGCGCACGTGTTCCCCAAGCATGAGGCCACACGCTCGGAATCGAGGTATCCGTCCGGCCAAGGACGTGCTGAGAGGCGTTGAGTGAGGAGTCGGCGCCGAGGACCCTGGTGGGAATGTCAAAGCCGGTGGAGAAGCAGGAGTGGTTCCGGGTCGCCGAAGCCTTCGAGGCGAGCGGACTGACGCAAAAAGCGTTCTCCTCGCAGCGAGGCGTGCGGCTCAGCACGTTGCAGTCGTGGGTGTACCGGCGCCGACGCCAGCACGGCAGTCAGGCAGAGGTAGTGCGCCTGCTGCCGGTGGAGGTCGCGACGAGGCCCACGGCGACGGAGTCGATGCTGGAGGTGGTAACGGCGAGCGGAGCGCGGGTGCGCTTCGAGGAGGGCACCGACGTCGACTACGTGGCCCGGCTCGTCGCCGCGCTGGGGCGGTGAGGCAGTGTTTGCCCTTCCAGCCTCGGTGCGCGTGGTGCTGGCGACAGAGCCGGTGGACATGCGTAAGTCGATTGACGGCCTGATGGCACTGGTGCGCAGCGCATGGGGCGAGGACGTCTACTCGGGGCACCTCTTCGCCTTCGTCTCGCGCAGGGGCGACAGAGTCAAGGTGCTGACGTGGAGTCGAGGCGGCTTCGTGCTGCTGTACAAGCGGCTGGAGACGGGCCGCTTCCGCCTACCACCGGTGGACGCGGGCGCGCAGGTGGTGCACCTGGACGCCACGCAGTTGGCGATGCTGCTGGACGGCATTGACGTGGCGCAGGTGAGGCGCCAGCCTGCCTGGACGCCTCCCGGGCGCACGGGCACCTGACGCGCCGGGCCCGGGACGCAGCGTGGCGGAGGCATGTTGAAGCTGGGTGCCTCGAGAGCTCCCTCAAGACCACTTCTGCCCCTGGCGCGAGGAGGCGGAGGAACTCAAGGCCGAGGTGAGCCGTATCGGCGGGGAGGTGGACGCACTCAAGGGGCAGTTGGCGGCCCTGCAGCGTCACGTCTTCGGCCGCAGGGCGGAGAAGTTGCCGACAGTGGCTGCCGAGCTGCGAGGGGACGCGGACTCGACGGCGGCCCGGGCCGAGGCCGCGAAGCAGAAGCGCCGGGAGAGAGCCTCCCGGAAGGCGGAGGAGGCACCCGCACGGGAGATTCGCCACGCGGTGCCAACCGAGGAGCGCCGCTGCCCTGCGTGTGGCGGCGAGGACATGAAGCCACTGGGCAAGGGCCGCGCTTCGGTGCTGTACGAGTACGTGCCGGCGCGCTTCGAGAAGCAAGTGCACGTGCAGGAAGTGCTGGCGTGCGCGTGCGGCCGGGGCGTCGTCACCGCCCCGCCTCCGGCCAGAGTAGTGGACAGGGGCGAGTACGGCCCGGGCTTCATCGCGCATGTGGTGACGTCGAAGTGTGCCGACGCCATGCCGCTGCACCGGCTGGCCCAACGTGTTGAGCGCAGTGGCGTCCCCATGAGTCGCAGCACGCTGACGGACCTCTTCCACCAAGCCGCCTCGGTGCTGCTGCCGCTGTCGCAGCACCTGCTGCAATGCATTGCAGCCGCGGACGTGGTGTGGGCGGACGAGACGCCTCTGCGCGTGCTGGACGTGAAGAAGACGCGGCTGGGTTACCTCTGGACTTTCCTCACCCAGAACGAAGCCGGTGAGTGGCTCATTGGTTACCGCTTCAGCATGGGCCGGGCGAGCAGGACGCCCAAGGAAGTCCTGGGAGGTACCTCGGGTGCGCTCGTGGTGGACGCATACACCGGCTACAACGCGGTGACGCTGCCCCAGGGCCGGGTGCGCGTCGGCTGCTGGGCGCATTGCCGCCGCCGATTCTTCGACGCGCTGGCCACCGCGCCCGAAGCGCGCCATGCCATGGACCTCATCCTCGAACTCTACCGAGTGGAGGCCCAGGCGAGAGGCGCGGACGTGGTGCGCACCGCCGCCCACCGCGCTCTGCGCCAATTGCACAGCGCCCCCGTCCTCGCGCGACTGCACGTCTGGCTTGAAGAACAGACGCCGCGGCACCCACCCAAGAGTCCGCTGGGCCAGGCTATTTCCTACGCCCTCAAGCAGTGGGCGGCCCTCACGCGCTTCGTCGAGAATGAGCGCCTACCCCTGGACAACAACCGCGCGGAGGCGGCGCTGAGAAAGGCCGCCCTGGGGAGGAAGAATTTTCTCTTCGTCGGCCACGAGGCCGCGGGGGAGAACCTGGCCGGTCTCTACGCGCTGGTGGCCACCTGTGAGGCCAACCAAGTCAATCCCGAGGCATACCTCGCGGACGTCCTGCTGCGCGTTCAGACGCACCCCAACTCCCGCATCGACGAACTGCTGCCCCACGAGTGGAAGCGACGGCGTATCGCCGACCCGCCCAACTCACCTCTCCAGCTCTGCATCTGAACAGCTCGCTCGTCGCGGCGCCCGCCGAACACGCTCCTCGTCCGCCTGCAACCTCTCGCGCCACATCACTGGCCGGACGGTTACGAATCGAGGGCTGAAGCTGAAGCAAGCGGACGGGGGCAGGGTCGTGTCCCTATAAATGTGTAGATGGCGAGGAGGGACGAGCGGGAAAGAGGGAAGCTCCTCGGTGAAACCAACCGAGCCGGTCTCCTCCTGGCAGAGGAGCCGAGGAGTTCCCCGACGTGGACGTTAGCGAGTTTGAAGCCCCGGCGCACGAAGAGGTGCAGGCCGACCTGCGTGCGCTGTTCCGCGGAGCCATCCGGATGACGCTGGAGGCGCTGCTGGAGGAAGAGGTGAGGGAGTTGGTGGGGGCTGGCCGGTGGCAGCGGATGGTGGGCCGGATGGACGTACGCAATGGCAGCTACCTGCGCACGCTGGTGACGACGGCGGGGGCCGTGCCTCAGTGGTCACCCAAAACCGGCCAATGAAGGTCGCCTGAAAACCGGCCAATGGGGAGGGCCGAGACGTTGACGCCCGGGTAGGACGTGGAGTCCGCCCGGGGGATGGGCAACGTCTTGAGCGACGAGAAGAAGCAGCAGGTCATCGCCCTGGGGCGGTTGGGTTGGAGTCTGAGACGTATCGAGGACGCGACGGGGGTGCGCCGAGAGACGGCCAGCGGCTACCTGAAGGCCGCGGGCGTGGGCATCCGTCCACCGCGCCGGTGGGGCAAGTCAAAACCGGCCAATGAGGGGACCACCGAGGCGAGTGAGCCGGAGGCCGAGGCCGCCGGAGCAAAACCGGCCAATGAGGGGACCACCGACTCCATGCCGCGCAGCCGAGCCGGAGTCCGGCACGTATCGGCGAGCATCGTCGCGCCCTACGTCGAGCTGGTGCGGCAGCGGCTGGAGGTGGGCCGCAACGGGCGCGCCATCTACGAGGAGCTCGTCGACACGCAGGGCTACACGGGCAGCTACATTAGCGTGCGCCGCTTCGTCCGGGCGTTGCGCGACAGCCAGGGCCCGGAGGCCAAGGCCGTCATCCACACAGCGCCGGGCGAGGAAGCGCAGGTGGACTATGGGGAGGGGCCCATGGTGCGCCACCCGGAGACGGGGAAATACCGGCGCACGCGCATGTTCGTCATGACGCTGGGCTACAGCCGCAAGTCAGTGCGGCTGTTGTGCTGGAAGTCCTCCAGCCGCGCGTGGGCGCAGTTGCACGAGGAGGCCTTCCGGCGGCTGGGAGGCGTGACGCGCACGGTGGTGCTGGACAGCCTGCGTGAGGGGGTGCTTTCGCCCGACGTCTACGAGCCGGCCCTCAATCCGCTCTTCCGGGACGTGCTGGCCCACTACGGGGCCACGGCCCTGCCGGCCCGAGTCCGCCACCCGGACAGGAAGGGGAAGGTGGAGTCTGCGGTGGGCCACGCGCAGCGCACGCCGCTGAAGGGCCTGCGCTTCGAGTCGCTGGAGGCCGCCCAGGCCTACCTCGACGCGTGGGAGGCGAAGTGGGCGGAACACCCGAATCCACGGCACCACCAAGCGCCAGGTGGCCGCCATGCTCGGCGAGGAGCGCCCATGGCTGCTGGCCCTGCCCGTGGAGCCCTTCCGCTACTACGCCTACGGTGAGCGAGTGGTGCACCTGGACGGG
The DNA here is from genome assembly GCF_026810205.1 of Myxococcus sp. NMCA1. Classification (NCBI taxonomy): domain Bacteria; kingdom Pseudomonadati; phylum Myxococcota; class Myxococcia; order Myxococcales; family Myxococcaceae; genus Myxococcus; species Myxococcus sp. NMCA1. The sequence continues at coordinate 8,319,781 of NZ_CP113950.1, read as the reverse complement.
CACGTCGAGGTGGACGGCGCGTACTACTCGGTGCCCCCGGGACACATCGGCCGCAAGCTGCACGTGCAGTGGGACAGCCTCCACGTCCGCCTGCTGCTGCCCGCTACGGGGCAACTGCTCCGGGAGCACACCCGGGCCCCTCGCGGCCACCACCGCACACGCGAGGAGGACAGGCCTTCCCACGCGCCGCGCACCACCGTGCAACTTCTCGAGCGCGCCGCCAGGGCCGGACGCGGCGTCGCCGCCCTTTGCGCCGAGGTGCACCGCCGAGAAGGAGAGGTGGGCATCCGCCGCATCCTGGGCGTGCTGTCCCTGGTGAAGAAGCACGGCGCCGCTGCCCTGGACGACGCCTGCGAGGTGGCTCTCGAGGTGGGCGTCCCCACCTACCGCTTCGTGCGCCGCTACCTCGAAAGACGCACGCCCACTCCCGTCACCCTGCGCCAGGTCGACCCGCTCATCCGCGAGCTCACCCACTACCGCGACGTCATCGCCCGTCTGACTCAGCCCACCCCTCACCCAGGAGACACCGAGACATGAATCTCGTCGAAATCACCCGCGCCCTCACCACCCTGCGCCTGTCCGGAATAGCCCAGGCCGTCGAGGGCCGCATCCTCCAGGCGCAAGCCGAGAAGCTCGCTCCACTCGACTTCCTCTCCGCCCTCGTCAACGACGAGTTGACTCGCAGAAGCGACGGCTTCATCCAACGCCGCCTCAAGCAGGGTGCCTTCCGCGACGCGGGCAAGACGCTCGACGGCTTCGACTTCGACTTCAACATGTTGATGGTCACCAGGAAGCGCGGATTTCTGGTCATGGACGGCGAGAAGTTCGAGAGCTCTGCTGCCAGGGGCAGCGCTGGGTGCCGCCGAAAAGTTGAGGAGAGGAGCGCGAGCCGGTGGAGTCCGGGGCTGCGCGCGTCCTGAAAAGTCAGAAGGCCCACCAGCGACACCTGGAGGGCCTTCCTGGGGGCGCGCCCTGGTGTGCGAGAGGGGCGAGCCGGTGAGGGAGGGGTAGCGCACTCCGCGGCGCGGCGCCAGAAGTCGGCGCGCACGGGAAGGTGTGCGTGGAGTCATTGCGTCTGGTGGTGTGCGGGCGGCCGGAGTGCCGGAGGCTGTTTCAGCTGTGCAGCCGGTGCGACAGGGGGCAGCGCTACTGCGAGCGCAGGTGCGGGGTGCTGGCGCGTGCGGAGTCGGTGCGCGCGGCCGGGCGGCGATACCAGCGCACCCGAGACGGACGGCATGCGCACGCCGAGCGCCAGGCCGCGTACCGAGGACGGCGGCGGAAAGTGACGCATCAGTCTCCCCCGCCAGGGGCCTTGGAGGTGACGGTGCCGCCCGCGCCGGCCCAGGCCACCACGCAGGTGTCCGCGGAGCCGAGCGCAGCGAGGCCACCTGCGTATGCACCACCGTCCATTCCGGCTTGCACGTCCTGCGGACGCGCCAATCCATTCCTCCGTCACACCACCCTGGCGCGCACCCGAATGGGCCCGCGCTGGCGGCGCTGCCCACCCTGAGGAGGTGGGAGGATGATTGGCCTCGAGGTACGCGCCCGGATTCGCCAGTTGCACTACGCGGAAGGCTGGCCGGTGGGCACCATCGCCACGCAGTTGGGGCTGCACCACGACACCGTGGAGGCGGCCCTGGAGGACGTGCCGGTAGCCAGTGCTGACAGAACGGCGAAGCCCACGGTGCTGGGCCCGTACACGGACTTCATTGACGTCACCCTCAAGGCCCACCCGCGCCTGAGGGCCACGCGCCTCTTCCACATGGTGAAGGCCCGTGGCTACCTGGGCGGCTATGAGCAGGTGAAGCGCTACGTGCGGCGGGTGCGTCCGGGGCCCCAGGCCGAGGCCTTCTTGCGCCGCAATACCCTGCTGGGCGAAGAGGCCCAGGTGGACTGGGGCAGCTTCGGCAAGGTGCGGGTGGGGCGGGCCACCCGGACGCTCTCCTGCTTCGTCCTGGTGCTGGGCCACTCGCGCGCCATGTACGCGCGCTTCTTCCTGGGCCAAACCATGGAGTGCTTCCTCCAGGGCCACGTCCAAGCCTTCGAAGCGCTGGGCGGCGTGCCTCGCAACCTCCTCTACGACAACCTGAAGTCCGTCGTGCTGCAGAGGGCCGGAGACATCATTCACTTCCACCCGCGCATATTGGAAGCCGCCGGCCACTACCACTTCGTCCCCAAGCCCTGCGCCCCCTACCGCGGCAATGAGAAGGGAAAGGTGGAGCGCACCATCCGCTACCTGCGCGACTCCTTCTTCTCTGCGCGCACCTTCCACGGCCTCGACGACGTCAACCGCCAACTGCAGCGCTGGGTGGAGGAGGTGGCCCACCAGCGCCGGGTGCCCGGCGACGCCTCGGGCCGCACGGTGGCGCAGGCCTTGGAAGCCGAGCGCCCCCTGCTGCTGCCGCTGCCCGCGCACCCGCTGCCCACCGACGTGGTGCGCCCCGCCGCCTCCGGCAAGACGCCCTACGTGCGCTTCGACGGCAACGACTACTCCATTCCCGAGGGCCTGGTGCGCCGGCCCCTCACGCTGGTGGCCTCGTCCACCACGGTGCGCCTCCTCGACGGCGCCGTGGAAGTCGCCTCGCACGTGCGCAGCTGGGACAAGGGCGCCGTCGTCGAGGATGCCAGCCACCTGGCTGCCCTGGCCAGGCGCAAGGCCCACGCCCACGAGCTGCGTGGCAGGGACTTGCTGCGCGCACGCTGCCCGCACGCCGAGCAACTCCTCCAGGCGCTCACCAGCCGCGGCGACAACCTCGGCAACCACACCGTGAAGCTGCTGGCGCTGGCCGACAGGTACGGCTCCGCCGAAACCGACGCCGCCATCGCCGAGACGCTCGCTCGCGGCGCACTCGGCCCCGCCGCCGTTGCCCACGTCCTCGACCAACGCAGCCGCAAAAGGGGCGCCCCTCCGCCGCTGCCCCTGGTGCTGCCGGATGACCCGCGCGTGCGCGAGCAACGCGTCCCCCAGCACTCCCTCAACCCCTACGACGCCCTCCTCGGGCGCGACACGGAGCAAGTGTCATGAGCCCCTTGAAGGAACGCCTCAACACCCTGGGCCTGCATCACACCAGTGCCGCGCTCGATGACCTCATTGCCCTGGCCACCAAACGCAGGTGGGGCCCCACCGAGTTGCTGGAAGCCATCACCGAGGAAGAGACGAAGGACAGAGCCCGGCGCAGCGTGGAGCGGTGCCTGTCGCGCAGCAAGCTCGGCGCGCTCAGGACGATGGCCGACTTCGACTGGGGCTGGCCCAAGCGCATCGACAGGACGGCCGTCGAGGGCGCCCTGGCGCTGGACTTCATGGCCCGCCCCGCCAACGTCGTCCTCGTCGCGCCCCAGGGACTGGGCAAGACGATGATTGCTCAGAATATCGCCTACAACGCCGTGCAGGCTGGGCACTCCGTCCTCTTCACCACCGCCTCCCAGTTGCTGCTCGACTTGGGAAGCCAGGACTCCGCTCGCGCTCTCGACAGGCGCCTGAAGCACTACTGCACTCAGGCGGGGTTGCTCGTCATCGACGAGATTGGCTACCTCTCCTACGACGCCAGGAACGCCGACCTCCTCTTCCAGGTGGTGTCGCGCAGGTATGAGAAGAAGCCGATTGTCCTGACGACCAACCTCCCATTCTCCGAGTGGACCACCATCTTCCCCAACGCCGCATGCGCCATCGCCCTCATTGACCGCGTCATCCACCACGCGAGCATCATCAGCATCGAGGGCGACAGCTACCGCAGGCGTATGGCCGAGGAATCACGCGCGGAGCGCAAGGCAAGGAAGAGCTGAGCGTCCCCGCGACTCACCGATGCCCACCGGCCTCGCTCTGCGCCCCGCAATCGGAGCGCAGCGCGGGGCCGTCTTGCGTTGCCTCGACTCGATACCTGCGCTCGCCGATGACCCGATTTCCGCGCTCCGCGATGACCGCGTCGATGACCAGAATCCCGCGCTCTTTGATGACCGCCAACATTCAACAAGAAGATGAATCGCCGCCTCGTCTTCGAGCTGGCCACCGGCGGCTTCGTGGAGCGGCGCGAGGACGCGCTCTTCCTCGGCCCTCCAGGCACCGGCAAGAGTCACATCGCCCAGGCCCTCGGCCGAGCCGTCATCCAGTCCCAGGGCCATCGCGTCCTCTACCGCGAGGCGCACCACCTGCTCGAGGAGCTCGCCGAAGCAAGCCTCGAAGGCACCCGACGCCAGAAGCTCGATGCGCTCACCGGCGCTCCACTGCTCATCATCGATGACCTCGGCATGCGCAAGCTGCCGGCCACCGCCGCCGAGGACCTGCTCGAGCTCATCATGCGCCGCTACGAGAAGGCCTCCACGCTCATCACCTCCAACCGGCCAGTGGAGGACTGGGGGAAGCTCTTGGGGGACAACGCCGCCGTGGCCGCCATGCTCGACCGTCTGCTGCACCATGCCCACGTCGTCCAATTCGGTCCCCGCAGCTGGCGCACCAAGGGGGCCATGGAGTTGCGGACCTCCGAGTCCGCGGGGTAGGAGTCCTCCTGTCTCGGTCCGCTCCCATTGGCCGGTTTTGAAGGGACCATTGAGGTCCAGGCAAGCCCTGGCAAAACGGCACCAACGAGAGCTTCAACGGCGGCTTCCGGGACGAGTGTCTGTCAGCGGAGTGGTTTTCCACCAGGAGGGAGGCCGTCGTCCTCATCGAGGCGTGGCGGCGCGACTACAACGAGAAGCGTCCGCACAGCAGTTTGGGCTACAAGACACCTGCGGAGGTCGGAGCTCGCCGCGCCCATGCCGGCCCCGTCGCATCATCCCCCGAGCACGGCATCAGCAGCGCCGCAGGACTCTCATAACGCGTGGTCCGAAGAACGGGGGCAGATCAGACGTGCTCGCTGTAGAAGTCGTTCCCCTCTACCGCCAGCACGCGGAAGCAGAGCTCAGTCACCTGGAGTGACACGAGAAACCCCGTCCAGGTGCATTGCGGCACCGGGACGGGGCGGGGTGTGGGTGAAGCAGGCTGCGGAGTGACTACAGCGTGGGCGTGCCGACGCGGTTTTCGCAGTACGCGCTGGATCCGCAGGTGGTGCCGACGTTGGCGTACCAGGCCGTCTTGCGCGTGCCGTACTGACGGTTGTCTGCGTGGACGTGCGCGCCCGTGGAGTTACCCGTGGAGCCCACGAGGCCCAGCGCGCAGCGGTCGCACGTCTTGGAGCCCGACGACACGTTGGAGTTCAAGTGGAGCTGGCGGAAGTCCCAGCCGCTGCCGCCCGTGACGACGTAGTAGTTACCCGCGCCGCCGTTGCAGCTCGTGCCGCCGCTGCAGTTGTTCGCACAGCCGCCGTAGTAGGCGTAGTAGCGGCTGACGTTGATCATCCCGCGGTGGTTCCACACGCTGCAGGTGCCGTTGCTCATGTCGAGCGCGTTGTGGCTGCTGCCCGAGCACGAGTAGTACGTCGTGGAACCCACGCGCGCGGCAGCGTCGCAGATGGGACCCACGGCCGTGGCGGCCGTGACAGAGGTGGCCCAGCCCGCGGCGGCGAGCACCAGGCCCGCCATGGTCAGCTTCATCGTCTTCATCAAGAGACTCCCTCGTTGGTGTAGCGCTGCGTACTGCGGTGAAGCAGGGGTCACCTCCGGCGGCGCTGCTTCTCGCGCAGCACCAGCTCCCACTCCTGGAGGTTGAGCTTCAGGACGGACACCCAGGCGTCGATTTCCGCATCCATGGCGCGATCCACGCCGCGCAAGGACTCCAGCACGGGCACCGCGTGGGCCTGCCCCAGCCGGGCAATTCCCTGGAGCGCCGCCTTGCGCACCGCTGGGTCCTTGTCTTCGCGGAACAGGTCCACCAGCGAGCCTCGCGCACCCGCGGACTCGCCGCCGGGCACACCGCCCAGCGCCGTGGCCGCCGCCGCTCGCAGCTCCGGGTTCTCCGAGCGCAGCTGGCGCGTCACCTGCTCCACCGCCTCGTGGTTCACGGCCTCCATGGAGACCTCGCGCAGCAGCTTCGCCGCCACCTCCGGGTCCTCCGACGCCGCCGCCACCGACACCGCCGCTTCCGACACCCGGCGGTCATGGCCGCTGTAGACGTCCGCGCTCTCGGAGACGATGTTGTCCGCCACCGCCGCGCGCACCTCGGGGGACGCGTCGCGCACCAGCTGCTCGTACGTCACCACTCCGCCGTTCTTCTCCATGAACTCGACGGAGGGCACGCCGCGCAGGCCCCGCACCGCCGCCGCGCGCAGCGCCGGGTCCGAATCCCCGGTGGCCCGGGCGAGCAGCGGCTGAATGAGGCCCGGGTTCTCCGCGTTGCTCGCCTTGGTGGCCAGGGCCGCGCCCAGGGCCTCCAGCACCTCCGGGTCCCGCTCACCTTGCAGCGCCGCCAGCAGCGACTCCGCGGGCATGGCGAGCGCGGCTTCCTTCAGCCGCATCTTCACGTAGCGCTTCAGCGCGAGGGAGCCGTTCTTCATCGCCACGCGCACGTCGTCCAGCATGCCCTGCACCGTGCATTGCGCGGGGCGGAGCGTTGCCTCGGCGCGCGCCGTCACGGGAGTCAGGGACGAAAGGGCCATCAGGAGCGCCGCGCGCCCCATTCGCTTCATCGACAGGGGGGACATCAGTGCGGCGCTCCTTCTTCGACCAGGCAGTTGTGGTGCTCGCGCTTGCCCAGCCAGATGCGGGCGAAGTCCACCGTGCCCGACGCGTAGAGGGCTTGGAACTCCAGGTAGTCCTGCGTGAAGCGCGGGTCCTTCGCGGCGAACTGCTCCAGCATCGGCAGCGCCTTGTCGCCGCCCGCGCGCACGGCGAATCGGAAGATGGCCCAGCGCACGCAGAGGTCATGCTCGGCCAGGAAGGCGGCGCGGAGGATCTCCATCGCCTTCTCCGGCTCGCTGGTGACACCCAGCCGGAAGGCCGCCATCTCCCGCACGTCCCGTTCGCGGTCGTTGGAGAGGATGCGCTTGAGTGAGTCAAAGGACTCCGCGCCGATGATGGGGTTCGAATACGACGGCATCTCCAGCGCGAGCAGCCGCACGGCCATGTCGTCGGACGTGCCGCCGATGTCCAGGAGCTCCTTCCAGTAGGGTGCGTAGTTGCCGGTGCGCTCGAAGTCCTCCTTCATCACCCGGCCCAGCGTGCGCGTGGCCACCCACGCGGTGGAGTCCAGCGTCTCGTCCAGTGCCAGCTTCTTGAGCCGCTGGATGTCTCCGGGCGCCAGCTTCCGCTGCGTCTCCAGCGCATCCAGCGCGGCGGAGCGCGTCTGCAAGGGCGCGCCTGGGTCCTCGCCCATCTTCAGCAGGCTCTGCGCCACCTGCGGCGCATGCACCGCGGGCGCGGCCTTCAGCGCGTCCATGTAGATGCTCAGCTCCGGTCCGCTGGCGCTCCTGGCCCATTCCAGCACCTGGAGCGCGCGGGTCGCGTCGTTGCCCACCAACTCCGTCAGCCGCTCCTGGAGGTACGCCGCCAGGTACCGGTCGCCGTTGCCGATGGCCGTCGTCAGCGCCTGCCGGAACGAGTCCATGGACACCGAGGCGTCGAAGGCGTGCAGGCCGTCCCAGCACCCGGGCATGGGGATCTGCTCCACAGCGGGTTCGGGCTCCGTGGGCGTGGTGCCCGGGGCACCGGGCGTGCCGCGAGGGCCGGAGGCCGCCGAGGCGGAGGGCTCGGCTGATACGGGCTCGCTGGAAAGAGAGGGGACAGTCCGTGGCCACAGCAACGCCACGGCCGCCGCGACCAGCAAGACACCTGCGGCCACGGTCCAACGAAGGTTTCTGGAAGTCATCAGGGGAGGGGCCGAATCAGTGAATTCTGCGAATTCTTGGATACTTTGAATTCGAGGGCCTTGGCAATGGGGACGCCCAGAACTCAGCCTGCGCGCCGCGTCATCGATTCAAGGGAGACAGAAATGTCCACGGCACGCACGGTTCGGATGGGTGTCATTGGCGCGGGCTTCGCGCGCACCACGCAAATCCCGGCGCTTCGCGCACTGCCGGGCGTGGAGGTGGTGAGCCTGGCCAGCGCGCGGCGCGAGAAGGTGGAGGAGGCAGGCCGGCAACTGGGCGTGCCGCATGTGACGACGGACTGGCGTGAGGTGGTGTCACGGCCGGAGGTGACGTGCGTGTGCATCTCCACGCCGCCCGCGCTGCACCGGGACATCACCCTGGCCGCGCTGGAAGCGGGCAAGGCGGTGCTGTGTGAAAAGCCCACCGCGTTGGATGCGAGGGAAGCGGAGGCCATGTGGCACGCGGCCCGTGAGCGGCGTGTCCTGGCGCTGCTGGACCATGAGCTGCGCTTCCTGCCCACGTGGCAGCGGATGCGCGCCCTGCTGCGTTCCGGTGAGCTGGGCAAGGTGCGCGGCGCGCGTGTCTTCTACCGCAACGACAACCGCGCCTCGCCGGAGCGGCCGTGGGACTGGTGGTCGGACGCGTCGCAAGGAGGCGGCCTCCTGGGCGCCATCGGCTCGCACGCGGTAGATACGCTGCGCTTCATGTTGGGCGCCGAGCCCAACGAGGTGCTGGGCGAGTTGGCCACGCACACGCCCGAGCGGCCAGATGCGCTCACGGGACAGTCGCGCCCGGTGACGAGCGACGACGAGGCGCGGTTGCTGCTCCGCTTCGGCGCGACGACAGCCGCTATCGAGCTGTCGATGGTGTCCCCCGGCAAGCCCGTGCACGGCGTCGAGGTGTCCTGCGAGCGCGGGGGCCTGCGCGTGGAGGGCCGCGAGTTGTGGCGCTCCACGGTGGGGACACGTTCCTGGGAGCGGGTGGCGCTTCCCGCGGAACCGCCGCTGCCACCCGGGTTGCCGGACAACGAGTGGGCGCGTGGCTTCCTGGCGCTGGCGGGCGCGATGACTCAGGCCCTGCGAGAAGGCCGCGCCACGTTGGAGGACGAGGCCACGTTGGAGGACGGCTGGCGCAATCAGCAGGTGCTGGACGCGGCCCGGCGCTCCCATGCCGAGCGCCGGTGGATTCGCCTGTCCTCTGGGACGTAAGTGCTCCCCTCCCATCCCGGAGGACACGGCGGGCTTCAGGGCGACAGCCTCAGGAGGAGGGTGAAGCCTCCATTGCTTCACAATCACTTGCGCCTCCCGGACCCATTGTTCGTTGCAGAGTGATTGCAATCGCAGTGCGAATGGCAGGCGTCCTCGGGGTGCGGAAAACCGTGGGGGATTGGGCCGTGCCTCGCCCCGCGGGCGCCTTTCTTTCCCTGGGAGACCGGAACAATGGCCCTGGAGGGCAGCGCGATGTCCACCCGCCCACTGCCCAGGTGGAGATGCGCGCGACCGTTGCCAGATTGCATCGGAAGGAGCCACCGGATGAAAGACCAGCCCGCCGCACCCGAACGACCGGGTGCACCAGCGCTCGCCAGACCGCCTGCCGGCACGAAGCCCCCGTGGCATTCGCTGCCACCGGAACAGGTGCTGTCGTCGCTTGAAAGCACGGCGGAAGGGCTGACGGACGAGGAAGCGCGCGAGCGCCTGTCGCGCCATGGGCCCAACGTGCTGGAGCGCGCGCAGGGCGACGGTCCGCTGAAGCTCCTGTGGCGGCAGGTGAACAGCCCCTTCATCTGGGTGCTCATCGCCTCCGCGGTGCTGGCCGTCATCATGGGCAAGGTGACGGACGGGCTGGTGGTGGCCGCGGTGGTGGTGCTCAACACCCTCATCGGCTTCGTGCAGGAGTACCGCGCGGGGAAGGCCATTGAGTCGCTCAGCCGCATGGTGCCGGAGAACGCCACGGTGATTCGCGCGGGCCGCAAGCTGCGGGTCCCCGCGGCGCAGGGCGTGCCGGGCGACGTCATGGAGCTGGCGCCGGGTGACAAGGTGCCCGCGGACATGCGGCTGCTCTCCGCGCGCAACCTCACGGTGGAGGAGGCCGCGCTCACGGGCGAGTCCGTGCCCGCGCAGAAGGCCGTGGCGCCCGTGCCGGAGGACGCGGAACTGGGAGACCGGGCCAGCCTGCTCTTCGGTGGCACCCTGGTGACGTCCGGCTCCGCCACCGCGGTGGTGGTGGCCACCGGGCAGGCCACCGAGCTGGGCCGCATCTCCACGCTGCTCCGCGAGGCCACCGACCTCCAGACACCGCTCACCAAGGCGCTGGCCGTCATCGGCAAGTACATCACCCTGGGCATCCTGGTGATCTCCGCCGCGTTGCTGGCGGTGGGGCTGGTGCGCGGCTACGCGGTGAGCGAGGCCGTCGTGGTGGCGATTACGCTGGCCGTCGCCGCGATTCCCGAGGGACTGCCCGCCATCGTCACCATCGCCCTGGCCATTGGCGTGCAACGCATGGCCGCCCGGCGCGCCGTCATCCGCAAGCTGCCCGCGGTGGAGACGTTGGGCAGCACCACCGTCATCTGTACGGACAAGACGGGCACGCTCACCCGCAATGAGATGACGGTGCAGGCCTTGTGGACGACCCACGGGCGCTACGCGCTCAGCGGCGTGGGCTACTCCCCCAAGGGGGCGCTGACGCGGGGGAGCCAGCCGTTGGAGGCGCCGCCGCCGGACGTGTGTGAGCTGCTGCTGGCGGGCGCGCTGTGCAACGACGCCGCGCTCCAGCCCCGCGATGGACAGTGGGACATGACGGGCGACCCCACCGAGGCCGCGCTGCTGGTGGCGGCGGAGAAGGCGGGCATGCACGTGGACGACGTCCGGCAGGCGCACCCGCGCGTGGACGCCATCCCCTTCGAGTCGGAGAACCAGTTCATGGCCACCCTGCACGACGACGGGAAGGGCGGCCGCCGCATCCTGCTCAAGGGGGCGCCGGAAGTCGTACTGCGCCGCTGCGCGCTGGAGGACGGCTGCTCGTCCAGCACGGTGCTGGCGGAGGTGGACGGCCTGGCGCGGCAGGGCATGCGCGTGCTCGCGGTGGCATACCGGGAGGTGACGGTGTCACACGTCGCGTTGCGCATGGAGGACGTCGAGGGCGGCCTGCGGCTGCTCGGCCTGGAGGGGATGATTGACCCGCCTCGCGAGGAGGCCATGGCCGCGGTGCGCGCCTGCCACGAGGCGGGAATCACGGTGAAGATGATTACCGGTGACCACCCCTCCACGGCGGCGGCCATCGGCGCGCAGTTGGGGCTGCTGAAGCCGGGGGAGGAGGGCATCCCCGGCGCGCGGCTGGCCGCCACGGATGACGCGGCGCTGGAGGAGGTGGCCCTGCGCTCCAACGTCTTCGCGCGGGTGGCGCCCGAGCACAAGCTGCGGCTGGTGCGCGCGCTCCAGCGCCGGCAGCACGTGGTGGCCATGACGGGGGACGGCGTCAACGACGCGCCCGCGCTCAAGCAGGCCAACATCGGCGTGGCCATGGGCATCACCGGCACGGCGGTGGCGAAGGACGCGGCGGACATCGTGCTGACAGATGACAACTTCGCCTCCATTGTCGCGGCGGTGGAGGAGGGGCGGCGCGTCTACGACAACCTCATCAAGTCGCTGGCCTTCGTGCTGCCCACCAACCTGGGGCTGGCGCTCATCCTGCTGTTCGGCGTGTCCCTCTTCCCCATCCAGGAGGTGGACGGACGGCTGGTGCCGCTGATGGCCATGCTGCCCACGCAGCTGCTCTGGATAAACCTGGTGGCCACGGTGTCACTGGCGCTGCCGCTGGCCTTCGAGGCCCGGGAGCCGGACGTCATGCGCAGGGCCCCCAGGGCCCCCGGGGCGCCGGTGCTCAACCGCTTCGTGGTGATGCGCACCGGACTGGTGGCGTTGCTGATGGCCGCGGGCGCCATCGGCCTCTTCCTGTGGGAGTACCGCCGGGACATTCCTCGCACGGGACACGCGCACGCGCTGGCCGAGGCCCAGACGATGGCGGTGAACACCGTCATCAGCTTCCAGATGTTCTACCTGTTCATGTGCCGCAGCCTCATGGGCTCGGTGCGCAAGGTGGGCCTCTTCAGCAACCGCTCGGTGTTCGTGGGCATGGGCCTGCTGGTGCTGCTCCAGGTGGCCTTCATGTACCTGCCCTTCATGCAGCGCGTGTTCGGCACCGCGCCCCTCGGCTTGGAGGACGTGGGCCTGTCCATCCTGGTGGGCGCGGTCGTGCTGCCGGTGGTGGGGCTGGAGAAGTGGCTGCGGCAGCGCAAGGATGACACGGACGCTTCATCAGGACGCGGCGCCGCGCGGCTGCGCGAGCGTGTTCCCACGTGAGGCGGCTCAGGGACGTGCGGGCCGGGCGGCGGCGTCCGGCAGCGTCCAGTCCCGCTCCATGAAGGCGATGCGACACTGGTCCAGCCGGGGGCCGCAGGCGCGGTCCAGGTCACTGCGGGTGTCGCAGCCCGGGCGCTCCTCGCAGGTGTCCGGCAGGAAGGCCCAGACGAACTGGAGCACGTTGCCGCCGCGGCCCTCGGGCAGCGCGGCGAGGAAGTCCTCGCGGTACTCCTCGAAGAGCGACGTCAGGTAGACGGTGTCCCGCTCCAGCCGCACGTTGCGCCGGTCGCCCACGAAGCGGCGTCCGGCCTCGTTGAGCTGCGAGTCCAGGAACTCCGGCTGGAAGTGCGAGCCGTCCAGGCGGGGGCCCCCGCGCGCGGCCTGGAAGAGCGCCAGGTGGATGCGCGGGTCGGCGAACTCGCGGCGCAGCACGCGGTTGTGCAGCGCCCACAGCGTCAGCCGCTCACCGCCCACCGTCCAGGAGCGGCCCCAGAAGAAGCGTCCCAGCATGGGCTGCTGCACGGTTTCGAGGTACGGGTAGCCGTCGACCACCTGCTGGAGCACGAGCGCGTTGTAGGCGTTGAGCCAGTAGGCCAGCGCGTCCTCCGGCGTGGGAAAGACGTCCGGGCGGTTGTGGGGGGAGAACGACGCCAGAGAGTCGACGAAGCCGTCCAGCGTCTTGCGCTCGCGCCCCACCGAGGCGAAGTCCACGTCCCCGTCCGGGCGCACGTGCCGCAGCACCTTCTCGTAGTCGTGGTAGCTGAACGGGGTGGCGGGGGAGGGCACGCGCGCGGGCAAGAGGCCCTGGACATGAAGCGCGCCTCCCGCGCCCAGCAACGCGGCCACGGCGAGCAGCACGGCGAAGACGTGGGGACGACGGCGAGGAGCGGAAGGGGTGGCCACGGGGGCGGGAGCATAACCCAGGGGGAAGGGGGCTGCCCGGTCCTCCAGTTCACCCCGCGTAACTCGGAGTCCATTTCAAGCAGGGATAGTCGTCGACTTATACTGGGCCCCCATGGAGCCTACCCCCAAGGTCATCCGTCACTTCCATCCGGTGCTCTCCGCCCGCGCGCTGGGCACCAGGCCGGTCCGCGTGGAGGTGGCGGGCCGCGCCTACGCGCTCTTCCGGGATGGCACGGGACAGCCCGCGGCGCTCGCGGATGCCTGCCCCCATCGCTTCGCGCCGCTGTCCAAGGGGACGGTGCGCGCGGACGGCCGACTCCAGTGTCCGTACCACGGCTGGCGCTTCGACGCGGAGGGGCGCGGCAGCAATCCCAGCCAGCCGGAGCTGCGCAACTGTGACGCGCGAAGCTTCCAGGTGGTGGAGCGCTACGGCTACCTCTGGCTGGCCGAGCGGGACACGCCGCTTTCGGCCATGCCCGACATGGGCGATGAGGGCTACGTCTTCGGCGGCGCGTTCTCCACGCACTTCGCGGCGCCGCTGCACGTGTCGCTCGACAACTTCAGCGAGGACGAGCACACGCCCTACGTCCACACCCGGCTGGGCTGGGACGACCCGAACGCGGACCGGGTGGAGTTCGAGGCGCGCAACCTGGAGGACCGCACGGAGGTGCACTACCGCGCGCCGCAGCGGCCCGCGCCCATCATGACGGTGCTGGGGGTGCGCAGGGGCGACTTCTTCCAGAACGACTGGGTGACGCGCTTCGACCCGGTGCGCAGCCAGTACACCATTCGCTGGGTGGCGCCGGACGGCTCGCCGCGTCCCTTCATCACCCGCGCGAACATCTTCTTCGTGCCGGAGACGGCGCGCACCACGCGCCTGCACGTCTTCTCATTCCTGCGCACCGAGCAGCCGCTGCTGCGCCCGTTGCTCCCCGTGGCGGCGCGGGCGGCCATGGTGCTCACCTGGTGGGAGGTGCGCGACGACGCGCGCTTCATCACCACCGTGGCGGACACGCCATACAGTCACAAGGGCATGCGGTTGGACCGTTTCGACACGCCGTTGGTGCACCAGCGGCGGCTCCTGGAGCGCATCTACTACGGCGCCGGTCCGAAGATGACGGGGGCCGTGGTGCCGCTCCCCCGCGAGGCCCCGGGCGGCTGAAGGCCCCCAGGGCGCGCTCGCGCTCAGTGCAGTGACGGAGAGGGCTCTTCATACGCCGGAGTGGCCACCCCGGTGCGTGCCTCGTAGGCGTTGCAGCCGCTTTCTCCGGACACCTCCAATTCGAACTCGGCCAGCTCCGGCTGCATGCAGCGGTGCGTCTCGCCGGCGCTCTGGGGGTTCTGGTTGGCGAAGTAACGGCAGCCCTTGCAGTTGCCCCACTGTCCTTCCGCCATGACGTCCTCCTCGGGAAAGGGTGTGATGCCTCTCTCCACGAGGGTGGGGTTGGCGAAGGCCGCTCACAACCGGCGCTCGGCGCCCGCCTTCCACGGCGGGCAACCCGGCGCCTGGGAATGGCGGGCGCCGGGATGCCGCGCGGAATTACTGCTGCCGGGGGGCGTCCGCCGGCCCTTCCTGGGTGGGCTGCGTCGGCTGCGTCTGCTCCGGCAGCGGCTGGAGGAACGGCGCCTCCGAGGTCTCCACCTTCAGGTCCGTCGTCAGGGGACGGGCGCCGAACACGCCCACCGCGCGCAGCAGGCGCAGGCCGGCGAGCGAGGCCTGCAGCCGCTCACCCACCAGGCCAATCTCCGCCTGCGTCAGCGCGGTGTTCGCGTCCGCGACCTCCAGGTACGTCGCCACGCCTTCCTTGAAGGAGACCTCGGTGAGGCGGTGGGACTCGCGCGCCAACTCCACGGCCTGCGAGGCCTTGAGGCGGTTGGCCAGGGCGCTCTCCAGGTCGAGCTGCGCGGTATTCACTTCCTGGCGCGCGGTGAGCTCCGCCTTGCGCTGCAGCGCCCGGTTCTCCGCGATGACGGCCGAGGCCTCCTGCAGGTTGGCCTCACGCAGGCCGCCGTCCCACAACGTCCAACTGGCGCCCAGGGTGATGAACCAGAAGCGGTTGGAGCCGACGAAGCCCGCCGCGTTGCTGATGTTGTAGGTGCCGGAGACCTGCACGTTGGGCAGGTAGCTGAGCCACACGCCGCGCTTGTTGATTTGCGCCAGCTCCACGGACTCACGCGCCGCGGCGACGTCCGCGCGCTGCTCGAGCGAGCGCTCGACGAGCACGTCGGTGTCCGTCTTCTCCGGCACCTGGGGCTCCGGCGGCGGCGCCACGTCGAAGTTCGGGTTGTCCAGCGCCAGCAGGGTGGCCAGCACCAGCTTGGCGGACGCCTCCGCGTTGCGCGCGCGGATCAGGTCCTGCTCCGCGCGGGTCAGGTCCTGCTCGGCGCGCAGCAGCGCCACGCGCGTCACCGTACCCGCCTCGAAGCGGACCTGCGTGTCCTTGGCGCGCGCGCCGTTGAGCTCCACCAACCGCTCCTGCACCGCCACGGCCTGTGCCTGCGCCACGGTGCCGTAGTACGCCTGCGCCACGCCGAAGAAGATTTCGCGCCGCGCCTGCTCCACGTTGAGCTCCGCCACGCGCTCCGCCTTGTAGGCGGCCTGGATGCCGGCCCACAGCTGCGGGGCGATGATGGCCTGCCGCACCTGGCCCTGGGCCTGCATCTGCACCCGTGGCTGGATGACGATTTCCACGGGCGCGAGCGGACCCGCCGGAATCACCGCTTCGATGGAGTTGCGGATGACGGCGCCGTTGACGGTGACGTTGGGGAGGTAGCCGGCCCAAGCCTTGCGCGACGCGGTATCCGCCTGAGCGAGGCGGGCCTGCGCGGCCTTGAGGTCCAGGTTCTCCTTGCGGGCGCGGTTGAGCGCGTCCTCCAGGGTCAGCGTAGGCGGCGGTGCCGCGGCCAGGGTGGCCGCCAGGGACAGCGCCAGGAATGAACTCATGACCGCCTCTACCTCCTCAAGGGCCCGCGCCGGCGCGGGCCACTGCGTCCAGGATGGACTTGCTACGGGTTCGAGCCTCGGGTCGGCAGCCATAGTCCATGACGTCCGAATTTGGAAGCTCCGGAATGTAGTAGCTCTCAATAGTTGATGAAGTCAATTGTTTAGGTGGCTCAGGTGACATAACATGAGAGGCATGAATGGGAGCGGCGAGCAGTTGGAGCGGAAGACGAAGCCGGGGAGTGGGCCCGGGCAGGCCGGACCCGCGGGTGACTTGCCACGCCAGGCGTGGACACTCCTCTTCGAGCTGATGCACACGCACATGCGCAACTTCCCCGCACTGGCGGCGGAGTTCGACCTGTCGCCGGTGCAGGCGCACGTGTTGCGGCAGCTGGGAGAAGGGCCGCTGGCCATGAGCACGCTGGCCGCCTACCTGTCGTGCGACGCGTCCAACGTCACGGGCCTGGTGGACCGGATGGAGGCGCGCGGGCTGGTGGCGCGCCGCAGCTCCGAGCAGGACCGGCGGGTGAAGATGCTGGTGCTGACGGAGGACGGCGCGGCGCTTCGCGAGCGGCTGTTGGAGCGCATCTTCGAGCCCCCGAACGCCATCTGCGGCCTGCCGGAAGAGGACCTGTGCGCGTTGCGCGACATCATGCGCCGCGCGCTGGGCGCGCAGTAGGCGCCCCGGGTCAGTCCAGCAGGAAGGTGTACGAGTACTTCATCTCCGTGGAGACGGGCTCGCCGCCCTTGATGGCGGGCTTGAAGCGGAAGCGGCGGATGGCATCCCTCGCCGCCTCGTTGAGGCCGTAGCCGGGGCCCTTGAGAATCTTCACCGCCACCACCTTGCCCTCGTGGTCGATGGTGATGGAGAGCGTGACGGTGCCCTCCACGCCCGCGCGGCGCGCTTCCTCCGGATAGGGAATCTTCACCTCGGAGGCCACCGTGGGCTCGGAGTCCACCTGGTAGATGGGGGCGTACTTCGGCGCGCTGTACCCCTTCACGTCCTTGGGGTCCTTCGCGGTGGGGCCCGTCGTGCCATACGCGGTGTTGCCCACGGGCGCGGCGAACGAGCCCGCGCTGGTGGTGGAGGACATCGTCATGCCCACCACGAGCGGCGGCGGCTTGGCCTGCGGCTCCGGCGGCGGGGTGTCGTTGGGCGGCGGCGGCGCGTCCACGGGCGGCGGGGGCAGCGGCTTGGGGGCCTCGGCCACCTTCACCGGCGGCGGCTTCACCACCTTGGGCTTGGGGGGCGGCGGCTTGGGCGGCTCCTCCGGCTTCGGCTCCTCGGGGGGCGGCGGGGGCGGCTTCACCACCTCCACCATCACCATCTCCACGGGGCGCTTGGCCGCGGGGAGGGTGCGCGAGGCGCCTTCCCCGAGCGCCCAGAAGCCGCCGACGTGAATCCCCAGCGACACGAGCAGGAAGACGCCCACCACGGCCAGTGAGCGGTCGCGTCGGGGCGTTGGAGCGTTGTCGAGGACCGCCTGACTCATGAAGTGACGCCTTGCCTCAGGGGGTCGCGGGCGCGGCCGCGGGGGCCACGTCCTTCTCGATGTTGAGCGCGAACTTGGCGATGCCCTGGCCCTTCACCACGTCGATGAGCCGCATGACGCGTCCGTAGGGCAGCGACTGGTCGGCGCTGATGATGGCGCGCGTCTCCTTGTCCTTGGCCACCGCTTCCTGAACGCGCTTCTCCAGGTCCTTCTCGGTCATCTCGGTGCCGTCGAAGAAGAGCTTGCCCTCCTTGTCCAGCACCACGTTGACCAGGCCCTGCACCGTCTCACCGCCGTTGGCGGCGCGGGGCAGGTCCACCTCCACCGTCTCGCGGACGATGAAGTTGGCCGTCACCATGAAGATGATGAGCAGCACCAGCACCACGTCCACCAGCGGGGTGACGTTGATGCCTGTGATTTCGTCGTCGTTGTCCTGCGCGCCGCCCGCCATGGCCTAGCGGGCCTCCGCGGCGCGAGCCGCAGTGGCCGTGCTGGACGCGGGGCGCTGGGCGCGCATGCTGCCCACCAGGGCGTAGCCCAGGGCATTGGCGCGGCTGGTGAGCGTCTTGAGCTGGCGGTTGAAGACGTTGAAGGCCACCACCGCCGGAATCGCGACCGCCAGACCCACGGCCGTGGCGACGAGCGCTTCGGAGATGCCGGCCATGACGGTCTGCTGCATGGCCCCGCCGCCGCCCTGGGCGTTCATCTTCCCCAGGTCATTGAAGGCCTTGATGATGCCCAGCACCGTGCCGAACAGACCGATGAACGGCGCGTTGTTGCCCAGCGTGCCCAGGTACGACAGGAAGCGCTCGTACTGGGGACGCTCACGCGACAGGGTGGAGGCAATCACCTGCTCCACCGTGTCCGCGCCCTGGTCGGCGGAGGCCAGGGCCTCGCGGATGATGGCGGCCTCCATGCCCGTCTTGCCTTCAATGGCCTTGCGGGCCACGTCGTACTCGCCGCGGGCCAGCCGCACCGCCAGGGCCTCCGAGTCCGGCAGCCGGTGGCGGGCGAAGTACACCGTGCGCTCCAGCATGATGGCGATGGAGAGCACCGAGAGGATGACGAGCACCCAGAGCACCCACTCGGCGGAGGTGAGCGTCACGCCGAGCAGTTTGCTGCTGAGCCAGCCAAGCTCGGTGTGATTCGTCTGGGCCAGGGAGAGGAAGGGCGTCATGAAGGGAAGCCTGGGTAAAGGTGGGCCACGGGGTACTCGCAACCCGGTTGCCAACTTGCGGGCCCATGTCTTGTTCCCTTGGCGCGGAAAGTCAAATGGAACGGCTCGGGTTGGGTGCCGCCCTCCCGGAAGCGGACGCTCAGGCGCCCGCCCGGGTGGGACGGGCTCAGGGGCGCTGGGCGGGGACGTCGGTCAGGGCTGGATTTCGCTCGATGGCGGGGCCCAGCACCGCGTCAATCCGGCGCAGCAGCTCCGGCTCCAGCTTCACGCCCGCGGCCTTCACGTTGTCATGCACCTGCTCCGGCCGGGAGGCGCCGACGATGGCGGAGGAGACGCTGGGATTCTGGAGCACCCAGGCCACGGCGAGCTGGGCCATGGAGAGGCCGGCATCCTTCGCCAGCGGGACGAGCTGCTGCACGCGGGTGAGCACGTCATCCGTCATGAAGCGGGTGATGCCGTAGCGCACAGCGTTGGCCTCCGTGGCGCGGCTACCCACGGGGGGCGCCTGGCCGGGCAGGTACTTGCCGGTGAGGACGCCCTGGGCGATGGGGGACCAGACAATCTGCCCCAGGCCTGCTTCGTCGGAGGCCGGGATGACCTGGGGCTCGATGACGCGGTAGAGCATGGAGTACTGCGGCTGGTTGGAGATGAAGGGCACGCGCAGCTCGCGGGCCAGCGCGGCGCCCTGGCGAATCTGGTCGGCCGTCCATTCGGAGACGCCGATGTACAGCGCCTTGCCCTGGCGGACGATGTCGGCGAACGCGAGCATCGTCTCCTCCAGCGGCGTCTCCACGTCGAAGCGGTGGGCCTGGTACAGGTCCACGTAGTCCGTCTGCAGCCGGCGCAGTGAGCCGTCGATGCTCTCCATGATGTGCTTGCGCGACAGGCCGCGGTCATTCTTTCCAGGGCCGGTGGGCCAGTACACCTTGGTGAAGAGCTCGTAGCCGGCGCGGCGCTGACCCTTCAGGGCACGGCCGAGCACCTCCTCGGCGCGGGTCGCCGCGTACACGTCCGCGGTGTCGAAGGTGGTGATGCCCACGTCCAGCGCCGCGCGCACGCAGGCGAACGCGGCCTCCTCCTCCACCTGGGAGCCGTGGGTGATCCAGTTGCCGTAGGAAATCTCACTGACGACGAGGCCGCTGCGGCCGAGCTTGCGGAAGTGCATGGTGCGCGCGAGCCTAACCGTGGGCGGCCAGGCGTGCACGGCCGCTGACGGGCCACCAGCCGCCAGCCCATGCCACCCAGGCGACGTAGACGAGCTGGAAGGGGATGCGCAGCCAGAAGTACCAGTCCGGGAAGGGCAGCACATGGGCGGTGGTGTTGGCCTGGGCCTCGTGGATGTTGGCGGGGAGGATGGCCAGCAGCAGCGCGATGAGCCCCAGCGCCGCGAGTCGACGGGTGCGTGGCAGCAGCAGCCCCAGCCCGCCCGCGACCTCCGCGGCTCCGGAGAGGTAGACCCAGAAGGCGGGTGACGGCAGTCGCGGCGGAATCATGGCCGCGTAGCGCGCGGGCATGACGAAGTGCATGACGCCCGCGCCCACGAAGAAGAGCCCCGCGGCGACCGCGGCGCGCGCCGTGGGGGTGGACAGCGCGGGGATGCGCCGCAGCGGCGGCAGGTGCAGCAGCAGGAAGAAGGACAGCAGGAGAATGGCGAAGGACATGGGGTGTGCTCCTGAAGAGAGGCACGGGCGGGTGTGGCCTGCCGTGCCGTTGACTTCAGGATGGGGTCCCGGTGCTGGCGTTCGCTTGAACGAACTGGCTGCGATCCGAGAGGCGGGGGCGGCGCGCGTCGTGCTGCCGCCCCCGGCCTTGCCGCTACCGCTTGTCGCGCTGGTTGACGGCTTCCATCACCTTGACGATGACCTTGACGGTGGCCCGGACCACGGCCCTGACGATGGGCCACCAGACCTTGTTCCGGGCCGCGACGCCATCCAGCATGCGGGCCTGGCGGGACGAGTGACGGGCCGCGCTACAGCGTCGCGGAAGCCGTAGCGCCTGCCGCCACAGGTGCGGGGTACTCAGCGGGCCGCGGCGTCGCGGCCCTGCGCCTGGACGCGCGGTCCACGGCGCTGAAGTGATGACGGCGTGGTACCGAACATCCGCCGGAAGGTGCGCGTCAGATGCGCCGCATCCGAGAAGCCGGCCGCGTGGGCGGCTTCACCCAAGGTGCGGCCCGCGGCGATGGCGCCCGCGGCCCGCTGGAGCCGGAGCCACAGGAGGTAGGGCCGCAGCGGCACACCGACGGATTCGGTGAACGTGTGCATCAACCTTCCGGGCGAGAGGCCCGCGACCTGGGCCAGGGCTTCGAGCGAGGTGTCTTCCGGCGCGGCCTCCGCGCGCAGGTGGCGCAGCAGCTTGCGCACGCGCGGGTGGAGGTGGCGGGGGGCTTCGGGCGTCCAGGAGAGGGCGGCCAGCGTGGACTCCATCCATCCGCCGACCGCTTCGTGCGCCAGCGCTCCCGCCGTGGGCAGCCCGCCGAGGAGGGCATCGCGCTGCGTCGTGTCGAACAGGCGTATCGGACCGTCGAGCGCGGCCTGGAGTCGCGCGCCGTCGTCGCTCTCGGGTTCGACGAAGAGGAGGATGACCTCGCTGTCTCGTGCGTCGAGCGCGTGGAGAATGTCCGGGCCCACGAGCACTCCGGCTGCCTGCTCGGTGGTCTTCATGCCTTGCGCGCGGACGCACAGGGCGCCTTGCCGGCACAGCACCAGGTGCATGGCGTGGTGGGCGTGCTTTGTCGTTGCGTCGCCGGGGCCCCACATCGCCAGCGCGGTGGGCCACACCACCAGTGGCATGTCCGGCCACGGCGCCTGGGGCGCCAGTTCTGGAGGGCGGGCGAGGAGCATCCGGAAGAGGGGTTGTAGCAGCAGTCCGGTGGGCTTGATGGCACTGGGGGGCAGTGCGTGGGCCGTCTTTGCCGCGCGGGGCGGCACCTGGGGCAGTCTCGCGTGCAGGCGCGGCCATGGGCACTTCCTCCGCGGGGATGCTGCGTCGGTGTCCGCGAGGCTCGGGCGGTCCGTGCCAGGCGGCGGAAGGGGGCGTCAATGCACGGCGGGATGCGACCGCTCACACCC
The DNA here is from genome assembly GCF_026810205.1 of Myxococcus sp. NMCA1. Taxonomy (NCBI): domain Bacteria; kingdom Pseudomonadati; phylum Myxococcota; class Myxococcia; order Myxococcales; family Myxococcaceae; genus Myxococcus; species Myxococcus sp. NMCA1. Next base: position 8,298,102 of record NZ_CP113950.1, on the reverse strand, counting down.
GGACCGCGACGGCTGGGCGTCGCGTCGCTTGTGGGGAGTGGGCCGAGTAGTCGACACTCGCCGCTTCATGGCTGCCAGTGAAGAACGCCGCTTCCAGGCCCTGGTGCTCGCGCCCATCCGGCGCGTGCAGCGGCGCCTCAACGCGGTGGCATGGGCGGAGGCCGGTATCGTCCCGATGTGGGCCACCGCCACGGCCTGCGTGCTGGCCCGGTTCCTTCTGCGCGGCGCCTTCGTGTGGGCCCTGCCTCCGCTTCTGGCGTTGGGGCTGGGCGCGTGGTTCTGGCGTGCGCGTTCCCGGCGGGTGTCGTTGGAGCAGGCGGCGGTGCTCGCGGACCGGTCGGCGAACGCGGGCGGGCTGCTCCTCACCCGGCTGGAGCGCCCGGTGGGGGAGTGGGAGCTGGCCGTCAATCAGTTCGCGGGTGGGGTGAAGCCTCCCGACGTGAAGTGGCGGCGCCCGGCCGCGGCGCTCGCGGGCGCGGTGCTGTTCGCGGTGGCGGGCTTCCTGTTGCCCCTGTCCGCGCCACGAGGCCGCGCCGTGAATGCCGCCGCCGCGGCGAAGGTGGCCGCGGTCCAGGCGCAGGCGGAGGCGCTCGCCAAGGAAGAGGTGCTGGAGGCGGCCGTCGAGGACGAGCTGCGGCGCCTGGCCGAGGAAGTCGCCGAGGGCCGCTTCGACGCCGGAGACTGGGAGGCCGCCGACGCGCTGGAGAAGCGGTTGGCCGAGCAGGCCGCGGAGGCCGCCGCGCAGCTGGCCCAGGCCGCGGAGGCCGCGCGGGCGTTGGAGGATGCGCTGGGCGCCGCGGGAGGCGCCGAGGCCGCCACGCGTGAGCGCGAGGCATTGGAGCAGGCGCTGATGGCGCTGGAAGGCGGCGAAGAGGGCGGCTCGTCCGACGTCGCGGAGGGAACGGAGGAGGGCGGGGCGCCGCGTGAATCCGAGAACGGCGAAGGGGCACAGGCGGATGCCACGCGCGCGTCCGGACAAGGAGCGCAGGGCGCCGAGGGACAGCAGGGCACGGAAGGTTCGCGGAGTGAGCGCTCCGGTGAGGCGCAGGCCGCTGCCCGCGCGCGGGCCTCCGGTTCACCGGACCAGATTGCCAGCCTGCGCGAGGCGCTGGAGCGCAGGCGTCAGTCGCTGGAGAACCGCTTCGATTCGAACAGCCGCAACGGTTCCGATTCGCAGGCCCGTCGCCAGGGTTCTCGCGGCCAGAACTCGGGGCAAGGGCAAGGGCAAGGGCAGGGGCAGTCGGGGCGCGGCGGCGAGGGCGAAGGGCAATCCAACTCCGGCCAGCAGGGGCATGCGAGCCGGGGCGTGCGGAACGGCGCGGGCGTGTCACGCGGCGGCGGAAGCCAACCGCTCGTCTTTGGTGACGAGGCGGAGATGGACCCGGAGCGGCTCGCCTTCGAGCCGTTGCCTCCCGGACATGGGGGCGACGAGGGCGAGGAGCTCTGGGGCCTCCGGGCCGCGGACCCGAGGCGTCGCGCGGGGCCGGCGGGGCCGGGCGGAGCGCAGGGCACCCAGGCGCGGGGCGATGCGACGGCGGGGCCCGGTGCGGCGCCGCTGCTTCCCCGCAACCGGGACATGGTGAGGCGGTACTTTGGTGGCGAGTCGTCTGGAAGGGGGCAATGACGTGGCAGCGGAGCTTCTCAGTCCCGCCGAGGCACAGGGAGCGGCGGAGGTGGCGGCCCGGCTCAAGGACGGGCTGAACACCGTCATGCTGGACCAGGAATCCGTCGTCGAGCAGGTGGTGGTGGCGGTGCTCGCGCGCGGGCACGTCCTGCTGGAGGGCCTGCCTGGCTTGGGCAAGACGGAGCTGTGCAAGGCGCTGGCGCGGCTGCTGTCGCTGCCCTTCCGCCGCATCCAGTTCACTCCCGACCTGCTGCCCGGCGACATCACCGGCACCTACGTGCTGGAAGGTGACGGCCGCCGCGACTTCGTCTTCCGCGAAGGCCCGCTCTTCGCCAGCCTGGTGCTGGCGGACGAAATCAACCGCTCCAGCCCGAAGACGCAGTCCGCGCTGCTGGAGGCCATGCAGGAGCGCAGCGTCACCGTGCTGGGGCAGACGCGTCCGTTGCCGGACCCCTTCTTCGTGCTCGCCACGCAGAACCCCATCGAGCTGGAGGGCACCTATCCGTTGCCCGAGGCGCAGCTCGACCGGTTCCTCTTCCGCATCCAGGTGCCCCCCGTGGGCGCGAAGACGCTGCGCGCGCTGCTCACCACGCGCGTGCGTGGCGCGCCGCCGGAGCTGTCGCCGGTGCTGGACGCGGAGGGCCTGGGCCGCCTCTTCGCCGCCGCGGACCGCGTGCACCTGCCGGGCCCCGTGGCGGACTTCATCGGCCGGTTGGTGGAGGCCTCAGACCCACGCCAACCGTCGGCGCCCGACGCCGTGCGCCGCTTCGTCCGTTATGGCGCCAGTCCTCGCGCGGCGCTCGCGCTCGCTGCCGCCGGGCGCGCGCTGGCGCTGCTGCGAGGCAGGCCCAACGTGGGCTTCGATGACGTGGTGGCCGCCGCGCCTTCCGCCCTCAATCACCGGTTGGTGCTCGCCTACGAGGCCTCGCTGGAGAAGGTCAGCGCGGCGGACGTGGTGCGCGCGCTGCTCCAGGCCATCCCCGAGGTGCCGCGTGCGTAGCGCGGTACTGACCGCGAGTGTCCTGCTCTGCGTCCTGGGAGGCTCACGGGCCTTCGCCACATCGTTCGTGGGAGAGGCTGCGCCCACGGGCTACGGGTATCGCGATGCTTCCGGAACCATTGATACGCGGAACCACGGCCCCCTGAGCGTCTCCATCCGGACCAGCGCGCTGAAGCCGGAGCGCGGCTACACCCCGATCGATGTCGTGCTCCACAACACGGGGCTCGTGCCCCTCCAGGTCCGTCTGACCTTCCAGGGACATTCGAACTCGGGGCCGCGAACCTCCGAGCGCACCGTGGAGGTGCCGCCGCAGCGGCGGCTCGTCACCTGGCTGCCGGTGCCAGCGCCAGCTCAGGCGGGGAGCATCCTGGTGGAGTCGCCCGGCCTGTCTCCGCTGACACTCCCCGCCCACACCCCCATCTATGTGGAGCGTTCCACGGGAGGGACGGTGTTGGTGCTGGGGACGCTCAAGGCCTTCGACGACACGTCGGGGGTGCCTCGGGTGGAGGCGACCGGCAGCCCGCTGTTCTCCGTTCGCACCGTTGACCCGCGCGATGCGCCCAGGGAGCTGTCCTCCTACGTGGGCTACTCCGTGGTGATGGTGCCGGGAGACCTGGCTTCCGTGCCCGCGGATGTCTGGGCCGTGCTGGAGTCCTACGTCCTCTCGGGCGGACGGCTCGTCCTGCCGCAGGTGTCGAGCAGCCTGACGGAGCATCTGCCGCTGTTCACCGCGGAAGGCTCCAGGGATGCCGTGCCGTATGGCTTTGGGCGGGTGCGGCTGTGTGGCGCCGCGCTCGAATGCGGACAGGTCTTGAACGCGATGCTGGGGGAGGTCATCCCAGGGGCCGTGAATCCCGCGGGGGCCGCGCCTCGGTGGGAGCGAAGCAACCTGCTCGCCGGGGGCATCACGCCGCTGCTGGACCATGCCAACACGCCCGTGGGGCGGTTCCTGCTGCTCATCTTCGCCTTCGTGCTGGCGGTGGGGCCGGGCGGGCTGATGCTGGCGCGGCGCCGAGGGCCGGTGGCGGTGCTCGTGGCGGTGCCCCTGGTGTCGGTCCTCACCTGTGTGGCGCTCGTGACCTGGTCGGTGCTCGTGGATGGTTTCGCCGTGCACTCCGCGCGCTACAGCCTCACGTGGCTGGACGCGGAGCGCTCGCGCGTGGTGACGCTCGGCGTCTCCGCCTGGTACGCCAACGTGTCTTCGGGGCCGGTGCGCTTCCCGGCGACGAGCGCGCTGCTGGCACCGGACAACACCGACGAGATGCTGGCGGACCTGGACTGGACGAATGGCCTGACGGTGACGCATGGCTTCCTGCCGCCACGGACCTACCGTGAGTGGGGCGAGGTGGCCGTGCTGCCTTCTCGCGCGCGGCTCGTCGTCCGGCGGGAGGGCGGCACCGTCCGCGTCCAGAACGCGCTGGGGGCGCGGCTGGAGCAGGGCTACGTCCGGGTGGGGAACCAAAGCTACGCGTTGCCCGCGCTGGAGGATGGCGCGGAAGGGACGCTGGGCGAGCCGCTGCCCGCCAGCGCGACGCCGGTGAGCCAGTTGGTGTCCGGCGTGGGCGGGCAGTCGTTCGCCGAGGGACGTCTGTCAGGGGGCGAGGAGAACTTCCGCGCTCCGCTTCCGGAGGGTGGCTTCATCGCGCGCCTGGGAGGCTTGGGGCCGGCGCCCTCGTCCGCCGTTGACGTGCAGTTGGAGGCCGGCATCCACCTGGTGCGAGGCCAGTCGGAAGGGGGGCGGCCATGAGCCTGCTGGAGGTGAAGGGACTGCGGCGCGACTACGGGCCGCTGCGCGCGGTGGATGACGTGTCGTTCTCCCTGGAGGCCGGCAGTATCCTGGGCTTCATCGGGCCCAACGGCGCGGGCAAGAGCACCACGCTGCGCATCCTGGCCACGCTGGATGTGCCCACGTCGGGCGAGGTGCTGCTGGACGGACACTCGCTGGTGGATGCGCCGGACCGGGCGCGTCCGCTCATCGGCTACATGCCGGACCGGTACGGCACCTATGACGACGTCACCGTCTTCGAGTTCCTGGACTTCTTCGCGCGCGCCTATGGACTGAAGGGCGCGGCGCGCCGGCAGCGGGTGGAGTCGGTGATGGGGTTCACCGGACTCACGCCCCTGGCGGACCGGCTCACCACCGCGTTGTCCAAGGGCATGCGGCAGCGCGTGGCGCTGGGGCGCACGCTGCTGCACGACCCGTCGCTGCTGCTGCTGGACGAGCCCGCGGACGGGTTGGACCCGCGCGCCCGCATCGAGCTGCGCGAGCTGTTGCGCGCCCTGGCGGACCAGGGCAAGGCGGTCATCATCTCCAGTCACATCCTCACGGAGTTGGCGGAGATCTGCGACACCTGCGCCATCATCGAGCAGGGGCGTCTACTGGCCACCGGGAAGGTGGCGGACCTGCTTCAGCAGCAGGAGGTGGGCGCGGCGGTGATGCCCGAGCTGACGGTGCGATTGGCCGTGGGCGACGCGGGCAACGCCGTCTGGGAGCGCGCGGAGCGGTTGCTCCTGGAGCAGCCGCGCGTGAAGCGCGTGGCGCGGGAGGGCGAGGCGCTGCGCGTGCGCCTGGAGCTGGATGCGGGCGCGGGTCCCGCGCAGGTGGACGCTGCTGCGGCGGTACTGCTGGCGGCGCTGGTGGCCGCGGGGCTTCCCGTGTGCGCCTTCAGCGCGCGGGAGCGGAACCTCGAGGATGCCTTCATGACGGTGACGAAGGGGAGGGTGGCGTGAGCGCGCCCGTGGATACGGCGATGAGCCCTCCGGCCCCGGAGCCGATGGCTTCGGGTGGTGGCCAGGTCGCGGGCGCGGAGCCCTGGTCGCAGCGGTGGGGGGACCGGCTCAACCCGCTGGTGGTGAAGGAACTCCGCCAGGGACTGCGCACGCGCGTCTTCTGGGTGTGCTTCGGGTTGATGCTGCTGGCGTGCCTGGCGGTGGCGCTGGTGGCCTATGTGGACACGCGCGAGGGCGCCTACTCGCGGCGTGGCCAAGGCTACTTCTTCGCCTTCTTCGTCTGCCTGAGCGTCGCGCACTTCTTCGTCATCCCGTACAGCGCCTACCGCTCGTTGGCGCGTGAGCGCGAGGACGAGACGTGGGTGCTGCTGGTGCTCACCGGTCTGGGGCCGCGCCGCATCCTCCGGGGCAAGGTGGCGTCGTTCCTGGTGCAGGCGGCCCTGTATGCCTCCGCGGCGGGGCCCTTCCTCCTCTTCAGCTACTTCCTCAATGGCATCGCGCTGCCCACGATTCTGGTGGTGTTGGCGCTGGGCGGCGCGTGGCTCGTATTCCTCACGGTGGCCAGCGTGTGCGCGGCGACGCTGGCCGACGGCCGCATGGGGCGTGCCTTCGTCCACTTCGGCCTGCTGGGCGCACTGGGCCTGGCGCTGGTGCAGGGCCTGGGCGCTGCCTTCGCGATATCGGAGATGGGGGACCGGTTCCTGAATGATGTGGACCTCCTCTATCTGGTGGGCATCACGCTGATGCTGATGCTCATGGACGGCTGGCTGCTCTTCGAGGCCGCCGCATCCCGGCTGTCCCTGCCCACGGAGGACTACACGCGGGGGCCGCGTCGCGCGGTGGGGGTGCAGGTGCTGGTGGGCATGCTCGTCGGCTGTGCCATCTGGTGGCTGACGGGGCGCAAGCACAGTGTGCCGGAGATGTTCGCGCTCCTGGGCGGCGTCCACCTGATGGGCGTGGGCATGTTCGTGGTCGCGGACGTGGATGGCCAGGCGCGCCCGCTGCGCGCGACCACCCGGCCCTGGTCCGTGCTGCGGCCCGGCGCGCTGCGGGGCTTCCGCTGGATGGTGTTTCTGCTGGGTGCCTGGGGCGCGCTGTTCTGGGGCTTGCAGGTGGGGTCCTCGGACCTGCCGCTGAAGGGCCTCTCCCTGCGGATGGCCACCCTGGCGTTGCCGGCGTACGGCGTGCTCTTCCTGTCGCTGGCGGTGTGGCTGGGGCGGAAGGTGCGCCCGGACCGGCTGGCCACACCCGTGGCGGTGCGGTTGATGTTCGTGGCTTCCGTGGCGCTGGCCTCGGCGCTGCCTCCGTTGGTGGCGGTGTTGATGGGATTCGATGGGGATGACCCCGTCCTCAACCTCCTCAACCCCGTGGTGGGCATCGCGAACTTCGCCACGTACGACTACGGGGCGTCCGGGCCGAAGATGTCCTGGGACTTGCTGGGCGCGGTCGTGGGCCTGGCGCTGGTGGCGGCCTTCGGGACGGACCGGATGCTCGTGGAGCGTGAGCGGCGGGCCCACAGGTCGTGAGTGAGCGGATGGACGCATCCGCTGTCGCGCGGCTGGTTCCGGGGTTGGCCCTGGCGCTGCCCAGGGGGCCCCACCGGGGGCTCGTGGGGGAGGTCCGTGCCACGTCCGCGGGCAGCGCGCTGGAGCTGCATGACTTCCGTGCGTACCAGCCCGGAGATGACCTGCGGCAGGTGGACTGGAACGCGGTGGCGCGCACGGGAGAACTCGTGCTGCGCATCCGCCAGGACGAGGTGTCGCCGCGCGTGGAGGTGGTACTGGATGGTTCGCGCTCCATGGCGCTGTCCCCGCGCAAGGCCGCGTGCGCGCGGGAGGTGGCGCTGCTGACGGTGGAGGTGGCGGCGCGGCAGGGACTGACGCCCACGTTGCTGGTGGCAGGTTCCCGGCCGGAGCGTGCTCAGGGACAGGCGTGCCGGGCGGCTTTGGAAGTGGCGGACTTCGACGCGCGGGACGGACTGCCGGAGTCGCTGGGGCGCCTTCCGCCGCTGCGGCCGTGTGGGCTGCGCGTGGTGGTGAGTGATTTCCTCTTCGAGGCGGGCCTGCCGGCGCTCTGTGCGCGGCTGGCCCGGGGCGCGTCCGGTCTCTTCCTGGCGCAGGTGCTGGATGCCGAGGACCTGGACCCCGCGGGTGGAGATGGAGCCCGGCTGGTGGATTCGGAGAGCGGCGCGGCGCTGGAGGAGTTGCTGACGGACGAGGTGCTGGCCGCATACACGCGCCGCTTCGCGGAGCACCAGCGCGGCTTGAGGGGCGCGGCCTTGCGTGCTCGTGGAGCGCTGCTCACCGCACGGGCTCAGGATGGGCTGGGTGCATTGGTCGCGGGACCGCTGCGGCCCTTGTTCCTCGCGGCGGGTGCGTCGTGAGGGGGCGCCGGGTGGACGACGTTGCCTCGTGCATGGAGCGCGCAGTGGGAGGTGACGCGTGAGCTTCGGCTTCCCGTGGGGGTTGTTGGCCCTGGGCGCGCTCGCCCCGCTGGTGGCGGCGTACTTCCTGCGGCGCCGGCAGAAGCCGGTGGTGGTGAGCGCGCTCTTCCTTTGGCGCAGGCCCAGTCCCCGTGCCGAGGCGGGGCCTCGCTGGGAGCGCTTCACGCGGGAGGCCTCACTGCTGCTGGAGGTGCTGGCGGTGGTGGCGGCCGCGCTCTTCCTGGCGGACGTTCGGTGGGGGGATGCGGCGCGGGTCCGGCACCTGGTGTTGGTGGTGGATGGGAGCCTGTCCATGTCAGCTCGTGGGCCGGACGGCGTGACGGTGCTGGAGCAGGTGCGGCGCGAGGCGGCGGCGCGTGTGGAGTCGGAGGAGGCCACGCAGGTGACGCTGCTGGCCAGTGGCGTCACGCCGCGCATGCTCGCGGGCCCGGAGGCGGAGTCTTCTCGGGCGTTGGCCGCGCTGGAGTCCTTCCAGGCGCAGGGCGCGGACCATGACCCGCTGCCCACGCTCATCTGGGCGCAGGAGCTGGCGGGGGCGGGACGGCGCGTGGCCTTCTTCACGGACGTTCCTCCGGTGAACGCTGCCCTGGTGCCCGAGTCCGTGCGGTGGACGGCGCTGGGGACCGCGCGAGGCAACGTGGCGCTGGTCTCCGCGCAGCGGCGCGATGACGGGCCCACGGCCACGGTGACGCTGAGGGTGGCGCGTTTCGGGGAGGCGCCGGAGGAGGTGGACGTTCGGGTCCGCGCGTTGCCAGGGGCCGGTGCGAAGGCCGGCACGGAGCGGTTGGAACGCGTGCAGCTTCCGGAGGAGGGCACCGCGACGGTCCGGCTGACGTTCCAGGAAGCGGGCGATGTGGAGGTATCGCTTCCGGACGACGCGTTGCCCGAGGACGGCCAGGTGCGGCTGCCGCCCGCGCCCACGCGGCCCATCGCGGTGGCGTTGGCGCAGGGACTGGGGGCTCCCGAGCAGACCGCACTGGAGCGGTTCCTCGCGGTATCGCCGGAGGTGGCGCGCGGAGCGGAGGGCTCGGCGACGGACGTGGTGTTGGTGCTGGGGCCGCCGGGGACGGATGCACGGGTGACGGTGGGGGCGGGCGGCGCGCCGCGCACGTTCGTGGGGCCGTTCTTCTCCGAGAAGGGGCACCCGCTGCTGGATGACGTGCAGCTTTCGGGCGTGCGGTGGACGGCGGGGGACAATCCGCCTGGAAAGCCGCTGGTGAGCGCCGGGGACGCGGTGCTGGTGTCCGAGGAGGTGGACGGCCGGGTTCACGTCAACGTGGACCTGTCGCGTTCGAACGTGCAGCGTGTGTCCGCGTGGCCGGTGTTGCTGAGCAACCTGGTGCGCGAGGCCCGCCGCACGCGGGAGGGTTTTCCTCGGCGGCAGCTGATGCTGGGCGAGCCGCTGCCGGTGGTGACGCTCGCAGGGGCGCGTTACTCGCTCGTGGGGCCGGGGGGCCGCCGGCCGGTGTTTGGCGCGGGCGAGGTGACGCTGTCGCCTCCCACCGGGCCTGGGACCTATTCACTGGAGCGTGACGGCGACGTGGTGGACACGGCGCAGGTGTTGGCGCTGGACGCCCGGGAGTCGGACCTGCGTGAGCGCGGACGCGCGGAGGTGCCGGCACGTGAGGCAGGGGAAGACGACGCGGGAGGCAGCGCGCCGGGCCGGGCCCGATGGCCCCTGGTTCTTCTGCTCGCCGCGCTGGTGGCGGATTTCTACCTCACGCGGCGAGAGACGCCGGGCGCTTCCGGAGCGAGTGCACCAAGGACCGGGGGCGCTTCATGAGCGCGTCGGAATCGCAAGGCACGGGCCGTTGTGCCAACAGGACGGCAGGTGCCGTGAATATCCGGGCGTTCAGTCGCTCCCACTTCAATGCATCATGGCTGCTCATCGGTGGTGCCTGGGTTGCCGCATGCTCCAGTCCAAACCCGAACGTGAGGGCCCGTCGGTTGCCCTCTGGCGGCATCGCGGTGAAGGGCCCCCTGGCAGGGCCTTTCGAGACCGAGCAGGAGCTTGCGCAGAACGCATGTTCCATCATGACCCGTCAGCCCGGCGCATCCGCGGGGATGTACGGTACGGAGTACTGCGCTCTCGGGTACTACTCAGGCGAGGGAAAGGGATACTTCCTGAGCTACTTGTCCGAGTTGAGGTCACGCTTGGACAGTGGAAGGAAGAGCTGCCTGATTCCGTCGGCGCTCGACGATGAGGCGCATGGTGATGCGGTGGTCTTCTGGGCGCCGCACACGCATCCGCACAATCGCGAGTTCTCGCGAGTCGACCTCAAAACGCATCTGCGCTGGCTGCCGACGCGCGTGGCGGAGAAAGGCACGGGTAGGGCCTTTCCCAAGTCCATCCTGCTCCTCTACCGGGAGAAGACAGGCGAGTGCCGGGTGTATCGGTATGAGCTTCCGTCAAAAGGTGTCTTCGCGCTCCGCGACGGAGCGTGGGTACCGATTGGCCGAGTCTACGATGACGAAGGAAACGTCGAGATGCTCGACGGGATGGGGTGGCTGCCATGAGGTGCTGTCACGATGGGGGAGCCTCCCTGCGACGGGCGTTGGCCTGGGGCCCACTCCTGGGCCTCTGCGGATGTTCCGCGCTGGGCATCTATCGATTCGACAAGCCGGAGAGAGCTCCTGCGAATGAGTCGGTGACGATTCCGAGCCAGATTGAGGGTGGCGTGGCGCTGACCGGTCCCATGATGGCGGCCCTCAAGGTCGCCATGGATGATTTTCGTCCACCCTGGGTTACGGCGGAGAAGCAGGAGCACCTGGAGGAGAAGTGCCTCGCGGATTGGCGATACATCGACGCTCGTGTGGTTCAGGCGAATGACGACCTGTTCTATGTGACGTTCTCTCCCAACCTGAGTGCGTGCGGCCCAGGTCTTGTTCTTCTCGACGGTGGCGTCGTCTACGCTATCGATGGGAAGGGCCGCATCCTCGCGGAAGGAGAGTGACGGGCGCATGACCTTCTCCCTCCCGCAGGCGTGGGTGCTGCTGCTGCCGCTGGGGCTCTTCCTCTGGAAGTACGGCCGCCGGCCGGGCCCGCCCATGTGGCTGCGCGCCGCGCTGCTGGTGCTCGTCGTCGGCGCGCTCTCAGGCCCCGAACTGCGGCTGGCCGACGCGGGCAGTGACGTCGTCGTGGTGGTGGACCGCTCCGCGTCCATGCCTCGCGACATGGACCGCACGGCCCAGGAGCTCATCACCCTGCTGGAATCGCAGCGCCGTCCCGGGGACCGCGTGGGCGTCATCACCTTCGGCCGGGACGCGCGCGTCGAGCAACCCCTCTCCACCCTCGGAGGCTTTGGCGGCTTCACGCGCCCCGTGGACGTGGAGGCTTCCGACCTGTCCGCCGCGTTGGATGCCGCGAGCGCCCTCATCCCCGACGAGCGCACCGGGCGCGTGCTGGTGCTGTCCGATGGCCGCGCCACGGGCGTGGATGCACGCGGCGCCGCGCGACGACTGGCGGCCCGGGGCCTCGCCGTGGACTGGCGCCACATCGCCCGCCCCGAACCGCCGCTCGATGTGGCCGTCGTCTCCGTGGACGTCCCCGCCGCCGTCTCCGAGCGCGAGCCCTTCCAGTTCTCCGCCGTGGTGCATGCCTCCGCCGCCGTCACCGGCACCGTCCGGCTGGAGCGCAATGGCCGCGTGCTCCTCCAGGGGCCCTTCGACTTCCAGCCTGGCCCCAACGTGCTGCCGCTGCGCGACCTGGTCGAGGAACCCGGTCTGGTCCGCTACCAGCTCTCCGTGGCTGCTCCCGGCGACGGCGTCGTGGAGAACGACCGGGGCGTCGCCGTGCTCCGCGTGGAGGGCCCGCCCCGGGTGTTGCTGCTCACGAATCAGTCCCGGGGCACGCTCGCGCAGTCGCTCGCCGCTTCGGGGTTGCAGCTCGATGTGCGCACGCCGTTCCGCCTCACGCTGGATGACCTGGATGGCGTGGGCACCGTGGTGCTGGAGAACGTGGACGCGAATGCGCTCGGCGAGCCGGGGCTCAACGCGCTGGCGGCCTACGTCGAGCAGGCCGGAGGCGGGCTGGTGATGACCGGCGGACGCAACAGCTTCGGCGAGGGTGGGTTCCGGCGCTCGCCCGTGGAGCCGCTGCTCCCGGTGTCCCTGGAGATGCGCGAGGAGCAGCGCCGCGCGTCCCTGGCGCTCAGCGTGTTGATGGATGCCTCCTGCTCCATGGGGATGACCGTCCCGGATGGGCGGACGAAGATGGAGCTGGCCGCCGAGGGCGTCGTGGCCGCCCTGACGCTGCTCAACCCCAAGGACGAGGTCTCCGTGCACATGGTGGACACGGCGGCCCATGAAATCTTCCCGCTCAGCCCGGTAGAGGCGGGGTTGCCCCTGGATGCCGTCGCGCGCGGCTTCAGTGGTGGTGGCGGCATCTACGTGGGCGAGGCGCTCCGCACCGGCCGCACGGAAATCCTCCGCAGCGAGAAGCCCACGCGCCACATCCTCCTGTTCTCCGACGCCGCGGACTCCGAGGAGCCCGATGACTACCAACGCACGCTGGCTCACTTGCGCGAGCAGGACGTGACGGTGTCCGTCATCGGGCTGGGCGTGCCCTCGGACCCGGACGCGGACCTGCTCCGGGAAGTGGCCCACCGGGGCGGTGGACGCGTCTACTTCGCCGAGGATGCGATGAGCCTGCCGCGCATCTTCAGCCAGGAGACGCTCACGGTGGCGCGTGCCACCTTCGTGGATGAGCCCGCGTCGCTGGAAGGCGCGCCGGACCTACCGCTGCTCGGTCGGCTGTCCGCGGAAGGGCTGCCCCAGGTGGGCGGCTACAACCTCACCTACCTCAAGCCCCGCGCCAACGTGGCGCTGCGCACCCTGGACACGAATGGCGCGCCCATCCTGGCGATGTGGCCGCGAGGCGCGGGACGCACGGTGGCCTTCACCGCGGAGGTGGATGGGCGGTACACCGGCGAGCTGCGAACGTGGTCCTCCCTGCGCGCGGCCCTGGAGGGGATGGTGCGCTGGACGCTGGCGGGCGCGGCGCCCGTCGGGGACGCGGTGGTGCGCACCGAGCGGAGGGGGCACCTGCTGCGCGTGACGCTGGACCTGCCCCCGGGCGAGGCGCTGCCCGGCGCGGCACCGACGATGGTGCTCCTGCCCGGCGACGGACGCGCCGCGCCAGTGGAGCGTCCGATGCGGTGGGAGGATGAAGACCGGCTCGTCGCCGAGTACCCGCTGGAGGGCAGTGGAACGTGGCACCCGGTGGTCCGGCTGGGCGCGAAGGTGCTCCGCGCGCCGCCCGTCACGCTGCCCTACGCGCCGGAGTTCGAGCCCGGCTCCGCGAAGGCGGGACTGGAGTTGCTGCGCGCCATCGCGGCCGTGGGAGGCGGCGTGGAGCGCTTGTCCATGACGGGCCTCTTCATGGAGGCCCCGGAGTCGCTGGGGCGCGTGGCGCTGGCGCCGTGGCTGGTGGCCCTGGCGCTGGCCCTGCTGCTGGCGGAGGTGGCCGTGCGCCGCTTCCTCTCCGCGCCGCGGCTGCGTGCGCCGCGGACCCGCGAGCGCTCTGTGTCCGTCCCCGCGACACCCGCGGCGCCGTCGTCCACTCCGGCAACACGGACAACCCCGACGTCAGCTCCGCCCACCCATCAGGGCGACGCGGCTCCGGCGCCTGCGAAGCCGGCCGAGGGCAGCGTGGACTCCGCGCTGGACGCCGCGCGAGCCCGGGCCCGCCGGCGGCTGGACCGTTGAGACGAAAGCGTTGGTAGAGGAGCGGGCCGCCCCGGACTGGAAGGGGCTGGCACGGGTGAGGGCGACTGTCCGCGGTGGGTACGAGTCGCCCCGAACGAGAAGGGGGGATCGGAGATGTGGGGCGACCCGCGCCCTGCGAGACTCACAGGGCGAGTGAGTGGATACACGAGTAGTGTATGATTTGCAACATTGGTCTAAAATTATCTGCGGGTGGAATGTGGTGCGGTTGCGCACGCCCTGGCTGGCCCGGGGTGTTGGGCACAGGCAGGGCGAGCAACAACGCCGAATACGGCCTGAAGGAAGAGGGGCGCCGCGTCACCCGAGGTGGGTGCGCAACTCCTGCTCCAGCTTGGCGCGGGGCTGGGCGCCCAGCAGTTGCCGCACCACCTTGCCCTCCTTGAAGAGCAGCAGCGCCGGGACGGAGCGGACGCCATAGCGCATCGCAGACTCCGGATTGTCGTCCACGTCCAGGCTGGTCACCTTCAGCCGGCCCCGGAAGTCGGCGGCAATCGCGTCGAGCACGGGGGCGAGCGCACGGCACGGCGGGCACCAGGTAGCGGTGAAGTCCACCAGCACGGGCTCGGGCGACTCCAGCACCTCCCGTTGAAAGTGCGCGTCGTCCAGCGGGATGACGTTCGTCGTCATTGTGTGTCCTCCTCGTTCGGCCGGGCGCGTGGGCCCTGCCTGGGTGTGGACACAGGTGTAGTGGCCTCAACGGGAACGGACGAGCGCCCGCGAGGGAACGCTGTGTTGCGCGACGTCCCCTACCGGCTTCGGGAGGACGCGGGCTCGGTGGCGTCGTCCCAGGGGAGCGCGGCGCCGCGTTCATTCAATAGCGCCAGGAAGGCGCGCACCTTGGGCGGGAGCTGCCGCTTGCTGGGATAGACGGCGAAGACAGGGATGCCCGGCGGCGTTTCGGTTTCCAGCACCGGAACGAGCAGCCCGCCGCGCACGTCCTCGGCGACGAGCGAGGCGGGCAGCCGCACCACGCCCAGGCCCGCGCGCGCGGCCGCCTGCCCCGCGCGCACGCTGGGCACGCGCAGCCGCCCCGTCACCGGTAGGCTCTTCGCGCCCCGGCCCTCGCCGAAGAACCAGACCTCGTCGGTGCCGGGAGCGGCGAGCACGACGCAGGCATGGCCTTGCAGCTCCGCCGAGGTCCGGGGGGCCCCTTGCCTCGCGAGATAGGCGGGGCTGGCGTAGTAGCCGGTGCGAAGACGCCCGAGCCTGCGGGCCACCATGGCGGAGTCCGCGAGTGGGCCGGTCCGCAGCGCCAGGTCATACTCCTCGGAGATGAGGTCCACGTGCGCTTCGGCGAGCGAGACTTCCACGCGGAGCAGGGGATTGCGCAACAGCAGCTCGGCGATGAGCGGTGTCAGCAGCTCGCCCAGCAGTGAGAGCGTGGCGATGCGCAAGGTGCCCTGCGGCGTGACACGCGACTCGCCGAGCGCGCGGTTCACCTCGCGAGCCTCCGCCACCAGCCGCGCGGAGTGGGCGTGGTAGTCGCGGCCCACCTCCGTGAGCCGGAGCCCCCGCGTGTTGCGCTCGATGAGCCGGACGCCGAGCCGCTCCTCCAACGCCGCGAGGCGGCGGCTCACCGTGGACTTGCGCAGCCCCAGCCGCTCCGCGGCGGCGGTGATGCCACCGGTCGCCACCACCTCGGTGAAGAGGAGCATGTCATCCAGGAGGGGCGGGCTCGCGGGCACGCGGTCAGCCTACCAGGACGGGCAGGGCGCTCAGGGCGCCAGGGTGGGGATGCATGGGGCCTGTCCACCCGACTGCGCGTAGGCCCGCACCCGGCTGACGAGGTGGCCGTTGTCCGTCTCCGGCGTCGTCTGCCGCCCTTCGCCTGCGCCGAACGAGAAGCCCACCGAGTGCGCCGCGGCCACTTCATTCGCGTGGGTGAAGAAGTAGTCCACGCGGTTGTCTCGCCAGCGCGTGTTCGTGTCGGGCAGGTTCATGTGGCCCACGGGCAGCTGCCACCACAGGTTCGGTGTGTTCATCCGTTCGGAGATTGCCTTCGCCCAGGCGAAGGCCTGGTGGAAGTTCGGCCGGGTGGCGTTGGTGGCGTCCCACCACGCGTCCTCGCCCTGTGACTGGTAGAAGCCCGCGTCGCGGTCGGAGGCCTCCACCACGACGAAGTCCGTTTCGCTCCCGCCCACCTGCAGGAGGAAGTCGGCCACCTTGTGCGCCTCGCCGGCCACGTCGAAGGACGCGTTGGTGTTCAGGTACACGTCCATCCGCGTCGCCCAGGGGCTGGCGTGCAGGCCCACCTTCGCGTTGGGCGCGTACTTGCGAGCCATGGCAATCATGCAGCGCCCCAGGCCCGCGGCGTTGTTCTCCATCGCCGAGCAGTCCGTGGCGTTGGCGCTGGCCACCTGTGCGGGGACGCGGCGTGCGTCGCCGTGGAAGAACTGCACGTAGCCCCACAGGTCCGGCTCGATGTGGAGGAGCGCCTGCGCGTCGCCCACCTGCTGCACCACGAAGCGCCAGTCCGCCAGATAGCGCCGCATGAAGGACAGATTGTTGAGCGCGCCCAACTGCTGTTCGCCCTCGCCCAATCCGCTGCCCAGCAACTGCTGGTAGTAGGTGATGAGTGGAAGCTGCCCGCGCGCCCGGGCACGGGACACGAAGCCCCGCACGTAATCGCCGGGCGGCCGTGACACGTCCTGCCAGCAGCCCCACCACGCACAGCCGCCGCCCTGGCACGACGTGCCCGAAGTGCTGCACCCGGACGTGCAGGACGTGCAGGCGGTGGGCGAGTCGAACAGCCCACCGGCGATGTAGAGATAGTGGATGTCGAAAGGCGCGCTGGCCGCGGTGCCGTCCGCCATCTGCGCGCCCACGAGCAGCCGGTTCTTCCCCAGCGACGACAAGAAGGTCTCATTGAGGCAGCCGGAAGGCTCCAGGCCGCCGCCGTCCGGTGCACCCGTGCCCGCGTCTCCACCCGAGGGCCCGGGCCCGGGACTGTCACCGTCCGAACTGGAACAGCCCGCTACCAGCAGCAGTCCCATCGTCAGGGAGAGAAGTCGCCTCGGCCTCGGTGGAGCGTGGAAGTGGCTCATGGCGGGTACGCTACTCCCGGCGCCTGCGCTCTGGCTGTGTGGCCTGGGTGACGGATTCAACAGGACACCAATAATCCGTCAGGCATTAAAGATAAGAAATTCTTGAATAATGTTTCACGCGGCTGGAGCCTCGGACTCCCCCTGGCCGTGTCCGGTGGACGGTGAGCACCGCTCTCCGGGTTCGCGGCCCATCCCCCCGAGGACGCGATGAAGACGCGATTGTGGTTGCTCCTGGTGCCCGCGTTGGTGGCGGCCGGCTGTGGTCCCATCGACGCGGCAGATGAGCCCGTCATCGATGAGCTGACCGGCCAGGTGCTGCTGGAGGCCACCACGAAGTACGACATGCACCGGCTGCTGGAGGACACCGACATCACCGGTGGCCAGTGGATTACCACCGCGCAGGTGCAGGCCTTCCTCCAGCAGAACAACTCGTTCCTGGCGAACTACCGGGACCCGGCCTTCAGCAACAAGACGGCCGCCGCGCTCATCGTCGAGCGCTCCAAGGCCTTTGGCATCAGCCCGCTGTACATGCTGGCCCGCATCCAGGTGGAGTCCAGCCTCGTCCAGAGCGGCAACTCCAACAACCTGGCCAAGGCCACCGGCTGTGGCTGTCCGGACACCAGCGGCTGTGACGCGCAATACGTGGGCTTCGGCAAGCAGATTGACTGCTCCGCCAAGAAGCTGCGCGGTTACCTGACGGACCTGGACGCGGGCCGTGCCACCATCTCCGGCTGGCGCGTGGGCGTGACGAAGTCCACGTCGGACCCGTGCTCGGTGCGTCCCGTCAACAAGGCGACGGCGGCGCTCTACACGTACACGCCCTGGGTGGGCGCGTATGCCCTCCAGTGCGGCCGCACCAACGTGGGCGGCTCGTCGCTGGTGTCCGTCGTCTACCACCGCTACGAGTCGGCCTATGCGTGGGGCTCCGCCTCCGGCTGCTACTCCGAGACGGCCGACGCCACCGTGCCGGAGCTCGGCTGTGTGCAGAGCTCGTCGGACGCCATGTGGCGGCAGTGCCAGTCGGGCGCCTTCACCGCGGGCAGCACCACCAAGCCCACGAACTGCACCGCGTCCTACGGCTGGTGCTCCTCCGCCACGCTGGGCCGCTCCGTGCCGGCGCGCACCTGCGTGCAGTCCACGGGAGACCAGCAGTGGCACCAGTGCGGCGCCAACAGCGCGTGGTTGAGCGCGCCGAGCGCGCCCATTTCCGGCGCGGGCCCCGCGGGCTCGTGCTTCGCGATGTACGGCCTCTAGTCGTCGAAGCGGCGGCTCCCGCCCGGAAGGACAGGAGCCCGCCGTGTCCCAGTGAGCCTCAGTACTGGTTGGTCCAGATGAGGTCCAACCCGCCCGAGCGCGCGTCGCCGTACTGGCCTTCCAGGCTCCAGCGCGTGCCCAACTGGTACTCGAAGCGCACCGCGTTGGCGTTCTCTCCCTGCTGGAGGTTGGCGCCCACGCGGCCGGTGTAGCCGACGTAGATTTTGTCCGTCACGTAGGTGCCGACTTCCAGCTTGGTGCCCGCGATGCCGGAGGCCCCCGCCTCGATGGAGACCACGTCCAGGGGCAGCTTCGCGGCCAGGGCCTTGCGGGCCTCGTTGGCCACCAGCGAGCCCACCACGGACGCGGCCTGCGCGCTGGCGTTCATGGAGGCACCGGAGCTGCGCTCCAGCGTGCGCCGGCCCGTCGCCAGCAGCGTGTAGATTTCCGACTCCGGCAGCGGCGGGTCACTGGTGGGCTTGAGCGTGATTTCCCGCCCCTGTCCCCGGATGGTGACGAACACGGTGACCTTGGCGCTGTCGTTGCGGTGCTCGGCGGTGACGTTGATGTACGGCGCCATGGCCGGGCCGGTGAAGCGCACCTGGCTGTCGCGCTGGATGTCGAAGCGGCGGCCGAGCACGTCCACGCGTCCGCGCAGCACGCGCACTTCACCGAACAGGCGCGCCACGTCCGTGTATTCGACGCGAAAGTCATCCGACAGCCCCAGCTCCGCGTTGATGTCGGAGCCCTTCACCCAGAGGTTGCGGGGCGCATTCACATTCACCCAGAACACAATGGGTGGCGTCGCCGTTTCCTCCTCGTCTTCCACCGCCACGCCCTCCGCCGGGGCCGCGCCTTCCACGGGTGTCTCGTCGGGATTCGCCGGGGGCCGCGCCTGGGCCGCTTCCTTGCGCTTCTTGCGGTCCAGCGGCTCTCCGTTGCGTACCAGCACCACGTCACCGGGCCGCTCCAGCGCCTGTAGGTCCTTGCGCTTGGCTTCCGGCAGCTCGATGGTGGCCTCGGGGATGGTGACGTTGCGCAGGTTGACCAGTCGCCGGGACAGCGTGCCCTCCACCTTCGCGCGCAGGCTCACCAGCGCCATGAGCTGGTCGTCGACGATGATGGGGAAATTGCGCATCACCAGCGGCGGGTCGGACGTTCCGGGGCTGGACAGCTCGTACTCATTCCGGGCGTTGAGCACCGCGGTCAACGGCGAGTTGAGGTTGAGTGAGCCGTTGCCGGCCTTCGCCGACAGCGTCGTGACGGCGATGGATTCGCGGCTGGCCTTCAGGGCGAGCTGGATGTCGCGGTACTCGCCCAGGCCCATCAGCCCCAGCTTGCCGTCCTTCCACTCCAGGCTGCCGTTGATGCTGGGCGCGCCCAACGTGCCGGCGACGCTGGCGTCCGCCTGGAGCACGCCGCCGATGCTGCGCAGCATCTCCACCGTGCCGGACAGGAAGGCCGGGTTGAAGTTGCGCGCCTTGAGCGCGACCTCCACCGGCGCGTTGTCTGTCTGGAGTCCCCGGTTGAGCGCGGGCAGTGACACGTCCAGGCCCAGGCCTCCGTTCACCAGCATGGTGCCGCCGCCCGGCTCGGTGAGCAGCAGGTCGAAGCGGGAGCGGGTGTCCCTGTACGTGTAGTTCAGGCGCACCTGGCCCAGCCCCGTGTTGCCCACGCCCAGGTTCTGCACGCCGGCGGTGAGCTCCATCTGCGGCGTGTCGAGCGTGCCCCGCGCGCCCAGCTCCATGGCCAGCACGCCCTGGATGCCCTGGGGCCGGCCGCCCTGCGGTGGCGGCGCGCCCTCTGCCACGGGCGACGCCGGGGTGGCCAGGCCGGGAATCTCTTGCAGCGGCACCGGGCCCACGCGGCCGGTGATGTCGAAGGGGATGTAGCCGTAGACCTCGCGGTCCTGGAGCGCGCCCAGCGGGGCCGCCAGCGTGGCCGTCAGTTGCGCCAGCGGTCCGTCCTGGCGCAGTGCGTTCAGCGTGAGCTTCACGTCCTTGTCGCCGCCCACGACGCTGAGCTGCCCGTTCATGGGCGGCAGCCCGTTCATCGTCACCGCGTTGGCCTGCACGCGCAGCGTCGCCTGGGGCACCAGCACCGAGCCCTCGAAGTCCAGCTGCGCCGTCACCGTGCCGCCCGGCTGCTGCACGCCGCTCATGCCCTTGAGCAGGGTGAGGGGCAGCTGCGTCACGCGGGCCTCCACGCCCAGCGTCGTCGCGAAGAGCTCATCGGGCGTGGGCGGCTTCGCCATCAGCCCGCCCACCGTGAAGGGCGTCCGCAGGGCCACGTACGTCTGCGAGCCCAGGCCCTCCACGTCCAGGCGCGCATCCAGCGTCTGGTCCTCGCGGTCGGACGCGGCGCGCAACTGGAAGGCCAGCGGCACAGGCAGCGAGAAGCCCGGCGGCGGCGTCTGGTAGCGCACGTCCTGCCCGCGGAGGGTGAAGTCCAGCAGGGGCTCACGCGCGGGGCCTTCCACGGTCAGCGTGCCGGCCAGCCGGCCGCTGGCGCTCTCGGGCTGGCCCGCGAGCTTCATGGCGCCGGCGATGTCCAGGTCCTCCAGGTTCAGGCGCACGGACATCGCATCGCGCCGGCGCTTGAGCACGCCCTGCACCGGCACGTCGAACTCGGCGGCGAGCCGCGCCACGGGCAGGCTGGCCGCCAGCGTCCCGGTGGCGCGGTCCTTCACGTAGCGCGCCTTCAGCTCCGCCTGGAGCCCCTCGTAGCCTCGCGCGCTGCCGTCTTCCAGCTGAAGGTCGGTCTCCGCGTCGGGGCGCGCCATCGTCCCGCTGACGGCGGCGTGGCCTGTCAGCCTGCCGCCCAGGCCCAGCGACTCCGGGACGAAGGACCGGGGCAGCCGCGACAAATCGAACGCGCCCAGTTCCACGCGCGCGTTGACGCGCTGGCCGCGCATCGCGCCCTGTAGCGACAGCGTCTGCCCCTCCGACGCGAGCCGCAG
Source organism: Myxococcus sp. NMCA1 (assembly GCF_026810205.1). Taxonomy (NCBI): domain Bacteria; kingdom Pseudomonadati; phylum Myxococcota; class Myxococcia; order Myxococcales; family Myxococcaceae; genus Myxococcus; species Myxococcus sp. NMCA1. The sequence continues at coordinate 8,277,324 of NZ_CP113950.1, read as the reverse complement.
CGCAGGCGCCACCTCGACGTTGCCTCCGCCGAAGCCCAGGTGCGTGGGCGCCTGGAGCGTCCAGGTGGCCTCCGGCCAGAACAGCGCCATCTGCCGGATGGCCAGCCCCTGGCGATTGTCGTCCACCTGGCCACTGAGCGTGAGCCCCAGCTCCGCGTCTCCCGCCACGCGCACGCTGGCCTCCAGCGCACGCTCCTGCGTGGCCAGCGTGACGGCGACGTCGCGCAAGTCCCGTCCGCCCGCCTTCAGCCGGGACACCACCAGCGTGGCGTTGGACGTGAGGGGGTGGCTGACGTCCGGCATCTCCAGCTTCAGGGACACGTCCTGCGCCGCCACGTCGCCGTACCGCAGCGCCGCGAAGCCACCGTCGACCTTCACGGCGGGCGTGCGCAGCGGGCCCTTCACGGAGAAGTCCAACGTGCCGTTGCCCGCCATGGGGGCCACCACGCCCGGCATCAGCTTGGACAGCATCTGTGACAGCAGGGCGAGGTTGCCGGCGGTGAGGCCACCTTCCAGGTGCACCGACTCCGCTGTGCCGTCTCCCTTGGCCTGCAGGGCCACGCCCGGCGCGAGCATCCGCAGCCGCATCAGCGAATACCGGCCCTCCTTCGCGCTGGCCTCCAACTCCACCGGCCCCAGCGGCTGGCCCAGGTATTCGGACGGGGACACGGTGAGCTTCACCTCGCCTTCCATCGACTCCAGGCTCGTGCCTCCGCCCTTCGCGTCCAGGTCCGCGGCGATACGCGTCTTGGGGCCCTGCGCCATCAGCTCCGACAGGTCCACGTCGCGCGCCTTCACGGACAGGCCGTCGGTGCGCATCCGCTCCAAATCCATGCCGCCCTTCACGGACAGGGAGGCGCTGGCGGCCTTCGCGGTGACGTCCACCCGCGCCGCGTCGCCGTCCAGTCCGGCGGAGCCCTCCGCGGACACCGGCACCCGCAACGGCCAGGTGGGCACGAAGGCCCGCAGCAGGTCGGGCGGCGCGGACAGGCGCCGCAGCTCCAGTCCTGCCTGGAGTTGGCCCTCCGGCACGCCCGGCGGCGTCTCTGGAGGGAGCTTCGCGCGGCCGCTGGCGTCCAGCACCAGCCCCGCGGCCTCCAGGTCGACATCGCCTTCGAAGGCGCCCTCTTCGCCGCGGGCCTTCAGCGCCAGCCGCACGGGCCCGGGCACGGGACGGGCGAGGCTCGCGGTGGCCTCCAGGTTCGCGCCCACGCCTTGCGTCGCGGCGGCGTAGCGGGCCGAGCCCCGGGCGTCCAGGTCCTCCAGCCGCACCTGCCGCTCACCACCTTCGGGCAGCGCCTGGCGGAAGTCGACGTAGCCGTCCTCGAGCACGAGCTCGCGCAAGTCCAGCACCAGCGAGCCGCGGCCCGTGGAGGGCTCCTCGGGGCTGGGCGTGCGGGGCTCCAGCGCGCGCGACAGGTTCAGCCCGCGCTCGTCCTGGGTCAGATACAGGCGCGGACGCTCGATGCGCGCGGAGGGGAGGTTCACGTGCTGGCGCACCAGCCCCGCCAGCCGCGCGCGCACGTCCACCCGGGCGATTTCCGCCACCAGCTCGCCTTCGGGGTCATACAGCTTCACGTCCTCGAGGATGACGCCGCCCAGGGACAGGTCCAGGCGCCCCAGCTCCAGCCGGCCGGAGAGCTGCTCATGGGCCAGCGCGAGTCCCTTCTGGACGAGCCAGGCCTCTCCGCGCGACGTCGTGGCGAAGACGAGCACGCCCGCGACGACGAGCACGATGAGGCCCACGAGGCCCAGCAGACCCCACAGCACGCGGCGGCCCCAGCGCGCGGGCCGGCGGGGTGGGGGAGGCGCGGCGCTCGGGGGGGATTGCGTCAAAACGCCTCTCCAATCGACAGGTGCAGCGCGCACAGCCCGTCCGGAGCGCCCGCGAACGCGCCGCTGGGCGTCGTCGGGCCCGTGGGTCTCCACCGGCTTCCGATGCCGAAGCAGCCTCCGGCTTCGGGATAGATGTATCCCGGGGTGGAAACGGGCAATCCCCCGCCAATGTTCAACCGCCGGGCGATGTCCAGCCGGATGGGCCCGACGACCGTCAGATACCGCAGGCCCATGCCCACGGCGTGGTAGTGCTGGGGGCCGAAGAGCTTGGGCCGGTTCGCGTGGGAGAAGTCCTCGATGCCCACCAGGCCCGTGTCATAGAAGGCCGCCACCATCAGGCTCTCCGTGAACTGGTAGCGCATCTCCACCGAGGTCTCGAAGAGGCTGTTGCCACCCACGGGCACGGTGTCCCATTCCTCGTCCTGGACGACATCCGGGTTGCCGTCGCCGTCCACGTCCGCCGTGCGCTGCAGGGCGGCCAGGGGAGACAGGCGCTGGCCGTTGAAGCCGCGCATGAACGTGCCACCGCCCGAGAAGAAGCGGGTGACGATGGAGCTCTGGCCGCCGCCCGCGGGGTTCAGCGTGCCCGCGCGCACCTTCGCCGCCAGGATGAACCGCTTGTCCTCGCCGAACGAACGGTAGACGCGCAGGTCGGGCAGCAGGCGGACGTAGTTGAAGTCTCCCATGAGGGGCGTGCCTCCGCCCTTCTGGACGGAGAGGGAGATGTAGTAGCCGTCGCGCGGCTCGATGACGTCATCGCGTCGGTCCCAGGTGAAGGCCAGCTCCAGGAAGCTGAGCGCCACGTTGCACTGCGCCTGGCCCTCGCCGCAGCCCAGGACGATGGGCGGCACGCGGGAGTCGGCGCTGACGCGGCCGCTGAGCCGGTACACCTGGAGGTTGTACGACGGGAAGATGGAGAAGTCGGGGTGCGGCTGCCAGATGACACCCGTCTGGAGCCTGCCGCCCCAGAAGTCATAGGCCTGCTCCAGGCCCTTCTCCACGCTGAGCGAGTTCTGCGCCCGCAAGTCCCGGAAGAGGAAGCGGGGCTGCTCGTATTCGGCGGTGACGTCGAAGACAGGACCGTCCTTGTTGAAGCTGAGGACGTTGGGGATGAAGGCGTAGCCCAGCCGGCCTCGGACGGTGAAGCGGCGCAGGCCGCCGCCGAAGTTCCGGTGGGTCCACTCGCCCACCGCGCGGACCTCCTGCCGGGCCGCGTCCACGCCCAGGCCGCCGCCCAGCCGCACGGAGCGGAAGGGCGCCTCCCGCACGTCCACCACCACCGGCACCGTGCCGGACTCGCGGTCCGGCGCGCCACGGTTCACCTTCACCGCGCCGAACACGCCCATGCGGAACACGCGCGCCTGCGCGTTGGCCAGCGCCGTCTCGCTGTACCAGTCCCCCTTCTTCAGCGCGCCCGTCACCTGTTCGATGATGCGGCGCGGAGGCACCTGGGGATTGGCGTCGGTGGCGACGAAGGTGTTGCCGAAGCGGTAGCGGATGCCGGGCCGGGTGCGCAATTCCACCACCGCCTGCCTTGTGTCCACGTCCACCCGGACCTCGCCGTCGACTTCGGCCTCGGCGTAGGCCAGCTCGCGCAGCCGCTCCTGGACGCGGACCTTCGCTTCCTCCCAGGACTCTTCCTTGAAGACGTCGCCTTCGTGCAGGGGCAGTCCGTCCAGCACATACTTGCGGTGCTCCTCGCGCACGTCCTCCGGCAGGGTGTCCAGGCCCGTCACCTGGATTTCGCTGATGCGGGTGGGTTCGCCCTCCTGCACGCTGATGTCGATGGCGACCTTGTCGTCACCGTCCGGCTTCACCTCGGCGTTGGTGACCTTCGCCTGGTAGTAGCCCTGGGCCTGGTAGTACCGCTCGATGCGGCGCAGGTCCGCCTGCCACGCGTTGGCGTCGAAGTAGCTGGGGCCGCCGAAGGGCCAGAAGCCCCAGAAGGGCGTGGCGGTGGTGAGGATGTGGTCCTTGATGGCGCCCTCGCTCACCTGGTCCGTTCCCTGGATTTCCAGGTCGGTGACCTTGGGTCCGGAGGGGGGCGGCGCATTCGTGGTGGCGCAGGCCGCGGTGAGCAGCAGCGCGAGCGGAGTGGCAAGGCGGAGGTATCTGAGCAGGTCGGCGGCCACGGGATGTTTCATAGCCGGAAGGCTCGCGGCCCCAACACTTCTTCCGTCCAGGATGACAGTGCTTTGTCGCATACCGGGACGTCGGGTCAAACCCCAGTGTCCGGTGTCGCGGAATGACGCCTCGCGAAGACGTGCAAGCCGCGCCCGCCTGGCCCAAGATGGGGGGCCATGGCCCAGTCCCGGCGAATCAGAAGCCTGGTGTTCTCCGTGCTCGCGGTATGCGCGTCCTCGTGTGGTGTCTCCGAGGACGAGGCGGTGCGCCCCAAGGAGGGCGAGAGCTTGTCGGACGCGCCCTACTGCGGCTCGTTCGGCTGCGTGGACCCGTACCAGTTCTGCACGGAAATCTTCCTGGAGTTCGGCCGCTCGCCGCCCATCTGCGTCTTCGACGACATCTGCGAGCGGCTGGAGTGCGCCAACTCCAACCGCACCTGCGCCCTGTTCGACGGCTTCCCGGCCCAGGTGAAGTGCATCAAACCGTGAGGCCGTCGCGGCCGCGCGTATCCGCGGACGTTGGGCCCCCCGGGCGGACGGTGTCTCAGCGCCGCGCGGACGCGGTGAGCCAGGCCAGCCGCTCGGCGGCCTCGCGCGTGCGCGAATCGGTGAGCAGGTCGCTCACGTTCTGCTCGATGCGGTAGGCCCAGTTCGAATCGCTCATGGAGCCGGGCAGGTTGATGCGGTCCCGGGTGCCGAGCACGTCCTGCCAGGGCAATACGCACAGGTCGCTGTTGGCGTTGAGCGCCGAGGCCAGCATGGCCCGGTGCACGTCCGGGGTGAACTCGCGGGTGATGGCCACGCCGTTGAGCTCCGGCCATGAGCGCGCCGCCGCCTGCCGCTCGTGGTCGCTCGCGCCCTCCCACCACTCGGCCACCGTGTCCGTGTCATGCGTGCCGGTGGTGACCAGGGACACCGCCGGGAACTGGCGCGGGTCGCGGTAGTGGTTGTCGTCGCGCTCCCAGCGCATCACCCGGTAGCCGGGCAGCTTGAGCTCCGCGAGGATGTGGCGCACGAAGGGCGGAATCACGCCCAGGTCCTCGGCGACGATGCCGGCGCCCTCGGACAGCAGGCGGAAGGTCTTCTCGCCCAGGCGGCGGTGGCTCTCCTCGTCCGGCGGGATGAAGCGCCCGGTGGGCGTCTGCGCGTCGCGAATCCACTGACGGAAGTACCCCACCGCGTGGTCCACCCGGCGCAAGTCGTAGTAGCTGGCCGCCTTCTTCGCGCGCATCTTCAGCCACGCGAAGTCGTCCTTCTCCATGGCCGCCAGGTCGAAGTAGGGCAGGCCCCAGTCCTGGCCCGTGGCGGAGAAGTCATCCGGAGGCACGCCCAGGCGGGCGTCGCGCCGCAGGATGTCCGGGTGCGCCCACACGTCCGCGCTGTCCTGACCGATGATGAACGGCTCGTCGCCGCACAGGAGGACGTCCTGGGCGCGGGCCTGCGTCCGCACCTCGTTCCACTGCTGCTCGGCCACCCACTGGAGCCAGGCGTGGTAGCGCACGCGGCGCTCCAGCTCCCGGGACTTCTGGGCCAGGGCCTCCGGCTGACGGGTGCGCAGCGGCTCCGGCCACTCCCACCATGGGCGGCGGTCCTCCTGCTCGCTGATGGCGGTGAAGAGCGCGTAGCTCTCCAGCCACTCGCCCTGGGCGTCGCGCCACTGGCGGAAGGCCTTCGCCCGCTCGGACTGGGGCGCCCAGTGCTGCGCTTCGAAGACGTCGAAGGCGCGCGCGAAGGCGGCGTCCTTGAGGGGGAAGACCAAATCGTAGCGCACGCGCGGCGCCGAACGCGCCTCGGCCAGCTGGGCGCGCTGCGCGTCGGACAGGGCCGCCTCGCCGCCGGCCGCGGTGAACTCCGGCAGCCGCTGCAGGTCGATGAAGAGGGGATTGAGGCCGAATGCCGAGCGCGTCGCGTAGGGGCTCGGGTCGCCCGGCGCGGTGGGCAGCAGCGGCAGCACCATCAGCATCCGCTGGCGGGCGGCCTTCATCCAGCTGAACAGTCCCTCCAGGGCACCGAAGTCACCGATGCCAAAGTCGGTCTGCGAGCGGAGGGAGAAGAGCGGGAGCAAAAGACCGGAGAGCCGGCCGGGTGTGGACATGGTGCGATGCAATCTGCCCCAGCCCCGCGCCGGTGGGAACTGCCGACGCTCTCCGAGTGTGTCTGGGTTCTTCGCTTTCCGAACGGAAGGGCCGTTAACATCCAGGCGTGAACTGGTTGCCGGAGTCTTTCTACGCCCGTCCCGCGCTGGTGGTTGCCCGGGAGCTGCTTGGCACCTTGCTGGTGGTGGAGGAGGGCGGACAGTGCCGGGTGGGCCGCATCGTGGAGACGGAGGCCTATATCGGCGAGCACGACCTGGCGTGCCACGCGGCCAAGGGGCTCACCCCTCGCACCGAGGTCATGTTCGGCCCGGCCGGCGTGGCGTACGTCTATCTGATTTATGGCATGCACCACTGTTTCAACGTGGTGACGGATGCCACGGGGGTGGGCGCGGCGGTGCTGGTGCGGGCGGTGGAGCCGGTGGAGGGCCTGCCCCCGGGGACGCGCACAGACGGGCCGGGCCGCTTGTGCAAGGCGCTGGGCCTCACCCGGGCGCACAACCGGCGGGGCCTGTGCACGCCCGCGCTGCACCTGCGACCCGGGACGCCTGTTCCCGAGTCAGCCGTGTCCCGGGGGCCTCGGATTGGCGTGGACTACGCCGGGGCGTGGGCCGCCGAACCCTTCCGTTTGTGGGTCCGGGACAGTCAACATGTCAGCAAGGGGCCGCCACCGGGGCGCCGCAAGCCCGCTTGACGGCGGGCTTTCTGGCTGGTTGGGTGCGCCCCGCCATGTCCGACGAGGCCATCAGGGAAGAGGACCGTCAGCTCCTCTCTCGCGCACAGGATGGAGACGTTTCCGCCTTCGAGGCCCTGGTGGATGCCCACCGGGACAAGGTGTATGGCCTGGCGCTCCGGATGACCCGTTCGGAGGCCGACGCGGCCGAAATCACCCAGGATACCTTCCTGTCCGCCTACCAACACCTGAGGGATTTCCGGGGGGATGCGGCCTTCGGCTCCTGGGTGCACCGCATCGCCGCCAACCATGCGCTCATGCGCCTGCGCCACCGCCGCGTGGCCCAGGCAGCCGAGCAGGAGCTCCAGGGCCCGGAGTTCACCGAGCGGGGCTCCCTGGCGGATTATCCCCAGACGGATTGGAGCCGGGACGCCGAGGAGAAGGCCCTGGACGCCGAGCTGGGCTCCGCCATCCAGCAAGCCTCGGACCGCCTGCCCGAGGGGTACCGGGAGGTCTTCCTCTTGAAAGACGTGGAGGGCCTCAGTTACGAACAGATTGCAGAGGCAACGGGGGACTCCATCCCCGCCATCAAGAGCCGGTTGCACCGGGCACGGCTCGCGCTCCGTGAAGCCATCGACGCTTTCTACAACCGGGACAGCCGGGAGTTGTGAAACGCGACGAAGCGCTCGGCATCATCGAGAGGAACGAGGGCGCGCCGCAGCCAGCCGAGGTTCGGATGTACAACTGCAAAGATTCCATCAACCTCCTGCTGCAATTCCTCGACGGAGAGATGTCTCCCGAGGACACACAGCACCTGCGTGAGCACCTGCGCGGGTGCAGCCCCTGTGTGGACTTCCTGCGCACCTACCGGGCCACGCCCGGGCTGTGCAAGAAGGCGCTGGTGGCGAAGATGCCGAAGGAAGTCTCCGAGAAGCTCACCGAGTTCCTTCGCTCCAAAATCAAGTCCGCCTCGTGAACCTGAAGTCATTGTCGTTGCAGGAACTGGAGGCCGCGCTCGCGCCGCTCTCCCCATCGCCCACCGCCGTCCGCAAGGTGTTCGCGGCCGTCTTCGCCCACGGTGCGCAGTCCGTGGAGGATGTCGCTTCGGCCCGCCAGGTGCCGCGCCGCGTGGGAGACCACCTGCGTGCCCACGCGGAGATGCCGAAGCTGGCAATCGTCGAGCGCCGCCGCGCGGACGACGGCTTCGTGAAGTACCTCTTCGACTCGCCGCTGGGCGGACGTATTGAAGCGGTCCGCATCCCCATCTTCGATGAGAAGTACGTCATCTGCGTCTCCAGCCAGGTGGGCTGTGCGCTGGCGTGCGACTTCTGCATGACGGGGAAGTTGGGCTTCAAAAGGAATCTGCAGACCTGGGAGATATTGGACCAGGTGCTCCAGGTCCGGGAGGAAGCGGACCGGCCGGTGCGCGGCGTCGTCTTCATGGGGATGGGGGAGCCGCTCCTCAACTACAAGGAGACGCTGCGAGCCGCGGACATCCTGCGGCACCCGGCGGGGTTCTCCATCGCAGGGGAGGCGATTACCTTCTCCACGGCGGGCCATGTGCCGGCCATCCGCCGCTACGTGCGTGAAGGGCATCCGTACCGGCTGGCCTTCTCGGTGACGAGCGCCATCGCGGAGAAGCGCGCGAAGGTGCTGCCGATTGAGAAGACGCACCCGCTGCCGGAGCTCATCGCCGCCATCCGCGAGTACAGCGAGGTGCGGCGCGAGCGGGCGATGATCGCCTATGTCGCCATCAGCGGCTTCAACCTGGGCCGCGAGGACGCCGAGGCGCTGAAGGCCGCCTTCGAGGGCATCCGCATCAAGGTGGACCTCATCGACGTGACGGACCCCACCGGGAAGTACCTGCCGCCCACGCCCGAGGAGCTGAGCGCGTTCCGCGACCACCTCCAGATTCTCAAGTCACCGGTGGCGCGTCGGTACTCTGGTGGCAAGGAGATTGGCGCGGCGTGTGGCACGCTGGCGGCCACGCAGTACGGCGGCACGGTGATGCCGCAGCCCGCCGAGGCGCCCACGTCCACGACGCCGTGACGTGCGCGCGGAAGGGGGGACGGCCTAGGGCGTGTACGGGGGACTGCCGCCGCCCTCGTTGTCCCAGCCATCCTCCCTGTGACCCGAGCCGTGCCATTCCGCCGCGGGGGGCGCCTGTCGTGTCAGCGGGCTCTTGCTCCAACTGCCAAAGTCCAGCAACTGGAGGGTGCGGTCCTCGGCCTGGACGCGGTACGCAATCCACTGGTCGCCCAGGAAGATTCGGTGTGCACCGGGGGAGACGACCGCGAGCTCGCTCGCATGGGGTCGGCTCATCCTGGACGGGGAGTAGGCGGCGTCCTCGGCGGCCGCGGCGAGCATGTCCAGCCGCTCCTGGATGGGTTGGCGCTCGGAAGGAGGCAGCTGCTGGTAGGCCTCCGTGAGCTCGGGGGTGATGGTGACGCGGTAGGACATGGCGAGAGACCTCGGTGAGGGGATGGGCCCGCCATGGATGCGTTCCGCCCGGAAGGTCCACGTGTTTGAAGGGCGCAACTGAAGGGTAGTCATGGTGGCCGCGCCCTGCCGTGGCCGGGCTGAGCCCCCGCTCGCGGACCTGCCGCACGGATGCCGGTATTCCTTCAGGCGACAGCGCCTGGGGCGGCGGTTCACGCCGGGCGCGCGCTCCGGTGATGTTCACCCCGGGCGGGGCGGAGTGGATGCCGCTTTCGCATCGGCGGCGTCCGACTTAAATCCGACGGTGCTCGGCTCGCTGGAGGTCACACGCGCGGATGGTGGAATTCATCGACCAGCTCATCTCGGCCCTGGGGCCACTGGGCCTGCTCGTGCTGGGGCTGGCGGCGATGCTGGAGTACGTCGTGCCGCCCTTTCCCGGGGACACCATCACCCTGCTGGGGGGCGTGTACGCGGTGCGTGGCTCGCAACCGTGGCTGCTCGTCTTCCTCGTGGTGACGGTGGGCAGCGTGGCGGGCGCGGCCATCAACTACGCGGTGGGGCACTGGCTGGCGAAGCGCTTCGACGCCCACCCCGAGCGCAGCTTCTTCGGCATCACCCATGCGCGGCTGGAACAGGTTCAAGCGCGCATGCGCGTGAATGGGCCGTGGCTGCTGCTGGTGAATCGTTTCCTGCCGGGCATCCGGGGCCTCATCTTCGTCGCCGCGGGGGCCTCGCGCATGCCGCGCTTCAACGCGCTGGCGCTGGGCGCGGTGTCCGCCATGGCACATACCGGGCTGGTGCTGGGGCTGGGCACGGCGGTGGGCGGCAATCTGGAGCGGCTGACGGCGCTCGTCACCCGGTACCAGTACGCGGTGGTGGGGCTGGTCGTCATTGGCGCCATTGGCGTGGGCATCCGGATGTTGGCCCGGCGCCGTGCCCCCGCGCCGGGGCCTTGAGTTCGTCTCAGGACGGCGCCTTGGTGTTGCATTGCAGGGGCGCGCGGCCCCGCGCTTGAGTCGCGGGCATGCATCCGCAGGCGCGTTCCTGGAGTCCGTTGTTGGTGGCGCTCATGCTCGTCGTGGGTGGGTGCCAGTCGGGGGACTCCGGGACGGGAGGCTCGCGTCAGGGGTTCCGGCCCCGGGATGCGGTGGTGGACTTCGGCCGTGTGCTGGAGGGGACACAGGCGCGCCGCGCGGTGACGGTGCTGGCCACGGGCCGAGCGGGCCTGACGGTGGCGGCATCCGTAGCGGCGCCCTTCGCCGTGGTGACGTCCGAGGTGAGCGTACCCGGCGGCGGCGCGACTGAAGTGGAGGTCGTCTTCACCGCGGGGCATGGGCTGGCGGAGGGAATGCTGCTGCTGTCAGGCGCGGGGCTGACGGCGTCCGTCCGCCTCACGGGCCTGGGCATCCGGCCCACGCCGTGTCCGGAGCGCCCCTGCTTCGACTCCCGCTTCGACGTGGCATCCGGGACGTGCGTGGAAACGCCGCTGGAGGAAGGCGCCGCGTGCACGCCGGAGAGCCGCTGTCAGGTGGACGGCCGCTGCCAGGCGAGCGTCTGCGTGGGCCACCCGAGGACGTGTGACGACAACAACCCGTGCACGGTGGATGCGTGTTCGCCCTCGCGGGGGTGTGTGACGTCGCGGGTGGCGTGCCCCACGCCGGAGAACCCCTGCAAGGTGGGGTTGTGCGACCGGGACGAGGGCTGCACGGCGGTGGACGCCGACGACTTCAGTCCTTGCGGCCCGGCGGACTGTCAGACGGCGCGTCTGTGCTTCAGCGGCGCATGCCGGGAGGTGACGCCACCCGAGGGCTTCGTCTGCGCGCCCGCTACCGCCTGCCAGGGAGAAGGGACGTGCCAGGGGGGCGTGTGCCAGCGGCCGGACCCTGTCGAACTCGCGCCGGAGCTCAGCCTGGCGCTGGAAGGCGTGCCGGTGGAGGCGGACGGTGGGACGGTGTTGCTCGTCTCGGAGGACTCTCTCTACACCTCCGTGTGTGGCGGGGACGCGGGCTGCCAGTTGGTCGCGTACACGCGCTCGGGGCTGCTGCGGTACGTGTCTTCGTATCCGGATGGGGGCGCGCGGACGCTGCTGGCCGTGTCGGACGCGGGCGTGGTGGTCCATGCGTCAGAGGGGCTCGAGGCCTATGCGCCGCGCGGCTCCGGTGCGCGCCTGTGGCAGGCCTCGTGGGCGTCGCTAGGGGCGGGCGGGGACCTTCCGCCGGGAGGCGCCGCCGCGAGCCACATCGCGCTCACGCACGAGGAGGACGTTCTCGCGTACGTCGCGTGGCGGGCCGTGCCGGATGCCGGCGGTGTGGATGAGGGCGGCACCTCGCCCGAATCCGCGAGGCTCGTCTGGCTGTCGGGTCGCGAGGACGCGGGCACGTTGCTGGGCGCGTCACAGGTCGAAGCCTGGCGAGGAGAGGCGCGGCTGGGGCTGGACGTGCTGGGGGCGGCCTATCTCTACACGGTGGATGGACGGCTGGCGCGGGTGGAACTCGACGCCCGAAGCGCGAGGCTCGCAACCGCCGGAGCTGACGACGGCGCGAAGCGGGACAGCGGGCAGCCTGCCGGGCCTGACTTCGATGCCAGCGCGCTCTCGAAGGTGTCGCCAGGAGTGGCAGATGGCAGTGGGGGGACGGAGTTGAAGTTGAGCGCGCTGCTGGATGGCGGTGTTCCGGATGGAGGTGCGTCACTGGCCATCGCGGGTGGGCGGCTGCTGGTGGGAGCGCGAGCCTTTGTGCCGGAGGATGGCGGCGTGCCCGTCATGCTCTCGGAAGGGGGCGGTGGCGCCAGCGTGCGGGTGCCCATCGCGGAGCCAGCGCTACTGCCCTCGGATGGACAGCCTGGCCATCTCTTCGCACGGGCATGTGCGCGCACGGACGGCGTTCCCTGCACGGCGCGGGAGGAGCGTGTCGTGCTTCGCGCCGTGGACCCGGAGTCCGGACACGTGGTGTGGGAGGTGGATGCGCTTCCGGATGAGGTGGCACCGGGCACGGTGTACGAAGCCGCGTTGCTTCAAGGGGGCGTGGTGGGGGTGCTCGCTGACGCCGAACTGCCGGAGGGCCACCAGGCATGGATACAGTTCTTTGCTCAAGGTGCCCGAGTCGGCAGCTGCCCGCTTCCCAGTCGCCCGCAGGTGGCGGGTGCCGCGTTCCTGGGGCAGCACCTGTATGTCGTCTTGAACCGCGATGGCGTGTGGCGACTGGAGTCGTACGGCCTGGGGCGGGACTTCACGACGGAAGACCGCGGCTGGCCGCAGCGCCATGGTGGAGCCTCGCGGATGAGAATCGAATCTCCGTGATGCCGGCGTCGCGCGCCACCCGTGCCTTGGGCTGTCTCAGGTGGAGGCGTTCGGGTCGACCCAGAGGTCGTCGAAGCGCACCTGGGGCGGCGTCTGGTGCAGCCGCAGACTTTGGACCGCGGGGGTCGCGGCCGCGTGGGCGCGGTCGTGGTACAGCGGGATGAGGGGGCAGTCCTCCCGGAACAGCTGCTCCGCGCGCAGATAGAGCTGACGGCGCAGCTCCGGGTCGATGGAGACGCGGGCCTCGGCGGTGAGCCGGTCCAGCTCCGGGTTCCGGTAGCCCATGGGGAACACCGTCTGGGCGTTGGAGTGGAGGAGGAAGTACAGGAAGGTGTCCGGGTCCGGGTAGTCGGCCAGCCAGCGACTGCGGAAGGCGGGGAGGCGGCCCTCGGTCACCTGGGCGGTGTATTCCTCGCGCGACATCTCCACGTAGCGCAGCTCCAGCAGCCCGGCCTGGAGCAGCGGGCGGAAGAGCACCGCGTCCTCCGCGGAGTGGTCATTGCCGGTGGGACGGTGGAGCGTCAGCCGCAGCCTGCGCAGGCCTACCTCTCGCAGCAGTTGCTCGGCGAGGGCCACGTCCGGTACGGGCGCGGGTCCCATGTCCGCGTCATCCAGCAGCTCGGGTGGGGTCAGCGAGCGAGCCACGCGCGCGCCGGGGTGGAACTGGCTCACCATGGCCTGGATGTCCATGCCCGCGCGGAGTGCGCGCCGGACTCTCACGTCGTCGAAGGGCGCCTCCCGGTGGTTGAGCACCACGAAGGCCGTGGAGGGCGTGGTGCTCGCGGCGAGTTGGAAGGCCTCCAGGCCGGGCAACTCCACATGCTCCGTGTCGAGGAATGACACCAGGTCCACCGCCCCCTGGCGCAGCAGCGTCACCGCTTCCTTGCGAGAACCGGCGAGCAGGAACTCCAGCCGGTCCACCATCGGTACGCCCGAGCGCCAGTAAGAGGGGTTCCGCTCCAGCACCACGTGCTCGGGTTCCAGGGCGAGGAGCCGGAACGGCCCGGTGCCCACCAGCCGCCCGTTGGCGTCCGTCCGGGCCACCGCGGTGGCGGTGAGCGCCATCAACTGGAGGAAGAACGCCTTGGGCTCGCGGAGGCGAATCTCCAGCGTGTGGTCGTCCAGCACCTCCAGGCCGGACACGTCGCGTGCCATGCCAGCGGCGTACTCCGGCGCGCCCTCCACGTCCTCCAGGAGGCTCCGGTCGGGCGAGCGGAGCGCCGGGTCCAGCAGCCGCTCCAGGTGGCGCTTCACGTCGCTCGCCGTCAGCAGCGTGCCGTCGTGGAAGGTGACGCCACGGCGCAGATAGAAGCGGTAGCGGCGCGCGGAAGGGTCTGCGTCCCAGCGCTCGGCCAGGTCGGGCTCCAGCCCGCCGTCCTCTCTGCGCACCAGCGTGGAGAACACGCACGCGGTGAGCTCGGAGACCTGGTTCTCCACGCTGAAGAGCGGGTCCACCGCCTGGCGGTTCCGCAGCGACGCGGCCTGGTGCATGCCCACGCGCAGCGTCCCGCCGGAGTGGGGCGTGGGGAGCTTGAAGTGGTACACTTCCGCTTCCAGGCCCTCGGCTTCGTGGCCCAACTGGTCCACCGTTCGCGTCAGCCCGTCGCCAATGCGGATGACCCGGTGTGCGTCCTCGCGCACCTGGGCGATTTCCTCGCGGATGGAGGCGTCGGCCTTGGTGAGCACCACGTTGGCGGAGCGCAGCTCCTCCAGGGCGGCGCTCAGCCGCACCACCGACTCGGAGAGGTCGCGCCCGGTGCGCGCCTGGGCCTCCGCCTTCTGCGAGGCGCCCTGGCCCACGCGGGCCATCTCCTGCGTCTGTCGCAGCAGCTCGCGCGCGTGGCCGGACTGTTCGATGGCCATGCGCGTGACGTTCTCCACCCGCAGGGCCACGCGGCGGCTGGCCTCCACGACCGTGGCACCCTGCGCCTCCAGCCGTTGCGTCTCCGCCACCGTGGCTTCAACGGCGGTGAAGGTGCGCTGGGTGATGGTGCGAATCTCCACCAGGGCTTCCGCGGCACGGTCGCCCAGGGCCACACCGGCGGTGGCTCGCTCGCGGCCTTCCTGCACCAGCGCCACCGCCGTCTGTACGGCGTCGCGCACGCCCGCCACCATGGCGCCGATTTCGCGGGTGGAGCGCGTGGTGCGCTCGGCCAGGTTGCGAATCTCGTTGGCCACCACGCCGAAGGGCCGTCCCTGCACGCCCGCCTGGGCGGCGATGATGGCGGCATTGAGGGCCAGCAGGTTGGTCTGGTCCGCAATCTCCTGGATGACGTCGACGATGCGGCCGATTTCCGTCGAGCGCGTGCCCAGCATCTCCATCAGCTCGGCGGCCTTCCGGACCGTCTCCTCCACCCGGTACATGCCCTTGACGCTGTCGCCCACCAGCACCTCGCCGCGCTCGGCGGTGGCCGTCACGGCGATGGCCAACTGGTTCGTCTCATTGGCACGGCGGCGCACGGAATCGATGCCGCCTTCCACGGCGGCGACGAAGTCCTCGGCCTCGCTGGCGAAGCGGCCCAGTTCGTCACCGGACGCGGCGATGTTGGCCATCCGCTCGGCCATGGCCTGCATCAGCGACGTGGTGTTGTGGGCGAAGGTGTTGACCTGGGCCAGCGAGTCCACCACCTGCTCCAGCCGCTCCGTCATCTCCAGCAGCGCGCCGGTGGTGTCGACGGCGAAGACCTCCAGTTGGTGCACCCGCTTGCCGGCCACCTGGAGGCTGCCGCCCATGCCGCTGACGGCCTCCAGCGTGCGCTCCACCGCGCCGCCCTGCCGCCGCGCGGCCTCCAGCAGCATCCGGGCCTGCCCGCTCACGTCCGTGCTGGTGCGGTGCAGGTTGGCCGTCACCCGCTGCACCTGCGCCAGGGCGCGCCGCAGGGACAGGATGAGGCGGCGCACGTCCTCGTGGCCTTCATAGCGCGGCCCCACCGTGGTGGTGAGGTCGCCCTCCGCCAGCCGCGCCATCACCTGCCGGCGCACCCGCCGCCGCTGCGCCGCCCAGCGGAACCACGCGAGGTATCCCCCCGCGAGATAGAGCGCGGGCGTGGCGAGCAGCACCACCGCCCAGGTGGCATTCGAAAGCGGCCCCCCGGAGACGGCCCGCAGCATCCCCCCCAGGAGAAGCGCGGAGACCAGCCCTGCCGCCAGGCCGAACGTGAACAGGTACCGTTTGGCGCCCATGAAGGAGTGGAACGCTACTCCGCCTTCTCGCGCCGGTCCTCAAAACGCCGCACACTGGGCCCGTGGCCACCCTGCTTGCCCTGCTGCTGCTGACGCTCCCGGTAAAGCCAGAGAGTCCCGGTAGCGCTGGCACGCCACCCGCGTTCCAGGCGGATTCCACGCGTTACGTCTTCGCCTGGCGCGGCGTGCCGGTAGGCACGGTGACGCTGAAACTGGAGCCGGGCCGTTTTACCTACGTCAGCCAGCACCTGCACACCCGCGCCGGAAAGGCGGGAGCGCGCCGCCGGGAACAGTCCCTGGAGGTGGATGCCCAGGGGCGGGTGCGTGGCTCGTCGGCGGTGCCGCAGGCGCTGTGGCTCTGGAAGGGCGTGCCCGCCGTGGGGTGTGTCGTGGGGCGGGAGGAGCTGACGGGCCGCGAGGGCCCGCACTGCGTCACCCGGGTGGAGGAGCGGCGCGTGGAGGGAACGTTGTTGGGGACGGCCTTCCAGGCCCGCTACGGGGCGGACGGCCGGATGGAGGTGCTGGAGGTGGGCGACTCGCGCTTCACCGTGGCCGCGCCTGGGGAGCGGCTGCGCGCGCCTCCCGAGCTCTTCGCGGACGGACTGCCCGTGGAGGGGGCCCGAGGCGCGCTGTCGCTGGAGCCGCCGCTCGACGTGCCAGCGCGGCTCGCGGGGCTGACGCCGTGGATGGCGGCGGCGGCGCGGACGCTGGCGGCCGAGGTCCACGCGGCCTTCCCGGAGAAGACGCCCGGTGGCGCGGACTGGAGCGAGGACGGCGAGGGCGAGGCGGGTGGGTGCCTGGCGCACGCGCTGCGCTTCGCCGCGGGGGCCCGTGCGCGGGGCGTGAAGGTGGCGCTGGTGCACGGGCTGCTGGTGGTGGACGGCGGGCCGGCACGGCCCCACGCCTGGGTGCGCGTGGCGCTGGCGACGGGCGGGACGTTGGATTTGGACCCGACGTCCCTGGACGAGGTGTCACCGCATACGCACCTGCCCATCGCCCTGGCGGAGGCGCAGGGCCCCGCGCTGGAGGCGGGGGCGCGCTGGCTGTCGCTGCTGCGCGGGGCGCACCGGGTGGTGCGCCGGCCGTGAGGCAGTGGGTTATTCGAAGGGGATGATGGACACCTTCGCGCCGGCCTGGACGTCCAGGACCTCCTTGGCTCGCGCGGGCAGGAAGGCCTGGGTGTTCTCCAGCCGGGCCTGGCAGCGCACGGAGCGGAAGCGGTTGCGGCCGGAGTCACTCTCCACCGCGACGAGGACGTCATCTCCTTCCAGGTCGAAGTCCTCCTCCGCCACCTTGAGCGTGCGGAACTTGCGCACCAGGGAGATGTCGGCGGTGTCGGCCTCGAAGTGGGGACCGCCGTCGAACGGGTCGATGCGCTCCATGTACTTGAAGCCGATGCGCTCCAGCATGCGCTGCACGCCGCGCGTCTGCGGGCCCACCTCGCCCAGAACCTTCTGCACGCGCGCGGGGAAGAGCGACGCGTAGATGTCCGAGGCGGGGAAGAGCTCCTTGATGAACTCCTTGTTCTGCCGGCTGAGGCGGTCCGCCTCCTGGTAGGTGAGGCCGGTGAACTTCTTGCCGCAGGCCTCC
The DNA here is from genome assembly GCF_026810205.1 of Myxococcus sp. NMCA1. Taxonomy (NCBI): domain Bacteria; kingdom Pseudomonadati; phylum Myxococcota; class Myxococcia; order Myxococcales; family Myxococcaceae; genus Myxococcus; species Myxococcus sp. NMCA1. Next base: position 8,260,089 of record NZ_CP113950.1, on the reverse strand, counting down.
CACAAGAGGCTGCGGCCGTCCGGCAGCAGCGGCGGCAGCAGCTCCGCCAGCACGCGGGGGCGGAAGAGCCGCCGGTGCATGGCGATGAAGAGGAAGCGCCCGTAGGACAGCTGCTTGCCGGGCTTGTCCGGCGTGGCGCGGTAGGGCGGGTCCACGACGAGGCCGCCCACCTCGGTGGGGCCCTCGTAGTTGTAGGCGATGGAGAGGACCTTGTGGCGAAGGTGACGGGAGAGGGACGCGGAGTAGTGCTCGCGCTCGCTCACCTCGTAATAGATGTGCGGAGCCTCATAGGTGCCGTGCTGCGCGATGATCATCGACGTGCCGATGATGAGGCTGTTGCGCACGTCCTCCAGCACGAAGAGGTACTCGCGCTCGAAGGGGTTCTTCACCTTGCCCGCGAAGCTCTTCACCGACGTGTCCACGATGGCCGACAGCGTTTCCTCGTTGTTCGGCAGGTTCACCGTGTTCAGCACGGCCGCGAGCCTTTTGAGCCCGGGCAGGTCGGTCTTCTGGACGTCACGCAGGACAAGCATGGGGACACTCGGGGCGCCCCCGGAACGGAGCGCCGGAAAGTGCGGACTATACCCCACACCTGCCGCCAGTCAGCTTGAAGGTTGGTCGGCGTGTTGATGACGCGACGTGTTGCTGTCGGCTTGCCAGGACGCCCGGAGTGTGTCAGCCGCCCTGCGCTCGACGTGAAACATGGCGTGAAACATTCAAGGCCTTGCATGCCCGCCTGCCCACTTGCCGGACCAGCGGGAAGGATTTCGCGGGGGAATGAAGCAGGAAATGGTTTGCGGTACGGTGTGCTGGTCGTTGCATTCCAAACCTTTGCGAGGATGTATTTTGAGAGCCTTTATCCCCGTATGGCTCGTGATGTGGTGCGTCCCCGGGCTCGCCATGGCTGGCGTCGTGTGGCGGGGGGACTTCGAGACGGGTGACCGCTCGCAGTACTCCGGCGCGCAGATGGTGAACGCGAACCGGCTACAGGTGGTGACGTCACCCGTGGCCGAGGGCAAGTACGCGCTGAAGGCGACGGTGCATCAGGGCGACGACCCCATCAACGCCAGCGGGAATCGCAACGAACTGGTCTACATCAGCAACGAGCCGGTGGGTTCGGAGTACTACTACCGCTGGAAGGTGATGTTCGCGAACGACTTCCCCAGCGTGGACACCTGGCAGCTCTTCACCCAGTGGCACCACGACGGGTGCTGTGGTTCGCCGCCGGTGGAGTTCTACGTGAAGGGGGAGGAAATCCGGCTGTCGCTCCCAGGCACCAGCGAGATTCCCTGGCGCACGAAGCTCACCCGAGGCGTGTGGCACGAGTTCATCCTGCACGCGAAGTGGTCGTCCGACCCGAAGGTGGGCTTCGTCGAGCTGTGGCACAACAAGGAGCGGGTGCTGCCCAAGCGCGGCGCGATGACGATGTACTCGGGGCAGCGCAACTACCTGAAGCTCGGCCTCTACCGGAGCGACACGGTGCGGCCGGTGGGCGTCGTCTACCACGATGGTTTCATGCAGGCGACGGCGCTGTCGGACGTGCTCGAGCAGAATCCGGAGCCGCCTCCCGTGGACGCGGGGACGCCCATCGACGCAGGCTCGCCCATCGACGCAGGCTCGCCCATCGACGCAGGCTCGCCCATCGACGCAGGCTCGCCCATCGACGCAGGCTCGCCCATCGACGCAGGCTCGCCCGTGGACGCGGGCAGCGTGGACCCGGACCATGTGGACGCGGGTGGGGCCGAAGAGCCGCGGCCGGAGACGGACGCGGGGACGCCTGCCTGGGACGCGGGCACGGAGCCTGGGCCGAACGTGCCCCCGCCTGGAGGCATCTCCCCGGATGAGGGTGTCGCGGCACAGTCGGGGTGCAGCAGCAGCGGTGGCTCCGCGGCGGCCTTCGCGCTGCTGGGCCTGATGGGGCTGGCGGGTCACCGCCGTCGCCGGAGCTGAGTCACGAGGGGCGCGCGGGCCGTGGGCTCGCGCGCCTTCGTGGGGAAGTGTGCGGTGCGAGTCTCGACCTACGTGTCTTGAGCGCTCGTACCCACCGGCGACGTTGGTTTGCCGGAGAAGGTCTGCCCGGCTCCGAGGCGGTGTGCCGCTCTCGTTCGAGTGGGAGGCCCAACGTGGCGCAGCCGAATGATTCACGGTGCCGATGCCGCCTCTCTTGGAAGTCTGACGTGTTGATGGCGCGCCTGACGTGTCAGCAGTGCCGCGTGTCAGCTCTCTTCGCGCGAGCAGCCAATCCCATCACCTGACAGGTCAGGACCGTGCCTGTCGTTCGGCGGGAAGGTCTCGCGGATTCGCCCGCCACGTCCCTCGTGCGGGCCGTTCCGCCGGAACGTGGGCCTCCGGGGTTTCCTCTACGTATCCATCCCGTCGTGCGTCATCACGCACCTGTGCCTTGCCGCGGGACGTGACGACCGGGTGGGGCGGGTCCACTCCTTCCCCTGATTCCATATGCTGCTGCTGGAATGGAGGTGGATTTGCGTCTGTGATTGGGGTGGATTCGGACGCGCACGGAGCAATGTTTTGCACAAATGCGTGGAGTGGCGGTGACAGCGGCTGACGCGTCAGTCGCCTGGCGGAACTCCGGCCTCCATGTGGATTTCAGACGCAGCGAGGGGAGAGCAATTGCTGGCACATGAGTTGCTCTGGTTGACGTCAGGCGGGATGGACCCCTTGCCGTGAATCCGATGTGAGGGTTCAGCAGTAATAGACATCAACCACACGAAAGAACTGGTGCGTACATGGCGAAGATCGTCTTCCTGATTGATTCCAGTGCCCTTCCCAAGGGTGGGGCCTCCGTCAACACCGCGGTCGCGGTCGGACATCCCCCGTTCGTCCTGAACGACAAGCCCGAAGACGCCGAGTACAAGGTGCCCGTCGCGAAGGGGGAGAACATCCGTATCTACACGGAGGAGAAGAGCCACCTCACGTCCGTGAAGCTCGCGCCCAACGGCATCATCGCGCATTCGTTCCAGGGCACCCAGCTCACGGTCGCAAGCATGAAGGACTCCTCGAAGCGGCCCATCGACATCCCCAACTTCGACATGGATCGGGGCCCCGTGCCGGACTTCATCGAGTTCAGCACCGGAGACGCTCAGTGGACGCAGACGCCCCCGTCCTGGAGCTACTGGGCCAACAATCCGCTCATCGACCAGGACCTCAAGGCCAGCATGACGCCCAGCTACATCCCGTACGTCACGTTCAATGCCAGTACGATCGTGAGCGGTGAGTTCCAGTACGGATTGGTGTTCGGACTGACGAGGGACGGGGCGACCGTCGAGTATTTCTACTTCGACCCCTTCATTGTCATTCGTTCGTGAAGTGGATGGGCGCGGCCTGATGCGCGCTGTTCGTCTGGGCTGGGTGCCATTGACGTAGCGTCCCGCTCACGAAGCGGCACCGGAAGCCGCTGCTCCAGCCCAGGGGGGCGTTGTTCCCCTGGGCTGCGGGCCGCCATTCCTCGGCTCGGTCGTGGTGCGGCCCGAACGGCGCGACTTCGCTCATCGTGGGCTTGCGGCGCGTCGAGGCCGCGTTCATGGACCGGGTGCGCCGGGGGCGCCCGCTTCGTCCCTCGCCCTGGCGCGTGTGTCGTGCAATATCGGTCTTCCAGGAACGTTGTCCGAACAGAACACGTCCCTTGGAGCGCCCATGCGATACCACCTCTTCCTTCCGCTCTGCACCTTGCTGGCCTGTGCCCACGCGCAACCGGCCGCCACGCCTCCGGCTCCCGTGGCGCAGGCGCCCGTGGACCCCGAATCCCAGTTGCGCGAGGCCCTGCAACGGGCGGGCATGGCGATGGAGGCGGGGCACTTCGACTCCGCGCTCTCGGAGATACAGCGGCTGTGGGACGGCGGCCACCAGACGGACGACGTGGCCTGGTACGCCGCCTATGCCTCGCTGGGCACCGGTGACGATGCCGCGGCGTTCACCTGGCTGGAGCGCGCCGTCGAACGCGGGATGAGCTCACTGGGCGACTTGCTGCACGACAAGTCCCTGGCGCCGCTGCGGAGGATGCCCGGCTACGACGCGCTGGTGGCTCGGGCCCGGGAGAACGCGCTGAAGGCGCGCGCCGAGGGCAACGTGGGGGCAGGGCTGGAGACGACGACGCCCGCGGAGGCGGGAGTGTCTGAGCCGGCGCTGGCGGCCTTCGTGAAGGCAGCCGAGGACGCGGGATCGTCGGCACTGGTCGTGCTCCGTCACGGCAAGGTGGTGGGCGAGTGGTACTTTGGTGGGGAGACGCAGCGCATCGAGTCCATGTCCGCGACCAAGGGCGTGGTGGCGCTGGCCATCGGCCTGCTCATCGACGAGGGGAAGATTGCCTCCGTCGACGCGCCCGTCTCCACCCTCTTCCCGGAGTGGAAGGACGGCCTCAAGGGGAAGGTCACCCTGCGGCACCTGCTCAGCCACACCTCGGGGCTGGCGGCGAACGCCAACGCGATGGACATCTACGAGTCGCGAGACTTCGTCCGATACGCGCTGGACGCCCACGTGGTGGACGTCCCGGGCAGCCAGTTCTTCTACAACAACAAGGCCACCAACCTGCTCGCGGGCGTGGTGGAGCGCGCCTCGGGCGAGAAGCTGGACGCCTATCTCATGCGGCGCCTCTTCGAGCCGCTCGGCATCCGTGACGTGTTCTGGCAGAAGGACCCGTCCGGCAATCCGCTGGGCATGTCCGGCCTGCGCCTGCACCCCGTGGACTTCGCCAAGGTGGGCCAGTTGATGCTCCAGCGGGGCGTCTGGCAGGGGCAGCGCATCCTGAGTGAGGCCTGGATTCAGGAATCCACCGCCGCGCCATCTCAGGCCCACACCCCCACGGCGGGCTTGTTGTGGTGGCTCGTCTACGACAAGGCGTTCCGCGTGCTGGGTCAGGACATGGTGAACGAGGCGCGTCGCAACGGCATGCCGGAGGCGTCGCTGTCCCGCCTGCGGGACGTGGTGGACAAGCCGATTCCCTCCGGGGACTTCATGCAGGTGCTCTCCGAGCGGCTGGGCGGGATGAAGGGCGTCATGGAGTTCATGGAGAAGAGCGCCCGCATCCCGCTGCGCACGCAGGTGGAGGGCGCGCCCCGGGGTTACTCCGCGCGCGGCTCCTTCGGGCAGCTCCTGCTGGTGGTGCCAGCGCAGGACCTGGTGGTGGTGCGCATGGCTGTGCCGGACGGGCGGGTTCCTCCGGACGTCATGGAGTTCCCTGCATTCAACACGCTGGCCCTCTCGCTGGTGCCTTCTCCCTGACTGGCCAAGGGCGCACGCGGCGGGCCCGGCTGCCTGCCCGTGTGCTCGCGCCGCCGGCCCTGTGGCATAAAGCGCTTCCAGCATGCAGCCATCTCGCCGCGTTTCGCTCGTCCTGAGCTACCAGTACCCGGGTAAGTACGCCTTCACCGTGCTGGCGGGCGCCGTGGAGTCGGACCCGGCGCTGGCGGACGTGACGCTGCACTTTCCGCGCAGCCGCGAGACGCTGCTGGACACGATTCGCGAGCGCGTGGACGCCGGAGACACGGTGGTGGCTGCGTGGTCTTTCTACTCGGCCAGCTTCGCCCCGGCGGCGGAGGAGCTGGCATGGGTGCGTGAGCGGCTGGAGGGACGGGACGTGCTGTGCATCGCCGGCGGCGTGCACGCCACGGCGGAGACGCTCCAGACGCTTCAGGCGGGCTTCGACCTGGTGGCGGTGGGCGAGGGTGAGTACTCCCTGCGCGCCTTGCTCGGCCGGGTGCTGCGCGGCGAGGAGCCGCGTGAGACGCACGGCGTCGCGTATCTGAAGGACGGGAAGCTGGTGCAGCACGGCCGAGGGGAGGGCGTGCAACTGGACGACTTCCCGCCCTTCGCGGCGCGCAACGGGCAGTACGGCGCCATCGAGATTACGCGCGGCTGCATCTACGCGTGCCGCTTCTGCCAGACGCCGTTCATGAGCAAGGCGCGCTTCCGCCACCGCTCCGTGGCCAACGTGGCGCACTGGGCGCGGGAGTTGCGGCGCTCGGGGCGGAGAGACATCCGCTTCATCACGCCCACCTCCATGTCCTACGGCACCGCCGACGAGTCGGTGAACCTGGACGCGGTGGAGGCGCTGCTTGCCGCCGTGAAGGAGGCCATGGCGCCCGATGGGCGCGTCTACTACGGCACCTTCCCGTCAGAGGTCCGCCCCGAGCACGTCACGCCCGAGGCGCTGGCGCTGCTCAAGCGCTACGTCCACAACGACAACCTCATCATCGGCGGACAGTCCGGCTCCGAGCGCATCCTTCAGAGCACCCGCCGGGGACACGACGTGGAGACGGTGGTGCGCGCCACCCGCATCGCGGTGGAGTGTGGCTTCGTGCCCAACGTGGACTTCATCCTCGGGCTGCCCGGCGAGGAGCCCGCGGACGTGGATGCCACGGTGGCGCTGATGGAGAAGTTGGCGGGCCTGGGCGCGCGCGTGCATGGGCATACATTCATGCCGCTGCCAGGGACGCCCTTCCGTGATGCGCCGCCCGGGTCGGTGGATGAGGCGACACAGCGCAAGCTGGACCGGCTGGCCTCGCAGGGGCGCCTGTATGGGCACTGGAAGCAGCAGGTCGCGCTCGCCGAGGGCATTGCCTCACGCCGCCGCCCGCGCGCGGGTTAGCGGCAGGGTGGCACGGGCAAGACAGACCTGAAGCCTAGACTTCGCGGGATGCGAACCTGTCTGCTCCGATGGCTTCCGGTGCTCGCCGTGCTTTGGCTGGGGTGTTCCACCTCGGTCAAGCCGCCCATTCAGCAGGCCTGGGACGATGCGGAGCTGGAGTGTTGGACTCCGCACGAGGACCAGTGTGTGTCCTTGCTGTGCCTGGGCGACGCCTGCGGTTTCTACCGCTGCGCGGACCTGCCTGGAGAGGTGGAGTTGGCGCGCTCCCCTCCCGCTCGGCCACCTGCGGCTGCCGCGACACCGGGCCGAGGCCCCCGGCGGAATTGGGGCATCGGGCAGCAGTTGCCTCGGGGCGCTGTCATGGTGTTCCCCAACTGGAACGGGGCGCCTGAGCGAATCATCCCGCCATCACATCAGCTTCTGCCCGGGCGCTGGGAGAAGCACCACATCTTTCCCCAGGCCAAGGACCTCGCTGGCTGGTTCGTGCAGCAAGGCGTCAAGATTCACGACTACACCATGCCGATACCGAGAGACCTCCACCTCAGGATTCACCAGGGAGGCAATCGTGGTGGCGCGTGGAATCAGGCGTGGCGCGACTTCAGGGGCCGTAACCCAAGTGCGTCGCCTGAAGAGATCTTCAAGTACGCAGGGGAACTCATTTATCGCTTCCAGCTCATGGGCGGACCCATTCGGCCCTATTATTCCCAGCCCGGAACGTGAGGATGCATGCCCCGTTACTTCTGGCTCCTGGAGGATTGGACAGCGTTGGCCGCTTACAAAGGGGACTTCAATGCCGCGCACAAATGGAGCCTGCCTGGGTTGGCGAAGTGCCCCGGCTGTAGTGTGACCTGGGCCTCTACCGGCCATAATTACCCTGCTGTCGATTTGTCAGCGCTGCCAGAGCAGGACGCGTTCCTGAAGGCCAGGCCCGAGCCATTCACCGAGTTCGTGCGTCTCCGCGAGTTGGTTCGCCCTCTGGCCCCTCCAGGTGTCGCCCTACCTCCTGGTACGGCGTTCGGCCCATTGGTTGGCCCCGCTCGTGGCGATCTGGGGCCCCTGACGTGGCAGGGAAGCTATCTGCTGTTGCTTCGCCGAGACGCCTTCGAAGGGCTCCACGCCGAAGGTGTTCTAGGGCTTTCGAGTCGGAAGGCTGAACTGCGCTTCCGTCAGAAGTCGCCGCCCGAATATCTGGAGCCTCAAGTCGAACTGCGCGGACAGTTGCACCCGGACTGCTACCCGCCGGATCAGCATCCCCCCTGCGGCACCTGTGGCCGGCTCGGAATGTCGCTACCAGACGACCCCATTCTCGACGCAGCCTCGCTGCCCACGGACCGAGACGTCTTCCGCGTGGGCAACTTCGCGACCGTGATGGTGGGCACCGAGCGATTCAAGGAGGCCGTTCAGCGCTTGGAGTTGGAGGGAATCACCTTCCGCGAGCTGCCTACCCGCTAGGCACACGCGTGCGGGCCGTCACTTCCACGGGCCTCCGTTCCGCCGGGCGCTTAGGATGAGGACGCGATGTCCACCGACCAGGCACCTCCCTACTGGCTCCTCATCTCCGTCCTCTTCAGCAACCAGCCTCTGTCGCCCTCGCTGGCGATGACGCTGCACCAGGCGGCCTTCGAGCTGCACCAGCGCGGTGACGGCGCCAAGGAGGTGGCCGGGGACATGGTGAGCGGCCGGGTGGTGAACCTGCGCAAGGACGTGTCCTTCGGCGGCATCGCCGGGCCTGCCTTCGAGGCGGAGATCGAGACCGAGCGGGGCTCCGGCGTCGTTCGCTTCGTCCTCACCCGGCAGGGCCTGGAGATGATGAAGCAGCAGCCGGCCGAGCCACCCCGGCCCAAGTACCTCAACTGAGCCACCCACCGCCCGCCCGCCTGTCCGCCCTCTGCGCGCGGACGGGCAGCGTCGCCACCTTGGAAGGCATGGACCCCAAGGACTATCTCAAGCGTGGCGCGGGAATCCCGCTCGACCCCAAGAAGCAGAAGGACCCGGATGTGGACGGCGAGCGCGTCCCCGCCGAGGGACGCGCCGAGTTCCTCAACGACGTGGCCGAACAGAACGGCGGTCAACGCACGGACGTCGACCTGCCGTGGAAGAAAGGCCCCGAACTGCAGCGAGGCCAACGCGACGCCTACAACGCGGACAGCGACAAGAAGAAGGGCTGAGCCCCACCGCGATTACTCGCGGTCCATGTCCACCTTCATCTTGTTGCCCATGTGCAGGATGGAGTTCGACAGCGTCGCGGCGGACATCTCCGCCAGCTCCATCAGGACCTGCTCCTGCTGCGCCTGCTCCGAGCCGGCCGGGGCCTGGGACACCGGGCCCCGCGAGCCGTCCTCGGAGATGGGCCCGCGGCCCACGGCGGACAGGTAGGAGTTCAGGATGCCGTTGTTCGGCGAGCTGCCCACCGAGGCGAGCGCCGAGGCGACCACCGCGCCCCCCGACACCATCAGCGGATCCCCAGGCCGGTTGGCCGGGGCCATCGGGTTCACCAGCGCGCCAAAGCTCGTGCTGGCGGCGCGGGTCTGCGCCTGCGTGGTGGCGGGCTGAATCATGGGACCGGTGAAGGAGTTGATGCGGTTCATGGCGGCTCCGTCTCGGCCCGGGACGCGCACCACGCACGTGTCGGACCTCTCGAATCCCCATTATCGCCCAGCGGCCCCGCGAAGTTGCGCGGAAGGCCAAAAATGCCCGAAGGCCGCGGACTTACGGGCGTGCTCCCCGTCAGCCGCGGCCTTCAGAAGACTTCAAGAGGCGCCGTCGCCTAGAACTGGTGGGCCTCGGTGGACTCCGTCAGGGCGAGCGTGCTGGCGTTGCCGCCGGAGATGACCTCGGCCACCTGGTCGAAGTAGCCGGTGCCCACCTCACGCTGGTGACGCGTGGCGGTGTAGCCGTCCTTCTCCGCCGCGAACTCGGCCTGCTGCAGCTCGCTGTAGGCCGCCATGCCGCGGTCCTTGTACTTCCGCGCCAGCTCGTACATCCCGAAGTTGAGCGCGTGGAAGCCGGCCAGGGTGACGAACTGGAACTTGTAGCCCATGGCGCCCAGCTCGCGCTGGAACCTGGCGATGGTGGCGTCGTCCAGGTTCTTCTTCCAGTTGAAGGACGGCGAGCAGTTGTAGGCCAAGAGCTTGTTCGGGTACTTGGCGCGGATGGACTCGGCGAACTTCTTCGCCTGGGCCAGGTCGGGGGTGCTCGTCTCGCACCAGACCAGGTCCGCGTACGGCGCGTACGCCAGGCCGCGGGCAATGGCGCAGTCCAGGCCGCCGTTGAGGCGGTAGAAACCTTCGCCGGTGCGGCCGGACTTCTTGTCGATGAAGGCGTGGTCGTACTCGTCCGCGTCGCTCATCAGCAGCTTGGCGCTGTCCGCGTCCGTGCGGGCCACCAGCAGCGTGGGCACGCCCATGACGTCCGCCGCGAGCCGGGCCGCGTTGAGGGTGCGGACGAAGTGGCTGGTGGGCACCAGCACCTTGCCGCCCATGTGGCCGCACTTCTTCTCGCTGGCCAGCTGGTCCTCGAAGTGCACGCCGGCGGCGCCCGCCTCAATCATGCCCTTCATCAGCTCGAAGGCGTTGAGCGGGCCACCGAAGCCGGCCTCGGCGTCGGCGATGATGGGCGCGAACCAGTAGCGGTCCTTGCGGCCCTCCGCGTGGTCAATCTGGTCCGCGCGACGCAGGGCGTTGTTGATCTTCCGCACCACGGTGGGGACGCTGTCCACCGGGTAGAGGCTCTGGTCCGGGTACATCTGCCCCGCGGAGTTCGCGTCCGCCGCCACCTGCCAGCCGGACAGGTAGATGGCCTTCAGGCCCGCGCGCACCATCTGCACCGCCTGGTTGCCGGTGAGCGAGCCGAGCGCGTTGATGTAGTCCTCGGTGTGGAGCAGCTCCCAGAGCTTCTTGGCGCCCAGCTCCGCCAGCGTGTGGCTGACGGTGATGGAGCCGCGGAGCTTCTCCACGTCCTTCTGGGTGTAGTTGCGCTTGATGCCCTCGAAACGCTGCGCGTGGAGCTTGGCGTGAGGGGAAGCATCGGCGGTCGTCGGCGTGGCGTCGTACATCGTGGGCTCCTCGCTACGGTAAAAGTGGTGGGTTGCTGCTGCGAAGGTGCGAAGGGTTCAGCGTTGGGCTTCCAAGGCGTCGTAGGCAGGCAGGGTGAGGAAGTCCTCGAAGGTGCCGGCGGTGGAGAGCTGCTCGAAGAGGGCGCGGGCGCGCTCCAGGTGGGCCGCGCCGTAGCGCTCCTTGGCGCCCTCCTTGTCGAGCCGGGCCATCTCCTCGCCCAGCGCGTCGCGGAAGAGGGCGGGCGTCACCTTGCGGCCGTCCTCCAGGGTGGCGCCGTGGTGAATCCACTGCCACACCTGGGCGCGTGAGATTTCGGCGGTGGCTGCGTCCTCCATCAGGTTGTAGAGCGGCACGCAGCCCAGGCCGCCCAGCCACGCGGCGGTGTACTGGATGCCCACGCGGATGTTGTGGCGCAGGCCTTCCTCGGTGCGCGTGCCGGAGGGCACCTTGAGCAGCTCCGCCTCGCCAATCTTCACGTCCTGGCGCTTGTTGGAGAGCTGGTTGGGGCCCTTCATGTGCGAGTCGAAGATGTCGCGCGCGATTTCCACGAGGCCGGGGTGGGCCACCCACGTCCCGTCGTGGCCGTTCTTCACCTCGCGCAGCTTGTCCGCGCGGACCTTGTCCATGACGGCGTCGTTGGCCGCCGCGTCCCCCTTGATGGGGATGAAGGCCGCCATGCCGCCCATGGCGTGCACGTTGCGGCGGTGGCAGGTCTGGATGAGCAGCTGCGAGTAGGCGTTGAGGAACGCCTTGTCCATCGTCACCTGGCCGCGGTCGGGCAGCACCACGCGGGTGTCCGACTGGAGCGTCTTGATGAAGCTGAAGATGTAGTCCCAGCGGCCGCAGTTGAGTCCGGCCGAGTGCTCGCGCAGCTCGTAGAGGATTTCGTCCATCTCGAACGCGGCGGGCAGCGTCTCGATGAGGACGGTGGCCTTGATGGTGCCGCGCGGGATGTCCAGCTCCGACTGGGCCAGGTGGAACACGTCGTTCCACAGCCGGGCCTCCAGGTGGCTCTGCATCTTCGGCAGGTAGAAGTAGGGGCCGGTGCCGCGCGCCAGCTGCTCACGGGCGTTGTGGAAGAAGAAGAGCCCGAAGTCGAGCAGCGAGCCGGAGATGGGCTTGCCGTCGATTTCGATGTGCCGCTCCGGCAGGTGCCAGCCGCGAGGCCGCACGAAGAGCACGGCGCGCTTCGGGTTGAGGGCGTAGTGCTTGCCGTTCTCCGCGGTGAAGGAGATGGTGCCGCGCACCGCGTCGCGCAGGTTGACTTGCCCGCGCACCACGTTGTCCCAGGTGGGGCTGTTGGCGTCCTCGAAGTCCGCCATGAAGACATTCGCCCCGGAGTTCAGCGCGTTGATGACCATCTTCCGGTCCACCGGGCCGGTGATCTCCACGCGGCGGTCCTGAAGGTCGGCGGGCAGGGGAGCCACCGTCCAGTCGCCCTCCCGGATGGCCTTCGTCTCCGGCAGGAAGTGGGGCCGCGCTCCCTTGCTCCAGGCCGCCTGGACGGCCTTGCGGCGCTCCAGCAGGGCCAGCCGGCGCTCGCCGAAGTTGCGGGCCAGCTTCGCCACGAATTCCAGGGCCTCGGGCGTGAGGACCTCGGCGTAGTCGGGGTGCCAGGTCCCCTTCACCACCACTCCCGGTCCGAACGCCGGGGGTTTCACAGCGGGGGCTTGGTCCGACATCTGAGCTCCTTTGGCTAGGTGCGTTGTAAATCTGCTGGAACGGCTCGGAAAATGAGTCCTGAGAGTGCAGAAAGGAAGTGCGGCGTGAATCTTTGCCTGCTTGCCTGTAACTGTGTCAACAGCCTGCGTGTTAAATCTGTAAATCAACAGATCGTCCCCAGGGCGTATGCAATGGGGAGCACCAAGGCGCGTAGGTAGGAATGAGGGCCGTGGACGCCAAGTGGGAGCGGCCCCGGAAGGGAGACGTGATGGACGCCAAGAGACGCTGCGCCACCTGTACGGAGGAAGTGAGCCTGGAGGTCCGGAGGTGCCCGCGCTGCGGCGCGCGCACGGAGCCCATGCACCGGGGCGTGGATGGGCGGCTGCTGACCGGGGTGTGCGCGGCGCTGGGACGGGAGCTGGGCGTGGACGCGGCGCTGATTCGCGTGGGCTTCGTGGTGGCGCTGGCGGTGTCCGGGGGCACCGCGCTGATGGTGTACCTGCTGCTGTGGGCCTTCACGCCGCCGTCGGCGACGGGCATCGCGCCCCTGCGGCGCACGTACAACTGGCTGTCCGGCCTGGGCAATTCGGAGAGCACGCCGCGCGTCGAGCGCCGGGTGTAGTGCTCAGCGTCCAACGAAGAAAATCACGCCGGAGCCCTGCCTGAAGGCTCCGGCCTGTTATTCGAGGGGGCCCACCTTTCTTTCCAAGGAGCCCCGCGCGTGAGCACGAAGAACGTTCGTACGGAGAAAGACACCTTCGGCCCCATCGACGTCCCCGCCGACCGGCTGTGGGGCGCCCAGACGCAGCGCAGCCTCCAGAACTTCGCCATCTCCACCGAGCGCATGCCGCTGGCCCTCATCCGCGCCCTGGTGCTGGTGAAGAAGGCCGCCGCGCGGGTGAACGTGGAGAACGGCTCGCTGGCGAAGGAGAAGGGCGAGGCCATCATCCGGGCCGCCGACGAGGTGCTGGCTGGCCAGCACGACGCGGAGTTCCCCCTGAGCGTCTGGCAGACGGGCAGCGGGACGCAGACGAACATGAACACCAACGAGGTGCTCGCCAACCGCGCCTCGGAGCTGCTGGGCGGCGAGCGCGGCGAGGGCCGCAAGGTCCACCCCAACGACGACGTCAACAAGGGGCAGAGCTCCAACGACGTCTTCCCCACCGCGATGAGCGTGGCCGCCGTGGCCGCCATCACCGAGCACGTGCTGCCGGAGCTGGAGGCGCTGCGCGACGTGCTCGCGCAGAAGGCCCGCGCCTTCCATGACGTGGTGAAGGTGGGCCGCACCCACCTGCAGGACGCCACGCCCCTGACGCTGGGACAGGAGCTGGGCGGCTTCGTGGCGCAGTTGGACCACGCGAAGGGCCACCTGGGGCGCACCCTGCCGCACCTGTTGGAGCTGGCCCTGGGCGGCACCGCGGTGGGCACCGGCCTCAACGCCCCCAAGGGCTACGCCGAGCGGGTGGCGAAGGAGCTGGCCCAGCTCACCGGCTACCCCTTCGTCACCGCGCCCAACAAGTTCGAGGCGCTGGCCGCCAACGACGCGCTGGTGCAGGCGCACGGGGCGCTGAAGGGGCTGGCGGCGGTGCTCTTCAAGGTGGCCAACGACGTGCGCTGGCTGTCGTCGGGGCCGCGGTCGGGGCTGGCGGAAATCATCATCCCGGAGAACGAGCCGGGCAGCTCCATCATGCCGGGCAAGGTGAACCCCACCCAGAGCGAGGCGCTCACCATGCTGTGCGCCCAGGTGATGGGCAACGACGTCGCCGTCACCGTGGGCGGCGCGTCCGGCAACTTCCAGCTCAACGTCTTCAAGCCGCTCATCGCCCACAACCTGCTCCAGAGCTGCCGGTTGCTGGCGGACGGCATGCGCAGCTTCCGACTGCACTGCGCGGTGGGCATCGAGCCCAACCGGCCCCGCATCCAGGAGAACCTGGAGCGCAGCCTGATGCTCGTCACGGCGCTCAACCCCCACATCGGCTACGACAACGCGGCGAAAATCGCCAAGACGGCCCACAGGGACGGCACGACGCTCAAGGAGACGGCCGTGGCGCTGGGGCTCGTCACGCCCGAGCAGTTCGACCAGTGGGTCCGCCCGGAGGACATGACGGGCCACAAGGGGTAGGTCCCCAGGGCGGCAGGGGGCCCCGGCGTCGAAGCGTGGGGCAGCGTACGCTCCGGGAAGAAGGGACGGGCGCGGCGGCGGAAGGGCGATTAGGGTAGGGGCGTCATGAACGTCCCCTTCGTCATCGAGACCACGCACCGCGGCGAGCGGGCGTACGACCTGTACAGCCGGCTCCTCAAGGACCGCATCATCATGCTGGGCACGCCTGTCAACGACGACGTGGCCAACATCATCGTTGCCCAGCTCCTCTTCCTGGAGTCGGAGGACCCGGACAAGGGCATCAACCTCTACATCAACTCGCCGGGTGGCTCCGTGACGGCGGGCCTCGCCATCTACGACACCATGCAGTACGTGAAGTGTCCGGTGTCCACCATCTGCGTGGGGCAGGCGGCCTCCATGGGCGCGCTGCTGCTGCTGGCGGGGGCGAAGGGCAAGCGCTACGCCCTGCCCAACAGCCGCATCATGATTCACCAGCCGCTGGGCGGCGCGCAGGGCCAGGCCACGGACATCGACATCCAGGCCAAGGAAATCCTCCGCCTGCGCAGCTACATCAACGGCCTCATCGTGAAGCACACGGGGCACACCGTCGAGCGCATCGAGAAGGACACCGAGCGCGACTACTTCATGAGCGCCGAGGACGCGCGGCAGTACGGCCTCATCGACGAGGTGGTGGAGAAGCAGCGCGCCATCGCCCCGACGCCCGCTCCGGCGAAGTAGGGCCCTTCCCGCCCCGGACGCATGCCGGGGCGGGGCGCTCTCCCGGCGGGGTGCCGCTCAAGCGCCGCGCCGGACACAGGTCCAGCTCTGGACGTTTCCGGCTTCCCTGCCTGCAGGTGGCACACGGCGTGCTCACCATGGGCATATGACGCCGATCCGATTTCGCATCGTCCCCCGGTTCCTCTTGCCCGGCGCCATCCTGGCCTCCATGGCCTGCGCGACGGGGCCCACCGGCCGCCCCCCTGTCCCTCCCAGCTCGGCCGCCGTGCAGACGGAGCTGGGCGCCCGGGACGTGGTGCAGGCCGGCGAGGAATACGCCCGCAACAACTCACTGGTGCTGGCCGAGGCCGGGGAGGCGGTGGAGATCCGCCCCAACTTCTGGCGCATCCGCTTCGGCCTCGCGGACCAACCCGGCCGCATCCTGGAGGTCGAGTTCGACGAGCTGGCGCGCAGGGTCATCAATGCCCGCGAGCTGGAAGTCATCCCGGAGAACCCGGGTGACACCGCGCTGGGGGGCAGTGGCTCCGTCCCGGCGGCCGGTCAGCCCCGGGGCCCCATTCCCTGAGCGTGGGCGTCGCCCCGCGCCCCCGGCCCCACGGGCGGCGCGGGGGCACCCTGTCCGCGTGCTTCACGGGGCGGGTGAGCGGGCTTCCTCGCAGAACAGCAGCTCCGCCTGGCCTCCCGTGCGTCCCACGAGCACGGCGACCTGCCCGTAGGCGCGGCCGAAGCGTCCGGCCTCCTCGCGGGGAAGCCCGGGGACGAAGAGGCTCTGCTCGCACCAACTGCCGTCATCCGCCTCCCCCAGCGCGGGGGCGGCCCCCCAACCCCCGGCGACGAGCTGCGCGACCATCCGCGCCTGCGCGCGGCGGTTCTCCTCGTCGCTCCGCCGCTGCGAGCCGGGATTCCACGCCGTCAGGAAGGCCCACTCGCGGTGGCCGCGCGCCGCAAGCGTTGCGTCCAGCGCCGGGTGCAAGGCGCCCGCCCGCAGGATTTGCTCGACACCACCCGTGCTGGGATGGGGCCGGATGACGTAGCGCGTCGCCGCGTAGGCCGTCGCCAACCGCTCGCGTTCGTGGAGGCTCATACCGCGCATGATGCGCCGCGTGTCCTCCGGGGAAAATCGGGTTTCGGATAATCCAATGTGAATGTTCGATTCCGTTCGACGTCCATGCCCCCGCTTCGTTCCGGAACGGAATGAAAGGCTTCGGAGGGGAACATGTTTCGTCGTTCTGTTGCTGTCGTGTCTGCGTTGATGGGTGTTCTGGGGACGGGCTGCGCGTCGGTGAGCCACGTCCAGACGGCGGACACACTCGGGGCGGGGCGCTTCCAGGTTGGCATTGAGCCGGGCGTCCTCGGTGCGGCCGTCCTGAGCGCGAAAGAAGACGTATCGGCGGCGGGGTACGTGCCCCACTTCGACGTGGCGCTTCGCTATGGTGTAGCGGAGCGCGTGGACCTGGGCGTCCGGCTGGGGTCCTCCCTGGCGGAGTTGCAGACCAAGTTCCTGCTGACCCAGCCCGGTGACCCAGCCTTGGCCATCTCCCTGGCGCCGTCCATCTCGGGCGCGTCCTTCAGCTCGGGGACGACCGTGGACGGAGAGAAAGCTTCGTCGAGCTACCTGAACGTCGCCGTCCCGTTGCTGGTGGGCTTCAAGACGACGGGGGGCTCGGAGCTGGTGCTGGGGCCTCGCGCCATCTGGACGCGGGTCTCCGGTGACGTGGGCAATGACGGCGCCGCCGTCAACCTCCTCAGCGTCGGCGCCTCGGTGGGCTACGCGCTTCGCGTGACCGAGGGTTTCCGACTGATGCCTGAAGTGGGCATCTCCTTTCCCGTCGTGGGCGAGGTGAACACCACCAACACGGACTCGGAGGCCATCGCGGGCTTCAGCGGCGGCTTCGCGCAGTTCAAGCTGGGCTTCCTATTTGGCGCGGGCCGGCCGGTCCGGCGCGGTCCCGACATCATCCCCACCGACTACGTGGAGGAGACGGACCGCCGCCAGGACCGGAGCGACGACAGCTATCGCGCGCCGGAGCGTGGCGACGGCGACGTCGACTACTGAGGCACGCACCGTGCTCCGGCGCACCGTGCCGGAGCACGGCTCAGGGCGTGGTCTGCACCCCGCCCGTCACGCGTTTCACCGTACGGCCCGCGGGCAGCGTGTCCCCGGGCTGTACGCCGTTGATGATGGCCAACTCCTCCACGGAGATGGTGGACGGGTGCTGCGCGTTGAACTGCTGCAGCGTCATGGGCGACGTCACCTTCGCCAGCTCGATTTTCGCGGGCTGGACGGCCAGCGCCGAGGCATCCGTCAGCGCGCCGAAGCTGGAGAAGGTCGCGCGGAAGGCATCCTCGTAGGCGGGGAGCTGCTGCGCGCCGGTGTAGCCCAGGAGCTGGAGCGTGGTGCCGCCCTGGGACACGAAGGCCGTGACGCCGGCGATGACGCCCTGCTCCGTCTGCGCCTGGAAGAACCTGGCGCCCTGGGGGAAGCCGGTGGGCGCGGCGCTCACGGGCTGGATGCCCTCCTGCGCGAGGAAGCGCTGCATCGCCTCCTGTGGGGCGATTTTGCCGGTGGGCACCAGCCCGACGATGGCGTCCTCCTGGGGGCTGATGCCCGCCACCTGCTGCGGCTGGTTCGCCGTCTTCCACCCCTGGGGGAAGGTGAGCTGGAAGCGCAGGCCCGGGTGCATGAAGACGTTGCCCCGGAAGAAGCCCTGCCGCGGGTCGTTGCCGTAGGGCATGCCCTGGAGCATGGCGAGGTATTCCTCCCGGCCATCCTTGAGCTGGTTGAAGTCCACGTTGGCCTTCGCGGCGCGCTCCTGGGCGGTCTTCACGCGGTCGCCTGGGTCGGGGTGGGTGGACAGCCACGCGGGGAGGCTCTGGCCGCCCGCGGCCTTGCCCACGCGGTCCAGGGTGGCGAAGACGTTGGCCGCCTGGCGCACGTCGTAGCCGCCGTTCAGCATGTACTTGAAGCCCAGTTCGTCCGCCTGGCGCTCGTCGTCGCGGCCGTACTTGAGGAACAGCAGCTGGAGACCGGCGGCGGCCAGGCCCCCGAAGCGGGCCACGTCCTCGCTGAGCACGCTGCCCAGCAGCAGGCCGGCCTGGGCCAGCTGCGCCTGGGACAGCTGCTCCACGGAGTGCCGTGCGGTGATGTGGGCGATTTCGTGCCCCAGCACGGAGGCCAGCTCCGCCTCGGAGTTGAGCGCGGTGAGCAGGCCCCGCGTCACGAACACGGGCCCTCCGGGGAGGGCGAAGGCGTTCACCACCGGGTCATCCACGGCCTGGACCGTCCAGGGCAGCTCCGGCCTTTCGGAGGCCTTCGCCATGGGCAGGCCCACCCGGGCGACATATTCCTGAACCTTGGGCTCCTGGATGAGGCCAATGGACCCGCGCACCTCCTCCGCGCTCTGCTTGCCCAGGGCAATCTCGTCATCCTGGGAGACGAGCGACAGCATTCGCTTGCCGGTGGCGGGGTTGCGCACGCAGGTTGTCAGCGAGAGCAGGGCCAGCAGCGGCAGCAGCCGGAGTCGTGAAGTCATGGGGCCTTCCTGGTAGTGATGGATGCGCAAATAGGTCAGCGGCGGCACGGCGACCACGGCGGGGGTGGACGGGCCGTCACTGCTGGACAGTCGGGCGCGCGCACCGGGCCCGCTTCCGTTAGCTTCTCTTCGCGAGGAGGCGTTCGAATGGATTCGGATTCGCTCGAAGCACGGATGGCGCGGCTGGAGCGCAGTTGCCGGCGGTGGCAGGGGCTGACGTTCACCGCGCTCGCGCTGGCGGGACTGGGGCTGGGCGCGGCGGCGCTCCGGGGCGAGGACCTGTCCTCCGGAACGCTGGTGGCCTCCCGGCTGGTGCTCACGGACGCGCGCGGGCAGACGCGGGCCACGCTGGATACCGATGCGCAGGGCAACGCGGGCCTGGTGCTGCGCGACGGCGAGGGCCGGCCCCGGGCGCTGCTGGGCGTGGGCGAGGACGGCTCGCCCCGGCTGCGCTTCTCCACCGCCGAGGGCCAGTCCCTGGCGGAGCTGATGGTGTACTCCGACGAGGCGCCGCGCCTGACGCTGTCCAAGCCCGGAGGAGGGGAGCTGTTCGCGGTGGGCCTCCAGGTGGATGGCTCGTCGCGGCTGGAGCTGTCGGACGCGGACGGACGGCCCCGGGCCATCCTGGGTGCGGACGAGCATGGCTCTCCCGGTCTGGTGCTGAGGGACCGCAAGGGGCTGCCGCGCGTGGCGCTCCGGGTGTCGCCGTCGGATGGCGCCAGCCTGGTGGTGGAAGGCCAGGACGGCGCGGTGTTCCGCGCGCCCGGCGGCTGAGCCGAGGGCTACAGCGTGGGCGGCACCACCTTGTAGCCACGCTGGAGCAGCGGCGACAGGCGGTCGGAGATGTCCCAGGACTCCACCACCTTGCCGTCGCGCAGCCGGTACAGGGAGTGCCCTCGCAGCAGGAGGGGCTGGGGGGCCGGTGCGGTGGCCTTCCAGTGCACGAGCACCAGGTCGCCGTCCGCCACCAGGTGGAGGATGTCGAACTTCAGCTCCGGGAACGTTTGGAAGCTGGCCTCCGCCTGCTGGCGGATGAAGGCGGGCCCCACCGCGTTGAGGGGCGCGCCCTGGGAGCGGTCCACGAAGTCCTCGGCGATGAACTCCGGGATGCGGTCCAGCTTGCGCAGGTTGTAGAGCTCCTCGGTGAGCTGCTGCACTCGCTGCTTGTTCTGGGCCTCCAGGGCGGCCGCGCGCTCCACGGGAGACATCGTGGCGCAGCCCGACAGCCACCCGAGGGCGCACAGCAGAATCGTCGTGTGTCGTGTCATGGCCCCACGATGCTGTGCATGGGGCAGGCAGGCGGGCAGTGCCGCCTGCCTCAAACGTTCACCTCATGGCGACAGGTGGCCCAAGCCAATGGGCGCGGCGAGGCAGGTGTCGGGTACTCCAAACGCGTTCACCAGCGCCACCGCGTCGGGGCGGAGCTCGGCGCACAGCCGCGTCACCTCCTTGCGGATGGCCTTCGCCTTGGTGCCCTCCAGCCACCCGTGCTCCTGGAACCAGCCGCTGGCGGACTCCAGGCAGGACAGGCCGTAGAGGTCGCACAGGCGTCCCAGCACCGTCTTCAGGCCGGGGTCCTTCACGTCGGCCACGCCCTTGAGGAACTGCTCCAGCACCAGCCGCTCCACGTGGGCGTGTGCCAGCTCCAGCAGGTGGACCTGGACCTGGTTGAAGGCCTCGAAGGCCTCCACGCCCGCGCTCAGCCGCTTGCGCAGGCGCCGCGACACGGTTTCCAGCAGCTCCTCTTCACGGAAGCGCAGCGCGCGCAGGTGGTAGTCGTTGTCGCGCAGGTGGTCGCTGTCGGTGCGCCGCGCGGCGAAGGGGTTGCGGTCCACCACGCGGGTGGCCCGGTCCGCCAGCAGCTTCAGCACGGCGAAGACGCGGTCGTCCTCGAAGCGCTGCTTGTAGCCGGTGAGCAGGCCCTTGGCGACCAGCTGCATCAGCACCGTGTTGTCGCCCTCGAAGGTGGTGAACACGTCCGTGTCCGCCTTCAGCGCCGCCAGCCGGTTGGCTTCGAGGTAGCCCTGGCCGCCGCACGCCTCGCGCGCCTCCTGGAGGACGGCGGTGGTGTGCCAGGTGCTGTAGGCCTTGAGGCCGGCCGCCAGCGACTCCACTTCGCGCGCGTCCTCCTCGGTGCGCTTCACGTAGCGCTCCACCAGGTATTCGAGCGCGAAGTCCATGGCGTACGTCTTGGCCAGGGGCTTGAGCAGGCGCCGCTGGTGGGCCTGGTGGTCCAGCAGGCGGAACTCCTGGTCGCCCGCGGGGCCGAACTGGCGCCGCAGGTCGCCGTAGCGCACGGCGATGGTGAGCCCGCTCTTGGCCGCGCTCAGCGCCGCGGCGGCCACGCTCACCCGGCCCGCCACCAACGTGCCCAGCATGGTGAAGAAGCGCTTGGAGTCGCCGGTGATGGCGCTGGTGTATTCGCCCTGCGCGTTCACCTGTCCGAAGCGGTCCAGCAGGTTCTCGCGCGGGACGCGGACGTGCTCGAACCAGATGCGGCCGTTGTCCACGCCGTTGAGGCCCATCTTCTCGCCGCAGTCCTCGATGCGAACCCCGGGCAGCACCTTCCCGGCCGGGTCGCGCAGTGGCACCAGCAGCGCGTGGACGCCCAGCGCCCGGCCACCGACCTCGAGCTGCGCGAACACGGTGGCGATGCGCCCGTGCCGCGCGGCGTTGCCAATCCACTCCTTGCGCGCCGTCTCCGTGGGCGTGTGAATCACGAACTCGCCGGCCTCCGCGTCGTAGCGGGCCACCGTCTCCACGTCCCGGACGTTGGAGCCATGACCCAGCTCGCTCATGGCGAAGCAGCCGGGCAGCTCCAGCGAGGCCACCTGGGGCAGGTACTTCCGGTGGTGCTTCTCGGTGCCGAGGAAGAGGATGCTGGCGCCGAAGAGGCCGAAGTGGACGCCGGCCTTGATGACGAG
Organism: Myxococcus sp. NMCA1; assembly: GCF_026810205.1. Classification (NCBI taxonomy): domain Bacteria; kingdom Pseudomonadati; phylum Myxococcota; class Myxococcia; order Myxococcales; family Myxococcaceae; genus Myxococcus; species Myxococcus sp. NMCA1. Next base: position 8,238,472 of record NZ_CP113950.1, on the reverse strand, counting down.
GCTCAGGTCGAAATAGGCCAGCGTCTCGAAGGCGGTGACGAAGGCGCCCAGGTCCGCGCTCGTCTCATTGTCCGCGGGGAAGGCGATGCGCCCCAGGCCCTGGTCGGCCATGGCCTTGAGCCAGGCGAGCACCTTGTCGCGGTACTTCGCGGTGTCGCCGGTGTCCGTGTAGCGGAAGGCCGGGTCCGCCAGCCACTGCCGCACCTGGGCGCGCGTCTCCGGGTACGTCCGGTCCAGCACGGCGCGCAGCGCCTCCGGGTCGAAGGAGGTGGGCGTGCCCTCATGGGCGCGGCTGGGCGATGCGGCGGGGACGAGCGAGCGGACGGCCTCGCTGCCGGAGACGCCCAGGGACGCTTCCAGTTGCGCCAGCGCGCGCGTCAGCTCCGGCATGGGCGCGGGGAGGCCCTCGTCGCCGTTGCCCACCTGGGCGAGCCGCGCGCCCAGCTCGGCGAGGTTGTTGTGTTCGCTATGGGACAGGCGCTCCGCGGTGCGGCGGATGTGTTCGCGCACCTGGGCCAGCTCACCGGGGCTGGGCGGCACCAGCGGGTCCAGCCAGCGCGCCAGCACGGTGTTGGCGCGCAGGTCCAGCCAGGGCTGCGCGCGGGCGGCGGAGCCCATGGCGCGAATCTCCTCCGGCGTGAGCTCCCCGTCCGTCCAGGCCACGTACAGCATGGGCACGAGCGGAGCGAGTCGAGGAAGGGACAGCAGCTCGTGGGCTGTCGGTCGGGTGTCATCCACCATGGTTGGCGCTCCTGGGGGCTTGAGGACGGGCGCAGTGTGGCCAGCATGCCGCCGGGCGGCAACGGGAAGCGTGCGTCGGGCCCGAGGCAGGCGAGCAGGCGCGGCATTCCAAGCGGAGGGAGGCATCCCTAGCTTGCCCGTATGGATGAAATGCAGGAGCTGGAGGCGCTGATTCCCAAGCCTGGGGCGCTGGGCTTCTCGGGCGGCGTGGAGCGTGCGCGACATGAGATGCACGGGCCCTTCACGCTGCCGCCGGGGCCGGAGGCCTTCTCCTTCGCGCTGTACCAGTCCACGGGCGTGGGGCTGACTCCCGGACACGCGCTGGAGTTGCTGGAGAACAGCGCTGTCTTCGAGCGCATGCTGGCGGACATCCGCGCCGCCCAGAGCAGCGTCCATGTCCTGGTGTACATCTGGCGGCCCTGTGAGCTGTCGGACCGTGTCGTGGAGGCGCTGGTGGAGCGCGCCCGGGCGGGCGTGGCGTGCCGCGTGGTGGTGGACCCGGTGGGCAGCGAGGAGATTCGCGGCGACCGCGACTTCGACCAGAAGGTGGAGAAGGTGCTCACGGGCGCCGGGGTGGAGGTCCACTACTACCGGCTCCTGGCGGGCAAGGTGCTGGGCCGTCTGCTGGGGCGCAGCCACCAGAAGCTCGTCATCGTCGACGGGCGCATTGGCTACACGGGTGGCTTCGGCATCTGGAAGGTGTGGGAAGGCGACGGCCTGAAGCCGGACGAGTGGCGCGACACGCACATCCGCGTGGAGGGCCCCGAGGTGCGCCGCATGCAGTTGTCGTTCTCCCGGCACTGGCAGGAGTCGGGTGGCGGGTTGATTCCACCGAGCGCCTTTCCGGAAGCGGAACCCGCGGGCCCCTGCGCCGCAGGCTTCATCGACAGCGCGGGCAAGCTGGGCCTCACCGACGCGGAGCGCATGCTTCGCATCGTGATTGGCGCCGCGCGTGAGCGCATCTGGATTGCCAACGCGTACTTCTCACCGCCCAACGCGATTCTGGAGCAGCTGGAGGAGAAGTGCCGTCAGGGCGTGGAGATTCGCGTCCTGGGGCCGGGGCCCAACCATGACGTGCCCATCATGAGGGCGTCCCAGCGCTCGACGTACGAGCGGCTGCTGGCCGCGGGCGTGCGCATCTGGGAGTACCAGCCGTCGATGCTGCACTCGAAGACGCTGCTCGTGGACGACTGGCTCGCCGTGGTGGGCTCCACCAACATGGACTCGCTGTCGCTCAACAAGCTGAAGGAGGGCTCGCTCGTCATCCACGACGCGTCCTTCGTCCGCAAGCTGGCGCGGTGCTGGGCCAAGGACCTGCGGCACTCGAAGGAAATCACGCTGGAGAATGGGGGCCGCACCAACCCCTGGCGGCGGCTGGCCCGCCGGGCGACGCAGCTCGTGGGGCAGGACCGGTAGCGTCAGCGCGCGTCCGTCACGCCGACCTGACGGCAGAAGCTCAGCACCGGGCACGAGGAGCACTTCGGCCGAGTGCCCGTGCAGACGTGCTTGCCGAAGGGCACCAGCAGCCGGTTGAGGTCCACCCACCAGGCGCGCGGGAGCACGGCCTCCAGCGCCTCCATGGTGGCCTCTGGCGTGCGCGCCTGCACATAGCCCCAGCGGTTCGTCACCCGATGGACGTGGATGTCCACGCTGATGGCCTCGTGCCCGCAGGCGATGCCCAGCGCCAGGTGCGCGCACTTGGGGCCCACGCCCTTGAAGGACTGGAGCACCCGGGCATCACACGGCAGCGCGCCTCCGAATTCATCCCGCGTCCGCGTGGCGATGGCGTGAAGCTGCCAAGCCTTCGCTTCGTGGAAGGTGACGGGCTGGATGAGGGCGTCGATGTCTTCCGGAGACATGCGCGCCAGGGCCTCCGGCGTGGAGGCCCGCTGGAGGAGCGTGAGTGAGACGGGCAGGCTCACCTCGTCGCGGGTGCGGATGGAGAGGATGCAGGCGACGAGCTGTTCGAAGAGCGTGTCATGTCCTCGGGCCGCGAGCGCGAACATCGCCGCGTCCGCGAAGTGGCGCACCGCCTCTCGGATGCGGCCGAGCACTTCGTCGATGTCGAAGGGCTTCTTGTCCGGCCGGGGTGGTGGTTCCACGACGCGGCCGGGCTTCGTGGGCGCCCGCCGGTCAGGCATGGCGCGTTCCCTCCGCGGGATGGATGCTCGTCATGTGGTGCCTCCCGTCCCCAAACCTGGGGACGCGGGCGCGACGAGGCCCTGGGCCGCACGAAGGGCCGCTGACAGGGCAGGGGGCCGTCCGTCTTCGTCAGTCGAGCGGCTTTGACAAATCCCGGGCGTACCAGTGATCGCAGCCGAAGTGGCCCGTGCTGCCCATGGGCGCGCACAGCGGCTCGAAGCCCATGCGGCGGTAGAGCTTCTGGGCCTGCTGCATTCCCGCCAGCGTCTCCAGGTAGCAGCGCTCGAAGCCTGCTTCACGTGCGAACTCCAGGCAGCGTCGAAGCATGCGCTCGCCCTGGCGGAGGCCTCGGGCTTCGGGGAGGAAGTACATCTTCCGCAGCTCGCAGACGCCCTCGTCTCCGCCTTCCAGTGGGGCGATTCCACCGCCGCCGATGACACGCCCCGCCCGCTCCACGACGAAGTAGGCGTGCCGGGGCCGGGCGTAGGCGGCGCTCATCGCTGACACCTCGGGGTCGTGGATGGCGAAGCCAGGGCCGTCCGCGCCGAACTCCGGCATCACCGTCCGGATGATGCCGGCCACCGCCGCGTCATCCCTCGATTCAATGCGTCGCAGCGTCAGCTCTTCCGTGCTCATGCGCGCAACGTTTCACAGCCGGGGCCGAGGGGCCAGCGGCGGGGAGGGGGCCGCCGGCTGCGTTTATACTCACGCACGGGTTGTGCAGCCGGATGCACAGGTGTCACGGGTGTGATGCAGCGTGTACGCGCGCCCCTTCCTCGGGCTGTGCCTGTACGCGACGGCCTCTTGAATGGCATGTTCGTTGTATCGAGGGGGATGCATGTACTGCGCTGACTGCCGCGAAGAGCGGCGTGGCAAGGACTTGTGGTGTGCGCTGTGTGGCGCTCGGATGACGGGGCGCTCGCGTGAGGTCATCGAAGCAGAGCTCACGCACGTTCAATTCCTGCTGGATGAGCTGACGCGGTGGGCGCCCTCCGAGGTTCCTCCCAATGTCCGGCGCTTCATCTCGGAGCGGTATGAGCGGCAGGCACGCATCCTCCTCGCGGTCCTGACGGAGTTGCCCCCAGCGGGCTCAGCGGAGGTGGCCACCGTTGTGGCTTCGGTGCATGTGGACGTCGCGGCGTCCATTCCCGCGGCGTTGATGCAGGAGCCTGCCGCGCCGCAGGAGGCGGCGTCCGTACAACCGGTGGTCGAGGTTCCTCCTGCCGTGGAGGCGCCGGGGCTCACCGAGGAGATGCACCAGGCAGAGGCGGCTGCTTCGTCGGAGCAGGAGGACGTCGCGGCGCCGTCGTACCCGTCCGAACCGGAGACCGATACCGGGGTGGACGCGGCGCCCGAGGCTGTGCAGTCGGATGACCCGCTTCCCGAGGCCCCGCCTGCCTGGATGCCGCTACCCGCGAATCCGGCGGAGCTCTACGCGGAGCCGCCGCCGACGCGAAGCCTCACCGCGCGCCTCGTCGAGGAGACCTCCACCTGGAATCGCGTGTGGAGGCCGTTCCTCTACCAAAGCCTCATGTGGTTCATCGGGGCCTTCCTCATCCTCTCCAGTGCCCTCTACCTCGTGTTCGAGAGTTGGGTGGGGATGTCGTCCGGCCTCCGCTCGCTCACGGTGTTCGGGCTGACGGCGAGTTGCTCCGCGGGCTTCACCGTTTGGGGCGCGTACCTCGCCAGGCGCGAGGCGTTACGCAATCCTGGGTACATCCTGGGGCTCATCGGTACGGCCGTGGCTCCGCTCGCTGGTATCGCACTGGGGCCCATGGGCTTGGGGGACGTCTTCCAACTGGGAGGCGTCGGCACGGTGTGGCTCATCCCCGCGTTGCTGGCATGGGCGGGAGTGGCGGCCTTCCTGGCGCGCAAGCCGCTGGAGGCCTTCGATTCCACGTCCCGTCCCCTTATCCAACTGGCGCTCGTGGTCAGTACCTTGATGATGGGGTTGGCGCCGCTTGCCACGGGGCTGGGCAGCCTGGCGCTGTGGCTCAACGTCCTGCCGTGCGCGCTCTTCTTCCTCCTGTCCTCGCGTCCGCCACCAGCGCCGCGTGAGGGCACCGCGCTCGTTTTCGTCCTCGCCGCGCCGTTGTACTTGCTGCTCCTCTATTTCGTGCGCCTGCACGTCGCGCTGGCGGGCGCGGACGTGGCGGTCTCCGTTGGCACCTATGCCCCGTTCGGCGCCTTTCTCCTGGCCACCGCGTTGCGCTTCCGCACCCTGGATGCCGAGCGGGGCGCGGATTCGCTGTCCATGGGCGCGGTGTCACTCCAGGCCACCTGCCTCATCGCCGCGGCACTGGCTCCGGCGCCGGCGTTCTTCGTCACGTCGGCGGTCATCTCGTGGACGTTGCTGTCGCTGGCTCGCGGCGGCGTCGCCCGCATCCGGTGGGGCTACGCGGCTTACGCGAGCACGTACTTCGCCTATGCCTCCTTCTCCCAGCTCGTTCCCGGGCCGGTGCGTCGCATCATCAATGCGGTGAAGGCTCAGTTCGGTTACGTCACCGAGCCGCTGCCCCTGCAATTCGGAGCGCTGTCCGCGCTGCCCTTCATCCTCGCGGGCGCGCTGTTCGCCGTTTCGCGGCTGTGGCGAGGCCAGCGTACGGGCAATGCGCGGGACCTCGCGCTGGCGGAGGTGCTGCTGCGCGCCACCGCGGTGGCGAGTCCCCTCTTCGTCTTCTTTGGCCTGTCGGGACCGGACGCCCGGCCCTCCTTCTGGAGCGCGCTGGCGCTGGCGGTGCTGTGTCTCGTCCTGGGCCTGCTGGTGGAGCGCTTCTTCCTGACGGTGGTGGGGGCGGGGCTGTCGCTGTTCCTTCCCTTCCAGGCCTACGCCGTCCTGGGGGCGTCCGGCGGAGCGGTCGCGTCGGGGGCGCTGGCCCTCGTGCTCGCCGCGGTGAGCATGCTGTGCACCGCGCGCACGCGCGGGTTGCTGGGCGCTGTCGTGGGTGTGGTGGCCACGGCGGGGTTCCTCATGGGCCTGATTGCCGGCGACGGCTTCACGGCCGTGACGGGCATGGCCCTGTGTGGCGCCGCCGCGGTGCTCGCTGCCTGGGGGCTCCAGCGCGCCTCCTTCATGGCGCTGGCGTCCGTGCTGGCGGCGGCCGCGCTTCCACGATGGGCGGGAGAGCTTTCGTCCACGGCGGTGGCGCCCACGCTCGCGGCGGTGGCGCTCGGACTCTCGTTGCTGGGGATGCGGGGTGGGCTGACGCGGTGGCTGGGCCTGCCAGGCGTCTTCTACGCGGTGCTCGCGATTCCCTGGGGCGTGCTGGCCCGGGCGCCAGGGCTGGCCGGCGTCATCCTGGTGTCCGCGGGCGCGGTGGCCGTGGCGTCGAGGACCTTCCCGGTGGTGCGTCCCCTCGCCGTGCTCATGTCTGCCCTGGCGCTGGTGCACGACATCCCGCGCATCTATTCGCCATGGGGTGGATGGATGTCGCCGGGCCTATCCGTGGCGCTGTTCTGCTGCTGGGCTTTGGGGGCTTCCGTTGCCGCGGCGCGGTGGGGCCGAAGCATCAGCGCGACGGTCGCCGGGCTCATCGCGCTCGTCTTCCCGCTGACGGCCTTGCTGAGCGCGCGTTCGTCGGAGCATGCGCCCCTGCTGCTGGGGGCGGCGCTGGCGGCGTTGCTCACCGCGCGCGTATTGCCCGCGGGGCTGAGTGTCGCCGTGGCCTCGCTCTATGCGCTCACCGCGACGTTCAGTTTCGGCGCCGTGCCGTTGTTGTGCCTCGCCGGGGTGTTGAGTCTCCTGGCCGTGCTGGAGGAGGTCCCCGCGGTCTTGCGGGTGGGGACGGGTGGTCACCGCTTCGCCCTGGCGGCGACGTTGTCCGCCGCCGTGGTGCTGGGTGTCGCGGTGGTGAAGTGGGACGACGCGGGGCTGCCGTTGCTGCTCGTGGGCACCTGCGTGCTGCCCTTGCTCTGGACGCGAGCCAATCGTCAGCCGTTCTTCGCGTCGCTCTCCGTCCCGTATGCCTTCGTGGGCATCGTGGTGGTGGGGGGCGAGCTGCCCTGGTGGGTTCAGACGCTTCCGCTGCTGAGCCTGGCGCTGGTGCGTGTCGTGGCACACGTCCCCGCCGCGGCATCGCTGCTGCTGCGCTCGCGTGAGGAGGCCCCTCGCCAGGCCCTGTCATCGTGGATGCAGGGATGGCTCGCCGTGGTGGCCTTGCCCGTGCTCCTCGTCGCGCTCAGGCCGTACCATGTCCCCACGGCGCTCTATGTGCTGTCGGCGTCCCTGGCGCTGATGCCTGGGCCGCGTCCCTTCTTGCGCGTGTGCGGCTCCGCGCTGGTCCTCCTCTTCTTCCCGGCGGCCCGTCCCATCGTCATCGGCCTGTTGCTCGCGCTGGCCATCGCGGAGAGTCATGGGCCCGCTCGCGTGTGGGCGTTCTTCCGGAGCGCGCCGGACACGGCACTGCGGCCCGGCGCCGTCGTCACGGCGCTCATCCTCGCGGCGCTGCCCGCCCTTGATTCGCCCACGCCGTCTCATCTGGCCACGTTGGCGGGTGTGCTGGCGCTGGCTGCGTTCCTGCTGTCTCAGCGCTGGTTGCTGGCTCCCGCCATCTGGGCGTTGACGTTGGCGCCCATGGGCGCGGTCAGTGTGAACGCGTTGCTCGAGCGAGGGCTCGACGCGGGCCTGTCCGTCATCGCCGTGGTGCTGGGCGCGGCCGTGGCGTCCGCCGTGTGCCAGTCCGGAGGCATCCAGCGCGCGCTCACCCAGGCCTTCGCGAAGGTGTTGCCGCCGCTGGAGGCGACCTGGAGCGAGCCGCTGTGGGTGGGCAGCGCCGGTGCGTTGGGCGCGCTGCTGCTGGAGCGCCTGCTCCTGTCAGGTCCTGGCTCGTTGCCCCTGCCGGTGGCGGTGGGCGCCGCGGTGACGGCGTGTGTGTTGATGGTGGCGAGGGCGCGGTGGATGGCCAACGTGGCCACCGCGTTGCTGGGGGCCTCGCTCGTCGCCGCCGTGGACCCGCTGTGGGTGCCCGCGGTCGTCAGTGGAACAGGGCTGGCGCTGTGCCTCATCGGGACGCTCGTGGACGCTCGCGGTGTGCGCGTGGGCGCCTCGTTGCACCATGGCGGCTGGGTGCTGGCGCTGCTGTCGCTCGCGGGCTTGCGCGAACTGGAGCACGTGGGCACCCCGCTGACGTTCCTCTTCGGCGTGGGCGCGGCGTGGGCCGTGGTGTGGCGGCGTCGCGAGCGCGAGGTGGTGGGGTGGCTGGCCTCGCTCGCCGCCGTGCACGGATGGCTGCTGTACCTGGGCGCGGTGTACTCCAGCGGCCGAGGCGCGGCGTTCATCCTGCCGTACCTCGGAGCGGCCAGCGCGCTGTTGGCGGCCCTCTCGCTCTTCGTGGCCAGCAAGTCGCGGCGCCTGAGCGTGGGGCACGGCTTCGCCGGGGTGGCGCTCTTCGAGGTGATGGCGGGGCTGGCGCTCGTGGACACGTCGCTGGGCGCGCTCCGCGAGGGCCTGGTGGCGAGCGTGGCGCTGGGCGTGCTGCTCTTCGCCCTGGTCCGCCGCGCGGTCACGGAGAAGGAAGAGGCGTCCGCCTACATGGCGCAGGTGGTGCTCGCGCTGGGCTATCTCTCCGTCCGCATGCTGGGAATGGGGGCGCACCCGGGCCCCGGCGACAGCCTGGCGGCCCTGGTGGGCGGTGCGCTGTTCACCGGCCTCTACTTCTTCGTGCAGCGCGAGGGCTCCTCCCTGGCGTGTTTCCGACGCCCCGCCTTGTTGGGCGCATACCTCTTCCCGCTGGCGGGGTTGCTCTCCGCTCCATGGAGCGAGCCCCTTCACGTGGCGGCGTTGATGGTGGGGTATGCCGCTCACTTCGCCGCGCTGGCCACGCACCCGCGGCACCGGGGCCTGGCGTCGCTGACGTCGGTGGTGGCGTTCAACGCGGCGCTGCTGCTGGTGTGGCAGGGGACGGGCGCGGGAGAGGCGCAGTTCTATGTCATCCCCGCGGGGCTCTCCCTGCTCGCGTTGCTGCGCGTGTTCCGCGAGGCCATCGAGGTGGAGACCTATGCCCGGTTGCGTGCGCTGGCCGTCACCGCCATCTACGTGGCGGGTGCCTGGAAGCCGCTCATGTTCAATGATGGCGCTTCGATGCTCCTGTGCGTCACGCTCTGTGTGGTGGGCGTGGCGTGTGGCATCGCGCTGCGCATCCGCTCCTACATGTATCTGGGCACGGCGTTCCTGGTGACGTGCATCGCCGCCAACCTGGTGCGCTTCGGCATGCGGGACCACCGGATTGCCGCGGCCTCACTGTTCGTTCTGGGACTGATGGTCATTGGTTCCATGGTGATGCTCAGTGCGCACCGCGCGGCGCTGCTCCAGAGGTATGCACGGGTGCGAGCCATGCTCGCGACCTGGGAGGGCTGACACCGGGAGTTCTTGGCGGACGGCCTGGGAGGTGGTCTTGAATGCGGCCCCTCATGTCGCTCCGCCTTTCACTCCTTGCCGTCTTCCCCCTCAGCATGCTCGTGGGGTGTGCCACCGTGAAGCCGCGCCCCACGGAGCCTGTCGCCACGACGGAGGCGGTGACGGTGGCCGCGCCAGGAGGCCTCGCGAAGCTGGTGCCGGTGCCAGTCACGGCGGTGGAGCTGGGGACCGCCGAAGTGGCGCCCACCGTGGTGGCGACGCAGTGGGTGAGCGCGGGCGTGCTGGAGGCCACGCTGCGGGCGGCCGAGCAGGTGACGGGGCCCGCCAGCACCACCGGCCGGTTCTGGGACGTGGTGCTCGCGCCCACGCAGATGTCGCGCTCCATCGTCCAGCGCTCCCTCCAACTCGTGGGCATGCGCAGCCTGCGCCGAGTCAGCCGCGGCGTTCCGGATGACTGCTCCGGCTTCGTGCGCCTGGCGTACCGCTCCGCCGGCATCGACCTGGTGGCGCACGGCTTCCGCGCGGGAGAGAACGCCGTCTCCGCCATCTTCCGCCGCGCGGTGGATGTCGGCTCTGTCCACCACCAGCCGCCGCGTCCCGGAGACCTCGTCTTCTTCCGTGAGACGTATGACCGCAACCGCGATGGCCGCCGCAACGACGGCATGACACACATTGGTGTGGTGGAGGCCGTGGATGCCCATGGCACCGTCACCTTCATCCACCGGGGCGGCAAGGGCGTCGCGCGAGGCCGGCTGAACCTGTCATTCCCCTCGAGGCACCAGCTGGAGCAGGGCGGGCCCGTGGTCAACGACTACATCCGTCCCGCCGCGAAGGGCTCGCGGGCCTATCTCGCCGGTGAGCTGTTCGCGGCCTTCGCGTCGCCTGAAGGGCTGTAACTTTCCAGTGCCTGGCTCATACCCTGCGTGGCTTTGAAGATGTGCCGCGCTGATGCGTCATGGGTGGCATGCGACTCGCCCTTGTCATTGGCTGTCTGATGCTCGCTTCGGGTTGTGTCCTGCACACCCGCTCACCTCCTCCGCCTCCACCGCCTCCTCCGCAGCGTCCGGTGGCGATGACGTACAGGGAGGCGGTGAACCTGGGCTTCAACCAATGCCGCTCGCGTGGCTATGAGTGCCGTCTGAAGGACGCGGACCGCAAGGGGCGGGACGTGTGGCGGGTGAAGTTCCATGCCTCCACGCGGAGGGCGAGGGGCCACCTGCACCTGGACTTCGATGCGTACTCACGCAGCCTCCTGCGGGTGGATGACAAGGTGAAGGCCCGCCGACATGACTGGGACGACGACGATGACGATGACGACGACGATGACCGGCGCGGGCGCGGGCGCGGCAAGAAGAAGGGGCACGCACGGCGGGATGACTGAGTCAGTCGCTCTTCTGCTTGAGTGACTTGATGGCGGTCGCCGCTGCTTCGTGGCCGCAGTCCTTGCTGCCCAGGAGGCCCTTCGCCTTGGGGAGCGAGGTGACGCGCTCCAGCGCGGGGATGGCATCCGCGTCACCCAGGCCCGCGAGACGGTTGGCGGCCTGGGTGCGGATGCCGCAGTCCGGGGAGTTCAGCGCCTCGCTATAGGCGCGAACCAGGTTCACCCCGTCCGCGGCCTTCGCGAACTCCAGGTAGCGCAGCGCGCCCCACTGGCGCAGGGAGTACGCCTCCGCGGCCAGGTCCTCGTAGTGGGCGCGCAAGCGGTCCTTCGGAAGCCGGGTCAGGGCATTCCCCACGACAGTGAGCGGCTCCTTGCCGTAGTCCTCCGCGAGGCCGTCGAGGATGAGCGGCTCCACGTCCTCGAGCTCCTCCTCCTTCAGGTGGCTGAGCGCGGTCCGTTCGCTGATGTGGTGCCCCTTGGCATGGTGCGCCGCCGCGCGTGCGCGCCTCAGCGAGGGCAGTTCCTTCTCCTCGTCGGTGGCGCTGTCCATCAGCGCCAGGGCTTCGTCCAGCTTCCCATCCTCCAGCAGCGCGAAGGCCCGGGTGCCGGCGTCGTTGCGCTGGCCCAGCCACGCGGCGCCAGCGCCCAGGAGCACCACCGCGCCGGCGACCAGCGCCGCCTCGCGCGGCCGCTGACGCAGCATCTCCCCCATGCCGGTAGGCAGCTTCACGGCCTGGAGTTTCGCCAGCAGGGGCGCGAGCGCGTTGCCCCGGCTGCCTTGCGAGGCGAAGCGGTCTCCAAAGGGCGGGCCCTCCGCGGCGCGCTGGCAGCGGTAGAGCTGGAGTTGCTCGTCGCGGCCGGGGAGGGTGATGGCGCCGCAGGGCTCGGCGGTGACCTCCGCGCGGTTGCGCGCCAGGTTCACCGCTTCGGTGAAGGTGACCTCACCCGCGCTGGCGACATGCTCCACGGCTTCGATGACCTCCATGGGCTCGCCCAGCACGGAGTCCGGCGTGGCGAGCACCTCGCCCGCGTGCAGGCAGACGCGCACGTTGAGGCGGTCCACTTCCGGCACCGTCTGGTTGTGGCGCCACAGCCGGTCCTGCATGGCCATGCCGCACAGCACGCCCGCGGTGGGGGAGCGGAACACCACCAGCAACGCGTCCCCGCGCTTCTGGACCAGCCGCCCGTCGTGCTCCTTCACCAGGGGCATCAGCAGCTTGTCGTGCGTCTCCAGCATCCGCGCGTTCTCTTCGTGCGTCTGCCGGCTGGTGCGCTCGGTGAAGCCCTGGATGTCGGTGAGCATCACCGTGAGGTTCTGTGGCTTCACCACCGACGCGTTGCCGCCCGTCACCGCGGCCACGCCGCCGGAGGACTTCAGTCCGAAGGACGACGTCCCCGTGCGCGGGGAGGCCACCGGCAGGGCGCCCGAGGCCGAGCCGCCGCTGGAGGCCACGCCGAACGCGGCGGTACCACTGCTCGCCTGCGGCGCTGGAGCGACTCCCGCGAAGGCCGCCGTGCCCGTGGGACCCGAGCTGCTCCCCGTGGCACTCCCGGTGCCGAACACCGACGTGCCCGAGGAGGGCGCGGCGCCACTTCCCGGCTGCGGGACGTAGGCGGGGGTGCCCAGGCCGGGCGTGAAGGCGGAGAGGGCGGAGTGCGCCGCGGCCAACGCGTCGGCCAGTTCGTGCGCGCTCTGGGGACGCTTGCTCGCGTCCTTCTCCAGCAGGCGCATCACCAGCGACAGCAGGCCCACATAGCGCGACAGGGTGGGAGCCGCGCGGTCCAGCGGCAGCGGCGCGGCGGAGGCGTGCTGCGACAGGAAGTTTCGCGGCAGGGGCCCGTCGAAGGGGAGCCGCCCGGACAGCACGCGGTAGGTCAGCACGCCGAACGAGTACAGGTCGCTGCGCGTGTCCACCTTCGCGCCCACGGCCTGCTCCGGCGACAGGTACTCCGGCGTGCCCAGCACCACACCCACCTGGCTGACGCTGCTGGAGGCGTCCGGTTCCACGAGCCGCGCGATGCCGAAGTCCAGCAGCCGGGCCTGCTCGCCCCGGGCGCTCTTGGCGATGAAGACGTTCTCCGGCTTCAGGTCGCGGTGGATGATGCCCTTGTCGTGGATGGCGGCCAGGCCCTCCGCCAGCTGCTGGAGCAGCGGCAGCCCGCGGCCCGGGGGCATGGGGCCCGGCGTGAGCACGTCATACAGGCTCTCACCTTCGACGAACTCCATGACGAGGCACGCGTGGTCGCCGGACTCGCCGAAGTCGACGATGCGCACCACGGCGGGGTGCTCCACGGCGGAGAGGAGGCGTGCCTCGCGCTTGAAGCGCTCCGCCATGCCTGCCTGGGCGTGGAGGTCATGGTGCAGGACCTTGATGGCCACCTTGCGGCCAAGGGAGACCTGTTCGCCAAGGTAGACCTCACCCATTCCGCCTGAACCCAGCGGACGGAGAACCCGGAAGCGACCGTCGAGGACAAGGGAGTCAGGGGCCAACACGCGGGGCGCATCTTGTCCGACTTCGGCCCAGGGCGCAGCCCGTTCCTTCACCCTGGATTCAGGGAGCCATCACGCTTCGTTGCTTGCCCCACAAGCGGGGGTTTGCCAGAAATTTCGAGGGCTTGGAGCCCGTGCTAACGTCCCTGCTCCCGCGATGGCTACCGAAAGCGATTCTCCCAAGCCCGCCACGGCGCTGGATGCGCGCGCCGCCGCCCCCGAATTGCGCCTGCTGGACCGCAGGGCGTTCGTGGGCTTCCCGGCGCTGGAGGTCCTGCCGGGACTGCGCATCTCCGACTTCGCGCTCCAGATTCCGGACGTCAGCTTCCCCTTCAACGTCAGCGCCGGCGCCACGCGCTATCAGCGCAAGAAGCTGCACTTCGGCTTCCTCGAGCTGTCCGTCGACGCGGACCTGGTGACGCGCCGGGTGGCGGAGCTGGCCGGGCGTCTGGCCGGCATCGAGGACCTGCGCCTGCACTTCCGGCCCGGCTACCTTGAAGGCCAGGGCCGGCTGCCCGCGCCGGAGCACACGCCCTTCACCTTCAAGGTGGCGTTCGACGCGGATGGGGAGCGGCTCGCCGTCTACCTCTACGATGTTCGCCTCTACGGCTTCTCCTCCACGCCGTCCGTGCAGGTGCCGGGGCTCTTGTCCGCGGCAGTGGGCGCGCTGGCGCTGGTGCCGGATGTCGAGGTCCGCGGGGCCACGGGGTTCTCCACGCGCGTCTTGCCCGTGCTGTGCCAGCTGGCGGCGGTGAGTCGCGGCTACAAGATGCCGACGCTGGACACCGCGCGCCTGTCGGCCGCGGAGGTCTCCAGCACGGGCCTGCGCCTGCGCTTCTCCGCGGGGGGCCTGCCGCCGCCGTCGCCTCCGGACGAGGAGCTGCTGCTCGCGCTCGAGGGCGCTCGGGCCTTCGCGGATGCCGAAGGGCTCATCGCGCAGGGCCGGCTGGCTGACGCGCGTCAGGCGTACCTCCAAGCCGGTGATGCGCAGGACGCGCACCCCTTCGCCGCCGAGCGGCTGCTGTCGCTGATGGTGGCGGACCCGCAAGCGCATGACCTGGCGCTGGACGTGGCGGCGACGCTGCAACGCCGCAGGGACCGCAGCCCTGCTTCGCTCTGGGGCGAGGCCGTGGTGCGCGAGCGCCGGGGCGAAGGTGCCCGCGCCGCCGAGCGCTACCTGGCGCTGTGCGCGCTCGCGCGCCGGACCTCGGAGGAGGCCGCGGCCTTCTTCGCCGCCGAGGCCGCCGCCCGCTGCTCGCGAGACACCGCGCCGCAGGTGGCGGTGAAGGCGCTGCACGAACTGCTGGGGCTCAAGCCCGACCACCTGCCTTCCCTCAAGGCGCTGGCGCGTGCGTCGGACCAGGCCCGTGACAGGGCCGGCGCGGTGCGGGCCTATCGCCGGTTGGCGGCGCTCGCTCGCGACCCGGCCGAGGCCGCCGATGCGCACGTGCATCTGGCCCGGCTGTGCGCGCAGACGGAAGACGACATCGCCGGCGCGCGCCTGCACTGCGAGGCCGCGCTGCGGCTGGCGCCGGACCACCCGGACGCGCTGCTGCTGTTGGGCGAGCTGTGCCATCGCGGTGGCGAGCACCTGCGCGCGCTGAAGGCCCTGGACCGTCTGCGCGAGGTGGCCATGGGCCGCCACGAGCTGGACCGGGTGGGCCATGCCGACCTGATGGCCGGCCGCGTGTGGGACGAAGGACTGAAGCAGCCGGAGAACGCGCTGCTGCGCTTCCGTGAGGCGGTGTCGCTGCTGCCCGGTGAGCCGGAGCCGCTGTTCGCCGCCGCGCGCGTGGCGGAGGGACTGGGCCGGTTGCAGGAGGCGCTCGCGGGCTACCAGCAGGCGCTGGAGCTGGCGGGGCCGGCGCCGCGCTCGGAAGGGGTGCGCCACGCCGCGCACGCCAGCCACCACGCCCTGGCGCGGCTGTACCGCACGCGGCTGGGTGACCCGGCGCGGGCGCGCGAGCACCTGGAGTCCGCGCTGGCGTTGGACCCGCGCGACGCGGTGGCGCTGGAGGAACTGATTCCGTACTTCCGCGCCACGGGCCGCTCGCAGGAGCTGGCGGAGGCGTTGGAGAAGTCCGCGGCACTCCAGGACGCGCCCGGCAAGCGCGCGGCGGCCTGGGCCGAGGCGGGCGAGCTGTACCGGGGCAAGCTGCAACAGCCGGAGAAGGCGGAGCGGCTGCTCCTGCTGGCGCTGGAGGCGGATGGCGACCACCGGCCCGCGCTGGAGTCGTTGCTGGCGCTGGCCGAGGCCCGGCGTGACGGCGCGCTGCTGACGCGGTGCCTGTCTTCGCTGGCGCGGCTCGCCACGGACCTGAAGGAGCGCGCGCAGAAGTACCGCCGGCTCGCGGTGGCCGCGCGCGACCTGGCCTTCGATTTGGACCTAGCGGTCCACGCGCTCCAGGAAGTGCTGCGCGCCGAGCCGGATGACCTGCCCGCGCTGGGCGAGCTGTGCGCGTTGCAGCGCAAGCGCGCCGACATGGCGGGGCTCGCCGACGCGCTGGAGGTGCGCGCGCGGGTGGCCGAGGCGCAGGGCGACAAGCGGCTGGCCGCGGCGGCGCTGCGTGAGCTGGCCGGAGTGCTGGAGGCCCGGCTGGGCCGCGTGGGTGACGCGCTGGTGGCGCTGGAGAAGGCCGCGCGGCTGGCGCCGGACGCCGCGGTGCTGCTGGACCTGGCGGACCTGTCGCTGCGCTGCGAGCGCCCCGAGCATGCGCGGCGCGCGCTGGAGACCTTGCTGTCCACGCTGCCTCGCACGGCGGCGCCGGAGAAGCTGGCGGACGTGCGCTCCCGGTTGGGCCGCGCGTGCGAGATGCTGGGTGACCGCGAAGGCGCCATCGCCGCCTACGCGCAGGCCTTCCCGCTGCGCCGGCTGGATGATGCCCTGGCCGCGCGCCTGGAAGCGCTCTACACGGAGGCCGGGGAGTCGCAGGCGCTGGCCGAGCTGTGGGCCAACCGCGCCCAGGCGCTGATGGGCGCCGACCGCGCCGAGGAGGCCGCGCCGCTGTTCCTCCAGAGCGCTCGCGCGCTGCTGGAGCGAGGGGAGAACGCCGCCGCGCTGATGCGCCTGACTGCCGCGCTGGAGGCGAGCCCCGAGGGCCCGCTGGCCGCCGAGGTGCTGGAGTCGCTGGCCGAGCTGGAGCTGGAGCGAGGCGAGAAGCTGGAGGCCGCGCGCCTGTACGCGCGCCGCGCTGCGCTGATGCCCGAGGCCCGCGCTGGCGCGAAGCTGCTGTTCCGCGCCTCGCTGCTCGCCGCGGGGACCAGCCGCGAGGAGGCCTTCCTCGCGGACGCCCTGGAGCGTGACGCGAGCTATGCGCCCGCGCGCCAGCGCCGGGGTGAGCTGCGCCTGCCCACGGATGCCCGCGCCGCCTTGGAGGACTTCGAGGCGGTGCTGGCCCTGCCGCCCGCGGACAGCGATGCGCCGCGTGAGAGCGAGCGCGTGGCCCTGACGCGCAAGGCCGCCACCGCCGCGGTGCGCGCGAACCGCACGGATGCCGCCCGCCGCCTGCTGGCCGAGTACAGCGCCCGCGCGCCGGAAGACCTGGACGCCCGGGTGGAGCTGGCGTCGCTGCATCGCAAGGCCGGTGCGCGCGAGGCCCTGGCGGACCTGCTGGTGGAGCTGTGGCCGCGCCTGTCCGGCGAGCCCCGCCGCGCCGCTCGCCGCGAGCTGGCGGAGCTGTCGCTGGGCCTGGGGCGCGCCACCACCGCGGTGGACGCGTTGCGCAGCCTGCGCCTGGAGGAGCCGCACGACACCTGGGCGGCGCAGTCGCTGCTGGACCTGCTGCCTCCGCCCGGCACCGGCACGCCAGAGGAGGAGACGGAGCGGCTGGAGTTGCTGAGCACGCTCGTGGCCGCCGCCTCGGGCGAGGCGCGCGCGGAGTTGCTGGCCCGGCGCGCCGTGCTTCACCGCGCCGCGGGCCGGGTGTCCGCCGCGCGTGACGACTTCTCGGAGGCCGCGAAGGGTTCTCGTCGTCCCGCATCGCTGCTGCTCGCGCTGACGGAGCTGGCGCGCGAGTCGGGCGACGAGGCCGCGGAGCTGGACGTCTGGCGCCGCGCCGTGTCCGCTGACGCCAACCTCGCCACCCGCGCTCGCGAGCGCCTGCTGGCCCTGTCCGCCACGCTGGTGGAGAAGGACGAGCGCGTCCTCGCGCGCGAGGCCCTGGGCGCGGCCATCGCGCTGGACCTGTCCGCGGCGGAGCGGTGTGACGCCTTCTTCTCCCTTGCTGAGTTGGCGCGCCGTGATGGCAAGCCGGAGGACGAGGCCACCGCGCTCGCTGAAGCGGCGCTCCAGGGGCCCGCGCCTCGCCGCGTGGAGGCGCTGCTGGCGCGCGCCGCGCTGCTGGAGTCCAGCGGCCGCCTGGAGGACGCGGGGCAGAGCCTGGAGGCAGCGCTCGCGTTGGCACCCCGGCACGCGCAGGCCACCGCCGCGCTCCAGCGCGTGCTGCGGGCCCGGGAGGACTGGGCCGCGCTGGCCGAGCTGCTCTCCACGGAGGCCCCCCACGTGGCGCCCGCCGAGGCGGCCGCGATGTACGCCGAGCTGGCCAGCCTCTACCTGGACCGGTTGTCGCAGCCGGTGCCCGCCGAGGCCGCGCTGCGACAGGCGCTGCGCCTGTCCCCGTCCGATGCCGCCGTTCGCCGTCGCCTCGTCTCGCTGGTGGCGGAGCGTGGCGAGCTGCGCGAGGCCGCGGCGTTGCTGGAGACCGCGGCGGAGAGCGCCACGGCGCAGGACGCCGCGCTGCTGCTGCGCGAGGGCGCAGGCCATGCGCGCGGCGCGCACGACCTGGACAAGGCGCTGAAGCTGGCGCGCAAGGCCCACTCGCTGGTCCCCGCGCAGGGGGCGGAGCTGGCGTCGCTGGCGGAGCTGCTCTACCTGCGCGGCGCGGTCATCGAGGCGCTGCCGCTGCAAGACGCACTCGCCGCCGCCGCGGATTTTCACAGCGCGCCGGAGGCCGCGGAGTCCACGTGGCTGCGGCTGGCGGAGCTGGCCGAGCAGACCGGAGAGACGAAGCGCGCGGCGGCCGCGTACCGGAAGCTGCTCGCCGAGCGGCCCCTGTGCGAGGCCGCCGTAATGCGTCTGGCCGCGCTGCTGGAGAAGGATGACCCGCGCGGCGCCTTCGAGGTGCGCGTCACCCACGCGCACGCATTGGCGCCGTCCGAGGACACCGTGCAGCGGCTCGTCGAGCTGTCGGCGCGGGCCCGCGAGGTGCTCGCGGACGCGGGTGTGGCGGCCTCGCTGCTGGCGCGCGCCGCGTCGCTGGCGTCGGAGCCGCTGCCGCTGCGTCGCCGGTTGGCGGCGCTGCACCGGGAGACTGGCCGCACCTTGGAGTTGCTCGCCGAGCTGCGCCAGGTGGCCACCCTCAGCCTCGAGGCAGGGGACCCGGACGCGGCGCTCGAGGCCTATCAGGAAGAGGCCCGGCTCGCGGTCGACCTGGGCCGCGCGGACGACGCGCTGCGGGCGCTGGCGGATGCGCGCGACTTGCTGGAGGCGCGGGGGCAGCAGTCCGAGGCCGCCGCGTGCGAGCGCTACCGGGCGAAGCTGCTGCGCGACGTGAAGCTGGACCCCGCCGGCGCCGAGGTCGCGCTGGAGCGCGCCTTCGCCCTGGCCGTGGACCTGGGCACCGCGAAGCTGGGAGCGGCGCTGGCCGAGCGTCGCGACGACGCGGAGGCCGAGGCGCGTTGGCTGGAGCGCGCGCTGCCGCTGTTGGATGACGCGGGCGAGGCCGCGGCCGTGTTGCTGCGGCTGGCGCGGCTGAACCTGGGCGTGCTGTCGGACGTGGCGAAGGCCGAGGAGTTGCTGCGCTCGGCGCTGCGCAAGGACCGGGCGCTGACGGAGGCCGAGGGCCTGCTGGAGAAGCTCCTGGAGAGCGACGGCCGGCTGGCGGAGCTGGCGGCCTGGTACGAGGAGTGCGCGGAAGGCGAGCCCGACGCTGCCCGTCGCGCGGAGCTGTTCCTGCGCGCCGCCGTGCTGTACCGCGACCGGGCAGGGCGCCCGGAGGCCGCCGCCGCGGCCTTCATCGCGGCGCGTGGCGCGCGCCCGGACGACCTGGAGCTCACCGCGCAGGCGGCGGAGCTGTTGCACGAGGTGAAGCGCCACGCGGACGCCGCGGAGTTCGACGCGGTGCTGCTGGAGGCGGACCCGTTCCGCGAGCCCGTCTTCGCCCGGCACCTCGCCTTCCTGGAGGAGGCCGAGGACCACCAGGCGCTCGCCGAGCTGATGCTGCGCAGGGCGCAGCGCCAGGATGCCGCGGGCGCCGCGGAGAGCTACCTGTCCGCCGCCCGTGCCTTCCGCGCCGCCGGTGCCCGCGAGCGGGCGCTGCTGTGCGAGGACCAGGCCTTCGAGCTGAGCCCCGCGAGCGCGGAGGCCTTCGAGCACGTGCGCGAGCGCGCGGCCGGGGACGTGCGCCGGCTGGCGGACCTGCTGTCCCAGCGCGCCGCGGCGCTGTCCACGTCGGAGGCCCTGCCGCTGCTGCGCGAGCGTGCCTCTCGCCTGCTGGACGCGGGCGAGGCGCTGCTGGCCGCGGAGGCCTTCGACGAATACCTCTCCCTGGCGGGGGACGACGTGGACGCCCTGTCCGCGCGCGCCGAGCTGGCCGCGAAGGGCGGAGGCCCCGTCGCCGCGCGCCCCTATGACCGCCGCCTGCTGGACGTGGGAGGCGACGCGCTGCCGGTGCCGGTGCGAACGCGGACCTGGTTGCGGTTGGGCCATGCCTCGCTTGGCGCGGGCGCGTTCCACGACGCGGCGGATGCCTTCGAGTCCGTGGTGGCGCTGGAGCCGGAAGGCGAGCGCGGCCGCGAGGCGCTGTCGCTTCTGGCCGAGGTGCACTCGCGCACGGGCAACGCGCCGGGCCTCTACCGGGCGTCGCTCCAGTTGGCGCGCCATGCGGAGGACGCCGCCACCGCCGAGGTGCTCTACCGCCGCGCGGCGGACCTCTTCGACGACCCGAAGGACGCCATCGACGCGCTGTTGCCGCTGGCGCGCCTGCGTCCCGCGGATGCGTCCGTCATCGACCGGGCCGTGGCGGGGCTGCACGCCCTGGGACGTCATGGCGACCTGCTGGACGTGTACGCCTCGGGCGCGGAGGCAGCGGGTGGCCGTCGCGCGGCGGAGCTGCTGTTGGCCGCCGCGTCGGTGGCCTCCAACTCGCTGGCGGATGAAGACGCGGCCTGGACGCTGACCCAGCGCGCCGCGGAGGCCGCGCCGGAGGAACTCACCGCGCTCCAGGCTCTGGTGGTGGGCCTGCGTCAGCGGGGCGATTCCACGCGGCTGCAGGAGGCGCTGGAGCAGTTGGTGCCGCGCGTCGAGGACGCCGACGAGGCCGCGGTGCTGCGGCTGGAGCTGGCTGCGCTCGCGCGTGCCGCGGGCCGCGAGGACGTGGCGCGCGAGGCACTGGAGGATGTGGCCGCGCGTGGCGCCTCGGGCGCGGGTTACGCGGATGCGCTGGAAGCCCTGGAGCCGCTGCTGAAGGACGCGCCCGCGCGCCGCGCCGAGGTGCAGGTGGCGCGCGCGGAGCTGGCCTCTGGCCGCGAGCGGCAGGTCCTGCTCATGGCGGCCGCGCGGGGCTTCGAGGCCGCCGGACAGCTGCCGGAGGCCCTGAAGGCGGCGAAGGACGCCGCCTCGGTGGATCCGGACGTCGACGCCGCCCTGCGGGTGGCCCACCTGTACCGCGCGTCGGGCGAGGCGCCTCGCGCGGCGCGTGCGCTACTTCAGGCCGCGCGACTGGCGGCGCCGGAGGAGCGCCCCCCGCTGCTGCTGGAGGCCGCGGGCCTCTGGGAGAAGGCGGGCGAGCATGGTGAGGCGCTGGAGGTGTTCGAGCGCATCGCCACCGAGGCGCCGGACATGCTCGCGCCCTCGGAGCTGGCCGAGCGCTTCGGCCGGCTGGGCGCCTTCGCTCGCGCGCTGGAAGTGGGCTTCGCGCCCGCCATGGCCTCGGGCGACCTGACCGACGCGCTGGCCATGGCCGCGCAGGCGGGCGACGCGGCGCGCACGCGCGAGGCGCTGTGGGCCCTGGCCGCGCTGGCGGACGCGGACCCCGCGCATGCCTCGGCCCTGGCGGATGGCCTGCGCGCGGAAGGCGACGCGGAAGGGTTGTTGGAGCTCGCGGGCCTGTCCGCCGCGCGTGACGCCGCGTTCGCGGTGGCGCTGCGCGACGAGGTGCTCCGCTCGGCGGCGGCCTCGGTACTGCCTCGCCTGCGCGCGCTGGAAGAGCTGGCGCCCGAGCCGGGCTTCGCGGCCCGTCTGACGCTGTTGCTGCCCACCCTGGAGAAGCTCCCGGAGGCGCTGGCGGAGGCGGTGCTGGCGCAAGTGCATGCGCAGCCGGGCACGGTGCGGGTGGAAGCGCTGGCCATGGCGGCGGACGGCTGGCCCTCGCGGCGCAAGGCGCTCTTGCGCGAGCGTCACGCGCTGGAGCTGGAGCTGGGCCGCTACGAGGCCTGCGTGCGCACGCTGTCGCAGCTGGCCGACGAAGAGTCGGACGCGGCGGCTCGCGCCGTCCTGCACCTGGAGCGCGGCGAGCTGTTGCTCAGCCCGCTGGAGCAGCTGCCCGAGGCACGCGAAGCCTTCGAGCAGGCCCTGAAGGACGACCCCGCGCAGCTCCATTCCCTACGGCACCTGTTGTCGCTGGTGGACCTGGGCGAGGAGCCCGCTGTCTTCGTGTCGCTGGTGGAGCGGCTGGAGCAGGCCGCGGGCGCCGAGTCCGGCAACACCTACCGCGAGCGGTTGGCGGACGCCTACGAGGCGCTGGGCATGGTGGCGGACGCTGCCGCGCAGCTCGAGCGGTTGCCGGAGACGGACGAACGGCTGGCCCGCCGCGCGAGGTTGGCGGAGGAGCGCGGCCTCACCGGCGAGGCCCTGCGCCTGCGTGAGCGGCTCACCGACGAACCCGCGGTGTTGGAGGCCATCCTCCGCGGCTACCTGGACGCACAGTTGGTGTCGCCTGGAGCCCGGCTCGCCGCGCGCCTCTTCGACGCTGGCGAGCTGTCCCCTGAAGTCACCCGCATGGCCGCCGAGCATCTCTCCACGGTGCCCGAGGGTGTGTCCCTGGCCGTCCGCATCTGGCCGCACCTGCTCCGGGAGCACCCGCTGGACGTGGATGGGTGGACGCTCTACGCGGAGGCCCTGCGGGCGCTGGGCCGGACGGAGGACTCGCAGCGCGCGGACGGCGTGGGCGCGGCCCTGTCCTCCAGCGACGCGGCGGCGCCGCAGGCTCCGGTGTCCGCGCTGCCGGTGCCCTCGGGCTTCGAGCACCCGGTGCCCGCCGGCGCGGTGCCGGTGACGGCCGAGCGCCTGCCCCGGCTGGCCGCGGCGCTTCGTCCCGTCCTGTCCTCGCTGGGTGCGGGCTCGCTGCAGCTCGTGATGGACCCGGTGGGCGGGGTGGAGGCGTACCTGGCCAGCGGCGACGTGCTGGTGCTGGGCGCGGGCGCGCTGTCCTGCTTCGGCGCCTCCGAGCTGGGGTACCTGTGCGCGCTGGCGCTGGCGCTGGGTGAAAGCGGCGTCAAGCTGGCCCGTCCCGGTCCGGTGCCGGGTATGGAAGTGGCGGCGGTGGCGGCCTTCCGCGCCGTGCCGGCCTCGCTGGCGGCGGGGCGCGTCCTGGCGCGGCTCGACGCGGAGGTGCGCGGAGGGGACCCGGCGCAGGTGGATGTAGGCGCCGTGCTTGCCCGTGGCGACACCTTCCGGGCGCTGGCCCTTTGCGTGCTGGACGGCGCCTGGCCGTGTAGCGTGGCGCCGCCATGCACGTGAAGCGTCTCGCTCTCGCCGCCCTGCCCGTCACGGCCGTCGCCGTGGCGATGGCCTGCTATTCCGAACCGGTGTACCCGGGTGACCAGGTGCTCGGTTCGTTCCGCTTCGAGGCCCGGCTGGATGCCGCGCGCACCACGTGCGACGCCTCGGTGCCGGACTTCGCGCAAACCAACGACGCCGGCGTGTTCCTCTTCGAGGGCACCTTCTCGCGCGACACGGACGCGGGCACGGGCTTCTTCACCGTGCAGGGCTACTCGCGGGACGCGGGCTATGAAGGGCAGGTGGCCACGTCCACGCTGAAGGCCGTCGCGCCCCGCGCGTCCTGTGGCACGGGCTGCGAGGACTCCGCCATCGAGGAGACGCTGCGGGTGACGCTCTTCAGCGACAGCCAGGCGCGCAGCCTCAGCCGGGACTGCCGCCAGTTCGACGGCGGCATCCCCGACGGTTCGGTGCCGGGCCCCACGGAGAACGGTTACGACGTGTCGCTGGCGTGCGGCTCCCTCACGGACATCTTCTTGCCGGGGACCCGCAACTGCAATTGCCAGCCGACCACCTGCACCACGGTGTACACCGTGCAGGGAGAGCGGAGGGATTGATGGTGAAGCGCGCGGTGGTGTTGATTTCGGGCGGCCTGGATTCGACGACGTGCCTGGCCATGGCCAAGGCGAAGGGTTTCGAGCCCGTCTGCCTGGCGGTGGCCTACGGACAGCGGCACGCCGTGGAGCTGGAGCAGGCGAAGAAGGTCGCCGCCGCCATGGGCGTGACGGACTTCCGGGTGGTGTCCATCGACCTGCGGCAGGTGGGCGGCTCCGCGCTGACGGCGGACATCGAGGTGCCCAAGGACCGGCCCTCGGATGAGATGAGCCACGGCATCCCCGTGACGTACGTGCCGGCGCGCAACGCGCTGTTCCTCTCGCTGGCGCTGGGGCTGGCGGAGGTGGTGGGCAGCACGGACATCTACATCGGCGTCAACGCGGTGGACTACAGCGGCTATCCGGACTGCCGCCCGGAGTTCATCCGTTCCTTCGAATCGATGGCCAACCTGGCCACCAAGGCGGGCGTGGAGGGTGCGCGCTTCACCGTGCACGCGCCGCTGTCCGGCCTGACGAAGGCGGACATCATCCGTGAAGGCGTGAAGCTGGGCGTGGACTACGGCCTGACGCACTCCTGCTACGACCCGGACACCCAGGGCCGCGCCTGTGGGCGCTGTGACAGCTGCGTGCTGCGCAAGAAGGGCTTCGAGGAAGCCGGCGTTCCGGACCCCACGCGCTACACGGAGTCCGCGTGACGCCGCGCCTGGGCTGGGGCGTGGTGGTGGCGCTGGGCCTGTCGTCCGGGCCCGCGCTGGCCAACGACGCGGGAACGCCGAAGGCCCCGTCGACGCCGAAGGCCGCGGCCTCCCTGGTGGACGCCACCACGGTGGTGTCGGACCTGGTCGTGGACCTGCGCTACGCGACGGCGGACAACTTCCTGAAGCGGAAGGTGTACCCGGACACGGCGAGCTGCCTGCTGCTGCCCGAGTCGGCCGAGCGCCTGAAGAAGGCCGCGGACGTGCTGCGTGCCCAGGGCTACCGGCTGAAGGTGTACGACTGCTACCGGCCGCGCGCGGTGCAGTACCAGATGTGGGAAATCATGCCGGTGCCCGGCTACGTCGCCAACCCGCGCACCGGCTCCAACCACAACCGGGGCGGGGCGGTGGACCTCACGCTGACGACGCTTGAAGGCAAGGAGGTGGAGATGCCCACCCCCTTCGACACCTTCAGCCGCGCCGCGCACCATGGGTACGAGGGCGGCACCGAGGCGTCGCGCAAGCACCGCGAAATCCTGCGCGAGGCCATGGAAGGCGCGGGCTTCAAGCGCAACCGCATGGAGTGGTGGCACTACGATTTGCCGGACGCGAAGACGCGCCCCGTGCTGGACGTGCCCTTCTCCTCGCCATGACATGATGAAACCATGATGAACGGAGGGCCCGCGTGCGGCACGCTGCAGGCACCTCCCCAGGGTGGTCACGGCGTGCGTGGCCCGGGATGGCACCCACGATGAAGCCCACCCTCTGCAATGCCCTCTGTGTCGTCCTCCTGGTGCTGTCCGCGCCTGCGCTGGCGGCCGGAGGCCTCTCCGGCACCGTCGTGCGTGCCAGTGACAGAAGCGCGATTCCGGAGGTGCGCGTCACCGCGACCTCGCCCGTCCTGCCGGAGCCCCGTTCCACGGTGACGGACGCGAATGGCGCCTTCCGCTTTCCCCAACTGGAGGATGGCGTCTATTCACTCCGCTTCGAGAAGGAGTCCTTCCAGGCGCTCATCCGGACGGACATCACGGTGAAGGCCGGGCATGCGCCCCCCGTGGACGTGGCGCTCTTGGCGGCGTTGTTGACGCGCCCCTCCGTGCTGGCCCCCGCGCCGGTGGACGATGACCGGGGGCGGGCACCCGCCTGGGCGTTGCAGCACCTGCCCGTGCTCGTGCCGGATGGGGCGTGGCAGACCGTCTATCGCGCGTCGTTGGGCAAGCCGGGCTCTGGCATCGAGACGCGGGGCTTCGGGGTGAACCCCACCATCGACACGGAGGAGTCGCGCGTCTCGGAGTTCCCCGTGGCCGTGGACACCAGCGCCTATGCGGTGGCGCGCGACCACCTGTCCCGCGACGTCTTCCCCGCGGAGGGCGCGGTGCGGACGGAGGCCTTCATCAACAGCTTCAACTCAGGGGACGAAGGCGAGCCGTATGGCCCCTTCCTGCTCTACGTCGAGGGCTTTCCTTCGCCCAGCCGCAAGGGCTACCACGTGGTGCGAATCACGGTGAAGGCTCGCGAACCGGTCCGCGAGGTGGGCGTCCAGGTGGAGTTCAGCCGGCAGGCCGTCGCCCGCTACCGGCTGCTGGGCTACGAGTACCTGTCTCCGAACCCGGAGCCGCTCGACCCGGGAGACGACACGGCGCTGTTCCCGCTGGCCGCCGGCCAATCCGTCACCACCATCCACGAGGTGAAGCTGCGTGGGCCCTCCATCGCCTTCGGGATGCTCCGGGTGCGTTACGAGCAGAGCAACTCGAGCATCTGGCGCCGGGTGCAGATGTTGATGCCCTCCAGCACGTTGCGCTCCGACTATGCCCGCGCCGCCCCATCCACGCGCCTGGCCTACGTGGCCTCCGCGTTCGCGGAGAAGTTGCGAGGCTCCTTCTGGACGCGAGCCCTTGACTGGCCCCGGCTGCTGGCGCTGTGGGATGGCATCGGCGAGCCGCTGCGAGCCCGCAAGGACGTGGCGCAGCTCGGGGCGCTCATTCGCAAAGCCCAGTCGCTGGACACGCGCAAGGAGCGCTTCGAGCGCCTCATGCCCAGTGGAAGCTCGGACTTCGACGACGTGCCCTCCCTGGGAAACTGAGCCGCTCCGATGCTCCGCCGGTTGCTGCCCACCCTCATCGCGCTCCTGCTGGGCTTCGCCGGGCTGGCCTGGGGCCTGGGCTCGCTCCAGCGCATCTTCGCCGCCGAGCGGGATGACGCGCAGGCCTCGCTCGACTCCCGTCGGGAGGCCCTGGAGCAGTACGCACGTGCCTCCCTGGCGCAGTCCCTGAGAGACCGCCTGGAAGCGGCGCGCCCCTCGCTGGAGGCCGCCGCGTTGGATCCGCTCGCCCCGGCAACGGGGCTCTACCTGCGCGAGCGAGGCACGCAGTTGCTGCCTCGGCTGGCGCTCCACGACACCGGCGAAGACGCGCTGGCGAAGGCGCGTTACGCGGGCCTGCGTGCCGGCACGGAGCGGGCAGACGAGGCGGAGGACCCCTGGGCGGAGCGGCTCGCGCTGATTCGCGAGGTGGACCGGGCGCTGTCACGCGGCGACCGCCGCGCGTCCACCGTGGCGCTGATGGCGCTGCTTCAACACCGCTCGCAGTACGTGCTGGCCTCCACGCGCGATGTGCCGGGCTTCCTGGTGGTGCTGGAGTCGCTGGCGGAGCGGGGCGACCCGGTGCCCCAGTTGATGCACGCGCTGGTGCGTGACGGCCTGGCGGACGGGCGCAGCGGGCGCCTGGATGGATTGCAGCGGCTGCTCCTGCTGCGCCGCGCGCGCTTCACGAAGGAGGACTTCGACTTCCTGCGCGAGCGCATCGTGGCGCTCTCCACGAAGGCAGGCGTGCCGGCGGCGGACTTCGAGGCCCGCGCCGCCGAGCTCGCTTCCGAGCCGCTGCCGTTGCCCAGGACGCTTCCGGGCCCCGCGCTGGTGCGAGCGGGGTGGTACCTGGAGCCGCGTGGCGGAAATCACGTGCGGGGCGTGGCGGTGGACTCGGGCGCGCTGCTCCAGTCGCTGACACGGGAGATGCGCGAGCGCGGGTTGCTGGAAGCGGACGGACAGGTGCGGCTGCTCGCGGACGCGGAGGTGCTGCCGCTGGCCGACCTGCCGCTGTCGGTGGACACGCCGGAGTGGGCGCGGGCCCAGGGCGCGCTGGAGCGGCGCTACCGGCTGAAGACGGGCATGGTGGCCGCGTGCGCGGTGCTGGCGCTGGGCATCGCCGCGCTGGCCTTCGTGGCTCAGCACCGCAAGCTGCGCTTCGTGGAGCTGAAGAGCGACTTCGTGGCCACCGTGTCGCACGAGCTGCGCACGCCACTGGCCTCCATCCGGCTGCTGGCGGAGACGCTGGAGTGGCGCCTGGCGGAAGGCACGGACGCGCGCGACTACCCGGCGCGCATCGTCCGGGAAGCGGACGGCCTGGGCTTCCTGGTGGAGAACCTGCTGTCCTTCAACCGCATCGACAAGGGGCGCTGGGTCCCGAAATTGGAGCCGGTGCGCCTGGACGAGCTGGTGGCCCAGCTGCGCAGGGACTTGGAGTTCTGGTCCAAGGTGCCCGTGGAGCTGGAGGCGGACGTGGGGGAGTTCTCCCTGCGCGCGGACGGACAGCTCCTGCGCCTGCTGCTTTCGAACCTGGCGCGCAACGCCTGTGCCTACAACACCCGCAGCCCGGTGCGCCTGCGCATCGAGGCGCTGTCAGATGGCCGCGTGCGCTTCTCCGACAACGGCGTGGGCATTCCCCAGGCGCAGTGGGAGCGCGCCTTCGAGGAGTTCGTGCGCCTGCCGGGGCAGAGACACGATGCACCCGGCAGTGGTCTGGGGCTGGCCCTGTGCCGCCGCATCATGCGCGTGCACGGCGGCACCCTGCGCGTGGCTGCCTCCAGCTCCGAGGGCACCACTTTCGAGCTTCGCTTTCCTCATACGGTGACGACATGACCTCATCCGTTCCGGCGCTCCTCCTGGTGGAGGACGACGCCAACCTGCGGCTTGCGCTGCGCGACAACCTGGAGAACCAGGGCGGCTACGCGGTGGAGGAAGCCACCTGCGTGCGGGAGGCGCGCGAGCACCTGGGCCGGCGCGACTTCCAGCTCATCCTGCTGGACGTCATGCTGCCGGACGGTGACGGCTACACGCTGTGCCGCGCGCTGCGCGAAGAAGGCGTGGCGACGCCCGTCCTGATGCTCACCGCGCGCACCCTGGAGGATGACGTGGTGCGGGGCTTCGAATCAGGCGCGCAGGACTACCTGGGCAAGCCCTACCGGCTGCGCGAGCTGCTGGCGCGCGTGGGCGCGCTGGTGCGCCGCTCCGGCGCGGCTCCGGTGAAGGGCCTGCGCTTCGCGGGCTTCCGGATGGACCTGGACCGCCGGAAGGTGGAGACACCTGCTGGAGTCGCGGTGGAGTTGACGCGGACGGAGTTCGACCTGCTCGCGTTCCTGGTGCGGGAGCGCGAGCGCGTGCTGCGCCGCGACGAAATCCTGGACGCGGTGTGGGGCCGGGACGTCGTCGTGGACCCTCACACCGTGGACAACTTCATCTCCAGCCTGAAGAAGAAGCTGGGCTGGAACAGCACGTCCCGCTTCGCCATCCAGACGGTGCGCGGTGTGGGGTACCGGATGGAAATCGAAGCGGCCTGACGTCAGCGCAGCGGGCTGTGGCGCAGCCGGTCGGCCAGGGCGTCCAGCGCCGCCTGTTGGGAGGGCGGGGCGCTCAGCCGGGCCGCGTCGATGAGCGTGGGCGTCTGGGGCGCATCCACGCGCAGCAGGGCGCTGGAGACGGCGCGCCGCACGTCACCGTCCGTGTCCAGGTACGCCCGCACCAGCGCCTCGGCCGCCACGCGGCGGATGGCGCCTTCCTCCGAGCGCGCCTTCACGCCGGACGTCTTCCATGCCCACGCGGACCCGGCATCCCCCAGGGCCTTGGCCAACTGTCGCATGACTTCGCGCTCCGGCCGGGCGTCCAGTGCATCCGCCAACGCCCGTGTCGCCACGAGACGCCGGCACAGGCCCAAGGCCTCCATCGCGGCCTCGCCCCGGGCGTCCTTCTGTTTCGACATGGCGATGAGCGTGTTCGCCGCGTCCAATGTCTCCAGGCGTGCCAGCGCTCCAGCGACCGGGCGAAGGACCTGGGGCTGGGTGTCCGGACTTTCGAGAAGGCTCTTCCACAAGGGGGCCAGGCGGGGGTCACGCAGCGCCCCCGTGGCCTCCACCAGGCCCACCTTGAAGGCCAGCCGCGCGGACTCGCGCGAGGGGAGCCGCGGCGTCTCCTGAGGCGGGAAGGCGAGCCGCTCCACCATGGGCCACAGCGCCTCCGGCCCCAGCGCACGAAGCCCCGGTGACACCGCGGCCAGGGTGCCCCGCTTCTTCGCGTCCAGCGCGTCCACCTGGGCGGCGGCCGTGTCGAACCGGATGAACGCCGCTGGATTCTCCCGGCGGGCCCGGGAGATGTTCGCTTTCAAGCCGGCCCTCCAGTCATCACCCGGGCGGGGCGTCTCCGTCCCACCCGCGCTCAGGGAGACCAGCATCGTGGCGGTGCTGATGCCGCGAAGCAGTGCGCGTCTCATCGTCCACCCTCCCACCACTTCACGTCGGGTACCTGCCGAGCGCTCTGGGTGGCGCAGTGGACTTCGCCCTGGGCGATGTGGAACGGCGCCCAGGCATCCACCCAGTGCACGCGGATGCCATAGGCTCCGAGCGCATCCTCGAACCGCGTCTTGAACGGGTCCTTCCCATCGATGAGCGGTCCGTGCGGGTCTGGCGCGATGACCTGCGTGGGCGTCAACGACAGCAGGTTCAACGTGGCGGGCTGGTACGCCGTCACGCCGTCTGAAGCGTTCTGGAAGAGGAAGGGCACGCGGATGATGTCGGCGTCCGTGAGTCCCGTCTCCTCGCGGAGGATGGAGAGCTGCGTGTCGATTTCCAGTGCCGCCACGGCGCTGGCGTCCATCAGTCCGGGGTTGTCGAGCACCTCGGCGATGCTCGCCTCCGCGGGAATGGAGTACGCCCAGGACAGGCCGGCGAAGAGCTTCGCGTCTCCGTGCCCCCGGGCCTGCGCGTCCTGGAGCATCCGCCGCGCGAGCGCCGGGTCGGCCACCAGGGCAATCCAGCCCCGAGGCGTGGGTGCGGGCAGGAAGGTGAACGTCTCATCCACGTGGTCCACGAACAGCCACGAGGTGTCCACGTAGATGGGAGGCTGCACGGCCTGCGCCTCCAGCATCTTCGTGAAGCTGGGGTCGGGCTGATAGTCCGGCCGCGAGTCCGGCCCCCAGCCCCGGAACAGCCGGCCCAGGGGATACGTGACACCGTCCTTCTCGTAGGGCGGGATGACCTCCGTGTTGCCGAAGGAGTTCAGCGTCTGGGAGGCCATGGACATGCCCTGCTGGTACTGCTGGATGGCGGCATTGTCGGGGCCGCGAAGCCAGAACGCGATGCGGCCGGCCGCGCGAAGGGGCGCGTTCGCGTCGGTGTTGTAGACGTGCGGCGCGCGGTAGTTGACGCGCATGACGTGCTGGCGGCCGCCTGGGGCGGGCATCGACATGTACGCGGGCTCGAAGTAGTCCTGCGGCCACAAGTCATCCACCGCGAACTCGGAGTAGACCATCCGTTCTCCTGAGTCCGCGAGCACGCCGCCCAGCGCCTGCCGGAACTGGTTGGCTTCGATGCTGGCGGCGGGCTTGGAGACGAAGACGTTCCACGCGGGCGTCATGTGGTGGAAGAGCACCACGGGGGCCACGCGCATGCGGACGGTGTCGGTGAACACCGGGTCGTGCGGGTTGTTCCGGCCGATGGTCAGCACCACGTCCGCGAAGCCATCCCATTCCTCGGGGTCGCGAACGATGTCGCGCCCCTCGATGGCGAGCACCACGCCGCGCCGCACCTCGGCGGTCGTCAGGAACACGGTGTCGGGAAAGCCGCTCGAGACGAAGTTGCCCCGCACGCGCTTGAACAGGCGCACCTTCTTGCCCGCGGCCCCGGACACGATGACAGAGCCCACCGTGCCCGCGGGCGCCTCGGGCCAGGGCGCCGTGCGCAGCCGGGCCAGGTCCTCCAGGTCCGACTCGCCATTCACCACCGCGTCCATGGCGTCATGGCACTGCGTCAGCGCGTCATCGCTGATGCGGTGGGGGTCCATGGAGAAGGGGCAGGCGTCCTCGTCGTCGTCCAGGTTGGCCAGGAAGATGGCGCCGCGCTCCGCCGTCCAGGTGTCCTCGCCCTCGTCCTCCGTGGGGTTGTCGAGTTCGACGATGCCATTGCGATTCACATCCGCGCGCAGGTCGACCACCGGATTGAAGGGCCCTTCGAGTGGATCCTCGCTTCCGGGGCGTCCCCCTTCGTCATCGGCCAGGGGCCCGCAGGCGCTGGCCAACAGGCAGGCGAGCAACAGCGGCAGGAGTCGTGCTCGGGCGGGCGGGGACGGCGGCATGGCGCTCTCCGGGGGCACCGGCGGGAAGCCCCAGTCCCGGTGGAACGACATCGTGCGCCCCGCAGCAAGTCACGATGCAGTGGCCCGGGAGTCCTTTGCGCCAGGAAAGCGTCATTTGACTTCGAGCCCACAGCTCACCGCGTAACTTCAGGTACCGTGTGGGGTTCCTCCATCGTCATGCGACTTCTGTCTGTCGGATTCCTGGTGGCCTTCGTGCTCTCATGTGCGAGCGGGCCGCACCCCACGACCGTGGTGGCGTCCGAGCCTGTATCGGCCGAGCCCACCTTCGACGAGGCACGCGCGGTCCACGTCCTGCGGCGAATGGCCTTCGGACCTTCGCGACAGGCGCTGGCGGACCTGCGGCGCCAGGGGGTGGAGGAATGGATGGCGTCACAGCTCTCCCGTCCCGGTGCGCTGCTGCCAGCCGGTCTGGAGGCGAAGCTCCAAGCGCTGCCCACGTTGACGATGTCCATGGCGGAGCTGGTGCGGGAGTACCCGCCGAAGCGCCAGCGGGACGAAGCCTTGATGGACGGGCGTGAGCCACAGCGTCCCGCCCTCATCGGCTTGGAGCAATCCGCGGCGAAGCTGCTGCGGGCGGTGGAGAGTCCCAACCAGCTCGAAGAGGTGCTGGTGGACTTCTGGTTCAACCACTTCAACGTGTCCTCGGACAAAGGCGCGGTGCGGTGGATGGTGACGGCCTACGAGCGCGATGCCATCCGCCCGCATGTCTTCGGCAGCTTCCGGGAGCTGCTGGGCGCCACGGCCCGCCATCCAGCGATGCTCTTCTACTTGGACAACTGGCGCAGCGTCCGTGACGGCATGCCGGAGCGCGTGTCACGCGAAGCGCTGTCAGAGGATGACGACGCACCGGAGCCCGCCGAGCTGAAGCGCGGCCTCAACGAGAACTACGCGCGCGAGCTGCTGGAGTTGCACACGTTGGGCGTGGAGGGCGGCTACACGCAGCAGGACGTGCGTGAGGTGGCCCGCTGCTTCACGGGCTGGAGCATCCGCAAGCCGCGCCAGGAGCCCGCGTTCTACTTCCGTCGCCGGGCGCATGACCCGGACGACAAGTGGGTGCTGGGACAGCGCATCCCCGGACAGCGGAGTGTGGCGGATGCGGAGCAGGTGTTGGACCTGCTGGCGCGACACCCCTCCACCGCGCGCCATGTCGCGAGCAAGCTGGCGCGGCGCTTCGTCTCGGACACGCCGCCGCCGGCGCTGGTGGAGCGGGTGGCGAAGGTGTTCCTCGACTCGGGCGGGGACTTGCCCACCGTGTACCGCGCGCTCTTCCAGTCACCGGAGTTCTGGGCCCCCGAGGCGCGGGCGGTGAAGGTGAAGACGCCCTTCGAGTTCGTGGTGTCCGCGCTGCGGGCCACCGAAGCGGAGGTGACGGTGCGCCCCCGGCTGGTGCAGTCCCTGGCGAAGATGGGCGAGCCGCTCTTCCGGGCCCCGGCGCCCACGGGCTTTCCGGAAGGGACGGCTCCGTGGGTGAACAGCGGCTCCCTGGTGGCCCGGCTCAACTTCAGCCTGGAACTGGTGTCCGGGCGGATGCCGGGGACGAAGGTGACGCTGAAGTCCTTGGCCGCGCCGGCCGAGCCCACCGAGCGCGCCTGGGTGGACGCGCTGGGCCAGGCGCTGCTAGGCGCGCCTCCGTCGGAGGAGACGCGAGCGACCATCCTCGACGCGCTGTCAAAGCGCGCCGAGGCCGCCAGCGCCGTGGGAGAAGTTCGCCCCGTGGATGTCCCGCTCATCGCCGGGTTGTTGCTGGGCTCGCCGGAGTTCCAGAAGCAGTAGGGGAGATGTTCCACTCCTGGGGCAGGTCGGCCTCACAGAACACGCAGACGAACCAGCCCTCCTTCACGAGGTTGACTTCGCCGCACCGGAGGCAGCGCCGGAAAATGGCTTCGTGCGTGAAGCCGGCGGGAGCATTCAGGCCCGCATGTGCGAGGGCCCGCTCGACGGCGGTCCAACACGTCGTGTCCGGACAGTACCCCGTGGACTGATTCGAGACTTCGGCCACCGTGACGCCGTGGGTGTCTCGCTGGAAGCGAATCTCGCCTGCGGCGAGCACGTCCTCGCCTTCCGCACACGCGACGTGCTCGGACCTTCGTGGGGCCAGGCGAAGCCGCCCTTGGAGGTCGACGATATATGTGGCTCCCTCGATGAGGGCATCCGGTGTCGCTTGGAGCCACGCTTCGACGTCTCGTGCCGCCAGGATGGGGACTCCGGCTGGCGACGTTGCGACCGCGAGGCGTATCTCCTCCGGACCCACATAGGGATAGCGATGCAATGGCATGCCAGCCCTTTACGGGACAACGTGGCGTGACTGACGTCAATCCGGAACGACCCAGACGCTGGAGGTCGGGATGGGGCCCACGGTTTGTCAGTGCCCGGCGGAATGCAGGCGCCCGCTCGAAATCTCCTGCGCGGGTGCAATCGACTGCGAACTCCTTCGTAGCGCTCACGACATGCCCCGAATGCGTCCTTCCCGCTTCGTCGCCACGGCACTGGCCGGCCTCGCCGCCCTCGTGCTGCTCACCGCCGCTGCCCCGCGGCGCCCCGTCACTGAGTGGCTCGCACGGCCTTCGGAGGCCGCACGCATCACACGGGTGGAGGCGGGACTCGCACCCATCGCGCTTCCCGGTGAGGCGCCCAGGCGCCTGTCGCTCCATCAATGGATGGAGCTGTATGCGGTGCCTGGGCTGAGCATCGCCGTCTTCGACAAGGGAGCTCTGGTCTGGGCGAAGTCCTATGGCGTGAAGCAGGCGGGCGGCATCGAGCCCGTCACCGTCGACACGCTCTTCCAGGCGGCCTCCATCAGCAAGCCCGTCACGGCGCTCGCGGCCATGCGCCACGCGGAGAAGCGCAAGTGGTCGCTCGACGCGGACATCAATGACGCGCTCGTCTCCTGGAAGGTGCCGGAGAACGACTTCACGAAGGAGCAGAAGGTCACCCTGCGCCGGTTGCTCGCGCACAACGCGGGCACGACGGTGCATGGCTTCGCGGGTTACGCGCCGGGAGCGGCCGTGCCGACGACGCAGCAGATTCTCGACGGTGCGGCGCCCGCGAACAGCGGGGCCGTGCGGGTCGACACCGTACCGGGAACGCGGACGCGCTACAGCGGTGGGGGCACGGTCGTCGTCCAGCAGATGCTCGTCGACCAGCTCCAGCAGCCGTTCCCGCGCATCATGAAGGAGGCGGTCTTCGCTCCGTTGGGCCTGAAGAACAGCACCTTCGAGCAGCCGCTCCCCAAGGCCCTGGAAGCACGCGCCGCCATCGGGACCCGTTCAGGTGGCACGAGCGTCGAGGGGCGTTGGCATACCTACCCGGAGATGGCCCCCGCGGGACTGTGGACCACGCCTTCCGACCTGGCGCACATCGCCCTGGAGGTCTCCAAGACCTGGAACGGCAAGTCCCGGCGCATCGTCTCCCCGTCGATGGCGAAGCAGATGCTCACGCGTCAGTCCTCGGACTTCGGCATTGGCTTCATGCGCCGCGAGGGCAAGGAATGGTTCGGACACAGCGGCGCCAACGAGGGCTACCGCGCCTTCCTCATGGCCCTGGCGGAGTCCGGGAGTGGTATCGCCGTCATGACGAACTCGGATGACGGCTCGCGCCTCTTCGAGCGGCTCCTCGCCAGCGCGGCGGCGGAGTATGGCTGGAAGGGCATGGAGGAGACCCAGCCGGACAGCCCCTTCATGACGGTGGACTTGCTGGTCCGGCTCCAGGGCGTGGACGCCGCCATTGCCTGGTTCAAGGACCGCAAACAGGGGCGGGCTGCGGACGCTGGATTGTCTCCGGGAATCCTCAACGACATCGGCTATGGGCTCCTACGCCAGCAGAAGCTCGCGGACGCCGTGAAGGTGTTCGAGGCCAATGTCGAGTTCTATCCCGACGATGCCAATGCGCACGACAGCCTCGGGGAGGCCTACGCCCAGGCAGGCCGCAAGAATGACGCTGTCATGCGCTACAAGAAGTCGCTGGAGCTCAACCCCCAGAACGACAACGCGGTGAAGATGCTGGAGAAGCTGGGCTCCCGGTGAGGTCCATCTCACGTTGAACGTGGGTGCATGCCCATGTCTGTGCGGCTACAGGACGTAGCCCTTGGCTCCCACGAGTATCGACTGGCTCAACAAGGAGTGGAACTCGGTGCGGTTACCTCCGTGGTGAATGACGCCTACCGCGAAGAGCGCCAGGCGGCTCCAGACATTCCATTCCGCATAGGCGGAGGCCTGTCCGCTGCCGTCCACCAGGTTGAGCGAGTAGCGGAGCTGCCAGGTGGGCCCGGTGTCGGTGGGGTTGTTCTGCACCTGCAAGAACAGATAGTGGCGCCCGAGGAGCGCCAGCCCATTGTTGAGCGCCGCCCCTAGCGTCTGGCCCGCGAGCGCGGCATCCGGGGAGGGGATGGCCAGGACCGAGGATGCACGACTGGCGATGTCGAAGTACCTCGCGCCATCCGCCCACCGGTAGCCTTCATTGTTGCTCAGGTACTCCAGGTAGACGGTGTGGCCGGAGTCCAGCGTGTACCCGCCGCCGGCGAGCGCGGAATAGAGGAGCCGGTGGTCCCGCGCATGGCGAGGCAGGAAGGCGCCTCCCATGGCGTTGGGGAGCCGCTCGGGGTAGAGCGCGGAGGTCCCCTGCCGCAGGCCACCTTCCGCGTAGAGGAGCAGCGCCTCGCCGACGGTGGTCTGCCCGAAGGCACCGAAGCGCGGGCGTTCGTGGGCCCACCGCTTGGAGGCGTTCAGTCCCACGACGGAGGCCTCGGCTGTGTAGTCCACCTTCAGCAACGACAGGGCCTTGAACCCGTCCTCCTTCTCCCATTGCCAGTCCCCGCGTCCGTCGCCGAACTGGTGCAGCAGCGACAGGGCCAGCGCCTGCGTAGGGGACCAGGTGGCCTGGGCCACGTCCACGCCGCGCAGCTCGCGCATGGGGTTGTTCCGGCCGTTCTCGAAGTAGATGGGATTGCTGGGCGAACGGAAATTGGAGGGCCCCCACATGAGCACGTCCCTGCCCAGGGACACGGCGAGCGACTGCACCGGGTAGAGCGTCACCAGACCCTGGTTCACCCAGGCGTCGAGCCGTGTCTCCGGTCCCGTCTCCCCGAAGCGCCGCCACTCGAAGCGGGCCCGGGGCTTCAGGCTCACCTCGAAGGTGTCCGTGACGAGCTTCAAATCAAGCCGGCCCTCCACCTCCGTCTGCCCTGCTGGAAGATGGGCGATGCGGTTGCCAGGATTGAGCAGGCTGTTCTCACGGAGTCCTCGCTCACTGTCCAGAGCCAGCACCTGGAGGCCGGCGGAGCCCTGCTCCAGCAGCTCCTGGAACGCCTGGGCCTTCGCGTTCGTGCCCAGCCCTCCCGCCAGCAGGCCCATGAGCAATGACAGGCCGGCTGGCGGGAAGACAGCGATTCGCTTGGAACGCATGCGGCTCAGTTCCCAAGCCGGTTGACGTCGAACGTCCCGCGCGCCAGCTCCGTCACCTGCACGTCGGCGTACTCCAGCGTCGTCCTGGCGGGCGTGAGCGCGTCCTGGATGGTCATCTTGCTCACGAAGGGGAACGTCTTGCCTTCGTGGGTGAGCTGGTTGCCGTACTCGAAGGTGGCGGACTTCAGCAGCTTGCCGGAGAGGGAGAAGAACTCCGCCTTGACGCCGACCTGCCGCTCCTTGGAGACCCAGTAGGTGATGCGGTCATAGGTGCAGAACGTGTTGATGGCCTTCAACTCCAGCACGTAGCTGGTCTCGCCGTTGATGTCCTCTTCGCGCAGCAACTTGCCCTGGTAGTCGACGGCGTAGTTCGTCGACGCGATGTCGCCTTGAGACGCCTGACCGGAGAGCTTCTGCCTCGGTGAGATGGGGATGGGCTTGCGGAGGCCGGGACGGCTCATCCACATGTTCCGGTCCACCTGGAGCAGCTTGGAGCCCTTGAAGCGCACGGGCTCTCGCGTCTCCGCGAGGCTGGCGGTGGCATTGGCCTTCAGGGTGAGCAGCCGCTCGGGCTCCTTGTCCACGCCGCTTTCGGGACGGATGCGGACCGTCCAGCGGATGCCAGGAAGTCCGCCGCCCCGCGAGCGGTCCGAAGCCCTGAGAATCTCCGCCGCGTCTGGCTCCGCCGCCCGCGCCGTTCCAGTGTGCAAGAGCAGCAGTCCGATGATGAGCGCCAGGATGTGTTTCATGGTGATGTCTCTCTTTCCGTCAGACATGGCCCAGCGAATCGGTGATGCACTTGCGCGCGGCGGTACGCGCCGGGAAGAAGGCCGCGGCGATGCCCAGCAGCGAGAGCATGACGAACGTCCTCGCCATCCGGGGCACGTCGAGGTCGACCATGAGGCTGACCACGTTGGAGGAGTTGGGCGGGGTATAGGTGATGCCCGCGCTGTTGACGGCCAGTCGCACCAGCAACGTGAAGAGCAACCCTCCGGCGCATCCCAGCACCACGAGCATGAAGGCCTCGGTGGTGAAGAGTCGCAAGATGCCCGAGCGGCGCAGCCCCATGGCGCGCAGCGTTCCAATCTCCCGCGTCCGCTCCACCACCGTCATGCTCATGGAGTTCACGATGCTCATGACCACCACGATGAAGACGTTGCTGAAGATGAAGGCGAAAATCATGTCGAACAGGCGCTTCACCTGTGAGTAGAAGCTCGACAGTTCCAGCCACGTCTTGAGCTCCACGTCGAAGCCCGCTTGCTTGAGCTGCGCCGTGAGCTCCGTCCGCGCCTGGTCGGTGATGGCCTTGTCATCCAGCAGCACGATGAGCCGCTCGGCGCCGTCGAAGTCATACAGGGACTTCGCCAGGTCGAAGGGCAGGTACAGGAACTTGTCGTTGGTGCCGACGTTGCCCGTGTTGAAGTGGTCCACGATGTCCACGTCTAGCGCATTGGCCTGACCTGTCACCGTGCTCACCAGCAGCGCGGCCGAGTCGCCGGGCTTCAGGTTGAGAATCTTGCCCAGGTCCTCCGCCGTCGCTACCCCGATGGGGTTGTCCGCCTTCAAGTCACCTGACAGCTTGCGCTGGAAGTCACCCTGGAGCTTCTTGACATCCTCGGGGACCATGCCCTCGCCCACGAAGACGGTGGACGCGGTGCCGTTGGACACCATTCCGCTGAGCGACATGCGCGGCGTCACCAGCCGCGTGTGAGGGTATTGCCGGAGGATGGGCATCACCCGGTCCAGTTCCTCCTTGGAGAACATGTATTGCGCCGGATGGAGGCGGCCTTCGGTGCGCAGGCCTTGCTTCATCACCGTCAGGTGCCCCAGCAGTTCTCCATGAATGGCCTGCTTGGCCAGCCCGCCGTACACATACTTGATGTATCCCGCGAAGAGGCTGATGGAGGCGAATCCGAAGCCCACCGAGAGAAGGGTGACGAGGCTGCGCCGGTGATTCTTCAGGATGTTGCGGAAGCCAATGGAGAAGTAGTTCATCGCACAGCCTCGTCCGCCTGGAGCAGACCGTCCTTGAGCAGGAGCTTCCGGTCGACCAGGTCCAGGAGCCGCGGGTCATGGGTGGTGAAGATGAAGGTGACGCGCTTGGAGCGGTTGAGCTCACGCATGAGCTTGACCACCATGTAGCTGTTCTCCGAGTCCAGGTTGGCCGTGGGCTCATCCGCCACGACGATGGACGGCGACGTGACGAGCGCGCGGGCAATCGCCACGCGCTGGCGCTGACCGCCACTCATCTTGTCCGGGCGCGCGCTGGCTTGATTCTCCAGGCCCACGTCCTTGAGCGCCTGACTGGCGCGCTCGCGTACCTCGGCGGCGCCCACGCCCTGAATCTGCAGCGGCACCATGACGTTCTCCAGGGCGCTGAGCACGGGGATGAGGTTGAAGCTCTGGAAGACGAAGCCGACCTTGCGGCTGCGCAAGTCGGAGAGCGCGTTGTCCGTCAGCTTCGCGATGGGCGTTCCTTCCAGCGACACCTCGCCCGAGGTGGGCGCGTCCACCAACCCCAGGATGTTCATCAGGCTGGATTTGCCGCTGCCCGACGGACCCCAGATGGCGACGAACTCTCCCCGGTGGATGCTCAGGGAGACGCCTTTCAAGGCTTCGACCCGTGCTTCTCCCAGGACGTAGTCGCGCCGGATGTCGTTCAGAGACAGGAGCACGTCCTCGTTCGCCGTGCTTGCCGCTGTCCCTTCCAAGTTGGCCATGTCTGTCGTCCTCGATGCTAGAGCGCCCGGACCAACGCCGCGCCGGCGTTGCCCCCGAACGAGTAGGAGTGCGCCAGGGCCGCCCGGACGGGCCGGTGTGGCCGCGGTTGGCGCACCAGATTGAGCTCGAACTCCGGCTGCTCGGTGCCGCCCTGGACTGGCAACCCGCCACCCCGAACCGCGCTGATACAGGCGAGCAGGTTGAACATGTCGCTGGCGGACTCCGCCTCGCCCATGAGCCCCTTCACGCTGCTGAGGGGAATGGCGCGCGCCGCGGCGCCCATCACCGTCTTCAGCGCGGCCACCTCCGCCCTATCCAACGACTGCGTGGAGTTGCTCGCGGCTGCGATGTAGTCCACGGCCTCGGGCGAGGCCTCCGCGTCGCGAAGCGCCTGGCTCATCGCGGAGGCCAGTCCTCGGCCCTCCGGATGATGGATGCCGAAGGCGTGCCCGTCGTGCGCCACGCCCAGGCCCGCGATCTCCGCCAGCGGGGTGGCGCCTCTCGCCCGCGCGGAGGCGAGCGTCTCCAGCACCACCACCGCCGCTCCCTCGCCCATGATGTAGCCATCTCGCCTGCTGTCGAAGGGGCGGCTCACGTTGGTGTCGCTTAGCACGCCAATGTCATCCATGTCGAAGTGGGTGGCAGTGGTGAACAGGTCGAACGTGCCCGCGATGAGGGCGTCCGCCCGTCCGCTGCGCAGCGCCTGCGCCGCCAGGGCGAGCACCTGAAAGCCGCAGGCGTTACCCGCGCTGATGGCGTAGTTGGTGCCGCGCCAGCCCCAGCGGATGCTGAGCGCGCTGGCCACCGCGTTCGTCACAGTCTCCTGGAACAGCAGCGGTTGGACGAAGCGGGGCTCGCTGGTGATGATGCGGTGCCAGATGTCCTGACTGACCTCCGCCATGGCCCGGTAGGTGCCCAGGAACACGCCCACCCGCTCCGGGTTCCAGGTGGAGGGCCCATGCCCCGCCATCTGGAGCGCCTCCTCCGTGGCGAGCATCGTGTACTGCGTCCCTCGAGGCGCCCGCCGCAGGTTGTTGGAGCCTGTCAGCGCGGCGAGGCTCCCTTGCGGGACGCGCGCCCCGTGTTTGCAGCCGCACCCGGACACATCGAAGTCGTCGATGGGGCGGATGGCGCTGCGTCCCTGGGCGAGTGCGTCCAGCAAGGTAGGGACGCCGGCCCCGTAGGGGGACACCGCGCCCATGCCGGTGATGACCACTCGCATCTCGTCTGTCATTTGCGTACCGCCTGCCATGCGTTTCCCCTTGTGTTCCATCAGCCCTCCCAGCGGCGGAAGACCATCGCGGCGTTGTTGCCGCCAAAGCCAAACGCGTTGGAGAGCACCGCTTCCAGCTTCGCGGGCCGGCTGTGATGGGGCACGTAGTCCAGGTCGCACTCGGGGTCTGGCGTATCCAGGT
Source organism: Myxococcus sp. NMCA1 (assembly GCF_026810205.1). Taxonomy (NCBI): domain Bacteria; kingdom Pseudomonadati; phylum Myxococcota; class Myxococcia; order Myxococcales; family Myxococcaceae; genus Myxococcus; species Myxococcus sp. NMCA1. The sequence goes on along the minus strand of NZ_CP113950.1, from coordinate 8,197,383 downwards.
GCAGCGTGGGCGGCAGGAAGCCACCGTTCAGCGCCACCACCGCGGCGGCCGCCTCCATGGCGCCGCTGGAACCGAGGCTGTGGCCGACCATCGCCTTGATGGAGCTGACGGGGACCCGGGTCTGCTCGCCAAAGACATGCTTGATGGCGCGTGTCTCGATGACGTCATTGGCCGGCGTGCCCGTGCCGTGCGCCTTGATATAGCCAATCTGCTCGGGCTTCATGCCCGCGCTCGCGAGCGCCGCCTGCATGGCCCGCGCGGGGCCGCGCCCCGTCTCGTCGGGCCGGGTCATGTGGTAGGCGTCCGTGGAGCCTCCGTAGCCCGCGAGCTCCGCCAGGATGTTCGCTCCGCGGCGCTTCGCGTGGGCCTCGCTCTCCAGCACCCACAGGGAGGCGGACTCGCCCAGCAGCGTCCCATCCCGGTCCTTGCTGAAGGGCCGCAGCTTGTCGCTCGCCAGGGAGCGCAGGACGCCGAAGCCGGCCTGGGGCATCTCACTGAGCGGATCGACTCCGCCCGCAAGCATCACCTCGGACCGCCCGGAGCGAATCGCATCCATCGCCACACCCAGGGCATGCAGGCCCGCGCTGCACGCGGTGGACATGACCAGGCTGAGTCCCCCCAGTTGGTACTGGCTGGCGACGTGGTCGCTCATGGCGCAGATGAAGCTGTCGAGCACCAGGGCGCGCCACGACTCCTTTGGACCCGCCCGTCCGCGCCGGTAGGGGTAGTGCAGCGCGGCGTAGCCCTCCTTCCTCGCCGGCATCCCTCCCAGGTTGGTTCCAAGCACCACGCCAACGCGCGAGCGATCCTCGACCTCCAGGTCCAGCCCGGATGCCGCCAGCCCTTGCGCCGCCGCCACGCGAATCATCTGGGCGCCGCGACTGAGGTAGGGCAGTTCCTCGGGGCTGAAGTGCGCCGAGAAATCGATGTTCTTCAGCTCGCCAGCGGACTGACAGCGATGCTTGCTGGCATCGAAATGGGTGACGGGCGCGATGCCGTCTCTCCCCGAGCGCAGCCCCTCGGAGAACTCCGCCAGGTTGTTGCCAATGGGCGTGAGAACGCCAATGCCGGTAACGACGACTTTGTTGCTCATCCTGTTCCTCTCAGCCCGTGTTGCGCGATTCCTTGAAAAGACAGACGAACGCGGACGGCGCGCTACAGCACCAGCCCGCCATTCACGCGCAGCACGTCGCCCACCACGTAGGCGCTCTCTGGCGACGCCAGGAAGAGCGTGGCGTTGGCGACATCCTCCACGGTGCCAAGCCGGCGGATGGGGGTGGCCTGGATGAAGCCCTCACGGACGCCGGGACGGTTCATCAGTCCCGCGACCATCTCCGTCTCCACGAAGCCAGGCGCCACGCAGTTCACCCGGATGCCATGCGGCCCCAGCTCCCCCGCCAGCGCCTGCGTCAGCCCAATCAAGGCTCCTTTGGTCGCGGCGTAGGGCACCTGTCCCGCGCGTCCCCGGATTCCGGCGGAGGAGGACATGTTGATGATGGTGCCACGGCCTTGCTGCACCATGGTGGGGATGACCGCCTGACAGCATGCGAGCGCGCCGTAGAGGTTGACGTCCACCGTCTCCCGCCAGGCCGCGGCCTGGAGCATCATCAGGTGCCCATCCCGGCTGATGCCGGCGTTGTTCACGAGCACATCGATGCGGCCGAAGTTCGCGAGCGCCGCCTCCCGGAGCTGCCCCGGCACGTCGGGGCTGGCGACCGAGCCGGGGACCAGCACGCAGCGGCGGCCCTTCGCCTCGACCTCCGCGGCAGCCTGACGCGCGGCCTCTGCGTTGCTCCCGTAGTTGAGGACGATGTCCGCGCCCTCCGCGGCGAAGGCGAGGGCAATGGCCTTGCCAATGCCACGCGAGCCGCCCGTGATGATGACCGTCTGCTGCTGGAACCGCTGACGTGTTGCCTGGGATTCACTCACCACAGACCTCCGGTGGCAGACAGGCGCTGACCCGTCGTGAGGTTCGCCGCGCTCGAGCCGAGGAAGAGCACGGCCTCCGCAATCTCCTCCGCGCTCCCGAGCCTCCCCAGAGGACCCAGCTCGCCATCGAGCCGCTCGCGCTGCGCCGGGGAGAGGTGTGCTGTCTCTTCTTCCAGGAGTTGGACCGCCAGCGTGTTCACGGAGATGCCCTGCCGGGCCACCTCGTTCGCCAGCGCGCGCGTCATCGCGGTGATGCCTTCGGCGGCCACTCGGCTCGCGCCTCCGGAAGCGGCATCCAGCAGGTTGACGATGCGCCCCGAGCGCTTGCGCATCATCGGGCGGATGACCTCCTTGCAGAACCACGCTGTCCCACTCAACTGGCGGTCGAGCACGGCCTTCCACTGCTCGGCGGACAAGTCGCTGAGTCGACCGGCCGCGCGGCTCAATGACGCGTTGATGAGCAGGTCGATGCGGCCCAATTCCGTGGCGACGCGGCGGACCACCGTGCCCACCGCCTGTGCGTCAGAAGACTCGCAGGCCAGGGCCAGCTCCGCGCTCAGCTCCCTGGCGAGCGCCGTTGCCTCTGCCTCGTGCTCCGGTAGGAACACCAGGGCCAGACGTGCCCCGGCCTTCCCGTGGCGCCGTGCAATGGCATTGGCGATGGGCTGTCCCGCTCCGGTGACCAGCACCACCTGCTGGTGGAGCAAGCCGTTCAGGAAGGGTGTGTTTGTTTCAGGGTGACTCATGTGACTTCGAACCTCTCTGGGAAAGCACCATGACGCCGCTGGCGGCCGGGACAGCGTCGCCCAGGCCTTGACCTCGACGCGCACCGTGGTCCGCCACCGCTTGAGAATGTTGGCTTCCATCCGCAGGACGCTGCCGGCCGGGATGGGTGTGTGAAATGTCATTGCCTCGATGCCGCCGAGGTACCAGACCGACGGTGTGACTTCGTCGGGCTCGCGCAGGAGCATGATGGCGACCTGTCCCAGGGCATCCACCAGCAGGCAGGAGGGCAGGGCGGGGGGCGCGTCTCCGAAACGCTCGAACATCATCTCGTTGCCGGAGACCTGCTTGAACGTCCTGCCAAAGCCCGGTGAGAGCGCCTCCACCGCGTCGACCAGCAGCATGGGGAACCGGTGCGGTGTCCCGCCGTAGATGCGGGCCATGGGGTGCTCAGTCATGAGCACCCCCGCGCAGCACCACGGCCAGGGCGCAGCCCTCACCCCCCAGGGCGGTGACCAGCGCGCATCCCTTATCGAGGGCCCGCGTGGCCAGCACGACCGCCAGCATGCCCGCCGTGCTGAACGTCTCTCCAAGCACGTCCTTGGGACAGCTCACGGGCACCTTCGCCGCGTGCGCCCCGAGGGCTTCGTGCAGCCCACGCTGCTCCCATCCGTCGAAGTCTCCTCGGCCGCTAGCATAGGAGAAGACGGCGCCCAGTTGCTCGGGCTCGATTCGGGCCATGTGCATCGCGTCCCGCACCGCGCGAGCCAGCGTGTGCACCTGGTTCGTGAGCGAGCCTCCCCGGTGCCCGGTGCCCAGGACTTCCGCGTGGCGGTGTGCGCCGCGCGTCAGGGCCCGCGTGTGCTCCTCCAGGACCAGGGCGCACGCCGCTTCACTCACCCGTGTGGCCTCAGGCAGGGCGAGGCCCGCCAGGAGCATGGGGCTCAGGGTGTCCGCGCCCACCACCACCATCCGCTCCGCCTGGCCCTCCTCGATTTGCTGGCAGCCGAAGCGAAGCGCCTCCAGCCCCGCGGCGTGGCCCGAGCACAGGGTCGCGGTGGGACCGCGAAGGTCGTGCACCATGGAGATGTAGCCAGTCGCCGCGTTGGTGACGGTGTTCTGGAACACCACCGGGTTTCCATAGCGGCCGCCTCGCTCCAGGATGCCTTCCAGGTACTCCTCGTTCGTGGGCAGGCAGCCGTAGCCGGAGCCGAACGCGATGCCTGTCTGGAGGGGATTGCCGGGCCCGGCATCCTCGATGGCAAGCGTGGTCGCGGTGAGCGCGATGCGCCCGAGCCGGTCCATGTGTCGCAGCTGGGAAGACTGCTTCACGAACGCCGCGTCGGGAATGCGCTCCGCCAAGGAGGACGGTGGGCCCGCATCGCCTCGGGAGAAGAGCTCCCAGAGTGCTGTAGGTCCCGTGGCCCGGGGACACACCGCGCCGAGCCCGCTGATGACGATGCGCCGGCTCATCGTGCCGCCCTCCCTGTCTCTGGAAAGCGCCGGGCAATGAGGGCGACGTTCGCCCCGCCGAACGCGGACTTGGTGCTCATCAGCGTGTCGATGCGTTGGGCGCGGCCCTCGCCACGCACCACATCGACGTCGCACTTCGGGTCCAGTTCCTCGCAGTTGAGGGTAGGCGGGAGGAAGTCACGAGCCATGCCCAGCACGGAGCCAATGAGCTCCAGCGCGCCGGAGGCCCCCAGCGTGTGGCCGAAGTAGGGCTTGAGGGAGTTGACCGGCACCGACGTGGCTCGCGCACCGAAGACACCTCGCAGGGCGTGGCACTCCGCGGGGTCATTGGCCGGCGTCCCGGTTCCGTGGAGGTTGACGAAGTCGATCTGCTCCGTCGTCAGTCCCGCCTGTCGCAAGGCGAGCGTCATCGCCTGTTGGAGCCCCCGGCCCTCGGGATGCGGGCTGGTGGGGTGATGGGCATCACCCGCCGTTCCCCAGCCGCACAGCTCCGCATGGATTCGAGCGCCCCGCTGGCGCGCGTGGTCCAGCTCCTCGAGCACGAGGATGCCCGCGCCCTCGCCGAGCACCATCCCATTGCGCCGATGGTCGAAGGGGCGGCACACCGTGGGCGTCATGGCACGCAGGACGGAGAAGCCACTGAAGCTGAGCAGGGTCAGTGCATCCGCCCCTCCCGCCAGCATCACGGAGGCCCGGCCCTGACGGATTTCGTCCAGTGCCCGGCCCATGGCGAGGCTGCTGGACACGCAGGCCATGGTGACGGTGGACAGGATGCCGCCCAGTCCGAACCGGTCCGCGACGTTCCGCGCGATGGAGGAGAAGGGAACCTCCCCGAAGTGTCTTCGGCGAGCGTGCTCATCACCTCCGAAGCGAATGACCTGTTCGAGGGACAAGGCGGGCCCACGGCTCGTGCCCAGCATGACCCCCGTCTCCTCCCGCCAGTTCCCCTGGGCTTCGAGCCCACTGTCGTGAAGGGCCTGCTCCGCGGCGTGGAGGGCCAGCTTCGACACCCGGTCCACCCCGTCGTCGGGCGCCTTGTCTGGCAGGTCCACCACGCCCGCGGAGTACGTCCGGCCTTCGATGTCGAACGGGGCGGCCCGCCGGATGCCGCTGCGGCGGTTCGCCAGGGCCTGGGCGAGCTCGTCGGCGGACAGCGCATTGGCGGCCGTCACGCCAAGGCCCGTGATGACGACGCGATGGGGGCTCACGAGAGCTTCTCCAGTGGCTCGGACGGCGCCGTGTCCACCAGACAGTCGTGGCCCGGGATGATGTGGCGGTATTCGCGGAGGAGCTTGCGGCGGGTGTGGCTGTAGAGCTCGGTGTCCTGCGCGAGCTGGAGCTCCCGCTCGGCGTTCTCCACCAAGGTCTTCCGTGTGAAGAGCGCATCCCCCGCGATGAGAATTTTTCGCGGCGTGCCCTCATCGTCCGTGCGGGCGCGGTGCGCGACGACGGAGATATGTCCATGGGTATGGCCCGGCGTGGGCAGCACCTCGACCTCCTCCGTCAGCCAATGGCTGCCGTCGACAGGGACGAAGCGCGAGTCACGTTCGAGCACGCGGTTGTAGAACCCGATGTTTCGAGTCACCTCACGTACGATGGACCGGACATAGAACTCCTTCACCGTCTGGTAATGCTCGCGCAGCAGCTCCGAGGTCGCGGCTTTCCCAGGGGTGTGGTCCTGGTGATACGCCTCGATGAAGTGCGCGTTCTCGACGAAGTCCTTGGCACCCACGACGTACCGCGCGTTGCGGAACAGCAGGTGATTGCCGCAGTGGTCGTAGTGAAGGTGGGTGGCGACGACCACGTCCACGTCATCCGGTGTCAGGCCGCGTTCCTTGAGTGCCAGCACCAGGCGTTCCGCGTCGTCGCACAGACCGCTGTCCACCAGGATGTTTCGCTGTTGGGATTGCACGAGGGTGACAGTGGAGCGCAGCCGTGGAAAGCCGCTCCCCTGGAGCAGCACATTCAAGAACATGGCGATGGGTTTCCTTGGGGCTAGGCGCCCAGCATCAATTCGCCGTCGGCGACCAGCTCTTCGCCCACCCGCGCTTCGACCTTCACGTGATGGATGGTGCCGAGGCTCTTGAGGTGCGTGGCCCGGACACGGAGCTGATCGCCCGGAACGACAGGGCGACGGAAGCGCATCCGGTGGATGTTGGCCATCACGCCCGGCCGCGCTGGCTTCTGTTCCGCCGGCTCCACGGGCACAAGGTCCGGACGGCTCCTCGTGCGCAGCATGACGCCCGCCACCTGGGCCATGGATTCGACGATCAGCACGCCGGGCATGATGGGGTGTTCGGGAAAGTGCCCCTGGAAGAAGGGCTCGTTCGCCGTGACGCACTTGATTCCCTCGGCGAACACGCCGGGTTCCAAGCCGTCAATCCGGTCGACCATGAGCATCGGATAGCGATGCGGCAGGAGCTGGAGAAGCTCCTGGATGCCGAGCTTGGCGGGCGTTGCTGCCTGCTGGCTAGGCACAGGCGGCCTTCTTCCCACCTTCAGCGATGAGCCGGCTGACCAGCGCCGCGAGCGTGTCGATGGAGTGGAACTCCTTGGCGACGCTGTCATCCGCGATGACGACGCCCCACTTCTCCTCGATGCCGACCACGATTTCCAAGGCCTCGACGCTGTCGAGACCCAGGCCACCGGCCTCACCATCCTGAGCGTCGCTCCCGAACAGCGGTGCCCCGTCCGGAATGCTCGCGGGGTCGATGTCCAGCCGCAGGCGGTCAACGATCATGGCCTTGAGGCCGTTCTTCAATTCCGTGCTGTCGAGTTGCATCCGCTTCTCCTGGTGTTGAAAAGCCAACGTAGCGGAGCCCTCTGACATCGCCGGATAGGTTGGGAGCCTGGGCTGACGTGGTTGGTTTCTCGGAAGTCAGGATTGGCGCAGTGACTGCGTGGGTGGCGCGCTGAGTCTCTGCTTCGCGGCTCAAACGCAAGACGTCGTGCTAGCGATGCCTTCCGACATGACCCCAGTCGCCCAGTCGTCCCGTTTCTTCACGCCGGCTTGTTCGCTTGCGCTGCTGTTCATGCTCTCCGCTTGTGGTGGGGAGGACCCGATCTGGAACCTCACCATGCGCGCCCGCCATGGCGAAGCCTGGAAGGAGTTCACTGCAGACCCTGGCTCGCATGTCATCACCGAAGACGGTGCGGGCAGCGCGGGGCTCAAGCAGATGACCGTGTGCGGATTCCATGGGCAGACGGGTTCCGACGCCGACGGCACCTCCCAGTCCTGCATGGAAGTGCGACTCGACCCCACGGCCCTGGGCACCGGCCCCGTGACACTGACCATCGCGGGCACCGCAATCCCCCTGGCGTACGGTTCCATCGGAACCGCCGAGTTCACCGCGCAGGAGGGAAACGCACCGGCAATCGTTTCGGCGTGGACATGGACGGTTTGTGACGAGGCGTCGCAGTTCATCGAACAGACGCCCCAGCAGATGCGTGGGGAACTGGTGCTCGATGATCCTCCGAAACTCCGGGGCCGTCTCTCGCTCCGGGCCGACGTCCCAAGCGAAGGCCCCTGTCAGGGGGAGCGCATCGAGGCAGAGCTGGTGTTCGACCTCGGCCACTGACGGCTGTCATCGGAACCGTGCGCGAAGTGAGGAGCTTCGCCACCTGACGTGGCTTGACGCCACCCCATGCGACGGCCAGGGTTGATGCGGTGGGGCATGCCCCATCTCCCCGAGGTTTCGACATGAACGCGATGAAGCGCATGCTCCTCTGCTGTGTGGCGATGCTGACGGCACCTTGGGCCGCCTCCGCGCAGGTCGTCGCCAAGGAGTCCTTCGACTACCCGCCCAAGCGCAGCGGGCCTTGACCTTGACACTGGTGGCAGGGACTAGCGTTCGTCTCCAGGAGGTCGGATGAACATCGGAGAACTCGCCCGGCGTACGGGCTGCAGTGCGCGCTCCATCCGCCACTACGAGAAGGCGGGGCTCCTCTTCTCGAGCCGGCGCGCGAATGGCTACCGGGATTTCGACGCGGAGTCGGTGCCTCGGGTGATGCAGGTGGCCCACTTCATCCGCCTGGGCTTCTCCCTGGAGGACATCAACACCTTTCCGCGCTGCATGCTCCGTGAGGTCACGCGCGCCATCTGCCCGCAGGCGCTCGCGCTCCACCGCAAGCGGCTGGCGGAGTTCGATCAGCAGCTCCTGGAACTCTCGGGGCGCCGGGAGCGGCTCGCTCGGGCGCTCGACGCGAATGCCCATCCCCTTGACCGTGTGAGGTCCGCATGAACCGGCGCGACGTGATGAAGACGGCCCTCGTAGGGTCGGGCCTGCTGTCGATGCAGGGCGCTCTCGCGGCATCGCCCGCGCGAGGCAAGTCGTCCCGGCGCACCTTCCTCCTGGTGCATGGCGCGTGGCACAACGCCCTGCACTGGACGCGTGTCACCGAGGCGCTCTCCGGAAGAGGTCACCAGGTGGTGGCCATCGACCTGCCCGGGCATGGCCTCAACGCGCGCTTCCCCTCGGCCTATGTGTCAGGCGATGCGGCGGGTTTCGCCCAGGAGCGTTCCCCGCAGGCGGACGTCACCTTGGAGGACTGCGCCGCCTCCGTGGTGGCCGCGCTGCAGAAGCTGCAGCCGGGGGCAGGAGGGGCAAAGCCCGTACTCGTGGGCCATAGCGCGGGTGGCACCGTCATCACCCGGGCAGGCGAGCTGGCGCCGCAGCTCATCGGCCGGCTCGTCTACCTGAGCGCGTATTGTCCAGTGCGCCTGGGGAGCGCCAGCGGCTATGACCCACTGCCGGAGGCGCGTACCGGTTATGGGGAGACGCTCTTCGTCGGCGACCCGGGAAAGCTGGGCGCGGTGCGCATCAACCCGCGCGGCGGGCCGGAGTATCTGGAGGCCCTGCGCGCGGCGTACTACCAGGATGTGCCCATGGCGGACTTCCTGCCCTTCGCGCTCTCCCTGACGCCGGACCTCCCCTTGTCACTCTGGACGTCCAAGGTGGGCGTGACGAAGGCGCGCTGGGGGCGCATTCCTCGCAGTTACATCCGCTGCGCTCAGGACCGTGCTCTGGCCCCCGCGCTCCAGGACCTGATGATTCGCGAGGCCAACGCCTTCACGCCAGGCAACGCCTTCACCGTTGAATCGCTGGAGGCTTCGCACTCGCCCTTCGCGTCGCAGCCGGAGAAGCTCGCGACGCTCCTGGACGGGCTGCGCTGAGGCGGCCGGGGGCGGCCAGCGTCACGGGGCGGGCGCGGTGTGCTCCTACTCCGTCGTCGCCGGAGGCTGTAATGGCGGAACGCCTGTGGGCTTGCCGTGGGCGTCGAGCGCGACGAGCACGAAGCGGCCCCTCGTTCCGAGCTGACGGTCCCCGGTGAGCAGGTCCTCCGCGTAGAGGTCCACCTCCACCGTCATGGACGTGCGGCCCGTGGCGACGATGCGGGTCTCCAGCTCCACGAGCTGGCCCTGCCGCACCGGGACATGGAAGTCGACCCGCTCGCTGCTGGCGGTGACGACGGTGCGCCGTGCGTAGCGCGAGGCCCCGATGAAGGCGGCCTTGTCCATGAGGGCCAGGGCCTGTCCGCCGAAGAGGGTGCCGTAGTGGTTCGTCTGCTCCGGGAAGACCATCTCGATGAGGCTGACCTCGGTGATGTGTCCCGCTTCGATGCGCTGCTTGGGGGAGGGCTCGGGTGTCATGCAGGGTCCTGGGGTTCAGAGGGAAGGAAGTTCGCGGCGTGGGACATCCGGGCTGTCGCGAGGAATGAGCCGCAGCAGGTCAGGGCGCGTGCCGACCAGCAGCCGCTGTGCATCCCAGCTCCACACGTCGGTGGTGTGGGGAGGCGGCGGCCCGCCGAAGGTCGGCAGCTCGGTCCAGGGCAGGTCCGTCAGCAGGTCGCCATGGCGTGACAGGACATCGGCGAGCGCATCCAGCGAGTCGATGACGCCCGATTCTGGGCCGGTGCCCGTGATGCGGTAGCCCCAGGTGCGGGGCGCGGCCTCCGTGTCGAGGAAGATGCGGAGCGCTCCGTTCGAGCCGTGCGCGCTCACGAGCCGCGCTCCAGCGTCAGCGCGAGCCCCTGGCCGACTCCCACGCAGAGCGTCGCCATCCCGCGCCGGACGTCCTGTCGCTTCATCGCATGCACCAGCGTGGTGACGATGCGAGCGCCACTGGAGCCCAGCGGGTGCCCCAGGGCGATGCCGCCTCCGTGGACGTTGACGCGCTCCGGCGGCAACGTCAGCTCCTGGATGCAGGCAAGCGCCTGCGCGGCGAACGCCTCGTTCAGCTCCACCAGGTCCACGGCATCCACGGCCCATCCCGCGCGCTCCAGCGCCTTGCGCGACGCGGGTACGGGGCCCATGCCCATGTAGCGAGGGTCCACGCCCGCGCTCGCGCTGCTCACGTAGCGCGCCAGCGGTGTGGCTCCGGTGGCGCGCAGGGCCTTCCCGCTCATCAGCAGCACCGCGGACGCGCCGTCATTGAGGGTGGAAGCGTTGCCCGCCGTCACGCTGCCGCCCTGTCGGAACGCCGGCTTCAGCGTGGACAGCCGCTCCAGGGAGGTGTCCGCGCGGGGCCCTTCATCCGTGTCCACGCGCAGGGCCGCGCCCTTGCCTTGAGGCGCCTCCACGGGGACGAGCTCGTTCGCGAAGCAGCCCGCCGCCTGGGCCGCCACGGCCTTGCGGTGCGAGGCGAGCGCGAAGCCGTCCTGCGCCTCGCGGGAGATGCCGTACTGCTCCGCCACGTTCTCCGCCGTCTCGCCCATCTGCTCCAGCGGGAAGCGGGCGGCAAGGCGCGGGTTGGGATAGCGCCAGCCCAGTGCTGTATCCCACGTCTCCCACTTGCCGGACGGGAAGCCCTCCTCGGGCTTGGGCATGGACCACGGCGCGCGCGTCATGGACTCCACGCCGCCCGCGAGGACGATGTCGGCCTCGCCCACCTGAATCATGCGGCAGCCCTGGATGACGGCCTCCAGGCCACTGGCGCACAGCCGGTTGACGGTGACGCCGGGCACCGTGTCGGGCAGCCCGGCCAGCAGCAGCGCCATCCGCGCCACGTTGCGGTTGTCCTCGCCCGCCTGGTTGGCGCAGCCGAGGAACACCTCGTCCACCCGCGCGCCGTCCAGGGCGTTGCGCTGGAGCAGCGCGCGGAGGACGTGGGCGGCCAGGTCGTCCGGCCGGACACCCTTGAGGGCGCCTCGGAACCGGCCAATGGGAGTACGGACCGCGTCGACGATGAAGGCGTCGTTCATGAAGGCTCCGTGGGTCGTTCGCTAGAGGTAGAGACGCTTCGGGTCGAGCTTCTCGCGCAGCAGGCGCAGCACGGCCGTGTCGGGCTCGGTCGCCATCCGCAGGGAATCGGCGACGCGCAGGGGCCAGCCACACGCGGCGCGCACCTGGTCCACCGTCACGCCGGCGTACACCTCGGCGAGCACCGCCTCGCCGGTGGCGTCGAAGTCGAGTACGCCCAGGTCGGTGATGATGCGGGTGGGGCCACCGCCGGGCATGCCCAACTCCGCGCGGCTCTTCCCATGGACCCGGTGGCCCGGGCTGGTGACGAAGTCGCACGTCTCCACGAAGGTGCGCTTGCTCATCCGCATGACGATGAGCAGCCGCCGCGCGTGGACGGCGATTTCACACGCTCCTCCGCTGCCGGGCAGCCGCACCTTGGGGTTCGCGTAGTCACCGATGACGGTGGTGTTGATGTTCCCCCATCGGTCCACCTGCGCGCCGCCGAGGAAGCCCACCTCGATGAGCCCCCGCTGGAGCATGCATTGGAAGATGTCTGCCTGCCCGACGACGGCCAGCGAGTCCGTCACCAGTGACGGGTCGCCAATGGACACCGGCAGCCGCTCTGGAATGGCACCGACCGCGCCGGATTCGTAGATCATGAACAGGCCCGGGGCGTGCGTCTCCCGCGCCAGGTTGCACGCGAGGTTGGGCAGGCCGATGCCCACGAAGACAACGTCCGCGTCCCGCAACTCCTGCGCGGCGCGATAGGCCATCCGCTCGGAGGCGGTGGGCGTCGCCGGAAGCTCAGTAGCCATAGTCCACTCCCTCGCAGACGCGCGCCTTCGCGCGCAGCTTGTCGAGCAGCCCTGTTTCGAGCCGCGCGAGATAGCCCTGCCGGTCCTTCACGCCGTAGACGAACTCCTCCAGCCAGGCGCGGTACGTCTCCGGCTGGCGGGAGATGTCCTCCCACTTCACGTAGAAGTCGTTGTCGCGGTCATGGAACCCCTGCACGAAGCTGGGGTGGCAGCCCCACGGCTCGTGCACCACGTGGCTGACGATGATGCCGGGCACCAGCGTGCGGTTGGGGTCCTTGCGGATGAGCTCGGTGGAGACAATCTCCTCCGCGACGACAATCACCTTCTTCGCGGCGAAGGCCACTTCCTTCTGGGAGCCCAGCAGGCCCCACACCTGCGCGTTGCCTTCCGTGTCGGCGCGCTGGCAGTGGATGATGGCCACGTCGGGCCGGAGCGCGGGGACGGCGGCCAGCTCCTGCCCGGTGAAGGGGCAGGTCACCGCCTTGATGGACGGATTCACGCGGGCGATGTCGCCACCGGCGTAGTTGTTCAGCGGCCAGAAGGGCAGACCCGCGCTGCCCGCGAGCAGGCGGGACAGCAGCCCGAAGTGGGAATACTCCTCCAACTCCAGGCGCTCGGGAGACGACGCCTCGCTGCGCCGGCGCAGCGCGTGGAGGCTGCCCACGCCCGGGTTGCCCGCCCAACTGAAGACGAGCTTGCGCACCGCGCCCGCCTCGATGAGCTGGTCATAGACGAGGTCCGGCGTGAGGCGGATGGCCGTGAGGCCCCGGCGTCCCTGGCGGATGATTTCATGGCCCGCCGCGAAGCAGATGAGGTGCGTGAAGCCATCAATCACCAGCGAGCTGCCGTCCTTCACGGACTCGGCGATGGCTTCCTTCATGGAACAGAGCTTGTTCATCTCGCGGCCTCAGAGCTTCACACTCGCTGCGGCGGGTTGCGGGAGAGGGGACGCACGCGGGAGGGCCAGCTCGACCAGGCACTCCTCGAGGATGCGCAGCATCACGTCCACCTCGTGCCGGCCCACGACGAGCGGCGGCGCGAAGCGGATGGTGGACTTGCCGCATGACAGCAGCAGCAGTCCCTTGCGGAAGGCGAGCTGCTCCAGCTCGGCCACGTAGGCGCTGGCGGGCTCGCGCGTCGCCGGGTCCACGAACTCCGCGCCCACCATGAGGCCCACGCCCCGGACGTCGCCAATGACGGGGAAGCGGGCCTGGAGCTCGCGCAGGCCGCGCAGCAGGTGCTCGCCAGTGTCGCGCACGGAGTCGAGCAGCCCCTCCACCACGTCCAGCGTGGCCAACCCCGCCGCGCAGCACACGGGGTTGCCGCCGTAGGTGCTGCCGTGCGAGCCGCGCGGCCATGTCATCACCGACTCACGGGCGATGATGGCGCCCAGCGGCATGCCGGAGGCGATGCCCTTGGCGGACAGGAGGATGTCCGGCATCACGCCGAAGTGCTCCGCCGCGAACATCTTCCCCGTGCGGCCGATGCCCGACTGCACCTCGTCGAAGACGAGCAGGATGCCGTGGGCGTCGCAGATGCGGCGCAGGTGCTGGAGGAACGAAGCCGGCGGGATGACGTAGCCGCCTTCACCCAGGATGGGCTCCACGAAGATGGCGGCCACCTCTCGCGGGTCCACGTGGTTGACGAACCACTCCCGCTCCAGCATCAGCGCCGGGTTGCACGTGTCGCCGCACGTGTTGGGCGCGCAGCCGTTGGGACAACGGTACGGGTTCGCGTAGGGGATGTGGATGACACCGGGCAGCAGCGGCCCGAAGAAGGCGCGCTGCGCGACCTTGGAGGAGTTGAGGGAGATGGCGCCGATGGTGCGTCCGTGGAAGCCGCCCTTGAAGGCCACCACGTACTGACGGCGCGTGTGGTGCCGCGCCAGCTTGAGCGCGCCCTCCACCGCCTCGGTGCCGGAGTTCGTCAGGAAGACGCGCTTGGGCCCCATCTCCGGCAGGTAGCTGGCGAGCCGCTCGCACAGCCGGGAGAAGGTGTCGTAGTAGAAGTCGGTGCCGCAGATGTGCAGGAAGCGGTCGGCGGCCTCGTGGATGGCCTTCACCACGGCGGGGTGGGAGTGGCCGGTGGACGCTACGGCGATGCCAGCCATGAAGTCGAGGAAGCGGTTGCCGTCGACGTCGTACACCCATGGCCCCTCGCCGCGTTCGACGACGAGCGGGTACTCCTTGATGTACGAGGGTGAGCTGTAGCGCTGGTCCACCGCGATGATGGCCTGCGCGTTTGGCCCCGGAGGAGCCACCTTCACTTCGGGATAGAGCATGGTCATGAGGTCTTCCTGGCGGGGGCTTCAGCCCATCCGGGTCTGCGCCTGCTCGCGCATGAACTGGGCGACGTAGTAGGGGCCGCAGCCGCCCTTGCCGGACGCGCCGCTGCCCTTCCATCCACAGAACGACTGCACACCGGGCCACGCGCCTGTCGTCGCGCCGGTGCGGCGGTTGGCGTAGAGGACGCCGGCCTCGGCTTTGGCCATGAAGCGCTCCACGTCCGCGGCGTCGCGGCTGAAGATGCCCGCGGTGAGGCCGTACTCACAGTCGTTCGCCATCCCCAGGGCTTCGTCCAGCGTGCTGAAGCCCGTCACCCCGACGAAGGGCAGGAACAGCTCGTCCCGCATCAGCCGGTGCCCGTGCGACAGCGCCGCCACGGTGGGGGCGACGAAGTGGCCCTTGGCGAGCGCGCCCTCCAGCCGCAGCCGCTCTCCACCCGCGATGATGGCGCCGTCGCGGCGCACCTCGTCCACCGCGCGCTCGAAGCGCTGCACCGCCGCCGCGTTGATGACGGGGCCGGTGAACACGGACGCCAGCGACGGGTCTCCCACCACCGCGTCCCGGGCCTTCTTCGCCAGCCCATCGGTGAAGTCGTTCAGCAGCGATTCGTGCACGTAGATGCGGGACAGCGCGCTGCACTTCTGGCCCGACAGGCCGAAGGCGGAGCGGAAGCAGCCATCAATGGCGGCCTCCAGGTCCGCGTCGCGGCAGACGATGGCCGGGTTCTTCCCACCCAGCTCCAGGAAGCACGGACGCACGCGGCCGGTGGACATCACCTGGTGGAGGTTCATGCCCACGGCCTTGCTGCCGGTGAATGACACTCCGTCCACGCCGGGGTGCCGCACCAGCGCCGCGCCCAGCGCCTCACCTTCGCCGTGCACCACCTGGAAGACACCCGGGGGCAGGCCCGCGTCCGCGAGCGCCTGGTACAGGCCCTCCGCGCACCAGGGGGCCTCCTCGCTGGGCTTGAGGATGACGGTGTTGCCACCCAGGAGCGCGCCTCCGCTCATGCCCGCCGCGAGCGCCAGTGGGAAGTTGAAGGGCGAGATGACGGCGAAGACACCGTAGGGCCGTAGGACGCTGCGTGTGTCCTCGTTGGGCGACAGGCGCGCCATGGGACGGACGAAGCCCTCCGCCTGCTCCAACTGGCCGGCGTAGTAGCGCAGCAGGTCCGCGGACTCCTCCACGTCACCCAGCGACTCCAGCCGGCTCTTGCCCACTTCCAACGTCATCCGTGCCGACAACTCCAGGCTGCGCTCGGAGATGAGGTCCGCGGCCCGGCGGAGGATGCGCACCCGCTCCTCCCAGGCCGTGGCGCCCCAGCCGCGCTGGGCGTCTCGCGCCACGCGCACCACACGGTCCAACTCGCTGACGGGCGTGCGGTGGAAGGTGGCGAGCAGCTCATCCGGCCTCGCAGGGTTGCGGCTCTCCAGGAGGTCGTCGCTCCGGTATGCCTCGCCGGCGATCCACGACGGCAGCGCTTCGCCCAGGCGCCCGCGCACGGTGGTGAGCGCCTCATCGAAGCGCGCGTGCAGCGTGGACATGTCTGCGTCCAGCACCGAGTAGGTGATGCGGAAACTCATGGCTCCCTCCGGAAGTAGTGGTTGATGCCCTGCGCGAGCGTGTCGACCAGCGCGTCGACCTCGGCCTCGGTGATGACCAGCGGGGGACCCAGCATCAGCAGGTCCCCGTTCGTTCCGTCCGCGTGGCCGGTGTTGGACCAGAGGACGAGGCCACGCTCGAACAGCTCGGCCATCAGTCCCTCCACCACCTTGCGCGAACGGGGGAAGGGGCGGCGGCTTTCGATGTCCTCCACGAACTCGACGCCGGCCATCAGTCCCACGCCCTGCACCGAGCCCACGTAGGGCAGGGGCAGCAGCGTCTCGCGCAGGCGCCGCTGGAAGTGGGCGCCCACGCGCGCGGCGTGCGCCACCAGGTCGTGCCGTTCGTAGTAGTCGAGCACCGCCAGCCCGGCTGCCGTCATCGACGGAGCCTGGAGGTAGGTCTGCGCGTGCATGAAGCCGCCAGAGCCCTGCCGCATCTCCTCCAGGTGCGCCTGCCGCACGAGCAGTGCGCTCAGCGGCGCGTAGCCACCGCTGATGCCCTTGCCGAGCACCAGCAGGTCCGGGGTGAAGTCGAACACGTCACTGGCGAAGAAGCGGCCGGTGCGTCCGCAGCCGCACATGACCTCGTCGGCGATGGTGAGGATGCCGTACTTCCGGCACAGCGCGCTCACGCGCTCGAAGTATCCCGGCGGTGGCGGGGAGGCTCCGGCGGAGGAGCCAATCACCGGCTCCGCGATGAAGGCCGCGATGGTGTCCGGGCCCTCGCGGAGGAGCGTCTCCTCCAACATCCGCGCGTAGTGCTCCGCGCCGTCGCGTGTATAGTCCTCCAGGCCGGAGCGATACGGGTAGGGCGCGGGCGTGGCGACGACCTCCGCCAGCATGGGGCCGAAGAACTGCTTGTAGTGGGGCCGTCCCGACAGCGAGAGGGCATAGAGCGTGTTGCCGTGGTAGCCAGGCACGCGCGTGATGACCTTCGTGCGCTGGGGCTGCCCGCGCTCCACGCAGAGCTGCCGGGCGAACTTCACCGAGGCTTCCACCGCTTCGGAGCCCGAGCCCAGGAACGCGGCGCGCTCCAGGCCCGGTGGCGCGAGCGCGCACAGACGGGAGGCGAGCTGCTCCGTCACCTCGGTGGTGAAGTGGGTGCCGTTGACGTAGGCGACGCGCAGCAGTTGCTCGTGGATGCGGTCCACTACCTCGCGGTTGCCATGGCCCACGCTGGCCACGAGCGCGCCCGCGGAGGCGTCCAGGTAGCGCTTGCCGGTGGCGTCGAAGAGGTGGACGCCCTGGCCGTGTGTCACCACGGGGAAATCGCGCGCGAGGTTGCGCAGCAGCACATTCCCTTGCGGGTAGCGCACGCCCTGCCTGCCTTCGTCCCGCATCGTCCGTCCTCCACGCAGCGCGGACGACCGAGGTCGCCCGACAGGGCTCCCGCGTGGAAGAAGGGTTGTCACGATGCACGCGTGTCGGCGCACACCAGGCCCCGGAGGAGCCCACGGACCGACCTTCGCCCCCACGGGCGACTGGACACACGAGCGGGGTTGGGTCGGAAAAGCCGAGGCGCGCGCGAAGACTGGCTGGAGGCTCCAGCGCTGCTCGGACCTTCCGGCCGTCCCACGCGGCTCCAGGTCGAAACCGTCCGTGGATTTCTCCCACGAACGGATGCGGGCAGGTCTTCGGGCTCGTGAGCACTCC
Organism: Myxococcus sp. NMCA1; assembly: GCF_026810205.1. Classification (NCBI taxonomy): domain Bacteria; kingdom Pseudomonadati; phylum Myxococcota; class Myxococcia; order Myxococcales; family Myxococcaceae; genus Myxococcus; species Myxococcus sp. NMCA1. The sequence continues at coordinate 8,179,721 of NZ_CP113950.1, read as the reverse complement.
GGCCGGAGCCGGGTTCCTACTGCTCGTCGCTTCCCAGCTCCCAGGGGGAGCCAGTGCGTGTGACGAGGTTCGTTCTCACTTACCGCTGCGGGGCAGCCCCGGATTCACACCGGGTTCCCTTTTAAGCCCAGGCCAAGGCCCAGGCACCAACATGGGGCCGTATGTACTGTCGGCCTTCTTGGACTGTCAAGGCGCGCGGACGCGCCGCGAGGGAAGGCCGCTGGAGGTGTTGAGCGAGTTAACCTCTCGTGGAGATGCGTGTTCCTGCCTGGAGACGGGCCGCGACTACGGAGCTCCAGACGTCATGACCGCACCGCTGACTCGCCGCCATCTGCTGCGCGCCCTGGGAGTGACGGGCGCGGGGCTCGTTTGTGCTCCGGGGTTCCTGGGGCGGGCGCTCGCCGCCAGTCCAGCGTCAGTCGCTCGCCGCACGCTGGTGACAGTCTTCCTGCGCGGAGGCGTGGACGGGCTCTCGCTGGTGCCGCCCATCGAGGATGCGGCGTACCACCGGGCGCGCCCTTCGCTGGCACTGCGGGAAAGCGGGCCGGATGCCGCGCTGAAGCTGTCAGGGCCGTTCGGTTTGCATCCGAGGCTCGATGCGCTGATGCCGCTGTGGCACGACGGCCGGCTGGCGGTGCTGCATGGCGTGGGACTGCCGGAGCCGGTCCGCTCCCACTTCGACGCGCAGGACTTCGTGGAGTCCGGAACGCCAGGGCGCAAGTCGACGCCGGATGGCTGGCTCAACCGCGCGCTGGAGGAAGAGGAGGGCGCCGCGCTGCGCGCCGTGGCGCTGCAACCCACGCTGCCCCGAGCGTTGTTCGGAGACGCGGGGGCGCTGGCCATGGGGCGGCTGGAGGAGTTCCGGTTGCGAGGCGGACGCCGAGGGGAGGAAGCCACCCGAGGCTTCAGTGCGCTCTACGCGGGCGCCGTGGACGAGGCGCTGCGGACGACAGGGCAGGGCGCATTCGAGGCGATGGCCCTGCTGGACGAGGACCGGCTGGCGAAGCTGCCTTCGCGCGCGACGGTGGTGTATCCGAAGGGGCCGCTCGGGCAGCGGCTGCGGGACATCGCGCGGCTCATCCACGGAGAAGTGGGGCTGGAGGTGGCGGCGACGGAGTCGGGCGGCTGGGACACGCATGCCGCCCAGGGTGCCGCGACAGGGGCATTCGCCAACCGTTGTCAGGAACTCGGAGGTGCGCTCGCGGCCTTCGCCGCGGACCTGGGGCCTCGGCTGGAGCAGGTGATGGTGGTGGTGTTGACGGAGTTCGGCCGCACCGTGCGGGAGAACGGCAGCCGCGGAACGGACCACGGTGTGGGCAGCGCGATGCTGGTGCTGGGCGGCGGCGTGAAGGGCGGCAGGGTGTACGGACGCTTCGATTCGCTGGTGCCGGAGCGCTTGCAGGACGGGCGCGATGTGCCTGCATGGACGGACGTGCGCGCGCCGTTGGCGGAAGCCCTACGTGCCTGTCGGCCCGGTGTGGAGTTGGCGAGGGTATTCCCTGGCTTCACTCCGCCTCCGTCACTGGGCCTGTTTGGATAGGCGCTGCGCTCGGCGTCTCGGCGCCAAGATGACAGCTCCCGTGGCTTGTTCATGCCGTGTGAATTCGCTGTCAGCGCGTTATGCAAACTCTGCCAGCTATCGAAATTTATATGGAGTTTCGCCTTTCTCGGTTTCCAGGGAGCCCCCCGACACTGAAGCCACGGTCTGGTGGTAGTGTGCGTCGAGGAAGGCCCACAGCCGGACGTTGACTTCGTAGAGGCTGGCCACTGGCCCAGGCGCGCGCAGGCGGTAGTCAGCGTGTCGCCACGGTAGGTGGCGCCGTTGTCCAGATAGAGGGCGTCGGGCTTGCCGTGCCGGCTAGACTTCCTCGAACTTAGCACCCGTGACCTTCGCGCGCTCCAGGGCGGCCTTGATGTCCTCCGAAACAATGAGAGCCCCGGTCCACCCCCACGTGCGAAAGACCTTGGCGTCTCCCACCTTCGTGGGGTCAATCCGCATACCAGCCACACTTCGATACTTGCCGACTTTTTCCGGTCGGCCATCCTCTGGCTTCCAAATCAGAATCTCTCTTGATGCCTTCTCGTCGATGCACTTGATAAGCTTTGTCGCCACCAGGACTTGGTACTCGTCTGGGCAGCCCTCGATATCCACGGGTATCAGTTGCACATCATTGGAGGCCATTTCCGCGAAGATGGTGGCCACCCTGAAGTGGACAATGGGTGCTCTGCCGACGCCTGCTGTGCTGTAGTCCTTGCGCTTTCCTGCCTCCCGGATTGGGAACGTCATGCAACCGGCAGGACGGATCGGCCGCCCCTTGATGAACTCCCAAATGTCTTCGACCTCGTGGCCCGCTTTATCCACCGGGTCTCCGAGGTACCAGTTTCCGCCCTTCATTTCGTCGTCGAGCCAGAAGTATCGAGATCGTTTCGGCATGGTGCGCCTCCTAGCTACCCCACAGGCCGTTTCATCAAAAGCCTGTAGACTTCCGTTCCTCGATTCTGGGCTTCTTTGGCGAGCAGGCGCAGCTCACCCGTGAGCGCCTTTCGGCACTCAGCCACTTTCCGGCAGTCCTCCAATGCATCAAGCAGCCGTCTATGGATGAATGAGTGATACTGCTCGGTGTGTGGCCCCTTGTGACCCGGGATCTCGACGATGTTCTCGGGGTCCTTCAGCTCCATGCCGGCCTTCCTGAAGATGTCTCGGAAACGCGGTGTCCAGGGGCCGCCGCGCAGGGCGGAAACTTCGTTCTTGTCCGTGGCGAGGTGGTGACGCTGTCCCCTTCCCCGGCTTGCCATGGCGACGGCGTTGGGGGCGAGCGCAGCGGTGAAGCCCTCCGCCGTCAAGGCGACGGACCGCACACTGCCCACCGCTGCGTACTGGATGCCCGCTTGAGTCTCCACAGCCATCGCCGCTTGCGCGGAGCCCGGCAACCCCGCTGACTTCGCGGCTAGCCCTGCGGTGTTTCCAATGGCGGCCGTGGCCAGCATCACGAAGACGCGCGCCGCATTCTCCCCGAGGACTTCTCCGTAGGTCTCGCCCGCGGTACTGAGCTGCTCGAAGGTCGTCGCCTGCTCCACCGTCCGCACCAGGGTCAGCCACCCGTCCAACAACCGCCACACCGTGTCCACACCCAAGTAGGCCATGGCCACGGCGGTCAGGGTCGCGGCCACGCCCTTGGAGATGGGCTCAGGTAGCGCCCAGAGCAGGAGGTACATCGTCGCGGCCGACGTGATGGTGGCCATCACGGCACTGGGGTCCGTCATGCCCTCCAACGCCTCGGCAGTCTCGTCCCACACGGAGTCCATGGCGATGGCCAAGGCCAACGTGTATTTGCCGTCACTGGCCAGCAGCGGCCCCTCGTCTAGTAGCCGCAAGCAGTCCCCAGGCTGGTCCTTCCTCTTGCACCACTGGCCATAGGCGCGCGTCAGCTCGTCGTCCGCGTAGGACTCCAGCAGGTGGGGGTCGTCCGCATCCTCTGACCGCTGAGGGATGAGCCGCAGGGGGTGCTGCTCGTACCGGTACACCCCACCACGTGATGGCACGCCGAAGAGGGCTCGGGCCTCCTGCATGGGGTTGCGCCAGGGACGCACGTCCCGGGCAAGCTCCGCGATTGCCTCCTCATATTCATCGTCGTCCAGCTCGGCCGCCCCCACTTCGGAGCCTGGTTCCTCGCGTGGGGTGACGACGAAGGTGTCAGGCCCAGTATCCAGCCGCACGGCCCGACCCGTAGTGCAGCCAGTGACAATCATCAAAAGGAGTAACGGCACTGCCCAGCGAGGCGTCATGAGGTGGTCCTGGCGAGGGCCCACCGAATGGCAGGCACAAACAAGCAATACCTTGAGTCAATGACAGATCGCCGCACCTCCGTCCGGGGCAAACAGGGGAGCGGCATTCCTCCGCCGCTCCCCTGCGCAGACCACGTCCGTACTCACGTCGAGCCGCCACGGCCCTTCCGCGTCAGCTCACGTCTCGTCGCTCAGCGGCAGCAGGCAATGCGCCCGCAGTTCGTATAGAGACAGGTGAGCTCGTTGGGCGTGGGGGGGGCGGGGCAGGAGGCCTCGGCATCGCCGCCGGTGATGAACGCCAGCGTCGCATCCTCCAGCTCCATGACGGACGCGGGGCTGGCCGGAAGCGCGGCGCGCTCCGCGTCGGAGAGGCTGTCGTAGTAGTCGGCGTCACGCCAGGCGCGGAGGATGTGGTTCTTGTCGCTGTGGCTCATGGTGCTGCTCCTCTTGGGTTGTTGGGGGGTACTGCCAACGGACCGCCAACCCTCGCGGTGCCGGAGTTCGTCGGGTACGAAGCCGCTTCACGAGATGGGAGGGGCCACGGAGAGCACGTCCGCCACCCGCTCCGGCGCCGCGAGCCGCAACAGGCCGTGGGCGATGCCCGCGAGCCCCACCATCAGCCCTGGTGTCTCGATGCTGTCGGGCAGGCCATGCTGATAGCCGTGCGACTCGATGCCCTGGAGGATGCCGCCCGCGAGCTGATAGGTGCGCCGCAGCAGCGTGTCATCGTGCAGTGCGCGCGCGGCCTCCAGCAGGAAGAGCACGTTGCCCAGGTCGCCATGACACAGGCCGTGGTTGTAGCCGAGGCCTCCCGCGAGCGTGGCGCGGACCGCCGCCGCGATTTCCTCGCGCACCCGGTGGTCATCGAGCAGCGGCAGTCCGGAGATGCGCGCCAACCCGATGCCGGGTGCGCCATTGCACCAGCCACACATGAAGGCCGGCCCATCACCGCCGTGCATCCCTGCGTCGGCGCGGAGGTCGGGCCAGTCGCCGGCCTCGGGCCAGAACTGGCCACGCTCGTACGCCAGCACCTCCATTGCCGTAGTGTGGAAGCGGGACTCTCCCGTGACGGAGGCCAGCCTCAGCAGCGCCAGCGCGATGCCCGCTCCTCCATGTGCCAGTCCGCACAGTGCCTGTCCGCCGGTCGCGGGTGAAAGCCAGCCCAGACCCTGGGACTGGGGCGTGGCCGTCTGGAGCAGCTTCTCCCCACAGACGTGCGCCAGTCGTGACGCTCGCTCGGAAGGATGCTGCCCCACGAGCGTCAGCAGGCCGAGCAGGGCGCCCGCGCAGCCACTGCCCAGGTCCAGGTGCTCGTCCTGCTCCACACGGGAAGCCATGGCGTCCACGAAGGACTCGGCGGTCGCGAACAGCGCGCGTTCCCCCCACAGTGCCCCCAGGTGGGTCAGGGCGTAGAGAATGCCGCCCCAGCCATTGAGGATGCCCACGCCACGGACCTGCGTTGGCGCGGCCTCCAGGCGCCAGGTCAGGTGGCGCAATGCGCCTCGGGCCGCCTGCGTGAAGCGTGCTTCGCCCGTCAGGGCACCGAGCTGCGCCAGCACCAGCGCGATGCCTGAGAGCCCCTGGTAGAAGTCTGTCCCCACCTGGACGAGCCGCCACTCCTCCGTGTCGGACCTTTCGAGCGACAGCCAGTGGGAATGTCCCGCGCCGGAGAACGACAGGGCCACCAATCGCTCTCCCGCGCGCCGTGCGGCCGCCAGCAGCGTGTCTGGATGCGCGGGCTCGGGTGGCTCGTGGAACGGATAGCGGGGGCGGGCGCCGGGGCTTGCCGCCAACCGGACCCGGTCGAGCGCGTTTCGCAGCAAGCCGAGCTGCCGCTCGTGGTCATCCGGCGACAGCTCCGCCAGGCGCCGTCGCGCTCGTTCCAAGCCGGAGTCGTCGAAGAAGCCAGGGAGGTGGCGGCCCGCGCCTGACCACAGGTCCTTCGAGCCGGGCAGGGCGGTGAAGCGGGGGATGTCGCCGCGCTGCAATTCCTCCTGCTCGAAAGGGATGAGGGCCGCCAGGTACGGGCGCTCCTTCACGGCGAGCCAGAGGTGGTCGAAGAAGCGCTGCCGGTCCAGCGCATCCCCCATCGCATGGGGGTGCATGCTCTCGTGCAGAAGGGCGTCGTAGCTGGCCGTGCCGCGAAAGAGCACTCGCACGGGCGCGTGCTCGAAAGCCGCGAGCGGCCCTTCAGGGGCGAGCAGCGCGTCCCGGTGCTCGGCGAGCAGCCGGTACAGAGTGGAGAACCCCTGTGCGAGCGCGTCCGCCTGCACCGCCACGGAGACGTCCTGTCCTTCCATGCGAGGACGGTTCGCCGCGCCTGGAATCTCCATCCGCCGCCGCTCGAAGCGGAGCTGGTCCGTGCCGTGCGCCGTCGCTACCAGGTAGCCCAGTGGCGTGAGCTGTCCCTCGCTGGCGCCCAGGGCGCTGAAGTCCACCTCCGTGCCGTCTTTCGCGCGCCAGGCGGGTTGGGGCAGCAGCCCGCTCTTGAGCACCGTACCGTTCAGCACCGCACCGGGTTGCTTCTCCACGTCCCGGATGGAGGCGGCGAGCGTGTGCGGATGGAAGAGCGTCTCCAGGTCCACCAGGACGGGGTGCTCGCCCACCGCGATGAGGTTCTCGTAATGGATGTCGGTGACGTCCAGCGCGTAGAGCAGTGCGACGAGGGCGCCTTGCCGCAGATGGAAGCGCCGCACTTCCTCGGCCGACTGGCAGGGCGCGGCCTCCACGTACTCCATCCATCCGTAGCCGTCCGAGGAGAGGACCTCCACCGTGCGCAGCGGCGGCGTGAGGCCGCGCGCGTTCAACCAGGAGAGGAGTTGCTGGAAGGCGGCTTCCGCCGTGAGCGGGCGCGGCTTGTACACGAGCCGCAGGCCCGAGGCGAAGCGGAGCAGGAAGACGGTGCGTCCACCTTGGTGCGGGTCTGACAGACCGCCTTGGGCCTCCACCAGCGGGCCGGGAGGAACGCCGCCGTGGAAGCGGTGCCACAGCGCGGCGGCGTCCCGAGCCAGCCGCTGCATCAGCTCCACGCCCGTGGCTTCCCACGCGGTGATGTACTCCACGGCTTGCCGCGCGAGCACCGGGTAGCGGGCAAGGATGTCGAGCGCCACGTCGCGTCGCCGGAGGTGCTGGGCGAAGTCCTGGAAGCGCGCTTCGGGCGTGTCTCCCTGGAGCCGTCCTTCGAGCTGAGCGATGCGCAGCTCCACCGCGAGTGTCCGTCCCAGCAAGGGCAGCAACATCCGCGGGAGCGGCGCGAGCAACACGCGAGCCGCGTGCTCTGGCTCGAACGGAGCTGCGGGCATGTCACGCAGGCAGGTGTCCAGGGCGGAGACGAGCCGTGCGTGTGCCTCGTGGACAAGTGGCTCGACCAGTCCGAGCAGGGCCGCGCCCGGTGGCGTGGGCTCCGGCCAGGAGAAGGGCGGCGATACCTCTGACGTGTAGGCCTGTTCGATGACGCGTTGCCACGGCGGAGGCGCTCCCATGCGTGCATGCAGCGCCTCCGCGGGTTCCCCCAGGAGGGTGTGCAGCTCCGCTTCCGTCAGCCCCGAGGCTCGCAGGCGCTGGGCCCAGAGCGAGTCCCGCGTGAGGGGCTCTTGTTTGCGCCAGCGCTCCAGCCTGCGCCGCGCGCGTGCCTCGTCCACCGCCTCCGGAGTGCCGCGCATCCGGAGCGATGGCAGCCGTTCTTCCAGGGCATGACCCAGCACCCAACGAGACGTCACGCCTTCTCCAATCCAGGCAGCGGCCTGGGGTGTCCGAGTCGTCCTGCGGCGTGTCTGTGATAGGGCTTCCGAACGCTATCGTGGCATTGCCGTCGGTTCGGATGCCAGTGGTCCTGGCTGGGCGGGGTGGGGATGACGGGTTCTGTCCATCACGGGCGTGACGCCACTCGCCGTCGCACCGCGTTGCGAACTGCGGCACACTGGGCCAATGCTTCGGCTGCGCCGCATGCTCATCCTCATCCTGACCACCTTCGGATCCATCTACCTCGTGTTGTGTGTGGCGGTGTTCGCGCTGCAGCGCTCCTTGCTCTACCCGGCCCCCAAGGGCACGCCGCCGCTGGCGGAAGGTGACGGCTTCAGCCGCCTCCCGTTGGAGGGAGGCCTGTACGTGGACCTGTTCCACCTGCCGGCGCCTCCGGGCGCGCCCACGGTGGTGCACTTCCACGGCAACGGAGAGGAGGTGCTGACGCAGATTGGCCTGGGCAACTTGATGCAAGCGCGGGGGCTGGGCTTCCTCACCGTCGAGTACCCGGGCTATGGCGCGTCACCGGGGCGTCCCACGGAGGAAGGCATCTACGCCGCGGCGGAGGCGGCGCTCGTCTGGCTGCGCGCGAAGGGTGTGAGCGCCGAGCAGACGGTGCTCAGTGGCCGCAGTCTGGGGACGGGCGTCGCGGTGGAGATGGCGCGGCGTGGGCACGGTTCCCGGGTCATGCTCGTGAGTCCGTACACGTCCATCCCGGACATCGGGGCCACGGCCTTTCCCTTCCTGCCCGTCCGCCTGTTGGCCCGGGACCGGTATGACACCGCGTCCAAGGCCGCCGCCGTGAAGCTCCCCGTGCTCATCATCCACGGCGAGGAGGACACCCTCATCCCCGTGGACATGGGGCGCCGGCTGGGCACGCTCTTCCCCCAGGCCGAGGTGGAGACGGTGGCCGGGGCGGGGCACAACGACGTCCTCGAGGACCCCGGAAAGGTCTACAGACACCGGATGGCGTCATTCGCGCTGGGAGAGCCCTGAGCGGCGGAGTCGCGTGGATTTGACGATGTCTGTCATTGTCTCCGGTCAGGCAGCGGCTCGCGGCTGTCTGGCTTCAATGTCGACACATGGCGACATGGCGCCGCACCGGGGCGGTGTCGAAGGGGACCGGGCGCACGGCCCCATGAGCGCTTGGACAGGACCGCGCTCTGGCTTGCTCGAGTCCGCCGCGACTCCTACGCTCCCTGCCGCCGGCGCAGTCCTTGTGCCGGCGTCCACCGGGAGCCCGCCACATGTCCAACCCTACCTCGCCCGTCATCGGCATCATTGGTGGCAGTGGCCTGTACCAGATGGATGGCCTGACGGACGTCGAATGGAAGAAGGTGACGTCCCCTTTCGGTGAGCCTTCGGACGAGCTGTGCTTCGGCACGCTCGGAGGGCACCGCGTCGTCTTCCTGCCGCGTCACGGGCGAGGCCACCGGCTGGCGCCGACAGACATCAACTTCCGCGCGAACATCGACGCGCTCAAACGCAGCGGGGTGACGGACCTGCTGTCGTTGTCCGCCGTGGGTGGCCTGCGCGAGGAATACCCACCGGGCACCTTCGTCGTCGTGGACCAGTTCATCGACCGGACCTTCGCCCGGGACAAGAGCTTCTTCGGCACGGGGCTGGTGGCGCACGTCTCCATGGCGAAGCCGGTGTGCTCGCGGCTGGGGGACGCGGTGATTTCCGCGTGCGAGGGCCTGGGCGTCGTCGCGCGCCGGGGCGGCACGTACCTGGCCATGGAGGGGCCGCAGTTCTCCGCCATCGCGGAGAGCCACCTGTACCGGAGCTGGGGCTGTGACGTCATCGGCATGACGAACATGCCGGAGGCCAAGCTCGCGAGGGAGGCGGAGCTCTGTTACGCGACGGTGGCCATGGTCACCGACTTCGACTGCTGGCATCCGGACCATGACGCCGTCACGGTGGACCAGGTTGTCTCCGTGCTGCTGGGCAACGCGGGCAAGGCGAAGGGGCTGGTGAAGAACGTGGTGCCGCTGCTCGGGGCGCATACCGGCCCCTGTGCCCAGGGCTGCCACAAGGCGCTGGACCACGCCATCATCACCGCGCCCACGGCCTGGGACGCCGCGATGGTGGAGAAGCTGTCCGCGGTGGCGGGCCGGGTGCTGCGCCGATGAAGGTCCATGGCAAGCCGATGCGCTCCATCTGGCTGGCGCCGGACGCGCAGGCCGCGGAGGCCATTGACCAGACGCGGCTGCCGCATGCGCTCGTCACCGTGCGGCTGACGACGCTGGATGAAGCCGCTCATGCCATCCGGAGCATGCAGGTGCGCGGCGCGCCCCTCATCGGTGCCACCGCGGCCTATGGCGTCTGGCTGGCTTTGCGCGCGGATGCCTCGGACGGCGCGTTGGAGCACGCGCTCGCGGTGCTGCGGGGCACGCGCCCCACCGCCGTGAATCTGCACTGGGCCCTGGATGACATGCGTCAGCTCCTGGCGCCGCTGCCTCCCGCTGAACGGGTGGCTGCCGCGCTGCGCCGCGCGGAGGCCATCAGCGATGAGGACGTGGCCATCAACCGCGCCATCGGTGCGCACGGCCTGAAGCTCCTGGAGGACGCCTGGGCGCGCAAGGGGCGCCAGGGCCGCCTGGAGGTGCTCACGCACTGCAACGCCGGCTGGTTGGCCACGGTGGACTTCGGCACTGCGCTCTCGCCCATCTACCAGGCGCACGACGCGGGCATCCCCGTGCACGTCTGGGTGGACGAGACACGCCCGCGCAACCAGGGCGCGCAGCTCACGGCCTGGGAGCTGGGGCAGCACGGCGTCCCGCACACCGTCATCGCGGACAACGTGGGGGGCCACCTGATGCAGCACGGGCAGGTGGACCTGTGCATCGTCGGCACGGACCGCACCACGGCCCAGGGTGACGTGGCGAACAAGATTGGCACCTACCTCAAGGCACTGGCGGCGAAGGACAACGGCGTGCCCTTCTACGTGGCGCTGCCCTCGCCCACCATCGACTGGACGCTGCGGGATGGGGTGCGTGAGATTCCGATTGAACAGCGCGACGGCGCGGAGCTGAGCGACGTCACCGGACGGTTGGCATCGGGCGAGGTGGCCACGGTGCGGATTACGCCGGAGGGGAGCCCCGCGGCGAACTACGCCTTCGACGTGACGCCCGCGAGGCTGGTGACGGCGCTCATCACCGAGCGCGGTGTGTGCCCGGCTTCGCACGACGGGCTGCTGTCGCTCTTCCCGGAGCGGCGCGGGAGGGCGGAATGAGCGGTGCGTGCGAGCACCTCGCCCTGCGCGAGTCGATGATTGCCACCGCGCGGCGGATGAATGCGTCCGCGCTCAACCAGGGCACTTCCGGCAACCTGAGCGTGCGGGTGGAGGCCGGCTTCCTGCTGACGCCCACCGGCATGGACTACGACTCGCTGGTGCCGGAGGACCTGGTCCTCATGCGCTTCGACGGCAGCCACGAGGGCCGCCGGAGTCCGTCGTCGGAGTGGCAGCTCCACCGGGACATCCTGGCCGCCAGGCCGGAGGTGGGCGCGGTGCTGCATGCGCACTCCATGTTCTGCACCACGCTGGCGTGCCTGCACCGGGACATTCCCGCCTTCCACTACATGGTGTCCGCGGCGGGCGGCACGGACGTGCGCTGCGCGCCCTACGCCACGTTCGGCACGGCGGAGCTCGCGGCCCATGTGCTGGCCGCGCTGGAGGGCCGCAAGGCCTGCCTGATGGCGAACCACGGCATGGTGGCGGTGGGCAGGGACTTGCCGGCGGCCTTCAAGCTGGCCGTCGAAGTGGAGACGTTGGCCGCCATGTACTGGCGGGCGCTCCAGGTGGGTGAACCGGTGCTGCTGGACGGCGCGGAGATGGCGCGCGTCCTGGAGAAGTTCAAGACGTACGGCCAGCAGCCGACGCCCCCGTCGCGCGAAGGGTGAGGACCGTCACCTCTGTCGGCACGCCGATGCGGAAGGGCAGCCAGTGCCCCGTTCCGCCGGACACGTAGAGCTGGTGGTCGCCCTGGCGGTAGCGGCCCAGCATGTACTTGAAGGCGAACCAGAAGGCCGGGACGCCCAGGAAGGCCACCTGTCCGCCGTGGGTGTGACCGGCCAGCGTCAGCCGGGCGCCGCGCTCAGCCGCGAGCGGGAAGAAGTCAGGATGGTGCGTCAGGCAGAGCACCACCTCTTCGGGCGCCACGTCGCGGAAGCCGGCTTCCGCGGACTGCTGCATGCGCTCCGCCTTCACACGGTGACTGCGGCCGGACATGGGGTAGTCCACGCCCACCACGCGCACGCGCTGGCCGGCGTGCTCGAAGGCATGGGACGTGTCCACCAGCAGGCGCACGGGGCCGCCTCGCGCCTCCACGTCGGCGTAGGCCTGGCGGATGGCCCCCAGGCCGCGCCAATGCTCGTGGTTGCCCAGGATGGCGAGCATGCCGTGGCGGGCCTTGCACTCCGACAGCGCCGCCATGGTGCCGTCGAGCTGGTCCAGGTCGTCGATGAGGTCTCCCGTCATCACCTGGAGGTCCACCTTGGCGTCGTTCATCGCCCGCACGGCGTCTTGCAGGTACTGGGTGTCGATGAACGTGCCGACGTGGACGTCCGTAATCTGGCCGATGCGAAACCCGTCCATCGCCGGAGGCAGGCCGGGGAGGTGGATGTCGACCTCGCGGACGGAGAACTGCGTGTAGCCGTTGGCGATCCCCACCGAACTCGTCCCGGCCGCCAGCAGCGGCACCGCGCGGCCGGCGTTCGTCAGCAGGTTGCGGCGCGCCATGTTCACCGGCGGGGCGGGGTTGGCCTCGGGCGCGGTGAGGGGCGGTTCCTTACGGGCGGGCCGGTCCAGCCACCTGCGCAGCAGGAGGAAGGGCGCGCCAGTGAGGACAATCATGATGATGGCGACGGACCAGCCCACGGAGAAGACGCGCAGGGCCGCATCCCCCACGGGAAGCTGCGCGTGCCGTCCGGCCACCGCGGAGTAGAGCCACGCGACCAGGGACAGGAACGTCCCCAGCGCGAAGACGCCCAGGCGCCACTTCCGGAGCAGGCCGGGCCACAGCGACCGGAGCACGGCCCAGGCGCCGACGTTGAAGACGAGGAGGAACAGCAGCCTGCCCATTTACGGTGCTCCCTTGGCGTGAAGGGGAGCAGTCATAGCTGGGGCGGGCGACATGCGCCGCATGAAGTGGCTGGAGGACAGGGGCAGGGCAGTCATCTGGCGGGCGTGTGGGGAAGCATGCGGTGGAGAGGCCCGCTGCCGGGCCGCTCCCCTGGATGGCCCATCTACGCTTGGAGTGGGTGTCCCATTCCTCAGCACGTCCGCCTGTCGAGGCAGGCCTCCTCCAAGTTGGAAGAGACGTTTCATCTCACAGGGTCTCCCACCTGAGGATGCGGCCCGCTGACCTGGTGGAAGGAACGTTCCGTCCACGCGGCCCCTGCCCGGGGACGAGCCTGGTGCGTGGAAGGAACGTTCCGTCCCCGGGCCCCTCAGTCCCGGCTTGGACTGGCCATCCGCAGGTGGGCGTGGAGCGTCTCCGTGCGCAGGTAGAGGAACTGGGCATCGCCAAAGGCCAGGGCATCGCCGTCGTTGAGCATCCGCTCCTGGTCCGGTCCCAGCGCCGAGGCGTTGACCCAGGTGCCATTCATGGAACCCAGGTCGCGCACCGAGCAGTCACCGGCCTGTGCGTGCCACCGCAGGGTCGCGTGGTTCTTGGACACGGACGGGTCGGGTACCACCAGGGAGCATCCTTCGATGCGTCCCACGGAGAGCTCCTCCCCCTCCGTTTCTGGCCGGAGGAAGTGGACCTCCAGGGCATCGAACCCGCGCAGCATGACGAACAGCCGGTCCACGAGCCGTGTCCGGTGGGCCATGCCCACGGTGCGTGCCTCACCGAGCCGCATGGCCACCTGTTGGAAGACGGGCTCGGGAGGTTGTTGGACCAGCACGACGCGGCCGGATGCTTCGAGGAAGGCCTCCAGGGTTGCCAGGGCGAACGGGCGCAGTTGCTTGACGGACGGCATGGTGCCCGCACCTTAAACCGCGTTGCGGGAAGTTGGCGCAGGACTGCCGCCCTCCCTCGCGGAGTGTCCACCGTCTGTCGGGAGCCGCGCCGTCCTTCCGCTCCATGACGCGCGCGACCTTTCCGGGGGGGAATGCGTCCGCTTTCATCGCGTTGGGGCAGCTGAACCCCTTCCGCGAAGCCCTCCAGGAGCGACGACATGATGATGCGGATGAAGCGGTATGGCGCTGGACTGTTGACGGCAGGGCTGCTGGCGGTGGCTCCCGCCTGCGGCGACTCGGATGAAGGCGCGCCACCGGACGCGGGATTGCCCGACGCGGGGCGGCCCGACGCAGGCGACAGTGGGATTCCGGATGCGGGAGACAGCGGCACGCCCGATGCGGGTGAGGAGCTGCCTCCGCTGATGGTACCCGCGGGCTGCAACCCGCTGGCCTCCGAGCATGACTGCCTCCTGCCATACCCCTCCGACTACTTCCTCGAGGAGGATGCGGCGCTGCCGTCCGGTCACCGGGTGCGGCTCTCCGATGCGGCGAAGCTGAAGGCACCGGACGGCGCCGCGTTCGACTTCACGGACCTCCACCCGGCGGACGGTTACTCCCATGGCACGCAGGTGCTCGCGCTCTTCCCGGACGGCGTGGATGACGCGCGCCTGCCGTCGGTGACGAGCCCTACCGCCGCGACGAACGGGAACACGGTGTTCCTCGACGCGGAGCGCGGCGAGGGCGTGCTCCACTTCGCGGAGCTGGACCCCAGGGCTCCGGACGACGCGCGCCGCGCATTGCTGCTGCGGCCCGTGGTGCGGCTGCGCAACACGGCCCGCTACATCATCGCGCTGCGCGGGCTGACGGCGGAGGACGGCACGCCCGTGCCGGTGCCCGAGGGCTTCCGGCGCATCCGGGATGGCCAGACGGCGGGAGACCCGCTGCTGGCGCCCCTGGCCGCCAGGTACGAAGCGGACATCTTCCCGGCGCTGGAGGCCGCGGGTGTGCCGCGCGCGGAGCTCCAGCTCGCGTGGGACTTCACCACCGAGTCACAAGAGGGCGTCACGCGGGACATGCTCCAGGTGCGCCGCCTGGCGATGGAGGCGCTGGAGGCCACGCCCCCCGCCGTCACGGTGACGGACGTGCGAGATGACGTGGACGCCAACGTCGCCCGGCGCATTACCGGCACCTTGCGGGTCCCGCTCTTCCTGGAGAGCGACCAGCCCGGTGCGCTGCTCGCCCGTGACGAGGAAGGCCGTGTGCGGCGCAATGGCGACGCGGAGGTGCCTTTCACGCTCCAGATTCCTCACAGCGTCTGGGGGCAGTCCGTGGCGCCGGTGCGCTTCGTCCAGTACGGCCACGGCTTCTTCGGTCGGCAGGCGGAGGCGGATGGTTCCTTCGTCCGGCCCTTCATCCAGGCCACGCGGATGGTGGTGCTGACGGTGGACTGGTGGGGCATGTCGCAGACGGACGCGCCGGGCGTGCTCCAGGCGATGGCGGGCAACCCCGGCCAGACGATGCGCTTCACCGACCGCGTCCACCAAGGCATGGTGAACCAGCTCGCCGTGACCTACGCGGCTCGGACGACCTTGGGGGCGCTGACCGAGCTGCAGGACGACGGCGTGCGCGTCTTTGATCCGGAGCAGACGTACTTCTACGGCATCAGCCAGGGCCACATCCTGGGCGGCACGTACGTCGCGCTGTCGCCGCACGTCTCACGGGCCGTGTTCAGTGTGGGCGGGGCGGACTTCTCGCTGATGATGTTCCGTGCCCGGCCCTTCGGCATGTTCCTGGATGCGATTGCCCAGACGGTGCCGGACGCGCTCGACCAGCAGAAGTTCGCGGCGCTGACGCAGACGTCCTTCGACCGCATCGACCCGCTCACCTATGCGCCGCACGTGCTCGGCGACCTGTATCCCGGAGCGCCCGCGTCGCGCCGGGTGCTGGTGCAGTACGGCCTGGGGGATGCACAGGTTCCCAACGTGGCCACCGAGCTGCATGCCCGCGCCATGGGATTGACGCAGCAACTGCCCT
This sequence comes from Myxococcus sp. NMCA1, assembly GCF_026810205.1. Taxonomy (NCBI): domain Bacteria; kingdom Pseudomonadati; phylum Myxococcota; class Myxococcia; order Myxococcales; family Myxococcaceae; genus Myxococcus; species Myxococcus sp. NMCA1. Next base: position 8,164,195 of record NZ_CP113950.1, on the reverse strand, counting down.
CCACCTGGCGCGTGCCCATGCTGCCCGCGGAAGAGGGAACGGTGGAGGGCTCGGCGCTGGTGCAGTTCGACTTCGGGCTACCGCCGCCGCTGCCCGGCACCGTGGCGGACCTGCCGGCCGCCGACAATGCCGTTCACGAAGGCGTGCGCCGGGACGACGACGGACGGGAGCAGGTGGACCGCTTCCTGCGTCCGGGCGGGCAGGTGGAGGTCACCTGCGACGGCATCTGCCTGGGTGGCAACTAGCGCAGGGCCAGAAGTTACCTCCGCGCGTCAGCGGCGGACGCGTGGAGGTAACGCCGGCTCCTGATGCCATGCTCAAGGGGCAGATGCGGCTCCGCCCCGCGAACGACTTGTGCGGAGGTGCGCTGTCCCCTGTGCCGTGTACACCGGGAGGATAGACGAGGCGGCGGCGGAGGATGCCGCTGCGCCTTGACCCCGGCCTGCGCGGAAGCGCGCTGCGCAACAGGGCGTTGTCGCGCACGCGGTGGATGCATGAAGCGGCATCGGAGGCCGCCGCTCCGACCTGCCTACGACCTGTACGGCAGCGCGCCGCGCACCAGGTCGCGACTCACACAGCGAATGCGTGAGGCTGCTTCGGCGAGCGTGTCGCCTCGCGCATCATGCCTTCGTCGCGGTCTACGTCGCTGCGTCCGCCTTCGGATTCTTCAGCAGGTGGTCGCCGTAGTCCTCACGCAGCTTCGTCTTGAGGAACTTGCCGGTGGACGTACGCGGCACCTGCGGGACGAAGACATAGTCATCCGGCAGCCACATCTTCGCGAACTGGCCCGCCAGGTGCGCGGTCAGCTCCTCCTTCGTGACCTGCTTCCCCTCCTTCAGTGCCACCGCGGCCAGCGGGCGCTCATCCCACTTCGGGTGTTTCCCAGCGAAGACGGCCGCTTCCAGCACCGCCGGGTGCGCCATCAGCGCGTTCTCCAGCGCCACGGAGGAGATCCACTCACCCCCTGACTTGATGACGTCCTTGCTGCGGTCGCAGATGCGCACGTAACCGTGCGAGTCGATGGTCACCACGTCGCCCGTCTTGAACCAGCCGTCCTCCGTGAAGCGGTCCTCGCCCTCGTCGCTGAAGTAGGACGACGCGACCCAGGGCCCCCGGACCTCCAGTTCGCCCATCGTCTCCCCATCCCAGGGCAGCAGCGTGCCGTCATCGCTGGCGACGCGCGTCTCCACGAACGGCAGCGCGAACCCCTGTGACGCCCGCGCCGAGGACTTCGCCTCATGCGCCGCCTGCCGCAGCGGCCCCTTGACCTTCGCCATCGTTCCGACGGGGCTCATCTCCGTCATGCCCCACGCGTGGACCACTTCCAGTCCATGCCGTTGCTGGAAGCCCTCAATCAGCGACGGAGGCGCCGCCGAGCCACCAATCAGCATGGACCGCATGCTGCTCAGGTCCCACCTGGCCGGTGACTGGTCCAGCAGCGCCAGGATGCCAATCCAGATGGTGGGCACGCCGCCCGCCATCGTGACCTTCTCCGCCGCCATCAAGTCCAGCAGGGAGGGCGGGTCCAGGTGCGGCCCGGGAAGCACCAGCTTCGCGCCGGTGAGGACGGCGTCGAAGGCCAGACCCCACGCGGCGGCGTGGAACATGGGCACCACCGGCATCACCGCGTCCGCCTCGCGCATGCCCGTCACGTCCGTCATGCAACACGCCAGGGCGTGCAGCACGGTGGAGCGGTGGCTGTAGAGCACGCCCTTCGGATTGCCCGTGGTGCCCGACGTGTAGCAGAGCATCGACGCGGAGTTCTCATCGAGCTGGGGAAAGTCGAAGTCCGGGGACTCGGCCGCCAGTAGCGCTTCGTAGTCGAGCGTCCCCTCCGGCGCGGGGCCCGCGTCCGGCACCACGATGACGTGGCGGATGCTGGGCACTGCGTCCTTGAACTTCTCGAACAGCGGCAGCAGCGAGCGGTCCACCACCACCACGGAGTCTTCCGCGTGCCGCGCGATGTAGCCCAGGTCATTGGGGTGCAGGCGCAGGTTGAGCGTGTGCACCACCGCGCCCATGCACGGCACGCCGTAATACACCTCCAGGTGCCGGTAGTGATTCCAGCTCAGCGTGGCCACCCGGTCCCCCGCCTTCACGCCCAGCCGCGTCAGCGCGTTGGCCAGCCGGCACGTGCGCGCGTAGAAGTCCGCGTACGTGTAGCGGTGCAGCGACTTGTCCGGGTTGCGGCTGACGATTTCCGAGCACGGGTAGAACGTCCGTGCACGCTCCATCAAGTGGCTCAGCGTGAGCGGGAAATCCATCATGCGGCCTGGCAGCATCGGCACCCTTCCTTGTGACGGCGTGAGGAGGTGCCGATGCTAACGGAGCGCGGCCCCGTGCTTCATCCGCGCTCCATGATGCTGCGTCGCGTCAGCCGAAGAAGACCTGGGCGACTTCGAAGAACTCCTGCGGGACGCGCTTGAGCTCGCGGGTGGCGTCCGCCAGGTCCACGCTGATGATGTCGTTGCCTCGCAGCGCGGCCATCTTCCCGAACTCGCTGCGGGCCACCATGTCGCAGGCGTGGACGCCGTAGCGGGTGGCGAGCACGCGGTCATGCGCGGTGGGGGCGCCGCCGCGCTGGATGTGGCCCAGCACGGATACGCGCGTCTCGAAGCCGGTGCGCCGCTCGATTTCGTGCGCCAGGATGGTGCCCACGCCACCGAGCCGCGGCCTGCCTGCCTCGTCCAGCGCGCCACTGGTGACGAGCTGCTCCTGCTGGTCCGCGGACAGCTTGATGCGCGTACCCTCCGCCACCACGACGATGGAGAAGGTGCGCCCGCCCGCGTGGCGGCGCTGGATGTGCTCGGCCACCTTCGCCAGGTCGGCGGGAATCTCCGGCACCAGGATGACGTCCGCGCCGCCAGCGATGCCGGCGTAGGTGGCAATCCAGCCCACGTGGCGGCCCATCACCTCGCAGACGATGACGCGCTTGTGCGACTCCGCGGTGGAGTGCAGCCGGTCAATGGCCTCGGTGGCGATGGCGACGGCCGTGTCGAAGCCGAAGGTGAAGTCCGTGGCGTTGATGTCGTTGTCGATGGTCTTGGGCACACCGACGATGCGCAGCCCTTCCTGCGACATGCGCGTGGCGGCCGACAGCGTGCCTTCACCACCAATGGCGATGATGGCGTGGATGCCGTTGCGTTCGATGGCGCGCTTGACGCGCTCCAGCCCGTTTTCGACCTTGAACGGGTTGACGCGCGAGGTGCCGAGGATGGTGCCGCCCCGGTGGAGGATGCCGGACGTGGTTTCACGCGTGAGGCGGAAGTGGTTGTCCTCCAACAACCCCTTCCAACCATCTCGGAGGCCCATCATCTCGAAGCCGTGGGCGTTGGCGCGGCGGACGACGGCGCGGATGACGGCGTTCAGGCCGGGGCAGTCGCCCCCGCCGGTGAGCACGGCGACTTTCATGGAGAAACGTTCTATCGCGCCCGGCGCCAGACGCGATGTTCAAGTTTGCCCGAGCGCTCACCCGGGGACCTTCCAGCCATCTACCCGAACACCGCCGGACGACGCTGGGCCCGGGGGCGGGCAGCCTCCAACCGGGCGGCGAGCTGGGACAGGGTGGCTTCATCTCCAAAGCGCCCCATGAACTTGAACGCCCACGGGCAGGCCGTCCGGGCTCCAGTGGAGCGGCATGCTCATGGTGGGCAGCCCCGCGGTGTTGGCCATCGGGCAGTAGGATGCGAAGGCGGCCGCACGGAGCTGCGGGGCCATGGCCCCGCCCGGAGAGCGCGAGGTGTCCCAGGGGGTTGCGGCAGGGCCCGTGCAGCTCGCTCTCCGTGGTGGGGAGCAGCCCCATCTCTGGCGTGTTTGACTTGCCCAGCACCACCAGGCCGCTGCGCCGGTGGCGCTTCACCAGCTCGCTGTCCTGGTCTGGAACGTCGTCCTTCCCGAAGCGCGCGCCGTGGGTGAGCGGGTGGCCCTCCTGGTTCACGCGACCTGGAATCGCACCCGGTGCATGCCTATGTTCCGGGCCCATGCGCATCCGCGTCTTCGATTCCGAGCGGGAGGCCGCCGCCGCGTGCGCCCAGCGAATCGCCCGAGCGGTGACGGCACGCCCCTCCCTGGTGCTGGGGCTCCCCACGGGGCGCACGCCGCTCAACGTGTACCGGGAGCTGGTGGAACTGTTCACACGCGGCGGTTTGGATTGGGCCCAGGTCCGCACCTTCAACCTGGATGAGTTTCTGGGTGTGTCGGCGGACGACGCGGGCAGCTTCCGCGCCCACATGGAGCGGCACCTCTTCCAGCACGTCAACCTGTCGCCCGCGCACATCCAGTTCCTGAATGGCGCGGTGGAAGACGCGGAGGCGGAGTGCGCGCGCTACGAGGCCCGGCTGGCCGAAGCGGGCGGACTGGACCTGGTGCTACTGGGGCTCGGTTCGAATGGGCACCTGGCCTTCAACGAGCCGGCGGACGGACTGCGCGCGCGGTGTCACCGGACGCGGCTGAGCCGCCAGACGCGCGAGGCCAACCTCATGCTCTTCGGGGATGACCCGTCGCGCGTGCCGATGGAGGCCCTCACGTTGGGAATGGCCAGCATCCTCCAGGCACGGCAGGCGCTGCTGCTGGCTTTCGGCGAAGCCAAGGCGGAGGCGGTGCGTGGCATGGTGGAGGGCCCGGTGTCCCCCCGGTGTCCCGCCTCCTTCCTCCAGCTCCACCCGGATGTCGAGGTGTGGCTGGACCCGGCGGCGGCCCGCGCGCTGTAAGGCGCTGCACCCGCCTCAGCTCCGGCCATTCGCCTCGGGCGCGGCGGGCTTCTTCGGCTCCTTCGCCGCGGACGCCGGTGCCCTCGAGCGTGCCGGAGCCACCGGCTTCGGCTTCGCCACGGGCTTCACCGCGGGCGGCGCCTTCCGGGGCGGAGGCGGGCGCGTCAGCTCCCACGCCGCGAGCACCTTCGGCACGTAGAACTCCGTCTCGCCATTGCGTGGCACGCGGCCATTCACGGAGCCTGGGCCCGCGTTGTACGCGGCCACCGCGAGCCGCACGTCACCGAAGCGCCGCAGTTGCTGGGCCAGATAGCGCGCGCTGCCGTCAATCGCCGGCTCCGGGTCGAACGGGTCCTTCACCCCCAGCATGGCCGCGGTGCCGGGCATCAGCTGTCCGGGCCCCATGGCCCCCGCCGGGGAGATGCGGTGCACGCGCGTCTCCGACTCCACCTGCACCAGCGCGCGCAGCAGCCCCGCGGGAAGGCGGTGCCGGCGCTCGGCCGCGTCGATGACGGGCTCCAGGGGCGCGTGTCCCTCCACCAGGCACGACGGCCGGTGCGCCAGATACGCGCGCAGCGCACCCGCCTTGGCCTCCAGGAACGAGAAGGACAGCGGCGACACGAAGCTGTTACCGAACCAGGCCACCGCGACGTTGAGCAGCACCACCGGCGCGAGCACGCACGGCAACCACCACGCCCAGCCGGGCACCGTCATCCCCTCACGCCGTGCCGCCCGCTTGCGTCCCACCCCTCCACCCTTAGGGGCGCTTGGGGCCTCCGTCCAACTTCCGGCGACGGGGACGGACCTCTGGGGGCAGGCGCAGCCCGTCCAGCACCAGCGTCGTGAGCGCGTCCGGCAGCTCCAGCGGGTTGCCGATGTCCTCCTCGCTCAGCACCGCCAGCAGCAGCCGCTCCACGGCGCCCACCACCGCCAGTCCGCTCACCGCCGGACGGATGGGGCGCAGCAGCCCGCTGGTGTGCGCCTTCTGCGTGATGTCCACCGCGTGACGCGCCACCAGCCGCGCCAGCTCCGCCACCTTCGTCCGCGCCCCCACGGCGGGCCCCCGGGACTCCTGGAGGTACAGCCGCACCACGCCCGGGTACTGGAGGAGGGCACTGGCAATCACCGCCGCCACCGCGCGGTACGCGTCGAACATGGCCTCCACGTTGCGCGCCTCCGCCAGGGAGTGGCCGCACGTCTCCAGCCCGGCCAGCAGCTCGCGGCGCACCGGCTCCAGCAGGCCGTCCACCAGCGCCGCCTTGTCGTCGAAGTACCGGTAGAACGTCCCCTTGGCCACTCCGGCCGCCTGGGTGATGTCGTCGATGGTGACGCCATCCAGGCCCCGCGCCAGGAACAGCTTCAGCGCGGCGTCCTCCAGGGCCTGCTCGCGCTCTCGGCGGTGGGCCTCGCGGCGGCCTCCGGGCCGTGCGGGCGGCTTGCCCGTCTCCTGGGCGTCATCCGCCCGCGTGCCATCCCGGCTCGCCATTGCCGTGCGCTCCAGTCCATTGCGCGGTAGAAAAAGAGTGACCAAATAGTCATTTATGGGCAGCGAAGCGCCGGCCGGGCGCTTCGCCGGAGGCGACCATGATCGGCATCCCCCTGGGCTGGGTTTACTCCAATTTCGGTGAATGGGTCCTTCACAGGTCCGTCCTGCACGGCCTGGGGAAGAACCGGAAGAGCTTCTGGAGCTTCCACTGGCACGAGCACCACCAGAAGTCGCGGCGCCACGACATGGTGGATGACCAGTACATGCGCTCGCTGTGGAGCTGGTCGGCGCAGACCAAGGAGCTGATGGGGCTGGCGGTGCTGGCGCTGGCCCACGCGCCGCTGTTGCCGGTGGCGCCCTTCTTCGTGGGGACGGTGTGGGCCTGCGCGGCGAACTACTACTTCGTCCACCGGCGCGCGCACCTGGACCCGAAGTGGGCGCGTGAGCACCTGCCGTGGCACTACGACCACCACATGGGCAAGGACCAGAACGCGAACTGGTGCGTGACGCACCCGTTCTTCGACCTGGTCCTGGGCACGCGGCGCGAGTTCCTCAACGTGCAGCCTCCCGCGTCCAAGCAGCCCGCGCCCGTCGAACAGCCCGTGCCGGTGCCCGTGGAGGCCCGGAAGCGCGCGGCGGCGGCTTCCGGGCTCCGCTGACCGCGGGACGGCCTAGAACACCAGGTCGAAGTAGTTGGCGTGCGCCTTCACGCCCGCGCAGGCGCGCAGCGAGGCGGTCCAGTCCTCGGAAGGCAGCGTGCCCCGGGCGTCGAAGATGAACTCGAGCTCGGGCTGCCGGGCCAGGTCCAGCAGGTCCACCGGGCCGGTGCTGGTGAGCTGGATGGTGCGCGTGGGCGCGGTGCTGGTGCGCGTGTACTCGCCGATGACGTGGGTGTTGTTGGAGCCCGGCTGGCGCACGGAGACGTTGGCGCGCTCCACGCCGCTCAGGTCCGTGTCGGCCGTCACCTCGAAGAGGCGCAGCCGGAGCTCGGTTTCGATGTCCGTGTCCTCGGGCAGCGGGTCGGCGAAGTCGCCCAGCGGGAAGGTGATGCTCCGCTCCACGTTGACGGTGAGCGGCAGCGCCGCGGGGAAGGACAGGTCGCGCTCCGTCTTGCAGATCTCCTCGGCCTCGGCCTCGATGAAGAAGAGGGATTCACAGCCGGTGGTGAGCATCGCGATGCTGGAGAGGAGCAGGATGCGGAAGGAAGTCGTTCGCATGGTTTTGAGGCTCCTGGCTCAGAAGAAGTAGAGGATGAAGCCCAGCTTCACGGAGGGCATGGTGGCGCGCACGGACAGGTTCCTCGCGGTGATGTCCGGGTCATCCGTGGCGTCCTGGAGCAGGGCGCTCGCGTCGTCCACGCCCAGGTCCACGTAGCTGAGGCCCAGGTGCAGGAAGAAGTTGAAGCGGCTGGCCGCGCCCACCTCCAGGCCCACGCTGCCGGTGACGTAGTTGTACGTCACGTCGCGAACGGCCGCGCTGGCCCGGCTCGGTGTCGCTCCCAGCCAGTCCACCACCTCGTTGTAGTTCGAGCCGAAGTAGTGCCCCGCCTCCACGTTGAAGGACGGCGCCAGGAAGGTCTGCATCGGCAGGATGCTCAATCCGCCGCGCAAGCCGAAGCTGAGCGTGTTGGTGGTGGGGCCCGCTTGCAAGCGAAGCCACGGCAGCGGCCGCAGCACCGCGGACAGGCCCACGCCGTGCGGCGCGCCCGCGTCCAGCATGAGGCCAAAGCGGTGAGGGGTATCCGACCCGTCGGCCAGGGCCGGCGTCGCGGCCCCCAGGCCCAGGGCGCACGTGAGCGCCGCGCCGTGCCGCCCCAGCAGGAATGTCCTTCGTCGTCTCGTCGAGGATGTCGCCATCGTCATGTCGTGTTCCAGCGTGTTCCGGCCCGGTGGCCATCATTCGCGCGACCGGGCGGAAAAAGAAGCGGCGTCAGGGAAAATGACGACGGGAAGAGGCCGCTTCCACGCTGGTATCCGACATTGGCGGCCATGGGCCGCCGGTAATTCAGGGCTCTGTCGTCCGATTGGCGGCGAGCCCGATGACGTTGACCATCAAATCCTTGATGCGGCGCGGCTTCTCGCCGCCGTTGTCGCGGACGATGAGGTCGATGTCGTCGTCGGCCCGGTGGTACTCGGGGATGAGGTCGCCGCCGCCGTTGGGGTTGGACAGGCCCTCGAACATGAAGAGGACGTCCTCGCCCTTGCGCCCGAAGGACGCACCGTCCTGCCGGTCGCGGAACACGTTGATGTCCCGGTTGATGCGGTCGAACGGGTCCTCAAGCTTCGCGTTCGCCTGGTCCAGCACTTCCCGGAAGTAGTTGGGCTGTCCGCGCGAGTTGGTGTCCACCACCGACAGGCGCTGGTCATCCCAGCGGCCCACCATGTCCACGTTGATGACGCCGGCAATCTCCTCCATGCCGAGCCCCGGAATCGGGTGGTCCACGAAGTACTGCGAGCCCACCAGGCCCTTCTCCTCGGCGCCCGTCCACAGGAAGAGCACGGAGCGGTCCAGCTCGCCGCGTTTTGCTGCTTCCGCCAGCTCCGGCACCGCCGCCATCAGCACCGCGCTGCCGGAGGCGTTGTCGTCCGCGCCGTTGAGGACGTTGCCGCGCCGGTCCACGCCGTCGTGGTCCAGGTGGGCCATCACCACGATGACCTCGTCCTTGTTCGGCCCCGAGCCCGGCAGCAGCGCCATGGTGTTCACCGCCTGTCCGGACGCGGAGGCCACCTGGCGCAGCTCCTCCACACTTCGCTGCGCCCCCTCGCGCGGCGGCGCCAGGGGCAGGCCGCGCGCGTTCATCGACTTCTCGTACTTCTGGTTGAGCAGCGCGAGCGTCTCCTGGGCATGTTGTCGTCGAGGTAGAAGCCGCCCTCGAAGAGCGCGTGTCCGTAGGTGTTCGGCGTGTGGACACGCTCGCCCGACTCGCCGCGCACCCCGGGCCGGCCCGCGAACGAATACACGTCGAAGCGCTGCTCGAAGGCGTTGTCCGGGTTGTTCGTGTTGGGGCCGACGAGGCCGTACTTCTGCACGTGCTGCTGCACGTACAGCGACGCGGCATCCAGACCGGCCGACGGGCTGTCGCGGCCCTGGAGCTCGTCCGAGGACAGGTACGCGATGTGCGTCATCGGGTCCGAGTCCACCGCGACGCTGTCCACCTCCGGCTCCGGCGCGGGTGCTGGCTCCACCGGCGCGGTGGGCGGCGGCGTGGGCACGGTGCACACGAGCGGCCGGGGCGCGCGGGCTGACGACTCGAAGCGGTCCGCGTTCCAACTGGGAGGCGCGCTGGCGGGCTTCGCCGGGGACTCGGGGGCCCGGGCGTCCTTCGCCACGGCGGCGCGCGGCGAAAGTGAGGGGAGAGGACGCGGGCTGTCGCTGACTTTCGTGGCCATGGTGGAGGAATCCCGGTGCGCGTGGGGGTGGCGCGTCCTGGAATTATCCGTCCCAGACGTCCGGGAGTTGTGTACCTTCTTTTTCCCTGCGATTGCCGGGGGTTGTTGAAGGCCGGACGTCGCTCCGCCCCGCCGGTCAATACCTGCACCTGGAAGCCGGTGACACGTTGCAAGTCCGGAAAGCACCGGGCTGCGAGTGGCCCAGGTCGACCGGCCCAGGACGGGGGGTCCGGATGATCGACGAAGTCGATCAACGTTTGAAGGCGTGGGTGGGCCGCATTGCCGGTGATGTCCCGGTGTTCCTGGGCGTGCCGGACCGCGAATCGCTCGAGCGAGGCGTCTGTCTGTACCTGCTGGAGCTGGGGCCCGCGCCTTCGGTCCGGAGCGGGGGCGGGGGGCGCGTGCCGCTGCAGATTTCGGTCTGCTACCTCATCACCGCGGGGGCGGAGTCCCCGGAGCGGGCGCACCGGCTGCTGGGTGAGCTCGTCTTCGCGGCCATGGAGGAGGCGGACTTCGAGGTGGAGCTCACGCCGGTGCCCACCACGGTGTGGGCCGGGTTGAGGACCGCGCCGCGTCCCTGCTTCCGCCTGCGCGTCCCGGTGCGGCGGGAGCGCGCGATGCCCGTCATCCACCGGGTGCTCTTTCCCGCCACGCCCCAGGCCACGCCGACGCCCGCGGAGGCGCTGCTGGGCTGTGTCGTCGGCCCGGGGGACGTGCCGATTCCGGGCGCGCTCGTCGAGCTGCCCACGCTGAAGCTCACCACGCGCACGGATGCCAAGGGCTGTTTCCGTTTTCCCAGCGTGCCCCCCGTGGCCACGCTGGGACGGCTGGAAGTGCGCGCCAAGGGGGAGCTGCTCGAGCTGGACCCGGAGGTGCTTGCCGCCGAGCCCCAGCCGCTGCTCATCCGCCTGCCGTTGAAGGAGGAGTGACATGCCGCAAAGCCACCCGTCGTCTGTCACCTCCGAGGAGACGCCACGCGGCGCCGAGCGCGCTCCCGCGTCACCGAGTGCCACCGCGCCGAACCCTGCTCACGGGACGCTGGAGACGTCCTGGATTGATGAATGGGGCATGGCGCCCGAGGCGTCCTTCCCCGATGCGTGGAGCGCGCGGCTGAAGGCGTCCGTCGCCGGTGCGCCCGATGCGTGGAGCGTGGGCCCTGTGGCTTCCATTCCCGGTGTCTCCGATGCGTGGGGCGCAGGGGTGGAGGAGACCGTCTCCGCCGCGCTCGACGCGTGGGACGCAGGGCGGGTGTCGATTGTCCCTGCTGCGCTTGCTGCGCGGAGCCCGGGGCCGGAGATGACAGCGCCTGATGCGTGGGGCGTGGGGCCAGAGCTGCTCGCGGTTCATGCGCTGAGCCTGGCGGCTCGGGGCCTTCGGGCAGCCACGACGGAGGACTGGGACCGGAGCGAGCCTCCACCCGTGGCCACCGCGGGGACGCGACGTCGAGGCGAATGATGGAACGGACAGCCTTCCGCGACAGGCCGGGCGATGGGGGAACCGCCGGGCTTGAGGCGGGAGCGCTGGCCTGACTCGCTCAATGCCGCACGGTCCTCCAAGAGAGCAGGTCGATGTCTCGCGTCTTCGATATCTCCGCAGTCACGGACACCCTTCGTCTGTCCCCCAGCGGGACGGGGGAGGCCGTCTTCCACGTCATCAACGCCTCGCGTGCACCCGTGCGCGCGCGCCTCTCGGTGGTGCCTGACGCAGGCGCCCGGCGCGAGTGGCTCTTCATCGACGGCGATACCCAGCGCGACTTTCCTCCGACGGGCGCGCAGCGAATCCTCATCCGGCTCCGCGTGCCAGCGGGGACGCCACCGGGTCACTTCACCTTCCACCTGCGAGTGGAGGACTGCGACAGCCCCGACGCGCGGTTCGCGCAGGGTCCCTCCGTCACCGTCGAGGTGGCCTCCTCGCCGCCCGCCGCGAGGGCGTTCCCCTTGAACTGGGCTGTCATGGCGGTGGCGACGTTCATCCTACTGGGGACGGTGGCCTCCCTGCTCGCCGCGGACAGGGCGCGGCAGCCCAGCCCTGGGGCGCCCTGTCCGGATGGGCATTGTGGCAAGGGGCTGACGTGCGCGAAGCAGCTCGATGGGGGCGTATGCCTGGCCTCGCAAGGCCAGCCCTGTGAGGCGGGCTCCCAGTGCATCACCGGCTTCTGTGAGCCCGGCGTGGGGTGCACGGTGCCGCTGGGAAAGGAGTGCGCCTCCCCGGAGGACTGCCCGGGCGCGCTGACGTGTGCCGACGTGCTGGGCTCGTCCGTCTGTCTCCTCGAGCCGGGAGAGGCCTGCGAGAACGACCGCGACTGCGCCAGCTTCTTCTGCAACGCGGAGCGCAAGTGCAACCGCGATGACGGACGCTGTGACAGCAACGCCGAATGTCATTCGCCCACGCAGTGTGGCGCGACGAGGCTGTGCCAGCTTCCAGATGGACAGCCGTGCATGCGGCACGAGGCCTGCCTCTCCGGTTACTGCTCGGAGACCTGCCAGGTGTCGCCGGAGTCCTTCCAGTGCGAGTCACCGTGCCCCGCGTACACCGCATGTGTGTCGGGAAGCTGCATCCCCGTGGACGGCAAGCTCCTCAACCAGAACATGCTGCTGACGGCGCCCCGGATCCTCAAGGGCATCCGGGAGCTGCGCATTCAGCAGGGCACCCAGCCGTAGCCGGTGCGCGTCACTGCAGTGCCGGCCGCACCGTCTTGCCGATGTCCACCAGCCGCTGCACCTGTTCTTCGCTCAATCCCAGGTGCCGCGCGGCGCCCGGGACGTCCCCCGGAACGAAGGCGCGCATGGCCCGCGGAGTGAACCAGTTGAAGAGCGTCACGACGCCGCGGACCAGTGGGGACTCGGTGAACACCGCCGTGGGCGGAATGACGTAGTCCTTGGGCACCTGGTTGAGCGCCTGTTGTCGCTGGGTGGCATTGGGCCCGGGCCCTTCGGCCAGGACGAGCTGCCCGGTGGCCGTGCCCTGGTGACGCGCGATGAGCTCGCAGTAGCGCGCCCAGTCGTCGGGGGCCGGTGGCTGCGCGTTGTGCGCCACCACCAGCACCGTGCCGACATATGCCAGCCCCAACGTCCGGCTCCGCACCACGTCCTGGATGTCGGGCGCGTCGAGCTGGACGGGAGCTGTCATCGCCGCGTCTCTCCGTTGGATTGCGAGCATGCCGGAGTGTTCCTCCGCATGGCTCCATGTGCAACCTGTATTCCTTGGAATACTTGTCACTCCGGCTCCCGAGGTGGGGAGCCGGAGGCGCGGCTTGGGGGCTACCGGGCAGGGACGCGGAGGACCAGGCCCGGCGGAGGCAGGCTCCAGGCAGAGGTGGTGTCTCCCCAGGCCGCGATGGTGCCGTTGCGCCGGAGCGCCAGGCTCTTGTTGAAGGCCTGGCCCGCGACGGCGGCGACATCCGTCAATCCCGCGGGGAGCGTCGTCTGGCCATAGGCGCTGTTCCCCCAGGCGACGACGGTGCCGTTGGACCGGAGCGCCATGTAGTGGTGTTCGCCTCCCGCGACATCCACGACGTCGCTGAGGTCCGGGGTGAGCGCGAGGTCGTAGTACGCCGCGCCAAATCCCCAGACGGCCGCGGTCCCGTCCGACCGCAGCGCCAGTGCGCTGCTGCTCGTGTTGGCGATGGCCACTGCGTCGTCCAGGCCCGCCGGGACGACGAGGAGGTCGAACACGTCCTGCCCCCAGACGGTGAGGGTGCCGTCCGCCTTGAGCGCCATGCCGTGGTACGCCCCCGCGGACACCGCGACCACGTCCTGAAGCCCTTCAGGGACATGCGTCTGCTGGTCGATTTCCGCACCGATGGCCACGACCGTCCCATCCCGCTTGAGCGCGAGGACCAGGACTCCGCTCGCGCTGATGTCCACCACGTCCGACAGGCCCGCGGGCACCGGGACGGGGTCGGGGCCTCCCCATTTGACGACGGTTCCATCTGCCTGCAGGGCCACGGCGAAGGCCATCCCCGCGCCCACACTCACGACATCGGAAAGCCCCGCGGGAGTCGGAGTGACATCATTCAGGGAGTCGGCCGAGCCCCAGACGGTGACGGTGTTGTCCGGCAGGACGCCAATGCCCCAGTTGGCCGCATGCGCGAGGGTCCGCTGCCGGAGCACTCGCAGCGACGCGGTGGCGGCGGGCTTCCAATCCACGCCAGGCGTGACGACGACCTCCTGCTCGCCGGGCACGAGGCTCCCCGGCACGCGCACCACCACCTCCGTGTCCGACCAGGACAGGTATTCCTCGGCGTCCACGCCGCCGATGGAGACGCGGGAGGTGCCACGCGCCTCGCCGAAGCCAGAGCCGGTGAGCTTCAGGTGGCCCCGTTGCACGGTGAGGGCGGGCGCCTCGAGCACCAGGGCTTCCTGGCGGCGGCTCAGTGACAGGTCGACCGACGTCGTCTGACCCGGTTGGACCTCCAGCGTGTCCCCGGCCTGCTCGTAGTTGCTCCGATGGGCCGCCACGGTGTGCGTTCCCGCGGGGACGTTGTCGAACGTGAAGCGGCCTTGAGCGTCCGTGGTCACGCTGTCGCTCACGCCGGAGAGGATGACAGTGGTGCCCTCATGGTGGCTCTCCCCTTCGAGGAGGGCCTGCCCCGTCACGCGGCCGAGCTGTGTCCCTGAGTCGTGTGGCGGTGTGCCGGCGTCGGGCGTGGGGGCGGGACTGTCAGGGGTGCACGCGGAAAGGGCCAGGAGGATGGCCCAGAGCCATGACGTTCTTGCGAGACGCATCGGCAGGACTCCAGTGTGTGCGGGGGAGGCACTCCTCGGGCCGGAGGTGGAGGCCTTCGACACGGAAGAGTGCCTGTGGCAGCCACCTGTCGCCGACTGGGAATTGTAATTCAAATGGCATCTGGCGTTGCCAGCGTCTGCGTCTAGTCGAGGATGAGCTCCACCATCAGGTCGTCCTCGGGGTCCTCCTGGATGGACGCGTCCGAGTCGTCCACGTCGTAGCCCTTGAGGGAGAAGCCCAGGGGCGTCTGTGCGCCGATGCATGGAATCGTGCGGGGCGAGGTCCCCACGCCGTCGCCATCCACGTCGGGGTAGAGAACGACCCTCCGGTAGCGCGCGGCGTCCGTGTCATCGCAGTCATTGCCCGTGGCCTGGGTGAAGTAGGGCAAGGGCAGTGACGCACCGGTGCACAGGGTTCCGGCCTCGGGCTGGGTGTGTCCATCCGCGTCCCGGTCCACATGCGCGTAGACCACCTGCCGCCAGCGCGCCGCGTCTTCCGCCGCGCAGTCCGTCCCCTGGGCCGACCACGGCGCGGGTACCGTGCCATTCGTGCACAGCGCGCCCGCGTCTCCCGCGCCCACGCCGTCCCCGTCCGCATCCGTCCATGCCTGGACCGTGGTGTGAACGCTCCGGTCCGCGTCGTCGCAGTCGTTCCCTCGTGGTGTGGTGGCATGGCCAGACGGCAGCGCCGTGCCCGAGCACACCGTGCCTGCCTCCGGCGCGGTGAAGCCGTCCCCGTCCGCATCCCGGTGCGAGTAGGCCAGGAACCTCCAGCGGTGGGTGTCCGTGTCGTCGCAGTCGGTGTTCACCGCCGAGTACCCAAAGGGAATCTGCCGGCCCGCGCAGAAGGTCTGCCGCGTGCCCGCGCCGAAGCCGTCCCCGTCATCGTCGGAGTACACGTGCCAGGTCACCATGACGGTGGCATCGCGGTCGTCGCAGTCATGACCGGTGGGCC
This sequence comes from Myxococcus sp. NMCA1, assembly GCF_026810205.1. Lineage (NCBI taxonomy): Bacteria > Pseudomonadati > Myxococcota > Myxococcia > Myxococcales > Myxococcaceae > Myxococcus > Myxococcus sp. NMCA1. Next base: position 8,148,929 of record NZ_CP113950.1, on the reverse strand, counting down.
ACTGGGCGTAGCCCGCAGGAAGCTCCGCGCCGCTGCAGGTCACGCCCTGTTCGGGCACCGTGTCGCCGTCACCGTCCGAGTCCCGGTGGGCATAAGAGCGCCACTGCCACCGCGTGGCGTCCTCCGGCGCGCAGTCAACGGAGTCCAGCGCGTAGCCGGGAGGCGCCGTGCGGCCCGTGCACCGCATGACGGGGGCACCACTGCCGAAGCCGTCTCCGTCCACATCCGCGTAGACGGTGCGCTCCTGCCACCACGCGGCGTTCGTGTCGTCGCAGTCCAGGCCGCGCGCCTCCAGGGCGTAGCCGGCGGGCAGTGTCATGCCAGAGCAGACCCGGCCTTCCTCGGGCACGGTGAAGCCGTCGCCGTCCGCGTCCCGGTGGGCGTAGTCGCGCCACGTCGAGCGCGCGCGGTCGTCGGGTGCGCAGTCGCCGTCGACCGCCGCGTAGCCCCGGGGCAGGTCCTTGCCCGCGCAGTGGGAGATGGGCTCGCCGTTACCGATGCCGTCGAAGTCCACGTCCGGCCAGAGCTGGGTGGAGGCGGCGAAGCGGGGGTCGTTGTCGTCGCAGTCCGGCGCGCCGGGTTGCTCGCGGTAGCCCACGAGCGGCGCTCCCACACAGCCCGTCACCGGGCCTTCCGCGGTCGCCCCGTCTCCATCCTGGTCAGGATAGAGCCCGGCCCGCTCCCGCCAGCGGGTCGCGTCGCCCGGAGCGCAGTCTCCGCTCTGCTGACTCCAGCCTTCGGGGAGGCGCTCGCCGGCGCAGACCTCGCGCATCGCGCCAGCGCCCACACCGTCGCGGTCATCGTCCACGGAGCCTTCCAGGAGCCGCCACCGGCTCGCATCGCCGGGCGCGCAGTCCACCGCGTCCGCGACCCCGTCCCCGTCCGCGTCCTCTTCCGTGGGGCCTGCTTCCGGAGAACACCCCGCGAGGAGTCCCACCACGGTCAGCGTCAACACCAGCCACGTCTTTCGGTTTGTCCCCATGGGCGCCGTTCGTGCCATCGACGTGCGGTGTTAGGGGACGCGGGTCAGCTTGCAGGCGAATTGGTGGTAACTGATGCTGCCTCCCGACGACGTGGTGAACAGGTAGGCGCCAGGTTTGGTCATGGCGAGCAGGGCCAGTCGGTCGCAGCGGTCGCGGTACGCCACCGCACTGTTCTGGGTGTTGTTTGGCGCCGAGAAGGTCAGCGTTCGGGGAGATGCCTCGCCTTGGAGCACACCTGTTATCTCGATGGTGCCTTCGAGCTGGACGGTGTAGCTATCCACGGTCGTGAAGACGTATTCCCGGCCGGTTTCAGCCCGCTCCGCCATCGCCGTGGAGGCCGCGAACATCGCCGCGAGCAGGGGAAGGGCCTGGATGCGCCGGGACAGGGACTTCGACATAAGAGGTTCCTCGCGGAGGGGCTGAAAACGGGCGGATTCCGCCATGGGCCCACGCCCTATACGCCCTCCCTTCGATTCCTTGGCGGATTCGGCGCCAACGCGCCCCGTGCTGCACCTTGTCACAGCCGTCCGGCTGCAATACGCCTAGAGGCATGTCCACCGCCGCGCTCCCCGCCGACTTCCTCCAGGCCATCACCGAGGGCTTCCCCGTAGACTTCCTCACCCGGGAGCCAGGGGAGCTCCAGGAGTACGGCCGTGATTGGACGCGCGTCTACACGCCCGCCCCCGCCGCCGTGGCGCTCCCTCGAACGACGGACGAGGTCTCCCGGCTGCTCGCCCTGTGCCACCAGCATCACATCGCCGTGGTGCCCTCCGGCGGCCGCACCGGGCTGGCCGGCGGCGCGGTGGCGGCCCGGGGCGAGTTGGTCCTGTCCCTCCAGCGCATGACGCGCATGGGGCCGGTGGACCTGCTCGGCAACACGGTGCGCGTGCAGGCGGGCGCGGTGACGGAGGCCGTCCATCACCACTGCGCGGAGCACGGCCTCACCTGGCCGGTGGATTTCGCCTCCAAGGGCTCCAGCACGGTGGGCGGCAACATCGCCACCAACGCGGGCGGGGTGAAGGTCATCCGCTACGGCCTCACCCGGCAGTGGGTGCTGGGGCTCCAGGTCGTCACCGCCCAGGGGGACGTGCTGGAGCTCAACGGCGCGCTGGAGAAGAACAACACCGGCACCGACCTGCGCCAGCTCTTCATCGGCAGCGAGGGCACCCTGGGCGTCATCACCGAGGCCACCCTCAAGCTCACCCAGCTCCCCGGCAAGCAGGACGTGTTCCTCTTCGCGGTGCCGGACGTGGCCGCCGTGCTGCGCCTGTTCCGCGACGCGCGCCGGCAGAACGCCTTCAGCATCTCCGCCTACGAGTTCTTCACCGACAAGTGCATGGCGCGCCTGGGCCGCCACCGCAAGCTGCGCCCGCCCTTCGAGACGCCCAGCGAGTGCTACGTGCTGCTGGAGGCGGAGGCGAAGGACGCCGCGGCGGTGGAGGGCTGGCTGGGCTCGCTCTTCGAGCGCGAGCTGGTGACGGACGGCGTCCAGGCCCAGGGCGCTGCGCAGGCGGCCGAGCTGTGGGCGCTGCGCGAGGGCATCAGCGAGAGCCTCTCCGCCACCGGCCTGCCGCACAAGAACGACATCTCCCTGCCGGTGGCGGGGCTGGAGGCCTTCTGCGCGGAGCTGGAGGCCATCTTCAGCGCGCGCTACCCGGGCTGGGAAATCTGCCTCTTCGGCCACATCGGCGACGGCAACCTGCACGTCAACGTGATGAAGCCGGACGCCATGGACAAGGCGGAGTTCCTGGCCCACACGAAGCAGGCGGACCCCACCATGTTCGCGCTGGTGCAGAAGCACGGCGGAAGCATCTCCGCCGAGCACGGCGTCGGCCTGCTGAAGAAGGACTACCTGGGCTACTCACGCGCGCCGGCGGAGCTGGCCCTGCTGCGCACCCTCAAGCGGGCGCTGGACCCTCAAGGCATCCTCAACCCGGGCAAGGTCGTGGATGCCTGAGGGCGCCGGACATCAGGACAGGATGCGCGTCTTGATGTCCGTCTCCAGCCCGGCGATGGCCTCGCACACCGGGGTGGACACGTCCTGGTCCAGGTCCATCAGCAGGTAGCCGATGTTGGCGTCCGTGCTGAGCACCTGGGCGTGGATGTTGGCGTTGAGGTCGGAGACGATGCGGTTGATGTCGCGCAGCACGCCCGGGATGTTGCGGTGCACGTTGAGGATGCGGTGCGTGCCCGGGATGAGTGGCGCCTCGATGTGCGGGAAGTTGACCGCGCCCGTGCTGGCGCCCGCCTTGAAGTACTTCAGCAGGCTGGTGGCCACCTCCTTGCCGATGGAGGCCTGAGCCTCTTCCGTGGACCCGCCGATGTGCGGCGTGAGGACCACGTTGGGCAGGCCCTGGAGCGCGGTGACGAAGCCGTCCGAGTTGCTCTCCGGCTCCTCCGGGTAGACGTCCACCGCGGCGCCGCCCAGGTGCTGGGACTGGAGCGCCCGCGCCAGCGCGTCGATGTCCACCACCGTGCCTCGGCTGGCATTGATGAGGCAGGCGCCCTTCTTCATCTGGGCGATCTGCTCGGCGCCCATCATCATGTGCGTGGTGGGCAGCGCGGGCACATGGAGGGTGACGAAGTCGGAAGCGCCGAGCAGCTCCTCCAGGGTGACGGCTGGCTGCGCGTTGCCCAGCGGCAGCCGGGTCATCACGTCGAAGTAGAGGACGCGCATGCCCAGCGCCTCGGCGATGACGCCCAGCTGCGAGCCGATGTGGCCATAGCCGATGATGCCCAGCGTCTTGCCGCGCACCTCATGGCTGCCGGTGGCCACCTTGCGCCACTGGCCCGCGTGGACCTCTCGGCTGCGGTCGAAGAGCTGCCGCGTCAGGACGATGATTTCCGCAATCACCATCTCCGCCACGCTGCGCGTGTTGCTGAAGGGCGCGTTGAAGACGGGGATGCCGTGCGTGTTGGCGGACGTCAGGTCCACCTGGTTGGTGCCGATGCAGAAGGCGCCAATGGCCAGCAGGTTCTCCGCGTGCTCCAGCGCCGCGAGCGGCACCGTCGTCTTGCTGCGGATGCCCAGCAGGTGCACCCCCTTCAGCCGCTCCGCCAGCTCGTCCGGCTTGAGGGCGGACGAGACGCGCTCCACCTGGAAGCCCTCGGCGGCCAGCATCTCCCCCGCGGACGGGTGGATGTTCTCCAGCAGCAGGGCTCGGAAGGGGCCGTCACTGCTGATGGCGCGCGTCGGAGAGGGCGGGAACTGGGGAGTGCTCATGGCGCCTTGCGTTAGACCTGGGACTTGGGACTGTCAAGGGTGGGGTGGGGGCTCGCTTGAGGGACGTGCGTCATTGCGTTGGGAAGCGCGGCTCGTAGAACTCCTTGGAGTCCCACTTGACGTCGTGGAACTCCGCCTCGCCCGCCTTGGTCTTCGCGATGCAACGGAAGATGTTGTCCTTCGTGAACAGGCAGGGCTCGGCGTGAGGGTGGCCCGTCGCCGCGGTCTGGAACGCGCGGTGGATGAATTGGGGCTCGAGCTTGCCCAGGGCCAGGATGCGGTAGAACTCCTGGCTGAAGGGCAGGGCCTGGGAGGTCTGGTAGCGGCTGCGGAAGGCGATGACATAGGGCGTGCCGTGGTCGATGAAGAGCCGGGCGAAGTGGTGCTCCCAGCCAATCAGGCACGAGCTGAAGAAGGCGAGCATCCGGGGCGGCTTCTTGCCGCGCTTGAAGGCCCGCTCGATGGCCTCGTAGGTGAACTCGACGTCGCGCCTGCTGTCGTTGTCGTCCACGGTCCACTGGATGACGCTTCTCAGCGTGTGGTCGGGGCTCAAGAGGCTCCAGCCCAGCTTCGGCATGATGAGTGACTCCTTCGCCCACTGGGTGAGCGCGACCGGGTCGAAGCGGGTTTCCACGCAGATCTCCTCCTCCTTGGCCGCCAGCCCCTCCACCTTGGACTGGTCATTCCTGCACCACGTCGGGTAGCGGGGATAGGCCATGTCCATGGACGCGAGGCGCACGGCGTGCTTCGAGCAGCGCACGTTCCCGTGGGTGACGTGGTGGTAGATGTCGCAGTCGCCGAGCTGGTCCACCCAGGTGTCGAAGTTCGCGTCCCGGTCGAAGAAGCGCTCACGGAACGGACCCCGTGAGGCAAGGGCGAAGGCATTGCTCACGTGCCCCAGCTCGACGTTCCACTGCAGCCCGGGGTCCGCGCGGTCGTAATAGAAGAGGGTGCTGAGCTGGTCGACCGGTGCGGGCGGGTCGAGCGCCAGGATGTCATCGTGGGTGATGTCCCAGCCCCGCAGCTTGAGGTTGCACTTGCCGCAGAAGTGCGGGTCGAAGCGGGCCGGCGCATGATGCGGATATTGCGGCCGCTTCTGCTCCCAGTCGGGGTAGCTCATCATGCAGTTGTGGTCGAGCGGGTCGTGGTGCTGGGGAACCACGCCCGAGGAGGCCTCGTGGTGGGTCAACCAGAAGCAGTGGCCCACCTCGTGGGTGAAGACGAAGTCGGGGTTCGCATCCACGCTCTGGTCGATGATGCCCAGCAGGTCGCCGTTGCCGTTGGAGGTCGTGGGCACCTCTCCGACGTCCGACGTCTCGAGCGCGTCCACGATGTCGTCCGACAGTTTGTATTCGAGCATGACGATGCCGCCGCAGGGCGCATGCCCGGTGCGGAGTCTGTCGGAGATGCGCGAGAGCAGGAAGCCGCCGGCGCTGCGGACGTTCGGCGAGTTGATCAGCTCGTTGAACATGTCGCTGACGAAAAACCAGATGTTGTTCTTCTGGTTGTCGCTGAGCTCCGCGCCAGGGTTGAGCCGCACGACGGGGCTGGCGTCATGCACATGTGTGGTGTCCAGCAGGCCGACGACGCTGGCGACGGACGGCTTGATGTGCGTCCGGATGTGGGTGAACCAGTCCGAGTAGTCCGTGTCGTTGATGACCTGGGAGATGCGCCGGTACAGCGTGTGGGAGAAGTCGACCTCCAGGTAGGCCTCCGCGTAGCGGTCCCGGCACTTCTGCGGCAGGTTCCCGTGGTTGCGCAGCGGCCAGCCCACGATGCCGAAGACCTCCACCCGGCGCCAGACGACGATGGGCTTCGTCTCGTACTGGCAGACGGGATTGGCGGCTTCGAGCTGCATGGCATTGCCGCGGCCCGCGTAGCTGAGCCGCGCGCGCACCTGGTATCGGTCGCCGGCAATCAGTGACGGCTGGAGGTAGATGCCCGAGCGGCCCACGCGGTTCGGGTGCGCGGCGCCGTCCGTGAAGGCGGGGACCCAGAGCTTCCTGGCCCTGGCGTCCTCCGTGGGCGTTGCGTAGGGGGCATAGGACTGGGGCTCCCGCCAGAAGGGGTTGCGGAAGTTGCCGTCCTTGGTGCGGATGCCGCCGTAGGCCACGGGGCAGTTCGTGCCACCGTCGCCCGCGAGGTCGACGAAGTCGCTGCCGAAGACGCGGTTGACGTAGGCCCGGGTTCCCGAGTGCAGGCCGTGATTCAATGGCAGGTGCGACACGTCCTCGCCCGGCTCGAGCGCGGACCAGTCCACCCGCACCGCGCCCACGGCCCGGGGGGCGGCGACGCGGCTTCCATCATGGCCCTTGAGGTAGATGACCGCTTCGAGCGGAACGAGCGGGCGGTTGAGCTTGCCGGCCTCGCTCGTCGTCTTGTTGTGCAGCGTGCTCCAGTCGATGGCGGCGTTGCCCCGGTTGGGAGGAATCTGCCGCATGAACTCGTCGGTCTGGTGGGCGAGGTCCTCGTCGAAGCCCACGGCCTCCACGTAGACCCGCAGCGGCGCTCCATTCCCTTCGGGAATCGCGGTGCCTTCCGGGACGGGGTTGCTCTGGTCATCGACCAGCGTCGGCCGTGCGCCATGGGCGTGCCCCAGCGCGCCGTCCAGCGCGTTCTCGAAGTCGTTGTCCGCGGGCGCGGCCTGGAGGCGCAAGGTGCCGTGGTTGCGACGGAAGCGCTCCTTGGCCTTGTCCAGGAGGTCCGTGTTGGCCGCCGCGCGTGCCGGAGGGCCGGCGTAGTACCCGAGCTGGTTGAGCTTGTGGCAGATGCTGGCGGCGGTGCCCCGGACGAACACCTCGCCTGTGGCCAGCCAGGGCCCGCGGACGACCTCCACCGAATGGTAGAGGACGTTGACCCGCGCGGTGGTGGGGGGTGGGGGCGGCAGCTCCCTCGCTTCTTCCTCCGGGAGTGATTCGTCGTGCCGGGCCTCGCAGGGCGCCACGCTGCCCAGCTCGGTGTTGGGCAGGTCCTCGGGCTGGCGGAGGTCCTCGCGCGCATCCGCTTCGATGACGGCTTCGACCCGGAGCGTGTAGGGCGCCCTCAGCGGCGTGGCGAAGGGTTCCTGGACGGCGTCATTGCCCACGTTCAGCGCGCCCGTCCAGTTGACGGCCGCTGGCCCTCCCCGGCAGTCGAGCGCGTCCGAGCGGTACACGAGGGCATCCGCGTAGTCGCGCACCTCCAGCCGGACGGAGACGAGCCGCCCTTCATCCGGCGGGTCGTAGGTGACGGCGAGCGTCTCCTGGGAAGGAGCGAAGTGCGTCCAGTCGCAGCGCAGGGGGAGGTAGGGCATTGTCAGGGCACGGTTGGGGAGCGCCCGCGGCGAGGCCGCAGGTAGTGGCGCTCAATCCAGTCCATCTTCCGGGAAGGCGTGAGGTACGGCCGCGCGAGCACGGCCTGGGGCCAGGCATGGGCCGGGTCCGTGTCGAAGTGCTCGCCCAGGCAGAGCTGACAGGCGATGAAGCGGGCCACGTCCCAGCGCGCGGTGATGCCATGCCGGGCCGCGGCGTTGATGCCGCGCTCGGCCCGCGCGCGCAGCTCCCGCTCCTTCAGGTCCGCGCTCTCCCGGGGGAACTGCGTCCTCAGGAAGCGCACCACGCTGCTCACGTAGGCGCCGCGTACCGAGGTGTCGAGGCATGCCATCTGCTCGGGTCGAATCCTCAGGACCACGCACGCTCCGGGACCGAACGGCCGAATGTGTGAATTTTAACGCTCAACGGGAAGGTCCTTCAACCGCGAGCGGGTGGCCAGATGCGACAGCGGGGCGGCCACTCCGTGAAGAGTGACGCGCCCCGCGGTGCCCACCTCGTGGGTGGAACGTGATTACTGGACGGTCCAGCCCACCGTGCCGCTGCAGCTGGTGTTGCCGTAGCAGCCGGCGCGGATCTGATACGTGCCGCCCGCGCCCGCCGGCACCGTGTAGGTGGCGTGGGACAGCGAGCCGCAGCCGGCGCCGTCGTCGTTGAACTTCACCTGCGTGCCAGCGGCGTTGTACAGGCGGATGAACGAGTCACCCGTGCCGGAGGCGCCCGTCACGTTGCAGGTGCCGAAGGAGAGGCGCTGGCCAGCCGTGAGGGTGACGTTCTCGTTGGTGGTGTTCTGCCGCGCGCTGTCGGAGTTGACCGAGCTGTAGCTGAACGTGCCGGAGGTGGCCGGCGGGGTCGCCGTGCCAATGGTCCACTTCACCGTGCCGCTGCAGCTGGTGTTGTCGTAGCAGCCCGCGATGATTTCGTAGTTCCCAGCCGCGCCGGCCGTGAAAGTCACGTTGGAGCCGCGGCCCGTGGCGCAGCCATCATCGTTGGAGGCGACCTCGATGCCGCTGGGGCCATTGACGCGCAGCCACGTGTCACCGGTGGAGCTGGCGCCCGTCAGGCCGCAGGTGCCCACGGTGATGCTCTGGCCGGCGGTGAGCTCCACCGTGTGGCGGGTGGTGTTCACGGTGGCGTTGGCGGTGTTGCTGGCCGTGAAGTCGAAGGACGTCGGCGGCGGCGGCGTGGTGTTGCACAGCCGGACGCTGGTGTTGGCGGCGCAGAACGCATCGATGGCCGGGCGGACGTAGGTGATGTCCTCGCCGCTGCACCCGTTCTCCGCGCACTGGTTCACGACGCGGCAGCTGCCCTGGTAGACGTAGTCCGTCGTGCCGCGCACCAGGATGCCGGCGATGGTGTGGCTCGACATGTCGTAGACGGCCGAACCGGAGTTGCCGCCGAAGGTGTCGGTGGTGGCGACGAAGTAGTCCAGCGTGCTGGCGCGGCCGTTGCGAACGCTGCCGCCCGAGTCAATCTTGAGCGGGATGCCGCTGCCCGAGCCGATGACGGCCACGTTGGCGCCCACCGTCAGGGCGGCGTTGCCCGGGCGGATGGGCGCGGGCGTGAAGCGCGGCGCCGCCGAACGGTCCAGGCGGATGATGGCGTAGTCCAGCGTGCGGCCGCTGGAGGTGTTATCCCGCCGCACGACAATCTCCTTGCAGCTGAAGATGTCCTGCGTGGTCATGGTCTGCACCGAGTTCGCGTCAGGCCGGTAGAAGTTGAAGGCCCACTTGAAGTCCCTGCAGTCGGCCGCGCTTTCCACGCAGTGGCCGGCGGTCAGCAGGAGGTCATCGTCGATGAGCGTGCCCGAGCAGTAGCCGGGCGACGGGTCGTCGATGAAGCGCTGGCCCGGGCAGAGGTTGACGTATTCGCCCAGGGTGGGGCTGTCGAAGACGACGTTGTTGGGGTCCGAGTCGTCAATCTCGAACGGGTCGACCATGACGGCGCTGGCCTGCATGGCGTACTGCCGCAGGGTGGCGTCGGGGTGCGCGTACACGTCCATCCGGTCGTCGTTGCCATAGACGACGGGCTGCTCGGTGGAGCCGCTGCCGGCGGGCTCGCCCTCCTGGGCCGGTCCACAGGCCGCGACGGAGAAGGTACACAACAGCGCGCCGAGCAGCTTCCTGCGGGCGTCGGTCCGGGGGATACGCATGAGACAACCACTCCTACGGGAGATGTGAGGCCCACCCCCCGTGGGGGTGGGCCGCCGCAATATATGTGAAAAAAGGCGTTCCTGCTGTCGGCTGGCGGACAGGCTCCGCGCGCGCCTCAGTCCGCGTCGGGGTCGCGCAGCCACTGGAGGGCTTCCCCCCGCGTCTCGAAGGTGCGGGTGGGGATGCTCAGCATGGCGCGCTTCGTCATCCGCCAGGCCTGGAGTCCGGAGGGGGCGTCACTGACGACCCGGGCGGAGCGCTTCATGCCGTGGAGCTGGGCGAAGGCGTTGAGGCTGGCCATGGCCGTCACCACGTCGCTGGGCATCACCCGGAGCTGGGACTGGTCCACCAGGGCGGACCACTCACCGGCCAGGTCGTTGATGGCCTTTTTCACGTCGGCCAGGTACTCGGCCAGGTCCGCGGTCGTGACTTGCGGGGGATAGACAACCTCGAGGATGCGGTCCTGCGAGTGAACGGTGATCTGGAATGGCATGACGGTGACGGGCTCCGGGCGGGCGCGCCATCCTAGCCGCAGCCGGTGACACGTCTAGAGCGGGGGGACGGATGGCGCGCCCTGGCGGCACCTTCCCGGCCCTGTCCGGAAGGGCAGGGAATGTCAGACCCGCCTGGTACTGACGTCCCTGCCGCTGCTCCGGTACCGGCGCGCCGAAGGGGCGCGACGGCGGCTGCAGCCGGCAAGGGGGTTTCATGAACACGAAGTTGTACGTCCTGGGCGCGGTGCTGGGCGCCGCCCCGGGCCTGCTGCCGGTGGTGTCGGCGCCGCCGGTGGCGTCCACGCAAGAGTCGCGTCAGGACTCGCGCGGGACTTCTCGAAAGGGCCGGGGAGGCCCGGCGAAGGGCGCATCCGCTCCCGTCCATCCGGCGGGGGTGACGCCACCTCCAGACGCGAAGGATGCGCTGGAGACCCAGGGAGCGGTCCCCGACGAAGGCCGCACGAGGGGTGGAGGCCAGGGCAAGGCTCCACGCCATCCGTGCGAGGCCATCACCATCATCCAGGTGCCCTGCGATGCCGAGCAGGAGGCCTGCGAGTACACGTACTGGCACTGCCCCGAGGTCGTGAATCCGCTCCGGGCGTGAGTGACTGAAGCACCCAGGAGCGCACGGGCGGCCGGTTCCGCCCGTGCGCTCTTTTTTCGCGACGTGTCGGCCGTTCGCTTTTCTCCGGGGGCGCGTGTCCGTCTTGCTTGACACCCCGGAATCCCCGTCGGAAAAGCCCGGACACACGAGGCGGCCCGGCTATTTTCCTCAGAGGCCGCCGGGGAGCCCGGCATTGAAGCTCGCGACGCTCAAGGACGGAACCCGTGACGGCCGCCTCATCGTCGTCAAGCGGGACAACACGGCCTATGCGCTGGCCACCAACGTGGCGCTCACGCTGCAGGCCGCGCTGGACGACTGGGAGACGAAGGAACCACAACTGCGTGCGCTGGACGCCCAACTGGAGGCGGGCACGGTGCAGAGCCGCCCGCTGGACGTCAACGCCCTGCACGCGCCCCTGCCGCGCGCCTACGAATGGGTGGACGGCAGCGCGTACCTCAACCACGTCATCCTGGTGCGCAAGGCGCGCGGCGCCGAGCCCCCGGAGACGTTGAAGACGGATCCGCTGGTGTACCAGGGCGGCTCCGGGGACTTCCTGGCGCCCACCGCCGACATCCCCCTGGCCGACGAGGCCTGGGGCCTGGATTTCGAAGGTGAGGTCTGCGCCATCCTGGGCGACACGCCCCAGGGCACGAAGGCGGAGAACGCGGCGCCGCACGTCAAGCTGCTGATGCTGGCCAACGACGTGTCCCTGCGCAACCTCATCCCCAACGAGCTGGCCAAGGGCTTCGGCTTCTTCCAGAGCAAGCCGGCCACGGCCTTCAGCCCCTTCGCGGTGACGCCGGACGAGCTGGGCGCGGCCTGGCACGACGGGCGCATCCACCTGCGGCTGCGCTCGGTGCTCAACGGGCAGCAGGTGGGCGACACGGACGCGGGTCCGGAGATGCACTTCTCCTTCTTCGACCTCATCCAGCACCTGTGCAAGACGCGCAGCTACACGGCGGGCACCATCCTGGGCAGCGGCACCGTGTCCAACGCGGACCGCGAGCGTGGCATCTCCTGCCTCGCCGAGCGCCGGATGATTGAGACGATTGAGCAGGGCGCGCCCAAGACGCCCTTCATGAAGCCGGGCGACACCATCGACATCGAGATGACGGATGCCGAAGGCCGCAGCGTGTTCGGCCGCATCTCCCAGAAGGTGGTGAAGGTGCCATGACGGGCCTTCGGCTCTACAGCTACTGGCGCTCGTCCGCGTCTTGGCGGGTGCGTATCGGCCTGCACCTGAAGGGGCTGAAGTTCGACTACGTGCCGGTGCACCTGGTGAAGGACGGCGGCGAGCAGAACAGCGCCGCGTACCGGGCGGTCAATCCCATGCGCACGCTGCCCACGCTGGAGTGGACGGAGGCGGATGGCTCGGTGCGCCGGTTGTCCCAGTCGCTGCCGGTGCTCGAGTACCTGGAGGAGCGCTTTCCGGCGCCCGCGCTGCTGCCCGCTGACGCGTTCCTCCGGGCGAAGTCCCGGATGCTGGCGGAGATGGTGAACTCCGGTATCCAGCCCCTGCAGAACCTGTCCGTGATGCAGCACGTCAAGCAGGCGCTGGACGCGGACGACAAGGCGTGGTCGGCCTACTGGAACACGCGGGGCCTGGAGGCGCTGGAGGCGGCGGTGCAGTCCACGGTGGGGCGCTTCTGCGTCGGGGATGCGGTGTCGCTCGCGGACGTGTGCCTGGTGCCGCAGCTCTACGGCGCGCGCCGCTTCGGCGTGGACCTGTCGCCGTACCCCACGCTGCTGCGCATTGAAGCCGAGTGCCAGGCGCTGCCCGCCTTCCAGGCCGCCCAGGCCGACCGGCAGCCGGACGCGGTTCCCGCCTGAGTCCGGTGTGGCGGCCGCGCCTGTCTTGGGCGCGGTCGCCGTCAGCGCGCCGCGGGACACTCGATTCCCATGAGTCCCTCCTTGTCCCCGCAGGGTGGCCTTCCGTCGTCTCCCGCTTCGCCGGTGGACCGCGCCACGTCGCTGCGGGAACTGGCCGTGTTGTTCCTCCGGCTGGGGACATTCGCCTTCGGCGGCCCGGCGGCTCACATCGCGATGATGGAGGACGAGGTGGTGCGCCGCCGCGGCTGGCTGTCGCGCGAGGAGTTCGTGGACCTGCTCGGCGCCACGAACCTGATTCCGGGGCCCAACTCCACGGAGCTGGCCATCCACATCGGCCATCGGCGCGCGGGCTGGCCCGGCCTGCTGGTGGCGGGCGCGTGCTTCATCCTCCCCGCCTTCTTCATGGTCGCGGCCATCGCCTGGGCGTACACGCGATTCGGCACGCTGCCGAAGGTGGACGCCGTGTTGCATGGCGTGAAGGCCGTCATCATCGCCGTGGTGGCCCAGGCGCTCTGGGGACTGCTACGCACCGTCGTGCGGACACCGCTGGCCGCCTGTGTGGGAGCGGCTGCCGTGGCGGCGGCTTTCATGGGCGTCAATGAGCTGCTCCTGCTGCTCTTGTCGGGGCTCGCCGTGCTCGCGTGGCGCGGCATGGAACGACAACGGCCAGGCGCTCCTCGGGCGGGGGTGGTGCCGCTGTGGCCGTTGCTGTCCTTGGGGGCCACCACCGCCACGGCCGCCGCCCCCTTCACCCTGCACGGCCTCTTCCTCTTCTTCGTCAAGGTGGGCTCTGTGCTGTACGGCAGCGGCTACGTGCTGCTGGCCTTCCTTCGCACCGGGCTGGTGGAGCGCTACGGTTGGCTGACCGAAGCCCAGCTGCTGGACGCGGTGGCGGTGGGGCAGGTGACGCCGGGGCCCGTGTTCACCACGGCCACCTTCATCGGCTACGTGATGGGCGGCCCATCGGGCGCGGTGGTGGCCACGGCGGGCATCTTCCTGCCCGCCTTCGTCTTCGTGGCGCTGAGTGGACCGCTGGTGCCGCGGCTGCGCCGCTCGTGGGTGGCCGGCGCCTTCCTGGACGGCGTCAACGTGGCGTCGCTCGCGCTGATGGCGGTGGTGACGTGGCAGCTGGGGCGGGCCGTGCTGGTGAGTCCGTTGCCGGTGGCACTGGCGGCCGTGGCCGCCGTGCTGCTCATCCGCTATCGCGTCAATTCCGCGTGGTTGGTGCTGGGCGGCGGCTGCGTGGGGGGACTGGCCGCCGGGGGCCTCAGCGCGGGGTGAGCACGGCCTCGCAGGCGCGCACCTGCTCGTTGGCGAGGTCCGCCTTGCGAGCGGTGCACTTCAGCCGGAGGACCTCACCTTCGCGCAGGACTTCGCACGCGCGGTTGACCTCGACCGCTGTTCCGCTGCCCGCGTCGCCGGGCAGAGTCCCACCATCCGTGTCCACGATGATGGCGACGTTCATGTCCGCCAGGTACCAGTTGTCGCCCTGGCGGAGGTCCACGGTGCCGTCGTAGACGTCCCCCGTCATGGGCAGGCCCGTTCGTTCCTCCATCTCCACGTCGAGGCGGCAGGTGTCTTGGGGGGTGCTCACCCGGAGGATGCCCGGCGCTCCGCAGGTGTTGTGGCCCACGTCGAAGGTGACGCTCTGGGCGGGCTGGTGGCAGCCCTTTTCTCCCGAGTCCGCGACGAGCAGCACCGCCGTGGTGGCGAGCGCGGCCGTGGCCGCGAGGTTCATCAGGATGACTTTCACGCGCTGACTCCAGTGGAGGGTGAGGTGGGGAGGGACGACGGTTCGCGGGCGGCGGCGCGGCTGTAGCGCACTGCCGCCCAGACAAGCGGCAACGTGACGAGGTCGGTGGGGTCGGCCCAGGCCCGGAAGCTCCGGATGCCGAGCGGCACGCCCAGGGGGCGCAGCAGCTCACAGAAGAGGTCCGCCGCGGGCTGGGAGATTTTGAGCGCGGTGTAGAGGCATGCGGTGAAGCCCGCGCCCACGGCCACCCTGCGCGCCCTGGGCCAGCGCGTCACCAGCGCCAGCAGCGCGGACACGTAGAGCGGCAGGAAGAAGCAGATGGCGACGTCGGACAGCTTGCCGGTGAGGGCGTTGTGAAAGGTGGGCTTGAGCCAGCGGTCATTCACCGCCATCAGCGCCACCGCGAACAGGGGCAGCGGCGCGAGGAACTCCGACATGGAGGGAAGGCGCTTCATTGGAGCTTCTCCCCACTCGAGAGGGCCCGCAGGAGGATGGCGTCCGTGAGCCACTCCACCGGGGCCTTGTCGTCCGTCAGCGGCTCGCCCTCGGGCACCGGCTTCAGCTCTCCGGCCACGCGCTCCGCCAGCGGGCGCAGCGATGCGGGAAGTGACGCTGTGCGAGCCGCGAGCCGATCCGCGAGCCCGGGGGCCCCGGCGAAGAGCAGCGTGTTGCTGTGGTTGCGCGCGTCGGCGGCCCGGACCTCCGGGAAGACGGTGGCCAGCGTGGCTCCCACGGCCTCCACCACCGCGCGCTCCTGCGCGTAGCGCCCCACGTTGAAGCAGGCCACGCCACCGGGCTTCAGGCGCGCGGCCACGGCGGCGGCGAACTCGCGCGTCGTCAGATGGAAGGGGACGTAGGGGAAGCGGAACGCGTCGACCAGGATGACGTCGTACTGGCGGGTATCGCTCGCGAGGAAGGCGCGCGCGTCTCCGACGTGAACTTCCACCTCGGAGGGCAGGTCGAAGTGCGCACGGCCCAGCCGCACCACCTCCGCGTCCAGCTCCACGCCCACCACCTCCACGCCGGGGTACGTCTCCCGCAGGCCCCTGGCGCTCGTGCCCGCGCCCAGGCCCAGGACCAGCACCCGGGGCGCTCGTGGCGCTGCCTGGGCCATGGCGGGGACCAGCAGGTAGTGCCCGAAGACTTCTCCGCGCACAGGCAGGCCAGGCCGGTGGACGCTCTGCACCGCGTAGCCCTCATCGAAGACGAGCGAGCGGGTGCCGTGTTCGTCCTTCACCACCTGGATGAAGGCATAGGGTGACTCGGCCACGTCCACGGCCTTGGGGCTGCGGGGCAGGGCGTGGACGCCCAGGGCCAGTGCCACCATGGGCACGCCCACCGCGGGCAGCCGCCACCGCCATCCCAGGTGCCAGGAGGCCGTGAGCCCCAGCACCGCCGCGAAGAGCGCCATGGTGCGCGCGGTGCCCAGCAGGGGCAGCACGACGAAGGCCGCCAGCAGCGTTCCGGTGATGCTGCCCACCGTGGACGCCGACGACAGGCGTCCAGCGTGCGCGCCGGCTGACGCCACCCCCGGTAGCCCCACGCGCAGCACGTAGGGGCCCACCGCGCCCAGCACCAGCAGGGGCGGCATCGCTACCACCAGTAGCAAGGCCACGCGGCCCAGCCCCTCCACGGGGCGTCCCCCCAGCACCGCGGCCGTGGCGCCGGGCAGCAGCGCCCGCGCGAGGAAGGGCAGCAGGGCCAGGGCGAGCGCACAGAGGCAGAGCGCGTTCAGCAGCGGCGTCAGGCGGCCCGAGCGGTCAGCCGCGCGGCCTCCCAGATGCGCGCCCAGCGCGAGCCCGCCCAGGACCAGGGAGATGAGCGTGGCCCAGACGGGCGTGCTGCCGCCGAAGTAGGGCGCCATCAGTCGTGACGCCGCCATCTCCGATGCCATGACCGTCATGCCGGTGATGAAGGACAGCCATGTCAGCGAAGACGTGGGTTGCATGCTCGGACGCTTGCTTCAGCAAGGTCCGTTCCAGCGCGAAGTCCTCGGAATAATTGAAGCTGGGGACAGCGATGGCAGGGCCACCATGACAACCGTGCCAGGGGGACGTGTTATCGGGCGGCGACGCCCCGCCGCTTCCGGGCGGCGGCGACCGTCAGCAGCAGCACCACCAGGGGGACGCCCAGCACCAGCGGCCACAGCCAGAGCGGCTCGCCGCCGCGGATGACGGCCCGGAACTCGCGGCCCTCGGCGGGGGCGTCCATCAGCTCCGCGAGGTTGAGCTTCCACTCCACGGTGTCCTTCTGCTCGTTCACCGTGCCGTTCGTCTCGCCGATGCCAGGGCCGTGGATGCGGAGGGTGAGGCGGTTGTTGACGAGCATGGCCTTCACCATGCCCTTCGCGAGCTCCTGGGCGGCCTGCTCCGCGGCCTCGTCACCGATTCCGACCGGCGTGGCGAAGGCCTTCTCCGGGTTGAAACGCTGGGTGTAGGCGTAGTCCCCGCCCTGGCGCTCGATGCGGAAGTCCCACGCATCCTTCGGAGACGACGGTTGGCCCTGGGCGTGCTGTTCGGCGGCGCGGCGGTAGAGCTCCGGGAGCCGGGTGACGTCCTTCACCGTCACGTCGTAGACGAGATGGACCTGTCCGTCCTTCTCGTAGTCCCGGAGCATCACCTGGGAGACTTCCGGGTCCTGGCGCAGCGCCTGTTCCGCCTCGCGCGCCTTCGCGAGCAGCGCCTCCCTGGCGTCCGTCGCGCCGCCCAGCAGCCCCATGGCCGTCAGTGACTTGGGCATCCCCATGTCCACGACGAGGCGCGCCGAACCTCCTGGCTCAATCCAGAGGTCCTGCTCGACGTTGAAGCAGCCCGTCAGGAAGAGGGACAGTGCCGCGAGCAGCAGCGCGGGACGAAGCAGGGTGCTCGGTGAGCCAGGGAACATGGCTCACCAGTATGCTGGGACTGTTTCACGCGGAGAAGGGGAGGGACGCCACCTTCACCGTGGCGGGGCCCGCCGCCAGCGTCAGCTCGGTGCCCGGCTCCAGCGAATCCCGGTGCACGTAGCCCAGGGCCACCCGTTGCCCCGCGACAGGCGACTGCACCACGCTGGTCAGCCAGCCCACCTTCTTCTCCCCGCGCCGCAGCTCGGTGCCGGGGGCCACGTCCGCGTCGCCCAGCAGCAGCCCCGTCAGCTTGCGGTTCATGTGGCCGCGGAAGGTGGCTCGGGCGATGACCTCCTGCCCGATGTAGCAACCCTTGTTGTAGGAGATGGCGTTCGCCAGGTTGGCTTCCAGCGGAATGGTGGTGTCCACCATGTCCTGCCCGTACCGGGGCACACCGGCCTCCACGCGGAGCAACTCCAGGGCCTCGAAGCCCAGGGGCTTCATCCCGTGAGCGGCGCCCGCGTCGGACAGGGCCTGCCAGGCGCCCTCCAGGCCGGCGCGCGGCACCCAGACGTCGACCCCATGGGGCTCGATGGCGGTGCTCCCCAGCAGCCACACCTCCTGGCCCGCCAGCGTGGCCGTGCGGGCGGCATGGTGCGACAGCGGCGCATGGGGGCTGCCCAGGGCGGCCGACAGGACGTCCGCCGTCTGGGGCCCGAGCAGCCGGAGCAGGGCCAGCTCCCCCGTGGCCTCGTGCAACTCGGCGTCCTCGGAAATGAGGTATTTATCCAGGAACTCCCGCACCTTGGCGCCGGTGCCGGGCTCCAAATCCAGGAGAAGGTCTGTCTCCCGCTTGAGGATGCGGGCATCCGCCACCATGGCCCCCTTGACGGTAACCATGGCTGCATAGGCCGCGGTGCCCACGGGCAGGTTGTTCACCTCCTGGGTGACCATCCCGTGTAGGTAAGAGGCCCGGTCTTCTCCAGTGATTCGGAGGGTTTCGCGGTAGGAGGCATCATGGAGGGCCACGGACGCCTTCGCCGCCCGGTATTCTCCCTCCGAGTCTCCATACCCGGCCACGGTTTCCCGGCCGCCCACAGCGCCGAAGCGGGCGCCCGCCTTCTCGTGAAGAAAATGCAGAGACAGCGGTTCCATGTCCGTCGCTATATAGAGGCGAAGGAGCGAATGCCACGATGGATGTGAAGCACCTGTCGTCCTTCCAGGACTTCTCACCGGAGAAGCTCCTGAAGCACAACGTCTTCCAGTCCGGCCGTTTCTTCCTGGACGTGTACTGCCTCCAGCCGGGACAGGCCCAGAAGCCCCACCGCCATGCCACGTCGGACAAGGTGTATGTCGTCCTAGACGGACGCTGCCGGTTTCGCGTGGGCGCCGAAGAGGAAGTCCACGGCCCTGGCGCCGCCATTTTCGCCCCCGCGGGCGCCGAACACGGCGTCGCCAATGACGGCCCCGATGCCGCCCGCCTCCTCGTTCTGATGTCCCCGCCCCCGGAGCATGCATGAGCTCGACGTCTTCCCCTTCGCCCACTCCCGTGGCGACTCGTGGCGCGCTGGCGCTGCTGGTCCTGGGCCTCGCGGAGAGTGGCCTGTCCATCTTCCAGTGGATGCAGCTGCTCACCCTGCGCGGTGGCGGCTCCACCGTGTGTGGTGTCTCCGACACGGTGAACTGCGAGACGGTGTGGAACTCCGCCTTCGCCAGCCGCGTGCATGACCTGGTGGGCCTGCCCGTAGCGGCCCTGGGCCTCGTGTGGGGGCTGGTCGCCGTGGGCCTGTCCGCCCTGTTCCTGACGTGGGCCCGCTCGGGCCGTCCGGTGCGTCCGGCGGCCAACGGGCTGCGACTGGTGGCCGCCGCGGGCCTGGTGTCCGTGGCTGTCTTCGCCGTGGCCAGCGCGCAGTCGGGCGCGCTGTGCCCCACCTGTCTGGCGACCTATGCGCTGGTGGTGGCCTTCGCGGGTGTGGCCTGGAAGGGACTGCCCGGGCCGCTGCTGCCCGGCGCGGGCGAGTGGGGCGCCACGCTGAAGTGGACGGTGGGCATCTCGGCCGCGGTCTTCCTCGCGACGCTGCTGCCCGGCCGGGCCACGCCCAAGGCGTCGGATGCGTCCGGTGCCGCGCTGCTGCCGCCGGTACCGCAGGTGGCGAGCACGCCGATGCCGGGCGTGACGCCGCAGACGCCGCCGCCTCCGCCCGCGTCGCTGGAGGAGTTCCTGCGCTCGCTGCCGCCGCAGCACCAGCAGTTCATCGCGGACTCGCTGGCCGCGTACCGCAGCGAGACGCCGCAGCCCGCCGCGTCGCCCGCGCGTCATCGCTACGGGCCGGTGGATGCGCCGGTGAAGATTGTCGAGTGGACGGACAGCAAGTGCCCCCACTGCAAGATGCTGGTGGAGGAGCTGTCCGCGCTGAAGAAGCGTGTTCCCGAAGGGAAGATGTCGCTGGAGGCTCGCCAGTTCCCGCTGGATGGTGCGTGCAACCCGGCGATTCCGCGCCGGGGCCCGGACGCGCCCAGCGTGCGCTGCGTGGCGGCTCGCGCGCAGATCTGCCTGGAGGGCGCGCCGGACTACTGGGAGCTGCGGGAGAAGATGTTCGCCGCGCAGGCCGTGCTGGACACGGAGCGGGCGGTGGAGATCGCGTCGTCCGGCTCGGTGCCGCGCTCGCAGCTGGAGGTGTGCATGAACAGCCCGGCCACGGCGACGAAAATCCAGGAGGACTCCCGCTACGCCATGCTCCACCATATCCAGGGCACGCCGCTGGTGCTGGTGAACGGCCGCCAGGTGATGCCCTCCGCGCCATTCATCTACGCGCTGGTGATGGCGGACGGCAACCCGAGCGCCCCTGGCTTCGACGTGCTGCCTCCGCCGCGCCCGCGCCCGGCTGGTGGCCACGACGACCACGCGGGTCACAACCACTGAGGACGCGGCACCCGCACCATGGGCAAGCGCGACAAGAAGGGTGAGCCGCCGGCGGCACCGGCGGCTCCATTCAACAATCCGTTCGCCGCGCTCGTGGCGCAGCGGGAGGCCTTGCCCCAGGCGCCCGCCGCGCCCGTGGCTCAGGCGCCTGTGAAGGCCGAGCCCAAGGGCCCCGCGCGCGCGGTGGTGCGGATGGAGCGCAAGGGCCGTGGCGGCAAGGAAGTCACGGTGGTGGAGCACCTGGAGCTGCCCGCGGCTCAGCGGGAGGTGTGGCTCAAGGCGCTGAAGAATTCGCTCGGCTGTGGCGGCGTGGTGGAGGACGACACGTTGGTGCTCCAGGGCGACCAGCGTGAGCGGCTTCCCGCGCTGCTGGAGGCGCGGGGCGTGCGCAAGGTCACGGTGGGCTGACGCGTTTGGTGTCGGGCTTTGTTCGCGGAGGGCGAGGCCTGGTGTCCTCCGCGGGAACTGGCCCGCCACTCTCCTGTCTTGTCAGGTGACGACGCGGAAATGACGAAGGTCGAACCGCGTGTCGTTCTCGCTGCGCGTCCGACGAATGTTTACTGTGTGTGCGTGGCGGCGTCTATAACTCGTGCCGATGGCTTTCTCTGGCTCCATCAGGCTTGGCGCTTTGCTTTTCCTCCTCGTGGCGGGATGCGCAGGTTTCACTCCACCCTCAATGACCGCCTCCGGCGCAGAGGTTGCGAGAGGCCCGTGGTCAGAAGTCCCCGCCGTCGAGATGCCCACAGGGGATGCTTCCATCCCGATAAGCCTTCTTCGGGATGTGGCGCAGGCGCTGCTGAAGCTCCCTGGGGCGACGGCGTGCGATCCGGGAACACGGCGTCCCGTCGTAGGGCTCTCCACGGAGTATTGCTCGACGGTGTACGTGGCGGGCGGTCGAGACTCCTTGTCCTGGCGGGTGGCAGAGCCCGTTCGGGGGAGTCATGCTTCCTGTCGCCCGTTCTTCGCGGTGAAGGATGTGGACTATCCATCTTCGCAGGTGTGGGTCGTGGGTTTCGTCCACAACCATCCGTGTGCTGCGGCACCTTCGTCGCAGGACTTGAGCGTGTGGCCTACGGACGCGTTCAAGCCCTTCGTGTCTATGGCGGAAGTGCGCTTGATACCTGGAAACCCTGCTCCAGCAGCCTTCATGGGCTCCGTCATCGAGATGGCCTCCGCATTGGTGGCGGAGCGCCAGGATGGGACTCGGCTCTTCCTGCGCTACTTCCCCACGGGCGAGGTTCAGCAGTGGAGCGAAGCCAGGGGCAGCTGGGTCACACTGGGCATCTGTGCTCCCACTCCTCCTCGTCCTCCGTTTCGGAACGTGGCCCCCCAATGTCGTAGCGGGGGTTTGCAGTTACTCCGTGATTAGGGTCGGGAAAATGAGCAAGGCGCTGACGGTGACAGGGTTGGTCGCGGTGCTTCAAGGGTGCGCCGCGCCTGCATCCGCTTGGAAGGGTGAAGTTCCGTGGCCGGATGAGCATTCGTCCAGAACCATCGTAGAGCCCATGGAGGCCGGTGCCGCGTTGGCTGCCGCAGGCGCAATTCGTGAGGTGGTGAGGACCAACCCATTTCCAAACCTCTTCGCGGGGTGTTCGAGTCCCGAGCAGGGCTTGGACGTCTCCGTCTTCGCGGGGCCGACGCCGGGCTTGTACTTCGTGGCGGTGGACCAACGCTTCGACCGCTGTGGCGGTCCGAGCGGACGTGTCCTCGACTGGTGGGAGGTCTATGCGGTGACGGCCCAGGGCGAGGTGGTCGCGAAGGCTCCGATTCCGACGAGCGAGGAGCCTGCTGCGTCACCGCCTCAAGAAGCCCCGCCTCCAGCCGCACCCGCGCCAGTTGAGTCTCAGTCACCTGTTCCCGAAGCTCCGGCGACCCCGGCGCCGCCGTTGCCCGTTGCGCCACCGCCAGTGTCCCCCGCGCCAGCGGGTTCCCAATAGGGGGCATCCGGACACGAAAAAGCCCGGGCCACCGTGAAGGTGCCCCGGGCTTCTCGCTGCAGCCTGCGCCGTGTGACGATTACAGCGCGGCGATGATGGCGTCGGTGAACTCGCGGGTGGTGGCCTTGCCACCGATGTCGCCGGTGCGGACCTCGCCCGAGCTGTACACCTTGAAGATGGAGTTCTCCATGCGGCGCGCCGCCTCGCCCATCTCCAGGTAGTCCAGCATCATCACCGCGGACATCATCAGGGCGGTGGGGTTCGCGATGCCCTTGCCCGCGATGTCCGGGGCGGTGCCGTGCACGGCCTCGAAGACGGCGGTGCGCTCGCCGATGTTGGCGCCCGGCACCACGCCCAGGCCGCCGACCAGGCCCGCGCACAGGTCGCTGAGCACGTCGCCGTAGAAGTTCTCCGCCACCAGCACGTCGAAGCGGGTCGGGTCCTTCACCAGCTGCATGCAGAGGTTGTCGATGATGACTTCCTCGTAGGTGACTTCCGGGAACTCACGGCCCACCTTGCGGCAGCAGTCCAGGAAGAGACCGTCCGACAGCTTCATGATGTTCGCCTTGTGCACGGCGGTGACCTTCTTGCGGCCGTGCTTGCGGGCGTGCTCGAAGGCGAAGCGGGCAATCCGCGTGGAGGCCTTCTCGGTGATGATCTTCAGCGACTCCACCACGCCCGGGACGATGATGTGCTCCAGGCCGGCGTAGAGGCTCTCCGTGTTCTCACGCACCACGACGAGGTCCACATTCTCGTAGCGCGTCTTCACGTTCGGCACGCTCTTCACGGGCCGCAGCGACGAGTACAGGTCCAGCCGCTTGCGCAGGCCCACGTTGGCCGACGGAAGGCCACCGCCCACCACCGTGCCCGTGGGACCCTTGAGCGCGATGCCGCTGCGCAGCACCGCCTCCACCGTCTCGTGAGGCAGGTTGGTGCCGTACTTGGCCACCACCTCCGTGCCTGCGTCCTTGTACTCGAAATCGAGGGGGACCTTGAGCGCCTCGAGGACGCGAACGGTGGCCGCCATGACTTCGGGGCCAATGCCATCGCCATTGATGATCGTGACAGTTCGTGTGGTCGCCATGGGTGCGGAGTCACAGCACAATTTCCCTGGTGTCGAAAGGACGAAAACGCCCGTGATTCAGCCGGAGGCATGGCGGCCATGAGGTAGGCACGCTCTGGCGGGTCACCCGGCCGGTTTCCGGGCGGGAGGGCATCCGCTCCGAGTGTCAGTGCTCGGACGTGGAGGACGGTCGCGGGCGCCGGGTGGGCTTGCGCCGGGTACGGATGGCGTAGGGCCGGTAGAAGGCCTCCCAGAGGGCCGCCCGGCGTCCCCGGGGCCGGGTCCGCAGCTCGCCCAAGGGCGCCCGGATGAAGAAGGACGACAGGAACAGGTAGGACGCGGTCAGCGTGAGCAGCAGCAGGGTGGCCGTCACGGCCTCGCCGGGAATCCAGGCCACCCCCGCCCGTGCCAGGAACTCGTCAAGGTCCACGGGCGGCTTCGGGTGGCTGTAGACCTTCACGAACCACGTCATCATCAGGACCATCAGGATGGGCCCGTAGGCGCGGTTGAGCCGGGTGGAGATGGCGGAGAAGAGGGACAGCTGGATTTGGGGCCGTTCCAGCTCCAGGGCCAGCTCGCGCAGGGCGTCCGGGTCCACCGGCTCACGCCGGAGCATGGGGGCCCACCAGCCGTCCTCCAGCAGACGCACCCGGCGATTCCACAAGTCGTAGTAGCGGTAGCGCCGCGCCTCGATGAGGAGGAACGACACCACCATCCAGATGCCCACCAGGAAGGTGACGTGTGAGCTCTGCGTCGACGCGAAGCCGAAGGAGATGACCGCCGCCGTCGTCGTGAGCGCCCAGTTGGTGGTGGTGTCCAGGCGCGTGCGCCAGGTGTCGGAGCGGCTCAGCTCCCCCCGAAACAGCTGGGCCATGGCCTGCTGGGAGAGCCAGGGCGACTCCAGCACGTCGTTCTTGTCACGTTCACGCACGGGCATCCTTCGCCGGAAGGTGGGCTGGGCAGTGGGCGTTTGCAACGCAGGCGGGGTGGGGGTGGCAGGCAGGCAGGCGGGCGCACGGGTGGCCATGGCGGGCGCGCGTGTGCAGCTTGCAGACTTGAACGTGCCCGACGTGAATCCCATCCAGGCCCTGTCCCACCTCCTCCAGGAGGAACGCGAGCGCCTGGCGCGCCTGTGGGCCAAGCGCCTGCGCGCGGAGACCTATGACGTGGCGGTCCCGGGCAGGGACCTGCGAGCCCCGCTGCGCCGGTTGCTGGACGAACTGGCCCGCCTGCTCAGGGACCGGCCCGACGACGCCGTCCGGCTCTGGCCGGAGGTGGTCCGCCCGCACGGCGCCTTCCGCTACAGCCAGAACTTCGACCCCGAGGACCTGACGCGTGAGTTCAAGTCCCTGGAAGAGGTGATGCTCCACGTCTACGCGCGCCGCAACGGTGGCTTCATCGAGCCCCAGGTGGCGGAGCTCATGGCGGAGCTGGTGTGGGAGGCGGACGCCGCGGCCCAGGCGTCCTATGCGCGCATCCTGAAGACGGAGGAGGTGCGCTTTCGTGAAGCGGCGGTGATGGAGTCGGTGCTCAACCAGGTGGACGTGGGCATCATGCTGGCGGAGGTGGACGGCACCGTCTCCTTCGCCACGCCGCCGGTGAGCCGCCTCATGGGGGTGCCCATGCGCGCGGTGGTGGGGGTGCGGGCGGCGAACACCATCAATCCCGTGCTGACGCAGGTGAACGCGCGCCACCTCACGGGCGAGCCCTTCAAGCTGGCCGACATGCCCTTCCTGCGGGCACTCAAGGAGAAGGGGCCCGTGCGTGGGGTGATGATGGTGGTGGAGCGCCCCGGCGGCGACACCGCGACGCTGGAGCTGAGCGCCACGCCCGTCTGGGAAGAGGAGGGCGAACTGGCCGGCGCCATCCAGACCTTCACCGACCGCACGGAAGCGGTGAACAAGACGAAGGCACTCCAGAGCGCGCACGGGGAACTGCGCAGGCTTCAGGGCCGCCTGCTCCAGCGCACCCGCCAGCAGGCGCTGGGACAGCTCGCCAGCGGCGCGGCGCATGCGCTCAACAACTTCCTCAACGTGCTGCGGCTGCGAATCACACTGCTGCAACGCGAGTTCAAGCCCGAGCACCTGGAGGCGCTCGACAAGACGGTGCAGCAGATTGGCGAGCTGGTGGCCCGGCTCCAGGAGTTCAACATCCAGCGCACCCAGGAGCAGCCCACCGACGTCCCGGTGGACCAGACGGTGCGCGAGGCGCTGGAGCTGGCGCGCGGCGAGTTGGAGCAGCGCGAGCACCCGGTGTACGTGGACCTGGACCTGGGCGACGTCGGCAGCGTGCGCGCGGATACGGGCTTCTTCCGCGAACTGGTGGTGAACCTGTTGCTCGTCTCGCGCGACCGGATGGAGGCCGGTGGCCGGCTGCACGTCTCCACCCGCGCGGATGGCTCCGCATGGCTGACGCTGCGCATCGAGGACGAGGGCACGCCCTACGCGCCCGATGAGCTGGCGCGGCTGTTCGACCCGCTGCGCCGGGACGCGGGCGCGCCGCAGCTGTCCCTGTTCCTGGCGGTGGCGCGGGCACAGGTGGAGCGCTGGGGCGGCGAGCTGACGGCGGAGGTTCCGGCTTCGGGCACGGGCACGGCCTTCGTGGTGCGCCTGCCCCGCGTGCATGAAGGCGCCGTGTCCACCGCGCCACGTCCGGAGCCGTCGCGCACGGAGGTGATGCGGCCGGCGGGGCCCCGGCGCTTCCAGCAGACGCGCAGCGTGCTGGTGGTGGATGACGACCTCGACAACGCGCGGATGATGGCGGAGGTGCTGAGCGAGGAAGGCTACGAGGTGCAGGTGGCCCACAGCCCCGCGGTGGCGCTGGGGATGTGGGACCGGCGCCGCTACGACGCCGCGCTGCTGGACGCGGTGATGCCGGAGATGAGCGGCTGGGAGCTGGCGCGCGAGCTGCGCAAGAAGTCCCCTCAGGTGCTGCTGGCCATCGTCACCGGCATGGACGTGCGCGGACAGAACCGCTCCAACCTCGCGCTGGTGGACGCCGTGTTCCGCAAGCCCATCGACGTGGGCGCGCTGGATGACTTCCTGGGGCAGTCCGACACCGCCGCTTCCGAGAACGGTTCGTTGACCTCGGGTTCCCCGCCGCCCGCCTGAGCGCAGCGGACAGGACGACGTGGTGCCTCAGGCGGGCCGGTAGCTCGCGGCGTTACACTTTCCACTCAAAGTGTTGCGGCGCGCGTCACACCGCGAAGCCCGTTGCGCCGGGAAGGGCCCGTGTCTGAGGGGCGCGGATGCTTCCCCATTGCAATCTCCTTGTCTGGCTAGAACTGAAAGTGTGGCTCGTTGCTTGCTCCAGGACCGCGGGCCCGCCGGTGCCCGCGGTCCTGCTTCGGGCGTCCACCCCCGGTGGTTGCCACCCCCCACGAGGTTCTGCGTGAGAATCAATCTGAGAGGCCTGTTGCTGGCCGGCATGATGCTGGCCGGCGGCGGTGCCATGGCGGAAGAGCGTGCGGTCTGCGAGGGCCGTACGTCACAACCTCCCCTGCAGCGGGATGCCCAGGGGCGCGTGAAGGTGGGTGAGGACGTCGTCGCCACCTTCAAGTCACGTCAGCCCAAGGCGCGGCCGGAGGGGGTTCGCGCTCAGGCCGAGCTGGCCTGGACGGACCGCATCAGCAGCCCGGGTGCCACGTACATCGCGCCGCACTTCAGCCAGTTCGCGCTCGCGCCGGGGGACTACGTCATCGTCCGCGCGCCGGACGGCTCGCGCGAGTACCGCTACGAGGGCATCGGCAAGGGCGAGGGCAACGCGCCGGTGAGGGGCGGCTTCTGGAGTGGTCACATCTCCGGTGACGTCGCCATCGTCGAGCTGTGGAGCGTGGGCGGCCACGCGAAGTCCGGCTACACCATCGACCGGTTCGCTCGCGGCTTCGCCAACCTGGCGGCGCTGGGCGAGGACCTGGACAACAAGGCCGTCTGCGGTCCGGACGACTCGCGCAACGCGCGCTGCTACCAGACGTCGGACCCGCGTCAGTACAAGCACTCGCGCGCGGTGGCCCGTCTGCTCATCAATGGCAGCGGGGCCTGCACGGGCTGGCTCGTGGGCAACCAGGGCCACGTGATGACCAACGAGCACTGCATCGCCAACACGGCGGACGCGCTCAACACCGACTTCGAGTTCATGGCCGAGGGCGGCGCCTGTACCTCCGCTTGCAACAGCTGGTTCGGCTGTCCGGGCACGGTGGTGGCCACGAGCTCCACGCTCATCGCCGTGGACGCGCCCCGGGACTACGCCCTGGTGCGGCTGCCCACCAACCCCACGGCCACCTACGGCTACCTCCAACTGCGCAACACCACCGCGTTCGTGGATGAGCGCATCTACATTCCCCAGCACCCCGCCGCCTGGGGCAAGCACATCGCCCGCAACTCCACGCACGCGTCGGACGCCTCGGGCTTCGCGGAAATCTTCGCCCTCAACCGGCCCGCGTGCTCGCCGGGTGGCCCGCCGGACATCGGCTACTACGCGGACACCCAGGGTGGCTCGTCCGGCTCTCCCGTCATCGCCAACTCCGACCACCGCGTCGTCGCGCTGCACCACTGCGCCAACTGCCCCAACCGTGGTGTGCCCATCACCTCCATCATCTCCCACCTGGGCTCGCTGTTGCCTCAGTGCGCGCTGCGCAGCGCCACCTGCCCGGACCCGTATGACGTCTGGATGCGCGACACCTGGTCCGACACCGGCCTGGAGCCGGACCCCGCCACCGCGGGCCAGGACATGTGGGCCAGCCCGTACATCTGGATTCGCCGCAACCCGGACGGTGTCGCCAATCCGCACGTCCACCAGAACCCCGAGCTGGGCGCGACGAACTACGCCTACGTGAAGCTGCACGGCGGGCCCCGTCCGGGCGCCGCGGGGCGCCTCAAGCTGTACTACGCCAACGCCTCCACCGGCCTGGCCTGGCCCACGGACTGGACGCAGTTCGGTGACGTCGCCGTCAACGGCTTCACGCCCGACACGCACATCGTCCAGTCGCCGTGGAGCGGCCTGCCCGGCGAGGGCCACTACTGCCTGGTGGCGCGCTGGGAGTCCGCATCCGACCCCATGTCGTTCACCGAGACGACGGACATCGGCACCAACGTCCGTCAGAACAACAACATCATCTGGCGCAACGTGAACATCGTGGACCTGGAGTCCGGCAGCGAGGAGGTCCACTTCATCGTGCGCAACGTGCACGAGGGAATCCGGGCGCTGCGGCTGGCGGTGCGGGTGCCGGAAACGGACCGGCAGCGGCCCTTCCCGGCGAATGGCGGCCGTGTCGTCGTGCGTCTGCCGGACGAGCTGTTCAAGCGCTGGGTGGAGGTGGGCGGCAAGGCCGAGGGCATGAAGATGCTGCGCGAAGGCGAGTTCGAGGTCGTGTCTCCGGAAGGGGGCGTGTTCCACGAGCTGCCGCTGGGCTTCCGCGAGGAGCACCAGCTGCGGATGTTCTTCGAGCGCTCGGCGGACGCCACGCCGGAGCCCTACCACCTGGAGGTCGTGCAGTTCGACCAGGACAAGCCTGACCGCGAGAGCCTGGGCGGCATCGGCTACGACATCTACACCCACGGCGAGCCGAAGCCGAAGAAGTAGCTGTCGCTTCGCCTGACGCGGCTTCGCTCGCGTGCCGTCCTGACGCGGGCGAGGCCGTGACGTGTTTGCATCCGTCCGTTGCCGTGCTTTGTCTGGTCTCCGGTGCGGCGCTTCCCGCCGCGTCCGTTTCCCGGAGGCAGTGCGTGCGGGTGGATGACCTTTGCCTGGTGCTGGTGTCCTCGCTGTTGCGGGAGGACCGTTCCAGGTGGCCCCAGAGGCTCGATGCGCTGGAAGAGGAGCTGGGCGAGGCCTGGGCGCTGCGGCGGCTCGAGGTGCCGAGAGCGTACTCCCTGGGTGTGCGGCTCCAGGATGGGCGTGAGCTCCCGCTCGCCACGTGGTTCGACTCGTTCGATGCGGGTGGGGTGCGCTCCGTTCGCGTGGTGGACCTCGGTGCGTCCTCGTCCGAGGCGCTTCCCGCGCACATCGCCGCCGCGTTCGCCAACTCGGGAGGCGTAGTGCTGGAGGTGACCTCGGGTGGGGCGTCCTCGCTCTTCCTCCTGCGAATGCACTCCAGCCGCCCGCACCTGCTCACCGCGCGGCAACTCGTGGACTTCGCCCGTGCGCAGCCGCACGCGGACCGCATCTTCGAGGCCTGGGCGGAGTCCATCTCCGAGAACAACCAGCTCAACGACCGGCCCGCGGTGCCGGCCTCGGAGGTGCCGGACTACCTGGCCTCGCCGGACGGGTTCGTGCACTACGACTTGCGCGGCGGTGACCTGGTGGAGGAACTCCAGGCCACCCTTCGCCGTCACGGCGCGGACGTGACGATTCCAGACGCGCTCCGGGCCTGCTTCTACACCAGCGACCCGGACGCACTGTTTCGCGAGATGCTGTCTCCCGAGCAGCAGGCGGAGTTCGTCCCGTCGGAGGAGCAGCTCCTCCTCACCGACACCACCACGCCTCAGCAGTTCGCTGACCTGGTGTCCGCGCAGCCCTTCGCCGCGGATGCCTGGACGCGCATCGCCCGGGACCAGAACCAGTTCCTGGCGGAGGGGGAGCCGCCCGTGACGGCGGAGGGTTTCGAGGCCCGTCTCCGGACGATGGCGCCAGATGGGCTCCAGTCGCTTCTGACCGGCAACCTGATGATGGCGTTGCAGCAGGCGGCCCGGGCCCATGGCGCGGAGTTGGTCATCCCCGAGCCCCTGCGCGGATGCGTCCGGCCTGCGTTCTCTCGGGATGAGGACCCGGGATGGATTCCGGGCAAGGAGTTGCTGCGCCTGCAGTCCAATCCCGACGTGTACCAGATGTACCTGTTCCACGAGCTGGCGGCCGGGCCCGCGCCCGTATCCGAGGGGCCGTCCTGGGACGCGGCGCGGCGTGGCTTCACGAAGGCACTGCGGGAGGCGGGTGACTTCGCGACCGCGCAGGGCTCGAACTTCGGGGATGCGTTCAAGCTGGCGCTGTTCGCGCTCGAAGGGCAGGCGCCGCGCTACGACGAACTGTCACCGGAGCGGGTGCCGGATTACCTGGAGGTGGTGAAGGCCGCGGGCTTCGACGGGCGGCCGGTGCAGGTCTTCGAGGACAGGCTGGGCTCGTTGGGACTGTTCCAGTCGCTGGGGATGTCCGAGGAGAAGCTGCGTGGACTGCTCGCCTACCAGCTGTCCGACGTGTTCGGCGGCATGGGCTCGTGGAACGACCAGTACTTCGAGACGCCCGAGGCGCAGCAGCAGTACGACGGGGTGTCGGCGCGGCTGTTCGAGGCGCGGAGTGCGTTCTTCGTGGCCACGCTCAACGCGCGCTGAGGCGGAAGGTGTGATGGTGGGCACGGCAGCCGGGCCCTGGCTGCCTGTCCCTCCCTTGTGGCGCTGGGCGGCGGTGTCCACCTCTGAGGGAGGAGGAGACACCGCCATGTCACGCAAGACGATGGACTGCCGGAAGGCGCCCAGTGACACCCACTGCACGCTGACGATTTCGGGTGAGGAGGACGAGGTATTCCAGGCGGCCATCTCGCACGCGGTCTCAGCGCACGGCCACGAGGACTCCGCCGAGCTGCGCGAGATGATTCGCGGCATGCTCGAGGACGAGGCGCCCGCGGCCAGCATGGGCCGGCCCATGCCGATGCAGGAGCCGCAGCAACCGAGCAGGCACTGAAGGACGCGCCTGTCAGCGCGTGGGCAGTTCGCGGAACGAAATGCCGTCCAGTTCCAGGCGGCGCACTGTTTCCATGAACCGCTCGGTGCCGACAATCATCGTGGCGAAGTTGCCCACCCGGAACAGGTCGACGTCCACTGGGAGCGAGGCCGCGTCGAGAATGGGCTCGTCGGGCCGACGGAACCCGAGGCGTCCACAGGTGTCGCACCGAGGGGGCAGGTCCGGAGGCATGCAGTCCGCGTGCAGTTGACCACGCGGGTCGAGCTGAAGCTCCAGGAACTCGGGGGCATCCTTCTGCCGGAACCGCAGCTCTGTTCGCGCGCCGAGCAGTCCGCGGATGCCTTCCTCTCGAAGTCGCTCCAGTTCTTCGTGGCGAATCAGCAGCAGACTGCTACCCAGCCATGCGAAGGGACCGAACCGTCCAGACGCGGTTCCCACCAACGGGCCGAACGTCGTCCCCGGGGGAAGCAGGGCACCTGGCGGTGCCAGAGGTCGCACCAACTCCCGGAGCCGTGAGAACTCGGTGAATGTCTCAGGCCTGGCTTTCAGGAAGGCGCCCTGCTCGGGCAGGACGGACAAATCAACGGCGGGATACTGGTGTCCCGAGCCGGCCCAGGTTTCACCGCAGCCCGGACATTCCTTGAGTCCGGGCAGCCCCCACTTGTGGGCGGCGTTGAGGCTGCCGTTGGTGTGGGCTTGCGCCGTCGAGTCTTCGCGCAGCCAGAAGAAACGCGTCATTCGTCCTCATGCTCCAGGCGGGAATAGTAGGGCTGAATAGGCCCGCCCATGAGCTCAAAGCGGTGAATAAGCTCCCCTGCGTGTCTGAAAATCTCGGTTGGGGTCGCACCCTCGTTCGCGTCTTTGAACTCACGCCAGGCCCTGTTCCACGCGCCGCCGCGTTCGCCGCCTCGGTGAATCCGCTGATGGACGTGGCGTGGAATGGGCATCGTGTAGTCGTGGATTTTCACTCCCTGCCGTTCGAACCAGCGGGCGAGGTCCTCTGCCTGCGGGAAGATGTGGTGCTTCTCCCAGCGTCCGGGCGTGAGTCGCGGTGGCGCTGAGAAGGCTCGCTCAGGGGCGCCATTCCAGTTGGGGAACACCATGACGGCGCCCCGAGGCAGATGCTGTCCTCCGCCCCAGTGCCTCCGGGGGCCTCGGCCGGGAGCCGCGGTCGCCGCGGGCGGACGAGCCGGTGGGAAGCGCGCGAGTTCCACCGCGCCGTCCAGGTCCTGACACCGGTAGAAGCCGCAGGCGTCTCCCATGCACAGGAGCGAGACGCACGGGGCATCATCTGGCGTGGCGCATGCCTCCTCGGCGTCGTCCCATGCTTGCTGAATGGACGCCTGTGGAGTCGACGCGCAGCCTGCCCACGGTGCTGTGAGCAGCAGTAGCCAGAGTGACAGGAGCGTTCGCATGGTTTGGGGAACCTATCGTCCAGCGCCGAGATGGTCGTTAAAGTCCCGCCAGTGAGTGCCCCCCTGGACCTGGAGCGCGTCCGCCGCAAGGTGGAGGCGGGTGAGATTCTGAGCGACGCGGAGCTGTCCCTGCTCCGCGCCGAGGCGCAGCGTGGCCTCGGCTCCGCCTTGCGGTTGGCCCTGGCGCACGCCCTCATCAACGCGGGCGCTGAACGTGAGGCGCTGCCGCTGCTGGAGACCCTGCGGCGGGACTTCCCACGCGACCTGCCCGTGCGGCTGGGGCTGGCGCGGGCCCTACTCGGACTGGAGCGCCACGGCGACGCGGAGCGACTGCTGACCGAGGTCCTGGCCCAGTCTCCGGGAGACCCGGAAGTGCTCAAGGTGCTCGCGGTGCTGGGACTGCGGCGCGGTGAAGCGGACAAGGCGCGTGCCTATGTCGCGGATGCGCTGGCTCGCGACCCCTTCGACGCCGAGGCGCGGCTGCTGAAGGAGGAACTGGAGTCCGTGGACCTGCCGCCTCCGCCCGTTCCCCAGGAGCAGGTGCTGCGCCCGGAGTTCACCGCCGCGCTCACCGCCGCGCTGGGCCGCGCCCGGGTGGCGTTCCGACGGCAGGGGAAGGACCTGCTCGTGAAGCTCGCCACGGGCGGTGTTGGGCGCGTGGACGTGGGCTCGCTGTTCGCGGCCTACCAGGAGTCCCCGGGCACGCAGGGGCTCACTGCCTACGCGAATGCGCTAGCTGCGCGGCTCGGCGGGTTGTCCTCGGGCCTGAGCGCGGAGGTCGCGGCGTTGGAAGCGCGGCTGCGTCCGGTGCTGCGCCCAGCGGACTTCGCGGCGCGCGCCGTGGGCGCCTTGCACCGGCCCGGTCCCGCGGGTCTGGAAGTCTTCTACGTGCTGGAGGACGCGGAGTTCGTGCGCTACCTGCCCGAAGCCGCACTGGCCCCCGCGGGACTCACGCCGGAGTCGGCGGACGCGGCGGCATGGCGCAACCTCGCCTCGCGTCTGGCCCCGGTGCGGCCCGTGCTCGTCGACCAGGGGGAGGTCCGGTTGGCGGAGGCCTTCTCCGGACTCTGGGCCGTGGCGGAGGGGGACGGCCACGACGCCGCGCGGCTGCTCCTGCCTTCGCAGCGCAAGGAGCTGGCACTGCTCGCTGGAGAGGCCCCCCTGCGCGTGGCCCTCGGACGGCGGGAACTGGTGCTGGTCTGCCGCGAGTCGGATGCCGCCGCGTGTGAGTCGCTGGCGCGGCTCGTGCCCTCGCCGGATGGAATCCCGGGCGCCTTCCGCCTGACGGAAGAGGGCCTGTCCGCGGTGTGAGGCGGTTTCAGCCCGCCGTGCCCGCGGGCAGCTGGTCCACGAACATCACCTCGCGGTAGCCCAGCGTGAGCAGCAGCGCCCGCAGCGAGCGCTCCGCGGACTCCCGCGCTCGCCGCTGGAGCTTCCCGTTCGAGCGGACCTCCTGCTCGAAGGCGATGCGGGCCTTCTCCAGCAACTGCGCGGTCTGCTCGCTGTCCAGGTTGGAGTCGATGACCTCCGTCTCGCCGGGACGCAGCTCCACCTTCACCTCCATGGGCGGCAGCACCACGTAGACGCGCGTGCCCGTCACCTGGAGATGAGAGCGGTCGAAGCGCTGGAAGTCGAAGCCCAGGTGCGCGTTCGCGAAGACGATGGCGCGGCCATGCGGATTCTGGAGCGCGTAACGCGCCCAGTTCAGCACGTCCTTCCAGAGCGCATCCGTGGCCTGGGGCTCCGGGGTGAAGGTCACCTTCTTGTAGAGCGCGACCTCCAGCGTCTCCAGCCGGGCCACGTCCCGCATCTGCTGCACGACGGACGGCGTGTCCGGCAGCGACGGCGACGCGGGCTTCATCAACACCCAGGCCCCCAGCGCGCCGAGCGCGGCGCCCAGGACGACGGTGAGGACTCGCGAGAGGTGCGCCATGGGCCCCAGTGTACCTCCCCGGGCAGGCGCTTCCGGCGCGCTCATATCGAAGGCGCCAGCAGGACGACCGAATAACCCACGGCCGTTCGTGCTCCAGGATTCTCGTACGAGTGCTTCTGGTCCCCCCGGAAGACGACCACGTCGCCGGGCTGGAGGTGGAAGCGCTCCCCACTGGCGACGAGCACCATCTCCCCCGACTCACACGCCAGGTACTCCCGGGTGCCGGGGGTGTGCGGAACGCCGGTGACGCGCACCTGCGGCGGCAACTCCACGCGGTCGAACTCCATACCGGGCAGTGGGTCCGGCAGCAGCTTGCGCAGCATGCCGCCACCACGCGTCCGGACGGGCAGGGTGGCGCGCGGGTAGTGCCGGGCACTGGCGCGGGGCTTCGCAATCAGCTCCTCCAGCGACACCTGGAGCGCGGCGGCCACGCGGTGCAGCACGGACAGTGTCGGGTTGGCCGCGCCGGACTCCAAATGGGCCCAGGTGGCGCGCGGCACGCCCGCCAGCCGGGATAGCTGCGCCTGTGTGGCGCCTCGCGTCTCGCGAAGGGAACGGATGTTGCGGGCCAGTCTGCCGGGCAGGTCATCGTCGTTCATGGATTGGCAATCTGCCAAGCCCTTGGCCCACACGCCAACAGAATGGCGCGCGGCGTGTATCTCCCGTCGCAAGGAGAACGCACGAATGATTCGCATCGACAAGAGCATCCTGGTTACGGGCGCGAGCCGGGGACTGGGGCTGGCGCTGATGAATGGCTTCGCTCGCCGAGGTGCGCGGGTGGTGGGCGTGGCGCGCCATGCCGCGGAGATGGAGGCCGTCGCGGAGGCGCTGCGTTGGGAGGGGCTGGAGGCGCACGCGCTGGCCTACGACGTGGGGGACAAGGAGGCCATCTACCCGCTGGTGGGCGCGGCCACCGCGCTGGTGGGCCCGCTGGACGTGCTGGTCCACAACGCGAGCACGCTGGGGCCCACACCGCTGCCGCTGCTGCTGGACACCGCCTGCGAGGACTTGCAGCGCGTGCTGGAGGTCAACGTGGTGGGCCCCTTCCGCCTCACCAAGGCGGTGGCCGGGAACATGGCGGTGCGAGGCAAGGGGCTGGTCATGCACATCACCTCGGATGCGGCGGTGTCCGCTTATCCCCGCTGGGGCGCCTATGGCGTGTCCAAGGCTGCGCTGGAACACCTGGGGCGCGTCTGGGCCGCGGAGCTGGAGGGCACGGGCGTGCGCTTCGTCTCGGTGGACCCCGGGGAGATGGACACGCGGATGTATCGCGACGCGGTGCCGGATGGGGACTACTCGCGGTTGAGCCGCCCGGAGGCGGTGGCGGCCCGGCTCGTGGAGTGGGTGGCGTGGCGGTCGGAGTCGCTGCCCTCGGGAGTCCGCCTGGAGGCGGCGAAGCTGGAGGCCGCATGAAGCCCGCGCGCTGGCCCGTGGACCGCCCCGAGGAGGGACGCCTGCTGCATGTGGAGCCGCGCGCCCGCCGCTATCGCGACACCCGCGTGGCGGACCTCCCGTCGCTGCTGCGCGCAGGGGATCTGCTGGTGGTGAACGACGCCGCCACGCTGCCCGCGTCCCTGGTGGGGCGAACGGAGTCCGGAGAGCGAATCGAGCTGCGCCTGTTGTCACGCGAGCTGGACGGCACCTGGACAGGGGTTCTCTTCGGCGCGGGGGACTGGCGACGGCGCACGGAGGACCGGCCACCGCCGCCGGTGCTGGCCGCGGGCGCGGGGCTCGTGGTGGGAGGCCTGAAGGCGCGGGTGGTGGCGGTGCTGCCACCGTCTCCCCGGTTGCTGCGCGTGGCCTTCGACGTGACGGGGGCGGCGCTCTGGTCCAGGCTCTACCGGAGCGGGCGTCCGGTGCAGTACGCGTACATGGAGGCGCCGCTGTCGCTGTGGCATGTGCAGACGGCGTACGGCGCGCGGCCCTGGTCCGTGGAGGCGCCTTCCGCGGGACTGCCCCTCACCTGGAGCGTGCTGCTGACGCTGCGGAAGCAGGGCGTGCGGCTGGCCTCGCTCACCCACGCGGCGGGGCTGTCCTCCACGGGAGACGCGGCGCTGGACGCGGCGTTGCCTCGGCCCGAGCGTTCCGACATTCCCGCCGCCACGGTGGAGGCCGTCCTGCACACGCGGGCGTCGGGGGGGCGGGTCGTGGCGGTGGGCACCACCGTGGTGCGGGCCCTGGAGGGCCGCGCGGCGCAGCACGGAGGATGGCTGGTGGC
Source organism: Myxococcus sp. NMCA1 (assembly GCF_026810205.1). Taxonomy (NCBI): domain Bacteria; kingdom Pseudomonadati; phylum Myxococcota; class Myxococcia; order Myxococcales; family Myxococcaceae; genus Myxococcus; species Myxococcus sp. NMCA1. The sequence continues at coordinate 8,112,597 of NZ_CP113950.1, read as the reverse complement.
GGGGGAGGAGGTGACGGACCTGCTATTGGGGCCCGGCTTCGTCCCGCGACTGGTGCACGGGCTGCTCACCGGCGTGCACGAGCCAGGGAGCAGCCACCATGCTTTGCTTCAGGCCTTCGCGCCGCTTCCGCTGCTCCAGGAGGTGGCCGCGCACGCGGAGGCGCGCGGCTACCTGGGGCACGAGTTCGGAGACTCGTGCCTGCTGCTGGACGCGTGAGCGGCGTGGGCCTCGGAGTTCTACTGGAGTTGCGTGGGCTCCAGCTCCACCTTCACCCAGCCGGGCTTGCGCACGTCGAAGTTGCGGTACGCATCAATGGCGCTGCTCATGGGTTCCACGTGGGACAGGATGGCCGTGGGGTCCACCACGCCGGTGCGCACCAGCTCCAGCAGCTTGGGGATGTACTTGCGGTGGTTGCAGTTGCCCATCTTCATCGTGAGGTTCTTGTTCATCGCCATCCCGATGGGGAACGTGCGCACCTGCGCCGGGTAGACGCCGATGATGGACAGGGTGCCGGCCTTGGCCAGTCCCTCCACGGCCCACATCAAGGCCTGCGCGGGCGCGTCACCGGGCACCCAGTTGTCGCCCTTGGGATTCGTCTTGGGGGCGGCTTCCTTCACCTCGCGCTTGAACTCGGCCTTCTCCTGGTGGGCCTTCTTCGCCGCGGGGCCATGGTGCGGGTGCACGGCGTCCACGCCCACCGCGTCGATGGCGCGGTCCACGCCAATGCCGTTGGTGAGGCGCTTGAGCGTCTCGAGCGGGTCTTCCTCCTCGAAGTTGATGACCTCGGCGCCCTGGGCCCGCGCCAGGTCCAGCCGGTCCTCGTGGCAGTCGATGGCGAAGACGCGGCCGGCGCCCAGCAGCTTCGCGCTCACGATGGCGAAGAGCCCCACGGGCCCGCAGCCGAACACCGCCACGGTGTCACCGGGTTTGATTTCCGCCAGCTCCGCGCCCATGTAGCCGGTGGGGAAGATGTCGGAGATGAGGATGGCCTGCTCGTCGCTGACGCCCTCGGGAATGCGCACCAGGCCCACGTTCGCGAAGGGCACCCGCACCTTCTCCGCCTGCATGCCGTGGAAGGGCCCCGTCTCCTGGGGACCGCCGAAGAAGGCCGTGCCCGCGCTGGGGCCGTTGGGGTTGGCGTCGTTGCACTGCGCGTGGTACCCGGCGCGGCAGTACGAGCAGTTGCCACAGGCGATGGTGGACGGGATGACCACCCGGTCGCCGATGTTGAGGTTGCGGACGTCATCGCCCAGCGCCTCGATGACGCCCACGCCTTCGTGGCCCAGGATGGTGCCCGGCTTCATGCCCGGCATCGTGCCGCGAATCATGTGGAGGTCCGTGCCGCAGATGGCGCTCGCCGTCAGGCGGACGATGGCATCCGTTGGCTTCTCGATTCGCGGCTCCTCCACGTCGTCGAGCCGGATGTCCCCAATCCCATGGAAAACGACAGCCTTCATTGCGTGCGCTCCTGCCCCCCTCGGGGCCCCAAGACGAAAAGGGCCTGCGCGGACGCAGACCCGCGTGACTTGGAGCCTGGGCATCGCCCCGGGTGAGGGCAAAGCGAACGCCGCCCCCTCTTCTGCCTGGCGGCCGGGGGAGCGGGGGCTAGCGGCTCGTGGAGGTGTGGTGGACGTGGAAGGTGAGTCGCTTGCCGAAGACGCGGCGGAAGTTCAGGACCTCCCGGTCCGCGTTCCACAGCTCCAGGTCCACGGGGTGCCTGGTGTGCAGGTGCAGCGCCACGCCATCGCGGCCGTTGGTGGCCTTGAAGTCCTTGATGGGCTGGTGGTGGCTGACGTCCAGCGAGTTGGCCACGCGCAGCAAGGTGGCCAGCTTGCGCACCGTCCGCGCCTCGACCGGGTTGAGACCCGCCATGCCGGCGTGGGCCAGCTCCGGCGGGCTGCGCCGGTGGTAGCGGGCGACGCGGGCCACCAGTTCGCGCTCGCGGTCGGCGAGGCCCGGCAGGTCGGCGTGGCGGATGAGGTAATACGTGTGCTTGTGGTGCCGCTCGTAACTGACGGCGTGGCCCACGTCGTGGAGGAGGGCGGCGACCTCCAGGTGGGGGCGCACCGACAGCGGCAGCTGGTGCAGGGCGGCCAGGTTGTCGAACAGGGTGAGTGACAGCCGGGCGACCTGGCGGGCGTGCTTCTCGTCGAAGTAGAAGCGCTTGCCCAGGGCGAGGGCGGCGTCCGCGAGGCTGTGGTCCTCGCGGTGCTCATCCTGCCGGTAGAGCAGGTCCACGAGGATGCCGTCGCGCAGGCCGCGGTTGACGACGCTGACGGACTCGACGCCCAGGTGCCTGGCGACGCCCTCCAGGATGACAGCGCCGGAGACGATGATGTCCGCGCGGCGCGGGTCGAAGCGCTTGCGGCGGCGCTCGGGAGGCATCTGCGCCAGGGTGTCCACCGTCTGCGTGAGCTGCCGGACGGTGGCGTTGCCGCTGTTCTCCGCGGCGGCGAAGGACACCACGGCGCTGATGGTGCCGGACGAGCCGAGCGCCACGCGGGGGACGTTGGGCACCGTGGGGGGGAGCGTCTTTTGCAGCACGTCCGAGACGAAGCTGCGCATGAGCCGCAGTTGCTTGGGCGGCACGGTGCGCGAGGCGTCGAAGACCTCGGTGAGGCGCACGGAGCCCAGGGCGAGGCTCCAGAGGTTGTCGGGCTTCTCGCCCATGGCGGTGGCGATTTCGGTACTGCCGCCGCCGATGTCGATGAGGAGCGAGCGCGTGTGGGACGGCTTGCGGTGGAGCACGCCCAGGCAGATGAGGCGAGCCTCTTCCTTGCCGCTGACGACCTCCAGGTTGAGGCCGGCCTCCTCGCGCACGCGGCGGACGATGTCGGCGCTGTTCTTGGCCTCGCGCATGGCGCTGGTGGCCACGGCGCGCACCTGGGCCTTGTGGCGGCGACAGAGGGCGGCGTAGCGACGCATGGTGGCCAGCAGGCGCTCGGCCGTCTCCTCCGGCATGGAGCCGGTGGCGAAGACGCCCTCTCCCGGACGGATGGCGTCGCGTTCCTGGTGCAGGGTTTCGAGCGCGCCGTCGGCGTCTGGCCGCGCCAGCTCCAGACGGACGGCGTTGGTGCCCACGTCAATGGCGGCGAGTACGGGCGGAGGGGGGCGAGAAGGCATGGGTGGTTCTCGCCGGAGTCTACGGGGCTCCAGCGGTAATCGCAGCGGGAACCTCACCGGCAGGCTGGCCCCTCGCTTCAGCCTGTGACAGACCCGTATCAGTCGCTCAGTCGAGGAAGCGGCGCTCCCAGTGGCGCGCAGCTTCGGGGTCGAGCCCCAGGATGGATTCGCCCTCCCCCCACAGCGTCCATGGTTCCAGGACGCGAGCCAGCTCCCGGTAGCTGGACAGTGGTTCGCCGTGCTCGCTATCGCCCGTTGCGGGCCAGTCACCCAGGGTAACGACGGCGCTTGTGCCCTTCTCCGCCTGTACGGTGGTGCTGGGCGCGTTGAGGCGCGAGCGGAGTTGGTCGGCTCCTCCCAGTTGGCTCAGCACGGGCGCTCCCAGAAAAGTCAGCCAGGAGGGGCCTCGAACGCGCGTGCCAATGCGAAGGGACGTCATGCTGAGCCTGAGGACATCCAGTCCCGGATATCGAACGCAGTCGCGACGCACTTGCCGGATGTTGGCCGCTACATCGAGTGAGCCGCTGAAGGCCAGTCCCGCGTTGCCTGAGGCAAAGGGGAGGGGGGCGGCAAGGGCCATCAGCAGCTCCCGGGTCTGCCGTGGGCCGTGCTGTTCCATGTACTCGGTGGAAAGCCAGAACGACACGGCGCTGACTTCACCGAGACCGCTCACGGAGGGTGCGTCGACGCGTTCACGTCCCAGATAGTCGAAGCGGAAGGCCGCCTCCGGGGATGCGCCGGAAAGATGGACGTTGGCCCATGGTTCCTCCTGCATCCCACGATGAACCTCTGCCCAGCCATGCGAGTCCAGGGGGTGCCACTCCCCATCGTCGCCCTCGTATGAGGTCAGGACGCGTGGGCCCACGGTCCGCTGGTAGACCTCCAGGGATTGCAGCACCGCGGTTGCCACGGAGGAATGGGCATAGGGGAGGTAGAAACTCGCACTGAGTCCTGCGGACACGCCCGGCGTATCGTCTCGGCCGTGAATTCGAAGCCTTGGAGGGTGTGCGTTCATGGCAGGGTTCCCATGCGAGGTGTGACTTGGAGGGGAGCCTGCTTCGGCTTCAGTGCCCGTTGGTACATGGCATCTTGTTGCTGCCCCTCGTGGGGATGTCCTTTGGGGTATCGAGGCCAGTTTGAGGGGCGGGTGGGCGTGACACAGGGGAACTTGAAGTCGTAGATGGCCAGGACCTGCATCTCCGACCCCGTATGGATGACGACGTCCGGGACAAGCGTTCCCTTCAATTCACTGCCCCGCCCATGCCTCAACAGTGCGCGCACGTCCTCTTCCCGCATGGGTTCCCATCTGCCTGAGTCCGGGTTGTAGCGATATCGTGGTTCGAGGCGAAAGCCTCCTGGACGGAGTTCGCTCAGCCATTTGTGCGCGCACGGGAGTGCGACTTTGTGCATCTCGGTGCCTAGCTGCATCGCGAGCGTGATGGGGCGCCCCTGCGCGTCTACCGTGACCTCCGAGCGGCATTCTTCTGGAGTCGGGTTCCTTCCGTTGAACAACGCGATGAGCACGGTCGAACGTGCGTCGTCGGCGCAGGCTTCCAGCGCCTCCTCGATGGCATCCCGCTCCTCCGCCTTCATCAGTCGCAGCGCCGCGTCACCCGCGGTGCCAATGGAGGCCGCCACGCGCATGGCCCGGGTGCCAGGGAGGACGGCCTCCTCGCCCGCCATTCGCGCGCATACCGCTGGATTCTGCCGGCACGCGCTGGTCGCGGAATCGAAGCCGTAGCGCTCCGGGCGCGCCGCGCAACCGGCGACCAGTCCACTGACCACCAGCGCCATCCACTGATGTCGCGGCATGTCCCCTCCCGTGCATGGCCATGGGGGCCGCGCACACACGGGGGGCACGCTACCGCTTGCGCCGCCGGCCCATGAAGCTGGCGAAGCGCTCCGCGAAGCGGGCGACGGCCAGCCCCACGATGTCCAGGAGCCACTGCTGGAGCCCGGAGCGAGCGCAGTCCTCCAGGTACACCCGCCGCGAGCCGAGCAGGTGCTTGTCGAGCCACCGCTGTGCCTGCGCCGCCACGCCGGGCTCCTCCACCTCCACCAGCGTCTCCAGGTTCACCAGCGACAGCGGATCCAGGTTGAAGCTGCCCACCAGCAGCTTCCTGCCATCCACCAGCGCCGCTTTCGCGTGCAGCGTGGAGTCGGTCCACTCGTGGATGCTCACCCCGGCGCGAAGGAAGTCGCGGTACAGCCGCATGGTCGCCGCGCGCGCGAACACCACGTCACTGCGCCCCGCCAGCATCAGCCGCACCGTCACGCCCCGCCGCGAAGCGCGCTTGAGCGCCCGCATGAAGCCCTTGTCCGGCAGGAAGTACGCATGCGCCAGCACCACCTCGTGCTGCGCGCCGTCAATCGCCTGGAGGTACCGCTTGCGCAACTGGTGTCCTCCCGCGACGCCGGACAGGAACAACTTCACCGCGCCCGACTCCAGCGCGGAGGCGCCCGCGTGCAGCGTGGCCCCCAGCTGCCGGCAGATGTCCCCTCGCAGCTCCAGCGCCAGGTCGGCCCAGCCGGGCACGTCCCCTTTCGCCACGTACGCGTCCCCGATGTTGATGCCCCCCAGGAACGCCACCGCGTCATCGACGAGGAGAATCTTCCGATGGTTGCGCCAGGAGCGGCCGGTGCACAGCGAGGTGAGCGGGTTGTACACGCGCACCTTCGCCCCCGCGGCCTCCAGCGTCTGCGTGAGGTGCCGGCTGGCGCCAATGCTGCCCCATCCGTCCACCACCACCTTCACCGCGACGCCCCGGTGCGCCGCCGCCACCAGCGCTTCGAGGAACCGCGCGCCAATGCCATCCCGCTCGAAGGTGTAGACCTCCAGGTGCACCCGCACCTGCGCGGAGGCAATGGCCTCCAGCATCCGTGGGTACGCCTCCGTCCCGCCGTCGAGCAGGGTGATGCGCTCCTCACGGACCTCGTTGAGGGGAATGCGGAGGCCAGGAGCGGTCAACGGCGGCAGTGAGGCTTCGGCACCCATGAGCGCCTTCCACCCTACCGCTCCCAACGTCTCGACGGGACAGCCTCACCGTGACATGGGGCCGTCCCGCCACGAGCCGTCATCGCCCGTCGTGTTTGCGCGCGCCCTTGCCCTTGCCCTTGTGCTTGCACTCGGTGCCGTCCCAGTACTGGCTCGGGTGGCAGTGCTTGCTGTTCCGCTTGGACTTCTTCGACTTGGGCGGACGCGAGTCGTGGTGGTGATGGTGGAAGCAGCCACTGAAGGTGAAGAGCGCGAGGACGGGGAGGAGGAGACGGGCTTTCATCGTGCGGGGCCAGGACATGAATGTTCGGACCCGGCCCGGCGGTGCGCGGCCACATCCCCCCATCGACGCTGTGCGCCTGCTTCGATAGCCTGCGCGCCGTGCCCCCTGCTGCGAAGCCCGTTCGTCATCGGAAGATTGGTGCCTACCGCGTACTCGGAGAGCTGGGACGTGGTGGCATGGCCTTGGTGTACCGAGGCCTGCACGAGATGCTTCAGCGCGAAGTCGCCATCAAGGAGCTGCTCCCGGATGGCCAACGCGACAGGGAGACGTTGTCGCGTTTCCGGCGCGAGGCGCTCGCGCTCGCGGCCTTCCGCCACCAGAACATCGTGACGCTCTACGACATGGTGGAGAAGGCCGAGAGCCTCTTCATGGTGATGGAGCTGGTGGACGGCCCCACCCTCCACACGCTCATCAAGGAAGGCCCGCTGCCAGCGGACGTCACCGGCGTCATCGCCGCGCGCATCGCCAGCGCGCTGGACCACGCGCACTTCCGCCACATCATCCACCGCGACCTCAAGCCCGCCAACGTCATGCTCACCAAGTCCGGTGAGGTGAAGCTGATGGACTTCGGCATCGCCAAGGACGTGGGCATGGAGGCGCTCACCCAGCAGGGCATGGCGGTGGGAACGCCGTCGTACATGTCCCCGGAGCAGGTGACGGGCGTTCCGGTGGATGGACGCACCGACATCTTCTCGCTCGGCGTGCTGCTCTACGAAGCCCTCTCCGGCGCGCGGCCCTTCCACGGCAAGACGGCGGGCGAGGTCTTCGCGAAGATTCGCGACGGCAAATACACGCCGCTCTCCAAGGTGGCGCCCAACGTCCCCGCGCCGCTGGTGCGCATCATCCAGCGCGCCATGGAGGTGAAGCCGGAGGACCGCTTCCCAGACGCCGCCGCCATGCGCCGCGAGCTGGACGTCTTCCTCGCGCAGGAGGTGCAGGTGTCTCATGCGGCGCTGCTGGTGGCCTTCCTGCGCCACCGTCAGAAGCTGACGGAGACGGAGGCCCAGCAGCTCATGCGGCCGCACGAACTGGACGCCGCGGTGGAGGGGTTCGACACGGGGCGCTCCCGCCAGGGCGGGAAGCTGAAGTGGGCCCTGGCCGCCGCCATCGCGTTGATGACGGCGGCTGGCACGGGGCTCTACTTCACCCAGGCCCAGTGGGCGCCGCTGGTGGAGCAGCTCACCCGCTGAGGCTCGGCGGGTGGTGGCTCAGGCCTGCTGCTTGGACTTGTCGTGCGTGACGGTGACGATGGTTCCGATACCGCCACGCACGAAGAAGTCGCCCACCACGGTGAGCTTGCGCGGCTGGATGGCCTTGATGATGTCGTCCGCGATGGTGTTGGTGACCTTCTCGTGGAAGGCCCCCTCATTGCGGTACGCCCACATGTAGAGCTTGAGGCTCTTGAGCTCGATGCAGCTCTGGTCCGGCACGTAGGAGATCTTGAAACGTGCGAAGTCGGGCTGACCGGTGAGCGGGCAGAGACAGGTGAACTCCGGGACGTCGAACACGATTTCGTAGTCGCGATCGGCGGCGGGGTTGGGGAAGGTCTGCAGTTCCTTGGACGGCTGCGAGGGCATGGCGCTGTCGTCTACCACACCAACGCCGCGTGTCATCCCTCCCTTCGATGTCCGCCTGCCAACGCGCCTGGCGCCCAGCAGGGGGGAATCCTGGGGGTCCCCCGGTTGCCACGTGGGCGCGGGCTCATAATCAAGGGGAGCCTCTTCCCCCGCCCGAGCACATGCCGCTTCCCTCCGACGTCGAAGATGCATTCTCGTGCCTGCCGCTGGCGCTGGTTCGCGTCGGTCCGGACCTGCGCGTGCAGTGGTGCGAGGAAGGATTCGCCCACAAGACGGGCGTGGCGCTGCACGCCGGTGGCGACCTGCGGGACGCCCTGGAGCGCACCCGGAGCCTGGACGCCCTGGAGCGCGCCATCCGGGACGGCGAGCCCCACACCGGCCACGTCATCACCCGCGCCCTGCGTCAGGTCCGTGTGCAGGTGAAGCCCGCCTCGGCGGGCGAGGCAGCGGGTGTCTGGCTGGTCGTGGAGCCCTCGGGCGTGGACGACGAGGGGGCCTTCTCCCAGGCGGTGCAGGAGATTGCCCGTGCCGTGGGTGAGACGCTGGAGGTGGACAGCGTCTGCGCCGCCGCCGTGGTGGCCCTGGTCCGCTGCGCGCACGTGCGCCGCGCCGAAGTCTTCCTCTGCGAAGAGGAGGGCGGGAGCCTGCGCCGGGTGGCGGTGTCGGACCTGGCTGGCTCGGAGTCCCCCGAGGCGACCTTCGACTCCCAGTCGGACCCGTTCCGACAGGCGCTGGCGCTGCGTCAGGCGCAGCTGGGCATCCAGCGGGGCTATGGGGATTCCCTGGGCTCCATCTTCGCCGCGGTGCCGCTGTGCGCGCCGCGCCGGACGGTGGGACTGCTGCTGCTCTACAAGGAACAGGGCACGTCCTTCTCCGTGAGGGAGTTGGACCTGTGGAGCGCCGCGGCGAACCAGCTGGCGGTGGCGGTGGAGAACGCGCGCTTGCTGCGCGAGGCCAAGGCTGCGCTCCAGGTGCGCGAGGAGTTCATCTCCATCGCCAGCCACGAGCTGAAGACGCCGCTCACGCCGTTGAAGCTGGGCCTCTTCACCATGGAGCGGCGCCTGTCGTCGGGCCAGCCGGTGGAGCTGGCCACGGTGCTCAAGTCCAAGCGGCAGGTGGACCGGCTGGTGGGGCTGGTGGAGGACCTGCTGGACGCGTCGCGCCTGGACGCGGGGAGGCTGGCACTGGGCCTGGCGCCGCTGGAGGTGGGGCAACTGGTGGCGGAGGTGGTGGACCACTTCCGCGCGGCCTTCGAGCGGCCCTTCGCCGTGGAGGTGCCCCGTGAGCGCGTCTGGGTGCGCGGGGACAGGGACCGGCTGGAGCAGGTGCTGGTGAACCTGCTGGAGAACGCGCACAAGTACAGCGCGTCGGAAGAGCCCATCGTCGTGACGGTGGAGCGCTCCCAGGGCGAGGCGCGCATCCACGTCCAGGACCACGGCATCGGCATTCCGGGCGCGGACCAGTCGCAGGTGTTCCAGCGCTTCTATCGGGCGCGCAACGTGTCGCACCGCAACTTCGGCGGATTGGGGCTGGGCCTCTTCATCAGCCACTCCATCGCCCGGCTTCACGGCGGCGCGCTGTCGATGCGCAGCGCGGAAGGGAAGGGCAGTACCTTCTCGCTGAGCCTGCCTCGCATGGCGGCGCACGACGTGAGGCGGCTGCCCCACCGGCTGTTGCTGCTGGACGAGGACCAGACCCAGGAGGCCGCGGCGGAGCAGGTGCTGCTCTCCGAGGGCTTCGAGGTGCTGACGGCGCGCGACGGGGCCGAGGCGCTGCGGAGGGCCACGCACCTGCCGGTGGACCTCATCGTCCTGTCCACCAGCGCCACGCAGGGGCAGACAGGCGTCTTCCTGGAGACCTTCGCCACGCTGCCGCGCGCGCGGCCGGTGCCCATCCTGCTGGCCGGAGACGAGCGGCCCTGGTGGGCCCATGAGGGCACGTCGCTGTGTACGCGCCCCTATCGGCCCGAGGATTTGGTGACCCGGGTGCGCAACGCGCTCTCCGTGGAGCGGCGGTCCTCGGCCGAGGCGCCGCTGGACCTGCTCAGCTCCCGGACGTGAGTACGCGGAAGTCCACCGGGACGATTCCCGCCCGGGCCAGGACTTCCCGCGCCTGGGGGTGGAGGAAGGTCTCCAGCTCGACCTCTCGCTGGGCCGAGTAGCCGCTCTTCAGCGTCTCCGGCCGGTAGCCCGGGTGGCACATCAGCTCGATGACGCCGTCCTGGGGCAGGGCGGAGAGCTCCGACGCGAAGCGCTCCAACGTCCAGTACGCCTCCGCGCCCGCGTCACCCACGAAGTGCGCGTTGGTGGCGACGCCCTGGGCCCGCAGCGTGCGCCGCATCTCCGCGTTGATGGAGCGCACCGGGACGCCCACGCTTCGCGCCGCCCGGGCCAGACCCTCCAATACCCCCGCGTGCAGGTGCAGGTGCTTGTGCACGTCCGCGTGGGTGGCCGGCTGGCCCAGCATGCCCGCGAGCCGAGCGAGCTGGGCGAAGGACTCCGCCTCCACCACGTCCGCCGGCAGGCTGCCCGCGCGCGCCTCCACGAAGCCGCCGTCCTCACCGAGCAGCTCGCGCGGGAAGCCGCTCCACACGGGCGTGCCCCGGGCGAGGTTGAGGTGCAGGCCGATGGAGAGGCCCCGGGCCTCGCGCGCGGCGGCCTCGGAGAAGGGCGTGTTCACCATGAAGGTGGCCGACGAGACGACGCCCTCGCGCATGGACCGGAGGATGCCGCGCGTGACGGCCGGGTCGTAGCCCAGGTCGTCGGCGTTGATGATGAGGGCGCGTGAATGCATGGTGGGGCTCTCCTCGCGGTGGGCTCAGGGCCGGGGACGTGTCTGGAAGAACTTCCACGCTTCCCGCGTGGCGTCCAGGTGGGGCGTGCCGCCGTGGTTGAAGTCCGTGAAGCCGGGCCAGGTGTGCTGGCCGCCCTGCACCGTGCACAGGGACGCGGTGGCGGACTCCGGGCTGCATCCGGTGGCGGCGGTGCAGGTGCTGTCGCCCTGCTGGTACGTCTCCACGGTGGGGCCCGTACAGCCGTTGCGCTCGGCCCAGCGGCGCACGGACTCTTCGGCGGACGGGTAGGTGCCGCCGAAGGGGCCCAGGTTGCTGCCTCCCTGGTAGCGGATGACCGGGTCGGCGGTGCCGTGCATGTGCAGCACCGGCACGGGGCGTGACGGGTTGCAGGGCGTGGCGCCCTCCATGCCCGCCACGGGGGCGATGGCGGCGAAGCGGCTCGCGCGCTGGCAGGCCAGTTGGTACGAGAAGAAGCCGCCGTTGGAGAAGCCCGTGGCGAAGGTCCGGCGCGTGTCCACGCACACGCGCGTGTCCAGGTCCGAAAGCAACGTGTCCACGAAGCCCACGTCATCGACCTTGGCCGTCCAGGCGGGGCCACAGCACGCGCCCGCGTTCCACCCCCGGTAGGTGCCGTCAGTCCCCTGGTGATTGATTTCGGAGGCGCCGAGGCCCCGGGGATACACGGCGAGGAAGCCCTCCGTGTCGGCCAGCGTGGACAGGCGCATCAGCCCCTCCATCTCCACCTCGTTGGAGCCGAGTCCGTGGAAGGCCACCACGGCGGCGGTGGGCCGGGTGGCGTCGTAGCCCGGGGGGACGTGGACGCGGTAGTGACGGGTGCGCCCGTCGTGCTCCACCGTCCAGTCGTAGGTGCCAGGCCCCACCGTGAGGCCGGTGCAGGCCGTGCGCTCCGGCACCGTGGGCTCCTCGCCGGTGGGCGGCGGGACGATGCCGGCATCCTCCGTGGGCCGGCGGGAGGTGTCCGAGGACGAGCACGCCGTGACACCGGCGAGCAGGACCCCGAGGACGAGGCGGGTTCTGCGAAAGCGCATGGCCTCGAAGTTAATGGGCCGGGGCCGTGACGCACGAAGTGTTGGCGTCATTTCACCGCGACGCACTCCGCGGCCAGCGCCTCCGCGCGCGTCGGGAAGCGCTCGGACAACACGCGCTTCACCTCGGTGACACCCGCTGTGTTGCCGGTGTGGGCGTGGAGCTGGCAGCGGGAGGCCAGCGCTCGTGGGTCCTCGGGAGAGAGCCGGTCCGCTTCGACGTAGGCACGCTCGGCGCCCGCGGTGTCGCCTTGCCGGAAGAGCACGGCCCCCAGGTAGTAGTGCGCCACGGCGAGCTTGGGCGCCTTCCGAATCGCGCGCTTGAGCAGGGTGGCGGCCTCGTCCACGCGCTGCTGTCGGAAGCGCACGAAGCCCAGCTCGGCGAGGCTCGCGGCGTCATCGTGGGCGCGTGTCCACGCGGAGAGCACGCTGGCGGCTTCATCCAGCCGGCCACTCTGCGAGAGCAGCAGGCCGTAGCGTGGCGTCACCTCCGAGGAGCCGGGCTTCCGGGCATGGACCGTGGCCAGCGCGGCCAGCGCGCCCGGGATGTCCCCCTGACGCTCGCGCAACTCGGCCAGCGCCAGCGGCGGACGGAGGTCCTTGGGGGCCAGCGCGGTGGCCTCCTCGAGGGCGCGCTCGGCCCGCTTGCCCAGTCGCAGCTCCGTGGCGGCGCGCGCGGCGATGAGGTGCGCCTCGATGTCCTTGGGAAATCGCGCCACGAAGCCATCCGCCAGGGTCAGGGCCTGCGCGTGCGCGCCGGCTTCCAGCAGCAGCGCGCCCGCCCGGCTCAGCTCCTCCGCGCTCGCCCGGTCATCGGACGCCAGTCCCTCCAGGGCTGCCGCCTTCGCATCCGCCGTGGTGGCGGACTCCGCCCGGGTCAGGCGCTCGGCGGGGGGCGCTGCGGGACGTGTGAGGAACCACGTCGCACCCGCGCCCACCGCGCCCAGTGCGAGCACTCCCGCGAGGAGTGGGACCAGGCGCGAGCGTCGCCTGCTCGGGGTGTGCTCGGCTCCTGGCGTCGGTGGGAGCGTGCCCGCGGGTGCCTTCCGCGTGGCGCCCGCCACCGTCGACGCGTCGGGATTCGTGGTCCGCGAGACCTGGGGCCACGCGGTGGGCGCGTCGACCACACCCAGGATGGGCCGGGTGTGGGGCGCCGGCGTACTTCCGTGGGACGGGTCCGCGAGCCGCGCGCGCCGCAGGGCCAGTCGCTTGGGGTCGCGGTCCGGAGGGAAGAGCGAATCCACGTAGGCGGCCAACTGCTCGGGCGTGGCCATCTCCGCGGCGCCACCAATCGACTCGATGGCGGCGATGAAGGCTTCCAGGCTGTCGAAGCGCGCGGCCGGCTCGCGGGCCAGCGCGGTGAGGCACACCAGCTCCAGCGCGGTGGGCACGGACGGGTCGAAGGCGGTGGGCGGCTTGGGGCGTCCCTCCGCGATGCGGCCCAGCACCTCGTCGGCGGACAGGCCGGTGAAGGGCCGGCGGCCACAGAGCTGCTCGTAGAGCATGACGCCCGCGGCGAACAGGTCGGCGCGGTGGTCTACCGGCTTGCCGGCAATCATCTCCGGCGACATGTAGAAGAACTTGCCCTTGAGGATGCCGGGCTCCGTGCCCGAGCCCAGCGCGTCCGCCTTGGCGATGCCGAAGTCGATGACCTTCACCGCGCCATTCACACCCACGTGGATATTGTCGGGCGTGAAGTCGCGGTGGACGATGCGCAGCGGCCGGCCCGCTTCATCCACGGCGCGGTGCGCCGCGTCCAGGCCCCGGCAGGCCTCCACCAGCACGCGCAGGGTGATGCCCAGCGGCACGCGGTGTCCGTGCTCGGCGGCCTCCTGGCGCAGCTCGGCGAACGAACGTCCCTCCAGCAGCTCCATGGCGATGAAGGGCTCGGTGCCCTCCATGCCCAGCTCGATGATGGTGACGACGTTGGGGTGCCGCACCTGCGCGGTGATGCGGGCCTCGTTGAGGAACATCTGCACCACGCGCCGGTCCGAGGCGAGGTGCGGCATCAAGCGCTTCACCGCGACCGAGGGCCCACGGCTGCCGTCGTCCTCGACGCGGCGGCCCAGGTACACCTCCGCCATGCCGCCTGTCGCGATTCGCGCGGACAGTCGGTAGCGACCCACCTGATAGGGGTTCTGCTCCGGCTCCAAAGTGCGCGCAGTCTACGTGTAGGCGCCCTCCGCGCACAGTGTTGTGGCCATTACGGCGGGTGGGGGTCCTCTACCTGCCCACTCGCGCGAGGGAGCGGGAATGTTAACGTCCCGCCTGTCTCGTGGGCCTGGCGGGAGGTGGCCCAGACACACGCACGCGCTGCGGCCGGAGGGATGGTTGGGCACAGTCCTCAAGGGTGGTTACGTCGTCGAACTGGAGCCGGCGCTGGTCGAGCGCGTGGACCTGCGCATCGAAGGAGAGCGAATCGTCGCCCGCGGGCCGGACCTGACGCCGGGCCCGGATGACGAAGTCGTGGCGCTGTCGGGCAAGCTCGTCTTCCCGGGGCTGGTGAGCGCGCACCACCGCCTGTACGCGGTGCTGGGCCGTGGCATGCCACGCCCGCCGCTGGAGACCTACCAGGACATCCTCGAGCAGGTGGCCTGGCCGTATGAGAACGCGCTCGACCTGGACGCCGTGCAGGTGGCGGGCTGTGCCGGAGGGCTGGAGGCGCTTCAGTGCGGCACCACCACCGTGTGCGATTTGCACTCGTCGCCCAAGGCGATTTCGGGCTCGCTGGTGCGGCTGGCGCGCGGGCTCCATGAGGTGGGCGTGCGCGGCGTGCTCGCCTACGCGGTGTCCGACCGCCAGGGGGCGCTCGGCCGCGAAGAAGGGCTGGAGGAAACGGTCAGCTTCGCGAAGAAGGCGAAGGGGCGCTTCCGGGGGCAGGTGGGCGCGGCGCCGTGCTTCACGATCGGGCCGGATGCGCTGTCGGGCCTGGCGGAGGCGCTGAAGGCGCTGGGCGATGGCGGCCTGCACCTGCCGTTGGCGGAGGACCCGCTCGACGAGCGCCTGTCCAACGAGAACTACGGTGCCTCGCCGGTGTCGCGGTTGCTGGAGGCGGGCCTACTGTCGCCCAAGAGCCAGCTGGCGCACGTGGGCCACCTGGACTGGGCGGACCTGGCGCAGGTGATTGCCACCGGTGCGTGGCTGGTGCACACGCCGCGCGCCAACCAGGGGCTGGAGGTGGGCTACGCGCCGGCGCTGAAGTTCGGGGCCCGGGCCACGCTGGGCGCGGATGGCGTGTCGGCGGACCTGTTCGCGGAGGCGCAGGCGGCGTACCTGCGCTCACGTGAGGCGGGGCAGCCCATCGATGTGCTGCGCTACCTGGCCAACGGGCACCGCATGGCGTCGCAGATTTTCGACGCGTCGGTGGGGCCCATGCGCGAGGGCTCGCTCGCGGACCTGCTCATCCTGGACTACCTGCCGGCCACGCCGCTGACGGCGGAGAACCTGGCCTGGCACGTGGTGTTCGGTCTGGGCAGCCGGCACGTGGAGGCGGTGATGGTGGATGGCGTGTGGCGCATGTGGGCCCGTCGGCCGCTGTCGGTGAGTCCCTCCGTGGTGGCGGAGCAGGCGCGCGAGGCCGCGTCGGCGGTGTGGGCGCGGATGGCGGAGGCGGCGAAGAAGTAGCCCTCCGCTGTCTTGTCCATGGGCGGGATGTCCTGTCTAGTCCCGCCCATGCTCGTGCCATTGCTCGTTGCGGGATTCTTCAGCGGTGCCATTCCCCAGGCCGGAGAGACGGCGCCGGACTTCACGGCGAAGGACTCTGCGGGGAACGTCTATACGTTGTCGGAGATGGTGAAGAAGGGCCCCGTCATCCTGGCCTTCTTCCCCAAGGCCTTCACGGGAGGCTGCACCCGCGAGCTCAAGGCGTACCGGGACCGTTACGCGGACGTGGAGAAGGCGCAGGGGCAGGTGCTGGCCATCAGCATGGATGACGCGGAGACGCTCACGCGCTTCAAGGCCGAGCTGAAGGCGCCGTTCCCGTTCATCCCCGACCCGGAAGGCAAGGTCGTCTCCGCCTATGACGTGAAGATGCCGCTGCTGTCGGCGCCGAAGCGGTACACGTTCGTCGTGGGTGAGGGCCTGAAGATTCTCAAGGTCGAGTCCGGCAGCGACGCCATCAACCCGCACGGAGCGATTGTCGCGTGCCCGCTGCGCAAACCGGCCGGCGCGGACGCGAAGGCGCCGGATTCGGGAACGAAGTAGCCGCGCGAGGCACGTGGCTACCGTCCCTGCGCGGGTGCCACGCGCTGCCGGCTGTCGAAGACCTGCGCGGGTGAGCCATCGATGAAGGTGTCCTCGAAGGCGCCCCCCGTGTACTCGTCGATGACGCTGCGCCAGAAGGTGATGGCGGGGCGGTTGCGCGGCAGCTGGGACAGCTCCCAGATGCCGGGGAAGAGGTCGAACACGGCCCTGGC
Source organism: Myxococcus sp. NMCA1 (assembly GCF_026810205.1). Lineage (NCBI taxonomy): Bacteria > Pseudomonadati > Myxococcota > Myxococcia > Myxococcales > Myxococcaceae > Myxococcus > Myxococcus sp. NMCA1. The sequence continues at coordinate 8,096,363 of NZ_CP113950.1, read as the reverse complement.
CGCGAGCCGGCCCAGGCCGCTGCGCCGCTCGTTTCGGAGGATGAAGAACTCGCTCATCCGGAAGTCGCGTCCAGGCGTCATGTAGGGGAAGGGGGACTGCCCCACGAAGGCGAAGCCCACGACGCGGCCCTCCCAGCGCAGCAGCAGGGGATGGACCTCGGGGGCGGGAACCAGCCACGTGGGCAGGAAGTCCGGCCGCCAGCGCCCCTGCTCGTCCATGGCGTAGTCGACGCCGAACTCGCTCAGGTCGTGGAGGTAGAGCGGGTAGAGGTTTCGAAGCAGCGTGTGCTCGGACGGAGTCGCTCGGAGAATCTCCATGGAGGGCCTCTCGTGTTCCCAGCATGACCCTTTGAGCGTCCGTCGGCCAGGGTGTCGCGGAGGGTATCTGCTGGGCCTGGCGGACGGACGAGGAGGGGCCCGGGCGGGTCCTCGTCTCTCCATCCATCGGATGTCATGCAGGGAGGGCGCGCGGTGGGGCAATCCTCCCACGGAGGCGCTCGGCCTACGTTGCCCTCCACGAGTCCGGGGTTCGGCGGGGGGGACCATGAACAGTCAGCGGATGCGCATGGCGAGTGGAATGGAAGGCCAGGAGACCCATGCCCCACCCCGCGAGGGCAGGCATGCGCACGGCAATGACGTCACGTCGAGCCGGACGGTGCGGCGGGTGCTGATGACGGCCGACGCCGTGGGCGACGTCTGGACGTACGCGCTGGAGCTGACCCGGGCGCTAGCGCCGCACGGGGTGGAGGTGACGCTGGCGACCATGGGGGCGCCGCTCACCAGCGCGCAGTGGGCGGAGGCGCGAGGCATCCCCAACCTCTCCGTGGAGGAAGGGCGCTTCCGGTTGGAGTGGATGGAGGACCCGTGGGACGACGTGCTCTCGGCGGGCGACTGGTTGCTCGCGCTGGAGCGCCGGGTGCGTCCGGACGTGGTGCACCTCAATGGCTACGTGCACGGGGCGCTGCCGTGGCTGCACCGGCCCCTGGTGGTGGGGCACGCATGCAGGCTGTCCTGGTGGCGGGCGGTGAAGGGCGAGGACGCGCCCGCGTGCCATGCGCGCTATCGCGAGGCCGTCACCGCGGGCCTGGGCGCCGCGGGCCGGGTGGTGACGCCGAGCCGGGACCTGCTTGATTCCCTCCAGATGCACTACGGCCCGCTGACCGCCGCGGAGGTCATCCCCCATGCCCGGCGCGCGGACCGGGTGCCGCCCCGCTCGGAGCGGGAGCCCTTCATCCTCAGCGTGGGCAGTCCGTGGGACGCCGCGAAGAATGTCGCCGTGCTGGACGCCGCCGCGCCCCGCCTGGGTTGGCCGGTGCGGCTCGCGGGAGACGCGCGCCATCCCTCCGAGCGGAAGGCGGAGCCGCGCCACCTTCAGTGGATGGGGCACCTGGAGCCGCATGTCCTGGCGGAGTGGATGTCGCGCGCATCCATCTATGTGCTACCGGCCCGGTACGCGCCCTTTGGCCTCACCGCGCTGGAGGCGGCCCTGTCCGGCTGCGCGCTGGTGCTGGGCGACATCCCGGCGCTGCGCGAGGTGTGGGGAGATGGGGCCGCGTGCTTCGTGCCTCCGGACGACGTGGACGCCCTGGTGGAGGCGCTGGAGCGGCTGCGCGAGGACACCGGGCTGCGCACCCGGTTGGCCCTGCGCGCGCGGGCCTGGGCGCTGACGTACACGCCCCGGCGGATGGCCAGCCGCTATCTCTCCGCCTACGCCAGCCTCATCGGCACGCGGGATGCGCTGTCTCCAGCGGGCACCCCCACGCAATGAGCGGGTGGGGCGTCAACTCGCCTCGGTGGGGCTGACAGGGTAGTCGCCCGACGCGTGGGCCTGGGCATGCTGCGCGAAGAGGAACCTGCGCACCGCGGCGCGGGTGAGCAGCCCGCAGGTGGGGCTGCCCGCCGGGACGCTGACGGGCAGGGCGTCCACGTCCTCGTGGTCCATGACGTGGAGGGCATGGGACAGGTTCGCGTCGGGGGAGAGCGCGGGCAGCTTGCGCGCCAGGTCACTGGCCACCAGCAGCGGGTACACGGATTCGTCGCGCCACACCTCGCGCAGTTGCTCCACCTGCACGGTGCCGTAGATGCGGCCCACGGTGTCCAGGACGGGCAGGGTGCCCGCCTCGGAGGTGAGCAGCAGGTCCGTCAGCGCCCGCAGCGGCGTGCCCGCGGGCACGGGTGTCAGGTGGGCCATCAGCGAGCGGACGGGGGTGGCCTCCAGCAGGTCCGCGTCGCTCTGGACCTTCGGCGTCTTCCGCTCGGTGAGGTAGTGGCAGAGCGCCGAGGCGATGGTGCACGTCACCATCAGCGGCAGGATGATGTCGTGATTCCCGCTCAGCTCGTACAGCATCATCATGCCCGTGAGCGGGCCGCGGGTGAGCGCCGCCACCGCGCCGCCCATGCCCACCAGGGCATACGCGCCACTGGGGCCTGTGCTCTCCGGGAAGAAGTAGTGCACCAGGGTGCCGAAGGCGCCGCCCGCCATGGCGCCAATGAGCGCCGCCGGGAAGAACGTCCCGCCCGAGCCGCCCGAGCCGATGGTGATGGCCGTGGCCACCAGCTTCAGCAGACACGCGGTGATGAGGAACAGGAAGGGCAGCCGTCCCAGCGCGGCCAGGTTGATGTAGTCGTGCCCGCTGCCCCAGACGGTGGGGCTGGCGAAGGCCAGGATGCCGGCGCACAGACCGCCCAGTCCCGCGCGCAGCGGCAGCGGCTTGCTGCCCAGCCACGGGGACAGCCGGTCCTTCCCATGGCCATGGAAGTAGTGCTCCACGCCGTGCAGCAACTGCACGAAGGTGAAGGCGAGCAGCCCACAGGTGATGCCCAGGCCCGCGTAGGCCAGCACCTCGCCGCCGCTGACCAGCTCGTAGGGAACGTGCCGGAGCATGGCGGACTCACCCATGACGCCCTGGCTCACCAGGGTGCCGGCCACGCTGGCCAGGATGATGGGGGAGAAGACGCGCAGCTCGAACTCGCGAAGGATGATTTCCATCGCGAACACGGCGCCGGCGATGGGGGCGTTGAAGGACGCGGAGATGCCCGCGCCCGCGCCGCACGCCAGGAGGATGGACAGCTCCTTGCGGCTGAAGCCCAGCACCCGGCCCACGGTGGAGGCGAACGCCGCGCCCCCGTAGACGATGGGCCCCTCACGGCCCGCCGAGCCGCCGCTGCCAATGGTGATGGCGGACGCCACCAGCTTCAGCAGCCCCCGGTCCGCCGGCAGGGCATTGGCGCCACTCTTCACCGCCCGCACCACCTCGGGGACGCCGTGGCCATGCGTCTCGGGCCTGTCCCGCAGCAGCCGGCCCACCACCACGCCGCCCAGCGTGGGCGCCAGCAGCATCAGCCACCAGGGCAGGTGGGGCAGCGCCTCGGGCAGGTTGTGGCTGTGTCCGAACACGCTGTTGAGCGCGGACAGCGCCACCAGCGGGTAGTAGAGCGACAGCCCGCCCAGCGTCAGCAGGGCCAGCAGGCGCAGCCGGCGCTTCACCTCGTCACGGGGCCCGCCCGGCTCGATGATGCGCGCCAGCAGCAGCGCGCCGGATGCCAGGGGCACGCCGATGAAGGCGTACTCCGGATGCCAGCGGGCCGCGGCGAACGCCTCCATGAGCGACTGGAACTGGCCCTGGCGAAGCGTGTGCTTCAGCGAGGCCGCCCCGAAGGTGAGCCCGCTCACCAGGCCAATGAGGTTGGAGAAGATGCCGGCCGCCAGCCCGCTGTACAGGCCGACCACCGCGCCCGCCACCGGTAGGACTGAGGGGCCCGGCAGCCGCAGGCGGTTGGACGCTCTCAGCGCGGCGTGGACGAAGCGGCCCATCACCGCGCGCAGCTGCGTCCAGATTGCGCGCTGGGCCGCCGCGCTTGATGCGGGTACATCCCCTGCGGTCATTGCAGGTCCCACTAACAGTGGGTCAGGCGCCACTCAAGGTTCGTGACGCGGACGTGTGCAGGGCGGCCAGCCGTCGGGTCGCGCCCATGGCAGGCGCGTCGCGGTTTCGATTCAGCTTCGAACGGCTACCGCCGCTTGAGCATGGCGGAGGATGGCGGCGCGGAGGTGGGCAGGTGGTCCGCGGCGGCCGTCAGGGCCTCACGCACCTTGTCGCCCGCGGCCTTCGCCGCGTCACTGGCGGCCCGCGCCGCATCGCCCGCGGCCTTCGTGGCCACGAACTGGGCCCGCGCGCCTGAAGCACCCCAGAAGCGGGTGGGGGCCGCCAGCGCCGCGCGCTCCTCGTCGGTGTACTTCTGGAACGCGTACTTCGTGGCCTCGGAGGGAAGCCGCAGCCCCTCCACCACCTTGAACCAGGAGAGCACCTTCAGGGAGTAGTAGCTGAGGTCCACCTCCCACCAGAACCAGCCCTGGTTGGCGGTGTTCTGATGGAAGTGGTGGTTGTTGTGCCACCCCTCGCCCAGGGTGACGAGCGCCAGCAGCCAGTTGTTCCGGCTGGTGTCCGTCGTCTTGTAGCGGCGCTTGCCGAAGATGTGGCTGAGCGAGTTGATGGTGAAGGTGCCGTGCCACAGCAGGGTGGTGCTGACGAAGAAGCCCCACACCAGCATGGAGAAGCCGCCGATGAAGTAGAGGGCCACGGCCAGCAGGACGGGCGGCACCAGGTGGAAGCGGTTGAGCCACACCAGCTCCGGGAAGCGGGCGAAGTCCTTGATGCCCTCCATGCGGGTGTCGTTGTACTTGTCGGAGAGAATCCACCCTGCGTGGCTCCACCAGAAGCCCTTCTGCAGGGGCGAGTGGATGTCCTCCGCCTGGTCTGAATAGCGGTGGTGGTGGCGGTGGTGCGCCGCCCACCACAGCACGCCCTTCTGCGCGGACATGCTGCCCACGAAGGCGAGGATGAACTGGAAGACACGTCCCGTCTTGAAGGCCCGGTGGGAGAAGTACCGGTGGAAGCCCGCGGTGATGCCCCACATGCGCACGACGTAGAGGCCGACGCACACGGCCACGTCCACCGGCTTCGCCCCGACGGCGAAGACGAACAGGCACATCAGGTGGACTGCGAAGAAGGGGACGGAGGAGAGCCAGTTGAGGCGCTCATCCGCCGCGGGCAGGGCTGGAGACGGTGTCTGCAAGGGAGCCTCGTGCGCTGGGTGGGCCGAGCTGGAACGTGCTCAGCCTCACCCCGCATCAACACCCCCGCCTGTCATCCCTCTGTCAGGAGGCGGCCGATTGCCGCAGCTCCGTCAACCACTCCTCGAATGCGGGGTACCCATGGAGCGGAGCCAGGTCCTCGTCCGAGGCGGCATAGGCCCCATCGGTGAAGCCCAGCTCCGTGGCGCGGCGCAGCAACCGCATCGCGTCAGGCACGTTGCGCGCGCGGGCATGGGCGCAGGCCGCGTCATAGGCCAGCGTGGCGCTGGGCGCGTGCTTCAGCGCCGCCTCGCCCACGGCCGCGGCTTCCGAGTACGCGCCCCGGATGAAGAGCACCCGCTCCGCGCAGGAGAACGCCGCCTCCGGGTCCAGGCCCGGAAGCTTCAGGGCCTCCGACTCACGGCCCATGCGGATGAGCGTGCCGGCGTACTCGTGCATCACGGTCCGGTCCGACGAGGCCTGCCAGGCCTGCTTCCACCACTCCACCGCGCGGGCGTCATCGCCCACCAGGGAGAAGGACGCCGCCACCGCGTGTGGCTCCACGGGCAGGCCCTGTACCTGCGAGAAGTGGTCCAGCGCCTGGCGGCCCTGGCCCTCCTTCAGGGCGAGCCAGCCCAGCAGGTGGTGGGCATGGCTGGCCACCCTTGGCGTCAGGCCCTCGTTGGCCTCCAGCACGGACGCGCCCAGCCGCCGCGCCTCGTCCATGCGGCCCGCGTCGAGCGCGGCCCGGGCCTCGCGCAGCTTCTCCGCCAGCGGCCCTTCCAGTGGGACGCTCTGCGCCTGTCCGTTGCGCAGCGCCTCCGCCACCACGCGGAAGGACTGCATGCCGTACATGGCGAAGATGAGGGTGAGCAGGAGCCAACCCGACCGCAGGCCGTACACCACGGCACCCACGCACACCAGCAGCGCCAGCCCCTGCGCCAGCACGAAGCCGCGCCGCGGACCGAACATCCGCGTGGCCAGGGTGGTGGTGATGCGCCCCCCATCCAGCGGGAGCACGGGCAGCATGTTCAGGAACGCCCAGAAGAAGTTGGCGATCATGAAGGTGAGCAGGAAGAAGTCGAGCGCGGGCGAGCGGCCCTCGAACAGGACGTAGCCCAGCCCGCTCGTCACCCCCAGCATCAGCCCGAAGAAGGGGCCGGCCGCGGTGATGAGTAAGTCCCGCTTCCACGGCAGGGGACCTGGCGCGTCGGTGGGGAGCGTGTGGCCACCCATCCAGACGAGCGCGATGCTTGGCCGGTAGCCGAACAGGCGACTGGCCAGCGCATGCCCCATCTCATGGATGAGCACGGACACGAAGACGATGAGCATCCACGACAGGATGTAGACCACCATCGCGCTGGCGTGGCCCAGGGTGGGGGCTCCATCCACCTGGCGGAACGGCCAGCCGTTCTGGGCCGCGGGGACGGAGCTCCAGGCCAGCATGCCGGACACCAGCAGGTGGCTGGGGTGGACTTCGACGGGAATGCTCCCGAGACGAAAGCGGAACATGGGGACGGACCTTAACCGTTAGGACCTCCGAGCGCAGGCACTTGCTCACCGTCTCCGCCATGTCCCGGGCAAATCCGCTAGGTTCCCCGCCCTTCATGCCGCAGCTTGGTCCCTACACCCTGCCGAATCCGTACATCCTGGCCCCCATGGCCGGGGTGAGCGAGATGCCCTTCCGTGTGCTCGCCTTCCGTCTGGGCGCGGCGCTCTGTCCCACCGAGCTCGTCAGCTCGCAGGGGCTGATGCGCGCCAACCAGCGGACGTTGAAGTACCTGCGCTACGACGCCGAGGTGGAGCGGCCCTACTCGCTCCAAATCTACGGCGGCGAACCGGACGCCATGGCCCGGGCGGCGGTGGTGGGGCGCGAGGCGGGCGCGCAAATCATCGACATCAACATGGGCTGCCCGGTGAAGAAGGTGGTGAAGAACGGGGCGGGCAGCGGCCTGCTCTGTGACGTGCCCCGCGCGGCGGACATCGTCCGGCGCATCCGCGAGGCCACCGGCCTGCCCGTCACCTGCAAGATTCGCTCGGGCTGGGACGCCCGCAGCCTGAACTATCTTCAGGTGGCTGGCGCGCTCCAGGAGGCGGGCTGCGCGGGGCTGGCCATCCACCCCCGCACGCGCGAGCAGGGCTATTCGGGGCAGGCGGACTGGAGCGTCATCGCCGACCTCAAGCGCCACTTCCCGGAGCTGCCCATCATCGGCAACGGGGACGTGAAGACGCCCGCGGACGCGGCGCGCATGCTGGAGACCACCGGCTGCGACTTCGTGATGATTGGCCGCGCCGCGCTGGGCAACCCGTGGATCTTCCGCGAGCTGCTCGGGGGCCCGCCCGCCACGCCGCGCGAGCGCTGCGAACTGGTGCTGACCCACTTCCGGGCGCACCTGGACTTCATGGGGGACCCGCTGGGCGCCGTGCGCTCCTTCCGCAAGCAGTTGGCGTGGTACGCCCACGGCCTGTACGGTGCCGCGGCCTTCCGTGCGGAGGTGAACGGCCTGGACGTGCCGTCAGCGGTGGAGGACTGCGTGCGCCGCTTCTTCACCGCGGCCCAGGTGGACCTCGCGGGCCCCGGTGGGGAGCAGGACGTGGACTACCGGGCGGCCCTGGGCTGAGGGCACGGCGCTTCTCTATATATAAGGAGGGAGCCCGTGCCCTTCGTGGGCGGCGCGCCGCTCAAGCGCTCGAGTCGCGGACCGCGTCTGGCGGCACCAGCTTCCGTTCGGTGGCCACGGCGCGGAAGTAGTCACACGCGGGCGTGGGGCTGCGGCGGAGCGTGTCGAAGTCGACGTGGTAGAGGCCGAAGCGCGGGCCCCAGCCCTCCAGCCACTCGAAGTTGTCGAGCAGGCTCCAATAGAGGTAGCCGCGCACGTCCACGCCCTGCGCGCGCGCAGCCAGCACCTGGGCCAGGTGGGAATGGAGGTAGTGGGGCCGGCGGGTGCCGACGCGGTCGTCGATGCCGTTCTCCGTAATCCACACCGGCTTCCCGTAGCGCTTCACGTCGCGCAGCGTCTGGAGGAAGCCCTCCGGCCAGTCCTCCCATCCGATGTCGGTGAGGCCCCGGCCGTGGATGTCCCGGTACTTGAACTCGATGAAGGGCGGGCGCGGCACGAAGCGCAGGTGCGCGCGGGTGTAGTAGTTCACCCCGATGAACTCCACGGAGTCCCGCGCGCCAGGGATGTCCACGCGCGTGGAGGCCACGCCCGGCATGGTGACGCGCAGCTTGCCGGTGGCCAGCGCCTCGTGGAACGCATGGTTGTAGGCCTGGGCCCCGAGCCTCACCAGCGCGCGGTCCAGCGGGTGCCACCAGCGGTCCGGTGCGAAGGCGAGCATGTTCTGGGAAATGCCCAGCTCCACGCGGCCCAGCCGGGACAACAGCTCCTCCCGGGCGGCCACGTGCGAGCGCACCAGGTTCTCCATGGCCCGCATGGTGGTGGGGCCATCCGCGAGGCCCGGAGGAATGGCGCCCTGCAGATAGCCCCCCAACAGCAGCACCATGGGCTCGTTGAAGGAGATGACCAGCGCGTCCAGCCCCTCCAGCAGCGCCGCGCACCGCTTCGCGTACCGCCGGAAGACGTCCACGCTGGCCGGCTGGTGCCACGGCGTCTCCCGGTGGAACCAGGTGGGGTGCGTGAAGTGGTGGAGCGTCACCACCGGCCGCAGGCCATGGGCCTTCATCTTCAGGAGTCGCTCCCGGTAGGCCTCCAGCGCCGCCTCGTCGAAGCGCCCGCGCTCCGGCTCGATGCGCGCCCACTCCAGGGAGATGCGGAACGCGGTGGCGCCCACCGCCCGGGCCAGGGCGTAGTCCTCCTCGTAGCGGTTCCAGTGGTCCACCGCGGGGCCGCAGCGAGCGTCCGGCTCCTTCAGCTTCCCGGCGCGTTCCCACTCGGCCCAGTCGTTCTCGATGCCGCCCTCCACCTGGTACGCGGCGGTCGCGACGCCGAAGGTGAAGTCCGCGGGGAAGGTCTGCTCGGTGGCGCTCATGTGGTGGCGAACCGTAGACGCCGCACCCCACGACGAAAAGCGCCGCGTCGCTCGCGCGCATGCGCCGCGGCATGCGCCAACGTCGTGCTCGAAAGTGGCCGAAACGTGTCCGGAGCCGGAAACTCGGCCTCGCGCGCGACACCTCGGATGCGCTCGCGAGTGTCCGCGAGGTGGCGTTCGGCACCTCCGGACGCGCTCGATGCCGAAAAATCGGCCTCGCACGCGATGCAATACATCACCATGCGTTGACACACTGGCATGTCGCCCGTACCATTCACTTCAAGCACTCACTCCCATCAAGAAGAGTGCAGGGCCTCGGTTGACCTGGGGCCAACCACTGAACTGGAGGATTCTGATGGCCGCTAAGAAGAAGACCGCTGCGAAGTCCGCGACCAAGAAGGCTGCCAAGACCGCGAAGGCCACGAAGGCGGCGAAGTCGGCGAAGAAGACGACCGCTCGCAAGACGGCTGGCAAGACCGCGACCAAGAAGGCGGCCGCCAAGAAGACCACCCGCAAGGCGGCCAAGAAGGCCCCGGCTCGCAAGCGCACCACCAAGGCCAAGACGGTGGCGGCCCCGGTTACGCCGGAGTCCTGAGCAGTCCCGTCGTCATGAGCGGACGGTAGTTGACGTCCGGTGAACGGCTCGGCGAAACCCGCCGGGCCGTTTTCATTTTCAGGACCCGGAGTGCCCCATGTCGCTGCGTCCCGTGGAGCTGGAGCAGGTGGTGGCGGAGGTGGCAGAGCGCCTCACTGGCGCGGTGGCGCAGAAGGCCTGGTGTCCCCTTCCCAGGCTCGCCTACGTGGAACTTCGCGTCCCGGGCAGATCCATCCTGTTGTGCCTGTGCGCGGAAGGTGACCTGGCCCGGGTGTCCGTGGCGGATGATCGCTTCCCCACGCCGGGCGAGCCCGCCCCCTTCCAGCGGTGGCTGCGTCAGGAGCTGACAGGCTTCAAGCTCCAGGGCGCCCGCTTCATGGAAGCCGAGCGCGTGGTGGCCTTCGACTTCGAGCGCGAGGACGTGCGCAGGCGCCTCCTCCTGGAGGTGGGCGCGCCCGGTGGTCTGCTGCTGCTCAGCGACAACGGCCGCGTACTGATGCTCTCCGGTGAAGGCTTCGCGCAGCGTCGGGGGCTGCATCCGGGCGCGGCGTGGGCGCCGCCGGAGCCGCCGCCGCCCGAGGCCCGCGAGAAGGCCCGGAGCCAACCCTCGCGGCTCGCTCCCCAGGACTCGGATGCGCTGCCGTATTCCCAGGCCGCGGAGCGCCTGCTCGGAGCGCGCGACAAGGCCAGCCGCTCGGAGACCATCCGCCGCCGGTTGGCGCAGCCGTACCGCGCGCGCCTCAAGCGCGCCTCCCGCACGTTGGAGAAGGTGCGCGCCGAGGCGGCCCGCGGCCCGGATGCGGAGAAGCACCGCGAAGTGGGCGAGCTGCTGGCGCAGAACCTCTACCGCCTCAAGCGGGGCGCCACCGAGGCGGTGCTCACCGCCTATACAGAGGAGGGCGCGAAGGAGGTCCGGGTGACGCTGGACCCGAAGCGCACCCCGAAGGAGGAGGCGGACTGGCACTTCCACCAGTACCGGCGGCTGCTGCGGGGCGTGGAGCAGGCGCGTCACCGCGAGGCGGAGCTGGCGCGCGAGGTGGCGCACGCGCAGCAGGCGCTCGCGCAGATTGAGCGGATGGAGGACGCCGCGCTGCTGGCGCAGGCGGAAGTGCTTCAGCTCCCCAGTGGGGGCGAGGGCGCGCAGGAGGGCCGGCCCTTCAAGGAGTACGTGGGCCATGGCGGGGCGCGCATCTGGGTGGGGCGCGGCTCGGAGGACAACGACGCGCTCACCTTCAAGGTGGCCAGGCCCTGGCATCTGTGGCTCCACGCGCGCGGTGTACCGGGCAGCCACGTGGTGCTGCCGCTGGAGAAGGGGCAGGAGGTGGCGCAGGAGGTCTTGCTGGACGCGGCGCACCTGGCGCTGCACCACTCCGGGGCCAAGGGCGAGCCGCGCGGTGAGGTGAGCTACGTGCCCGCGAAGTTCGTGCGCAAGGTGAAGGGCGGCGCGCCGGGGCAGGTGACCTTCACGCGCGAGAAGACCTTCGTGGTGCGCATGGAGCCCGAGCGCCTGGAGCGGCTCCTCAAGTCCCGGCACGCGGAGCCGCCCGCACCGTGAGGGCGCGTCGTACGCTCGCCTGCCTTTCCCTCCTGTTAGTGGACGCTGCGTGTGAGCGCGGTTGACGGGCTGACGGTGAGGAGGCGAGCAGGGGACCGCCGCCCTTGAGTCCCCGGAAGTGCGGGGTACGATGCGCAGCCGCGTGTCCCCCGAGCAATTTCGCCAGACGTCGCTCTTCCCTCGAGGTCTCTCTGCCGCCAGCCGCGCCGCAGAGGGAACGGCCGCACCCCGGCCCGAGGGGGGACCTGCCGCACCCGTGGCGCCCGCGCCGCGGCCCGTCGCACCGCCCGTGCCCACGCCGCAGCGCAACCTCCTGCCCGACGAGGCACCCCGCATCGTCTCGCGCCCGCCCACGCGGGAGGAGCTGTGGACCCGGGCTGAATCGCTGGCCTGGCGGCTGAGCGCCGAGCTGGGCATGCCGGTGCGCCTGTCGGTGACGGACAACCGCTCCACCATGGTGTCCTTCCGCCGGGGCTCCGCGGTGCTGGCGCTGCGGCTGCACCACATGTTCCTGGACGCGCCGGAGCCGGTGGTGCGCGCGGTGGCGGACTACGCGGGCCGGGGGCACCGCACCGCGGGCGCCATCCTGGACGAGTACATCCGCGGTCAGCAGCCGCGCATCCGTCAGATGCGCCGCGAATCCGACGCGGACCTCAATCCGCGCGGGCGCTGTTTCGACCTCCAGGCGCTTTACGACACCACCAACCGAGATTTTTTCCAGGGCCTCATCCAGGCCCGGATTGGCTGGGGGCGCATGCCTCCGCGCCGCCGTCGCAAGTCCATCCGCCTGGGCGTCTACGACCACCAGACGCGTGAGATTCGCATCCACCCGGCGCTGGACACCCCCGAGGTGCCTTCCTTCTTCGTGGAGTTCATCATCTTCCACGAGATGCTCCACCAGCTCTTCCCGAGCACGGGCCGGGGTGGCCGCCGCGTGCATCACCCGCGTGCCTTCCGCGAACGCGAGCGAACATTCCCGCATTACGCCGCCGCACTGCGTTGGGAGCGGGAGAACCTGGGCGTGCTGTTGCGCGGTTGAGCGCCGCGCCGTTCGCTGGCTCATTTACCGTTTTACCGAGCGAAGCGGCCCATGCAGCGTGCTTGACGCTGCCGTGAGGGAAACCCATCCTCACGGGCTCTATGCGAAGAGCGAAGATTGTCTGCACCCTCGGTCCCGCCAGCCAGAGCCAGGAGATGCTCGAAGCGCTCCTGGAGAACGGCATGGACGTGGCTCGCCTGAACTTCTCCCACGGCAGCCACGAGCAGCACGCGGAGAACATCGCGAAGCTGCGCGCCGCGTCGCTGAAGGTCCGCAAGGCGGTGGGCATCCTCGGTGACCTGCAAGGCCCGAAGATTCGCACCGGCCGTTTCGTGAAGGGCAGCACCGAGCTGAAGGAGGGCGGCACCTTCCACATCACCACGGACGAAACGGTTCCGGGCACGGACGAAATCGTGTCCACGACGTACCCGTTCCTGGCCGCGGACGTGAATCCGGGGGACCGCATCCTCCTGGATGACGGCCTGCTGGAGCTGAAGGTCCTGGAGACGGACAAGCAGAAGCTCATCCGCACGCAGGTCATCCACGGCGGCACGCTGAAGAACAACAAGGGCATCAACCTGCCGGGCGTGGCGGTGCGCGCGGAGGCGCTGACGCCGAAGGACCGCGAGGACCTGGTGTTCGGTATCAAGGCCGGCGTGGACTACATCGCGCTGTCCTTCGTGCGCCAGCCTTCCGACCTGGACACCGCGCGCCAGGCCATGGCGGAGGTGGGCCGCACGGTGCCCATCATCGCCAAGCTGGAGAAGCCGGAGGCCATTGCCCGGCTGGACGCCATCCTGGACAAGACGGACGGCGTCATGGTGGCGCGCGGCGACCTGGGCGTGGAGATTCCCCCCGAGGAAGTGCCGGCCGTCCAGAAGGACATCATCCGGCGCTCCAACCTGCGTGGCCTGCCCGTCATCGTGGCTACGCAGATGCTGAACTCCATGATTGACAACCCGCGCCCCACGCGCGCCGAGGCCAGCGACGTGGCCAACGCCGTGTTCGACGGCGCGGACGCGGTGATGCTGTCGGGCGAGACGGCCAGCGGCAAGTTCCCCATCGAGTCCGTGCAGATGATGGAGCGCATCATCCTGGCGGCCGAGTCCTCCGCGCGCACGACGCAGTCGCTGATGCGCGTGCTGGAGACGCCGCTGGGGCTGCCCAACCACTTCCCGGACGTCATCGCGCGCGTGGCCTGCGAGGCGGCCAAGGCGAGCAATGCCTCGCTCATCGCGGCCTTCACGCTGTCGGGTGTGACGGCGCGCCTGCTGTCGCACTACCGGCCCACGGTGCCGATTGTCGCCTTCAGCCCCAACCAGGAAGTGCGCCGCCGGCTGTCGCTGCTGTGGGGCGTGGTGCCGCGCGTGCTGGAGCCCATCCAGGACACCGAGGCCATGGTGAAGCGCGTGGAGGAAGAGCTCCTGGCGCGGGGCCTGGGCCGCAAGGGCGACCGCATCGTCATCGTGTTCGGCGCGCCGGTGGGGCAGCCGGGTAAAATCAACAGCCTGCGCCTGCACACCATCGAAGGCTGAGCGGCTACTTGATTCCCTGGAGGACCTTCCGGGGGATGTCGGCCTCGATGAAGACGGTATAGAGCGCCGGGTCCAGTTGCCCGGCGTCGGACTCGCGCCGGAGGATGTCGAGCGCGAGCGTGTGTGGCACGGCCTTCTTGTAGGGCCGGTCGCTGGCGGTGAGCGCGTCGTAGATGTCGCAGATGGACATCATCCGGGATTGGACGGGGATGTCCTTCTCCGCGCGGGGGTAGCCGGTGCCATCCAGCTTCTCGTGGTGGGCGTAGGCAATCTCCGGCACCCGGCGCAGCGTGCGCGTCCACGGAATCTGGGACAGGAAGCGGTAGGTGTGCTCGACGTGGCTCTCGATTTCGCGGCGCTCCTCGGGAGAGAGCGTGCCGCGGGCGATGGAGAGCGACTGGATTTCCCCGGGCAGCAGCAGCGGCTGGGCCTTGTCGTGGGCATCCAGGAAGCGCAGCGCGCCCAACTCGTGGAGGCGCTCGAAGTTGCCCTGCGCGAGCACGGTGGGGCGGTTGCAGGAGAGGATGAACTCCAGCACCTCGTCCAGCTGCCACGACTCGCGGGCGAGCCGCTCCTCTTCCTCGGCCTCGATTTCCGCCAGGTTCGCCTGGCCGCGAATCTTCACCGCCTCCAGGCGGCGGCGGTAGCTCTGGAGCTGCAAGTCCTTCCGGGCGAGCTGGAAGCGGGCGCGCAGGCCTTCGAGCTCATGGGGGTAGAGCTTCTCCGCCTTCACGAGCACTGGCTCGCGCACGCCCACCTTGCCGAAGTCGTGGAGCAGCGAGGCGTAGCGCAGCTCCTGAATCTCCCCGGCGGAGAATCGCGTGTGGGCGTAGGGGCCGGTGGACAGGTGTTCGAGCACCTGGGCCAGGGCCACGGTGAGGTCGGCCACGCGCCCGGAGTGACCGGCGGTGGTCGGGTCTCTGGATTCAATGGCGACGACGGAGGCGGAGACGAAGCCCTCGAAGAGGCGGTTGATGTCCTCGTGGAGGAGGGCGTTCTCGATGGCGCCCGCGGCCTGGGCGCCCAGGGCGAGCAGCAGCTCCTCGTCCTCGGCGTTGAAGCTGGCGCCGTCCAGCTTGTTGAGGGCCTGGATGACGCCCGTCACCTCGCCGCCGGCGTCACGCATGGGGACGCAGAGGATGGTCTTCGTCTGGTAGCCGCTGGAGACGTCGAACGAGCGGTTGAAGCGGGCGTCGGCGTAGGCGTCGGGGATGTTGATGACGGCGCCCGTCTGGGCCACCTGTCCGGCGACGCCGCTGCCCACCGGGAGGCGGATTTCGCTCTTGGAGCCCTGGGCCACCTTGCTCCACAGCTCGCTGCGCTCGCGGTCCAGGATGAAGAGCGAGCAGCGGTCCGCCTCCACCACCTTGGTGGCCTCGAAGAGGATGAGCGGCAGGAGCAGGTCGAGGTCGCGCTCGGCGCTCATCGCCTTCGCGACATCCAGGATGGACGTGAGCTTCGCCAGGCGGCGGTTCAGCTCGGGCTGTGGGGCGGGTTGAGCGAGCACCAGGCGGCTCCGTGAGAAGCGGCCAGCGGCCGCGAAGGGCTACAAAGTTCTAGCACGGGTAGACAGCACGCTGCCTTGGAGGACCCACTTGGCAGGTCCCTGGCTGTCTGGTGGACGTCGTCGCGTTGCGTTCGGCCTTAGCCAGCGCGCGGGTTGCGGTTATGAAGCGCGGCATGAGCCGCCGCCCCGTTCGCATCTCTCCTTCGCTTTTGTCCTGTGACTTCGGCCGCTTGGCCGAAGAGGTCCGCGCCATCGAAGCCGCTGGTGCGGATTGGATTCACGTGGATGTCATGGATGGCCGCTTTGTGCCGAACATCACGATTGGACCCGTGGTGGTGGAGGCCATCAAGCGGGTGGCGACGAAGCCGTTGGACGTGCACCTGATGATTGTGGAGCCGGAGCGCTACGTGGAGGCCTTCGTGAAGGCGGGGGCGGACGTGTTGACGGTGCACGTGGAGGCCAGTCCGCACCTGCACCGGACGCTTCAGCAGATTCGCAATGCGGGGGCGAAGCCGGCGGTGGTGTTGAACCCGGGCACGCCGCTGTCGGCAATCGAGGAGGTGCTGGGCGACGTGGACATGGTGCTGCTGATGAGCGTGAACCCGGGCTTCGGCGGGCAGAGCTTCATCGAGTCCACAGTGGAGAGGGTGCGCCGGCTGCGCGGGATGTTGGATGCGCGCGGGCTGAAGGACGTGGACATCGAGGTGGACGGCGGCATCAACGCCACCACGGCGAAGCGGGTGGTGGAGGCCGGGGCCACGGTGCTGGTGGCGGGCAGCTACGTCTTCGGCTCGAAGGACTACGCGGAGGCCATCCGCTCGCTGCGCCCGTGAGGCCGGCTGACTTCAGGTGCGAGGGCGCGCCACGGAGGAGGCGAGCCGGGCGACGCGGGTCATGAAGGTGGGGTCGAAGGGCTTCACCTCGTAATCGTCGGCGCCGAGCTCGAAGCAGACGTGGCGGGTGAACTGGTCCTCGACGGCGCTGAGGATGATGACCTTGCAGTCGCGGGTGTTGGGGTCCTGCTTGAGCTGGGCGAGCAGGTCCCGGCCGTCCTGGTGCTGGTTGATGTCCAGGATGATGACGGCCGGCCGGTGTTCGCGGGCGAGCTCCAGGACGCGCTCGGACGTGGTGTCCGAGATGCAGTTCAGCCCGGACCGTTTCCCCTCGCGGGCGAGGGCGGAGACGATGAGGGGCTCGTCATCGGAGATGAGGACGACGGGGGGCGGCGTCATGGCATCGCGGTGCAACAATGCAGGCTGCCTCGTGAGTGTAGCAGGAGGGGAAACTGTCCGGGAGTACAGGAAATTCGTGGTCTTGGGAAGCGGAGTCGGGGGGCACCCGGGCATCGCCCGGCTGCCAGCTCCCTCTGGGCGGGGAGGGGCGGAAGAAAAGGTGATCCGAGGACGTTGACTCGGCTGGGCGGCTCGGGTACTACCGCCCGCACTTCGCCGGTCCCGAGAAGGACCGTCCGGCGAGGCGACATATCGGGGAGTGGCTCAGCCTGGTAGAGCACTTGGTTCGGGACCAAGGGGTCGCAGGTTCAAATCCTGTCTCCCCGACCACGTCATGAAGCGGGCTGGAGATCGCAAGGTCTCCAGCCCGTTTCGTTTTGGAGCCTCTGGCGTCGCTCCCTCCAGCCCGAGGTCCACATGCCCCTCACTGCGCGGAAGCGGGCGGCGCTGGCGGCGCGACGTACATGGTGCGCACGTCGAACGTCACCTTCTGCGGCTCCGCGGGAGCCACCGCTACCGTGAGCCACGAACCCGGCTGCACCCGTGCCAGCCATTCGAGCGGGATGCGCTGGGTGAACGAGGCCGAGTACGGCGCACCCGAGGCCGGATAGCGCTTGACCGTCAACGTCAAGCAGTGCTCCGTCTTCGTGCCGATGAGGCAGCCCCCCGGCTCCATCCGCTCCACCTGGGCTGTCGTCGGCGTGCCTGCTGCCGCGGCGTGCTCCACCTGCTGATCGATGTAGATGGCATAGCCCAGGAGCGCGCCGCAGACCGCGAGGAGCGCGAGGCCGAGCCGCTCGCGGATGCGGCTCGGTCTGATGAGACGCTCCAACTGCCGGTCGTGGCGGGCGCGCTCCTCATCGGACTTGGCTGCGGCGCGCATTTCGAGAATGCGTCCGATGAACGGTGTGAACTCCGGCTTCGTGCGCATCCGCTGCTCGACCTTCGTGCGGAGCCCCTCGTTCAAGGGCGACAGATTCATGGTGCTCGAACCTGCCACGAGCCAAAGTATCGGACGGATATGCGCCCTGTTGAGTCCGGCGGGCTGGTGAAGAGGGGCCAAGAAGGGCCGCAGGAGGGTGACACGCGAGCTGTGCGTCGGGCCGGAGCAGCGGCTATGCCGCCCCTCGGGGCACATGCCAGGGGGGGGGCCTGAGAATTCATCCCCAGGGCTCCGTGATGTGGCGTCAGAGCCGTATCGCTCTGGAGTTACATTGGCTTGATAAGCAGATGGTCGTGATGATTGATAAAAGAGAGAAGAGTGGGTTTCGTTATGGTGATGCAGACGCCGCGCCTCCTGATTCGCGAATTCATCCCGGCGGATGCCGAAAGTTTTTACCTGCTCAATGCCGACCCCGAAGTCATTCGCTATACGGGCGATGAGGCGTTTGCTGATATCGCGGCAGCAAGGGAGTTTCTGAGAGGCTATGACCACTATGAGAAGTACGGTTTTGGCCGATGGGCGGTTATCCGAAAAGAAGATGGCGAGTTCTTGGGCTGGTGTGGACTCAAGTACAGTCCAGAAGTCGATGAGTGTGATGTTGGCTTCCGGTTCTTCAGGAAGCACTGGGATAGAGGCTATGCTACCGAAGCTGCAAGGGCCAGTCTTGATTATGGGTTGAGTCATCTGCAAATGAAGACCATCATTGGCCGTGCCATGAAGGCCAACACTGCCTCCGTGAGGGTGCTTGAGAAGATTGGGATGGTCTATTGGAAGGCCATGGCGTTTCATGGTGATGAGGGGGTTGTTTATAGAACTCCTTGAGTGAGGGGCCAGGAAGGGCCGCGGGAGGGTGACACGCGGGCTGTGCGCCGTGTCGGAGCAGCGGCTGTGCTGTCCCTCGGGGAACATGCCGGCCCAAGCGGCCCTACTAGCACTACTGCGTTAGGGGTAGGCCGAAGGGGGAGTGGGCGACGGAGGGCTGGGCGGGCAGGCCCTCATTGCATCGGCCGCCATCCGCCCCACTCATGAAGCGGGTATGGACTCCTTCATGAGCGCCGCCGCGGTGCAGCGGATTGAGAGGTATTTCCAGCAAATCGGCGAGGTACTGGGCGAGGAGAGCCGGCGCGGCTCGTTCGCCCTCTACGCCATGGGCCTGCTGGGGGATGGGGAGCGCAAGAGCGTGGAGCCAATTGCCGCCCGGGCGTGTCCGGACCCCGAGCGGGTGGATGCCATGCACCAGCGACTGCTGCACTTCGCGGTGGACTCAAGGTGGAGCGACCGGGATGTGAGGCGCCAGGCGGCGAGGTACGCGCTGGAGGCGATGACGCGGCGGGAGTCGGTGGAAGCCTGGATTGTGGACGACACGGGCTTCCTCAAGCAGGGCAAGCACTCGGTGGGCGTCCAGCGGCAGTACACCGGCTCGGCGGGGAAGGTGGCCAACTGCCAGATTGGCGTCAGCCTCAGCGTGACCACTCGTACCGAGCACCTGCCCGTCGACTTCGAGCTGTACCTCCCCGAGTGCTGGGCCAACGACGAGGCGCGTCGCCGCGAGGCCCGCATCCCCGCCGAGGTTTCCTTCAAAACCAAGCCCCAACTGGCGCTGCGCATGATTGAGCGGGCCGTGGAGGACGGGGTGGCGCCAGGTGTCCTCCTGGCGGACAGCGCCTATGGCAATGCCAGCGACTTCCGTGCGCGCCTTCGCGCGCTGGGATTGCAGTACGCAGTCGCGGTGTCTGCGCAGACGACCGTCTGCCTCCTGGATACGAAGGGCCGTCCCCGAAAGGACGCGCGAAGCGTTTCGGACCTGGCCTGGCGCATTCATGAACGAGGCGGCTTCCGACGGTGCACCTGGCGCCAGGGCACGCAAGACGCCTTGTCGGCACGATTTGCCCTGCGCCGCGTCGTCGCCGCGGGCGTCCCCCTGCGAGAGCAGGAGCCCCTGGCGTTGCTCATCGAGTGGCGAGACGGTGAGCCCGAGCCCGCCAACTACTTTCTGATATCCCTGCCACATGGCCGGACGAAGAGGCAGCTCATCCGTCTGGTGATGCAGCGATGGAGAACCGAACGCGTCTACGAAGACCTCAAGGGGGGAGCTGGGGCTGGACCATTACGAAGGCCGCCGCTTCCCTGGCTGGCATCACCATGTCTCCGTCGCGCTGTGTTGCTACGCCTTCCTCGTGTCGGAACGCACGCGGCGTTTTCCCCCTCGGCCCGAAGGGCGGCTGACGCCCACGCGCAGTCACTCTCGGCCTGAGCGCCACTTCCGCGACAGCTTCATCACTGCACGGCTTGCCATGGCGCGAGTGATTGCTACCTGGTTGCCTCGCTGCCCCACCTGCCACCGCACCAACCACCACCACGCCTCACCTCGCCTGTCCGGTCTCCCCGTCCACCCCTCGGGCCCCTGACGCAGTAGTGCTAGGGACGCGTTCCTCGACCGTGGGCGCCTGTCGTGCCACCCTTCCAGCCGCTCTCAATCCACCGCCCGTCGAGGTGCTCCCCGTGCCAAAAACAATGTCGCTGTCCCAGGTGATGAAGCTGCTCGAGAGCCATGGTGACGAGAAGGTGCGCCAGCGCTACGTGCGCGACGGGGTGGTCGACAATGTCTTTGGTGTGCTGCTCGGCAAAATCCGTGGCCTGGCAGCGACGTTGGGGACGAACCACGGGCTCGGACTGGAGCTGTGGGGGACTGGCAATCACGATGCGCGCATCCTCGCGTGCATGCTCCTCGATCCCGCGGCGCTCACTGAGAAGGAGGCACGCGGGCTCCTCGAGCCACTCTCGAACCCGACCCTGGTCGACGAACTCGTCGGCCGCGTGCTCGTGCATACGCTCGTCGCCCCGAGGCTTCAGGAGAAGTGGATGGACGGCAGCAAGGAACTACCTCGCCGCGCCGGATGGAAGCTTCTTGCCGGGCGCATTGCGCGAGGCCTCGAGAAGGAACTCGACGTAGGCGCGACGCTCGAGCGCATTGAGCGTGAGCTTCCGGATGCACCGTACCGGGTGAAGGAGGGCATCAACTTCTGCCTGGTCTGGATCGGCCTCCACCTGCCCGCGTACACCTCGGAGGCCATCGCCATCGGCGAGCGCCTCGGTCGCTGGGACCCGCGACCGATTCCGAAGGGGTGCACTTCGAGCTACGCACCGGAGTGGATCGCCGCGGCGCTCGCGCTGCGGAAAGGTGAGAAGACCGAAGCCCGAAAAGCGATGGAGGCGGTCGCAAAGGCGAAGGCACCGCGCGGCGAAGGGAAGCCGGCCGTCGCGAAGGCGAAGGTCGCTGCGGCCAGGAAGAAGAGCGCCGCGAAGAACCCCTCCGCCAGAACGCGGGCGCGCTGACGTCCCTGGCCGCCTTGCTTGAGGAGGGCGGCAGAGAGTTGTGGGTCGTGGCTGCGCCAGGCTCGGCACAACGCCTGCTTCACCCGGAGCGTGGTGCTTGGGGATTGCGCCCACTCGGCGAAGAGGTCGGCATGGGCGGCGAGCGCGTGATTGCCCGCCGCCACCACGGCCACAGGGGGGCTGCTGGGTGAAGGACTCCACCGTGGCAGCACTTCCTCAGCAAGACGGGTCAGCGGCACACGCGAGCGCGTCGCGGCGACCGTGCGGTGGACGCGCTATCGTCGCGCCGATGATGAGCTCTCTCGACTTCACTTCCTGGCGTGGCCTCGCGGCGACGCTGGCCAGCCTCGTGCTGGTGTCGCTGGTCGTCGTCAGCATCCGCCTGTTGGTGATGCAGACCGTGCAGCGCCGACGCGAACGCGAGAACCGTCAGATCAACGAGCGGCTGAAGACGCTGATCTCCGCATACAAGACACTCGGCGGCTCATTCACCGGTGAGCTCGTCGTGGACCCGACCCATCTGCGCGACATGCGCCGTCGGCTCGCGGCTGGCGAGCCACTCGAACAGGAGCCCGACCAGGGCCTCGTGCTTGCGTCGTCGCTCGACCACCCGGCGCTCGAACGCCGTTGGCGCACGCGCGACGCGGTCGAGGCGGCGCTGTCGGATGTGATGCTGCTCGGCACCGAGGAGCAGGTGCGGCTCGCCGCGGAGGCTGCCGCGGACATGGTCGCCGGGCGCAAGGTCGGCACCGCGCGGCTGGTCGTATCGCTGCGCGATTTCATCCGCCGGGCACTCGACCTCGAGCCCATCCCCCATGGGGTCGCGATTCCCGACCAGGGCCCATTGCGTCCCAGTGGCGGAGGAGGGGGCAAGGGCGGTGGACGAGGGGGAGGTGGTGCCGGCGGCGGAGGTGGCGCTGGAGCCGTCGGAATGGGCGGGGCAGGCGTCCATGCGGACACCGACGACACTGAAGGCGGCCCTCGCGCTTGAACCCGGAATCGAGTTTCATTTCTATCCGTAAGGCGTTTCTTCGTGCCGTTGGAACGGGTAGGCGAGCTGACCCAGGTAGGTCTCTGGAGGCTGGAACTTCGTCGTTCCATACCGCGACGGCCAGTGCTCGGGCAGATGCGCGGTGCCGAAAATCGCATCAATGAAGGACAGGAAGACAGCGAAGTTCTTGTCGATGCCTTCCTCGTCGGACGTGTGGTGCCAGTGGTGGAATTCGGGCGTCGCGAACACCCAACGGAGATAGGGCCAGCGGTGGCTCACGTTGGCGCGGATGTAGACGGCGTGGAAGGACACGAAAACGAGGTAGCCGTAGATGGCGGCCGCGCTGAAGCCCAGCAGGAACACCGGGATGAACCCCGCGAACCGGTTGACGAGCACGTCCACCAGGTGAGAGCGCGAGCTGGCCAGCCAGTCCATCTGCTGACTGGAGTGGTGGATGGCGTGGAACTTCCACATCCACGGCACCTGGTGGAAGGCGCGGTGCACCCAGTAACTCACCAGGTCCACCACCAGGAGGATTTCGAAGAATTGCAGCCACACGGGCTGCGCGGCCACATGGGCCTGGAAGTCCATGCGCACCGCCCAGGAGAAGAAGACCTGCACCGGAATCATCACCGAGAAGGAGATGAGCTGTACGCCCACGTGGCTGACAAAGAAGTGCTTGAGGTCTGTCTGCCAGCCCTCGCGGAAGATGCGCTGCGGGTGAAGCCCCCACAGCCGCTCCATGGGGATGAACAGGAGCCCCAACACGAGGAGCTCCAGCGCGAAATAGTCCAGGCCCGCGCTCAGCGCACGCGGCTGGTGGGTGAGCGGCTCCGCCTGGCTGCCGCCCAGCAGCATGGCCACCAGCGCGAGCAGCATGGCGATGCCGCCATGCGCCTTGGAGCGCAAGGTGAGCATGCTGAAGGCCCCCAGCGCGAAGGTGGCGACGATGGCGGCCTGGAGGATGCCCCGGAACACGCCCAGGTGCTCCACGTAGAAGGCCCGGCCGTCGTTGGACACCAGCAAGTGGGGAAACAGAAAGCAGAATTCGACGCACACGCACAGCACGCCCAACAGGCCGCCGGTGACACCAGCGCGCTTGCCCAGGTTGATGCGCAGGGCAGGAGTCAAGGGGAGGTCCAAGGGGAGTCTTCCTGAGAGAGAATGCCTTGGCGCAAGCCTATTCCACTTCCCGTCCGCGGCTAGCATCGGCCTCGTTGGCTCCGGTGGTCGCGTGTACCTTCCACCAGAGGCCAGACCCCATCACCTGCAACGCACCACTCCATCCAGACAGGAACGAATGTTCCAGGACATGGCTGAATGTCGCGTGTCGCGCGCCACATCGCGTTGATGATTCCGGGTGCCTGAAGCTAAAGCGCGTCACGTTCGCCGAGCGCATCGACATCGGGGCGGGGCCCGGCTCTGGCGACAGGGAGCGCACATGCGAGTCGCGGTAGTAGGGTGGACGAGTCTGTGGTGCATCGCGCTGTTCGCCTGTGGAGGTTCCTCCGGAAGCGCGGACAGCGCGGAGCGGAGCGGGGACACGGCCGTCCTCGCGGCTGCCCGGACATTGACGTGCGCCAGTCTCCAGGTTGAGAGCGGCACCATCGGCTCGGGGCAGACCGTCCAGGGGCTGCACACGCAGACGTTGTCGGGCACGCAGGACCGCTGGGCGGAGTACGTCGAGTTCTCGCCCGGCGCCTCCGCCACGTGCACGTACGCGCTCCCAGCGGACGTGGGCGCCGCCGACGTCGTCGCCGCCGAGGTGGGCATCAACTATCGAGGGCCCCTCAAGTCGCAGATGCGCTGGCTGTTCGAGGCGTGGGACTACGCGGCGGGCGCCTGGGTGCTGGTGGGCGACAACACCTTCGCGCAGTCCTGGAGGTGGACCGCGACGTCGCTCGCGCTGCCGTCTCCCCAGCGCTTCGTCAGCGGAGGCCCGGTGAAGCTGCGCTACCGCACGACGTCCACGGCGGATGCGTCGCTGCTGGACCTGCTCGTGGTGCGCATCCAGGTCGCCGCCTCGGACGCGGGCGCGCCCGGCGACGCGGGGACTCCCACGGACGCGGGAACCCCTGGCGACGCGGGCACCCCCTCCGATGCGGGCACCCCCTCCGATGCGGGAACGGGGACCGACGCCGGCACGCCCGTATCGTGGGAGGGCGTCCACAGCTTCACCTACCAGCTCACGAACTATCCCCAGGGGAAGCTCGACACCATCGCCGACTCGAAGTTCGACCTCGCCATCGTCGAGCTGTCGCGCGACGGCTCCGATGGCTGGTTCACCGCTGCCGAAATCACCGCGCTCAAAGCCAAGGGCAAGCAGGTGCTCGCGTACTTCGAGATTGGCGCCATCGAGGAGTACCGCCCCGAGTGGCCTCAGGTGCCCGACGACCTGAAGCTCGGCCCCGTGGCCGGCTGGCCCGACGAGCAGTACGTGAAGTACTGGGACGAGCGCTGGTGGCCCATCGTCCAGGGCCGCATCGACCAGGCGCTCGCCGCGGGCTTCACTGGGTGCTACCTGGACATGGTGGTGACGTACGAGGAGATTCCCGCGAACTCCGCGGGCACCAACCGCGCCGACCTCGCGCGGAAGATGGTGGCCCTCATCGAGCGCATCAGCCAGTACGCCAAGGCTCGCAACCCGGCCTTCAAGGTGATGCCCCAGAACTCCCCGGAGCTGGTGGATGACCCCGCCTACCTGCCCGCCATCGACGGGCTGGGCATGGAGGACATGTACTGGTCCGACGACAACGCCTGCGACGAGGGCTGGTGCGAGGAGAACCGGACGAATGCGGCCCGGGTCCGCGCGGCCGGCAAGCTGGTGCTCTCCACCGACTACGCCACTCAGGCCGCGCATGTCGCGGACGCCTATACCCGCTCGCGCGCGGCGGGCTTCGTCCCCTACGTCACCGTGCGCGCGCTGGACCGGATGACGGTGAACGCGGGGTGGGATCCGCAGTAGCGGCTCAGGCCGTCCGGCGCTTCTCCACGAGTGGGAGGGGCGCCGGTGGCGGCTGCGTCCTCACCGTCTTCGTGAGGCGCCCGCCCGCCAGCACGAGCGCGCCTCCCACGGCGAGCCCCCAGTGCAGGGCCTCGTCCAGCACCGTCCACGCGGCCGACGCCCGCAGCGCGTCGAGGTTCTCGTAGGCCGGCGCGAAGGGCAGCATCAGCACCGGCGTGGAGCGCTCGGGCGGCACAGGACGAGCCCCACGTCATCCGGGAGCGTGCCGCTCGCGAGTCGAGGCAGCGCGGCGAGCGCGAGCACCGCGGCGTTTGCGTCGGCGAGGCTCACATGCTCCTGGATGAGACGGAGGTCGACGTACTTGAACAACCCGTCTGATGCGCCGAGGAGCACGCCGCCTCGCCACGCGAGCTCGAAGGTGACGGGCCGCGCCAGCCCGCTGCCGAGCAGGGGCTTGCGGTGTTGATGCTCCGTCAGCGCGGTCGGCTCTCCGTCCTGGAACAGCCACAGCTCCGAGTCCCCCACGCTGGCCCCCACCACTCGCCGCGTGGTGACACAGGCGACCACGGCGGTGGTTTCACCACCCTGTCCCGAGGCCACCCGCTCCGCGTCGCACCGCACCAGCACGTCGCGCCAGGTCTCCGCGCGTTCCACGTCGGCTCCGGCCTCCATGGCGTCCTCGGCGCCACGTCGTGAGTTTCCCGCCCCATCCGCCACCACGAGCACCGTCGCGTCACCTCGCGTCAGGGCCAGCACGCGGTCCGCACCCGTCTTGCCCGCCTGTTCCACATGCCACGCCGTCTCCAAATCGCTCATGTGTCGCGTTCCTGGAGGCCCTGAGCGAGCTGTTGCCGGAGGGAAGATGGGGATTTGTGTGGTTTCATTTAATTCCTGATTTACTGCTTTAAGTCTGGTTTATCTTCGTCGTAGGGTGGTGGGCGTGGACGGGACGCGTCCACATGGCAACGCCCTCCTCAGGCGTTTCAATTTCCGAGGAAGAGAGAACAACAATGAAGAAGCTGCTCCTGGGGTTCATGCTGGCCGTGGTTCCTGCCGTGGGCTGTGGTGTGGGCGCGGAGGATGCGCCGACGGACACAGTGGAGACGGTGACGACCGAGTCCGGTGAGAGCATCAACCTCGACTACAGCCCCCTGACCTCGGAAGAGGAGCCGCTGGCGTCGATGGGTGACGCGGACGGTGAGGTCTCCGCGATGGGCCCGAACTGTTGGGTCACGCTCCTGTACTGCAAGGACCCTCGCTACAACGGCTGGGCGACCTGCAAGCAGAACGGCAAGTGCACCGACAAGCAGTTCGTCGACAACTGCCTCGCGCTCTACAGGAAGACCTGCTAGGCCTTTTCGGAGCCGCGAGCGCGGTATGAAGAGCCCGGCACCCGCGAAGGGTGGCCGGGCTTTTCCCTGTTCGAGGGAGCGGGCTGGAGGGCGTGCGCGGACTGTGCGCCGGGCGATACAGGTCCAAGCCCGCAGAGACATGCCCTTCGCGCGAGCGTCGCACTTGTTCTTGGAGCGGGTCTGGGCTTGACGCAAGGTATGTCCATGAATCGGATGGAGTCCGCGATGTTCTTCAGGTCGGTGCTGTTGTGGGTTCCCATGCTGGTGGGCGCGGGGATAGGAAGGTGGCGTCGCAATCGCGCGGGTCCCGACGTGCCCGCCGTCACTGGCGTGTGGTCCCTCGTGAGCCTCGTCGGGGCGCTGGGCGTGATGATGTCCCGCAACGCCATCATGGAGGCCAGGACCATTGCGTGGCTCAATACGCTCGGCGTGGTGCCCTTCGAACTCACGCCAAAGTTGATGCAGGGCGTCTCCGGGTTCGCGGCCTTCGTGTTGGGCTTCGGCCTTGCGTCCATGCCCTGGGGCGCCGCGCATCAGACCTCCGAGGTGCCAGCCAACGCATCGGGAGTGACGGGAGCCACGCAGGGCCCCGTCAACAAGCACTCCAGCACGAAGGTGTTGGTCATCATCAGCTCCGTGATGGCCCTCGGCAGTGGCATTGGGGTGGTGATTACGGGCCTCAAGAAAGGTGGCTTCCTGACGACCTCGGACGTGGGAGGTCTCCCCGAGTTGACTCATGTCCAGGAGCAGCTGAGACCGCTCGAGGCCTGTTCGCTCACCTACCAGCGGCGCGACAAGCGAGGCCAGCGCCAGCACCCGACGTCGGTCTTCATCGAGTCGTGCACGGTGGGCGAATACATCAGCGTCCTCATCGACGTCCCAGGGACCTGGGCGGACAAGGGGGTCGGCTTCGAGATGACCCGAGGCTCCATGTCGGAGCCCTGGGAGATCCTGGTCGAGAAGGCGGACGTGCCCTTCCCCGACCTCAAGGAAGCGCTCGAGCACTTCGCGCCCCTCATCGCCGCGCGCTATCCAGAGAAGCTGCGCGAACGACGCGAGGGCGCGAGCGAGATGGAGCGCCACCTGAACGAACGGGAGCGGCAGGAGCAGGAACGCAAGGCGCGGGCGAAGACCTCCTACCCGGAGTGACGCCCCGGCGGCTTCTCATGGCCCGGTGCGCATCCCGAGTCGACGGACGAGCTCCGCCGACACGGGATAGGCAGCCTCGGGGGGGAGCAGTCGCGAGGCCTGCTCGGCGCGTCCGGTGTCCAGGTGCTTGCGCAACTTCAGCACGAGTGGCGTCAAGTCCGTGATGGAGACAATCCAGTCCTCCACGAAGCGCTGGATGATGGCGCGGCCCAGCCCCACCTGGATGCTGTCATGGGGCAGTCCTGCGCCACGCAGCGTGCGCTCGGGGTCCCACTGGACATGGACAGGCGCGGCGTCGAAGGCCGTGCGCCACGCCTCCGGCGAGCCGTGGGCCTTCGGCTCGTAGGCGGTGAGGACCCCGAGCCCCAGGGCTGTCTCCCAACCACTGCGCAGGATGCGCACCGCCAGCGTCCGCTCCTGCCCGCTCTTGTGCCCCCAATTGGAGCGGTGCATGAGCCACAGGAAGCTGGGTTTTATCCAGGTCATCCTCCCGGTGGAGAAGGGCGGACCGAACTTCTGCTTCGCCACCGCCACGTCCGCGATGGCGTCCGGATACGCCTGATACATCACGATGGATGTCCGGTCGAAGTCGGCACGGACCTCCCGTTGTGCGCTCATGACCGCGCCCCCGTCCCACTCGTCTGTCGCGAGCCCCGTGTCATGGCGCGCACGGTAGCAGGCCCACGCGGGCGCGTTGGACCATCCTCCGGGGCCGCCAGGTCGCATCAGGAGGGGCGATGCACCGAGGCGCCCAGCACCGCCGTGAGTTGGGGGGCTGTCATCGGTGAAATCGGCTGCCTTTGCGACGGCTCAGTCTCCACGACGGCTCCGTCGGGGCACACCTTGCCCCTCTGTCACTTGACCATTATTACCAACCAGTAATAACACTCTCTCCATGGACGCGGATGAAGGGCTCGTGGCCCTTGGGTTCACGGAGGTGGAGGCGCGGGTGTACTGCGAGCTGCTCAAGGGGGCGCCCGCCACCGGATACCGGCTCGCGCAGGCACTGGGGAAGGCGCCTCCGAGCATCTACCAGGCGCTCGCCTCGCTCGAACACAAGGGGGCGGTGCTCGTCGAGGAGGGCGAGCCCCGCTCCTTCCGGCCCGTTCCTCCGGACGAAGTGCTCACGGCGCTCCAGCGTGGCCTCGAGACGCGCAGGCGCGAGGCCGCGGACGCGCTGCGCAAGCTCCACGCTCCGGTGCAAGACGACCGCATCTACCACCTCAAGAGCCATGCACAGGTGATGGAGCGCGCGCGGGCGATGATTGCCGGCGCCACGGAGCGGCTGCTCTTCGACCTCTTCCCGCCGCCCCTCGCGGCCCTCACCCCGGCGCTCACGGAAGCGAGCGCCAGACGCGTGTCCATCGCGGGGCTTGTCTATGACGACCCCCCCAAGGCTCCCTTCGCCTGCGTGCGCTCGTCCAGCGCGGACTTCGTTCGGGAGCGCTGGCCAGGCGCGCAACTCACGCTCGTGGTGGATGCCCGCGAGTTCCTGGTGGCGCTGCTCACGACGGATGGCACCGGCGTCAAGCAGGCCATCTGGAGCGACAGCGTCTATCTCTCCTGTCTGCAACACAGTGGGCTGGCCGCGGAGATCCAGTTGAGCGCTCCACCGTCCGCGCGCACGCGGCTGGCGCGGTCCTTCTCCCTCATCAACTCGAGCCCTCCGGGGCTGCGCCAGCTCGTCGGGCGTCAGCCCCGTTCCTCTTCCAAGCGCGGAGACTCCCCATGAGAGTCCTCATCGCGGTTCTGCTGACCCTGCCCCTCCTGTTTGGCCCCTCTGAAGCCGGGGCAGAGGCGCTGCAGCCGCTCCTCGCACGCCACCTCGCGTGGCGTGGCGGGGACGCCTTCACGCAACTGGAGAGCATCCACGCGAAAGGGAAGTCCGTGACAGGCGGACTCCAGGGCCCGATGGAGTCCTGGAGCCACCGGGACGGGAGGGCACGCCGGGATGAGGACTATGGAGTGATGCGTCAGTCGATGACCATCACCCCAGATGGCGGCTGGAAGCTGAACGCCAGCGGACAGGTCGAAGATGCCTCGCCCACCGACGCGCGCGATGTCCGGCACCAGGTGGCGCTCGACTTCGGGGCGGCGCTGCGGGGGAGCGCCGGCGCGACGCTCGCGCTGCAACCCGATGCGCAGCGCGACGGCCGCGCCTGGAAGGTGGTGCGCGTCACCTTTGGCGATGAAGACCTCTACGACCTGTTCCTCAATGAGGCCGACGGAGCCCTCCACGGCCTGCGCATCCGCGAGGACAACGTCACCCGCTTCGTGCGACTGGGGGACTGGCGTCAGGTCCAGGGCGTGCGAATCCCCTTCCTGGAGGAGGTGCTCACCGACAACCCGGATTCCGACTCACGAACGGTGGTGGAGACGCTGGAGCTGAACGCACCCATTCCGTCCGCGGTCTTCGAACGCCCCCAGGACGTCCGCAAGGCGAGCTTCGCGAAGGGCCACCACAGCACCGGCTTCATCCCCTTCGAGTTCTTCGACGAGAACCGCGTCTACATTCCAGCGCGGGTGAATGGCCAGCCGACGCAGGTGCTTCTGGACAGCGGCGCCGAGATGACGGTGGTCGACACGGCCTATGCGCGTGAACTGGGGTTGAAGACGCAGGGGCAGCTCGCGGCGGTCGGCAGCGGAGGACAGGCACAGGCCCAGCTCGCGGGCGGCGTGGACATCACCTTGGGCAACCTGCGACTGACGGGGCTGACGGTCGCAGTCATCGACCTGTCCGAGGTCGCGCGGTTGATAGGCCACCCGCTGCCCGTCGTCCTGGGCAAGGAGTCCTTCAACCAGCTCGTCGTGGACGTGGACTTCCCCAACCGGCGCGTCGCCTTCCATGAGGCGTCCCGCTTCAAGGCTCCGCCGCGAGCGGTGCGACTCCCGCTGGTTGAATCCGCGGGTGGGCAGCGCGCCGTCCAGATCTCCATCGAGGGCCGTCCCCCCATTCCGGTGCTGTTCGACGTGGGCAACAGCGGAGCGCTCTCGCTCTTCCCCGCCTACTGGCAGCAAGCGGGGCTGCTCACGGAAAGGCGCAGCTCCAGGACGCTGTCCGGAGCCGTGGGCGGACTCCGGGAGCGCGATGTGGCGACGCTGAAGGACATCCAACTGGCGGGCTTCACCCTGAAGGACGTGCCCACGGTGTTCGACGATGCGGGCAAGAGTGTCTCCGCCTCGGACCGGCTCCTCGGCAACCTGGGGCTCGCCGTCCTCGGACGCTTCCGGATGATAACGGACTATGCGACGGACACGCTGATGCTGGTCCCCGATGCCCGCGCGCTGCGGCAGCCCTTCCGAAAGGACCGGTCCGGCCTGATTGCCCTCCCCGCGGAGGGGCGGCTCGTGGTGAAGCTGGTGGCCCCTGGGAGCCCCGCCGCCGGCTCGGGCTGGAAGGCGGGGGACGAAATCATCGCCATTGATGGCAAGCCCATTGGCCCTGATTACGCGGGCACGGAACTCTCGCGTTGGCGATATCGCGCAGCAGGTCAGACGGTGGTGCTCACTTTGAAAGACGGCGGCAAGCGCCGGCTCACCCTACGAGACTACTACTGAGCCACCGTCGAGCACGTCACTGCTCCCGGGAACCGGCTCGCCCGGGGCGGACCCTGGCTCTACTGGTGCTGACCGACCCGGCTGAGAAGGTGACTGACGGGGCCCTTGGGCTGTGCGCCAGGCCGGTGGAGCGGCTTGGCAGCCCCCGCTGGGCACACGCCGTACCAAGCGGCTCATCCATCCAGTAAGGGGGCAACGCGACTGCTTGTGGCGCAACACCCCGCCAGCTTCGCTCTCCCCTGAGCCGCGGCCAGCGAAGCGGACCTCAGGGGCATGGGTAGGCGGGGATACGGCGGCGCGCGGAGGCTGCTGGAACGACATCCCGTGGATTACTGCTCGGTGATGATCTCCACGTACTCGTCAGCAGAGATGGAGTTCCTCCACTTGGAAGAGAACCCCAGCGCGTGCTGCGGGTTCACCACGCGGGGCGCGGCCGTCTTCGCCACGTCCAGGCGGGTGATGTCGTTCTTGAACAGGTCCAGGACGAGGCCGAACTGCTTCGCGGTGAGGAAGGCCCGCTTCATCACCTTCTCCACCATTTCCTCCCGCGTCAGCTCGTTGTGAGTGCTCTTGAGGGACTGCATGAAGCCGTGGAAGGTCTCCGCGTCCATCGCGAAATGGCCGTTGCGCTGCATGGTGCAGCCCGGGTCCTGGTTCGTCCCACAGTCGCGGAACGCGGGCTCGGAATGGTGCCGCACATGTCGGACGGGGGGCTCGCGCGGCGCGACTTCCTCGCGATGCTCATGGCGCTCTCTGCGCTCATGTCGCCCCGACGGAGGCGGAGTTCCGGTTCCCGACACGTTCACCTCCATGCGAGTACCGCCACCACGAATCTCCATGTTGACGCCCGCTGGGTTGCCATCCGGGGACATGCCCTCCACGGAAATGCTGGTCGACGGCATGCCAATGTCATCGGCGTGGATGTTCATCTCGACGTCCTGGGCGAAGGCGGAGGAAGCGGCGAACATGGATGAGGCAATCACTGCGCGAGCAATCGAGTTCATCGAGCTTTTTCTTTCTATTTGAGAAGCCGGTGGGCCCGTTGGGGCGCGGGGAGTCATTCACCGACTGGCCCACCTGGACGCTCTTCAGCGTGGATTATTCACGGCTCATTTGTCGACTAAAAAGCCTCGCTTGCGCGTGGTGTCGTGCCCGGGGAGGGCGCCGCGAGCCATGCGTCCCGGACCGCGATTCTTGCCGACGATTCAATGCAACGATGTCGCCCGGCCTGTCTCTTCCATTTGAGACGAGGCATTCGTGTTCCCCGAATACGCCTGGGGAGGGACATGAAGACGGCGACTCGCTACCTGCTGGTGGGGCTGTGTTGACTCCAGCGAGCGCGGTGACAGTTCCGCGTCGGCGATGCGCATCAAGGGGGCGTCTGTCTTCCAGGTGGACTCTCGCTGGGAACAGCCTGGGGACCTGGGAGGTGTTCGGTCGCTGCGTCTGCGCCGCTATCTTGGATAGGCACAGTCATCAGATGGAGTCGCGCGTCGATAGTGTACTGGGTCACCACATCGGCTCGCTGCGCGCTACGATTTCAGCCACGAGCGCGTCCTCGGTCGTCGCGTTTGAGTGAAGCGCAAGCGCTGGCGTGAACCACAGGCATCCTCGCCCATTCATGAGCTCAGTCACTGCACGCGGCACGGCTCGAAGGTATGTGGGAGGGAACAACAACGTGAGCGGGGAAGAGTCTCCCTCCTGTTCGCCGTCCGCCAGGGCCCCGGGCGATACGCGCAACGCGTCGAATGACCATCAGGCGGCCTGCGCCTCCGGCGCTCCGTCGCAGGGCCCTGACGCCGCCCATGTGTACACATTGGACGAGACGCAGGGCATGGCCCGAAGAATGGAGGGAACGCTCTCTGCCTACAGCGCGAGGGGACGCCCTCAATTGACGGGCGCGTGCTGCTGGAGGAACCGCCCCACCAGCGCCCGGGCGAGCTGACGGCCGAAGCCGCCATCCCAGATGTCGAAGCCGTGCTCCGCGTACGGCAGCGTGAAGAGGGCATGGGAAACGCCAGCCTGGGCCAGTCGAGCGGCCATCGCTTGCGAAGCGTCGAGCGGCACGACGCTGTCGGCCCCGCCATGGAGCAGGAGTGTGGGAGGGGAACGTGGCCCGACGTGGTTGATGGGGGAGAGCAGCTCGTACAGCTCGCGGTGGCCTTCCAGCGGCACACCCGTGAAGCCCTTGAGCGGAGCAGGGGCGCTCGCGGCGTAGGCCACCAGGTCGCTGGGCGCGTAGAAGCTGATGATGGCCGCCACCGAAGTGTCCCCGGGGGCGCAAGAGGACGGAAGGCGAGCATCTCCCTCGGTGTACCCCGCGAGGGTCGCGAGGTGCCCGCCTGCGGACTCTCCGAAGAGGACGAGCCGGTCCGGGTCGATACCGTAGGTGGCCGCGTGGTCCTTGACCCAGCGGATGCCACACTTGACGTCCCCTGGGGCCTTCAGGCCGGTGGCAGGAGGAAAGAGCCGGTAGTCGAAGGAGATGAGCGCATAGCCCCGCGTGGTGAGGAAGTCGGCCCAGGCGCGGGCATAGCCGCGCTCTCCGCCACGCCAGCCGCCTCCGTGAAAGTAGAGCACGGCGGGGCGGGCCCTGGAGGCGGAGGCATCGGGAAGGAAGACGTCGGCGTGCAGGTCGTGCCCCTCGACCACGGCGAAACGAACGGTGTGGCTCGGGAGGGGGCGGGAGCCGACAAGGGGACGGAGATACTCACGGAGGCTGAGTGGAATGTCGGACGCCCTGGCCATCCGCCACGCGGAGGCGGCGGGCCACGCCGCGAGGATGCCGACGAGCAGTGCGGATGCCGCCGTCGCCCAGCGCAGCCACCTCCATACGTCCACGTGGGAAATCCAGACGGCCACCAGCGCGGTGAGGAGCGCCGGCAACAGCATCACCAGGCTGTATTCCCGCACGATGCCCTTGAGCAGGTGGACGAGCGTGGGCACTCCAGCGGGAGCGAAGAAGACGGCCGCGAGCACCACGCAGCCTACGATGTGCAGTATCGCCAGGAGGGTCGGCATGGAGGGGAGAGGGCAGGGCGGTGACGTCATCCGGCAAGAGGGGCAGACCGTCGCATCGTAGTGCCTGAGGCCCGGCGTCTGGTGCGACGCGGCTGTAGGCACGAGGGGGCGCTCCGCGAGTTCCGTACTGCCAACTCTCACCCCTGAGCTGCCCGATTTGTCGGGGGCAACTCCAAGTGACATGCCCCCGCTGCAACGCGAAGCGCGCACGGATGACGGCGGCGCACCGGCTCAGTCGAGGCCCGGCGACGACACGAGCGCGTCGAGCTGCCCCATCGTTTCGCGCAAGCCGTGCTCCATTCCGGACGCGAGGACCGCCTCCCGTACTTCCTTTGACGGATACAGTTCTCGCGAGACCATGTGTGTCTTTCCGTCGCGCTCGTCGAAGGTGACGGTGATGGTGACCGAACCCGCGTCCGCCATCGGTTCGAAGACCTGCGTGTACACGAGCCGCGAGGGCGGAGTGATTTCAGCGTACTGGCCGGAGAAGGCCACCTCACCGCCGTCCGGATTGCGCAGCACGTAGCGGTAGCCGCCGCCAACGCGCACGTCCGCCTCGCAGCTCGCCATGGTGACGCCGAGGGCCTTTGGCGCCCACCAGCGCTTCACCAGGTCCGCGCGAGTCCACGCGTCGAACACGATGCGCGCGGGCGCATTGAACTTGCGAGAAATGACGATGGTGCGGTCCGACTCCAACTCCACTGACGTAAGGCTCATCACTTCATCCCTTCTTCTTTCGAGCATGTCGCTGCGCTGCTTCCATGTCCTGCGTCTTGAGTTCTTCGATGAGCGAGTCGAGCTGTCCCAGTCGCTCGTCCCAGATGTCGCGGTAGCGCTCCAGCCACGCGTTCAGCTCGCGCAGCGGCTCGGGCCGCAGGCCGTAGAGGCGCTGCTGGGCGCGCGCCTCCACGTCCACCAGCCGGGCCTCCTTCAGCACGCGCAGGTGCTTCGACACTTGCGGCTGGTTCAGGTTCAGCGCTTCTCCGATGGCACCCACCGAGCGAGCGCCCCCCAGCAGGTATTCCACGATGCGAAAGCGGTTCGGGTCGGCGAGCGCCGTGAAGGTCTCAATCACGAGGATGTATATTCCTCGTGAGGTATATTCTCGTCAAGGAATATTGTGGGGGCAGGCCGAGTCGAGAGTTCGAACCGCGGGCCGTGAGCTCCGGAGGAGCGGCCGCGTGCTCAGAGCGTGTAGCCGCCGTCGCTCAGCAAGGTCGTGCCTGTCATCAGCGCGCAGTCATCCGACAGCAGGAAGCCAATCTGGCGCGCGACCTCCTCCGGCCTGGCATAGCGGCCCAGAGGCGTCGCCAGGGCGGCGAGCTCGGCGAACGCCGCATCGCGCCCGACCTGCGCCACCCGGTCCGTGAACATGGGGACGGCATC
Organism: Myxococcus sp. NMCA1; assembly: GCF_026810205.1. Lineage (NCBI taxonomy): Bacteria > Pseudomonadati > Myxococcota > Myxococcia > Myxococcales > Myxococcaceae > Myxococcus > Myxococcus sp. NMCA1. Next base: position 8,061,135 of record NZ_CP113950.1, on the reverse strand, counting down.
CCATACCGGTGTCTCGACGCCCGCGGGCGCGATGGCGTTGACACGGATTCGGTCGGCCGCGCCTTCCTTCGCCGCCACCTTCACCAGGTGAATCAACGCCGCCTTCGACGCGCCATACGCCGCGACGCCAGGCTCGGGCTTCACGCCCGCCGCGGACGCCGTCGCGACGATGGAGCCACCACGCCCCCGCATCGCACGCATCGCGGCGCGCAGCGTCAGGAACGCACCGTCCAGATTGATTGACAGGATGCGCCGCCATTCGTCGAAGCCATGGTCGACGATGGTCGCTGCCCCCGCGACACCCGCGTTGACCACGGCATGGTCAAGCCCCACCAGCCTTGGCGCCAGCGCCTCCCAGAATGCCTCGTCGCGCACATCCCCCACGGCCCGGTCGACCGCGCATGGAAGCGTCACCGCCTCCAACGCCTCCTGCGCGAGGTCGACCAGAATCAGCCGTGTGGCACCTTCCGCTGCCAGATGTCGCGTCACCGCCAGCCCGATGCCAGAAGCAGCCCCAGTCACGAGCGCGGTTCGATGCGTGAATGTCCCCATCGCCTCTTCTAGCCGCGCTTTTCGAGCGAAGTCGAGCGAGGCTGACCTGCCCGGTTGCGGCGGACTCCGAGCCGGCGCCGACGATGGCGTGGGCGTCGAGCGCAGGCGTTGAAAGGGCCGCCACGCGGCTCCGACTTGCCGGGCAGCGCAGCGTCCGTTTCACGGTTGCATGGAACGCTCTCAGTCAACGGTCGCGCGCACGAGCACCGCGCTGTGGACTGGCCGAAAGTCATCAAAGGCGGAGCGCGGCGCCGGTGGAGGGGGCCGCGCTCCCATGGAGCACACTTTGATGGAGCGGCCCCGAAGCGTCGGGGCTCGCTTCTTCTTCAGCGCCTGGCTCGCCGCTGCCTCAGGCGTCACTCTTTCCGCTGCCACCTCGCCGGGTGTCGAGGCCGATGTGGACAGCATCCAGGCCCCAGGGATGAGCACGGGTGCGGGGCGCGCTGTTCGCCTTGCATTGGCAGTGCTCCCAATCTCCTCCTGGCTCGCGAACGCGAGAGGGCGAAGAGTCCACCGGCCACCGCGAGAAACAACTGCCCCGTACCCGCGCCCTCACATCCCCCACAACCACCGCTCTCGCCGTTCACCTGCCCGTCACCAAGGACCTCCTCGGGAGGCTGCCCCCCTGGCGGCTGTCCCTCGGGTGGCGTCTCCTCGACGTCCGGCTGCGGGCCCCCGGCCAGGATGCGGAAGGGCGCGCTCATGCCCGACACCGTCCCATCCTCGGTGCTGGCGACGCGCAGCAGCGCCTCCTGGCTCGGTGCGTCGGGCACGCGCCAGATGAGGTGCCCCGTGTTCTCCACCGAGGTGGCTACCGGCACCCAGCCGGCGCTCGCCTCCGTGGAGTACGCCACGTCCAGCGTCCGCACCTCGCCGAGCGTGGACCACCTCACCTCCACCTTCTGGCCCACGACGAAGTCCTCTCCGCCGGTCGGTGCGTCCAGCACCAGGCGCGCCGCGGGCGCCGTCGCTTCCGCCAGCCCGAAGTCGTCCACCAGCGCCCATCCCACCCCTTCCAGGGCGACGCCCACGCTCAGTTCGAACGCGTCGGCCGGCAGCGCGATGGGCAGCTCCCACGACGCCTCCGTCCAGGTCTCCGCGGGTGGCAGGCTCGGGCCGCGGTTCCACACCCTCCACGTCCCATCCGCCCCCTTCACGGCCGCCTCCAGATGCAGCGGCGTGCTGGCTCGGTACCAGAGGCTCACCCGCGAACCGCTCCCTGGCGTCACGGCCGGTGCACAGGTGCCGTCGTCGCGCAGCACCTGGAGCGAGGCGACGCCCCCGGACGCTTCCACGCGCTCGAGCCGGTAGGACCAGGCGCCGCTGTGCGCCTCGGCCGAGCGCTCGGCGCGCACGGCGCCACCGTGGGCGGGGCCCAGCTGCCAGCAGTCGGGCACGCCGTCGACGTTCGCGTCGTCCTCGAGCGAGGGATTCTTCAGCGTGGCCGTGGGCGACTGGGGCAAGGGGTGCACCGCGGGCCGCGCCGCACCGCCCAGGACGTCCTGCATTGTGCGCACCTCTGTCCCCATCGGTGCCCGCTGCGAGAGCCAGCCCATGAACTCCCGGAGGACGTCGGGCTTCACGCAATAGGTGTGCTTGGTGCAGTCCGGCTCCACGAAGTGGAAGACGACGACCACCCAGCCGCCCCCCGCGGCCTCCGTCGTGGTGACCCACGCCTGCAACTGCTCCAGCCCGTCGTCGCGCGTCACCGTCGCGGGCGTGCGGATTTCGTAGGGATCGAGCGGAGGGATTGTCTCGGCCGTGGGGCAGGAACTACAGGTATCCACCAGGCCCCGCACGTCGCGCGCGGCGTTGTATCCGCACGCCGCTGCCGTCTGGTTCACCACCGCATCGTTCGAGCCGAAGGGGAAGGCGAGGGCGGTGGGCGAGAAGCCCCAGCTGAGCAGCCGCAGGCGGTCCTCGCAAATCTCCTGTCGTTGGTTCTTGGGCGTCATCACCGCCAGCTCCGAGTGTTGCAGCGTGTGTCCCCCGATGTCGTGTCCGGCCGCGGCCAGGCGGCGCAGGTCATCGACGTTCAAGTATCCCGTCTGTCCGACCCGCCCGCTGATGATGAAGAAGGTCGCCTTCAGCCCCGAAGCCGAAAGCATATCCAGCACCTGGCGCTGCTCCTCGAGTCCGTCGTCGAAGGCCAGCGTGACGACCGTCCGCGCCCCTGGCGTCCCGGCCCACGCCCCTCCGCCCCACACTCCCAGCACCATTGCGAGGAGGCAGGTGCCCGCCCGCGCGTTGAGCCTTGCTCGCATGTTCCCCCCTGTCTCAGGCCACGACGCTCCTCTTCGCGATGGGCCCCCCTGCGCCCCGTCCCCTCACGTTTTGAGGCTGGGCGGACCCAGGCGCAACCGGAGTGCTCCCTCGCGGACGAGGGTGATGGCGACAGCAGCGCTGCCACACACCCTCCCGTCGCAGCTGGAGGCAGGCTGGGGGAGACGGGCACGGGCCCTGCAGTGGGAGGGCAGGGCTGGCAGGGGGGAGCACGCAGGGGGCGGGGTCGCCTCCGGCGAGCATTGGAGGAATGGGAGCGCTGGTGGGGGGGCGGCAGTGGCGTGGGCTTGGTCGGCGGGCTGGTCTGGCGCAAACGCGTCCGTGCCGCCGCCGCTACTCGGTCGCCCACCGACGCGCGGGGTCTTCGAGCCACGCCTCGAACACGGCGTCTTCGCTGCCCGGGCGGCGCAGGTTGAATGCACCGTGCTTTTGCAGGAGCGCACGAAAACCAGGCGGATACTTGTGACCGAGCCGCTCCTCGGCGGCGGCAATCTCCGACTCCGTGAGGCTTTCTGAGCCTGACACGAGGCGCTATTCGAGCGTTGGCATGCGCCGCATGGTGAATGAGCGCATCGCACGCCGCCAACGCCGCGAGCACGCTCAGTCGCGCCTGCGTGTAGGAGAGGGAAGTCGTCGAATTGCTCTCAAGGTAATCGCAGTCGCTTGAAATTGAGCGTATGCCCCTGGAAACCCACCCTCGTCTTGGCTTTGGGCGAGGGAATCCCGAGGTCCGACGATGCGAAAACCACAGGCGTTTTCCAGGGGGCGACTTGTCGCATGGCTGCTCACACCGCTCTTGTCCGTCTCGTGCGCGGGCGGTCCGGAGGAGCCTGCCGCGGAAACCGAGGCTCCCGCCGCGGCCGCCGAAGCCCCCGGTCCTCAGGCGCGGGCCGCGTCCTCGCTGGCGACGGTGCTCGTCGCGGCGGGTGCGCCCTGGCGCTACCAGGACACGGGCGCGGACCTGGGCTCCGCCTGGAGCGCGCCTGGCTACAACGATGCCGCGTGGGCGGAGGGCGCCGCGCCCCTGGGCTACGGGGAGCCGGACCTGGCGACGACCGTGTCCTACGGCTCCAATGCCAATAGCAAGCACATCACCACGTATCTGCGCACGCGCTTCACGGTGGAGGATGCGTCGCGTGTGAGTGAGCTGCTCGTGCGGCTTCAGCGGGATGACGGCGCCATCGTCTACCTGAATGGCGCGGAGGTCTTCCGCAGCAATATGCCCACGGGCGCAGTGGGCTACCGCACCCTGGCGCCTGCCACCATCTCATTGCCCGCGGAGGAGACCACCTGGATGGAGCAGGTGGTTTCCCCGGCGGCGCTCGTCACTGGGACGAACGTACTCGCGGTGGAGGTCCATCAGTCCGCGGCCAACACGTCCGATATGCGCTTCGAACTGGAGCTGAGCGCCACCGCCGCGCCCGACGCGAATCCCATGTCGGCGTGCTACCCGTTCGATATGCCCACCACGCCCGTGCTGCGCGCGGCACGCAAGAAGGTGTTTGGCTTCTACTACCCCATCTATCCCATCTCCCTCGAGAACAAGGACCCGTCGGTGGACTTCTGGTCGAGCTGGCTGGACCCCGAGGGACGGAACGGAGAGTACCGCTCAGTCGGTGGGCTCATGCGCGACCGGCCCCTGCCGCGCCCGCCCTGGACTGGCAACTGGCGCCAGCGTGACTTCGAGACGGAGGTTCGCCGCGCGATTGCCGCCGGTCTGGACGGCTTCATCTACGAGCATCCGTACAAGGTCTCGTCGAACGACGCGAACAACCAGCTCAAGACGATGCTCGCGGCGGCGCTCGCGGTGGACCCTGAGTTCCACATCGTCCTCAGTCCGGACTTCCCTGTGAAGGCCGGTGACGTTCCGGACCCGGTGGCGACGGCGGTCGCCGCTGTGGCCAACCATCCGTCCGTCTATCGGCACAACGGCGCCATCGTCCTTGCCAGCTTCGGGGTCAATCGCCAGCCCGTCTCGTACTGGGCCACCCTTCGGAACCAGCTCTCGGCGATGGGCATCGCCACCACCTACTGGCCCTTCCTCGACTATGCCGCCCCCACCACGACCCTCTATTCGGATTGGAACGACATGGTGGCCGGTTACTCGACCTGGGGTTCCCGCCCGGCGAGCTCCGGCGAGACGATGCGACGCTGGAGCGTGGAGGCGCACCGGCGAGGCCGCATGTGGATGTCTCCCGTCGCGTTCGAGGACGTGCGCCACCGGTTCGACGAGGCGAGGGTGAATAGCACGCGTGTCTATTGGGAGGCGCAGAACAGCCTCGCGTTCCGCACGCAGTTCGAGAAGGCCATCGAAGGCGATGCCGACTGGGTGAGCTTGCTGACGATGACGGACTATTGCGAGTCGTGGATGACGGCGTCCCAGGAGCGTGGCTACGTCATCATGGATTGGATTGCGTACTACACCGCTTGGTTCAAGACGGGACAGCGCCCCACCATCCTCCGCGACACGCTCTATTACACGCACCGCCGGCACCGCACGGACGCGCCGTTCGACGCCACGAAGCAGAATGCGCCTCCGATGGCGCTCAAGGGCGGCCCGTCAGGTTGGAATCAGGTGGAGTTGCTCGCCTTCCTCAAGGAGCCGGGCCGGCTCGTCATCACCCAGGGCACCGACGTGCGGACGCTGGACGTGACGAGCGCGGGCGTGACGCCGTTCTCCGTGCCCCTCGTCCCGGGCACCACGCCTGTCTTCGAGCTCCAGCGCAATGGCCAGACGGTGCAGCGGCTGGTGAGCAAGACGCCCATCGTCGCGCAGACCGTGTACCAGGACATGATGTATCACGCGGGCGGCGGCCGGGAGTGCACGCGGCCCTGAGCGTGGACACGAGGGGCCCCGGCGGCCAGGGGCCTCTCGTGACAAGGCGCTCGAGGGCTTCATCACCAGCGGTGTGCGAGCCGTGAAGCGAGGCGAACGCGGGACAGCGCAGGAAGAGATGCCAGTGCATGCCGCGAGGCTGCCGCGCCCTCCGCGTTGGGCTACCGCGAAGGGCGCCGCCGGTGACCGTTCCGGAGTATCGCGTCGGAACGGGCCGTATGGGATTCCTGTCAAATCAGAAGCGGGCGAGGAAGGCGTCGTAGCCGCCGGCGTTGGTGTTGCCGCCGAGGCTTCCGAAGGTCTGTCCGGCGACGTAGGCGTTGCCGGAGGCGTCCACGGCCACGCCGCGGGCGCTGTCGTGGAACGGGGTGCCCAGGGTGCGGGTACCCAGCTTGGTGCCGAGCGCGTCGTAGCGGGCGAGGAAGGCGTCCAAGGAGCCAGCAGGCGGGTTGCCGTCGAGCGCGTCGGAGGTGTAGCCGACGAGCTGCACGATGTTGTTCGCGGTGACGGAGACGCCGAACGCGTAGTCGGTCTGCGCGCCGCCGAGCATGCGGCTCCACTGGCGGTTGCCAGCGCTGTCGTAGCGGGCGAGCAACACGTCAACGGTGCCGTTGTTGGTGTTGCCATCGAGGCTGCCGAACGTCTCGCCAGCGAGGTAGACGCCGCCGTCGGGGCCCACGGCGACGCTCTTGGCATCATCGAGCGCGCCCGCGTCGATTTGCCGGACCCACTGCTGGGTGCCGAGGATGTTGAGCTTGAGCAGGAAGATGTCGGTGCTCACCGGCGTGGTGGTGCCGTCGAGGCTGCCGTAGGTGTTGCCGACGACGTAGACCTCGTGGGTGGGCGTGACGGCGATGCCGCGCGCAATGTCGCTCGCGGAAGTACCGTACTGCTGGAGCCAGTAGGGGTTGCCCGCCGTATCGTAGAGGGCGACGACGATGTCGTAGTTGCTGGGGTTGCCGCCGTTGGCGAAGCTGCCGCCGGTATAGCCGGTGAAGAAGAGCTTGTCGGGCGCGCTGACGGCGAGGCCGGTGGCGAAGTCGTCCATTTGCGTGCCGTTCTGGCGCAGCCACAGGCGGTTGCCGGCGGCGTCGTACTTGGCGATGAAGTAATCGATGCCGCCCGCGTTGGTGTAGAAGTCGAGGCTGCCGAAGGTGGTGCCGGCCACGTACACGTTGCCGTCCGCGTCGGCGGCCACGGCGGTGGCGCGGTCCGTCTGCGCGGTGCCGAACTGGCGGACCCACTGGAGGTTGCCGGCGGTGTCGTACCGGGCGATGAAGGCGTCCTGGCCGCCGGCTCGCGGGTCGGCACCGAGCTGGCTGGTCGTCTGGCCTGCCACGTAGACGCTCGTGCCCGAGACGGCCACGGCGTTGGCCTGCTCGTCATGGTGGGCGCCGAGCTGCCGCACCCAGGACGGGGGTGGGACCTGTGCCTCGGCGATGGAAGGGGCACCCGAGGCGCAGACGATGCCGGCGAGCCCGAACATACTCAAGAGGGGGTGTTTCATCACGAACTCCATTTCTCAGTGGGGGAACCGAGCCGTGGCGCCGGGAGGACGCCTGTCGTCCGCTCCGGGGGGAGAAGTCTGTTGCCACGGCACCCTTGCAAGACCACGAGATTCGGGCGCGCGGAAGATGGGTAACGAAAGACACGCAAGAGACAATGTCTGACCCGGGGCTGAGGTATCACGGACCCCGATGCAAATGATGCACTGTGGCAGCTTCAGCGCCGATGCGGCTGTGACACGTGTGTTTCACCCAGGACGTGCTACAGGCGAGGAAGCGGTGGACCTCGGCGGCGAGCAGGCAGGGCTGCCGAAAAGGAGCGCAGCCGATGGCTGGCTGCCCGAGGCAGAGCCACGCCCCCCGTCACCTGCAGCCGGTCAGTCGCTGGATGCGGCTCATCCACTTGTTCAGATAGCGCGTTCAGCCGCGCAGCACAGCTTTGTCCAAGGAATTTCTGCGGCAGTGCTTGTTACCCGCCAGCGGGCGCGAGACAATCTCCGACAGCCGGGCGTCCATCACGCGCGAGGGGGCCCAGGCGCCGGCGGCCTGCGGAAGAGCTGCCATGTACATTCCTTGCAGGGACCCTTTCGGCCACCGGGACGACTTTGACGCCTGTCTGCACTGTGGCGTCAATATCTGCACCGTCTGCAATGCCGAGGGCGAGTGCGGTGAAGGGTGTGCCGAGGCGTTGGAGATGGACCTGGGCGCCGACCACCCGCACGAGGTCCAGGTCTTCGAGGTGAACAACCACGGGGATCTCGACGCGCTGGTGGTCTACGACGAGTACCTGTACGGGTACATTCGCGACATCGAACGAGAGGACTCGAAGGGAGTTCCCTACTTCCATGTCATCTTCGAGTGCATCGACCAGCAGTGGTTCGGCCAGCTCCATGACGATCTCCGCGACATGCCGCGCTGGAACACGGCGGGGCAGGACAGCAAGTTCTGCATCGTGGACCTGACCGTTTCGGCCAACGTGCTGAGGGATATTGTCACCGCGATCGACGGCGACGCGCCCTACTTCTTTCCAGGCAACTGGGTGGAGATGGTGGTCAACCGCAACGATGACCCTCGCGACAATCGCCCCCTGGCGGCAGTCGACATCCATTTCGTACCCCAAGGCGCCACCAACCCGGCCCTGGCTGGGTTGTCCGGCGTAATCGACTCCCGGTGGTTCATGCGCGGCATCGCCCGGGTTCCAGACACGCCCTGGGCGCTGCGGAAGCTGATGCGCTTGAGCCGAATCTGGCAGGAGGGCTGAACCGTGCCGATCATCAATCTCAATCAAGGGACCGCTGACGCCCTGCTCCAGAACTGGTTCCCCGTCGGGGCGGCAAGCAGGCCGCGCTTCGTGGTGGTCGTCGACGTGGGGCAGGGCAACTGCAACGTCGTCTTCAACGACAACTGGCGCCCGTTCATCTACTACGACCTGGGGGGCGGGATGAGCGGCAGTCAGTTCACCTATCCCCACCCAGCGCCCACGTACTGCATCGACGTCGCCTACTCTCGCGTGATCCAGTCGCACTGGGACGAGGACCACTACCGCGCGATGCTCCAGCTGTCGAACGCGCATGCCATCAACAACATTCACATCCTGGCACCAGCGCAAGATCGGTCGAACATCGCCTGGCGCGCCTCGATCCAGAAGAGCATGAGCGCGGAGGCGCTGGAGCAGACGCTCGATGGCGACGGGTGCACCCTCCACAAGTGGCCCGACGAGGACTGGCACAATGCCCCGGTCATGCGCAGGTCCACGCATTCGCACTTCCGCGTCATCAAGTGCTCGGGCAACGACACGAACAACTCGGGGCTCGCGCTGCGGATCGAGAACCCCGGGGTGGCTGGGGAGTACATGCTGCTCACGGGGGATGCGACGTTCGAGCAATTACCCCACATGGCCAATCAGCAGGTCTTCCGCCACGGGGTGGACCAGCGGTGCGTGGGACTCGTCGCGGGACACCACGGTTCGCCCGTGGGCCACACCCCGTACGTTCCGCGCCCCAATCGCGCGGCGGAGTACCTGATTGTCTATTCGTTCGGTTGGGGCAATGCGTTCGGCCACCCGAACATCGGCGATGGCGTGACGGCGTATGAGAGCCGCGAGTGGGACGACGACCACCGGATGGACACCGGGGGGGCGGAGTTCGCCGCGAAGTACGCGGGGCCGCGGGGCAACGTGGGCCTCCTGTGGCCGGGCGCGGCCCGTGGGCCGTGCTACGCGGACGCCGCCAATACTCCGGAGGAGATCAACGGCGCGGCGGTGTCGCTCCTCGCCACGGCCGCGGCGGAGATTGATGTCTACCAGAACGTGCTGGGCACGCGGGCCCAGGTCGCGGTAGGCGCGGCATACCAGGCGGCGATCGAAAGCAAGATTCCGCTCGTGGCCAACGCCATGCTTGTCCCCGCGGTCCAGGTCCCTCCGCGCACGCTCGCGCAGCGGGCGGCCGACATGGCGGGATTGGCGGCCACGCATGCCTCGCTCGCTGGGGCCCTGGGGACCGTTGTGGCGACGGCGGCCGTCGCGTCGCACGTCAATGCCCAGGCCCTGGCCGCCGCGATCGTCGATTGCGTGATGCTCGCCGCCGCGAAGTGCGCCCAGGAGGTCACGAACTTCGTCGAAATCGTGATCGCGGACCTGCTGAGCGACCCGTTGAACGTTCCGACGCTGCCGAGCCAGGCGAAAGAGGCGGCAGCGCAGGCGCACGGCTGTGCGGCGCACGCCGACACCATCGAGGTGGTACACGACGCCATCCCCACCGAGTTCGCGACACGCATCGTTTTCGCAGCCCACGCGCGCAACGGGGCCAACGTGCCGACGGACGCGCAAATCAAGACGGCGGTGACCGCGGCCGTATGCGCCGCGTCCCAGGCGCGAATCGGCCAGCCGGGAGGCAATTTCTCACAAGGGCCGGCGGAAGCAGCCGCTACCGCGGTGGCTGCGATGGCGGCCATCCGTGCGGATGTCCGCGTGGCAATCGCGGCGGCCGCCGCGCTGGCACCCGCGATTCCCATCAATCCACGGGCGTTCGCACCCGCGATGCTCATCGACAACGTGAACGCCAAGCTCCTGCCTCGAATCGCCGCCGTGGCCGCCATTTGTGGCACGCCCAGCCTGACGCTGGCGGAGGTCGCGCGCGCCGCCGTGGCGTCCGCCCGCGTCGCGTTCGCCGGCGCTTGCGGCGCCCCGCAGGTCGGGTGCCATCGACACCCGCGCGTCTGTCCGAACGGGCCTTGCTCGCTCTCCATCCACAACTTCTTCGGCATGTTCCCGGCGTCCGTTTCGACGTTCGCGGGCACGGGTGTGAACGGCAACGTGGGCGACGCGGGACAGGCGGCCGCCGCGCAGTTCAACACGCCAACGCACCTGGAGTACGACGCGGATTGGAACGTGTACGTCTCGGACCCCGGGCATCACCGTGTGCGCGTCATCGACGCTTCGGGGGACATCCGCGCGCTCGCTGGAGACGGCAACCAGGGGTACGCGGGCGACTCGAACGCGCTGGCTACGAACGCCCGGCTCCGCACGCCGGCGGGCCTCGCGATGGACGCATCACGCAACCGCCTCTTCATCGCGGATTCGGTGTCGCACCGGGTCCGCGAGGTCAACCTGTCCACGGGAATCATCACCACCATCGCGGGGACTGGAGCCCCGGGTTTCGGGGGCGACAGGGGGCTCGCCACCGCGGCCCTGCTCAACGCCCCCAGCGGCCTGGCGCTCGCGGTGGCAGACAACCTGCTTTACATCGCGGATACAGGCAACAACCGCATCCGCTGCGTGAACCTGACCACGGGGAAGATCCGAACTTTCGCGGGCACAGGTGTCGCGGGCCACGCGGGCGACGACGGCCCTCCTGCCGCCGCGACACTGAGCGCGCCGACCGCGGTGGCGGTGGACGCGGGCGGCGGGCTCTACATCGCGGATACAGGCAACCACTGCGTGCGCCTGGTCTCGGCGGGACTCATCACGGCCTTCGCTGGCGATGGGACGCAAGGATTCTGGGGGGACGGCGCGGATGCGGACTCAGCCCATCTCAACGCGCCTGGTGGCGTGGCGGTCGACTCCACGGGCAACGTGTACATCGCCGACCGGGGCAACCGCCGCGTGCGAAAAGTGAACGAGGCGGACGGTACGATCAGCACGTTCGCGGGTACGGGCGCCAATGGTAACGGGGGCGACGGCGGGCTCGCGACCGCGGCGACGTTCAACACCGTCTGTGGCGTCGCGGTCGACTCCACGGACGATGTCTACATCGTCGACCGAGGGCACCACCGGGTTCGCAAGGTCACGGTGGCGGATGGCACCATCGACGAGTTCGCGGGGAACGGCACGCAAGGGTTCGATGGCGACGACTTTGATGCCAGAGGAGCCGAACTCGACACCCCGCTGGCGGTTGCCTGTGGGCGTGAGGATGTCTTCATCGCGGACTCCGTCAATCACCGTGTCCGGAGGGTGGACGGCGCGGTCGACATCTACACGTGCGCGGGTGACGGCAACAACGGTCACGCGGGCGACGCGAATCATCCCGCTGCGGCGGCGCGGTTGGACACTCCGGGCGGGCTGTCTTACGACCGCGACAACCATGTTCTCTACGTGGCGGACAGTGGGAATCACCGCGTGCGCCGCGTCGACCTCAGGTCCCGCAACATCTCGCTCGTCGCGGGCAATGGGACCCAGGGGTTCGGCGGTGACAACGGTGACGCCCTGCTCGCGCAACTCGATACCCCCTCCGACGTCGCCTATGACTTCAAGGGCGACGTGCTGTACATCTGCGACCAAGGCAACAACTGCATTCGCGCGCTCTCAGTCGCTACCGGGGCAATCACTACCTTCGCGGGTGACGGCAATGCGGCGTTCGCGGGCGATGGTGGGGCGCCCGCCGCGGCATCGCTCCACACACCGGTCGCTGTCGCAGTCGACAACTCGCGCAACGTCTACGTGGCGACCGTCGGTGACCACCGTGTCCGCCTGATTGCGTACGACGACACCACGGACACCTTCACGATGAACACGCTGGCGGGCACGGGCGTGCAGGGCCACACGGGCGACGGTGCCGCGGCGAACGCGGCGCAGATCGACACCCCGCAGGGGCTCGCCGTGGATGGCGCGGGCGTGGTCTACATCGCATGCACGCCGCAAGCGCGTGTGCGCAAGGTCGAGGAAGGCATCATCACCACGCTGGTGGGTACGGGCGCAGCCGGTTTCGCGGGTGACGGCGGTCTGCCGGGGGCGGCTCAGATGAATGGGCCTCGCGGCCTGGCGGTTGACCAGGCCGGGCGCAGCCTATTTATCGCGGACACCGGGAACCGGCGGATTCGCCGTGCGATCCTTTGAACGCTTGAATCGTTTGCCTGGTTTCGGACGCCAGACGCCCTCGAGTGAGGGCGCCTCCTGGCGCGACCGGTAGACCGCGTCGATGCGCGACCGGGTACCGTCGTCAAGCTCGCCACTTGGCTCAATGCCAAAGTCCGCTTGGAAGGCCATGAGGGCCTGTCTCGTTTCGGCGCCCGCGTCGCCGTCAACAGGGCCCTGTTCGAACCCGAGGTTGCTCAATCGTGCCTGTACGCCTTGGACGGTGGACGGGGGCTTGAGCTTGCCCAACTCCAGGTTCCACGTACGCGGCGGGAGCCCTTCGGCGAGCCACACCTTGAGGACCGCCTTGCGCGCCTCCTTGGGGACCAACTGGTCGACCAGGCCACGGTCGCCCGTGTTTCCGTCGACGGATGCCGAGCCGATGGTCAGCCGGTACTTCTTGTGGGTGTACACGCCAAAGTCGTGATTCCGCACCACCAGGCGGATTCGCACCTTTTGTTGGAGAGGGCAGGGCTCCACCGCCGAGTCCACGGGGCGGTCCGGGAAGGACTGAGTCTCGGCTTGGAGGCGGGCAAAGTTCTCATGAGTGCTCATCGCAGGGCCCCGGCGGTGAGTTCGCAGAGTTGGTCAACGCGTGTGGACGCGGGGACGCCAGAGGCCTTGAGCACGTCGGCGGCCCACGCATAGCGGGGATTGGTGTCGAACTCCGCGCCGAGCGCGAACTGGACGTTGACGAAGCGCGCGAGGTCTCTTTCAGATGTGACGCCGTAGTTCCGGCCCCGCGCGATGCCGTCCTCTACGAATTCTTGGAGGGCGGACGGTGACATCGCCTCGCACGACTCCGGCCAGTGCTGGCGCACAAGGTCGCAGAGCCGCGACTCGAACCGATGGAGAGAAGCCTCTCCGAAGGTTTCCAACTGCGCCTGGCGGATAACGAGCGTCATGGAAGAGAGGATACCCATGCGCTGCCCGGAGTATCCATAGGCCGGATGGATGCGCCGCCGCGGGGGAGGGCAGGTGCTACGCGGCCGAGGAGCGCCGCTGCCGGAACCTCTGCCCGTGCGCCAGGTCTGAGGAGGCGCCACATGACTCCCTTTGGACATATCACCCTGCTCATGCCGTGCGTTGCTCCGGGGTGGCGCGGACGAGCGGACAGATACTCTTCTCATCACCGCGAATCTTGCACCCAAGGCCTCATTGGCATGCGCGCGGACTGCCGGCTGCCTGAGGTCAGGCTTGAGACCTCTTCGAGCACTTGCTCCCAGACAACGCATGGAGGGGGCGGTTGATAACGGTTTCATACGGACGCTGATGGGATGGGCGGCGGGAGTGCATCTGCCGGAGTGCATGCGCTTGCTACGTGTGGCGCAGTGTGGACGGACGCGCCCTCCGCCGTGTCTCCGTGCGCCAAAGCGCCTTCGTCCCTCGGAGAAATGAAGTGACGGCTCGCGGCATCCCCCTCTTGCGCACCCTGCGTCACGAGAGATAAGAGGTGGAACGAGTTCTGATTCTGCAAGTCAATCTCAATTTATGCCCCAAGGAGTCCCATGAAGTTCCGTGCCTGCGCCCTGGCGCTTGTGGCCCTGTTCCTTTCCGCCTGCGGGTCGGACGTGGAGAACACGCCCGGCATTCCCGCTCCCCCTCGCGTGACGGTGACCACCCCGGTGTCCGGCTTCGAGTCGGATGACGCCGTCGTCCGGCTGACCGGCCGGGTGAACGCGCCGGGGACACTGGCCGACCTGACCGCGCGATTGAACGACGGCGAAGCCGTTCCCGTGGTGGCCACCGCGGTCAGTGGTGCCTGGACATTCGCCGTGGACCTCACCCTGCGCGAGGGTGACAACACGGTGCACCTGGAGGCGGTGGACCAGTCCGGGGGCAAGGGCTCCCAGGTGACGACGGTGCGTTATGTCCCGGACACCGAGCCGCCCCAGGTGCAGGTGGTGTCTCCGGACGAGGGACTCGCCATCAGCGTGCGCCGCGTGCGCGTGGAGGCTGTGGCCTCGGACAACAAGCGCGTGGCGGGCGTGAGCTACTCGCTCAACGGCGGCGAGGAGCAGGCCCTGGACGCCCCCGCGAACGCGGAGGGCGCGCTGGCCTTCGAGGTGACTCCTCGGCCGGGCGCCAACGTCGTGACGCTGAAGGCGCGTGACGCGGGGGGCAACACGGGCGAGTCGACGGTGTCCTTCCACTTCGGCGGCCTGGCCTCCGCGGGCGGCCTGCACAGCGGCACGGTGCGCAATGGCCTTGTCTACATGTGGGGTCGCAACAACCGTGGCCAGCTCGGCCTGGGCGCGGACGTGACGATGGACCAGAAGAACCCGCAGGCGGTCCCGGGCCTGGAGTCGGTGACCTCCATCGCCTTCAATCAGAACTTCGCCATGGCGCTCACCGCTGGCGGCGAGGTGTGGACGTGGGGAGAGAACGGCGACAGCCAGCTCGGCCTGGGCACGCCGCCCGTGGAGGGCGAGACGCGGACGCGGGACGTCACCCCTCGCTACTCCGCCACGCGCGTGCCGGGGCTGACGGGCGCGGTCGCGGTGGGCCCGGGCTTCCGCCACTCGCTGGTGCTGATGGAGGACGGCACGGTGCGCGCCTTCGGCAACAACCAGAACGGTCAGCTGGGCGACGGCACCACCGTGTCGCGGGACTACCCCGTGGTGGTGTCGGGCCTGACGGACGTGGTGAAGGTGATTGGCGGCTCCATGCACTCGGCGGCGCTCAAGCGCGATGGCACCGTGTGGGTGTGGGGACGCAACGACTACGGCAACCTGGGCACGGGCGTGGTCGACGGTGACAGCCACCCGCTCCCCAACCAGGTGCCGGGCGTGACGGACGTGGTGGACATCGCCAACGGCCGCGACCACATCCTCGCGGTGCACGCGGACGGCACGGTGTCCGCATGGGGCCTGGACGCCAGCGGCCAGCTCGGGACGGGCGCCCTCACCCCGGGCGGCGAGAGCGCCACGCCTGTGAAGGTGAAGAACGTCGCCCAGGCGCGCGCGGTGTTCGCCAACGGTAACTACAGCTTCGCGCGGCTCGCGGACGGTTCGCTGATGGCGTGGGGACAGAACCACAACGGCCAGCTCGCCCTGGGCTCCACGGTGCAGTCGCATCCGGAGCCCACGGCCTCCTCGGCGGAGGTCGCGCCGCTGTCCTCCATGGGCATGGGCGCCACCCACGTCATCGCCGTGCGCGGGGATGGCTCCGTCTTCGCCTGGGGCTGGAACCTCAACGGCTCGCTCGGCCCGGACGGCGTCATCAACAGTTGGTCCTACCCGGCCCCCATCCCGGTGCCGCTGCCCTGAGCCACGGCGCCTGGGCGCATCGCCGCTCCTGATGCGCCTTCCCGGCGTCGTGGCTCATGGCGGCGTCGGGGGCAGGTCGCCCTCTTGAGGGCACCGGGCGGGAGGCGGAGGACCGCGGGCTTGGAAGCCCGCGGTCCTTCGCCGCGGCTCGCTAGTCCTTCGTGCAGACGACGTCGTCGACCTGGAGGTGGTCGCGGTCGGCTTCACTGCGGCTCGGATAGAAGAACAGGCGCCAGTCACGCACGTTGCCCGTGATGCGGAAGAACACCGGCTGCCACTCGTCGCTGTCGACGGTGAGGAAGTCGGTGGCCGGGCTCCAGCCAGCGCTCGAGTAGCTGCGATGCCGGATGGTGCCGTGGCCCCGCACCCGGTACGAGCAGGAGTAGTTGCCGCTGGGGACGTTGAACTTCTCGAGCGTGAAGCGCTCGGCGACCTGGATGGGGACCACGAACTGCAGCGCCGACGAACCGCCATGCACCGCCGCCGTGTAGCGCACGAGTCGCGAGGGCCTGATCTCCGTGCCCGGGTCGGCGACGCCGTTGTCGAGCCCGTACCAGTAGTCCGGGATGAGATGGTTGCCGTGGTAGGGGATGTTGTAGGTGTTCCAGCTCTCGAACCCACCATTGCGGATGATGTTCGCGGGGTGGTCGGCGGACACGCAGCGTCCGGTCGCAGTGTCGCAGGCCGGCAGCTCACCCACGCAGTCGTACGTGGTGAAGCAGGCTCCCGCGGACAGCTCGCACACGCCGCTCGTGGGGTTGCAGCTCGTCGCCGGGTGATTGCACACGACGCCGGCGCAAGGGTCGCCCTCGACGCAGAGATGGCTGGCCGTATCGCAGACCGGCGTCTCCGGCGTCCCCGCGCAATCCGCGTGGCGGGTGCAGCGGTCGGCGGCGACCACGCACGTGTTCGTCTCGTCGCAGGCTTGCCACTCGCTGCAGTCCTCGGCAGCGTTGCACCGGCCGGCGAGCGGCTCGCAGGTCGCGGTGGCATTCACGCAGCGCTCCCAGGACTCGCAGCTGACATCGTCACACGGCTCGGCGGCCCGCGTGCAGCGCACGTCATCGATGCTCAGGTGCTCGCCGCTGGTGTTGCGGATGCTGAAGATGAGCTCGAAGGTGTCGAAGACATCGTTGGCGAGGTTGAAGCTGTACGCCACCTGCGTCCACGTCGCGCTGTTGACGGTCGTGTAGGACGAGTAGCTGGAGTAGTCGTCGTCGAAGAAGGCGTTTCGAACGTCGCCAATGCCCCGCGCCTGGAAGGTGCAGGCGTAGCGGCCCGCGGGCATCGACTTCGCTCCGGTGGTGAAGCGCCGGTGCGTCCCCGAAGTGTTGGTCAGGCGGACCGCGTTCACGCCCTCGAAGGCGTTCGTGGTCACCTTCTGCACGCTGTCCGACGTGATGTTCGACTTGCTCCCGAGCCACATCTCCGGAAGCGCACCGGGCCACTCTTCGAAGCCCCAGTTGTCGATGACGCTCCCCCCGGGTTCCACACCCGCGTCAGGCGTCTCACTGCCGGCGTCCGGCGTCTCACTGCCAGCGTCCGGGATTTCCTCGCCCGCGTCCGGCGTCTCGCTGCCGGCGTCCGGGATTTCCTCGCCCGCGTCCGGCGTCTCGCCGCCGGCGTCCGGGATTTCCTCGCCCGCGTCCGGCGTCTCGCTGCCGGCGTCCGGCGTTTCCTCACCGGCGTCAGGCGCCTCTTCCCCCGCGTCCGGCGTTTCGCCGCCCGCGTCCGGCGTTTCGCCGCCCGCGTCCGGCGTTTCGCCGCCCGCGTCCGGTCGCGTCTGGCCGGCGTCAGGAGTCACTACGGGATCCGAATCCCCCCCGCAGGCGGCCACGAAGACCAGCAGCGAAGTCAGACACACTCGAAACAACGTCAAAGCAATCCTCCGGTTCGCGGAACGGGCTTCTCGTACCACACTTCCCTCAAGCGGGACCGAGCCGGCCCCCCACGGTTGCGCCGTGTCTGCCTCATGGTATGGAAGAATTCTGAGAGTCCGATGCTTCCTTGATTCTTCCGCGCTGCGTGGGCGCGTTCTCCCCCGGAAAGCCCCACATTGCGCACCCGGAAATCAAGGGGGGGCTACCGCGAGCGGGCTGCGCGCAACTTCAGCCGCTTCGGCGACACGCGATGTTCACGCAGTGTTTCCACCAGGATGGGCTGGAGTTCCTTGTGGATGTCCGCCGCTAGTACAGGGGCTTGGGATGCTGCGGTCCGCCCATTGCGCCACGCCTCCCGGCAGGTGCCACTGCGTGCGTTCCCCGCTTTGAATGTCGGCGAAGCGTCCTCGGCCTGACCGACATGCCCTGGTGGTGGGAGTACAACCCCCTGCCGAGCAGTACGCGCTGTCGATGCGGCGGTCCCTTGGTCGTGGATGGTCTCAGCGGATGACGGTGTAGCCGGCGTGCTTGTGGTCGGTGACGCCGTCCGCCTTCACCTGGGCGCTGGTGTCGGTATCGAGCCCCGCGGACCCCCAGACCTGGTTGAAGTTATCGCCATTCGCTTTCTATCCGCCCACCACGCGGCGCAGCCCGGCGTCCTCCAGTGCCGCGCCGACGTTCTTCGTGGAGTCATTGAAGTCTCCCTGCACGACCACCTCGCAGGCTGGAGGGCCCTTGCTCTCCGCCCGCACGACGTCCGCCAGATAGTCGAGCTGCTTCGCCCGCAGGGTCGCGTTCTCGTTGCCCGAGGCGAGGTGGACGTTGATGATGCTCTTCTCCCGTCCATCATTCCCCACCACCCGTGTCACCAGCGCGACCCTGCGTGCGTATTCCCGAGAGAGTCTGACGGCACCGCGCGTGCTGATGGATGGTGGCATTCTGCCCGACAGTGCTGAATGCCTGGGAACAGACCTTTCCAGTGTCTGTAGATGGCGCTCGCCTGGCATGCGTGCGGAGAGGTCATGTCGCCGTGGTTGTCAATGCGAAGAGTGTTCAGGGGCGAGCACCGTCTGTTCATCCGCCCTCGCCACCAGGCCGCGGGATGTTGATCCTGGCAATGTCAAACACGAAAGGAGCGGTCCCTTGAAACTCCGGTTCATGCCCATGCTGGCCATGTGTGTAGGAGCAAGTGCCCTGGTCGCTGGATGCGGCGCTGAGGGTGAGATGTCGGTGCTGGAGGTGTCACCCGAGTCCGCGTTGTACTCCGAGGACGTCGTCCCGCTTCATTCCGAGGAGGGCACCGTGGCAGCGGCCGCCTGTTCCCATAACTCGACCCGCTGGGTGCGGGATGGGTGTTGCACACAGACGGCAACCCGACGCCGCCAGGAGATCTGCATCTACGGGGCCTGGTACTCGACGAACGTGTCCGAATGCTATTTCCCCACGTCGTACTGTCTCTGAGCGGCGAAGAATGGCTCGAAGCCCCTTGGCGGCGCGCGAAGGGGCTTCAGCCGGCCATTGATGGCGTCACGCCCATGGTGCCCGCCCCGCTGGCCAGCGCACCCGTGCCTGGCGGAAGCACCTCGCTCCAGCAGCTCGTGGAGCGCATCCTTGAGGTCGTCGATGACAGCGGTGGCGTCGGCACGGAAGCGCAAGGACTCGCGAGCCGCATCCAGGCTCATGGCGCGGCGGCGATTCCGTATCTCCTCCCGCTGTTCAGGGAGGAATCGGAGGCCATTCGTGACTTCGCGGGCTACGTCCTGCGTGACCTCGAAGCCCGGCTTCATGGGGACGGATGGACTGGGCGCGGATGTGGTCGTCACGCCCGAGGGAGACATGCGGCTCGCCAGCCCACAGAACATCTCAGGCACGCAGGACCAGGCGCCACCCGCTCCGCCCCGGCGCAAGTGAGTTTCGCGCCGGAGACCGGGCGCACCTGAACGGCGTGCGCCCGGCCCCGCGTGAAATCAGCGTGTGCCTACTCCACGGTCAGGCACTTCGCCGGGCCGAACGTGGCCGCGTAGTACGGCGTGTAGAGGTCGGGCCCGAGCGTGAAGTTGCAGGTGTTCACCGCGTCCGGCGACAGCCCCTGGTTCTGCTGCAGGTAGCGCGCGACGTAGTCCCGCACGCCATCCGCGGACGTCCACAGCACACGGCCTTCCTTGAACATGCTGTAGCCGCCACCACCGCCCGCGCGGTAGTTGTTGATGGCGACGATGAAGACCTGGTCATCGGTGACTTCATTGCCCTTGAAGCGCAGGTGCGTGGTCCGCGAGCCCGCGGGCTTCGTCAGGTCGTAGCCGTATTCGATGTGCGAGTAGAGGTCCCAGTTGTAGTCCGCGATGGAGGGCGAGGTGGCCTTTGCCGCCGCGGGCGTCGGGGGCAGGTTGTCCGGGTCAATCGTGGCGAAGTAGTTGGCGTTCATCTCCACCGCGCGCCGGAGGATGGAGCCGTTGATCTCCATCACGTACAGCGTGTTGTCGTAGATGTAGACGCTGTAGGCATCGCGCAGGGTGACGTCTCCCTCGGGCAGCGAGACATCGTTGGTGAAGATGGCGCCCAGGGACAGGTCCACGGCGAAACCGGCTTCGAGCGCGGCCTGCTCCTGCACGATGTTGATGAGGTCCCCCAGTGGGCCGTCCACGTAGCGTCCGGCGAAGCCGCCCGGGAACACGCCGGTGGTGGTGCCAATCTTCTGGTTCACGTAGGCGACCGTCGTGTCGTGGTGGACCTGGGTGCTCTGGGTGACGGCGGCATCCGCCGCCACCGTGTCGTCCACGACGTGGAGTTGGGCGTCATGGGTGTTCACGCCCCATCGCTCGCCATCCCAGGTGACCTGGAGCTGGACGTCGGCCAGGTGGCTGCCCCAGCGGTTGGGCTGCGTGAGGAGGACCTCGCTCCCGTCCACGTTCCGCAGCAGCATCTTCGGAATGGGCTGGTGCGTGTGGCCCGTGAGGAGGACATCCACGCCGGGGACCTGCTGGGCAATCTGGACGGCCTGGTTCTCTCCCGGGAGGTTGCCCCGGTCCGCCCACTTCGAATCATCCGCGTAGTCGGCCAGCCACGATTCAGGGTTGCTCGCGCTGCCGGTCGGCTGCCGGTCGGGACCGCTGTGGATGGCCACCACCACGACGTCCGCGCCGGCGTCCTTCATCCGCGGCACGTAGTCCTTCGCCGTCTGCAGCGGGTCATCGAAGCGCAGGCCGGCGATGTTCTCCGCGCGCTCCCACGTCGTCACGCCAGGCGTCACCAGGCCGAGGATGCCGACCTTCACGTCACACACCGTCTTGATGATGTAGGGCGTGAATGCCTCGGAGCCGTCCGCGGAGTTGCGCACGTTGGCTCCGAGCAGTGGGAAGTTGACCTCGCTCTTGAACTTGTTGAGGACGTCCAGGCCGAAGTTGAACTCGTGGTTGCCCAGGGCCATGGCGGCATAGCCCATCTCGTTCATGGCGGCGGCCATGGGATGCTGGGGCGTGTTGTCCACCAGGGCATAGTAGGTGCCCAGCGGCGAGCCCTGGATGGTGTCGCCGGTGTCGACGAGCAGCGTGCAGTCCGGGTTCTTCTCCCGCTCCTGCTTGACGAGCGTGGCCACCTTGGCGACGCCTCGCTTCGCGTCGGGCTTCCCGGAGAAGTAGTCCCACGGGAAGATGTTCGTGTGCAGGTCGCTCGTCTGCAGCAGCGTCAGCGTACGAGGGGTGGTGTCGGGCGGGGGCTCGTTGCCGGGCCCTGGTTCTTCGCTGGAATCGCAGGCCGTCAACAGCGAGCAGGCACCCACGAGACAGAAGGAAGTCGTGCGCAACGCGCGCGCCCAGGCAGGAAAACGCATCAGGAAACCTCTACGAAGTGGAATGCCGGGAAGAATCTCCCAGCTGGGCGAGACCCTAACTCATGGCTCTGTCATTCCCTGCGCGGGAAGGTCTCGTCATGCTCTCGCTCGAGCGGCGTTTCTCAAATTCCCGCCGGTGTCTCTGGCGTTCTCGGACTTCGGGAGCGCGGCGTTGCAGAATGCCATGCCCGTTGAGCCGAAATCTCACGGGGTGAGAATTGACGCGGGCAGTCTTTGGAGCAGTGCGAAGAAGAGCATCAGCTCCGCCGCCGCGATGGCCGCGCATCCGCCATGGAACATCCGGAAGGTCCGGGGGGCGTACCAGTTCCAGTGACGCTCATGGCCCAGGTTCGCCCAGCCATCCGTCAGGGGGAACGAAGCCACCGCGAACAGCGTGGGCCAGAGGGGGCCGGTCAGCCGAGTCCGCCCGGGGCTGCAAGTTCAAGTGCACGTTCTGCTCCACCAGGTTCCTCGGGAGCTGGCGGGGCGTGTCCGCGGGCAACTTCGTGGACCGGTTGGAGCGGCTTCAGCCCTACCTCAAGCGCACGCGCTACAAGGTCTTCAGCATCATCGATGACCTCTACACGCTGGACATCCAGCGGGTCGCCGACGTCACCCGCGAGCTCAAGCGCCGCGGCATGAAAATCCAGGCCACCCTGGATGCCCGCGCCACGGATGTCATCCGGGGTGAGGTCTGCGAAGCCCTGGCCCCCATCACCAACCACATGCTCATCGGCGCCGAGTGTGGCTACGACGAGGGCCTGAAGAAGATTGCCAAGGGCTGCACGACGAAGGTGCTCGAGCGGGCCGCGGCCATGCTTCAGGAGGTGGGGCTCTCCCACAAGTGTGTGTTCTCGTTCGTCATCGGCTTCCCGTTCGAGACGCGCGAGGACTGCCTGCGGACCATCGAGTTCGCCTCGAAGCTGCTCGTCAAATACAACGTCCGCGTCTACCTGCAGTGGTACAACACCATTCCTGGCTCGGCCATCTGGGAGGAACTGGCGGGCAAGGGCCTGGTGTCCATTGGGTTGTTCCATGCGCCGACGGTGGACTTCCCGTCGCATGGGGTGCTGGAGAATGGCGCGCGCCCGGAGTCCCCGCGGCAGAGCGACGTGGCCGGGCTCGTGGGGCTGCGGCGTGGCAAGTCCCGCGCCGCGGGTGCGGCGCCTCGGGGGCGGGAGTAGGGCGCGATACCGCCCAGGCCGGAACGAGCCGGCCTGGGACGTGTCCATCGAGAACTCAGTGCCTGCGTTGCGCGCTCACGACGCGGCCGTTCAGCGGCTGCAGCGGGCGGTTGTTCGGGTTGAGGTAGGGCAGACGCTGGAACGCGGCAATCTGCGAGTCCGACATCTCGATGGGGTTCTTCATCACATACCACTGGAGCCCTTCGGTGCACGGGGGCGTGGTGAGTGAGCCGACGTACTTGTAGAACGCCTTGTTGAACGGGAGCAGCGAGCTGGCGTTGATGACCGCGGCCAGGGGCTGGCTGTGCTCACCGGCGTGCTTGGGCAGGTTCCGGAAGGAGGTGAGCAGCCCCGGGTGCACGAGGCCCTCCTTGATGAGCACGCCCACGACCAGGGCCGGCGTGCCATGGGCGTCGGTGTGCACCAGGTGCACCTCGAGCGGGTACTCCACGCCGTCCTTCGTGTGCTCGCTGGGCGTATGGAAATGGAACTGCGCCAGGTGATACGTGTTGCCACCCACCTGGAGGGTGCTGCCGGCGTCATAGGTGAACTGCACGGTGTGGCCGTTGTTCGTCATGCGCACGCGGCTGGCGCCGTAATGGAAGCTGGGGACGTCCAGGTGATGCTGCCGGTCCGTCTCCGCCGTCACCAGCGCGATGGGGGACTGGTCCAGTCCCGCCGCGCACAACGCATTGCCCGGGAGTTCGCCCCAGTGCTGCGGGCTGACCGTCTGTGAATAACCCCAATGCGCGTCCTCTCCGCTCAGGAAGACCGGGGCCGGGGTCCCGCGGAGGTCCTGGGCGAGGGCGCTTGAAGCAAGGCAAACGGATGACACCAACGCGCCCTGGAGGGCGCGCACTGAGACAGCGCGAAAACGAGACATGTGGATGCGTCCTTTGGGATGAGACGACGAACACGAGCCGGGCACCCCAGGCCTCACCTCAGGCCAGGGCCGCCCCACTCACGCGGACACGCACCGGGTTTCGAGCCAGCGGCCGGCGTCCGTGAATTTCATTTAAATTCAGAAATATTTGTTAGCCATTGTTTCCGACACTTTCTGTCGGACTCGGCAGACGGCCTGGCGGTGTGTCATGACGGGTTTGAAATGACATCGTTTCTTGTGCGCCGAGCAGCGCCCCCCTTGAATCGCCCTGCTGTCAGGGAGATACGTTCGGTCCTGGAAGGTCTGGTCGTTCCGGGTGGGGGCGCTCGTAGAATTTTGCTGACTGGGGCTGAGATGGCGGGGGACTGACATGGCCGACGAGGCGCGCATCACGCAGTGTTGTGTCGTGGGAGGAGGCCCGGCGGGGATGATGCTGGGCTTGTTGCTGGCACGGGCGGGGGTGGAGGTGACGGTGCTGGAGAAGCACGCGGACTTCCTGCGTGACTTCCGCGGCGACACCATCCACCCCTCCACCCTGGAGCTGATGCACGAGCTGGGGTGGCTGGAGGAACTCCTGGCCCTGCCGCATCAAAAGGCGCCGGTGTTGCGCTTCCAGCGCGGCGCCCATGACGTGGTCGTCGGAGACTTCTCTCACCTGCCCACGCGCGCGCGTTACATCGCGTTCATGCCGCAGTGGGACCTGCTCGACTTCCTCGCGCGGAAGGCCGCCGAGTACCCGGGCTTCCACCTGCGCCGGTGCGCGGAAGTGACGGATGTGTTGCGTGAGAAGGGGTGTGTCGTCGGCGTCCAGGCCCGGACGCCGGAGGGCTCATTGGAGGTTCGTGCGTCGCTGGTGGTGGCGGCGGATGGCCGGACCTCCGTCGTGCGTCAGCGCGCCGGGCTGGAGGTGGAGGTCCTGGGCGCGCCCATGGACGTCCTCTGGTTCCGTGTCTCGCGCAAGCCCGAAGACCCCGAGGACCCCATGGGCCGCTTCGAGCAGGGACAGATTTTCGTCCTCATCAACCGGGGCGACTCGTGGCAGTGCGGGCGTGTCATCTCGAAGGGCAGCTTCGACGCCTTGCGCGAGGCCGGGCTGGCGTCCTTCCGCGAGGACTTCGCCCGGCTGGCGCCCTTTCTGGCGGACCGGACCCACGAGCTGGCGACGTGGGACGACGTGAAGCTGCTCACCGTGCGGGTGGATCGGCTGCGCACCTGGTACCAGGCGGGCCTGCTCTGCATTGGCGACGCGGCGCATGCCATGTCACCCGTGGGTGGGGTAGGCATCAACCTGGCGGTGCAGGACGCGGTAGCCGCCGCCAACATCCTCGCGGGGCCACTGCTCGCCCGGCATGTGACGCCCATGGACCTGCGGCGCGTCCAGGAGCGCCGGGAGTGGCCCACGCGTTTCACCCAGCGGGCCCAGGTCCTCATCCAGAATCGCGTGCTCGGGCCCGCGCTGCGAAGCCCGGCGGCGTCCACCGCGCTTCCCTTGCCGCTGTGGCTGGTCCAGCACGTCCCCTTCCTGCGGCGCATTCCGGCGCGCCTGGTGGGCATGGGCATACGGCCCGAACACGTGCGCACGCCAGCGGCGCCTCCCAGGGCCTGAGCGATTCAGGCGGGCGTCAAGCCTTGCCCGCCACTTTCGCGGCCCACCACCGCAGGCCCACGAAGAGGAAGCGCCAGTCCTTGAGGAACTCAGGGGGCTTGCGCTCGAAGGCATGGCCCACGAACTGGAAGCTCCACCCGACGACGAAGAGGGCGGCGGGCACTTTCCAGAGGCGAGGGACGAACGGGGATGCGGCGGCCAGAGGGACCGAGGCCGCAATCATCGGAATGCCCACCGTATGACACAGACGGTTGACAGCATGGGTGTGGCTTTTCGAGTACTCCGAAATCCACGCCTCCCAGGAACGGTCGCCGAGCATGACGCCACGGTATGCACCGTGCGCCCCAGGAGGAAGGTGCCGGGTGGGTGCTCGTCTGGCCTGGGAGGCGTCGCGGGCGTGTGACGCTGGAAGTCACAAACCCTCCCGCCGCGTGGCGGCTACGACTGCGCGGACGGCTCCTCCCACGGGAAGTGGGTGGCGCCCAGCGCGGGCTTGAGGTCGAACAGCCAGGATGCCTTCTCGTCGTACTTCGCGAAGAAGGGCCGGCCGACGAGCTCCGGGTCGCGCGCCTGGATGAAGTGGAGGACGAAGACCTTCTCGCCGGCAATCTCCGTCACACCGTCCACGCACACCTTGCCCGGCGTGGAGGACATCGACGGGCCGCGCACCGTGCGCGCCAGTCCGGACACGCTCTGGTAGGCGTTGCGGAAGATGTCGTAGGCCTCGGCGAGCGGCACCGCGAAGTAGTCCTGCGGCCCCGTGTCCCGCTCGATGAACATGTAATACGGCACCATGCCGTGGCGCAGGTGCGTGCGCCACATGCTCTCCCAGGTGTCCGGGGTGTCGTTGATGGTGCGGATGAGCGGCGCCTGGGTGCGGATGACCGCGCCGGTGCCCCGGATGCGGCGCACCGCCTCCTGGACAATCTCGGGGACCATCTCGTTGGGATGAGAGAAATGCGCCATGAAGGCCAGGCTCTTGCCGGAGGCGACCACCTTCTCGAACAGGCGCAGGATGTCGTCCGCGTCCGAATCCGTGACGAAGCGCTGCGGCCAGTAGGCCAGCGCCTTGGTGCCGATGCGGATGGCCTCCAGGTGCTCGATGTCCAGCAGTGGCTCGATATACTTGGCCAGCACGGCCTCGGTCATGATCATCGGGTCGCCACCGGTGAACAGCACGTTGGTGACCTCGGGGTGCGCGCGGATGTAGTTCACCAGCGGCTCGATTTCCCGCGAGGCGAACTTCAGGTCCGCGTCCCCGACGAACTGCGCCCAGCGGAAGCAATACGTGCAGTAGGCGTGGCACGTCTGGCCCTGCTTGGGGAAGATGAGCACCGTCTCCTTGTACTTGTGCTGGAGGCCCGGGACGGGCTCTTCGTTGGCCAGCTTGGGAACGTTGAGCTGCATCTGCCCGGCGGGGTGCGGATTGAGCCGCGCGCGAATCTGGTTGGCGGCCGCGTTCAGCTCCAGGGTTGATGCACCGGAGCTCAGCAGGTCCGCCATGCGAGCCACATCGTCCGTGGGCAGCATGTCCGCCTGCGGAAAGACGAGCCGGTAGATGGGGTCGGCGGGCGCGGCGGCCCAGTCGATCAGCTCGTCCACGACGTAGCTGTTGGTCCGGAAGGGCAGCACGTGCGCCACCGCTTGCACCGCGAGCCGTTCATCCGCTGAGAGCCCGGCCCGAGTCGTCAGCTCGTCCAGGTGTCGCGTGGTGTAGGCACGGTACCGGCGACCCGTGGACAGAGCCAGTGCTGCGTTTGACATAACGCTCATGTCTCGTTTCTCCTGCGGTAGTCAGGGCGGCCACGAGGTCCACAGCGGCCACCCTGGCTGGTGGCCGGGCGTGAGCGCACACCGTTTGACCACCAACGAGGGAGAGTCCGGTTACCACGCCGAGGTGGGAAGTGTCATCCCTCAGCGGCGAGCGGGCAGGCTGGATTCCACCTTACGTTGCAGTTTGCAGTGACTCTGCGTCCGTAGTGACATGACGCAATGTGTCGAAGGCCGGGGGGGCTGCTGTCTCCAGTCTCCGGGCCGGGGAGTCCCTGCCGCCGCGGCGGGCCGGTAGATACCTGACATACCCCTGTCATGCGGGCTGCCTAAGTCATGGGCGTCGTTTCACTCGTTCGAGGAGATTCCGCCATGTCGAAGGACAGCAAGCTGAAGCACTACACCGGGGGATGTCTTTGCGGAGCGGTGCGCTTCGAGGCCGAGATGGACCTGTCGGAGCCCGTGAGCCGCTGCAATTGCAGCATCTGCACCAAGGTGGGTGGCACGCAGGCCTACCCGAAGCCGAGCGCCTTCCGCGTCACCGCGGGCGCGGAGCACCTGGGTGAGTTCCGGAAGGGCTCGAGCCCGAACTTCCGCTCGTTCTGCAAGCACTGCGGCATCCATTGCTTCTCCGCCGGGTTCGTCGAGGAGCTCGGTGGAGAGTTCCGGTCCGTCAACATCCAGTGCCTGGACGACGTCGACCCCGGTGAGCTCAAGGTCGTGTACTGGGACGGCCGCCATGACAACTGGGAGGCCGGGACGCGCGACAGACCCTGGCCCATCCGGAGCTGAGCCCTCGCTCACGTCCCGCGCGGCTTGCGCCGGCGAGCGAGCCGCTCCGCCTGCTCCGGGTTGAGCATCTTCACGTAGGCCAGGAGGCCGTCGAGGTGCGCGCGGTGTGCCTCGCCGTCCTCCGACCGCCCCTCCTGGTGCAGCATCGCCCGGAGCCGCCGCCGCTCCTCGCGTGACAAGCCCAGCGTCGTATTCACGGTGACGCCAGTGACGCGCTGGGCACCGCCCCGGCGCTGCACGCGGGTCTTCTCGCGGTTGACCTCGAAGCCTTCCTCCTGCACGTACCGCGCGGCCAGCGCGCGGACTCGCTCCAGCGCCGTGACGTCATCGCCGGAGAAGGTGAGGTCATCCGCGTAGCGCGTGTACGTGTAGCCGTACCGCCGCGCCAGGCCCGCCAGCCGCCGGTCCAGTCGCAGCAGCACCGCGTTGCACAGTGCAGGGCTCGTGGGGGCGCCCTGCACACAGACGCGCGGGCCCACGGGAACGTGGAAGAGGGTGCCCTCCAACTCCACGGGCTGGCGCTCGGACTCCGTCATCAGCACCGCGAGCGTGGCCGCCACGGGATATCCGTAGCCCAGGGCGATGAGCAGCCCTCGCACCCGCGCGAAGGTGACGGAGGGGAAGAAGTCCTTCAGGTCCAGCTTCAGGACTACCCGCCGGCCCACGTGCGGCGCGGCGCCCGTCTTGATGGAGCGGCCCGGCACGAATCCATGGGCCTGTGGACTCACGGGGAGCTTCGACACCAGGAGCGCCAGCAGCCGGCGTTGCAGGGCCTTCAGGCGCCGCTTGGGCGCATGCAGCAGCCGGACGCCTCCGGAGCGCTTGGGCACCGCGAAGGTCACGTAGTGCCGCACCCGCTCACGCGGTCGGTGGATGCTGTAGTGCCGGAGCACGCCCACCGAGACGCCCAGCGCCGCGGCCACGTCCTCCTCCGTGCGCCAGACCGGCAGGCCATAACGCGCCAGCTGTGCCTCGTCGGGCAGCAAGTCCCGCAGGTTCCGGTTGCGCGTGCGCAGCGTGGCGGAGAACAGCCGCCGGGCCTCGGCGGCCTCCATCCACTTCTTCCGGCCAGGCGTGTAGCGGCGGATGCCCTTGGGAAGCAGCCGCGCATCCCGGCGAATCTGTCTCAGGTGCCCCGGCTTCAGAGGGCCCGACGTGGAGACCGTCTCCCTCACCACGTCCTGTGGGCGGCCGTGGGCATCCAGCGGCACGTCCAGCCCGGTGGTGCTCCGCGTCACGGGACGGCTGAACAAC
The DNA here is from genome assembly GCF_026810205.1 of Myxococcus sp. NMCA1. Lineage (NCBI taxonomy): Bacteria > Pseudomonadati > Myxococcota > Myxococcia > Myxococcales > Myxococcaceae > Myxococcus > Myxococcus sp. NMCA1. Next base: position 8,032,142 of record NZ_CP113950.1, on the reverse strand, counting down.
CCCTTGAGCCGGGAGAGGGCGTTGTCGAACCAGCTCATGGTGCTCCGGAAGAGGCCAGGGGACGACCTGCGAGGCGTTGGACCCGGGGCTCCCGGCGTTGCGTACGCTGGGACCCTGGCGAAGAGATGGGGACAGAACACCCCCGCGGCGAAACACCGCGGTACTCATGGCTCATCTGCGAGCCCTGGCCTCTCCCGAGAGCACCTGCTGTTATCGTCATTCGTCGTCTCCCGGGTCAAGCGCCTCTGTGGGCCGCCGCCGCGCGCCCGCCTCCGCCGCCCGGGCCGCGAGCGCGTCCGCAGAGGCGGGCTCGGAGCTGCTGAGTTCGCGGCGCTGCGCTCGCGCCAGGCGGCTGAGCGCGAGCAGGTGTGCGCAGGGGCCCTGGTTCAGCAGGTGCTCGCTGAAGTACTCGCAGCCGCACCGGCCGAAGAGGACACGGTCCTCGTCGTTCATCACCAGCTCGACGCCCGACTGCGGGCCCGCGCGGCCATGGACCACCCAGTCCCGGTGGACCACCTCGCGCGTGACGGGCCCCTCCGGCGTGTTCAGCGTGCGGACCTTGCGCTTCTCTCTCGGCGCCGCGGAGGTCACCTCCACCTCGCCCGCGGCCTCCAGGCGCTCTGCTTCCTCACGGCGGGCGTCAGGCGGGTACAGGTGGCCCAGGTCCACCGGTGTGGCGAACAGCTCGCGGTGGCGCCAGTTCCGCGCCTCCACGTCGAAGAGGGCACGCCCGGCCGCGCATTGCGCCGCCAGGGCGCCCGCGGCCCGCGCCGTGTCCACGCCCAGGGCGGTGGCCACGTCCTCGGTCGAGGCATGAAAGCGCTCGCGCAGCACGCCGAGCACACGCTCCTCCAGCGCGTCGTCGCGCGCCGGCTCCAGCAGCAGGTCCATGCCCGCGGTGTTCGTCCAATGATTCGCCGTCCACCCGGACAGGCCCAGCAGGAAGCGCACGCCGCCGGGCAGGTGCGCGACATAGAAGTGCGGCAGCGCGCGGCCCTTCAGGTAGATGTCCACCCGCTCCGCGTAGGGCAGCAGCGGCTCCAGCAGCCGCAGTCGCCGGCGGCCCCAGGCCCGGATGATGCGAGGCGTCGTGTAGCCGTGGACCGCACCCTTCAAGGGCACGGGGTGCTCCCAAGGCTCCAGCATCAGCCGCGCGTCCCTTCCCGGGTGGAGTTCGTAGCGCAGCGCGCGCGGTGACACCTTGGCCTTGGTGTGGCTGAGGAAGCGCACCGCGGAGAGCAGGTCCACCGGCCGCGCGGTCAGGCGGGTGCCGGGCATCGCCATGCCGCCCTGGAGTTGGAGCAGGCCCCGCACCCAGGGCTCCGGGACGTCCACCTTCTGCTCGAAGCGACCGCCCGCGCCGGTGGTGCGCACGTCGAGTCCCTCCGGACCGATGCGCAGGTGTGTCTCCCGGGTGGAGCGCATCTCGGCCAGCGCCGCCCACAGCCAGGCGGTGAAGTCCACGTTGGTGGTGCCACAGCGCACCTCACCCTCGGGCTCGAAGAGGCCGCGGTCCACGATGACGAGCCCGTAGGCGCTCTGGTCCTGGCTGAAGGCCTCGAAGAAGACGCGGTCGGGGTGCACGGTGATGAGCGGGTCCAACAACCCGCCGCCCCACGTCTCGTTCCACGCGTCCGATTGCCAGATGAGCCCGCCGAGCGCCTGGAGGGCCATCCGAAGGGACAGGACGTCCCGGGCCACGCGCGCGTGGAAACGCACGGGGCGGTGCGCGTCCGCGGACAGGCTGAGCTGCGCGCGCTCCCGGGTGGACTCGAACACGGAGGGCGTGGCGTAGAGGAAGCTGGAGGCCGTCACGCGCCGTCTCCTTTCGCGGGCAGGCCGAAGACGTGGGGGACTTCCGCGGAGCCTCGCAGCTCGGGCCAGCGCGTCAGCATGCGGGCCAGCAGCGCCATCAGCGACTCCTTGGGATAGCGCGAGTCCGGCAGCGCGAAGGCGTCACGCACGCGCGGCACCAGCACGCGGGCGGCCTCCACGCTGTGGGCGGCGGCGTTGGCCAGCGCGTCGAAGGCGGCGTGACGCGTGCGCCGGTGCAGGGGCCTCAGCAGGGTGGCCTGGAGCAGGTCCACGTTCTGTGCGGCCACCTCACGGGCCTTCGCGGAGTCGCGGCCGAGCAGCCGGAAGGCCAGCGCCTGGACGTGAATCTGCGGCGCCTCCAGCAGGTCGCGCACGGCGCGGGGCTCGGCCAGGTAGAAGTCATCCGAGCGGAGGAAGAACAGCCGCGCCAGCCGGTTCTTCTCCAGCAGCGTGTCGAAGGTCCAGATGGAATAGGCGGGCAGGGCGCCCAGCGCGTTGGCGGCGCGGCGGGCGAAGACGCCGCCCTCCTTCGGCAGGGCCTCGTAGTGCGCGGCCATCGCGTCGAGCACCTTCTCCCACTCCTTCGCGCTCCCCGTCGTCGGGACGTGCATGGCGGCGCGACTGGCGAGGAAGTCCAGCAGGTCCTCGTCGTTCGCTTCCAGCGCGCGCATCACCAGCTTGGGGTACGCGGCGCGCCAGCTCGAAGCGACGTGCATGCGGAAGGGGCCACGTACCAACTCCGGGAAGCGCGCGTACAGTGCGGTGGCGGTGGCGTCCGTCAGCCGCTGCACCCGGGCCAGGCCCAGGCCGGGGAGATTCCATTCGCCGCCCGCGCCCGCCAGTTGGAGCAGCCGGCGTCGAGTCCGGGCCGGGAGGGATGCGTCGTCCCGCACCAGCCGCAGCACCTCCGCGTCATACGTCTCCGCCATGGCCGAGGTGCGCAGGAGCGCGCCCCATACATCGTCCCAGTCCCGCGCCCGCGCGAGCGCCAGCAGCTCCGGGAAGCCCTTCGCGTCCTTTCGTCCCAGCGCGCCCCAGCGAGGAGCCACCGCCCGCAGATGGCCGAGGAGGTAGGGCACTACGTCCCGCCCGCGCGCCTCCGCCAGCTCCACGAAGAGCTGCGCCGCGCCGGGCATGGGCGTCTCCGGGTGGTGTGCCTTCAGCGCGGCGACCAGCTCGGCGGGGGGCTGGACGGTGCGTGCGAGCGCCAGGGCATCACGGCACCATGTGGGCTCATCCACGCATCGCCGGTAGAGCGCGGAGGCCAGGGCCGCGTCACCCCGCGCCTGGGCCCGCTCGCGCAGCGTGTTCCACATGGGCTGGCGCTCGCGGGGCCATCTCAACGGCAGGTGCTCCAGGATGAAGGGCCGGGCGGCCTCCGCGTCCAGTGCGTCCAGGGCCAGGGCGGTGGGCTCGTCCAGCCGGCCCCAGCCGATGTCCATCTTGGCGAGTTCGGTGTGCCGCGCCGCGCGCGTGGGCGCTTTCTGGACACGCCGCACCACCTCTGTCTGCCAGAACTCCGTCTGCCGGGGGAGGCGCAGACCCGCGAGCTTCCAGGCCAGGAGGCGGCGGAACATCTCCACGTCGTCGGTGCGGTCCGCGTCGAAGAGCCAGACCTCCAGCGCGGAGGCATTCTCCCCGAGCCAGGGGTTCTGCCACTGCCCGTCGGCGGTGATGCTGCTGGGCGAGAAGCAGGACAGCATGAGGGGGCGGAAGCGGACGCGGTCCCTGGCGTGGAGGGCGGGCCCCCACAGCCAGGTGAAGGACCGGAAGGCGGGGCGGCGCGCCAGTTCCTCGAGGGCGGCACGGAGTTCTTCGTCGGACTGTGTCCGGGACAGGACGCCACGCAGGGCGGCGTCCATCTCTTTTACCTCTCGGCGGAATCGCCGCTCCCAGCTTTCGTTCACGCTCCCCGGTTTACACCGACCGCTCTGGGAGACACAGTGGTGAGCGGTCAACCCATGTAGGAAGGCGGGTCGCTGGCGGGAAACGAAGACATGGAGCCTTCGGCGACGATGTCGCGATTGCCCGCCGCGTCGCGTGACTCGCCAGGGAGGATGTTCCACCGTCCATGCTCGCCCGCGCCGTACCGCGACGGGTCGCGAAGGCTGGAGGCGCGTGCGTCGATGACCACCGGCCTGCGGCTGCACGCGCGCCACTGCGCCGCGAGCAGCGCGGACTGAACGGCCGCATCGGCCAGGAAGACGACGGAGCGCCGCTTCCGGTTCGTGGCGTACGTGGAGACGTCGACCATCAGGAGTGTGAGCGCGCTCCAGATGCCCAGCTTCCTGAGCTCCGGCGTGACGCGGCCATGGCGGTGCGCGGACAGGAGCGTCGCGCCCACCGTGCCGGCGAGTCCGCCCACCGTCTTCATCAGCCAGCCTTCGCGGATGGGCCCGGTGAACCGGGTGACCCGCTTCGGCTGGAACCAGGGCAACAGGCCCTTCAGCAGGAAATACGCGCCCTGGACTTCGGCCGGGTCTCTTCGGAAAAACGAAGCGAGTCGTCTGTTCATCCGCTCTCTGCCTCCCGCGCTCAAGGTGCTTCCTGGCGCAGGGAGGGGCACCTGGGCCGGGCGGACGGGCAGGCGCCAACTCGGGCGGCAGGCGAGCGGCTCGGCCTGCCAGGGAGTGAACGCCCGGTCGCCCTCGAAGTCCTGGGGGCAACCTGGAGTCCGGTTCAGCTCGCTGCCGCCGCGAGGTCGTTGATGTCCCGATTTTCGAGCACGCGCTTCGAAGCGCCCTGCCTGGCGACGGCGAGCATCGCGCGGCCCAACTGCTCCGTCGTCGTCACGAAGGTGGGGAACAGTGCCTTCCAGACGGGATAGAGCGGCGCCATCACCGTATAGAGCGCCTGGTACAGCCGCGTCTTCGACCGGATGCCGTGCATTGGCTGGATATAGCCGGGCCGGAACATGTACGCGGACAGGGTGGACTGCCGGAGCAGCGTGTTCTCAGTCTCTCCCTTCACGCGCGCCCACATGGTGCGCCCGCGTTCCGAGCTGTCGGTTCCCGCGCCCGAGACGTAGAGGAAGCGCATGCCAGGGTTGTACTGGCCCAGCGCCTGGGCCGCAGCCAGCGTGAGGTCGAACGTGACGCGCCGGTACGCCTGCTCCGTCATGCCCGCCGACGACACGCCCAGGCTGAAGATGCACACGTCGTAGCCCGTGAGTTGCTCCGCCACGGCGGAGAAGTCCTGGAGGTCCGTGTGGACCAGTTCGGTGAGCTTCTCGTGGCGTTGCCCCGTGGCACCGCGGCCCACGGTGAGGACGCGCTCCACGTCCGGAGCGAACAGGCATTCGCGCAGGACGCCCTGGCCGACCATGCCCGTGGCGCCAAAGAGGATGACTCGCATGTGGGGGACTCCTGAAGTCAGACGGGCAGGGACGTCAGTCCAACTGGGTGGAGACGATGGGGTCCTGCACCGCCGTGTTCCACGGCAGCGAGGGCCACCAGCGCTCGGGGGAGGACGGCGCACCGGGTTCGACGCGCTCACCCGGCTTCGGGACGATGACGCTCACGCCCGCGGCCTCGCCCGCCGCGAGCACGCGCTCGATGGGCTCCGTCCACCCGTGGAGCGCGAGGGTGAACAAGCCCCAGTGCACCGGCAGCAGCACGCGCCCCCGGACCCACTGGTGCGCGGTGACGGCCTGCTCGGGGCCGATGTGCCAGTCAGGCCACGCGCTGTGGTACTGGCCCACCTCAATCATCGTCAGGTCGAAGGGCCCCAGCCGCTCGCCAATGTCCTTCATGGCGGGGAACAGGCCCGTGTCGCCCGAGTAGTACACGCGGTGCGTGGGGCCCAGGAACGCGAAGCCCGACCACAGCGTCGCGTCCTTGTCGATGCCCGTCCGGCCCGAGGCATGGCGGGCGGGGGTGCAGACGACCTCCATCGCTCCCACGCGTGCACGCTCCCACCAGTCGAGCTCGATGATGCGCGACTCGGGGATGCCCCAGCCCACCAGGTGTGCACCGACGCCGAGCGGCACGATGAAGGACGTGTCCCAGTCCTTCATCGCCAGCAGCGTTCGATGGTCCAGGTGGTCGTAGTGGTCATGGGAGATGGCGACCGCGTCGACAGCGGGCAGCTCCGTCAGCGCCAGGGGCGGGGCGTACCAGCGGCGCGGTCCTATCCAGCTCAAAGGGGACGCGCGCTCGCTCCACACCGGGTCGATGAGAATCCGCTGCCCGTCCAACTCCACGAGCGACGTCGAGTGTCCGAACCACGTGACGCGCAGGCCGGTGGCGGGCGGCGCGCCGAAAGCGCTTCCGTCCAGCGCCACCGAGGGCAGCGCCCCCTGGGCGGGGCTCACGTCGGGACTGGCGCTGAACATGCTCGCGATGGAGCCCCAGGTATCGGTGCGCAGGGGCTGCGGGTTGTCGAAGTGGCCGCCCTGCCACTGGGGCGAGCGCTCCATGCGTGCCCGCCGCGCGCCGTCCGCGGCCTGGCCCAGCGCCGGCCAGGCCTCGATGGCGACCACCGTCAGCAGCAGGGCCAGCAGCGCCGCCATCCCCATTGCCGCATACGCCAGCCTTCTGCGCCACGTCATGCCGTCCACCCGCGCTCGTCGTTGTGCGGTGATGAATTGACGAAATAGGATATTCTTGTCAATTTGTTCCGCATGACGGGCACCAGGAGCGAGGAGCGTGATGCGTTGCGCCGGGCGGCGATTCTCGACGCCGCCCTGGAGTGCTTCCTACGCTTCGGCTACGCGAAGACGTCCCTGGACGACATCGCGAAGCGGGCGAACCTGTCTCGGCCGCTCCTGTATCTGAAGTTCAAGAACAAGGAGGACATCTTCTCGGCCGTCTTCGAATCCCTGTTCGAGGCGCGCTACCCCCGCGTGGAGCAGGTGCTGGCGCGTCCGGGCGCCGCGCGCGACAAGCTGCTCCAGGTGTACGAAATCATCCTCCTGGAGCCGTGGGAGTTGATGGTCGGGGCGCCCATGGCGTCCGAGTTCTACGCCGCCTGCGAGCGGCTGTTGCCGGAGGTCGAGGCGAGACACCGTCGGCGCTGGCTCAAGTACACGCAGGCCGTCCTGGAGTCGCGGCCGCTCGCCGAGGTGTTCATGCTGGCCGTCGACGGGCTCCAGTCCGACCTGCCCACGACGCGGGTGCTGCGTCAGCGTCTGGAGTTGCTCATCGAGCGCTTCACGGACTGAGGCAGTTGAGGGGTGACGCACGGCTGGAGACCGAGGACCTGCTCGCGCGTGTCTCCGCGGCGGTGTCACCCTGCTACCGCTGACCGGACGCCCCCGGTATCTACCCAGGGGTGCCAGGTTTCCTACTACGCCCGGGCGGGGGCCAGCGCCGAGCGCTTGCTGTAGGTGTCGCAGAGCTCCAGGTACTCGTCGCTGTCGATGTCGAGCGCCGCCACCCGCATCTTCTTCAGCTTGGGCTTCTCCAGCGTGGTCTTGATTTGAATCAGCTTGAGCGTGGGGATACCCATGTAGGACTGGCTGTAATAGGTATTCTCGGTCATGTCGGCCCATTCAATCAGCAGGCCGTCCTCGAAGCGGATGCCATCCCGGCCGATAATCAGCGCGGGCTTGTCCAGGTTGCCCAGCGGCCTGATGCAGCCGTAGAGCATCCAGAGCATGCAGAGGTTGACCGCCCCGCAGAGGGCCATCACGCCCGGGCTGTCCGCCAGCCGGAAGGTGAGGATGCCACAGAGGCCCGAGGCCACCGTCCAGATGACCGCGCCGATGATGAGCTTCGTGCGCGAGTAGTAGACCTCGCGCGGCTTCTGTGTCTTCTGCTTGTTCTGTGAGGAACTGTAGATTTCCATGACGTGCGACCTGTGAGGGGAGAGGGGAATCAGTTGGCCAGCCGTTGCGACAGGTAGGCCAGGAGGACGGGCGCGTTGACGATGCGGGCCTCGTCAATCTTGAGCGGCTTGCCCTGGGCGGCGATGACCAGTTCGCGGGTGGAGACACCCTCCTCGAACTCGTCCTGGAAGCGGATGCTCTCGATGTCGTCCCAGCGCATCAGCCGCTTCTTGTGTGTCAGCCCGGCGCCACTGAGCGTGAGGGGCCCGAACTGCACCGCCTTGCCGGCGTTGACCTGCCGGTGCACGCCTTCGATCAGCGCATCGACGACATGGTCCGTTACGTGGGCGTACAGCTCGTCCGCGTCGCTCCACAGGTTCAGCCTCAGCCGGTAGGTGCCCCCGCGGTGGCGCAGGACGAGCCGGTCGTGGTTCTGCACCGTGATGATGGCGCTCACGTTCCGCCACGCGATGCGCGTGTCGCCCGCGCGCAGGTACTCCTCATCCACCACCAGCTTGGGCGGCGCGGCCAGCCATGCGAACAAGTCGCTGGCCCGCCAGAAGATGAAGTAGAGGCCGCAGGGGATGCCCGCCAGCAGGATGATGGGCGCGGCTTGGTAGCGGAAGAGCCCTTTGATGAAGTCCTGCGGGAGCAGGTAAATCTTGCCGAACGAGAGAAATGCCGCGGCCACCACGTAAATCAGGGCGAAGCCAGCGGCGAGCCAGTACAGGACGTGCGTGGGGAATTCCCGGGTGTGCGAGCGCTTCAGTGAAGCCTCCAGAGCCGTATCGAAAAGTACACGCATCTATAAACAATTGCGTGTGTCTTTTCGATGGGATTCGCGAATGCGCTCAGGGTGAAGCCAGAGTGGCGCATTTCGCCAGTGTCTCATACCCCGTGTGATGTTTCGGGGCTGCTCAGGTGCGGCGAATTCGAGAAACAATCGGCGTTCTCAGCTCGTGAGAAGCCATTGGATGAGGTTGCGTGAAACACAGCCTTTCCGCGCCTGTCGTGCCTGAGGCATGGCGGAGCGCATTCTCCGGACGGCGCCGGGCCCTGGCGGGGGCATCAGGTGGCACGGCGCCGTCCGCTGCACGCGGTGTCCAGGCAAGCGTCGATGCGGGCGGTGAGCGCTGGGTCGAAGCGGATGTCACTGGCCGTGGGGCGTGGTCGCTCGCGCACCGGGTGGGTCTGGCGCCTCCCACGTTGGTGCGTACCCGTCAGGTCGTGCGATTCGTCAAGGCGAACCCCGCCCCTCTGCCTCCGAGAACATGCTGGGGGGAACGAGCAGGCCGGCGCGGGCGCGGGAACGGCGGGGCCCTTGGGGGGGGCTGGACGACGACGTCGGGCCCCTCCGTGGAGAGCCCTCGCTCGTCGCTCCCGCCGGCCGCGGATGGCTCGGCCTCGCTTCGGTGAAGCCTCCTCCGCCACTGACGCGAAGAACGACGTGTCTTGGGGCCGGAGCGGGACGACGTCGCACTGGCGCGCGGAAGCCTGGCTTTCGGGCAGGGGCGGTGCCGCAAGGAGTTGCGCGGTGCGCCATTTTCATTCACCCACGAATGGGAATGAGTGGCGGGAGCGCGCCTTGCGTGGTGCAATTCATTGTCATAGGGTCCAGATTTCCTGGGGGGCCGCTGGAGGGGGCGCAAGGCTTTTTGCGCCAGCCGCGTCCACCATGCCAAAGCTCCTCTGGGATTGTGCCCCCGCGCGAGGAGACCTGCCCCATGCTGACCCGGAGCCTTCGCCAGAGTTTCCGCCGCCAGGAGGGCCAGGCGCTGGTGCTCATGGCGCTGATGGTGCTGATCATGTCCCTGGCCGTGCTGGCCACCGTCAACATCGGCCACACGGTGCATGAGCGCATTCGCCTCCAGAACACAGCGGATGCGGCGGCGTACTCCATGGCGGCCATGGAGGCCCGGGCCTTCAATTTCTACGCATACGCCAATCGTACACAGGTGTCGCACTACGTGTCGGCGATGATGTGGCAGTCGTTGCTGTCGCTCGTCTACTCCATCGAGGCGTTCCTGACGGACCTCTATGGGCTCATGAAGACGCTGAATCCCTGCGCGGGGTCACCTTCCGGCTACTGGATGCTCATCTGTCCGGTCTTGCAACTCGTCCCCATCGTCGGGCCCCTCCTGCGGGTGGTCAGCCGCATCATGACGCTCTACCGGGATACCTTCTTGCGGCTGGTCCAGACGACCATCCGGACCCTCAATCCGGATGCCATCATCGGACAGCTCGTCATCCCCGCGCATCGGGCCTTGAATGGCGTGATGTTCTTCGCATCCCAAGCGGTGATGGTCTCGGCATCCACTCACGTGGTGCAGTCCAGTCAGTCCGTCGTCGAGGCGAATGACAGCAACATCAATTCCATGATGAGCCAGCTGGCCACGGGAGCCTACAGCCAATGCCTGTTCGGCCAGGCGCACAACACCCACGCGGGCGGAGGGCCGCTGTCATTGAAGAACCCCTTCGGCGCCCTGGACGTGACCAAGCGAGCCGCGAATGACCCTGTCGCTCGCGCCAAGCGCGCCATGGGAGGCATCACCAATGCCACTCGGTATCCCTGCGATACCGCTTCGTCCGGAGGCGTCCTGGAGTGCCCGGAAGGCTTCGTCGGCAATCGCGGCCTGGGCGGGCTCCTGCCGATACCGAACATGCTCGGCTTCCTGAAGGACTTCCTCAACGAGGGGATCGACGTCGATGGGGTCATGCAGTTCGGAAAGATGGGCCAGACCCGCATGCTCTCCTCGAGCTATCCCAACGCGGGGAAGCTCCGGGAGGGCCGAGGGCCTGGCAACGATGGGCGGAACTTCATCCGGGACTGGAACGACAACTTGCAGCCGTGGGGCATGATGGCGCAAGGCGACAACATCGGCTCGGATGACCCGTACTGGATCAACATCGGTCCCGCCGAGCTGGGGCGCGGCCCCCTCAAGATTGACAATCCCCTGGCCTGCACCAAGGACGACGACTACTGGAAGTGCTTTGGCGACAACCGCCGGCGCAAGAACGACAACAACCGAGCCCAGCTGCCCTACAGGCACATGATGAAGACGAGCATCTGGGCGCTCAACGACGTGGACAGCGGAAGCCGGCGAGGAGGGCTCCATTGGCGGGTCAACTACTCGGACTATGGCCGGTCCTGGGGAGGCCATGTGCGGCCCGCCGGGCGCGAGGGCCGATTCGGCATCCATGAGACGGAGATTTGCGTGGTGCGGGGCCTGGTGTGCTTGCTGGAGACAAATGTCTACGCGGCGAACGTCCGGCCCGTGCAGGATGGCAATCACCGTTGGGCGGGGCTCGTGCCCTTCATGCACTTCGAGCCCGGCCAGTTCGGGTCGGTGTGCAACCCGATGGCCAACGCCAACATGCGGGAAGCGGCGACGCGTCAGGTCGACTTCAACCAGCCCTCCACCTGGGTGGCGATGAACAAGTCGCCTGACGAGGTCATCAACCGTCAGAACGCGGATGGTGCCGGCAGCAACGCGCCTGCCCTGCTCAACAACCAGGGCAAGGTGACCTTCGCCTTCTCTCCGGAGAGCGAGGGCCTGGAGATGATGAACAACCGCAAGAAGTTCCTCGGCATGGTCGAGGGACTCAACGTCATCTCCCGCGGGCAGTCCTACTACCACCGGCCGGGCAACTGGGCGGAGCAGCCCAACTTCTTCAACCCCTACTGGCGCCCCCGTCTGGCCTCCGTGTACCAGGGGCGCAACTCCCTGCCCGCGCTGGGCGGCATGTTGGACGCGCTGCCAGGGCCGCTGCGTGGGATTGCACCCAAGATCGTCACGCACTGAGCCCGTTAGCCGACGGGAAGCGCGCTGGCCTCGTACTGCTTCGCGAAGTCCTCGCTCGGCGGAATGGGCTTGATGACGTCGATGAGCACCCCGTTGGGGTCCGCGGTGATGAAGTGCCGCTGGCCAAACGCCTCGTCCCTCAGCGGGAGGTGGATGGGCAGGCCGGCGGCCTGCACGTCCCGGTAGACAGCGTCCGGGTCTTCCACTTCGAAGTTCAGGATGGTCCCCGCCACCGTGCCCCGGGCCACCGCCGGCACCGTTTCGTGCCGGCCGTCGAGGATGGCCAGCGCGACATGCTCGGCATCGTCCGATTGGAGGTGGACGTACCAGTCGCTGGTGAAGCGCGGGCTGAAGCCGAAGTGCGCCGTGTAGAACGCCGCCGTACCCGCGACGTCGTTCGTCATGATGACCGGGTAGTAACTGGTGATTTTCATGGGCTCCCGCTCTCCTTCGGGCTTGTTTTTCGATGAGGTAACATACAGGCTGCATGTATGCAATCGAGGGCACGAAGAAGCAACGATGAGCGCAGCGCGACGACGCGGCAGGCGCTCGTGAGCGCGAGCCGGGCGCTGTTCGTGGAGAAGGGGTACGCGCAGACGTCGACACCAGAGGTGGTGGCCGCCGCCGCCGTGACGCGCGGGGCGCTCTACCACCACTTCGAGGACAAGCAGGCGCTGCTGCGGGCGGTGCTCGAACGGGAATTCGCCGAGCTGCGCCGTGCCATCGACCAGGCGACGCCGCCGGCCCTGGACGCGCGTGAGGCGCTCATCGCGGGAAGCCTGGCCTACCTCGACGCGATGGCCGTCCCGGGCCGCACGCGCCTGCTCCTCGTGGATGGGCCGGCGGTGTTCGGCCATGCGGAGATGATGGCACTCGACGAGGCCTCCGCCGCGGGCTCGCTGCGAGAAGGGCTCGCCGCCTTGCTGGGGGACGGGCCGCTGGTGCCCGCGCTCGCCAGCCTGTTGTCCGCCGCCTTCGACCGCGCGGCCCTGGCCATCAGCACCGGCGGCGATGCGAACGCCTACCGCGCGGCGATGCTCGCGCTCATCGAGCGCGTTACCGCTGGCGTCGGTCGTTGAGCGGCAGCGGCTCCAGCGTGTTCGACTCCGTGTCGTCCGACAGGGCCGAGACCAGATGGACCAGGTTGGTTCCGCTCAGGTAGGAGGCGATGATGGCGGAGATGCGCAGCACGAGCAGCGTGGGCTCGAAAGGGAGGATGTCGCGTTCCTGGAGCCAGGCGAGCGTCTGCGGCGCGTAGGCGGCGTTGCAGGCCGCCACCACGCCCAGGAACAGGAACATCTGGACGATGCCCAAGAAGGTGTTGGCCCGGGAGCGGACCATGCCGGCGAGCCCGCCCAGCCGTTCCATGAGCAGCGGCCTGACGAACTTCATCACCAGGATGCCCTGGATGATGCCCACGGCCAGCGGAACGAAGATGTCGGCCAGGGCCATGACTGTCTGGGCTTGTTCGCTCGAACTCATGGCCGCGGACGATGCTCCGTCACACAAAGGGAATCAACCTGGCCCGCCGGTTGACGGATGCGGCATGTGAGCGTTTCAGGCGGCACAGCGGGTCCAGGCATTGCGCCTGAACCCGCCGTGTCACTTTCTGAAAAATCAGACGCCGAGCTCCACGTTCTCCAGCACACCCAGCGCATCGGGGATGAGCAGCGCGGCGGAGAAGTAGGTGCTGACCAGGTAGTTCGAGATGGCCTTGTCCGACACGTCCATGCGGCGCACGGAGAGGCCGGGCTCGACTTCGTCCGGCAGGCCGGTGCGGCGCAGGCCGATGACGCCCTGGTCCTCCTGGCCGGTGCGCAGCACGAGGATGGAGCTGGTGCGCTGCTCGGTGATGGGAATCTTGTCACACGGCAGCAGCGGCACGCCGCGCCAGGCCATGCACGGCGTGCCCTGGACCTCGACGGGCGTCGGATAGATGCCCCGGCGGGTGCACTCCCGGCCGAACGCCGCGATGGTGCGCGGGTGCGCCAGGAAGAAGCGCGACTTGCGGCGCCGGCTGAGCAGCTCGTCCAGGTCATCGGGCGTGGGTGGCCCGTTGCGGGTGTGGACGCGCTGCTTGAGGTCGGCGTTGTGGAGCAGGCCGAAGTCCCGGTTGTTGATGAGCTCGTGCTCCTGCCGCTCCCGCAGCGCTTCGATGGTCAGCCGCAGCTGCTGCTCCGTCTGGTCCATGGGGTCGCTGAACACGTCGGAGACGCGCGTGTGGACCCGGAGCACCGTCTGGGCCACGCTCAGCTCGTACTCGCGGGGCGTGAGCTCGTAGTCCACGTAGCCGCCCTGGATGTCCGGCTCACCGGAGTGGCCGGCGGCCAGGGGGATGGCGGCCTGCCCCAGCTTGTCCTGGGGCTTCTTCATGCGCTCCCGGTACCGCTCCACCTGGGCGCGCAGCGTGGCGGACCGGGCAATCAGGTCCTCGAACACCTGCTGCTGCAGGGACAGCACCGTGCACGGCGTGGTGGCCTTGACGGTGTAGGTCCAGACGTCATCCGACTCCGCCACCGCCTGGTCGCCGAAGTGGTCGCCGTCCGCCAGCACATCCAGGGTGACGGGCGCGCCATATGGGCCTTCGCGGAGCTTGCGCGCCTTGCCGTGGGCCAGCAGGAACACGTGCTCGGCGGGGGTGCCCGCCTCGACGATGACGTCGCCCGCCTTGTACTCTGCCTGGGTGAACCGGCTGGCCAGGGCCGCAATCACCTCGTCGTCGCCGCTCAGGCCCCGCAGCAGCGGCAGCTTGAGCAGCTCCTGCGGGATGACCTGCACCTTCGCGCCGATGTTGCTGAACACGAGGCGGTCATCCGCCACCGCGTAGCTCAGCCGACGGTTGACCCGGTACGTGCCGCCCGTCACCTCCACCCAGGGCAGCATGCGCAGCAGCCACCGCGGGGTGATGCCCTGCATCTGCGGGACGGTCTTCGTCGTCGTCGCCAGCTGACGCGCCGCGGCCGTGCCCAGGCTCAGGCGCGGGGTGTCGTCGCCACCCGTCTTCACGAAATTCGCCATGTGGATTCCCTCACGTCATCCGAGCGGAAGGAGGGCTAGTCGCCGCGGCCGATTTCGACGCTCTCCAGGATGCCCAGCGCGTCGGGCACGAGGACGGCCGTGGAGAAGTAGCTGGTGACCAGGTAGTTGATGATGGCCTTCTCGTTGATGCCCATGAACCGGACGTTGAGGCCGGGCTCGATTTCGTCGGGGATGGTGCCCGGGTGCAGGCCGATGACACCCTGGTTCTTCTCACCCGCGCGCATCAGCATGATGGACGTGGTGCGCGAGTCGCTGACGGGAATCTTGCTGCACGGGAAGATGGGGATGCCGCGCCAGGCGGGCACCATGTTGCCGTTGAAGTCCACGCTGGTGGGGTAGATGCCCTTGCGGCTGCACTCCTGGCCGAAGGCGGCGATGGCGCGCGGGTGGGCCAGGAAGAAGGATGGCTCCTTCCACACGGTGGCCAGCAGCTCGTCCATGTCGTCGGGCGTGGGCGGGCCGTGCCGGGTGTGGATGCGCTGCTTGAGGCCGGCGTTGTGCAGCAGGCCGAACTCGCGGTTGTTGATGAGCTCGTGCTCCTTGCGCTCCTTCAGCGCCTCCACCGTCAGCCGGAGCTGCTGCTCCGTCTGGTTCATGGGCTCGTTGAAGAGGTCCGCCACGCGGGTGTGAATCTGGAGCACCGTCTGCGCCACGCTCAGCTCGTACTCGCGGGGCGACGTCTCGTAGTCCACGTAGGTGCCCGGCAGCACCGGCTCGCCGGTGTGGCCCGCGGCCAGCTCGATTTCGCCTGGCCCGTGGTGTCCTGCTTCTTCTTCGAGCGCGCCTTGAACCGCTCGACGTGCTTGTTCAGCGAGGGCGACTGGGCCACCACGGCCTCGAAGTCGGACTGCTGAAGCACCAGCACGGTGGTCGCCGTGACGGCCTTGGCCGTGAACTTCCAGTAGTCCTGCGACTCCAGCAGCGCCTCGTAGCTATAGTGGTCGCCGTCCGCCAGCACGCCGAGCACGGTGGCGTCACCGTACTTGCCGGCGCCAATCATGTTCACCTTGCCGTGGGCGATGAGGACGATGCAGTCCGCTTCCTTGCCCACCTCGGTGATGACCTCGCCGGCCTTGTACGTCTTCTGCTCGAAGCGGTTGGCCAGCGCCGTCAGCACCTCGACGTCGTCGTAGCTGCGCAGCAGGGGCAGCTCGCACAGCTCCTGCGGGATGACCTGCACCTTGGCGCCGGTGGTGGTGAACGTCACGCGGCCATCTCCCACCGCGTAGCTCAGCCGGCGGTTGACGCGGTACACGCCACCGGACACCTGCACCCAGGGCAGCAGCTTGAGCAGCCACCGGGAGGAGATGCCCTGCATCTGCGGGACGGACTTGGTCGTCGTGGCCAGCTGGCGCGCGGCGGCCGTGCCCAAGCTCAACTGGGACTTCTCGGCGTCACCGCCCGGCTTGATGATGTTCGACATGATAGGCCTTTCGAGTGGAATGGAAGATCAGGCGCCGGAGCGCAGGTTGGCGAACAGGGATGTGATGCGTGCGGCGGAGGTTCCCAGGCCGGTGGGGCCCGACGAGAGCTGCGGCGCCAGCTTGCGGGACGCGCGCAGCTCGAACTCCTTGTAGCGGTCCACCGTCTGGTGCCAGATGAGCACACCGCTCATCCACCACTGCAGCTTCTGGACGTACTGCTTCAGCTTGTCCTGGGCCTTGCCGTCCAGGTTGAAGGTGCGCGCCAGCGGCTCCAGCTCGTTGGCGATGATGTATTCGAACTGCTGCATCCGCGCGGTCATCAAGTCGTTGACGACGGAGACGGCCCGCGCCGGGTCCAGGTCAAGGAAGCGCTGGACGACCAACACGCCGTTGTTGAGCTCACCTTCGAACTCAATCTCCTTCTGGTAGGAGAAGACGTCGTTGATGAGGCAGGCGTAATCCGCCGCGGAGTTCTCCAGGCTGCGGATGGGACGGCTGTGGAAGACTTCAGGCGGCAGCGCGTCGCCATGGGCCAGGCGGGACAGGCTCATGGTGAGGTCCGAGCCGAACGTCTGGCGCCGCATCTCCACGTAGTCGATGGGGTCCGGGATGCGGTTCTGGATTTGATTGGCCAGCTCCCACAGCCAGCTCTCCGTCATGTCCAGGATGGCCTTGCGGAACAGGCTCCGTGAGGCGGGCGTCACGCCTTCGGTGGTGCGGGCCCACAGGTCCGCCAGCCCGCGCTCCACCGGGTTGGTGGGGGGCGGAATTCCCGCGCCGGCGTCCTCCGGCATGAACAGCGCCAGCCGGGCGTTGAACACCTTGGCGCCAGCCATGTCCTTGCTGTGCCCGTAGAAGGCCGGGAAGTAGTCGTCCGCGTAGGTGCCCCAGACGAGCCAGCAGGAGGACAGGTTGAGCTGCGCGGCGGTGGCGTGGGGATGAATCAACGCGCCGCAGAGCGCCACGTCCGCCACGTCGAACTTGTGGTCATCCCAGATGTAGCCGCCGGGGACTCCGGGGAGCACGTCCAGCATGCCCATGCGCCGCGCCCACGCCTTGGAGTCGCGCCGCGCGGCATCCAGGTGAGGGCTCGGCTTCGTGGAGTACGGCATGTAGAACTTCGGCAGCTTCACCGGTCCCACGGGCTGGTACGGCACGTGGGAGAAGCTCTTGAGGCGGGTGAGCCCCAGGGCGGTGGGCGACTGCGGCAGCCGCGCCGCGGAGGTGCCCAGGCCGTTGGGGCCCAGGAAGAAGCCGCCCGCGCCGCCGGAGCCCTTGTTCATGTAGCGGCTGGAGCGCATGTGCCACTCGTGCCCGCCGGACTGCCAGTCCTGGAGCCCCCGGACGTAGGTGAGCACCTGGGCCTGCTCCACCGGGTTCAGGCCGAACTCGACGAACAGGGACGGCAGCTCCGTGAGGACGGTGTTCTCGAACTGCTGGAGGCGCGAGGTGAGGACCTCGTTGACGAGGTGCGCGGCGCTCGGCGGGGAGATGTTCAGGAACTTCTCCATCACCAGGACGCCGTTGGAGAGCTCGCCTTCCTCCAGAATCTCCCGCTCGTAGGAGAACAGGTCGTTGCGCAGGTGGACCGCGTCGGAGAACGTGTCCTTCAGCACCCGCATGGGGCGGCTGGCCGCGACCCGGTCGGGGACTTCGGCGAAGACGGCGTGCTCCACCAGGTTGGCGGACCAGGGGGCGCCGCCCACCTTGCGGCGCATCTCGATGTATTCGATGGGGTTGGAGACGCGGCGGTCGCTGATGTTGGACAGCTCCCAGCTCGACTCGTCCAGCAGGTGTTTCGTGCTCTCGAAGAACCGGCGCCGCCACGCCATGGAGCGGCTGGGGACGGTCCGGTTCCACAAATCCAGCAGTCCGGCCTCTACCGGGTTGGTAGGGGGCGGAGGCGTGGCGGCCGGGTCGACCGGCATGAACAAGGGCAGACGGTCCAGGTAGGCCTTCGCGCCGACCTGGTCCTGGGAGCGCTTGTAGAGCTCCAGGAAGTGGTCATCGAAGTAGAAGACCCAGACGTACCAGTCGGTGACGAGGTCCAGCTCCGGGCCCGGTGCCTCCGGATGCGTGTAGGCACAAAGCAGGGCGTAGTCCATGGCATCGAACTTCGCCTCGCTCCAGATTTCCGGAGCGCTGCCATCCTTCGGGCGGCCAATGATTCCCAGCTCGCGCGCCCAGGCCTTCGAATGCACCCGGGCGCCTTCGAGGTTGGGATTCAAGCGCGCCGGCCAGGGAACATAGAAATCTGGCAGTTCGAATGGCTGCTTGTTTTTCGCCGTACCCATGGACGCCCCTCGTTGAACTCAGGGGAGGCGTTATAGTTTTGGATTGAACGGCCTTCCAGCGCTTTGTTGATTATGCGACGTTTACAAGAAGATGTTGTTTTCACTATGAGAATTTATTTGACCGACTCCCCGTGAGTGCCTTGTTCGCCGTGGCGGAGCCAGAAACCGGGTGGCGCGTCAGCGGCGCGAACGGGTGAGCACGAGCTCGCGCAGTGCCGAGGGCGGGACGTCGTTGTGCTTGCGGAACGTCCTCGAGAAGTGGGCCTGGTCGGAGAACCCGGTACAGAAAGCAACGTCCGTGAGCGTCAGGCGCGCGTCTGCCAGCAGCGCGTGTGCCGCGCCGACGCGGACGCGTTGAAGGGTTTGCGAGAAGGTGGTCCCTTCCTGCTGCAAGGCGCGTTGGAGGCCGCGGCGGGACAGGGCGAGCCGCTGCGCGGTCTCCTCGAGCGTCCAGGGGTGCAGCACGTCGTCCCGCATCACCTGTTCGAGCCGCTCGCGGACCTCGCGGGGGGCTCCCTCGCGCGGCGCAGCAGGCTCCTGGAGACGGAGGGGCTTCCCAGGCTTCCAGTGGAACGTCGCCACGTTCGTCGTGGCGGGCAGGCTTCGCGTTTCGTCCACCAGGGCGGGGCCATGAATGGCCATGGGCGCTTCACCTTCGGACTCGAGTGTGACGGAAAGCTCCGTGACACCCGCGGTCTCCAGGAGCGCGACGAGCACCCCCCAGATGAACAGGTCGTTGACGGTGAGAATCGTCCCGCCGTCGATGGCGGCATGTCGCAACGTCATTTGGGCGCGGGCCAGGTCGTGGGAGAGCAGTTGCGTGCGGTGGCGGGAGTGAAGGAAGCGCTCCAGGGTGGTCCACCGCTCCACGGCGTGCCGGGGCGTGGGCCCCGCGACGAGCGCCCGGAGGACGGGATGGGACGCAAGGGCCCGCAGCTCGCGGCCGAGCTCCAGCACGGGTCGCCAGCCATGGGCATCCATGACGGCCTGGAGGACGGTGACCTTGTCGCGCCCCTCGGTTGGAATCTCCGGGTAGGTCCGCGCGACGGCCGCCTTCAGCAGGGCGTTCAGGGACGGGCTCGTCATGGTGCCTTGGTCCACGCCCATGAACGGCAGCTCCTGGTCAGCGCGAGGCGCGCGGTGGCTCGCCGGTGTCCTCGGCGCACCGGCCCGCGTTGCGCCAGTCGCTCAGCGCGGCGAGGAAGTGCACGTTGAAGTCGGCACCCGAGAATGGATTCTGGCTGGTCACCAGGTTGCAATCCCGCACGGCGCGGGAGCGGCCCGGAAGCGCCGTCTCATGGCGGTAGCCGGCGTCGTCGAGCTGGTCTCCAATCCCACGAACCTGGGCGCGTGCGTCCATGACGAAGGTTTCGATGTACCACTCCTCGAAGCCGGAGACCGAAGTGACGCGCCGGCCCGCGAAGGGGCTCTGCTGCTTTGGCAGGCGCGTGAGGAGCGCCGGGGCATGACAGACGAGCCCCACGGGACGGTCCGTGGCACCGAAGTCGATGAGCAAGCCGTGCAGGTCCGCGTCGTCGAGCAGGTCCACCATGACGCCCTGTCCTCCTGGAATGAGCAGCGCCTGGAAGTCGTCTGCGCGCGCGCGGACCTCGGACAGGTTCAGCGGCGTGTGCAACTGGGGAAGCTGCGTGACGAGCGCCTGGGCTTCGGCGAGCGCCTCGGGGTGCTCCTTCCAATACGAAGGGTTCATGCCCTCGGGGTCGAACGCCGGTGCACGGCCCTCGGGCGTCGCGACCACCACGTCGTAGCCGGCGTCGATGAGCGCTCGGTAGGGCTCATAGAACTCGTTCAGGAAGACGCCCGTCTGGCGCGTGCTTCCATTCGCGAGCTTCTGCTCCGACGCGGCCGAGAGGACCATGAGGACGCTCCCAGGGGGATGGACCTCCGGGGGTTGTCGCTCCGCGGAAGGAAAGATGACCTGGTGCGTCGGCGCGGTGGCGCAGCCCAGTGCACCCGCGAAGCATGCGAGCGCGAGCCGGGCGAGGCGCCGCGTCATGGTCATTCCAGCGCGAAACGCTGGAGCCTGAGTCGAAGTGGTTGCTCCCATGTCGCTCCTCCTGGTGACAGCTTCATCACCAGGGTAGGAGCGCAGGGGAGGGCGGGCTTGAACGAACGCGCCAAACCCTGGCCGCGAGTTTGGCGCGGGGGCTCAGCGCGCCGGTGACGCGCCTCCGGTCTCCGTGACGAACTCCACGCGGCGGTTCGTGCCGCGGCCCTCGGGCGTGTCGTTGGTGGTGAGGGGGCGGTCGGGCCCGTAGCCCTTCGCCGTCAGCCGCGAGGACGTGACACCGCGCTGAATGAGGTACGTGCGCACCGCGTCCGCGCGTTCCTGGCTCAGCGTGCGGTTGAGCTCGTCGGGGCCGGTGTTGTCCGTGTGCCCTTCAATGCGCAGCGAGAGGTCCGGGTTGGCCTTCAGGTAGTCCGCGACGGCGTCCAGGTTTCGCCGTTCCTCGTCGGAGAGCGTCGACTGGCCCACCGGGAACTGGACGTGGTGCTCGGTGGGCAGCCGCGTCGGCGCTTCGGTGGCGGGCGCCTGGGGCGCGGGCTCCGGCTTGGGCTCGGGGCAGCCACGGTGGGCGGCGACACCGGCCTCGTTCGGGCATGCGTCTTCACGGTCCACGACGCCGTCGCCATCCGAGTCGGTGTCAGGGCAGCCCTTGTTTTCGGCGGAGCCGGCTTCGTTCGGGCACGCGTCCTCGCGGTCCACGACGCCATCACCATCCGAGTCGGTGTCAGGGCAGCCGTCGTTCTCAGGCGGGCCGGCCTCGAGCGGGCAGCGGTCCTGCCCGTTGGGCACCGTGTCTCCGTCGTCATCCAGCGCGGGGCACTGCTCCGGCGTGTGACTCCGGCCGCTCCGGCACACGTCCTCCCGGGCGGGCGGCTGATGAGCCCAGGCGATGCCCGCGGCCGCGCGGATGGACGGCGTGCCCGGGATGTCCGTGAAGCCATGGCCGGCGATGGCGAAGGCCTCGAAGCCGCCGCCCACGGGCAGCCGCACGCCGCCCAGCAGCTCCAGCGCGAAGTCCGACTCCACCAGCGACTCCGCGGCTTGCAGCGCGATTTCGCCGCGCAGGCCCTTGCCGCGCGTGGACACGACGACGCCTTGCTCCAGCTCGGTGCCGAAGTCGCGTCCGGGCTCGTTCTCCGTGGAGCGGATGCGCACGCCCGCGCTGGCGCCGAGCACGACGGGGCCCAGCTCCCGGCTCACCGCGACCCGGGGCGCGACCTGGAGGCCCGCCCAGCCCTGTTGCCGGCCAAAGGCACCCGCGGTGCCACCGGGCGTGCCCACGTCCAGGCCCAGGCTGAGGAAGACGGGGGCGCCGTCCTCGCGCCGCAGCAGCGCGTAGCGGGCGCCCAGCTCCGGCGTGCCGAGGCCGAAGGCGTCTGGCGCGGAGATGCCCACCAGCGAGTCCGCGCCACTGCCGCCCTGATGGATGATGACGGGCAGCCGCGCGGACAGCTCCAGGTTGTCGACGGGCGACCAGGCGCCCGCGAGCCATCCGGAGACGCGGTAGTCGAGGATGGAGCGCTCCTGTCCATCACTGCCCTTGAGCAGGAGGATGCCGCGCTCGTAGCCGGCCATGAGCATCAGCCGGTAGGCGCCCTTGGGGAGCACGTGTCCCGTGTCCACGAGCATGGAGTCCGTGGCCGCGGGGGTGAAGCGAAGCCGCTCCAGGTCGATGGGGACGATTGCGCCCGTGGTGCTTTGTGCCAGGGCATTGGGCGCGATTGATGCGATGAGCGCTGCCAGCGCCCAGCTCCGAGCCTGTGTACGCAAGGTGAAGTCCATTCGCGAAAGAGGGTGACGTACGGGTCAGTGCGAGGCGTGACGCGAGCGGCGACGCAGGCCGCTCCACGATGCCAGAACCACCAGGATGGCCAGGGACGAGGCAGCGCCACCGCCTGAGGCCTGGCAGCCGCCTCCGGCGATGGAGATGACCGTTGCCTGGACGGTGACCTGGAACGTGCAGCGGGCTTCATTGCCCGCTGCGTCCGTGGCGGTGACGGTGACGGTGTTGTTGCCGTGCCGGAAGGTGCTCCCCGATGCCGGCGAGGACGTGACGGCGGGCGTCGAGACGCCGTCCGTGGCCTCGGGCAGCTCGAAGGTCACCGTCGTGCCCGACGCATCATCGGAGGTCGTCCGGATGTCGGCGGGGCACGTCAGCGCGGGCGGGGTGGTATCCCGGACCTCGACCTGGAACGTGCACGTGGCCCGGTCGCCCGAGGCGTTCTCCGCGATGGCGGTGACGGTGGTGGTCCCCAGCGGCAGCGTGCTGCCTTCCTCGGGTTCATAGGTGATGGTGGCCGGCCCTCCGTCCCCGGGAGTCGCGGTGGCGGGCGGCCAGTTGCCCGGGGCGCCATCCGGTCCCGTTGCTTCCAGGACGGTGTTCGCGGGGCAGGTGATGGTCAGGGGCGTGGGGGTATTCACGGTGACGCCCACCGAGGCCTCGTTGCTGTCCATGCCGCAGTCACTGACGCGGTAGGTGAAGCTGTCGGCGCCCACGTAGCCCGCGTTGGGCGTGTACCGGAGGTTCGGCGGCGTGCCGGTCAGCGTTCCATGCTGGGGCGGCGTGACGATGGTCCACGTCAACGTCTGGTCCGCGTCCGGGTCGGTCGCGGTGAGCGTGACGTCCAGCGGGACGCCGGAAATCGTGGCGATGCTCACGGCCTCCGCGGTGGGCGCGGTGTTGGCGCGCACCAGCACCATGCGCCCGCCCGGAATGGCGTTGGCGAAGATGGACAGGGCATACGGGCCCGGAAGCACCTCCGCGGGCACTCGCACCGTCGCGCGCGTGGCGGACATGTCCGTGGCGGGGAGCGTCCAGAGCCGCCCGCCCTCGGCGGCGCCCAGGCGCACCAGGGGGAAGTCCGTTGGCGAGTCCAGGTAGTTGCCGCTGGATGCGCCCGAGATGCCCCGGAAGCCCTGGCCTTCGATGACGGTGGGGCAGGTCTGGTAGAGCGTCTCTGGCGCAGAGACGACCGGACGCCAGGCGGGAAGCGCGAGGACTTCCTCGTAGCGCTGGGCCGTGGTGGCGGCTGTGCCTCCCGCGAGCAGGACCTCGCCCGTGGGCAATGCAACGGCGACGGCCCCACCCCGCACGTCGGGCGCGATGACCGGTGTCCAGGTCCGCGAGGGGGCTCCGTAGGTTTCGGCCGAGGCCACGTAGGTGTCTGGGGCGCTCAGGCCGCCCGCGACCAGGAGCGTGCCGGAGGGCATCAGGGTGGTGGTGTGGCGCCAGCGCGCTTGTGTCAGCGGGCTGTCCGGCGTCCAGGTGTTCGCGGCGGCGGAGTACCGCTCCGTGGTGGCGAGCGCCACGCCTCCCGCGACGCCGCCCGCCGCCAGGAGTTCGCCGGAGGGCAGCAGCGTCAGCGTGAAGCTCTCGCGGCCCAGGGCGAGGGCGGCGATGGGCGCCCAGGTGTTGGTGGTGGGGTCGTACACCTCCGCCGACGCGAGGGCTGCTCCACCCGCGTCACGTCCGCCCGCGATGAGCACCCGTCCATCGGGCAGCAGGGCGGCGGCGTGCGCGGTGCGCGCCCCGGCCGCGGACGCCGCGGCGGTCCACGCCTGGGTGGCCGGGTCGTACAGCTCCGCGGAGGCGAGCACGTCCGCGCCGTCCTGGCCACCGATGACGAGCACCCGTCCATCCGGCAGGCGCGTCGCGGTGTGCAGATGTCTCGCGCGGGTGGGTGACGCCGCGGGGCTCCAGGTGTTCGTGGTCGGCGTATAGCGCTCCGCCGTGTTCAGCGTGCCGCCTGCGTTCGTGCCACCCACGACGAGCACCTCGCCCGAGGCCAGCGTCGTCGCCGTGGCATCCGCTCGCGCGGTGGAGAGGCCCGCGGCCGCGGACCAGGCGTTCGTCGTCCGGTCATGCAGCGAGGCGGACGCCAGCGCGGTGCCTGCTCCGTCACGGCCACCCGCCACGAGGACGCGGTTCGTGGGCAGCAGCACCATCAGCGGGTCAATGCGAGGAGCGCCCAGGGTCCCCGCCGCGGCCCATCTCTGGACGCCAGGGTCGTAGACCTCCGTGTCCGCGTAGAACGTGAGTGACGGATTGGAGTGGAAGCCTCCGGTGGTGAGCACCTTGCCGGAGGGGAGCAGGGTCGTCGTGCTGTTCTCCCGGCCAGTCGCCATGGAGCCCGCGAGGGTCCACGTGCCGGTGGCGGGGTCGTAGAGTTCGGATGCCGGTTGGGCATCTCGCGCGGCGTTGGAGCCGCCCACGACGAGCACCCGGCCGTCGGGCAGCAGCGTGGCGGTGTGGCCGTTGCGCGCGAAGTTCAGGCCGCCGGTGGCCGTCCACGTGTTGGCCGTCGGGTCATAGAGCTCGGCATGCGTGGTGACGATACCGCCCGAGGTGAATCCGCCCACGAGCAGCACGCGGCCATCGGGGAGCAGGGTGGCGGTGGCGTAGTGCCTTGGGACCAGGGGCGGCGCGGCGGCGGTCCATGTTCCCGCCACCGGGTCGTAGAGGTCGGCGCCCGGGACTTCGTCGTCCACGTTGTTGAAGCCGCTCACCGCGAGCACCTGCCCGTTCCGCAGCAGCGTGGCGGTGTGGGAGCGCCGGACCCTCAGGAGGCTGCCGGTCGGGAGGAACGTGTTGCTCGCGGGGTCGTACAGTTCGGCGGTCGCGAGGTTGCTGCCGCCCGCGATGAGGAATTGACCGGAGTCGAGCCGCGTGAGGGTGGCAAGGGAGCGGGGCGCGGCCATGGGGCCCGTGGCCGACCATGTGTCCGTCGCGGGGTCGTAGATGCGCCCCGACGTGGCGCCGTCCGCCAGCACGAGCGCCCGCCCGTCGGAGAGGCGCGCGGAAATGGCGACGTTGCCTGAAATCCCGGCGGCGGCCGCCGCGCTCCAGGTGTCGGTGTCGGGGTCGTAGCGTTCGGACGAAGCCACGAAGCCCAGGCGGTTGACGCCACCGACGACCAGCAACTGGCCGGTGCCGAGCAGGACGCCGGTGTGCTGAGCGCGGGCCTCCGCCATGGCGGCGGTGGAGGACCAGCCCGGGTCGACGACGAGCGGCGCGGTGAGCCCGGCGAGGGAGACTTCGGTCGTGATGCGGACCTGCGCGCCGTCCACGTCGAACACCTGGGTGCGCGGATTCATGCGTCCACCCGCGAGCCGCGTGCTGCCCGCGCGCGAGTGGCCGTTGGCGTCTCGCACCACGGCGGGATGGAAGCGGAGCACGGGTCGCGCGCTTTCATCGAGGAACTGGAGGTAGTCGCCCGTGTCCTGGATGCGCCGGACGGAGGCCGGCAACGTGACGGTGTACTCGGCGCGGTGCGACGGCTTGTCGCCGCGCGCCTCCGGTACCGCGTCCAGAATCCACGCCTCCTCGACCCGCGAGGTGCGCCAGCCCTGTGCGGTGGTCTGCGTGCTCCCCGCGGGCCACCAGAGGTGCCGCTCGCCCTGGAACGCGGCGAAGCGCTCGCGGTGGAGCGTGCCCGGGGTGGAGGCCGCCGGCTGGACCTGGAAGGTCAGTCCACGCGTGGTCAGCGTCAGCCCTCCGTCATTCCCGAGCTGGGCCTCGAGCTGCCGGGCCGAGGGCGCTGAAGGGGCCGGACCCGTTTCGAGGTCGGGGAAGTAGGCCAGCGCCAGCGCCAGGGCGCTGGTGGCGGAAGGGGCCTGCTTCCACTGGGACAAGGCCTGGCCTCGTGCGGCGGCCAGCGCGTCGTCACCCGGAGGCGTCAATCCCTCCTTCCCGCATGACAGGAGGATGACGCTCCCCACGAGTATCAGGCGCCTGCTCCAGACCGCGCGATGTGACTGCATCCAGGAACTCCGGTTCGAAAGGAGCGGCGGGGCGGCTCGAGCCGTGTCCCCGACGCTGTGAGTCATTTCCAACGGATTATCCGCTGCATGCTCGGATGGGCAACGTCGACCATGTCTCAGGTGTGCGTTCTGTGTGTCTCCTGGCTCACTGTGCTGGAAGCTTCCGTTCCCCCTGTCGCGGAGCGGGTGTGTCACCCCGTTGCTTGACAGGGTGGGCGCGGATTCAATACATACCAACCAGTTTGTATGAGCCAGGTGCCCACCCGACGAAGGCGTGACGCCCCCGAGACTCGGCGTCAACTCATCGCGGCCGCGACACACCTGATGATGCGTCGGGGGTTTTCTGCGACGACGGTGGACCAGATTTGCGCCGAGGCCGGGCTGACCAAGGGCAGCTTCTTCCACCACTTCGAGTCGAAGGAGGCGATTGGCCTCGCCGCGATGGCCGCCTTCGCGGAGATGGGCATGGGGCTGTACGCCGAGGCCTGGGACGGGCCCGACGTGGACCCGCTGGAGAAGCTGCACCGGCTGCTGGACGTCATGAGCGACCTGGCTCGCCAGCACGGCGAGCTGCTCACCTGCATGGTGGGCATGCTGTCCCAGGAGCTGGCGCTGTCCAACGCCACCGTTCGCCAGGCGGGCGAAGGCCACATGCAGGCCTGGGTCGGCGCGGTGGCGGGGCTGCTCACGGAGGCGAAGCGGCTGCATCCGCCGCGCGTGGGCTTCGACCCCGACGCCGTGGCCTGGATGCTCTACAGCACCTGGCAGGGCTCGATGCTGGTGGGCAAGACGCGGCAGCGGCCTGAAACAGTCATCGAGAACCTGCGCCAGATGCGCACGTACCTGGATGGGCTCTTCGAGTCGCCGGTGAAATCAAAGTCCAAGCAATCCAAGCGCGCCTGACGCCGGGCGCATCCTGAACAGAGGAGAACGCACCATGCAGAAGATCACGCCCTTCCTGTGGTTCGACGGCAACGCGGAAGAAGCGATGAAGTTCTACGTGTCCGTCTTCAAGAAGGACGCGAAGATTCTCAGCCTCAACCGCGCCGGGGATTCGGACACCGCGCCGGTCGTTTCTGGCACGTTCCAGCTTCATGGACAGCGGTTCATGGCGCTGAACGGAGGGCCTCACTACAAGTTCACCGAGGCCATCTCCCTGTTCGTGGACTGTCAGACGCAGGAAGAGGTGGATGAGCTGTGGTCGAAGCTCCTGGAGGGAGGAGGCCAGACGCAGCAGTGTGGCTGGCTCAAGGACCGCTTCGGCCTGTCCTGGCAAATCATCCCGTCCGTGCTGGGGACGATGCTGAATGACAAGGACCCGGAGAAGGCGCGCCGGGTGATGGAAGCCATGCTGGGCATGGTGAAGCTCGATATCCAGGGCTTGCAGCGCGCGTACGACGGAGCGGGCAGGTAGGTTGCCCGACGGCACGGGGTGGTGCCGCCCCCTGTCCGTACGGGGCAGGGGGCCGCTTTCAACGCATTACTGCCGCACGATCCGGATTCCGTGCCAGCTGCAGCCGACCCTGGCGCGGCCCAGGAAGCTGCCGGCCTTCATGTCGTACGAGTACGTGCTCTGGCCGAGCGCCACGTTCCAGTCGAAGGTCCAGCTGTTCTTGTGGCTGTAGCCCTGGTGCTTCTCGGCCTTTCCGAGCGTCATGCGGAACCGGTTCTGCTCTTTCAGTGAGTTGACCTTCTTGGTGTATTCAGCGTACCGGGTGATGTAGGACGCGTCGATTGCGTTGATGATTCCTCGTTCGATGCCAGCCCACACGTTGTTGAGTTGGCCTCCGATGAATTGGTTGAGCTGGCTGTTCACAAAGGAGTTGATCTGCGCCTGAGTGAGGTTGAAGCGGAGGGCGTTGATGTTGACGTCGATGTTCATCGCGTCGAACAGCCAGTTGCCTAGCTTGAACTTGACGAGCTTCGTGAAGTTCGGCTTGAAGAGCGTGTTGTAGGTTTGCGGTGTGGGGAAGATGTAGCTGGTATGCAGGTCCATGTTGTCGAAGCCGACAACGATTTCATCCGCATACGACGGGCCCCAGTACTTCACGAAGAGCGCCTTCTTCCTGCGCTGGAGCTTCCCCTTGATGGAGATGGAGCGGAACAGAAAGAGGTTGAGCTTCTTCGTCTTGAAGATGAAGCGCCGGTCACCGAACTGCGTGGTGCCTTCCTTGTTGAACCCGCTTCCCACCGTCAGCAATTGATAGGCGGGCAGCGGCGGGTTGCACTTGTCGCCACCTGATTCGCCCTTGAGCTGTTCCTGCGCCATCACGGTGGCGAAGGGGGAGTTGGCCACACATTCGAACTCGTCGGTGCCGTCGTAGTCGTCGACGATGAAGCCACAGCCGGCCGTCCGCCAGGCATTGTTGGGCTTCGAGGAGACGGAGACCTGGCGGATGGCGGTGGAGCCCGGCCAGAACTTCTGGCAGTAGGAGAGGCCGCCGATGTTGCAGCCCGAGGTGCAGTCAGGGTCCTCCGTCCAGGCGCCCCCAGGAGACTGGTGGCTGTTGACCTTGCCGCAGTAGCGCGAGAAGCGCCCCAGCACCGTGGCTGAGCTGGACAGCGCGGTGTCGAGCCCTTCTGTGGATACGTCCTCGGAGGATTCGTTCGCCTCCTCAACCTGGGCTGTGAAGCCAGCCTCCGTGGAAGCCGTGGAGGAGGGGGGGGCTCGCTGGGCGTGCCACGTCCGACGGCCAGGGCGGCCCAGGATGTCAGGATGAGTGTGTAGACGTCAGGTTTCCTATTCATGGATGTTCTCACGTTCGGGGCGTTCTGGAGGCCGCTGCGCTCATGGCCTTGGGTTGAGGGCCAACTGTGGATTTGTTTGGCTTAAAGCCCCGCAGTGCAAATTCGAACAGGTGAGTCGGAATGTTCAATGTCTGTCTAATTCTCGAAATTTTGTTCTTGAGCAGTGATTGTGCTCGGCTGGAGTTGGGCTGCCGGAGCCGCGTCTGGCGCTTGAGGTGCGGCCTGCGCCTTTCGGAAGTGTGTGCGTCCGCGCTGAAGCTAGAGTGGTCTGATGGTGAAATCCGCAGTGACTCTGGCGCCCGTGCTGCTGGGCGAAGTCGACCTTCCCGAGGGCGTGCTCGTCATCCTCGACCCGGGACTTGCGCGCTTCTGGCGTCACGATGCGGAGCCGGCGTCTCCGAGGAAGAAGGACCCCGCGCAGTACGACTTGCGCCTCACGGGCGCTGATGCGGCGGCGGCCGGGCGTGCCTATGACCGCGAGTTCGACGCCCGGTTCTTGTTCGATCGGACGGACCCCGAAGACGCCATGGCGCACTTCGCCCTGCTCGCCCGGGAGAAGGGCTTGGATGCCCGCGCGGAGGTGATGCCAACGCGCATCCCTCATGCCGAGCGAGCCCGGCTTGCCGTCGAACATGGAGGAGGCCTGGGCGTGGTGAAGTACAACGGCCTCTGGGCCGTGGCGGCGGGTGGACTGCCCCGCGAGCGGAGCCTGCGTGTCTGGGGCATTCCCATGCCGCGGGGCGCGTTCGAGGGGCGTTGGCAATCCATCGACATCGTCGTGGATGACACGGCGGAGCCCGTCCGGTCGGAGGAGGTGGCGGGGGTGATGGTGGACCATGGCCAGCTGCTGTTCGCGGGGCTCGGACCGTTGGGACACTTCCGGATGTGGGAGCCGCTCGATGGGCTGGCGGACTATGTCTTCCGCGGTGAGGACGCGCCAGCGCTCGCCCGGGAGCTGGGCGCCAGTGACTTCGGTAACGGGCTGTTCGGCTGGAAGGACCTGCCCATGGAACGCGTGGGGGAGAAGGCGACGCCGTTGCAGGCGCGCATCGAAGCCGAGTCTCTCGCCGTTGGCGTCGACTACCGGCCGCACTGCAACCTCGAACGCCTGAATGCACAGCTGCGCGAGAGTCCGGAGGACACGGGGACGCTCGTGCTCGACGGTGCGCGCGTCGTCGGATGTGGCAATCGCTGGGGTGATGGCATCTTCAACGTCAGCCGGCACCTGGACGCGCGGGGCCACACGGTCCGCATCCGGGTGGAGCTGGGGACCGAACAGCGGCAGAAGATGATGCGCCGCCTCCAGTTGCTTCAGCGGGGCGCGATTGTCAGCCGGACCATCCTGGATGACGGAGAGCCCATCCGCTTCGCCGAGCGGATGAAGCCGCACGCGTCCGAGGACAGCGGCTGGGCCTTCTCGTCGGGTGTCGAGGATGAGGCCTACATGGACGAGCCGTCGAACTTCACGGTGGTGCCGTTGCGCGTCCTCGTGGCCCGGTTCAAGGCCCTGGAGGCCATCCTGGATGCCCCTGTCGGCGCGTTGTTCCGGCTCGAAGGAGAGCGCTTCGTCCAGGAGTAGGGCGCGTCAGCCGCGGCCGCTCGCGGGGAGGCGGCTTCGGCTCACACGGCGGGCCACCCGCGCGCGGAGGTTGAAGGGCACGCCCCACTCGCGCGCGAGCCGCCCGGCGCGTGCCAGCAGCTCCGCCCGGAGGGGCCTGTGCGCATGGTGCAGCCCCACGAGGATGCGGTTGTCCGATGCCTTCACGTCGAAGGCATAGAGCTGGGGGAAGCTGGCCTTCCACAGTGGGTCCATCAGCGAGCCGGGCCGGCCTGACGTCCGGAGCACGTTGCCCACCACCACCCCGTCCGGCGTCAGCCTCGCCTGCGTGGCCCGCAGGAACTCCTGCGTCGCCAGCGCCGGCGGGATGCTTCGCGTGCCGTATGCATCCAGGATGATGACGTCATATGGCGCCCCGGGTGATTCGATGAAACGCCGCCCGTCCGTGAGATGGGCGTGCAGGGCCTCGTCCTCGTGGAAGTCGAAGTAGCGCCGGGCCATGTCCAGCACCTGGGGCTGGATTTCCACCGCGTCGATGTGCGCGTGCGGGAGCACCGCGCGGAGGAAGGTGGGGATGGTGCCGCCTCCCAGTCCCACGACGAGCAGGCGCGAGGGCTCGGGCACGAAGGCCAGCGTCGCCGCCACCGCTCGCGTGTAGTCCAGCTCCAGGCGCAGAGGGAAACCCGGCCACATCGCGCTCTGGAAGGCGCCAATCCACCCGAACTGGAGGTAGCGGCGGCCCTCGTCGTCCTCACTGACGATGATGGGACCACTGGCGGACTGCGCGACGTGCAGAATCGTGCGGGGAAACTCGAAGGCGCGGGAGACGCGCGCCAGGGCCACGACGCTTCGGTGGCGCTGCCTCGCTCGTGAAGGCTCCTTCGGTTGCCACCGGGCGGAACTGGCGAGTGCCGTCCTCCAGGGCCTCGGGCCCCACGCTTGTCCTGCCTGACGCATCCACCTCACGCCCCGAGCATACGGGCTACTCGGCGCAGGGGAAGGATGTGTCGAGCGTCTTGCTGTCCTTGAGTCCACCGCCCGTCAGCGTGGCCGTCACCTTGACCTTGGTGGCGCAGTGGTACGGGAGGATGAAGGGCACCTGCGTGACGCCATTCTCCGCGAGCACCGCCAGCTCGCGCGTCTGAGTCACCTTCCAAGCAGGCCGGTCACCCGCCGCTTCGGAGGACTCCTTGGGCGCGCTGACCAGCAGCTTCAGCTTCAGCGGCGCGTCACCCTCATAGGTCCCTTGGAGTTTCACGACGATGAAGGCGTCCACGTTCATCCCGTAGGGGTCGGAAGCCGCATCCGTCGCGACCACGGCGCCCTGCTGCCGGTCGTAGACCTGGGCCTGGATGTCGCTGATGGTCACCTTCGGCGCGGCGGCCTTCGGTGCGGCGGAGACGCTGCCCGCGGGGCCCGCCAGGAACAGTGCCAGGCCCATGGAGAGGGACCGCAGGTGGAATCGGGTTGTCATGGCCGCGCACTGTAGTCCCGGCGCGAAGCCCTCCGGCAGGGCAGGCTGGAAGTGGCATTCCAAGAGCATTGATTTTACTTCGATTACTTCTATTCCTGCTTTTGGGCTGTTGATAGCCTCCGTGCCCGCCATGCTGAGAATCCGTCCGGAGCAGATGGCTTTCATGAACGCGCAAGGGCGCGAGCGCTTCATCGAGGAGACGCTCCAAAGCCTGCCCTCGGTGTTTCCGGGAGACGTGCGGCTCCAGGATGCCCGGGCCCTGCGCGGCGCGGTGGAGGATGGCATCGCCCATGCCGAGCGTCACGGCATCACGGACGCCCGTGAGGTGACGTTGTACGTCTTCTTGTTCATCGAATACGGACCCGGGTTCGAGAAGGCGCCAGCCACCCGCTGGATGGGAGACCTGCTCTCGGACGCTCGGCGGCCGGCTTCCGAGAAGCTCAATCTCATCTATGCGCGCTTGGAGCTGGCTCAGGCGCGCCAGGGGGAAGGATGAATCTCGACGCCGCCCTGAAGGCCGCGGAGAAGACCGCGTCGACCGTCGTGGGGACTTCGACCCTTCCCTGTGCCGAGCACCGGACGGGGCTGTTGGTGCTCGTCTATCGGACAGACACCCAGGAGATGCTGGGGCAGGTCCAGGTGTCGCTGTCGGGACGTGCCATACGGCTCATTCCTCCCGTGTACGATCCGCACCGCAGCAAGTCCATGCAGCCCAAGGGCCGCGTCCTGCGCTACGCCGTGGATGACATGACGGCCGCGACGCAAGGCGACGGCGTGGCTCGGTTCCTGCCATTGGATGCGGGGGCCTACACCGTCACGGTGGATGGCCTCTCGGCGGTGGACGACCTGCTCCTGAATCCAGGGGCCCGGGAGCAGCCGGTGCTCTTGAACACCTGCCCGGTGTGCCTGGTCCCAGTCGAAGTGGGGGCGCGCCCCGAGTTCCTGCTGCAATGGAAGCACGATGCCGCGGGTGTCAGCGGCGTGGAACTCATGCTGGGGGATGCCCATCCCCTGGCTCAGGCCACGGGGACCTCGGGCCTGGCGGGATGGAGCGGGGAACCGCTGGTGCCCGGGTCTTATCCGCTCGCCCTGCGCTTCGCGGGAGGCGGCAAGTTCCAGCTCTATTCCGCCACGGGCCAGTTGCTGGACGCCGCACCTGTGCTGGACATCCCCGCGGGCCGGCGTCGCTTCCACTTCCAGGTCCAGCAACTGGGACAGCTCAAGCTCGCCGTCCAGCTCCAGCAGCCCGACGGGACGACGGCGCCCATCGACCGGCCGCACGTCACCGTCCAATGGCCGCCGAGTGCCTCGCCAAAGGAGTGGGTGCTCGACCAGGGCGTCAGTGAGGACATTCCCCTGGTGAATGGGCCTCAGACCGCGTTGACGCTCGACGCACTCGAACTCGAGGACGACGGTGCCCCCGAAGTCTTCGAGTTCATTGCCTTGAACCCGTAACGGAGGGCGTCCATGCCTCCTGTCTTCGCCCTCCGGTCGGATTCCAACAAGATTGATGTGACGCACCCGCAGACGCTGGGTGAGTTGCTCGACACGAACGGCCTCAGCGGCCGGTTGAACGACGTGGCCCTCTACAACTGGGGCACCCTCGTCCCGGTGGAAATCAACCGCGCGCTGGTCGAGCTCGTGGGTTGCGCCAGGCCGGAGACGGACCCACTCGCGTCGCTGCTCGACCCCGCGCTTGGACCGAAGCCCTTCATTCACAAACCCGAGCCGTGGAAGCCCGCCGCGCCGCTCGCCCTGGACACGGAGCACACCGTGCAGGTGCGGCGACGGTTTCCTGCTCCGGCGGTGTCCATCCGCAAGCTCACCCGGTGGTTCCTGCCTTCCTCCGGCACCTGCGAAGCGGAGTACGTGCTGGAAGGTGTTGCCTCCAGTGCCGACAAGGTGGACTTCGAGGTCCACGCCCATGGGTATCACTCGCTATCGCCTCAGGGCGGGCAGGTGGCCTGCGACACGGATGCGACGGAGGCGGGCTCCACGCACCTGTTGCGCCGGCGCAAATGCTACGAGGTCGCTGACAGGCGGCCGCCCGCCGTGGCCCAGAAGCTCCCGGACTGGAAAGGGGAGAGCGAGGCCACGCAGGGCGTGCTGAAGCGGGAGGGCACGGGGACCTTCATCCACCACGGCTGCGCGCCCTATGACGTGCTGGTTCGGTACTACAAGGATGACCAGGACAACGCGGCGAAAATCCTCCTGGCGCCGTTCGCTCCACGCTGGAAGCCCGTCAAGGGCGCGGACCCCGAGCTCGACGAGGACACGCTGAGTGTCTCGTGGGAGCTGCAAGGCGACCACGGCAAGCTCAAGCGGGGGCAGCTCGTCGTCTGGGACAAGGACGACAACGTGGTGTTCTTCGCGCCCCTGGACGAGCAGCAGCTCCGGACCCGGAAACGCTACGAGTTCCTGAAGGATGCGCGGAAGACGTGGGACAAGGCCGCGATTCGCCGCGACCAGTTGCCCTACCGGGTGCAGCTCCAGGCGCACAGTGACGAAGACGAACCGCTGGGCCTCGCGCTGGCCGTGATGCCCACCCAGGTCCGCGCCTTCGACTATGCGCAGGTGCAGTTCATCGCCTTCAACGTCAAGCCGGGGACGAAGCCTCGCGTGCCTGGACCCGGAATCGACTACCTGGGCGACGCGGACCCGGACGTCGACATCCAGAAGCGCTGCGATGTGATGAAGGATGCCATTCGGCTCGCGGCGGCGGATGGCCACGTACGTCCCGAGGAGAACGTCCTCAAGTTGTTCATGGCGCCGGAGTTCTACTTCCGAGGAAAGGACGGTGGATATCCGGTCGAGAAGCTCTGGGACGTCACGCGGCAGCTCCGGCAGGAGACGGACAAGCCGGAGTATGCAGACTGGCTCTTCGTGTTTGGCAGCGCCATCGGCTACCTCCCGCACGAGGAGTTGGATGCGGTAACGGGGGCGCCCACCGGGACGCCGCTCACACATGGCGGGGAGGGGCAGGTCCACGCGGTCCTCCTCGATGCCGACACGACCGGCGTGGATGACGTCCTCACGGTCACGCTTTCGCGCCCTCCCGACACGACCTGGAAGGTGCGTGGGGTTGGGAAGAACCACGCACTCAAGGGCGTCGCGACGACGCTCACGCCCGACGAGTACCAGCTCACCGTGGACGGCAAGAGCGGCCTTGCTCCAGGCCCTGTCGTGTTGTCCGAGCCCGTGGCTTGGATTGACACCGTTGACCAGACGGGGGCCTGCACGGAGGTCGTGGTCAACTCCAGGGTGTGCTCCCGCATCTTCATCCCGTCGTCGGGCGCCGCGCCTGCTGCACCGTGGAAGCTGCGCACGGGGCCCGAAGAGGACGACATCAAGGGGTGTGTGCCGCTGGGGGCGGGCCGGTACCGTCTCACGCTGGCGAACAAGAAGGCGGGCTTCGCCAGCGGGTCGGCGGAGCTCGTCGAGCCCAAGTCGACGGAAATCTTCAACGTCGTCATGGTCCAGAAGGGCTGGCCAGCACCCCTGCTCAGCCAGGGGTTGAAAGGGGCCGCCGTCTACAAGGAGTACGTCTCCGCCATCGATTTCGTGGGACCCAACTCCCACAATGCCAATGCCTGGTTCGACGCGACGGGCTTGGGCCGGCGTATCGAAGTCCATGGCGCCACGGACAGGCTGGCGCTTCCCACGGAAGGCTCCACGGACGTACCGGCGGCGAGCCCCAACCGGGTGGGGCTGGGAGCCACCTGGTTGAACCGGCCGAACCGCGTCGGGTCGGAAATCAACCTGTCGGGCGAGGGAGGTGGCTCGGTGGTCACCGTGGATGGCGTCACCCTGGGCCTGGAAGTCTGCCTGGACCACGCCATGAACCGGTTGGACCTTTTCTACCACGGGGGGAACAGCCCCGTTCCCCCATTCGGGCCGCAGGCCCCTGGCGCAGTGGCTGGCGACCCGCGGGTGCAGGTCCAGCTCATCCCGTCGTTCGGCATGTCCATTGGCCGTGGGAAGCTGTGCACCTGGAAAGGGGCCCCGCGGCCCGGTCTGGTGTTCAACGTCGATGGTCAGCGGTGCGCATCGGTGGCGCGCGTGACGGATGGCGCCTACTCCTGCGATGACCATCCGGCCATGCATGCGACCGTGCCGGGCCTTTGCACCCATGACAAGGAACTGCGGTGGTGCGTCGGCTGTAACAAGACGCGGAGCGCGCCCGGGGACTGCCCGACTCACGGTCCCACCGAGGCGCGGCATCTGTGCGGCTACGCCTGGCAAAGGTGGCAGTGTGGGGTGGGCGGCTGTACCAATACCATGCCCTGCCTCGTACATCCCTATCCCCCAGCGCCTCCTCCGCTTGGCTTCAACTGGTGTCTGAAATGCAGCAAGGAATTCCCCATGGGCCCGCCTTGCCCCACCTGTGGTGGCCCGCCCGCGCCATGTCCTGAGTCATACAAGGTGGGGACGACCTGCTCCAAGCACGCTCCCGCGCTCCCTCAGCGATGCAATGCGCCGCTTGTCTCCATGGGGCAGTCCATCGCCACGGTGGGTGGTCCCACCCAGGTGAATTCCAGCCACGACCCGGCCTTCTTCGACGAAGGGGGACACGTGCTCGTCTATCCCGCGCAAGTCCTTCCGCGTCCCGACGTCTTCTGAAGCCGTGGCGGGGGCCTCGAGCGTCGAGGCTCCCGTCGGAGCGTTCCGCCTCCTGCGCGACCTGAACGGACCTACTGGCCTCGCGCCGGGTTCCGCCTCCGCCGGAGGCCCAGGACACCGAGGAGTGCGAACGCCAGTGGGCCCGCGAAGCTGGCTCCAGCGGCCGCGCAGCCACCCGAGCTCTCGGCGTCGTCCGGCTGCTGCGGCGTCGTGCCCGCATCCGAGGGTGTGCCCGTGCCCGCGTCAGTGGGCGTGCCTGTTCCCGCATCCGTGGGTGTTCCTGGCCCCGCGTCGGGCTCGGTGCCCGTGCCTGCGTCCGGCGTCTCTGTCCCTGGCTCGGAGGCATCCCCATACGCGCCGATGTGGGCCGGGCTCACCTGGGCGCGCGGCTCACCCGCGGTGTGTTTCACGTACTGCCAGGTGACGGGCTCGCTGCTGGTCTCGGCGGGGAGTGTCACCGCCTGACTTCTCAGTGCGGAGGCAGCGGCCAGGCGGAAGTCCTGTCCGGCGAGGTTGATGAACCCGGGGTCGGCTCCGGTGAGATTCCCTCCCGCATCCACCACGGCGCCAGTGAGCGTGCCGAAGGTGCTCACGTAGCCGGGCTTGTACCAGTTGCCGCCATGGCGGAGCGTGCCCGCTTCGTCCGTGAGGGACAGCGTATTGCCATTGGCCGCGGCCACCAGCACCACGTTGTTCGTCACGTGCGCCGTCTGGTTCTGGTGCGACAGCCGCAACAGCGTGGTCCGGTCCGTGCGGCTGGACACCACGGTGTTGTGGAAGAAGTAGAGCGTGCCCCGGTAGTTGGCCGTGGTGCCAGAGTCGCCGCCGAAGTGGACGATTTGCCGGTTGCCCGCGCCCTCGGGCTCCAGCAGGACGTTGCCGTAGACGAAGGTCCGCGCATACGACGGCGCCGCGCGCAGCGTGCCGCTGGACGAGTCCACCAGGTCGAGCTGCCGGTTGCCGCCTTCAATCCAGTTGTACCGGATGACACTGCCCGCGGAGCGGTCCTTCAGATTGTTACCCGGGCACCCGCTGCAGAGCGGGCCGAAGCGGTTGAACTGGTAGGTGAGGCCCAGGGCTTCGGTGTACGTGTTGTGCTCGTAGATGCTGCCGGGATTGCCGTTGCCCAGGATGTGGCTGTGCTCGACGGTGACATTCGACGCCTGATTGGCGATGAACAGGCCGTTGCCGCTGTCTTCGAGCACGCAGCCTCGGATGGTGATGTGCTCGCCCTTCTCGATGAAGATGGCGGCGGCGTTGTCCAGGTAGGTGGACGCGCCATTGCGGCCGGTGAATGCGCCGCGTGCCCGGCGCAGGTGGAGGTTCTCCACCACCAGGTGCGCGGGCAGCGTGTCCGCGGGCCGGTTGGAGCCACCAATCTTCAGGATGCCGCGCTCCTCGCCCCAGTAGTTGAGCTGCGAGCGCGTGGTGGCGTTCTCGCCGACGATGACGGGCAGATTGCCCTGCGCGTCCTTCACGCCGCGCACGGTGATGGGCGCGGCGGCCGTGCCCCTGCGGCCCAGGACCCACTTCTCCGCGTAGGGCGTGGGCCGTGCGTGGACGAAGACGGTGTCCCCGGGCTCGAGTGACTCCCACGGCACGTCACCCAGGCGGGTGTACTGCTGGTCGGGGCCCACGCGGTAATCCGCGGCCTGGACGGCCAGCGGCTGGAGCAGGACGAGAAGGGCGGCTCGCGAGAGGTTCATGTCTCGCAGTCTGACGGCTCCGCCCGGTCCAGGTCCACGAGGGCTGACGCTCCTCAAGGACACGGGTGAAGTGCACCGGGAAGTTTGTAGGCGGGGCGTCCGCCCGGCTCAGGCCGCGCGAACCAAACGCCGCCCGTTTCTCGCCTGCCTCCGGCTGGTCGCGCAGCACCTCTTCCCGCATCCGTTCGTTGAGCGCGGTGTGGCCCACGTCCACCGCGGCGTGCTCAGGGATGAAGGTTACGGCTTCATCACGGAGCGCGCATGGCCTCCACGCCTCGTTCAGCGCGCCACACGGCTTGTTTCAGAATCCCTGTCAGGCGCGATGCCTGGCGTCTCAGTGCGAGGAAGGGCGCCTTGCGTGACTCGAACCAATCGGCGGACCTGCCCGCCAGGTTTCCGAGGCAAGGGGCGGGCGCCCAACGACATCATCGTGGTGATTGACGCCCGGGGAGACAGCCGCGTGCTTCAACGGTAGCGGCGCCCCGCCGGGCCCTGATAGGGTTCCCCACGGGGCGGCCCTGGGTGTGCTTCCTTCTCACTCTAGAGGTAGCGGATCCGCTCTCCGCCCCGTTTTTCCTCCCGCTTGGAGTCACCATGGGCTCCCCTTCGCTCGACGTGACGGGCGATACCGCCGCGCTGCTGCTCCGGACCACGGGGCTTGTCTTCCTCCCCGCCGGACTCTCGCCCAGCGGTGATTCGCAGGCGCGGGAGCAGGGCATGGATGCCTTGGAGGCGGACCTCGCGGGGGTGGGCTACACGCTGGACGGCACGCTCCGGGAGGCGCTGCTCGCGCTGCCCACCGAGGTCATGGCGGCTTCCGGCCGCTTCATCTACGACAACTGCGCGGCGCTCCGGGGGACCAACCGGCCCTTCGTTCCATTGTTCCGGAACTTCCCCGAAAGCGTGCCGCACGACACCCGGCGGTTGTATGTGCAACGGATGCTGGGCTGGTTGTTCCAGTCGCCGGAACAGCCGTGCATCCACTGTGGCGCGCAGGGCACGGTGCATGCGCTGTCGCCGTGCGCCCACCTGGTCTGCGAGCGGTGTTTCGACGGGAGCGACTACAGCGCGTGTCCCATCTGTCACCGCCGCTTGTCTCCGTCCGAGCCGTTCCTCAAGCCCACGGAGCTCAAGGCCGCCGCGGTCGTGTATGGCCCGACCGCCGGCCGGTTGACGCGGCTGTCGCTGGGGACCGACCCGGATGCCACGGGAAGGGAGGTCATGCGACGCCTGGTGGCCCGGTCCACGGTGCTTCGCCCCAGCGAAGTGATGTTGCTGAGGATGCTCGTCTCCGCCGTGGGTGTGCGCATCCTGGGATGGCTCCCACCGCGCATCCCGGTGAAGGAGACGCTGGCGCACGTCATGGGCCTCCTGCTTCGGGATGCCCACACGGCGGGAGACGTGCTGGCCAGCGCCTCGGCACACGTGAAGACCGCCACGGACGTGCTCCGGGTGCTCGTCGCGTGGGCAGGCGGCAACCCCGACCTCACCGTCAAGATTCCGTTGAAGAGCCCTCCGCGTCCGGTACGGCGCGCCGTCCTGCGGATGCTGGAAGGCTTCTCCTTGCTGAACCTCACCGAGGACCTCCGGCGCCACCCTGGCCTGTGGAAGGCCCAGGCGAAGCTCCTGCATGTCTTCGAGGAGTGGCAGCGCCATCCGAAGGTCGCGCTCGCGTTCGCTGTCTTGCGTGAGACGGTGTTGGTGCCGGAGACACCCTTCGGGGCAGCAGTGCTGCGTCTGGCCAGCGAGCATCCGGCGGCCTTTGAAAGGCTGGAGGTCGACGGAGGCATCCGCCTTTACTTCCGCTCCTGGGCTTCGCACGTCGAAGCGGCGCTGGACGAGCGCGATGTCCGCGGCGCGCTGCGGCTGCTGCGGCAGCGGCCGGGCGAGTTGCTGCGCCGGTTGGACCATGTGAGCCGCCTGGCTGTGGCCCAGTCGGGCTCCGCCGCGCTCGACCCGGAGCTGCTCGCGGCGCTCGAGGCCGTGCTGCCTCGGGGCGCGCCCGCGCTGCTGCTCACCGCCGCGGCGCACCTGCGTCAGCGGCACAAGCCGTTCGCCAAACGCGTGTTCTTTCCCAAGGGCGAGGCCACCCACGCCTGGGGCATGGAGGACAAGCGCCCCTTGCTCCCCGGTGACGCCATTGGCCAGCTGGTGGCGCCGCTGGAGCGGGAGTTGTTGCGCCGGGCGGAGGCCCTGCCGGCCTTCCCTCACGCGGTGCTCGATGAGGCCCTGGCCGATCTGCTGGTGCCGCTGGCGGAGAAGACGGCCTCTCGGGCGTTGGTGGCGGTTCCGCGTGGAAGCCTGCTGCCGCTGCCGGAAGGGAAGACCTTGCGTTTCTTCGTCCACTGGACGGAGCCCAAGGGGACGCGGGTGGACCTGGACTTGTCGGTGGCCTTCTACGACAAGGATTGGTGGCTGGTGGACCTGTGTGACTTCACGAACCTGCGGCTGGCCGACGACGCCGCGGTGCATTCGGGGGATGTCACGTCCGGCCCACTGCCGATGGGAGGCGCCGAGTTCCTGGACGTCCATGCCCCGCGACTGCTGGCGCAGGGCGTTCGTTACGCCATCCCGGTGGTGTTCTCCTACAACAGCGTCTCGTTCGACCGCATGGAGGACGCGTTCGCGGGCTTCATGGTCCGGGAGGGAGAGGGCGGACCTCACTTCGATGCGCGCGCGGTGGAGCAGCGCTTCGACCTGCAAGGGAGCGGGCAGATTTCCGTGCCGCTCGTCATCGACCTCGTCGAGAAGCAGCTCCGTTGGGTGGATGTGAAGGTTCCTCCCGAGGATGGCTTCCAGAGCGTGCACCGCTCCCGGGGGGAGCTCGCGAACCTTGGAAAGGACACCCTGGCCTATTTCGGAACCGGCGCCCGTCCGACGCTCTGGGAACTGGCCTGCCTTCACGCCGCCGCGCGCAGCCGCACGGTGCAGGTCCGGCGACGAGATGGCACCGTGTCCGTCCTGAAGCGGGGCTCGGGCGAGGACACCGCCGCCTTCCTGCGCAGGCTGCGTGGCATTGAAGCGGATGCCACCACCCACGGCTTCACGCCCGGCACGTCGCCCACGTTCTTCGCGGGGATGACGGACCTCCCGTCGCTCCCGGCAGGCAGCGAGGGCTATGCGCTGCGCTTCCTCCACACGTCCGCGGAGTCCGTTGCACGGCTGGCCGCGGGTGACCTGGTGTCCGCGCTGAAGGCCTAGCGCGCCCCAGGTGCACCTGGATGGAAGTTTGAATGGGGAGTGGATGCCTGTGATTGGGCGTTGGACACCTCGCGGCCCCCGGCTCCCCAGTTCACGAAAATCCTGACATGTCAGCGCCATCCTGAGTGTCTCAGGTGTGTTTTGGAGGTTGTGATGGCGTTGAATGTCTTCAGGAAATGCGCATCCCTGCTCGTGGGTTCTGTTTCACTCTTCGCCATGACGGCCTGTGGGCCGGTGGATACGGAACTGGAGGAGGCGGAGGTCGGCACTTCGCGTGAGGCGTTGTCGACCATCAGCCACCGGAGCAGCTCCACGGCCAGCGCGACGAACACCACGTCCCTCACGTTGAGCGTGGGTCTTCTACAAGGTCCCCGGTAGCGCCGAGCCCGCCAGCTACACGTTCGGCATCTCCCCGCCAGGCAGCGTCATGAACAACGTCGCGGGAAGCATCTCCGCGTTCTCCGGCGTGGACACGGCCAACCCCATTGATGCGCACAGCGGTCAGAAGAACGGGCTCATGCCGAACTTCGACACGCCCCCTATCACCACCAGCTCGGCGCAGGGGGGGCGGTCTGGTTCGGCTCGCAAATCTGGGTGGGCTCGGTGTGCCCCTCAAGCCCCATTGTTCCGCCTTCGGGGTTCACGGAGGCGTTCGACACGTGCCTCGCCTCTCCGGACACGGGGCTCGTGTACAACATGGCCCACAAGGGCCTGGGCGCGGCGGGTGCGCATCCGGCGTTCAATGACAGCTCGCCGTATCCCAACACCAACGTCGCGCAGGTCGTCGCGCTGCGGGCCGCGTGGGCACCGACGTGCTCCGTGGGAGACACCTTCGCGAGCACCTACACCACGGTGGGGACGGTGGCGTCCCCGGACGTCATCGAGCCGCCGGGCATCGCCGCCAACCGCATCATGCCGGGCGTGCTCTACGTCCACAACGAGGACACCACCACGGTGGTCGCCATCAGCACCACCAACGCGGGCACGCTGGGCACCTTCAACGTGGCCAACGTAACGCCCGCGGACTGGGAGGACGTCGCCACGGGGCCGTGCCCGGCCGGCTCCTGCATCTTCATGGGAGACATTGGCCGCTCCAGCGCGAACTTCCCCGTGCCGCCGAACGAGTTCGCCGTCTACCGCATCCCCGAGCCCGACATTGGCGCGGGCCAGACGAGCGGCGCGCTCACTGCGGAGAAGTTCGCCTTCGTGTACCCGGACCCGGCGAAGGACGCGGAGTCCATCATGGTGCACCCGACGACGGGGACATCTACGTCATCACCAAGGCGGCCAGCGGGCTGAGCAAGGTCTACAAGTTCCCCAATCCACTGCCCGCGCCGGGGACGATGTCCACGCTGATTTTCGTGGCGGACATCCAGTTACCCACCTCGGATGACACCAACTTCGCGCGTGCCACCTCGGCGGCCATCCACCCGTGCGCCAACCGCTTCCTGCTGCGCACCTACCGCAAGGTCTATGAGTTCCGCGCGGCGCCGGGCGCGACCTTCGAGACGGCCTTCTCGGCCACGCCCGTGTCGCTGACGGACACGGTAGAAGGGCAGGGAGAGGCCATCGAGTACCAGGCGGATGGCGCCGGCTACTTCACGATGAGCGAGAGCCCGGTGCCGACCCGGCTGAAGCGCGTCGCCCGGCAGTAGCCGGTGGAGGGGCCCTGGCCTGGTGTGGCCAGGGCCCCCTGTCCGCGGGTTACTGACAGGCGATGCCAGGCAGCCCGCGGTAAGCGCCTTGCGACGTCCAACGCGTGAAGGGCGTCCCGCAGGATCCGCCGTAGGGGTCATCCGTGCCGTAGCCGGGCACCCAGTATTCGAAGTGCAGGTGCGGTCCCGTGGATGCGCCGGACGAGCCCACCTGGGCTACCCAGTAGGCACACG
This sequence comes from Myxococcus sp. NMCA1, assembly GCF_026810205.1. Lineage (NCBI taxonomy): Bacteria > Pseudomonadati > Myxococcota > Myxococcia > Myxococcales > Myxococcaceae > Myxococcus > Myxococcus sp. NMCA1. Next base: position 7,989,015 of record NZ_CP113950.1, on the reverse strand, counting down.
CGAGCGAGGTGTTCCGGGCGAACTGCTGGGTGAACTTCTTCAGGTGCCAGTACATCGTCTTGGAGCCGTCCCCGTGCCGCATGATCATGTAGTTGGCGGTGTAGAGGCCGCAGGCGGCGTAGGGGTTGCTCTGGTTCCAGTAGTTGCAGCGGTCGTAGTAGCCATCCACCGCGGACTCGATGACGCCGCTGGCGGCGTTCATGACCCAGACGCCGTAGTCCATCTTCGCGAACCCACCCGACAGGGCGTAGTCCGTGCCGGTGTGGCCGCTGTAGCGCACGCCGCCGCACGCGTAGTCCCTGCCGCCGTAGTCCTTGTAGGCGCTGACGACGCAGCCTCCGTTGCCGCACTGGTCCCCGAGCATCGAGATGGGAAAGCGGAACATCGTCTGGGCATGAGACGCGGCGGGAAGCGCCAGCAGGGTGAGGGCCAGCGCCAGGGTGAGCTTCCGTGCCATCGCGCGAATCATCGGGCATCTCCCAGGTCCGGAGCCGCCTGACCCGTGCGTACGTTGATCTTCCAGAACGCGCCGCCGCCGGCGTTGTAGCGAAGGACGTCATTGTCGAGCCATTCCATGTGGTGGCTCGAGACGGGAGGGGGCACGAAGTTGACGGGGACCCCTTCGAAGAGCATCCAGTTCTCCATGCCGATATTGGTGAGTTGCCGGGGGGCCTCACCCTCCACCGAGGTGACGTAGAATGACGCCACGCTGGTCCTGCCGGACACGAAGACCACCGTCTTTCCGTCCGGGGAGATGGAGGGCGTCGCGTCCACGCCAGGCCCGTCCGCCAGCACCTTCACGCGGCCGTTCAGGTCGATGATGCCCACGGACGTCTCGTGCGCCTCGTTCCCGCGGCCCTTCAGCGTGGCCACCAGCGCGTCACCCTTCGCTGTCGGGAACAGGTCTCCGCCCACCCGCTGTGCCAGCAGCTTCTCGCGGCCGCCGGGGGCGCGCAGGCGCAGGTTGCCCTCGCCGTCCAGCAGCGCCACGTTGGGCCCCACCAGGCGCGCCTCGCGATACTTGAACTTGCGGTCCACCACCTTCACGGCGCCGGTCGCCTCGTCGTAGTGGACGATGGCCAGCAGCGGCAGTTCATCCGTGCCCAGGGGCTGCGTTGGGATTTCGGCGACGATGCCCGCGAGCATTCCCGGGCCCTGTCCGAAGAGGTTGATGAACCGGGCCTTGGGACCGAACTCTCTCTGGACCGCGGGGGCGATGCTCTCGCGGGCCTTTGTGGCGCGGCGAAGGTCCGCGGGGTTCATGCGCTCTATTGCCGTGGCGCTGGTTGCGGCCAGGGTCAGCGTCGCGAGCGCGAGGATTGATTTTCTCATCTCTCACCGAGGAAGGAGGAAACGACGTGGGGAGGCCCCATGGCGTTATCGGGTGCTCCTTTTCTCGGTTTCTTGAATTTATTGTTTTATCGTTTTGTCGAAATATTCCCGTTGTGGAGAAGGGTCGGTGTCTGGCGGAGCGGGGGGAAAAGGCTGGCCTGCGCGGTGGTGGGGTTCCCACCTCGTGGGCATGGCTCCGGGCGTACTTTCACAGGAGGAACGGAAAGTGCGATAGTCGTGAAGGCAACCAACGCCTTCAGGGGAGCGACTGACATGCCTTTGTACTACGTGCAGAACTTCACTTACGACGGTCCTGGCAGCTCGAAGATGTATGGCGCCATGGGGGCCCACAACCACGACCAGGCCAATCAGTTCACCAAGGACTGTCTCGCCTACCTGAAGGCCATTGGCTGCACGAACGTGAAGGAGACGGGCAGCTTCGCGAGCAATCAGGCCGAGCCGCTCCAGGGCAAGGAGATGCGCTGGGACGTGCTCCAAGGGAAATGGGTGAAAGCCTAGCAGTGCTCGCGGGCGTGCCTCTCCTCACGGGCCGAGGCACGTCGCTGCACCCGGAGGCTCAGGGCGCATCCACCGCGTGCGAGATGTCCTTGCCGCCCTTGGTGGCGGCGAACCGGGCCTCGTCCCGCGTGAAGCGGTGCTTCTTCAGTGCGGAGAAGTCGCCCTTCGTCCGAGCGAAGTCGAGGTCCATGACGACCTCACCTCCCTTGACGAAGACGAGCAGGCACTCCGATTCGTAGACGTCCCTGGCGCCGGACCAATCGATGCCGAGCCACTTCCTGACCTCCTCCGCGCCCACGTAGGGCGTGAAGACGTGGAAGGTGTCCCAGTCGAAGTCCGCCACCTCTGACAGGCGGAAGTCGCCACCTGTCTCCGAGGCGGCGTGGACGCGCTGCTCCAGCTTCGTGGCGAGCGCCGCGCGCTCCTTGCCCCTGCCGCAGCCGCTCATCGCCACGCCGCAAGCGAGCCAAATCGTCACCGCAATCACTGACGTGTCTGTCCAACTTCTGTGTCCGCGCATGCGCGGCACTCTAGCGGTTTGTCTGACTAGAAGCCCCGGAGGAGGGGCCGGCCGTGGGACAGGCCGGGCCAGGGAATGGCCAGGGCGACGAACAGCATGGCCAGCAGGAGCCCCACCGCCCAGGTGCGGTGTTTGGACCGCGAGGGCGCATCCCGCCGCGTCATCGCGGAGGTCGCGTGCGCGGCCGTGAGGGCCAGGAGCATCAGCAGCGGGTGCTCCAGCCCAAAGAAGCGCAGATGGGCAATGGACATGCTCATCCGCAGCGCGTCCAGGCTCCGGGGCGTGACGGGGCTGAGCGCGAAGTAGAGCGTCATCCCCAGCAGCATCTGGGTATCGAAGGCGGAGACGAAGAAGCGCTGGAGCCGCCGGTCGCCGGACGTCCAGTCACGGCCTTGCGCCCAGCCCGCCAGCGCCCTCACGAGCGCGAGCACGCCCAGCACCACCACCCCCCAGCGCAGCCAGGAGTGGAGGAGCAACACCCCCGAGTAGAGCATGACGCCTAGCCCTCTTTCTTCGCGGGCATCGCTTCAATCCAGCGCTGGATGAGCGCCCGGCCCTGTTCGTCCACCACGCGGGTGCCCAGGGGGGGCATCTGCATGAAGTCCCCGCGCTGGCTCATCCGGTGGAGCAGCGAGCTGTGCTGGACGTCACCCGGCGCGACGCGCTGCGAGCTCTTCTCGAACATGCCCGACGTCTGGATGAGCGCCTTCACATTCACGGACGTGCGCCAGGTGTCCGTCTCCTGCACGGAGCCGAGCTCGCCCGCTTCCAGGCGCAGGTGCAGGCCGGAGCCGCTGCCCAGCGCCATGCGGTTGGCGCTGTGGCACGACACGCCGCAGTTCATGTGCAGGTAGCCCAGGGCGGCCTGTTCCACCGGCGTGCCGGGAATGCGGGGCGCCTTCGCGGGTGGATGGCTCAAGAGCCCTTCCTCCACCAGCTTCGCCAGCGTGAGGCCCCGCGCGCCGTCATGGGCCAGCGCGACGGCCTCGAAGCCGAGCACTTCGTCGCCGCGCCCGCGGTGGCAGGACTGGCAGTCCAGCTGGCTGGGGATTTCGTAGCCCTCCGTGCCGGGCACGTTCTTCTCGCCATCGGTCAATTCGAGCGCCGTCTTCCCGTCGTCGCTCCAGCGGTAGGTGGTCCGCAGCCAGCTGCCGTCCGGACGCTTCCAGAGGAAGCGCGTCTCAATGGGGCGCCCCTTCCAGCTGAACTCCTTCCAGAGCTTCGTGCCCACGGGGAAGCGCCACTCGTCGCTCTTGGACGTGTCCACCTTGGTGCCGGGCGGCAGGTAGATGAAGCGCGCCTTGTCCGAGCCGTCGCTCCACAGCTGGAGGCCGGGCTCGTAGGGGCGCACCTCGGGAGGAATCACCCGGGCTGCCCACCCCGTGCCGCCCTCGCCGTAGAGGCCGGTGCAGGCCAGGTGCTGGAGCTCCTGGCACTGGATGCCGCCGTTGGCTTCCTTCCAGCCCGCATCGGTGGGCGTCTTGGTACAGCCTCCGGCGGACACCATGATGCTGAGCAGCAGCGCACTCGTGCGTGGCGTGGACATCGGACCTCCTGACACCTTCCACCCTACCGGCTCGGTCGCCGCGTTTCGTGCGTCTTGCTGACGCACCCCGGGGTGCTCACTTGGGAACGGGATACTTGGACAGCTTGCGTTGCAGGCTCCGCCGCTGGATGCGCAGCAGCCGGGCGGCCTGGGAGATGTTGCCTCCACAGTCGGCGAGCACGCGCTGGATGTGCTCCCACTCCGCGCGCGCCAGGGAGGGCACCTCGTGGGTGAGCGCGGCCTCCTGGCCGGAGGGGAGGGTGGCGCCGGCGAAGGCGAGCAGGATGTCGTCCACGTCCGCGGGCTTGGCCAGGTAGTGCGTGGCGCCTCGCCGAACGGCCTCCACCGCCGTGGCGATGCTGCCGTAGCCCGTCAGCACCACGACGGTGATGCTCGCGTCCAGGGCCTTCAGCTCGCGCACCAACTCCAGGCCGGAGCCGTCGGGCAGGCGCAGGTCGACGACGGCGTAACCCGGACGCAACGCCCGCGCGGCATCGAGCGCCACTTGCGCGCTGGCCGCGCCGTGGGCCTGGAAGCCGTGCCGCACGAAGGCGCGCACCAGCCGCTCTCGGAATCGCTCGTCGTCGTCGATGACGAGCACCGTGGCGGGGGCTTCACCTGGTGGCATCGGACGACTCCTTCCTCAAGGGCAGCTCCAGCGTCACGCGCGTTCCCTGTCCCTCCTCGGAGCTGAGCTCCAGGCGGCCTCCACACAACTCGGCGTACGTCTGGGTGAGGAACAGGCCCAGCCCCATGCCCTGGCCCGCGGGCTTGGTGGTGAAGAAGGGCTCGCCCAGCCGGGGCAGCAGCGCGCGCGGGATGCCGGTGCCCTGGTCCTCCACGATGAAGCGCAGGCGGTCCACCTCGCGGTGCGCGGACACCACGACGTTCGCTCCGGTGGCCTCGCTGGCATGCAGCCCGTTGCGCACCAGGTTCGTCAGGACCTGCACCAGTCCTCGCACGGGGCACCAGAAGGGCACGTCCGGGCCGGGCTCGAGCTGGAGGCGCGCCTGGTCGGCGGTGCCCAGCTGTTCCCGGAGGCGGGCGAGCACGTCGCTCGGCGTCGTCCGTTCGGGGACCTCGCCCATCGTCTGTCCGGCGCGGGCGCTCATGCGCTCCAGGATGTCCCGGCAGCGCTCCACCTCGTCCCGGATGAGGCGGGCATCCTCCAGCGCTTCCTGGGGCGCCTCCAGGATGAGGGCGTCCAGTTCGTTGGCCGCGATGGCGATGGTGCCCAGCGGCGTGCCCAGTTCGTGTGCCGCGCCGGCCGCCAGCGTGGACAGCGACGCCAGCTTCTCCGCGCGCGCCGCCAGCCGCTGCGTGCGCGCCAGCGCGGCATGCCGGTCTCTCAGCGCGGCGGCCACGCGGGCGACGACGAAGGCGATGATGAGCGCCGTCAGCGTGAAGGCGACCCACATGCCCACGACGTGGAGCGAGTCCAGGCCGTGGCTGCCCGGTGGGTTCACCGTGTCGGGCAGTGGGACGTGGAACGCGAAGAGGCTGGTCGAGCCCAGCACCGACAGCAGCGCGATGAGCACCGTCCAACGGGGGCCCAGCACGATGGCCGCCAGCGTCACGTGGACGAGATACAGCATGGCGAACGGGTTGGCCGGGCCACCGGACAGCGCGAGCAGCCCCGTCAGCAACGCGGTGTCGAACGCGAGCACGGCGCCCAGCAGGCCGGGACGGACCTCGGGCTCGCGGCGGAGCCAGAGCGCGAGGAGCAGGTTGGACACCGCGGTCGTGGCCACCAGGGCCAGCAGTGGCGCCACGGGCAGCTCCAGCTCCAGCACCCGGACGGCGACACCCACCGTCAGCGCTTGTCCGGCGACGGCGTGCCAGCGCAGGCGGACCAGCCACCCGAGCGCGATGTCGCTGGAGGACAACTTCGCCGCCATGTCCCCGGTGGAGCGTCGGAAGGCGGAGCGCGGCTGGCGCGGGGGCGAGGCCGGGACGTCAGGCGACGGCGCCTCGGCGTGAGTCGGCGCGGTGGACACCCGCACGTCATATCCCGGCGATGGCAGTGGGGTGTGCGTCAAGTTGACGCATTGGCCTGCCGGGCCGGTGCCTGGCCCTGGAGCGTGCTTCGCAGCCGGGAGATGTCTCGCGCGGGCGGCGCGCCAAACAGCCGGCTGTACTCCCGGCTGAACCGCGAGGGGCTCTCATGGCCCACCGAGTGCCCCGCCGAGGCCGCGTCCAGCGCCTGTCCCAGCATGAGGCGCCGGGCCTCCTGGAGCCGCAGGTGCTTCTGGTACTGGAGCGGGCTCATGGCGGTGATGCTCTTGAAGTGGTGATGGAGCGCGGACATGCTCATGTGTGCCACGCGCGCGCTTCTCGATGCGCAGCGGCTCCGCGTTCGTGCTCGCGACCGAGTTGGGCCTGTGCCTGCTCGCGGTGCTGCTGGCCGGCGCGGCCCACGACGCCAACCTGACCCACCTCGTGGCCGGCCGGGACGTACCGCGTGGACACGCTCGTCTACACGTCCAACTGGTCCCAGACGTTGCTGTACCGGAACGACACGACCTTCACCGCGAACTGAGTGAAGGCTGGCGCGTCCCTGTCTTGCCGTGACTTGCGGACTGCCTCATCGCGGGGATGAGGCAGCCCGTGTTTTTTCGCGGCTCAGGCCCGTTCCACGCGGATGCGCGCGGGCAGGCCGTTGATGCTGACTTCTTCTTCCTGGCCGGTGAGGCCCTCGGGGCCCACGAGGATGCTGGAGGCCAGCGTCTCCCGCGCGATCAGCTCCCGCGCTTCGTCCGTCACGCGCTTCACGCGCGCGTCGCCGTCCACCCAGAGCTGGATGCGGTCGGTGTAGCCCAGCTCCATGTCCTTGCGCGCGCCCTGCACGCGGGCGAGCAGCTCGCGCACCAGACCCTCATCCACCAGGGACTCGGTCAGCTCGGTGTGGAGCACCACCACGCCCACGCCCATGCCCGCGGCGGCATAGCCGGGGTTGGCCTCCACCAGCGTCTCCAGCTCCTCGGCGGTGAAGACCAGGTCCTCGCCGGCCACCGTCATGGCCACGCGGCCCGTCTGGAGCAATTCGCGGTGCAGCGCGGCGCCGTCACCCGTGTCGAAGGCCTTGCGCACCGGGGCCAGCTTGGGGCCCAGCCGTCCGCCCACCGCGCGCAGGTTGGGCCGGACGCGGAAGCGCACCACGTCCGCCTCCGGGCTGCCCGGCTCCACGAAGCGCACCTCGTGGACGTTCAGCTCGTCCGCGATGAGGTCGCGATACACCGCCACGCGGTCCGTCAGCTCCTTGCGCGCCAGGATGACGTCCGCGCGCGCCAGCGGCTGGCGCACCTTGAGGCGGTTGTCCGTGCGCACCTTGAGACCCAGGGAGACCAAATCCCGCACCGCGCCCATCTCCGCCGCGAGCCCCTCGTCGATGAGGGACACATCCACGGTGGGGAAGCGCGCCAGGTGGACGCTCTCCGGCTGCGTGGTGGGCCAGGGCTTGCGCACCAGGTTGCCCCACATCTCGTCGGCGAAGAAGGGGATGAAGGGCGCCGACAGCGAGGCAATGGTGGTGAGCGCCTCGTAGAGCGTGAAGTACGCGTCCTGCTTGTCCTGTTCGAAGCCCGGCGCCCAGAAGCGCGAGCGGCTGCGGCGCAGGTACCAGTTGGACAGCGCGTCCACGAGCGCCACCATCCGCTGGGCCGCGTCGTAGACCTGGTAGGTGTCCAGCGCGCGGGTGACGTCGCGCAGGGTGAGGTGGACCTCGGACAGAATCCAGCGGTCCAGCACCGGCCGCGCCTTCACCTCGCGCCAGCCCTGGCTGCGGCGGATGGCTTCCCACGGCGAGTCGGACGCGTCCGTGTTGCCGGCCGCGGGGTTGAATCCGTCGATGTTCGCGTAGATGGTGAAGAACGAGTAGACGTTGCGCAGCTTGACCTGGAAGTCCTTCTGCAGCAGCCGCACGTTGCTCAGCGAGTGCCGCGTGTTCGACCAGGTGGGGCTCGCCGCGTAGAAGAACCAGCGGAACGCGTCCGCGCCCGGCGCCTTGGCGGCGGGGTCCTTCAGCACCACGCGCTCCGAAGGCGCCAGCCGGGGCACCTCCACCGGCATGACACTGGCGCCACGCGCGGAGGGCGCCACGTCCAGCGTCTGCAGGTCAGCGGGCGCCAGCAGCAGCACGCGGCGCTTGAGCTTCTTGTGCGCCTTCACCGTCGCGGTGACGACCACGTCCGGACGGTCCGGCCGGAAGAGCTGCACCTTGGCGCCCTCCTGGATGTCCAGGCCCTCCAGGTCCTCGCGAGCGATGAGCGCCACGCCCGGCTCACCCGGAACGCCGGCCTCAGTGGCCGTGAGGACGGCGAAGTCCATGCGCACTTCGTCCAGGATGATTTCCGGCGGCGTGTAGTTGCCCTTGGACTTGGACTCCTTGCGGCCCTCCTTGTCGGAGACGTGGCCCAGCACGATGCAGCTCTTGTACGGCTGCGGCCAGCCGCGCTGGGGTGACAGGCCCATGCGCGCCTGCGTCTCCTCGTCGAAGATGAGCGTGCTCACCATCAGCAGCGAGTAGAACCAGCCACGCGTCTGGTCGATGGCCTCGGAGATGAAGTCCGCGGGGAAGGCGCGGTTGAAGATCTCCCGCGAGCCCGGCGCGTGCGGGAAGCCCCACTGCGCGAAGGGCATGCAACCGGAGTCGAACCACACGTCGACGACTTCGGGCACGCGCTGGAAGCGCCCCGGGGTGCCAGGCTTCTCGAACGTCACCTTGTCGATCCACGGCTTGTGGACGATGAGGTGCTTCGCGTTGGCCTCGTGCGGCTTGCCCGCGAGGAAGGCATTCAGCTCCGCCTCCACCGCGGCCACGTTGTTGCCCGGCTTCTCGCGCAGCGCCTGGAGCGAGGGGATGGCCTCCACCTCACCCGTCTCCGAGTGCACCCACAGCGGCAGCGGCGTGCCCCAGTAGCGCTCGCGCGACAGGGCCCAGTCCACGTTGTTGGCCAGGAAGTCGCCGAAGCGGCCTTCCTTGATGTGCTCGGGCACCCAGTTGACGGCGCGGTTGTTGGCGATCGCCTCGTCCTTCACGGACGTGGTGCGGATGTACCAGGCGGGCCGGGCGAACTGGATGAGCGGGTCGTCATCCGCGCGCCAGCAGAAGGGGTACTCGTGCTTGTACTGCTCCGTGAAGAGGACCAGCCCGCGCTCCTTCAGGTGGCGCTGGATGTCCTTGTCCGCCTCCTTCACGAAGCGCCCCGCGACGAGCGGCACGTCGTCGGAGAAGGTGCCGTCCGGCTTCACCGCGCAGAACAGCTCCAGCGCCTCCGGCTGGGCGAAGCGGGCCTTGTCCTTGCGGAAGGCCTCGTAGTCGTCCTCGCCAAAAGCCGGGGCGATGTGGACGATGCCCGTGCCGCTGTCGAGCGTCACGAAGTCCGCGCCCAGCACGCGCCAGGCCTGCGCATCCTCACCGCCGTCCTTCAGCGGCAGCCGCGTGTCGCCCGCGCGCTGGTGGTAGAGGTCGAAGGGCGGCTGGTAGCGCTGGCCCACCAGGTCGCTGCCCTTCTGCGTGGCGAGCACCGGCAGGTCCTGCTTGAGCTTCTTGGCCAGCGCCTCGCGCAGCGCCGCGGCGACGATGAGCTTGCGCTCGCCCGCGTCCACGGTGACGTAGTCCACGCCCGGGTTGACGGCCGCGTACATGTTGGACGGCAGCGTCCAGGGCGTGGTCGTCCACACCACCAGCGCGGTGTCCGGCGTGTCGCGCAGCGGGAAGGCGACGTAGACGCTCGGGTCGTCCACCGTCTTGTAGCCCAGGCCCACCTCCGCGGCGCTCAGCGCGGTGCCGCCCTGCGGCCACCACCACACCACCTTGTGGCCCTGGTACAGCAGGCCCTTGCGGTGCAGCTCCGCCAGCGCCCACCACACGCTCTCCACGAACGGACGGTGGTAGGTGACGTAGGCCTGGTTCAGGTCCACCCAGAAGCCGATGCGCTCGGTGAGCCGTTCCCACTCGGAGGTGTAGCGGAAGACGGATTCGATGCAGCGCTCGGTGAAGGGCTCCACGCCGTAGCGTTCAATCTCCGCCTTGCCGTGGATGCGCAGCTCCTTCTCGACCTCCACCTCCACGGGCAGGCCGTGGGTGTCCCAGCCGGCCTTGCGGGGGACGTAGTGGCCCGTCATCGTCTTGTAGCGGGGGAACAGGTCCTTGATGACGCGCGTGAGGACGTGGCCGTTGTGCGGCAGGCCGTTGGCGGTCGGCGGTCCCTCGTAGAAGACGAAGCTGGGGGCACCCTCACGCGTTTCGAGCGAGCGCTCGAAGATGCGGCGGTCCTTCCAGAAGGCCTGGATGCGGCGCTCGTCGGAAGGAAAGTCCATCTCCGCGGGCACCGCATCGAACAGGGAAGGGGGCGTTTCAGGCATGGTGCGGTGCTTGATAGCACCGCCCGCGCCGGGGATGGATGTCCGTCCTGTGAATCAGTACAGCGGACAGATGACCGGCCCGTTGCGGCCACAGACGTTTCGCTCGATGTAGTAGCCCCAGTCCGGGCTGTAGTAGGCGTACATCGTCGGACCGCTGCCGCAGGACACGTACTGGGACCAGACCAGGCAGTGGATGTCCGGGTTGTACTCCGGGTAGAGGGCCTGGGACGTGGACTCCGTCGCGGAAGGCTCCGCCGCGGCTTCGTCCATGGCTCCACCACAGCCACCCATCAGCAGGGCGGCAATGCACATCAGGGTTGCGCGATTCTGGGGCATGGGTCTCTCCTGAGGGCGGCGTCCATCGCCGGGTGTCGAGTCTATGCTGGGATGGTGTTGATTTCAGGGTAAGCCTGTTGATGCCCATGTGCGCATGTTTCTAGGTTCTCGGGTGCTGAGAATTCTCATATCCCTGGAATCGAGAGAGACATGAAAAGGCTTCTGCTCTGTGCCCTGTCGCTGGCTGTCGTGGTGGGCTGTTCCGACGCGCCGCCTGGACAGCCCATCGAGCAGGAGGGCTTCAAGGTCCTCCAGCACGACGCGACGACGCTGGAGGCCACGTACGGCTCCGGGGGCGCTGTGGTGCGGATGCTCGTGGTGGAGACGCAGGCCAACGTCGTCGAGGTGACGTACGACTTTGGCGACCCCGTCATTGGGTTCCACATCGACTTCAATCAGGGCGTGGGCCAGTTCATGCCGTCGGGCAGCCCGCTCGACGCGACCCATTCGCACCTGCTCGCGTCGCTGCTGGAGGGGCTTGCCCGCGAGCTTCCCGAAGAGGGCCGCACCCGCGTCGAGGACGCCGCCGAGCGCCAGACGAGCTTCATGCAGATCGTCCCCGTGGGCGAGGTCCTTACGGCGTACGAGTACGTGTCCGAGCGCGGCTGGACGCACATCTCCTGCTCCTGCGGCCAGCAGTACATCGGCTCCGGCTACTACCGCACGGCGGGCATGGGCTGCGGCTGCACCGGCGGCTCGGGCAACGGCTGCAAGGGCCGCTGCGGCCAGGGCTGCGGCGTCACCAGCCTGCCGCGCTGCGTGGGCACCACGGCCTACACGCAGGACTGCGCCAAGCACGACTACGGCCTGGGCAGCTTCGCGGCGGCGTCGGATGACTACTCGTTCGCGCGCAACAACTGCAGCTGCAGCGGCGTGGGTTCGTGCAGTTGAAGAAGCGCGTGCTGACAGGTGCGGCGCTGTCGCTCGCCGCCGGGATGGCCCTGGGCTGCAACCGGGCTTCCGGGCCCTGTCCCGATGGCGCGCGGCTCCAGGGTCGCGCGCCGCCCGACGGCGTCCTCCAGTGGTGCGCCCAAATCGATGGCAAGAAGCACGGCCGTTGGGCGGAGTGGCACGCCACCGGGAAGCTGAAGACGGAGGGCACCTACGTCGACGGGAAGATGGAGGGCCGCTGGGTCAGCTACTTCGAGGACGGCGTGAAGCAGTTCGAGGGCGACTATCGTGGCGGGCTCAAGCAGGGCCTGTGGACCCTCTACTACGAGGAGGGCCAGAAGAACCGCGAGGAGCTCCATTCGCCCGGCTCCGGCCCGGTGAAGTGGACCGCCTGGCGCTCGGACGGCTCGAAGTGGGCGGAAGGGACGCTGGCGGGGCATCGCTCGCAGGGCGCTTATGCGGAGTGGCACCCCAATGGCGCGCTGGCCGTGCAGGGCCAGTACGAGAAGGGGGAGAAGACGGGTGATTGGAAGTACTGGGACGTCGCGGGCGCCGCCACGGACGTTCCGCAGGGCGACTTCGACAGCGAGTGACGTCACGTCCGCCGCCGTGGGACTCCTGCTGGCGGCGGGAGCGTGTGGTCCTTCTGTCGTCCCTGTCTCCCCGGAGACGCTCACCCCGGCGCGGCGGACCGTGGTGGGCGGAGCGCCCGAGCCGGGATTCTCCGCGGTGGCCGCCATCGTCCCCGTCTCGCCCTTCTGTGGTGAGCCCGACGAGGCGGCTCGCGTGCTCTGCACGGGCACGCTGGTGGCGCCTCGGGTGGTGCTGACGGCGGCGCACTGCGTGGAGAACGCGGATGCGCCGCGGGTGTTCTCGGTGGTGTTCGCCGCGGAGACGGCCCGTGCCTCGGCCGCGCAGCGCATCCGCGTGGTGGAGGGCCGGCTCCATCCCGCGTGGCGTCCGGGTGTGAGCGACCTGGGCGTGTTGATTCTCGCCAGCGATGCGCCAGTCGCTCCGCTGGCCTGGGAGGCGCGGGCGTTTCCCGCCGACGGCGTGGGGCGGCTGGCGCGGGTGGTGGGCTTCGGCGTGGACGGGGAGGGCGGCTCGGGCCTGCGCCGAGGTGGCTTGTCCCGAATCACGTCGGTTGAAGCGGACGCGTTCTCCGTCGAAGCGGCGCCAGCGATGTCGTGCGGCGGGGACAGCGGCGGCCCGGTGTTCATCGAAGAGGACGGCCTCGAGCGCCTGGCCGGTGTGACTTCGTTTGGTGACCTCACCTGCACCACGGGGACGAACACCCGCGTCGACGTGCACGCGGACTTCATCCAGGCGGCCATTGACGACGCCTCACGAGGCGCGCCCGTCCGGACGCCGGTGGAGCCAGACGTGGACTCCTGCGCGCAGCGGTGCCGTGCGCATGTGGACTGTCCCGTGGGCATGGCGTGTGTCGCGAGGGAAGACGGCACCCGGAGTTGCGCGGTGGCGGGGCTCGAGGCGGGCCACTTCGGGCCTGCCTGCACCGGCGCGCTGGGGGAGCATCCGTGTGTGAAGGCGGGCTCGGCGTGCCGGCTGTGGTTGCCCTGCCCCGAGCCGCGGGATGCAACAGCGCAGGGAGGGTGCGCGGCGGCAGGGGGCGGAAACCCCGGCCTGATTCCGCTGGTGCTTCTGGCCTGGTCCTGGGGACGCGGTCGTCGCGCGAAGGGCGGGTAGTCCGCGAGCGCCTTCTGCTGCCCGCCTGCCCACCCCTCTGGCATGTTGTTTAACTGGGTGGTTTAATTTTGGGCGGAGGTCGTTATGGTCACCCCCATGGTTCAGCAACGTTCCGAGCAGCTCGACGCGGTCTTCCACGCGCTTTCCGACCCGACGCGGCGGGAGATGCTGCGCAGCCTGTCCTCGGGACCGCGGAGCATTGGCGAACTGGCGGCGCCGTTCAGCATGTCCTTCGCGGGCGCTTCCAAGCACGTCAAGACGCTGGAGCGTGCGGGGTTGGTGAATAGGTCGGTGGAGGGGCGCACGCATCGGTGCAGCCTCGCGCCGGCGCCGCTGGCCGGAGCGGCCGACTGGCTGCGTTTCTACGAGCGCTTCTGGAATGACCGGCTGGATGCCCTGGAGCGGGAGCTCCGCAAGCCCGAGCGCGGCAGCGCCAGGAAGGGCGCGCGACATGAGTGAGGTTCGGATGTGTCACATGCGACGTCCACCCGCGAGGAGGTGGACGCCATTCTCCAGCGCATAGGCTCGGGGCCCTGGCGTCCCGCTCACCTGAAGGGCCAGAAGCGCGTCACGAAGGGGGCCGTGGTGGACGAGCCTTCGTCGGCGCGGAGGCCCGCCACGCACATGGAGCCATCGGTGTCGAGCGCGGCGGCGAGGGCAACCTCGGTTCCCGGCAGGTTGGTGCGGTGCGTGCGCAAGGCGGTCTTCCCATCCTCGGACAGGTGGATGATGCCGATGCCATCCGTGGCGCCATCGATGGTGCTGGCCACCGCCAGGACCAGGTTGCCGCCATGCAGGATACCCGTGCCCACCAGCCGTTCCTGCTGGGGTCCTGGCGCGGACCAGTGGGTGACGCTGTCGCCATCCCAGCCGAAGCTCGTATCAGGGCTGCCGTTTGCATGGACCCGCGTCACCGCGCCGCTGTTGGGGGAATCGGTGCCCGCATTCCACCGCGCGCTGCCGCCCACCAGCAACTTGTCCCCGTCCAGCAGATGCAGGGTCCGGGGCGTCAGGCGAGGCCAGTCCGACACGCTGCGGTACGTGAAGCTCGAGTCGGGCGTACCGTTGACGTTGTAGCGACGCAAGGCCATTCGATTGCGGCTGGCATTCGTAGTTCCCGCCACCACGATGCGGTCGTCGGCCAGGGTGACAACGGCCAGTCCGTCCTCGTCTTCGCCCAGGTCATCCCAGGCCAGTCCATCCGAGCTGAAGGTCGTATCGGCGGCGCCCGTGGGCGTGAGGCGCATGATGACGAAGTCCAGGTCATCATGCTGCACGGTGCCTGCACCGACGATGCGCCCCTTCGAATCCACCGTGACGGCATGCAGCGCGGCGTTGCCCGCTGAAATCTGGAAGGTGCGTACACCCATGTCGCCGAAGGTGGTGTCCAGGGCGCCCGCCGAGGTGTACCGGGCGAAGAGCAGGCTCTGGTACTGGCTCCCCGCGCAGCTCCCAGGACCCGAGATGGCGCCCCCCGCGACGAGGATTCGCCCGTCGGGCAGCACGGTGACGGCGTCCACGTAGTCATCACCTCCGCAGACATCCAGGGTGACGGTGCCCTGGTTGCCAAAGTCGGGGTCCAACGTCCCGTTCGGGAGCAGACGCGCCACCAGGACGTCGCGCAGGCCGGTGGAGCCCGTGGCGCCTGCCAGGATCCACTTGCCATCCGGCTGTGTCGCCAGGGCGTGGATGCGCACCTCCGGCTGGCCGAAGGCGGGCATCGCCACGCCATTGCCGCCGAACGACGAGTCCAGCGCCGCCGGGCCGGGCTGGATGACGAGGTTCATGGGCTGCTCGACGCGAGTCGCTCCGCTGCTCGCGACCACCGTGACGGGTACCGTGCCGTAGTGGGCGAATTCCTGGACGGAGAGCGAGAGCAGGCCCACCGTCTCCGTTTCGTCGAGCACATCACTGGTCAAGTGCACGTGCTCGGGAATCCCCTCGATGGAGAGGTGCACTGCATCGGTGAACGAGGGCTCGCGGATGATGGTGACGAGCACCCCCGCGCTCACCTCCGGGATGAACCGGAGTGTGACTTCAGTCGGAGCCTGGAGCGTGAAGCCGGGAGGCGGCTCTCCCGCGTCGGGGTCCTCCGTGCCGGCATCCGTGCCCGCGTCGTTCGTCGATGCCCCCGCGTCCGGCCGCTGGGTGCCCGCATCGGGTCTGGGGGAGGGCGACGGCTCCGAACCGCCACAGCCCCAGGTGACGGGGGCCAGGCACAGGAGTAGCGACGCCAGGAGCGACTTCACGCGCGGCGATGGGACGCCCATGACATCGGAGGAACCTCGACGGCGGGAATGCGCACTGTCCGTGGAAATCATATGAGCCGGCCTCTTAAGCGAGGACTCGGCGACTCGTAAAGACAGACGCCTCAGTGGTCGCCGTGTTCTCGCGGCGCGTCATCCGTCCCGGGCCGCGTGCCCCGGAGCTGCCTGAGCAGGTGGCGCGGCCAGAAGAACAGCGCCATTCCGGCCATGACGAGGAAGAGGATGACGAAGGGCAGCACGAGCACGCCGCCGACGAAGCCAGCCGCCATGCCGCCCAGTCCCCACAGCAGGCCATGGGGAAAGCCCAGGATGGCGCCGGTGAGGGTGCCCACCAACGCGCCCGCCAGGACACAGGGCTCGATGAGGTTCACTATGCGCTCCCACGTTGATGCTCGTCACGAGCCTGGGCGGGAACACGCATGAGCAAGTCGCGACGCAAGGTGGTCCTCATCACTGGCGCATCCTCTGGAATCGGTCAGGCCTGCGCGGAGCTCCTGGGGGCTCATGGCCACGCCGTCCATGGTACCAGCCGCCATCCCCGCGCGGATGGTGCCCACCACCGGATGGCCGTGTTGGACGTCACGGATGAGGATTCCGTTCAGCGCGCGGTGGCGTCGGTGCTCGCGGCCGAGGGCCGGCTCGATGTGGTGGTGAACTGCGCGGGCTTCGTGATGGCCGGCGCCGTGGAGGACGTGTCCGTCGAAGAAGCCCAGCGGCAGATGGACACCAACTTCTTCGGCGTGCTGCGCGTCTGCCGGGCGGTGCTGCCCACGATGCGCGCGCAGCGGTCGGGCCTCATCGTCAACATCAGCTCCATGGGCGGCGCCGCCGGGCTTCCCTTCCAGGGGCTCTACAGCGCCAGCAAGTTCGCCCTGGAGGGGATGACGGAGAGCCTCCGGCAGGAAGTCGCCGCCTTCGGCATCGAGGCCACGCTGCTGCAGCCCGGGGATGTCCTCACGCGCGTGCGCGAGTACCGGCAGCGCGCCCGGCAATCCGGTCCCGGGTCCGCCTACCAGGAGGCCTTCGAGCGCGTCATGAACCTGGTGGAGTCAGGAGAAGGCACGGGCGTTCCTCCCGAGCAGGTCGCCCGGAAGCTCCTGGCCCTGATGGAGCGGCAGCGCGTGGATGTGCGCTACTCCGTGGGGCACCTGTCGCAGCGCGTCGGCCTGGTGTCGAAGCGCCTGCTGCCCGGGAGCACCTTCGAGCACATCGTGATGGCGCTCCACGGCATGTCGCGGCGCTGAGCCGGGCCCGGCGGAATGCACATTCCTGACATAGGACTGTCAGGGGCGGGTCGCAGGATGGCGTCCACGAAGCCCCTTGGGTTCTCCCGACCCAGGGGCGTTCGCATCCCACCCCCAGGTGCCACCCGACATGATTCCCTTCTTGATGATGTTGCCGATGCTCGTCCCCGTGGGTGTCAAACGTGGACGCTCCAGCAAGGCACGGAGGGAAGGGGTGCTGAGTCCAGTGCCTTCACCCACGAAGGAATCCGGAAGCGCGCCGCCTGTCCGTGCCTCCTCGCGGCGGCGGAGCGTGCCGGCCCGGGTCCTGGGGCAGCGGGCCCTCAACCGGGCCCTGCTCCAGCGTCAGTGGCTGTTGCAGCGCTCCCGGGCGGGCGTGGTGGATGCACTGGAGCACCTGGTGGGGCTTCAAGCCCAGGCCACCCATTCTCCCTACGGCGCATTGTGGACGCGGCTGGACGGCTTCCAGCAAGAGTCGCTGACCCGGCTCATCACCGAGCGTCAGGTGGTGCGCGCCGGGATGATGCGCGGGACGTTGCACCTGGTGACCGCGCGAGACTGCCTCGCGCTGCGTCCCGTGCTGCAACCCGCGCTGGACAGGGGGCTGAAGCACTCCTCCCATGGCAAGCAGTTGGCGGGCGTGGAGGCTCAGGCGCTGGTGGCGGAGGGACGGGCGCTGCTGGAGGCACGTCCCAGTCCCCGGGGCGAGCTGGGCCAGCGGCTCCAGGAGAGGTGGCCCGGCCATGATGCGAGCGCCCTGAGCATGGGCTTCTCGAGCCTGGAGCCGCTCGTCGTGGTGCCACCCTGTGGAACGTGGGGCCATGGCGAGCGGATGGTGTACGCCACCGCCGAGTCCTGGCTCGGCCAGCGCTTCGAGCCCGCCGCGCCGCCAGACGCGCTGGTGATGCGCTACCTCGCCGCGTTTGGCCCCGCGAGCGCCAAGGACCTGCAGGCCTGGTCGGGCCTGTCACGCATGGGCGCTGTCCTGGAGCGGTTGAGGCCTGGACTGCGCGCCTTCCGTGACGAGCACGGCGTCGAGCTGTTCGACACCCCCGATGCCCGGAGGCCCGACCCGGACACGCCCGCGCCCATCCGCTTCCTGTCCGAGTTCGACAGCGTGCTGCTGGCCCACGCGGACCGCACGCGCATCATCTCCGATGCCGCCCGCAAGCGTGTCTTCACCATCAACGGCATCGTGCGCGCCACCATCCTCGTCGATGGCTTCGTTCGAGGAACCTGGCGCATTGAACGCGCCCGCGGCACCGCGACCTTGAGCATCACGCCCTTCGCGCGGCTGTCGCGTGAGGACCGCAGCGCGCTGACCGACGAGGGCGCGCGGCTGCTCGCCTTCGCCGCCGCGGACGTCCAGCACGCCGACATTCGCTTCGAGCGGGTGGGGTGAGCCCGCTCCATGTCGAGCCGGTGCGGGGAGGCGGCGCTCCAGCCGGGCCGGGCTGGAGCGCCGTCGTCTTCCCCAGGAAGGTGTGAGGCTCAGGCGTTGAGCGTGCTCTCGTCGACGCCGGCCTCGGCCATCAGCGTGGCCAGCGCGAGCTTGAGCTTGTCCTTCGCGCGAATCTCCAGCTGACGGGCGCGCTCACGGGAGAAGCCGAAGTGCTCGCCCAGCTCGCTGAGCGTCATCTCCGCGTCACCCATGACGCGCTGCTCGATGATGAAGCGCTCGCGCGGGTCCAGGCGGCGCAGGGCGCGCTGCACGAGCTCGCGAGTGAGGTTGGCCTGCTGCCGGTCGGCGACCTCGTCCACCGCGGAGGCGGAATCGGACTCCACGAAGTCCAGGTGCGTGGCGTCGCCGTCCTCGCCCATGGGCGCGTCCAGGGACAGGTCCCGTCCACCCATGCGCTGCTCCATCTCGCGCACCTCGGAGGCCTTCACGTTCAGCTTGCGCGCAATCTCCTCGGCGTTGACGACGTTCGCGTCGCCGGCGCCCATCTTCTCCAGCTCGCGGCGCGTGCGGGCCAGGCTGAAGAAGAGGCGGCGCTGCGCCTGCGTGGTGCCCAGCTTCACCAGGCTCCAGTTCTTCAGGATGCAGTTCTGGATGTACGCGCGAATCCACCAGACGGCGTAGGAGATGAGGCGGATGCCCTTGTCCGGGTCGAACTTCTGCACGGCCTTCATCAGGCCGATGTTCGCCTCCTGGATGAGGTCCGACATCTTCAGGCCGTAGGAGCGGTACTCGTAGGCCACCTTCACCACGAAGCGGAGGTTCGCCGTCACCAACTGGTGGCCCGCGGCCAGGTCTCCCGCGCGGAAGCGCTTCGACAGCTCCTGCTCCTGCGGCTGGGTGAGCAGCGGGTACTGGTTGATCTCCGACAGGTAGGTGGAGAGCGAATCAGGGGAGGAGAAGGAGTTGGAAGCCTGCATGGTGTCTCTCGGGGAAAAAGAGATCTGGTTGGGGGACCGCGATGCCGCTACGGGGGGTTGCCCTTTGCGACCCGCGTGCCAAGGGGTGGCACCACCGTTTCCAAGTGAATCCAGGGGTTTGCATTCAAAGCGGCCCGTGCATAAGGGCGGTAATCGGTCGTTTTTACAGCCAGCCCCACGGAAGTCTCTTCCGAACGTTGACTGGCCAACGCGGCCGTTGGCGCCGGGGGGCAGGCAGGGGGAGCGGGCGGGGCCCTTCACGGAGACCCGCTGTTTCTTGCCCGGCGCGTCATCGCCACCTTGGCGGGATGGGGGACCTCTTCCAGCTCTTCGCCGTTTCCGCCGTGGTGATGGGTGTGTCGCAGACGCTGTCCCGGGAGCGCATCTTCGCGTCGCTGCGCGCGCGGCTGGGGGGCAAGGACTCGTGGCTGGGCTATCTGGTGTCGTGCCCCTATTGCGTGTCGCACTACGTGGCGTTCGTCCTGGTGCCCCTCACGGGGACGAACGTCATCCGGGTGACGGTGGGCGGCTGGCCGGGCTACGTGCTCAGCTGGGTGCTGTCCACGCTGCTCATCACCGTCATCGCGGCTTTCTTCCGGGTGGTGTTCTGGTTCGTGGATGAGACGCAGGGCCTGGTGAAGCGGCGCCAGCGGACGGAAGAGGAGGAGACGGCCACGCGGCGCCTCCATCGCGAGCAGGCGGAGCAGACGCTGAACCACCACTGCCCCGAAACGGGTGAGCCCTCACCGCCCGTGCCGCATTGACGCGGCATGTCGCGTGCCCTCCGTATGGATCGACTCGCGCGAAGTGGGAGGACGCAACTTCCCTCTGGGACTTCGAGAAGATGGGGAGAACACCCGTCCCCACCGGGCAGGAGGTCCTCGTGAGCCCCATCGACCGCAGCCGCAGCGCCGTCACCCCTACGACTGTGAAGGCACCCACGGCGGCTCCGAAGAACTCCCTGGTGGGCGGGGTGGTGGACGCCATCAAGGGCGGCATCGCCGACGTGCCCCGCTTCATCGAGATGGGCAAGGACGTCTTCCAGGCCGCGCATGTGAACGAGCTGAAGCGCATCTTCGGCGGGGATGCGAAGCCGGACCGGATGAATGACGGGAAGTTCGTGGGGGCCAAGGGGCGGACGTTTCCGCCCGGCACGCCGCTGAAGGATGTCCCGGGCGTGACGCCGTTGGACAACCCGAACCCGTCGAAGACGATTCTCTACGTCAACGGCATCATGACGCCGACGTCGGGGCAGCTGAGTGAGATGCAAGCCATCGCGGAGACGGCGGACGCGAAGGTGGTGGGCATCCACAACGCGACGCAGGGCCTGGTGGCGGACCTGGCGCAGTGTGTGGCGGACAAGCTGGACAAGGGTCGCAACCCCGCGGTGGATACACTGGCGGACACGCTCTACAGCGAGTTGAAGGCGGGCCGTGAGGTGCACCTCATGGGCTACAGCCAGGGCGGCCTCATCACCGCGCGGGCGCTGGATGACGTGGCGAAGCGGCTGCGCATCGAGGACGGCATGTCCCAGGCGCAGGTGGAGAAGACGCTGGGCAAGCTGAGCGTGGAAACGTTTGGCGCGGCGTCCACGCGGTATGTGGATGGGCCCAAGTATGTGCACTACGTCAACAACGCGGACCCGGTGCCGACGCTCACGGGCCTGGGCGGGAGCGTGGACCCGACGGCCTTTCTGAAGGACGCGGGCAAGGGCGCGGTGGTGCACCGGTTCACGGATGGGAATGCCAACCCCATCAGCAACCACATGCTGGACACGCTGTACATGAAGCACCGCGTGGACTTCGACGAGGCTCGGGCGGGGCAGTTCTAAGCGGGTTGCTGTGGTTACACCGGCGAGAGCTTCACGCCGGTGGCCTGGCTTCAGCGAGCCCGCTTGCCCCGTGACGCTCCCGGCACGGACGTGGCGACGACGAGCTGCCGGTACTGTCGCGGGCTCAACCCCGTCACCTGCTTGAACTGGCGAGACAGCGCGCTCTGGTCGCAGAACCCCACCCCCAGGGCGATGGCGGCGATGGGCTGCGCATCCTCCACCAGCCGCTCCGCCGCCTCGTCGATGCGAGTCTTCATGATGAACTGCCCGGCCGACAGCTGGAAGATGCGCCGCATCCGCCGCTCGAACTGCGCCGCGGACATCCCCGCCCGCCGCGCCAGCGAGTCGATGCGCAGCCGCTCCCCATAGTTCGCCTGGATGTAATCGATGGTCCCCGCGAAGCGCTCGTCCACCAGCCCCGCGCGCCCCGGCTCGTGCACGTCCTTGGACAGACACGCCAGCCCCATCACCTCGCCCGTGGCATCGAACAGCGGCACCTTGCTCGTCAGACACCAGCCCGGCTTGCGGTTGTTGAACAACGTCAGGTCCAGGTTGTCCACGAGCGCGCGCCCCGTCCGGAACACCTTCTCGTCCTGTCGCACGTACCGGTCCGCCATGTACTGGGGGAACAGCTCGTGCGCCGTGCGCCCCACCGCCGCCGCCTTGCTCTTCAGGCCACAGCGCTCCGCGCACGCCTCGCTGATGCACACGTAGCGCCCCCGGATGTCCTTCACCGAGAAGACGATGTCCGGCACCCGGTCGAACAGCTCCTCCGCGAACAGCGGATTCGCCACCCGCCCCATGAAGCCCATCCGCCAGTGCTCCAAGGTTTCACGCGTTTTGGTGGTTTCCATTCGTCCCCACATGGGAAAGACACAAGAATGTCACACGTGCTCACGAATACCTTGAAAGCCGCGTGAAACCCACGTCGGTGTTACTCGGAACGGACGACACCGTGCGGCAAGCCCCCCCATTCGCGGAGCACGAAGCCATGCGCAGTCCAATCACGGATTGGTGTCGCTGTCACATCGTCCTCGCCATCTGTTGTCTCACCCTGTTCGCACCCGGAGCGGACGCCCGTCCCGGAGGTCCTCTCCCGGCCGAGTCTGCTCAGCGCGTCCATGGACTGGAGCACGCGCACCAACGCATCCAACCCGACGAGCGGCAGCCGGATGTCTCCCCGGAGCAGCTGCGTCAGGCCCTCACCCCACCCGCACCGAAGCGCTCTCTGCTGGCGTGTGACACGGCGGCCTTCGGGGCCGCCACCGGCACGGCGCTCGTCACGCTGGTGAAGGGCTCCTCGACGGAGTGCATCAACACGCTGTTCAGCGTCACGGGCACGCTCGCCCGGCAGGTGTTCATCGAGAGCAAGATGGTCACCATCGCCAACGCGCTCACCACCAGCGCGCAAGGCTACGGGGGCAACAACAATGGCCAGACGCTCCAGCTCATCATGTTCCTGCGCGCGGGGTACTACGTGCAGTACTACGCCCCGGACGTCGTGGGCAGCTACGGCACGGCGCTGGCCAACGCCATCCGCCCGGCCCTGGCCGCCTTCGTGGCCAACAGCCACTTCCGGGACGTCAACGACGACCACGGCGCGGTGCTGCGGGAGTTCGTCACGCTCATCGACAGCGCAGGGGAGAACGCGCGGCACCTGGGCACCTTCAAGGGCCTGCTGGACCGCTTCAACGACACCACCCTGGCCTCCTGGTACATGCGCAGCGCCACCAGCAACGTCTTCGTCGGACTGTTCCGCGGCCACTACAACGACGACTTCGTGGCGGCCGTACAGCAGGACCCGTCCATCATCGACTCGCTGGACTCCTTCGGCCTGCGCACCGAGCACCTGCTGGGCACCGACAACCAGTACCTCGCCGTCAACGCGGCCCGCGAGCTGTCCCGCTTCCTCCAGTACCCGGGGACGGTGCAGACGAAGACGCGCCCCAAGGTGAAGGCGCTCATCACCAGCCACTCGATGACGGGCCCCACCGCGGGCGTCTGGGTGGGCGCCGCGGAGATGGCCGACTACTACGACGGCGCCAACTGCGCGTATTACGGCATCTGCGACTTCCGGCGGACGCTGGAGCAGGCGGTGCTCCGCGTGACGCACAACTGCGGCGCCACGCTGCGCATGCGCGCCCAGGAGATGACGGCCACGCAGCTCACGCAGAGCTGCGGCCAGCTCGCCACGCAGGAGTCCTACTTCCACGACAAGCTGAAGACGGGCCGCCTGCCCGTCGCCAGTGACAACAACACGTCGCTGGAGATGGTCATCTTCGACAGCAGCCTGGACTACCAGACGTATGCCGGCGCGCTGTTCGGCATCGACACGAACAACGGCGGCATGTACCTGGAGGGAGACCCGGCGGCGTCCGGCAATCAGGCCCGCTTCATCGCCTATGAGGCGGAGTGGGTTCGGCCCACGTTCGAAATCTGGAACCTGCGCCACGAGTACGTCCACTACCTGGATGGCCGCTTCAACATGAAGGGCGACTTCGGCGACAGCATCAGCCAGCCCACCATCTGGTGGATTGAAGGGCTGGGTGAGTACGTCTCCAAGAAGGACGACAACGCGTCCGCGGTGGAGCTGGGCACCAGCAAGAGCTTCCAGCTCAGCCAGATTCTGCGCAACGACTACAACAGTGGCACCGAGCGCGTGTACTACTGGGGCTACCTCGCGGTGCGCTTCATGTTCGAGCGCCACCCGGCGCAGGTGGACACCTTCGTCGGCCAGTTCCGCGCGGGGAACTACACCGGGTATCGCACGTCGCTGGACAGCCTGGGCTCGGCGAACGACGCGGAGTTCCACCAGTGGATTGACTGCGTCTCCACCGCGACCGACCCGAGCACCTGCGCGAATCCGGACCCGGGCCCGGGGCCCGGCAACGGCACGCCGTGCACGGGCGCGGACACCCGGATGCTGGACAATGGCTGCTACCGGGGCCCGCTGGCCGGCAACAACATCCAGTACTTCTACCTCTGGGTGCCCGCCGGCGCGCGCAACCTGCGCTTCCAGATGAGCGGCGGCACGGGCAACGCGGACCTCTACATCCGCGCCAACCAGTGGCCGTCGACGACGGCGTATGACTACCGGCCGTATCTGGCCGGCAACGACGAGGTGGTGGACATCCCCTCGCCGCTGACCGGCGTCTACTACTACGCCATGGTGAGGTCCCGCGCGGCGTTCGCGGGCGTGAAGCTGGAGTCCCGCTTCGACGCGGCGCCGTGAAGCCCGGGATGACTCCCGGGTGAAGACGGGGCACCCGGGAGTCACTCCCGCTTCAGTACCCCCTCCACCGTTCGCCACAGGTTCAGGGGATTCGCCTCGCGCAGCTCCGGCGGGAGCAGCGCGTCCGGCACATCCTGGAAGCACACCGGCCGCACGAAGCGGCGGATGGCGCCCGTGCCCACGGCGGTGAAGCGGCCATCCGAGCTGGCCGGAAAGGGACCGCCATGCACCATGGCCGGGCAGACCTCCACGCCCGTGGGGACACCATTCATCAGCACGCGCCCCACGCGGTCCGACAACGTGGGGAGCAGCTCGGAGGCCAGCGCCGTGTCTCCCGCATCCATCATCACCGTCGCGGTGAGCTGGCCTTCCAGCCTCGACGCCACGCGCACCAGCTCCGCCGCGTCACGCGCCGCCGTCAGCACCGCGCAGCTTCCGAACACCTCTTCCGTGAGCGCGCTCTCGGCGAGCACCACGCGGGCCTCCGCCTCGAACAGCGCGGCAGCGCCCAGCGCGGCCTTCGACTCACCCCGTGCACAGGTCCGCGTGTCCGTGCGAGCGGCGAGACGGCTCACGCCCTCGCGAAAGCGCTCGGCGATGGCGGGCGTCAACATGGGCGCGGCCGAGGCGGCCCCCAGCTTCTCCGCGAGCCGCGCGCGGAAGACCTCGTACCCCGGGCCCTCCACCGCCACGAGCAGGCCAGGCGAGGTGCAGAACTGGCCCGCGCCCTGGAGGATGGACGTGGCCAGCGCGTCCGCCATCGCCTGGGGACGGGCGGCCAGCGCCTCCGGCAGGAGGAAGATGGGGTTGATGGAGCCCATCTCCGCGAAGACGGGAATGGGAACAGGCCGAGCGGCGGCCAGCGCCATCAGCGCGCGTCCTCCGCCACGAGAGCCCGTGAAGCCGACGGCGCGGATGGCGGGGTGGCTCACGAGCGAGGCGCCCACCTCCGTGCCCGCGTCGAACAGGAGCGAGAACACGCCTTCGGGCAGCCCACACGCCGCCACGGCCTCGCGGATGGCCAGGCCCGCGCGCTCCGACGTCGCGGGGTGCGCGGGATGGGCCTTGGCGACGACGGGACAGCCCGCGGCTAGCGCGGATGCGGTGTCACCTCCGGCGACGGAGAACGCGAGCGGGAAGTTGCTCGCGCCGAACACGGCCACCGGCCCCACGGGGCGCAGCACGGAGCGCAGGTCCGGACGCGGCAAGGGACGGCGCTCGGGCAGGGCCCGGTCGATGCGCGCATCCACCCAACTGCCTTCCTCCAGCAGCCGGGCGAACTGACGGAACTGCCCGGCCGCGCGGCCCAGCTCTCCCTGGATGCGCGCGGGGGGAAGTCCGGTCTCCTTGGGCGTCACGGCGAGGAAGTCCGCCTCCGCCGCGAGGAGCGCCTCGGCGATGTGCTCCAGGAACACGGCGCGCTGACGCGAGGGCAGCGCCGCGAGCGTGGGGGCGGCCTGCTCCGCGAGCACGCAGGCCCGCTCCACCTCCTGGGGCCGCGCGCCGTGGAAGCGAGGCTCGAGCGCCACGCCCTCCGCGGGATTCCAGCCGGTGAACGTCGGCCCACCGGGCTCGCCGCGTTCGGCGCCAATCAAGGACAGTCCCATCCAGTTCATGCGGCGACCTCACTCCGGGAGGGGGCCATCGCCCCTCCAGCTTCGATACAGGACACTTCGCGACGGGTCGCTACAACGCGGGCCGGTTCGCCAGGGCCTCGCGCAGCACGCGCAGACACTCCTCGCGCTCGGCACCCGCCAGCTCCAGCCGAGGTCCACGCACCCGCTCGTGGCCCCAGCCGACTTCCTGCTGCACCAGCTTGATGAGCTGGACGAACCGGGTGACGGTGTCCAGGCGCAAGAGCGGCAGGAACCAGCGGTACAACTCGAAAGCGGCCTGCTTCTTTCCAGCGAGGGCCAGCTCGAACAGTCGCACGGACTCGGCGGGGAACGCATTGACCAGCCCCGCCACCCAGAAGCGCGCGCCCGCGTCCACTCCCTCGACGAGGCAGTCGTCCACGCCCACGCCCACGGCCAGCCGGTCTCCCAGGAGGGCGCGAATGGCGGTGACGCGACGGGCGTCGGTGGAGGACTCCTTCACGGCGACCGCATTGTCATGCTCGGCGGCCAGCTCCGCGAGCTGGGCGGGGGTGAAGTCCGTCTTGTAGGCGACGGGGTTGTTGTAGAGCAGGCACGGCAGCTTCGTGGCGCGCAGGACGGCGGATATGTGGGCCTTCATCTCGCGCCAGTCGCTGGAATAGACATACGGGGGCAACACCATCAGCCCGGCGCAGCCCGCCTCCTCCGCGGCGCGAGCCAGCCGCACGGCCTCCGCCGTGGACAGGGCGGCGATGCCCGGGATGACGGGCACCTTCACCGCGTCCACGCACGTGCGCATCACCGCGACCTTCTCCTCCTGGCTCAGCGTCGCGCCCTCGCCCAGTGAGCCGCAGGGGATGATGCCGGTGCAGCCCTGCGACACCAGCCAGCGCACGTGTGAGCGCACCGCGCCGTGGTCGACGGACAGGTCCGCGTTGAAGGGGGTGGTGATAGCGGGGAGGACACCAGTCCAGAGGTTCATGACTCTCTCGTGTGGGTAGAGGAAACGTTCGAGGGAAGGCGCAGGCTGCCGATGCGCGCGGGAAGACACGGTGGGCGCACGTCCTCGCCCGGCCAGCCGAAGAGGGTTTGCGCCGCCGTGCCGCAGGTGCGGCCCTGGCAGGCGCCCATGCCCAGCCGGGCGTACAGCCGGGCCTCGCGGAGGTTCTGACAGCCCTCCAGCGCGGACATGGGCACGTCCTCGCAGCGGCACAGCAGCGTGTCGGGCGTGGCCAGTCGTCGCAGCTCCGCGCGTGGCGCGTCATGCAGCGCGAGCTGGGCGGCGAACGCGCGGACGCGATGCCAGGTGTGCTCCAGCTCGACGGGGATGGGTTGCTCGGCGGCGGCGAGTCCGGCCAGCTCTCCAGTGACGAGCGCCTGGTCCACGCCGCCGATGCCGAGCAGCTCGCCCACGGCGTGGACCTTGGGGACTCGCGTCTCCAGGCGCTCGTTCACGACCACCGCGCTGGCCGAGGTTTCACAGCCCAGCATCCGGGCCACTTCCAGATTGGGCACGAGCCCGTAGGCCGCGCCCAGGTAGTCGCACCGCGGCTGTTCCTCGCGACCGCGCACGGACAGGCGCACCGACTCCACCCGGCCCTCGCCTTCAGCGGCGATGACCCAGGCGTCCGTGGACGTGGGCACGCTGATGAGCGCCGCGGACATCAAGGCGCCTTGGAGCAGCCTGGCCGGGTGTCGCCAGAGCTGGAGGGCGAAGCCCCAATGGCTCGCGGCGGAGGCTTGCTCGGCGATGTAGAGGACCTCGCCACCGCGGGCGTGAATCGTCGCGGCGGCGGCGAGCAACAGCGGGCCCGTGCCGGCGAGCACCACGCGCTTGCCGCGAATGGGGAAGCCATCCTTTACGAGCACCTGGAGGCCGCTGACGCCCAGCACGCCCGGCAGTGTCCAACCGGGGAACGGGAGGAAGCGCTCGCGTGCGCCGGTGGCGAGCACCGCGCGGCCGTAGCGCACCGCGAACGAGGAGGAGCGCTCTTCGA
Organism: Myxococcus sp. NMCA1; assembly: GCF_026810205.1. Classification (NCBI taxonomy): domain Bacteria; kingdom Pseudomonadati; phylum Myxococcota; class Myxococcia; order Myxococcales; family Myxococcaceae; genus Myxococcus; species Myxococcus sp. NMCA1. The sequence continues at coordinate 7,961,253 of NZ_CP113950.1, read as the reverse complement.
CCAGGAGCACTCCCGGCTGGGGCGCGGCGACGACGCGGGCGCCTGGACGAAAGCGAGCGCCCGACGCGGCGAAGCGGGTGAGCCACCGGCGCGCGAGGCGATTCGCGCCCTTTCGGGCCTCGCCTCTCCAGACCTGACCACCGGGCTCGGGCTGGGCGTCGAGGACGAGCACATCCAGCCCCGCCTCGGCCGCACGGCAAGCGGCGGCGAGTCCGCCAGGTCCGGCGCCGACGACCACGAGGTCACAGGCCTCACGCATCGGTCACCACCTCCTGGTCCTCACGGCACGGCGTCAGGCACATGAGGACCTCGGGCACTCCATCGATGGTGGCTCGGCACTCAAAGCAGACCCCCATTCCGCAGAGGGGCCCGCGGGGGCGCCCGCTCAAGTCGGCGCGACTGACGAAGCGGTCCGTCATCGCCAGCGCAGCCGCGACAGACGTTCCCACCGGCACCGTGACAGCACGTCCGTTGATGCGCAGGGTGACGAGCGGGGTGGCCTTCGACGCGGGCTCACGCATGAGCGACCTCCCGAGAGGACACCGCCAGGAAGCGCGCGGGTGAATACGGACGCACATCGATGGCGCTGGTGCGCCCGAGCAGCTGGTCCGCCACCAGTCGCGCGCTGCCCGTGGCGGTGGTGATACCGAGCCCCTCATGGCCACAAGCCAGCCAGAGCCACGGCTTCTCCGGATGAGGCCCCAGCAAGGGCAGACCATCGGGTGTCGCCGGACGCAGCCCCGTCCAGACGCGCAGTGCCTGCAATCCATCGAGCCCCGGAAGGAACCTGGCCGCGCGCTTCAGCATGCGCTCCAGGAGCGCCGCGTCCACCTCGCGCGTCGCATCGCCCGGCTGTCGCGACGAGCCCAGCAAGAGCTGCCCCGTGACACGCGGCTGGGCATTGAACGCCACGGAAGCGCTGTCCGTGCCGTGCGCGCTCTTGAGGTAGCCCAGCTCCACCAGTTGGTGATGCACCACGGGAGCCCCGCGCCGGGTGATGAGCAGGTGTCCCTTGCGCGGAGAGATGGGCAGCCCAGGGCAGAGCGTGGGACTGGCCACGCCCGCCGCGAGCACGATATGCCGTGCCGTCAGCACCTCCCCATTGGAGAGCACGACACTTCCCGAGCGCAGCTCCCGAACCGGACACCCCGTCATCAGCCGCGCACCTCGAGCCCGGGCACGCAGCGCGAAGGTCCGCGCGGCGAGCGGCGGATACAGCACGGCATCATCCACGACACGCAGCGCCCCCACGAGTCCCGGAGCCAGCGCGGGCTCGGCCTCATGGAGCGCCGCGCTGTCGAGCACTTCGGCACGGACACCCGCGGCGCGGTAGTTGGCCACCTTCGCGGAGACAGCGGCCATCTCCTCGTCATCGGCGGCGAGCCAGAGGGTGCCACACGCGTCGTACTCCACCGCGCGAGGCAATCCATCCGCGAGTTCACGCCACAACGACACGGACCACGACGTCAGCGCGAGCTCCGCCGCGTTGTCATCCATGGCCACCAGGTGGCCCATGCCGCACGCCGTCGTCCCCGCACCGATGGACCGCGCCTCGACGAGCGCCACCGACACGCCGTCGGCGCTGAGCACATCCGCGAGCGCCGCGCCGACGATGCCACCGCCGACGATGACGCAGTCGAAGGCGCTCATCCGATGCCCCAGGCAAAGGGGTCCGTCGGCTCCACCAGCAACGTGGCCTCTGCGTTGACGGACGCGGTGCCGGTGATGGTGGGCAGGATGCGCGCACCGTCCCGGACGTAGCGCGCCTCGAAGCGACTGCCGAGGATGCTCTCCTGCACCCACGTCGCGCCTTCCGCGAGCACACCCTCGGCGGCCAGACACGCGACCTTCGCGCTCGTCCCGGTGCCACATGGCGAGCGGTCATAGGCCAGCCCTGGACAGAGCACGAAGTTGCGAGCATCCACCCCCGGCGTTGGAGAGGGGGCGTACAGCTCGACGTGGTCGATCTCCGCGCCGCCCTCCCCGGTGATGCCCTGGTCCGAGAGCGCCTGCTTGATGGCGGAGGTGTACGCCAGGAGCGCGGGAGTCCGCGACAGCTCCAGCGGCAGGTGCGTGGCGCGGGAGAGGAAGAACCAGTTGCCGCCCCAGGCGATGTCGCCGCGCACCTCGCCATGTCCCGGCACGGACACCGCCACGTCATGCGCCCATCGGTAGCTCGGCACATTGGCGATGCTGACGCGCCCATCCGGATGCAGCGTGGCCTTCACCACGCCAACGGGAGTCTCCAGCGAGTGGACGCCAGGACCGATGCGCCCCAGGTACTCCAGCGTCTTCACCACGCCGATGGTCCCGTGGCCGCACATCCCGAGATAGCCGACGTTGTTGAAGAAGATGATGCCGGCGACGCTCGACGCACTGACAGGCGGACACAGCAGCGCGCCCACCATGACGTCGGACCCACGGGGCTCGCAGACGATGGCCTTGCGAAAGGCGTCGAACTTCTCGCGGAAGCGCTCGCGCAGGCTCGCCAGGTCGCCCGCTCCCAGCTCCGGGCCTCCGTCCGTCACCACGCGCGTGGGCTCACCCCCGGTATGACTGTCGATGACACGAATGCGCCGCATGCGAACCGCTCCCTCTACCCGGGCCACCCATGAGCCACCCTAGGAGTCCCGAGGCGCTGTTTCTTGGGAGATTCGACCGCACTCGCGAGGCAATCACGCAAATGCCCCAGCGAGCAGGTCCCCTCGGGGACACCCGCCGGAGACACGCGCGCCCGCGGGGAGGTACCGGTTGGCCGCAGCGGACACCGAGGCGCCCGCGGTGCATTCCATCGCCTCAGAATGAAACGGCCGCACGCCCGTGCCGATGGCCGGGGCTCACCATAGGCCCTGCTGGCGCAGCAACTCAGCCAGCGGGTGTGCGCCCAGCCCGTGCGCGTCGAAGAGCCGGCCCGCGACCTCGTGTGTGGGATTCTTCCACGCGATGCGCTCTGGCCCGTTCTCTCGCGTGTTGCCACACAGCAGGAGCGACGCCCTCAGCGCCTCGGCGGACGGAAACAGCGTGTGCTCGAAGAGGAGCGGATTCTGGCTGGTGAGAAATACCTGCCGCGCGCCCATTTCCCGCATGCTCGCTTCCACCCAGCGCGGATGCAGCCCATTGCCCAGCTCGTCCGCGATGGTGAAGTCCTCGTTCACGTCCAAGTAATAGAGCAGTGACAGCAGCCGCTTCTGCCCGAAGCCCAGCGCCTCGTGTGTCAGCACCCGGCCATCGCGCCTCGTGAACTCGAAGCCAAAGCCCCCAAAGCCCACGCGCCCTCCGTTCTCGAACGACCGCTTCTCCAGCACCTCCACGCGGAAGCGGCCCGCCTCGAAGCCCGCCAGCGCCACGAACTTCGCCAGGAAGCTGCCTTCGCGCGCGTCGTGCGTCAGCTCCAGCACGTCCGTAACGGATGGCTGCTCCATCTGTTCACGCAGCCAGCCCGGCATCCACGTGGGCAGCGCCATCAGCCCCAGCGGGAACACTTCGCCGTCCCGCACCTCCATGGCGTAGCGGATGGCGCCGATGCGCTCGAACATCCCCAGCGCTTCATCGAAGCGCTGCGGCGCCAGCAGGAACGTGCGGCGCAGCAGCTCCTTGAGCCGCTCCTTCATCCCCGCGTCGATGTACTGCGCCGTCATGAACAGCAGCGTCCACACCGACCGGTCCAGCAGCGACCAGTGCATGCTCCGCGACCACACGGCCTCGCCGTCCACCTTGCAGTCCATGCCCGCCGCGTCCGCACGCATCACCAACCTGGCCGACGGCGAATGGAACTGCACGTCCACTTCGATGCGCGGGTGCAGCGAGGAATCCAGCGCGGGCGTGCGCAGCGGCATCAGCGCGGAGCCCTTTCGCGGCGGTGCCTCCGCGTCCGGCGCAGGAGCGTTCTCCTCGTTCCGGACGAAGACGTGCAGCTTCATGCCCGGGAACGCCAGGTCGTACTCCAGCGCGAACGGCTCGTGGATGAGGCCGGAGAAGTCCGAGCCCAGCACCGTGGAGATGAGCTCCAACAGCGTCGTCCTGCCGGTGCCGTTCTCTCCCAGCACCAGATTGCACGACGGGCTGAACACCAGCGAGGTGCCAGGGACGACGTTCCGGTAGTGATGGACCTCGAGCCGCGTGAGCTTCATGGGTCTCCTCGGCGCGCAGCATGGCCAGTGTGGGCGCGCGGGGGAACCGCGCAATGTCACGGAATGTCCACCTCCATTCGTGTGTAGAGGGCGCCCGAGCCCCTCCCTGGACGGTCGCCGCATGACGCGGTGCAGGCCAAGGTGGAACGTGAGGTGGAGCGAGACCTCATCTATACACTCCGCCGGCTCTGCGACCCCTCCGGGTCGGAAAGGACGAAGTGAGGACGATGAAGAACCAGCTTCTCAGCTGTATGGCCTCCGCGCTCATGACCCTGTCGGCGATGCCCGCGCTGGCTCAACTCAAGCTGCCGGCCGCCAGCCCCGCGGCGAAGGTGACGCAGGAGGTGGGTGTCTCCGAGATTTCCGTCGAATATTCCAGCCCCGCGGTGAAGGGCCGGAAGGTCTGGGGCGAGCTGGTCCCCAATGACAAGGCCTGGCGCAGCGGCGCCAACTCGGCGACGAAGATTACCTTCAGCCACCCTGTCACCTTTGGCGGCAAGGCCGTTCCGGCGGGCTCCTACGCCATCGTCAGCCTTCCCTCGCAGAAGGGTTGGAAGGTGATGCTGAACACGGACCTGGGCCTGTGGCGGGGCGGCGCGCCCTACGACACCGCCAAGGACGTGGCCTCGGTGAGCGCCACCACCACGGAGATTCCGTCGCGCGAGCGCCTGACGTACCTCTTCACCGACACCACGGACACCGGCACGCGGCTGGACCTGGAGTGGGAGAAGCTGCGCATCTCCGTGCCCATCACTGTGGACACCGCCGCCCTCGCGAAGGCGAACATCGAGCAGGCGCAGAAGAGCACGGCCATGATGCACGCGAGCGCCGCCTCCTACGTGGCGGAGGCCACCAAGGACTACGCCGCCGCGCTGAATCACGCCGACGCGGCCGTGGCCGCCAACCCCACCTGGTACAACCACTGGGTTCGCGCGGGTGTCCTGTCGCAGATGGGCAAGTACAGCGAGGCCCGCAAGGCCGCGCAGGCCGCGTGGGACCTGGGGCAGAAGGACAAGAACTTCTTCTACCGTGACCAGGTCTCCAAGGCGCTGGCGGAGTGGAAGAACAAGAAGTAGCCAGCCGCTCCCGGGGCTCCTCAGCGACGGAGGGGCCCCGTCAGGAGCCGGCGGTAGAGCGCTTCGTAGCGGTCGATGGCGGGTTCCTTCTGGAAGCGCTCCAGGACCTGCGCCCGCGCGCGGTGCGAGAAGCCCTGCCAACGCTCCGCGTCCTCGACCAATGTGAGCACGTGCCGGGCCATGGTCGGGACGTCACCCAGCGGCGCCAGGAAGCCCGTTTCCCCGTGCGTGACGAGCTCTGGGATTCCGCCCAGGTCGCTGGCCACCACGGGAATGCCGCAGCTGAGCGCTTCCAACGCGGCGAGCCCGAAGCTCTCCTGCTCGCTGGGAAGCAGGAAGACGTCGGAGGCGGCGACCAGTTCCTCGAAGCGGTCCTGCTTGCCGAGGAACGCGACGCGGCCCTCCAGGCCCATCTCCCGCAGCATCCGCTCCGCGGGCGAGCGCTCCGGACCGTCCCCCACCATCACCAGGCGGCAGGGACGGTGGCGGTGGACCTCGGTGAAGATGGCGACCACGTCGACGATGCGCTTCACCGGCCGGAAGTTGGAGACGTGGATGAGCACCGGCTCGTGGTCACGCAGGGCCGGGAAGAGCGCGCGCAGGCAGGCGCGGTCTCGCACCGGGGCATAGCGGGCGGTGTCCACGAAGTTGGTGATGACGTCGATGGGGACGCTCTCGGGAATGTCGAAGCCCCGCCACGTCGCGCGGCGCAGGTAGGCCGACGGCACCGTCACCGCGTCGCTTCGCGTGATGGAGAAGCGCGTAATCGGCAGGTAGCTGGGGTCGATTCCCACCAGCGTGGTGTCCGTCCCGTGCAGGGTGGTGACGACTCGCGGCGCCTTGTGGCCCAGCACCTCGCGCGCCATCCACGCGGCGGTGGCGTGAGGCACCGCGTAATGGACGTGCAGGATGTCCAGGCGCTCGTAGTTGGCGACCTCGATCATCTTGGAGGCCAGCGCGATGGGATAGGTGCTGGACTGCTGGAGCGCCGGGTAGTCGCTCTCCGTCACCTCGTGGAAGACGACCTTCCGGTTCGCGCCATGGAGGCGTACCGGCAGGTCCCGAGCGATGAAGTGGACGCGGTGGCCCCGGTCCGCCATCGCGAGGCCAATCTCCGTGGCGACCATGCCGCTGCCACCGAAGGTCGGAAAGCAGGTGATGGCCACGTTGAGCGGGGCGTTCATGTGCGTGCCGGGAAGAACAGGGGTCGGGCGAAGCTATTCCTGCGAAAGTGGTCGAGCGGGTCGGCCAGTCCCAACGCCTCGCGGAGGACGTAGGGCTCGCCGTGGGTGACGCCAATCTGCGCGCCATAGAAGCGATCCCTGGCTTCCAGCGAGGACAGCGACAGCGGTGAGCCCACCAGCGTGGGCGGGGCGTCCGGCCGGGGCATCACCTGGCTGGCGTAGCAATGCACCGCCGCCAGCTTGCGCTCGTAGACGGCGGAGACGTCGACGACGACGCTGGGCTCGGCCAGGTGCCGCAGCGGGTAGTAGAGGACCTGCCGCGGCGTGAAGGGCTCCGCTGCGGGCTCGGCGTCGAACTTGCGCACGCCCGCGAAGAAGAGGGCGCGCGTCACCATCGCACTGGCGGCTTCATGGTCCGGGTGCCGCTCCTGCTCCCAGGGCACGACGACCAGCTCCGGACGCAGGCGGCGCAGCGCTTCCACCACGCGGGCCACGGCGGCCGTGCGGGCGCGCTCGGGCTCGGGCGTGTCGAAGCCCGCCCACGGATTGAGCCAGCCGTCGGGCAGCTCCAGGTTCTCCCGGTGGGCCAGGCCCAGCGCGCGGGTGGCGGCCTCCGTCTCCTCCACGCGGGACTGGAGCGTGCCGCGCGAGCTCTTCTCTCCGCGCGTCAGGTCGACGATGCCAGTGCGGTAGCCACGGGCGGCCATGCTCGCCAGCAGCCCGCCGCAGAACAGCTCCACGTCATCTGGGTGGGGGCCGAAGGCGAGCACGTCGATGCCGTAGGCGGTGCCATTCGCGCTCATGGCGTCAGGTCCTTCGAGTCACCGGAGAAGGGGACACACGCGTCCAGCACCAACTGGGTGAAGGCTCGCGCCCCGATGCGGCAGGCGAAGTAGGGCAGCCCGAGGACCCGCTCCTGGGGCGCGCCCTCCGGGAAGAGGAAGGTGCGCAGGCGGTCCACCTGTTCGGCCGCCGTGGCATCGCGCCGGGCGAGCGCGCGGCGGTAGCGGCCCGTCAGACGGGACACCGCGACACGCACCGTGCCCTCGGTGCGGCGCAGCGCATCCTGGAGGTTCGTGTCCACCGCCGACACCTGCCCGGCGACGCGCTCCAATTCGGAGGAGAATGCGCCGAAGAGGCGGGCCTCAAGAGCCTCGGGCGTCTCCAGCGACTCCGGGGCATCACGCGTGGCCAGCCGCGTGAGCAGCGTGTCGCGCGGCACGTTCACCTCATCCGGCTGGAGTCCCACCCTGCCGAGCCACCGTCGCGCGCGATCATCGAGCACCCGGAAGCGGGCCCGAGGAATGGCGAGCGGCATCGGACGTCCCGCGTGGGCGTAGAGCGGTGCCAGTTGCGCGAAGTAGGCCAGCTCGCCCGGGCCGCCGACATACGCGGCCGTGGGGAGCCAGGTGTCCTGGAGGAGGGGACGCAGCAGCGCGGACGTGGTGAAGCGCAGCGGCTCTCGCTCCAGGGCGGCATGCAGCGCGTCCTGGGTGATGGCGCTGCTGTCCGGGTGACCCACCAGACTCCAGGCCCCCGCTTCCGCCGGGTCCATCCGGTAGCGCGGGCCATCGAGCGCATCCGGAGAGAAGAAGCTGAGCGGCGAGCCCGGACGGACATGGACCTGCACCGTGTAGCCCGCGCGGGTGAGCGCCTCCGTTCGGGCCGCGAGCACCGAGGCGAGTGCCCCCGCTTCCTGGAGGGCGAAGCGATGCACGGGCGCGGCCAGTGGCGCCAGCCGTGCGTCTCTCGGGTCGACGAAGACGAGTCCCTCGTCGGCGAAGAGGGATGACAGTACGTCGGTGAAGGCTCCCGCGAGCGTGGCTTCGGGACGGTAGGCCCGCTCCAGCAGGGAGAGGAATTCCTCCGCGTGGGGTTCTGCTTCCAGCTCGGCGCGGAGGGTGGCCAGGGCGGGGAGGACGCTCGGTCCAAGGTGACGGTGGGCGATGGGCGCTCGAGACGCTGCTGCATCCGGAAGCTCGAGCGCCAGTCGACATGGCCCTCCGCCCGGACGTGGGATGACACAGTGGTCAATCTCCGGAAGGTCGTGGTCCTCCGTCTGGAGCCAGAAGACGGGAACACAGGGCCGGCCGGTTTCTTCCCGAAGCGCGCGCGCCGTGACGATGGCGGATGCGGCCTTGTAGAGCGTGTACAGCGGCCCCAGGAAGAGGCCCATCTGCTGCCCCGTCACCACCGCCACGGTGCCGGGCTGCGCGAGCAGCGCGAGGTTGCGCTCCCGCGCGGGACTGGGCGCGAGGCGCGCGTTCTGCGCACCGAGGACGTCCAGCAACGCGGGCGACACCGCGCGCGACGCGGCGGCGGCCACGGCCCGGGCGCGCGCTTCACGGTGTCGATAGTCGTCGGAAAGGAAGGAGAGCGCGGACGCATCTCCGCGAAGCCACGCAGTCGAGAACGAGGACGTCACGGCATGCCGTGATAACAGGTCGCGGCGGACGCGCCACCGGAAGTGCACGCCTGCACGTCATGTGCGGCCGTGACGGCGCGTGTCATCCCGGGTCGAACGCGAGCCGCGCGCAGGGAAGAGGCTTGTTATAGGGTCCGCCCGAATGCGGAACCTGCTCCTCGGAATGACGCTGGCCATGAGCCTTGGAATCGGGTCGACGGCGGTGGCGCAGCCTCCTCGGCAGCTCCACGCGGGTGAAATCGCGGCGGGCCTGAAGCGGCTCGGTGTGACGGGCAGTGTTCTCTATGTCGCGGCCCACCCGGACGACGAGAACACGCGCTTGCTCGCGTGGCTGGTGGGAGACCGCGGCCTGCGCGCGGGTTACCTGTCCGTGACGCGCGGCGATGGTGGGCAGAACCTCATCGGTACCGAGCAGGACGCCCTGTTGGGGCTCATCCGCACGCACGAGTTGCTCGCCGCGCGGAGCGTGGACGGAGCGGAGCAGTTCTTCACGCGGGCGCGGGACTTCGGCTACTCGAAGAGCGCGGAAGAGGCGCTGCGCATCTGGGGACATGAAGCGGTGCTGGCGGACGTGGTGCTCGCCATCCGCCGCTTCCAGCCGGACGTCATCATCACCCGCTTCACCACGGAGCCGCCGAACCACGGCCACCACACAGCCTCGGCGCTGCTCGCGGCGGAGGCCTTCATCGCCGCCGCCGACCCGAAGCGCTTCCCCGAGCAGCTCTCCGAGGTGAAGCCCTGGAAGACGGACCGCCTGCTGCAGAACGCCTCCCAATGGTGGTTCAAGCCCGATGAGGACCTGTCCCGCTACGTGAAGCTGGAGGTGGGCGGCTACGACGCGTTGCTCGGGCGTTCGTGGGGCGAGGTGGCCGCGGAGAGCCGCAGCCAGCACAAGAGCCAGGGTTTCGGCCAGGCCACGGACCGAGGCCCCAGCACGGAGTACTTCACACCGCTGGCGGGGACGCTGCCAAAGCGCGATGTGTTCGAGGGGCTCGACTTCTCCTGGAAACGTTGGAAGGGCTCCGAGGCCGTGTCCCGCGCGGTGGCCGCCGCGACGAAGGCGTTCGATGCGCGCGCCCCCCACCGCTCCCTTCCCGCGCTTGTCCGCGTCCACGAGGCGCTGACCGCGCTGCCGGACACCCACCCGTGGAAGGCGCCCAAGCTGCGGGAGACGGAGGCGCTCATCGCCGCCTGCGCGGGCCTGTTCCTGGAGGTGCGAGCCTCCGCGCCCACGGGCATCCCGGGACTGCCGGTGGCGTTGGACGTGGTGGCGCTGAACCGCTCGCCCGCCGCCGTCGAGTGGGTGGGGCTGACGCTGCCAGGCGAGAAACCCGAGGCCGTGGGGAAGGCGCTGGGGGCGAACGTGCCCTTGAAGCTGTCGCGCACGGTGACGCTGCCGACGACGGCGCCCATCTCCACGCCCTACTGGCTCCGCGAGCCCGTCACCGGAGGGCTCTATACGCTCGAAGGCGAGGACCGCGCGCTCACCGGCCAGCCGGAGGGCGTTCCCGCGCTGTCGGTGGCGTTCGAATACAAGGTCGCGGGGCGGCGCTTCCGCGCGGTGCGTCCGGTGGTCTACGTCTGGACGGACCCGGTGAGCGGCGAGCTCTACCGTGACTTCGAGGTCGTCCCGCCCGTCACCGCCACGCTGGCGCAGGACGTGCTCATGTTCCCCAACGGCGAGTCCCGTGTCGTGCCGGTGGTGCTGGCCGCGGGGATGGACCAGGTGCCGGGCACGGTGCGGATGGTGGCGCCGCCCGGCTGGCGCGTGGAGCCCGCGTCGGTCGAGTTCAAGCTCGCGACACGCGGCGACGAGCGCACCATCACCTTCCAGGTGACGCCGCCCCAGGGCTCGACGCAGAAGGGTGACCTCTCCGTGGATGTCGACGTGGGGGACCGCGCCTGGTCCTGGCGTGCCCGCTCCGTGTCCTATCCCCACATCCCGCCGCTGACGGTGCGCCAGCCGTCCACGGCCACGGTGGTGCCCTTCTCCCTGGCCATGAAGGGCAAGCGCATCGGCTACATCCCCGGGCCGGGCGACCGCGTCGCGGAGAGCCTGAGCGCGGTGGCTATGAGGTGACGCTGCTTCCCGAGGAGCGGCTGGCTCGGGAGAAGCTGGAGCGCTTCGACGCCATCCTCGTGGGCGTGCGCGCCTTCAACGCCAACACGCACCTGACCGTCCATCGGGAGCGGCTGCTCCAGTACGTGGAAGGCGGTGGGCGGTTGGTGGTGCAGTACAACACCAACAGCCGCGTGGGGCCGCTCACGTCCTTTGTCGGGCCCTATCCCTTGGAGATTGGTCGCGACCGGGTGACGGACGAGACGGCCGTGATGACGCCGCTCCGCGCCGATGAGCCGCTGCTGCGCACGCCCAATGCGCTGACGGCCGCGGACTTCGAGGGCTGGGTCCAGGAGCGCGGTCTCTACTTCGCGTCGTCGTGGGACGCTCGCTACCAGCCCGTGTTCGCCATGCACGATGCCGGCGAGGCGCCGCTCCAGGGCGCGCTGTTGGTCGCCCGCCATGGCAAGGGCACGTTCGTCTACACGGGCCTCGCTTTCTTCCGTCAGCTTCCCGCCGGAGTTCCCGGCGCCTACCGCCTGTTGGCCAACATCCTTTCTCAATGAGCACTGCCCCCCATCTGAATCCGAGTGAGCCCTCCGCCGAGGCCCCCGCGCCCCGGCCCGAGCTCGATGACGCGCCGCCGCTGTTGGGCTCGTGGCGCAACATCTACATCCTGGTGCTGGGCACCTTCGTCCTGTTCCTCGCCCTGGGCTGGGTGCTCACGGAGGTGTATTCGTGACGGGGCTCGACTGGGTGGTGCTCGGTGGCACCATCGCGTTCATCGTGGTGTGGGGCATCTGGAAGTCCCGCGGCGCGGCCTCCAGCGAGGAGTACCTGCGCGGCGGCCGCGAGCTGAAATGGCCCACCATCGGCCTGGCGGTGATGGCCACACAGGCCAGCGCCATCACGTTCCTCTCCGTCCCCGGGCAGGCCTACGAGGACGGGATGCGCTTCGTGCAGTTCTACTTCGGACTGCCGATCGCGATGATCATCATCAGCGCCGTCTTCGTGCCCATCTACTACCGGCTGAACGTCATCACGGCCTATGAGTACCTGGAGTCACGCTTCGACCTGAAGACGCGGCTGCTGGGCGCCTTCCTCTTCCTCATCCAGCGGGGACTCGCGGCCGGCATCACCATCTACGCGCCCGCCATCATCCTCTCCGCCATCCTCGGCTGGCCGCTGGAGCCCACCGTCATCGTCATGGGCGCGGTGGTCATCCTCTACACGGTGACGGGCGGGGCCAAGGCGGTGAGCCAGACGCAAAAGCAGCAGATGGTGGTGATGATGGGCGGCATGGTGGTGGCCGCCATCGTCATCGTCTGGCGGCTGCCGGAGCACGTGTCGTTCGGCAAGGCGGTGGACGTCGCGGGCGCATTCGGCCGGATGAACGTGGTCAGCTTCGACTTCGACATGCAGGACCGCTACAACTTCTGGTCCGGCATCACCGGAGGACTGTTCCTGTCCCTGTCGTACTTCGGCACGGACCAGTCGCAGGTGGGCCGCTATCTCTCCGGCCGCTCCATCTCCGAGAGTCGGCTGGGGCTGCTCTTCAACGGCGTGCTGAAAATCCCGATGCAGTTCCTCATCCTCTTCGTCGGGATTCTCGTCTTCGCCTTCTACCAGTTCAGCACGCCGCCGCTGCTCTTCAACGAGGCGCTGCGCACCCGCGTGCAGGGCACGGCGCAGGCGGCCGAGTACGCCGCGCTGGAGTCGAAGTGGGAGCAGGTCCAGTCCGGCAAGCGCGCGGAAGTGGAGCGCTACCTGTCGGCCGTCGATTCAGGCGACGTGGCGGCCGGGGATGCGTCGCGGGCGCTGCTGCAAGGCCATGCGCAGGAGGCGAGCGCCGTCCGCAAGGAGGCCAAGGACCTGGTGGTCCGCGCGCTGCCCGGCGCGGAGACGAAGGACTCCGACTACATCTTCATCTCCTTCGTGAAGCGCTGGCTGCCCAGCGGACTGTTCGGCCTGCTCATCGCCGTCATCCTGTCCGCGGCCATGAGCTCCATCGCCAGCGAGCTGACGGCCCTGGGCACGACGACGACGGTGGACTTCTACCGGCGGGTCTTCCAGCGCAACGCTTCCGACCGGCACGTGCTGGTGGCGTCGAAGCTGTTCACCGTGTTCTGGGGCGTCGTCGCGGTGGGCTTCGCGACCTTCGCGTCGCTCTTGGACAACCTCATCCAGGCGGTGAACATCCTGGGCTCCATCTTCTACGGGACGGTGCTGGGCATCTTCCTGGTGGCCTTCTTCGTGAAGCACGTTCGCGGCCATGCCGTGTTCGCGGCGGCCGTCATCTCCCAGGCGACGGTGATTGCCCTCTTCTTCCTCTCGGACGTGGGCTACCTCTGGTTCAACGTCATCGGCTGCGCGCTGGTGGTGGTGCTGGGCCTGGTGATGCAGGCCGTCCTGCCACGAGGCGAGACGCCGGCCCCGGCGACGGGGGCCTGAGTCCGCGGCATCCAGGGCGGTGAAGGCCGGGAGGCGTCCGTGAAGGGGCGCCGGCCCGGCCTTGAAGTATGCTCGCCCGGGAGAGGGACGGACATGTCTGACGGGAAGAGGCGGCCCGGTCGCCCGGGGCGTTCCGAGGAGCCACGCATCGCCCCGGACGAGGACGAGGACGCGACGCGGGACATTCCGCTCCTCACGCGCCCCGAGGAGACGCGCATGGGGCCCGTGGAGCCTCGCTTCGAGGAAACGCGCATGGGCCCGGTGGAGCCGCTCACCGAGGAGACGCGCATGGGCCCCGTGGAGTCCTTCTCCCAGGTGGAAGACCTGCCCCCCTTGGAGCCTCTCGCGCTGGAGATGCGGATGGGGCCCGTCCCCGACGCTCGGGCTGCCCGGGCGGGTCGCTCACGCGGCGTTGCCAGGAGCGCGCGGACCGAGCCGCCAGCGCCGCCTGCCGAGGTCCACACGGACGTCATGCCCCCGAAGCCTCCCAGGCCACGCGGAGGCCCGGAGGCGAAGGCCACGGGAGGGCTGGTGGGCGCTCCGGAGAAGCGCGCCAGCCCGCCGAAGGCCAGTGCGTCCCCCGCCAGCGTGGGCGTGGTGCGCCTGAGCCCGCTGGAGCCCCTGGGCGCGAAGGTGGTGGCCGCGGAAGAGGCCCCCGCGCTGCGGACGATGTTCGCGAACCACTCGGCGCTGCTGGCCGAGCAGCTCCGCGACGCGCTGTCGACGAAGATGTATGGCCGCGGCCCTCACCGGGTGCTGCGCATCGACGAGCCGGAAGGGCCCAGCACCGCGGGCGGGAAGCTGGCGCGGCAGGCCATCTCCCTGGTGCCTCGCAAGGGCGCGGGGAGCTCGCTGACGTGTGGCTGGGTGGACGTGTCCAAGCGCGAGGCCCAGCTCCGCAACTTCAAGGCGGTGGCGAAGCGGTACGAGCTTCACCACGGCGAGCCGCTGGAGATGCAGGCCGAGGAGTACGAGCGCTTCCTCTCCGACGTCGAGGCCGTGCTCACCCAGGCCGTCATCAAGGTCCGCGTCATCGTCCCCGAGGAAGCGGGCGCGGTGCGCGTCGCGGGCCCCGCCGCCTCCGCCCGCGCGACGGGCGTCCCGCCCCTCTGGGCGGGATTGCTGGCCGTGCTGGCCTTCATGCTGGGCCTGCTCGCGGGGCGGATGGGGTGGGGCGGCTGAGCTACGCGGGGGGCGGGGCCTCACGCTCCCAGTGGCGGCGGGCGATGGACTCGGCGAAGAGCTGGCCGAAGCCCTTCGTCTCCATCTTCGCGCTGCGGACGACGCCGCGCGTGGCGTCCAGGCCCTTGCTCGGCGGCGCCTCCAGGTCGCGCACGCCCGCGGCGTCCAGCAGGGTGTCGGCGTCCGCGGAGAGCGCCAGCGCCTTGCAGTGCACGTAGGCCTCGCGCACGAAGTCCACCGCCAGCGGCACGCGCCGCAGGGCCGCGACGCTCTTCTCTCCACCGGGCACGTAGACGGCGTCGTACATGACGGAGGACGCGGTGGAGAAGGTCCGCAGGGGCCGCTCCTCCCGGCCTTCCTGGCTCGTCACCGGGCTCAGCGTGGGGCCCACCAGCTCCAGCGTCGCGCCGCGCTCCTCCAGCACCTTGCGCACGCCGTCCAGCTCCTTGCCGGCGAAACCGTCCGACACCAGGGCCGCGATCTTCCGCGTCCGGATGGAGTCATGCGGCGAGTTCTCCATGCTCAGCGCCGGGGACGTCTCCACGGAGGGCGCCGCCTTCTTGCCCGCGGCCTTGGACGGCTTGGGGGGCTTGGACACCTTGGGCGGCGTGACGCCCACGGCGCGCGCCACGCGCACGGCCAGCTCCGGGTCCACGTTCACCAGAATCTGGTTCACCACGCGCTCGCGAATCTCCACGCGCTCCACCTTGCCAATCTCGAACTCGAGCGCGGCCACGAGGTGCTCCTGCTCCGGCTTCGACAGGCTCTTGTAGAAAAGGGTGGCCTGGCTGAAGTGGTCGCTGAAGCTGCCGCTGCGCGCGCGAATTTTGTGGCCCTCCACGCGCTCCTGGTAGTGGCGGAAGGCGTTCGTGGGGTTGGCCAGCACCGGGCAGCCGCCGCCCAGGGAGTTGGGATGGTAGTTGGCGCGAGACGTGGGAATCGTCTGCCGCCCGAAGCCGTCCTGCTGGTGGTTGGTGACGGGGCACACCGGCTTGTTGATGGGCAGCTCCGCGAAGTTGGGTCCGCCCAGCCGCGTGAGCTGCGTGTCCAGGTACGAGAAGAGCCGCGCCTGCATCAGCGGGTCATTGGTGAAGTCGATGCCGGGGACGACGTTGGCCACGCAGAAGGCGACCTGCTCCGTCTCCGCGAAGAAGTTGTCCGGGTTGCGGTTGAGCGTCAGCTTGCCCACGCGCTGCACCGGCACCAGCTCCTCGGGGAGCAGCTTGGTGGCGTCCAGCAGGTCGAAGCCGTACTTGAGCTCGTCGCCTTCGGGGATGAATTGGAGCCCCAGCTCGTACTCGGCGAAGTCGCCCTTCTCGATGGACTCCCAGAGGTCGCGGCGGTGGAAGTCCGGGTCCTTGCCGGACAGCTTCTGGGCTTCGTCCCAGGCGAGCGCGTGGTTGCCCAGCAGCGGCTTCCAGTGGAACTTCACCAACGTCGCCTTGCCGGCCGCGTTGACCAGCCGGAAGGTGTGGACGCCGAAGCCCTCCATCATCCGGAAGCTGCGCGGAATGGCGCGGTCCGACATCAGCCACATGATCATGTGCGTCGTCTCGGGGACGAGCGAGACGAAGTCCCAGAGCGAGTCATGCGCCGAGGACGCCTGGGGGATTTCGTTGTGCGGCTCGGGTTTGACCGCGTGGACGAAGTCCGGGAACTTGATGCCGTCCTGGATGAAGAAGACGGGCATGTTGTTGCCCACCAGGTCGAAGTTGCCTTCCTCCGTATAGAACTTGGTGGCGAAGCCGCGCACATCACGCACGGTGTCCGCCGAGCCACGCGAGCCGCCCACAGTGGAGAAGCGCACGAACACCGGCGTGCGCAGGGATGGGTCGGTGAGGAAGCGGGCCTGGGTGTACTTCTCCAGCGACTTGTAGACCTGGAAGTACCCGTGGGCGCCCGCGCCGCGCGCGTGGACGGCGCGCTCCGGGATGCGTTCGTGGTCGAAGCGCATCATCTTCTCCCGGAAGTGGAAGTCCTCCAGGAGCGTGGGGCCGCGGATGCCTGCCTTCAGCGAGTTGTCCGTGTCCGAGATGGGAATGCCCTGGTCCGTGGTGAGGACCTTCCCCTCCGCATGCATCCGGTGGGGTTCGAGGCTTTCGCTCTTGAGCGTGGTGGGCCGGGTCTTCGCCGAGGGCTTGCGCGGTTTCATGGGTGCCTGTCGCCAACGAGAGAGGTGAAGGCGCCGTCTACGCTGGCCGCGTCCACCCTGGGGCCATGAGGCTTGGGGGGACGTCGGCGAGTCGGCACTCGCGCGCGTGGCAGTGTCCGCCACTGCGCGCTCGGACCCCGTGGCGTCAGGCGTGCATCACGGCACGGCGGGCGCGGCCACGGCGGGAGCACCTTCTCCGGCCGGTGCAGCGGCGGCGGCTTCCGTGCGAGCCTTCTCCTCCGCGATGCGCGCGGCCTCGGCCTCCGCGTGCTTCTTCGCGTCGGCCACGGCGACGTCCTTCATGGTCGCCAGGCCCTTCTCGAAGTCCTTCCCAATCATGGCGTCCATGTCCATGAACAGGCTCATCGCCTTGCTCACGAAGTTGTTCTCGCCCGACATGGCCCAGACGACCTGGGTGCCGCCCTCGGCGGCGCTGAAGGCGAAGGTGCTGGTGTTGGTGGCGGCGAAGGGCTTGATGAACTCCAGCTTGATGGTGACCTGCTCGTTGGCCTTGCTGTCGGTGATGGTCATCCGGCCCTCACCGACCTGGTCATTGCCCACCCAGGCGTAGCCCGCGCCGGTGCCAGACTCCGCGCCGGAGTAGGTGCGCTGCGCCTGCGGGTCCAGACCGTCCCAGGGGGACCACTCGGTCCAGCGGTGGAAGTCATTCACCAGCGCGAAGGCGATGTCCGCGGACACGGGGAGCACCGCGGCGCGCTGATAGGTGAACGTGTCGGGGCGGGTGACGACGAAGCCGACGAACAGCAGGATGACGGCGGCGAGGCCGACGAGAATCTTCTTGAGCATGGGGAGTGGGTCCTCACGAGGCGGCCTGGCGTGGCCGCGCTCTTGCCGCGCGTCTTAGAGCGTGTCCGGCGCTCCGCGCAACCCACGCACAGCACAACGACTACGACGGAGATTGGTTGTGGCTCAGCATTCCGGAAGGCCCACGCTCAGGTTGGCCACCTCCAGCACGTTGGCGGCCAGCCCCCCCCGCGACGTCTCTTTGTACTTGTCCTTCATGTCGCGGCCGGTGTCGCGCATCGTCCGGATGACCTTGTCCAGGCTCACGAAGTGACGCCCGTCGCCAGAGAGGGCCATGCGCGTGGCGTTGATGGCCTTCACGGAGGCCATGGCGTTGCGCTCGATGCACGGCACCTGCACCAGTCCGCCAATGGGGTCGCAGGTGAGGCCCAGGTTGTGCTCCATGGCGATCTCCGCCGCGTTCTCCACCTGGAGCGGCGTGCCCCCCATGACCTCCGTGAGCGCACCCGCGGCCATGGAGCAGGCGCTGCCGACTTCACCCTGGCAGCCCACCTCCGCGCCGCTGATGGAGGCGTTCTCCTTGTAGAGCACGCCAATGGCGCCGGCGGTGAGCAGGAAGCGCACCACGCCGTCCTCGTTCGCGCCGGGCACGAAGCGCCAGTAGTAGTGCAGGACGGCGGGGATGATGCCCGCGGCGCCGTTGGTGGGCGCGGTGACGACGCGGCCTCCCGCCGCGTTCTCCTCGTTGACGGCCAGGGCGTAGAGGTTCACCCAGTCCAGCACGGTGAGCGGGTTGGTGAGGCCAGCCTCGGGGCGGCTGATGAGCTTCTGGTACATGCCCGCGGCGCGGCGCTCCACCTTGAGTCCGCCGGGGAGGATGCCGCCGCTGGTGCAGCCTCGGCGCACGCAGGCCTGCATCACGTCCCAGATGCGCAGCAGCCCGGCGCGAATCTCCGCCTCGTCGCGCCAGGTCTTCTCGTTGGCGAGCATGAGCGAGCTGAAGCTCATGCGCTCGCGCTCGCAGTGCGCCAGCAGCGCGGCGGCGGACTGGAAGGGGAAGGGCAGCGGCGTGGTGTCCTTGCTCAGCGGGTCCTTGCCCGCCACGGCGGCGGACTCGTCGACGATGAAGCCGCCGCCCACGGAGTAGTAGACGGCCGATGCCAGCTCCGCTCCGTCCCCGCCGCAGGCGGTGAAGCGCATGCCGTTGGGATGAAAGGGCAGCGAGCGCCGGCGGTGCATGACCAGGTGCTCGCCGTCACGAAACGTCACCTCGCGCTGACCGAGCAGCGCCACGCGGCCTTCCGCGCGCCAGCGGGAAATGATGGCGGGCACGGCCTCCACGTCCACGCCCTCCGGCGTCTCGCCCATCAGGCCCAGCACCAGGGCCTTGTCGCTGCCGTGGCCCTTGCCCGTCGCTCCCAGGGAGCCGAACAACTCCACCTTGAGCCGGGTGAGCCGCTCCAGCACGCCCGTGTCCGCCAGCTTCCGGGCGAACATGCGCGCCGCCCGCATGGGCCCGACGGTGTGCGAGCTGGAGGGTCCGATTCCAATCTTGAAGAGGTCGAAGACGCTGACGGCCATGGCGAGCGCAACATGCCACGTTTCCAGTTCCGTCCCAGTGCCCCTCCGCCGAAGCGCATGTCTCCACGTGGACGGATGAACGTCATTGGAAGTCCAACGAGCGCGGGTAGGTCGCACTCCAGGCGAGAGTCCTCAGTGTCGTGCGCGTGTGACGCGATAGACGCGGTGCGTTGTCTGGCCCGCTGCGTCGAAGTGGCGGGCTCAAGCGACGGCGCGCCGTGGCGCGGACGCCGTGGATGTTTCCGCGCCGTTTCGTTCCTCGTCGATGAGCGCGAGTGACTTGCGGTACTCGGCGGCTTCGGCGACGCGAGTCAGCTCGAAGTCACCGTGGTGCTCGCGCACGGCCTCGGCGATTTCGTCCAGGCTCACCCGGAAGAACTCCTTGCGCTCGTTGATGCGGTTGACGCGCCGGTTGGCGAACGTGCGGTGCAGTTCGGACTCCAGCTTGGGCGCGTCATGGGTGCGGATGATGGCGTGGACGTCGAACTCGAAGGGGACGGACGCGTCACCCAGTTCGTCAATGCGGTCCATCGGGACGAGCCGCCGCGTCATCCCGACCTTGTAGACGTCCTCGCCGAACGAGCCGATGTTGGAGATAACGTAGACGTGTCCGGTGCGGGTGAGCTGGGCCTGGGAGATGGCGCGTTGACGCTCCAGGTCCTCGGCCAACCGGCGCTCCAGTTCCGCGATGCGCTCTTGCAGTCTCTGCTGCTGCGCACCGGTGCTCTGCTCGAACTCGGTGCGGGCCTTGCGCAGGGCCTCCTCGTCGCGCCGCGCTTCCCGCTCGGCTTCGAGCCGGGCGCGCTCCAACTCGCGCTGGGCGGCTTCTTCCTCACGCATCTGCTCGCGGATGCGCCGCTGCTCGTCCTTCTCCTGCTGAAGCTTCTCCTGGTACTCGTGGGCGAGCCGCAGTTCGTCCAGCTTGAGGTCCACGTACTTCGTGGCGATGAAGCACTGCTGGATTTCGGTGAGGGCGCTGATGGCGTCCGCGGCCTTCTGGATGCGCGCCTCCATGGCCTTGACGTTCTTGTAGCTGACCTTGGCGACGCAGGCGTCCGCCTCGCCGTTGAAGGCGCGCAGCATCAGTTTCAGCGTCCGCTCCGTCTGCTTGCGGCCCTCCGCCTTGCTGCCGTTGACCTCCCACTCAATCTTGCAAAAGGCGGCCTTCTTCTCCTTGAGCATTTCCTTCTGACGCTCGCGGATGTCTTCCAGGCGCTCCTCGTACTTCTCCGATGTGGAGAAGTTGTAGACGGGTTTGTAGAGCCCGTAGGAGCGGAGGACCGACTCCTCCTCCAAAGGGCGCAGCTCCGCGGCCAGCCGGGAGATGGTGTTCTCGAGCTGGGTGCGCTCGACCTGCGCCTGTTGGCGCTGGACTTCCGCCTCACGGGCGTCTTTCTCCGCCTGCTCCCGGATGCGCGTTGCCTCGGCCTGGGCCTGAGTCTGAGCCTGGGAGATGGCGCGTTCATTCTCCTCCTTCGCGTGCACCAAGTTCAGCCTGGCGCTCTGGATGGCGGCCTCCGCGTCCTCTCGAGCCCGCGTCAGCTCCGCCGTGACGCGGTTCCGCTCCGCGGCCAGGGACTGGGCGGTGTCCGACCTCTCGCGGGTCAGCTCAGCGGCCACCCGGTTCCGTTCCATGGCCAGCGTGTGCGTGGATTCGGCCTTCTCGCGCGTCAGCTCCGACAGGACGCGCTGGCGTTCGGCCTCCACGTCGAGCACGGGCTTGAAGCGCCTCTTCACGGCGGCGAGCCGGATGGCGGTGAAGACGAGCAGCCCGGACGACAACAGGCTCACAAGCCCCAGGACCCAGACGGCAGGCTGCATCGGTGTCTCCCCCTCGGATGGCCTCCTCGTGGAAGGAGGCGCGTGGCCGCATCTACGGCCCATAGTGGGGGCCGATGCTCAGTCAACGCGCGTGCGTCCCGGAATCCCCCCTCGGGAGTATGGACCTTTCCGCGAAGGAAATCGGTCGGGGTCGTTTCCTACCCGGATTCCACACCGGGAGACGAGATGAGGGGCAGAGGACTGTTCGCCGCGATGAGCTGCATCACCCTGGCCACCACGGGGTGTGGTTCCGAGGGGCCACCCGCACAGAATTGGGAGGTGGGTTCGGGGCTCCGGTTGGATGACAGCAACGTCGTCAGTGTCGCGTATGGAACGGGGCCGGGGACCGTCGTGGAAGGGAGCGACCCTCGCTTGAGCGATGCGCGTCCGCCGCTGCCGGGCAGTGGGGGCTACATCCAGAATGGGACGCAGCCCCAGGACGCCTCGCTGTCTCTCGCGGGCACGGCCAGCACGCGGTCCGGTCTGTTCGTCGACGCGGCGGCGGCTGTCTCGTCCCCCGTACCGCTGCTTCGCGTCACGAACACGAGCGAGGCCCAGCCAGTCTGGGACGCATTGCCGGTCTTCACGGTGGACTCCGGCGGCGGACTGCTGGCGCGAGGCGCGTATGAGCTGGGAGCGCCGCTGCCGATGAGCGGCAGAGGCATGCGGCTCATGTGGGCGCCGGCCCGCGGAGTGTTCCGCGCGGGCAACGCGGAGACTGAGTGGGACATCGCCAACGTGGGGGAATATTCGTGGGCCGGAGGCAACCGGAGCCGGGCCAGTGGGTACGGCACTTTCGCCTTCGGTGACCAGTGCGTCGCCAGCGGCACGGTGGCCGTGTGCTTCGGCTCTAGCAATCAGGCGACGGGAACGGCGAGCTTCACCAGTGGTGCGTCCAACACCGCGAGCGGCTTTGGCTCCACGGCCCTGGGGTACACCAGCACCGCGGCGGGGCAGGGGAGCGTGGCGCTCGGGTACAGCGCCCAGGCAACGGGCGATTACGGCGTCGCGCTGGGCTATCGCGTGTCCACGGGGGGCCGCACAGGCGCGTTCATCTGGGGCGACGGGTCGACCACCACCGCCACCAGCACCGCGGACAACCAGTTCATGGTGCGCGCCGCGGGAGGCGTCCGCCTGCGGACCCGCGCCGACCTGGGGACGGGGTGTGACCTTCCGGCGAACTCGGGTGTGTTCACCTGCACGTCGGACCGCAACATGAAGGAGGACTTCCGCCACGTCGATGGGGAGGCCCTCCTGGCGAAGGTGGCGAAACTGCCCGTGGAGTCCTGGCGCTACAAGGGCGAAGACCGGCAGGTGCGGCACCTGGGGCCCGTGGCGCAGGACTTCCGCGCCGCGTTTGGCCTGGGGACCGATGACACCAGCATCGGCATGCTCGACATCGACGGGGTAAACATGGCTGCCATCCAGGCGCTGGAGCGGCGGACGCGGGAGCTGAACGCGAAGAGCGCCGAGCTCGACGCGCTCAAGGCGGAGCTGGCGGAGCTGAAGGCGAGCGTGGCGCAGTTGAAGGCGTCGCTGCCGCGTCCGTGAGCCGCTGACGCCAAAAACACGAAGGGCCGGGAAGACGTCCGTGGGACGCCGGCTCCCGGCCCTGGGGCTGATGGACGGCTACTGGTCGTCGCAGGGCGTGCCCAGGCGGGCGCCTTCGTACACACCGAGCTCGTTGTAGATGAGCGGCAGGTTCTCATCCACGGGCACCTGGCGCAGCTCCAGGCGGCGCTTGGTGTTCTCAATCCACAGGGCGGGCTTCGCCTTGTCGAGCAGCAGGCGGAGGTCTCCGCGCTTGGTGGAGAAGATTTCGCCTTCGGAGTCGGAGATGACGTTGGTCATCTTCTGGGCCTTCAGGCTGCCGCGGGGCCCGATGAAGACGCGGTAGCTCTTCTTCTCCGCCTCGTGGAAGCCACGGTCCACGAAGTAGTAGGCGCCCTTGGTGTCACGCAGCAGCGCGTAGGGCACGAACTTCTGCGGGTTGGGCTGGAAGCTGGCCTTGCGCAGCAGCTCGGAGGCCGGCTCACCGTCCAACATGGTGAGGGGAATCTTCTTCTCACCGCAGGTCAGGGAGCAGGTGCGCTCCTTGCGGTCAATCTCCACGCTCGACATCACCCGCCAGTCGATGCCGCGGAAGTTGGGGTTCGCGCCCTTGTTGAAGAAGCGCGGGTCCAGGAAGGACGTGGCCGACGTGTAGGGGCCGGGGCGGGGCACCTGGACGAACTGCTTCTCATCGCCGTAGTAGAGGACGGCGTTGGTGTCCTCGTCGTCGGGCGTGAGCGCCACGAAGTGGCCCTTGCCGTCGGTGCACACCGACGTGGCCTCCAACATCATCTTCTCGCCGAGGTTGGACTCCTTGCCCCAGGGGGGCTGGATGGGCTCGGTCGCCATGGCGGCGGTACACGCGAAAGACATCGCCGCGAAGGCGAAACGCTGGAATCGCATCGTGAAGGCTCCGACTACAGGTTCTGCTTGAAGTACTTCGTGGCGAACTTGTCCTGATTGGAGGCGTCGCGGGAGGTCGTCCAGATGACGCGGTCCGCTTCAATCTTGGGTTCCAACGCGGAGCCAAAGCGGCAGCTGACCTGCTTCACCTTCTCCTGGATGGTCTGCTTCGCGATGGCGGACGCCGTACACAGCTCCTTGAGGCTGGTCAGCGGGGTGCCACAGAAGCTGGAGATGCTCAGCTCCTTGAGCTGGTCCTCGTTGATGCTGCTCCAGTCGATGCGGGCGGCCACGGACGTGCCACACGCGTTGTTCATCTCCTGGAGGGTGGCGGCAAATTCCTTCTCGTGGCCGGACTCCTCGCCCTTGCGGTCGAAGGCCATCAGCTTCGCCAGGGAGCCGTCCTTCATCTGCTTCTGGTGCTGCGCGTAGACCTCCTCCGGCTTCAGCGCGGCGGTCTTCTTCTCGTCATAGGCCAGGCGGATGGGGCGCTGGCGGCCGGGCACGTAGAGCTCGTACTTCGTGTCGCGCACGTGCAGGGCCGTGTACTTCCGGCCGTGCCACTGGGTGCTGTAGTTGAACTGCTCGGTGCTGCGGGTGCTCCAGTCGTTCTGCTCGTAGGGGAACACCAGTCCATCGAACTCCGAGCCCGTGCCCTTCACGCGCAGGATGAACTTCTTGTCGGAACGGGGCGTGAGCGGCACCACGGCCACCTCTTCGCCCTCCGTGCCGGAGTACACCTTGCCAGCTTCCACCGGCGCGGCGGCCAGGGCCTGTGACGCCCCCAGCGCGACTGCCGCGACAATCACTGCGACCATGTTTCTCAAGCGAATCACCTCGTGTTGCATGAGGGCCCCCCTACCTGGATGGCCCGCTGTTTCAGAGCTCGATGTCGTGCTTCTGGCAGAACTTCTTGACCTTGGCACGCTCCGCTGACGCGACCTTGGGCCACTCGCTGACCGCACCGCCCAGGTCCTTCTGCTGGCAGTAGGCGCGGGTGAGCAGCGAATACGCCGCCATGGAGCGCTTCGTGCGCTGGCTGCTGCGTGCCAGCGCGATGGCGCGGCTGGCGTCACCCGAGGCCAACGCGCTTTCTCCGTCCTTCAGCAGCTTGCGGACCTGCTCCGGAAGTTCTTCCTTGGCCTCGGGATGCGTCACCGGGCGCGAGGTCGGCTTGTCGGGCACGGTGTTGGTGGCCACGACCACCGGCTGCGGGTTGTCTGTGTCCGGTGGCGTCTGCGTGCCGTTGGCCTGCTGAGTACCGTTGGCGTGCTCGGTGTCGTTGGCCTGCTCGGTGTCGTTGGCCTGCGTGCCGTTGGCCTGCTGCGTGCTGTTGGCCTGCTGAGTGCCGTTGGCCTGCTGCGCGTCCTGAGGGACGCGGGTGTCCGTCACGGGCGTCGTGGGCGAGCCCGAGCCGGAGGTGCCACCCTTCATCCACCAGACGAGTCCCATGCTGGAGGCCAGTAAGACCGCCGCGGTGGCGCCGATAATGGCGCCGCGGCCTTTCGCCGCGGGGGGCGACGAGACCGGCGTCGACGGGGCGGACAACAGCGCCGCGGCGGCATGGGCCTCGGCGGCGCTCGGGATGGGCACGGGAACGCTCACGGCCGTGTGGTGCTGGGCGGGACGTTCCTGCACGGGAATGGCCGGAAGCTGCTTCGAGATGAGCGTGGGCTCCAGGCCAGGCGGGTCGATGAGCGATGCGGCGGACAACTGCGCCACGCCCATCTGCCCCGTGGCGGACGGACTGAAGCCCTGCGCCTGCGCCACGCCCATCTGCCCCGTGGCGGATGGACTGAAGCCCTGCTGGCCGGTGCCGGGCGCCATCGTGGAATCGAAGCCCTCGCGGCCCGTGTCCGGTGCCACCTTCAGGCTGCCAGGCTGGACGGTGGCGGACAGCGAGGCCGGGCCCGCGGAGGGCAGGGCGATTCCGGACGTCGGGGCCTGGGGACGCGGGGCAGGCTGGTTCCCCGCCGTGGTGGACAGCGAGTGCAGCGGCGTGCCCGTCAGGTCCGCGATGAAGGTGGAGACGTCCGGGTAGCGCTCGTCCACGCTCTTGGCGAGCGCGCGCATCACCGCGGAGATGGCCTCCGGCGTGGCCTCGGGACAGAGCGGGGCCAGGGGCTCGGGCGGCTCATAGACGACGCGGAAGATCATCTGCGCGAGGCTGCCTGAGCCGAACACGGACTTGCCGGCCATCATCTCGTAGACGATGCACCCCAGCGCGAACACGTCCGTGCGCGCGTCGATGTCCCGGTTCTTCCCCTGGGCCTGCTCCGGCGACATGTACTGAGGCGTCCCGATGATGGTCGCCTCCTGCGTCTGCACCGTCGTGGAGCTGAGGACCTTGGAGATGCCGAAGTCGAGCAGCTTCACGCGCTCGCCCACCACGCCGCCGGAGTCGGTGGGCACCAGGAACACGTTGGCCGGCTTGAGGTCGCGGTGGATGACGCCCGCGCCATGCGCCGCCTGGAGCGCGGAGCCCATCTGCCGGGTGAAGGAGACCACGTCCTCCATGGGCAGGCGCCCGCGCTCCAGCCGCTCCTGGAGGCTCTCTCCGCGCAGGTACTCCAGCACCAGGAACGGGTTGCCGTTCTCCAGGGTGTCGTAGTCGAGCACCTCGACGATGTTGGGGTGGCCCAGCCGCGAGGCGATTTCCGCCTCCCGGCGGAAGCGCGCGAAGATTTCGGGCGTCAGGTGGTCGCCGCCGCGCAGCACCTTGACCGCCACCTGCTTGCCGGGGAGCCGCAGGTGCTGGGCCAGGTACACCGAGCCCATTCCTCCCCGTCCCAGCAGGGAGACAATCCTGTACGTATTCCGCAGGACCTCATCAATGCGGAGGTCACCATCAGCGGGTAGGGTCATGGGGCTGGGACTCTCAGGCAGGGCATTCCGGGGAAACTTCGCCCATTCCATCCTCCCACCCCCCCATGAGGCAACCCTCCTGATGTCGCGGCACACCCAGCCGGGTCGTAGCATGCGACGAGACTGGGCGTCCCACCGGCAGCCTGCTAAGGAGGCGGGCGTATGCCGAAGGCCAAGACTCCCAAACCCCCGGACTCACTCGAAGTCCGAGTGCGCCGCATCCACAGGCGGGACCTGAACCGGACCTGGGAGTTCCTCAAGCTCGTCTTCCGGGACGTGAACCGGGAGACGGTAGAGTACCAGCGGCCTCGCTCCAAGCGGCGATTCCTGGAGGTCTACACCTCGGAGTGGATCGAACAGCTCCTCTATGAGGTGGACGGTAGCATCGTCGGTTACTCGGAGTGCGCCTTCGAGGCCACCGGGGACGACAACTGGGTGAACCCCCGCTGGTTCGAGAAGCGGGGCATGCGGCCGCTCTTCGTGGAGGAGCTGGCGGTGCATCCGGACTAC
Organism: Myxococcus sp. NMCA1; assembly: GCF_026810205.1. Classification (NCBI taxonomy): domain Bacteria; kingdom Pseudomonadati; phylum Myxococcota; class Myxococcia; order Myxococcales; family Myxococcaceae; genus Myxococcus; species Myxococcus sp. NMCA1. The sequence goes on along the minus strand of NZ_CP113950.1, from coordinate 7,934,598 downwards.
CAGGGGCGGGGCGTGGGCAGCTTCATGCTGGATCAGCTCCAGCACCTGGCCCGGACGCGAGGCTGCACGCACCTGGTCCTGGAGGTGGCGGAGAACAACGAGTCCGCCCTGACGTGGTACCGGACGCGGAGCTTCTACAAGCTGGATGCCGCCATCTTCATGGCGCAGAAGGTGCCCGGCGAACCAGACCTGCTGCCGCCGCGCCGGTTGAAGCGCCGGCAGAAGCCCACCGCGGAGGCGGGGACGCCCTCGACGGGCCCCATGCCGGAAACCGCGCCCACCCGGGCCGCGACACGCAAGGCGCGCGCGCCCGCGGCGAGGAAGAAGAGCAGCTGAGCCTGCTCAGGCTTCGAACGAGGCCGCCGCCCGGGGCTCCGAGCGGCGGCACGCGACACCTGCCTCGGTGAGGCTCAGGCGGGCTGAGGCAGGCTGGAGGCGTTCGACGCTGGCTCGGTGGCGACCGCCGTCGTCGCGGTGAGCGCGGACTGCGGCCCGGGGGCGATGATGGACTCGCCCACCGTCTCGCCGTGCTGGCTCAGGTCCAGGCCTTCTTCCTCGTGCTCGCGGGTGACGCGCAGCGGGACGATGCGGTCCACCAGCTTGTAGAGCAGGAACGAGCCGGCGAAGGAGAACACCGACACCAGCACCAGCGCCAGCATGTGCATCATGAAGGTGCGCGTCTCGCCGTGGATGAGGCCCACGTCCTTGGCCAGCACGCCCGTCAGCACCATGCCCACCACGCCGCCCAGGCCGTGGCAGGGGAAGACGTCCAGCGTGTCGTCAACGGAGGTGCGGTTCTTGAAGTGCACTGCCGCGTTGCTCACGAAGCTGGCGACGAGGCCCACGACGATGCTCTGCCCCACGGTGATGAAGCCGGCCGCGGGCGTCACCGCCACCAGGCCCACCACCGCGCCGATGCACGCACCCATGGCGCTGGGCTTGCGGCCGCGCAGCCAGTCGAAGGCAATCCATCCCAGCATCGCCGCCGCGGACGCCGTGTTGGTGGTGGCGAAGGCCAGCGTGGCCAGCGACGAGGCCGACATCGCCGAGCCCGCGTTGAAGCCGAACCAGCCGAACCACAGCATGCCCGTGCCCAGCATCACGAAGGGGATGTTGGCGGGCGCGTGCGTCGTGTTCTCCACGTGCACCTTGCGGCGGCCCAGCACCAGCGCGCCGGCCAGCGCTGCGAAGCCCGCGGACATGTGCACCACCGTGCCGCCCGCGAAGTCGAGCACGCCCCACTGACGGAGGAAGCCCTCCGGGTGCCACGTCCAGTGCGCCAGCGGCGCGTAGATGACGAGCGTGAAGAGCACCATGAAGAGCACGTACGCCTTGAAGCGCACGCGCTCCGCGAACGCGCCGGTGATGAGCGCCGGGGTGATGATGGCGAACTTGAGCTGGAACAGCGCGAACAGCATCAAGGGGATGGTGGGCGCCAGGTCCGGGTGCGTCTCACCGCCCACGCCGTTGAACATGAAGAAGGTTCGCGGGTCGCCGATGAGCCCATGGAAGCTGTCGCCAAAGCACAGACTGAAGCCCACCATCACCCAGATCAGGCTGATGACCGCCATGGCGATGAAGCTCTGCAGCAGCGTGGACACCACGTTCTTCAGCCGCACCATGCCGCCGTAGAAGAAGGACAGGCCCGGCGTCATCAGCAGCACCAGCGCGGTGGCTGTGAGGATCCACGCCGTGTCCGCGGTGTTGATGGGCCCCCCTTGCTTCAACTGCGCCGCCGGTTCGACCAGCAACCCCGCCACACCCACACCCACCAGAAGGGCCATCGCGAACCACTTCTTCATTGCGCCTCCACCCGGAAGACTGACGCAATGCAGTATGTGGCGGGTTCTCGTTAGATTCAATCCGGGCTGGGCTTAATTTGCGCTCAGTAATGTTAAAATGGTCCGGATTTAATCTAAGTCAAGGCTGTCTGGCGGGCGAGGGCTCACTTCACCTGGATGCGCCCGTCCTTGATTTCCAGGTCTTCACCGCCCTTGAGGACCACGGTTCCCGCGTCCGTCTTCACGGAGCAGGGCCCGGAGCCCTGGATGGTGACGGAGGCCGTCTGGCTCTTGCCGAACGTCACCGACGTCTTCACGCCGCTACACACCACGGACCACGAGTGGTCGCGCGAATCGCGGTTGTAGTAGCGCACCGTCACCGCGGCCCACGCGGCGGAGGACGCGAGCAGGGATGCAACCAGTGTCACCGCGGCGAGCTTCGTCTTCATGCCTTCTTCCCTAAGTCAGGAGCGTTGGTGCCGCGCACACTGGAGCACGGAGTTGGTGATTGTCCATGCCTCGCACGTGACGGCAGGCCGAGTCATACGACGCATCCCTGACAGTCGCGCGGACAGACAGGTGCTTTGTCTACGTACAAAGTCGCGCTCGCGTAGCACCGACCAGGGGTGGATGATGAGCGTGCGCGCCTCTTTCACTCGGAATGACGCCCTGCCCAGGGTGGCTTGGACGCACTCGTGAGGCAGCGACCGCGCGTGGGGTAGGCACGGGGAGCGCATCACGCCGAACAGGGGGCCCACACGGAGCAGGCTCGCGAAGGGGGGGGACTCGTCTGTGGGTCCGGTGAATCGCCGCAGCGGGTCCCAGACGTAGCGCTCGGTGGGGATGAGCTCCACGTTGGTCATCCCGTGCTCTGTGACGAGGCGGGCGAGGCGCTCGGAGACCACCCTGACGCCGGGGAGGCCGCGGGGTTCGAAGATGTCGTCGCCGTTCCAGCTCTTCGGGTCCAGGGTGAAGCCGTTGATGCCGTCCGTCCCCACTGCGCGGCAGTAGTCACAGTCGAACGGGCCTGGCCGGAGGATGTGGCTTTGTGCCTCGTCCACCAGGGCTGAGCCGAAGGTCACGGTGACGGCGAGGTAGCGGGGCAGGGGGACGCCCTTGCCCTTGGATGCGCCTCGCGCCCGCCGGACCCGGAGGACCTCCACCGGGGCGAAGCCATTCAGACCCTTGAGCCCCGCCGCGCGGAAGGCGTCCGCGAAGCGCTCGGAGATGATGAGGTCCAGCCGCAGCTCGACCCAGTAGGGGGGAGCCACGTGCGCATTCCAACGACGCCCCCGCACTTCGGGCACCGCTGCGCATCCGCCCGCTCACGGTCCTCGACCGTGGTGAACTCCGTGTCGTGGCTCGACCCACGTTGGCTTTCGAGGACGAAGAATGCCGGTGATGCGTCAGAACCCTTCGGGGAATTTCTCCTTCAGCCCTTTCCGAGAATAGACCGCGCGCAGATAGGCTTCGAACTTCGTCGGCGTGGCCTTCGGGTTTCGCTTGAGCCACTCGACGACCTCGTCATCCACCTCGCGATGCCATTCCTGAAGCACAGCGGGCGGCGGAGCGCATGATGATGAGCAGTTCGGCCGTGAGCGTGTTGCGAACGCACCTCTTCGGCTTGTTACCGGGAGCGTGCCATGTCCATTGAGTGGGTGTCACTACCAGGAGGGCAGGGATGACCTCTGTTGCCACCGAAAATTCGGGTCCAGTGCCACGCGTGCGTTGGCAAACGCGTCATTGCGTGCACGGTACTGCGAATGGGGTCCCGAAGCGTGCAGGGGCCCCAACCCGCGGTCGTCGCCGCGGAACAGACTGTCAATGCGCGGCGCCGTGGCACAATCCGCGGATCGGCATGATGGAAATCCCATCCATGAGGTGCGTGAGCCTCAACGGAGTCGGTGAGGGTGTATCGTCGCCGACTCCGCCGAGAGCTGGCATCAGTGAATGGCGTTGGGGACGGTCAACGCACCGCTGACCGCGGTCGCGCTGCCTCTCGGAACATGGTCATACGCGGTCATTGGCTGTCCGGAGCGCGCATAGCCTTCCGAGCGAATCGCGTCGATGTGGAGAAAGGAGGTGCCGGGCGGAAGCAGGTCCGGAGGAATGACGACGGAGGTCGCGTCCCCGGCGAGATAGATGCGTGCGCCACCCTCGCGAGAGGAGGCTCCGAGTGACACGACATAGCCGTCGGGCACGCCGTCCGCAGGCGCCTGCCAGGAGATGACCTGAGGTCCGCTGGTGAGCGTCCTCGGGAGGTATCCGTCGGCCCCATCCACCGTGAGGGCACGGGGCGGTTGTACAAGGGGACGAATGGGCCGGCCCGAGAGGTTTGCAACACGATCCACCCATGCAATTGAGCCGGTGGTGAAAAACTGATTCGCCCCGGGGGCGCGGGGAATGCGAAGGCTCACGAAAGCACGAACCAGCACATCCCGGTTGGATGGATAGGGGTTGCCATAGACGAGGGTGGTCTGGACATCCTCCGCCATGGATGGTGGGCGCAACATCGCCGCGAGGATGGGCCCATTCGTGGGAACCCTCACATCCGCTTCCCCGGGGATGGTGGTGACGATGGAAAGCACGAGAGGACGCGCCTGGGCGCCTGGATGCGCTTGCTCGGCGAGGGCCTTGAAGTCGGAGACCTTCCAGTCCACGGAGAGTGAATCAGTGCTGGGCACAGCTTGGAGGCTTCCTTGGATGGGCATCAGATGGGTGCCATCGAAGTCGAGCGGGGGAAGCTGAGCGGAACGCGCCATGGAGATGTATCCGAGTGAAGTGCCATCGGGCAGCGTCTCGGCCTGTCGCGGGGCATACTGGTGCACCCAAATCCTATCCCCGCGTTCTCGTTCGAAGACTGGAACAGTGTCCGCGTTGCCGATACTCCTACCCGAGTCGTTCCATGAGGTCTGGCCTTCGGCGAGTGCGTCGGACACCGCCAGAATCGCGAAGAAGGGAACTTCTTCGGACATGATTTCTAGCGAGGGGCCCGGCGCCTCGGGCGGCGTTGGGAATGGGCTGTATTGCCAGGGCTCCAAGTGATTCAGCGAGATGTCCGCATAGACGAACGACCTGTCTTGCAACCGAACATCGGGGCGTCCCATGAGGTTGATACTCAGGTCCACGTCACGATCACGGGTGACGACGTAGTCCATGCCCACCTTTACGTAATACGTTCCATTCGGCACATTCGAGAAGATGAACTCTCCAGGGCCGCCGATTCTCCCCGGAACTTCGTTCAGCGAGGTTCCGTCCGCGACGAAGAGGGAGATGGGCGTCCTCTCGAAGTCCTCGGGGCGCATCTCGATTCCGCCGGGCGAGTAGTAGCGTCGCATGCGTTGGATGCGCACCTGGAGGGCCGGGTCCTCGTGCGGCCCCGCATCCGGAGAGGGGCCCGCATCCGGAGAAGGGCCCGCATCCGGTAATGGGCCCGCGTCGGGAGTCGGAGAAGACGGCTCTGGGGCCGAGCATCCCAACGCGGTCATGCAAAGCAATAGAGGTAATGCGAGTGAACGGCTCATCGACATGATTCATCCAATGAGGGCCCAGAGGCCCGGCCGCCAGCGGGAGGTGTGCGTTGTCTTGCGGCCCCTCGCTTGGAGCGAGCAGCCCGCCGACAGGCGCGGTTGTACATGGCGGTCTTGGAAATATTCCAATCAAAGAGACGAATGATGGATGTGCAGCTTTATGCACACCCTCCCATCCGCTTCCGGTGCCCGGCCAGTTGACGATTCATGCCGCCTGAGCGGAGCTCAGCCACCGGCAACGGCCATTCCCTCCTTCATCTCCTCCGACGCCTTCAACACGAGCACGTCTCCAGTCTCAATCGCGCCGAACACCTCGACCTTCTCGCCAGCACGCATGCCGCGCGATACAGGCACGCGCTTCGCCGCGCCATCCTGCACCCGCAGGACGTAGGTGCCCATTCCGCTCTCCACCAGCGCCGTCCGGGGAATCATGACGGTGGGGCCCTGCGAGGAGAGCGCAATGCTCGCGTCGGCGACCATCAAGGGCAAGAGCGCCCCGTCCGGGTTGTCGACGTCCGCCTCGATTCGCTCCGCGCGGAGTGCCGCGTCGAGCGCCCCCGCCCGCCGGGTGATTCGCGCGGAGAACTCGCGCCCCGGGAGCGCGCGTATGGTGAACTTCACTGTCTCACCCAGCCGGACATAGGGGCTGTACGCCTCTGGAATCGACACGTGGAGCCGAAGCTTCTGGACGGTCCGCACTACCAGCATCGGCTTGTGCGAGCCCCGGCCCGAGGGGCCCACGTAGGTTCCGAGCTCCACGTTCCGTTCCGTCACGACGCCGTCGAACGGTGCCCGCATCACCAGGTAGCTCCGCATGGCCAGCAGCTCGTCGTAGTGCGCCTTGGCGGCGACCACCTGTGCGGCATCCGCCTGCTCCTTCGCCCGCGCCTGGTCGACCGCGTCGCGGGCCACGGCACCCTCGGTCGCGCTGGTCCGCACGGTGCGCTCGTAGCTTGCCTTCGACGCGACATGGAGCGCCTCCATCGCGGCCCACCGCGCCCTGGCAGATGCGAGCTGCGCTTCAATCTCCGGCGCTTCGAGCGTCACCAACAGGTCGCCCTTCCTGACGACGTCGCCGATATCCACTCGGAGGTGCTTCACGTAGCTGTTGACCTTCGCGTACACGTCCACCGTCTGGTCCGCGACCAGCTCGGCCGGGAGTCGCAGGGTCGACGCCAGCCGGGATGCCTCGACCCGGAAGGTCTCAGTGGCTGCGCGCGCGGTGGGCACGGTGGCCTCCATGGAGGGCTCTGCGGTCCGGCAACCGCTCACACTCGCCAGCCCACCGAGGGTCAGCAGGATGCACCAGCGGTTCGCTCGTGTACGCATTTCAGACAACTCCCATGGCATGGTGTTCACTCTCCTCATCGGTAGGGTCAAGAGACCGGGACGTCGTAGGAACCGCGTCCTGCGCCCAGGCGAACGCGAGCGGCAGGCCGAACAGCACCATCAGCGTGGACGCGCTCAGTCCACCGAGCACTGCTCGTGCCAGGGGGGCCATCTGGTCGCCGCCCTCCCCATGCCCGATGGCCATGGGCAGCATTCCCGCGAGCATCGCCAGCGTCGTCATCAGGATGGGGCGCACGCGCAGCGATACGCCTTCGAGCGCGGCGAGGGGCGCGTTCGAGCCTGCCTTCCGGCGCTGCTCGGAGCTCGCGACCAGCAACACGCCGTTGGCGATGGAGACACCGACGGCCATGATGATGCCCATGTAGGACTGGAGGTTGAGCGTGGAGCCGGTGAGTCGCAGGGAGATGACCGCGCCCAGCACGACGGCCGGCACCGCCGTCAGGACCACGGTGGCCAACCGGAACGACTGGAAGCTGGCCGCGAGCAGCAGGAAGACCACCAGGACCGCGACCATCAGCCCGTTCGCGAGGCTGCGCAGGGTGTCGTCGAGGACGACGGAGAGCCCCGCCATCTGCACGTTGACGCCCTTGGGCAGCTCGCCCATGGATGCAATCGCCGCCTGCACGTCGCGCCGGGCCTGCGCCAGGTCCTTGCCGTGGACATTCGCGGTAACCGAGGCGAACGCCATGGTCCCCAGGTTGTGCGTCTCCCCGTACGCGATGCCAGGGGTGATGGTCGCCACGTCCCCGAGGACGGGGCGGCTCGCATTCTTCAACAGCGGCACCTGCGCCAGGTCCTGCTCGCTGTTCAGCTCGCTCGCGGGCGTCTGGACCTGCACGTCGTAGGCGATGCCCATCATGCCCTCGACCCACATGTTCTTGGACGTGTAGCGCGAGGACGACGTGGACGCGGTCAGGGAGCGCGTGACGTCCTGCATGTCGATGCCCAGCTGGGCCGCGCGAATCCGGTCCACCTCCACGTTCAGGGCCGGATAGCGCAGCGACTGCTGCACCTGCTGGTCTCGCAGATAGGAGATACCCCGGAGCTTCTCGAGCAGCATCCCCGCGTATTTCTCGTTGACCTTCTTCTTCATCCCGGAGAACCGGACCTCGATGGGATACAGCGCGCCCTGACCGAGAATCTTCTCCGTGATTTCCACGGGCTCGAACGCGACCTGGACGTCTGGCATCACCTCGCGCACTCGCTGCCGGATGCGCTCCTTCAATGCGTCGATGTCGCCGACGCCGCCCTCGAAGGCGACCTGCAGGAGCGCCTCGTGGGGGCCCGCGTTGTAGAGATAGATGGGGCTGATGGCGAACGATGAAGGGTGCTGGCCCACGTAGGCCGAGGAGATTCGGACCTTCCCAGCGCCCACGACTTCTTCGACGAGGCCCATGGCCTGGTGGACGACCTGCTCGGTCTTCTCGATTCGGGTTCCCTCCGCCGCGCGGAGCCGCATCTGGAGCTGGCTGGAGTTGACTCTCGGCAGCACGTCCTTGCCAATGCGCTGGAGCGAGACCACCGCCAGGACGATGAGGCCTCCCACGCCTGCCGAGACGAGCAACTTCCTGTGCGGCAGCATGCGCTCAATCACGCGGCGCACGCGCCCAGGGGAGGGGCTGGCGCCCTCACCGCCCGGGGGCGGGCCGTGCTGCTTGAGCATCCAGTTCGCCAGCACCGGCACCAGTGACTGCGAAAGCAGGAAGGAGACGACCATCGAGCACCCGATGGCCAGCGCGAGCGGCCGGAAGAGCGCCCCGGGGATTCCGCCCATCGTGAGGGCAGGCGCAAAGACAGCGAGGATGCACAGCAGGATGAGCAGCTTCGAGAAGGCGATCTCCAGGCACGCGTCCCACACCGCCACCGCCACCGCCTTGCCGCGCTGGAGGTGCTGATGGATGTTCTCGATGGTCACCGTGCTCTCGTCCACCAGGATGCCAACTGCGAGCGCCAGGCCAGCCAAGGTCATGATGTTGATGGTCTGGCCAAACAGCTTGAGGAACAGCACGCCGGAGATGATGGCGATGGGAATCGTGATGATGACGATGATCGCGGAGCGCACGTCACGCAGGAACAGCAGGACCATCAGCCCCGTCAGCACCGCGCCGAGCACGCCCTCCGCAATCAGCCCCTTCAGGGCCCCCACCACGTAGACGGACTGGTCGAACTCGTAGGAGATGTGTACGTCGTCGGGCAGGTTGCTCTGGATTCGGGGGATGGACTCCTTGAGCTGCTGTACCACGTGCACCGTCGAGGCATTCCCCGCCTTGGCGACGTTGAGATAGACGGAGCGCTTGCCGTTCACCAGGGCGTAGCCGGTGGCGATGTCGGCACCGTCCTTCACGGTCGCGACATCCCGGACGTAGACGTTCGCCACCGAGCCCTTGAGGAGCGGGATGTTCCCGAAGTCCTCCACGGCGCGAAGGGTGCTGTTGGTCGGCGTGATGTAGGTCATGTCGCCGACGTGGACGTTCCCGGAGGGAGCCGTCACGTTCTGGCGAGCGATGGCCTCCACGACCTGTTCGGGCGTGAGGTTGTGCACGCGCAGCTTCTCAGGCTCGATGTTGATTTCAACCGTGCGCGGGCTGCCGCCGAACGGGGGCGCCGTCGTGAGGCCGGGGATGGAGATGAGGAACGGCCGCGCGGTGAAGTTGGCGATGTCCTGGAGCTGGTTGTTGGTCTTGCTCTCGCTGCGGAACACCAGCTGTCCCACCGGCTGCGACGAAGCATCGAAGCGGATGATGAAGGGGGGAGGCGCGCCGGGGGGCAGGAACACCTGGGAGCGATTCGAGAGCGCGTTGATCTCCGCGACCGCTTGCCCCATGTCGGTGCCTTCGTAGAACGAGAGCTTCATCAGGGTCAGGCCCTGGGAGTTCTTCGTCTCGATGTTCTTGATGCCGTTCGTGAACAGCATCATGTTCACGTACATCTTCGTGAAATACCCCTCCATCTGTGCCGGCGTATACCCGTTGAAGGTATGCGCGATGTAGACGACAGGGAGGTTCATCTCCGGCAGGACGTCGACCTTGATGTCTCCGGCCGCACGCACACCAAAAAAGACCATGGCGACGACCAGCACGAGGACGGTGACGGGCCTTCGTAGGGAGACCTTCAGGATGCTCATTGCTTCTTCACTCCACGGACCTGCTGCAGGAATTCGTTGAGGTCACCGGCCGCGGCCGACTTGAGGAGAAGGGCTTGCCAGATGCCGTTCTGGGCGAGCTCGAGGTCGACCTCGCCCCGGGTCGCGGAGAAGGTCGCCTGGGTGAGTTCGACAATCGTCCCGAGCCCACTGTCGTAGCGGGCCTTGCTCTGCTGGAACCCCTCCGCGGCGGCGTCCCGTTGCAACACGGCGTGGTGGGTCACCTCTCGAGCCAGGGTGAACTTGTGCTCGGCGAAGCGCGCCTGGGCAACCAGCTCCTGGGTGGCCAGCTCCTGCTCCTGGTGGAGCGCGCGGGTACGCGCGTCCCGCGCTGCCTCGCTGGAGAAGCTGCGCAGCACGGAGGCCAGGTTCCAGCTCAATCCCAACCCGACAATGGTGTTGCCCCGATCGATGCCTACCCCGTCGAGGTACCCGCTCGAGAACGCGCCCGGGTCCTGCGCGTAGTTGGAGCGAAAGCCCGAGCCGCGCCCCTGCAACATGCCGAAGGCGAAGAGCGTGGGCAGGCCCTCGGCCGCGGCCACCTTCTTCTCCTGCTCGCCGCGGAGGACCTGCCCTTCGTGCACCGCGAGGACGGGGTGCCCGGGCGCGACGTGCGCTGGCTCGCCGGGCTCGGGCGTCGACTGGTGGAACGTCGGCTCGAGCTGGAACTCGCGAAACGGAACGCCCATCAGGACCGCAAGCTCCTTCGACGCCTGGAGCTCGGCGTCATAGGCCTTGAGCTGGAGGGACCTGGCGCTGGCGAGTTCGGCGCGCGCGAAGGAGACATCCACCCCGGGGACCAATCCGTTCTCGGCGTGGCTCTGGACGGACTCGAGCACGACCTCGAAGCGCGCCACGCTCTGCTTCTGGATGTGGGTGATGCGCTGAGCGGTCGATAGGTTGAGGTACGCGTGGGTGACGCGAACCCCATGCTGGAACCGCGCGAGCTCGAGCTCGCGCTGTTTCAGTTCGTGCGTCCTCTCCGACAGCTCAATCTGCCGGTCGAGACGGCCGAAGGTGGAGACGTTCCAGTGGACGAGCACCGAGTACAAGGCGCCGAACGCCGCGTTCCAGTTCTGCTCCGGCAACGGGAGACTGGTCGATGCATTGGAGGGGCCGCCGGGAGAATAGAGCGTCCCATGCAGGGCATTCACGGTGCCGAATGTCTGCTGCGCCGACAGCACGACGTCGGGGAGATAGGCCTTTCGGGTGTATGACACATCATGCTCGGCCGCGTCGCGACGAGACTGCTTCGCGCGGATGTCGCCGTAGTTGTGAAGCGCGGTGTCCAATGACTCGCGCAGGGTCAGCGTTTGAGCCGAGGCTTCGGCCGGAGATAAGGCAACGGCGAGCACGGCGCCGAAGCCTGAAATGGCGGCGGCGCCACGCGAGAGCAATGCAAACCCGTACACGACATCTCCTTGATGATTCACGCACAGCGACGAGGTTCGCCGAGCCAGCCGTCCGCGGATGCGTGCGAGCGAATTGGCTGACTCGACGTGTTCCTAGGCGCGTCAGGAGTGGAGCGTGACACCTCGAGCGTCGTTGGGGGCCGACGGGGGCAGCGCTGGGGGCTCACGAGGCCGCCCGCGCCATTCATGGGCCGCGTCCGGGACTTCCCGGCGGGGGTAGAACTACCGGGACGCCCCCGCAGCCTGACGTGAGTAGGCGGCGAAGGTCTGGTCGTTCTCGAAGTAGAGCGCGGAGTTGTCCTGGGTGACGCCGATGACGGCCGTCGCCTTGTCCACGGGCCGCTGACTCACCGGGTCCGTCGCGGTCCGGAACGTCGCGTCATTCGCGAGCCGGTCCTTGCACATCTCGCAACAGCCATAATACGTGCGCCCGCTGACCTCGACCGGTATCTGTGGCCGGCCCATGTGCTGGTCGTTCACCATGCAGACAAGGCTGCGGTCCGTGACGCGGGTGAGGTGGCCTTGCTGCCCCGCACTCTGTTCAGGGACTGGAGGCGCTGGCGTCATCTTCATGGCGGGCGCGGCCTGCTGCGTACAGGCCCCCGTGAGCATCATCAGTCCCACTACAGTCCAGATATTGGCTCTCATCGTCATGTCTCCCTTTGAAGGGTCTCCGCCAAGCCGGAGTTCACGATTCTCGAGCGGCCGAACGCCTCCATGACCTGGCGGAGGCCCGCGCTCCGAGGGAAATTCGGGGCGATGGTGCGAGTCCGCGCCTCGGCGAGCGTTCGAGAATCAATAGCGTTTGTTCAGGAGGCTTTCTGGCCGAAAACGCGACGCAAGAGGCCAGGAACAATCCCTGCTCCGAAGCCCATGCCAAGGCCGACGACACCCGATGTGCCCATGCACGCGCAGCCCATGGCGCCGGTAAGGAGCGCGAGCCCGGAGGCGGAGACCCAGAACCAGGGGCCCGCGCGACGCTGGAAGCTGACCCCCGACACGGCCATTCCCGCGATCACACCGCCGAGCACACATGCTGGGAGGCACAGGGAGGAGCAGTTGGCTGTGCCACAGGTGTGCAGGGCGCCGGTGCCGAGCGCGAGCGCGAGTGGGACGAGCCCCGCGATGACGCCAGGCAGGAACGCCTTCTGCGGATCGCGGCCATGCCAGAGCATCATCGCACCCATCAGCGCTGTCGCCAGGCCGAACGTGAGAGGTGGCGCGGGCCGGCTCGCGAGAAGGGTGGCAATCGCGGTGACGACGACAATCGGGAGTACGCCCACGAGCGCGCGTCGCAGCCTCGCGAGCTCGTAGGTCCGGCGCACCCGTCGTTGAAGCAGTTGGATGTCAGTCGAGCCCATAGAGCCTCCTGAAGGTCTTTCGGAGCCGGTCCAGTGCGCGCTCACGGCGCTTTCGCAGCGTGGCGCCAGAGACCGACGCGGCCTCGTCCCAGAACGTGGCGATGAGCACCTCGCGGTCCAACTCGGAGAGCTCTCCCAGGGCGGCCATCGCGGCGGTGGTCAGGTCCCGCTGGAGGAACTCCTCCTCCGCGTGAGGTCCGGCGCACGAGGGGATGGCGTCCGTGTGGGATTCGCGCCGGCGTTCTCGGCGGCGCGCCAGGGTCCGGCACTCCCAGCCCGCGATGGCGAGAGCCCAGGGCATCGCCGGACGGGTCTTGTCGAAGTCGGAGGCGCGTTCGAGAATCTTGTGCATCGCTTCCTGGCCGGCGTCAGCGGCGTCTGCTTCGTTCCTGAGCAGGCTCAGGCATAGCTTCTGGATGGGGCCCCAGAGCAACTCGAAGACACGCGTGAACGCGACCCGGTCGCCCTCGGCGAGCCGAGCCATCAGCGCATCGAGTTCCGAGACCGTGCGCACGTTCATGCTGAATGCTTCCGGTTCAGGCCCGCACCTCGAGAGAAGTCACCCTGCTCCCCTGTGAATCGGTCAACCCAGCGGCATCGGGGCACGAGCAGGCGCCCTCCGGCCCGCGCAAGCTACCTGTTCCTGGTCCGGCGCGAAGTCGACAAAGGTGTGCATCAAGAGGGTCCTCTGGGACGGGCCTCGCGCCGTCCTCGCCCCTTCTAGGCGGCACGGGCGAAGAGCGTGACAGGCCTTCGTTCCAATTCTCCGGCCATGGCGCAAGGCATCCCGTCACCCAGGCGCCATCCTGGCAGAGGCCCGGGCCTTCCCTCCCAGGGCATCCAGGCCCCAGGGTGGGTGAGCGCCCCTGTGCCTAGGCGCTGGGGCACTGTCACGGAGGGTCGCGGTCGATCTCTTGCAACGGTGTGGCCCGGCCTGCCTCTCCCTGTCCGGCGGGGGGGCATTCCAGCGCTCCTCGAAGTCCTTGCGCCCTCCGAGCAGCCCCCGGTTGGCGAGGTGCATCAGGCTCTAGAGGTCCACCAGTCGGCTCTCGATGGGTGTGCCGCTGAGCGCGAGCCGGAACTGGTTGCCTCGCTGACCTACCTGCCACCGCACGAACCTGGGTCGCGCCTCACGTCGCTTGCCCGGTCTCCCCGTTCACGCCGCGGGCCCCAGACGCAGTAGTGCTAATGCCCTTGGGGCGAGAGCGCCGAGCCAACGCCTCCGCCGGGTCCGCCAACGTCGACTCCCGAGATTTTTGGGACGCCGGTTGCCTTCCTCCCTCTCTCTCCTCGAGTGCAGAGGCAGACAGGCATCGACCCGAGCAGGACGTACCGCGCCTCCAATCACATGCATCGCGTCTGCCTCAATCCGGACAAGAGGCATTCCCCGTCAAGAGGAGATATTCCATGGGTTCAGTGACAGCGGTCGGTTCTGGAGGGAAAGTAGACCCTGCCGAGGCACAGCGCCGAGCGGAGGAGGCCAGGCAGAAGGCAGAGGCAGCGCGGCTTGTCGCCGAGGCCAAGCGCAAGGCGGCGGAGACGGCCCGGGACAACCTGACGCAGGCCAAGCGTGACGCGGATTCCGCGCGACGACAGAAGACCGCGGCGGAGAAGGCCGTCGCTGACGCACGCAAGACCGCGGAGAGGCCCGGACAGCCCCCCGCGGAGGCGAAGAAGTCGAAGGAAGACCTCGCCGCCACCGAGAAGAAGCTCAAGGAGGCCACCGAGGCGTCCAAGATGGCGGCCCAGAAACTCCAGGACGTGGAGGAAAAGGCAGCCCTTGCCGCGAAGAGCGCCGAGGAGGCCATGCGCAAGGCGAACGCGTTGGCCGTCGAGGAGGGCAAGACGCCGCCCTACAACCAGAAGGCCATCGACAAGGTCAAGCCGACGAAGAATGAGCTCGTCTCCGCCTTTGAGGGCACGAGCAGGAAGGCGGAGCTGGAGAAGCTGCTGGGCTTGACGCCCCCGCCACCGCAGGAAGTCATCCAGACGGCGGGGAGCGGCGAATCGCCTGGAGCTCCGTTCGACGCGATGGGCGCGAAGGACGACCCACATGCCCCGTTTGGGCAGACGTACTCGACCCCATCCTCCGATTCCATGCCTTCCGCTGGCAACAACCCAAACGTGGGCGCCCACGAGGGACAGAGCCGCGTCGAGCCCGAGAAGGGCACCACCTCCGCCGCGCCCACTTCCAACGCCACAGGCGCCCAGAAGGAAGTCCAGTCTGCGAAGGCCCGGCTCGACAAGGCGCGCGAGGCCACCCAGTCGAAGAGCGAGCGGCTGTCGAAGCTCCTGGGGAACTTCGGCCCGGCGCTCAACGACCGGCAAAAGGCTCAATTCATCCAGAAGTTCCAGCAATCCCCTGAGAACAAGGCAGCCTACGCGGAGGAGACGAAAGCGGCGGAGGCGCTCGCGGAGTCGTTGGACAAGCACCAGGCCACACTGGGTCAGGCCGCAGTCAAGGAGCCCCAGGCGCGCAAGGAACTCTACGAGGCGCTCAAGTCGCTCGCCAGTTCCCCTGCTTCCGCCAAGACCGTGGATGTAGTGGAGAAGCTCTTCAAGGACCCGGCGGTCGGGCGAGCCTTCAACGAGTTCAAGGACTTCGACAAGGAAGTCCTCCAGCCGGCCGCCAACGGGCTCGCTACCCGCATCCTGGCAGAGAACAATGGGAATCCGAAGAGCGCGATGGACGCGTTCCAGGAGAAGCTCACGTCGCTCGACAAGACCTTCGCCGACTTCGGCAAGCCGCTCTTCGACGCGAAGGACGGCGCGGCGCAGGCCACGATGGCCATCAACGCCCTGGAGGACGCAGCTAACGGCAATTACGACCATTTCAAGGCGCTCGGCAAGGACTTCGCAAACCAGAGCACCGGGCAGAGGCTGCTGACCGGCGGCCTCATCCTATTCAGTGCATACACTGGAGCGGCCAAGGCCAATCAGGGCGAGTACGTGGAAGCCGTGAAGGAGTTCGCCGGAGCAGGCAAGGGAACCGTGGAACTCGTGGCGGGAGTCACGCAGCGCCTTGTGGACCTAGGCCGCAACGCCGAGAACGGGGTGGTCCTCCGCCATGGAGGTAAGGCACTGGCTGCCTCGGAGTTCGCGCTGAGGTTCGCCCCAGGGCTCGGAGCTGTCGCTAGCGCCGCGTCCCTGGCTGTCAATGCACACAAGGCGGGAGAGACTGCCAACCCCGGCTATGCCGTGGCCCTCTTCGGTGATGCCATTGGCGTCCTCGGCGGCGCCGTAGGCGCGTTCCCAGGAGGGCAGGTGCCGGGCGCTGTCGCCAGCGGCATCGGCGCCGGCATCAGCGCGGTCGGGGAGCTGCTGGGCAACGTTATCGAGGAGAAGGGACTCGACAACGAGCGCCAGCGCCTGCTGGACCAGATTGACATCAAGGGCAAGCTCCAGGACGCCTTGATGAACGCGGGCGGTGACCGGCTCGACCTCCTCACGGAGAAGCTAGGGCTGAAACCCGACCAACTCCAGAACCTCATGCAGTCCTACCCGGAACTCACAAACGGCAGCATCGGGCTGGATCCCGAGCCCATTCCCGCCGTCGAGATGCTGGCCAAGAGCGGAGGGCTGAACGGCGACCAGCTCTACCAGTTGCTGGATGGGGTCATCGAGGAAGCGACCTCCCGGCATGGGAAGAAGGCGGAACTCGTGCTCGAGCCCTTCTTCCGGACGCTGCGGAACAACCCGGCGCAGAACCGGGAAGGGCTGAAGCAGTTCTTCGACTCCCTGGCCAATGACAAGAACATTGACCCGGAGTTCAAGGTGCTGTGGCAGGAGGCCTCACGCATCCTGAATGGGTTCCAGGCAAAGGGCTGAGCGAAGGCCCGCCCCTCACCGCAGGTGCTCGGCTTCACCGGAATGCCTGCTCGGCATCCCCGGAATCGGTGCTCGACATGCCCCGGAACACGCACAACAGCCGCACCGACTTGCGGCTGTAGCCTGGCGTCATGACGAACATGCGCGTGCGCCGGTATTTCCCCCGTCTCCGGGTGGCGCACCATGGGCCCCTCCCCATAGTCAACCTGGACTTCCTCGCCCGGCGCCGTGTGGATGACGGCCTTGGCCTCCGGGCCCTGGCTGTCGCGCAACGCCCGGACGAAGCGGCGCACGTTGATGTAGCTGCCCGTGTATCCCTGCGTGTCGCCGAGCTCCTCGTAGATGGCGCGCCCGTTGCGGCCCACCTCCAGCCGCTGCCGCACCCACTCGACGTAGGGCGCGACGATGCTCGCCGATACGTGCCGGACTCCGGCTCGGCTGCGCGGCATGGAGTCGGTGGTCCCCTCATTGGCCGGTCTTGGGTGACCACTAGGCTTCTTGGGCTTTGGCGCAGGCAACAGAGGCGCCACACGCTGCCAGAATGCGTCGGAGACAAGCTCTCGGGCCATGCCCCAAGAGGTGGGCATGGTCAGCTCGAACGACCAGCTCAGGCCTCACATTTGTTAGGCGCTGTTGACAACATTCTCCTAGTACTACCTGGTCAGTTGTGCCAGTGGGCGAGAATGATCTACTCCATGGACCATGACGCCCACGCAGATGCGTAAGCTCGATAGGAGCTGCACGAGTACTTCGAGTCGATGGTGGAGGGACTGGGCCGACTGGAGCGGTGCCAGGCCCTGGAGTTGTACCTGACCGGCCTGCTGTTGGACGTGGAGCGCAAAGCGTGGAGCCCATGCCGGGCGACTGGTTGAGGACGTCCGCCGGCGAGAGGCCGTGCGGCAGCGTCTGCAGCAATGCGTATCGCTGGCCGACTGGAGCGACAACGAGCTGCGTCGACGGTTGGCACTGAAGCTAGAAGCGGACCAGCCGGAGGTTGAAGCGCTGGTGGTGGACGACACGGGCGCTCCAAAGAAGGGGGAGCACTCGGTGGGGGTGGCTCGCCAGTACTCCTACCGGAGGCGTGGACTCGCAGCCGCAAGCGATGCAAGGCCGCGGGCGTCCCCTGCGAAACCAGCCGACTCCGACGGGGAGACGGCATGAAGCAGATAGCTCGGAAGCGATGCGACCCGGTAGTCAATGCCCGTATGGCACCGAAGATGAGGAGTGCCAACGCCGGTGAAGAATGAGCCATCCTCTGGCATTGGTTGTGCTTCTAAAATCATGAGCGGCATCACCAAACTCCTGGTTGCCAGGCATCCATGCACGTACACCTACAACGGAGAGCACTTGAGATGAGCGAGTGAACGCGCCGAGATTTTGGTGGAGTTCAAGGATCGATGGAGGACGCAGGCTAAAGGCCTGAAGCCAACGAACGACGCAGCCCCCTGCGAGAATGCCCCAATGGGATGCATCCTCTCCAGGGACGCAGACGCAGAGGTCGGCCGAAAGATCCAACAGGCACCGACTCTCAAGAGATTTTCGCTGTAACAGGCATCGTCATGGAACAAGTGACGTGAGCCTGCCGATGCCGTGCTTCTCCCCGCGGCACGACGACACAGCTCCATTCAAATCCTCGTCGGTTGGATCCCAATGGCCGAGCGGTGATTTCGCTCAGAACGATGAGGGTTCACCCCAGCGCTCCCTCCTCTGTCCAAGAGTTTGAGATGAAACACCACTCGGATATCTGCATTGTAGGCGCCGGAATCGGAGGACTAACCTGCGCAACCCAGTTGGCAACCTCCCCACTGAGCAACAGCCTATGCATCAGAGTGTTTGATTTGAATGCCAGCGTGGGAGGCCGCATCCTGTCAAGAAAACTTGACGGTGGGGAAATCACCGAACTGGGCGCCGCTCGCTACTCGCCGCAACTGCATCCACGCTTCCAGGCGCTCATGCACTGTTTCCAACATCAACATGAGGCCTACCCATTTACTCAGGCTATCTTTCAAGACAACGTGCAAGGAAAGCTGAAAACGACCTTGCTCAGCTTACTCTCTATGCTGGAAGCTCATCCCCACGACTCATTCCTGGATTTCGTCAGCCAATATCAAGGAGAGGATGAGGCCAGGAAAATCATCAAGGCCATGGGGTATGACGCCCTACTTCTGCCAATTGTCTCTGCGTCCATGGCTTACAGCATCATCAAGATGCACCCGGAAACGCAAGGCCTGATTGACGACGCAAGCAACCAATGGCGCTATGCACCGGATGGCTACGGCCAGTTGCTGGCGCGGCTTCAGTGCCAGGCACAGGCTGGCCGGGTCGAGTTTCGGATGGAGCACCGATTGCTCTCCATTTCGCGATGTGGAGATAGATACGTCCTTACCTTCAGTCATAAAGGCAACACGCAAATACATCGAACGCGCCACCTCATATTGGCCATTCCACCCTCCGCAATGACACGGCTCAATCTCGGCTTTCCCACCAACTGGAGTCCTTGCCAATATGGCTCTCTACCCTTGTTCAAGGGATTTTTGACATTCAATAGCGCCTGGTGGCGAGACTGTCAGCTGGCAGACAAGGTCCTGGTGGTCAATAACCCCCTGAGAAAAATCTACTTCAAAAGCGAAAAATACGTACAATTCTACACCGACGGCGAAAACGCGACTTATTGGCGGGACTGTCTGGAGCAAGGCGAGGACGTTTATTTGAATAGGGTACGCGCCTGCATGGAACAGGTTCTACCCCTCGGTGGCAAGCCCCTACCTTCCATCAAGGACCATTTTCACAAGCATTGGCCACATGGAGTGGAGTTCAGTCTGAAATCCACGGCCGATCAGCCCAACGCCTTGCTTCTTCGCGATGGTGTCATCGCCTGCTCAGATGCCTACACGTCGCATGGCGGCTGGATGGAAGGTGGACTGCTCAGCGCGCATCAAGCAATTCAGCTAATGCTGGAACAGCTCACCAGCGCTTCAAAGAATCGGGCTTAACAAAGCCCTCACAGCACCTCTTGTCGAACGCCATGAGTATTCTCCATTTTCCTCGGCTTTATTTTCGAGGCTTTGCTCGCGCCAATGTTCCAACCGCGAATCGAAACACGCATGGCCAGATCGACATCGCCACCAATACCGTCTTCATGGAGGGCGCTCCGTTTGATCTTCGCCGGGCGCCATCCGAATTTCATGAGCATCTGAAACAGCTGGCGCCCAGATTCGACGCGGAGGGGAGGCCGGACTCTGGAGGAATCTTTAGCGAGGCAGCCGGCTATAATTTCTGCGGAAATAATCACTTCTCCTGGGAAAACGTCAGGATCACGGGAGTACAACTGCAGGACGGAGACATCGACACAAGCGACAGTCTGGTGGGGGGGCAATTAGCGCTCTGGGGACACTACAACGAATACCTTCGCACTACGTTCAATCGCGCCAGATGGGTGGACAACAATCCCAGCCAGGCCGACACCACCTTGATATACGCCGGCCAGTTGACGCTGAGCGACAAGCACGCCACGCCTCACACTCCGTCTTTGCTCACGGCGAGAATTCCGCGTGCTCATTCCGTTCGCTGGGTGGGGACAGGGCATGTCGTCGAGCGCAGCGACCATTTTCTCGCCGAAGAATTCACCCGCTCGCGGCTGTTTCAATTTTCCATCTCAAAAAAAGACACCCAGTTCACACTCGATTCGAAAGCCGCCCTATCCCTCGGCTTGCGTGCCGTACGGCAAGCGCTGGAAGACGAGGAGATACAGGGACTGACGGTCCAGTACGCCTTGTTCAACATGTCGACGCCGCGGGGGGCGGATTCACCTGTCTTTTATGATCTGGTTGGCACCGTTGGTTTATGGTGCCAGCATGAACTAGAAACCTATCCAACAGGACGTCTATTGTTGCCGCGCCAGCCCGGCCTGGGGCCGGTCGTGGTGAAAGTGCAGTCGGACCGGGTGTCTCTCAACATGCCGACCGCCGTTCCTTTCACTACCCGAAGCGCCCAGCTCGTCTCAGATCAACATCCCACCCATGGCTTGGGCGGAAAACTGCCACTGGGGGACCTTGCACTACTCAGCCAGTCCGGCGCACTGATTGCCAGAATTCCTGAAAAGCTATATCTCGATTATTGGCGTCATCATGGCGTCCTAGACGTGCCGTTGTTGAACTCCGCCACTGGTTCGCTTCTCCTGACAGGCGCACAAGCACAGTGGAAAGAAGTCGATTGGGTGGTGCAGTCCGACAGCAATCACCTGTTTCTTGAGGCCCCCAACAAACAGAAGGACCAGGTCTTCCCGGAGACCATCACCGTGCAAAGCCGCCTCCGTGGCGAACTGGCATCGCACGCGGCGCTGGCAGTGCAGGCTGAAGCCTCCAACATGCTGACCGCGCACCTGTCTCCTTCGACACAGGGGGCTGGCTATGCACAACTCACCCTCACGGGCCAACGTCCTGGAGCGACTCGCGTTGAGCTGAGAGCGGGACAAGACAGCCAGTTCATTGGCGTCAGGGTATTGCCCGACGACTGGCACCTGGATGAGGTCCCCGCCGAGCAGGTGGACTATGCATTCTTGTATCAGCACGTCATGGGCTATTACGAACTGGTATATCCCTTCATGGCGAACAAGGTGTTCAGCCTGGCGGACCGCTGCAAATGCGAAACGTATTCCCGACTGATGTGGCAGATGTGCGATCCGCTCAACCGGGACAAAAGCTACTACATGCCAAGCAGCAGGGAACTATCCCTACCCAAGTCCAAGCTGTTCCTGAAATATCTGACGCACATCGAAGCCGCCTCCAGGACTTCCCTTCCTGAGTCTCCTGGACCGCAGCCGATCGGCTGTAAGGCCCATTTAGTCAAGGAATTGAAGAGAGCGATCGATCTGGAGCTATCCCTACTGCTTCAATATCTGTATGCCGCCTACTCCATACCCAACTACGAACAAGGACTCAAGCAGGTTCATGCGGGCCGTTGGCGGATGGCCGAGTTAGAGCTGGCCTGCGGCTCCGAGGATAGGCGCCGCAACAGTGGTATGCGCGGTACGTTGCTGGAAATCGCGCATGAAGAAATGATTCATTATCTGGTGATGAATAATGTGCTGATGGCCTTGGGCGAACCCTTCCATGCTGGCACGCCCATGTTGGGAGCGCAGGCGCGGCTCCATTTTGGTCTGGATACTGAGTTTTCCTTTGAGCCCTTCTCAGAGCATGTGCTCGCTAAATTCGTTCGTTTTGAATGGCCTGGCCATATCCCCGCGCCAGGAAAATCCATCGCGGATTTCTACACCTCGATTCGCCAGGGGCTTCGTGAGCTGCCGGACTTGTTCGACACCGGTCCCGGCAAACGCGGCGGGGAACACCATCTCTTCTTGAATGAGCTGACAAACGAGAGATTTCCAGGATATCAGCTGGAGGTCTTCGATCGGGACAGCGCGATCTTCTCCATTGATTATGTCACCGAGCAGGGAGAGGGTGTCGCGGTCGACTCCCCATATTTTGAGTCCTCGCATTTCCAAAGACTGCGCCGCATGGCATCCCGATTCAGCGCTCAAGAGAAACCGTTCGAGCCGGCCGTGCCGGCATTGAGGAATCCGGCCCTGGAGCCACGTGAGAATTGTGTCCAGGTACTGAACGAGGGAGCCAGATCGCTGATGGTCCTTTATCAAGGGGGGCATGAATTGATGATTTCATTGATGGCTCATCATTTCGCGCAAAGACCGCTGAGCAGCTTGCGTCGCTCCCGCTTGATGAATGCCTCAATCGACATCATGACGGGCCTGCTGCGCCCTTTGTCGATCACCTTGATGAATACGCCGTCCGGCCTGCCTGGGCGCAATGCCGGACCGCCAGTGCCCGAGCCAGTCAATGGCCCGATCAGCAGCGACTACGCTTCGGGATGCCATATGCTGGCTCAGAAATGCCTGACGTTGGCGCGATTGGCCCGCAGTCTTGGCGCGGACCTCGTCGGCGTGGCACAGATAGAAATGTTGGAATTCTTCAATCGTCAACTGAGCGATTTGGCCCAGGGGAATATTTCGAGAGAGGCCTGAATGCACAAAGCCATCATTGTGGGCGGTGGACTTGCAGGCAGTCTGACCGCCATCTATCTAGCGCGGCGTGGGTACGACGTTCATGTCGTCGAAAAAAGGAGAGACCCACTGCAAAACACCGTCTCTGCCCTGGAGATGACCAACTCGCGCGCCATCGGCGTCAGTATGACCGTCAGGGGCATCAAGGCAGTCCTGAGGGCTGGGATTGCCCCACAAGAACTGGAGCTATGCGGCGAACCAATAGTTGGCATGGCTTTCTCCGTTGGCGGAAAGTACAAGATCCGCGAGCTCACTCCGTTCGAGGGGCTATCCCCTTTGTCTCTGAATCGATTGGCGTTTCAAAAGCTGTTGAACAAGCACGCCGCCCTTCACGGCGTGAAGTATAGCTTCGAATGCAGATGCCTAAGTGTCGATCTGGAGAAGAAGTCCGTCCTCGTCCAAGAAGACGACGGTGGGTTCCAGCACCATCGAGGGGATTTGATCATCGGCGCGGATGGCGCACACTCTGCGGTACGCCAGTCCATGCAGAGCGGCCTGCGGCGCTTCGAATTCAAACAAACCTTCTTCCGCCACGGCTACAAGACGCTGGTCCTTCCCAATGCCGCGGAACTGGGCTATCGGAAGGACCTATTGTACTTCTTTGGTATGGACTCCAAGGGTCTTTTCGCCGGTCGCGCGGCAACCATTCCCGGTGGCAGCATCAGCTTTGCAATTTGTTTGCCATATGCTGGTGCCCTTAGCTTGGCGACGCAAGATGGAGACACGATGCGCGCCTTCTTCAATCACTATTTCGGCGGCCTGCCGCCCACCCGTCGGAAAGAAATGCTGGAACAGTTCATGACACTGCCCAGCAACGACCTCGTCAATGTTCGCTCCAGCACTTTTCACTATCGTGGGAACGCGTTGCTGCTTGGCGATGCGGCGCATGCCACCGCGCCCTTCCTGGGCCAAGGCATGAACATGGCTCTGGAAGATGCCTATGTCTTCGCCACCCTGCTGGACAAGCACGCCGATGACCTTGACGTCGTGCTCCCGGAGTTCACCCGCCAGCGCAAGGTGCAGGCGGATGCAATGCAGGACATGTCCATCGCGAACTACGAGGTGCTGAGCAATCCAAGCTTCATCTTCTTCTTGCGGACCCAATATGCTCGCTACATGCATAAAAAATTTCCCAGCCTCTATCCGCCGGACATGGCGGAGAAGCTGTATTTCGATTCGATCCCTTATGATGAACTACAACAAATTCAGCAGAAGCAGAATGCGTGGTATAGACTTGGAAGGATGAACTAGCCGAGAAGCTCTTTCTCAAGGTCGACGGCACAGGTCATGAAGTTCATACGTGAGGACTTGCGTTATCGCGCCGAGCCGAGAAGAGGTGCGGCTCCAAGGTCCTCGCTTCGCCCTGGAGAGATAAGGCCCTGTCATGCAATCACATCCCCCTCCGCCGCTCTTGCCAATCCAATGGAGCAGCGCCTATGTCTCCTATTGGTCGCCCATGCTGCGAGACGACCAAGTCACTTCCGGCTACTGCTGGTTTGACTATGCTCGCGATGTCTGCCGAATTGACGGCCTGTTCAATCCCTGGCCCGAGAAAGAGATGGGGTACCAGCTCTGGATGTCTGAAGTCGGCGATGTCGCGCGCGGACAGAGCCTCAAGAGGAAAATGGCTTACTGGAAGAAGGCGACCACCATCGGCGATTGTCTTGATGGGGCCTTGTTGCCGAATGAAATGTCGTCGTTTCATGAGTTGTTCCTGCCTCGCGCCGTGTTGATTGATGGGAATGCGCGTCATGCCGGATGTGACCCTGTACTGGGCCAACTGGCTGATGTCTGGACCATCGAAAGGCCGCACAAGGCACCATTGACTCTCTACCTCCAGACCGGAACCAACCTGTTGCTCCGCATGGTTTCCGGAAACGACAAGCAGCACGTCTCGGTACGTGACTTCCCCAACGTATTTGTTGGAGACATTCCCGAGAGTGTTTTCGCGATGAAGAGAACCATCTCCCCACCCGGCGTGGATGGGGAGGTCCCGCGCGTAGTTGAAATTTGAAGGGGGGGCCTGTGCCTACCCCAAATCCGGTCGCTGCGTCATGCGGTATCCGTCCGGCCAATGACGTGCTGAGGGGCGTTGAGTGAGGAGTCGCCGCCGGGGCCCCTGGCGCGCATGTCGAAGCCGGTGGAGACGCAGGAGTGGTTCCGTGTCGCTGAAGCATTCGAGGCGAGCGGGCTGACGCAGCAGGAGTTCTCGCAGCACAGAGGGCTGCGGCTGAGCACGCTGCAGTCGTGGGTGTACCGGCGGAGGCGTCAGCTGGCCAGGAAGCCGGAGCCGGTGCGGCTGCTGCCGGTGGAGGTAGCTGGCACGCCGCAGCTGAGTACGACGCCGCTCGAGGTGGTGCTGGCCAGCGGCGCGCGACTGCGATTCGCCTCGGGCGCCGACGTTGACTACGTGGCCCGGCTCGTCGCGGCACTGGGGCGGTGAGCGGTGTGCGCGCTGCCTGCCGCGGTGCGCGTGGTGCTCGCCACCGAGCCGGTGGACATGCGCAAGTCGATTGATGGCCTCATGGCGCTGGTACGCAGCGCGTGGGGTGAGGACGTCTACTCGGGGCACCTCTTCGCCTTCGTCTCGCGCAGGGGCGACAGAGTCAAAGTGCTGACGTGGAGCCGGGGCGGTTTCGTGCTGCTGTACAAGCGGCTGGAGACGGGGAGATTCCGGCTACCGACGGTGGACGCTGGCGCGCAGACGGTGCACCTGGACGCGACGCAGTTGGCGATGCTGCTGGACGGCATCGACGTGGCCCAGGTGCGGCGTCAGCCCGCCTGGACGCCTCCCGGGCGCACGGGCACCTGACAGGCCTGGCCCGGGACGAGGTGCGGCGGCGGCGTGTTGAGGCTGCGTGCCGCGCGAGTTACCTCAAGACCACTTCTGCCCCTGGCGCGAGGAGGCGGAGGAACTCAAGGAGCGCCTGACGTCGTTGGAAGCGAAGATGGCCTCGCTGGAGCGCCACGTCTTCGGCCGCAGGGCGGAGAAGCTGCCGACGGTGTCCGCTGAGTTGCGAGGGGAGGCGGTGTCGACGGCGGCCCGGGCCGAGGCCGCGAAGAAGAAGCGCCAGCAGCGGGCGGCCCGGAAAGCCGAGGAGGCCCCGGCGCGAGAGATGCGCCACGCGGTGCCAGCCGAGGAGCGCCACTGCCCGGCGTGCGGCGGCGAGGACTTACGGCCGCTGGGCAAGGGCCGTGCTTCGGTGCTGTACGAGTACGTGCCGGCGCGCTTCGAGAAGCAGGTGCACGTGCAGGAGGTGCTGGCGTGCGCGTGCGGCCGGGGCGTCGTCACCGCCCCACCTCCGGCGCGGGTGGTGGACAGGGGCGAGTACGGCCCCGGCTTCCTGCCCACGTAGTGACGTCGAAGTGCGCGGACGTCATGCCCATGAGTCGCAGCACGCTGACGGACCTCTTCCACCAAGCCGCCTCGGTACTGCTGCCGCTGTCGCAGCACCTCTTGCAATGAACTGCGTCCGCGGACGTGGTGTGGGCTGACGAGACGCCGCTGCGCGTGCTGGACGTGAAGAGGACGAAGCTTGGCTACCTATGGACTTTCCTCACCCAGAATGAGGAAGGTGAATGGCTCATCGGGTACCGCTTCATCAGGGGGGGGGCCAGCAAGACGCCGAAGGAAGTGCTGGGCGGCACTTCGGGCGCACTCGTGGTGGACGCATATGCTGGCTACAACGCGGTGACGCTGCCCCAGGGCCCCTTACGCGTCGGCTGCTGGGCCCACGTGCGTCGCCGCTTCGTCGACGCGCTGGCCACCGCACCCGAAGCGCGCGAGGCGCTGGACTTCATCCTCGAACTCTACCGCGTGGAAGCCCAGGCGCGCGATGCGGACATGGTGCGTACGGTCGCGCACCGAGAACTGCGCCAACTGCGCAGCGCCCCCGTTCTGGCGCAACTACATGCCTGGCTCGAAGCACAGGCGCCGCGGCACCCGCCCAAGAGTCCGCTGGGCCAAGCCATCTCCTACGTGCGCCAGCAGTGGGAGGCCCTCACTCGCTTCGTCGAGAATGAGCGGCTTCCTCTCGACAACAACCGCTCGGAAGCGGCGCCTGAGAAAAGCGGCCGTCGCTGGCGTGAAGGCCCCGGGGCGCTCTCCGCTGCGGTTCAGCGTCGTCCAGGTCAGCCTGGACGGGGGGAAGACCTGGGCACACCGTGCCTCCTCGGCTGCGGTCGACGCACGCGAGCGCAAGTACACCTACGACCTGACGGGAGAGGACGCTCCACTTCATGTGCGCCTGTCGGCCCCCCTCTCCGACAACTCCGGGCGCGTGAGGCTCCTCGTCCTGCCCGGGAGCCAGGCCCTCTCGGCGCTCCCACCTCGGGTTCCATCCTGTCCGATGCGTGGCGCGGGGCGCACACTATGCCGGGTTCTCCCGCCTCGCTGTAGTAGGTTGGCGTGAATGGTACGCACTTCAAGGCTGGTGTTGATCGGGTTCTTCCTCCTCGCCTCCGTCGAGGCCTCCGCCGCGTCTGCCGAGGCTGGCGCCGCGAGGTCCATCGGGGAGGCATCGAAGCGAGTGGAGCGTGCTCGCGCCGACCTCGCGACGGCCGTGCAGCGGATCGAAGTGGAGCCGCCGCGCAACGCCGACCTCGACGCCGCCCTCGCGGCGGTGGAGGCGCTGAAGGTCGCGCTCGATGCCGGAGCGAGCTTCGAGACGGAGGACCTCGAGTACGCGAAGCTGGTCCTGGCGGCGCGCAAGCAGCTCCGGACGCAGCGGGAGTACGTCGACGAGCGCCGGGCCAAGGTCCACATCCACGAGTACCGCCGACGCATCGACGGCGCGCTCGCGCCCCTGAACGAGCGCATGGCGAAGCTCGGCCAGGGCGACCCGGGCTCCAAGGCGGTGGACGAGGCCCGCGCCGCGGTGGACGCGCTTGGGAAGCTGGCGGAGGAGGGCCGGCCCCTCAAGAGCCAGGACCCGAAGTTCTCCACGTACCTCACCGAGGTCGAGGCGACCCTCGCCCGTCACCGGAAGACGCTCGACGAGCGGTGGTTGCAGCTGTCGGCGCAGAAGCAGCGGGGCCTTCTGGACGAGAGCCGCAAGAGCCTGGCGAGCTCGCTCGCCGAGGTGGGCAAGGCCTGGTCGGACGAGAAGTTCGCGGCGACCGACAGGGCGGTGGCCGCGCTGCAGAAGCAGCTCGAGGATGGCAGGCCGCTCGAGGCTCAGGACAAGGCCTATCGCGCGGAGGCGGAGAAGGCCCGCGCCGAGGTCACCCAGGCCAGGCGTCGGATGGATGAGCTCGTGGTGCAGGCGGGTGTCTCGCGGATCAAGGTGGAGCTGGAGCCCGCCCATGAAGAGCTCCGTGCGGCCGCCAAGGCGCTCCGGGTGAAGCGGCCCACGCCCGAGCAGCTCTCCGAGGCCAAGACCGCGGCGTTTGTCGTCCGGAAGCTGGTGGACAGGTACGAGCCGCAGGCGGCGAGGAGTCAGGCCATCGGCCAGTACCTCGCCGAGGTGAAGAACACGCTCGTCGAGGTGGAGGTGGCGCTCCAGGTCCGCACCCTCGACGCGGCGCGCGCCGAGGTCGTCCAGGCGCTGCGGCTCGTCGAGAAGCGGTCCGTGACCGCCGAGCAATTCGAGGAGGCGAAGACGGCGATGGTCGTCCTGGAGAAGACGCTCGAGACGGTCCACGTGAAGAACCCCGCCATCAGCCCGGCCGCCGCCGACGCGCGTCAGCTGCTCAAGGACGGGCGGGCGACGATGGAGCGGCGCCGGTACGAGGTCGACCTGCTGCAGCAGCGCGCGAAGGTGGACGAGGCCCGGAAGAACGCGGTGGCGCTGGTCGCCCAGGTCCAGAAGGAGACGCCCTCGGAGGCGCAGCTCCAGGAGGCGGAGAACGCGGTCAAGCAGATTGGCGTGGTGCTGGAGGCCGGTGCCGCCCTCGTCAAGAAGGACCGTGACTACGCCCTGTACGCCAAGGAGTCGAAGGAGCGCATGGCGGAGCTGAACGACCGCATCAGCCGGCGGAAGGTCGTCCTGGCCGCGGCGGAGGCCCGAATCCAGCTTGCGTCCCGGCTGGCCACCACGAAGGAGAAGCTCGAGGTCGCCAAGGCCATCTCTGCGACCGACGCCGAGGTCGAGACCGCCTCGAAGAGCGTGGACGAGGTCATGCAGATGTTCGAGGCGCACGCGGCGCTGGAGCGGCAGGACGCGAGCTACGCGGCGTCCGCCGAGCGGTCGCGCGCCGACTGGCTGAAGATGGTCGAGGCGCTCGAGTTCGCGAAGCAGGCGAGGGCGCTGCGCCGTCTGACCGGTGAGGCGCTGGACGTCGCCGGCAAGGCGGCGGCCTCCGCCGCGTCCTCCGCGGACCTGCGCAAGCGCAGGGACTTGTACGCGAGCGCGGCGCAGAAGCTCAAGGCCTGCCAGGACGAGGGAGCCCGGATGGTGAAGGAGAACGCCAGCCTCGCGGCGGTCGACGTGCTCGTGGGCGGGGTCCCCACCCGGCCCCAGGACGTGATGACCCAGTGTGCCCAGAAGGCCGAGGCCCTGCAGGTGCCCCAGAAGCGGGTCGACGTGGAGCTCCGGTTCCAGGATGGCCAGCGCAAGGCCTACGACGCGGCGAAAGCCCACCTCTCCAAGGGGCGCAAGAACGAGGCGCTCGCGCAGCTCAACGATTGCATCGCGGAGGGGCGCATCCTCGAGAACCGATACCCCGACTTCAAGGAGCAGAAGTTCGACATCGGCGGCGCCAGCATGAGCATGCTGGAGCTGCTCCAGGTCTGCGCGAAGGAGCGCAAGGCGCTGCAGCCTTCCCCTTGAGCCACCGCGCCAGGGTCCTTCTTTCATCTCCCCGAATGAAGCCCTGCGCGCGGAACGCGAGCCAGCGTCCGAGTTGAAGGCCGCACGGGCCACCTGGATGCGCGCCTCCCCTACGACTTGGAAGGCGCGCATCAGGGACCCCGTTGATTCAGTACACCACCACTGAGGCGTAGACACTGGTGCCGTTCGTGTAGGCCACCAGGGCGCCGCCGTTCGAGGGGAGCGCCGCGACTGCTGGCGCGGCGCCCGGCCCTACTGTCCTGGCATCCGTGGCCAGAATCATGGTGGCCCCCACGAGCATCCGGTCCAACTGGATGTCGCCCGTCCCCCGCTGGGACACGATGTAGCCGTTGCCGAGCGCGTCCGCGTCAATCGCCCGGAGGGGCGCGGGACCGATGTCCGTGGGGAGGCCCGGCACCTGGATGCTTGTCCCCGGCGCGGACATCGGGATGACGTCCACGTTGTCGTCCCCGAAGGAGCCCGTGACGTAGATGAAGCCGTTGGAGCCCGTCCAGTCCGAGAAGAACGCCTGCCCCGGTGGGGAACTCTGCGGGCCGAAGGTGGTCCCCTGGTCGCTGCTGCGGCGGATGCGGAACGAGGGGTCGTCGCTCACCGAGAAGACATCTCCGCTGATCTTGTCCACGACGACGTCGAAGAAGGCATTGTTCTGGTCTACATCCGTCACGCTGAAGTCATTCGCGCCTCGCGCGAAGTTCTGGAGGACGCTGACCCCCGTGGAGCCTCGCGAGACGGAGATGTAGAGGGCGTCGCCCCTGGAATCCAGACTGACGGTAGGGTTGGCCGCCGGGCTGAGGACTCGCGGCGCCTCCCAGCCTGCTCCCGCGTCGACGGTCCGGGTGAATATCAGCGTGCCCGCGCTGGTGGCCGCGACGTAGGCAATTCCGGTGGGGCCGCCTTCAATCGCGACTTCCGCCGCGTTGGTGATGCCCAGGGGCGTGGGGCCCACCCAGGTGTGGCCACGGTCCACGCTCACGCTGACATGGACCGCGCCACCGCAGCTCATGACGACGTAGAAGCGCCCCAGTGCATCCACCGCCGCTTTACGGCCCGGGTTCGAGTTGGCCGTGGTGCAGTTCATTGCCCCGCTGATGAGCGTGGGGGGCACATTCGAAAAGGCATCCAGTTGGCACGCGGCGTCGCAGCCATCCCCGGGAGTTGTACCGCCATCATCGCACTGCTCTCCCGTCACGCTGTCGACCAGGCCGTCGCCGCATACCTCCACGCCATGGCAGTCCGCTCGGCAGCCGTCTCCCGCGACGCGGTTGCCGTCGTCACACACCTCACCCGAATCGATGTAGCCGTCGCCGCAGACAGGCGGCCCCCTGACGGTGATGACGACTGTGGCGGTATGGGAGGTCAGCGCGCCATCGTTGGCTGTGAAGGTGAACAAGTCCTCCCCCTGGAAGTCCGCGTCCGGCGTGTAGAGCAATTGAGCGCCCGTCCCGGACAGGGTTCCGTGAGCGGGAGCCGTCACGGTGAACGCGAGCGCATCCCCATCCACGTCCGTGGCCGCCAACGTGATGGGCGTCGGCGTGTTGTAGCCCACCGTCACAGCGGCAGAGGCAGCCACGGGCGCGTCGTTGACCGGAGTCACCGTGACCGAGACGGTGGCCGTTGCCTGCTTCTTGCCGTCGGAGACCGTGACCTGGAAGGTGTCCTCTCCGGCGAAGTTCGCGTTCGGGGTGTACGTCACCGACGCCCCCGTGCCCGTGAGCATTCCATGGCCGGGTAGGGTGAACGAGAAGTCGAGCACGTCGCCATCCGGGTCCACTGCGGGGATGGTGATGTCCACCGGGATGTCCTCGGAGGTGGTCGCGTGGACGTCCTCGACCGTGGGCGCTGAGTTGTTGTCGCAAACGCTTGGCTGCCCCGTGCAGGTGTAGCCCGGCTCCACCTCACAGACACTGTTACAGCCGTCTCCCGAGAGTTGATTGCCGTCGTCACACTTTTCGAACCCGCCCAGCACCCCATCACCACAGACGGCCCGTAGCGACGTCTCCACCGCGTCCACCAGGTAGATCGCGAGCACTGCGCCCCTCAGTCGCACGTAGCGATAGGGCACGTTCCCCGGGTACATCGCCACCGCCACATGCGTCCCGAGGCCCAACTCCACCAGGTGCAACGAACTGGAGCCGATGAAGGTCCCGTCCGCCTTCAGGAAGTCCACCTGCGCCACCAGCGCCAACGACAGACCCTGATAGTACACGCGCAGGTCGCCGGTGCCTTCCTCTCCCTGGCCCAGGTCCAGCACCAGCGCCGTGTTGAGCACGCCCAGCAGTGTCGCGGCCTGCCCGTCCGGAGCGCCCAGCGCTGCGCTCGCGTTGAGCACCGTCGCCGTGGTGCCTGATGCCACCGCGTCCGCATACGGGGCCCACGTCAACGGGGCTTCCGGACGCTCACGCGTCAACGCCCCGCTGTCCTCTTGCGACACCCCATTCTCCAGAGGACGTACCTTCTCCTCCAGGGACGCCACACCACATGCTCCCAGCGACAAGGCCAGCGTCACGCCCAGCCCCCAGGACCGCAGCACACCAGAACGGCTTCGCATCGAGTGTCTCCCCCCCGAGGAGCACGATGAATCCCGGAATGGGCCGCCCCCTCATGGAATGCACGACGCCACTCCATGCTCTCGACTGCTCGGCGCGCAAGACGCGGATGGCCAACGTCGTCCCGACATCCGCCGCCAGGCACGTGAGTGCCATGGACACAAAGTTCCTGGCATGCATCCGCCTGCCTCCGCGAATCGACGGGGCCGTGAGGGGGAGGGGCAGCGGTATCACTCACCTCTCCAGGTGAGTGGAACGCGCCCCGCCCATGATTCTGTGCCTCTATGGGCAGGGCCAGGTGCTGCGCGGGGGCATCCGGCTGCTTGCCTCCGAGTTCGGCGGCTGGGCCTGGGCTGAGAGCCCGCGCTGTGTAAGCATCAGGTCCAATATCCATGTGCTGGCATTCAGAGTAGAGGTGGCCGCGCTGACGTGACCCGGTATCTGCTCTGGTTGCTGGCCGTCTGGGCGTTTCCCCAGCATGACTCCAGAGCCGCTTCGCACGAAAAATCTACCCCTCCCACTGCTTGCCTTTTGAAGGTTGCATCAAACCTACAACCCGGCGCTTCATGTTGACAGCGCCCATGTCGGGCTCCCCACGAGGAACGTTCATGTCATATTTTCTTTCAAGATGGCTCACAGCGCCAGCCGCCGCATTGCGCGCCGGATTGGTGATTGGACTGGCCGCCAGCACGCTCGGCGCTTGTCGCGACAATGACCCGCCGCCCAACGTACCGCCGGTAGCCCGCAACGTTACCCTCGAGACGGTGGAAGACACGCCCCTCGAGGTGCGCCTGCAGGCCAGCGGCAACGGGGCACTTGCTTTCACTATCGTCGATGCACCGGACCAGGGCACGCTGAGTGAGATCAGCGCCAATGGCTCCGTCACCTACACCCCTGGCGCCGACTACAATGGCGTAGATGCGCTCATCTTTCGCGCCACCAACCGCCAGGGCCAAAGTGCCCAGGCCACGGTGACCATCACCATCACCCCAGTGAATGACACGCCCACGCTCTCCTCGGTGGCCGACCAGACCATCGCCGAGGACAGCTCGACCGATGACCTGTCCTTCACCCTGAGCGACGTGGAGACCACCGCCGACGGCCTCACGGTCATCGCTACGTCCTCCAACACCGCCCTGGTACCCAACGCCCCCGCGAACCTCATCTTCGGAGGCTCCAGCACCAGCCGCACCCTCCAGGTGGTTCCCGCCGCCAACGCCAGCGGCTCCACCACCATCACCCTCTCGGTGAGCGATGGCTCCGCCACCACCTCCACCACCTTCACGGTCGACGTCTCCGAGGTGAACGACGTTCCCACCATTTCCCCAGTGGCCGACCAGCGCATCACTGCTGGCAGCTCGACCGGCGACCTGGGCTTCACTGTGGGCGACGTGGAGACCGCCGCCGACAACCTCACGGTCATCGCCACGTCCTCCAATACCGACCTGGTACCCAACGACCCCAGCAATCTCGTTCTCGGTGGCTCCGGCTCCAGCCGCACCCTCTCCGTCGTCCCCGCCGCCAGCGCCAGTGGCTCGACCACCATCACCCTCTCGGTGAGTGACGGCTCCGACACCACCTCCACCACCTTCACGGTCGACGTCACCGGTCTTGCGAGCCTCTACTGGGTGACTGCTGCCGGCTCGCTGTGGAGGGTTGACGTGAACGGAACGAATGCTATTGAGCTCGAGACGGGCATCAGCGGGGCATCTTCCGTCGCAACCGACCCGGTAACCCGTACCCTCTTCTACAATCGCGACAGCGCAATCGTTCGAGCGGACAGTGATGGGGCGAACCCCGTCGATATCGTGGCCAACGGAGGCTTCCCCAGCGGGCTGGCAGTCGATTCGACCAACCGCAAGCTGTACTGGTCCGATTTCAACGAAAGTCGGGTCATGCGCGCCGAGCTGGACGGCAACAATCCCACGCAGGTTTCCGGTGGTATCGATAGCCCGTCTGCCATCGCGGTCGATGTTCCGAACGGCAAGGTGTATGTTATTACCTATAACAACACCAGGCTCGTACGATTCAATCTGGATGGTACCAACCTGGAGACCCTCGCTTCAAACCTGGGCGGACTGGGCGTGGGCCTGGCGGTCGATTCGAGCGGCGGGAAGGTGTACTACTCGACCCGTGGCAACAGCATCTATGTCGCCAACCTGGACGGCTCCGACGTCACCACCCTGGTGACCAACCAGACCACAGCGCATGGGATTGCCATCGATGTCACGGCCGGGCGGCTGTACTGGGCGGATTGGCTGGATGGTGTGCTCCGGAGCGCCAATCTGGCCGACGGCAGCGATATCCAGGACGTGAACTCGGGCAGCGCCAGGAACTTGGGTCTGGCCTGGATGCCTGCGCCGTAGCCAGAAGCAGGTGGCTGTACCGCGCCGGATTGTTGAGACACTGGGTTGGTGGTAGTTCGGCCGCCTGCCTCTGCATCAACGCTCGCCGGGCTTGTCTCGGCGAGCGGAAGTCGTGATCCTCCAGCAGCCAGTGCTCGTTGTACCGGGGGCCATTCCAGCAGGGTCCGCCGGAGTTCCTCTGCGGTGGCGAAGGCGCGCCCAGCGCAGTCGTTAGAGGTGTGCCCGATGAGCGGTGACGCACGAGGCCAGCGTTCTGGCGTGGTTGACGCGGACCGGCACCGCGCTCGTTCTGTCACATACACGATTGTGGTTTCTCTCCGCACCTGGATGCCTCGCGGCGCGTCGATCATGCTCGTACCGTGATGGACTCCGTCCACCATGTGCTGCCTGGTTCCGGGGGAACCGTGATGAATCGACACGGAATGATGCGGTCAATCGGAATGGCGCAGGCGCTCGTCGCTTCCCTGTGCGGCTGTGGCGCCGAGGGCAGCCCGGGCTTGCTTCGCCAAGAGGACATGGCGCCCTTCTCGATGGCAGTGAAGCAGGACGGCACTGTCTGGGAATGCGTAACCACGTCTTCATCCACGAACCACTCATAGTCGACCCCATGGCCACGGGCGGCCAAGGCGTCGCGGACTGCCAGCATGGAGCCAGCCGAGTCGCTGTTCGGATCCGGAGCAAAGTGGGATGCCACGAGGAATCCCCGGGAGCGAGCGGTCAATCATGGAGGCATTGCCGTCCCCGAGCCTGTGTGAAAGACAATGCGAGGCGCCCTTCATGCCCCCTCCTCACCCGCAGACCTCAGACGCGGGAGTCCTGGACACAGGGCGCGCACGCAAGGACGGCCTGGACGTGCTCCGGGCTTTGGCCATCGTTTCGGTGCTCAGTTTCCACGCCCCGGAGTCCGTGCGGCGGGCCCTGCCGGAGGTACTCCGTGCCAGCTTCGAAGTGGGCTGGGTGGGCGTGGACCTGTTCTTCGTCCTCTCCGGCTACCTCATTGGTCGGCAGGTGTTCGCGATGGAGGACTCAGCGCCTCTGGGGCTTCAGCTCCGCACGTTCTGGCTCAAGCGGTGGATGCGAACGCTTCCGCTCTACTTTGTCGTCCTCGCCTTCTATGCACTGAAGCCATGGTTGTTCGGGACACCCTTTGTGGGAGGAGGTTGGCACTACCTCGTCTTCCTCCAGAACTACGTCGGCGTGCGCGACTTCGTACAGAGTTGGTCGCTCTGTGTCGAAGAACACTTCTACGTGGTCCTGCCGCTGCTCGCCTTCGGCCTGCGCGCCCGCTCCGCCCCCGCCTGGGCATGGCTGATGCCCTTGCTCCTGAGCTTGGGGGCACGGGCCTGGGAGGTACACACCGCCACGCCGGGCCTGCTGCCCGCGGAACAGTGGGTGCGATTGCAGTGGCGCACCCACCTCCACCTGGATGGACTCGCGGTGGGTGTCTTTCTCGCGAAGACCGCGCCGCGCTGGCAACGGTGGCCTCAGGCTTGGCGGAGGGCCTGCGGCGCGATGGGCGCCCTGTTGTTCGGGGTGACCTTGGCAGTGTGCGTGCCTCACCTGCCGGACTGGGGAGGCGTGTGGATTTTCGCAGGGCTCGCGGTGGGATTTGGCGGGCTGCTCGTGGCCACGGAAGCGGTTGCGCTGCCCATACCGCTGAGGGGGCTCGTGTACCAGGCCGCGGTCCTCTCCTATGGCACCTATCTCTGGTTCTGGGTCTTGGCACGCGTGTTCGAGCGGCGAAGCCTGACCTTGGGTGTGTGGGGATTGGATCTGCTCGCCTTCATCACGGTGACGCATGGGCTCGCCTGGGTGACCTACATCGCGATGGAGAGACCTGCCCTGCGGCTGCGGGATAGGCTGCTTGCGTGGCAGGCTTCGCTGGCGGAGGCGCGTGACGGGGTGGTGGCCCCCGGACGCTAACGGCTCGGCAGTACAGACATAGGCGCAGGACCATTCGGGGCACCACTCACGTGGCCCTCTGGTTGGCGGGGTTGGCGCAGGTCGAAACGCAGGCCACCGCCGCCGAGCGAGCCTGCCTCGCCAAGCACGCCGCGGAACGGCGGCGACTCGTGGTTCCGAGGCACGGCGGAGCCTCCTCCTCGCGTCATTCGAAGACCGAGCGCGTGCGTCCCGGCAGGCCATTCAGGCAGTCATTTCGAGCCCTGCTCGAGCTTCCGCAATTCTCGCTCCGCGTACTTGCGTTGAGCCGCGGTGACCTTGCGTTGCAGGAAGGACCGATAGGCCTTGATGGCCTCAGGACCCTTTCCCATGTCCCGAAACAGGTCTCCCCGATTCAGGTTGAGCACGTTGCGCTCGTGGCCCGTCGCGGTGAGCAGCGCCAGGCATTCGTTGAGGACGGCCTCGGCCTGGGACCACTCCTTGTGGGACCACAGCGCGAAGCCGAGGTTGTTGAGGATCTCCGCCTGGAGGTCGATGGTTGCCTCCAATTGCTGGTTCAGTTGTTCCCGCAGGGTTGCGTTCTCCACAGCGAACTCGTCCAGGGTTCCCCCAGCCATGGGCCGGCCGTTCTCAAGCCATGTTCGGTACAGCGTGGTCCACGCGCTGAGCGCCACCTTCTGGTTCCCCGTTCTCCACTGAGTGAGCGCATCCTCGTTCGCGGCGAGCAGGCCTTGATGGGTGCGACGGAGGTCCTCCAACTCCTTCAGGTTTTCGACCCTGTTCTTCTCCGTCAGCCGTCCGTCCTCTTGCATCTCCTCGAACTCCGGAAGGGAGTATTGGCGACCCATGTACGCCTCGCACGTGACGCCTGCCTCACCCGTCTTCGCGAACGTGCAATCACAGGAAGGAAGCGCAGTGCCCCCACCCATCCTGCTCGTGGTGTACGCTGTCTGGGGCAGCCGGATATACAGGTCGTCGGCGGAGACGGTCCCCTCGAGACACTCGCAGATCTCCCGCGTCATGGCCTTGCTGGCCGTGGCGTTCACCTCAGGGTTGATGCTGTCGATGACCCACAGGGCGCACTCATCCTGGGACGCAGCGAGCAGCCAGCGGGAGTTGGGCTGGTAGGACCAATTGAGCTCGCGAACCCCTCCGTCCCTGGGACCGAGTGCCTTCTCCAGGGCGGCAGCTGCCTCTGGAAAGGCCTCCGCGGGGGAGCGTGCCTCATCCGGGAAGAGGGAAACGGCCCATGCCTCCTTCATGCGCTGGAGCCGGACCAGACACCGCTGAGGAGCATTGCCGAAGCCGATCGCGGCGGAGGTCTCGCTCTCGGGCTCGGGGATGAGCCGCGCCACCTCGCCCATCGTCGGACAGCCATTGAGCGGCAGTCTCGTTCGTACCAGGGCCGGGGCAACGAGCTGTCCCGTGCGTGGGTCCACCACGAAGAAGGCGTCATGGAAAGGGAGCTTGTCCGCGTACTGGCGGGTCCATCGGCTGGGGACGACGAAGTAGCCCACGTGAAGTCCGACCTCCGGGAGGTCGACCCAGCGCTCCTCGAAGAGGAATCGTCCGCCGCGCCAGTCCTGGAAGGCGGGGGTCTTCTTGAGGTTCGCCGACGAAATCTCCGGGGAGGGCGCGGGCGCGACGGCGACCAGGAGTGGCAGGAGGAGTGGGAGCATGAGCGGTCCGTGAATGTACTCCTGGCGGTACTCCTGGCGCGGCCTTCGCGTGAAGTCCGCGACCCAGTGGAGTTGCCCACGTTCATTCATTGGCGGAGCGGGAGCCTCTTCAGGGTGGGACTCGACCGACCGCATTTCACGGCAGAGGCCTGTCTGCCCTCGGCGCTGTCGCTCGCCTCCCGGTTTCGACCTCGACGCGGGAGCTACCGCGCCAGGCAGTGCGACCTCCGACGGGGGCAGCTTCGAGAAGACGGAGCCCGCGGAGCGGAGGGAGATGCGCTGATAGCGCGCATAGGCCTCCACGAGTGCCGTGCGCATGGCCTTGGGCTCCGTGGGCCCATGGCGCGCCACGGTGCTGGCCAGCGCCTCCAGCAGATAGGCTTCGGGTGCCATCAGCGTTCGCGTGAGCGCGATGGGGCTCGCGCCCAGCGTCTTCAGCACCGGACCGAAGTACTGCTCGCTCGTGCAGGCCAGGACGACCACGGGCCTGGGCGTGGCTCCCGGCGGTGCAGCCACTCGGGGAGGCTCGCGGTCCATGAGCCGGTCATGTCCGGCCCACACCAACAGGTCGGCGCGACTCGCGCCCGCCGCCGCCCGCAGGAAGTCCTCCAGCGCCGTGTCTATCGCGTCGCCCGCGTAGGCGCGGAGCCGCAGCCGCACGGGCCGCTCTCCCTTCGCCGCGGTCCGCTCCAGGACGAGCTCGCGCAGTATCGCGGCCCCTTCGGGTCCCGGCTCTCGGCTCACCATCTTGAATCCAGGCGCCCGTGAGAGGAACCGCTCCGCACCGTACATCGCCCCCCAGTAGAGGTTTGTCTCAAGCGCGCGCGGAGCCCCCGCGGGAGGACGGCCGCACTGGAGCAACGCGTTGTCACACAGCGGGACGAAGACCTCGACCTCCACCGGAGGCACGGCCAACAGGCTCAGCAACACGACGGTCAGCACAGCGGACCTCCAGCGGGTGCTTGCACGAGACACCCGTGGCGAATCCACCGTTCCGTCGCGCAAGCCACTCGCCCCTCCCATGGCCTGCTCGACGGCTCCGTGCGTGGGGGCGCCCCGCGGAGCCATCCGTCGACGCGACGCTCGTCTCCCAGAAGCGCGCGCGCCTGCCTTGGCCCGTATGTCATTCGACAGCGACCCGCTGGCCGTCTTGGTGGAGGGGCTCACCGCTCTTAT
The DNA here is from genome assembly GCF_026810205.1 of Myxococcus sp. NMCA1. Taxonomy (NCBI): domain Bacteria; kingdom Pseudomonadati; phylum Myxococcota; class Myxococcia; order Myxococcales; family Myxococcaceae; genus Myxococcus; species Myxococcus sp. NMCA1. The sequence goes on along the minus strand of NZ_CP113950.1, from coordinate 7,895,658 downwards.
TGGAGCGTTCCTCGACTACAGGTGCGACGTGAGCCGGGCGTCGGTGTCCCGTTGGCGCCGCCCCGGCTGAACAACTGCTGCACCTTCGTCGAAGCCCTGCTGGTGAAGGCCTTCTCTGCAAGGAGGGTTGGAGTCGTTGGGGCATATCAGTACACTTCTCGCACGCATCGTCTCAGTTGCTTTGATTTTCACCAGGAGGCGTCCCGTGCCACGTCGACATGCATCCCAGCGCATCTTCCTGCTTCCGATGAGTACCGTTCTGACAGGGGCCCTCCTCGCCTGTGGTAGTGTCGGGGCGCCGCTCGAGCCTGAAGCGCTTGGGCAGAAAGAGGCCGCCCTGATCCCCAGCGACCCTCTCTTCTCTAGCCAGAGTTGGCACTACAACGCCATCCATGCACCAGCGGCATGGGGTCGCACCACTGGCAATGACAGCGTGTCAATCGCTGTGCTCGACAGCGGGCGGTTGGCGCACCCCGACATGAATACGAAGTGGACAGGTGGGTATGACTTCTTCGCTGGCGACAGCGACCCTACTGACGAGGGCTTGTACCACCACGGCATTCACGTCGCGGGGACGATTGGTGCCTCGGCTAATAACGGCATCGGAGGCGCTGGCTTGTGCTGGAATTGCCGCTTGTTGCCTATCCGCGTCGCACAGCAGGAGGGCAGTTTTGGCTCTGGCTCCCCGGGAGCGTATGAGCCTCTCTCCACAATCCTCGCCCGTGCAATTCGTTACTCGGCGGGCTACTTGGTGGATGATGGGCTGTTCAACTATGTCCAGGCACCTTCCAGAGCCTCGGTCATCAATATCAGCATGGGTAACGTCGCTGGCCCCTGTCCGGCCGACCTCCAAGTTGCTGTCAATGACGCCAATGCCGCGGGAACACCCGTGGTTGTCGCGGCTGGCAACTGGGAGTCTGAAGGCGCGCTCAATACTACGGCATTTTCCGCATTCATGTGGAGCGGATGCACGAGCGTCATCTCTGTCGCCGCCGTGAATCAGAATGGAGTCCTTGAGCCCTATTCGGCTCGCGGCCCGGGAATCACCATTGGTGCACCTGGCGGGGGGGCTTTTCGCGCTGCCAATTCTTCGGGCGGTTTTGGCGAACTCATCGGCTGCACGGACCCGAATGAGACGCGCGGCGTCGGTACCCATGGCGTCGTCTCCTCGTGGACGACATCCCAAGGAACCCACTGTTATCGGCACTGGGCGGGTACATCCATGGCCGCACCGCATGTCTCTGGTGTGATTGGCTTGATGCTTTCACGCAATCCGGCGCTGACGTCTTTGCAGGTTCGCGACATCCTCCAGAAAACCGCGACGCCTATCTCATGCACGAACAATGGCTGCGGGGCGGGTTTGCTCAACGCCGACGGGGCTGTGGCCGCTGCGACCTTTGATGTCTCCATTGCGTGTGAAAGCGCTTCGGGCAGCTTCGTGTGCTATGCGAACCCCGAAGGCGGCATTGGTCCCTTTACAGCGATGTGGACGGGCATGACGCGTGCGAACATCGCACCGAGTCACGTGAACAATCCCGATTACACATCAGGAACCTGCACTCCGAACAACACCAGTACCGTCCAGCTCAGCTTCACCGACGCATTGGGCCGCAACGTCGTACGGAGCAAGCAGTTCTACTGCAATCTCGTCACGCCGTAACCCGCCTTCTTGACGATGGTGGCGCGGCCTGCGGTGGGCAGTCTCGTGCCGCCTACCGCGTTGATGGATTGGTGCGGAGGCTGTTGGAGTCAGGCAACTCCGAGGCTTCGAGCTCCAGTGGGACGCTGGTGTTGAGGCACCGGCCCCAGGGTGGGCGAAGACACGGTGTGAACGCGACTTCGCATCTGTGCTGTGCCTCCTTGGCGGCGTGCGCGTGGCCGAATGGCAAGCGACGCAGTCAGGTGAGGCGATGATGTGGGAAAGTCATTCGCGAGCACAAGGAGCGTTGGACTCTCTGCGCCGTCACAAGCCGTGCACGGAGCGCCTCGATATCTCACTCGATGCGCTCCGGCGCCCACGGTCAGCGGCCGAGGGTGGCGTGCCAGGCATCGCCGTTGCTGCCGTTCAGGTAGTTCTGGACGTCCGCTTCGGAGAGCACGCCCGTTTTCACCGCTGCGTCGAGGGCGGCCTTGGCGCCGCTGCGGTGCGCGTCCAGGCCGTACTGGTTGATGTACTGCACGAAGCTGTCCAGGGAGCCGTTGTCCTTCATCCGATTGATGAACTCGCTGATGTACGCCTCGTCGCCCTTGTTCTGCTCACACAGGTTCGCGTACACGAGCGGAGAGTCCATCGTCCCGGCGTAATGCTCGAAGTCTTGGCCCGCCTTGAGGCGCGACTCCGCGCTCTGGCCGAAGATGTCCGGGGCGTGCTGCTGGGCGTAGGCGTACGCATCCGGGTAGCGGCCCTGGACGTAGGTGCGCCACGATTCGTCCGTGGCCGTCGGGTGTGTGCCGTCACCCCGCATATTCGGCATAACCCCGAGCAAGTCCCACGCGAAGTCCGGACGGCCCTTCGCCAGCGTGTCAATGAAGCCCATCGCGTCTGGGCCCTTCATGCCGCACGCCTTGGCGGCGTCAATGACCGCCTGGCCCAGGCCCGGGGCGTCGAACATCGTCGGGTAGCGCTTGGCGAGGTCCTGAATCTGCGCCGGAGACAGGCCCAGGTCCGAGGACAGCCGTTCGGGTTGGTCATCGCCGTGCGCGAGCGTTTCCGCCACGTCCGCGTCGAGGCCCATCTCCAGGAGGATGCTCTCGGACTCGTTGTCCAGCGCCTCCTGTTTCTCCTTGTCGACGAGCAGGCTGCCGAACGCGGAGACCACCAGACCCACGCCCTCGATTATCTGCCCGACGCCTGGGAGCCCCGTGCCCATGAGCGCTCCCACCCACGCCACCGCGTCCCCGAAGGTCTGCAAGGCACTGCCGACCGTCGGGTCGTCCACCATGTCCTTGAAGTGGTCCGCGAGCACCACCGAGTTGGCCACCACACCGAACGCGGGCGCCAGGCGCGAGAGGAACGCCGCCGCCGCCTCGCCCGTCTGCGCTGCGATGCGGCCCGACTCACCGAGGGTGCGCATCGCGAAGGCCGCGGCCTCCGCGCCGCTGCGGCCCGAACTGGCCAGGTCCTTGATGAAGTCGCCCCACTCGCCCCGTATCGCGTCGTTCGTCGCGCTCGCCAGGCCGTAGGCGGCGCCCACGCCCGCCAGCGCCGCGCCCAGCTTTCCGTCTGATTTCGAGAGCTCCAGCAGTGGTTCCGGAGAGCCCGACGCGAGTGCCGTCTTGATTGTCTCAATGCCAGACTTGACGGACGCGCCTCCCTCGGAGAGCTGGACGAGCGGCTCGGTGATTGCCGTGAGTTGCTCCAGCGCCGCCTGGACATCGCCGTTGTTCTCGGCCAGGAGCTGGCCGGAAGTGGTGGTGAGCGCCGTCGCCACGACGTCGTCGTCAATCTGGTCCTTGAGGCTCTCGAAGGCGGTTCCCGCCGGGCCATTCGGGTCCAACGCCTTGCCAGCCCACTCGAGTGCGCCCTTGGCCTGCGAGGACTCCCCGAGCGACTTTGCCGCCTCAAGGCTCTCCTTGGCGACGTCCGGGTTGTTCCTGGCGGCTTCAAGCAACTGCGGGTCGTTGAGCGCGTCGTTGAGCTGCTTCGCTGCTGCCTCCTCGGCGGCGAACTCATCCGGGTATTTCGCCCGGAATTGCTGCACGTACTGCTGCTTCTGCTCGTCGGTGAGCGCCGGGCCGAGCTTGGCGAGCTCCAGGTTCAGCGCCTCGTTGAGCTCCTCGGCCTTCTTGCTCGCGTCGTCGTAGGCTTGCTGGGCGGCGACGAGGTTGGCGCGGGCCTCGTCGGGCGACGTCGCGCCGGTGGCGGCGGCGGTCTGCGCGACGGCGGGCCCGGCGAGGTGGCGGAGGGTTGGTTCGGAGCGGGAGCCTGCCGGGAAGGCGCCGAGCGCGGGCGTGCCGAAGAGCGAGCGGCCCGGACGACTGGAGAAGTCACCGCCGTCCTTCATCAGTGCGTCGTGGAAGGTCTTCTCGGCGGTGGGGAAGGGGCGCGGCAGCCCAGCGGCCACGGCGGCGTTGTTGGCGCGCTGAGTCGCCTTCTCGGCGGCCGTCGCGAGCTGCCTTGCCTGGGAGGCCGCGACCCCCGCCTTCGGGGCATTCTTCGCGTCCTGGAGGCCCTTGGAGAGCTGGGCCTGCGCGAGCGCCCGCTGCGACGCCTCCTGGGCTCTGCGGCGGGCCTCCTCGGCGGCGCGACGGGCTGCCTCCGCCGCGCGCCGAGCAGCCTCCGCCGCCGCGCTGCTCGCGGTGGAAGCACCGGCCGAAGAGACACCACCTGTGACGCGCGTCGCCATGCTCATGCTCCAGGATTCACGGACGTGGAGTTGGAGTCCGGTCCTGGATTATTTGAAAGTACGGTCCAAAGTTGCTTGGCGATGTGAAAGAAGCATCGTCGGACCGAACCCTGGACCTGGCAGCGCAGGCGCGCGGGGCGCCCTCGTCCGAGGAGGTGGGGCGCGTCTCAGAGCGTCAGGCCGACCAGCGGGGATGAGGCGACATCCGGGACGAGGCTGAGCCGCCGTCCCGCGTTCGTCGACTGTCCAGTGGGCACGCACATCCAGCCCGACGAGGTGCCCCAGACGTGGGTGATGGCCCCGTTGTGGTTGGCGACCAGCTGCGGCCAGCCATAGGCGGCGCGGCCAGCGATGGGCGTCCCAGTCGGCAGGGACGCCGTGGTCGGTATCCGGTTCCACCTCCCGTTTGCCCCGAAGATGTGGTGCACCCGGCTGAACTCCAGCGACAGGCCTTGCAGGCTTCCATCCGGCTGAATAACGGCGACCAGGTCGGCGCCGGGCTGCAGGTCCACCTGGGTGTCACCCTTGTGCCAGCCGGAACCGTCAGCCCAGACATGGAACAGCCGGCCGTTGTCGTTGAACAGGCCATGAAGGTCCGTCCCATTGGCCGTCATCGAGAAGGTGCAGTTGCCCGACACCGTCACGGACGACGGGAACTTCTTCCAGCCATTGCCGTCGAAGGTGTGCCAGAGCCGTCCGTCCTCGAGGGTAAAGATTTGGGGCGATGGATTGGCCGGGGTCCGCAGCACGTTGAGCGGCGCCCCCGGGTCCATCGCCAGGCCACTGCTCATCGTGGTCCAGCCGTTGCTGCCGGCATATACAAGCATCATCACGCCGTCGACGTTCGCCATGGCACGCGGCGACTGTCCAGGGCCCGGCGAGAACGCCCCGTAGGTCGTGTTGCCCGGCAGCACGAGGTTGCTGAGCATGTGGGCCCAGCCCCCCGCGGTGCCGAGATGCCCGAGGCGCCGGTCCTCCAGCGGCAGACCGCCCCCGGTGCCGCCGCTGCCGGCGCCGACGTAGTCGAGCGGGTTCACCCGGGTGCCGCCGGCGGTCACCAGATGCCAGTGCAGATGCGGACCCGTCGAGGACCCGGAGCCGGGTGCACCCGCAGCGCCTCCGGAGTACCCGACGATTTCTCCCTGTTGAACGTAGCGCTCTCCGCCGTTGAATCCGGACAGGTGGAGGTACTGGCTCCTCATGCCGTTGGCCATCACGATGGTCGCGGTGTAGCCGCCCGTGCCGTTGTTCCAGTCGATGCGGAGCTGACCCGACGCGCAGGCCGGGAGCGGCGTACCAACGCCCATCACGTAGTCGATGCCGCCCAGGGAGCCGCGGTTGACGTGGTCCCACCACCCATCCGAGATTGAGTAGCCAGCGAATGGGTTGATGATTGTCTCTGCGGCGTGGGCGGTGCCAATCAGCAGGCCAGACCCGCCGAAGGCGGCGAAGCCGGCCGCGACACTGCCGGCACGCAGAAGGGAGCGCCGGGAGAGTTGGCGAGGGTTGCGGGACTCGGGAGACATCAAAACCTCCAGTGGGGATGGGGAGAGGTCGTGAAGACTGCGGCTCGCTTTGTCACGGTCTGTGGCCCGCCCAGGCAGTCAGTGGAACCGCCGCGAGTTATTGGCCTCAGGGGGCGTGACAATAGCCTCATCGAATCGAGATATTCCAGATATGCGCGAAAATAACGAGTGTCCGTGCTGGCGTCGCTCAAGCACCCGGTGACCGGCAAGGGGCCCGCGCGCATCCGGAAAGAATTATCTGAGCCGATATCGTTTTGTTTCCGCCCAGCATGCTTGTTGGCGTTTACCTGATGATGTGCAAGCACGCGTCGAGGGGGGCGACTGACCGGGTTGGTTGAATAATTCCGGCGGACTGGGACGAGTGTTCGAATCAGCCCCCATTTCCGGGAGTTGGGTATCACCCGCGCTCCAATGGCCGAGAGGCTCGATGCCCGCTTCGGTCCGGGCACCGCCAAGGCGCCTCCATCCGCACCCAGGGCTCACGATGAAGTCACCCCGCGAGTTCCGCACTGCGAAATCTCAACCCTGAGCTGGCCGATTTGACGGGGGCAACTCCACCAGGCGCCCAAACCTGAAGGCTCTCCCGCGCCATGGTGACTTCCCGCCTTGCCGGCCAATGAACTCGAAGGCAGTGCGCGCCTCGCTCACTCGCCTTGACGCGCGTCCTGGCTCAGTCTCGACGCAACCATGACGCAGCGACCGAACGTGGAGTAGGCACAGCGGTAGGCCTGGAGTTGTGGGCGTGGACCAAGTCTGTGCCCCGCGGCCTGACGATGCGTGCTGAGAGACGCGGTCACCCGCCCGAAGCGCTTCGTTTCGGAGCGGGGGACATTCTCGCTGGGCGCAGGTGTAGGGGGCGGTGGGGTGCCGCCAGCGAGGCGAAAGACCCGGTGGAGAGAGCAGGTATCCGGCTTTCGCCCCCTGCCCACTCAGGGTCCACACGGTGCGCCGGTTGGCACTGTTGAGCACCCGTGCCAGGACGGTGCGCGCGGGCTCCTGGGTGCCCCCCTGAGTCAGGGGCGTTGTCGCCTCGGCTGGTGCGCCTCGCTCGCTCGCACCTCGTACACCACGTCCGGCGTCAGCCTATCATTGGGGGATGGCGCCGAACTCCGCCTCGGCCGGCTCGATTTTCGCCTCCGGGTTGGTCCACACGAAGGGGATGCCCGGCTGCCGGTAGTGCGTGGCCGGTATGGCCTGGGCGAGCTGCGCGTGAAGCTCGGGCAGTTGAGACCAGTGCAGCCCGTGCTTCGCGTGGTGCGCGGTGTGGTAGCCCAGGTTGCCGGTCATCAGGTTGTAGCCCTTGTGCAGGATGTTGTACGAGGCGTGGGTGTGCTCCGTCGCTTCCAGCCCCACGTGGTGGAAGTAGGTGGCCCAGACGGTGACGTAGAGCGACACCGCCATGGGCAGCAGGAACACCCAGAGGGCGTTGTACCAGTCGTGCCAGAACAGCACGCCGAGCAGTGCCACCTGGAGCGCGCCCATGGTCAGGAAGACGCGCATCGCCTTGGGATGTGAGCGGCCCACGCGGAAGGCGCGGGGATAGGCGACGAGCGTGTTGAAGACGGAGTATTCCATCTCGCCCATGGTGGACCCGTCGCGGCGCTTCCACCCCGATTCGTCCTGGGCCTGGTCCAGGTAGTTGCGGTGGTGGCCCAGCACGTGGTGCAGGAACCACGCATGGGACGTCACGCCCGTCTGGAAGCCGAAGATGACCTCCAGGAGTCGGTTGGGCAGCGCATGACGGAACATGGGCACATGCTGGTGGTGGTGGTTCCACGCGCTGATCCACCCCTTGGGAATCACTCCCAGGGCGAGCCAGAGGATGGGGAACCACCAGCTTCGCGCTGTGAAGAAGACCGTCAGGTCCAGGGCGAACACCAGGGTGAAGAGCAGGACGGGGATGCGGTCTCGGGGATGTCGGAACAAGGTCATGCGGATTCCACTGCGGCGGTGGGATGGGCTCCCGTGGGAGGGTGAAGGGTTTGCCTCTGGCGCGGGACGAGCTTGCCCGTGACGCCCTGGGGCCGCACCACACCGAAGAAGAAGCCCTCCTCGAAGGGCTCCATCGAGTCGACGTGGACGCGCGCGTGGGCGGAGAGGGTGGCCAGGGCCGTGCGCAGGAACACCATGGCGAAGTCCCCGGCCACGCAGGCGCGAGGACCCCGGCCGAAGGGGAAGAAGTGGCCGCTGCCGAGCGGATTCCGGGCCGCGCCCCCGTCGAGCCAGCGCTCCGGGGCGAACGTCTCCGGGTTCGTCCAGTGGCTCGGGTCCCGGTGCAGGTGCTGGTTGGAAATCATGAGCGTCGTGCCCGGCGGCAGCGTGACTTCCGCCAACCGCGTCGGCGTGAGCGGCGTGCGGCGCAGGAAGATGCGCACCGCGGGCAGGATTCTCAGGGCCTCGTAGGCCACGGCCTCGCCCCAGGGCGCGTCCTTCAGGCGCTCCAGGGTGAGCGGCCCCTGCGCCAGCGCGGCGGACTCCAGCGCCAGCCGCTCCTCGGTGGCGGGGTACTTGTTCAGCTGATGGAAGGCGCCCACCAGGGTGGTGCTCGAGGAGAACACGCCGCCGAAGAAGAACCCGCCGAGCAGGTTCGCGTGCACCACGTCATCGAGCTGGGGCATCTCGCGCAGCGTCCACGACATCAGGTCCACGCGGTGCGGCTCCGGGGCCTTCCTGGCCGTGCGAACCTTGTCCAGGAACAGGCCGTAGAAGCGCTCCTTCGCATCCGCGAAACCCTTGGGCGGTGAGACGAACTTCAACGGCAGCTTGGCCTGGATGCGCGCGTCGGCCGCCGCCGCCAGGAGCATGAAGTCGTCGTACACGGACGTGGGCAGCTTCTCGCCCACCGTGGCCACGCAGAACGCGTCGAACGTCAGCTTGCGCAGCGTGGGCGTCAGGTCGATGGAGGGCTGCTGAAGCAGCGCCTCCACCGACTCGAGGATGGCCGCGCGCAGGGGCTCCACCTGGGCCGCGTGCCAGGCGGGAGTCCACGGCTGGGCGAGCGGATCCATGGCGTGCTTGCGAGCCCAGTCCTCGCCCTGCTGGGCGATGAAGGGCGTGTCGTCCGTGGCGGAGTGGCGAATCTGGTCGCCGATGTTGCCCTTCTCGAACTCCAGCCGGCGCGTTTCCAGCACCTCGTGGATGAGGGTGGGGTCATTGAGCACCAGCGCCGGGCTGGGCCCCAGCCAGGTGACGGCGACGGGGCCGTAGGTGCGCGCGTAGCGGGCGCAGACGTCCCACGGCTGGGCGCCGAGGAAGTCGCCGATGTTGCCCAGAAGCCCCGGCGGGGGGCCCGGCAGGCTGGCCAGGGGCTTGCGCCGGCCACCGAAGAACAGGCTGAAGAGACCTTGAGAGAGCAGGTTGGGCATGAGCGTGTGTCTCCAAGGGCTCAGACGGTGATGCCGCAGGGAATCCGGTCGGGACGCAGGACGGTGTAGGGCACCTCGGCGCTCGCGTTGCGCGCCTCCACCGCCTCGCGCTGGGCGCGCAGGCGCTCCTGGAACCGCTGGCGGATGGTCACCAGCTCCGGCTCGTGGAAGTACTCCTCGCGCCAGCCGCCCTCGTGCAGCAGGTACTCCTCGTCGTCTCCGAAGCTGGAGAGCGCCCGGCCGATGGCGACCTGCCAGAGCATCTGGGACTTGGTGGGAATCATCTCGGGGATGTCCTCGGCACGCAGCGTCCCCTTCTGCTGGGGGGGCTCCCGGCGCATGGACAGGGGGGCGTTTGGCACGAAGGCGTAGTGCTCGTATTGCAGGTAGTTCACCGCGGCGTGATGCACGCTGACCGTGAAGAGGACGGTGGTGAGGATGTCGACCAGGTCGTCGACGCGGCGCAGCTCCCGGCACGGCAGCTTGTCCGCGGGCAGCCCGTGCTCGGTGAGGTCCTTCCACCATTGCTGCATCTCGGTGTCGGCCTCGAGGTCGGCATCGGTCCGGTAGAAGTGCCTGAGGACGCCGCCGACGTACTCCTCGAGCACATCCCACAAGGGCAGGGCGTCGTCGCGGTAGGGATAGTTGGGGAGCACGGCCGGGTCCAGCACACCCCGCCGCTCGAGGTCCTGACGGGGCTTGTTGTCCGCCAGCGTCCAGCGCTGGAAGCCCTTCTTGCCCAACTGGAGGTGGCCCTTGTCGGGGCCGCCCGTCGCGATGAAGTCGTCGAACACCCCACCCGCGGAGAGCAGGCCCTTGCGTGCGCCCTCGTTGATGGCGAGCGTGTAGCGGAAGTGCCGCCGCAGCAGCTTGTAGACGGGGTGCGGGTCCGGCAGGTTGCGCATCGTCGCCATGACGAACGGCTCCGCCACGAAGTGCGTGCGCAGCGCGTGCGCCACCATCTGGTGCGCGTTGCCCTCGCTGCACCGGAGGTAGATTTTCGCGGCGAGCCAGTCGTACGCGTCGTCGTTCGGCGTGAAGACGGGGTCCTTCTGGGCGTCCCGCCCGAGCTGGATGGCCAGGGGCCGCAGCTGACGCTGGTCATCCAGGTACAGCAGGCAGCGCGCCGCGGGAGCCCAGCGCCGCTCCTCGACGCCGCCCTCGCCGACCTTCCGGTACATCCTGATGTCGTCGAGGATTTCGAAGTCGAGCAGGAAGATGCGCTTGGCGTCGAGCGCCCTGGCCAGCGTGGTGCCGGGCGACAAAATGCCCCGGACGTCGTCGTCGGTGAGCGGCATGCCCTGCGGCAGACTGGGGATGAGCGTGATGTGGAGGGGGGCGATGCCCTGGATGGCCTGCCGCGCGAACTCGAGGTCGTCCTTCCAGCGCTGGGCGAGCTGGGGCACCTCCATGTGCTTGAAGAAGTCGAAGATGTCCACCAGCCCGTTCCAGGCGCGGGTCAGCATGGGCAGGTTCAGCTTGATGGCCGCCAGCGTCTTGGCGATGACCACTTCGTAGCTGCCCTCCGTCAGGCCCCGGTAGAGCTCGTCCTTCGGCAGGGGCCGCGCCTCGCTGATGTCGAGCGCGCCGGGAAGCCCCTCGGTCGCTTCGGGCGCGCGCCACGGGTACATCTGCTGGCGGGCCTCGAGCAGTTCGCGCCGCGCCGTGGACTCGCGCTCGCTGCCTGCCTGGCGAGCGAGCTTCGCAGTCCCCTCGAGCACGTCCACCGTGGCGCCACTCAGCACCCACCGGTAGAAAGGGAAGCGCCACTGCTTCTCTCCGGCCGTGACGGTTGCCCAGTCGAGCAGCCAGTCGGCCGCCACGCCGCCCGCGTTGCTGAAGCGCAACAGGACCAGGTCACCGAGGTCCTCGGAAGAGAGGGCGTATACGTCCTCCGCGCCCGCCTCGAAGTCGTTGTGGAAGTACTTGTCCAGCACGCGGGGGGCGCTCTCTCCTCGCGTGCCCACGAGGACGATGGAGATGTTCGCATCCGTCCCCGCGCCGAGCTTCGTGCCCGTCCGAATCGTGAGTTTATACTCGACAGTCATGGCTCCCTCTGTGTAGCGGGCGCAGACCGTAGAACGAGAAAAGTAGGACCTCAAGCCATGGTACTCTCCCCTGGGAATGAAGCCGGCGTCGCTCAGCGCGCGAACGCATTGAACAAGCGTCTGACGTGAGCGCGAGTGTGACCCGGAGAGGTGGGGCTGATGAGAGACGTTGGGACGGGCGCGCCTGCGGCATGGGGACGGGCATGATGTTCGCGGGGCTGCGCCGATGGATGGGCTCTCTCGGGGGCAAAGGACGCGAGAGCGGAAGCAACGAGGTGCTCGACGCGGAGGAGCTGTCCCGGTGGTACTCGGGGCTCGCGCTCAAGGAGCGTCTGGCCATCAGCCGCGAGCTCGCACCGCGCATTCGGGCTGTCCGCCCCGCGAGGGAGCCCACCACGCTGCCAGCCGTCGCGGTCGGGCGGCTGGTCTTCGAGCAGGACGGGCCCCAGGGCCCCATTCCCCTGCATCACATCAAGGTGGAGCTGTGGGACAGGGACTTCGGCACGCCGGATGACTTCCTGGGGGAGGGGTTCACGGACTCGGATGGATGTTTTTCCATTCGCTATGACCCGGCCGACGCGGGCGTGGGAGACCTGCCCGACCTGGAGGTGCGCTTCTTCGAGCCCCAGCACAGCTTCCGCCCGGATGGGCAGGTGGTGGAGGCATGGCGCCGCATCGGCTCGGAGAAGGGGCCGGATGACCATGGTGGGCTCCACTACGACTTCGGCACGCTGCGGCTGCCTTACTGGGAGTACGACCCCACGACGCCGCTGGCCCGGTTGCTTGTCACGGAGGAGGGGACTCCGCCCACGGCCTACGCGCCGGGGCGCGCGCTGGCGATGCTGAAGGCGGTGGCGCCCATCGAGCTCGTCAAGCGCCGCCACCTGCTCCAGGGACGGCTGGGGCAGGCGCCGAGCCTGGACGGGATTCAGGCGGACTATCCGGAGGCGATGACGGTGCGGATGGAGCGCGAGTCGCCGGGCTCCACGCGCACCGACGCCTTCTTCGGAGAGCGGCTGCTCAACGGCATGTTCTCCACCCTCATGGATGGAGACCCGGAGGCCCCCGGCGACCCGGAGGCGTTCCGGCTCTACTTCCCGTGGAACGCTTACGAGCAGGACGGCGTCCACTGCCTGCCGGACGTGGACGTGCGGCTGCGGCTGGTGGAGGGACGGCTGTTGCCGGTGCGCATCATCCTGGGCATGCGCGAGCCGGGCGCGACGGCGCCGGGCTCTCCCGTGACGCGGCGGAGCTACACGCCCGCGGACGGCGAGGCCTGGGAGGCCGCCAAGCGGATGGCGCGGGTGAGCGCGACGCTGGAGACGGAGCTGGGCAACCACCTGGGCCAGTGCCACTTCAACGTGGAGCAGTACGCCATCGCCGCGCACCGCAATCTGCGCCGCAGTCCGCTGCGCTGGCTGCTCATGCCGCACCTGCGGGAGGTGGTCCTCATCAACCACTCCGCCAACGGCTTCCTCGTGGGACCCACCGGCTACATCACCCGCGCCAGCGCGCTCACCGAGCGCAGCGTGGAGACGCGGCTGTTGCACCTGATGGGCAGCTACGACTGGAAGGGCTTCGCGCCCGCGCCGCCCATCTGCGAGTCGCACCGCTACGCACGCGCGGCGGGCCTGTTCTGGCGGCTGGTAGGGGAGCACGTGGATGCCTTCTTCGCGGAGCACGGCGCGGCGTTGGAGGCGCAGTGGAGCGAGGTGCGGCGCTTCTCGGACGACCTGGTGGCACACTCGGCGCCCGCCTTCGTGTGCCGCTACCTGCGCGCGACGGTGCCGGGAAGGGCGGCGCCGTGGTTCGTGCGCTCCGAGCGCATGGACCTGGACGCGAAGGTCGCCGCGACCCACGCCAAGGCCGTCAGCGCGGTGACCCGGACGGACGCGCCCCAGCCCGGAGAGATGGAGGCGCTCAAGCAGTTGTGCCGGTACGTCATCTACTTCGCGACATTCCGTCACGCCTGGGCCAACAACCTCCAATGGGACGACGCGGGCGAGGTGCTCTACGCGTGCCTGGGCCTGCGGTGGGGCAAGGCGGGCGCGCTGTCGACGGAGGCGGACCATGACGTCGCGCCGCCTCCGGAGGAGGCCACGGAGATGCTGTGGATTTCGTGGATGCTCTCGAAGACGAGCTACGGCTTCCTGCTGGCGAACGAGGAGGCGGACGTGCATCCCCGCTTCGTGGAGTTCCTGCGCGCCCACGCCGCCGAGTTCTCCGCGTTGGGGATGGACATCCGCACCGTCAGCTCCCGCATCAATATCTAACACGGCGTGCATCGCGATTGAGGCGGGTAGCCGCAGTGCGCGAACCCAGCCGCCGCCTCTGGCAGGGGTGGCGGAGGCCACTGTGCCTGGTGCAGCCGGCGACAGTGGTGAAGTGGCATCGGATGGGCTTTCGACTCTTCTGGCGCTGGAAGTCCCGGAGTCGGGTAGGGCGGCCTCGGGTAACTCCGGAACTGCGCGCGTTGATTCGGCGCATGGCCGAAGCCAACCCGACATGGGGTGTCCCGCGCATTCACGGGGAGTTGCTGAAGCTGGGGATGGAGGTAGGCCAGACAACCGTCGCTCGGTACATGTCCAGACCGGGAAGGGGGGCGCTGAAACCATCACCCACATGGCAGGGCTTCTTGCACTTGCATCTGTCAGAGTCCGCGGGGATGGATTTGTTTGTCATTCCACCTCAATGTGACAGCGCACCCGACTGCGAGAGTCCTTCCCTTGGGCCAGCGCCCCGCGGTACTTGCACCGAGACAGGGCCAAGCTCTACACCGAAGGTGTTCGCGCCACGCTCACCCATTTGGGATTCGCGAGGTGCCGACCGCTATCAAGCGGGAGAAAGGACCCGGCGGCTGGTCGTGCATACCGCTCACCGTCATGACGCGCTCATGACGCAGCGACCGAATATTGGGTAGGCACAGGCCGACGCTACCCCAGCGCGATGACCGCGCGGTCACAGCCCACGTAGACCGTGCCGTCGGCGACGAGCGGTGCCGTCGTCACGCGGTAGGGAGCCTTCCACCGCCAGCGCTCTGTTCCCTCCCGAAGCGTCCAGGCGTGGACGGCGTTGCCGGCCCCCATGTAGACGACGCCACCTGCGATCGCCGGCGAGACCGTAGCCGTCGGCGGCTTGTCGAGCGCGACCGACCAAATCTCTTTCCCGGTTTTTTCGTCCAGCGCGTGGAGAATCTTGTGATCGCCGGTGAAGCACACGACGCCGTCCGCGACGGCGGGCGTTCCCCACAGCGCGCCGCCCGTCTCGTAGGACCAACGCTCTTTGCCGCTGGCGAGGTCGAGCGCGCGAAGGCACTTCCCCAGACCGGACAGGGCATAGACCGTGCTGCCTTTGATCGCGGGCGCTCCGCCATTGCCCATCGCACCGGCCTTCGCCGACCATCGCTCGACCCCCGTGGCGCGGTCGAGCGCGACGACGTGGCCCTCGACGAAGTCCCGTCTGGTCCCGACGACGACCTGATCGCGCGTCACGCTGACCGCGGACTGCACACTCTCACCACATCGTAGCTGCACGCGCCATCGTTCGGCTCCCGTGCGCGCGTCGATGGCGACCACCCCACCGAGCCGCGTTCCCACGTAGACGTCGTCGTCGACAACAATCGGAGAGGAGGTCGCCTCGGAGTCGCACGAGACGCTCCAGCGGATGGCGTGCGTGCCAAGATCGACGGCGTGACACTGCCCGCCCCCGACGACGAAGAGCAAACCATGCGCAACCATCGGATTCGAGATGCTCTCGGAAACGCGCCCCCCGACCCGCACGCTCCAGAGCTCATTTCCCTTCGAGAGGTCGAGCGCGTAAAGCTTGTCGTTGTCGAAGTTCGCGAACAGCACGCCATCGTGGATTGCAGGCGTGTTGCGCGTGGTCGCGAGCGTGCTCATCGTGAACTTCCAGCGGGCTCGCTTGACCACGAGCGGCCCCGCTCCCTCGAAGTGTCCGGTCCGCGCAGCATTGGCGCCAAAGAATACGGACCGAGATGAATCCGACATCGGTAGATCCCGTTCAGTGGCCCGGTGGATGGCGTTCGTCGCGCTGGGTCTCGCCTGGAAGTGGAGACACCTCGGACCAGTCGCCTGTTGGAGCGGATGGTTGCCGGAGGAGCGGTGACTGTCAATAATTCTGAGACAGGACCCGTGTCTCAAAGTCGTTGACAGGTTCCGGCGTATAGGCGGGATAGAGGCCATGTCGAGGGTGAGGGCAGGAGCGGCGGGGGCGAGGAGGGCCGCTGACGGGGGCCGCGCGAGCCGTGCGCCAGGCAGGTGGAGAAGCCGCGCAGCCCCATGGGGTAGACGCCTGCCCTGGCCTCCACACCTCACGCAGGCGAACACGGCCAACGTCGTTTTTCCGCAAACGACAAAACCTGCCGGAGAGGGGGACGGCGTGCTCGATGGTGACGCACTCACCCGTCACCACGACGCGCTCGATGAGCAGGCGTACCAGCCGCTGCCTGCCCTCGAAGTCGAGCGCGTCGAGCCCCTCACGCACGGCCGCGGCAAAGGCTTCCAGTTGCGCTTCCCGCTCGCCCAACCGCGCAGCATCGGCATGCTGCGCCTGGAGTTCCTTGGCCCGGGCGCGCGCTGCCTCAAGGGCAGTCGCCAATTGCGCGCGCCGCACCTTCAACTCGTCCACCCGTGCGCGCCTGGCTCACTTGCATTGACGCACTGCCGAAGGTGGCCTTGATGCGCTTATGACGCAGCGACCGAATTTTGGATAGGGACAAGGCACACCCCGCTGTGGCGCATGCGTCGCGGACATCCAGATACTCCTCACGGGGAGCAAACGGATGGTCTCAGGAGTCATGCCATTGAACAGTCTGGCCTCCTGGTGCCTCGGGCACGCATGCCTTCCGGAGCCCTGTCACGGCCCCGCAGTGCGTGCGGCCCCCCTGTCCTGGTCCGTGCGCCGCGTCACGGTCCGCCCATCACGAACGCTTGTCCTCGTACCAGGCATTCATCCCATCGACGGCCCGGTCCACCTCGGCAATCGTGTTGTAGATGTGAGGGCACAGACGGAACGTCTTGTCGTCCCCGGAGCCCGCGATGCGGTAGCGCGGGTCCTCGTAGAGCCAGTCGTACAGCGTCTTCTCCCGGTGCTCCTTCGGCGCCTCAACGCGCACCACTCCCCAACTGCGCGCCGGGTCGCTCGGCGTGACGAGCTTCCACCGGCCGTCGCTCTCATGGAGTCGCGACATGAGGTGCCGGGCGAGCTGGGCGACGCGCTCGTGGGGTTTGCGCGACTGCAGCGCCGTCCACATCTTCTGGGTGAGGTCGAGCGCGATGATGTTCACGTCGTCGCGCTGGCCGATGAGCTCGAACCGCAGCGCGTTTTCCGGCAGCTCCCGGTAGGGCTGGATGACGATGCGGTAGTCGTACCCGAAGATGCTCGGCATGAAGTTCCGGGTCTTCTCCTTGCGCATGAAGAGGATACCCGTCTCCTTGGGGCCCAGGAACCACTTGTGGGCGCTGGATACGAGGCTGTGGCAGTACGCGTCCGCCAGGTTGAGCGGGCGCGCGCCCCACGCCATCGTCCCGTCGATGTGGATGTGGCAGTCCGGCCGGTTCGTCTTCACGTGGTCCCAGATGGCCTTCATCACCGGCTCGGGCATGCGGAAGCCGTTGCTGTTTGCCGTCTCCGTGTACGTCACGAAGCGCGTGCGCGGGGTGATGCGACTGATGAAGGCCTCCGCGATGTCCGCCTCCGAGGCGTTCGTCGGGAAGCTCACCTCCACCACCTGGAAGGGCTTGGGGCGACCGGGCCACTCGGCGCGCATCTTCCAGGCCTCGCGGTTGGTGGGATGGTTCTCCGCCCACATCACCACCGTGTCGTTCCCGTCCGTGCTCCAGCCCCGGAAGCCGCAGTTGACGGCGTTGTTCGCCTCCGTGGCGTTGCGCACGATGGCGAGGTCGTTCGGGTCCGTCAGCCCCAGCCCGAGGGCCAGGCTCTTGCGCGTCTGCTCCAGTTGGCGCACCCGCTCGCCTTGCGCGGTGCGCATCTGCTGCGAGACGTTGAGATTGTACTCCAGGCGTAACTCGTTGAGTGACTCGATGAGCGCCGTGGGCTCCGGGCAGAGGTTGGCGGCGTTCATCGGCGTGACGCGCTCGGAGGGCGCGACCGTAGCGAAGCCGAACTGCTGCTGGAAACCCGTCCAGAACGCCTCGTCGGTCTTCTTTGATGGAGCACGGACCGCCTCGAAGAAGCGGTTCAGCTTGTCCGTCAGCGCGCGTCCTCGCTCCTTGGATAGGAGCCCCACGTCGGACAGCGACGTGAGGAGGGGGCGGCAGTCGACGGATTCGGCCGCGCTGGCGGCCACGTCGGAGTTGGGGGCTTTGAACATGAGGGCGCTCCGGAAGGGGGGCGGCCACCGTGCACTTGGTTCCGACTCCGGGACATTGCTCCGCAGGGCACCGCGCCAGTCGGAGACCGGACATATGCCGGTCCCCGTCCCGAGTCTTCGCCCTCACACCGGAGCGTTGTAGGCCCGCCCGTCGAAGGACGGATGGGCCATGATGTCCTGCGCGAGCCGGTCAGCCCAGGCGCGGCCCTCGCGAGCAAATGCCTGTGCCTCCTCCGCCGTGATAGCCGCATACGCACCGTGCTCGTCGCGAAGCCACCCACGACGACCTCGATGACCAGCACCCCATCTGTCTGAAGAATGAAAGGAGGGACTCGTCCCACGGGAGTGCCCATCATCTCATCCACGGACAGTGGGGGCTCTCGAGTCGGAACTCGCTTGCCTCGTACGCGCCTCGCTCACTCCCATAGACGCACTGCATGAAGTGGCAATGGTGTCCCCATGACGCAGCGACCGAACTTCGGGTAGGCACAGCTGCTGAGTGGAGCACCACACGCAGGGCGCCCGCCGTTTGCGTTACCTCCACCAGGGGCCCGGCGAATGCGGGTTGCACTTAGACGCCGGCCCCGCCCTCGAAGTCCAAGAGGTCGTCCACCCTGACGCGCGTGGCCTATGTGAATGCGGGCGAGTCTCCGAACACCATCCATCCAGAGGGCCTTCGCTCTGGATGCGAGGCCTCGGGTTCCCGGTCATGCATCGTTGGGCGTCGCCTTCGAGGTGATGTCCACGCGCCCCAGACGCAGCTTGCTGCGCGGCAGCTCTCCTCCGCTGGGGTCATCGTTGCCCCCCGTGGTGTCATCGAGGAACGAGTGGATGCGTGCAGATTGTCTGCGAAGAGAATCGCTTTGCTGCTACTTTCCCCGCGCTTCCCCGCGAGCCAAGGAGTTATTGCACGATGCGATTCTTCAAACGGGCTGTCTATCTTTGTGCCGCCGTTCTCTTTCCTGCCTGCGGCGGAGGAGATGGGGTGACCGGGCAGGACGACGCGCTGGCGCAGCAAGAGTCAGCGGTATCATCCGTGTCGCTTGACGGATGCATCTACAGCATCTCCGCCTACCCGCAGCCGAACGTGACGCCGACTGTCTATGACATCAAGCTCTTCCGCCAGCCCATCCCGACGTGTGTGTATGGTTACGGCACCGTGACCCTGGGCACGTCCGTCGTCTATGAGCCGACGCGGTCCGTGGCGGGGAACGAGCTGGGAATCGCCGCGAGCTACACCAAGAAGTCGAGCCTCAGCGGCAGCGCGCCCATCACCCTCAGCGTGCACCATGTGGACCCGGCCACACTGACCGTCATCCGGAGCAGCGGCTTGGGCGTCTACATGGGGGCGGGCAACATCGTGTCGGAGAACGTGGCGATTGCCGCGGACGGCACCACGGTCACCGTCTCGGGCTCGAAGACCGGCGTCATCTCGGGAGAGAGCGGCAGCGGGAGCCACTACACCGCGAGGTTCCCGGACTTCTTCACCAGCACCACGCCGCCGACAGTCATGGCATTCCCGTGAGGCCTCGCCTCGCACCTCGGGCCACATGAGGTTTGGGGGCAGAGTGCTCTTCCCAGCGCCGCGATCCAGAATCCCTTGTGATGCAGGGGCTTAAGCACGAAGGCCCCGCGATATTCATCGAGAGGCCCGTGTTGAACAAAAGGGCCCTACCGGTTGGTAGGGCCCTTCGTTCAGCTCCCCGAATGAAGCCCTGCGCGAACTCGTTCTCGGCTTTTCTCTCAGAGGACTCAAACTCTCTGAGGGGCCGAAAGCCGAGTAATATTCAGCGGCTTCAAGGAGGAGGTTGGTTGCGCCCTTCAATCGGGGACCGATTGAAGCTCCGCGAGCTTCACTTCTCGTGTGCCCGATATCGTGGCGAAGGGCCGCTGTCAGCTTTCCACCCACAGTCGCCGAGGTGGGTGAAAGCCGCATGGTTTCGATGCGCGCGCAGGCTCAGGGTCGAAAGCCCTGCCCAGGTGGCCCCGTGGCCCATCTCGGCCGGTCCGGCCCTCGTCCGCAGCCTCCGCGGTTGGTGTCGAGCCGGCCGCGTGTAGCGGCAGCTTGGTATGTCCCGAGGCCGTCTCCCCATTGCTCCTCCTCCCCTCTTTGCCGCCACGGGAACTCACCGGCCCCGCCCGCGCCTCGCTCACTCGCATTGACGCACTACCGAAGGTGGAGTGGACGCGAGCGTGACGCAGCGACGGGATTTTGGGTAGGTACAGGCGAACAAGCGCTTCGTGAGCTTCCTGTCCACGCAATGAATCGAACGGTAGACATGGAGCCACCAGAACCTCTGGACTTCCCCGCTCTCGTCTCGAAGGAGACGTCCGCTGGGAGAAACTGAAGGTGGCTGACGGCAAGGGCTCAAGGGTGGATTTGGCCCGGGCGGAGAGCAGGGGCTCACAGGAGCCTTCATAGGCAGGGAAGGGCTCTTCGGCAGCGCCCCCGGACTGATTCGCAGCTTCATGGGGTTTGTCACGAACACAGGGCGCTGTTGCCACGGAACTCCCCTGAGTCATTTCTCGGGTGGCGGCCCTTCGTGGACATGGCAATCTGCTGGGGCCGTTCGGGGTACAGGGTGGAGCATGCGTCAATTCACCCATATTCCAGCGCCCCCCGCCGACCGACAGGCAGACTGGCTACTTCACGGGCGTCAGGATCGGCGCGCCCTGCTTCTTGATCAGGAACACGAGGAACCTTGCCGGCTTTGTCTTGCTGGCATTGCGCCCGACCGTGTGGATATCGTCAGGGCTTTCGTGGAAGGTCTCTCCCTCCTTGAGCGTGACCTCCTTGCCGCCCTTCACGCCCATCACGATGCTGCCTTCGAGCACATAGATGAAGCCGTGTGCGTCATGGCGATGGATCGGGTCGGCACCGCCCGGACCATATTCCACAACGATCATCTCCACTTCCTTGCCCGGATACTCGGGCAACGGCTCCGTGAGCAGCGGCTTGACGCTGACATCGGCCGCGGCTACGGCGGGGCTTGCCATCATCAGGCATGACATCGCCAGGGTTGTCACAATGAAAAGAACGCGTTTCATGGCATCACTCCAGACCGGGGATTGCTGAAAGTCGTCAAGATGTTGCGTCATGGGTATCTCCTGCAGGGCGAAGGGTTCGGGCTCGCGGCGCCTGCGTGGCCTCAGTCGACCACGCTTACGACGCTGTGCATCCCTTCGCGTGCCATCTTTGCGTAGGGACAGAGGCGCTCGGTATCCCGGACGAGTGCTTCGGCAACGTGCCTTTCCACGCCGGGCATGCGAATGTGGAGCTCCGCGAACAGCGCATAGCCGCCGTCGATGGGGTCGCGGCCGAAGGACACCTCGACCGCAACCGTCGCGTTCGCCATGTCGACTGGTGAGCGTTTGGCGACAAGACTCAACGGCCCGTGAAAGCAGGCTGCATAGCCTGCCGCAAACAGCTGCTCCGGATTGGTGCCGCTGCCTGGACCTCCCAGTGCCGCGGGCAGACGCAGATCGAGGATCAGATTGTCGTCATCGGATCTCGCGATGCCCGATGCGTGGCCATGCGCGGCCTCGCCGCCCGACACCGTGACGGTCGTCGTGTAGAGCGCGGAAAATCCCTGACCCCGATACTTGTCGAGCTGCGTAAGTGGCGGAGGCCGCAACCTCTCGTTATCCATCGGGTGTCTCTAGACTACTTCGCTTGTGATGGCAGCCAGTCTTCGAAGCGGATGCGGCCAAGGCGAGCCTCGCCTTCCGGCACGAGCGTGTCTTCCTTGAGTTCGGCGTCGAAATACCTCGCGGCGGGATCCGCCACAACGCGGCGCGTATCGCCAATCCCCTTGAGATAGCGTTGCACCAGATCACTCATCCTGAAGCGCTCCGGCCCTGCGATATAGGCAATACCGTTGAGCGGCGCGGCAAGCGCGGCATCGGCCACGGCGTGCGCCACGTCGTCCGACGCGATCGGCTGGAACAGTGCGGGGGGCAGCGCAATCGTGTCGTCCTGTCCGGCCGACTGCACGATGCCACCCAGAAACTCCAGGAACTGCGTCGAGCGAACAATCGTGTAGGGAATATCGGCCTTGCGGATCAGGTCCTCCTGCGCGGTCTTGGCGCGGAAGTATCCGCTCTGTTTGAGCTTGTCGGTGCCCACGACCGACAGCGCAACATGGT
This sequence comes from Myxococcus sp. NMCA1, assembly GCF_026810205.1. NCBI lineage: Bacteria > Pseudomonadati > Myxococcota > Myxococcia > Myxococcales > Myxococcaceae > Myxococcus > Myxococcus sp. NMCA1. Next base: position 7,873,875 of record NZ_CP113950.1, on the reverse strand, counting down.
GCGCCACGCCCGCTGCCTTTTCGGCCGCCGCCAGGTTGCGGCCCGATGTCTCGAAGAATTCGAGTACGGCCCGATCCTCGAACGAAGGCGAGTTCGCGACATCCACTACGACCTGCGCGCCGGACAACGCCTGCGCCAGGCCCTCGCCCGTCAACGAATTGACGCCGGTTGCCGGCGAAGCGGCAACCACCTCATGGCCCTGCGCAACCAGTCGCGCCACGACCTTCTTGCCGATCAGGCCGGTACCGCCGATCACAACAATCTTCATGACGCTTCTCCAGGCTGAAGGTGGAATGAATCCACGTGCATGCTAAGGAGTGCCGCGCGCCGCCACGAGACCGCCTGGGGACGCACGGTGTTTCCTGTTTGCATCGATCGGACTTGGCAGCGCACCAAAGACCCGCGCGCGGGCGCCCGAGAGAGCTAGCGATTCACCTTCAGCCGGTATTCGCTGGGCGAGATGCCTAACACTCCTGCGTCAGGGGTAGGCAGAGGAGCGAGCAACTGAGGGCCGTGTCCGCTGGCGGCCATTGGGCCTGCTTCGGTTCGGTGGACAGGTTGACTATGCTACCAGCCTCTTGGTCTCGGTCATCCGCTCGTACTCCACGGGGCAGACGTAGCCCAGGGCTGAGTGGCGCCGCTTCCGGTTGTAGAACACCTCAATGTACTCGAACAGTGACTGCTTCGCCGCCTCACGTGTCTTGAAGCGGGTGACGTAGACAAGCTCCAGCTTCAGCGTGGAGAAGAAGCTTTCCGCCACGGCGTTGTCCCAGCAGTTGCCCTTGCGCGACATGCTGCATCCGATGCCGCGCTCCTCCAGCAACTGGCGGTAGTCCTCGCTCGCGTATTGGCTACCGCGATCGGAGTGGTGCAGTAGCGGGGCGGGACGGCCGAGCAACGCCATGTCGAGCGCGCTCAGCACCAGTCTGCGGTCGATTCTCTCGCCCATCGCCCAGCCCACCACCTTTGCTGGGGGTAGGCACAACTCGGTGTAGTCGACGGACTCGGGCAGCGTGGCCACGGCGGGATGCCTCCGGGGAGGCAAAGCCCTGGCGCGACAGATTCTGGGGACGGCAGAATGCGGCAATGGAGCGGCGAATGACCTGTTTCTCGCTGCGCGAGCTCATCGTTGAAGGCCGACTTGGCGGTGCCGCCGTCGGCATGGGCCGCGACGACGTACGCCAGCGGTTGGGAGCGCCGGACGACTGGGGAGTCGAGGAGACCGTCGAGCGCGCGTCGATCTGGCGCTACGGGAACTTCGAGCTGCACTTCGGCGAGGATGGTCGCTGCTGGATGATCTTTAACGACTACGCGCAATACGGCCTCAACGCTGGACCTGGACGCACGCTCGAGCTGTGGCTCTTCGCCGATGGTCCTGATGACTCCGTTGTGTCGGCTCGGCTGCGCGCCGATGGCTTGAGCGTCGACGAAGGCATCGAACGTGACATGCGCCGTCTGCGTGTCGGCGCCGCAAAGCTATTCTTCGAACACAATCATCTCGCAGTCCTCGTGGTGACGGGGTAGCCGCTCACCGCTCGATTGATACGTCCACCGACGCCGTCACGTTCCGCTCGCAGACCCGCACGCGCAGCAGGATGTCGGCGAGGTACGCCTCGGGGCTGGCGCCGTTGGCCTCACAGGTGGCCACCAGGGCGTAGAGGCCGAGACGGTGGAGGCCCGCTTCGGCTCGGGAACCTCGAGGGTGCCACATCCGGTGGAGTGGCTGTCGGACAACGGGCCCGTCGAAACGGCCACGGACACCCGCGATTTCGGCCGGAGCCTCGGCCTGCTGGTATGCACCACGCCCGCCTGCTCCCCGGAAGGCAACGGCATGGCCGAGGCTTTCGTGAAGACGTTCAAGCGCGACTACGTGTACGTCAATGAGTTGCCCTCGGCTCCCCACGTCCTCGCCCAGCTGCCCGCCTGGTTCGACGACTACAACTGCGGCCACCCTCATCGCGGATTGAAGATGATGTCACCTCGCGAATTCCGTATTGCTAATTCCCAAGCCTGAGCTGTCCGAATTGACGGGGGCAACTCCAGGGGTAGAGCACCTGAACTCCTGCCTCACCCGCTGGGTCGACACGTCACGATTTCCCCGTGACGTGTCTCACGACTGCGTGACATGCCACGGGCCCTGGAGCTCCTGCTCGGCGCCTCGTGCCGCTGACACCTGGCCAGGCAGGGCGTGACGCGGCGCGGGAGACGTGACGTCACCGTGACACTCGACTCAGCTCGCCACCTTCGGGCCCGACTCCCCGTCGCTGGCGCTCCTTCTGGGTGACATAGGAATCTCTTCGGGTCGATTCACGTTCGTTTCTTCGGCGGCTCGTTTCCCGTGAGGCAAGGCTGTCTCGACTTGGACGAATTCACCGGAAGGGTTGCCCAGGTGCGCGCGTGAGCTCGTCGCGGAGGTTCTCCTTGCGCACGGCTCCCGGATGGCTGGGAGTCCTCTTGTTCCTCCTGTTGTGCCCTGCCGTCGCGCCGGGTGCTCAGGAGCTCGGGTTGATGCAGGTGGGCGGCGCGCGCCCCTTCCAGGCCGAGTACATCACCGAGGTCCTCTACGACCGGGTGGGGCTACTCTGGATAGGAACTCGCGAGGGCCTCTATCTCCACGACGGCCAGCGCTTCCGCAAGTTCCAGTACGAACTGGGCAACCCTGCTTCCCTGGCAAGCAACGCGGTGCGCACCCTGCACGAGGACACCCAGGGACGGCTGTGGGTCGGCACGATGACGGGTGGCTTGAGCCTCGTGGACCGGGCTCGCTGGTCCTTCCGGCACTTCCGTCACGACTCCAGCAACCCCGCCAGCATCCCCCATGACGGCGTGTTCACCCTGGCCGACGCCGACGATGGGCGCCTGTGGGTGGGCACCCACAGGGGACTCGCGCTGCTGGACCCGGAGACGGGGGTGGCTGAGCGGATTCCGCTCCAGCCTGGCGGGGGCCAGGAGTTCGTGATGGCCCTGAAGCACGACCGCACGGGTGCGCTCTGGGTGGGCACGCTCTCGCGAGGACTGTTCCGACGCGGGCCCGGCGCCACGACGTTCGAGCCCATCTCTTCCGAAGAGCGAGGCCCTGGCTCCAGGGACATCTTCAGCCTCGCGGCGGACCCGGACGGCGGGATGTGGGTGGGCACCCGTGACGGGCTCTACCGGGTAGAGCGCGACGAGGCCTACCTGCGCCGCGCCCGGCTGTCTCCACCGGAGCTCGCCCAGAAGGTGCAGGTCGTCACGGAGCTCGAGCCCGATGGACACGGGACGCTGTGGGTAGGCTCCTTCGGCGGTGGACTCCTCCGCGTGGACACGGTGACGGGCGAAGTGCGTGAGGAGCGTCTCCCGTCCGCGGGGCCTGGCTACGAGCACCGCATCGACGAAGGCGCGCTCGCGTTCGACGCCGCTGGGAACCTGTTCATCGGCACGTTCGGGATGGGCTTGTTCTATGCGCCCTTCCGGCAGGAGACCTTCAGGACACTGCGAGGAAAGGCCGGGAACTCGGCCTCCGGGCTGACGAACGAGGACGTGTGGGCGGTGATTCCGGATGGCGACAGCCACCTGTTCGTGGGCAGCTTCGGCGGAGGCGTGGACCGGGTGGATGTGCGCTCGGGGCAGGCCGTCCCACTGCCTGGGCCCGTGTTGGACGGCGTCGACACTCGAGGCGTCCTCAGCCTCCTGCGCACCCGCGACGGGGAGTTGTGGATCGGCATCTCGATGGGCGCCTATCGCCTGGACCCGACGACAGGCCAGTTGCTCAAGTTCTACCGTCGCACGGAGCGCGGGGCGAGCGACCATCCTGGCTTCGTCAACACGCTGCTGCAGGACGCTCGTGGCCACGTCTGGCTGGGCAGCGGGGGACAGGGGCTGCAGCGCTACCGGCCGGAGACCGATGACTTCGTGGCCTTCCGTCACGAGCCCTCGAATCCTCGCTCCCTCTCCGATGACTTCGTGACGGTGCTGATGGAGGACCGGCGCGGGCGCTTCTGGGTGGGAACGCGCTCGGGCGGACTCAACGTCTGCTCGGCCAGCGAGGACACGGTGGAGTGCATGCGCCTGGGCTCTGACTCGAAGCTGCACCTGAGCCACTACTACGTGAGCGCGCTCATGGAGGACCCTTCGGGCGCCATCTGGGTGGGGACCGTGGGCGGAGGCCTCCAGCGGGTGTCGCTCGACGACTCCGGGCTGCCGGTGTCCGTGGACCTCTGGACGAGCACCGACGGGCTCATCGACAACAACGTGATGGCCATGGCGCGTGCCCCCGACGGGGGCATCTGGGTAGGGACTCGCGCGGGCCTGTCACGGCTGGACGTGGCCACGGGGGCATTCGAGAACTACGCCGCCTCGGATGGTCTGCCCAGTGACGCGTTCAACCCGGAGGCGGTGACGCTCCTGGGCGGCAGGCTCTACTGGGGGAGCTCCAAGGGGCTCGTGGACCTGGACCCCTCGGTGCGCCCGCCCCGCGAGCCTTCGCCGCCGCTCATCCTCACCTCCATCGAGGGGTTGGAGTCAGACGCTCTCCCGAACCAGCCGGTGTGGGACCTCCCTGGCCTGGAGGTCCCCTGGCGCCAGCCTTTCTCGCTCGAGTTCTCGCTGCTCGACTATGCGCGCAACGGCGTGGAGTACGCCTATCGCTTCACGGCGGAGGCGCCCTGGCTCTCGCTGGGGACGCGCAATCAGCTCTCGTTCCACTCGCTCCCTCCGGGGGAGCATTCGCTGCGGCTGCGCGCGCGCAGCCCGGGCCGAGACTGGGTCGAGATGCGTCCGTTCACCCTCCGCGTGGCGCCGCCCCTCTGGCAGCGGACCGATGTGCGCTTCGGCGCGCTGGCGGTGGTCCTGCTCTCGGTGGTGGTGGGGCTGGTGTGGCGGACTCGGCTGCTCGTCGGACGCAACCTCGCGCTGCGCACGTTGCAGGCGGAGCGCGAGCAGGCGCTCGAGGAGGCGGAAGCCGGGCGTGAGCGCCTGCGCCGCCTCACCATGCGGCTGGAGGCCGCGAAGGAAGAGGAGCGCAAGCATCTCGCCCGCGAGCTGCACGACGAGTTCGGCCAGGCGCTCACGGCGGTCAAGCTCAACCTCGGGTTGATGAACACCTCCGCGAGTCCCTCGGTGACGCGCCTGCCCGAGGTCGTCGCGCTCATCGACCGGCTCATCGGGCAGGTGCGGGCGCTCTCCGTGGACCTGCGCCCGCCGCAGCTCGATGAGCTCGGGCTGGTCGCCGCGCTCGAGTGGTATCTGCGCGAGGTGGCCCGGCGCAGTGGCGTCGAGCTCGTGTTCACCGCGTCGTCGGCGCCTCCCTCGCTGAGCAAGGGGCGGGACATCGCCGTCTTCCGCATCATCCAGGAGGCGGTCACCAACGCCCTCCGACATGCCTCCGCGCGCCGCATCGACGTGCGGCTGGAGACCGTGGGGCGCGTCATCCGGCTCGAGGTGCGAGATGACGGCAAGGGGTTCGACGTCAACCAGGTCCTCACGGGCCGGGGGCCGGGCAGCTTCGGCGTGTTCGGGATGCAGGAGCGGGTGCGCGACTTGGGGGGACACTTCGAGGTGACCTCGCGTCCGGGGGGGGGGACGCGCGTGGTGGCCGAAGTGAGGGTGGACGAGCGGGAAGATTTCTCCGGAGGACCACATGCGCGTGTTGCTGACGGATGACCACCAGTTGGTGCGGGCGGGCCTGCGTGCACTGCTGGAGTCGCTGGGTGGGGTGACGGTGCTCGCCGAGTGCGGCGATGGGCATGAGGCCCTGACGCTCACGGACAAGCTGCAGCCGGATGTGTTGCTCCTGGACCTCTCGCTGCCGGGGCTCAATGGTATCGAGGTCGCCCGGCGCGTGCCGAAGCTGAGCCCCTCCACGCGGATCCTCATCCTCTCCATGCACACGTCGGCCGAGTACGTGGCCCAGGCCTTGCGCGCGGGTGTGGCGGGCTATCTCGTCAAGGACTCGGCGGTGGAGGAGCTCAAGGTGGCACTGGAGTCCGTGTGGCAGGGCCGCACCTACCTGAGTCCCGCCATCTCACAGACCGTGGTGGAGGGCTTCCTGCGCATCACCGACGACGAGAGGCCCGCGGCGAATCCGCTGGACCGGCTTACCTCGCGGCAGCGGGAAATCCTCCAGCTCATCTCTGAGGGAAACGGCACGCGCGCCATCGCCGAGCGGCTGCAGGTGAGCGTGAAGACGGTGGAGGCGCACCGGACGCAGTTGATGGAGCGGCTGGCCATCTATGACGTGCCCTCGCTCGTGCGCCTGGCGGTCCGGTATGGGCTCGTCCCGGGAGAGTCGTCGTGACGTAGGGGATTCCTGAGGGGAGGCTAGGGGGCTCCCCGATGGTGGGGCTCTCCGACGAGGCCGTAGGGTCGTAGTGCGTCCCAAACCGTCATGGAGACCCCCCGCCCATGAGACTGATTTCACGCCCCTCCTTCTCCAGCGCCGCGCTGGTGGGCCTGCTGAGCGTCGTGCTCACCGCCTGCGGCTCGGACCCGAAGCCCCCCGGTGAGCCCGATGCCGGAGGCGGCGGAGTCCCGTCCTACTCCGTGGGCGGCACGATGTCGGGCCTGCGTGACGGCGCCCAGGTGGTGCTGCGCAACGGCGAAGAGTCCCTAAGCGTCACCACCAATGGTTCCTTTGCCTTCAGCCAGAAGGTCGCGCGAGGTGCGGCCTACGCCGTCGCCGTCCAGTCGCCGCCTGAGGGCGCCTCCTGCACCGTGGAGAGCGGCAGCGGCACGATGGACAACGCGGACGTCACCAGCGTCGCCGTCACCTGCGGCGCTAACACCTATCCGGTGGGCGGTGTCGTCTCTGGCCTTTCCGCGGGTGCCTCGCTCGAGCTGCGGAACAACGACGGGCCCGTGCTCACCGTCTCCGCGAATGGGCCGTTCCGGTTTCCCGCGGAGGTCGTCGACCTCGCCGGCTACTCGGTGACGGTGCAGTCGTCTCCGGCGGGCCATGCCTGCACCGTGGAGCGCGGCGCCGGCACGGTGAACGGCTCGGCCGTCACCGATGTGGCCATCACGTGCGCGGCGTACACCTTCGGCGTGCGCGGCTCGCTGTTTGGCCTGACGCAGGGGCAGTCGGTGGTGCTGAAGAACAACGGGGGCGATGCCATCACCATCACCGCCAGCGGGCAGTTCGTCTTCGCGACGCCGGTGGCCTTCGGCGCGAGCTACGACGTCACCGTCGAGGCGGTGTATCCGGTGGCCTGCACCGTGAGCCGGGGGACCGGAACCATGGGCAACCAACCGGTGACGAACGTGAGCGTCAGCTGCAAGACGACACGGTTCTCGCTGGGTGGCACCGTGACGGGCCTCCTTCCCACAAGCTCGGTGGAGCTCACGAACGGCTCGGAATCGATCCGCGTCAACGTGGACGGCTCCTTCGTCTTCGTCGGGCCGGTGGATGACCTGAGCGGCTACTCGGTGACGGTGAGCTCGCCGCCCATGGGCCAGGCCTGCGACGTGCGCAACGGGACGGGCACCGTGAGCGGGGCGAATGTGAACAGCGTGGTCGTGACCTGCTGGGCGTCGGAGTATCCGCTGGGCGGAAGCGTGGCGGGGCTCTCAGGGGGACAGTCGGTGGTGCTGAAGAACAACGGAGGGGATGCGCTCACCGTTGCGTCAAATGGCTCCTTCACTTTCCCGAAGCCGGTGTCCTACTGGAGCACGTATGTCGTCACCGCCGAGGCTCGCTACCCGCTGATCTGCAGCGTGCCGAATGGCACGGGCCGAATCGGGGTAGGGGGCAACGCGGACGTGGTGGTCTCCTGCACCACGCGGTCCTTCACCGTCGGAGGTGAGGTGGCGGGGCTCGTCGAGGGAACCGCGCTGGAGCTGTGGAACAACGAGCAGGAGCGTCTCACCGTTTCCGCGAATGGGCCCTTCGCCTTCCTCCAGCCGGCGGCGGACCTGAGCGCCTACTCCGTCTCGGTGAAGACCCAGCCGGAGGGACAGTCCTGTGAGGTGCGGCAGGGCACGGGCACGCTGGGGGGCGCGACCGTCAAGAGCGTATCGGTCGTCTGCTCGCCGAACTCCTATCTCGTGCGCGGCACCGTGGCGGGGCTGGGGGATGGGCAGTCGGCGGTGCTGAGGAACAACGGAGGGGATGACCTCACGGTCTCCGCTGATGGAGCCTTCGCCTTCCCGACGCCGGTGGCCTTCGGCGCGGCCTATTCCGTCACGGCCCAGGCGACCGCGCCGCTGGTGTGCACCGTGTCGAACGGTACGGGCACGATGGGCGAGGGAGACGTCACCCGCATCGAGGTGCTCTGCGGCACGGCGTCGTATCCCGTGGGTGGCAGCGTGAGCGGCCTGGCCGAGGGCGCCATGCTCGAGCTCCAGAACAACGGCGACGAGGTGCTCCCGGTTTCGGCCAATGGCGCCTTCACCTTCGCCCAGCAGGTCGCGGAGCAGGGCAGCTACTCGGTGACGGTGAAGACTCAGCCGGAGAACCAACGCTGCGCCGTGAGCTCCGGCGGGGGGACCGTGAGCGGTGCGCCCGTCACGAACATCGTCGTCACGTGTGAGAACGTCTACCGGCTGCGCGTCAGTGTTTCGGGGCTGACCGGCACGCTGGGGCTGAAGTCCGGCGTGGACGCCCTCACGGTCGCCACCGACGGGGAGTCTTCGTTCCCGCTGCCGCTGCGTCCTGGCGAGGCGTATGCGGTCGAGGTGAGCCGTCACCCGATGGGACAGACCTGCGAGGTCTCGGGTGGAACGGGCGCCATGGGCGAGGCCCACGTCACCGTCATGGTGGCCTGTGAGGCGAACGCGATGGTGTTCCGGGTGGGCGCGGGCGCCACGGCCCTCAACTCGAATGCCACGGAGGTCTTCATCGATGAGTACCGCCCCATGGGGGGGGCGCCCGTGCGCACCTTCGCCATTCCCTCATCGAACGCGGCGGGGGCGGCCCGACTCACGGTGTCCGGCGGTGATGTCCACCAGGGGCACCTCTCGCGCTCGGGCAATGGTCGCCTGCTCACCTTCACGGGCTTCGATGCGGACGTGGGCCTGGCGAACGTCTCGGCCACGACCGCATCGGAGACACCTCGGGTCATCGGGCAACTGGACCTCGCGGGGACCTTCACCCTCCCTGTGCGTCTGAGCGATGCCTATGACCGAGACCAGGTGCGCGCGGCCTCGACGGTGGACGGCACCGGCTACTGGCTGTCGGGTCGAGGCGGCGGCATCCGCCATGCGCTGCCTGCCGAGAACACCACGGTGTCGACAGCCATCTCCACGGGCGTGATGGACACCCGCTTCGTGAGCCTGTTCGACGGCCGCGTCTACTTCTCGCTCGGAACCGCTCCGAACCCGAATCCCCAGGGCTACAACCAGGGCATCCTGACGTTCCCCACCGAGCAGCCCACCGCGGCGGTCGCGCCGAACCAACTCCCCTCGCTCTCGACGGTGTTCAACTCGTCCGGCTTCGCGCTGCTCGATGAACGTCCCGAGGTGGCCGGTGTGGACACCGCTTACGTGTCCATCAACCTCGGCCGGGGTGTGGGCCAGGGCGAGACTCCGGACATGTTGCGCCTGGAGAAGTGGACCTTCGACGGGGTGAGCTGGAGCCGGGTGTCCAGCTTCGTGCCCACCTTCGCCGTCGCGGGGACCACCATCGTGCCTATCGCCACCCATGGCGTCTCGGCGGTGCGGACTCCCCGAGGAGTTCGCGTCTATGTCACCACGTACCAGCCGAGTGGTGGTGGCGCGGGCAACCTCCTGGTGTCCTTCCTGGATGATGGAAGCTCGTTCACGCCGTCCGTGCATGTCGTGGCCACGGCGCCGGCCAACACCAGCTTCCGGGGCGTGAGCGCCAGCCCGCTGCCCTGAGTCGTGAAGCGCGCGGCATCAGCGCCCCTAGGGGATTCCTGAGGGACTTCCAGGGGCGCCCCCGATGGTGCGCGCCGCCCGAATCCGTACCGTTTCGTTTCCAACTCCATGGTTGCTGTTCGTCGCACGCGCGGCGGTTTGCTGCAGAGAGGTCCATCCATGTCAGTGCGTTCCCGTTGTCGTCTGCTTCACCCCGTGTTGCTGGGGCTGGTCGCGGCGGCAGTCCTTGTCGGCTGCGGCAGCGAGAAGTCCTCCCCCACCGTGAAGTCCCTGCGGATTACGCCCGAGAGCTTCTCGCTCGCCGTGGGCATCGGCGCGGACGTCACCGCGACCGCCACCTTCTCCGATGGCAGCACGCGGGACGTCACGCGGGAGGCTTCGTGGTCCTCGACGGATGCCGCCATCGGCGCGGTGTCCTCCGAGGCGGGCGCCGCGCCCCAGGTGCGCGCGCTGGCCAAGGGGCAGACGACGCTGCGCGCGACCTACTCCGACGTCTCCGCGCAGGCGCGGCTCGACGTGACGGACGCCACGGCTGTCTCGCTGTCCATCGAACCGAAGGAGCTGTCGCTCGCCGCGGGCCTCTCGGGGCAGCTTGCCGCCACGGCCTCCTTCTCGGATGGCACGTCGCACGGGCTCACCAGCGACATCATCTGGTCCTCCTCCAACGAGGCGATTGCCGAGGTCAACGCGAGCGGCCAGGTTCGCGCCGGTTCGCCCGGAGAGGCCACCCTCAAGGCCCGGTTCGGCACGCTGGAGGCCACCGTCAAGGCGACCGTCACCGCGGCCGTCGTGACGTCGGTGGCGGTGACTCCGGGTGACGCCTCGATGGCCCGTGGCAGCACGCTGATGCTGACCGCCATGGCGACGCGCTCGGATGGCACGACGGTGGACGTCTCCAACGAGGCCACCTGGAGCTCCAGTGACGTGAACGTCGTGTCGCTGAACAAGCGCGTCGCGAGCGGCGTCGCGCTGGGCGGTGCCCGAATCACCGCGACCTTCGCGGGCATGAGCGGCGGCACCGAGGTGACGGTCTCCGAGGCCGCCGCGCTCGCCGTCACGCCGGCGGCGAGCATGCTGATTGAAGGCCACCCGAGCCAGCTCCACGCCGAGGCCACGCTGTCCAACGGCCGTACCCAGGATGTCACCGCGAGCGCCGCCTGGACGAGCAATACGACGGAAGTGGCCGTGGTCTCGATGACTGCGTCCACGCGTGGGCAGGTGACGCCGGTGGGGCAGGGCTCCGCCACCATCACCGCGACCTTCAACGGACTTCGCGGTACCGGCCAGGTGAGCGTGTCGAAGCTGAGCATCACCAGCGTCGTCCCGACGTTCCAGACGATGGAGGATGGAGTGGTCTCCTTCACGGCGCGGCTCACCAAGGCCCTGCCGCCCTCCGCGCGGCTGCGGTGGCGCGTGTCGGTGATTCGTCACAACCCTCCGGCCGATCTCCACCTGCCTCCCACCGACAGCCCCGTGGTGGGCCAGCCGGTGCGCTACTTCTCGGGCGCCGCGGGTGAGGTGGCCGACCGGCCGGAGACGTGGACGGGCGGCTCGGAGACCGACCCGAGCGGCGCGGCCTACGTGGGGCAGGAGGCGGGCTTCGAGGTGGTCTCGACCGGGCTTCAGGGCACCGAGGGTCACACGTACTCCTTCCGCACGCGGTTCGCCATCAAGGGCGACTACAGGTTCAACGTCGAGCTGTTCGAGGTCGGCGCCGCGGGCGGGCTGGCTCGAATCGGCGACGCCACGGAGCTGAGCGCCACCGTGGGGACGATGCGCGCGACGGATGCCTCCGAGCTGCTGTTCTTCACCGCTTCTCCCTCGGCGGAGGCCCAGACGGAGGAGGAGGCCTTCCCGCAGGCGTTCGCCGTGCGCCCGGATGGCTCCCAGTTCCGTCAAATCACCCATGCGCCCACGCCGTTCTTCTCTCCGCGAGACGTCCACTCGGAAGTGATTCGTTCGCCGGACCGCAAGTCGGTGGTCTGGGTGGACGGGCGAGACAAGTTCGGGGGCATCTACTTCCAGGGGCTCCTCTACATCGCGGACGCGGATGGCGGCCGGGTGCGGCGCCTCACCCAGGCGAGCTCGTTGCTGTGCGGAGAGCGCATGCCGGAGTTCTCGCCGGATGGGCAGTGGATTTCATTCATGAGGTCGTGCATGCGCGACCCGTACCCGGGACGTGATGGCGTCGAGTTCACCTACATCATCCGCGCTGACGGGACGGACGAGCGGCGCGTCCTCATCAGCGGCATCAACGACATGCCGCAGCCCTCCCCCATCTCGCCGCTGGTCTTCTCCTCCTTCTCGCGCGACAGCAAGACGCTCTACACGGTGCAGTACGCGATGGCGGGCGTCCAGCTCTGGGCCTTCTCGCTGGAGGATGGGAGCGCGCGCTCCATCATCAACTTCTCCGTCCCGGGGCAGGAGAGGGCCTCCATCGTGCGGTTCCCGATGGAACTGCCCAACGGCGACCTGCTGTACCACTACTGGAGCGCGGACGTGAAGTCGGACACGTGGCTGGAGCGCATCCGGCCTGACGGCACGGGCCGCGAAATCGTGCGGCCCGTCATGCTCGGCAGCAGCAGCGAGCTCCTCCAGTCCCTCTTCACACTCTCTCCCGATGGCACGAAGGTCGCCTACACCGAGCGGGACCCGGTGACGGGGATCAACACCATCATGGTGTCCAACCCCGACGGCTCGGAAGCCGTCTCCATGGGGAACCCTCCGGCCTACTTCGTGCGGCGCATCTTCTGGGCTCGCTAGCGCGCGTGCCGAGCACACCCATCCCTCTTTCGAGGTCCATCTCGTGAAATCGATCCTCAAGAACCTCGCCGGTGTCGCGCTGGCGTTCGCGGGCACGCAGGCTGGTGCCGACTCCCTTCCCAACTACGATGCACTGCTGGAGCGCTCGCCCGCTCCCGGAACCCGCTCGCTCCTGGAGGACAGTGAGAGTCTGGGCGGACAGGTGCTGCACCGCGAGCACCGGCTCGGCGTGCCGACCTTCGTCTGGGCCTCGCGGCCCGCGCAAGGTACGGCGTTTCCCCCGTCGCTTCGCGCGGCCAGCGACTACGCGCGGATGTCTCCGGTGACCGCAGCCCGGCTCCAGCTCGATGCGCTGGCTCCGTTCCATGGCGGCCGGTCGCTCTCGCAGGTGGGGACTTCGGTCGCCAGCGTTCGCCGGAGCCCGCTGGGCTCATCGGTGGTGACGCTGCGGCAGGAGGTGGGGGGGGTCGAGGTGTTCCGTGGCACCGTCAACCTGCTCCTCGACAAGGAGAACGTGCTGGTGGCCGCCTCAGGTCACCTCTCGCCGGACGTGGGGCAGGGCAACAAGAGCCCCGCGCGCTCCTTCCGGATGGGGGCTCCCCAGGCCGTGGCCGCGGCGTTCGCGGACCTGACGGGGCAGTCGCTCGATGCCGGCCTGTTGCGGCTCACGGGCGGGGCCTCGGGCCGCTACTCGCATCATGAGCTGGTCCCCTATGCCCGGCCGCTCCCGGTCGGGTTGCGCATCCCCGCTCGAAGCAAGCCGGTGCTCTTCCAGCTTCCCGAGGGACTGCTCCCCGCCTACTACGTGGAGCTGAACACGGGCGCCGCGGGCTCCTCTGCCTCGGACTACTACTCGTACGTCATCGCCGCGGAGGACGGCCGGGTGCTGTTCCGCAAGAACCTCACGGCGGACGCGGCGCACAGCTACCGCGTCTGGGCGGATGCCACGTCTCCGTTCACTCCGTTCGCCGGACCGTCGGGCAACTCGCACATCCCGCACCCGACGGGGACGCCGGATGGCGACGTGCCGCTCTTCGTCGAGCGCAACCTGGTGACGCTCGACAACGCGCCCTTCAGCCGCAATGACCCGTGGCTGCCCGTGGACGCCACGGAGTCGGTGGGCAACAACGTGGACGCGTACGCGGACCTGGCCTCGCCGGACGGGTTCGGCGCGGGGGACATGCGCGCGGCCATCACGGGGCCCGCGACGTTCGACTATCCGCACAGCTTCAACTTGCTGCCGTACGAGACACCCCAGCAGATCCAGTCCTCCGTCACGCAGCTGTTCTATGTGAACAACTGGCTGCACGACGCGTACTACGACGCGGGCTTCAACGAAGCGGCGGGCAACGCCCAGCATGACAACTACGGGCGTGGAGGGCTTGGGGGTGACAGCATCAAGGCGGAGGCGCAGGACTTCGGTGGCGTGAACAACGCCAACATGTCCACCCCGGCCGACGGTGCCCGCCCGCGGATGCAGATGTTCATCTTTCCCGGAGGCACCGCACAGAACTCCGTCGAAGTGACGGCGCCCGCGAGCATCGCGGGACCGTATACGTTCGTCTCCGCGCAGTTCGCCCCCCGCGTGTTCTCGGTGTCCGGCCGCGTGGTCGAAGGGTTTGATGCGGAGAACGCCGACGGGCCTTCCACGACGGATGGCTGCACGGCGCTCACCAACGCCGCGGAGGTGGAGGGGAACATCGCCCTCTTCGACCGAGGCACCTGCGGCTTCCATCGGAAGGCACTCACGGCCCAGGCCGCTGGGGCCATCGGGGTCGTCATCGCCAATATCGATGGCATGGACATGCCCGAGGGGATGGCCATCGACAGCGGGCTCTCGCCGTCGCGCATTGGCGCGGTGCTGATTCCGAAGGGGGACGCGGACCGCATCCGAGGGAAGCTCACGGAGGGGGTGCAGCTCTCGATGATTCAGCGCCCCGAGGGTGACCTGGACGGCACCATCGACACGAGCATCGTGGCGCACGAGTGGGGGCACTACATCAGCAACCGGCTCGTCCATGACGGAGCGGGCCTGGGCACCAACCAGGCGCGCAGCATGGGAGAGGGGTGGGCGGACTTCCACGCCCTGCTGCTCACGGTGCGCGAGGAGGATGCGCAGGTCGCCTCGAATCCGAACTGGACGGGCGTCTTCCCGGTGGGCGACTTCGCGACGCGGCACATGAGCGCGGACGCCGCCTACTTCGGGATTCGCCGCGTGCCCTACTCGGTGGACTTCCGCAAGAACCCGCTGACCTTCAAGCACATCTCCAACGGAGTCCGTCTTCCCAGCGGCGCGCCCTATGCCTTCGGAGCGGATGGGAGCAGCAACGCCCAGTACCACAATTCCGGCGAAGTCTGGGCGACCATGCTGTGGGAGTGCTACGTCGGGCTGCTGCGTGACTCCTCGCGGCTCTCGTTCAACGAAGCCCAGCGGCGGATGAAGAGCTACCTCGTCACCGCGTACACGCTGACCCCGGCCTCGCCGACGTTCCTGGAGGCTCGCGACGCGCTGCTCGCGGCGGCCTATGCGGGAGACCCGGCGGACTACCAAATCTTCGCGGAGGCGTTCGCTCGGCGTGGCGCGGGAATCGGCGCGGTGGCGCCGGACCGGGCCTCCACGAACCATGCGGGCGTGGTGGAGAGCTTCCGCACGGGCGCGGATGTGGTGTTCGTCTCGGCGGAGCTCACCGAGGACGGCAGCGAGAACACCTGCGACGCGGACGGGTATCTGGACAACGGCGAGAGCGGCGTGCTGCGCGTCACGCTGCGCGCCACGGGCACCGCCCCGCTCCAGGCGACGAGCATCTCAGTCTCGTCGGACAGCGAGGCCGTGCAGCTGGCCAATGGTGGGGCGGCGAGCTTCCCCACCGTGGGGCTGTACGAGACGGCCACGGTGGAGGTGCCGGTGCGGCTCTGGGGCGCGGCGCCTCGCTCGGCGGTCCACTTCAACATCGCCTACCGCGACGCCAACGGGGTGGCTGCCGGTGACAAGAAGGCGACGCTGAGCGCCAAGGTGGAGCAGGACGAGCTCCCTGGGGCCTCGACGACCGAGAGTGTGGATGCGCGGCTGCTGCCCTGGACGATGACGTCCGCGGTGGGCGGCGTCTCCTTCACCGTGAACGAGGATGCCGGGACTGCGCGCTTCTTCCATGGAGAGGATGTGGGGCGCGCCGCGGACTTCGCGCTCGTCTCGCCGCCGCTCCATGTGGGCAAGGCGGGCTTGTCGTTCACCTTCCGCCACCGCTACGCCTTCGAGGCGTCAAGCGGAGAGTACTTCGACGGCGGTGTCCTCGAGCTGTCGGAGGATGACGGCCAGACGTGGACCGATATCGGAAACCGCATCACCTCCAACGGGTACAACGTCACGCTCACGAACTACGAAGGGAACGTCAATCCGCTCACCGGGCGCCGAGCCTTTGGCGGTGCGAGCTTCGCGTTCACGCAGAGGCAGATGGTGACGTCGAGCGTGAACCTGGGCACCGCCTTCGCGGAGAAGGTGGTTCGCATCCGCTTCCGCATTGGCACGGATGAGGCGGCCGGGGGCTCTGGCTGGTTCATCGATGACATCGCCTTCACGGGGTTGGCGAACACGCCCTTCACGGCGCTGGTGGACGAGCAGGGGGTCTGCACGACGGGCCAGGTGGATGCGCAGGCGGGCGAAGACCTGGCGGTCGATGAGCTGTCCGTGGTGCAGCTGCAGGGCAGCGGCAGCAGCCTGGCGGGTGGTGCGCTCACGTACCGCTGGGAGCAGGTGGCGGGTCCCTTCGCCGCGATGAGTGGCGCGGACACGGCCACACCCAGCTTCACCGCGCCGGAGGTGCTGGCCGATACCATGCTGACCTTCCGCCTGACGGTGCTGGACGGCGGTCTGCGGGACAGGGACACGATCCAGGTGCTCGTGCGCCAGTTGAACAAGGCGCCGGTGGCGTCCGCGGGCACCGCGCAGACGGTGGACGAAGGGAGCACGGTGACGCTCCAGGGAAGCGCGGAGGACCCGGACGGCGACGCGGTGGTCAGCCAGCAGTGGACGCAGGTCTCCGGTCTGCCTGTCACGCTGACGGGCGCTGATACGCTGACCCCGAGCTTCACCGCGCCCGCGGTCGCCAAGGGGAGCGCGGAGCTCGTCTTCCAGCTCGTGGTGAGTGACGGGCAGCTGAGTGGCGAGGCCGCGAAGGTGAGTGTGACGGTGCACCACGTGCCGCTCGCGCCCACCGTGAGCGCGGGGGATGATGTGTCCACCTTCTCGGCGAAGTCCGTCACGCTGACGGCCACGGCCACGGACCCTGAGCAGGGGACGCTGACCTACGCGTGGAGCCAGAGCGAGGGCCCCGCCGTGACGCTCCAGAATGCGACGCAGGCGCGTGTCCAGTTCACCGCGCCCGAGGTCTCGGCCGCCACGGAGTTCGTCTTCGTGGTGAAGGTCTCCTCGGAGAGTGGCCTGTCCGCCGAGGACCGGGTCACGGTGACGGTGAGCCCGGCGCCCCCGGCGCCGAAGGAGTCCAGCGGTTGCTCGTCCACCGGGACGACTGCCGCGCTCCCGCTGGCGATGGCGTTGCTCTCGCTCCTCGCGTGGAGGCGGCGCGAGGACTGACGCCGTCCTGACGTTGCCTTGAGGCAGTGAAGCGGGGCGGTGGCACATGCGCCATCGCCCCGCTCGGGATGCGCGGCGACTCACTCGTGCCGTGGAAATTCCCAGGCACCCGCGCGGCGGCCAGTCACATGCCCACCACCCCGGGCTCCGCGAGCTGGATGCGGTCGAGGGTGGAGAAGATGTGCCCGTGCTTGGGACTCAACACCACGGAAAATGTAACGAGTCTGAGTCTGTCCCACGAAATCGGGGCAAGCCCACTGGCGATGGGCTGCATCGCCCGGCTGTTTTCCGTGTGCCAACGCAGGTCTTCCGTTCCATCAGGAGGGCTGTTGATGGAACGGGAGCCCTTCGGCTCGCGCTCGTGTATATGCATCCGCGCTTCCCTTCTCTGGAATCGATATGAGCGCCCTGCCCTCCTGCCCGAAGTGCAACTCCGCCTACACGTACGAAGACGGCAGCCTCTACGTCTGCCCGGAGTGCGCGCATGAGTGGTCGACAGCCGCTGCCGCAGAGTCGGGGGAAGAGAAGCGCGAGGTGCGCGACGCCTACGGCAACCTGCTCCAGGACGGCGACAGCGTCACCGTCATCAAGGACTTGAAGGTCAAAGGCTCGTCGACGGTGGTCAAGGTCGGCACCAAGGTCCGGAGCATCCGCCTCGTCGACGGTGACCACGACATCGACTGCAAGATCGACGGCATCGGTGCGATGGGGCTCAAGTCGGAGTTCGTGAAGAAGGCTTGAGGAGCCAGGCTGCTCTCCGCTTCAGTGGACACCCTGGAAGGGGCAGGGATGGTGTCCGACTGGACGGAAGGAAAGTAGCCGCGAACCGCCCTGGGCTGCACTAGAAGAGGCTGCCAGGTGCACCGCACCCCGTCCCTGGAGCCGCCCCACGTGCAGCCCTCAGCCCCCCGACGTCATCGAGAGCCGCCCCGCTCCTGGTGGACGCGCTTCCTGGACTTCATGGAGCTGTCCTCTCCCGAAGGGCGCTGGGGGCTAGGGCTCGTGCTCGGCCTGCTCGTCATCGGCTTCTGGCCGCTGTTGCTGCTGGCTGTCCTCGACGTGAGCGGGACGCCGCGCAAGGTGCTGGTCGCGCTGGGGCCCGCGTCGATCTGCCTGGGGTTCGCCCTGCTCATCCTGGTGTGCGGCTACCGGTATGGTGAGTCACTCCGGTGGTCGCGCGCCCAGACGTGGGGGCTTGCCGCGCTGTTCCTGGGCATGGGCCTCGCGGGTGGCGCGGGTCTGTGGTTCAGCGAGGGCTGAGCTCGCGCTCCTCGCGAGGGCGCCCTCAGCCCTCCTGTTCGGAGCCCTCGAAGGTGACTTTCGCCTTGTTCATGACGTGCTCCACTGCGAGCAGGTACCAGCCCATCTCGGTGAGTCGCTTCGTCGTCTCGGGCGACTCGCGCAGGGCGGCATGCGCATCCGCAGCGGTGAGCCCGAAGGGCTCCACCTGGTCGCGCACCAACTGCTCGAGCTTCTCCGGGGTGAGCTGAAGCTTGTGCTCCTCGGTGACGGCCTTCAGCACGATACCGATGTGCAGCCGGCGCTCGGCGTCCGCGCGCGTGGTGGGGTCCGTGAGCCAGCCCTCGAGCGCTTCTCTCTGCTCGTCGACGTCGAACTGGTGCTCGAGCATGCCCTGGCCCTCGGCCTGGACCCAGCGGCGGCGCAGCTCTTCGTCCACCAGCGCGCGAGGCAGCTCCACCGGAGCACGCCGGGCCAACTCGTCCAGCACCATGTCCCGCGCCTGGACCCAGAGCTGTGACGCCGCCGCGTCCTCCAACTCGTCGCGCAGGTGGGTCATCACCTCGCCCAGCGTGCCGCCCAGCCCGAGCTTCTCAAGGAACGCGGGGGCGCTCTCCGGGGGCAGCGTCACCTCGTGGGCGGCGAGGACGTCCACCAGGAAGCGCGCGGGCTTCCCCTGGAGCGCCTCCACGGGGTACGTGTCCGGCAGCTCCAGGGCAATCTGCAGGGACTGGCCCACCTTGGCACCCTCGGCCACGGCCTCGCTGAATCCAGGCAGGGCTTCGATGGGGGCCAGCTCCGTCGTCATGCCGAAGCGCGCGGAGAAGGGGATGAGCTTACCGTCGGAGTAGCCCACGATGTTGAGCCGCACCTCGTCGCCCAGCTCCAGCGACTCGCCGGGTTGACGCTCGCGCGAGGTCGCCAGGGCGCGGCGCTTCTCGTGGAAGGCGCGTAGCAGGTCCTCCTCGGTCAGGTCGTCCGGGGTGGGGACCCGCACCGAGATTCCCTCCAGGGAGGGCGCCTGCACGGTGGGGAGCTCAAGGGCCTTGCCGGAGACGAGGCTCGCCACCGGGCTCATCTTCAGGAGGCGCTCGACTCCATGACCTGGTCCTTGCGTCCCTTGCTTGCGGCTCACGAATGCTCCCGGGAGATAGGCTTGCCAGCGCCCGCGCCAATGGGGGGAAAAGCGACGGCTCGGCATGGACCAGGGCATAGTCCAGCCGAGCCGCTCTGACAAACCCCGAAGGGTGGGGCGCTGCTCTAGAAGAAGGCGCCCACGATGCTGGACACCGTGGAGACCGCGGCGCCCACCTGGCTGACAATCGGGATGTTGGTGGCCGCGGCGACCGAGCCCACCGCGGTGATGACGGACGTCACCTTCTTGCCCGTGCTCGCGTTCTTGTCCATCAGCGTCGCGCCAGCGTTGGCCACGTCGACCGCGGCGATGGCCACGTTGACGCCCGGGGCGAACCGGCCCAGCGCCTTGGCGGCGGTGCCGGCGGCGGCCTTCGCGCCCTGCTTGAGGGCGGCCTCACCGGCCTCCTTGCCCGCCGTCTTCAGCGCGGCCTTGGCGGCCTGGCGCGTGCCGCTGCCAGTCAGGCCCTGGGCCAGGGTGCTGGTTGCCTTCGCCGTCTCGGCTGCAGCGGACTTGACGGCCTGGCCCACGCCCTTCGCGGTGCCGCTCTCGAAGATGCCCTTGGTGGCGGCGGACTTGACGGCCTTGAGCACGTCGTCGCTGGCGTTGGGGAGCGTCTTCTTGAAGGCGTCGACGGCCTTCTTGCCGGCCTCCAGCTTCTCCTTGAAGACGGTGCCGCCGAGCACGCCGCCCATCACCTTGCCGCCGACGATGCCGCCCGTCGCGGCGGACAGGCCCGCCTTGGTCGCGTCGAGCGTCGAGCGCGTGGCGGTGATGATGTCGTCCTTGCTACCGGTGCGGATGGCCTGGCGGATGTCCTTGACGGCCGTGGCGCCCGACATCACCGCGCCAGGGATGCCCGCGTAGCGCGCGGCGGCCTTCATTCCGGCGCCCAACTTGGTCAGGCCCTTGAACTCGCCCGCAGCGTAGGTGGGGTTGCTGACGAACGCCCGGTTGTTGCCGGTCAGCAGTCCTTCGGCGCCGTTCTTGATGTTCTTGATCTGCTGGAAGGCATCCTTGCCGTACCCGAAGGCCTTCGCGCTCTGGGTGGCAACCGCCGTGGCGCCCTTGATGAGCCCCTTGTTGTCCTCGACGGTCTTCTGGACGTCCTTGGCTACCTTCTGGACGTTGGCGCGGGCAGAGTTGAGGGTCTTGCGGATATCGAAACCCATGGTGGGCCTCTCGAAATTGAAATGGACGAACTCGTGGGGATTATCGCGAACACCCCGCCGGAGTTGCGTCAGCATCACCGACCAGACACTCCCTCCCACACTTCAGGGCAGTGCATCACATGCTGCTGGATAGTACGTGCATGTGGGGGATGGCGGTGAATGAGGGTGCCATATTCTCTGGCGTTCGTCTCGCCAGAGAGAGGAATGTCTCCCACCGTCGCTACCGTGCTGCTGGTCTGTGGCCTCGCCCCTTTGGGGGAGCCGCTCACGCTGCGCGAAGCGTTCCTCGCGGCCCGAGGACGGGCCCCCGCGCTTGCTCAGGCCCGTGCGCAGGAGGCTGTTGCCCAGGGGGACGAGGCCCTTGCGCGGACCTTCGCTCCGTTGACCCTGTCGCTGTGGGGCGGCGGCAATGACCCGCGATGGGCGGTGGGCTTGACGCAGAAGCTTCCGCCTCCAGGGGCGCGTGCGGCACGCATTCTCGCCGCGGAGTTGACGACGCGAAGCGTCACGGACGACCGCCGCGCGAGTGAGGCCGCGGTCCGGGCGGATACCCGGCGTCACTACTTCTCGCTCCTGCGCGCCCACCAGCTCGTGGAGGCGTCCGCCCGGGCGCTTTCGCTCGCGCGTGAGTCGGAGTCCGCCGCCGCGTTGCTCTTCGAAAGCGGGGCGGCTCCAGAGTTGGATCTCATCCAGGCCCGCATCGCGCGTGGCGCCGCGGAAGTCCAACTGTTGACCCTGCGGGGAGACCTGGTCGCCGCGTCGGCGGCACTGGCCTTGTTGTTGGGCAGGGAGCCCAGCGTGGTGCTGGCGCCCGTGGATGCGCGGCCGCCGCCCTTGGTGGAACTGGACT
The DNA here is from genome assembly GCF_026810205.1 of Myxococcus sp. NMCA1. Taxonomy (NCBI): domain Bacteria; kingdom Pseudomonadati; phylum Myxococcota; class Myxococcia; order Myxococcales; family Myxococcaceae; genus Myxococcus; species Myxococcus sp. NMCA1. The sequence continues at coordinate 7,852,315 of NZ_CP113950.1, read as the reverse complement.
CGGTGCTCGCTCTCGGTGCGGTGTCTCCTGCCGGCGAGGCGCGCCAGGCAGAGGTGGCGGCGGCCGAAGCGACGCTGCGGGCGGCACGGCGTGAACGTTGGCCCGTCCCGACGGTGGGAGTCTCCGTGGAGGCGGATGGCCCGCGAGGGCGGAATGCCTTCCTTCGCGGTGCGCTCGACCTGGACCTTTCCCTCCCCGGACTGGGCCGGGGCGAAACGGCTCGCGCCGCGGCCGCCCTGGAGTCCGCGCGTGCTCGTCAGAACGAGGACCAGCGCTCCCGGCGGACGGAGCTTGTTTCCACCCACGCGCGGTTGGCCGCCGCACTCGCGGGCATGGCGCGCTACGCGGAGGAGATTCTGCCCGCCGTGGAGAAGACGGAGCGCATGGCCTTGGAGGCGTATCTGGCGGGCCGAAGCCCCCGGGTGGCGCTCAATGTGGCGCTCCAGGCGGCAACGGACATGCGGACCCAGGCCATCGAGGCCACCTTCGCCGCCCAGTCCGCCTTTGCTGACCTCGAACTCGCTGTCGGGTTTCCGCTCGATGCGCCTTAGATTCGCGCTACTCGCCTGCCTCCTTGCGTTCGGAACGGGCTGCCGGCGGCCGCCCTCGGAGGAGCGCCCTCCGCCGTTGCCGCGTGTCCGCGTTGCTCCCGTGGCCTTGGGGCAGGACGTGCGTGGTCTCTGGGGCACGGGTGTACTGTCCGCTCCGCCAGGGCGTGAAGTCCGGCTTGCGCCCCCGGTGCCCGGCCGGTTGTCGTTGCTGCGTGTGTCGGAGGGTGACCGGGTGCGGGCGGGGGATGTCCTCGCCCAGGTGGACACGGGGCCCGCCATCGCCGAACTCCAGCAGGCGGAGGCCGCGCTGCGCGAAGCCACTTCGGCGCTCGAGGCCGCGCAGGAGAAGCGTTCGCGTACCCTTTTCCTGGTCGAGCGTGGGGTCGCGGCCCGTCAGGACGCGGAGCAGGACCAGAGCGCGGAGGCCGCCGCACGTGCCGCCGAGGTGCGCGCCCGGAGTGCCTTGGAGTTGGCCCGGCGCGGCGTGGGGCGCACGTCGCTCCAGGCTCCCTTCGACGGGGTCGTGACGACGGTATGGGTGAGACAGGGCGAGATGGTGGATGGCTCGACGCCCGCCGTGGTCCAGATTTCGGCGACGGACCCGCTGGAGTTGCGCGTGTTCGTCACCCAGTCGCAAGCCGCGTCGGTCGCGCCCGGCCAACGCGCACGTCTCTTCGTCGACGGGCTTGCCGGAGTTCGTGAAGGTGAGGTCGCCGCGGTGGCGCCCTCCGTCGACTCGCAGAGTGGCAATGTGCTGGTCCGTCTGCGTTTCGCCAACCCGAGCGGGGACCTGCGCCTGGGCGCGGCCGCGCGAGCCCACATCGTCCTGGAGGACCTGGGCCCGGCGCTGAGTGTGCCGTCCTCCGCGCTGCTTCCCCTTGGGGATGGCGGTGTTGGCGTCGCCCGGGTCGAGGAAGGGCGGGTCCACACGGTGCCCGTCCGCGTGGCGTCCGAGGACGAAGGACGGGCCATCATCGCGGGACCGCTCACGGTGGGGGAATCCGTAGTCGTGGAGGGAGGCTATTCCCTGCCGGATGATGCTGGCGTGGAGGTCGTCCGGTGACGTGGCTGGCGCTGCTTCGCCGCAACGCGCCTGGAGTGGTGGTGTTGCTGTCGGCCCTGACGCTCGCGGGCGCGCTCGGCGCAACCCGGCTCCCTGGCGGGCTCTACCCGGAGGTGTCCTTCCCTCGCATCGTCGTCGCGGCGACGTTGAACGGAGCCAGCGCGCAGACGATGCAGCTCTCCGTGACGCGCCCGGTGGAGGAGGGACTGTCCACGGTCCTTGGCGTGCGGCGGGTTCGTTCCCGGGCCATCCGCGCGGCTTCTGAGACCTCCCTCTGGTTCGACTCGCGCACGGACATGGACCGGGCCTTGGGGCTCGTCAACGCCCGGCTCGCGGAGGTGCGGGCCTCGCTGCCGCCCGACGTGACGCTTGCCGCCGAGCGGCTGACGCCATCCTCCTTCCCCATCCAGACCCTTGCCGTCACGGGAACAGCGGACCCGGCCCGGCTGCGCGACTTCGCCCTGCGGACGCTGAGCCCTGGACTGGCGGGCCTCGCGGGCGTGGGACGTGTGGACGTGCTCGGGGGCGACGTGCGCGAGCTGACCATCGCCGTCGACGCGCGGCAACTGGAGCAGGAGAAGATGGATCTGCCCGCGCTGTCGACCAGCGTCGGCAGCGCGCTCATGCTCGAACCGGTGGGCCGGGTGGACGTCCGTTACCAGCAGGCGTTGGTGGTGCTGGAGGGACCGGTGGAGTCCCCGGACCTGCTGTCGACGCTCGTGGTGGGGGGCACGCCCGAGGCGCCGGTGCGCCTGGGAGATGTCGCGCGAGTCGAGGAGGGGCATGCGGACCGGCTCACACGGACCTATGCGAACGGCCAACCCGCGGTGCTCGTCAACGTGGGCCGCAGTCCGCGCGCGGATGCCGTCACCCTGGCGCGGGAGATTCACGCGCGGGTGGAGGAGGTGAGGACCCGGTTGCCCCCGGGCATCGATGTCGCGCTCTCCTATGACCAAGCGGGGTTCATCGCCCGGTCCGTGTCCCACGTGCGTGACGAGGTCATCCTGGGGGGGCTGCTCACGCTCACGGTGGTCGGGCTCTTCCTGCGCTCCTGGCGGGCCATGGCGGCCACGGCCGTGGTGCTCCCCGCCACCCTGGCGATGACCATCGGCGCGCTCTGGCTCGTGGGGGGGACGCTGAACCTCATGTCGCTGGGCGGACTGGCGGTCGCCATCGGGTTGGTGGTGGACGACGCCGTGGTCGTGGTGGAAGCGGTGTACCGCCGGGTGTCGGCGGGGACGGAGCGGTGGACGGCGACCGCGGAGGCGCTGCGCGAAATCGCCTGGCCCGTCACCAACTCCACGCTCACCACGGTCGTCGTCTTCGCGCCGCTGTCGTTGTTGCCCGGCGTGTCCGGCCAGTTCTTCTCCGCGCTCGCGTTCACGCTATGCGCCGCGGTGCTGTTCTCCCTGTTGCTGGCCGTCACGTTGACCCCGCTGCTGTGCGGCTGGTTGCTCGTCGCGCGAGGCGCCTCGCACGCGCCGGCGCCCTCCGTCCCGAAGCGCCTGCGCGAGCAGTGGAGCCAGCGTCCGGGGCTGCTCGTCGCCGGGGTGGGGCTCATCACCCTGCTGCTGGCGATGGTGGGCCGGGGCGTGGGGACCGGCTTCCTCCCGGAGCTGGATGAGGGCGCTTTCGTCGTGGACTACTTCACGCCGACGGGTACCTCGGTCGCGGAGGCAGACCGGCTGGGTCGGACGCTGGAAGAAGTGGTGGCCGCGATTCCCGAAGTCGTGGGCACCAGCCGGCGTCTGGGCGCGGAGCTGGGGCCTCCGGCGGCCACGGAATCGTCACGCGGTGACTTGACCGTGTCGCTGGCTCCCCATCGGAAGCGCCCTGGGCCGGACATCATCGAAGAGACGCGCCTTCGTGCGGAATCCGCCCTCCCGGGTGTCCGCCTGGAGTTCGTCGAGCTGCTGCAGGACGTGCTCTCCGACCTGGAGGGCGCGCCGGACCCCGTCGAGGTGATGCTGCTGGGACAGGATGTCCAGGTGCTGCGGGACTTCGGGCCGCGCGTGGCCGAGCGGCTCCAAGGCATCCGCGGCCTCACGGACCTGTTCGACGGTGTCGCGGGATGCACGCCCGAGGCCCACCTGGAAGTGGACCTCGTCCAAGCGGGCCGCTTGGGCTTCACGGCGCGGGACGTGGCGACACAGGTCCGCACCGCGTTGCTGGGGGAAGTCGTGGGAGCCATCCCACGCGAGGGGCGGCAGGTGGACGTGCGCGTGCGGCTGCACGACGCCGACCGCCTGGACCCCCAGGTGCTCCAGCATCTGCGGTTGCGGACCGCTTCAGGGCTGGTTGTTCCATTGATGCAGGTGGTGCGACTGCATCAGCGGTGTGAGCCGGCGGAGCTGTTGTCCGACAACTTGCGTCCATTGGTGGCCGTGACAGGGCGCCTGGCATCTCGAGACCTGGGCGGTGTCACCGCGGATGTCCAGGCGCGGCTCGCGACATTGACGCCGCCCGTGGGCGTGGAGGTGCGGCTGGGGGGCCAGCGCGAGAGTCAGCGCGAGTCCTTCCGAGCCATGGTGCTCGTCTTGTTGCTGGCGACGCTGGGCGTCTTCCTGGTGCTGACCTTCCACTTCCGTGGCGTCGTGCTCCCGCTGCTCATCCTGGGCGCGGTCCCCATGGCCCTCTCCGCGGGCGTCGCGTGCCTGCGGCTCACGGGCACGCCGCTCAACATCTCCTCGTTGATGGGATGCATCCTGCTCGTGGGGCTCGTGGTGAAGAACGGCATCCTCCTGCTCGACCGGGCGGAGGAGGGCCGCGCCGAGGGACTGCCCACTCGCGAGGCCATCATGAGCGCCACCGCCGTGCGCCTGCGTCCCATTCTCATGACGACGCTGGCGACGTTGCTGGGGCTTGTTCCACTCGCACTCGGGTTGGGTGAAGGGGGCGAGTTGCAACGCCCGCTGGCCATCACCGTGCTGGGAGGATTGTCCCTCTCCACCGTCCTGGTGCTGGTGGGGCTGCCGGCAGCGTATGTGCTGGTGCGTCGTTCATCGACTCCTTCACGATGATGAAGGCGCGATGAGCAGTCTCTCATGGACCATCCTCCGACGTATGCCTGGTTGATGGCACAGTCTGTCCAACTCCTAATGAGCTTCAGGGAGTGACGTTAAGGGCGAGGCTGTTGAGTTCGTGAGCAGGACTTCTCATGGCATGGCAGCCTCGCCATCTCTCCACCGAGCAGAAGCAGGAGCGACGATTTCTTCAGCCGCGCGTTCTCCTTCTCCAACTCCTTGAGCCGCGTCGCGTCGCCTGCCTCCATGCCGCCGAACTTCTGCCGCCACCGGTAGAGCGTCTGCTCGGCGACGCCGTGCTTCCGGGCCACCTCCACCACGCTGGCCCCTGGCGCCTCCGCCTCCCTCAGGATGCGGACCATCTGCTCCTCGGTAAACCTGCTCTTCCTCACGACCGACCTACCTCCTGGCCGCGAGGACTCTCTCACGCTTCAACTGGTCCGAAAATTGGGGAGCAGACCACTCGGAATCACCAATTAGGCGTGCGCATTGGGTTTGCCTTGGTTGAGTGAGGCCCACACGACGGCGCCGCAAATGAGAGCACCGCCTAGTAGCGTCCGTGTGCTAGGCACTTCTCTGAGTATGAGCCACGCGAGCAAGATTCCGTAGACCGACTCCAGGCTGAACACCACGCTAGTCGTCCTTGCTCGTAGATGTCGTAGGCTTGCCACCACAAGGCCTTGTCCTAGCGCGGTAAACACCACTCCCAGGATGGAGAGCAGTATCAGGTCGCGACCTGTAAGCGTACCTTCCCACTGCAGGGCGAGGGGCAGCGAGCATAGTGCGGCAAAGCCCTGCTGATAGAGAGAGATGCTGATGGTGGAGTATTTATGGGTATAGGAGCGACTTAGGAGCGACAGTACGGCAAAGGTGAATGCGGAGAGAATTCCCCACAGCAGTCCCTGAGTCAGATGGTTGCTGAAATCGAAGCTCGGCGTCACGAGCACCAAGCCCACTGTCACGGTAGTTGCCGTGACGACGTCGCGACGGTGTAGACGTTCGCTGAAGATGATGGGTTCGAGGATGGTGGTGAATAGAGGGAATGTTGAGAACGCCAGTAGGCCGATGGCTACGGTGGATACTTGGATTGAGAGAAAAAATGTAAACCAGTGGGCGGCTAGGATTGCACCTGAAAGGGCTAGGGCTCCCAGGTCCTTGAATCCATGTAGGCGGAGGTTTGTTTGGGTCAGTATGGCAGCAATCAGGAGCGCCAGGCATCCGAATGTTGTGCGGCCTGAGACGAGTGCCATGGGACTGATTGTGAGGAGTTTGGCAAAGAGGCCCGCGCCGCCCGCGAGTAATACGGCAATGTGGATTTGAAGGAGCCCGTGGTGATGGTTGGTGTGGGGTTTCTGCATGGTGTTTTCTTGGTGGTTGATATGCTTGGATGGCTCTGTGTTTTGGATGTGATAGGGGCTGGAGTGGTGCCAGTTGTTGATGTGGACGTGGCGGCGCTGTGTTCCGCGCGGTCCCGTCCGCTGCGGCTCTCGAGTTGACGTGGCTCGCGAGTTTGCCAAGGGCTGTTCTGGCTAGAGCCTCGAAGCACTCCCCAGTGCTTGAATGAATTCTTCGGCCAAGCAGACTGTCACTGCTGCAGACGCTGGGTCCTGCAGTCGTTGTTCTTGGGTGTGAGTCGCGAACAGTGACTTCTAGAGCCTGGGGCGTTCTGTAGGGGCGGTTGGCGGCTACCTCCCCTCTAGAGGAGATAGGCGTCAGTCTGGATGGATGCAGAGGGGCGAAAGTGCTGTGCTGGCAATGCGCATGGTTGCCAACGTCCTTGCGGTCAAGGCGGGCGGCACTGTGAGTACTGCCGGGGCAGACGAGACTTCGAGCGCGAACCCGCGTCCAAGTAGCAGGGGAAGTCTTGAGCTGAAAGGGGGCGGAGATTTGTCTCTACTCGCTGATGAAGAAGAGCAGTCACTGGGGTGAACGTGTCTCTTGACGGGTCATCTGTCCAATATATTGTAGGGTCTAGGGCTATCTGTTCTGGATCTACCATGGAATTAAGGCATATCCGATATTTCTTGGCGGTCGCAGAGGAGCGAAACTTCACGCGAGCGGCCGCTCGCGTGGGGATCGGTCAGCCGCCGCTCAGCCAGCAGATTCGTGACCTTGAAGAAGAAGTGGGTACCCCGCTTTTTCGCCGAATGTCGCATGGTGCGGAGTTGACCGAGGCGGGCAGGGCCTTTCATGCGGCAGTGCGCTCCCTTCCCGTGCAGGTGGCCGTGGCTATCCGGGAGGCACAACGTGCTGGACGTGGCGAAACAGGGGTGCTCCGCATTGGCTTCACGAGTTCAGCGGCGATTAATCCTGTCGTTCCAGGAGCAATTCGGGCATTTCGCCACCGTTATCCCGAGGTCGAGCTGACCCTTAATGAGAATAAAAGCGCGTCTCTTGGGGCCTCACTACACGAGGGGAGTCTCGAACTCGCGTTTATGCGCCCCTCTGGAATCGACACGGTTGAGATGAACGTAGTTTCATGGCCCGATGAGCCGATGGTTGTTGCGCTTCCGGCTGGACACCCCGCGTTGCCCATGGCGGCCTCGGGCCCTGTGGCCCTCGCAAGCTTGCGTGAGGAGCTATTCATCCTCACGCCGAGAATGAACGGCCCAGATTTGTTTGACGCCGCAGTGAGGGCTTGCGCTGCGGCTGGCTTCGAGCTGCGCGTGGGACAATCCGCACCGCAAATCGCATCGGTCCTTTCGCTCGTCGCAACTGGCCAGGGGGTTTCAATCGTCCCGGCGTCAATGCGTCAACTTGCCCTGGAGGGCGTCAGCTACCGAGATATCAGCGACGCACGGCCGGTTGCACGACTTGCTCTTGTTTACCCAAAATCCAGCCGTTCGGCCCTTGTTCATAACTTCTTGGAGATTGCTCGGCGGGATGTGCAATAGGTTCTCTGTTTGTCTCGTCTCTCATGTCTTGATTTGTGATTGACAAGGCGACTGGCGATAGTCGCGCCAGGATGTCGCTCACTCGCATTGACGCGCTGCCGAATAGGGCTTTGACGCACGTATGCCGCAGCGACCGAATTCTGGGTAGGCACAGGGCACGGAGGTCGCGGGAGCGCTCGACTCTCTGCCGTCTGAGGGGCGACGGCCCATTCGCCGTGGCCGGTCCCTGCCACCCTCACCCGCCACGGAGCAACACCGGCATGGAGGCGGCCGCCCGCACGGCCGCCGCCTCAACTCCATCTGGCCTGTCGTCTTCACTTCGGGGCCTGCCCATATTCACCTGCGTTCTTCACACCCATGGGGGAGGGCGCGATGGCCAGGAAGATGAAGGCGGTGCAGGTGAAGCAGGCGAAGGGCCCGCTCGAAGTCGTGGGGCGGGATGTCCTCGAGCCTGGCTCCGGACAGGTGCTCATCGCCGTGGACGCGTGTGGCGTCTGCCACAGCGATGCGATTACCAAGGAGGGGTGGATGCCCGTTCAGTACCCGCGGGTGCCCGGCCATGAAGTGGTGGGCCGTATCGATAATGTGGGGCCCGGGGTGACGGCGTGGAAGGCGGGCCAGCACGTGGGCGTGGGCTGGCACGGGGGCCACTGCGGCCAGTGCCCCGCGTGCCGCGTGGGCGACTTCGTCACCTGTGACTTCCAGCAGATCTGCGGCATCAGCTACGACGGCGGCTACGCCGAATACATGCTCGCGCCCCAGGAGGCCCTGGCCCGAGTCCCGGACGGTATGAAGTCCGAGGACGCCGCGCCGCTCTTGTGCGCGGGCGTGACGACGTTCAACTCCCTGCGGAACATGGGCGCGAAGCCGGGCTCCCTGGTGGCGGTGCAAGGCATTGGCGGCCTGGGGCACCTGGCCATCCAGTTCGCGCGCAAGTTGGGCTACCGCACCGTGGCCATCTCGCGCGGGGCGGACAAGCGGAAGCTGGCGACGGAGCTGGGCGCCCATGAATACATCGACACGGAGAAGGGCGAGGTGGGCAAGGCGCTCCAGGCCCTGGGCGGCGCGCGCGTCATCATGATGACCGCGTCGAGCAACAGCCTGGTGGCGGACATGATTGGCGGCCTGGGCCGCGACGGCGTCCTGCTCTTACTGGGCGCGGGCGCGGAGCCTATTCCCGTCACCAGCCAGCAACTCATCATGAAGCGCCAGCGCGTCCAGGGCTGGCCCAGCGGCATTCCCCAGGACTCGCAGGACACCATGGACTTCAGCGCGCTCACGGGTGTGCGCTCCCAGAATGAGGTGTTTCCCCTGGAGCGCGCTGGCGAGGCCTTCGAGCGAATGATGAGCAACCACGCCCGCTTCCGAGTGGTGCTCAAGATGCGATGAGCAGTGCACTCGCTCCTCATGTTGGCTGTCAGCGCGGGCGTGTCCTCGGACTGTCTTCTCGGTCCGGAATCCAATTCGAGGGCACTGGCCCCGTGTGGAGAAGAGCAGCGCGGCGGGGGTAGCGCTGTGCCGGTCGAGAAGCGCGGCCGAGACAGTCTGAGAGCCGTCTCTGAGAGTCTGTGCCGCGCAACGAAATCGTGAGTACCCAGTAAAGGCTAACCGCGCTTCGCTCTCTCGGTTAACAGGTCGCCCGATTCGTCATTCTGAAAGAGGGAAACGACGCAACCCTGGAAGGTGTGACATCGAAAGCCCGGGATTGTCAGAATCGGATGCCCTTGATGGTTAACAAAGCTGTTAACCACGTCCAGGTGGCCCCGTGGCCCATCGCGGCCGGTCCGGCCAGCGTCCACGGCCTCCCCGGGCGGTGTCGAGCCGGCCGCGCCAGGTTGCCGCTGCCCCAACTCGCGGCTGCATGTTGCGTGGCCCAGCGAACTCGGGCCACGGACCGGCGGCGTGGAGTCCCCCTTCATCGCCCAGAGGGCGGGGGCCTCCGAGCCGTGCCTCCACGCGCGGCGCTACGGGGACGACGCAATCCTGTTCTCGCGCCTGCGCTCCTCGTAGTCGGGCCAGCCGAAGTGGCCTTCGTGCTCCTCGACACCCAGCTCCGCGGTGGCCGAGGCGCGCAGGGCCTCGAACTGGCCGCTGTCCCGCATCTCGAGCAGCGTCGCGACGAGCATCTTCCCCAAGTGCTCCTCGAGTTGCGCGTGCGCCTCGGGCGTGCCCCAGGTCCCATCCTCGCGGGCCGCGAGTTTCGCGCCATCGAGGCCCACCAGGGACGGCCTGTGCTCCTTCACGTCGGCCCAGCGCGGGACGAGGAGCTCCGCGAAGCCGAAATGGGTCATCGCGTCGCCACGTCCCGGCTCGGCCGCCGGGTCGAGGTCGAAGCTCACGTTCAGCGTCCCGTTGTCGGTGGAGTACTGGAGTTCCAGTCGCTGGAGCGGCCGTGCGTCCTGGACCCGGGCGAAGTCCTTTACTGCCTTGGCGAGGAACTTCGCGACGCGCTGGCGCTCCTTGCCCAAGTCCAACGGGGCGACCTTCTTCTTCGGGGGAATCTCGACATAATACGAGGCGCGGAAGGCACCCTCGGTGCCCTCCCACGGAGCCAGGGCGATGAAGGCCTCGGTCTCGTGGCCCTTCGCGTTCTTCAACACCAGGTCACACCAATACGTCGGTTGCGGGTGCAGGCGCTGCGTGCGGAAGATGGACCACCGGGGCTGCACGAAGGGCTTCAGCGTCGCGCTCGTGACTTGAAAGCCGCTCTTGCCGAGTCCCCGGATGAAGCTGTCGTTCTGGCGGGGAGGGCCGGCCTCGGGAAAGTCGGGATGCTCGTGCGCCCGCAGGCCGGACCAGTCACAGGCATCGAACAGCTCGCGCCAGCGGTTCACGAATGCGACCGCGCCCGGGGGAGGAGAGGACGTCATGCGGCAGCTATACCTCAACGGCCGCGCGGCTTGGGCTCCTCCTCGTCGTCCGGGTACATGTCTTCCGGGTTCGTCTCGTCATCCGTATACATGTCCTCAGGCTGGGCCCCCGGATCCTCGACGCGCTCATGACGCAGCGACCGAATTTGGGGTAGGCACAGGGGAGCACGGTCATCCTCCAGATTGGAGGAAAGGCGGGGACGAGTGCCGACTACAATGCGTGGAACGACTCGCTGGACAAAGCCATCACCTGGAACACGACACGCTTCCAGAAGTTGTATCCCAGCCTGATGCTGCTGTCGGGCGTGGACAACGACTCTCTCTCCACCGCGAATGCGCTACTCCAGAAGTTCAACAGCTACTCGCACGTCAAGTCCCTCCAGCCATTTGTCGATGTGGCCGGGTACGAGAAGAAGCTGGCCGAACTGCTCAATCCTTTCGGGGAGTGGGTGAGCGAACCAGCCAGTACCCAGGAGACCGGATGAGGCGTCGCCGGCTCTTGCGCGCGTACTGCAACTCGAAGCCGAGGGGGGCGACAAGCTCCTCCTCCCGTGAACCTGGCTGTGGGGGCATGACACGACGTGCACCGTGCTCCAGTGCCTTCGGCGCACACCTCCAGATTCCAGCCAGCACGAAGGTGGGGCATCACGCGTTTGGGAGTCGCCCAGAACATGGCGCTGTTGGGGCGCCCTGCGCCGGCGCTGCGTCACTCGGATAGAGGCCGGGGCAATTCCGAATCCTGTGTAGTTGGTTCGGAGGGGCCCAGGGAGGAAGGCACTGCGGAGGTATCCAGCAGCAGTGGTATCTGGGGCTGAGCTCATCAGGGACATGTCGCGGTAGCGGCGATCATTCCAGACGCTGGTGACTTCAATGACGATGGCGGTGATGAGGCGCAGCGCACTGGCGCGGTCCGGTACGGCGCCGACAGCGCGGATGCGACGCTTCACCTCGCCGTGGAGTTGCTCCAGGCCATGGATTTGTGAAGGCGCTTCCAGGGGGGCTGGGGAAGGCAAAGAAGTAAGTGACGGCGGCGAAGCCCTCACGCAGACACTCCATGGCCTCGACACCTGGCGGCCCAGGCCGGTTTGGAACGCCTCCTGGTGCTTTTGAGCCTCCTGGAGGCTGGGAGTCCGAAGGGGGGCTGACGTCTCCGTACCGAGCCGGCCCCGCAGCCGCCAGGGGGCTTTGGCGAGGGCGTTCCGGTGAGGTGCGCCGTGAAGCGCAGCAACTGAGCTTCTGATTAACATCCGTCGTGCCACAGCGGCCAGCCCCGCGTGCTCATCGGCGATGACGAGTCGGATGCCCGTCAGTCCCGCTTGAGCAGCAGGTGCAGCAGTCCCAGACAGGAACTCCACCGACTCGCTGCCCCAGTGGATGTCCAGCAGGTGTCGGTGCCTGTCCTCGTCCTCGCCGTAAGCCACCAGGGTAGAGACATTCGTGAAGTTGCCCCGGTTCCTCAGAGCGTTTCGCGCTTTCGCCCTCAAGCGGCAGCGCGGTGCTTCTTCTCGTAACCAGCGGGTGACTCGTAGTCGAGCGCGGAGTGGCGCCTGAGCGGGTTATACCAGCCTTCGATGAAGCGGAAGACGGCCATCCGCGCCTCGGCGTGAGACGTGAAACGGCGGCGTGCGAGCAGTTCGCACTCGAGTGTGGCGAAGAAGCTCTCACACATCGCGTTGTCGTACGCGTCGCCAACGCTGCCCATGGAGGGCCGCACGCCGGCTTCCTTGCACCGAAGCCCGAAGCCAATCGAGGTGTACTGCGTCCCTTGGTCGCTGTGGTGCACGACGCTCTGGGGCTGACGCTGCTCCACAGCCATGTCGAGTGCCTGCACGACGAGCTGCGTTTTGAGGTGGCCAGCCATTGCCCAGCCGACGACTTTGCGGCTCCAGGCGTCGAGCACAACGGCGAGGTAGAGGAAGCCGGCGTGCGTCGGGATGTACGTGATGTCAGCAACCCAGAGCTGGTCGGGTCCAGGGGCCACGAATTTGCGGTCGACCAGGTCGGGAGCAGGGCGTACGCGCTCGTCGCGCGTCGTTGTGACACACCACCTGCGGCGACTGACGCCTTCGAGGCGAGCTGCCCGCATGAGACGGGCGACACGCTTACGGCCGATGTGCACGCCCTCCGCCGCGAGCTCGGCGTGGATGCGCGGCACGCCGTAGGTGCCGTCGCTCATCGCGTGGATGGCGCGAATGCGCTCGCTGAGGCCCGCGTCAGCGACCGCGCGCTTCGAGGGCAGGCGCGTCCGCCACGCGTGGTAGCCGCTCTCGGACACCTCCAAGACACGGCAGAGCGTCGTGATGCAGTGGACGGCCTGGTTTGCCTTCACGAGTCGGTACGCCGCCTGGGCGTCGCCACGGACTCCTGCGCGAACCAGGCCGCAGCTTTTTTAGGATGTCGCGCTCCTCGCGCAGCACCCGCACCTCGCGCCGCAGCCGCTCGAGTTCGGCTCGCTCCTCCGAGGCGGCACTGCTCGCCCTGGGTGCTGGCCTGCTCTCGCCGTTGCTGCTGGGGGCGCCACTGCAGCTCTCCTCCAACTGCTTCTTCCAGTTGCGGATGCTCTGCTCGGTGCAACCGAATTCTCTTGCGAGACTCTTGCCGGACCGGCCGGCCTTCAGCAGCTCGACGACCCGCTCACGGAACTCCGGCGGGTATGGGGGGCGTGACTTCGGCATCGTGGAACCCTTTTCGCACAGCGGGGGGGACTCCACGAAACCGGGGCAACTTCACTCGGCACCGTGCGCGTCTCGCTCACTCGCCTTGACGCACTGCCGAATGTGGCCTTGACGCACCCATGACGCAGCGACCGGATTTGGATAGGCACAGGTGCTGCGGTTTGGGGTCCACTATTCGCACTAATATGAGCGCGAACAAGTCGACAAATGAGGATTGACAGCGCGGCCAGCGTCAGCGGAGAACCCGGCGCTCCGCGTTTACGCTGCCCATATCGGGCACCCCCACGAGGAAACGTCATGTCATATTTGCTTTCGAGATGGCTCGCAGCGCCAGTCGCCGCATTGCGCGCTGGATTGGTGCTTGGACTGGCCGCCAGCACCCTCGCCGCTTGTCGCGACAACGAGCCGCCCAACATCCCGCCGGTGACCCGCAACATCACGCTTGAGACGGTGGAAGACACGCCCCTCAATCTGCGCCTGCCGGCTACCGGCAACGAGGCACTCACTTTCACCATCGTCGACGCACCGGACCACGGCACATTGAGTGATATCAGCGCCAGTGGCTCCGTCACCTTCACCCCCGGCGCCGATTACAATGGCGAAGATGCGCTCATCTTTCGTGCCACCAACCGCCAGGGCCAAAGCGCCCAGGGCACGGTGACCATCACCATCACCCCAGTGAACGACACGCCCACGCTATCCTCGTTGGCCAACCAGACCATCGCCGAGGACAGCTCGACTGGTGACCTGGCCTTCGCCCTGGGTGACGTGGAGACCACCGCCGACGGCCTCACGGTCACCGCGACGTCCTCCAACACCGCCCTGGTGCCCGACGCCCCCACAAACCTGGTCTTCGGAGGCTCCAGCACCAGTCGCACCCTCAAGGTGTTTCCCGTCGCCAACGCCAGCGGTACCACCACCGTCACCCTCTCGGTGAGCGACGGCTCCGCCACCGCCTCCACCACCTTCACGGTCGACGTCACCGCGGTGAATGACCTCCCTACCATTTCCCCCGTGGCCAACCAGAGCATCACTGCTGGCAGCTCGACCGGCGACCTGGCCTTCACCGTGGGCGACGTGGAGACCGCCGCCGACAGCCTCACGGTCACCGCCACGTCCTCCAATACAGACCTGGTGCCCAATGACCCCAGCCATCTCATCCTTGGCGGCTCCGGCTCCAGCCGCATCCTCAACGTCGTCCCTGTCGCCAGCGCCAGCGGCTCCACCACCATCACCCTCTCCGTGAGTGACGGCGCCGCTACCACCTCCACCACCTTCACGGTCGACGTCACCGGTCTTGCGAGTCTCTACTGGATCACGACCGCCGGCTCGCTGTGGAGGGTTGACGTGAACGGCACGAATGCCATTGAGCTCAAGACTGGCATCAGCGGGGCCGGTTTCGTCGCCACCGACCCGGTCACCCGTACCATCTTCTACACGCGCGACAGCGCCATCGTCCGAGCGGCCAGTGATGGGGCGAATCCGGTCGATGTCGTGGCGGACGGAGGCTACCCCAGCGCGCTGGCAGTCGATTCGACGAACCGCAGGCTGTACTGGTCCGATTTCAACGGAGAACGGATCATGCGCGCCGAGCTAGACGGCAGCAATCCAACGCAGGTCGTCGGGGGCATCAATAGCCCGTCTGCCATCGCGTTCGATATCCCGAATGAAAAGATGTATGTAATTACCTATAACAACACCAGTCTCGTGCGATTCAATCTCGATGGTACCAACCTGGAGACCCTCGCTTCAGGCCTGGGCGGCCTGGGGGTGGGCCTGGCGGTCGACCCGAGCGGCGGGAAGGTGTACTACTCGACCCGCGGCAACAGTATCTATGTCTCCGATCTGGACGGCTCCAACGCCACCACCCTGGTGACCAACCAGACCACAGTGCACGGGATTGCCATCGATGCCACGGCCGGGCGGCTGTATTGGGTGGATTGGCTGGGTGGAGTGCTCCGGGGCGCCAATCTGGCCGACGGCAGCGATATCCAGGACGTAAACTCGGGCAGCAGCAGGAACTTGGGTCTGGCCTGGATGCCTGCGCCGTAGCCAGGAGCAGGCGGCACTTCGCATCCAGGGGCTCCAACAGAAGTCAGGCCCATTGACGACGTGAGCGTCCGGCTGGAGGCAAGAGGGTGGTCCCGCGGGTGTGGCTCCCATCCTGATCAAGCTGCGCGCCGCACCTCGGCCCTCTGCGGTGCAAGCGTGAGGTGCATGGCTGCGTCCCACCGTTCGGAGAGCACCAGGGCGCGCAAGTCCAGGATGTGCTGGCCGGACGCCTCCTTCCAGCGGGCGCCGGGGCGCTTCATGCGCAGGGAGACGAGAGACTTGCAGGTGGCCTCCACGTTGCCGCTGCCAATGGGAAGTCCCCGTGCGCGTGCCTCGGCATAGTGCATTCGCTCGCCGTGGTTCTCCAGGTAGGTGAGGGCCTCGTGCACCGGCTGGCAGTCACCGAGGACGACATGCCGCTTGCCGCTGGCGTGCAACGTCATGGCAATGGTCCACGACGCTCCGGGCGTGTTGAGCAGGGACAGCTTCCACTTCTCACGCAGCGCGGAGGCCTTCTCCTCCCCAGCCACCACGCGCGCCGCACTCCCAAGCTTCTCCATCAGGTGCCAGAAGTCCACCAAGCGCGCCGGCTTCTTGGCCGCGGGGGCGTGGGTGGCCAGCGCCTCGTCCAGCAGGGCGTGCAACTCAGGAGCGCCATCGGTGAGGACGACGACGGACAGGCCGCGCCGTCTGGAAACCAGGGCCTGGACGTCGCGGGCCAGGCGCTCGGTCACCTCGCGGGCCTCGCCCCGCGGCATCCGCCCGTAGCGCAGGGTGCCCAGCGCTTCGCCGTGGGCGTCGTGGAAGGTGAGGCAGGCCGCGTAGGCCATGCGCCAGACGACGTCCACCGGGCGCGTGGGGGCGCCCTTGCGAGGGTGGCCCACTGGCCGCCGCTTCGGCTCCTCCATCGGCACGGCCACCCTGTCCATGCTGACGCTCACGCCGCGAGTGCCTCGGGGCACTCTCAGCTCCCGGGCCAGCGCAGCCTCCACCCGAGGCCGCTGGCCGCCATACAGCGCTCCCACCGCATGCCCCACCCGCTCGAAGGAGGCTCGGCAATACGGCAGCACACCCACCTGACGCGCCGTCGCTTCTGCCTCCCGCGAAGTGCCTCGCGCCAGCAGGTACGCCATGGGCACCGCCGCCTCCGGTAACCAGCCGTCAGCCACGCACCCGGCTTGGACGCTGACGGTGTCCACCGTGGGGCCATTGCGCTCGCCCACCCGCCGGTAGAGGCTTCTCTCTATTTCGACGGGCCCTTGCCGCGTCTTGTACGTTGCCGGGTACCGTCCGACTCGCACGTAGGACTGGCCTTCGATGAGGACTCGCGCCGCGTCGAGGTCGAGCCCTCGAAGCAACCTCCGCTTCATCAACCGCTCCGTTTGTTCCGCTCCGGCATTCACCTCCTGCCATGCGGCGTCGAACGCGGCCAGGTCCCCTCTGCTCGCTCCCTCCACCCCTCGGTGGGCGCGCTTCAGCGTCTCCTCCAGCGCCTTGACGCTGTCCTCGAATCCTTCCGGCACTTCGATGGTCACCTTTGGCATCGTTGGATGTCCTCCAGTGGCACAACCCACCAGTGGCCTCGCATGCTGCCGACCATCAGGCCTCCGGTGGTCCCCTTGCCTGTCAGCTCGCTCGCTGCTCAGTGCCAGATCCACACCCGGTCCCGCTCTCTTCATGTACCTTCCTCAGTCCTCTGCGACCCGAACTGCACGGAGTCGAAATCGCGCTCGTCAGCTCACGGCGAGCAGAGGTTCGCGAGGTCGTAGCGCTGCGCCAGGAATGCGCGCGCGCCGCTATTCCGGAAGTTTCGGAGCGTCTGCTCTGCGTGTGGCATCCGGTGGCCTGTCTGGCAGGGGACTGTGTGGAGGTAGGAGGGGGCCAGGTCGGCTGGACTATCGAAGTCGTAGGCGGTCGACGTGCTCGTCATGCGGCACCCTCGGCAGTGCGGCGTGATGACGCCTTCGTCGATAATCCGGTCCTCTTTTTTCGTCTTCCACGCGGGAAGAACGAAGTCGCTCACAGATACGGCAGTGGGGGCCGAAGGGTTCTTCCCGGCGTAAAGCCTGTGGCTACCAGAAATTCGGGTCCAGTGCCCGCGTGCGTCAGCGAACGCGTCATTGCATGCACGGAACTGCGAATGGGGTTCTGAATAGCGCAGGGACCCCACTGCATGCTGGGGCCAGAAGGGGCGGCGAGTGTGCGCGACTGTCTCTGGGGCGTCAGGCGGCTCATGACAGAGCGCGCCAGACTTCTGGCCTGCCTGCTACGGTCGGCAAGAATGGCACGATGCGGGGCTTCGTGAAGGCGCTGGTCGAGACGATGCTCTCGGCCCTGCGGAGCCGTTCGGAGCTGGCGCTGGAGAACCTGGCTCTTCGCCAGCAACTCGCAGTCTTCCGTGAGACGCGCCCGTCCCCGAGGCGAACGCCTTTTCTGGGTTGTTCTCCATCGCCTCTGGCAGGGGTGGTGAAGGCCACTGTGCTTGGTGCAGCCAGCGACGGTGGTGAAGTGGCATCGGATGGGCTTTCGGCTCTTCTGGCGCTGGAAGTCCCGGCGTCGGGCAGGGTGGCCTCGGGCAACTCCGGAACTGCGCGTGTTGATTCGGCGCATGGCCGAAGCCAACCCGACATGGGGTGCCCCACGCATTCACGGGGAGTTGCTGAAGCTGGGGATGGGGTAGGCCAGAAAACGGTCGCTCGGTACATGCCCCAGTCCGGGAAGGGGAGCGCCGAAGCCAGCGCCCTCATGGCAGAGCTTCTTGCGCTTACATCTGGCGGAGTCTGCGGGGATGGACTTCTTTGTCATGCCCACTGCGACGTTTGGAGTGCTGTTGGGATTTGTGGTTGTGAGTCACCGGACAGGCGAATCCTTCACCTCAATGTGACAGCGCACCCGACGGAGGAATGGACGAAGCAGCAGTTGCGAGAGGCCTTTCCCTGGGCCAGCGCTCCGAGGTACTTGCACCGAGATAGGGACAATCTCTATTCCGAGGGCGTTCGAGCCACGCTTGCCCATTTGGGGATTCGCGAGGTGCCGAGTGCTGCACGGTGTCCGTGGCAGAATTCCTATGCGGAGAGAGTCATCGGCTCGATACGTAGGGAACTGCAGGACCATGTCGTCGTCCTGAACGAAGCCCGCGCTCGGCGCCTGCTGCGCGAGTACCAGCGCTACTACAACGCGAGCCGGACGCACCTGTCGCTCGGGAAAGATGCGCCCGAGACGCGTGAGGTGGAGGGCCCGGAGCACGGAGCCGAGGTGATAGAGCTACGTGAAGTCTTCGGGCTCCACCACCGGTACGCGCGCCGCGCTGCGTAGAGTCTCGCTCCTTCCAACAACACCCTCGTAGACGCGCGCGTGCTGCACCAGCCTACCTGCGTTCGCAGGACGGAAGGGGAGTGTCCACACGCAGGCAGAAAGGTGTTGAGGCGTCTGAGCCGGGCGTAATTTCGACCTCAATCAAATGGAAGAGAGGACCCAGCGGCTCGTCACGCGCATCGCTCACGTCATGACGTGCGTTTTGACGCAGCTTTGACGCACGCATGACGCAGCGACCGAATTTTGGGTAGGCACAGGGGCCCTGGACGCCAGGGCTCCCCCGCTGACGGTCGATCCAGGGCTACTTGAAGCTGTTCACCGCCGCCTGCTCGGTGTCGTAGACATCAAAGACGGTGATGAGCTTGGTGATCATTAGTAGATCCTGGACCTTCCGAGAGGGGCTCAGCAGCTTGAGCCTGCCGCCCTCACGGCTCGTGGTTGTATAGGAGCTGACCAACTCACCCAGTCCAGCGCTGTCCAGATAGGTCACCTCGGCGAGGTTGAGCACCAGGTTCTTCCTGCCGTCTTGTATCGCGGTGCGAACGGTCTCGCGCAGGACGGTGTCTCCGGCTCCGATGGTGATCCTCCCGGCGAGTTCGAAGAGGGTCACGTCGCCGGACTGCCGCTCCCTGATGTTCAACTCAGACATGGTTCTTTCTCCTGGGGTGTGGTGGGCACTGCGGGGATGCTGCTTCGACAGGCGAACGACGGTGCCTCCCTCGGGATGGGGCGAGAGCTCGACCGCATCCATGAGTGCGCGCATGAGCAGCACGCCCCGGCCCGAGGGTTTGAGGCGGTGGGCTGGCGCGAGCGCGTCTGGAATCGCGGCGACGTCGAAGCCGGCTCCTTCGTCTCGGACGGAGACTGTCACCCGGTCCGCCAGCGAGACGAGCATCACGTCCACGCGTCGGCTCTCGACGCCTTGGTTCCCGTGTTGGATGGCATTGGCCACGGCCTCCGCCACGGCCAACTCCACGTGCTCGGCGGTCGCGTCCGGGAATCCTGCTTCCCTCAAGAAGACTCGCGTGGCCGCGGTGACGTCATTGATGAAGGTGAGGCGGCTTTCGCCAGACAGCTTCAGGGACATGGGCATCCAGGGCCGTGGACGCGCGGCCTCAAGAAAGCCAAGCCATCGCTTGATATGGAGTACACTCGAAAATCTGCCTTTGCAAGTATGTTTGTTTTTTAGATATTGGGAAACTGACTGGGGGTTATGAACTTTCGCCCCAGGAAGAAGGATGGACGGGAAGCAGCGCCGCACTCGCCTCGACGCACTGTCCAAGGTGGTCTTGTTGCTCCGATGATGCAGCGACCGGGGTTTGGGTAGGCTCAGCCTTCATTGCACTCCGAAGTTGGTGGCGCGCAGGGCCCGGCCCACGACTGCCGGAGGCGCTGTGACCTTCACCCGCTTCCGTCGGGCAAGCTCAGAGTTCCGTGAGGGGCCGCGGCGGAGTACGGGAGGCCCTTGCCACAGCGGCCAGTCCATGAACGGAGAGGGCGTGGATCTGCATGGGGTAGTCAATAGCGAAGGGCCTTGGACCGTACATCTGCAGCGGCCCAGGCCAAGAGCCCCCCGGCTCTTGGAGTTCTGCCAGGTAGTGGATGGCGCGAGTCACGCACAGGTGCTCATTGGGCAGGTAGAAGGTCAGTAACGCTAGCGCCATACCCGTGGCAGCTGCCGAACTCGCCGCCCCTTGGGTGGGAGGCCAACCCCCATCCGGGTTCTGCCGCTCAACGAGCTCCCGTGCAAGATGCCGTGTCGAGTCATGGGTGGGGCCAAGCGCCAGCCCCACCTCGTGAGAGGCATAAGAGTCGATGTTGTACCAGTGCGCACGACAGCCGCCTTCCTGCCGCGCGCGCAGTGCAAGCCACTCCCCTGCGGGGGCCCAGAACGCAGGGACCGTGCCCCATTTTCGCAACGCCATGATGGCATGTGCGACCACGTCCTCGGCGGGTGGGTCGTCCCGGGACTGCCACGTCAGCCACAGCCCCGCTGGGGTCTGCATCCGCTCCAGGTACGCTCGCCCCAGGCCCGACGCGGACGTCCCGGCGTCCGTGCGAGGTAGGGCAAGCATCGCCATCGAGGTGGTGTCAGTATCCGACTCGACCCCTTCCCGGTAGGACCAGCCACCGTCCTCATTCTGAGAGCGAAGGAGGAAGGACCAGGCACGCTCGAACATCGCGGGCTCCAGGTCTTCACACCCCTCCAGCGCTCGGCACAACAGAGCCGTATCCCATACCTCCGCGGGGCTGAAGCACCACACCCCCTCTGTCGTGCGCTCGTGAAGAAGGAAGTCGAGCGCGCGGGCGAAGGCCTCCGAGGTGGGGTCCCACCGGCGCAGCGCCGCGAGCGCCACGAGGGTTGCCCCCATCTGCTCACCGAAGGAGCCCGAGGTCGATTGGGCCTCGCGCAGCGCCTTCAGCGCCTCTACGGTGTCCGCTGACGGCGCTTCATCAGCCAGCAAGAGGAACAGCGCGGCCAGCTCCGCTCCTGACCAACGCTTGAGTCGCACGGTCTGACGGGCGCGGAGCCGCTCCAGCAGCTGGGCCTGGAGTTCCTCGCGAGACGGCCCTCCACGCACGGGTGCGCCCACCGCGAGCGCGAGCGCGAGGAAGAAGTTCCGGCGGTCGCAGAAGACCGGTTCGGAGAAGAGCGGATGGGACACGTCAAGGGTGGCCGTGGGGGCCGTGCTGCCCACCCACCCTTGGAGCCAGCTCTCTATCAGACGAGGCACTTCGTGGTGTTTCTGGACCGGTGCGGCCTGGACCCAGCGACGTGTCGCGCGCAGGTGCGGTCGCAATTCGGGCACGAATGCATCCGCGATCAAGCACGCCAGGGCATTCTCAAGGAACCTTGGCGAGGGGGGGACCCGCCACGCACCATCCGCTGACTGGGCTTGGGCCAGATGTGCACAGGCGCGGCGCAGCACACGCCGCACGTGGTGTTGAAGGCCTTCATTCTTCGGACAGGGGCTCTCCTCTGCGTGACGGGCCCCGTCTGGCATGACCGCGCCTGTTTGTGCCTCGGCACTCTTCCCGTGAGCCTTGATGTTTCCGGTGACGTCGGCGAGGTCGGCGCCGGTGAGGTCGGCGCCGGTGAGGTCGGCGCCGGTGAGGTCGGCGCCGGTGAGGTCGGCGCCGGTGAGTCTGGCGTCACGGAGATTGGTGTCGAGGAGCGAGGCTCTGCTGAAATCAGCGCCGCTGAAGTCGAATCGCGAGAGGTCGAATCCGTCGAATCTGACGCCGGTGAGGTCAGGCCTTATGTCTGGGTTGTCCTTTCTCCATTGGTTCCACATGCTGCGGGCGGTGGGGCCCCCGTCACCAATCTGCTCAACGTGAGAGCGGTCTGCCATGGACGTTTCCTCCTCGAAGTGAACATCGCGTTCATCTGATGAAACTGGCCATACCCAATCGGTACACACCCCGAGTTGGAGCCGTTGGGAGCGCCAGCACTTCCTTGGAAGCGAGGTCCGTACGACTTGATGGGGCGTGCGCCGGCCGTCGCCCCAACTTCCCTCATGTCGTCTTTCTACGAGGCCACCGGCCTTGTCGACGGGTGGGGTGACAAGAGGTGTTGGACCGCGGGAATGAGCGGGCGCAGTCCAAGAGCACGTCACTTCAATGTGTGTCCTCCAGGGGAGGGACCGTCATGGGGGCGGGGTACCAGAATGGGCCCAGGCGGATACCCAGCCCCACCATGGGTCCTTCCTCCCACGCGCGGCGGTGGCTGATGGCCTCTTCCGCCCGCCCCGTCTTGTCGGCGCGCCAGGTGCGCCGCAGGTAGGCATGGTCGTAGAGCACCGTGCGCAGTTCCCGCTCGGTAAGCCGGTAGCCGGGCCGCTGGGTGAAGTAACAGTCCATTGGGCCTTGCAGCAGGGGAGGGACCTGCTCCGGGGACACCATGGGCTTGCCAAAAGCAATCATCAACTGGGCGAGAGGGATGTCCTCGCCGTAGAGTGCACGGATGGCATCCTCGCGGGTGCGGGCTCCGGTGCGAATCACGGCCTGGAGCAACTCGTTCCAGGGGGCCCCCGACTGCGCCACCACCGAGCACCACAGTGTGTGCTTGCCCCGAGGGGTGGCTGCCGCGACCTTCTCGGAAAGAGGCCGTAGCTCATCCGGCAGACTCTCGGCGCCCAGCAACCGCAGGCGCCAGTCCTGGTGCTGGGAGGTGGTGAGCAGCGAGAATTCTTTCACGAACAGTGCCACCCAGTCGAACAGGCGCTCGCGGTAGTGCGGGGTGACCTCAGCGAACTGACTCGGTGTGAGCAAGGGGGTGATGACGTGGCGCACCCCGTGGTGGAAGAACAGCTCCACGCAGGCTTTCATCTGGGCGATGGACCAGTGGGCATAGTCCTCGGAACTCACGTCGATGCCGGCCAGGGCGGCACTGCGGCGAGTGCCTTCCACTACCCAGATGAGCGTGGCGGGCGCTATCCGACGCACTTGCTCGATTGGCGCCGCGAGAAACTGGTCCAAGGACATGGGTTCTGCTGCTGAGATATCGGGTGTCTTGTCAGGCATCGGGCTCCTTCAATCGAGTGCAACGGACCTCATGTGTTCGGAACCGTCGAACGCGCGGCAGTAGGGATAGCGCCTATCTCGGAAGGGGCTCCGGGCGCAAGCCGGGTCCTGAGTCCAGGAGAGAGGTTTTTCTACCCGCATCATCTCCCGGAGGCTGCGCACGGGGGAGGCATGGCCATTGTCATGTGGGTCGAGGGGTAGGCTTTTCCCGTGACTTTGTCGACTCCTCGTTCGTGCGGGAGTCAAAAAAGGGAGCCTCACGGCCCAGCCCGCGAGGGTCAAGTCCCGAATCTTGTATAATTGCTCAGGAGGGGCGGGGAGGAAGGTTCTTTGGCGGTATCATGAATGGGTGTCTGTGTTTGACCTCAGCAGGGGCCTGTCGTGGTAGCGGCGGTCGTCCCAGACTCGGGTGACTTGGCGGGCGACGGAGGTGACGAGGCGCAGCGCACTCACGCGGTCCGGGACGGCGCCGGCAGCGCGGATGCGGCGTTCCACCTTTCCGAGGAGGAGATCAAGGCCCTTGGTGCTGCGCAGGCGCTTGCAGTGGGCCCAGGGGAAGGAGAAGGAGCGGGTGGCCGCGGCGAAGCCTTCGCGTGACACTCCATGGCCTCGGGGACCTGTCGCTCCAGGCCGGCCTGGAGCGCCTCCAGGTGCTTCCTGGCGTCCAGGGGAGAGGGGGCTTCGACGACGTCCGTGGTGTCCTTGCCAAGCCGGCCACGCAGCCTCCACGGCGCCTTGGCGAAGACGTTCCGGGTAGAGTGCACCGTGCAACGCTGGAGCTGGGCCTCGGGCAGTTGCTGCCAGACCGCGGCAGCCAAGCCCGCATGCCCGTCGGCGATGACGAGGCGCATGCCCCTCAAGTCTCGCTCAAACGGTTGGCGAAGCAGCTCCAGCCACGAGTCCACCGACTGGCTGCCCAATATGATTGCCAGCAGGTGTCGGTGCCCATCCTTGCCCTCGCCAAAGGCCACCAGGGCCGAGACGTTCTGCGCTGCGCACCTCTCTCACTCGCTGTGACGCTCTATCCAATCCGAGGGTCCTGAGTTCCAGGCCACGGCGGACCGCCTCGTGCGGCCCATGGAGGCGTCGCTCTTCCAGGCCGGGATGCAGCGACCGGTGCGCGTCCTCCGGGACGGGGAGCGCCAACTGGTGGTGCTTGAGTAGCGCAGGGCTCACTGCAAGCGATGCCCTTGGTGGTCCAGCCCGAGCGCCCTCGATGGGCGCTCGGGAGGCCGACCGTCACGAACCGGAACTGCCGACCTGCACCAGTCCCGGCGCGATGTAGGAAGTGTTCTCCGGGCCGTAGATGCGAAGCACGATGTAGAACGAGCCACTCGCGGGCGAGGGCAACCAATTCGGCATCTCAGCGGCCGATGGGGCGTTGGCCTGGATGTAGATCGTCACGGAGCCGTCGGCGGCGATGCTCAGGTTCGACTGGGTCCCGAGCGAGTAACGATTAATGCTGTTGGGGACCAGGAGTTGATTCTCCCCGTACATGGTCAACGACCAGAAGGATGCAGCAGGGGGAAGCTGGCCGGCGGGGAAAGTCACCGTGTACTGGTTGGTGCCGGCGAGGGGCTTCGAGCTCTCGTCCTGGTAGGCGCGGTAGTAGATCGCCTCCGAGGGCGAGACCGGGTAGATCCCCGCCTGTGCGGTTCTCGACCGGAAGCGGTAGTCGGTCCACCACTTCGTGCCGAAGTAGGGACGGTTCACCTCCGGGAGGTTCCAGCCGTTCTTGACGATGCCATGGTGGGTCATTTCCTTGATGGCATTGCTGGCCTCGAGGATTCCGCGCTGGAGTGCACCGGCTAGTTCCGGATCGAGTGTGGACGGATTGAAGGGCAGGCCGGGCCCCACGCCGATCTGTGCGAAGCTCTCGAGGAGCGGCGCATCCCCGGCCGGCGGGGTCTGGAAGGTCAGCGCCAGGTTGAGGTACTGGAAGAACGCCAGCGTCGTGATGAACGAGGGGGCAATCGGCAGGAAGGGAGTCGCGGGCGCGGGCGCGGGCGCGGGCTGGCCGAGGAACTGGGACAGCGGGACCAGCGTGTATTGGTCCATGAGCGCCTGGGTCGCCGGGATGTCGTTGGTACCCAGGAGCTGGGTGCGTCCGAGCAGGAAGATGTAGCGACTCGGGACGGGGATCACCGTCGCGTTCGGGACGCTGCCTGGCACCATACCGGGGGGCGCAAGCACGTAGTTGCCCGCCGCCGTGCCGGTTGTCAACGAGCCAACGAAGCCAACGTTGTTGGTGCACGCATCGATGATCGTGAAACTATAGTACCGCGGTGGATTTTGGGGCACCGCCGGCACTTGCAGGACGATCGGCTCGGCGCCCAGGTCGAGCCATCCTTGCGAGTACGCCGTGTCGTTGTTGGGAGTGATGACGGTGGTGTCGTTAGGCGTGGTGAGCCGCGCCTTGCCGTAGAATGTATTGAATTGCTGTTGGATGGCGAGAGTGCTCTGCCACAGGATGGAGTAGTTCTCGACCAGCGGGTAACCGTACATGAAGGCGTGGTACGCGATCTTCTGTGCTTCGTCGGGGGGCAGAGGTGTCATGGTATCTTGGACTTGCAGTGGTGGGGTGGGGTGCTGTTAGGGATGAGTCGAGAGGACAATCGAGAACGGATACCGGTCCTCGTCTCGGAGGTCCGGGTCATAGGGGCCCGTGGGCAGGACGGTGACGATGAGCGTCCGCGTCGAGTCCGCAGTGAAGTGCAGGGGCTTCGGACCCGACGAGAGGTCCAGCGTCTCGCCATCAGAGTCGGGCGTCAATCCAGGCACTGCTTGAACGACAAAGCGACGGCGTGCGTCGGCTGGGGCCTCCAGAGACACGTAGAGGGCGTTCGGAGTGCTGGCTCCGGTCCGCAGCGACAAGTAGCTGGTGCCCAGCATCATTGGCGCATCCTCCGTGACACGAAGGGTGCCAGGGGATGCCTCCTGGTCCGCAGCCAGCGCGAGCTTCGCGGCCTTCAGGTTGTCCAAGCCCCCCTGGAAGTGGTGGAAGTGGCGGTCATCGACGTGGTCTCCCGTGTACCAGCGCCAGCGTGAGAATTCAGGGACGGTCTCGACATAGCTGAAGCCCTTGTCCGCAAGCATTGCGTCGAGCGCATCGGCGAAATCTGGCTCGTTGAGCGTTGGGTCGTTCTCTGCCCCTGGTGGATTGCGGGACGCGAGCCACATGCGCGACAAGAACCCGGGGTCGCCGTCGAAGAAGCGGTCCTTCAAGTAGAGCAGGTACAGGGAGGCCCCGTACATGTACCAGGTCTCATACTTGTCATCGCGGTCAAGGGCCCAATCCGGATGGGCCTGGAAGTCATCGAAATAGGTCTTGATGTAGCGGTTCGCATACACCTGGTCCGTGAACACGGCGGACATTTCGAAGGTGATGGGGGATTCGTACCAGTCATCCGCGGCCTGCGAGGCATGCGCCATTTCATGGACGACGGTCTCTTCGAGCTCCGGGCCGCCGTAGGGGCCCCACGGGTCGACGACCATGAAGCCGCGCCGGTCGTCCCATGGGGTGGAGGGGTCACCCGAGAGGACGTTGACCAGACAGCTTCGGTGGCCCTTCCACACGAAGACGTCGAACGCTTCATCAGGGCCGCACTCGCCCTGATCCGTGATGGCGGGACGCATGCCGAGTCGGTTGACATGGTAGTCCCAGCCCTTCTCGACGTACGTTAGGACCTGCTGTGCCGTCTCTCGCTCCACCTCCCTGTAGTAGTGGACAATGACTGGCAGCGTCTCCGAGCGGATGGAATAGGGGAACATCTCGTCGAAGTCCGCCCGCCCGCAGATGGGCGAGCCCTCGGCCAACGGATGGACGTAGTCCGTTGGCTTGTCAGGCGGGTTGGTTGAGCCGCAGCCGGCGATGGCGAGCGCCAGCGCGACGCAATTCAGCCAGAGCAGGGGCTGTCGAACAGGAGGCATCAGGAGGAGGGGGCCAGATGAGTAGGCGGTGGACGCGACGTGAGCGAGCGACATGGCCTGGTCCTTGAGAGGTGAAGCATCTGATGAGGCGTCGGCGGTGACGACCTTGAGTGATTCGCGCTCAAGGCCGTGTTCGGGAGGAGTCCGGGCAGCGCGCCCAGCGCGAGCACCTCCTCAGGCATTGGCGGGCGCCGAGTCCCCAACTGCG
Organism: Myxococcus sp. NMCA1; assembly: GCF_026810205.1. NCBI lineage: Bacteria > Pseudomonadati > Myxococcota > Myxococcia > Myxococcales > Myxococcaceae > Myxococcus > Myxococcus sp. NMCA1. The sequence continues at coordinate 7,825,210 of NZ_CP113950.1, read as the reverse complement.
TGGACAGGCTGACTCCGCCACGGCCCTTTCCAACGACCCGCCCAGCCCTGACTTTGTCAGGGACTCTTAGAACTGCGGCACTCCGCCCGCAGACCACACGGACACGATTTGCTTGGGAAGAGCCCACATGCTACCGAGGTCGAGTTCGTCGTCCCCGGCATAGCCCTTCTCCAACGCGGTCAAGAGGCTCGTGAATCCGGTGGTGAGCTGCTGCTGCGCGGCCGCGAGCCCACTGCTCTCCGTGGTGGGATAGGTCTTCAGCGGGCCGCCGAACTTCAGCATTGCCTGCACCATCCGGAATCGCGCGAAATGGCTGAACTGATCCTCTAGGTCGTTGGCATCCTCGGGGCGGAGCTCTGAGTCGATGACGGGTCCCAGGTTGCCCTCGCCCTGCCCGACGATGGCCTGGAGCACCTCATTCGCCTGTTTCAGCGCGGTGCGGCTGTCACCGCCGATGGTGCTGCTGAACCTGGTGTAGTCGTCGCTTTTATATTGCGGGTTGGCGAATTCGCTCTTCTGCCGGTGGTCCGCGTCGGGCTGGTAGAGTTCGTTCCAGCGCTGATTGATGCCCTGCTCGATGGCCTTGTAGAACTGACCGATGGAATCGTAGGCATCTTGCGGCCCGTTCGGCGCGCCATCGCTCTTGGGCTCGGGGGTCTCGATGGCGGCCAGGAGGGACATTTGCTCAGGGTCCACCGGCCCGAGCTTCACGGGCTTGTTGACCGCGATCCAGGACGGGAACCTGTCGTACCGCGGCGCCCATTCGCCCATGAACTTCGGCGAGTATCCCTTGGGGGCGAACAGCGCATTGAAGAGGTTGCTGGCCAGCTCAAGGTGTAGCATCTCCTGCACGACGACCGAGTAGATGTTGTTGAAGGCGAGCTGCTCCCGGCTTCGATTGGGGTTCTTCTTTCCGCGAACGGTCACCTGCTGGGGTGGGAGCTGAGCGTTCGTGCCGGGAACCTGCAAGGAATAGGCGGCCGTCAGATAGAGGGGGATGGTCCACAGCTCCAAGTAGACGGCTTTCTGGAGATGCTCGAGGAGGGCCGCGTCGGTCCAGGTTTTGTTTTGCATGGAGAACTCTGAGGTTGATGCGAGGCGCCGTGGATGGATGTGCCGGCGACAAGAGCAATGTTCGCGCCAGGGCTTGCGGAAGAACGGCTCCAGTCATTTCAACTCCTTGCGGTGATGCCAGGCTCCGGGTGCCAGGGGAATCCCGTGTCACTGACACGTCAGTGACGGAGGCTGACGTGTCCGCCAACTTTGCGTTGGGCGTGGTGAGAAGCCTGCGGGCGGCCAGGCCGTGCTCGCCCGCCGCGCTCACAACCAGGCGGAAGTGTTCGCCCCTCGCCTTCGTGCGCGCCTCGCTCACTGGCGGTGACGCACTGCCGAGCGTCGCGTTGAAGCATCCATGACGCAGCAACCCGTCTTGGGGGCGGCACAGGTAGAAGCTCTGCTCGGTCACCCCATGCCGCCGGCAGACCGCCTTCGCCTCGGCTCCGGCATCGACCTTCTACAGCATCCACATGCGCTGCTCTTCCGTTTACCTGCTTGCGTCCCGTACGTTCCCCCAGTGGAGGGCCCACGCGAAATCCGGTCCAGTTTTCGGGAGCATGTCACAGGCTCACAGCTCGACCATGACCCCGGCCGCGATGACAGCCAGGACGAACACCGAAATCGCGGTATAGATGTAGTCGCGCTCGCGCAGGGACATGACCAGCATCAGCGCCACACGCGCGATGGGCAAGATGATGAACAAGGCCACACCGGTTTTCATCACGTCGTAGCCGCTGAGGCTGGGGGCGAGAAAACTCCAGAAGTCATGTGTCGCGCCCAAGGCTATCCCGGCGGTAACGAGCGCTGACGCAAGCCAAGTGCCGTTCCAAAGCAGTCCGGCGATGCTCTGCTCGCACCGACCAAGGCGATTGGTCGTAGGCTTCATGCCGACCCTCCGAGGAACTGAACACCAAGGGCGCTCAGGAGCATTTGAACCGCAAGCAGGGTGAGGATCACCACGAAGGAGATGCGAAGTTTCTCAGCGGGCAGCCTCATCAGCAAACGCGCCCCGACGAGCGCCCCGACGACTGAGCCAAGTGCGACAGGCCCCGCAATGCCGATGTCGATATCGCCTCGCACGAAGTAGGCGCCAGCGCTCGCTGCGGCCGTCACGCCGATCATGAAGTTCGATGTGGCAGACGAGACCTTGATGGGCAGCCGCAAGGCGGTATCCATGGCAGGGATCTTGAGCACGCCGGAGCCGATACCGAGCAGCGCCGAGATCACGCCAGCCCCGTACATCAGAGCCAGGCTGATCGGCACGTGACCAACCTGATAAGGCACGTCGCGGCCCGATGCATGGTCGGGAAAGCTCGAATGCAGGCGTAGCACCGTGGCCAGACTCTTCACGTTTGGCCCGCTGGTGTCGGCCGCTTCCACTTCGCGCCGCCGCGCTAGCATCTGCTTTGCGGATAGCGTCAAAATAAAAGCAAACAGGCCGTACAGAAACGAATTCGAGACGATGCCGATCAGGAACACGCCTGTCAGCGCGCCGAGTGTGGTGGCTGTCTCAAGGACGATCGCAAGCCGGATATTGGTCAGGCGCCTCTTCAGGAGCGGCGCAGCGCTGCCGCACGAACAGGCAATCACCGAGATGATGCTCGCGCCGATCGCTACGTGAATGTCTATGTTGAAGAACAGCGTGAGGATTGGCACGATGAAGATGCCGCTGGCCATGCCAAGCACGCCGCCGAGGGCACTCGCGCCAAAGGCGGCCGCGAACAGCCAGAAGACCATCGTGGGGTTCATTGACGTGTCTCCGGCTCATGACCGCGCGCGTGGACGCCGGGACAAGCGAGTGATGAACCTGATGAGGTCGCCGCGATAGTGGAGCCTTTCGTAGTCGATGGGGCGAGACCCTTCGCTATATGACGTGCGCTCGATCAGGAAGACCGGGTTACCGGGCTCCACGGCGAGGGCCTGCGCAACGGTCGGTGTGGCTGTGATGGCTTCTAGCCGGTATTCGGCCTCAATCAGTGGCAGGTGGTATCGTTCTTCGAGCAGTGCGAATATTGGCTCGGTTTCTAGATCGTGGGTGACGATCTTCTCCCCTATCTCGCGCGGCAGGTAGGTTTCATCGAAGGACATGGCCATGCCGTCGGCGAGCCGCACGCGTTGGATGCGCATGACGAGGCTGCCGGGCGACACGACGAGTTGCCGGGCAACGTCAGCATCGGCTGGGACGAGCTGACTATCCAGGAGCCGAGCGGTCGGGGTGCGGCCGAGTGCCTGCATGTCCTCGACGAAGCCAGTCAGCTCGGTCAGTTCTTGGATGATCTTGGGCTGCGCGACGAAGGTACCGATGCCGCGCCGGATCTCTACCAAGCCACGAGCCACGAGGTTCTCTATCGCTTTTCGGACTGTCGTTCGGCTAACGCCGAACCGCTCAATCAAGCGGTCTTCCGTGGGAAGTTGGCTGCGAGGAGGGAGGACCCCAGCTGCGATTTCAGAAGCAAGCGTCAATTCGACTTTCGCATAAAGCGGGTTGGATTCACGCGTGGCACCCATCATGACATCACGACATCATGATGTCGTGATGTCAAGGTCCCTCTCAAGCGAGAAGAATCCCTGATGTGCAGGGTCACTCCCTGATTCACGACTCGGCGAGTCCTTCTCGGATTTACCCTGCGTGCGTTGGCTGGAGTTGAGCGGGGACCAGAGGGGCGGCTCAGGGCGTGCTTCCGCATGACGGAGCGTCGGCGCCTGCGCGACCGGTGCCAGGCGGTGCTGATAACGGCCCGAGGCCGTCATCAGCAGCAGATTGCCAAGGACCTGGGGCCGGACGCCGCGCAATATCTCTGGCCGCTGCGGCCGGTTGTCTTACGCCTGCGCGCAGAGGAAGGGGCAAGGGCGCGGAGCCGTTCGGGTTTTGATGAAGCCAGGGCTGTGCCCCAGGGGGAAGAGACGGGGCACGGCGAACGATTACTGCCTCGCGCGCCTCGCTCACGGGAGTGACGCCCTACCGAATGCGACGGCGGCGCACCCGTGACGCAACGCCTGAAGTTTGGGTAGGCACAGGCACACGAATCAACGCCACCATGCCCGCATTTCAGGTGTGTCAATTGACGTGGCTGACGTGTCAACGGACGCGACGGACACGTCACCGCGAAGGGCCAGGCCACTTGCGTGTCGCCTCTCCTCTGGAGTGCGCGCGGTGCGCGGCTTGCAATGCTGGAGGGACCACCTCACCCAGGAGCTCCATCATGAACATCCAGCACTACCGCGCTTTCGAGCACGTCCTCATCATCATGCTCGAAAACCAGTACCGCAGTTACGTGATGCAGAACCCCTACTTCAAGAAGCTGGCACGGCAGGGCATCTGCCTGCGCAATTCCTTTGGCGTCATGCATCCCTCGCAGACCAACTACATCACGTCGATTGCCGGGGAGCTCTGCAACGTCGCAGACGATGACCAGCCCGAGCCACTTCCTCAGCGGACCATCGTCGACCTCATCGAGGAGTCACCGCGGGGACTGACGTGGAAGGCGTACATGCAGAGCTACGACCCGCAGAAAACGCCCTGGTCGCCCACGCTCAAGCCGAAGGATCAGCGCCCCTACGTCATCAGGCACAACCCGTTCTCATCCTTCAAGAACATCCAAGAGAGCAGCGCCCGCTGGGAGCGAATCCAGGATGAGGATGCATTCTGGATGGATATCAAGAACGGCACTCTGCCGAACTACGCCTGGTTCACTCCCAACATTTGGAATGACGGCCACTATCTCACCGGTAAGTTCCATGAGCCGGAGGAGCGTGCGCCCACGCTCGTCGACCAGGCCGCGGAGTGGCTCGAGTCGTTCCTGGGGAAGCTGGGCTTCCCGGGACCGGACTCACTTCTGCCGCCACGAACGCTCGTGGTGATTACCTTCGACGAGGCGGACTTCAAGAAGTCCTACGTGGGGGGCTCGGAACTCATGACTTATGACGGGCCCAACCAGATCTACACCGTGCTGCTGGGCGACATGATTCAACCCGGCGAGCAGGCCGAGGGCTACAACCACTACAGCCTGCTGCGTACCATTGAGGAGAACTTCCAGTTGGGCTCGCTGGGAAAGAATGACGCCTCTTCCAACTGGTTCCAGTTCCTCTGGGGCAGGCAGTTCCGGTGGGAGGATGTGCCGCCCACTCCGGTCTCCGAGGCGGCGAACTTCGTGCTCGCGGAGTTCGCGGGGGCGCTCCATCTCGTGTACGCGACGAGGCAAGGTGAACTCCGCGTTCGCACGTTGGAGTCCTCGGTCTGGTCGGAGGAGCGCTCGCTCGGAGTTTCGGGGAGTGGGCCCATGGCCCTCTCGGCCACGACGGACCAATTGGTGCTCGTCTACGAGACGCGTGATGGCACGCTCAACGCTCTTTCGTATGCGGTTGGCAACGGGTGGTCCTCCGCGCCCACTCAGGTCGCCACCGGCGCGCGCGGTGCGCTGTCCCTCGTCGCCTTCGCGGACGGGCAGCGCCTCATGCTGGCCTATCGGACGGAGGAGGGCGCGATCCAGTCGCGCATCCACCAGCGCGGGGCGTGGGAAGGGGAGGCGCAGGTCCCAGGCGCCTTCACCGAGGGGCCCATGACGTTGGGCTCGCTGGGGGCCTCGCTCTACCTCATCTACAGGCCGACGGGCGGCACCCATATGTCCGTGGTCTCGTACAACACCGCTCCGTTCAACGTGGTCATCCCGCCTGCCGACAGCAAGCTTTCCGTGGGGGATGGAATCACGACGCGAGACACGTGGTCTCCCAGTCAGTTCCCGGTCGCCGCCTTCACCCGTCAACCCCTCGCGGACAGTGATGGAGAGCCAGAGCCCTGGAACAGGCCCTACACGGCGGGGAGTCCCCTCGCCACGGCGGAACTCGCGGGAGTGCTCCACCTGGTGCACCCGGTGGGCTCTCAACTTCCGCTCATGACGGAGACCTTTTCTATCAGTGGCCTCATGACGCCTGCCAAGCCCGTGGCCTACGGCACGAAGGACGTTGCGTCCTTCAACGATGGTTTTGGCACCCTTGCACAGGCGGGTTGGAGTCCGCAGTCGCCCATCCTCGGGGCCCATGGCGCGCCCGGTGGAGGACTCGGCATGGCGCGGGTGGGCGATGCGCTCGTGCTCGCGTTCCAGCCCGAGGCAGGCGGGAGAGTCCACCTCCGCGAGGGCCGATACCTTTCGCTTCCGGATTGAGGCCGGACGTCGAGGCGTTCATCGTGGCCTCCTGAAGATCGAGACGCCATCGGGCCCGGTGGGAGCGCGGTTTCTCCTGCAAGCGCGCATGCGCCGCTGAAACGCAGCGGCGCGGGGCTCACTGCCGTCGTCGCAGGTGCTGGTCCAGGAAGGAGAGGATTCTCACGGGGGCTCCTTTTCGCTCTTCGTACTGACGAAGGAGTCGATGGGCACGCCGTTCTTCCGGACCGTCTCGACGAGCGCGTCCGTTCTGTCCTTGGGAACGCGCGGATCGTTGACGCCTTGGATGACGAGCAGGGGCTTGCGAATCTTCTCCGCGTGGAACAGCGGGAAGATTTCTCGAAGCATCGCTTCCCGCGTCTGTGGTGTAGCCCTCTGCTGTACCGCGAAGCAAAATCTCTTGGGATTCAGGGGCTTAAGCACGAAGGCCCCGCGATATTCATCGCGAGGCCCGTGTTAAACAAAAGGGCCCTGCCGGTTGGCAGGGCCCTTCGTTCAGCTCCCCGAATGAAGCCCTGCGCGAACTCGTTCTCTGCGCTGCGGCAGAGAATCTCGAACCGATCTTCGAGAAAATAACGAGTCACAACAGGGGCTTATTGGCATGGTCCAGGCAGCGACTGCCAATCGTGGCCCGATTGGTTCGCCGCGAACTTCGCGCAGCCACTGAATTTCGGGTAGGCACAGCCCTCGATGGGCGCTCGGGAGGACGACCGTCACGAGTTGGAGCTGTCGACCTGCACCAGACCGGGCGGAATGTAGGACGTAGTCTCCGGGCCGTAGATACGAAGCACGATATAGAACGAGCCACTGGGCGGCGAGGGCAACCAGTTTGGCATCTTGGGGCCGGCGGGGGCGTTGGCCTGGACGTAGATCGTCACGGAGCCGTCGGCTGCGACGGTCAGGTTCGACTGAGTCCCGAGGGAGTAGCGATCAATGCTGTTGGGGACCAGGAATTGATTCGCCCCGTACATGGTCAACGACCAGAAGGCCGAGGCAGGGGGAAGCTGGCCCGCGGGGAAAGTCACCGTGTACCGATTGGCGCCGTCGAGGGGCTTCGAGTGGGTGTCCTGGTAGGCGCGGTAATAGAGCGCCTCTGAGGGCGAGTTCGCGTAGATCCCTGCACGTGCGATCATCGAACGGAAGTCGTAGTCGGTCCACCAGTCCGTGCCGAAGTAGGGGAGGTTCACCTCCGGCATGTTCCAGCCATTCTCGACGGCGCCCTCCTTGGTCTTGTGTGTGATGGCATTGCTGGCCTCGAGGATGCCGCGCTGGAGCGCACCGGCCAACTCCGGATCAAGCGTAGAGGGATTGAAGGGCAGGCCGGGCCCCACGCCAATCCGTGCGAAGCGCTCGAGGAGCGGTGCATCTCCGGCGGGCGGGGTCTGGAAGGTCAGCGCCAGGTTGAGGTACTCGAAGAACGCCAGCGTTGTGACGAATGAGGAGGCGGCCGGCAGGAATGGAGTTGCGGGCGCAGGCGCGGGCGCGGGCTGGCCGAGGAACTGGGACAGCGGGACCAGCGCGTACTGGTCCATGATTGCCTGAGCTGCCGGGATGTCGCTGGGCCCCAGGATTTGCGTGCGCCCGAGCAGGAAGATGTAGCGACCCGGGACGGCGATCACCGTCGCGTTCGGGACGTTGCTGGGCACCATGCCGGGGGGCGCAAGGACGTAGTTGCCCGCCGCCGTGCCGGTTGTCAACGAGCCAACATAGTCAACGTTGTTGGTGCACGCATCGATGATCTGGAAACTGTAATATCGCGGTGGATTTTGGGGGACCGCCGGCACCTGTAGCACTATTGGCTCGGCGCCCAGGTCGAGCCATCCCTGAGAGTACGCCGTGTCGTTGTTGGGAGTGATGACGGTGGTATCGCTGGGACCGTAGAGCTGCGCCTTGCCGTAGAATGTATTGAATTGCTGTTGGACGGCGAGAGTGCTCTGCCACAGGATGGAGTAGTTCTCGGCCAGCGGGTAACCGTACATGAAGGCTTGGTACGCAATCGCCTGGGCTTCTTTGGGGTGCAGAGGTGTCACGGTAGTTTGGACTCGCAGTGGAGGGGTGGGGGGCTGTTGCCGACAGCCCCAGGCTCAAACCTGCCAGCGACGTCGATACGCCGCCTGCTTTGGCAGGGCATCCTCGCAGTCCGCAAGTCAAGGAACAAGGGCAGAACAGACGGTCATGTCCCGAACCTTGTGTAGTTGGCCAGGAGGGGATTGGGGAGGAAGGCTCCTTGGCGGCATGATGCAGAGGCGTCTGGGTTGACTTCAGCTAGGCCACGTCAAGGTATCTGCGGTCATCCCAGACACCGGTGACTTCAAGAGCGACGGCGGTGAATAGGCGCAGAGCGCTGTCGCGGTCTGGGAACGCCCCGACACCACGGATGCCGCGCTTCACCTCGCCGCGGAGGCGCTCCATGCCGTTGGTGCTGCGCAGGTGCTTCCGTGGCCGTGGGGAAGGAGAAGAAGCAGGTGGCGGTGGCGAAGCCCTGCCGCAGGCGCTGCATCGCCCCTCGGGCACCTGACGCCGCAGCCCCTCCTGGAGGCCTGGAGAGTCGGCGCCTCGAAGAGGGCCGACCTCTGCTTGCGGAGCTGTCCACACAGCCGCCAGATGTCGCCTCTGCCGTGCGGGCCTCTCTCACTTGCACTGACGCACGGTTCAACGGGGGACTGATGCTGCGCCCGAGGCTTGAGGAGGCGCAGCTTGGTTCGGGACCGGCAGCCCTGCCTCGCCGCGCATCAGCTACGGCCAGCGGAACTTCGCGAGAGGGGCCTGGGCGGCACAGCCAGCTCCATGCCTTGGCGGTGACCGGGGCCAAAGATGGGAACTACCGGAGGGGTACCGAGTCCAGCATGGCGATTCCTCCGTCATCCCCAGCGGTCTTGGAAGTTCAGGCCTGCCGAGAAGGGGGAGGTGTCGGAAGTCCGGACACCCCTCGGTGACAGCCCCGCATCACAGCCGCACGCGCACCTGCCCCGTGCGCGCCTCGCTCGCATTGACGCACTGTCAGATGTGGACTCCGGCGCACCCAGGGCGCAGTGACCGAGTTTTGGGTAGGCACAAGTAGCTTGGCTTCGCTTCATTGCCCTTCCCCTTGCGCACCAGCTTCGCCTCCGGGGCAATCTTCGACTCATACTCGCGTTGCTGCGCTTGTGGCCGTGGAAGTCAATCGTCGGGTTGCCCTTGTCGCCCTGCGCCTTCTCGTCCTTGGGGCGGAACGCCTTCAGGCTTACCCAGGTCTCGACGTGCGTCCGGTAGGTACAGCGCCATTGACACGTCAACGCTGCCTCAATGACACGTCAACCCTCCTCACCACGTCCCCTCTGTGGAGGGCGCGCGCGGGGATTGTCCGTGGAACGGCACTTGCTAAGTCCCGAGAATCCCTACCCCCGGAATCCCCATGTCCAAGAAAAGATGTTCCCGGCGCCGCTGGATGGGTGGCAGCCGCCCCCCTGTGCTGGCGATTCTCGCCTGTCTCCTGTTGACTGGCTCGTGCGCGGAGACGCTCCCCGAGGACGATACCCCAACGGAATTCACCGTGAAGAGCCCCCACGAGGACCTCGACAGCGTCGTGTGGGAGCCCCAGTTCGAGCCCGACTACAACAACCTTCAACCCCAGCCCTGGGTGGAGGTCGTCACGGAGACCCAGGCGCGCACCGTCGTCGTCCGGCCAGACTCGCTCATCTTCCCCAGGGCGGAGCACCCCGAGGTGCTGGAGTGGGAAGCTGGCAAAATTGTGGTGTCCGCACCGAGTGACGGCCCGGGCGCGAATCCCCTGGGCTTCGCCCGGAGGGTTGTCTCCGTCACCGAGGTGGATGACACCCTCGTCGTGGCAACGGAAGCCGCGGCGCTCGAGGACATCGTCAAGGGGGAGATGCGGCTTACGTTCGACTACTCGAACATGGAGACCGTGGACATCTCAAAGCTCGACCTTGAATGGGCCGCCAGCCACCTGTACGTCGATGCGAATGTGATGTCCCCCAGCGCCGAGGGCAATCCCGACGATGAGCCCTTGCCCGAAGTTGGAGAGGAGCTTGACCCGAATCAGCCGGGAGACCCCTTCCTGGGCTCCATCTGGAACGCAATCAAGGCGGTGGGCGAGGCCATAGGCGGAGCGGCCAGGGCGGTGGCTGAAGCGGCGGTGGACATCTGGAAGGCCGTGACGGTCGAGGGGATCACCAAGGGCTTGGATATCAAGCCCGAAATCAAGAACAACTACGCCAGCCCCTTGTTCACGCTCAAGGAATACAAGAAGACCTTCAACGAGACAGGCAAGACTCCGTACACGCTCTCCATTTCGGGCAGTGGACGCGCGGCGGTGGAGTACACCTTCAACCCAGGCGCGCAGGTGGAGTTGCACGTGCCCGGCCTTTTGGCGGGCCGCGACTCGACAAGAATGACGCTGAACGTGGATAGCAAGGCCCGGTTCAAGCTCGACCTCGAGGCCATTCTGAATGCCACGATAGCATCCGTGGGCACGCTGAAGGGCCCCGAACTCGCGAAGAAGCTCGCGGAGAGAACGAAGTTCGCCGAGGACACCCTTGCCGACGCAAAGCAGAAGTACCTGGGCAATCCGGACATGCGGCCCGCGGGAGGCTGGAAGCGCAACATCCTCGTCACGAAGCCAGCCGTGCAGACGGTCCTCGTCGGGCCCGTGCCGGTCGTGTTTACCCAGACCCTCCAGCTGGACCTCGAGTGTGGATTCGAGGCGAAGGCGGGCATCAAGGCGAAGGTGGAGTATGAGCAGAACGCGACCTTCAAGTTCACGGCGAAATACGAGAACGGAGCGTTGACGAACACGCAGCCCGTGCACACCACTGCGAAGAACACCTCCGCCACGGTGACTGGCGAAGGCAGCCTGGTGGTCGTCTGCGGGCTCATCCCCCGCCTGAACGTGTACGTGTACGACGCCCTCGGTGTGAATGCCGGTGTCCGCGCGTCACTGGTGGCCAGTGCGAAGTATGCGTCACGCTGCGAAGGGAAGAAGGCGACGGCGGACATCACCCTGGGGCTCGACGCCAGCCTCGGTGTCCAGGTGGGCGGGCGGGTCCAGCCCCCGGGAACCAGCTACTTGGGCTCCTCCGGGGCGGGGCTTGGATGGGACATTGGTCCCCTCGAAGTCCACACCATTCCGATTCCACTCTGGGGGCCCGAGACGTTCAGCCTGAAGGATGGCCTGGGCTTTTGCGCGAACACGTGTAGCAATGGGAAGCGGGATGGACGTGAGACGGGCATTGACTGTGGCGGTGGTTCCTGCGGCGCTTGTGCTGCGGGCAAGCGCTGCTTAGTCAACTCGGACTGCGCACATGGGTATTGCAATGCGGGTAAGTGCTCGGCCAAGGACCACTGCGCCGATGGCGTCGTGGACGGAGACGAAACGGGCATCGACTGCGGCGGTTCGAAGTGCAAGCCCTGCGGCAATAAGCAGGGCTGTATCCGCCCCAAGGATTGCGCATCCGGGTACTGCAAGAAGTCCGAGGTTTCTGGAGTGAATTTGGGAGTATGTGTGCAGAACCACTGCAACACGGGTGTCCAGGACGCGGACGAGAGCGGCATCGACTGCGGTGGGAAGGACTGTGCGAAATGCAAGGTGAAAGCGCGATGCGCGGTGGGGGCAGATTGTGCGTCCGGGGTGAGCAACGGCACCTTCTGTGTCCTGAGCTCCTGCCAGGACGACAAGAAGTCCGGTGACGAGACGGACGTGGATTGCGGCGGTTCCGTCTGTGCACGCTGCGATATCAGAATGGAGTGCAAGCAGAACTCCGACTGTATGCTGCGGGGGGGGGCGGAGAGGCGTCCCCTGTATTGTGAGAAATACGGCTCAGACGATGGATTATGCCAGCCCTCATGGTGCGATAATGGGAAGAAGGATTTGAACGAGACCGACGTGGACTGCGGGGGGCCCTGCGCACCTTGTTCTGAGGGAAAGAAGTGTTACCAGCAGAGTGACTGCGCCGCGGGTCTGGAGTGTGATACGTCGGCCATTCCCCGCCTCTGTGTGTCGTTCCTCTGCGCTGCGGGCCAGTACCTCTCCAGTGGAGTCTGTGTGGACGTGGGAATCGGGTATTGGTCGCCCGCGAGCTCCAATGCCCGTAATGCCTGCACGAACGCACCCGTGAATGCGGTGTATACGAGTCCAACCGCTGCCAAGAAGGACTGTCCCTGGACCTGCAAAGCCGGGTATCTGCGCGACGCCACGGGGACGAAATGCGAGAAGAACGACACCGTCCAGGTCCTCACGTGCGGGGACGACGAGGTGGCGGTCGGAATCCACGGGCGGGCAGGCGAATGGTTGGATGCGCTCGGGATGCGCTGCGCCCGCTTTGACTCCGGAGGAATCATCGGTGGCACCACGAGCGCTCCCTCGATTGGTGGCATGGGCGGCAACCTCTTCACCCAGGACTGCGCGGCGGGAGAAGTCGTCCAGAGGGTCACCGGAATCAACGGCTGGGCAAAGGACGCGCAAAATCAAGCATGGTGCAGCGAACTCAACCTCTCGACGATTGTGCTGTCGTGCAGGAATCTCCAGACGGGGAAAATCACGGTGATGCCCAAGGTAGGCGGGGGGGGCACTAACTGCAAGGTGGGCAACGCCGACTACTCCTTCGGCTGTGGTGCAGATGGCTATCTCCGCGGGCTCGCGGTGGATAGCGCGAACACCTCCATGTACGTCGGCTACGTCCTCGACAGGAGTTGCCGCTAGGCGCTCGGCGACCTCTGTCGCCTCCGCCAGAGCCAGGCTCCCAGCCAGGCGCCCGCGCCTCCCATCCATCCCCAGAAGGAAGATGGGTGGCGGGGCGCTGGCTTGGGCGAGGCGGATGGGGCGGAAGGGCCACTCTCGAGTTGTGCCTACCCAAAATTCAGTCGCTGCGTCATGAGTGCGTCAAGGCTGCGTCAAAACGCGCGTCATGACGTGAGCGATTCGCATGGCGAGCCGTGGGTCCTCCCTTCCGTTTGACAGAGGTCGGAATTACGCCCGTCTCAGACGCCTCAACACCTCTCTGCCTGCGTGTGGACACTCCCCGCCCTTCCTGCGAACGCAGGTGGGCTGGTGCAGCACGCGCGGGTCTACACCAGCGTCGCTCCTGCTGTTGCTCGGCGGAGAGCCGGCGAGGCTGCCAAGCCATGAGAAGTGCACCTCCTCACGAACGCAACAGCCTCGCTCTTAACCTTACTCCCTGAGGCTCATTAGGGTTGAGGCGCCGGTGAGCGAGCCTCGGGAGCCTGGAGAACCAGGTCTCCTGGTCGGGGCCCCTTGTTGGCGCGCCAGCCGGGGGCCAGCTCCAACACCCAGCCCTCGCCTTCCCAGCGTGCATCTCGGGGGCCCGACGGGGGGGGCGTTCACCGTGGCCGTCTTCCAGTCCGAGGAGAGGAGCACGTCGGAGGTCGCAGTGAGCGAGCCCCACGCATCGGCGATGCGGGCGCCGGGATACACCGTGCCGTGCTCGGCGAGCGGGATGAGCTCACCGGGGTTGAATTGGATACGCATGCGCACCAGGGGGAGGTGTAGCACGGGGCCCTCCACCAACTTCTTGCGCAGCGCCTCGGCCCGGGCCTGGGCGAGGCGGGCCCGCTCGCGTTCGGTCTCTCGCAGAGCGGCGCCTCCGTAGCGCGCTTCGCGCTCGGGTGAGGGCTCGGGCTTGCCCAGCCGCAGTGCGTCCTGGAGCAGCGTTCCCAGGTCCGCCCCGGCGAGCGCTCGGGCACGCCATCCCAGGGCGCGGGGGCCCGCCTCGTCCAGCAGGAGGCCATAGGCGGGGCCTGATGCATATGCGAAGGAGCGCACGAAGGAGCTTCGCTTGACGGCATCGTCGAGGTTCTCCAGCGCCAGGGCCCGCCTGCCACGTGCGTCGGCCACCGCCAGCGCCACACCCGTGTATTCGGCGAGGCCTTCGTGCTCCTCGAGGAGCCCTTCCGCGACCGCCGCTTCAGGGAAGCGCGTTCGGCGCTCGCGACGGAACACGAGAGCGTCCTCGACGGCGCGGGTGCGGACCGAGGGGGTCGTCGCGCGCAGGGCGGCCGCGAGGGCACGCCACTCGAGTTGCAGCAGCGTGCGGCCCTCGATGCCATCGAGGTGGGCATTGTCCTTCTCCCGCCCTGGGTGGCCCAAGGTGGTGCGGAGCCGATGAAAGGCCTCGTGGGCAAGCAGGGCACGGCGACGCGCGGGGGCATCGGGCAACGGACCTTGGAGCTGGACCCAGGTGGTTCCCGCCCAAGTCAGCGCAGTGTTGGCGATGGTGAGTTCCGAGGGGAACATTCCCACCCAGGGCCCTGTTCCCGATCCACTCGGCCAGGTGCTCGCGACGAAGACGCGCGTGACGGGATGGACGACGAGGAGAGGGGCACACAGCGAGTGTCCCCACAGTCGCCGTCCCGCGGCGTCACACGTTCGTTGGAATTCCTCGAACGTCGAGGTGAGTGCCCCTACCTCCAGAACGTCGGGCACTGTCTTCACCTCGGGTTCGGCCACGGCCGAGCCGAAGCTTGAGAAGCCAATCGCCGCCACAGCCACCTGCGCGAGCCTCACCTGTCGAAGGAATCTCATTGAGCCATTGTACCGCGCCGGATTGTTGAGACACCAGGTTGGTTGTAATCAGGCCGCCTGTTTCGACTGCATCAGCTCCCGCCGGGCCTGACTCGGAGAGTGATAGTTGTGACACTCCAGCAGCCAGTGCTCGTTGTACCGGTAGGCCCACTGCAGCAGGGCCAGCCGGAGTTCTTCCTCGGTGGCGAAGGTGCGTACCCGGAGCAGTTGCTTTTTGAGCGTGCGGATGAAGCGCTCGGCGCAGCCATTGCCTTCGGGGCTGCGGACGAAGGACGGGCGGGACTCGGCTCCCAGAAAGCGCAGCTTGTCCTGGAAGGCTTCCGAGGCGTACTGGCGGTCGTTGTCGTGGCGGATGGCCAGCCCTGTGGCCACGCCACGGTCGTACGCGCCGGAGCGGGCCTGGATGCCCTGGCAGGGGCTCGAGGGCCTCGACGCGATTTCCCACCCGAGCGGCGTGGCTGCCCACGCGCGCGGAGGTGCCGTGGTCGACGGCAATGAAGACGGTGGCCTGGCCTTCCTGCGTCGTCACGGTGCAGATGGCTTCGGTGCCCCACATGACGTTGGGCTTGTCGATGGTAATCGTGCCGTCGTGGGCCCCAGCACCCGGAGGGCCCGGTTCCTTGCCAGCAGCCCCGGCTGATGCATCAACTGGCCCAGGCAGAGCGATGTCTGAAGTTGCCCCGGTTTCGTGGAGCCCCACCCGCTGTGCGAAAAGGGTCCCACGATGCCGAAGTCACGCCCCCCATACCCGCCGGAGTTCCGTGAGCGGGTCGTCGAGCTGCTGAAGGCCGGCCGGTCCGGCAAGAGTCTCGCAAGAGAGTTCGGTTGCACCGAGCAGAGCATTCGCAACTGGAAGAAGCAGTTGGAGGAGAGCTGCAGTGGCGCCCCAAGCAGCAACGGCGAGAGCAGGTGGTGTAGCCCCCTGAAGAGTCGGACAGGCTCGTTCGGCTAGAAAGCGAGTCTGATGATGGAGAAGAAGACGACAGAGGACGCCCCGGAGGCGGATGGTGCCGAGCCAGGAGGACGGCGGCGCCGTTACTCGGCAGAGGAGAAGCTGAGGATGCTCTCCGAGGCAGAGTCGCCCGGCAGCAGTGTGTCGCTGGTGGCGCGCAAGTACGGCGTCAACCCCAGCCAGTTGTTCCGCTGGAGGCAGCTGAAGGAGGCCGGCAGCGTGTCGGGGCTGAAGGCCGGCGAGGCCGTGGTGCCCGAGTCCGAGATGCAGCAACTCAAGGCGCAGGTGCGCGAGTTGCAGCGGATGTTGGGCAAGAAGACGCAGGAGGTGGAAATCCTGCGGGACGCGATTGCCCTGGCGCGCGAAAAAAAACTGCTGTCGCCCGCGGCCTTGTCGAAGCTGGAGGGCATGCTGTGAGTGCGGTGTCTCGGGTGCTGGGCGTCTCTCGCTCCAACCTGATGCGCACTCCGGGACCTCGGCGGCCCCGGGCGACCGACACCGATGCCGACCACCAGGCGCTGGAGGAACTCAAGGCCGTTGTCGGCCAACGCGTCACCTACGGGTACCGCCGAGCCGGCGCCGTCCTCAACCGGCAGCGCCGCCAGGAGGGCAGGCCCGCCCTCAACCACAAGCGCGTCTACCGTCTCATGCGCCAAGGCCGCCTGCTGCTGCAACGGCATACCGGCAAGCCGACGCGTACTCATGAGGGCCAGGTCGTCACCCTCAAGTCCAACCTGCGGTGGTGCAGCGACGGCTTCGAGGTGCGTTGCTGGAATGGCGAAGTCGTTCACGTCGCCTTCAGCCTCGACTGCTGCGACAGGGAGGCCATCGCCTTCCAGGCCGCCGCCCAGCCTCCCACCTCGCTCACCATCCAGGACCTCATGGCCGAGACGCTCGAAGCCCGCTTCGGCCCGGGCATCTCAAAGGCGCCCCACCCGGACCGCCAAGGACACCCGTGACTTCGGCCTCAGCCTCGGCCTGCGGGTGTGCACCACGCCCGCCTACTCCCCCCAGAGCAACGGCATGGCCGAGTCCCTCGTGAAGACCTTCAAGCGCGACTACATCTACGTCAACGAACTGCCCTCGGCCTCACACGTCCTCGCCCAATTGCCCCTCTGGTTCGACGACTACAACCGCTGCCACCCGCACCGCGGGCTGAAGATGAAGTCACCCCACGAGTTCCGTACTGCTAACTCTCATCCCTGAGCTGTCCGATTTGACGGGGGCAACTCCAAAGGAGCTGCTGTCCACAGATGGCAACATGCTAATAGATGCAGTGAAGGACGCGCAGATTCGGAACAAGGGCGTGGAGGTACTGTTTCAATGAAGATGACGACGCTGACGCTCCACGACTTGAACAAGGTGGATTGCCTGCGCTTCTTGTTCGATGGGGCTTTTAATTCTGGGAATGGCATCGAGCCCGAATTGGCCCCGTTCTTTGATGCTCTTGAGAAATATGCTGGCGGCTGGATGCCAACGTTTGTCAAGACGAGCAGGATGCGGAAGTACTCCCGAGATGCTGTGTGGCGAGCGATTGAGGAGCGGCGCGATGATTACGGCTCGAACATCGGGTTGTTCCGCTCAGAAAATCCCGGCGTTTCGCTGGCGCTCACGCTTGGCCTTACGCAGGAAGATCCCGATTTACGTGCCAGGCTCAGTGTGCAGCCGCTCTCTTTCTTTTCGGAGGAGAAGGCTTGTCTCGGCATTGTAGCAACTGCCCGAGCCTGGGCTTCCCGATATCCCGCTCATCATGCGTCAGCGCACAGTTCGGCAGATCGGCAGCTCACGGATTCTCCCGCCTTCGGTCGTGACGATGCGACATGGAAGCGGGATGGGTTCGACAAGATTTATGAGTTGTTCTGGCTGAACATCTTCGGCCCGAAGTTGGTGGAGTCCGTAGGCCGGGAGCGGATGCTCACGACGCCTGCGCACCTCGTGGAGGAACTCCCCAATGGTTCCGTCCTCCTGGTGCTGCGGCCTACTGCCGCCGATTTCGACAGTGAGGAGGCGCGCGTCGCGCAGGCCCGCGCCCATGTCCACCTCCGGCCGGACCTCGACTTTGACACGGTGCTGAGCACGCTGAGGGAGCGCAGCGCCGCACTCGCACCCGTCGAGCCGCGCTTCCACCCGGACGTGGCGCCGTTCCTCTCTCGGCTGCCGGACGAGTTCTCCCTCAGCGAGCGGCAACGGAAGATTGCCGAACTCAACGCCTTCCGGCCGCCGGTGCCGGAGGAGTGGCTCCCTGTCGCTCATCCCTCGGACGTGGAGAATCCGGAGCACGTCCTCGAATCCTACGGAGACTTGTCCGAAGGGCTCGTGGCTGTGCTTCACACGGATGTGCCATCCATCATGGAGGAGACGCCTGAGTCTCTGACGGACCTCGACTTCCACTTCTGGAAGACTCACTTCCCCGAGCGCTACACGCGCGACGTCCTCGACGGACACACGATACCGGCGTTAGGCGCCTTCCTAGGGGACGTGCTGGTGCGGCGGTTGGGAGGAACGTGGGTGCTGCGGCAGAAGATGGAGGAGTCCCAGGTGCGCGTTGGGAAGCGCATTTGGCTGCCCTTCCTCCGGGCCCGTCGGTACATGCAGTCGCGCCAGTCACTGCTGGAGTACTCGCTCACCCAGTTTTTCCATGAGGCAGAGCGGTACCGGCCCTGACTTGGAGCTGGTGCTCCTCGCGCGCCAGGTGGCGCTGGCTGGCGCGCAGTTCGCGGTGCTGCATCCGCTTCTTCTCCTACCCGCGTACCTATCCCAAAATTCGGTCACTGCGTCATGGGTGCGCCAAGGCCCCCCGGCAGTGCGTCAAGGCGAGTGAGCAAAGCGCGCGAGGTCGTCGATTTCTTGGGCCGGCGATGCAGAGGGAGCTGCTGGGATACCGTCCCAAGGTCCACCCACTCGAACTCCCCTGGCCGCAGGTAGATGGCGGAGGTGAGCGCCAGGCCGAGCTGGGCGCCTGCTTCCCTCATGCCTACAGACCGCGCCCCGGGCTGAGCCCACTCAGCCTTCCCTCGCCGCAGGAAGGCTGAGCTATCCTCTCAGTTGAAGATTCTCCTCGGACAACGCATGGACAGCCGAACGAGCCAGCTCCGAGGAAAATCGAAAGTGAGGGGATGCTTCAGGCGCGCGGCCCCAGGCCGTACTCCATCTTCTCGGTTCGTCCTGGACTCTGACCCTATCAGCCGACGCATGAATGAGAGGCAACGCGGAGCGTCCGTCATGTCGGACACCAGACCTGCCACCTCTCCTGTGTCCACTGACACGAATCACGTCCAACTCGCTCGCGGCGGCGGCAGTGTCCGCGACGCACGTTTTGACCAATCGTGGACACTCCGATGAACCAGCGACCGCGCATTGGGAGGAATTGCCTCCACTGCCCCCGCAGGGAATGCATGACGCGTGGGAACACGAACACGAACGACCGAGAGATTTTTTGGGACGCGTGACGGCGCAGTCCCTCTTCTCGTCCGAGCTCCCAGCGGAATTCCCGATGGGGTGACTCATGTACGGAAAGGAAGACACACCGTGAAAGCCACACTACTGTCTCTCGGATTCGCGCTTCTGGCTACTGCAACGCTGCTGGCGCCGACGTCGGCGTCCGCGGAAGACTCGTGCGAGGCAGCCCAGAAGCAGGTTCAAGACTGGGTCAATGCCCATGCAGGAAATCTTCCGACAGAGTTGAAGGACCTGAGACACCTTCCAATGGCCTATCGAAAGGCCGTCGTCGCGGAGCTCTCGCCTGTCCAAAAGGCGTCGCTGTGGCGTGAGCATCTCAGCCAGTACGCCGCCTCCCATCCGGACCTCTCCAAGCCGCAAGTCGCGGCCTTGAAGTCGGCGCTCGCGCTGCTCACTCCCGAGCTCTTCACCCAGGAGGAACATCCTAGCCTCGCCCTCATTGGAGCGCAGATCCGGGATGCCTTTGGAGCAGAGGAAGCCATCGCCATCGTGGCCACGCTGGGGCCCGTGGAAGCACCCGCGGATGCTCCGCCAGCATTGGCGCCGCTGTGCCAGTGCAGCAGGGTTAGTCAATACTGTGGGAGCAACACTTGCCGAGCCTACTCATGCACGATGCAGACCAGTGGGTGCGGGGCTTTCTATCAATTTCGCTGTGACGGCCTCTGTGGATGACGTGAGGACACGGCCAACCTAGCTCCAACGCCCCATCTCTCGAAGTTCGCTTTCAAATGAGCAAGCGCGACGGTTCATCGTCGCGCATGCTTTCCAGCCGGGCGAAGCAAGCCAGTCGATGACGTACATCCTCCAGGGACCTCGGCGGCTCAGGGCACAATTACCCCCACTGGCGGCGTCTCCCGCCGTCGCCAGCATCCGAGGGCTCGTTTGTCTAGAGCAGTGGACGCCCGAGGAAAATCCGCGCCGCCCGACGAAATCGTGAGTACCTGGTAAATACCAGCAGCGATTCGCTCTCTTGGTTAACAGCCACGAGGGTCCGAGCCGGCCTCAAAAGGCTCCGAGCCGGCCTGGAGACCGGGAAACGATGCAACCCTGGAAGGTGCGACATCGAAATCCCCGGATTCTCAGAATGAGGCCGACCCAGTGGTTAACAGTTCTGTTAACCACTCTCGGCCTCTCTCTCCCCAAAATGGGCGAAAGAGCGCTCCAGAGAGCCCAACCGGCGGCGGAAAAGAGGGGGCATCTCGCTCTGCAGGTTGGAGAGCCGAGAACGCCCTTTTCACCACCGCGAGCCAAAATCCCTTGTGATTCAGGGGTTTAAGCGCGAAGGCCTAGCGATTTTCATCGCGAGACCCGTGAAAAACAAAAGGGCCCTACCGGTTGGTAGGGCCCTTCGTTCAGCTCCCCGAATGAAGCCTTCTGCGAACCCGTTCTCCGCTTTCTCTCAGCGTGCTCAAACTCACTGGTGGGTAGAAAATCGAGTAACATTCAGTAGTTTCGAAAAATGCGCTGGTATCGCCCCTCAATCGGGAGCCGATTGAATCTCCGCGAACTTTACGTCTTGTGTGTCCGCATATCATGGCGAAGTGGCGCCGTCGGCTTTCTGTCTACAGGGTCGACATGGTGTTGACCGCGCTCATGACGCAGCGACCGAATTTTGGGTAGGCACAGGGACGCCGCCTTCAAAAATTATGCGAACTGAGTCTGGTTACTTGCGAGCCAGGACTCAGCGGGAGCCCCGATGGCACTCCTCTCTGTTGACCAAAATCGCGACAAGAACCCTTGTGAGTCTGGTTGGAGGCGTCGTGCGACGAGAAGGTCGACGATGTTCTGTTTTTGCGCGACGGTAAGTTGTGGCGAGAGTAGCTCTTCGAGCATAAAGACAAACCAGCTGCGGGTATTGTCTCCGATGTCCTGCCTCGCCTTCCGTAGGCGCTCGCAGTCGAGATTCAGGAGCTCGATCGCATCCTTGGCATTCTGCGACGCCACGCCAACTGGTACGCAGTGCTGCTCGTGCACCAAGAGCTTGCCATCGATGCCGACCTCTATGATCGGGTCGACTAAGGGGAGTAACCTCGGATCGCAACCTTGCGGCAAATCAAGGGCATCTTTGGTCTGCCCGCACGAAGTGTTCATCGCCGTCGTGTATACGCGGGACGAATCTGAGTGGTGCGTGTAGGTCCCTCCGCCGCACGCGAGCGCTAGGTTTTGCCAGTCGAGCACTCGGCCGACGGCGCCTGATTTCGGCTGCACATGCTCGACTTGGTAGTCGTTGGGAACGAGCTTGCCGTTGCCATCAACAAGGCGCTGCTCGCAGTAGATGCAGAGCCCCTGCTGCGCCTTGGCTAGCTTGGCCCGCAGTTCTGCGTACGCAGGTCGATCGTCTTTGAAGCTGTCCCAAGTTGCCGTCGCCTCGCTGGCGGGGCGCTTCTCTTCGCCGGGGGAACTGGCTCGGTACTGTGCGAGCAGCGGCGGCTCGGCGGCGAGCGCTCGAACGTGCTTCATTGAGCGCCTCCCTTGAGCTGGCGAAGGAGCGAACGTTTCTGCATCTCGAGGTCGGCTTGGTGAAGCCGCTCGTCACCCGGCAAGGCCTCGTCGAGCTTGGCGCGGAGCTCTTTGGCCGCATTAGTCTCGCCGTCGCCGCGCGTAACCATCGCCATGTATTCGGCGAGACGCTTCGTGTTCACTCCGTCGGCGACCTGCCCGGCGCGCTCCTTAGCGCCCATCAGGTCGATGAGGATACGCTCACTGGTGGCGCCCTCTGCGAAGGGCACGTTCTCAACCAGTACCTCGCCGTCGCCGGCCACGAGCTTGCGCACGGAACTCGCGGGCACCGAGCCAATGACCTGCTCAGAGTGCGTCGTCAATACGAGTTGGGCGCGCGGGAATGCATCGCGCAACCCCTTCACGACCGTGGCCTGCCAAGTCGGATCGAGATGCAGGTCGATTTCGTCGATGAGGATGACCGCCTCGCTGTTTGTCCCTCGGTTCTTGGCGCTCAGGTCGTCGCTAGGGTTGAGCTGCACCATTCGGCGCGCTACATCCACGATGAGCGAGAAGTGGGTTCGATAGCCATCAGACAGGGCTGCGATGTCCAGCACTTCGAGGGAGCCGTCGGAATGCTTAAAGTCGACGACCATTCGTAGTGGCTGGGTCTCGATACGGGGGTTCTTGCAGTTCAGCCCCGCACGCGCGACAGTGCCGCGAATCCACTCGAGCGTTGGGTTGCGATAGTTGAAGTCTTTGCGGCGCCCCTGCTCGCGGCGTTCCTCGTCCTCTGCGACAACGAACCATTCGAAGACCGTCTTGAATCGGGTGTTTGTTCGCAGCGAATTGTCGAGCGCGCCGAGGCGGTGAAATTCTTTCTTGAAGTCACGCTGTCGCAGCGGAACGTCGACCATTGCACGCTCAGTGCCATAGGCCGCTACGAGCGGGATGGGGCGCTGAGATGTCGCCTGTTGTTGACCGCCTTCGAGCGCTTCTTCCACGATTGGATCGAGTGCTTCGTGCAGCGGTTTGATGCCGATGGCGGACGGCGTCCTCGCCTTGTCCCCGGCCCAACGATGCTTCGTGACGTCCCAGGTGAGGTTATTCGCAGCGGATATGGTCACTCGCGCGAAAGGACACTCAACGCCCTTTTTCTCGTAGACGTCCGGCCGGTCCTTCCAAGGCACGCGGATGTCCCCGTGGTTAGCGAACGAGAGTCCCGTCGCCTTCGGTACGCGCGCCACTATGGCACCGAGCCCAATGGCGACTGCATCGAGCAATGTCGTTTTTCCAGCGGCGTTCACGCCGAAGAAGACGGTCACGTCGGGCGCAAGGTCGATCGTGAGGTCACGAACGCTGCGGAAGTTCTGGATACGCACCGAGCGGATCGGTGCAATCATGTTACCTAGTTGGCACTGCTGCGGTGAAGTGTTCATGCCTTTGGTCTACTCTCTCACAGAGCTTCCGCGGTGCGGGCGAAGAGCCGTTCAAAGCGCGCCAGTTCGTCTAGTGTGAAAGCATCGGGCTTGAGTGTCTCTAGGAGCGCCTGCGCGACGCGGTAGTGGTTGAATCCGCCGCCAGCGAGTAGATTGATGCCCTTCGCAGAAAGCCACTTGTTGATACGCGCGACAATCCGAGGCTCTTTCCCTAGATCCTTGACCTTGAGCGTGACACCATTCAGTTCCTTGGCGTACGTAGTGTTGAAGGCCGTAATGTACGCATCTTGGGGGAGCAGGTCCTCGATGTCTGCCTCATTGGGAGAAGGCTCGATGAACATCGAGAAGTCGAGCACACGCTTTCGCTCGATAAGCATTTGACGGACGAGGTCCTCAAGCTTCTGGTGTGGAGAGCTCGCGCGGTCATGCAGCACGACGAGCTTCAGCTTCTGGGACCCGAGCAGCGCGACGAACGTGGCTAGCTTATCGAGACCGCCCACCGGAACGAGGATTGCGTCACCGAGTCCCTTTTTGCCGTTCGTTTCGAGCAGAGCCGATACGTGCTGCAGTAGGACGAGATCGGCGGGACCCTCGACCAAGATGTTCTTCTTGGCGATGAAAAGGTTCTGCGCGATCGAGTAGCCGAGCGCGGCTTGCAGCGGGAAGATGCTCTCGTTCGACGAGCCCGCCAACTCGCTCGTGACCTTAGTGCCTTCCTTCAAGCGGTCCTCCACCACGCGCACGTCGCTGAGTCGCGCGGTGTCGACCATGAACGGCGAGTGTGTCGTGTAGATAATTTGGTGCTTCGCGGAAAGGTCACGGATGTACGTGAGGAAGTCAGCCTGCGCGAGGCCGTGCAGATTGAGACCCGGCTCGTCCAAGAGAAGGATCAGGGCGTCCTTCGTCTCGGTGTGCGACTGTACGGCTTCAAACCAGACCAGGAAGCTGAAGAACCAAATAAAGCCCTTACTACGCTGGTTGAACGGCACCGTTACTTTGTGCCGTTGGTTCTTGATGCGGACGTAGAGGTTGGGCCCCACGTTGTACGGCGGCGTGTCCTTGGAATCGGTCTTGAGGTCGAACTCGACGTCCAGTTCCTGATTCTGCTTCCAGAACTCGAAGATCTTCTCCGTGATGCTTGCACTAATCGCCTCGAGCTTCGCCTTGGCGGTTTCGTACCCCTCATCGCTGCTCAGCTCCTTGAGGCTCGTGCCGGCAAGCTCAAAAAGGCCCAACGCGGTTTCGTCGGCGTCTGTCAGTTGCTTCTTTCCCTGACGTTGCTGCAGAGCGGGGAGATTGATCTTGCCTTCGAGGAGCTTGTAGTCGTCAAAGTACAAAAACTTGGGGAGAGACGGAGACAGGTACGTCCTCCAGATGTGCTCCGTTACCAACTCCCCGTTAGTGTCTTGCTGTTGCCGCCCGCGCCACAGTGCCACGAACGTCGTGAGCTTATGGTCGGCGGGGAGTTTCAGTTTCTCAATATTGGCGAGTACGTCGCTGAGCGTAGCGGACTTATCGAAGACCTCGTCCACGTGATCGAGATCCGCGAAAGGGCATCGCAGTGCGTTCAGGGCTGCCTGCTCGTCAATCGAAAAGTCGATGCTATGGGTGTTGCCGATGGTGGAGTTGCGCCGGAACGTGTCGCCAGCGGAGATGATCTCCGCTCCACCGAAGACCTCTGCGTTGATTTTATCGGAAAGGGTCTTCTCGATGCGGAAAGTTAACTGCACGACGCGGTCGTACTGCTTCGCCTCGTGCTGTGACCTGTACCGCACGTAGTCCTTGCGCGGATAGTCGGCGACGAAGTTGAACGTCGCGGCGTCGAGTGGCAGCGACTTGTGCAGCGCCTCCAGGAACGCTGTCTTGCCGGATTCGTTCTTCCCCACGAGCACGGTGACGTCCGCAGCGACCTCAACGGCCGTCGAGTCCTCGATCGATTTGTACTTCGAGACCTGCGCCTTGATCAGCGTCAGCAGGCTTTCGCGGGGCTCGCTTCGGGACGACGGAGGGACGGAGGACATGGTGCGCTATCCTACAACAACACCCTGGTGCCTGCCCTCAACGAAATCAAGGACTTGAGCTGTGCGGCCGACTGCAGGATAACAGTTCCTAACGAAAGTCAGGGATGGACTGGTCGAGGGAAGGACCATCTCCAGGTTGAAGGGCATGGTCCGCGAACTCGTCCTTGACGCCTTCTGGCAGCGAGTGGCTCCCTTGCTTCCTCCTCCGCGCCCCAAGAAGAAGCTGGGGCGCCCTTGAGCGAACGACAGGGCAGCCCTGGAAGCCATCGTCTTCGTACTCCGAAGTGGCATCCCCTGGCCCTGGGAGATGCTACCTCGCAAGCAGTTCGGCCTGTCGGGCATGACGGCCTGGCACCGATTGGAGGAATGGACTCGGGCAGGGGGGAGAAGTTGCAGGAACGGCTGCTCGACGAGTTAGGCCTGCGGGGCAAGGTGGACTTCTCTCGGGCCTCCATCGACTCCTCGTCCGTCCGGGCGTCAAAAAGGGGCCCTCCCGGGCCCCAGCCCGACGGATAGAGCGAAGGCGGGTAAGCAACCATCATCTTCTCGTAGCCGCCCACGGCCTGCCGCTCACCGAGTCCGTGACGGCGGCCAACGTACACGCATGAGTTCTTCCCGCTGGTCGACTCCGTGCCCGCGGTGAGGATGCCTTCGGGCCAGCGACGACACCGCCCCAGAAAGCTGCACGGCGACAAGGACTACGCCCCCAGGAAGAACCGGAGGGGCTCCGCCTTCGCGGCATCTCCCTTCGAAAAGCGCGTCCGGGGCATTGAGTCCATGGAACGACTGCGGCGCTACCGCTGAGTGGTGGAGCGCACACTGGCTTGGAAGAATCAGCTTCGCCGACTTCGCGTCCGCTAAGAGCGCAGGGACGACGTCCACTTCGGCTTCCTTGCCCTCGGCTGCTGCTTCATGCTCCTGCGTCGCCTCTGTCCTGACATTTGTTAGAAGCTGTTAGGTTAGCCCTGCAATCGAGGGTGAGCCCTGACGCTTTCCAGGAACTCTGGGCCAAGACATATTTTCCCGACCCAGAAGGCAACTTCGACCCAGCCTGTCGTCTCTTCCCATAGTTCGGCAAGCCAAGTATGCAGGCTTGCGTGAGCGCGCCAGCGGCTGGTCCACACCTCTGCGGGGGCCCTATCTCTTCTACGAGTCCATTCCATGAACTGCCCTGCGTCTGTGCTATGACGGAGTACCTGCTCGGCCGCGTCATTTGGGACAGTCTTCGTCACCGCCGCGCCTAGAACTGCGAGGAGTGCCCGTTCCTGACGATGCTTGTCGTGGTCAAGTAGCCGGATAATTTCCGCGTGCCCACCGACCATCCCGAGCACAAGCATGGCGAGTCCTGCGGAGCGCGCGTCGGTGCTCATGGCCTCTCGTGCGATGGGAAGAACTGAGACGTTCGGGGAGTGCCTTGGATATCGATTCAAGTGCAGAATGATAGCCTGTAGGAGGTGCGAGCAGATTCGAGCGGCGGATGGACGTGTCAGGCCTGTGACATTGCCAACGGCAGATGAAATCGTAGCTGCAACGCGAAGGTCATCATGAGCAACGAGGAGTCTCAATACCGCTGCGTGGACATCCGGGTCCATACTGGCCTCCAGCCCATCGGCCACGAAGTGCAGGAGTGCATCGACCACCGCTGGCGCATGGGGCCTCCATTTGGAGAGCGCTTTTGCTGCGGCCCGCGCAATACCATGTTCGACATGCGCCTCATCGCCGGGGCCTTGGTCGTGCGCGTCGCGGAGCAATTCGACTAGGACTTCTTGCCCGCCGTCCCAATGCTCATTGGCTATCGCCTGGGTACAGGCATTTCGAACGTAGGAACTCTTATCACGCGCCCGCTGGAAGATAGCTTGCTGCTCTTCTGGAGAAGCTCCGGGGGCGAGAGCTCGGACTGCAGCAACCCGAACCCGAGCCTCATCATCGGACAGCGCCTGGAGAAGGAGACTACGTGCATCCGGCGAAGTGTCCAACGAAAGAGCCTCTACGGCAGTCGTACGTGCCTTGAAGTCCTCGTGTCTTAGGGCATTCGCGGCCTCTATAATCACAGAATCCCCCTCCGCGGCCAGGGTGAGTAGGCTAGCCATGCCGAGCTGCTCCGCAGGCTGCCGCGCCCATCGTCGCAGCCTCTCTCTGTCTTCAACCGAGAGCCGGACAGTCATCTCGAGTCCGCCCTTGGCCCTATGCGCGCAAAACTCCACGAGGCGGGAGAGAGCGGCGCCCATGGCTGCACTCACATTATCGCGGTATGGTTTTTTATCTTCGCTGGACAACTCCATGCGGCTTTGGGCGGCCAGGACGATAATGGCCTTCTGTTCCTCGGACCAGTCATTACTTCGCTCATGGAGGGCGGCACCCAGTTCAGGCGCAGAGACGATAGCCGATAGGGATTCAAGACAAGGCCCCATGCTGTCCTGAGAAAGGGTACCGAGCTCATTTACCATGCGAGGGGCAAAGCGTGTGAACCGCTGCTCCGCGATTATTCGCCAGGCCGTTTCTGGATAGGCGTCCTCCCCGATACCGAGGAATGCCTCAACCTCATCCTCGGTGGGCGGTGGATTCCCATTAAGCATGGCCTTACCCCAGCTCCAATACAGGCGAGCCCTCTCCGGGTGCGATAGGATCCACACATAGCCCTCTCGCTTCCTCCTGGCCACTAGCCAGCTCTTCACTGCGGTGAAGGCGACTTCAGAGGAAGTATCATCATTAGTCAGAAGGTAGTCGGCGTACGCATTGTCCAAGATTCCCTGAGTGGCCTTCACCTGCATCTCGCTGGGCTCTTCCTCTTGCTGAGGTGGGGCCGCAGCCATGAGGATTCGATCCAATAGTGCCTCATAGTCAGGTGTCGGTCCGCTCAGCGCTCCCTGGACCAGCTCTCCTACCGCATGGCCGCCGGAGTCGAGAGCCTCTTCGAGGCTCTCCCGATATGTTTGGCTTAAATCCCATCCAATGCGCGATGTCCAATCCACGAACCCGCTGTCGTGCAGCATGTGGCTTGCTGTCATGGGCCAAAATCGGATGTATTGCTCAAGTACCTGCTGGGCTTCGGGCGATGCGTTGATGATGTTGTAGACTGATAGTGGCCAGTCTGGAGGTCCCCAGTTGAGCTCCCACCATGCGGCATTGTCTTGTCTGGGAGGGTGAATGAGTGCATCAATCATGCGAGCGACCGGGGCGTCTTCTGGCATCCATCGCCGCGCGGTATGCAATACCTCAACGAAGCTCGCTGGTTCGGTCCGTAGCAATTCCTTCCAAAGGAGCTGCTTGATGGTTACCGCAACCACCTGGGGGAGGGCGGCACGTCTCTCGACAGGAAGGCGGTCGGCTAGCTCATACGCCGCCTGCACCTCGCTCGAGGTACATAGTTGTTCGAGTAGGTCTCCCATGAGGTCATCGGCTACATCTGGCCAAATGTCCAAGAGCCGTTGCATGCCCGTGATCGTCGTAGGATGCGCACTCAGACGCTTTCCATTCCGACGTAGCCAGCCTGCTTCAATCATCCAATCTACTAGCTTCTGGATGTGAAGTGGCTTCTGGGGTTGCCGTTGTAGGCGTTGTGCGCGAATCCGCGCGTGGTCGATGTCACAGGCCGCGCTTGCGCAGAGCTGGGTCCACAAGAACATGGCCGGGAGGTGAGCCCACTCCATCCCCATGAGTTCGCGCGCAAGTGTTTCGGACAGCTCCTCAATTTCAGCACCATGAAGGAGCTTCGTGAGGTTTAGCTCGGAATCTGACGAGGCTGCACCCACTGCGGAAACGAAATGGGTAATGGATAAGGGGACCTTCAATGTCCCGACAATCTCCTCCCGATGCTTCCGGATAAACTGTCGTCGCGTCAGTGAGTGGATGTTTTTTAATTTTTGTTCTAGGATGCGGAGCCGGGCTGGTTTGTCATAGCTCTCGTAATCGAGTGTTTTGCTTGCCCTTTCAATTTCGGGCGGGATACGCCGGCCGTACACGTCACCCAGCAGTCCCATACGCGTGGTGACGAGGATCTTGTGGGCAGCGCCCCCAGGTCCCGAAACTCGTCGGAATAGCTCGGGTAATTGACTGCCCCAGCCTTTCTCGGGAAGTCGCGAGTCCTGTCCCCAGGGGTCATCCACGAGGAACAGGAACGGGCCTTCTTGGTAAAGCCGTTGCTGGATGTCTCCTGGCGAATTCGCGCGGACGATCTCGAAAGGCTGCTCGGCCGTCTGTAGCTTGAATGCAAGCATGTCCGCGACTAGCGTCTTTCCCGCACCCGGCGGGCCCTTGATCAGCAACAAGTTGTACTTAGCTAACTGCTGCGCGAACTCCTCGTAGTCCCTGGGCGGCTCGAAGGTCGCCATGTCTGCGGTTTGCGTTGGGGCCACTCCTAGATCGCTCAGCCGCGTGATGATGTCCTCTCGCGTCCACTTCAATGGCTGGTCGCCTACGAGTCTTTCGTGCACGTCCTGCTTTAGAATCTTCAGGGCGTCATCAATGCGTGTCGCCGGTACGAACAGTCCGGCTGCGGGGCTTACGAATATCCGGCGCACGCGAGCCTCTAGCTCTGTGGGCATCAGTTGCTCCATGATGCCAATACGGGAGGCAATTTGCTCTGCAGATGCACTCTCAGGGGCGATGAGGCTCGTTTTCGACAGATTCCTGGGAAGGTGCTCCAAGTCTGGGATGACAAACTCCCTTGCCCCAGATGAGAACTGGCCATTAGTTATCAACACGTAGTACAGCGAAGGGTCTACAGCGAGTTGCTCAACCGGAACAGCAGCCCTCTTTCGGACATGTCCTGCGGCTGTCTCCGATGGCTTGGGGGCTTCGATGATTTTGCGGAAGGACTGCAAGCCTGTCCATGCACTTCCGCGATACTTAATTTGGAACAGAAAGCGCGCAGAGCCGGAGTGAACTACCGCGGACGCATCCTCGGCGGGGGTTGCCTCAAGGTCTGCGTGTGGCGCGGGCTCAATGATGACGTGAGGGGCACGACGTTCAAAGATGAGGTGAAGCGCGAGCCAGACGGTCGCGTCCTCCTGATAGTCGTAGCCTCTTAGGGCTGCCAGGCCACCGGTCTCTTCGGTTGTGTCCGCGTCCATAGTTAGTAGAAGGCTACCTTGAGGGCGCTACTGATGTGCCGCTCCGGCGCACTTCGAACAGGTCATCCCCAAGCGGGTACTCACCTGACTCAATCCGAAGCGGGATGGGGCCGTCACCGTTATACTCACCAGCATCTATCAACTCCGCGCCGCGTGTGGCGATAAATAGGCGCCCATAGTTCTCACTTCGAAGCAGCCCTGTCTTCTGCAGCATAGTTCTCGCGACTCCCTTGCGTAGAGACGAGCACGCCTGCTCGCTCGCCGCCCCTGAAGAACATCTCGACCGTGGGGATGGTGCGCGTGTCCGTTACGCCAGCATCGTCTGAGTGTGCTTGTTGGCGATGCGTTGATGGTTCGCTCTCTTCACGTAGAATTTCTCCAGTAGGACTTCGACGCTGGATGTAGAGTCTACTCTCGTCACCTCGTTCATGGCGTCCGAGATGGGCGCGGCCATTCTGTTCGGCTGGCCTGCAGCGCACCAGAGCAGGATAGCTCGGGCTGGAACTACCAGCGCATGTGCCATTGAGGCGGTGCAGCGGGGCCTCTGGGCCTTATAACCGGACGCACGCTCGGGTTCTGCGAGTAGCGGGTATCGCGCTCAGTTTACCGTGCGCGCACTTTCGGGGGCGGGATGCTGCGCCTGGTAGATGGGCGGAAGAGGGCGGGAACGCCCCACCCTTAACGCAGATCCAGGGAGTGGCTGCCTGGTCGTTGGCTACTTCAGCTGGTCAAGAGATGGGGACGGCCCTGGTTGGTTCTTTGGACCGATGTTTTGGGTATAGCTCGGTTCCGTGGGGAACTGGGCTGCTCTCCCATCGACGTTAGGCGCAGGACGCTGCGAACGAACTCAGGCTGGCACAGGTGCACCGTACCGCGTGCCAGGAGGGGTGGTCTGCCCCCCGATTTTCGGACCAGTTGAAGCGTGAGAGAGTCCTCGCGGCCAGGAGGTAGGTCGGTCGTGAGGAAGAGCAGGTTTACCGAGGAGTAGATGGTCCGCGTCCTGCGGGAGGCGGAGGCGCCTGGGACCAGCGTGGTGGAGGTGGCCCGGAAGCACGGCGTCGCCGAGCAGACGCTCTACCGGTGGCGGCAGAAGTTCGGCGGCATGGAGGCAGGCGACGCGACGCGGCTCAAGGAGTTGGAGAAGGAGAACGCGCGTTTGAAGAAGCTGCTGGCCGAGAGGGACCTCGAAATCGAGGTCATGAAGGAAATCTCCACAAAAAAATGGTGAGCGCGCCCGTCCGCCGTCGGCAGGTGCGGTACGCCATGGGAAAAGGCGTGTCGCAGCGCCGGGCGTGCGCGCTACTAAAGGTGGCCCGCAGTAGCCTGGGCTACGCCAGTCGCAAGGAAGCAAAGGACGCGGCTTTGGTGGCGCAGTTGCGCGACATCGCCCGTGTACGCCCCCGGTTCGGCTACCGGCGAGCCTGGGCCCTGCTGCGGCACGAGGGGCCCGCGGTCAACGTAAAGCGAGTGCATCGGCTCTGGAGGAAGGAGGGGCTGGCGCTCTCTCGGAGGCGGCCAAGGAAACGGCTTCGTCTGGGGCAGCAACGCCAACCCAAGCCGGAAGGCATCAACTCGGTGTGGGCCTGGGACTTCGTGCACGACATGTGCGCCAATGGGCAGAAGCTCAAGTGTCTCACTGTCGTGGACGAACACAGTCGCGAGTGCCTGGCCATCGACGTGGCCGGGCGAATCAGTGCCAGGCGCGTCATCGAGGTGCTCTCGCGCCTGGTAGCAGTGCACGGACCGCCGGAGTACCTCAGGAGCGACAACGGCCCCGAGTTCATCGCCAAGGCCCTGCGCAGGTGGCTGGAGGGCAATGGCATTCAGACGGCCTATATCGCCCCAGGCAAGCCCTGGCAGAACGGTACCAACGAAAGCTTCAACGGCCGCTTCCGGGACGAGTGCCTGTCAGCGGAGTGGTTTTCCACCAGGAGGGAGGCCGTCGTCCTCATCGAGGCATGGCGGCGCGACTACAACGAGAAGCGTCCGCACAGCAGTTTGGGCTACAAGACACCTGCGGAGGTCGGAGCTCGCCGCGCCCATGCCGGCCCCGTCGCATCATCCCCCGAGCACGGCATCAGCAGCGCCGCAGGACTCTCGTAACTCGTGGTCCGAAGAACGGGGGCAGATCAGGCAGGCCTCCTCAGTCGGTGTCGAGCCAATCCGCGAGCAGCAGCCTCTTGGTACGCCTCGCTGCCGCTCCCCGGTGCCCTGGCTCTCCATTCACCGCTACAGGCACCCGGTGGCCCCCCGCTTGCGCCTCAACGAGTTCGTAACGCGGTGGACGGTCTGCGGGTAGGTGCAGGGGCCCCAGGCCTTTGGCCTACCTTTGATTACCTTTTGTGCCCCCTGGTGGGGCGGGCATGTCAGACCGCCCCGCTAGGTTGCTCAGCGCTTGTACGTACTTCAAGGGAGCTGAAGATGGGTGCGTTGACTGATGCTGCATCGGGAGGGGGACGGGGGCTCGGAGGTCTGCCTCGCCAGCAGTTGGCCGCGCGGGTCGCGAAGTCCAGAGAGGCGCTTCTCGCCGTCATGGGCCATCTGGGCCACCAGCATGTTCCCGATTACGAGCGGGAGCCTTTGGCCACTTTGGAGAAGCAGGTGCGCCTGGTGGCGCGCTGCTTCGTCGATACGTGGTCGAAGACGGAGAAGCCGCATCTCATCGACGTCGTCGCGATGGCCGTGCTGGAGTGCGGGAAACTGGATGCGTCACTGGTCCACCGCATTTTTGGAGGCTTCTCTCTGGAGTGCGACTTGACGGCTCCTGTGGACGCACAGCTCAGGAAAGAAGGGCTTCAAGTCGCCCGCGAGGTCGTGGTTCGCGGTAGCCGTGCAGACCTCGTGGGATATGGCAGGGGGGTCTTCGAGCGTTGCCTGATTGCCGTCGAACTGAAGAACGCGCCAGAGGAATGCGAGCGCCTCGCAGGGCAGGTGGCCGACTATCGGCGCGCAGCAGATTCCGTTCGTGTGATCATGTCTCCCGAGTGCCTCGCACGCACATCTCTCGCCCGCGGGGAGCTGGCAGCGCCTGTTGCCTTCGCTGAGTTCGTTGCGAAGATGGGAGCTGAACTCTGGACGCTAGACTCAACCACAGGCGAGATTGCGCGAATCAAGGGGGCCTCACCAGGGGCATACGTCTCTGCGGACTATGAGTCCCTCTGGGGGCGGCTGACCAGTGTTGAGCTGGCCGCATAGCGCGGGCAGCGTTCCAAAAAGCGTCAAGTGGTGTGGAGAGTCAGTATGGCAAAGTCGCGACGCGAAAAGATGGCTGAATTCGAACGGGCTGAAGCGAGGTGCTGGATTGAGTTTAAGGAGGCTCTAGCGGCTGCACGGACTGCAGTCGATGCACTTGTGCTAGTGTATAAGGCACCGCCGGAAAGCAGCCCTGGTCGCCGATTCTACTCGAACCTCGGATTCTTCATGCAGAGATTCACGATGCCATATGGAGCAACGCGTGAAGAGCGTCTGCTGTATGGAGAACTCATGCGGCGGATGGATGCATCGGGCAGCTTGAAGACAAGCGTGCTGAATACGTTCGAGCGAGAGAATCCTGCTGACTAACTTTATGTCGACGCCGCAGCAATTCAACGACCCTGGGTGCGCCTTAGCGCAGGCAATGACGGCGGCTCACTGCTGCTTCGATGCGCTCGTGGTGCCGCGACCTAACTGGGGACACTTAACTCCGCGTTTGCACCGGACTGCGGAAACTCAGAGCTACCTGTTGCACCGGAGTCGCTATGACCGAACGTTTCGAGTGTATCTGCGGTAGTCTTCGGAAGACGCTACCTGCCGCGAACATTGACGAGGTGTTGATCCGGTTCAGAGGATATATGAACATCTACGCGGATCGGCTAGGGGACGCGACCAGCATAACTATTCGCGGCCCGGTGCGAGTCGGACAAGCTGCGACCGAGCACGTCTTCGACAGAGTAACAGGCGAGTGGAAGGCGTCGATTGAACCCCGCACGAAGAGGCGCCGCTAGAACACGTGCGTGACAGGCTAGCCCCACCGACTATGTCAGTCTTGCAGGGGCGACGCCATGGACCCGCTCCCGCAGCTACTCCATTGATGCCCCAATGGATGCGAGGCAGTGATCCATGGTGGTCTCTAGATGGGGAAGGCTCCGCCCAGTTAGCTACCCTGACGAGGAACTGCGAATGTTAACTGGTCACACGCTCAGGGCTAGGTCATAGACCAGTTGTGCAAGACTAGGAGTTGTTCGATGGACGTCGACCAAATGAGCCGACAGATTGAGGCAGAGGAGGCGCGTCTCCGGGAGTTGATGAAGGAGATGGAGGCGTTGGTGCCTGGCATTGTCGCAGCAGTTTCTACGGAGGTCGTGGAGTGGTCTGGGGTGGCGGCAAAGAATGCTGCCGAGGGGTACTTCACAAGCAACCCGAAGCGGCATGCAGAACTCGCGGCCAAGTTGCCAAAGTTGAAGCAGGCCGTTGATGCTACGTTGGCGCGACTGCCCTCGCTCGTCGAGCAAGAGTTGAATCGCCTTGGCTCATGGGCGCACACGAGCAAGGAGGCATTGAATGGCCTGCCGTGGACAGTGGCCGAGGAGACCTCTCGGACGTGGTGGACGGTCGCAAGGACAACGTATGGTTTTATTGCCCGCCCACTTGCCGAACACGGATTTGTAGGCGGCCGTGAACAGGGGGATCATGATTTGTGGTCGCACGACAGCTCTTGTCCGGGGTACTTTACATTCGCTTACGGCGGTTCGTTGAAGGCGATGCCGGAAAGAGTTTGCATCGCATTGAAGCCGTATAAAGAGCGCTGGGCAGAGGCCCGAAAAAGGCAAGCTGCGATAGCGGTCCTTGAGGGAGAAAGAGCCAAGCTGGCCTTCAAGAACACATGGGGGAAGTGAGTCTGAATGGGCAGGGCCAGAAAGTGTCTGGCCTTGTGCACCGCTCTCTCTGTGGCGCTGGTAAAGTGGTCTCTATGCGCACATGACGTCGCGACGGAATCTGGGGGCACAAGGGGCGGGTGACGGCATCGGAGCTGTACCGCGTGCGGAGCGTCTCGCGCGCCTGCGTGCCTGGGACGCCTACGTCGAGGTGACGGAGGTAGATGGCGCCCGCCACGCCACCGTCCTGGCGGGCAAGAAGGTCCGATGTACGAGGGGCCACGCTCTAGTCCCTGGAGGGGCGCTTCAGCACCACCACCGCCCGGGCCGTCCGCGCGCCTCGCTCACTCGCAGTGACGCGCCCTAATGTGGCCTTGGTTCGCTCATGGCGCAGCGACCGATCTTGGGTAGACCCATCGGAGGATGGCGCCGGGGCTGTCCTGAGTGCGGAGCGTCGCGAGTGCCCGGCATGCCTGGGACGCCTACGTCGAGGTGACGGACGAGGAGGGCGTCCTCCACGCTATCGTCCTCGGAGTGGAGGCGGAGGTGCCGCGCACGACGGGGCCCTTGGTTCAGTCCCTGAAGGAGCGATTCGGCATCACTTCTGCCCGGGCCGCACGCGCGGCCCAGCGGCGTGATGCGGCTGACGCGCTCGTGATGCAGCGACCGAATTTAGGGGAGACATGGCGGATGGTTGACCAGGCTGGCGGGGAACGTCCAGACTCCCTCGGAGGCAGCCTGGACATGATGAGCCTGCGTTTCAAGGAGTGGGTACTGGGCCTCTTCCGAGCCGGATTCGGTGGCCAGTGGAGCGCACGGGCTCCGGTGGTCCTCTCATCTCCCGTGGAGGTCACGTCACCTCCGCCCGCTATCGCTTCCCCCCTCCGTGGTGGAGGCCGAGCTTTCCGTGAAGCCGAAGAAGAAGCGGAAGCGCTTGGGGCATGCCGTTCGGGCCTGGAATGCCCGGCTCCGCTCTCCCGAGGCAGACGCGTAAGGCGTCAGCTACGGCGCCAGGGCGGTGCCTGGTTTGGCGTCAAACTCGACGTCAGCTCGGTCCTTGTTCGCCCAGCACCGGCCGGAACTCCCCCGTCACTGAATGGCTCCGTCATGGGGCCTCCACGCACATTGTTCACAGCCGTGAGGCTGTGGGTATCACCGGCAGGCTCTTGGCGCCTGGATCGACGCTGCCATTATGCCGCGGTTGGACATGCTGCTGGCCAAGCGGATGAAGCCCGCTGTTCGTCTCGCGCAGTTGGGGGGGCAGGCAAGATGATGACCACGCTCGCCCCGCTCGCTCGCCTTGACGCCTTCCGGGGACCGGTCTGGTGCACGCATTCCACGGCGACGGGGTTCTGGGCGGGCCCAAGATGGAGGGCGCGGTTACGGCGAGTGCTCAGTTTCTGGAAAGAATCGAGCAAACGCTCGTGCGTCGATTTCGGCGAATCGCGTCAGGAAAGACTTTGACCGCAACAGACTTCCGTCGGGACTGTAGTCTAGTAGGAGGGCGCTCATGGTTGCGTCGCGCCACTCTTCGCTGAGTTTGCGGCGCAAGACCGATGTGATTGACTGGCCGTTTTCGGATAGAGACATCAATGCTTCGAAGTCATTGATTGTCAGGAAGATCGGGGGGTGCGTTTGGGGGGGACGCGGCAGACTGTGTTCGGAGTACTTTTTGGCGATCCATCTGTCGAGGGCGCCGTTCTCGCATAGGTCGTCAAAGGTGACGAGAACGGGGAAGATTGGAGCAGCAGTCTCTTTGATTTCCGTTTGCCCCGACCGGATTGCGTGGATTTTTGCGTCAAGGAGGCGGAGCGCTCCGGGTTGGTGTTTCTTTTTTTTTGTTCCCGTGGCCGAATAGGAAATCCTCATACCAGTCAAGTACCTTGCGGCGCGACACTGCTTGGCGAGCTACCGGTTCCATCACCAGTCGTGATTTGACGGAAAAAAGAATGATTCCGTCGGACTCGATGGTGATGATGTCCTCAATTTCGTCAGATGAGCCGATGTCCTTTGATAGAATGAGTCGAATCGTTGGATTGGATTCTCCAATGCTCTCAGTGGCAATGTTTCGGCATGCGGCTTCGAATATTTGCCCGAATGCGCTTGTCCAAGGTCTAATACCATCTGATAGGGGGCGGGTTGCCTCCCTGTGCCGCATCCAAATTCCACCACGAAGTTGCTCGCGCACTGCCCAAGGAGAGGCCGCTACTAGGTTGCCGGAACTGAGCTTTATAAACGGTGTTTGGATGAAGAAAGTTGGGGCGTGTGGGAGGCCATCACTACGAAGTGACGCCTCAAGTTTTGAACGAGCTTGGTCTTTGGTTGTCGTGAGACTGCTGAAGTGGCCGTCTGCCCATGTGGGATGTAGCGCTGTTTTTGAATACCATGTTCGCGGGTCGATAATTGGCGCGATCCAATCCCCGTCCTTGTAAGTTCCCCATGTCTGCGAGAAGTAACAGAGAGGGAGTAGGAATGATTCAAACCATTCAAGAAAGGAACTGCCGAAGGCGCGATTTTGTACGCTAGCCCATGTGGCGGCGTCTGAGAGAATTCCCTTTTTTGGGGGGCGTTCAAAAACCAATGCAGTTCGGACGATGCCTCTCAGCGAGTCGTGGTGCTTATTGAATCGCGAGAGATGGCAGAATTCGGCTGTGAGTTGCTCGAGTTGAGAAAGTGGTGGCGTGTCTTTCTCTTTCCACGAGGTTAGATGGTCGTTGGCCGCGAGCAGTAATCGGCCAATGTCTAGTGCAGAGGGGGGCGGGCCGGTGTCCTTCCCGTCCAGAATTGAGAGCGCCTGGAGGAAGTATATTGCCTGTTCGTGTGCGATTGGATTTTCTTTGTTTTGAAATACGTGGGTTCCGATGCGCCAGTCTATTCCTCTTGGGGAGAAGCGCAGTTTTGCTAGTTCTTCGTGGATGTGTTGGGGATAGTGTTTTTTGTTGTTGGTGCGAAAGTTGGCGAGTGAGCCCGCGAGCATGGCGAGTCTTGTGAATGTTTCTTCCCAGGAGAATTGTCCTATGAATTCTCGAAGTTTGTAGGCTTGAATAGGGCTGCCTATGATGCTCTGGGTGGAGAGGTATGAAGTAAATCCTAGGTTCTTCTTCATGCTGATGAACTCCCTTGTTTCTCTGTTGGAGTTTTCTCGCTTCAGTGATGCTTAAGGTGCCATGTTGTTGCCGTGAGTATTCTATATGGTTAATCCGATTGGAGGGGCTTCGGTTTTCATGACTCGCCAAGACTCCGATTGGGCTGGGTGTGTATTGACCCGGTCTGTGGCGTCAGTCCTGTTTGGCACACCTCTGCCCACAGGTCGGGTATGGTGCCCGATGCGAGGGAGGGCGCATGCAGCGGGGACTTGGAAAGCAGAATCCGCAGTACTTCTCCATCCGGTCGGTCATCCAGCTCATCTCCGACGACGTCCAGCCCATGGCGCGAATGGCCTTGCCGCCGCAGGAGATGATTCTGGTGGGTGAGGTCGTGGAGGTGCGCGGGCGCAGGGTGTGTCTGGCCGACACCCGTGGCTTCGACAAGCGCGTCTGGGTGGTGCTCCCGGACGATTGCACTTGGCGCCCTGGGTTGGCGCACATGGTGGAGTTCGAGGGCAGTGCAAGGGCCTTCGTGGATGAGGAGCGCGGCGGCATCGACGTGCGCTTCATGGCGAAGAGCTGGACGGACCGCGGCCCCTCGAGTCGGCATGTCCGCCCCCCCCCCCTGTGTCAGGGAAGAAGTCGCCTCGGCTGACGTGCCGAGCTGACGACGTCTTGGGGGCGAGGGCAGGCAGGGCGCAGTGTCGTGCACGGATGCATTCAAGGCGCAGGTGGTGAAGCGGATGGTGGGCCCTGGCTCGGAGGCCGCCCCAACGCGCGGGGGGATGAGTTCACAGTCACCCGCGCCAAGGCATCCCCTCCGGTGACTGTCTCCTGCTTCAGGGAGAGGTGCGCGTGCGGGAACTACTTTGAAGGAATACTGGCCTGGCCAACAGCTTGAGTGTGGCTTGGCACGGTTCTCCTCCACTCCCTGTGCCGCACCCCGCCAAAGGCCCTCTGAATCTCATATGTGCTGCCGAGTGCATCATAGACAGGGGGCACACACGTAGTAGAATTGGGTGTCTGACTGCGGTGGCAGGAAGCCTACTGTGCGCTGGAGGAGAGATGAGCCCTAAAATCGCCGTAACCGTTCACCGGCTCAGGCCGCGTTCGCGAGCTGAAGCGTTTCCGGAGTGGGCAGCAGCGAGGGTGCTGGAAGGCCGTTCCGATGCGCGTGCAGGGTGTTCGTCAGGAAGTCCAGAGCGCCGCGCCGTTGAAGCTTGAGCGTGGTGACGGCCGTGAGGATTCGCTCCACGAAACGACTGCCCTCGGGGCCTTGCGTGCCGAAGGATGTCTTCCTGTACATGACGGCGTGACGCAGGCACCGCTCGCCGAAGTTGTTCGTCGGCTCCAAGCCTGGCACGTCGACAAACGTCCATAGACACTTTTCAAAGCGCAGAATCTCCCGGGCCATCCCGGCCGTCTTCTTCTCGGCGTGCATCTCGGCACGGCGCAACAGGCGGCCCACCTCGCGCTCCACAGCGGGCATCCTTTGCTCGAACTCCTCGCGCGTCATGGTTCCGTCGCGCACCCAGTGGTACCAGTGGAAGAAGCGGTTTCTCTGGCGCATCAACTTCCTGCCGAGGCGGCCGCCTTTGCCACCCCGGTCGATGAAGCCCTGGAAGTCCCGGGTGAGGTGGGCCCAACACACCTGCCGCAGGCCCGCGTCGCACCACTCGTATCCGCTCCACCTGTCGCTCACGAGGAAGCCGGCGAAGTCCTCCCCCAGCAGGGCACGCGCCACCTTGCCACCGCGACTCTGGGCGATGCGAAAGATGGCCACCAGCGCCGTGGCCACCATCCACAGCCAGGCGCGCTTGCCTCGCCCGTCCTCACGCCCTTCCACCCAGCCCGTCTCGTCCGCGTGAGCCCTGTCGGCAGCCTGCACGTACTCGGTGGCCTCGGTCACCGCGGGGGCGAGCGCGCCTGCCATCTCCCCTTCGAGATTCACGACGCTGCCCACGGACACCTCCACGCCCACCATGTCCGAGAGCGCGTCCTTCACCAGCCGCTTGGACAGCCGGTACTTGCCCACCAGGAGGCTGGCCAGTGCGCCCAGCCGGTCGCCGAAGGCGCTGCTGGCATACGCGGGCACCGGCTGCCGCGTCACCGTGCCACACGCGCGGCACTCCAACGCGTGGCTGCGGTACTCGGTGACAATGGCCGAAAGCGGCGGCACTTCCACCACCTGATGGCGGCGCGGCTCGGAATCTCTGCCGACCAGCCGACCTCGGCAGCCCTTGCACTCCTTGGGTACCAGCTCGACGAAGTGCTGCACCGCCTCGGGCGGCAGCAACCGTCGCTCATGCTTCTTATGCCCGGGCTGGCCGCCGGGTCGGCGCCCCGTCGGCTTCTTCGGCGGGCGCGGCGTGCCGAGGGCGTCCGAGGAGGGCGGCTTCGAGGAGTTGCTTGAATTCTGGCTCAGCCGCGCCTCCAACTCCGCCACGCGCGCCGTGAGAGCTTCCACCTTCGCAATCAACTCGACGATGAGCGCGTCGCGCGCGGCCACCTGCGCTTCCAATTCCGCGATGCGCGCATCCTTGGGGTTGTTGGCGGTCATCAAAGAGCGCGGGATTCTGGTCATCGACGCGGTCATCGCGGAGCGCGGAAATCGGGTCATCGGCGAGCGCAGGTATCGAGTCGAGGCAACGCAAGACGGCCCCGCGCTGCGCTCCGATTGCGGGGCGCAGAGCGAGGCCGGTGGGCATCGGTGAGTCGCGGGGACGCTCAGCTCTTCCTTGCCTTGCGCTCCGCGCGTGATTCCTCGGCCATACGCCTGCGGTAGCTGTCGCCCTCGATGCTGATGATGCTCGCGTGGTGGATGACGCGGTCAATGAGGGCGATGGCGCATGCGGCGTTGGGGAAGATGGTGGTCCACTCGGAGAATGGGAGGTTGGTCGTCAGGACAATCGGCTTCTTCTCATACCTGCGCGACACCACCTGGAAGAGGAGGTCGGCGTTCCTGGCGTCGTAGGAGAGGTAGCCAATCTCGTCGATGACGAGCAACCCCGCCTGAGTGCAGTAGTGCTTCAGGCGCCTGTCGAGAGCGCGAGCGGAGTCCTGGCTTCCCAAGTCGAGCAGCAACTGGGAGGCGGTGGTGAAGAGGACGGAGTGCCCAGCCTGCACGGCGTTGTAGGCGATATTCTGAGCAATCATCGTCTTGCCCAGTCCCTGGGGCGCGACGAGGACGACGTTGGCGGGGCGGGCCATGAAGTCCAGCGCCAGGGCGCCCTCGACGGCCGTCCTGTCGATGCGCTTGGGCCAGCCCCAGTCGAAGTCGGCCATCGTCCTGAGCGCGCCGAGCTTGCTGCGCGACAGGCGCCGCTCCACGCTGCGCCGGGCTCTGTCCTTCGTCTCTTCCTCGGTGATGGCTTCCAGCAACTCGGTGGGGCCCCACCTGCGTTTGGTGGCCAGGGCAATGAGGTCATCGAGCGCGGCACTGGTGTGATGCAGGCCCAGGGTGTTGAGGCGTTCCTTCAAGGGGCTCATGACACTTGCTCCGTGTCGCGCCCGAGGAGGGCGTCGTAGGGGTTGAGGGAGTGCTGGGGGACGCGTTGCTCGCGCACGCGCGGGTCATCCGGCAGCACCAGGGG
This sequence comes from Myxococcus sp. NMCA1, assembly GCF_026810205.1. Classification (NCBI taxonomy): domain Bacteria; kingdom Pseudomonadati; phylum Myxococcota; class Myxococcia; order Myxococcales; family Myxococcaceae; genus Myxococcus; species Myxococcus sp. NMCA1. The sequence goes on along the minus strand of NZ_CP113950.1, from coordinate 7,783,542 downwards.
CAGCGGCGGAGGGGCGCCCCTTTTGCGGCTGCGTTGGTCGAGGACGTGGGCAACGGCGGCGGGGCCGAGTGCGCCGCGAGCGAGCGTCTCGGCGATGGCGGCGTCGGTTTCGGCGGAGCCGTACCTGTCGGCCAGCGCCAGCAGCTTCACGGTGTGGTTGCCGAGGTTGTCGCCGCGGCTGGTGAGCGCCTGGAGGAGTTGCTCGGCGTGCGGGCAGCGTGCGCGCAGCAAGTCCCTGCCACGCAGCTCGTGGGCGTGGGCCTTGCGCCTGGCCAGGGCAGCCAGGTGGCTGGCATCCTCGACGACGGCGCCCTTGTCCCAGCTGCGCACGTGCGAGGCGACTTCCACGGCGCCGTCGAGGAGGCGCACCGTGGTGGACGAGGCCACCAGCGTGAGGGGCCGGCGCACCAGGCCCTCGGGAATGGAGTAGTCGTTGCCGTCGAAGCGCACGTAGGGCGTCTTGCCGGAGGCGGCGGGGCGCACCACGTCGGTGGGCAGCGGGTGCGCGGGCAGCGGCAGCAGCAGGGGGCGCTCGGCTTCCAAGGCCTGCGCCACCGTGCGGCCCGAGGCGTCGCCGGGCACCCGGCGCTGGTGGGCCACCTCCTCCACCCAGCGCTGCAGTTGGCGGTTGACGTCGTCGAGGCCGTGGAAGGTGCGCGCAGAGAAGAAGGAGTCGCGCAGGTAGCGGATGGTGCGCTCCACCTTTCCCTTCTCATTGCCGCGGTAGGGGGCGCAGGGCTTGGGGACGAAGTGGTAGTGGCCGGCGGCTTCCAATATGCGCGGGTGGAAGTGAATGATGTCTCCGGCCCTCTGCAGCACGACGGACTTCAGGTTGTCGTAGAGGAGGTTGCGAGGCACGCCGCCCAGCGCTTCGAAGGCTTGGACGTGGCCCTGGAGGAAGCACTCCATGGTTTGGCCCAGGAAGAAGCGCGCGTACATGGCGCGCGAGTGGCCCAGCACCAGGACGAAGCAGGAGAGCGTCCGGGTGGCCCGCCCCACCCGCACCTTGCCGAAGCTGCCCCAGTCCACCTGGGCCTCTTCGCCCAGCAGGGTATTGCGGCGCAAGAAGGCCTCGGCCTGGGGCCCCGGACGCACCCGCCGCACGTAGCGCTTCACCTGCTCATAGCCGCCCAGGTAGCCACGGGCCTTCACCATGTGGAAGAGGCGCGTGGCCCTCAGGCGCGGGTGGGCCTTGAGGGTGACGTCAATGAAGTCCGTGTACGGGCCCAGCACCGTGGGCTTCGCCGTTCTGTCAGCACTGGCTACCGGCACGTCCTCCAGGGCCGCCTCCACGGTGTCGTGGTGCAGCCCCAACTGCGTGGCGATGGCGCCCACCGGCCAGCCTTCCGCGTAGTGCAACTGGCGAATCCGGGCGCGTACCTCGAGGCCAATCATCCTCCCACCTCCTCAGGGTGGGCAGCGCCGCCAGCGCGGGCCCATTCGGGTGCGCGCCAGGGTGGTGTGACGGAGGAATGGATTGGCGCGTCCGCAGGACGTGCAAGCCGGAATGGACGGTGGTGCATACGCAGGTGGCCTCGCTGCGCTCGGCTCCGCGGACACCTGCGTGGTGGCCTGGGCCGGCGCGGGCGGCACCGTCACCTCCAAGGCCCCTGGCGGGGGAGACTGATGCGTCACTTTCCGCCGCCGTCCTCGGTACGCGGCCTGGCGCTCGGCGTGCGCATGCCGTCCGTCTCGGGTGCGCTGGTATCGCCGCCCGGCCGCGCGCACCGACTCCGCACGCGCCAGCACCCCGCACCTGCGCTCGCAGTAGCGCTGCCCCCTGTCGCACCGGCTGCACAGCTGAAACAGCCTCCGGCACTCCGGCCGCCCGCACACCACCAGACGCAATGACTCCACGCACACCTTCCCGTGCGCGCCGACTTCTGGCGCCGCGCCGCGGAGTGCGCTACCCCTCCCTCACCGGCTCGCCCCTCTCGCACACCAGGGCGCGCCCCCAGGAAGGCCCTCCAGGTGTCGCTGGTGGGCCTTCTGACTTTTCAGGACGCGCGCAGCCCCGGACTCCACCGGCTCGCGCTCCTCTCCTCAACTTTTCGGCGGCACCCAGCGCTGCCCCTGGCAGCAGAGCTCTCGAACTTCTCGCCGTCCATGACCAGAAATCCGCGCTTCCTGGTGACCATCAACAGAGCCCGCCCGGTCTTCGGCGAGAAGGCTGCAATTCGACAACCTGGACCTCTTCGCACAGGACGCCAAGGTAGGTGCTGCGGAGGCCGCGAAGGCGAAGCTGTTCCTGGCGGAGCTGGAGTCCTCGGGGCCCCGTCTCCCGAAGGACGTGAAGCTGCTGAAGGAGATGGCGCCCAAGCTGAATGAGCCGCCGCCGGGAGTCGAGAAGGGGGCGCCGCTCTGGCGGGAGTACGTTGCCTACCGTAAGAGGCGCCTGAAGGAGATTCGGAACGGTGACGCCGTCAAGGGCCCCCTGAAGTGGGAGGGCTACGGGGGGATGCGCGCCTACTATGCTCGGGGCATGGCTTTCGAGAGGACCATGATCGCCATCCTGGAGGCGGACGCTGCGTTGCCCCGCGCACAGCGGCGCTGGCTCGGCGACTTCGAGCAGCCGCGCATCGCGACGCACGTGGGCGTGTCGAAGGTGGACTTCCGGTACGCCGACGTCCTCGTCATCGAGGAGCGCCCCCCACCGGGCCAGCCACCCCGGGTGGAGACGTTCAGCTTCAAGAGTCGAAACTTGGCCGCCCTCGGAGAAGATGCGCTGCCTGTGCAGGTAAATACGGACGCAAGTAACGCAATGAAGTTCTACGGTGGAACGCTGAAAATTCTTCGGGACGGTATGCGACAGCAGGCGAATGTGAAGCGAGTGCGCCTTGTCTATGAGGGCGGAGAGCTGTTGCCCGAGAATCGAAGCGGGCTGGATAGTGCGGCCATGGATGCGCAGAGTTCGATTCAGGGTGTGGAGGTACTGTTTCAATGAAAACGCTGACCTTGCATGACTTGGACAAGGAGAACAATTTTCGATTCACTATGGACGGGACCTATGACCCAAGGAATGGCTTAGAACAATCTGTCGTGCCATTTCTGGAATCCTTGGAGGCGTATGCAGCCGGGTGGATGCCGACATTCGTCAAGGCCAGTCGGACGCGCAATTACTCCCGAGAGGCGGTAGTCCGTGCGCTGGAAGAGCGGCGCCAGGAGTACGGGACGATCATCGGGCTTGTTCGCCCAGAGGAGCCCGCCGTGTCGTTGGTTCTCAACCTCGGACCTGCGCGGGAACGGCCCCTGCTGAAGGCCAGTCTTAGCGTGCAGCCGCTCACGTTTTTCGGTGAGGCGGAGCGCTGTCGCAACTTCGTGCAGGCCGCTCGGGCATGGGCCTCCCAGTATCCGATGGACTATGCGGTGGCACACAGCGATGCCGATATGCATCTCGCGAAGTTCCCCTCATTCGGTCGCGAGAGGGACACGTGGATGCGGGATGGGTTCGACAAGATTTATGAGCTGTTCTGGTTGAACATCTTCGGCCCAAAACTGGTGGCGTCCGTAGGTCGAGAGCGGATGCTCTCGACGCCTGCGCATCTCGTGGAGGAACTTCCCAACGGTTCCGTCCTCTTGTTGCTACGGCCTACTGCCGCCGACTTTGACAGTGAGGAGTCGCGTGTCGTGCAGGCCCGCGCGCATGTCCACCTGCGGCCCGACCTCGACTTCGACACGGTGCTGCGCACGCTGAAGGAGCGCAGTGCTGCATTCGTTCCCGTCGAGCCACGCTTCCATCCGGACGTGGCGCCGCTCTTGACTCGGCTTACGGATGAGTCCGGTGTCACGACTCGACAGCGGAAGATTGCCGAACTCAACGCCTTCCAACCTCCTGTGCCGGAAGAGTGGCTCCCTGTCGCTCATCCCTCGGACGTGGCAAATCCGGAGCGCGTCCTCGAATCCTACGGAGACTTGTCCGAAGGGCTTGTGGCTGTGCTTCACACGGATGTGCCCTCGATCATGAAGGAGACGCCTGAGTCTCTGACGGACCTCGACTTCCACTTCTGGAAGACCAATTTCCCCGAGCGCTACACGCGCGACGTCCTCGACGGACACACGATACCGGCGTTGGGCGTCTACCTGGGGGACGTGCTGGTGCGGCGGTTGGGAGGAACGTGGGTGCTGCGGGCGAAGATGGAGGAGTCCCAGGTGCGCGTTGGGAAGCGCGTCTGGCTGCCCTTCCTCCGTGCGCGCCGGTACATGCAGTCGCGCGAGTCGCTGTTGGAGTACTCGCTCACCCAGTTCTTCAGGGAGGCGGAGCGGCATCGCTCGTGATTTAGGAAGTCTCGAAGGCGCATTCTGAGCAGCATGGTGGAGGCGCGGCGGCCGTCAGCCCGCTGCGCATCCCATCGTCCGCGATGTCGCGACTCGCCAAGGGGACACTGTGAAGCCCGGAATCCAGTCCGTCGGGATTGCAAACTGTCCCAATATCCGGGACTGGGTGCCCGACGACCCCGACGCGGTTGTCGCGTTCATGTTCATCGAAATCGGGCCCAGAACCCGAGGGAAGGGGGCTCTGGACCAGGTCAAGAAGTCGGACACGTTCACCATCATGGTGGCGACTCCAGCTGGGCTCAATACGCTGGAGCCCAAGGACGGCATCCTCCTGTCCAGCCGGAAGCTGGTGGTCATGCACCGGTACGACCTTGACGACCTCTGGCGCTGGCTCGAACGCACTGTAGCCTCCTGCGAAGCCGCTATATGGGAGGAGTGTGTCGATAAGCTTCGGGCACACTTTCATTGGGAGTTCGAGTGCATGGGGTGATTCGCGCCGTCAGGAGCGGGGGGCGTCGGTGCCTTGCATGATGCCGGAGGAGCCGGGGGCATGGTGCCGCCATGGTGATGCGGTCCAAGGCCCCCGTGGGCTCGGCCCCTTGCCAGCAGCCCCACCTGCTGCATCAGCTGGCCCAGGCCACGCGATGACCCTGCGCGCCTCGCTCACCGTCATGACGCGCGTTTTGACGCAGCCTTGACGCACTCATGACGCAGCGACCGAGTTTTGGGTAGGCACACCCCGTGTGCGCCGAGGTGCTGTCGCTCATTGGCCAGCTGTATGCCATTGAGGCCGACCTACCACAACCGCACGTACTGCAGGGGGAGCAACAGGCCGCGGCACTCGCGCAACGGCTCGCGGTGCGACAGGAGAAGTCCGCTCCGCTGGTGGCTGCCATCCGCGAGTGGGCGCTGGCCCAGCGCTCGCTGCCAGGCAGTGCTCTGCGCAAGGCGCTCGAGTACATGCTGGAGCTGTGGAGTGGGCTGACCGTCTTCCTCTCCAACCCATGGGTGCCGCTGGACAACAACCTGGTGGAGCGGCAGCTGCGCGACATGGTGGTGGGCCGCAAGAATCACTACGGCTCCAAGTCGCTGCGCGGCACCGAGGTGGCGGCCCTCTTCTACTCGCTGATTGAGACGGCCCGCCTGCGCGGTGAGGACCCGGGGCGCTACCTGCTGCACGCTGCGCTCGCCGCCATCGAGACTCCCGGCACCGTCACGCTCCCGTCCAGCTCCGACTGACACCACCGCGCCCATCGAAGCCGGGCGGGGGCTCATCCACGCCCCGTCCAGATGGGGCGCGGCGAGCTGTTACCCATGGGCTTCCCTGGTGGTCTCCGCATTCCTGTAGTTGAGTCAGTCCATGCGAAAACTCCTCCTCCTCTGCTTGCCGCTGTTCGCCTGTGTGACGACGAAGTCCGTCCCGGTCCCGGCTTCTGCCGACTCCAGCGCGTTGCATCAGGTGAAGCGGGTGAAGGTGGCCGAGGGGGTCGAGCTCGAGCTGATCGACTTCGGAGGCCAGGGACCCGCGCTCGTCTTCCTGTCGGGCCTGGGCAACACGGGCCACGTGTTCGACACCTTCGCGCCGGAGTTCACCGCGGCCCATCACGTCTACGCCGTCACCCGCCGGGGGTTTGGCTCGTCGAGCTGGCCCGAGCAGGGCTACGACACCGCCACCCTGGGCGAGGACGTCGTCCGGGTGCTGGAGGGGCTGGGAATCGCGAAGGCGTCACTCGTGGGCCACTCCGCCGCCGGGCCAGAGCTCACCTGGGTGGCAACCCATCACCCGGAGCGCGTGGAGAAGGTGGTTTACCTGGACGTGAGGACCGACGGTGACCTGCTGGCGGAGTTCCTTTCGGTCCTGCCCATGCCGCCTCCGAGCGAGCCCGCTCCCGAGGACGTGGCCTCACGCGCCGCGCTCGCCGCCGCGGTCGCGCGTGACGTCGGAGGAGCGTTCCCCGCGCACGAGATCGACGAGTCGAACGAGTTCGATCCGAAGACCGGGCACTACCTGCGCGACCGCAAGTGGCCGCACGCGGAGGAGCGGGTGATGAAGGGTTTCTCGAAGGTGGACTTCGCGGCCGTGACGGCGGCCGTGCTCTTCCTCTACGTGGATCAGCCTCGGTCCGGGCGGGCGGAGGACCTCCCAGGCTTCTCCCAAATGGACCTTCCCGTGCAGGAGAAGTTGAGGACCCTGAGCGCCAGGGCGCTCCAGCGGGACGCCGAAATGCTGAGCGTGATGAGCATGCCGAACTGGAAGGGCATCAAGCTCAAGCACGCGCGGCACTACGTCTGGCTCACCAGCCATGACGAGGTGCTGCGCGAGATGAAGACCTTCCTCGAGACATTTTGAAAGGGCGGCGAAGGCGCGCTGGATGAGCGCATCTCCTGTTTCCACACTTCGAGCAAGCGAACACGTCCAGCGCTTTCCGTCCTGCGTAGCAGCTTGGCGAGAGTCCAATCGTGGTGTGCGCTCCTTCTTCGGCTCCTGCCTCGTCGCGGCAAAGGGCGGGCTCTCTTCCTCCGGCTCCGGCCTCGCCCCTGCTTGGGGGAAACGGCTCGCCTGCGCGGTGAAGACCCGAGATGCTACCTGCTGCGCGCCGCCCTTGCCGCCATCGAGAATCCCGGTACCGTCGCGCTCCCGGCCAGCTCCGACTGACGCCACCGCGCCGTGCTTCAATGCCCGGCGGGCTTATCCTCGCCCCGTCTAGACGGGGCGCGGCGAGCTGTTACGAACTACTCGCTCACGCAGTACTTCAAGGCGGAGCGACACCCGCCCTGACGGAAAGAGACGGGAAAGCGGCCAGAGGTTGTAGGTGATAAGGCTCTGGAGCAGTGGGGCATACCTCGCTGCACCCTCCTTCGTGCCTGGTTGGATGGCGGCATTTGGGGTCGCGCTAGAGTCTACCGGGCGGCCATCAACAGAGCCGCTCAAGGCTCTGTTCCGGAGGAACCCGGTGAGAAATTTCGAGCGAGAAGAGGCCGAGGCCAAGGAGAGGATGCGGCGAGAACTCCTGCCTGTGGTACTTGAGGAGATTGGTTTGACTGGATTGTATATGACGGACGAACTTACTCGGCCGATGGCTGGAGTATTGGCCGGTCTCATTGAGCAGAGTGGCGTGGAGGTGATTCACCTCAATGTTATTCCTTGGGTTGGTGTTCATGCCTATTTGACGCATGCGAAGTATGATTTGGTGAAAGGTAAGTTGGAGGGTATGGCGATGGCTAGGTTTGGCGACGGAAGCATCTAGAGGTAATCGGCCTGGCCCTGTGTCTCGACTTCAAGGGCACGAAGCGCGCTGCCCGCGCCTTCCGCCCGGGTGGCCGCTGCCTCATACCGGCCGGCGTAGCCGAGGGTGATGAGGTTCAGCAGGCTGCTGTCCGAGCTGTTCCTCCCCTCCGAAGAATGCGAGTCCAAGGAAGGTGGCAGTTGGTGCTTCGCTCGAAAACGGTACGGTGGCTCGTGCCGGTCTACCCACTCATGTGGGCGCGAGGCTTCTCGGTGGAGGCCCTTCCTCCGGGGCTGCCTGGCGCGGGGCTCCTTGGGTCTGAGAGGCGTTGGAGGCGCTACGCGCCAGTGGGCCGCCACGTTTCCCGACATCGAGCGGGGACGGGCACTCTTCGGGGCCTTGGCGCTCTTGAGGAGTCTCGGAAGGCTCTGGCCGGGAGCGCCAGCCGCCCTTGCGTGGCGAGGGCGCGCGCCCCTGAAACGGTGGCGGAGACGGCTGATCCGAGGCCGCTGAAGGCGTCTTCACTTCTAGTGCTGGTTTTGAGGGGCCCCGCTGGCCTTGCATTGCCCCCTCCGGGACCAGCAAAGCAGGCGAGAGCCGCAACCTAAAACCAGAGAGAGACGCCCTCCCAGAAACCTCAGAACGGAAAGAGCGGGGCTCCAGGGGAATGTTGTTAACCGCCGCCCCAAAAGTTAACAGCACCTGTTAACCGCTCTCGGCCTCTCTCTCCCCAAAACGGGTGAAAGAGCGGTCCAGAGAGCCCAATCGGCGGTGGAGAAGAGCGGGCATCTCGCTCTGCGGGGTAGAGGGACGAGAGCGCCCTCTTCAGCACCGCGAGCCAGAATCCCTTGGGATTCAGCGGCTTAAGCACGAAGGCCCCGCGATGTCATCGCGAGGCCCTTGTTAAACAAAAAGGGCCCTACCGGTTGGTAGGGCCCTTCGTTCAGCTCCTCGGGGTGCAGGCGGAACCAGCGGGCGATGAGCATCACCTCCTGCGCTTCGTGTGCACGGAAGCCCAGCGTCTCCGGCTCGGGCCGCTCGAGGATTTCACGGGCCTTCGCCTCCAGCGCCTGCTGCTGCTCAAGCGTGACGGGCGCGGGCAGCTCCGCGCGCACGCTGCCCCGGCGCACCACGTAGACGCGGTCATCGCCGCCATGGCCGGGCACCGTGTAGACGAAAGAGAGGCGCTTGAGCATCCGGCTCAGCTCCACCACCCAGCCGCGCATCAGTTCCAGCCGCTCCGCCCTGTCCCGCAGCTCCGCGGCGTATTCGAACTGGAGCCTGCGGGCCGCCAGCGCCATGCGCTCACGCAGCAGCGTCAGCGGCGTGTCGGACGTCCCTTCGAGGAAGGCGCGGGCTTGGGCGACGCGCGCGTCGTACTCCGCGCGAGTACAGCCGCCGGCGCAGGGCGCCAGGCAGCGCGAGAGCTGCCCGCGCATGCACAACGGCTCCTGCTTCAGCGGGAAGAGCTGGCCCTGGTCCGCCAGGCGCATGGGCGTGTCCGCCGCGCAGTCGCGCAGCTCCAGCAAGTCACTCACCGCGCGCACCACGTCGGACACGGCGCTCCGGCCGTGGAACGGCCCGTAGTAGTCGCCGCTCTCGCCGCTGGCGCGGCCCACCACGCGCAGCCGGGGGACGGGTTCACGCGTGAGGTGGATGAAGCAGTGGCCCCGGTCTCGCTTGTGCTCCACGTTGTAGAGGGGGCGCTGTGACTTGATGAGGCGGAACTCGCGCAACAGCGCGGCGAACTCGCTGGGCGTGTACTCCCAGACGATGCGGTGCGCGTGGGCGATGATTTCCGCCGCCTTCTCGTGCGCTTGCGCGCGGAAGTACGACAAGAGCCGCGTGCGCACCCGCACGGACTTGCCCACGTAGAGCACTTCGTCCGAAGGCCCCAGCATCCGGTAGATGCCTGGGCGATTCTCGGCGTGCTCGCGCACGTGGGCGAAGAGGGCGGCGACGCGGGATTCCATGAGACGGGAGCGGAGGCCCGCACCGTAACTGGCGAGGGCCGTCGCTTCCATGCCCCGGACCTGTCCGGCTCCCCTGTGAGTCGAAGCCGCTCGGGAGGGGGCCTGCCGGACGTCGCCTCTCGAGGGCAAGCGGTTCGACGAGCGGTGGCGCTGGGACACAGGGCGGCGGCCTCGGGTGAAGGCCGCGCGCCCTGGCCCGCGGTGAAGCGCGGCTACGCCGGCTCGATGAAGTTCAGCCGGTAGCCGTCCGGGTCGGTGACGATGAGCTCCCGGGTGTACCAGGGCTGAACCGTGGGGCCGTCCACGGCGGCGCCCAGGGCCTGGGCCCGCAGGAGCACCTCGTCCAGGCTGTGGGGCGCCTCGGCGCGGAGGCCGACGAGCACCCCCGTGCCGCGTCGGCCTTCCAGCTTCAGCTGCGGCGGCGGGGTGACCAGGTACACGTCCAGGGCCTCCGCCCACCGGAGGTGGACGAAGGGGGGCTCGGCGCTCACGCGCGTGAAGCCCATCGCCTCATAGAAGGCTACCGAGCGCGCGCTGTCCGTGACGAGCAGCTTGACGAAGGCCGCCGTCACTTCGCGAGGCCTTCCGCCTTCAGGGCCTCCTGTACGGAGGGCCGGTCCGCCACGCGGGCGTGATAGGCGCGCAGCGCGGGGAAGGGCTCCAGGTCCACCTTCGTGTGCCCGGCCCAGTTGAGCGTCGTGAAGAGGTACGCGTCCGCCACGGTGAACTGGTCGCCCAGCAGGAACGCCTGCTTGGCCACCACCGCCTCCAGCACGCCCAGGCGCTGCGCGAGCCGCTCACGCGTCAGTCGCTTGCCTTCATCCGGGAACGCCGGGTTGAACAGGGGGCTGAAGCCCTTGTGAATCTCGGTGGAGATGAAGTTGAGCATCTCCTGGAGGCGGTAGCGCTCCAGCGTGCCGTTGGCCGGGGCCAGCTTCTTGTCGGGGACCTGGTCGGCGAGGAACTGGACGATGGCGGGGCCCTCTGTCAGCAGGCTGCCGTCATCCAACTGGAGCGCCGGGACATAGCCCTTGGGGTTGATGGCGAGGAAGTCCTCGCCCGCCGCTGTCTTCTTGGCGCGGATGTCCACCTTCTCGGTGGTGAAGGAGAAGCCGCCCTCACGCAGGATGATGTGGGGCGACAGCGAACAGGCGCCAGGGGAGTAGAAGAGTTTCATGGCGCGGATTCCTGCACGACTCCGGCGCCGTTCGCCATGAATTCGGATGCAGGTCGGAGAAGGTCGGGCGTGCTCCCCCAGCCGCCCCCTGGGTCGGCCCTGCCCAGGTGACCCGCAGGCACTGCGAGTGATAGGGATTCGTGAAGGTCGGCACCGGTCCGGGGAGCCCGGCCGACCGCGTCCCCTCAGCGCATGCCCGGCCCCGCGGGCCTGTCCGGATACCTGAACCTATGCGTCTCAAGCAGTCTTTCCTGCTTCCCCTCGCGGTGCTTTCACTGGGTGTGCTGCCGGCGTGCTCGGATGATGGTGACGAGAACCCTCCTGGCAATGACGCGGGCACCGACGCGGGCACCCATATGGGAACGGACTCCGGCACCGACGCGGGCGACGACAACCCGGGGCCCAGCACCGAGCCCGGCACCTGTCCTTCCAACGCGCTTCTCTGCGAGTTGTTCGACAGCGGCAACGACACCAACGGATGGACGGCCAGCGCGGAGAACGCCTCCGTCCAGGTGGACAGCACGCGGACGCGCAACGGCCCGGGCGCGCTGCACGTCCTCACCGAGGATGGACACGACGAGCGGCAGCGGGCCGGCAAGGCCATCGCGCAGTGGGAGAAGCGCATCCCCGCTTTCGAGACCCGGCTCTTCGTGCGCGCGCACGTCTACATGCGCTCGCTGCCAGGGGCGTTCGGGCAGATGGGCACCTTCTTCGTGCTGTCCAACTTCGGCGCGGACTTTGGTGGCTTCGAGCTCCAGGTCATGCAGGACAGCGGCTTCGCGCTGGATGACTGGTCCTTCCGCGAAGGGCAGGGATGGAACCGCCAGCCCGAGCCCGTCCAACTGGGCATGTCGGCGGGGCGTTGGGTGTGCCTGGAGTGGGAGGTCCGCCGCGACAGCACGTCGAGCACGCATGGCAACACCCGCGTCTACGTGGACGGCACGCTGGCGCACGACTTCACCAACATCGGCATGCGCGCCTTCAACAACTTCTCCGTGGGCTACGGCTTCGTCCACCCGCTGGGTGCGTCCGGCTCCGAGACGTGGATTGACAACGTCGTGGTGAGCACGCAGCGCGTCGGCTGCGACTGAGCCGCATCGCGCGCGGTTCCTGTCAGGTTGCCCGAGGCCTGTTCGTGTTGTTCTTACACTAATGCTCGCGCACCTTCGCGTGAGCGCGGACAGACAGGACGCAGCACATGTCGTTGAAGGGCATTGGACAGGAGACGGTGGACATCATCGAGCGGGGTCAGTACCTGGCCCCCTCGGGCCGATGCGTCCCATTGGGTGAGGCCGTGGAGCGCGCGGTCTCCGGCACGGAGCTGTACCGGCCGGGTGACTTCTCGCGCTTGTCATTCCCCGCGGCGGCGAACCCGTCGGCGCCTCGAATCGAAGTCACCGCCGAGAAGACAGGCGCCGCCGCGCGCCGGCTGGTGGAGGCGGGCGCGTCCCATGTGGCCGCGCTCAACTTCGCGTCGGCGAAGAACCCCGGAGGTGGTTTCCTGGGCGGTGCGAAGGCACAGGAAGAGGACCTGGCGCGCTGCTCGGCGCTGTACCCGTGCCTGCTCACGCAGCGCGAGTACTACGATGTCAACCGCGCGGACCGGTCGCCCCTTTACACGGACCACCTCATCTATTCGCCGGACGTGCCGTTCTTCCGGGATGAGGGCCTGACGTTGCTGGAGCAGCCCTTCCAGGTGTCCATCCTCACTGCGCCCGCGCCCAACGCAGGCGTGGCGCTGTCGCGTGACCGGGACATGGGAGGACGCATCCGCAAGGTGCTGGAGGCGCGGGCCCTGAAGGTGCTCCGTGTCGCCGCGCACCATGGGCACCGCACCCTGGTGCTCGGCGCCTGGGGATGCGGCGTGTTCCGCAACAACCCCGTGGAGGTCGCGGAGGCCTTCGCGCTGGGGTTGGCCTCGCTCCCGGGCGCCTTTGACCACGTCGTCTTCGCCGTCTACGAGCGCGGTGGGGATGGACCCAATCTGCGCGCGTTCCAGGCGCGCTTCGGCTGAGCTGTCCTCGCTCCAATGACAAGACAAGCGCGCCGGTGTCCTGGGCGGGCAGCCAGGCGAGCGGTCGTTGGGCTCCGACGCGTCCATGTACATCGTTCCCTCGCGGACGTGGCGGGAGCACTGGAAAGGAACGAGGACACATGGCGACGGGGACATTGCGCCGGCCCGACCTCCAGCGGATGGCTCGGGCGGGGCAGGGCGCGGGCCGGAGCGGCGTGGAGTGGGCGGCCCGCGTGGGCTACGCCGCGCGCGCGGCGGTCTACGCGGTGATTGGGGTGCTGGCGTTGATGCTGGCCGCGGGCGAAGGAGGTCAGGCGACGGACACCCATGGCGCGGTGGAGGAGGTGGCCCGCCAGCCCTTCGGCTCGGTGTTGCTGGTGATGCTGGGGGTGGGACTGGTGGCCTTCGCGCTGTGGCGCTTCGCCCAGGCCGCCTGGGACCTGGAGGACAAGGGCCGCTCCGGAAAGGGCATCGCGGCGCGCGTGGGCATGGCGGGCAGCGGCGTGATTCACGCCAGTCTCGCGCTCACGGCCTTCAATCTTCTTCGCGGCCAGGGTGGTGGTGGTGGCGGCGGCAATCAGGGGCTCACCGCCAGGCTGCTGTCCCAGCCCTTTGGCCAGGTGCTGGTCGTCATGGTGGGCCTGTCGGTGATGGCGTTCGCCGGGTACCAGCTCTACCAGGCCTGGAAGGGACGCATGTTGGAGGAGCTGACCCTGTCCGGACTGGCCGCGCGCCGGCGGACCTGGGTGGAGCGCATCTGCAGGGCCGGTGTCGCGGCGCGCGGCGTGGTGTTCCTGCTGGTGGGTTGGTTCTTCATCCAGGCGGCGCTGCGCGCGGACCCGGGAGAGGCGGGTGGCCTGGGTGAAGCGCTGGGCTCGTTGGCGCGTCAGCCCTTCGGACCCTGGCTGCTGGGCCTGGTGGCGTTGGGCCTGGTGGCCTACGCCGTCTATCAGCTCTGCGCCTCGCGCTACCGGCGCATCCCCACGCCGTGAGGCGGCCCTACACGCGGCGCTGCAGGTGTGACACCGCCGAGGTGAGCAGGGCCTCGGGGGCCACCTGTCCCTGGGCGCCGACCAGCGCGGGGTAGACGTCGATGGGCGCCGCGCAGCCCACCACGAAATCCGCGGCTTCGCGCAGCTTCGCCAGCGCGAAGTCCGTGCAGTGGATGGTGATGACGGGCAGGAGGCCAGGCTCGCTGAGCCACCTCACGCCGTCCGACAAGTCGTGGGCGCTCACGAAGCGTTGCACCCTGTCGCGCAGCTTGCGGCTCTCGTCCAACGCCGCCGCGAGCCCGCTGCGCCGGTCCCGCTGTGGTGCCGGGACGTAGGGCTCCGAGTCGTCCTCGCGCGGCATGATGATGCTCTCAATCCACATCGGAGCGCCTCCTGACGAAACGACCGTCGCGACCATGACGAGCAACGAACCCACACCCACTTGACGCCGAACCGGGACGGCATCATGCACGTGTTCGGCGAACCCCGATTCACTGATGGCGCCAAGTCCTTCTCGAAAGGCGTCAGGGTGTAAGAAATCGGAGAAAGGGCCGGGTGTCACCGCGTGGGCGGCGCCCCACATGTGTCCAGGAGTGGATGCCACACTCGCCCCGCCGGACTGGGTGGCACCTGCCCTACCGTGGCAAATCCACCACGAAGGCGGCGCCGCCTCCGGGCGCTTCCTCCACGTGAACGCGGCCGCCGTGCGCTTCGATGATTTGCCGGACGATGTGGAGCCCCAGCCCCAGGCCGCCGCGCCGCTGGGCGTTGTCGCCCTGGGTGAAGCGCTCGAAGACGCGATCCCTGTCCGCGGCGGGGATGCCCGGTCCGCTGTCCTGCACCACCAGCCGCGTCCTGTCCGGAGCGTGCGTCAGCGACACCTTCACCGGCTTGCCCGCGCCATAGCGGAAGGCGTTGGTGAGCAGGTTGCTCACCACCTGCTCCATGCGCAGCCGGTCGAAGCGGCACGGGGCCGGCGCGTCCACGTGCGAGTCCAGGAGCACGCCCGCCAGACGGGCCTCCTCGGCGAAGCGGGAGACGACGTCCGACACCACGCCGGACAGGTCTCCGTCAGCGAACTGGAAGTCCAGCTTCCCCGTCTGGATGCGGCTGACGTCCAGCAGGTTGTCCACCAGCGCGCCCAGCCTGCGCAGCTGGCGCTCCGTGTTGTCCAGCTTCCCGGCGACCTTGTCCGAGCCGAGCGTCGCGGTCGGCGCGGAGGCGCCCAGGCGCCGCAGCAGTTGCAACTGGAGGCGCAGGGACGTCAGCGGCGTGCGCAGCTCGTGGCTGGCCATGGAGAGGAAGTCGTCCCGCGTGCGCACCGCCTCCTGCAGCGCGGCCTCCGTCTCCTTCAGCGCGGTGATGTCCAGGATGGCCCCGCGCACCACCGCGACGTTGCCCGTGGCGTCGCGAATCACCGACGCCCGGCTGGTGAGCCAGTGCCAGCTCCCGTCCGGCCAGCGGGTGCGGAAGGTGGACGTGTAGGCGTCCACGTGCCGGGTGAAGAGCGCGGAGACCTGGGCCTCCACCTCCGCGCGGTCCTCCGGGTGGATGGAGGCGAGGAACTTCTCGTGCGTCCACTCCGCCTGTGGCTGTGCGTAGCCGTAGAGCCGGTCATGTGCCTCGGAGCGGAACACCTGGCCGGTGACGAGGTTCGTCTCCCAGACGGCCATCTGCGCGGAGTCGAGCGCCACCTGGAAGCGCTCGCCCAGCTGGCGGAAGCGCTCCTCGGTGCGCGCCACTTCATTCTCCGCGTGCTGGCGCTGGGTGATGTCCGTGGCCAGCACCCACGTCTCGTCACCCACCACGCGGACCGTCACCTCCAGCCAGGTCCGCGACGGCAGCTCCGCCAGGAAGCGGCCGCCCTCGCGTGTGGTCAGCGCCGTCATCAGCCGTTCGTGCATCACCGTGCCCGAAAGCTCGGGCTGGGCAAGCCAGGGCTCCTGGCCGCGCACCTGCTCGGCCGACACCCCCAGCAGGGCGGCGGCGTGCGTGTTCAGCTCGCGGACGCGGCCGTGGGCGTCGAGCGTGAAGAAGGCCTCGCCCATCATCTCCTGCAGCACACACAACCGGGCCTCGGCGGACAGGCTGACCTCGTCGGCGGCGTGAGCAGGCAGCTCGGTGGTGGTGACTGCGGGGGGCGGCTCCGAGGGACGACTGGGCTCGGAAGACGGAGCGAGTCTCATGGGGGCCGGGAAGGTCTCCCGGCCATCCGGAGGCGTCAAGCCGTCCGGCGCGGCGCTCGCAGGGTCTCCTGGTGTGTCAGGAGGCTCACGGCGCCGGTCCCTGCGTCCCCGTTTCCGGCCCCCCCCAGGCCGCCCCGACTCGCCCATGCGCGCTCAGCCTCCGTTCGCTGCCGCCGTGGGGTCCACCAGGGGTTCAGGCATGACCCAGAGCGCCGTGGGCTGAAGATAGGCCGCGTCGAATGCGAAGAGAATGCCCGTCCAGCGGTCCCAGAAGATGGCCCAGTTGTACTCAGTGGGCGGCGAGGTGAGCGGGTTGCCGTCGCGGTCCGGCTGGCTGTAGGCGAAGTCCGCGTACGTCCACGTCATCGTCCCGAAGTCCGTGGACAGCAGCGGGGTGATGGCGCGCAGCAGCTCGACGCGCGACACCTCGTCCGGGCGCTGGACGGCAGGGGAGAAGACAGGCTGGGCCATGTCGTGCTGCTCGCGCCAGGCGATGTAGTTGTTGCCCATGGCAATCAGCGCGTCGCGCGCGGCCGGCGTGGGCGCCAGACGGGCCTCTTCGTACAGCGCGAAGGCCGCCACCAGCAGGCTCTTCCAGTGCATGCCGTGGAAGAGGGTGTCGAACTCGAACGGGCGCGGCGTGTCGAAGGCGTGCGCGAGCGCGTAGTCATAGGCCTGACGGGACTGGGCGGGCACCGCGCCCACCAGCGTGAACTCCGTCAGTACGCGCTCGGGCGTCACCACGCCGGCCCCCGCGCGCCAGTCCATGTAGAGGCGCCCCGAGCCGCCGATGTCCGTGAAGATGGCGAGGTTGCTCTCGTTGAGCGTGCGCTCCAGCGTGTCCACGATGCGCTCCGCCTTGTCGAGCGGGAGCACGCCGGGCGCGCTCGCGTAGAGCGCGGCGAAGCGCGATGTGGTGGTGAGCAGCGTGCGCGGGTCCAGCAGGGCCGCGCCATTCAGCGCCGTGGTGAGCGAGGCGAGGGACGCCGCCACGTCGAAGGGCAGGCCCGACAGCACCAACCGCAGGCCCAGTTGCTGGACGGACAGATGCAGGGCGCCCGTGAGTCCCACGCGTCCCAGCGCCTGCTGAAGCGACAGGGACGGCTGACCGCGGGCGGCGCGGATGACGCTCCGGGCCAGTGACGCGCCGAGAAGGCCTTCGCCGCCGGTGCGCGAGGCATGCGGCGCGAAGACGAACCAATTGGGCCGCACGGCGCTGGTGCCACCCGGGGTGAGGGTGGGGTCCAACAGGCCGCCGACTTCATAGGCCAGTTCGATGTAGCCCGCGGTGATGCGGTTGTTGTCTTCCAGCGGCGTGGTTTGGGCGTGGGACGTCGAGGCCAGCAGCACGCTCGCGACGAGCAGCGCGCGGGGCAGGCCCAGGGGGATGGGGCGGGATGGGGTGAGGTGCATGAGAGAGGGAAGTAGCCACGCCCATGCGCCTTCCAATCCATTCCGCCGCGCGCACGCGAAAAGCGTCTAACAGCAGACGCTCGCGCGGCTCACCTCACGGGCAGGGGCCGCAATCCTGTGCGCAGCTGTCGTACCGGTTGGAGGTGCCACATTGCTCCGTGGCCTGACATAGGGTGTCTCCGCACACATTCACGTTCGTGGGGGACAGTCGCGTGGTGATGGGGCGGTAGGTGACACCGCCGAGCGTGCACGTCTCGTAGTAGAGGCCGCTCGAGTCCAGCGTGCAGTGGGACGTGCAGGCGCCCACGTACACCATGGGTGCGCAGGGCACGAGCGTCTCCGTGCCGTCGTGGAGCAGGCCCGCGCAGGCGCGCGAGGTGCTCTCCTGGGGACCCAGCGGAGCGCGCTCCGCCCCCACGTGGATGCCTTCTGAATTGAAGAGGTTGCCGAAGAAACACGACTCCTTCCGGGAGTGCGTGGCGAGCTCCTGCGCCGTGTAGGGAATGACGGCGCCCGCGCCGTCCAGGCCGAGGACGGAGATGAGCAGCTCCTCCCCCAGCCGGTTGGCGTGGGCCGCCAGGCACGCGGAGACGACCTGCTGTTCGGCCAGCGTGGCCGGGCTTCCCCTGGCCCAGTCCGGCGCCAGCCCCAGGCCGCCTTCCCAGGTGTACGACTGCTCCGTCGCGGGGGCCGTGTAGGTGCGCGTCTGCCCCGCGGGCACGGCGCAGCGGACCACGTAGCGCATCGCCATGTCGGCCAGTGAGGGATTGGCCTGGAACCAGGTGTTGAAGGCTTCCGACGACAGGCCATTGAAGGACAGCCCGTTGAACGACAGGCCATTGAAAGACAGCCCGTTGAAGGACAGGCCATTGAAGGACAGCCCGTTGAACGACTCCTGCGGCTGCGTCCGCGCGCTGGTCGGGGACACGGCGTCTGGCGGCAGAGGCTCGCAGCCAGCAATGCCAAGCATCGTCAGGGCGAGCATCGGAAACGTCTTCGGAAACAGTGTCTTTTTCATCGACTCCCCAGTGGGTCCAGGTCGCCGGACGGCTCGCGGTGCAAGTGTCCGGGCGGGGCCACCCCGAGGAGTGCGGGCATGGTGAAGGGTGGCCGGCGCGAAAATTTGCACCGGGGATGCATGCGGACAACCCGTACCCACGGGCAATGTTTGCAGTCGCGGACAGTCGAGGCGTGCTGAAGGTGGGCACGGGGTTCACACCGGCGGTGCCTCCCGGGACGAGTGGGCCGTGGCGTTGTGGACGCGTCCGCGCGCGAGCGTCTCGTGCCGGATGCTGTCTGTGTTGAGGCCCGGAGCATGTGCCCGTCGCGCATGGGCGGTGTTCGGTCCGCGTGGTGTCATCTCTTCATCGGGAACTGGCATCGCAGGAGCGTGCGATGGGTGATGTGTCCTCCAGAAGGCTGGCAGGCTCCGCGGCGGGCATGCTGAGGGCACTGCCCGGCCAGGAATCCCAGCCGGCCTCCGCGACGCCTCCCGAGGGCTCCGTGGCGCTGGTCTTCACCGACGTCCAGGGCTCCACGCGGCTGTGGGAGCGTTGTGGCGCGGGCATGCGTGACGCGCTGGAGGTGCATGACCGCGCCCTGCGTTCCCTGCTGGTCGGCAGCACAGGCTACGAGGTGAAGACGCAGGGGGACTCCTTCATGATTGCGTTCCCCTCGGTGCTGGAGGCGTTGACGTGGTGCCTGGAGGCGCAGGACGTGCTGCTGCGCGCGCCCTGGCCGGTGGACATCCTCTCCCAGCCCGAGGCCGCCGAAGAGGTGGGGCCCGGAGGCCTGTTGTTCCGGGGCCTGCGGGTCCGCATGGGCGTGCACGTGGGCGAGCCGGAGTGCCGCGTGGACGCGCGCTCCGGCCGGACGGACTACCTGGGCCGCATGGTGAACGTGGCGGCGCGCGTGGCGGCCGCGGGCCATGGAGGTCAGGTCCTGGTGAGTGGCGGCGCCTGGGCGCAGGCCGCGCAGGGGTTGGAGCCGCTGGGCCGGCCCGCGGTGCGTCCCCTGGGCGCGTTCCGATTGAAGGGCATCGATGATGCCGTGGCCCTGGTGGAGGTGCTGCCCGCGCACCTGTCGGAGCGGCGCTTCGGAGTTCCACGTGCGCCGAGAGATCGGCAGGGGAACGTGCCCGTGCTCCAAGAAGGACTGGTGGGGCGAGGCATCGAACTCGGGTTGCTCCGCCGCTGGCTCGTGGACGGCACGCGGCTCGTCACGCTGCTGGGGCCGGGCGGCATGGGCAAGACCCGGCTGGCCACGTCCTTTGGTGCGCTGGAGCTGGAGTCGGGGGAATGGGAGGGCGGGGTGTGGCTGTGTGAGCTGGCCGAGGCCCAGACAGCGGAGGCGCTCTGCCTGTCGGTGGGCCATGCGCTGGGAATCCCCCTGCGCGCGGACGGCGACCCGACCGAGCCGGCGGAGCGGCTGGGGCGCGCGCTGAACGACTGTGGTGACGTGCTGCTCATCCTCGACAACCTGGAGCAGGCCGTGCAGCACCTGCCCGCCACGTTGGGGCGCTGGCTCCAACTGGCGCCTCGCGCGCGCTTCCTGGCGACGTCGCGCGAGGCGCTGGGCCTTCCCGGTGAGCGACTGCTGGACCTGGCGCCGCTCTCGGTGCCGGAGGAGGGCGAGTCACGGCTGGAGGAGTTGGTCCGGTCGGACGCGGTGCGGCTGTTCGCGCAGCGGGCGCGCGAAGCCCGAGGCCACTTCGAGCTGACGGCCGGCGAGGCACCGAAGGTCGCGGACATCGTGCGGCAGCTGGATGGAATCGCCCTGGCCATCGAGCTGGCCGCCGCGCGCATGGCGCTGTTGAGCGTGAGCCAGCTTCGGGAGCGGCTCACGCGTCGCTTCGAACTCCTGCGCACGGGACGGCGTGACGGCCGCGCGCGGCAGGCGACGCTGCGAGGAGCCATCGACTGGTCCTGGAACCTGCTGGAACCGGAGGAGCGGGCCGCGCTGGCGCGCTGCTCGGTGTTCCGTGGCGGCTTCACGCTGGAGGCGGCGGAAGCGGTGTTGGGGCTGCCCCCGGACGGGCCCGCCGTGCTGGACGTGCTCCAGTCGCTGCGCGCCAAGTCGTTGCTGCGCGTGCTGGAGGCGGAGCTGCCCGGCGGTGACTCCCGGCTGGGCCAGTACGAGAGCATCCGTCAGTACGCCGCGGCCCGGCTGGCCGAAGAGGGCGTGGGCAATGCGGCCGCGTTGGCGGAGCGGCACGCGGATTGGTACCTGTCGCTGGCCCACGGCCTGCGCGCGCAGGTGCGCAGCCAGGGCGGCGCGGAGGCCTTGCAGCGGCTGGCGCTGGAGCGGGAGAACCTCCTGGCGGCGTGTGACAACGCCCTGGCAGTGACGCCCGCGACGGCGCGCTCGGTGGAGCGGGCGTTGGAGGCGTTGGTGGCGCTGGAGCCGGAGGTGGTGACGCGGGGCCCGGTGCGCCTGTTGCTCGAACGGCTGGACGCGGCGCTGGCGCTGACGGACCGGGTGATGGGCGCGCCCAGGCTGGTGGCCGAGGCCGTGGCGGTGCGTGGCCGCGTGTTCCTGGAGGCGGGCGACCTGGTGTCGGCCCGCAGGGATTTGGAGTGCGCACGCGCGTCGCTGAGGAGGCTGGGCGCGGTGGCGGGCGAGAAGCGCGTGCTGGTGGACCTGTCGATTGTGGCCCGTCACGAAGGCGAGCTGTCCCAAGCCTGGGAGCTGGTGCGCGAGGCGCGGCTGCTGTCGTCGGAGGGCGACCGCTGGCTGGACGCCTACACAGTGGGCAACCTGGGGCTGGTGGAGCAGGCGCGCTGCGGCGCGGAGGCGGCCATTCCCCACCTGCGCGCGGCGCAGGCGCTCTTCCACGGCGTGGGCGACGTGACGTTCGAGGTGGGCTTCCTGTCCAACTGCGCGGTGGCCATCGGGGAGATGGGGCGCACGCGCGAGGCGATGAGCCTGCTGGAGGACGCGATGGCGCGTTCGGCCAGTGTGGGAGACCGGGCGGGGCATGCGCTGGCTCGCCTCAACCTGGGCTGCTACCTGCTGGAGGAAGGGCGCCCGCAGGAGGCGCGCGAGCACCTGCTGGCCGCTGTGCGCATTGGCCGGCAGCTGGGGCAGCGGCTGCTGGAGGGCACCGCGCTGGGCGAGCTGGGGCGCGCGGAGCTGGCCCTGGGGGCGTGGAGCGAAGCCTGGGCACGGCTGTCGGAGGCGGTGTCCGGCCTGGGGCGCGTGTCGCGCGGGCAGGTGCTGCGCTTCGCGGTGTACCGGGCCGTGGTGGAGGCGTGCGTGGGAGACGCAGCGGCGGCGGAGGCGAGCTTCGTCGTGCTGGAGGGCGCGTCGGAGCTGCGGGACGACCCGGTGCTGCGCGAGCTGGCCGCGCTGCTCCGCGCGGCGGTGGACCTGGCGGAGGCACGGGCGGCCCGGGACGACGTCGCGCGGGCGCAGCGGGCTTTCGAGTCGGTGCGCCAGCGCATCGCGCGGGCCCGGTGCGCTCCGCCCGAGGCCGCCTCGTCGGACCTGCGTGGCGCGCTGGGCTTCCTGGAGGACGCCCTGTGGCGACTCACCTCGGAGCCCGAGGATGTGGAGGCCGTGGAGATGGAGGGCAGGGGCACCCCTGTCTGCGCCGGGGCTGCTTGACGCCCCTGAAACGGCTGTGCTTCAAGCGGCGCTTCCATGCCCGAAGCGCGCGTCACCTTCGTCTCTGTCGCCCCGCGTGAGTGCCGCTCATGAGGCCCGCCCTGCCCGAGCGGCTGCGGCGCATCTTGGACACGGTTGCATCGTTCGTCGTGGCGAACGCGGGCCCGCTGGGGGCCGCCGGGGTGGGGCTGCTGGCGTTCCTGGCCATCTACGGTCCGGCGGCGCTGAATCCCACGCGCCTGGCCTGGCTCATCCGTGACGACTTCAGCCAGCACCTGCTGGGCTGGCTGTTCTTCCGAAACGAACCGCTCCGCTTTCCGCTGGGCGCCATCGACGGCTACCTGCATCCGCTCGGGACGACGCTCGGCTACATGGACGCCATCCCCTGGGTGGCGTTGCTGCTGCGGCCGTTCTCCAGCCTGCTGCCCGCCGACTTCCAGTACATCGGCCCGTGGATGTGCATGTGCCTGGTGCTCCAGGGCGCTTCGTCCGCGTGGGTGGCGCGGCGGATGGGCGCGACGGTGCCGCAGCAATGGCTGGTGGGCGCGCTGCTCGTGCTGTCGCCCACGCTGCTGGCGCGCATGAGCATGGCGCACGAAGCGTTGTGCGCGCACTGGACCATCGTGCTGCTGGTGGGGCTGAACCTGATTCCGCAGCGGGACGCGCGCGAGGCGAAGCAGGCGTTGGGCATCGCGCTGGCGCTGTGTGTGTTCGCCGCGGGCGTGCACCCCGTGATTACCGCCATGGTGCTGCCGCTCGCGCTGGCGCTGTGCGTGCGGACCGCGTTGGAGCGCAAGCTGCCCTGGCGGTGGCCCCTGCTGGGCGCCGTGGTGAACGTGGGCGTGGTGCTGGTGCTGTTCTACGTGCTGGGCTACCTCGGCACGGTGCGCACCCTGGGCGCCGGCGCCTTCGGTGGGTTCTCCGCGGACCTCCTGGCGTTCGTCAATCCGATGGGCTACCGGGACTCCTGGTCGCGCTTCCTGGGTTCGCTGCCGAGGCAGGGCGCCCAGTACGAAGGCTTCGGCTACCTGGGGCTGGGCGTGCTCTTCGCGCTCTGGGCCGCGCTCATCCTGCTCGTGCGGGACGCGCCGCTCGTCGCGCGGCAATGGCGCAGGCTGGTGCCGGTGGGGCTGGTGACGCTGGGCCTGGGCTTCTTCGCGCTGTCCTCGCGCATCACCCTGCAAGGTGAACTCATCGCGGACCTGACGGGCCTCTACGCGCCGGTGATGCGGTGGGTGGAGCCCTTCCGTTCCTCCGGCCGCTTCGTGTGGCCGCTGTACTACCTGCTGGCGCTGGGCTCCTCGCTCGCCCTCATCCGCCTGCCCCGGCCCACGGTGGCGCCGTCGCTCCTGGCCCTGGCGCTGGTGCTGCAGGCCTTCGATGTGAACCTGGGGCGAGGCCATCAGGCGAAGGAAGGGCCGGCCTGGAACACGCAGCCGTCCGAGGCGCTGCGCGAGGCCGCCGTGGGGCGCAAGCACCTGGTGCTCTACCCGCCGCAGATGCATGACGGCTCCGGGCGGGGCTGCCGCGCCGGGCCCATGGACTTCCACCGCTGGGCCTACCGCGCCTACCGGCTGGGGCTCACCTTCAACAGCGGCTACGTCGCGCGGTTGGACGACTCGCGCGCGCAGCCCTACTGCCTGGGACTCGACGACGATATCCGGGCGGGCAAGCTCGACCCGGAGACCCTCTACCTCTCCATTCCGCAGCGGCTCCATGAGTTCCGCGCCATTCGCGGTACGCGCTGTGTGCCGGAGGAGCGGCTGTGGATGTGCGTCCTGGAGCAGGTGCCCGCTGCTCCGACGGAGCACGCCTCGCCCTGAGTCCGGAGGGAGGACAGGGGGCGCGAGAGGGGGTATGGAAGGTGCGTGAGCGCTTCTACTTCTCGCGGCATCCTCTTCGACCTCGACGGCACGCTGGTGGACTCGCTGCCGGACATCATCGACAGCTTCCTCCATGCCTTCAGGCACCTGGGGCTTCCGGCGCCGACGTACGAGCAGGTTCGTGCGCTCATCGGCCATCCGCTGGACTGGATGTACAGCCAGTTCGCCCCGGACCACGTCCCCGCGTTGTGCGTGGCCTACCGTGAGCACTACCCGCTCAACTTCCACCGGCGCTCACGGCCCTATCCGGGAGTGGTGGAGGTGCTGCGCGCGCTGCGCGAGCGGGGCTACCTGCTGGCGGTGGCCACCACCAAGCGCCCCGACATGGCGCGCAAGTTCGTGGACGCCATGGGCCTGGGCCCGTTGCTCCACCACGTCCAGGGCACGGATGGCTTTCCGCACAAGCCCGCGCCCGACGTCATCCACCACGCGCTGGCGGCGCTGGGCACGGGCGGGTTGTGGATGGTGGGGGACACCGCGCTGGACCTGCGCGCGGGACAGGCGGCGGGGCTGCGGACCTACGCCGTCACCTGGGGCACGCATCCGGTGGAGGTGCTCGCCAGTGCCTCGCCGGATGAGCTGCAGCCGGACCTGCAGCGGCTCCTGACGCACCTGCCGCCGCTGGCGTGACGGCTGGCGTCTTCGGGGGATGAAGCCAGCGCCTGGCCCACCTGGACGACGCGGGGGGCAGGGCCTCGGGCGCTGGCCTCATGTCGGGCTCAGTCCGCCGCCATCCCCGGGCACTTCCCCGTGTCCAGGTACTTCGCGTTCCGGTGGATTTCGGAGCTCAGCTTGTCCTGCCGGGCCGGGTCGACGGCGGTGTAGACGATGACGACGCCCTCCGGAGAGTCGTGCACGCTGGCGATGGACGGCACCGACGGTGCGCCCGCGGAGCCCGGCTCCTCGCGGCCGCCCATCTCGTCGTAGTCGACGCCCGGTGGCTGGGCCATGCCGCTGCCGCCCGTGCCGTGCTGCTGCTGGAACTGCATCATCCTCCGGCTGCGCTGCTGGAGGTCCGCCACCTTGTCGGTTTCCTGCGTGACGATGATGAGGGCCACGCCCTCCGGGATGTCCTCCGCGCGTGCCTGTGCGCCGGACACGTCCATGGGGCAGTCCCGCTTCATCTCCGCCTGCGCGTTGGGCGGCAGGCCTTCGCCCTGCCGTGGCATCTGCTGCGCCGTGGGTGGCCTCCCGCCCTGGGCTGTCTTGGCGTGCCTGGAGCAGCCGACCGAGAAACACATCACCGCCGAGGCGGCCAGCGCCGCCGGGAACCTGAATCTGGACATGAGCCCCCCTTTGCTGAAAGTCCTGCGCGCAGAAGGTGGGGAGCGGTGCGCGGCGGTGGCAATACGCACTGACGTACCAGAGGGCCGGCCTCGGGGCCGATGCGCGTATTCGCGGCGCGACGGATGCGGGCTCGGTTCACGTCAGCCGCGAGACATCCTCGGGCGTGTCCACGTCGTCGCCACCGCCGGGCAGCGGGACGCCCACCACGCGCGAGGCCACGCGCGCAATCACACCGCGCGCGCCCTGGCCCGGGCTGAGCGCATCCAGCTCCGGGAAGACGTCACGCGCGAAGAGGGCGGGCACGCCCTGGGTGTCCTCGTAGGCGGAGGCCACCACGGACGCGCGAGTCCGTTCAAACGTATCCAGCAGCGTCCGCAAGTGTGCGGCATCCACGCGAAGCTGGTCGCACAGCAACACGAGCACTGCGTCCAGCGCCGGGGGCTCCGTCTCCCGCAGCGCACCGAGCCCCGCGCGCAGTGAGCCTCCAGGGCCCGTGGCCCAGTCCGCATGGTCCACGGTGCGCACGGCGAGGCCCGTGAGCTCCGCGGCAACCGCATCCCGCGACGCGCCCAGCACCACCACCACGGGGCCGCACCGCAGGGAGGCCGCGGCCTCGGCGGCGCGCCGCACCAGCGTCGTGCCCTGGTAACGCACCAACTGCTTGGGGTGCCCCAGCCGCGAGGAGCCGCCCGCGGCCAGCAGCACCACGCCCACCGTCATGCGAGCCTCCGCACCGGAGGGGGCGCGGCGGTGTGGATGGGCGCGCGCCGCTCGCGAAGCTTGCCGCCCGCGCGTCCGGCGACCACCGCTTGAAGCTCGGCGATGATGGACAGGGCGATTTCCTCCGCGCCTTCCGCGCCCAGGTCCAGGCCCACGGGCGCGTGCAGCTTCTCCAGGTGCGCGTCGGTGGGCGGGGAGGGCAGCTCCGCGAGCAACCGGTCCGTGCGCGAGCG
Source organism: Myxococcus sp. NMCA1 (assembly GCF_026810205.1). NCBI lineage: Bacteria > Pseudomonadati > Myxococcota > Myxococcia > Myxococcales > Myxococcaceae > Myxococcus > Myxococcus sp. NMCA1. The sequence continues at coordinate 7,757,557 of NZ_CP113950.1, read as the reverse complement.
AGGTCCCAACACGCCCAGATAGCGCAGGGGCCGTGGGAGCAGCCGCGCCAGCAGCTCGCGGTCCTGCGGCAGACTGTGTGTCATCAGCACGGCCAGCGTACGGGGCGACAGGGGCACCGCACCGGGCGCGTCCGGGGCCTTCGCCGACACCACCGTATGGGCCTGGGGAAAGCGGCGCCGCAGGGCCTGCGCGGGCCGGTCCGCCACCACCGTGACATGCCAGCCCAGGGCCGCGGCCTGGTTCACCAGCGGGGCCACGTCGAAGCCGCTGCCGAAGAGCACCAGGGGATGGGGCGGCTCCACGACTTCCACCAGCACGTCCGCGCCGCCGCAGGGGCCACTCCACGTCCGGCCCGCCTCCAGCGCCTCGCGTGCGGCTTCGCGCACGGCGTCTCCCAGTGCGCCGGACAGCTGGCTCGCTTCGGTGCCGTCATCGCGGAGCCTCAACCGGGAACCCACGGCGTTCGCGGGGCCCCGGTACACCGTCGCCACCACCGCCCGGCGTCCCGCTTCCCGCGCCTCGGCGGCGAAGGTGAGGGCCTCGCCCGCGCCCGCCTCCCAGCGCTCCAGCAGCACGTCCACCACGCCGTTGCAGCCCAGCGCGAAGGAGAAGGCACCTTCGTCCTCCGAGGTGTCGCTGGTGGAGTCGTAGCGCAGCAGGCGGGGCCCGGTGGTGGTCCAGAAGAAGGCCTTGCGGACGACGTCGGCCTCCAGACATCCGCCGCTGATGCCGCCCGCGAGCCATCCGTCCTCGCTCATCAACATCCTCGCACCCGGCCGCCGGTAGGCGGAGCCCGATACCTCGACCACCGTGGCCAGGACCAGGGGGCCGCGAGCTTGCGCCCGCGCGCGGAGGATGGCGTCCAGGTCCTTCATGTCTCGTCGTCCTTGGTGGGGGTGACTGGAACGCGACGAGAAACTGTAGTCGGCGCCATTCCATCCCGGCCAGTGGCGTTCTTTCGCGGGAGCGCCCCGAGGCGGGCCTGGGTGCGGCACTCGACACACGCAATGAGTGGATGAATCCTCGCGGCTGGGGTGTAGTTCCCATCCGCATGCCTGTCCTGCGTTACGCCTTCACCCTGAATGCCGTGCGTGAGCTCGGCCGCCTGGCTCCGGACATCGCCCGGGCACGGGCAGAGGCGGCCCTGGACACGAGCCTCCTGCACATCCGCGAAGCCTGCACGGCCACGCTGGGCATGGAGTTCGACACACTGGTGTGCTTCGACGCGCGCTCCGTGGTCCGCCTGTTCTCACACGCGGAGCAGGCCCGCATCCTGGCCCGGCTGGTGGACGAGCGGGCACGCACGCTGGCGCAGCTGGGCCGCTTCCAGGAGGCGCTCGAGGACACCGTCTACGCGGGGCAGTTGCTGGCGTGCTCGCGCCAGCGCTTCGGCCTGCCCAAGGATGCGCGCGCGGCGGAGACGCTGGAGCGCGAGGTGCCCGAGCTTCGTTGACCCACGCGTTGTGGGCCGCGCTTCATCGGGAGCGCTCGCCACCCGGCGGCGGTTCGTCCTCACTGCCGGCGGGCTCGGGTTCCGGCTCCAGTCGCGCCTGCCGTTCGCTGGCTTCCCAGGAGGCCTGGGCATCGCCTGCATGGACACGGCGGGCGGAGTCATCATCCTGCTGGCCCGTCCATGTGGTGTGGCCGCCCGCGTAGCCTTCCAGGGGCCGGGGGCCCCGGTGGGACTCCACGTCCAGGTCCTTCTGCTCCTCCTCGCGCAGGCGCTTGCGCTCCTGTTCCCGCTCGCGCTGGTGCTGCCGCTCCAAGGGGTCATCCGCCATGGTGCCTTCACCTCCTGCACCAAGGTGGGGTCCGCCCGCGAAGAAGGCAGCGCCGGGCGTGGCCGCACGCAGCAGGTCGCATGCCCGGCGGTCAATCAACGGGCACCGGGCGCGAGCACTCCCGCGCCGGTGCCTCCAGGCCATGTCAGCCTTCGCGCATGCGCAGCACCACCTTGCCCGTGGCGCGCCGGGCGTCGAGCTCACGCAGGGCCTGCGCGCCCTGCTCCAGCGGGAACACCGGGCCCACGACGGGCGTGAGCACACCACGGTCCGCCATGGCCTCCAGGTCCTTGGCGATGGTGGGCGTCAGGGATGGCTCGTGCAGGAGGAAGCCGCCCCATGCCACGCCGACCACGTCGATGTTGCGCAGCAGGAGCCGGTTCACCTGGACCTCGGGGATGCGCCCGCTCGCGAAGCCCACCACCAGCAGCCGGCCTTCGGGCGCCAGGCACTTGAGGCTCTTGTCGAAGATGTCGCCGCCCACCGGGTCCACCACCACGTTGGCACCCAGGCCGCCCGTCTTCTCCCGAACCTGCGCGACCCAGTCTCCGGTCGACAGCAGCACCTCATGCGCGCCGGCCCGCCGGGCGACGTCCGCCTTGCGCTCGTCGCTCACCACGGCGATGACGCGCGCCTTCGCGCCGCGCGCCACCTGCACCGCCGCCGTGCCCACGCCTCCCGCGGCGCCATGGACCACGACACGCTCCTCCGCCTTGAGCCGGCCTCGCCGGTGCAGCGCGAAGTGCGCCGTGTGGTAGTTCATCACCACGCCCGCGGCCGCCTCGAAGCTCCAGTCCGCGGGAATGGGGAACACCATCTCCGGCTGAATCGCGGCCACCTCGGCGAAGCCGCCCAACCCGAAGCTGAAGGCCATCACCCGCTGCCCGGGCTTCACCGCCGCGCCCGCGGGTGCCTGCCGCACCACGCCCGCCACCTCCACGCCTGGAATGAAGGGCAGGGCGGGCTTGAGTTGGTACTGCCCCCGGGTGAGCAGCAGGTCCGGAAAGCTCACCCCGGCCGCCACCACGTCGATGAGCACCGAGTCCCCCGCCTCGGGCTCGGGCACGTCCACCAGTTGGAGCCCGTCAGGGCCGTCCAGCCGCTGTAGCTGCAATGCGCGCATCGTTGCCTCCCGGACAGGAAGCGTAATGGCCAGCCACGTCGATGCCAGTGTTGCCGCACGCGCGCGGGCGGACCCGGAGTTCGGCACGGAGTTCACAAAACCTGTGGAAAACCGAGGCCCGCCTGGACGACCTGTCACGTCACGTGACAGGTTGCCCGCACTGGCAGTGGACTCCGTAAGTCCGTGAAAGCAAAGGATTAATCGTAATTAGCCTGAAATCTAAGAAGAGGATAACAACTGAAATAATCGCGCAACCTTGAAATACGTGCCATCCCTGTGTCATCGTGCTTCCTAATCTTTCCGCTTAGGAGGATTACATGGTGCAGAAGAGAGTTCGCGGAGCGCTCGGTATCGCGGCGCTGTCTGTCGTTGTCGGTTGCAACGAGTCCACCCCTGCCCCCGAGGCCGACAAGCCTACGGATGCCGCGAAGGCGGCGACGCTGGAGAATGGCGCGAAGGTCGTCCTGACGGACGACCAGAAGGTGGCGCAGTTCGTCACCGGTCTGTCGATTGCCCTGCCGGATATTCCGGCCGCTGGCCCCAAGGCGCTCAACGCGTCCGCGCTGGCCCCGGTCGTCGACGCCGTGGCGCCGACGTTCCGCCTGGAGCCGGGCAACCTGGTCTTCAAGAAGGCGCACACGGACAAGCAGGGTGACAGCCACTACCGCTATGCGGTGAAGCACAACAACCTCCCGGTGCTGGGCGGCGAGCTGATCCTGCACGCGCGCAACGGCAAGGTGTTCGCGGCGAACACCAACGTCCGCAGCGACCTGCGCGCCGAACTGAAGGCGACCATCGCGGGTGAGATTGCCACGTCCGCGGTGGACTCCGACCGCGAGACGCTCAAGGGCTGGGTCACCGACAAGAACCCGGAGCTGGTGTACTGGCGCGTCGATGACGAGCTGCGCCTGATGTACAAGGTCGTCCAGCACGGCAACAAGGCGGACGGCACGCCTGTTCGCGACTGGGTCCTGGTGGACGCGCGCAACGCCGATGTGATGCTGCGCATCCCGCAGATCAAGGAATCCCTCGACCGCCGCCTCCACAACGGCAACAACACCAGCATCCTGCCGGGCGCGGTCGTGCGCATCGAGGGCGCGGTGCCGGTGGCGGACCCCGTGGTCAACACCAACTACGACCACCTGGGCACCGTCTACGACTGCTACAACACCCTGTTCGGCCGTGACTCCATCGACAACGTGGGTGGCACGCTCATCAGCACGGTGCACCACCGCGTCAACTACGTGAACGCCTTCTGGGACGGTACCCAGATGGTGTACGGCGATGGCGACGGCGTGACGGCCACCAACCTGGCCAACTCGCTGGACGTGACGGCGCACGAGCTGACCCACGCCGTGACGGACAACGAGTCGGACCTCATCTACTCGGGTGAGTCCGGCGGCCTGAACGAGTCGATGTCCGACGTGTTCGGCGCGGTGTGCGAGTGGTACGGCGACGGCGCGGACGAGGTCTCCCCGCGTCACTGGCTGATTGGCGACGACGTGTGGACCCCGTCCATCCCGAACGACGCCCTGCGCTACATGAACGACCCGGCGCTGGATGGCGACTCGCTCGACCACTACCACAACTACGTGCCCGGTACCGGCGTGCACTACAGCTCCGGTATCTCCAACCTGGCGTTCTACCTCCTGTCGCAGGGTGGCACGCACCCGCGTGGCAAGAGCACCATCGTGGTGGCGGGCATCGGCATCGAGAAGGCCGCGCAGATCTTCTACAAGGCCAACACGTTGATGGTGCCGACGTCCAACTTCGAGGCCGCGAAGACCATCTCGGAGCAGGCCGCGGCGCAGCTCGGCTACGACGCCGCCACCATCGAGTCGGTGTCGAACGCGTGGAAGGCCGTTGGCGTCAGCGTCCCGGTTCCGCCTCCGCCGACGGACCCCATCGGCAAGGACACGCCGGTCGTCGTGTCGGGTGGCGCCAACGAGAAGAAGTACTTCGAGGTCACGGTGCCGGAAGGTGCCTACAACCTGCGGTTCACCCTGTCGGGTGGCACGGGTGACGCGGACCTGTACGTCCGCTACAACAGCGCGCCCACCACCGCGCTGTACGATTGCCGCCCGTACGCCGGTGGCAACAACGAGGTCTGCACCTTCGCGGCTCCGCAGCACGGCAAGTGGTACGCGATGCTGAACGGCTACCGTGCGTACTCCGACGCCACGCTGACCGTGACCTGGGAGGGTGGCTACGTCCCCATCGAGAGCGGCATCGCCGTGGAGAACCTCTCGGGCGCGGCGGGCTCCTCGCAGGTGTTCATCCTGGACGTGCCGGAGCGTCGCCCGGGCCAGGGGAAGAACAACATCTACATCCAGACGGGCGAGGGCAAGGGCAACCCCGACCTCTACGTCAAGCGTGGTGGCGCCCCGACGCACGCGGACTACGACTGCCGCAGCGTGAAGGACCACCAGTCGGAGAAGTGCAACCTCATCAACGCTCCGGCCGGCCGCTACTACATCGAGGTCTACGGCGCGAAGGATGGCTTCGAGGGCATCGTCCTCATCGGCTCCTTCCTCGAGCCGCTGCCTCGCTAGTCTGAAGTGACGGCGCGGCCTTTGTCCGCGCCGATGAGGCCCCGGGTGCTCCGCTTCACGCGGCGCCCGGGGCTTCGCGTTTTCTACGGCGTGGGGCCGGGGAGGATGACGCGCAGGCAGCTCTCCCACGCGTGCACGCCCCGGTACTTCCACTGCACGGGGTAGCCCAGCGACACCTCTTCGAAGCGCACGCCGTCACGCCACAGCGTCGCGGGCATGTGGAGGTGGCCGGTGACGACGACCTCCGCGCGGTAGCGGGTGTGCCAGTCCTCCGTCTGCTTCGTCCCACACCAGATGGAGAAGCGGGGGATGCGCGGCAGCCGCACGTGCTCGTAGCGCAGCGGGTAGTGGTTGATGAGGACGGTGGCGCAGCCCGGGGGCAGGGCGTCCAGCCGGGCCCGCGTGGACTCGACGCGCGCGGCGCACCAGGCGGAGCGGCTGGCGTGGGGCTCGGGGTGCAGCAGCACCTCGTCGGTGCACAGCAGGTCATCCTCCCAGGCCCACTCCAGCGCCTTGTCCGCGGGCACATGGTCCGGGCGGAACGTGTAGTCGTAGCCCAGGAACATGGGGACGATGACGCGCTCGGGGCCAGGGCCGGGCCAGCGGGGGTAGGGGTCTTCCGGCGTGAGGGCGCCGTAGCTGCGGCACAGGCTCACCAGCCGCTGGTAGCGCGCCTCCCCCTTCAGCTGCGGCTGCTCCGACGGCATGGTCCACAGCTCATGGTTGCCGGGCACCCAGATGACCTGGCGGAAGCGCTGGGTGAGGGTGCTCAGCATGAGCTCCATCTCCGCCAGCGTCTCGCCCACGTCCCCCGCGACGATGAGCCAGTCCTCCGGATGGGCCGGAAGCGCCTGGAGCGCCAGGCGGTTGTCGTTGTGGCGCAAGTGCAGGTCGCTGATGGCGTAGAGCTTCATGGCGCGTCGAGGGGGGCACCTTAACGCGGGCTTCCCATTGACGCCGCACAGATGCCCAGCATCCGCAGCAGGGCATGCACCTCCGAGGGCGGCGCGGCGCGGTCCATCCAGGTGATGTCCCGCGCCAGGGGCGGCATCACCGCATGCAGCGCGCAGGCGGTGCGGGGGTGGCGCGCGCGCACCTGCTCCAGCAGCTCCAGCCCGTCTCCGTCCGGGAGCAGATCGCCCGTCACCACCACGGACGGCGCTTCTTCCTTCACGAGCGCGAGGGCCTCCTCCACGCAACGGGCGAAGCGCTTGCCGCCGGGCAAATCCCTCACGAGACGCCGCAGCGCCGCGAGTGAACGTGGGTCTTCGTCCACGAACAAGAAGGTCAGCATGTTCTTCGCGCCAGCAGGGTGAGACCTGTGTGGTTGGCCAAACGCACGAGGTTGCCTACCTACAAGACTACTCAGGAAGTTCTTGGATGCCAACCTCTCAAGTCATATCGACATGTGCGGACCCGCTAGGTTAACGACCCATGGAAAAGACTCTCGCATCCCGCCTTGGCGGAGCGGCTCGCCTTGCTCGGACCCGCCTGAACCTGACCCAGGCCGACGTGGCGGAGCGCATTGGCATCGCGAGCGAAGTCTATGGCCGGCTCGAGCGCGGCCACATGCTGCCGAGCATCCAGACGTTCCGCCGGCTGTGCACGGTGCTCTCCATCTCCGCGGACGAGGCGTTGGGCCTCAAGCCGGTGCAGGAGGTGAAGTGGGCCGCCGAGCCGCCCAGTGACTACGGCGAGTCCGCCGAGCTGCGGCGGCTCATGCGACGGGCCAAGCAGTTGGACCGGACGTCCATCCGGATCCTCAGCGTGCTCGCGGCGCAGTTCAAGTCGCGCGGCTGACGCACGTCCGCGGCAGGCGAGCGCATCGCTCACCGCCCGGGCTCCAGTTTCGCCAGGCGCTCCCGCAGCTTGCGCGCGGAGGGAAAGCCGTTGAAGAGCACCACCTGCGGGTGGGCCTCCAGCGTCTCTCGCTCGACGGCCTCCTTGGCCAGCGCCCGGTCCACGCCCAGCAGCAGGCCCGCGTCCGGCCGCGAGCGCAGCTCCGTCAGCCTCCGGGCCAGGGGCGCCGCATGCCATGCGTGGAAGAGCTCCAGCGCGACTTCTCTCTTGGACGCACGGTGGCGGAAGGTGAGGTCCGGCACGCACAGTCCGGAGGCGCCCACGTGCCGGGGCAGGGGCGTGAGGTCCAGCTCCCAGGCGTCATCCATGAAGCCCTCCGCGAGGGAGGCCACTTCCGGAGGAATGTGACCCAGTGCGGCGGGTAGGGGCGAACGCAGCGGGTCCTTGTGGCTGAGCATCAGCGTGGCCTGCCGCCGGGAAGGTTCCACGGTGGCGGTCAGCTCCCAGCGCTCCAGCACCGGCACCACGGACAGGAAGGTCGCCAGCTGCAGGCCGTACTTCTTCTGGAGCGCCAGCATGGCTCCGGGGCCCTCCACGTCGAGCGCCCAGTTGTCGTCGTCGCGCCACACCTCGGCCACCAGGCGGCAGAACTTGAGCCACCGGAGCACCTTGCGCACGCGCAGCAGGTCCGGCGCCTGGGCTCGCAGGCGGAGGCGCCGTGCGGACAAGAGGGGGCCCTGCGCCAGCGCCAGGTTGTAGCGGTCCAGCAGGTCCTGGGCGTCCAGTGCCTCGCCGTCCCAGCCCACCAGCCGGCGGTGGCCGGGCAGGTCCGAGTACAGCGCCTCGCGGGCCTCGGCCAGGGGGACGGGGAGCGTCTGGGCCAGCCGTGCCTCGAAGTCCTCCACCGAGGCGTCGGGCGGCAGGGCGCGCAGGACCTGCCCCGCCGCTTTGATTCGCTCCCAGCGGGCTTCCGTCACGCCGGGCGCGGGCTCGTCGAAGAGGAGCCGGTCCAGCACCAGCTTCACCAGGCCGCGTGCCACCTTGGGCTTGGTGAAGGCGCCGGCCTTCAAGCCCAGCGACTCCTCGATGTCGTCGCGCTGGCCGCCGTGCGACGCTGCTACCTCCGCGCGCAGGTCCTGGGCGAAGGTCAGCAATTCCGCGTCATCGCGCTTGACGAAGACGGGGCGCAGGACGCCCTGGCGCACGCGGAAGTTGAGCAGCTCGCGTGTCAGCATCTCAGCCGCCCTCCTGATAGGCGCCGTGCTGGCGTCGCCGCTCGCTGATGCTGCTCTCCGCCGTCTGCGCGGAGCACACCTCGTACAGCAGCGCGCGCTTCCCCGGCCGTTTGCGCAGGATGCGCCCCAGCCGCTGCACGTGCTCGCGCACGCTGGCGCTTCCGCTGAGCACCACGCCCACGCGCGCCTCGGGCACGTCCACGCCTTCGTTCAGCACGCGCGAGGTCAGCAGCACTGGCAGTTCCCCGGAGGCGAAGGCCGCCAGCAACGCCTTGCGCTCGGGCACGGGCGTGTGGTGCGTCAGCGCGGGCAGCAGGAAGCGGCGCGCCAGCGTGTACACCGTCTCGTTGTCGTCGGTGAACACGAGGACACGGTCGTCCCGGTGCTCCAGGAGGATGCGCCACATCACCTCCTGCTTGCCGCTGGACGTGAGCGCAATCCGCCGCTGCTCGCGGTAGGCGCGGTACGCCGCGCGGCCCTCGTCGCTGCGCTGGCTCTGCGCCAGGAAGCGCGCCCACCCGTCCGGCGCGGAGAGCGGCACGCCCAGCCTGCGCACGAAGCCCAGGTACAGCGCGCGCGCCGTGTCGTAGCGCGACTTCTCGTCGGGCGTCAGCGGGACTTCCACCCGCTTCACTTCGTAGGGCGCCAGGTATTCACCCTGCAGCTCCCGGATGTCCGAGCGGTGCACGCGGGGGCCCAGCAGCTCCTCGCAGACGCGCTCGCCGCCATCGGCGCGCTCCAGCGTCGCGGTGAGGCCCAGCCGGTACGGCGCCAGCGAGCCCTCCGCGATGAAGCGGTAGCTGGGCGCGGGCAGGTGATGGCACTCGTCGCACACCAGCAGGCCGAAGCGGTTGCCGTGGAACTCCGTCTGCATCGCCGCGGAGTCGTACGTCGTCACCGTCAGCGGCTGCCGGTCATTCACGCCGCCGCCCAGCAGGCCCACCGGTACGGAGAAGTGGCGCGCCAGCACGCCCTGCCACTGCGTCATCAGGTCCAGCGTGGGCACCACCACCAGCGCGGGCCGCTTCACGTGGGCGATGGCGAGCACCGCCAGCAGCGTCTTGCCCGCGCCCGTGGGCAGCTCCACCAGGCCACGTCCGCCCGCGCGCGTCCACGCCTCCAGCGCCTGTTGCTGATGCGGAAAGGGTTGGATGGGCGAGGTGAGCGGCAGCTCCAGCGGCTCGAAGCGCTTCGCCTTGTCCTCGTAGGGGATGCCCAGCTCCCGCAGCCGCAGCACCGCCTCGCGGTAATGCCACGCGGGCGCGCGGTAGACGCCGGTGCGCCCGTCCTTCTGGAAGAGGGCCCGCAGGCGGGCATCCTCCGGCAGCGTGGGCGCGACCAGGGTGCCGCAGTCGAAGTGGAGCTCGGTGGGCGACGGCATCGGCGTGTAGGGACCTAGCCGGTCATCCAGGGTTTCGCCAGTCTCATCGAAGACGTGGAGGGTAGGCTTGCAGGTAGGCGCTGTTCACGGTACCCAGCGCGCCGCATGCGTTTCATCTCGCTCGTTCCCATGCTGTGTGGCCTGGCGGTCGTGGCTCAGGCCGGTCTCAACCGTCGCTTCGCGGGCCAGTGGGGCCTGATGAGCGCCGTGCTCCTGAACATGGTGGTGGCGACAATGGCCACCTTCGTGGTGTACCTCGTCGTGCGCACGGTGCCGGGGCTCTGGCCGGAGGCCGCGGCGGGCCAGGGTCGCTTGAGTGGCTTCACGCCCTGGCACCTGTTGCCGGGCCTGTGTGGCGTCATCATCGTCCTGGGCATGCCCTGGGCCTTGAGCCGCCTGGGCGCGGTGCAGTCCGTCCTGCTGCTGATGGCGGCGCAGCTCCTCACCAGCCTCGTGTGGGATGCGATGGTGGAAGGCCGCCCCGCGACGTTCCCCCGGGTGCTGGGCTCCGGGCTCGCCTTCATGGGGGCCGCCATCGCCGTCTGGAAGGGCTAGATTCAGCTGCAAGATGCGCCGAGTCCTCATCGTCAGTCCTCATGCTCCTTCGCGCGAGCTGTTGCGCCGTATCCTCGAGGCGCCGGACCTGGCCATCTCCGTCACCGGGGATGCGGACGACGCCTTCTCCTCGCTGACCTCCCGTCCTCCCGCGCTGGTGGTGGTGGACGTGCGCCGCCCGGATGAGGACCACCCGCTCTTCCTGGGCTTGCTCCGCAAACGTCACCCGACGCTCCCCGTCATCGCGCTCGTCCCTGGCAGGCTGCGCATCTTCGATGGGCGGCACGAGCGGGTGCTCGAAGCCCACGGTGACACCGCCGAGTCACTCCATCAGATGCTCGTCTCGCTTCAGCAGGCCATGCACGAGCTGCTTGCCCAGGACTCGCTCCGGCTGTGGCGCCCACCTGTCGGGCGCGCCTGAAGGGCTTCGTCGTCGCTTCGACAGTAGACCGGTACGCCGGGACAGGCCGTTCGGCCCGCGAACGTAGTTTTTTCCGGCCGCCGTCCAGCTTCGCGTCCGCCCCTGGGTTCCATGCCTTCGTAAGTGGCTGAAATGATTCGTATTCCGTGCTCCGGCTGGCACGGCACGGCGAATGCTATGGCGTTGGGCACGGTGCGACGCGGGCCGGCGGATGGGGATGGTTGGCGGGTGTGGGAAGCCGGTGCGGGTTGCAGGAGCGGGGACGGAACTGGGGCGGCGCCTGGAGTGGGGAGGCGGGCCTCGGTGGGATGGGGGAGAAGGACGGCGCGGCATGGCGGCGCTTCGTTGGGGACGAGGGCGGCGGCGGACGTGGCGGCAGGGCCTGGCTCGCGGTGGGACAGGGAACAGGTCGGCGGATGGGCGGACCCTGCCGCGCTTCGTGGGGGCGGAGCGCGGCGGGTTCGCGCCAGCAGGGCGGGGCATGACGGATTCTGGGGGAGCAGGACGGGGGGCGTGACGGATGGGGCCGCGGTGCTTCGTGGGGGCGGAGCGCCGCGTGGGCTCGACGGCATGGCGAAAAGGGGCGCGGGTTCCGGTGAGGTGGGGGCTTCCCGGAACCCGTCGCGTCTTTTCCCTCGCTCGCGGTTCAGGTGCGGCGGTGGAGCAAGGCTCCCGCCCGGCGCTGACCAGGCGGGCAGTCAGGGTACTCCCGGGACGCGAATGCAGGGTGGCGAGTGAGCAGTAGCATCACCCGAGAGGCCAGTCGTAGCGGCGGGGTGGGAGGACGGGCGGGACGGGGCATGCGTCAAGGGAGGCCGGGCATGGGGGTGGTATCCGCGCTGGCGGCGGTAGGGGTGCTGCTGACGACACAGACAGCGTCAGCTTCGGGGCCCCAGCGGCGGACCCAGGACCCGGAGCGGATGGCTCCTTTCGGCTTGATGCTGGACGCCAGCGCACCCGAGGGCGCGGGCCTGTCACTCTCCTTCCGGCCCACGCGAATGCTCCGGCTCCACGTGGGCGGCACGCACAATGGTGTCCGTCCCGGAGCGCGCGTGGGGCTCACGTTGCTGCCCTGGAAGGGCCGCCTGACGCCCGCGCTGACGCTGGAGGCCGGTCATGCGCGTCCCGCGAATGGTGAAGGCCTGGAGCGGCGCATCGTGGACCGCACGCAGATGCCCATCCATTCTCTGGAGCGTGTGGGCTACTCCTACGCGAGCGCCCTGCTGGGCTTCGAATGGCAGGCCCCGAAGCGGCTGACCTTCTTCGTGCGCGGCGGCTTCAGCATCATGCGGCTCTACAGCCCTGGCATCGTCGGCGTGGACGAGCAGTTCCGCGACGCGCTGGAGCCCGCGAACTTCCACGGCTGGAGCCTGAGCAACATCGAGCCCACCGCGAAGCTCGGCATCCTGTTGTCCTTCGGCTGAGTCGAGGCCGCTGCCTCAGGCCGTGCGCGGATGGGCCAGCACCGCGTCGAAGAAGGCCAGCACTTGCGCCTCGGCCCAGAAGTGGGGCCGGTGCACGTGGCCGCCGACGAAGCCGACGTGTCCACCGCGCTCCGTCACCACGATGCTCAGGTGGGGATTGTCGGCGGCGGCGGGCGGGATGACGGGCGTCTCCAGCATCGGGTCGTCCGCGGCGCTCAGCAGCAGCGTGGGCCGGCGGATGGCGTGCAGCCGTGGGCCGGCGGAGGACTCCGCGTAGTAGTGGGCGGCGTCGCGGAAGCCGTGCAGCGCGGACGTGACGGCGTCGTCGAAGGCGCGGATGGTGCGCGCCGCCTCCATGGCCCGGCCGTCGAAGGACTCCGGGAAGTGGCGCAGCTTGTCGCGCGCCTTCTGCTTCAGCGTCCGCAGGAAGCGCTCGCGGTACAGCCGGTGGAAGGGGCCACCCGCGTCGAGCTTGCGGCAGCAGGCGCTCAAGTCATACGGCGCGCTGACGGACGCGGCGGCCTCCACGGGCGCGTCGTCGCCCAGTGTCTCCAGCGTCCGGCACAGCACGTTGGCGCCCAGGGAGAAGCCCACCGCGAACAGCGGGCCGGTGACGCGGGCGCGCGTCTCGTTCAGCACCCGGAGCGCGTCATCGATGTCGCCCGAGTGGTACGAGCGCGCCAGCCGGTTGGGCTCGCCACTGCATGAGCGGAAGTTGAGCGCGGTGGCGCCCCAGCCCCGCGTCTGCGCACCTCGCAGGATGGCGGTGACGTAGCCCGCGCGGGACGAACCCTCCAGGCCGTGCAGTGCCACGACGTGTGGCGCGCCCGCCGCGCCGTCGAAGGTGTCCAGGTCGACGAAGTCGCCGTCCGGCAGCTCCAGGCGCTCGCGTCGCAGCGTGGGGGCCCGGGTGGGGCGCACGAGCGAGGCGTAGATGGTCTGCGCATGCTCGTTCGCCAGGCCGGGCGCGGGCACGAAGGGCTGGGTGGGCTGGAATCGCACGGCCGGGGGATAACGCCCGTGCGCGGGGACGACAAGCGCTCTTGCCGCCAGGCGCCTAGTCCTTGGCGCCTCCAGGGCGGGGCAGGGCGGCCAGGCGGCGGGCCATGCGCATGGAAGCACAGCCCTGCTCGCGTAGCGCCCGGGCCTCTGACTGGAGCCCGAAGAGGCCCAGGTACTTCTCCACGCGTTCCTCCAGCGTGGGCGCCTCGATGAGGGTGCAGATTTCGTCCGCCTGGTAGTCACGGCAGATGGCGGGCCGCTCCTCGTACACGCCGCAGAGGTTGTCCTCCTGCAGGTGCGGGCAGCGCAGGCCCAGCGGCTTGTCCAGCGCGGCGATGTCGGGCGCCACGCAGCAGGCGCCGCAGCGCGTGCACTCCACGGGCTTGGGGTGGGGGGCACTCACAGGGGCACGACCTTCTCCACCGTGCCCAGGTTCGTCACGGTGAGGCGCGCGCCCTGGCCCTTCTTCCAGACGAGAAACGTCCGTTCGTCCTCCGGCTCCAGCACGTGCTCGTGGGCGCCGTCGTCCTCGTAGCGCAGCCGCACCGTGTATGTCTCCTCGCGGCGCAGCCGGTCCGCGGCGCCCACGGCCAGTTCGGGCCAGCGCGGCGCATCGTCGGTGCCGGACGCCTCCCGGCGCGTCAGCGGCTTCCACTCATGGGTGTCGTAGGTGCACTGGTCGGCATACACGGGCTCCCGGCGGTAGCGCGTCTCGTTCTGGCAGTCCTCGTAGGACTCGCGGCAGTACTTCGTCACGTCCTCGCACACCTCTTCCATGAAGCCATTGCCCATGTCCTTGCGGCGGCACTTCTCCTCCGAGCCGCAGGCCACCTTGCGCGACTTCGTCCGGCACACCCGCTCCGTGCCGTCGGGGACGCGGCGGGTGCCCCGCTGGATGGACACGCAGTCGCGGATGTTGGCCACGCCCGCCACCTCGCCGGTGCCGTCAACGGGCAGGCGGGGCGTGACGGCGCGCAACTCGTTGCGCCAGCCCTGCTTCGTCACCCGGGTGAAGCGCTCCTGCACCACGGTGCGCTTCCAGGCCGTGCCCGTCACCTCGCCGGGAAACTCATGCGTCTTGTTGGCCCACAGGCCGAAGACGCCGGACCCGAGACAGCAGAGGAACAGCGAGCCCAATGCCAGGAGCACCGGTGCCTTGCGCTTCGGCTTCGCGGGACGTGGCGGCGGCAGTGGTGGGGGCTCGTCGAACGCCTGGCGTGGGGCGGCCTTCGCGTCGTCGGTGCGCTCGGCGCCGCAGTGCTTGCAGCGCGTCGTGTCCCCCCGCGTGGCCGCGCCGCAGAAGGCGCAGAACCAGTCCTCTCCCGCCTTGGCCAGCTCCAACACCGCCGCGTCGGTGACACCCTCGCGCAGCGACTTCCCGCTGGCCGGGTCCACGCCGCCGAAGTCGAACTCCGACTCCTTGCCCGTCAGCTCGCGCGGGTTGTTGCACTGGGGGCAGCGCTTGTGCCGGGCGCGAATCGACGTCGTGTCACACGAGGTGCAGTTCCACGTGCCCTCGATGATGCGGGTTCTGCGGGCCATGCGCGCATCCTAGCCGGACGCTCACGCCCACAGCGCGCGAGCGAAGGGGATGTCCGCGGCGGCGGGCAGGCCCGCGCGCAGGGGGCGCACCATGGGCAACGAGCCATCCCGCGCCTCGCGGCTGGCTTCGGGAAGCCGGGCCACCCACGGCATGTTGCCCGGCTCCTCCCACAGCACCACCTTGGACAGCCCGGCCTTGTGGGCCTGGGCCCCCGCGGCCTCCAGCAGCGCGGCGGCGTCGTCCTCGGAGCGCGCGTCCAGCATCAGCACCACCAGCTCTCCTTGGCGGGCCATCATCGCCCACAGCGCCGTGGACGCGCCCACCACCGCGCCGCAGGCCCGGGGGCGGGGGCGGCGCAGCAGCTCCGCGTAGATGCGCTCGCGCTCCAGGTGCCAGTCCACCTGCGTGGCGTCCGGCCACAGGTAGAAGGGCACCTCTGGCCGCCGCATCCGCTCGAGCGCCGAGGGCACGTCCGCGTCTTCCAACAGCGCGTCCACCTTGCGAATCACGGGCCCATTGCCCACCGGCAGGTGCCAGTCCCATGCGGGGACCTCCTGGTAGCCGGAGCGCCGGTAGATGCGGGCGCCCACGTCGGAGTAGAGCACGGCGGCCTGGGCGTCCGGCTCCGTGCGCTCCAGTTCCGCGGCCACCTGGTCCATCAGCCGCGTGGCGTGGCCGTGTCCGCGCAGGGCCGCCTCGGTGTAGACGCTGGCGATGACGAAGCTGTCGCCGCGTGTCGTCTGACAGTCGGGGCCGCGCAGGTAGCTGGGGGTGCGGAACGTCTCGCACGAGGTGAGCACGCGGCCGGCGTCGTCGCACAGCAGCCAGGTGCGCATGGTGTCCTGGCTCCACGCATGGGCGCGCAGCCGCTGCTCCCGCTCGAGAAACTGCTCGACGGTGAGGGGCGAGCCCCAGGCCGTATAGGTGTGGCGGTCCCTGTCGGCTTTCTGTGCTTCGTTGGCGACGACCAGATGCATGGCGGGGCAGGGTAGTCGCGCGCGCGACGCTTCGCAGCAGCGCTGGAGGGTTCTTGAGGCCTGCCTGCCTTCCGCCTTACAAGCGCACGGCGTAGGGGACGCGGAAGTGGAGCTGAAGGTAGGCCTGTCCCACGTGGAAGATGCCGTCGCGCAGGCGCTCGGGCAGGCCCAGTCCTCCCAGTTCCTGCGGGACGTAGAACGCGGACTCCCAGCCCACGCCCAACAGGAAGCTCTTGGAGAGCTGGAGTTCCAGGTCGATGCCCACCTCCACCGGGACGGTGACTTGCTGGGCGGAGGCCGCGGCGGGGGCGAGCAGGGCGCAGAGCAGCAGGAGCGGAGCGGGGCGCAGGGGCATGGGCTTCCTCGAGGGCGTCCCGGAGACTGGAATTCTTCGCGCCTTTTCTTTCAAGAGCCGCCTGCGAAGCGGTTGGAACGGACCCACCCGGTGCGGCGGCGCGGGGCGTGTCCGAATTCGACCATTAAGGCATTGAAGCGTGGCGGGCCTTTGAAGCAGGAAGGGGGCTGCGTCGGCATCGGGGGGGAACACAGGACTTCCGCACCCGGACTCAGGCTTTTTTGCCGGCGTCGTTGACCTGGAGACCCGATGCTTTCCGCTGCCTTCTTGATTGCCACGTCCCTGCAGGCCCAGACGCCTGCGCCCGCTCCCTCCACGCCGCCGGCTCCCGCCGCCGAGACCGCGGCCGCCGCGCCCCTCAGCGTGGAGGAGCGCGCCGCCGCCGCCGCCGAGCGCGCCGCCATCGCCGCTGAGCGCGCCGCCGAGGCCAGCGTCCGCGCCGCCGAGGCCGCCGAGCGCGCCGCCGCCGTCACGGCTCCGCCCCCGGCCTCCGCGCCCGAGGCTGCCCCCGCCACCGACAAGAAGCAGGGCGAGTGGGACGTCACCGTCGGCCTGGGCCTCATCTCGCTGACGGGTAACGCCTCCACCCTGACGGTGAGCGGCCTGGCCAGCGCCCAGCGCACGACGGACAACTGGATCTACGCCATCAAGTCCTACGGCTCCTATGGCCGCAGCCGTCCGCCCGAAGTCACGGGCGAGGAGGCCGTGTCCCAGGTGGTGGCGTTCAACGCGGGCCTGGAGCTGCGCGGTGACCGGCGCTTCACCGAGGTCATCAGCGGCTACCTGCTGGCGGGCGCGGAGACGGACCATGTGAAGAGCGTGGAGTCACGCACCTTCGGCGAAGGCGGTCTGGGCGTGCTGTGGTGGGACGAGAAGAAGGAGAAGGGCCGCGAGTCCTACCTCCGCACGGACGCCGCCTTCCGTTACGCCAACGAGACGCGCTTCCAGTACTACCCCACGCGGTTGAACCTGCCGGACGTGGACCTGGGCGGTCCCCGCTTCGGCGCGGTGTTCCGCTACGGCCTGGCGCAGAACGTCACCTTCAAGGAGGACGTGGAGGTGCTAGTGAGCGTCATCGGCGACTCGCGCATGCTCTTCAACAGCCAGACGCAGCTGTCCGTGGGGCTCACCAAGCAGCTGTCGCTGGGCACCAGCTTCCTGGTGAAGCACGACAGCGCGCCGCCTCCGGGCAAGGTGTCTACGGACACCGCGCTGGCGCTGAACTTCGAAGTGATGCTGTAGCCCGCAATAGCAAAGCGGCGCCGGGGATGTCCCTCGGCGCCGCGTGCTGGTGGAGTGGGGCGGTGGCCGCCCCGACCGCCTTACTGCTTGGGCGCGCCGGACTCCTCGCCCATCTTCCCTTCCTTGCGGATGCCGCCGCCGTAGCGGCCTTCCTCGGCGTCCGCGCCGATGTCGATCGCCTGCAGGTCGCTGTACGTCGAACCCGGAGGCGTGGCGCCGCGGAAGCGGGTGCCCAGGTCCACCAGCGGAATGGCGAGCATCAGCACCACGAAGATGATGGAGACGGCGAACACCAGTCGGTTGGCGCCGCGGTGGTCAATCAGGTGCATGAAGTAGAGCAGCACCAGCGCGCCCTTGGTGGAGGCGATGACAAGCGCCAGCACCAGGCCCCACGTCGGGATGTGGATGCCGCCGGTGGCAACCGTGACAAACGTCAGCACCAGCAGCAGGCCCCAGATGAGCCAGTAACGGCCCGCTCCGTGGTGCTCCTCGCGCATGTTCTGTTCTTCTTGCCGGGATTCGTTGGCAATGCCCATGGTGGAGGAACCCTTCAAACGAGGTACAGCATCGGGAAGAGGAAGATCCACACCAGGTCGACGAGGTGCCAGTACATGCTGCCCAGCTCGACCATCGTGTAGTTGTTCGGCCCGAAGTCAGCCTTCTTCAGCGCGCGGACCATGGAGAAGGCCAGCACGATCATGCCGATGACGACGTGGATACCGTGCAGGGCCGTCGCGCAGAAGTAGACCGTGAAGTACAGGGGCACGCCCGGAAGCTGGATGCCCTCGTACGAGTAGAAGCGGCCCGGCAGCGTGCCAATCTCGAACTTGTGGTGGTACTCGAAGTACTTGATGACGAGGAAGCCGACGGCCATCACCAGGGTGAGGGCAATCTGCACCGCGACCATCTTGTTCTTCCCCTCCTTCGCGTAGTGCACCGCGAGCGCCGCGGTGAGCGAGGAGGTGATGAGCACCACCGTGTTGATGGTGCCCAGCGTCAGGTCCAGGCTGCGGCTGGCGGCGGCCCACGCCTCCGGGAAGAGGAAGCGGTAGACGCCGTAGCAGATGAAGAGGCCGGCGAAGAGCAGGATTTCCGTCGCCAGGAACAGCCACATGCCCAGGCGCGCGGCGTGGTTCTGCACCTCGAGCGAGGCGAAGTGGCCGGCGAGCCGGGGGACGGGCACGGCGGCGCCCCCGGCGGCGTGAGAACTAGACTGCATCGGGCACCTCGGCCTTCTTGGGGTCCACGTAGAAGTGGGGCTCCTCCGGGAACACCGGCTGCGGCCCCACGAAGTTGTGGGTCGGCGGCGGAGACTCGGACAGCCACTCGTAGCCCTTGCTGCGCCATGGGTTCTTGCCGGACGCCTTGCCGTAGATAAGGGCGTACGTCAGGTACATGGCGATGATGATGAACCCGAACGCCAGCAGCGTCGCGCCGGCCGTGGAGGCCACGTTCAGCGCCTGGAAGCGCTCCGGGTACTCATAGTAGCGGCGCGGCATGCCGTTGTTGCCCAGCAGGAACTGGGGAATGAACGTGGCGTTGAAGCCCAGGATGATGAGCGCCGCGGACACCAGACCCCAACCCTCGTGGTACGTGCGCCCGAACATCTTCGGGAACCAGTAGTGGAGGGCGGCCAGGAAGGCCATGATGGTCGCGCCCACCATGATGAAGTGGAAGTGCGCCACCACGAAGTAGGTGTCGTGCCAGGCGACGTCCAGCGACACCGTGCCCAGCGCGATGCCCGTCATGCCACCGAACACGGTGAAGAACAGGAAGCCGCAGAAGTAGGCGAAGGGCGTCTTGAACTCGACCGCGCCCTTGTAGACGGTGCCCACCCAGTTGAAGACCTTGATGGCGGTGAACACGCCCACCAGCATGGTCAGCACGCCGAACAGGCCGCCCGCGAAGGTGGACTGGCCGGACACGAACATGTGGTGGCCCCAGGCGAAGAAGCCCACGAAGGCGATGCCCAGGCTGGAGTACGCCACCGCGCGGTAGCCGAAGATGTTCTTGCGGCTGTAGGTCGCGACGATCTCGCTCATCACGCCGAAGGACGGCAGCACCATGATGTACACGGCCGGGTGGCTGTAGAACCAGAACAGGTGCTGGAAGAGCACCGGGTCGCCGCCGCGCGCCGGGTCGAACATGCCGAACCCGAACAGGTTCTCCACCGTCACCAGGACCAGCAGCAGGCCGATGACCGGCGTGGCCAGCACCTGGATGCAGCTGGTGGCGTAGATGGCCCACACGAACAGCGGCATCTTGAACCAGGTGATGCCCGGCGCGCGCATGGTGTGGGTCGTCACGATGAAGTTGATGCCCGTGACGATGGAGCTGAACCCGATGATGAACGCGCCGAACAGCACCGGCGCCACCGTGGTCGTCGTGTGCGCGCTGTACGGGGTGTAGAACGTCCAGCCCGTGTCCAGGCCGCCGTTGAGCATGCCCCACAGCGCCAACACCGCGCCGGCCAGGTAGATGTAGAGTGACAGCAGGTTCAGCCGGGGGAAGGCCACGTCCTTGGCACCCAGCATCAGCGGCAACATGAAGTTGCCGAAGACGGCGGGGATGGCCGGAATCATGAACAGGAAGATCATGACCAGGCCATGGAGCGTGAACGTACGGTTGTACGTCATCGCGTCCATGATGGTCGGGCCCGGCGTCAGCAGCTCTACCCGGATGAGCAGCGCGAAGATGCCGCCCACGAGGAAGAACAGCAGGACCCAGAACAGGAACATGAGCCCGATGCGCTTGTGGTCGACCGTCAGCAGCCACGATTTGATGGTGGTGCCGTCGACCAGGTAGCTCGGGTGGTGGTCGTGATGCTCCTCGGGCGCGGGGGTGGCGCCCGGGGCTGCGATGCTACTGGATGGCGTCATAGGCGGGTCCCTCGGAGGCGCCCTCACGGACGTTCGGAGTGCGAAGCGACTTGATGTACTCGACGATGGCGGCCGTCTCCGGGCCCTGCAGCTTGCCCTGGTAGGTCGGCATCACGTTCTGGTAGCCCGCCACCAGGTGGGCGCCCGGGTCCATCATCGACTGGGTGATATAGGCCTCGTCCACGCGGATGGTCTGCCCGTCCTCGAGCTGCTCCACGCGGTCGTACATGCCCAGGAAGGTCGGGCCGATGTGCTGCGAGCCGTCCACCGAGTGGCACTTGAGGCAGCCCTGCGTGCCCGCGAGCACCTGGCCCTGCTCCACCATGCGCGCCACCGGCGGCACCAGGGAGTTGTCCGCCAGCGCGTCCTGACGGTCCTGCAGACGGCCGCGGCGCTGCTCCTGGATCCAGTTTTCGTACTCCTCCTGCGGGAGCACGACGACCTCGGCCAGCATCTTCGAGTGCGACAGGCCGCAGTACTCGGTGCACAGCACCTGGTACGTGCCCGGCTTGGTCGCCTCGAACCAGATCTGCGTGTAGCGGCCCGGGAGCGCATCCATCTTGATGCGGAAGGCCGGCACGTAGAAGGAGTGCAGCACGTCACGCGAGGTGATGAGCAGACGCACCGGACGGTTCGCCGGCACGTGCAGCACGTTCACCCCCGTTGGGGCCCTCCGGGTAGGAGAACTTCCACATCCACTGCTTGCCCATGACGTAGACATCCATCGAGTCCTTGGGCGGCGTGGTGACCCACGTGAAGTCCCGGAACCCGATACCGAACCAGGTCAGGAAGAACACGAGGGGAACGGAGACGAAGAGGAACTCCGTCTTCAGGGTGGGGACGATGTACTCCGTCGCCTGCGCCGGGAGGCGGCGGCGGTAACGGAAGAAGAAGAACAGGGCCGCCATACCGACCGCCGTTGACATCACCATCGTCGTACCCACGACGAAGTGATGCAGCGTGTCGATGCGCTCCGCGAACGTGGACGCGGCCTCCGGGAGGAACAGGATATTGTTGAGAAGCTCGCTCATGCCGCCGCGCCTTTCTTCAGCTCGCGCCTCCAGAAGTAGATCAGCATCGTCGCCAGGACGGAGAACACGGCTATGCCGCCCAGGCGGATGAACCCGAAGATGTAGAAGCCATACCGCCGACTGGCGGTGTCATACTTGAAGCAGGACAGGATGATCTGATCGAAGCTGGTACCCACGCGGCCATTGGCCGCCTCCAGCAACGCCAGCTTCATGTCCGAGGGGGGAAACGTCGTCCCGTAGAGATACCGGGAGATGCTGCCTTCCGGCGTGAGCACGTGCACTACGGCCGCGTGGGCGTACTGCTTCGTGCTCTCGTCGTAGGTGTACTTGAAGCCAAGGGCGTCCGCGAGCCGGCGGATTTCCGCGTCCGTGCCGGTCAGGAAGTGCCAGGGGGCCGTCTCCGGCTTGCCCATGGACTGCAGGTGCCGCCGCCGCCGCTCCAGGCTCTGGGCAGGCGTGTCGTCAGGGTCGATGCTGACGGTGACGGCTTCGTAGTCCTTGCCCAGCTCGAGCCCGAGCTCCTTCATGGACTGTACCTGGGCGTTGAGCACCAGGTTACAGAGCATGGGACAGTTGTAATAGACGAGCGTCAGCAGGGTGGGTCGCGCCTTCGGCACCACGTCGCCCAGGCGCACATCGCGCCCGGAGGCGTCGAGGAAGCGGGTGTCCATGGGCACCAGCTCCCCCAGATGCTCCTGCACGTCCACACCTTGAATGGGGGGCGGCAGGTCCTGCTGTGCCTCCAGGATGGCCCGGGGCGTCTTCCCGGCACCTGGCATGGCCAAGGCCGGCACCGCGACGGCCAGCACCAGCGCCGCCGCGGCGAGGAAGCCCGCGCGGCAGGCGCGCGGAAGGATGTAGGAGCGGGTGGACATCATTGCAGGACGGCTCTTACGACAGGGGAGCGGTGAAGGCTACTGCTGCGGTGCCGGAGGCGTCTGCCCGGGAGCGGTCTCCGGGGCGGGCGTGGGGGGCGGGTTGCGCTTCTGCTCGATGACCGTCTTCATCGCGGCGTCGATGCCGGGGTGCTGCTTCACCCCCGGCTGGTCACCCCAGCCGGCGCGCAGTGCCCGGTCCTGGCCGCTGATCTTGTCCTCGGCGTGCCAGTCCTGCTCGAACAGGCGCTGGTTGACGATGCCCACCTCGTACTGGCCCATCGCCGCGGGACGCGGCGGCGGACCCTCCGGTTGGATGTCGGCCATGGTCTGGACCTGAATCCACCAGGCCCAGACGATACCCACCCCGAAGATGAGGAGCGAACCCACGCCGATACCCACCACCTTGCCCATGACCAGGTGGTCTTCTTCCGCCGCCACGCCGTGCGCGCCGACGATGACGCGCGACTCGAGCTCAACCTGGGTCTTCTTCATGGCTGCACGTACCTCAAGGACTCGGCGATGTAGGGGTCCTTCACCGTGAGCGTGTAGTGGCCACGCGCCAGGAAGAGGGCGAAGCCCACCGCGATACCGCCCACGCCGAAGAAGGCCGTGAGCAGCGACCAGTGGAACGTCGGGCCCGCGTCACCGGTCAGCGCCGGCCACACCAGCCAGTACAGGTCCACCGCGTGGATGATGAGCAGGTACATGGCCACCACGGCCAGCTTCCGAGGCTGCAGCTTCAGCTTGCGCGACAGCAGGATGCCGAAGGGCAGCAGGAAGTGGAGGAAGAACAGGGCGATGGACATCGGCCGCCACGGGCCGAACATGCGCAGGCCGTACCAGGGCGCCTCTTCCGGGATGTTCGCGATCCACACCAGCATGAACTGGGAGAAGGCGATGTAGGCCCAGAACGCGGTGAAGGCGAGCATCAGCTTGCCGAGGTTGTGGAAGTGGTCCGGCTTCACGACGCTGCCGTAGAGGTCCTTGCCCTGGGCGTTCACCGTGACGATGGTCAGGATGCAGAAGGCCGCCAGGAAGCTTCCGGCGAAGTAATAGACGCCGAAGATGGTCGACTGCCAGAGCGGCGTGAGGCTCATCAGCCAGTCGAAAGAAGCGAACGTGATGGTGAGGGCAAGGAAAGGCAGCACACCCGGAGAGAACTTGCGCTGCTTCACCGTGAAGTCGAGTCCACCCTCGGTGTCCTGCTTCAGGCTCCACGACCGCAGCCGCCAGGCCGCGAAGCTCCACACGCCGAAGTAGATGATGTGGCGAATGCCTACGCCGGGGGGGAAGGAGAGGTGGTTGTTCAGGTAGCCATGCTGCTTGTGGCTCAGGTGCTCCAGCTCCAGGCTGGAGTAGCCCTTGGTCAGCGCGGAGCCTTCCCACCAGGGGTAGAGGTAGGCGGCCATGGCCAGCAGCGGCAGGGCCAGCACGAAGAACACCGGAATCACCGCGGAGGCCGTCTCCATCGTCCGGCGCAGCACGATGAGCCACTTGGCCTTCGCCGTGTGGAAGATGGCCTGCATGATGAGGAAGGCGACGCTGATGCCCACCCAGTAGGTGAAGCCAATCAAATAGGCGTGCGCCGTCTCACCCTTGGCGTCAGTGGCGAAGAAGCCACCCAGCGTGGCCAGGAGGCAGAGAATGCCCACGGCGAACGCGGGCACCATGAGCTTCGGCGTGCCGGTGTACGGCCCGAAGCTGGTGTGCGAGTTGGTGACGGGGGGACTCATCGGTTCTCCTGCGGAACGGGCTGCTGGCCGTCCGTGCGGGTATTGCGGGCCGTCTGGAGTGCGCGGACGTAGGCGACCACGGCCCAGCGCTCGCGCAGGTCGAGCTCACCGGAGAAGGACGGCATCACGCCGTAGCCCTCGTTGATGGCCACGTAGAAGTGGCCGTCCGACTTGCTCTCCAGGTCCAGCAGCGAGGGAGGCAGGCGCAGGGCCATGTTCTCCGCGACGATGCTGTTTCCATCGCCGAGCACGCCGTGACACTGCGAGCAGACGATGTTGTACTTCTTCTGACCCAGGGTCAGCAGGTTCTGGTCCACCGTGATGGGCACGTGGGCCACCGGCTGGCCGGCGCTGCGGCCGGTGAGGGCCACCTGGCGCTGGGTGGGGTCCTTGAGCTCGGGGAGCTTGTCGAAGCGCTCACGCGGAACCGTGCCCACGGGAGGCGTGCGCATGGCGCGACCGTCCGCCCAGAAGTCGGACGCCTCGTAGTACTCGTACTTCGCCTGGTGCTCCATGCGCTGGAGGAACTCCGAGCTGACGTTGCAGCCCGTGAGCGTGGCGAGTCCGGCGGCGGGGATGAGCCACCTCATTCCTTCTCTCCCGTGACGAGGGTCACCTGGGTCGCGCCCAGGGCCTTGAGCTGATCCATGACCGGCGCCGCGTCCGTGC
This sequence comes from Myxococcus sp. NMCA1, assembly GCF_026810205.1. Classification (NCBI taxonomy): domain Bacteria; kingdom Pseudomonadati; phylum Myxococcota; class Myxococcia; order Myxococcales; family Myxococcaceae; genus Myxococcus; species Myxococcus sp. NMCA1. The sequence goes on along the minus strand of NZ_CP113950.1, from coordinate 7,732,975 downwards.
CCGTCGCCTGGGGCACGCTCAGCCAGTAGCCGTGCGTGGAGGCGGTGCGGAACTCCTCGGACTCGAAGACGGGGTGGTACGGCTGGGGCAGGCGGCTGAGCCCCAGCAGACCGAAGAAGATGCCGAAGGCGGCGAACAGCACCCCCAGCTCGAACGTGATGGGCACCCACGCCGGCAGCGACAGCAGCGGGCGACCACCGATGTTGAGCGGGTAGTCGATGGTGTTCATCCACGTCTGCATGGCCAGCGCTGTGGCCACGCCCGTCAGACCGCCGCACAGGGCGATGAAGGGCACGCGCGAGGGCGGCAGCCCCAGGGCCTCCGACCCGCCGTGCAGCGGGTACGGAGAGTAGGTGTCCATTCCCTCGAAGCCCTTCTCCCGCATCTGGCGGGTGGCGGTCACGAGGGCGTCCGGCGTCGAGAACTCCGCCAGGACCCAGGAATCGAGAACGGTGGCTTCCATGGCTCTTAGTGAGCTCCGTGGGTGAGGGTGCCGGCGCCGGCAAGCGCATCATCAGAGCCGTGCTGGTGAGCGGCGTGCTTGAGCTCGAGCTGGAGCTCCTTCACCTCGCTGATGGCGACCGCGGGCACGAACTTGAGGAACAGGAGGAACAGGGTGCCGAACAGGCCCAGCGTGCCGATGTAGATGGACCAGTCCACCCACGTCGGGGTGTAGATGCCCCAGGAGGACGGCAGGAAGTCCTGGCTCAGCGAGGTGACGATGATGATGAACCGCTCGCACCACATGCCGATGTTCACCGCGATGGACGCCACCCACATGATGGCGATGTTGGTGCGGCACTTCTTGAACCAGAAGATGTTCGGGGTGATGACGTTGCAGGCGATCATCAGCCAGTACACGCCGGCGTAGGGGCCCGTGGCGCGGTTCACGTAGAAGGTCCAGAGCTCGTACTGGTTCTGCGAGTACCAGGCGACGAAGTGCTCCATCAGGTACCCGTAGGAGACGAGCAGGCCCGTCGCCAGGATGACCTTGTTCATGTTCTCCAGGTGGCGGTCCGTGATGACGTCCCGCAGACCCAGGTACTTGCGCGCCGGGATGATGAGCGTGATCACCATCGCGAAGCCGCTGAACACGGCGCCGGCCACGAAGTAGGGCGGGAAGATGGTGGCGTGCCAGCCGGGCAGCAGGGAGACGGCGAAGTCGAACGAAACGATGGTGTGCACGGACACGACGAGCGGCGTGGAGAGGCCGGCCAGCAGCAGGTACGCAATCTTGTAGTTGTGCCAGTGCCGACCGGAGCCGCGCCAACCGAGCGCGAACAGGCCGTAGATGGTCCGCTGGAGCTTCGTCTTGGACGAATCACGCAGCGCCGCCAGGTCCGGGATGAGGCCCACGAACCAGAAGAGCGCGGACACCGTGAGGTAGGTCGAGATGGCGAACACGTCCCACACCAGCGGCGAGCGGAACTGCGGCCACGCGCCCAGGGTGCTGGGGTAGGGGAACAGCCAGAAGGCGAACCAGGGACGGCCGGTGTGCAGCAGCGGGAACAGACCGGCGCACATGACGGCGAACAGCGTCATGGCTTCCGCGAACCGGTTGATGCTCGTGCGCCACTTCTGCTGGAAGAGCAGGAGGATGGCGGAGATGAGCGTACCGGCGTGGCCGATACCGACCCACCAGACGAAGTTGATGATGTCGAACGCCCAGCCGACAGGCTGGTTGTTACCCCACACGCCGATACCGCGGGCCAGCGTGTAGGTGACACCGATGACGAGCAGGCCCAGGGCGCTGAGCGACAGGCCGAAGAGCATGAACCAGCCCTTGCCCGGCTTGCGCCAGACATGGTCCAGCAGCGTCTCGTTCAGGGTCGCGTCGTCATGGTGCGGCGCGACGAGGGGTCGTGGCTCGAGCGGGTCGTGATACGTGGTGGAAGCAGTTTCAGCCATGGCTTAGTGGCTCCCTTGGTTCGCAGCGGCGGGCGCGGCGGGCTCGAGGGCGGGGTTGGGATTGCGGACGCGGATGAGGTGCGCGGTGCGCGGGCGGGTGCCCAGCTCGTGGAGCAGCTTGTACGCGCGCTCGTCCTCATGGAGCTGCGTGACGCGCTGCTGCGGGTCGTTGAGGGAGCCGAAGGTGATGGCCTGCGTGGGGCAGGTCTGCTGGCAGGCCGTCTGCAGCTCCTTCTCATTGATGACGCGCTTCTCGACGCGGGCGTCGATGCGCACTCGCTCGATGCGCTGGACGCAGTACGTGCACTTCTCCATCACGCCGCGGTTGCGGACGGTGACGTCCGGGTTCATCAGCATCTTCTCGGTGGCCGTCTTGTCCGCCGTGTAGTGCAGGTAGTTGAACCGGCGCACCTTGTACGGGCAGTTGTTCGAGCAGTACCGGGTGCCGACGCAGCGGTTGTACACCATGTCGTTGAGGCCCTCGTCCGAGTGCACGGTGGCGTTCACCGGGCAGACGTACTCGCAGGGGGCCTTCTCGCAGTGCACGCACATCACCGGCTGCATGACCATCCGGGGGTCGCTCTCGCTGCCCTCGAAGTAGCGGTCGATGCGCAGCCACTGCATCTCACGGCTGACGGAGACCTGCTGCTTGCCCACGACGGGGATGTTGTTCTCCGCCTGGCAGGCAATCACGCACGCGCTGCAACCGGTGCAGCGGGACAGGTCAATGGCCATGCCCCACTTGTAGCCCTGGGGGTTGCTGGGGCCCTTGTTGTAGTCGAAGGCCGGCAGGTTGTCCTGGACGCCGAACTTCAGCTCGCTCTTGACGCGGTGGAGCGTGTGCTGCGTCGCGATGGACGGGTTCTTCAGCTCGGACAGCGGCATGTCCAGCGCCAGCGGGCGGTTCTCCATCCGCCAGTGCGTCTGGGTCAGGCTGAACTTGTAGCTGCCGCGCACCTTGGTGAGCGTGGCGCCGCCGTCGAACCAGGGGGCCTTCACGGTGCGCACCGCGTTGGCGTTGAAGCCCACCGCCTTGGCCACCTGTTCGTGCAGGCCGTCACGGCCGTAGCCCAGCGACATCGTCACGGTGTCGTCGGCGTGGCCCGGCGTAATCCAGACCGGCACCGTCAGCTTGCGGCCGCCGTAGGTCAGCTCCGCCAGGTCACCGGGCTCGAGGCTCAGCCTCTTGGCGGTCTCCGGGCTCAGCAGCGCGGCGTTGTCCCAGGTCATCTTGGTGATGGGGTCCGGGAGCTCCTGCAGCCAGGAGTTGTTGCCGAAGCGGCCGTCGAAGATCTTGTAGTCGTAGACGAAGTTGATCTCGAGCTCGCTCGTGGCGGGGGCCGTGTAGCCCGTCACCAACGCGGAGGCGGCGCCGAAGTCCGGGGCGCCCTGCGCCGGAGCGGCCTGCGTGCCGGGGATGGCACCGTCCGACACCCAGCTCTCCCAGCGGGCCTCGAAGTCACCCTGGCCCTCGGCCCGACCCTGCCAGTAGTCGCGCAGCATCTGGTACGCGGGGCGGTAGGGCTCGTCGAGGAACATCGCCAGCAGCTCGGACTCCGGCACGCCGTTGTAGAGCGGCTGGATGAGCGGCTGGGCAATGGCCACGGTGCCGTCGAACGAACGGCCGTCGCTCCACGTCTCCAGCGGGTGCGTCGCGGGGACGAACCAGTCGGCGTACTGGCTGGTCTCGTCCTCGTAGAGGCCCGTGTAGAGAACGGTGAGGTTGCCACGGTTGGAGTTGGTCGCCGGGTCCAGCAGCTCCTTAAGACCCGTGTCCGCCGGAACCGAGAACACCGGGTTCCAGCTGGTGATGACCAGCGTGTCCACGCGGCCCGCCGTGATGTCCTCCACCAGCGCGCGGACCTGGCTCAGGCCCTCCTGCTCCGCGATGGACGACTGCACGTACTTCACCGTGGTGCCGGTGTTGCCCAGCGCGGCGTTGATGGCGTGGGCCAGCGCGTGGACCGCCGCCGGCTGACGCTCACCCGCGACCACCAGGGTGCGGCCCGGACGCGCGGCGCGCAGGTCCGCGACGACCGCCTGAACCCAGGCGTTGTGGTCCGACTTCAGCGACGCCTTGTTGGCGGCGGCGCCAGCCAGCGAAGCGGCGGGGCCACCCACGGCCTGGGCCACGGCGGCGGCGACCGCGAGCACGTCCTGCGACTTCACGCGCAGGCGGTGGTCGGCCATGCCGCCGGTGATGGAGAAGCGGGCCTCGGCCACGTAGAGCCGGTTGAGCGGACCGTTGTTCGGGTCGCGGCGGTTGGCGAACTGGCGCGCGTAGCCCAGGTTCTCCGGGCGGCTCTCCAGGAAGTCCGCGTCCAGCGACAGGACGATGTCCGCCTGGGCGAAGTCGTAGATGGCCGAAACAGCCTGGCCGCCGAAGAGCGCGCGGGCCGCCTCGTCCTGCGTGTCGTGCGTCTGCGCGGTGTAGCTGTGGAAGCGCGCGTTCGGCAGCTTCTTCAGGATGCGGTTGCGCAGGTCGCCGGTCAGCGGCGAGTTGCCGGGCTCGGACAGGAAGCGCACGCGGCTGCCACCGTCACCGGCGGAGGCCTTGTTGGCGCGGTTGACCAGTTCCTCGCGCAGGGCGCGGAGGGCGCGGGGGCTCTTGCCCTGACGGAGCACGCGGGCGCGGCTCGGGTCATACAGGGACAGCAGGAACGCCTGCTCCCAGGGGCCGGCGGCGCCCTGGTTGACCGGGTGGTCCGGGTTGCCCTCGATCTTCACGGGGCGACCCTCGCGGGCGGTGATGAGCAGACCGGAGGTGTGACCGGCCAGCGTCATACCGGACGCGTAGTGGAGCGGGTTGCCCGGGACGAGCTCGGGAGGCGTCTTGGTGTACGGCAGGAGGCGCTCATCCACCGGGCGCGTGCTGCACGCGGTGGCGCCGGCCAGCGCCAGCGAGGCACCCAGCAGGTGCATGAACTCGCGGCGGGCGAAGCCGGTGGGAGCCAGGTCCGCGCCGACGGGGAACTCCGGACGCGTCTCCTCCAGGTAGTCGGGCGTGCCGAGCTTCTCCTCCAGGCTGCGCCAGTACGTCTGGCCATAGCCGGGCTCGGAGGGGGCGGCGTTGGCGGCTGCGTGCTCAAGCGCCTCGCCGACAACGTCGGACTTGGCGGCAGGCCGGTCCGTGACGACCGGGAGCGCGAAGGAGGAGGGGGTATCCTGCGACGGGGCGCCGTCGCGCTTCGTGTTCATCGGTGGCATGTGGAGCAGCTCTCGCGCGAGTGGACGTCGTACGCTTCTGCCAACTGGCGGCCAAGCTCAGCGGCCTTGGCCTTGTCTTCAGGCGGGGTCCACGTCATGGACGTGATGAACTCCGCCGGACGCAGGTGGGGCTCCGGATTGCGGTGGCAATCCAGGCACCAGGCCATGGTGAGCGGCGCGGCCTGCTCCACGGCGGCCATCTGGTCGACGCGGCCGTGGCAGGTGGCGCAGCCAACGCCCTTGGCCACGTGGATGGAGTGGTTGAAGTAGACGAAGTCCGGCAGGTTGTGCACGCGGACCCAGGGGATGGGCTGGTCGGAGAAGAACGCCTTGCGGACCTCGGTGAGGTACGGGCTCTTGTTCCAGACCTGTGCGTGGCAGGACATGCACACCGTGGTGGAGGGGATGCCCGCGGAGGGCGAATCCTCGACCGACCAGTGGCAGTACCGACAGTCAATCTGCTCATCACCCGCGTGGTGGCGGTGATCGAACTCGATCGGCTGTTCAACGGGCCGCTGCTGGCCAGTGACGTACGGCGAGCGCACGTAGGCCATGAGACCGCCGATGCCGATGGCGGGCACGGCAAGGAGCGCCGCGGCGGACAGCCGCGACACCGTGTTCGTCCAACGTGGGAAGAGAGGGCCGCTCATACCTGGACCATGGGCAAGGGGGCTTCGACAACAGCACTCGTGAAGGGAACGAAAGGCGAGGCGTGGGCGTTACCGGGCACGGGGAGCGGAGGGGCGTTCCCGGCCCCAACGGGGCGGGTGGGCGGTGGCTCCTGGCGCACTGAAGGCGAAGCGGACACGTCCAACGAAACCTCTATTAGTAATGCCGTGGGCGGGGCCCTCCTACTCTCCCTGCCCTAATGCGGCGCGGGACCATCGGGCATCGACACGGCAGTGTCAACCATTCAGATGTGGCGGCACGGGGATACCACTTCCTCGCGCGAGGGCGGAAAGTCGCGGTCGCGCGGTGATGAATCTCTCTTCTGGCGGGAGGTAGGGACGATTGAGCAAAGCACCCGCCGGGGTGGATCACTCCGGGTGTTTCACGGCTCTTCGTCGGTCTCCGGCTTCCGCCAGCGCGCGAGGCGCCGGCCCAGAAGCCGTTCCACCAGCTCCCGGGCGCGTGCGTCCCGGTGATAACGGGCGTCATGCCGGGTGCCCTTGCCCTGATTGCACCGGGCGCAGGCCAGGCCCAGGTTGGTCAGCGCCTCGGTGCCCCCGGCCGTCTTCGGGAGGATGTGCTCGATGGTGGCGCGGCTGATCGGCTCGCCATCCAGGCCGACCCATAAGTGCGCGTTGCAGTGCAAGCACTTGCCGAGCCACGCCTCGCGGCCCCGGTGGTCGGCGCGCTCGAAGGTATTATCTGTTTCGATGATACCCAGTATCTTGCGGCGCTTGGCGTAGCTCATCCTACACCTCGACGACTGCGGGGCCGGCGACGGCGAAGATGCGATCGCCCGCGCGGCGGGAGACGTTGAGTCCACCCGTGAAGGCGCTGAAGGCCGGAAGTACGCCCACGCCGCGTCCCACCTGGAAGCAGGGAAGGCGCAGTGTGTCGCTCCTTCCGCCCAGCCGCACCATGGGGTGGAGGTGACCTGCCCATACATAGCGGCCTGACACGGGCTCCGGGTGGTGGGCGAAGTGGAAGGGGCCTTCGTCGATGGAGGACTCGCGGACGTCCAGGCGCCAGCGGTCGGGCAGCGTCTTCACATGCCGGTCATGGTTGCCCCGCACCAGGACGCACTCCACCGACGCGTGGGACTCGCGCCACACCGCCAGCCGCTCCACGACGGCGGGGGTGAGGCCCTGGCGTGAGTGGATGAGGTCACCCAGCAGGAGCAGGCGGCGGGCGCCGGTGGTGGTGAGCGCCGCGGACAGGCGGGCCAGGTCGTCCTCCAGCACGCCCGTGGGCAGGGGGATGCCGTGCTGCTGGAAGCTCTCCGTCTTGCCCCAGTGCAGGTCCGCCACGGCCAGGGTGCCGGTGTCGGGCCAGTACAGGGCGCGCTCCGGGCGCAGCTCCAGCAGGGTGCCCTCTATGTGGACCTGGCATCTTCGCGCGTCCATCGCTCCTTCAATCGCTCCACCCGCTCCAGCAGGGACTCGCTCGACAGGCTCGCGCTGATGCGCTCGACGACGAGCGGGAAGCCCAGAGGCGTGGGACGGCGGACATGGATGAGCTCCAGCGGCGCGGCCTGAAGCCGCTCCAGGGTCCGTTCCAGGCGCCCCTCCTCGAATTGTTGCTCCAGCACTTCCCGGCGGGCCTGGACGAGCAGGAGGTTGTCCGGGTCGTATTTGATGAAGACGTCGTGCAGCAGCGACGCGCTGGCCTGGACCTGCCGCGAGGACTTGCGCGCGCCGGGCAGGCCCGGCAGCACCAGCCCCGCGATGCGGGCGATGTCGCGGAACTGGCGCTTTGACAGCTCGCCGACGTTGACGCTCTCCAGGACGTCCGCCTCCAGACGCTCGCGGGTGAAGAGCGCGGGGTGCAGCGCCTCCTCGAAGGGGAAGGGCGTGGGCGTGAGCAGCTCCAGGCCGTAGTCATTCACCGACAGGGTGAAGGTGGCCTTGCGCAGGCGCGTCAGCCGCAGTGCCAGCAGCGCCGCCAGTCCTTCGTGCACCAACCGCCCTTCAAAGGGATAGAGGAAGAGAAGGTGCCCGTCGCGCGTCTGGCACGTCTCCGCCAGCAGGATGTCCGCCGCGGGGATGCGGGACAGGCGGGCCTGCGCGTCCAGCACGGGCCAGGCCGCGGCCAGTTCGTCCGACGTGACGTCGCCGTGGCGCGCGGTGTCCAGCGTGCGCCGAACGGCGGCGGCCAGTGAGCTGGACAAGGGCAGGCGGCTGCCGCCCCAGCGCGGCGTCTGGGTGACCTTCGTCTTCGCGGGCCGCACGTAGGCGGTCATGTCCTGGATGCGGCTGAACTCCAGCTTCTTCCCCGCGAAGATGAAGGTGTCGCCCGGCTTGAGGCGGCTGACGTAGGACTCCTCCACGCTGCCCAGGCGCCCTCCGCTCCAGTAGCGCAGTTGCACCACCGCGTCGGAGGTGATGGTGCCGATGTTGAGGCGGTGCATGCGGGCCACGCGCGCGTCCGCGACGACGCAGTGGCCCTCGTGCTCCACCACGCGCCGGAACTCCGGGTAGGCGCGCAGCGTCGGGCTGCCTTCGCGGACCAGGGATAAAGTCCACCCGAACTCCTCGTCGGTGAGGCCGGCGAAGGCCGCCGCGGTGCGCACCTCGTCTCGCAGGGCGTCGGGCGTGAAGCCGCCGCCCAACGCGCACGTCACCAGGTGCTGCGCCAGGACGTCCAGCGGCTTGTCCGGAGGCGTGCGGGCCTCTACCTCGCGGCGCAGGAGCGCGTCCTTGGCTGCGGCCATCTCCACCAGCTCCAGCGCGTGCGTGGGGACGAAGAGGATGTGACAGGTGGCGCCCGGGCGGTGGGCGCTGCGGCCCGCGCGCTGCATCGTCCGGCCAATGCCCTTGGGGCTGCCCACCTGCACCACGCGCTCCACCGGGCCGAAGTCCACGCCCAGGTCCAGCGACGAGGTGCACACCACGATGCGCAGCGAGCCTTCCTTGAGGCCGCTCTCCACGCGCTCGCGCTCCTCGCGCGCGATGGAGCCATGGTGGAGCGCGATGAGGTGCTCCCACTCCGGACGGGCGAAGCGCAGGCCTTCGAACCAGCGCTCGGCCTGGGAGCGCGTATTGGTGAAGATGAGCGTGGAGCGCTCCGCGTCCAGCCACGCGCCCACGCGGGCCAGCATGGAGAAGCCCAGGTGGCCCGCCCAGGGGAATGCATCCACGGACTCGGGCAGCAGTGTCTCAACAACGACGGGCCGCTCCAACGCCGCGCTCACAATCGTGGGCGTCTGGCCGGTGCCCACGGCGTGACGGGCGGCCTCTTCCAGATTGGCCAGCGTGGCGGACAGCGCCCAGGTGCGCAGGCCCGGCGCGAAGTGGCGCAGGCGGGCCAGCGCCAGCTCCAACTGCGAACCCCGCTTGGAGCCGAGAAGTTCGTGCCATTCATCCACGATGACGGAGCGCAGAGACGCGAACAGCTCCGGGGCCCGTTCATGCGTGAGCAGGACGCACAGCGACTCCGGCGTGGTGATGAGCACCCGCGGCAGGCGCTCCCGCTGACGCTGGCGCACCGAGGAGGACGTGTCGCCGGTGCGGCTCTCCACGGTGATGTCCGCGTCCAGCACTGCGAGGGGCTCCCTCAACGCCTTCTCCACGTCCCGGGACACCGCGCGCAGCGGTGTCACGTAGAGGAGTTGAAGCCCTGGCTGTCCATGCGCCGCCACCTCCGCGAGCGGGCCCAGGTAGGCCGCGTACGTCTTGCCCGCGCCGGTGGGGACGTGGATGAGCCCGCTTTCGCCGCGCGCATGGGCGGCCCAGGCTTCTTCTTGAAACGGATAGGGCGTCCACCCCTTCGCGTGGAACCAGCCGCGCAGCCGCTCCAGGGGTGGTTCATTCGTTTGAGCTCGAGTCGATGCGCGCTGGATGCGAGGTCGCCTGGGCTTGCGCGGCGCCTCTGCGTCCGGAGGCTCGGTGGTGGCGCGCAGGGCCTTGCGACTGGCGGCAATCTGCGCCCGCAGCGAGCGGGGTCTACCCGCTGGCATGGAGCAGCTCCTTGAGTGAGTCCAGCGTGTCCGCGTCCTGCGGCTTCTTGTCCGTCCGCCAGCGGGCGATTCGGGGGAAGCGCAGCGCGACGCCCGACTTGTGACGCGGCGAGGGCTGGATGCCCTCGAAGTGCAGCTCGAAGACCTGTTCGGGCTCCACCGAGCGCACGGGGCCGTACTTCTCCCGCGTGTGCGCGCGAATCCACCGGTCCAGCCGGCCAATCTCCGCGTCCGTCAGGCCGGAGTACGCCTTCGTCACTGGCTGGAGCTCCGCGCCGTTCCACACCGCGAAGGTGTAGTCGGTGTACAGCGACGAGCGTCGGCCGTGCCCCGGATGCGCGTACAGCAACACCGCGTCCACCGTGAACGGGTCAATCTTCCACTTCCACCAGTCGCCCCGCTTGCGCCCGGTGAGGTACGGCGATTCCAGGCGCTTGAGCATGAAGCCCTCGACGTTGCGCGCTCGCGCTTCGCCCCGCGCGGTGGCCAGGTCCTCCCAGGTCGCCGCTTGCACGACGGGGGAGACGGGAAGCCGAGGCAGGTCCTTCAGCAGCGCCTCCAGCTTCGCGCGCCGTTCGCGCAGCGGCTGGCCCCGGAGGTCCTCGCCTCCCAGCTCCAGCATGTCGTAGGCGATGAAGGCCGCGGGGGCTTCGGCCAGCACCGTGGGCGTCAGCTTCTGCCGGCCGATGCGCCGCTGGAGCATGGCGAAGGGCAGGGGCTTTCCCTCCGCGTAGGCCAACACCTCGCCGTCCAGCACAGTGCCCTCGGGTAGCGCGGCGGCGGCGTCCGCGATTTCGGGGAAGCGCTCGGTGATGAGCTCCTCGCCGCGGCTCCACAGGTGCACGCTGCCCTTGCGGCGGATGAGCTGGCCCCGGATGCCGTCCCATTTCCACTCCACCTGCCATTCCGCCCGGTCGCCCAGGTCCCCTGGTGGCTGCTCCAGCGGCGACGCGAGATAGAAGGGGTAGGGCCGGGAGCTGTCGCCGTCCGACACGTCCAGGGACACGAGCTGCCGGAAGAAGGTGGGCGAGGGCGTCCACGTCCCCATCAGCCGGTGCGCTACGCTGGGCGCGGGCAGGCCCGCCACCTGCGCCACCGCGCGGACCACCAGCGTGGAGGACACGCCCACCCGCAGCTCACCGGTGAGCATCTTGTTGAGCAGGAACAATTCACGCCGGGGCATGGCGTGCCACCAGGACACCACCTGCTCGCGTTGCCCGGCGGCATCCAGTTGACGCAGCGGCAACAGGCGTTGCTCCAGCCAGACGGACAGGGGCAGCTCCTCGGTCCGCGCCGGGCGCTCGCGGGCGTCCAGCAGCAGGGCAATCACCTCCGCCAGGTCACCCACGGAGGCGTAGACCTCCTCGAAGAGCCAACTGGGGATGCTGGTCAGCTCCTGCGTCCACTCCACCAGCAGCTTCGTGGGAATCAGCCGCTTCAGCTTCTGCCCCGTGAGGAAGTAGAGCGCCCACGCCGCGTCCTCCGGGGGCGCTTCCTTGAAGTAGCGCGCGAGCGCTTCCACCTTGGCGTTGGTGGACGTGGTCTGGTCCAGCGTTTCGTAGAGGTCCGCCAGTCGCCGCACGCGTCAGTCCTCCGCTTCGCCTTCGAAGGGCGTGGCCAGGGGCGCGGCGTCCACGCCCTGCTCGCGCAGGTAGTGGGCCAGCGGCTCGGTGTAGCCGTGCGTCACCAGCACGCGCTCCGCCTGGGTGTCCTTCACCGTGCGCAGCAGGTCCGGCCAGTCCGCGTGGTCCGACAGCACGAAGCCGCGGTCGAAGCCCCGGCGACGACGGTTGCCTCGAACGCGCATCCAGCCGGACGCGAAGCCGGTTTCGTAATCACCGAAGCGGCGCATCCACGTGGAGCCGCTCGCGCTCGGCGGCGCCAGCACCAGGGCTCCCGCGAACGAGGTGCCCTTCTCCACCTCGGACACCCATTGCGTGGGCAGCATGCGGACGCCCGCGTCCCGGTACACGTCCACCAGGGAGTGCAGGGCGCCGTGGACGAACACGGTGCGGTCGGTCAGCTTCGCCAGCTCCGCGAGCAGCCGCTGCGCCTTGCCCAGCGCGTAGCAGAACAGCACCACCGCGCGGCCCAGCGCGCGGTTGGCGTCCCACCAACGCAGGATGTCCTCGGCCACCTGCTCCGTCGCGTCCCAGCGGAAGATGGGCAGGCCGAACGTCGCCTCGGTGATGAAGGTGTGGCAGGGGACGACCTCGAAGGGCGCGCACGTGGGGTCCGGCGCGCGCTTGTAGTCACCGGACACGACCCATGTCTCACCGCCGTGCTCCACGCGCAGCTGCGCGCTGCCCAGCACGTGGCCCGCGGGATGGAAGCTGACGGTGACCCCGTTGATGCTCAACCGTTCGCCGTAGTCGAGCGTGTCGATGGTTGCGTCCGCGCCCAATCTCCGGTGCAGCAGTCCCTTGCCTGCCCGGGCGCCCAGGTAGTGGCGGCTGCCACTGCGTGCGTGGTCACCATGCGCGTGGGTGATGAGCGCCCGGTCCACCGGACGCCAGGGGTCGACGTGGAAGCCGCCGGGAACGCAGTAGAGCCCCTGAGGCGTCACCGTCATCAATGGAGCGGAAGGAGCGGCACTCAAAGTCCCATTCAGATAGCGAGGGGTCTGGAGCCGGACCACCCGGGGTGGGACTTCGCCTCACCGGCGGGAGCTCTCCGGGCTGCTCCCCGGGCACCCGCTGGCCCGGGGGCTTGCGCGACGCACGCAGAGGAATATCGGACCGCTTGGAGGACTCCCCTGGACGGGGGATAACCCCATTTCCCCTGCCGTGATGCGCGGTGGGAAGTGAGTCAGAGACGATGGATGCACAGGAGCGGAAGTCAGCCTACCGGCAGCGCGCGGAGCAGGGAGAGGCGGTGCCGGTGTCGGTGGAGCTGCCGGCGGACCTCGACACCCCGCTGTCGGCCTACCTGAAGCTGGGCGGTGGTTCGCGCGGCTTCATCCTCGAGTCGTGCTACGGCGGCGAGCGGTTCGGCCGCTACAGCCACATTGGCGCGGAGCCCGCGGGCCGCGTGCGGCTGGACCGCGGTGGCGCCACCTTGTGGCGCGGCTCGCACGAGGAGCGTCGGGACGGCAAGCCCCTGGACGTGCTGCGCCAGCTCTGGCGCGAGCTGGCCGTGGCCCGGCTCCCCGGTGAAGCGCCCTTCCTGGGCGGGCTCGTGGGGTACATGAGCTACAACTGCTTCTCGTGGCTGGAGCCCACGGTGCCGGACCGGCACCCCAGCGACATCTCCTTCCCGGACTCGGAATGGCTGGTGTGCGAGGACTTCGTCACGCACGACACCCGCACCGGGACGCTCAAGGCCACCGCCATTGCCCGGCCGTCGCTGCACGGCAGCGTGGCCGCCGCGCTGAAGGACGCGGAGGCGCGCGCGCAGGCCATGGCGGACCGGCTGCTGAAGCCACTGCCTCCGGAGGCCTACGCGCCCGCGCCGCGCATGCGCGGGGACGTGGCGCCTACCGCGTGCTGGGACCGCGCGGGGTATGAGGCGGCGGTGGCTCAGGCGCAGGAGTACATCCGCGCCGGAGACATCTTCCAGGTCGTGCTCGCGCGCCGCTTCGAATCCCGGGGCGCGCCGCCGCCGCTGTCGCTCTACCGCGCGCTGCGGCGGGTGAATCCGTCGCCGTACCTCTTCCTCGTGGAGCTGGGCGAGGCCCGCGCATTGGTGGGCGCATCGCCGGAGTTGCTGGTGCAGGTGCGCGACGGAGACGTGGTGGTGCGGCCCATCGCCGGCACCCGTCGCCGTGGCGCGTCCGAGGCCGAGGACCTGGCCCTGGAGAAGGAGCTGCTCGCGGACGAGAAGGAGCGCGCCGAGCACATCATGCTGGTGGACCTGGGGCGCAACGACGTGGGCCGCGTGGCGGCGCCTGGCTCGGTGCGCGTCGAGGACATGATGCTCATCGAGCGCTACAGCCACGTGATGCACATCGTGTCGCAGGTGCGCGGCAAGCTCGACGCGAAGTACGACGCGCTGGACGCGCTGGCCAGCACCTTCCCCGCGGGCACGGTGTCGGGCGCGCCCAAGATTCGCGCGATGCAAATCATCGACGAGTTGGAGGTCCAGCGGCGCGGGCCCTACTCGGGCGCGGTGGGCTACCTGTCCTTCTGCGGCACGCTGGACGTGGCGATTGCGCTGCGCACCTTCTTCGTGGACGGAGACCGGACGATGTGGACCTCGGGCGCGGGAGTGGTCGCGGACTCGGTGCCGTCGAAGGAAGCGGACGAGACGGAAGCCAAGGCGGGCGCCATGGCCGCCGCGCTGCGGCTGGCGCGCGAGGGAGGTGGCCGGTGATTCTGGTCATCGACAACTACGACTCCTTCACCTTCAACCTCGTGCAGCTCCTGTACACGCTGGGGGCCGAGGTGAAGGTGGTGCGCAACGACGACCTGGATGCCGAAGGTGTCGCGGCCTCGGGCGCGTCCCACCTGGTGATTTCGCCGGGGCCCTGCACGCCGCACGAGGCGGGCGTCAGCGTGGCGGCCATTGCCCAGTCACGTGTGCCGGTGCTGGGCGTGTGTCTGGGGCACCAGTCCATTGGCGCGGCCTTCGGAGGCAAGGTGGTGCGCGCGCCAGAGCCGGTGCATGGCAAGGCGGCGCACATCCGGCATGGCGGCACGGGGCTCTTCGCCGGGCTCAGCGAGGGCTTCTCGGCGGCGCGCTACCACTCGCTCATCGTGGAGGCGCCGTCACTGCCGGCCGGCCTGGAGGCCACCGCGTGGAGCCAGGACGGCCTCATCATGGCGCTGCGCCACCGTGAGCGGCCGGTGGTGGGCGTGCAGTTCCATCCGGAGAGCGTGCTCACACCCGAAGGCCCCTTGCTGGTGCGCAACTTCCTGGAGGGGCGGCTGTAGCTACGCGCGCAGGTGCGTGGTGTCGTTCCACGACACGATGGCCGGGCGGCGCCTGTCGCCGTCATGGCCGAGCACGCTGATGGACGCGGTGCTCAGCAGGAAGAGGCGGCCTTCCCACGGGGGCAGTCCCAGCCACCGCGCCGCGAGCACGCGAAGCAGGTGCCCGTGGGCGAAGATGAGCACGTCTCCGTCCGTCCGGAGTGCATCGGAGATGACGCTGTCCACGCGAGTGGCCACCTGCGCCGCGGTCTCCCCGTTGGGGACGCCGTTCTTCCAGATGGTCCAGTCGGGCCGCTCCGCCCGAATCTCCGCGCCGGTGCGTCCCTCGTAGTCGCCGTAGTCCCACTCCATGAGGTCCTCGCGCGGCTGGGCGTAGTCCCCATAGCCGGCCAGGGCGCACGTCTCCGCCGCGCGGCTCAGCGGGCTGGTGTAGACGGCATCGAAGCGCCAGGCCTTCAGCGGCGCGCCGAGAAGGCGGCCCATCTCCCTTCCGGAGTCCAGGAGCGGAATGTCCGTTCGCCCTGTGTGCCGGCCGTTGATGCTCCACTCCGTCTCTCCGTGCCGGACGAGTACCACCTGTTTCCCGGGGTTCTTCATGGCGCGCATTCTGGCAGGGCCCGGGCTCGCGCGCAGGTGGAAGCCAGAGGGCCCTGGGGGCGCCGGGACTTTCAGTGGGCGATGTATGTCGACGGCAGGAGCGTCTTTTCGCCTCTGCCGTCGAAGAGGCTGTCCTTCAGGTGCAGGTGGATGACGACGCGTGAGCGTTGCTCCAGGGCGCTGCGCGTGGTCGAGAACTGGATGGTTCCGGCGTGGGCGTTGATGAGACCCGCCAGGCTGTCTTCCTTGAACGCTCCCACGTCGTCCAAGCGCACGGTGATGTCCACCTGCTTCACGTACCTGGGCAGGAAGAAGCGCCCCAGCAGGTGGGCGTGGTCCGTGTTCGACAGGTCCATGGCGCGTGCGTTCGGCGAGGGCTCGAAGCGGACGGGCTCGCCGAAGGATGTGACATCGACCTGTCCCATGCCCAGCAGGACCTTCTCGTACTGGGCCGCGTCCTGGCCCCGCAGGCGGATTTCGAAGGCGTCCAGCACGGGGTCGCCCAACGCCCGCATCAAATCGTCTTCGCTGCTGTCACAGGCACCTGTTCCCAGCACCACGAGCAGGCCCGGAACCCACCTGGATTGGGATGGAATCTTCATGACCACGCTCCCTCTCAGAACCGAGGCTCCTCGGCGCGCTCCATGGCTCGCAGCGGGTCCACCGCGAAGATTCGCTTTCGCAGCGGGATGGCGGTCCGCTTGCCAGAGTGGTTGTGCCGCTCCAGCCGCTGACGCAGCTCTTCCATGCGGACGGGGTCGAGCGAGTCCGGGTTCTCCAGCGCGGACAGGGTAGGCGCGCGCGTGTTGAAGACGCGCTCGTTGCAGGCCGCCGTCAGCGCCTCGCGCGCCGTCCGGACCTTCAAGGACTCCAGGGCCGTGCGACGCGCGTTGTTCGAGGCGATGGCGGGGTTGGCCCAGAGGATGCCCAGGGCACTTGGGAGGGTGGAGACTTCGCCGAGAGCACCGAGGGAGATGGGGCCGTATGCCAGGCACTCCAAGAGGGCGCTCTCGCTGGCGCCGAAGAATCCGCGGTCCCGCGTCGTCGGCTGCGGACGAGACGAGCCCCAGAGGTAGACGCCACACATCGCGCCGTTCGCGAGCTGGGGCACCGGCCGCGTGAGGAGGGTGGTCAGGTTTCCCGTCGTCACGTCCACGGCATGGAAGCCGCTGACCCTGCGGGTGTCGGGGCCGCTGGTTCCGTAGAGGAAGAACTCGCCGTCGCGTGTGAAGACGGCGGCGCTCATGACGGGGTTCTCCGCGGACCTGCCGTCAATCCGCGCGGGCTCGGGATGGTCCGTGGCCACGCCCGTGAGCGGGTCGATGCGGGTCAGCCGCTGGGTGGCGTTGTTGAAGGCGTAGAGCTGGCCGTCCCGGGGACTCATCGCGAAGTCCGCCATCTGGAAGCCTCCCAGGACGGTCACCACTTGCTCGGAGAGAGTCTCACCGGTGCTGGGGTTGACGCGGATGAGGCGATAGGTGCTGTGCTCGAAGCCGACGTAGGAGCCATCCTTGAGAACGGCTCCCGCGGTCCAGATGGCCGAGCGAGGTGCCGTGGTGTCCAGCGGGGCGATGATGCTCGAAGAGCCGGTGGCGTCGACGCGGATGAAGCTGGGAGCGCTGACGCCGTCCGAGGCGATGGCGTACAGGATGTTGTCGTAGTGGTTGTACGCCAGCGCGTTGTAGGGAAGTGCGGCTTCACCCTGCAGCGTCAGCGTGCCGGTGGCGGGGTCGAAGATGTAGAGCCGTGAGGGGGCCGCGGGCCGTCCTTCCGGGGAGGGCGAGGCCGTGGAGAGGTAGACGGTGTCGTCGCAGAGCAGGTTGGGCTGAGGAAGGCAGAGCACGTTGGTCCCCGCCTGGCTGGCGCCTGCGTCCCAGCTGATGCTGAAGGTGCTGGTGAAGGAGACCTCGGGGTTGGGCGTCACGGGGTTCGCATCGTGCATCCCCAATGTGAGACACGCGTCGTAGCTCTCCAGCTCGATTTCGCACTGATACGTGACGTGGCCTCCCGCTGGAACCACGAGGGGTGACGTGGGCGAGAGCGTGCAGGACTTCAGCAGGGGCGCGGTCGCGGAGAGCAGCTCGGAGGGGAGCGTCGGGTCGATGTTGGAGACGGTGAACGTGAAGCGCAGCGTCTCCGGGTAGGTGTCGACCGTGTATTGCTTGAGCCCGTTCACGAGCTTCTCGGCTCGGAAGTCGTTGGCCCAGGCGTTCGAGGCCCAGACGGCGCCGATGAACAGGAGCCCGAGCCACTTCCTACCCATCATGGATGTCTCCTCGTCCGTCATTGCTGGAGGGACAAGGGACGGCTGCAGCCGATGTACCAATTGTTTTCTTGTGTGTTGTTATTCTCGGGGGTTGATACGCATGCCCCGGCGGGCGACCGGATGTCGAATGGTGTTGTTTGGGAATGTCTTGGTGCCGGCGGGAGGATGGCCCCGGGGGCTTGTTCTTGTCTGGAATTCCCAGCCGGAGGGGCACGTGACGGTAGGAGGCGCTGACGCCGAGGGCGGTACGCTGCAACGCGGGCGTGTAAGAGTTGCAGGCGGGAGGCTGGCATTCTTTCAGGGATGCATGCCCGCAGGACGGGAAGGGCCCTCTCGTTCGAACTCGAAACAAGGCCCGGCCGAACGTCGTTGCGCTCGGCCGGGCCCGTTCTCAGCCAGCGACTACGGCGTCACCATGATGAGCCGGTCCGCGAGAATGTTGTTGTCCTCGCGCAGTTCGTCCCTGTTCATCCACGGGTCCACGATGGCGCCCAGGTAGAAGAACCCCGTGGGGCCCGAATCCGGAGGCGTGTTGGCCGTCACCTGCGTGTTGCGTGTGACGCACTGACCGGCGTCCAGAGATTGCACGGTCATCACTCCAATCTGGCTCTGACTGTCGGGGGGGGCGCCCGGCCAGCCTTGATAGGGGAATTCGAGCGTGTTGTTGCTCGACAGGTACAGCGTCACTTCCGTGGAGCCGTGGGTGGGCGTGGTGCCCTGGTTGCAGACCCGCACGGTGGCGGTGAAGGTGCTGCTCGTTCTCACGGAGGTGGGGCCGGAGACAGAGGTGACGACCAGGTCTGGCCGGTTGCCCACACCCATGAGTCCGCTGACGAAGATGTTGTTGTCTTCGCGCAGCTCGGCCTGCATCTGGTTCGAGTCAATGATCGCGCCCAGATACAGCGGGTGATGGGGTTCGGCCTCCTCGGGCCGGGCGACCCACGCGGGGACGGGCTCTGTGATGCATTGTCCCGGATTCAGGGGCTGCACGTTCCAGGATCCGATGAGCTCTTGCGTGCGCGGGTAGGGGGCACCTGGTGAATTCCACTGAGGCATCACGACGTGGGCCCGGGTGGAGAAGTACAGGTCCAACAGCACGCTGCCCGAGGTCTGGGTGCCCTGATTGCAGACCGTCACCGAGGCAGTGAAGTTGCCGTTGAGTTCCACGCTGACGGGCGCTTGCACCGCGGTGACAATCAGGTCGGGACCGGCGCCAACACCCATGAGGTCACCGACGAAGGTGTTGTTGTCCTCGCGCAGCTCACCGGCGAGCAGGTCGGGATTGATGGCCGCGCCGAGATACAATGGCTGTTCGGGCTGAGCCAGGAAAGGAAGGCTCGACCAGGAGGGCACCTGAAGCGTGACGCAATCGTCGACATCCAGGGCGGGGACTCCGAGCGCGCCGGCGTACACCTGGCTGGCGGGTATCGGGATTCCCGGGCCGTACCATTCGGGCATGGCCATGCTTGCTTCGGTGGAGAGGTGGACCTCCAGTTCCGTGGGATAGGACTCATACGTGCCTTGATTGCAGACGGTGACCGTGGCGGTGAACGCGGTGTTGGCTTCGACGCTCGCGGGGCCCGTGAGTGACGTGATGACCAGGTCGGACGCATGGCCCACGCCCATGCGACCGCTTATGAAGATGTTGTTGTCTTCACGCAGCTCCTCCTGGGATTGAAGCCCATCGACCAGGGCACCCAGGTAGAGTTTCTGGTCAGGGGCTGTCGCGGGCGGCGGCGCCAGTGTTGCGACAGCGCTTCCCGTGAAGCACCTCCCTGGATTCAGGAAGGGGACACTCAGCTCGCCAATGGGCTGCTGTGTCGGTGGCAGTGGATTGCCCGGTCCATTCCAGCGCGGCATGACGAGCGCCTCTTCCGTGGAGAGGTGGAACTCCACGAGGGTGCTGTCCGAGTGCGCTGTCCCCTGATTGCAAACCGTGACGGTCGGGTGGAACGTCGCGAACGGCCCGACATTCGGGGGCGCCTGCACCGCGGTGATGACAAGGTCAGGGCCGTCACCGACGCCCATGATTCCGCTCACGAAGGTGTTGTTGTCCTCGCGCAGTTCCTCGACGTTGCCCCACCCGTCGATGATGGCGCCCAGGTACAGGGGCTGGGCAAACAGTGCGTCGGGTGGCAACTGTGTAGAGGCCTGGATGGATTGGGAAATGCAGTGGCCCGCGTCCAGATGTGGCACTGAGATGTTGCCGATGGGGGTCTGGGTGACGGGCAGGGGGGAGCCCGAACCGGACCACCGTGGCATTTCCAACGTGGGCAGGGTCGAGAAGTGCAGTTCCAGGTCCGAGGAACTCGCGTAGTCGGTGCCCTGGTTGCAGACCGTCACGGTGGCGGTGAAGGCACTGTGGATTCGCGCGCTCGTCGGAGCGTTGATGGCGGTGACGACGAGGTCCGCTTTGTTTCCTACGCCGATGCGGCCGCGCACAAAGGCGTTGTTCTCCTCGCGAAGCTCTTCGATGGAGTCGTTCGCATCGATGATGGCGCCCAGGTAGATGGCCGCGCCGTGCGCGCCGGGCGGGATGTAGGCCGCGCCAGTCACTTGCCCTGTGAAGCAGTGCCCGACGTGCAGGGTGGGGATGCTCACGTCGCCCACGGGCGTTTGACTCCATGGGAACGGAGTTCCTTGCCCGCTCCAATCTGGAAGTACCAGGTGGGGTTCGGTGGACAGATACACCTGCGCCATCGTGGGCCCGGAGGAATAGGTGCCCTGGTTGCAGACGGTCAGGGTGGTCGCGAAGAGGGCGCTGTTGCGCACGCTGGCGGGACCATCAATGGCAGTGACGACCAGGTCAGGACGGTTGCCCAGGCCCATGAAGTCTCCGACGAAGGTGTTGTTGTCTTCGCGGAGTTCCTCGTCCTGCGCGTGTGGGTCGATGATGGCTCCAAGATTGAACGCCCTGTCGATGTACTCCGCGGGGAAGCTCATCGCCGTAGCAAGGGCGGAGATCGTCCTGCACTCGCCCACATCCAACGATGGCACCTGGTGCATCCCAATGGAGAACGCCGTATGCGGGTCGGCGTTGTAAGGCGAGCCCCCCTGAATCGGGGCATTCAGGAAGGCATGCGCGGCCAGGTAGAACTCCACCTGGGTGTTCTGTGAGGCCACGGTGCCCTGGTTGCAGATGCGGGCGGTGACAGGCACGTCGCCAGGCATGCTGCTGGCGGGGCCCTTCACTGAGGTGATGGCCAGGTCCGGCCTGTTGCCGAGACCCATTTGCTCACCGACAAAGACATTGTTGTCCTCGCGAAGCTCCACGATGTTCGACCCGGGGTCGACAATGGCGCCCACGTAGAATGCTTGGAGTTGGGGTGGCGCACCCTGGGGACGGGCCAGGGTGATGGGCTCCTCGCGCGTGACGCAACGCCCTGCTTCCACGCCGGAGAGGCCGAAACCGCCGACCTTGAACTGGGTCCCGTGCAGCGGTCCCTCCATGGCGGGCGAGTCCAGCGTCGGCACCATGGAAAGGTAGATATCCACCGCGGCCGCCTGGGCATAGACGGTCCCCACGTTGCAAATGGTGACGCTGACAGGGGCCCAAGATGCCGAAGGGGGCACGCTGGCTGGAGCGCGAATCGCGGTCACGACGAGGTCCGGGCGCGCCCCCGCGCCGATGAGCCCCTGGGTGAAGGCGTTGTTGTCCTCGCGCAGTTCAGGGATGTCTTGCGTGGAATCGATGATGGCGGCCAGGAAGAGGGCGCCATCCTGGGGCGCGCCAGTTGGGAACGTCGCGGCGCCCTGGACGTTGCGAGTGATGCAAATGCCAGGGTTCAGGAGGGGCACATCCGTCTGGCCTACCATTTCCTGTCCAGGCGGCGGTGGGCTGCCGCCACCTGGCATGGTGACGTTGCCATCCACGGAGAGGTACAGCTCGAGCGAGCTGGGATTCGCGGGCAGCGTGCCGTGGTTGCAAACCCTCACGGAGGCGCCAATCAGGTCACCGCTCTGGATGCTGGTGGGGCCGTGCACCGAGGTGACGACGAGGTCCGGTCCCGCTCCCATGGCGACGAGGTCCCCCACGAAGACGTTGTTGTCCTCGTTCAGTTCCGTGGAGAACTCGGGCGTATCGGCGATGGCGCCCAGGTAGAGCGGCTGACCGGGTGTCGCGTCGGGCGGCAATATCACCGGGAAAGAAGCGTGGCGGATGGCACAGTGGCCCGGGACCAGGTCGGGCACCTCCACCGTTCCCAGTGAGGCCTGATGCGTGGGCGGAGGCCCGCCCGTCGTTGGCGGTGTCAGCGTGCCGTTCGTGGAGAGGTACATCTCCACGATGGTGGCGTCCGACAGGTTGGTGCCCTGGTTGCACACCTTGAGGGTCGACGCGACCGTCCCGCTGTCCGTGACGCTCGTGGGGCCACGAAGCTCCGTGACGACAAGGTCCGGCCGGTTTCCGATGCCCAGCGCGGTCACCGCGGTGTTGTTGGCCTCGTCCAGTTCGACGAGGGTCTGGTGTACGTCGGTGATGGCTCCCAGGTAGTAGGTGCCGTCCGTTTGGGGGCCAGGCGGCGTGGCGGAACTGGTGATGGCTCGCGTCTCGCAGCGGCCGGCCTCCAGCGCGCTGACGTCCAGCGTGGCGAGGAACACCTGGTCCGTCGGGGGTGGCAAGTTCGGGTCGGGCCAGGAGAGCGTGTCATCCGTGGACAGGTACAAGTCCATCTGGATGGGACCTACGGGGCTCTGCGCGGGCGCTGTGCCTTCGTTGCAGACCTTCACGATGGTCGTGAAGGGCTCACCGAACCGAATACTGCTGGGGCCTCGTAGCTCTCGAATCACGAGGTCGGGGCCAAAGCCCCGGCTTTGCGACTGACTCCTGAGTTGCTCGGGCTCGGTGGGAGCCGCGTTGCCCCCACATCCCGCTCCTGCCAACAGACCCGCTGTCAGCAGGAATGTACTGCTCCAAGACGGCCTTCGCCGTTGCTGCATATTGCCTCCGGAGGAATGTCCTCGCGCAAATGCCCGCCTGATGCGGGCACATGCGGAGAGCCGGAGTGCTTATACGGGGTGTGGGATTATCCCTGAGTTTTCAGCTTGAAGAGAGCGTTTGCAGCCGTGCCTCAGCGCCGCAGCCCGCGCTTGATGTCGGCGCAGAGCGCCTTCGCCGCCTCGGGGCCCTCGGTGTGCGCGGCGTGCACCAGTACGCTGCCCACCACGACGCCATCCGCATGGGCAGACAGCATGCGTGCCTGTTCCGCCGTGGAGATGCCAAAGCCTGCCACCACGGGCACGGTCGCGGCCTTGCGCACCAAATCCAATCGCTGTGAAAGGTCCGGCGGCAGCTCTGCGCGCATGCCCGTCACGCCCGACACGGACACGCAATAGACAAAGCCACGGCCTTCCTTCGCGATGGCCTGCGCCCGCGCCGGGGGCGTGGTGGGGGCGCACAGGGGAATCAAGTCCAGGCCCTCCGCGTCGAACGTGGCGCGCAGGCTCGCGCTCTCCTCGGGCGGCAGGTCGGGGAGGATGGTTCCAGACACGCCGCGCTCGCGCGCGAGCTTCGCATAGCGCGCCTCGCCCATGGCCATGATGAGGTTGACGTACGTCATGATGACCAGCGGCGTCTGGGGACATCGCTTGCGTACCGCCGGCACCACTTCGTCCAGCACGCGCTTGAGCGTGGAGCCGGCCTTGAGCGCCCGCTCCGCCGCGCCCTGGATGACGGGGCCGTCGGCGATGGGGTCGCTGAACGCCACGCCAATCTCCAGCACGTCCGCGCCGCCCTCGACCAGCGCGGCGAACACGTCCACCGAGCGGGGCAGGTCCGGGTCGCCCGCCATGGCATAGGTCACCAGTACGCCTTCGCCCCGCGCCTTCGCCTGGGCGAAAGCCTGTGCAATCTCGCCGCTCACGCCTTCACCCCCACCGGCGGAGGCACGCCCCGCGCGGAAATCGTGGCCACGTCCTTGTCTCCGCGGCCCGAGCAATTGATGACCAGGTGCTTGCCCGCCCCCAACTCGCGCGCCAGCTCCCGGCCGCGCGCGAAGGCGTGGGACGTCTCCAGCGCGGGGAGGATGCCCTCCAGGCGCGCCACCTCGTAGAAGGCCGCCAGCGCCTCGTCGTCCGTGGCGATGCGGACCTCCATGCGGCCCGTCTTCGCCAGGTGTGCCAGCTCCGGGCCCACGCCGGGATAGTCCAGACCCGCGGAGATGCTGTGCGCCTCCTGAATCTGGCCGTCCTCGTCCTGGAGCACCAGCGAGCGCGAGCCGTGCAGCACGCCCTCCGTCCCCAGCGTCAGCGAGGCGCCGTGCTGCTTCGAGTCCAGGCCGAGACCTCCCGCCTCCACGCCCACCAGCCGCACGCTGGCGTCACCGATGAACGGGTGCAGCACGCCAATGGCATTCGAGCCGCCCCCCACGCACGCGATGATGGCGTCCGGCAGGCCGCCAAACGCCGCCTGGGCCTGCGTCCGCAGCTCGCGGCCGATGACGGCCTGGAAGTCGCGCACCACCGTCGGATACGGATGCGGCCCCGCCGCGCTGCCGATGACGTAGTGCGTGTCCGACACCTGCGACACCCAGGCGCGCATGGCCTCGTTCATCGCGTCCTTCAGCGTGCGCGAGCCGGACTCCACCGGCCGCACCACCGCGCCCAGCGCGCGCATGCGGAAGACGTTGAGCGCCTGCCGCTCCACGTCCAGCGCGCCCATGTACACCTCGCAGGGCAGGCCGAAGAGCGCGCACGCGGTGGCGGTGGCGACGCCGTGCTGGCCCGCGCCCGTCTCCGCGATGATGCGCTTCTTGCCCATCCGCCTGGCGAGCAGCACCTGAC
The DNA here is from genome assembly GCF_026810205.1 of Myxococcus sp. NMCA1. Classification (NCBI taxonomy): domain Bacteria; kingdom Pseudomonadati; phylum Myxococcota; class Myxococcia; order Myxococcales; family Myxococcaceae; genus Myxococcus; species Myxococcus sp. NMCA1. The sequence continues at coordinate 7,708,722 of NZ_CP113950.1, read as the reverse complement.
CCACGGTGTTGTTGATTTTGTGTGCGCCGGTGTGCGCCAGATCCTCGCGCTTGAGCCACACATTCGCGCCGCCCCAGGCCTCCGTGAGCCTCCGGGCGGGCGTCAGCGTGGTGGGGCGGCCCACGTACTCGCGCAGCACGCGGGCGACCTCTTCGCGGAAGGCCGGGTCCGCGCTCGCCGCGGCATAGGCCTCTTCCAGCTCCTGCAGCGCGGGAACCAGCGTCTCCGGAACGTAGCGTCCGCCGTAGCGCCCGAAGCGGCCGGCGACAGTCTCCGTCGTCATGTCTGTCACTCCCAGAGGTTGATGGACTTCGCGGCGCGCACGAAGGCGCGCACCGCTTCCACGTCCTTGATGCCAGGGGCGGATTCCACGCCGCTGGCCACATCCACGCCGTACGGCCGCGTCGCGCGCACCGCATCGGCCACGTTGGAGGGCCGCAGGCCTCCCGCCACCAGCACGGGCACGCCACTTCCCGCCAGCCCCGCGACGAGCGACCAGTCGAAGCCCACGCCGCCGCCGCCATATCCCGGGGCCGCGCCGTCCAGCAGCAGCCCCGCGACGTCTCCTACGCCCACATACGTCCGAGCCCGGGCCACGTCTTCCGGACCCAGGACACGCAGCGCCTTGATGACGGGCACGCCGTACCCCGAACAGGCCTCCGGGGGCTCGTCCCCATGGAGCTGCACGGCCGTGAGGCCACAAGCGCGCACCGTCTCCCGGATGGTGTCCGGCGCCGCGTTGACGAACACGCCCAGCACCGTGCCCAGGGGCGGCCGCGTACGTGCCAGGGCCGCCGCCGTGGGGAGGTCCAGATAGCGGGGCGACTTCGGGTAGAAGTTGAGGCCCAGCGCGTCCACGCCTGCTTCCCACGCGGCCACCGCGTCGGACAGGCGCGTGACGCCGCACACCTTCACACGGACACTCATGGCGCCGCGTCCTTCACCCCGAGCAGCCGCTGCAGCGCGTGTCCGGGGTCGGGCTCTCGAAGCAGGGACTCGCCCACCAGGACGGCGTCCGCTCCCGCTTCCTGCGCCGCCATCAGGTCCGCCAGGGACTTGAGGCCACTCTCCGCCACCAGCACCCGGGCCCGGGTGCGCAGCTTCGGCATCACCCGCAGGGCCGTGCCCGTGTCCGTCTTCAGCGTGGCGAGGTTGCGGTTGTTGATGCCCACCAGCTTCGCGCCCGCGGCCAGCGCGCGCTCGGCGTGCGCCTCCGTGTGGGCCTCCACCAGCGCGGCCACGCCCACCGCTTTCGCCGTGGCGACCATCTCCCGCAGCTCGCCATCCTCCAGCGCGTCGGCGATGAGCAGCACCGCGTCCGCGCCCCACATCGCGCTCTCCTCCACCTCGCGCGCCGCCACGAGGAAGTCCTTGCGCAGCACGGGCAGCGACACCGCCGCCCGCACGGCCACGAGGTCCTCCAGGCCGCCGCCGAAGTCCGGCCCATCCGTCAGCACGCTGATGGCGCTGGCGCCCGCGGCCTCATAGGCCCGGGCCACCGCCACCACGTCGGCGTGGGGAAACTCCCCGCCTGAAGGGCTCTTGCGCTTCACTTCCGCGATGACGCTCAGTCGCCGCCCGGAGCGGTGGGTCACCAGCCCCTGGGCGAAGTCGCGGGGCGTGGGCCGGGTGCGAGGCGCCATGGGAGGCCGCGCCGCCAGCTCCTGGCGTTTGCGCGCCATGATGCGGTCCAACGTTCCTGTCGTGCTCATGACAAGGCCCCCTCGATGAGGGCCGACAGCTTGTTCCGGGCCGCGCCCGAGTCGATGGCCTGCTCCGCCTTCCGCACGCCGTCACGCAGGTCCGCCGCCAGTCCCACGACGACGAGCGCCGCCGCCGCGTTGAGCAGCACCGCCGTGCGCAGCCCCGAGCGCTCGCCATCCAGCAGCGCGCGCAGCCGCTGGGCGTTCTCGTCCGCGTCGCCACCCGCGATGGCCTGGCGAGGCACCACGTCCAGCCCCGCGTCCTGGGGCGACACCGTGAAGGTGTGGACCGTGCCGTCCTCGCGCAGCTCCGCGACCTCCGTGGCGCTGCACGGGGAGATTTCATCCAGCCCGTCATGGCCGTGCACCACCCACGCGCGGCGGCTGCCGAGCCGGCCCAGCACGCGCGCCGTCTGCTCCACGCGCTTGCCGTCGAACGTCCCCAGGAGCTGGTAGCGCGCGCCCGCCGGGTTCGTCAGCGGCCCCAGCAGGTTGAACACGCTGTGGAACCCCATGTCCCGCCGCGCCTGCGCCACGTGCCGCAGGGCCCCATGGTGGGACGGCGCGAAGAGGAAGCCCACGCCGTGCTCGTCGATGTCCCGCGCCACGCGCTCATGTGGACGCTCCATGGAGACGCCCAGCGCCGCCAGCACGTCCGCGCTGCCACAGCGGCTGGAGACCGCGCGGTTGCCGTGCTTGGCCACCGTCACTCCGGCCCCGGCGGCTACGAAGGCCACCGCGGTGGAGATGTTGAAGGTGTGCGCGCCGTCGCCGCCGGTGCCGCAGGTGTCGAGCACCACGTCGGCACGCGGGGACAGCTTCGCCGCGCAGGCCCGCATGGCCTCCGCCGCGCCGAGGATTTCATCCTCCGTCTCACCCTTCATCTTCAGCGCTGTCGCCAGCGCGCCAACCTGGGCAGGCGAAGCCTCCCCGGCGAGCATCAGACCCATGACGCGGGTCATCTCCTCGCGGGTGAGGTCGCGCCGGCCCACCACCTTGCCCAGCGCTTCCTTGAGTGTCATGGCCTATCCCAGCCTGACCACTTCGCGGCCCATCGCCTGGGCGATGGCGCGGACCTCGTTCATGGACTTCTCGAACTCGGAGAAGTCCAGCGACTGGGCACCGTCCGACTTCGCGCGCGGCGGGTCGGGGTGCACCTCGACGATGATGCCGTCCGCCCCCACCGCCGTCGCCGCGCGCATCATCGCCGGCACCGCCTTGCGCACGCCGATGCCGTGCGACGGGTCCACGAAGACGGGCAGGTGCGAGAGCGCCTTCAGCATGGGCACCGCGTTGAGGTCCAGCGTGTTGCGCGTCATCGTCTCGAAGGTGCGGATGCCTCGCTCGCAGAGGATGACCTGCGTGTTGCCGCGGGCGACGATGTACTCGGCCGCCATCAGCAGTTCCTTGATGGTGGCGCTCATGCCACGCTTGAGCATCACGGGCTTGCGCAGCTCACCCACGGCCTCCAGCAGGCTGAAGTTCTGCATGTTGCGCGCGCCAATCTGGAGGATGTCCGTGGCGTCGGCGACGGCCTGGAGCGTCGCGGTGTCCTTCACCTCGGTGGTGACGAGCAGGCCCGTCTCCTGGCGCGCCTCGGCCAGCAGCGCCAGGCCGTCACCCTTGAGGCCCTGGAACTCATAGGGGCTGGTGCGCGGCTTGAACGCTCCACCACGCAGCATGGTGGCGCCCGCCTTCTTCACCGCGTGGGCGGTGGAGAGAATCTGCTCGCGCGACTCCACCGAGCACGGGCCGGCGATGACGTGGAAGGCCGAGCCGCCAATCGTCAGGTCGCCGATGCGCAGCTGCGTGTCGTCCGGCTTCACCTCTCGGCTGACGAGCTTGAACGGCTGGGAGATGGCCACGGCGTCAGCGACGCCAGGGAGCACGCGGAAGGGCTCCGGTTCCACCGCGCCCGGGTTTCCGGTGATGCCAACGGCCGTGCGAGTGCCCCCTGGAATCGCGTGCGGTTGCCAGCCACGGCGGCGGATCTCGTCGTTCACACGCTCGATGTCCTGGGCCGTCGCGTCGGGTCGCATCACGATCAACATGGGGCTACCTGCTTTCTCTCGCTCCGAGGGGTGTTGTGGGCCGGGAGCATTCCGGCGCCGGGTTGCACAGGTGTGACGGGCAACAGCCGGTGTTTCTGCATCAAGTGTCGGTTGCCCGCAACCGCATCCGAGTCTCCCTTGCGCCTCCCACGCTTATCAAGCGAGCGTGGGCGCTTTTCTTGAGCAGGACGTGTGGAGGAGCGCGCGTGTCGTATCCGGAGGTCATCGTCGTCGGGGCGGGGCTCGCGGGGTTGGCGTGCGCGCGGGCGCTCGTCGCGTCACGGGTGAAGGTGTTGCTGCTAGAGGGAAGTGACGCACCGGGGGGCAGGGTTCGCACGGATGTCCATGAGGGCTTCCTGCTAGACAGAGGCTTCCAGGTGTACCTGTCCGCGTATCCGGAGGGCCGGCGCACGTTGGACCTGGAGGCGCTGTCGTTGCGCAGGTTCGTCCCCGGCGCGAAGGTGTGGCGGGGGGGCAGGTTGCACACGGTCGTGGACCCGCTGCGCCGCCCCGTGGAGGCGCTCGGGCACCTGTTCGCTCCCGTGGGGACGTTCGGGGACAAGCTGCGCATCCTGGAACTGCGGCAGCTGGCGCTCTCCGGTGAAGTGGAGGACGTGTGGCAGCGGCCGTCACGCACGACGCGGCGCTACCTGGACGAGCTGGGCTTCACGGAGGCTCTGCGTGAGTCGTTCCTGCGCCCCTTCTTCGCCGGCATCTTCCTGGAGCGGGAGCTGACCACGTCCAGCCGCTTCCTGGAGTTCGTCTTCCGCATGTTCTCATCCGGATACGCGGCGGTGCCGGAGTCGGGGATGGGCGCCATTCCAGAGCAACTGTCGGCGCGCCTTCCTCCGGGCCTGCTGCGGATGCGCGCGCCGGTGGCGGACGTGTGGGGACACCGCGTGCGCCTGGCGGACGGAGAGCTGATTGGCGCCAAGGCGGTGGTGGTGGCCACGGACCCGGCGAGCGCGGTGGGGCTGCTGCCGGGCATGGTGCCACCGGTGATGAACCGGGTGACGTGCCTCTACTTCGCCGCGCCGGAGCCGCCCGTGGAAGGGCCGTGGCTGCTGCTCAATGGCGAGGGGCGGGGCCGGGTGAACAACGTGGCGGTGATGAGCGAGGTGTCACCGGCGTATGCGCCTCGGGGACAGGCGCTCGTGTCCGTGTCCGTTGTCGGCGCCACGCCGGACCTGGACACGCTGCAAGCCGAGGTGCTCGCGGAGTTGACGGACTGGTTCGGTCCGGCCGTGTCCGCATGGCGGCACCTGCGCACCTATGCGATTCCGCTCGCGCTGCCCGCGCAGCCTCCGGAGGTGTTGGAGCCGCCTCGCCGGCCGGTGCGGCTGTCACCGGGACTGTTCGTGTGTGGAGACCACCGGGACAATGCCTCCATCGACGGCGCGCTGGTGTCGGGCCGCCGCGCCGCGGAGGCCGTCCTGAGAGAGTTGGAGCGCGAATGAGACACCGGGGGCTCTCCATCATCGTGTTGGGCGCCGTCATCTCGGGGGTGGGCTGCAAGTCCACCAAGAGCGCACCGGATGCCGCGGGAACGCAGGCGGCGCAGGATGTGGGGCTGTCACTCCAGCCCGTGTCCGCGTTCGCCGCCATCACGGATGAGAAGCAGCGCTCCGCCGCGCTCTTCGTCGAGGCGGGGCGTGTGATAACGCACCCTCGCTGCGTCAACTGCCACCCGGCCGATGGCGTACCCCGGCAGGGCATGGACCGGCGTCGGCACGTGCCCGCCGTGACGGGCGGGCCCACGGGACATGGCACTCCCGGACTGCCTTGCTCCTCGTGCCACCAGGCGCGGAACACGCCATTGGTGGGCACGACGCTGCGGAGCGTGCCTGGCAATCCGAAGTGGGCACTGGCGCCAGCGGAGATGGCGTGGGTGGGCGTCCCCCTGGGGAAGATTTGCGAGCAGCTCAAGGACCCCGCGCGAAACGGCGGAAAGTCCCTGGACGCGCTGCATCACCACATGGCCGAGGACGTCCTGGTGGGGTGGGGTTGGGACCCAGGTCCTGGCCTGGAGCCCGTGCCAGGCACTCAGCGTGCATTTGGTGAGCTCATCCGCGCTTGGATTGACACGGGGGCTGCCTGTCCGAGCCCCTGACATGACCTGATGGGCCTGATAGACAGCTCATCGATGAAGGACCTTCCGGATTCTGGGAAGCAGGCATTCGCCTTTGAGGAGCACCGCTCGGCGCTCATCGGCCATTGCTATCGCATGCTGGGTTCTGTCTCGGAGGCGGACGACGCCGTCCAGGAGACGATGGTGCGCGCCTGGCGCGCGCTGGACCGGTTCGAGGGCCGTGCGTCTCCACGGACCTGGCTGTACTCCATCGCCACTCGCGTGTGCCTGGACGCCTTGTCGGCGAGCGGGCGCCGGGCGCGGCCGATGGAGCTGGGGCCCGCATACTCCATCGACGGGCCGCTGACGCCGCTGCCGGCGAACAGCTGGATTGAGCCCATCCCGGACGCGCTGGCGGTGCCGTCGGACGTGGACCCCTCCGAGCAGGTGTCGCTGCGTCAGAGCATTCGGCTCGCGTTCCTCGCGGCGCTCCAACACCTGCCCCCCAAGCAGCGCGCGGTGCTGCTGCTGGCCGAGGTCCTGGGCTGGCCGGCCACGGAGATCGCCGAGACGCTGGAGACGTCGGTGGCCTCGGTCAACAGCGCGCTCCAGCGTGCCCGGGCGACTGTGTCGGACCTGGGACTGGAGGACTCCGAGTTCCGGGTGCCTCAGTCCGACGCGCAGGCGGCGTTGCTGAATCGTTACGTGGATGCGTTCGAGCGCTACGACATGGACGCCTTCACCGCGATTCTCCACGAGGAGGTCACCTTGTCCATGCCCCCCTACACGCTGTGGCTCCAGGGGCACGAGCCCATTCGCGGCTGGTTCCTCGGGCGGGGGGCGGTCTGCAAGGACTCCCGGCTGGTGCGGACCGAGGCCTGTGGCTCACCCGCCTATGGCCAGTACCACGCGAGCAGTGACGGCGGGCCCTTCATGCCGTGGTCGCTCATCGTCCTGGAGCTGTCCGGTGGACGCATCGCGGCGATGACCCACTTCCTCGATACAGAGGCGTTGTTCCCGCGGTTCGGCCTCCCCAAGGAACTCCCTAGGTAGGCGGGGCGCGGAGAATCTCTCTGAAAAAGGACCGATGATTTCGGTCCGCCTCTGGAGTCAAAGCCTTCGTAACCCACCCGCCCTGGAGGCGAACATGAAGGTCAGCCGTCCCCGTAAGCTCTTCCTCAACCTGCCCGTGGCCGACCTGAAGCGGTCGGTGGACTTCTTCACGAAGCTGGGCTTCGAGTTCAACAAGGACTTCACCGACGAGCACGCCACCTGCATGGTGGTGGGCGAGGACGCGTTCGTGATGCTCCTCACGCACACCCGCTTCAAGGACTTCATCAAGAAGCCACTGCACGACGCGCACCAGACCACCGCGGGCACCTATGCGCTGTCCGCGACCAGCCGCGAGGATGTCAATGAGCTGGTGAAGACCGCGCTGGCGAACGGCGGTTCGCCCGCTGCGGACGCCATGGACATGGGCTTCATGTACGGCGGGAGCTTCTACGACCCGGACGGTCACCACTGGGAGGTGGCCTGGATGGACCCGAACCAGATGCCTCCGCAGTAGTCAGCGGACGTGGCGTGCCGCGTGGATGCCCAGGGCTTCCGCGCGGCGCGCGGGCGCTTCGTCAGGGCGCGCTTTCGGCGGCCACCACGGGAGGCAGCCACTTGCGCAGCACGCCAGGCGAGCTCTTCCGGTAGATGTTGTCGTGACGCAAGTCGGGCCGGGGTTCGACTTCCCACTTCAGGCCCGCGGGCGCGCTGGTTCGGAGGACGTCCTGGAGCCTCGCCACGGCGGGGACGATGTCGTCCGTTTCATTGGCGGAGGACACATAAAGTCCCGCGCGCAGGTCCGGCCGTGCCGCGAACCATTCACCCGCCCCCTTCACCAACGACTCCGCGTTCCACCACAGGCTGGGGCTCAGCGCGAGGTAGGTGTCGAACAGGTCCGGCTGGAGGAAGAACGTCTCCACGATGAAGTAGCCCGCGAGCGACTCGCCGATGATGGCCCGCTCCTGCGTCACCCGGTAGCGGCGCTCCACCTCCGGCAGCAGCTCTTCGTGGATGAAGGCTCGGAACGTCGCCGAGCCTCCCGTGACGGGGGCGACCTCCAGGTCCGACGCCACCGTGGTCGGGCCCGTCATGTCCCGCCGCCGCACGGTGTTTTCGATTCCCACGATGATGAGGGGCCGCAGCTCACCCGCGCGGATGGCCGTGTCGACGGTGGTGGCCAGGTGCGGGAAGTCCTCCTTCAGGCCACCGTCGGGCATGTAGAGCACCGGGAAGCGGCCCTCCGCCGACGTCGTGTAGCCCGGCGGAAGATAGACGGTGATGTGGCGGGGCTCCTTCAGCTTCGCGGACTCGATGGTGAACGTCTGGTGGGGAGGCACGGGCTCAGTCACCGCGGGCCGGGTGCTCGCACACGCGCCCCCCAGTACGAGCAACAACAGCCCCACGCACTTCATCGATGTCCGCATCACTTGCTCCCGCAGTGTTCGACGAGCCATCGAGGCTCGTGACCGGGATAGTGCCCGAGCCCTGGATGCGTCGCCAGGAGGCGTCCACGTGCGCGAGCTCGGGTCAGCGCACCTCGATGTGGTGCGCGCCGTGAGGCATCGGCAGGCGTCCGAGGTTCCCCAGCGCGGGCGCGGTCTTCGCGTCGTCGATGGGAGCCGCGTTGAACAGCGGGTCGTCTGGCAGCACCCGCGACAGGGCCCGGCTGCTGTCGAGCTGGGCGGTGTTACAGCGCCGTCGAACGCTCCGCCTCGTCCGCGGACCTCGCGGCGCCGGGCCGCGCCGAAGCGGTGAGCAGCCACCGTCCCAGGACGAGCGAGAGGACAGCGGCGGCCCCGCTCGCGGCCAGCACCCCCAGCTTCCCGGCGGCGAGCAGCTTCGTCTCCGTGAAGGCCAGCTGCGCGATGAACAGGGCCATGGTGAAGCCGATGCCCGCGGTGCTTCCCAGCACCAGCAGCTCCCGCATGCCCAGGCCCTTCGGCAACGTCGCGAGCCGCAGGCGCAGTGCCAGCCAGCAGGCCCCAATCACGCCCAGGGGCTTGCCCACCAGGAGCCCGGTGGCCGTCGCGAGGGCCACGGTCCACGACGCGGCATCGAGCGGCTCACTGGAAATCGACACCCCCGCGTTCGCGAGCGCGAACACCGGCATGATGCCGAACGCCACCCACGGATGCAGCGTGGCAATCAGGCTCTCCGAAGGGGACATGGCCTCACGGCGCGCGGCATCGACCCGGCGCAAGGTCTCCGAGAGGTGATGGGAGGACAGCTCGCCCGGCTGCGCCTGGGCGATGTGTTCGAGTTCGGTCCGGGCGCCGGTGACGAATCCTTCCGGACCGAGCCAGGTGCGCACCGGCGTGATGAGCCCGATGATGACGCCCGCGATCGTCGGATGAATCCCCGCGGAGTAGACGCCCGCCCAGGCGACGAACGCTGGAACGACGTAGGCCCACTTCGAGCGCACGCCAAACCGCTGCATCGCGAAGACACCCACGATTCCCAGCGCCGCGACGAGCAGCCCGGTGACGGCCACGCCCGATGAGTAGAACACCGCGATGACGATGATGGCGCCCAGGTCGTCGATGACCGCGAGCGCCAGCAGGAGCACGCGCAGGGCCGGCGGGACTCGGCTCGCGAGGAGCGTGAGAATGCCCACCGCGAACGCGATGTCCGTTGCCATGGGAACGCCCCATCCCGACCGCGTGGCCGGAGCGTCCGCCAGGAGGAGGTAGATGCCCGCTGGCGCGAGCATGCCCCCCAGCGCCGCCGCGGCGGGGAGCGCGGCACGCCGCCACTCGGACAGTTCGCCCTGGTGGACCTCGCGACGAATCTCCATTCCCACGACGAAGAAGAAGATGGCCATCAGGCCGTCGTTGACGACCCATTCGAGGCTGCGCTCGAAGGTGAAGTCACCGACGCGGAGCCCGAGCGGCGTGTGCCAGAAGCTCGCGTAGCTCTCCGCCCAGGGAGAGTTCGCCCATAGGAGCGCAAGCGCCGCCGCCACGAGGAGCAGGATGCCGCTGGCTGCCTCGATGTGGAGGAAGCGCTCTAGCGGCCACCTCGCGAGCTTGGAGAGGCGAAGCAGTGGGGCCCAGGCCTCGGGCGGAAGGGGAGGCTGCCCCGGTGGCGTGGTCGTCGACATACGCTGTTCCCGCCGGCTGCGTTGCCGGCTGGGATGGCGGCCCGACCATCCGAGTTCCTGCGGCGTTCATCGCCGCACCCTTCCACTTCGAGCGCAGATTCACATGGCGCGCGGCCTCCGTCGAGTGTTGTCGACGTGAGCGCGGGCCATGGGCTTGCCCCCTCGGTGCCGCCTCATCGTGTCTGGAGCGCCGCCGCCAGCCGCTCCGGCGTCAGCGGCAGCTCCCTCAGCCGGGCCCCCGTGGCGTCGAAGATGGCATTGGCCAGCGCAGCCGAAGTGGGGCCCTGGGATGCTTCACCCACACCCAGGAGGGGCTCTCCAGGACGCTCGATGAGCGCGACCTCGATGGGCGGGACTTCCGAGAAGGTGAGGATGGGGTACGTGCGCCAGTCTCGCGAGGTGACGCGCTGGGCGTCGTAGCGGACCGCCTCCTTCAGGCTCCAGCTCAGCGACTGGATGAGCCCGCCCTCGAGCTGGTTGGCGAGCCCATCCGGATTGACGACCTCGCCCGCATCGGCGGCCAGGACCGCGCGCAGCAGCTGGATGGCGTGGGTCCGAGGGTCGACGCGCACTTCGATGCAGACGGCGCAGTAGCTCGCGAGGTTCTTGTAGCGCGCGAAGCCGATGCCGCGCCCATGGCCCTGGGGCCTGGGGGCGGTGGTCCAGCCGAAGCGCTCCGCTGCTTTCTGGATGACCGCCTTCGCGCGCGCGTCGTGGAGCTGCCGGAGCCGGAAGGCCACCGGGTCCACCTTCGCGGCGTGGGCCAGCTCATCCATGAAGGACTCGATGGCGAAGATGTTGCCGTAGGCCCCCAGGCCTCGAAGCGAGGAGACGCGCAAGGGCATTCGCGTGACGAGATGGGTCGTCACCTTCCGGCCCGGGAAGCCGTAGAGCGGAATGGCGTTCCGGTCCGCGGCGTAGTTCGGCGGTCCGCCATTCCGGGGCATGGGCATGGAGAAGGGCGACGCGAGCGAACGCCCCGCCAGCAGATTTCCCGGGTGGCCTCCAGGCCGGGTGCTGTGCGGCGTGGACCACAGCGCATAGTCCCAGTCCAGCACGTTGCCTTCCGCGTCCACGCCCGCGCGCACCTTCATCACCATCGCGGAGCCATAGGGCTCGCAGGCGTGCTCGTCCTCGCGGGACCACTGCACGCGCACCGCGTGGCCGGGGAGGGCGCGCGCGAGCAGCGCGGCATCGGCGGCGACGTCGTCCGCGCCGTTGTGGCCGTAGCAGCCGGAGCCGGGCAGGTGCTTGCCGTGGACCCGGTCCACCGGGACGCGGAGCATCCTCGCGATGGCCGCGCTGGTGTCGAAGACGCTCTGGCTGTGGGTGTGCACCGTGAGGCGCTCGCCGTCCCACTCCGCCACCGCGCAGGACGGGCCAATGGCACCGTGCATCTGGTACGGCCGCAGGTAACGCGCCTCGATGGTGTGCGTGGGCGCGACGTCGGTGGGCCGCACCGTGTCCTCGATGACGCTGTCCTGGCTGGGTTGCTCCAGCAGCCAGGTGTACGGGTCCGGGGGCAGGGTGGCCTGTTCGCGCCAGCGGGCGCTGCTCGCGAGCGCCGCCGCGGCCTGGATGGCCTGCCACTCCTTCGTGGCGAGGACGCCCAGGAAGTCGCCGTCACGCACCACCTTCCGCACGCCGGGCATCTGCTCCACCGGCGCGGCGTCCACCTCCGTGAGCGAGGCGCCTTGGGACGGCGCGCGGATGACGCGGCCGTGCACCAGGTTGGCGGGCCGGTAATCGTGCACGAAGCTCGCCTCGCCGGAAATCTTGCCCGGCAGGTCCACGCGCGGAACCGAGCGACCCGCATGATGGCGCTCGATGGGAGGCTTGGGCTTCACCGTGCCCGTCGCCTTCCTGTTCAGTGCCTTCCCGCCGACGAGGCTCCAGTACGAGATGGAGGCACCCTTCCCGCCGCCAGCCCGGATGGTGCCGTCCCGGACGCGCAGATGCTCCACCGGGATGCCCAGTTGCTTGCTGGCCATGGCCAGGAGGATGGCGCGAACCTCGGCGGACGCGTAGCGCACCGCGGTGCCGCCCTGGGAGACGGAGTTGCTGCCGGCGGTGGTGCCTTCGTACGGCGACAGCTCGGTGTCGCCGGAGATGAAGGTCAGCCGCGAGATGCTGACGTCCAGTTCGTCCGCGCAGAGCTGCCCGAGCGCCGTCAGGATGCCCTGGCCCAGCTCCACCTTCCCCGTCTTCAGCGTGACGACGCCGTCCGCGCCGATGCGCAGCCACGCGTCGAGGTCGCGGGTGCGCCGCAGGCTCCCGGGAAGCCCGGCCTCTTCCAGTGCCGCGCCCAATGCGCGTGGGCCCGTGAGGGCGAAGGCCAGCACCAGCGAGCCTTGGAGCACCTCGCGGCGGCTCAGGCGGAGGCTCATCGCGCCAGTTCCTCCGCGGCGCGCTGAATGGCTCGGACGATGCGGTTGTGTGAACCGCACCGGCACAGGTTGGCATCCAGCGCCGCGCGAATCTCCGCCTCGGTGGGCCGGGGCTTCTCCTTCAGCAGGGCCGCCGCCGTCACCACCATGCCGGGGATGCAGTAGGCGCACTGGCCGGCCTGCTCGGCCACGAAGGCGTTGTGGAGCGGGTGCGGTGTCCCATCCGGCGCGCGCAAGCCCTCCACGGTGGTGACGTTCCGGCCGCTCAGCGTGGCCGCCGGCACGACGCAGGCGCGCAGCGGTGAGCCATTGCTCAGCACCGTACATGCGCCGCACTGGCCCACGCCGCAGCCATACCGGGCTCCGTGAAGTCCCAGTTCATCGCGCAGGATGTAGAGGAGGGGCGTGTCCTCGGGCGCATCGACGGCGTGCTCCCGGCCGTTGACGTTCAAGGTGAAGCTCATGGCGCCGGCTCCTCCCGGAAGACGGTGGACTCCGCAGCGTATGCCACGCATGTCCTGGCCCGGAGGAGATGTGGCCTGGCGCGGCGATATCCCGCCACCGGGTTGCCATGCCGTGAAGCAGTGCACATCCCGGTGAGGGTGGGTACAGCACGGGTAATGGCTGCTGGTGGATGCCGTTCGCGGGAGGGTGGGTTGGGATGCCCGTTCGCGCCACGTATCGGATAGGGTGGGGCTTTCCCCAGGAGGGCGTGATGCGGTTGCGGACCTTCCTCACCCTTGGAGCGGTACTCCTTGCGGTTCTGGGGCTGGGGTCCGCGGGTGGGCTCTTCTGGATGACCACCCTGCTGCAGCGGCAGACCACCAGCCTCATCGACGCCGCGGAACGGGTGCGCGCGGCGGCCGAGCTGGAAATCACCTTGCTGCTGCTCCAGTACGCTCACGAAGTGGAAGGTATCGGGCCCACGGACATCGGGCCGCGCGTCGGGGTGGACGCGCTGGTGCGCGAGGTGCCGGAGCGGCTGGCCCATGTCGAGATGTACACGGAGACGGAGGCGGAGCGCGGGCTGGTGGCGGCTTCCCGCGCGAGCGTCGAGGCCTATCTCAATGCGCCGGAGCCGGACCGGCGGCGCCGGTTGGCGCAGGCAGTGGATGCGACGCGGGCGGTGATGGACTCCAGCATCGCGCGGGCGCGCACGGCTCGCGACGAGGCGACCGCCGTGCGGAGAACGGGGCGGCTCCTTGGCACGTTGCTCGCGGTGTCGGTGCTGACGGGCGTGGTGCTGTTCCTCACCATCGCGCAGACGAGCATCTACCGGCCGCTGGTGGCCATCCGCCGCGCGTTGAGTGCGTTCAAGTCAGGCCGGCGTGAATCCCGGGTGGCGCGCGCGGGGCCGCCAGAGCTCCAGGAGATTGGCGCGGAGTTCAACGACATGGCGGAGACCGTCACCAGTCAGGACGCGCGGCAACTCCAGTTCCTCGCGGGCGTGGCGCACGACCTGCGCACGCCGCTCAACGCACTGAAGCTGTCGGCGCAGATGCTGCTACGGGCCAAGACGGCGCCTCCGCCGGAGAAGGTGCGGGATTCGCTGGTGCGCATCTCCAACCAGGTGGACCGGTTGGAGCGCATGGTGGGCGACCTGCTGGACCGGACGCGCATCGAGGCGGGGAACCTGGAGCTGCGGCTGGAGGAGTGCGACTTGCGCGGGTTGGTGGAGGAGGTGGTGGAACTCCACCGGCCGTCCAGCGAGCAGCACCGGCTGGAGTACTCCGTGCCGGACTCGCCCGTGCCCTGGCGGTGTGATTCGACGCGGCTGTCGCAGGTGCTCACCAACCTGGTGAGCAACGCCATCAAGTACTCGCCCGAGGGTGGGGTGGTGTCGCTGCGGCTGGAGTCCTCGGAGCGCGACGTGTCGGTGTCCGTGACGGATGAAGGCGTGGGGATTCCGCCCGGCGACCTGGGCACCCTCTTCGAGCCGTTCACGCGCAGCCGGACCGCGGCGAAGGACATCCCCGGCGTGGGCCTGGGGCTCTCCGTGTCCCGCCGGATTGCCCGGGCGCACGGGGGGGACATCGAGGTGGAGAGCGTCGTCGGCACGGGCTCTACGTTCCGGCTCCGCCTGCCGCGCTAAGGGGCGTTCAGGGCGCGGGTGTGCATCTGCTCGTTGCCCACGCCCGGGACGATGCTCCGGGCGTGTGACACCGTGTCTGGAGGCCGGAAGCCATGCTTCCGGCCTCGCGGGACGTCAGTGAGTCGGTGAGGCGACGTGGCCGCGGCCCGGCGGCGGCGGCCGCGCACCGGGCGGCGGCGCGGGCACCACGTGCGCCATGCCACCGTAGGGGCCCGGCTGACGGCCGTCACTCACGGTGCTCAGCCGCATCGAGAGGATGGCGGCGCTCTCCAGCGACACGTCGCGGCGTTCCACCAACTCGTTCACGGGCACGTCCACCGAGCCCAGCAGCTCGCTGCCGTGCGGCCCGTCCATGTACACCTGGAAGCCGACCCGCCGGCCGTCGAAGGCATTGGCGACGGCGACGAACTCGGCGTCGTAGTCCGTGTAGATGCCGTTACGCCCCTGCGTCGTCAGGTGCATGCCATCCGGGTGGTGGACCTCGATGCGCAGCCGCGGGCGGTTCTCGTGCGGGATGCTCATGGCCAGGTCCTTCACCAGGTCCGTCATGCCGCGCTGCCGGACCATCTGGGTCACCCGGTTGGCCAGCCGCATGAAGATGTCGTTCGACGCGCCCACCCACGCCCTTCCATCCGGCCGGCCTGGCGTCACCAGCACCGAGTGCAGGACGAAGCGGTAGGGCCGCAGCTGCACCCGCTCCAACTGGTGGGTGGCGAAGCCGTCGTCCTGACCCGTGCGCAGCGCCACATGGTAGGCATCCGCCGCCCCGTTCCAGTCGCGGCCCGCGATCCGCTGGTCGGCGAGGGCCATGTGGCGCACGTACTCCTCCAGCGGCGCGGCCCGGCCACCCTGCCGCAGGCTCAGCGCGGCGCCGTAGCTCTGCTGCGCGCGCCCCCAGTCATGCTGCGCCCGCGCGGCGTCACCCTCGCGCGACAGCCGCTCGACCTCCTCGGTGATGAAGTGCTCATACTCCGCGGCGATGTTCTGCGCCCACGCCGAGGCGGAGGCGTCCAGCCGCAGCACCAGCTGCGCCAGCTCGTGGGCCGCGATGAAGTGGCCCTCGAGCAGGTACCGGTCTGCCTGGGCACGCCCCTGGGTGGTGATGATGCGCCGCACGTCCTCCGCGTGCGTCTTGACCTCGGGCACCGGGGACAGCTGCAGCGCCCGGTCCATCAGCGAGGCGGCCTCCGCGTACTGCCCCCGCTGCGCCTGCTCGACGGCCGTGTCCAACTGCGTCATCGCCACCTGCTGCGCCGCGTGCGCGCGGAACGAGGCGATCTCCGCGTTGCCCGGCTCCACGGACAGGGCGAAGTCGGACTCGGCGAGCGCACAGCCCCAGTCATTCACCTGCGCGCACGTCTGCGCCCGTTGCCGCGCATCCTGGAGCGCCTTGCTGCGGGCCGTGTCGAACTTGAGTTTGATTTCGGGGCTGTCCGGCTCGCTGGCCAGCGCCTGCCGGTAGGACGCATACGCGGCCTTCCAATCCCCCACGGCCGCGGCGCGGTCTCCCGTCTTTTCGTGCGCTGCGCACGCACTGAGGACCACGGCTGCGAACAACCCCAGAACCACTCGCTTCATGTCGTCGGACTCCCCTCGATATTCCGAGGGACGATAGCCGACGCGCCCCGGGGAAGCCGATACCCCCGTCCCGGGTCGGCAATGCCCCTTGTCCAGGGCCTCCCTGAAGCAGCCAGGCGCACCATGCGCTCGCTCGGGCTGCGGGCGCCCCCTCTCGAAGCGAGAGGGGGCGTGGGTGACGGCGTTTCAGCTCGCCGTCGACGAGGCGGGGGCCTGCGCTGGAGCGGGCGCCGCTGCCAGGGCCGCCACCTGCGTCAACAGCCCCGTCATGCGGCGAGCGAAGCGGTTGGGGTCGGCGATGGTGCTGCCCTCGGTGAGCAGCGCCTGGTCGTGGAGTAGCTCAATCCACTCCGCCACCTGGGCCGCGGCCGGGTCTCGGTCATGCACGGCCTTCAGGTGCTCGATGACGGGGTGCTTCGGATTCACTTCCAGGATGCGCTTCACGCGCGGCATGCCCGCGCCCCGGCCGCGCTGCTGGAGCAGGCGCTCCAGGTAGGCCGGCGAGCCGCCCTCCGGCACGACGAGGCACACGGGCGAGTCCGTCAGGCGGTCCGACACGCGCACCTCGCGCACCGACTCCTGGAGCACGTCCTTCATCTTCGTGGTGAGCGTCTTCAGGCCTTCGGCGTGCTGCTCCTGCTCCTTCTTCTGCTCGTCCGTGGACTGGAGCTTCAGGTCCGCCTGGAGCGCGGACACCAGCGGCTTGCCCTGGAACTCGCGCAGGCCCTGCGCGGCCCACTCGTCCACCGGGTCCGTCATGTAGAGGACCTCGAAGCCGCGCTGCTTCAGCGCCTCCAGGTGGGGGCTGTCCGCCACCGCCTTCCGGGACTCGCCGTAGACGTAATAGATGGCCTCCTGGCCTTCCTTCATGCGGCCCACGTAGTCGGTGAGGGACGTCAGGCCCTCCTCGCGCGAGCTCTCGTAGCGCAGCAGGCCGCCCAGCTTGTCCTTCTGCTCGGCCTCCGTGGCCAGGCCTTCCTTCAGCACCGTGCCGAAGGCCTTCCAGAAGGTGAGGTAGTCGTCCGGCTTGTCCTTGGCCAGCTTCTCCAGCAGGTCCACCGACTTCTTCACCACGTGCTTGCGGATGGCGCGCACCACCTGCGAGTCCTGGAGCAGCTCGCGCGACACGTTCAGCGGCAGGTCATCCGAATCGATGACGCCGCGCACGAAGCGCAGCCACTGAGGCACCAGCTCCTCGCAGCGGTCCATGATGAACACGCGCTTGACGAACAGCCGCACCCCGCGCTGCTGCTGCGCGTCCAAATCGAACGGAGGCTGCTTGGGCACGAAGAGCAGGCCGGTGAACTGGGTGTTGCCGTCCGCCTTGAAGTGCGTCCACGCCAGCGGCGCTTCCCAGTCGTGCGTCAGGTGCTTGTAGAACTCCTGGTACTGCTCGTCCGTGATTTCGGACTTGGAGCGCTGCCACAGGGCGCTGGCCTTGTTGACCACCTCCAACGACGTCTCCGTCTTCGCCTCGTCGCCCGTCCCCGTCGTCTTGCTCACCTGGAGCTTGATGGGGTGGCCCACGTAGTCGGAGTACTGCGTGATGAGCGACCGCAGCCGCCACTCGCCCAGGAACTCCTTCTGGTCCTCCTTCAGGTGCAGGGTGATGGAGGTGCCGCGCGCGGCGCGCTCGGCGGGCTCCACCGTGAAGGAGCCCTTGGCTTCCGACGTCCACCGCCAGGCGGACTGGCCCTGGCCGGCGGCGCGGCTGACCACCTCCACGCGGTCCGCGACCAGATAGGCGCTGTAGAAGCCCACGCCGAACTGGCCGATGAGCTGCATGTCCTTCTGCTGGCCCTTCTGCGCCAGCGCCTCGATGAACTCGCGCGAGCCGGAGTGGGCGATGGTGCCCAGGTTCTTCACCAGCTCGTCATGCGACATGCCGATGCCGGTGTCCTCGATGGTGAGGGTGCCCTTCGCCTCGTCCGGGATGAGGCGCAGCTCCAGGGCCGGCTCGTCCGCCAGCAGCTCCGGCTCCGTAATCGCGCGGAATCGGAGCTTGTCGAGCGCGTCGGACGCGTTGGACACCAGCTCGCGGAGAAAAATCTCCTTGTGGCTGTAGAGCGAATTGATGACCAGGCTGAGGAGCTGATTGATTTCCGCCTGGAAGGCGTGGGTCTCCCGCTGGGGGGCGTTTTCGACGGTCATGGTGACAGGGGCCTCCGGGGCGCCCGGTGGGGCGCCAGCGTCGCTTTCCCTTAACCATGGAAAACCGCTTGTCGAGTCCGGACCGTCCGCTCGCCCGCTCAGGGGCGGCTGTGCTGGTGGTCCACGCCGAAGTGGGTGTCCCAGTACGTCTGGCCGGCGACCCCGTAGCGCACGGGGCGCGGGACGCGGGCGTCATCGAGGGCCTCGAAGGAGGGCGGGAGCACGGCTACTGCCGGCGCGCATGGTGGCATGGGCTCCCCCGACTTCCGAGTGTGCGCGAATGAGGGGGAAATGTGGGACGTTGGGTTTTCAGATGTGAGGACCGCTGGGAGGGGGGGCTGGGTTGGAGTAGGGAAGGGGACATGAACCGTACCCTCCTGTCCCTGCTCGGCGCGGCGATGCTGTCGGGCGCCGCCACCGCCGCGGAGAAGACGCCCCCTGCCCGTTTCCCGGATGCCGCGGAGCTCCAGCGCCTGACGGCGCGCTTCGCCCCGGTGGAGCTCCGGGTGGACCTGAAGGCGCTGCCGGAGTCCGAGCGCCGCGCCCTGGCCCGCATCGTCCAGGCCTCGAAGCTGATGGACGCGCTCTTCCTGCGTCAGCGGTGGGCGGGCAACGAGCCGCTGCTGCTGGACCTGGTCCAGGACTCGACGCCGCTGGGCCGCGCGCGGCTGCAGGCGTTCCTGTTGGACAAGGGGCCCTGGAACAGCCTCGACGAGGCGCGGCCCTTCATCCCGGGCGTGCCGGCCAAGCCCGCGTCCGCGAACTTCTATCCGGCTGGCGCCACCCAGGCGGAGGTGGAGGCGTGGGTGAAGTCGCTGCCCGAGGCGCAGCAGAAGGAGGCCACCGGCTTCTACACCACCATCCGCCGCGGCACGGATGGCCGCTTCATCACGGTGCCCTACAGTGTGGAGTACCAGGGCGAGCTGGCCCAGGCCGCCGCGTTGCTGCGCGAGGCCGCCGCGCTCACCCAGCAGCCCACGCTGAAGGCGTTCCTCACCTCGCGCGCGGACGCGTTCCTGTCCAACGACTACTACGCCAGCGAGGTGGCGTGGATGGAGCTGGACGCCAGCATCGAGCCCACCATCGGGCCCTACGAGGTCTACGAGGACGAGTGGTTCAACTACAAGGCCGCCTTCGAGGCCTTCGTGGGCCTGCGCGACGACGCGGAGACGCAGAAGCTGGCGAAGTTCAGCGGGCAGCTCCAGGGGCTGGAGAACAACCTCCCCATCGACCCGAAGCTGCGCAACCCGAAGCTGGGCGCGCTGGCGCCCATCCGCGTCATCAACAGCCTGTTCTCCTCCGGTGACGGCAACCGGGGCGTGCAGACGGCCGCCTTCAACCTGCCCAACGACGAGCGGGTGTCGGAGAAGATGGGCTCCAAGCGCGTGATGCTGAAGAACGTGCAGGAGGCCAAGTTCGAGCGCGTGCTGCTGCCCATCGCCAAGGTGGCCCTCACCCCGGCGGACCAGAAGGACGTCTCCTTCGATGCCTTCTTCACGCACATCCTGATGCACGAGCTGATGCACGGACTGGGGCCTAGCAACATCACCGTGGGTGGCAAGGCCACCACCGTGCGCAAGGAACTCCAGGCGGCCTCCAGCGCCATCGAAGAGGCGAAGGCGGACATCTCCGGCCTGTGGGCGCTCCAGCGCCTGGTGGACACCGGCGTCATCGACAAGTCGCTGGAGCGCACCATGTACACGACGTTCCTGGCCTCCGCCTTCCGCTCCATCCGCTTCGGCGTGGACGAGGCGCACGGCAAGGGCATCGCCGTGCAGCTCAACTACTTCCTGGACACCGGCGCGGTGAAGGTGAACGCGGACGGCACCTTCTCCGTGGTGCCGGCGAAGATGAAGCAGGCCGTCACCTCGCTGACGAAGCAGCTCATGGAGATTCAGGGCCGCGGTGACCGGAAGGCCGCCGAGGCGCTGCTGGCGAAGCACGGCGTGGTGCGCCCGCCCGTGCAGCGCGTGTTGGAGCGCCTCAAGGACGTGCCGGTGGACATCGAGCCGCGCTACGTCACCGCGGAGGAACTGGTACGTGATGTGAAGAAGTAGCCACCGGTCCATTGCCCGCCCCGCCGCCTGGGCATTTCCCATGCGCGGCGGGCCGGCGATGGCCAGAAAGCAGGAGAGATGGAGACTTCCGCCCGCCAACTCCGTCCAGCGCCGCCCGGTCCCTGGGGCGTTGTCATCGCGCTCGTCGTCATGGGCGCGTGGGGCGGGCACCTTGCCTGGGCGCTGACACGCGCGGAGCTGCCGTGGGTGGAGCCGCTCACCTGGCTGCACGTCGCCCTCCAGGCCTGGCTGTGCACGGGCCTCTTCATCACCGGCCACGACGCCATGCACGGCACGGTGTCTGGCCGGCGCTGGGTGAACGAGGCCGTGGGCACGGTCGCCTGCTTCCTCTTCGCGGGGCTGTCCTACCGGCGGCTGGTGGTGAACCACCGTGCCCACCATGCCCGGCCCACGAGTGAGGAGGACCCGGACTTTTCCACTCACAGCCAGTCCTTCTGGCCGTGGCTGGGCACCTTCATGGCCCGCTACACCACGTTGCCCCAGATTGGGGTGATGGCGGCCAAGTTCAACGTGCTGCTCTTCCTGGGCGTCTCCCAGCCGCACATCCTCGTCTTCTGGGTGCTGCCCTCGGTGCTGGGCACGTTGCAGCTCTTCTACTTCGGCACCTACCTGCCGCACCGGCGCCCGGAGACGCCGGACATGGCCCCGCACCACGCGCGCACGCTGCCGCGCAATCATCTGTGGGCCCTGCTGTCGTGCTTCTTCTTCGGCTACCACTGGGAGCACCACGAGTCCCCAGGCACGCCCTGGTGGCGGCTGTGGCGCCTGAAGGACGCCCGTGCCCGTGAGACCGCGCTGACGCAGAGCGCTGGGACGCTCCCGGGACAGGAAGGCACTGCCCGGTAACGCGCGGGCGACCAGGGCCGTTATACAGGGGCCATGCGTGACAAGCCGCCCGCCGAGCCGCCCAGCTCCGAAGTCACCTCCGAGAAGACGTACCTGCGCCGGCGCGAGCTGCTGAAGAACGCGGGCCTCTTCGCGGGCACGGCCGTCGCCGTCGCCGGAGGGCTGCACCTGCTGGGCCGCAAGCAGACGCGCCCCATGGACCGCTTCGTCCCGGACGCGGGCCTGGTGGAACAACCGGTGGCGAAGGCGATGGGCCCCTACGACACGGACGAGCCGCGCACGCCCTACGAGGACGTCACCACCTACAACAACTTCTACGAGTTCGGTTTCGACAAGAACGACCCGGCCCGCTTCGCGCACACGCTGAAGCCGAAGCCGTGGAGCGTCGTCATCGACGGCGAGGTGCACAAGCCGCGGACGGTGGACGTGGAGCAGCTCACGTCCTGGTTTTCTTTGGAGGAGCGTGTCTACCGCATGCGTTGCGTGGAGGCCTGGTCCATGGTGATTCCGTGGCTGGGCTTCCCGCTGGCGGCGCTGCTCCAGCGCGTGGAGCCGACCAGCCACGCGAAGTACGTCGCCTTCACCACGCTGCTGGACCCGGAGCAGATGCCGGGCCAGCGCCGCGCCCTATTGGATTGGCCGTACACGGAAGGGCTGCGCCTGGACGAGGCGATGAACCCGCTCACGCTGCTGGCCACGGGGCTCTACGGCCGGCAGTTACCCAACCAGAACGGCGCGCCGCTGCGGCTCGTGGTGCCGTGGAAGTATGGATTCAAGGGCATCAAGTCCATTGTCCGCATCAGCCTCACGCGGGAGGAGCCCATGACGACGTGGCGGCTGTCCGCGCCGCGCGAGTACGGCTTCTACGCCAACGTGAATCCTTCCGTGCCCCATCCGCGCTGGAGCCAGGCCAGCGAGCGCCGCATCGGTGACTTCGAGCGCCGCCCCACGCTGCCCTTCAATGGCTACGCGGAGCAGGTGGCCCACCTCTACACCGGCATGGACCTGCGCCGGTTCTACTGAGTCCCCGCGCCATGGCCTCGTCTCCGTATCCCTGGCTCAACCCCGCGCTCGTCGTGGGGGGCCTGTCGCCGCTGCTGATGCTCGCCGTCCAGGGCCCGCGGGGCGAGCTGGGGCCCAACGCGATTGAAGCCGCGCTCCACCAGACGGGGCTGCTGGCGCTGGTGCTGCTGCTGGCCTCGCTGGCGTGCACGCCGCTGCGGCTGGTGGCGGGGTGGACGTGGCCCGCGCGCGTGCGCCGCACCCTGGGCCTGCTGGCCTTCAGCTACGCGGTGGCGCACTTCCTCGTGTACGCGGTGCTGGACCAGGGGCTGGCGTGGGGCGCGCTGTGGGCGGACGTCACCGAGCGCCCCTTCATCACCGTGGGCTTCGCCGCGCTGGTGCTGCTGGTGCCCCTGGCCGTGACGTCGACGAACCGGTGGGTGAGGCGGCTGGGCTTTCCGCGCTGGCAGCGGCTGCACCGGCTGGCCTACGTGGCCGCGGCGCTGGGCGTGGTGCACTTCGTGTGGCGCGTGAAGAAGGACATCACCGAGCCGCTCATCTACGGCGCGGTGCTGGCGCTGCTGATGGCCATCCGCGTGGGTGAAGCCATGCGAAAACGCCGGGCCCGCGCCGCTGCAGCGGCCCGGAACCCGGCGTGAGTGAAGCGGCGCCCAGAGGGGCGCGGCGCGCTACTTGCGCGGCAGCGGGAGGATGGTGTCCACCAGCGTCATGAGCTGCGCGCAGCTCACCGGCTTGCGGACGAAGGCGCTGATGCCGGCCTTCTGACCCAGCGCGCGCACCTCCGCCACGTTCGGGTCGCCCGTCATCATCAGGATGGGCACCTTGGCCAGCCGCGGGTTGGCGCTGGCACGAATCTGCGCGGCGAAGTCCGCGCCGTTCATCCCATCCATGTGGAAGTCCGTGAGGACCAGGTCCACCGGCTCCGCTTCCGACACCTTGAGGCCTTCCTCGGCGGACTCCGCTTCGAGGAACTCGAAGTTGCGGGCCATCAGGTAGATCTTCAGCAGCGTGCGGATGGAGCGGCTGTCATCCACCAACAGCACGCGCTGCGGAGCCGTGCCCGTGACGGGGCGCGCGCCCAGGGGGCGGGTCGTCTCCGTCGTGGTGCGGAGGGGGAGGGGCTCGGGGAGGGTTCCGGCCTTCATCGGATCATCAACCTCAATTGGGGCAGTTCCCCGGGGAACGGCGATCATGTTGGCGGATGGAGCGTCCGAAGTCAAAGCACCGCCACTCAGGGAACCTCCAGGAAGAAAGCCTGACTTTCCACGGCGGGAAGCCCCAGTCCAGACGCGAGGGCGGGTGCCAGTTCATTGGGCACACGCCATGTTTGTCCACTGGGTTGGATCAACACCACCGCGTAGCGACCTCGGGGCAGCTCACGCAGCGGCACGGGGTTGGTAGGTACCCGGGCATCCAGTGCCTGGGGTCGCACTTCCACCACCAGCTCCGGAACGACGGCGCCTTCCATGCGAGGGTTGCCGTTCTCGTCGGTGAGCGCGGCGATGATGCTGTCTGGCACCAGGCGCGCGTTGAGCACGACGACATCCGGTACGCCGTCCTGGGAACCATCGGCGCGGGCGTAGTCCACGCCGGTGTCATCCGGGACGCCATCGCGGTCCAGGTCGTTCTCGTCCACCAGGTTGCTGGCGTGGTCCGCCAGCTTGCGCACCACCACGCGCGGCCAGAAGCCATCGGGGGTGCCGTCGTTGTCGGCGTCCACGTAGCTGACGGCGAAGCCGTCCGGGCGCTGGTCCACCGCGCCGTCGTGGAGGGACAGCGGCTGGAGGCGCAGCTGCTTCTGCGAGCTGCCCATCTGCCCGTCTCCCTGCACCACCTGGAACGTGGGCCGGTCCCTCAGCACGCGCGCGGTGTCGGAGAAGCTCACCGCCACGCCGGTGAGGGGCTGCGGCTGGCCGTCCGCGTCCGCCACGACTTCCACCGTGAGCGGTCTTCCGGTCGCGTCCACCGCCGCGCCACCCACGTCACCCGCGTTGGGCTCGCTGGTGACGCCGTACCAGGGGTTGAAGTCGGACCGGCGGCAGTCCGCGCCCGCGTCCGAGCCGCAGCCGTTCGCGTCGATGAAGCCGCGGAGCATGTAGCGGCCCGCGGGCACCAGGCTGAAGCTGAAGGGCGCGACGAAGGGGCCGGGCGTGTCACCCGCCAGCGCCGGGCCGAAGAGCTGCTCGGCGGGGACGACGGTGAAGGTGATGGGGCGGCCGGTGCCCTGCGGCGGCGGGGGCCGGTCCGCGTCGTAGAGGAACACCACCGCGTTGCCACGCGCGCGTGACTGCACCACCAGGTTGCCGTCGATGCGCGCGGTGCGCGTGTTCTGCCGCACGTCGGCGGTGGGCACCACGGGTGGTGAATCGCAGCCGAGTCCGAGCACGGACGCGAGGGCGAGGCCACCTGCGGCCCGCTTCCAGGAGGACAGGGTGGGGCGGCTCATGGAGTCACCGTCAGGGTCGCGTAGACGCGCCGCTCGATGCGATTGCCAAAGGGGTGCTGGGAATGCGCGCCGCCCAGGTGGCTGCCCACCAGCGCGACGGTGACGGTGTCCTTGACGGCCATGTAGCCCACGCGCGCGTTCACCACGGTGTAGGCGCGCAGCGGGTTGGACACCAGTTCGATGCGCGTGGGGTCCGCTGCGGCGGGCTCGCGCTCAATCCAGGTGGACGCGGAGGTGTAGGCCGCGTCCACGCCGAACTCCAGGTCCGCGCGCGAGCGGTAGGTGAGGCCGCCGTACAGCCGGAACTGCGGCGCCTGGTTGCACGGGCCGCACTCGGCCGCCGACTCGCGGTCCGACGTCACGTCCTGCAGCGACGCGCTCAGCTTCAGGCCCAGGCCGTCCACCGGCGCCAGGGTGACGCCCGCTTCGGCGCCGCGCGCGGTGTAGATGGCGTCCTCGTTCTGGAAGGACGAACTGCCCAGCAGGTACGAACCGGTGCCCGGGTCATACGACTGGCCCGGCGGCAGCCGCGACACCCCGGACAGACCGATGAGGTCTCTCACCGTGTTCTGGTACACGGCCACGTCCAGGTCGATGCCCAGCTCCGGGGCCTCGCCGCGCCAGCCCAGCTCGAAGGCGGTGAGGCGCTCGGGGCGCAGTTGCTGATTGCCGGTGGTGAGCGTGCTGACGCCGTTGATGCCCGGCACGGGCACCGTCAGCTGCGTGTAGCTCTCCAGGAACGTCGGCTCGCGGAAGGCGGAGGCCGCGCTCGCGCGGAAGGCGTGGTTTTCGAAAGGCTTGAACAGCGCGGAGATGCGCGGCGAGTGCGCCAGTCCCGGGCTGCCCAGGTTGAGCAGCGGGTGCCGGTCCACGCGGTAGCTGGCCACCAGCGCCAGCGGCTCCACGATGCGCCACTCGTCCTGGACGAAGAAGGCCGCGTGCACCTGCTCGCGCAGCGGCCCCAGGTAGTCTCCCCAGTCCACGCGCTTGATGCGGCCCTCCACGCCAATGTTGAGCTGGTGCGTGCCCGCGAGCTCGAAGTCGCGCGCGAAGAGCAGCTCGGCGTTGAAGAGGTTGGAGTTGAGGGACGTCACCAGCGAGCGCTGGCCCGTGGCTTCATACTGGGGACCCGCGTCGCTGGAGATGTGGTTCCAGAACGTCTTCAGCTTCAGGGGCCCCAGCTCCACGTCGCCCTTGGCGAAGGCGTTGACGCCGTCGATGAAGTAGTTGCGCAGCAGGCCCGGCGGATAGATTTCCGTGGTGAAGCGATTCACGCCGCCGGACAGGCCCACCTGGCGCCCTTCGGCGAAGGTGTACACGGCGGACAGCGACGCGCGCGCGCCGCGAGCACCCAGGTCCGGGTCGGGGCCGCGCAGCGTCACGTCCGGCAGGCCGCTGGCGTAGTCCCGGCTCCACTTGTCCGTCTGCGAATAGCCCGCCGCCGCCCGGTAGCGCATCGCGCCTGAGCCGCCGTGGCTGACGAAGGAGCCCGCGGCGGTGTTGCCGGTGCCGCCGGTGACGTTGAACTGCGCGCGCGGTCCGGTGCCAGGCGCGCGGGTGATGATGTTGACCACGCCGAGCATGGCGTTGGCGCCGTACAGCGCGCTGCCCGGGCCGCGGATGACCTCGATGCGCTCAATCTCCTCCAGGCCGATGGGGATGGAGGACCAGATGGTGAGGCCCAGGAAGTCCTGGTACTCCGTGCGGCCGTCCACCAGCACCAGCACCTTGTTGGCGATGCGCTGGTTGAAGCCGCGCAGCGACACGTTGGCGCTGCCCACGCCCAGGGCCATGACGTCCGCGCCGGGCACGCGCCGCAGCAGCTCCGGCAGCGACGTGGCGCCCGACAGGCGGATGTCCTCGGCGGTGATGACGGTGGTGGCGTTGGGCGCGTCCAGCGAGGACTGCGCGCGGCGGCTCGCCGTCACCACGCGCTCTTCGTAGGGCACCGCGCCCAGGTCCACGCCGCCGGCCGAGTCGTCCGTGCTGGCGGGGGCGACGCCGGTGGGCGTCAGGCCGGGAATGGTGGCGCTCCCCACGGGCATGGCCTCGGCCCGTTCAATGGCCTTCTCCAGCCGCTCCAGCAACGCGCTCAGCTGCTGCGACTGCATGCCCGCGGGGGGCGGCGGCATGGGCAGCGACGACGGGTCCTGCGCGGCGGCCTGTGCTCCCTCGGCCTTCAGCTTCTCCTCCAGCGCGGCCACCATGGGCATCACGGACGCCGCGTCCGGCGGATTGCTGGTGAGGTAGCGCTGGTACACCTCCAGCGCCTCCTTCGACCTGCCCGAGTCCTGGTAGGCGCGGGCGATGTTGAAGAGGACGTTGGGGTGCGGCTTGATGGCGTAGGCGGCTTCGAGCTCGGCGATGCCCGCGTCGTACTGCTTCTGGGCGATGAGGCTCATGCCGCTGCGGAAGTGGCGGCGGGCCTCAAGGCGGGCGTCCGCCAGGGCCTCCCCCGCGCACAGACACATCGCGAGGAGGCCCGCTCGTTTGAGGGCTGTCAGGGTTTTCAATTGTACGGGTCGTCCTTGTAGGGCGACGAGTCTGGGGCCTTTCCAGGCCGCGTGCTCGCCTTCTTCTTGGGCTGGAGCTTCAGCGTGAAGCGCTCTTCGGGGCCCGCGCCCTTGGCGACGGCGCGGGCGCGCTGGTAGCCGTCCAGGGTGAAGGTCAGCGCCGCTTCCGCGACGCCGCTGGCATCCGGAGCCACCTCGAGGTTCAGGGGCGTCTCGCCCAAGTCCTTCCCCTGGTACGTCACCCGCGCACCCATGGGGTCGCTGACGATGAGGAAGCGCACCGGCTCCACGGTGGGCCGCGTCAGCGGCGCCAGGGCCAGCTCCTCGTCGGACTCACCCACCGCGGACTCCGCGGGCGGGCTGGCGGCCTCGGGCGCGGTCTGGGCGGTGGCGGGCGGTGGCGGTGTGACGATGGGCTCGGCGGGCGGGTTGGGGCGCATCGCCACCACCAGGGCCGCGCCAAGGCCCACCAGCAGCGCGCCGCCACCGAGGAGCAGGCCCAGCGGCTTGCGGCCGCCTTTGACCGGCGCCTCCTCCACGGAGATGTCCAGCGCCACGGTGGCGGGACCGGAGCCGGCCGCGCCGTGGGGACCGCTGCCGTGGGGGCCGCTGATGGGGCCGCTGCCACCGACGCCAGCGCCCGCGAAGCGCGCGCCACTGAAGGCGCCGCTGACGCCCACCGTGGACATGGTGCGGCGCATGGCCTCCATCACCTCGTCCATGGACTGGTAGCGTTCCGGTGGCGTCTTGGCCAGGCACTTCATCACCAGGGCCTCCACCTCTCCGGGGATGCCATGGTTGGGGTAGAGCGAGCCGAAGGCGGGCGGCAGCTCGTTGATGTGTTTGACGATGACGTCAATGCTCTGCGCGGCCAGGAAGGGCGGCCGTCCCATCAGCATCTGATAGAGCACCACGCCCATGCTGTACACGTCACTGCGCGGGTCGGCGATGTTGCGCGCCTGCTCCGGCGCCATGTACTGCGGCGAGCCCAGGATGATGCCCGCCTGCGTGATGGACGTGTCCTGTGGCACGGGCGCCGCGTCGCCGATGAAGGACTTCACCAGGCCGAAGTCGAGCACCTTCACCACGTCGTGGTCCGTCTCCTGATTGAGGACCATGACGTTGGCGGGCTTGAGGTCGCGGTGGATGAGGCCGACCTTGTGCGCCTCGCGCAGCGAGCGGGCGATCTGCTGGGTGATGTTGAGCGCGCGCGGCCACGGCAGCGGGCCCATCTGAGTGAGGAGCTGGCCCAGCGTCAGCCCCTCCAGGTACTCCATGGCGATGTAGTAGATGCCGTCTTCCGTCTTGCCGTAGTCGATGACGGTGACGGTGTTCGGGTGGCGCAGCTTCGCGGTGACGCTGGCCTCCAGGAAGAAGCGCTTCTGGAAGCCGGGGTCCTTGCCCTCGCCGTACTGCGGGTTGAGCACCTTGAGCGCCACCAGCCGGTCCAGCGGTGACTGCACGGCCTTGTAGACGCGGCCCATGCCTCCGGCGCCAAGCGTCTCCAGGATGCGGAAGCGCTCGTTCAGGACCCGGCCCAGCATGGGGTCCGCGACGTCGGGTGGGGCGCCATTCGTCGGGGCGTTGCTTTCCATCATGACTGCCCCCACCGACCGGTGAGGCACGTGACACGCCGGTCGAACATGAAGGCAGATGCTAACACTGCAATCGTCCACCTCCCAAGCGACCTGCCGGGTTGGCGCAGTGCGCCACCGGCCGAGAATCCGGCTCGGGCGCGACAACGTTTCACAGGTGACACACCTGGGACGTGTCGTGACTGGGAGTGCGGTGAAAGCCCGGTCCATGCGCACGGACGAATGCTACGGACACGTAGCGCGGCGGTGGCCGCGTTAGGGTGTGGCCCCGCATGAATGCCCGCCTGTCCGAGCTGCTCTCCGGTGCGCCGCCCTATCCCCGCCGCGTCGTGTGTCTCACCGAGGAGACGACGGAGGTGCTCTACCGCCTGGGCGCGGAGGACCTGGTGGTGGGCGTGTCCGGCTTCACCGTGCGTCCACCCCAGGCGCGCAAGAAGCCGCGTGTCAGCTCATTCCTGGACGCGAACTTCGAGCGCATCCTGGAGCTGAAGCCGGACCTGGTGCTGGGCTTCTCCGACTTGCAGGCGGACATCGGCCGCGAGCTGGCGAAGCGGGGCGTGCCCGTCTACCTGTTCAACCAGCGCTCCATCGCCGAAATCCTCCAGTCGGTGCGGCTGACGGGCGCGCTGGTGGGGCGGCCCGAGGCCGCGGAGGCGCTGGCCGCCGAGCTCACCGCGAACCTGGAGCGGCACGCGGACGCCGCGGAGTCGCTTCCACGCCGGCCACGCATCTTCTTCGAGGAGTGGCATGAGCCGCTCATCTCCGGCATCCGCTGGTGTTCGGAGCTGGTGGAGCTGGTGGGCGGCGTGGACGTGTGCCGGGAGTCGCGCGCGTCGCAGGGGGCGCAGGGCCGCATCTTCGCGCCGGAGGAGGTGGCGCGGCGCGACCCGGAGGGCGTCATCGCCAGCTGGTGCGGGCGCAAGGCGAAGCGGGAGAAAATCGTCGCCCGCCCCGGGTGGACCGGGGTCCGGGCGGTGGTGGATGACCAGCTCTACGAGGTGAAGAGCTCGCTCATCCTCCAGCCGGGGCCGGCCGCCCTGTCGGACGGCGTGGACCGGCTGGCGAAAATCGTCGCGGCGGTGGCGCGGGGCGAGAAGCTGCCGCCCCTGCGCGATGGGGAGCTGCGCTCTGCGGGGGCCTAGAAGTCCTTGATGCGGTCGGCCAGCGCCGCGTCCTCGACGAAGGCGTTGGAGTTGCCCTGGATGGTGGCGATGCGGCGGTTGCGCTCGATTTCGGCGGCGTCCACCGTGTCGAGCTTGTTCCACGCCTTGAGCGCCGCCTCCTCGTCGCTGGAGATGGGCTTGTTGTAGGTGGCGGAGAAGTAGAACATCGCGCGCGCCACGTTGCCCTTGTGGGAGTCGGGCGGCTCGAAGACCATGTTGCCGCGCGCGTCGGTGCCCAGCTTGGCGCCGTTCTGGCTCCACCGCACGTTGACCACTTCGCCGAACGGGAAGCTGCTGCGCCGGGAGTTGGCCTTGCTGTCGGTGGGGTAGAGGTGGTGCAGGTCGCTCTTCGCCGCGCCCGTGGCGCCCTTCGACTGGGGCCAGGTGTGCTCGGTGTTCATCACCGAGTTGTTGGGAATCTTGCCGCCTTTGACTTCGGCGCCCGTGTAGACGCAGACGACGTTGCCGTTCTCATTCACATCCAGGCTGGAGAACATCAGCCGGCGGGCCTCGTTGTAGCTGACCACCTTCTTGCCGGACGAGTAGTCCTGGAGCGCGTCCAGCAGCGCGCCGTCGCGCAGGCCCTCGAAGAGGCCACCTTCGGGCTCTTCCGGCGCCTCGGGCTCCGTCACTGGCGTCTGCGGGGCGATGTCCAGGCCCCACGACTTCAGCGTGCCGGTGTCGCCGCGCGCCGCGTCCTGCACCTCCAGCATCCAGGTGCCCTTCGTGGGCTCGCCCTTGAACGCGGACAGGTCGAAGGCGCCGGTCAGGCCATCCGCCGAACCGCCCTTGCGGTCCGACACCACCGCGCTCTTGCCGGACGGCGAGGTCAGCGTCACCTTCAGGTCGCCCCGGTAGGTGTGCTCGATGTCCAGGTTGAGCTTGAGCGACTCCACCGTGGCGTCCTCGGGGACGTCGATGGTGCTCTCGATGGTGGTGTGGTCCTTGATGTCGGCGTTGGGCGTCGTGCTGTGGACCAGCGCCGCCGCCCGTGTGCCGACCGTGGCCTTCAGGTGGGAGGCCGCCGCCTGCGTCGCAGTGGGCGTCTGGGGAACGAAGACCGCGCCGAGCTTCGTCAGCATCGAAGGCGTTGTGCCCTCGAGTCCCGGCCGCGCGGGCTGGAACGAGCTGGTGGCCGCGGAGGAGGTCGTCCGGGGGGAGGACGTCGTCTCACGGGCGGTTTCGGTGGTCGGGCGAGCGAGGAGGGGCGAGCGGCGGGGGCCGACGACGCTGGTCATGCCGTCATTATCCACCCAGTGGGCTTCGCGGTTGCTTCCCCCATGTATATTTTTGACGCGACCGTGAAAGCGGGAAATCCCCCGATGTAACAGAGTGCGGCATTGTCCAGGGGGCAATGCCGCGGCTCATGACAGGATGCCTTGCGTGCCGCTTTTGCTGCCTGCGTTGCTCGTCGCCACGTCTCTCGCGGCCGCGCCTTCCACGTCGGAAGCGTCGTCTGACGCGCCGGCGCAGGGGCTCGCGTCGGCCATCGACAACTACGAGGACGCGCTGATTGACGAGGCCCTGGCCCGGCACGGACGGGTGCTGGAGCCTGCGCCGGAGGGCAAGATTCTGGAAGAGGTGTTGGTGGACACCGAGGACGTGGTGGCCGAAATCGACCCCTTCCCGGACTTCCTCAACATCTTCCATGCCCGGACGCGGGACGACGTCGTCCGGCGCGAGGTGCTGCTCCAGGTGGGGGCGCCGTACTCGGACGCGCTCGCCCAGGAGACGGCGCGCAACCTGCGCGGGCTGCGCCTGTTCTCCATGGTCCGCCTGGTGGCGGTGAAGGGCCGCACGCCGGACTCGGTGGCGCTGATGGCCGTCACCAAGGACATCTGGTCGCTGCGGCTCAACAGTGACTTCGCGGCGGTGGGCTCGCTGCTCCAGTACCTGAAGCTGCAGGGCACGGAGCAGAACTTCCTGGGGCGCGGCAAGCGCATCGCCGTGGACTTCGTGCTGCGGCAGGACACCCTCAGCCTGGGGCAGAGCTACACCGACCCGCGTGTGCTGGGCAGCCGCTGGTCCCTGAGTGAGTCCATCGCCGTCATCCAGGGCCGGGAGACGGGCAAGACGGAGGGCTCGCGCGGCAGCCTCGCGGTGAGCCGGCCCTTGTACTCGCTGTCCACGCCGTGGAGCGCCAGCGC
This sequence comes from Myxococcus sp. NMCA1, assembly GCF_026810205.1. Classification (NCBI taxonomy): domain Bacteria; kingdom Pseudomonadati; phylum Myxococcota; class Myxococcia; order Myxococcales; family Myxococcaceae; genus Myxococcus; species Myxococcus sp. NMCA1. The sequence goes on along the minus strand of NZ_CP113950.1, from coordinate 7,676,728 downwards.
CTCCGTGTCCTGGAACGTGGAGACCAACCGCGTCTACCGGGGCGCGTCCATCTGGCAGCTGCCATTCCCGGGCGGGCCCGCGGTGCCCTACGTCTACCGGACCGAAGAGGTGGTGGGCGGCTTCTCGTACACGCGCTCGCATGGCACCCGCTACAAGTGGAACGTGGGCGGCACGGTGGGGGCCTACCATTACGCCTACGGCGCGCCGCTGGCATCCGGCCTCTCGCCGGAGCAGTCGGAGTGGTTCAACCGCAACTACCTGCCGCGCGCCGAGGACGCGGGCTACGTCGGGCTGAGCCTGCGCGCCTTCGACGCGCGCTACGAGGTGCTGCGGGACGTGGACTCGTACGTCCTGGCCGAGGACTTCCAGATGGGGCACTGGGTGGCGGCCACCCTGCGCTACGCGCCGCCGGTGTTCGGCGAGCAAAGCCACTTCGTCGAAGGCGGGCTGGCGCTGCGCTACCGCCTGCGGCTGGGGGACACGCTCACCACCGCGTCCATGTCGGGCGCCATCCGCCGGCCGCTGGGGCCGGGGGGCGCGTGGACCAATCGGCGCTGGGCGGCGGAGCTGATTGAAGTGTCGCCCAAGGTGCTGGGCGGGCGCTTCGTGGCGCGCGGGCTGCTGGACGTGAATATCGATGACTTGTTCGACCGCATCCACCTGCTGGGCGGCGCCAACGGCCTGCGCGGCGCGGGCGCGGATGCTTACTCCGGCCGGCGGCTCTTGCTCTTCAACCTGGAGTACCGCAGCCGGCCCATCGTCGTGAAGACGGTGCACCTGGGCGGCGTGCTCTTCTGGGACTCGGGCAGCGCCTTCAATGACCGGCCCGCCATGGTGCACACGGTGGGCATGGGCCTGCGGCTGCTCTTCCCGCAGTTCAACGTCCTGCCCTTCCGCGTGGACTTCGGCTACGTGCTCAACGACGCCCGGCCGCCGGTGGGCAGCCGCTTCTCCTTCGCGGGCGGGCAGATGACGGACGTGCGGCCCAACTTCATGGAGACGCCGCTGTAGCGCGCGGCGTGGCTCACGGGGGCTCGGTGCGCAAGAGCTCCCGGAACAGCACCTGGGCCGCGTCCTGGAACAGGTCCCCGGACGCGAGCAGCCCGCCGCAGTGGTGGGGCTCGCGCGCCAGCGTCAGCGCCACTGTCTTGCGCAGCACCGCGTCCCAGAAGGGCTCCGAGTCCTCCGGAAGCAGGAACTCGCGAATCACCTGCTGTGGCCAGGGGAGCACCGTCGTCGGGTCCGCGTCGCTCAGGGAGGTGAAGCAGTCCAGGTCCACGTCCAGCAGCACCCGTCCGGCCGCGTCCAGCACGTCGCGCACGGCGTCGCCGGGGGCAGGGCGGCTGTAGGCCTCGGCGGCGCGGTCCACGGTGGGGATGGCCACCAGCCGGTGCGCGCGGCCCCGCGTGTCCACGTAGGTGTCGCCCGCGAAGGCGCCGCGGGGGCGGGTGCGTGCAATCAGCAGGGCGTCTCCCACCAGCCCGGCCTCCATGGCCGCGAGGATGTGGTCGTAGTTGCGGACGTCCAGGGACCAGCGGGCATGTTCATCCAGCGCGCGCAGCCCGGCCGTGCGGTCCGGCACGGCCGCGGGAGCCCGGGGCACCACGGTGTCCAGGTGCCGGTCCAGCGTCACCAGCAGGGCGGGGCCCTCCGTGTCAGCCAGGGCGCAGGCCCAGGCGGGGAGGGCGAGCCGGTGCGGGTCGAACACGTAGGCGTCTTGGGGGCCGCGTCCTCCGCCCAGGCCCAGGCGGATGATGCCGGCCAGGCGCAGGTGCCGCGGAGCGTCGTCTTCCGTTTCCATTGCGTCGGGAATCCTCCAGCACGCCAGGCGTTTGCTCCGGCCGCGAGGCCGCCGAGTGTAGGCTGCTCCGCACCTTTCCACGAAAGGAGCCCCGCCCTTCCGCGCGGGGATTCGACGACGCATGCGCCACGTCCTCACCGCCGCGCTCCTGTTTGCGAGCGCTTCGTCCTTCGCCCAGGAGCAGAAGCCCCTGACCATGTCCAAGACGCAGCGGTCGCAAGACCCCTTCCTGCGCCAGTTCTCGGAGACGCGCCGCTTCATGAGCGGCCGGCCCGGCGGCGTGCGCATTTCGCCCGACGAGAAGAGCATCCTCTTCCTGCGCACCCAGCCCACGTCCAACGTGCAGACGCTCTACGCGTTCGACGTGGAGAGCGGGCAGACGCGTGAGCTGCTCACGCCCGAGGCCATCCTCAAGGGCGCCGAGGAGACGCTCACCCCCGAGGAGAAGGCCCGCCGTGAGCGCATGCGCGTCAGCGCCCGGGGCTTCACCAGCTTCCAGGTGTCCGAGGATGGCAACCGGCTGTTGGTGCCCCTGTCCGGCCGCCTCTACGTGGTGGACCGCGCCAACGGCAAGGTAACGGAGCTGAAGACGGGGCCGGGGACGCTGGACCCGCGCTTCTCGCCGGACGGCAAGCAGGTGGCCTACGTGCGGGACAACGACGTGTACCGCATCGACGTCGCCGCCAACCGCGAGCAGCGCGTCACCAAGGGCGGCACCGAGACGAAGTCGCACGGAGTGGCCGAGTTCGTCGCACAGGAGGAGATGGGCCGCTTCACCGGGTACTGGTGGAGCCCGGACGCGAAGTCCGTCGCCTACACGGAGTCGGACACGTCGGACGTGGAGAAGCTCACCATCGTCGACGTCATGCACCCCGAGCGCGGCGGCGAGGAGTTCGCATACCCGCGCCCTGGCAAGGCCAACGCCAAGGTGCGCCTGGGCATCACCCCCGTCACCGGCGGACGCACCGTGTGGGCGCAGTGGGACGCGGCGAAGTACCCGTACCTGGCCACCGTGACGTGGCCCAAGGGCGGCCCGCTCACCGTGCTGGTGCAGAACCGCGAGCAGACCGAGCAGAAGCTGCTCGCGGTGGACCCGCGCACGGGCAAGTCGCGGGAGTTGCTCACGGAGAAGGACGACGCCTGGCTCAACCTGGAGCAGGCCTTCCCGCTGTGGCTGGAGGATGGCAGCGGCTTCCTCTGGTACACCGAGCGCAACGGCGGCCCGGAGGTGGAGCTGCGCAAGGCGGATGGCTCGCTGGCGCGCACCGTGGTGAAGCCGGACGCGGGCTTCCGCTCGCTGGCGCGCTACATCCAGAAGGATGACACGCTCTACTTCAATGGTGGCCCCAACCCCACGCAGAGCCACCTGTGGCGCGTGAAGGCCGGTGGCGCGCCGGAGAAGGTGACGACGGGGCTCGACATCGAGTCGGGCTCGGTGTCCAAGAGTGGCGGGCTGGTGGTGATGAACGGCCAGGGCCTGAAGTCCATGCCCAAGGTGCAGGTGGTGCGCGGCGACGGCACCCGCGTGGGCGAGCTGCCCTCGGTGGCGCAGGAGCCGCCCTACACGCCCAACGTGGAGCAGCGGCAGGTGGGCCCCGAGCGCTTCTGGACGTCCCTGGTGCGCCCGCGCAACTTCAAGCCCGGCCAGAAGCTGCCCGTCATCGTCGAGGTGTACGGCGGCCCCACCACCACCGTGGTCCACAAGAGCATGGCCGCGCACCTGATGTCGCAGTGGGTGGCGGACCAGGGCTTCCTCGTGGTGAAGATTGACGGCCGGGGCACCCCGCTGCGCGGCGCGAAGTGGGAGCGCGAGGTGAAGGGCGACTTCGCCGGCGTCACGATTGATGACCAGGCCGCCGCCATCCAGGCGCTGGCGAAGGAAGTCCCGGAGATTGATTTGTCCCGCGTGGGCATCTCCGGCTGGAGCTTCGGCGGCTACATGGCCGCCCTGGCCGTGCTCAAGCGTCCGGACGTCTTCAAGGCCGGCGTGGCCGGCGCCCCGGTGGTGGACTGGCTGGACTACGACACCCACTACACCGAGCGCTACCTGGGGGTGCCGCAGCAGAGCCCGGAGGCCTACGAGAAGAGCTCGCTCTTGACGTACGCGAAGCAGGACAAGCCCATGGGCAAGCTGCTGCTCATCCACGGCACCGCGGACGACAACGTCTACTTCTTCCACACGCTGAAGCTGAGTGACGCGCTCTTCCGCGCCGGCAAGCCGCACGACCTGCTGCCGCTGAGCGGCCTGACGCACATGGTGCCCGACCCGCTCGTCACCGAGCGCCAGTGGGAGCGCGTCATGGACCACTTCAAGCGCAACCTGTAGGCCGCGCGGCCCCAGGGCTTGAAAAACCAGAGGCCCGGTCCCCAGGTGGTGGGGCCGGGCCTCTTGTCATCGGCCAGTCCGGAGGGAGTGGCTGACGGACGCGTTAGCCGGCGGCGCGGACGTTCTGCGCCTGGAGGCCCTTGGGGCCACGGGTGACTTCGAACTCCACCTTCTGGCCTTCGGCCAGGGTGCGGAAACCGTCCATGTTGATGGCGGTGTGGTGGCAGAACACGTCTTCACCGCCGCCGTCCTGGGTGATGAAGCCAAAGCCCTTCGCGTCGTTGAACCACTTCACGGTACCGGTTGCCATTGCACGTCCTTCAGTCTTGCGGGGCGGCGCGAGGAGAGCCGCCCGTTCTTCCCGCCCCCCGACAACCGGGAGACACTCCCAGTTGTAGTGAAACGGCCGGCTGGAAGTCCAGCCGGCCGCCCGGAATGCAAGTCTTGCCCGGATGCCGGGCCTGAAGTCAGACGTCCAGGAGCAGCCGCTCCGGGTCCTCGATGCACTCCTTCACGCGCACCAGGAACTGCACGGCCTCGCGGCCGTCGACCAGCCGGTGGTCGTAGGTGAGCGCGATGAACATGATGGGCCGAATCACGACCTGGCCGTCGCGGGCCACGGGGCGATCGACGATGTTGTGCATGCCCAGGATGCCCGTCTGCGGCGGGTTGAGGATGGGCGTGGACAGCATGGAGCCGAAGATGCCGCCGTTGGTGATGGTGAAGGTGCCACCCTGGAGGTCGGACAGGGCCAGCTTGTCATTGCGCGCCTTGGTGCCCAGCTCGCCCACGGACTTCTCCAGCTCCGCCAGGCCCTGCTTGTCCGCGTTGCGCACCACCGGCACCACCAGACCGCGGCTGCCGCTGACGGCCACGCCGATGTCGTAGTAGTGCTTGAAGATGACGTCCTCACCGTCGATCTCCGCGTTGATTTGCGGGAAGGCCTTGAGGGCCTCGACGGAGGCACGGATGAAGAAGCTCATGAAGCCGAGCTTCACGCCGTGCTTCTGCTGGAACTTGTCGTTGTACTTCTTGCGCAGGGCCATCACCTCGCCCATGTCCACCTCGTTGAAGGTGGTGAGCATGGCGGCGGTGGACTGGGCCTGGATGAGGCGCTCGGCCACGCGCTTGCGCAGCGGCGTCATCCGCACGCGCTCCTCGCGGGCGGCGTTCGGGCGGGGGCCGGTGGGCTGCGCCGGGGCGGCGGGGGCGGCCGGGCGGTTGAGCTGACCCAGCACGTCGTCCTTGTGCACGCGGCCACCAGCGCCGCTGCCCTTCACCTGGGAGATGTCCACCCGGTTCTCCTCGGCCACCTTGCGCGCGGTGGGCGTGGAGCGCGCGTCGGACGCGGCGGGCGCCTCGGCGGCGGGAGCGGGCGCGGCGGCCGGAGCCGCGGCGGCGGGCTTGGCGGCGGGCGCACCGGCACCCGCATCGAGGAGGCCGAGCACCTCGCCCACGCGGACCTTGTCGCCCTCCTTGAAGGCGATGCTGGACAGCGAGCCCGCGGACGGGGCCGGCACGTCGATGGTGACCTTGTCGGTCTCCAGGACGACGAGCGGCTCGTCGGCGGTGACGGCGTCACCCGGCTTCTTGTTCCACTTGCCGACCACGGCTTCGGTGATGGATTCGCCCAGGGGCGGCACTTTGATTTCAACGGCCATTCTTGGTCCCTCGGAGGATGGCTTCCTCGATGATGAGCTGCTGCTCGTATTCGTGTGTCTTGGGGAAGCCCGTGGCGGGGCTGGCGGCTTCGGCGCGACCGATGTAACCGATCTTCACCTGCTGCTTCGACTGCGTGGAGGCCAGGTCGTGCAGGCGGGGGAACATGAAGTGCCACGCGCCGGCGTTGCGCGGCTCTTCCTGCACCCACAGGAGCTCGGCGAGCTTCGGCATCTTCGCGATGAGCCCCGCCAGCACGTCGGAGGAGAACGGGTAGAGCTGCTCCAGCCGGACGATGGCGATGCTCTCGTCCTTGCGCTCGTCCCGCGCCTTCACCAGGTCGTAGTACACCTTGCCGCTGCACAGCAGCAGCCGCGTCACGCCCGCCGGGTCCACCCGGTCCATGATGACTTCCTGGAAGGTGCCGGTGGCCAGCTCGTCCACCTTGCTGGTGGCCTCCGGCCGGCGCAGCAGGCTCTTGGGCGACATGATGACCAGCGGCTTGCGCACCGGGCGCAGCACCTGGCGGCGCAGCAGGTGGAAGATCTGCGCGGGCGTGGTGGGGTAGCAGACCTGGATGTTGTCCTCGGCGCACAGGTCCAGGAAGCGCTCCAGACGCGCGCTGGAGTGCTCCGGGCCCTGGCCTTCGTAGCCGTGCGGCAGCAGCAGGGTGAGGCCGCTGAGGCGGCGCCACTTGCTCTCACCGGCGGCGATGAACTGGTCGATGATGATCTGCGCGCCGTTGCCGAAGTCGCCGAACTGCGCTTCCCAGGCCGTCAGACCGTCCGGCACGTCCAGGCTGTAGCCGTACTCGAAGCCGAGCACGCCCATCTCCGACAGCGGGCTGTTGTAGACGTGGAAGCCGTTCTTGCCCTTGCCGCTGACGAACTGGCGCAGCGGGACGAACTTCTCGCCCGTCTTCACGTCGTGCAACACCGCGTGGCGGTGGCTGAACGTGCCGCGCTCGCTGTCCTGGCCGGTGATGCGGATGTTGTAGCCCTCGGAGAGCAGCGTGGCGTAGGCCAGCGACTCGCCCTCGCTCCACTGCAGCTCGCCGCTGTCCAGCATGCCCAGGCGCTTCTTGATGACGGTGCGCTCCACGTCGCGGTGGACGTTGAAGCCCTCCGGCAGCGTGGACAGCTTGCGCAGCGCATCGCACAGCACCTGCTTGTCCACCGCGGTGGACACGTCCGGCGCGCTCTTCAGCGAGCCGCCCTGGTAGGGCTTCCACAGGCCCTCCAGCGCGCTGGGCTCCTTGAACTGGCTCTCCTGGCGCGCGCGGGTGAGCGCCGCGTCGAACTCCTGCTGGCAGCGCTGCTTGATGGCCTCCGACTCCTCGGCCGGAATCTTGTTCTGCGCCGCCAGCTTCGCCGCGTAGAGCGTGCGCACCGTCGGGTGCTTGCGGATGATGTCGTACATCGCCGGCTGCGTGAACGAGGGCTCGTCACCCTCGTTGTGGCCGTAGCGGCGGTAGCAGACCAGGTCGATGACGACGTCCGTCTTGAACGTCTGGCGGTACTCCGCCACCAGCTGCGCGATGTGGACGCAGGCCTCCGGATCATCCCCGTTCACATGGAAGATGGGGATGTCCAGCATCTGCGCGATGGCGGTGGAGTAGAGGGACGAGCGCGAGTCGTGCGGGTCGGTGGTGAAGCCGACCTGGTTGTTGATGACGACGTGGACCGTGCCGCCCGTGGTGTAGCCCTTGAGGCCGGACAGGTTGAGCGTCTCCGGCACCACGCCCTGGCCGATGAAGGCCGCGTCGCCGTGGATGAGCAGCGGCATCACGCCGGTGCGCTCGGTGTCGCCGCCGCGGTCCTGCTTGGCGCGCACGCGGCCCTCCACCACCGGATCCACCGCTTCCAGGTGGCTGGGGTTGAAGGCCAGCGACAGGTGCAGCTTGCGGCCCTGGCGCGTGGTGTGGTCCGACGAGAAACCCATGTGGTACTTCACGTCGCCGCGGCCCAGGTAGGCCTGCGGGTTCCGGGGACCGTCGAACTCGCTGAAGATCTGATCCGGCTGCTTGCCCAGGATGTTCGTCAGCACGTTGAGGCGGCCGCGGTGGGCCATGCCGATGACGATCTCCTTCAGGCCCATGCCGGTGGCCACTTCGCCCAGCGCGTCCAGCATGGGGATGAGCGCCTCGCCGCCGTCCAGGCTGAAGCGCTTGGCGCCCACGTACTTGGTGTGGAGGAAGTGCTCGAAGCCCTCCGCGTAGGACAGCTTGGTGAGGATGTGCCGGCACTCGTCCGGGGAGAAGTCGGTGCGGTTCTCGTTCGACTCCATCCGGTGCATCAGCCAGCGGCGGCGCTGGCTGTCGAGCATGTGCATGTACTCGACGCCGATGGTGTCCGTGTACGTGCGGCGCAGGCGCGCCAGCAGGTCCGCCAGGCGCACGCGCTGCTCGCCGAACACGCCGTTGGTCTCCACGAGCTGCTGGGCCTCGGCGTCGGTGAAGTGGCTGTCATCCACCAGGGCCACGTCCGCCACGTGCTCCAGCGCCGGGCGCGGACGGCCGAGCGGATCCAGCTTCGCGCGCAGGTGGCCACGCAGGCGGAACGCGAAGATGACGTGATCCACGCGCGCCTGCAGCGAGATGTCCTGGACGGTCTGCCCGGGCACGGGCGCGGCCACCGGTGCGGCCTGCGGCGCCGCCGGGGCCTTGGGCGCGGCGCCCTTGCCTCCCTTGGCCGCCGCTGGAGCCGCTACCGGCTCCAGCAGCCTGGTGCTGAAGATGGGTCGGCCGGCGCCGTTGCTGCGGTCGAAGACCTCTCGCCAGCTTGCATCCACGCTGGCGGGGTCCTCCAGATAAAGGGCGTAGAGGCCCTCGATGAAGTCGATGTTGGCGCCGGAAAGGAACGTGTCCTGGAAATTCGCCATGGCGGTGTCGTCTTTTACTGGATGGGCGCCCCGTTGGGGGGTTTTCGCAGCAACTTTTGTAGCGCCCGGCCGCTGGCCGATAAGCCGCACCTGTTGCCGTGGAGCAGGTGGATTCATGCCCCGGGTGAGTGCAACTTCAACCGTTCCGCCCAGAAGGAATGGTAGAGAACGCGTTTCCTGTCTTTCCCCTTCCGCAACGAGGCTGTCTCCATGCTGCTCCAAGGCAAGAAGCTGCTCATCACCGGGGTGCTCACGCCTCAGTCCCTGGCCTACGGCATCGCCGAGCACGCGCTGGCTCAGGGGGCCGAGGTCCTCCTCACTGGCTTCGGCCGGGCCAAGTCCCTCACCGAGCGGAGCGCCAAGCGCCTCAAGCCGGGGATGGAGGTGCTGGAACTGGACGTCACCAACTCCGCCCACTTCCTCGCGCTCACGGACGCCTTGCGCCAGCGCTGGGACCGGGTGGACGGTGTGTTGCATTCCATCGCCTTCGCGCCCGAAGATGCTTTGGGTGGCAACTTTCTCAACACCCCGTGGGAGAGCGTGCAGACGGCGTTCCGCATCTCGACGTTCTCGCTGAAGGAGCTGTCGGTGGCGTGCCTGCCGCTGATGACGCAGGGCGGCTCCATCGTCACGTTGGACTTCGACAACCGCGTCGCGTGGCCCATCTACGATTGGATGGGGGTGTGCAAGGCGGCGCTGGAGTCCACGGTGCGCTACCTGGCGCGGGATTTGGGCCCCAAGGGCATCCGCGTCAACGCGCTGGCCGCCGGGCCGCTGTCCACCATCGCCGCGAAGGGAATACCGGGCTTCAAGGCCCTGGAGCGCGGCTGGGGGGCGCAGGCGCCGCTGGGCTGGAGCGCCAAGGACAGCCACGACATGGTGGCCCGCACCGCGTGTGCCCTGCTGTCGGACTGGCTGCCCTCCACCACCGGCGAAATGATCCACGTGGACGGTGGCTACCACGCCATTGGCGCGCCTCCGGTGACGCCGGACGCGGACGAGCTCCCCCCCAAGCCCGCCGGAGAGTAAGCCCTTTCCCCCGGGACCATCTGGACCCGGGGGCGCCGCCTCTGAGGTCATCCGACACCTGCCTGCCCGCACGGATGCCGGGTCGGACCGCCCCCTGTTCTCACGTGAGAGCCCTCACGCTAGAGTCGTGAACGTTTCGCAGGATTCTCCGCGCGTCGCGGGGCCTGCGCAGGAGCCGCCGCACAGTGAGCACCCACAGCACCAACGTCTTGCTGGTGGACGACAGCCCGACGGTTCGCAACATCGTCAAGATCTACCTGATGAACCTCAAGGTCTCGACCGTCGAGGCCGACGATGCGACCCGGGGGCTGCAGATTCTCCGGCTGGTGCCGGTGAGTCTGGTCATCGCGGACATCAACATGCCGGGGATGGACGGCATCACCTTCGTCAAGGAGGTGCGCGCCAGCGCGATGCCGCAGGTCCGCTCGGTGCCCATCCTGCTGCTGACGGCGGAGAAGAACGTGGACCTGCGTCAGCGCGGCACCGAGGCCGGCGCCAACGCCTTCATCCAGAAACCGGTGTCCCACCACGAGCTGACGGAAACGGTCCGTCAGTTCCTCACCAAGGCCTGACCGCCGTGAGCCTGCCGTCCCTGCTGCTCGTCGACGACAGCGACGCGATTCTCGCGCTGGAGCGGGCCATCCTCTCCGGCCACTACACCATCCACACCGCCAGCAACGGCCGCGAGGCCCTGGAGAAGGTGGGGCGCCTGCGTCCGGCGGCGGTGTTGCTCGATTTGTCCATGCCGGAGATGGACGGCGACGAGGTCCTCCAGCGGATGAAGGCGGATCCGGCCACGGCCGACATCCCCGTCATCATCATCTCCTCGGAGAAGTCGCGCGCGGAGGCGTGCCTGGGCCTGGGCGCGGAGGCCTTCCTGGCCAAGCCGTTCCGCGCGGACGAGCTGCTGCAGACGGTGGGCGAGGCCATGACGAGCGCGCGGCAGCGGGCGCGCACGGGCTCGCTGTTGGTGCTTCGCGTGACGGTGGGCGAGCTGGAGTTCGCCATTCCGCTGGACGCGGTGCGGGAGGTCCTGCTGCATCCGGCGACCCGGCCGCTGCCCACCGGGCCGGCGTACCTGCGCGAATACGTGGAGGTGCGGGGCGCGGCGCTGTGCGTGCTGGACGTGGCGCGCCGGCTGGGCGTGGAGCACAAGCTGACGCGCGTGGAGCGCATGCTCGTCGTCATCGAAGCGGACGGCGTGTCGCTGGCGCTCGCCGTGGACACGGTGAAGGACCCCGAGGAGTACGCGTCGGCGGACATCGACCGGCGTGAGCGCGTGGGCGGCGCCGACCATGGCCCGCTGCGCGATGGGCTCATCGGCATGCTGCGGTCGGGAGGGCGTTCGCTGCCCATCCTGGACCCGCGGGTATTCATCGCGCGGGGGCTCCTGCGGGAGCTGCCCGCGATGCTCGAGGCCGCGGAGGCCGGGCGGAACGCATGAGCGGAGCGCTCGACCCGCGGCTGCTGGCCCGCGCGCGGGAAGTGGTGGCCAGCATCACTGGCTTTCGCAATGACGCCATCGCCTCCGAGGCGGTGGACCGCGTTGTTCGCGCGGAGCTGGCCCGCGGGCGCACCGCGCCCGACTTGCTGGGCGAGCTGCTCCATCCCGTCTCCCACCTGGCCACCGCGCTGGTGAAGGCCATCCTGGTGGGGGAGACGTACTTCTTCCGCCACCCGGAGCACTTCCGCTTCATCTCCCACGAGGCCGTGCCCGCGGCGCTCCAGCGTGGTGCCCTGGCCCTGCGGGGCTGGAGCGCGGGCTGCGCGTCTGGCGAGGAGGCGTATTCGCTGGCCGCGTGCCTCCAGGCGTCGCTGCCGCACGGCTTTCCGGTGGAGGTGCTGGGCACGGACATCCACGAGGCCAGCCTGGAGGCGGCCCGCCGCGCCACCTACGGGACGTGGTCCCGCCGCGAGTCCGCGCCGCGCCTCTTCCCGCTCTACTCGGAGACGGGCGAGCGCGAGGTCTCCATCCTTCCCCCCGTCCGCCGCATCACCACCTTCGCCCAGGCGAACCTGCTGGCGCCGCTGCCCGAGCGCTTCGGCCGCTTCGACTTCATCCTCTGCCGCAACGTGCTCACCTATTTCACTCCCGCCGCGCGTGACGCGGCCATCTCCCTCCTGTCGCGCACGCTCAACCCCGGCGGCTGGTTGTTCCTGGGCGCCGTGGAGGTGGACCGGGTCCCCGCGGGCATGGTCCGCGAGGGGCCGCCGGAGCTGCAGGCCTTCCGCCTCCTCACGCCGGAAGAGCTGAACGCCCGCGCCGCCGCCGCGTCCCGCGCCGCCGCCCGTGCCCGTCCAGTGGCGGCGCCGGTCCGCCGTCCGGTGGCGCCGCTGATGCCCGCTCCGGCGCCCGTGGCGCCTCCGCCGCCGCCCACGCGGCTGCACCTGAATGCGCTGGAGCGCATCGAGGAAGGCGACGAGGTGGGCGCGTCCTCCGTGCTGGAGGCCCTGGTCCGCCAGGCGCCGGACTATCTGCCGGGGCTGCTGGAGCTGGCCCTGCTGCGGGAGCGCTCCGGGGCGCGGGAAGGCGCGGTGCCGCTGATGCGCGCCTTGCGCTCGCGCGCCGAGCGGCTTCCACCCGACCAGCTCGTGGAGGGGCCAGAGGCCCTGCCCGCGCGTTTCTACCAGGCGTCCGCTGACGCCTACCTCAACCAGGGGGCGCTCGAATGAAGGTCACCCCGCGGACGTTGGAAGAGGCCCAGGAGGCCGAGGCGCGCGAGCTGTTGGAGCGGCGCGCGTCCCGCCTGCGAGAGCAGGGGGAGAACACCGTCGAGGAGGCGGTCCACTGGATTGCCGAGTTCCCGCTCGGTGAGGAGCGCTACGCGCTCTCCCTGGAGGCGCTGCGCGCCGCGCTGCCCCTGAAGATGGTGTCGCCGGTGCCGCTGTCGGCGCCGCACGTCGTCGGGGTGCTGCGCTTCCAGGGCCAGGTGCTGGCCGCGCTCAGCCTGGCGTCGCTGCTGGGTGGCCACGGCTGGCGGCAGGACCCGGCGGTGCTGCTGGTGGTGGACCGCGGTGACGGCGAGCTGTGCGCGCTGGACTGCGAGGCCATTCCCCGCCCCACCACGCTGCCCATGAGCGCGGTGGAAGCCGCGCGGGTGCGCGCGGAGGGGGCGGTGATGGAGGTCTTCACGCAGGACCGGCAGCTCATCCACCTCATCGACCTGAAGCGGCTGTTCTCCGCCACGCGCGGCACGGGAGCCCGTCATGCCCGTTGATCCGATGCTGCAGGGGCTCGTCGCGGGCTTCGCCGTCGAGGCCCAGGAAGTGGTCCAGAAGGTCACCATGGACCTGCTGGAGCTGGAGCGCGAGGGCCTGGAGACGGACGCCCTCACCAGGCTCTACGTCCGGCTGGGCCGCCACCTGCACACCCTGAAGGGCAGCGCCGCCTCGCTGGGCATGCAGGACCTGAGCGACATCGCCCACAAGCTGGAGGACGCGCTCGCCCCACTGAAGGCCAACCCTCAGAAGATGCCGCGGCCAGTGGTGGACATCCTGCTCCACGGCCTGGACCTCTTCCTGCTGCGCGCGCAGGCCCACGCGGACGGGCGCGGGGACGCGCTTCCGGACCCGGCGGCCGCCCTGGCGCAGCTGGTGGCGGATGCGCCGCCGCCCGAAGAGGCCGCGGCCATGGTCGCCGCCTCCGGGGGCCTGGCCGCCGTCGCCGCGCCGGCTCCGTCCGCGGAGCCCGTGTCCGTGCCGGACGCGCTGCCGGAGTCCGCGGACGCAGGCTGGCGCGTGTCGTCGTGGCAGGTGACGGCGCTGATGCGCGAGGTGGAGCGCCTGCGCGAGGTGCGCCTGCGCGTGGAGGAGCGGGGCCGCGAACTGGAGCGGGTGGCCGTGCTGCTGGCGAAGCAGGGGCTGCTGGCGGAGACGGCGGAGGCGCGTACGGCGCTGTCGGGCACCGCGCGCTCGCTGCGCACCGACGGTGAGGAGACGAGTGACATCGTCGACGCGCTGGAGGATGGCCTCAAGGCCATCACCACGCGCCCGGTGCGCACCATCCTGGATCCGCTCCAGCGCATGGTGCGTGATTTGTCCCGTCAGCTGGGCAAGGAAGCGCGGCTGTCGGTGGTGGGCTCGGAGGTGTCGCTGGACCGGCGCCTGCTGGAGAAGCTGCAGGGCTCGCTGGTGCACCTGCTGCGCAACGCCGTGGACCACGGGCTGGAGCTGCCGGCGGACCGTGAGCGCGCGGGCAAGCACCACGAGGGCGCGCTCACCCTGCGCGTGGAGCAGCAGGGCAACCTGCTCTACCTGGAGGCGTCCGACGACGGCGCCGGCATCGACGTGGAGGTGGTGCGACGCCTGGCCGAGCAGCGCGGCGTCGTCACCGCGGAGGAGACGGCGCGCTTCAACGAAAACCAGCTGCGGGACCTCATCTTCCGGTCCGGCTTCAGCACCCGCACGGACGTGACGGACACGTCCGGCCGCGGCGTGGGCCTAGACGCGGTGCGCGCGTCGGTGGAGGCACTGCAGGGCCGCATCGAGGTCGCGAGCACGCCGGGGCAGGGCACGCGCTTCATGCTGACGCTGCCCACGGACCTGGGCAGCTCGCCGGTGCTGGTGGTGCGCGTGCTGGAGCAGCTGGTGGGCCTGCCCATGCTGGCGGTGGAGGCCACGCAGCTGGCGCGCGCGGAGTCGCTGCGCCTGGGCAAGCGCCGGGCGCATTTGGAGTACCAGGGGCAGCTGTTGTCGGTGGTGGACCTGGGGGCGCGGCTGGGCCTGCGCGCCCTGGCGCCGCCGGCCGAAGGGCAGCCGCTGCTGATTGTCCAGAGCGGTGGCAAGCGCGTGGCGCTGGTGGTGGACGCGGTGGTGGGGGACCGGGATCTGGTCATCCGCCCGCTGCCGTCGGAAGTACGCGACGTGCCGGCCTGGCAGGGCGCGGCCACGCTCAGCCGTGGCGAGCTGCTGCTCATCTGCCGCCCGGACTGGCTGGTGACGGAGACGGTGCAGGTGCAGGTGTCGGCGCAGCGGCGGGCGCTGGTGGTGGACGACTCGCTCACCGCGCGGGCGCTGCACCGGGCCATGCTGGAGGCGGGCGGCTTCACGGTGCACCTGGCGGCCAGCGGGGCCCGGGCCCTGGACCGGCTCCAGTCGGACACCTACGACGTCGTCATCTGCGACCTGGACATGGAGGAGATGGACGGCATCCAGCTCATCGCGAAGCTGCGTGAGCGCCCGGAGACGGCGTCGCTGCCCGTCATCCTGGTCTCCGCGCACGACAGCTCGGTGGCGCGCGAGCGGGGCCTGAAGGCGGGCGCGGACGGCTACCTCAGCAAGCGCGAGTGCGCCGCGGGCCGTCTGCTGGCAGAGGTGCTGGACGTCATGAGCCGCCGGGGGAGTCGCGCGTGAGCGTCATGCGGCCCATTCGGGTCCTCGTGGTGGACGATTCGCCCACCATGGCGAACATGCTGACGGCCCTCCTCACGGAGGAGCCGCGCATCGAAGTCGTGGGCCGGGCGGGAGACGGCAACCGCGCCGTGCAGCTGGCGCGCCTGCTGCGCCCCGATGTCATCACCATGGACCTGCTCTTGCCCGGCCTGGATGGACCGGGGGCCATCGCCGCCATCATGTCCCAGTCCCCCGCGCGCATCCTCGTGGTGAGCGCGGTGGCGGAGCAGCGCGGCGTGGACCTGGGCTTCCAGGCGATGAGCGCCGGTGCGCTGGAGCTCATCGGCAAGCCCAACGTGACGAACGCGGAGGAGCTGCGCCGCTGGGGCAAGGAGCTGGCGCACTCGGTGTGCCTCATGGCGGAGGTGCCCGTCATCTCCCGCCGGCCGCGTGCGGCCACCGCGCCGCCGCCGCCCACTGGCGCGCGGGTGGACATCTTCGGCGTGGTGGCCTCCACGGGGGGGCCGCCCGCGCTGGCGGACGTGCTGTCCAAGCTGCCTCGCTCGCTGCCGGTGCCGCTGCTCATCGCCCAGCACATCACCGTGGGCTTCACCCAGGGCATGGTGCGCTGGTTGTCCCAGGTGACGCCGCTGCCGGTGGCCATCGCCAAGGACGGCGAGCGGCTGGAGCCGGGCCGCGTGTACTTCCCGCTGGACGGGCATGACCTGCTGGTGGACGCGGCCGGACTGGCGCGCCTGCAGCCCAGCCGGGGCGGACCGTGCCCCAGCGGGGATGTGATGCTGACGTCGCTGGCCGCCGCCTTTGGCCGGCGCAGCGGCGGGGTGGTGCTCACCGGCATGGGCGAGGACGGCGCACGCGGCCTGCTGGCCATCCGCAGGGCGGGCGGCGTCACCTTCTCCCAGGACGAGGCGTCGTCGGTCGTCTTCGGCATGCCTCGCGCCGCGCTGGATGTGAAGGCCACCGACCAGGGCGTGCCCCTGGCTTCCATGCCGGAGCTCATCCTCCAGAGCTGTACCTTCGCCCCCTTCCGGGGCGGACGCCCCGAGGGAGGACCCACCCGGTGAGCTCCTCCTGTGCCTGTTTCACCTGCCCGCCTCCGCGCGGGTGCCGTGCTGACGTCGTTTCCCCGGCGGTGATTCCGTGAGCCTCCCGCAACAATCCTTCGCCTCCCAGTTGTCGCAGCAGTTCCGCCAGTCGCTGGGGCTGGCGCCGAAGTTCGTGCTCGTCACCGCGCTCATCAGCGCGACGGCGGCCACCCTGCTCACCGGTGTCGCCACGCGGCGGCTGGAGAGCGACCTGGCGGACAGCTACCTGGGCGCGGGGCGGCACGTGGCCCGCGGGCTGGCGGTGGCGGCGGAGCAGGGGGTGTCGGCGGGGGCCAGCGCGCTCCAGCCCATGCTGGACGCCAGCGTGGGCCATTCGGACCTGGCTTATGCCTTCATTCAAGACTCGGCTGGCAACGTGGTGGCCCACACCTTCCCGGACGGCTTCCCGGACGCGCTGAAGGAGGCGGTCGCCACCGCGGGCGCGGGCTCGGTGCTGGAAGCGGACGCCGGGGGCCTCCGCCTGCGCGCCATGGACGTGGTGGCGCCGGTGGCCGGTGGCCGCCTGGGCTCCGTGCACGTAGGCGTGTCCCGGGACCACATCGACGAGCTGGTGTCCGCGCTGCGCGTGCGGATGGTGGGCTTCGCGGCGCTGCTGGTGGCCCTGGGCGTGGCGGTGTCCGCGCTGTTCGGCCGCAGCATCGTCGGCCCGCTGAAGAGCCTGACGGAGGTGGCCGGCCACATCGTGGAGTCCGGTGACCTGACGCGCCCCATCCAGGTGAAGAGCGGTGACGAGGTGGGCCGGCTGGCCAACTCCTTCTCGCAGATGGTGGAGCGGCTGCGCGAGGTGACGCTCAACCTCCAGCAGGCGGCCGTGGCGCTCACCCAGTCCACCGAGCACCTGAATTCGTCCTCCACGGAGCAGGCGCAGACCATCTCCCGGCAGGCCGCGGCGCTGCAGGAGACGCAGGTGACGGCGCAGGAAATCAAGCAGACCTCCATGCTGGCCGCGCAGAAGGCGGAGAGCGTGCTGTCGGTGGCCGAGCGCGCCGACGCGCTGGCCAAGTCCGGCGAGGCCTCCATCGAGCTCACCATGGCGGGGCTCAACGACATCCGCGCCCAGGTGGGGGAGATTGCCCAGAAAATCGTCGAGCTGGGCGAGCGCACGCAGCAGATTGGCGGCATCACCCAGACGGTGAAGGACCTGGCGGACCAGTCCAACATGCTGGCGCTCAACGCCGCCATCGAGTCCGTCCGCTCCGGCGAGCACGGCAAGGGCTTCGGCGTGGTGGCGCGCGAAATCCGCGCCCTGGCGGACCAGTCCATCGAAGCCACCACGCGCGTGCGTGAGCTGCTGGACGACATCGCCAGCCAGGTGACGTTGGCGGTGCGAATCACGGAGCGCGGCGCCGAGCGCATGGAGTCGGGCCTGGCCCAGGTGCGCACCAGCGGGCAGAACCTGCGCGAGCTGTCCTCCATCGTCCAGGACAACGCCGCCGCCGTCCGTCAGATTGCCGCCGCCGTCAGCCAGCAGAACGTGGGCATCAATCAAATCACCCTGGCGGTGAATGACTTGTCCAAGATGATGGATGAGACGGTGGCCCGCATCGGCTCCACCGGCGAGGCCGCCACCACGCTGCAAATCATCTCCGAGCAGCTCTCCAGCGCGGTGAAGAGCTACCGCGTCGAGTAGTCGCTCGCCCGCTGTCACGGGCGGACAGACGAAGGCCCCGGCTCCCAGGGAAGGGGACCGGGGCCTTGTCATGTCCACGGCCAGCGCGGGCAGGGGACTACGCCACCTCGGCGGTGGCGGGCTCCGTGCGCAGCTTGAGGCTGTCATCCTCCACGTCGTAGTGGGCGGTGCCTCCGTTCTTGAGGTCCCCGAAGAGGAGCGCCTGGGCGAGCGGCTTCTTCAGCGAGTTGTCCACCAGCCGGGCCATGGGGCGTGCGCCGAAGGCCGGGTCGTAGCCGTGCTCGGCCAGCCATGCGCGGGCGGCGGGCGTCAGCGCCAGCTTCACCTTCTTCTCGTCCAGCATCTTCTGGAGGAGGCGCACTTCCTTGTCCACCACCTTGAGGATGACCTCGGGCGGCAGGCCGGAGAAGAGAATCCACCCGTCCAGGCGGTTGCGGAACTCCGGCGTGAAGGTGCGCTCAATCGCCTTCTTCGCGCGGGTGGCGTCCACCGGCTTCGCGAGGTCCCCGAAGCCAATGGCCTTGGTGCTCATCTCCTGGGCACCCGCGTTGGTGGTGAGGATGAGGACGATGTTGCGGAAGTCGGCCTTGCGGCCGTTGTTGTCCGTCAGCGTCGCGTGGTCCATCACCTGGAGCAGGATGTTGAAGAGGTCCGGGTGGGCCTTCTCGATTTCATCCAGCACCACCACCGCGTAGGGGTGCTTGCGCACGGCGTCCGTGAGCAGGCCGCCCTGGTCGAAGCCGACGTAGCCCGGCGGCGCGCCGATGAGCCGGCTCACCGTGTGCTTCTCCGAGTACTCGCTCATGTCGTAGCGCAGGAACTCCACGCCCAGCGACTGCGCCAGCTGCTTGGCCAGCTCCGTCTTGCCCACGCCCGTGGGGCCGGAGAAGAGGAACGAGCCAATGGGCTTCTCCGGCGCGCGCAGGCCGGAGCGGGCCAGCATGATGGCGCTGACCAGGTCCTTGATGGCCGGGTCCTGCCCGAAGATGACGCCCTGGAGGTCCTTCTCCAGATTCTGCAGCTGCACGCCCTCGCTGGCGGACACGCTCTTGGCGGGGATGCGCGCCATCTTCGCGACGACGGCCTCCACGTCCGTGCCGCTGACGGTGTTGGAGCGCTGGCCCTCCGGCTTGAGCCGCTCGGCCGAGCCCGTCTCGTCGATGACGTCGATGGCCTTGTCCGGCAGGAACCGGTCGTTGATGTGCTTGGCGGACAGCTCCGCCGCCGCGCGGATGGCCTCGGGCTGGTACTTCACCCCGTGGTGCTCCTCGTAGCGGCTCTTCAGCCCTTCCAGGATGAGGATGGTGTCCTCGACGGAGGGCTCACCCACCTCAATCTTCTGGAAGCGGCGTGACAGGGCCCGGTCCCGCTCGAAGGCGGACTTGTACTCCTGGTACGTCGTCGAGCCGATGCAGCGCAGCCGCCCGCTGGCCAGCGCCGGCTTGAGCAGGTTGGACGCGTCCATGGAGCCGCCGCTGGTGGCGCCCGCGCCGACGATGGTGTGGATTTCGTCGATGAAGAGGATGGCGTTCGGCTGCTCCTTCAGGGCCTTGAGCACACCCTTGAGCCGCTCCTCGAACTGGCCGCGGAACTTGGTGCCCGCGAGCAGCGCGCCCATGTCCAGCGAGTAGACGACGGCGTCCTTCAGCACCTCCGGCACTCGGCCTTCGTGGATGTGCAGCGCCAGGCCTTCGGCGATGGCCGTCTTGCCCACGCCCGCCTCACCTACGTAGAGCGGGTTGTTCTTCCGGCGGCGGCAGAGCACCTGGATGGTGCGCTCCAGCTCCTTCTCGCGGCCGATGAGCGGGTCGATGCGCCCCTCCTTGGCCTCGATGTTGAGCTGCACCGTGTAGGCCTCGAGCGGGCTCTTCTTCGGGGACTCGCCCTCGTCGTCGTCGCCCGCGGGGGCGGCGTGGCCGGCGCTCTCCTCGCCTTCACCCTCACCCTCGCCGTCCTTGGTGACGCCGTGGGAGATGTAGTTGAGCAAATCCAACCGGGTGACGCCCTCCTGCTGGAGCAGGTAGAGCGCGTGGCTCTCGTCCTCGCGGAAGAGGGCCACCAGCACGTCCCCACCGTCGATGAGCTTCTGCTCGGCGGACAGCGCGTGCATGGCGGCGCGGTGGAGCACCCGCTCCACGCCGATGGTCTGCTGCGGCTCGGCGTCCACGCCCTCCGGCAGGCGTTCAACCGTCTCCTCCAGGAAGGAGACCAGGCGCTCCTGGAGTTGCTTCACGTTGGCGCCGCACCCCTTCAAGACTTCGCGCGTGCGCGCGTCCCGGGTGAGCGCCAGGAGCAGGTGTTCCAGCGTCAGGTACTCGTGGCGCATCTTCCGCGCCTCGTCCAGGGCGGTGCGGAAGCTGGCCTGCAACTCTTTGGCAATCAGCGGTCCTGCCACGTTTCAACCTTCCTCGGGTTCCATGGAGAGTCGCAGCGGCATGTCGTTCTCCTGCGCCGCGGCCTCCACCGTCTGAATCTTCGTTTCGGCGACGTCGTACGTATAAACGCCGGCCACCCCGACACCGTTGTAATGAACGTGCAGCATGATCTGCACGGCATCCGTCTCCGACTTGTGGAAGACCTCCTTGAGCACCGCCACGACGAACTCCCGGGTCGTGTAGTTGTCGTTGTGCAGGAGCACCTTGTAGAGCGGCGGTTTCTTGAGCTTCTGCTTGGGGGCGGACTCCGTGATGACGGAGGTGTCGTGCTCATGCTTCTGCGCCATAAGTCGTTCGGACTCCCTTTGCTGAACGGGCGGGGGATTTTCAGTCCCCCTCCTTGAAACCAGTCTCCGCCCGCCACTGGGGCAGGCCTCCTTCGACGGCTGCCCGCTCGTGGGCCAGGAAGCCGCGCACGGCCCTGTCCATGCCCGGGTGGAGGAGCAGGTGCGCACTGTACGTGAGGTGCGGCTCGAATCCCCGGGTGAGCTTGTGCTCTCCCCCCGCGCCCGGCTCGAAGCGCTCCAGCCCGGAGGTGATGCCCTCCGAGACGGGGTGGTACAGGCAGACGTTGAAGTGAAGGAAGGGGTGCTCCTCGAAGCAGCCCCAGTAACGGCCATACAGAACGTTGGCACCGGTGAAGTTGAACGCACCGGCCACCAGTCGGCCTTCCCGGCGGGCCTCCACCCACTCGCAGCGGTGCTGGAAGCGGGCGAGCACGCGAGCGAAGAAGTCCGGGGTGAGGAAGCGCTGGCCCCACGGGTACTTGTCCACCGTGGTGGCGTACAGGCGGTAGACGGTGTCCGCGTCCACGTCCGCCAGCGCGTCCCCGCGCAGGGTGCGGACCTCGATGCCGCGCTCGGTCAGGGCGCGCAGCTCCCGGCGGAGCTGGTTGCGGCGCTTGGCGTGGAAGCGGGCGAGGAAGTCCTCCAGCGTCCGGTAGCCCTGGTTGCGCCAGTGATACTGCACGCCCAGCCGCACGGCGAAGCCCTGGGCCTCCAGGACGGGCAGCTCCTCCTCGGTGGAGAAGAGGACGTGGATGCCGGACAGGCGCTCGGCCCGGGCGAACTCCTGGGCGGCGGCGTACAGCTCCGCCTCGCGCGCGGCGCGGTCCTCGCCCGGGGCCACCAGCACGCGGCGCCCCGTGGCGGGGGTGAAGGGGACGGCGAGCACGAGCTTCGGGTAGTAGCGCAGGCCCGCGCGCTCGGCGGCGGTGGCCCAGGGGCTGTCGAAGACGAACTCCCCGTCGCTGTCGTCCTTGAGATAGGCGGGCGCGGCGGCCACCAGACGCGAGCCGCGCCAGAGCGTCAGGTGCCGGGGGTGCCAGCCCCGCGCCGGCACCGCGCAGCCGCTCTCCTCCAGCGTGGTGAGGAAGGTCCACTCCAGGAACGGCGTGGCCCGGGCGTCCACCAGCGCATCCCACGTGGCACGGGGGACGTCGGTGAGGGAGCGCAGGATGCGCAGCGTGGTGGGGAGCGGTGTCGACATCGTCGGAGCCTGGGCCAGGGCGAGCCTATAACGATGCGTACCCGCTGCTGCCACGACTGTCCGGGCGCTACTTCCCGCGAGTCAGCTCCGCGGCGAGGAAGCGTCCGGCTTCCGCCAGTCCTTCCTCCCCCCGGCGGCGTCCCTCGTCCGATTCCATGACCCGCCGCGCGGCGTCACCCGCGGTGCCCACCTCCAGGTCCACCAGGATGAAGAACGCGCTGAGCGCCGGACCCACGGGGGCGATGCGTCCCGGCCGCAGGGGCCGCTCACTCAAGGTGGCGGCCACCTTCTCCACCAGCCCGTCGTCGGTGAGCCGCTTCGCCTTGCCGCGCATGGCGGTCCACGCGACATCCAGCAGCGTGGGCAGCATCCGTCCGGAGAGCGCGCTGGACAGCCGCTGCGCTGCTTCTTCCTCGTCGATGTGGTGGGCCTGCGCGTAGGTGGGGACGAGCTTCGCCACCACCACGGCGCGGGTGGCGAGATGGGCGAGTCTGGGCGGGTAGGACACGCGGGGCTCCAGGGTGGGGCTGGCGGGCTACCAGCGCACGAACAGACGGTACCCCCCGCTGCTGCGCTCCTCCACGGAGATTCGAGGCCGGGCGTTGGCCATCTCCAACATTCCCTCCAGGCCCCCCGCCATCAGCTCGGGCCGGTTGTAGCGGTCCGACAGGGAGAGGCGGCGGCCGCGCTCGCCTTCGGAGGACATCGAGACGTCCACATCCGAGCGGCCCATCATCGCCAGGTAGCGAGGCACCCGCTCCAGAGCCCGCGCAGGCCCAATCATGGGCAGGGCCACTGCGGCCACGCGGCCTACCAGCGTCTGCGCGAAGCCGAAGACGCCCTGGCGGCCCAGCTGCCGGTAGGCGTCCTCGTCACCGAGCTCCGAGTAGCGCTCCCGCCGTGCCAGGGCCACTGCCCGCTGCCAGAGAGAAATGGGGTAGTCCAACTCCGGCTTTCGGCTGTCGTACCCCAGCGCCTCCAGTTCCTGGGCCAGCCGGCCCTCGGCCTGGAGACCCCGCACGAACAACCCCTCGAACACGCTGGCGGGCACGCGGGGCGGTGGCGGGGGCATGCCCCCAGTCTACGCAAAATCCACTGCGAGTTCATATTTTTCTGGGATTACCGGTTGGTGCCGGAGCGAAGGGGGGGCGAGGGGCGATTGCCAGCCCGCGAGCCGGGTTGCTATGGGGCCGCGAGCGCCTTAGAGGAGTCGTCCAAGGAGATTTGAATGTCGGTGAACATCCAGCTCGAGTGGACCCCAAACCCCAGCACGCTGAAGTACGTGGTGGACCGGCGGTTGTTGGCGGGCGGGGCGGTGAACTTCACGAACCCCGAGGAGGCCCAGGCGAAGTCCCCGCTGGCGCGCAAGCTGATGGACGTGCGCGGCGTCACGGCGGTGATGATTGGCACCAACTTCGTGACGGTGACGAAGGGGGAAGAGGGCGAGTGGGACGAACTCAATGACGAGGTCATGTCCACGCTGGACACCCACCTGACGGCGAATGAGCCGGTGGTGGACGAGGCGGCGCTGGCGGCGGCCCGCGAGGCGGCGGGACAGGCCGGTGGTGGCACGGTGGAAGGGCGCATCCAGGACATCCTGGACAGCGAAATCCGCCCGGCGGTGGCCATGGACGGTGGTGACATCACCCTGGACCGCTTCGAGGACGGCATCGTCTACCTGCACATGAAGGGCTCGTGCGCGGGATGCCCGTCGTCCACGGCGACGCTGAAGATGGGCATCGAGGGTCGCCTGCGGGAAATGATTCCCGAGGTCCTCGAGGTGGTGTCCGTCTGAGGCGCAACGTCAAAGCCTCGCAGGTCCGGCGGGAGCTGCTGCCGGACCAGTCCCCCGCGCTGCTGCGCGAGCTGCACCTGCTCACGCGCGAGGGGCACCTCAACGCGGACGCGCTGCGCAAGCTCAAGCAGGTGAACCACCTGATGGGCCTGCTGCGTCCCGCCGTGGAGGATGTCCAGGCGCGCCACCCGAACGCGGTGATGGTGGACGCGGGCAGTGGCAACGCCTACCTGGGCTTCGTCCTCTACGAGCTGTTCCTCAAGGGCGCCGCCAGCGGCACGCTGCTGTCCATCGAAGGCCGGCCGGACCTGACGGAGCGGGCCCAGGGCCGCGCTCAACGGCTGGGCTTCACGCGGATGCAGTTCCAGACGGCGCACATCGATACGGCGCAGTACCCGGAGCGCATCCATCTGCTGATGGCGCTGCACGCGTGTGACACGGCCACGGATGATGCGCTCGTCGCGGCCATCCGCCATGGCGCGGACCACGTGGCGGTGGTGCCGTGCTGCCAGGCGGAGGTGTCCGCGCAGCTCAAGGAGAAGCGCCCCGTCGTGGCCAGCAGCGGTAGCATGTCGCTGCTGTACGCGCATGCGTGGCACCGGCGCGAGTTCGGCTCGCACCTGACGAACGTCATCCGCGCGCTGACGCTGGAGGCTTTCGGCTACCAGGTGACGGTGACGGAGCTGACGGGCTGGGAGCACTCGCTGAAGAACGAGCTGATTCTGGGGCGCCGCGTACACCGGGAGAACCGGCGCGCGCGCATGCAGCTGGAGCGGTTGTTGGCGGAGACCGGGGTGAATCCCAAGCTGACGCGTGAGCTGGGCGTGAAGCCGGCGGTGTCGGCCGTGGTGGAGACTGTCTCCGCGCCGGAGCCGGATGCCTCCGAAGATGCCTCCGCGCCGGAGGTGTCTTCTTCCACTTCAGAGGCGTGAGCCGCCCTGCGTCGCGGGCGTACGCCCGGCCTGGATTGGCAGCGCATGAGGGGCTTGGCATCGTCATGCGCGCGCCTCGCGCCTGGACGGGCGGGGCGCGTGTTCGCGGTGCCAAGCCGGAAGAGGCTCCCATGCGCAACAGGAAGGGCGTGTCTGTCGCGTTGCTGTTCCTGGCGGTTGCGGGTGTCACCCTGACCTCGCAGCGTGAGGCCGTGGATGCGGCCATGGGAGGCGACCCTCTCTGTGTCGCCTCCGCGTCCGCGGAGCGCGCGGCATCGAGGCCGCTCGAGGCGTGTCCCTCGTTCTGTGGGCCGGACCGCGTGGCCTGTCTCACGGCCTGCAATGGCGATGCGGCCTGTCGCGGCGCCAGGCCCCGCACATCGCCACCTGTGGTGTCCAGGTGCGCGGCCCGGGATGAATGCGGGCGCCTGTAATAGCGATGCGGCCTGGCACCTCGCTGGTCAGGCCCCATACAGCGCCAGTTGTGGCTTCTCGGAGCGGGGCTCACGCCGAAAGCGGCGCTTGTAATGGCGACGCGGCTTGTCGCGGCGCTGGTCAGGACGCATGCCGTGCCTGCTGCGGTTGCCAGGTGCTGGTCTTCGCGCTGATAGCGGGGGCCCCACCGGGGCAGTGACAGGGACGCACGCCTCATTGAAGTCACCGCCTTTGAGGGGGGCGTCCCCAGGGAGGGGCTCTGCTCCGCGTGCCCGGGAACGGTGGATGCGCAGAGGGGGCGTCGCGTTCGAACAGCGAGGTCGGGACCTCTCACCCAGGGCCCGCGTCGATGGTGCTCCGGGCGTCGCGGCGCCCTCGTGCGGCGCAGGCTGGCGGTCGAGATACGCGAGGTCAGAAGGGCGCCGGCCGCTCCAGCGTGATGCGCTGTCCCGTGACAGGGTGCTGGAACGACAGGGCCTCCGCATGCAGATGCAATCGGGGACCCGGGTGGCCATAGAGGCGGTCGCCAACGATGGGCGCGCCAAGGCCGAGCGGATGGGCCGCGTGAACGCGCAACTGGTGCGTCCTCCCGGTGAGCGGAAAGAGGGCCACCTTCGTGCGGCCGTGGCTGCGTTCAAGCACGTGCCACTCCGTCACCGCGGGCTTGCCGTGCACGGGGTCATGAATCTGCCGGGGCCGGTCGTCCAGGTCCACGCGCATGGGAAAGTCGATGGTGCCGCGCTCGCCCCGGACGTTTCCTTCGACCCATGCGACGTAGCGCTTGTGCACCTCGCGCCCGGCGAACTGGCGTTGCAAGGCCGCGTAGGTGCGCGCGTCCTTCGCCGCGACGAGCAGCCCCGACGTGTCCAGGTCGAGCCGGTGCGCGGGCATCGTCCCCGTCGCTTCCGGAGATCGCGCGCGCAGCCGGGCCAGCACGGAGTCCTCCACCGAGACGTCCTTCGCGGGCACGGAGAGCAGGCCCTCCGGCTTGTCCACCACCACGAGCCATTCGTCCTCGAAGACGATGTCCAGCCCTCGTGACGGCAGCACGGGCACCGCGAAGGGCCGGGGCGCGGAGACAGGGAGACCGTCCAGCATGTACGGCAGCAGCGGCCCGCACTTGTCCTTGCAAGCGGGGTAGTACGCGCCGGCGGCCCGGCCTCCCGCGGGAGGAGGAGCACCCCACCAGAACTCGGCGAGCGCGAGCGGACGGAAGCCCTGGCTGAGGGCATGTGCCAGGAGCTTGGGCCCGGCGCAGTCCGCCGCGCCCGATGGGGGCTCGCCTCTGGCGTAGAGGCCGCGCAGGTGACGGTGTTCTCCTCGTGCATTGGGCACCACGTAGGTGTCGTGCAGGCGCTTCATCAGCGCACGGCAGACGATGCGCCGCAGTCGCGCCATGGCGCGAAGCCGCCGCTCCATGCGGGCCCGCTGGGGCGCGAGCGCCCGCTGCGCCTCGTCGTGTTCCGCCTCCAGTCTCCGCAATTCCGCCTTGTCCCCCCGGCTTTCCTGGTCGAGCGCATGCAGTGCCGCTCGCTTCGCCTCCTCACTCAGCGAGTCAGAGGCCATGACGTCCGTGCGCCTCGCATGGCGCTGCTTCTTCCGAGCGTCGTGTGTAGCGCGCAGCGCCGCGCGGGCCTCGGTCTGGCGTGCTTGCAGCGCGTCGTGCGCGGTCAGGACGGCGGCACGCTCGGGGGACTGGCGGAAGGACGCCTCACGGGCCATCAGGCGCTTCACCAGGGCGTCGCCCGCGGGTTCCAGTCGCTCGCGCTCGTCACGGGCGAAGAGGGGAGGCACGAATCCGGGGAGGTCCCATCGGCCAGCAAGCATGCCCGAGAAGGCGCGGAGGAATCCGACACGTCCGTCAGGCGCCTGGACCACGAGGATGCCGAACATCTTTCCACCCTCGGACGTGTCGAGGCACGAGGCCGCAAGTCCAGGCGCGAGATGGCCTTCCCGGAGTTCCCCCTGGAGCCATTCCGCCGCCCGGCGCGCCAGCGCGTGGGGCGCGCCCTCGTCGAAGGGGTTTGGGAATTGCCCGGGGAGTTCGTCCGCGAGGGGCTTCGGCTCGAAGGGCGTGAACCAGGTTTCCACATGCCCGCGTTACCACGGCACGGCGGCACGGCGCATCCGGACGGCCGTCTTCATGGGGGGGCCGGCGCGGGTGCCGTCTCGCTCGGCTGTCTCGGCCGCGAAGCCGGCGCGCATCGGCGCATCCAGGTCCTTGCCGTGGAGGAAGACCTCGAACGCATCGCAGTGGAGCACGTCCCGGGGCGCGCCGTACTTCGCCGTGATGGCATCCGGAGCCAGTCCTTGGGTGATGATGAAGGTGTGGTCCGAGTTCCCGCCGCGTCGTTCCAGGTACCAGTCCAGGTTGTTGCCGGTTCGGGTGCCTCGCCGCTCACGGTGGCGTATTTGCCGGGGCCCTGTGGCCTGGCCTCTTCCTGGAGGCCAGGGGGCCGCGCGTTCAGGTCAGCGCACCTCGTTCCGAGGTGGCAGCGGCTCCGAGCCTCGTGCCGCTCGCGCCGATGCAGCAGCGGCTCGGGGCTCGCATCCCTCACGCCGCGGCGGCCGGGGCCTCACGTCACCCCCGGTCCTGACAGCAGCAGCCGGCACCGCAGCCCGCCGTTTCGCACTGGAAGGCTCGTCGCCCCCGCCAGTCCCAGCGCCTTCATCAGCGGCGCCTCATCCGGAAGGATGACCGCCGCGCGCCACCCCGCGAAGCCCTGGCGCAGCGTGTTCCCCAGCGCCCGGTACAGCGCGGGCAGGTCTTCGGCTTCGCCCACGCGCTTGCCATAGGGCGGATTCACCACCACCAACCCCGGGCCTTCCACGGGCGCCTTCAGCGTCCGCGCGTCCTGCCGCTCCAGCGTGAGCGTCACCCCCGCGCGCCGGGCATTGCGCCGCGCCGTCCCCAGCGAGCCCGCGTTGATGTCGTAGCCATGAATCGCCGCCCCTGGCACGGGCAGGGCGTCCGCCTCCGCGCGCGCCTTGCGCCCAGCCCAGGTCTGAGCATCGAAGGAGGGGAAGGATTCAAAGGCAAAGGCGCGCAGCAGTCCTGGCGCCCGGCGCATGGCCATCCACGCGGCCTCCACCAGGAAGGTGCCCGAGCCGCACATCGGGTCCACCAGGGGTTGCGTGCCGTCGTAGCCCGCCAGCCGGAGGATGCCCGCCGCCAGCGTCTCGCGCAGGGGCGCGCGGCTCACCTCCTGGCGGTAGCCCCGGCGGTGCAGCGCATCCCCGCTGGTGTCGGCGCTCACGGTGAACGCGTCGCCATCCACCCGCACCAGCAACGTCAGGCCGGGGCCTCCGCCCTCTTCATCGAGCGGCCCCGCGCGCTCCACCGAGGGCACGTTCCACGCATACGCCGCCGCGGAGAACACCACGTCGGGTCCTGGCACGCGGGAGCGGTTCAGGCTCACCGACAGCTTCGGTGGCGAGCGGCCATCCCAGACGTGAGACAGGTCCAACTCGGCCAGCCGGTCGGAAAGGGTGTCGGAGTCTCCCGCGCGGAAGTGGCCCACGCGCAGCAGCACCCGGCTGGCGCAGCGAAGGCGCAGGTTGGCGTCCTGGTGCAGGCCGGCCGGGCCCTCCAGCTCCACGCCGCCGTCCACGCGGCGGGGCTTCCAGCCCAGCGCGGAGGCTTCTGCCTCCAGGGCGGGCTCCAGGCCGGGGAGGGTGGAGACAAAGAGCTGTTCGTCGGTGCGGGCGCGTGTCACGGGAGCGTCCATTGTCCGCGTCCCGGCGCGCGCCGCAATGCTTCATTCAGGGCGCGGGGGCGGAAGGCCGCTCCCAGTCCGGGGCCGGAGCCGCGGGAGCGGGGGGAGCCGCGTAGAAGCCGCGGTACTCGGGCGGCAGCAGCTCCGCCACCCGGCGCATCATCGCATCCACCAGGGCCTGGCGCGGGTCCTCGGCGCCCGCTACCTCGGCCTCCAGCGCCTCCACGCGGAAGGGCGGGCCGAAGCGCACGAAGACGTCGGCGTTGAAGAGCCGCTCGCCGCCCATGTCCGAGTCGTTGATGGGCATCAGCTTCTCCGTGCCCTGCAACGCCACTGGCACCACGGGCACGCCCGCGCGCTTCGCAATCAGCGACAGTCCCTTCTTCGCCTGGGTGAGGGTGCCCGTGCGGCTGCGCGCGCCTTCCGGGAAGATGAGCACCGACTTGCCGGCCTTGATGGTCTCCAGCGCCCGCCGCATCGCCTCGATGTCGGGCGAGTTGGGCTTGATGGCGATGGTCTCCATCGTCTCCGCCGCCAGGCGCGTCATCACCGTGCTCTTCAGCTTCACTCCGGCCAGGAAGACGACCTTGCGCGGCCGGAAGGCCCGGTCCAGCGTGAAGCCGTCCGCGTTGGACAGGTGGTTGCAGAGAAAGAGGCAGGGTTGGTCCGGGATGTTCTCCCGCCCCAGGACCTTCTCGTTCGCCAGGGTGTCCCAGACGCCGTCCATCAGGGCGCGGACCACCTGCTGGCGGGCGCCTTCTGGCAGCTTCGACATCAGGAAGAAGAGAATGCGCAGCACGTATCGGTCGCCTCTAGCTCAGGGGGGCAGTCGTCCCAGGCCCTCAACGCTCCACCCGCAGATGTAGTTCCGGCAAGTGTCGCGCGTCAGCACCCCTCCTGTCCCGGCGCCTCGCCTGCCGGGCGGGCCGTCGTACAGCCAACGCTCATGTGGGACTGGGGGGCGGGACGGTTTTTCCTTCCCCTCTTCCCACCCTCCATGCGGGTTGGCTATGGGAGGGCGCATGAGTCTGGTCGAAGCCCGCGCGTCGCGCGCCAGGAAGCCCGTGGAATACGAGGTCACCGTCGACCACGTGCGGATGGACACGCACGACACGGCGACGCTGTTCCTGGATTTCGGCGGAGTCCCGCTGGATTACAAGGCCGGGCAGTTCCTCAACATCGACCCGCACCAGTTCCCTGCAGTGGGCCGCCTGTCGGCCTACCTCCAGGAGCAGAAGGGGCGGAAGGAGCCGCAGCGTTCCTACTCGCTCGCCTCCGCGCCGCACGAGCCGCTGGTGGCCATCACCGTGAAGGACGAGGAGTTCATCCCCGGCCTCACCCGCTATCCGCCGCTCTTGTCGCCCTACCTCGTGCATGGCCGGCTCACCGGCGCGCGGATGAAGGTGATGGCCTTCATGGGGCCCTACGTGCTGCCGGAGGACGTGGAGGAGCGCACCGGGCACGTCGTCCACCTGGTGGCCGGTTCCGGCGCGGTGCCCAACTTCGCCATCCTCAAGGACGCGCTCCACCGGGGGCTGAAGCTGCGCCACACCTTCCTCTTCTCCAACAAGACGTGGGGGGACGTGCTGTACGGCGAAGAGCTGGCCGCCCTGGAGCGCCAGCACCCGGACCGCGTGCGCGTGGTGCACACGCTCACCCGTGAGACGGACGAGTCGCGCTTCGGCGCCGCCGTGCGGAAGGGCCGCATCCACCAGTCCCTGCTGGAGGAGCTGATTCAGGACCGGGACACGTGCCTGGTGTACGCCTGCGGCCCGGCGATTACGCCGTGGGACCGGCGCAAGGCGCTGGAGACGCGCACGCCCTCCACGCCGCGTTTCATGGAGACGGTGCTGGGCCACCTCCACGCGCTGGGCATCGAGGACAAGCGCATCAAACGGGAGACATACGGCTAGGCGCTCGCGGCAGCCACAGCTCGAAGCGAGCACCGCCGCGAGGCCGGCTGCTGGCGCGCACGCTGCCCTCGTGTGCCAGCACCACGCGCCGGACAATGGCCAGCCCCAGCCCCCGTCCATTGGCGCGGGTGAGGAAGAAGGGCTGGAAGACGCGCTGCGGGTCCACGTCGGGAATGCCGGGCCCTTCGTCCTCCACCACCAGGCGCACGCCGCCGTCCGCGGGCTCCACCGTCATGCGCACCTTGCCGCCCGCGGGTGAGGCCTGCACGGCGTTGCGCACCAGGTGCGTCACCGCCAGCTGGAGCAGCGTCTCGTCACCTTCGAGTGGAGGCGTCTCCGCGGCCTCGTCCACGTTGAAGCGCAGCGTGGGGGCGTCCGGCGGGCCATGCATCTGCCCCAGCGCGCGGCGCACCAGCTCGCCCAACTGCACGGGGCGGGGGCGCGGCTCCAACGGGCGCACCACGTCCAGCAGGTCCCGGACGATGTCCTCCAGCCGGATGGCCTCCTCCTCCAGCATGCCCACCGCGGCCTGGCCCGTGGGCCCCAGGTGGGCCTCGCGGCGCAGCACCGCCACGGCGTTGAGGATGGCGCCCAGGGGATTGCGCACCTCGTGGGCCACGACGCCCGCGGCCTCGCCCAGCACCTCCAGCCGCTCGCGCGCCACCAGCTCGTCCTGGAGCCGGGACACCTCCTCCAGCCGCACCGCGGACGTCTGGTGATGGCGCACGTTCTCCAGCGCGCCGCCCACCAGCTGCGCGAACAGCTCCAGGGTGCTGGCGCCCGCGGGGGTGAGGGCGGGACCCTGCACGGAGAGCACGCCGAACGGATGCCCGTCCACGAGGATGGGCGCGTCCAGCCCGCGCATGTCTGGCGGATGCAGCTGGCACACGGGGCTCCCCCCGTGGGTGGAAGACGGGAAGCGCGCCACGCCAAGCATGTCGTGGTGGAAGGCCGCCTTGCGCCGCTCGAGCACCTCCAGGAAGTGCGGCAGCGCGGCATTCGGAATGCGCACGTCCGCCAGGGGCATGCCGTAGAGCTGCTCGGCCTCGGCGACGATGAAGGGGTTCTGCCGCAGGGGCCCGTACCGGAAGGCGTCGCCGTCCACGTGGATGACGGACACGGAGAAGCCCTGGCGGTAGATGGCGTCCACGGCCGTCTCCAGCACCGACCGCTCGTCGCGGCAGCGCAGCATCGTCGCGGCGGCCGCCACCAACGCCTCCGAGAGGCGCCGCACGGAGTCCTCCGCTTCCGCCTCCAGCAGCACCACCACCAGCTCGTCCGGGTGCGCTCCGGGCGCATGCCTCAGGGCCAGCGTGCGCTGGGGGCCCCTCGCCGGCTGCACGCGCACCCACACGGGCCCTTCGGGCAGCGGCCCACCCCGGACGAGGGATTCGTACAGCGGCTCCACCCAGCCGCGCTCCGCGGGGACGAAGCGGCGGATGCTTTCGGAGAGTGACAGGGCTTCCAGCTCCGCCGCCGGAACGCCCAGCAGGGTAGCGAGCGCCGCGTTGACCCGTAGCACCTGCTCACCGCGGATGAGGGCGGTGGGGAGGGGCATCGCTTCGAGCAGCCGGTATTCGGCGGAGGCGGTGGACACGGCGGTCATCCTCTGGGTCCACCGCCCCGTCCGCAAGGGAACTTCAGCGGAGCCGGCGGCGGCGGACGCAATGGGTTTTCCCGCACCCCGTATGGAAGGGCGAGGGGCAACACTCGGAGGGCACGACGATGAACTTCATGAACCTGATGGACCGCGATGACCTGGAGCTGAAGGCTGTCATGGCCGTGATGGCGGCCTTCGTGATGACGGGCGCCGTCTTCCTGGGACAGATGCTGTAGCGCCTGGCCTCAGGGCTTCTTTTTCAGGTCCTTTGCGCGAGCCAGATACTTCTGAACGAATTCCTTCTCCTCCGGGCGAAGGTGGCTCAGACGCAACCCGTAGCCGCGCGGGTTCTTTCCGTCCTCCAGCGAGTTCTCCCAGATGACGGAGCTGCGGAGCGTCAGCACCCGGGACGGCTCATCGAAGCGCAAGGTGAGCTCCACCAGCGTCCCCAGCCGCAGCGGCTTGTCCGTGGCGATGAACAGTCCGCCCGATGACAGGTTGATGATGCGGTGGTCGGTGAAGATGCCCGCGTTCTGCAGCGTCACCTTCACGTCCGCGTGGATGCGGTCGTCCGAACGCCGCTCCAGGCCGACGAACTCCGCGCTGGAATAGGTGGGCGCCGCCGCGGCCCGGCGCATGGCCGGGGCGGGCGGTGGAGGCGCGGACGGCGGCGGAGCGGGCGGCGGCGGGGCAATGGGTGCCCGCGCCATCACCGGCGCGGCCTGCACGGGGCGCGGCGGGGGCGCGGCGGACACGACGGGCGCGCGCACCGCCGCGGGGGCCGCGTGCACCACCGGCGGGGGCCGGGGCGGCGCGGCCGGCACGACGGGCGGCGGAGGGCGGGGGGCCTGCGCCGCCTGCGTCCAGGTGGCCTCCGCGTCGCGCATGCGGCGCGACAGGAAGTCGAAGATCTCCGCCGACACCTTCTTCAGCTCCGGGTGCGTGTCCGGGGATACGTGGTCCGGCGTGAAGCGCTTGGCCATGCGGAAGTAGGCCAGACGCAGCTCGTCCAGGTTGGCGGTGGGCTTGAGGCCGAAGACTTCGTGGGCCGGCAGGCTCTGCATGGCGCGCATCTGCGCGCGCAGGCGCTCGGCTTGCTGCAGCTCCAGGGAGGGCGAGGGCCGCGCGCTGGCGAACAAGTCGCTCAGCTCGGGCAGCTCCGGCAGGGCGACCCAGTTCGTCCCATCCCGCGAGGCGCGCACCGCGGCCTTCAAGCGTCCGGAGGAAATCAGTTCCCGGAGGGCCTGGAGCGCCAGGGGCCCCAGCACACGTCCGAGATTGTCCGCGACCCAGTAACCGACAGCAGAAGACGACACGCAGACACCCCTGGGGTCAGTGAGCCAGCGCCTGGCGCACTGCCGAGGCGATCTCGAGCGGATGGAAGGGCTTGCCCACGAAGCCCACGGCGCCTGCCGCCATGGCCTGCTCCACGACGGGCTCCGCGTCCATGCTGCTGATGACCAACACACGCGTGGTGGGCGACACCGTCTTGATGGCGCCCAGGACCTCCAGTCCACTCTTCTTCGGCATGAACAGGTCCAGGAACATCACCGCGGGCTTCTCCCGCGCGGCCACGGCCAGGCCTTCCTCGCCGTCCGCGGCCTCGAGCAGCCGCAGCTCGATGCCCGTGTCGGCGATGACGTCCTTGAGGATACGGCGCACGAAACTGTCGTCATCGACGAGCAGCAGGGTCGGGGTGTCGGACATGGCCCTGGATGATACTTGGACCGCGCAACATCCGCGCGGGGACATGGCACGCCTGCCCGCCTTTTTGGGTTAAGGGGTGAGCATGTCCACCGACAACGCTCTCTCACACTTCGAGTCGAAGAAGCAGACGTACCTGGAG
Source organism: Myxococcus sp. NMCA1 (assembly GCF_026810205.1). NCBI lineage: Bacteria > Pseudomonadati > Myxococcota > Myxococcia > Myxococcales > Myxococcaceae > Myxococcus > Myxococcus sp. NMCA1. The sequence continues at coordinate 7,642,784 of NZ_CP113950.1, read as the reverse complement.
GACCTCAAGTCCCTCGTCCGGATTCCCAGTGTCTCATTTCCTGGCTTCGATGCGACGCAGGTACGACGCAGCGCGGAAGCGACTGCACGGCTGTTGAAAGACCGTGGTTTTGAAAACGTTCAGCTACTCGAAATCGAGGGCACGCACCCCTACGTCTATGGCGATGTGCTCAAGGCGCCGGGCAAGCCCACGCTGCTGCTCTACGCGCACCATGACGTGCAGCCCGCGGGCGACGAGGCCGCGTGGAAGAGCCCTCCGTTCGAGCCGGTGGAGCGCGACGGCCGGCTGTACGGCCGCGGCTCGGCGGACGACAAGGCGGGCATCGTCGTGCACACGTCCGCGGTGGAGTCGTGGCTGAAGGGCGCGGGCGCGTTGCCGCTCAACGTGAAGGTCATCATCGAGGGCGAGGAGGAGATTGGCAGCAACTTCCTGGGCGCCTTCCTCCAGGAGCACGCGGCGCTCCTGAAGGCGGACGCCATCGTCCTCACCGACACGTCCAACTTCGACACCGGCCTGCCGTCCATCACCACCGCGCTGCGCGGGCTCGTCACGGTGGACGTGGAGGTGCGGGCGCTGCGGCAGGCGGTGCACTCGGGCATGTGGGGCGGGCCGGTGCCGGACCCCGTCATGGCGCTGTGCCGCATGCTGGCCACGCTGACGCACGAGGATGGCTCCATCGCCATTGAAGGCATCCGTGAGCGCGTGAAGCCGCTGACGGACGCGGAGCGCCAGAGCATCCAGTCCCTGCCCGGAGACGAGGCGCACTTCCGCGCGCAGTCGGGCCTGCTGCCGGGCGCGCAGGTGCTGGGAGGCGGGGCGCATCCGTGGGAGATGAACTGGCGTCAGCCGAGCATCGCCATCAATGCCATCCAGGCCAGCAGCCGCAAGGACGCGCGCAACATCATCTGTGATTCGGCCTGGGCGCGGGTGGGCATCCGCATCGTCCCGGACCTGGAGGCGCGCGACGTGGAGCAGCGCCTGAAGGAGCACCTGCGCAAGGTGTGCCCGTGGGGGTTGGAGGTCCACTTCGACACGGAGGGCGCGTCCGGCTGGTGGTACACGGACCCGTCTCATCCCGCGTTCCAGGCGGCCTTCCGCGCGCTGGAGAAGGGCTACGGCACGAAGGCGGTCGCCATTGGCTGCGGCGCCTCCATTCCCTTCGTGGAGCCCTTCGCGAAGGAGCTGGGCGGCGTGCCCGCGCTGCTCATCGGCGTGGAGGACCCGTACACCTATGCCCATTCGGAGAATGAAAGCCTGCACCTGGGCGACTGGGAGAAGTCCATCCGCAGCGCCATCCACCTCTACGCGGAGCTGGCCGAGGCCCTGAGCGCGCGGAAGGTTTGAGCACCCGGTGACTCCGGGCCCTGGTCTCGTTGAATCGTGGGCTTGATGTATCGTCAGCGTGATGTCAGGAGCGCTTGGGATGCATGGGGCGAACGCGGAGTTCTTCGAGTGGGTGTTGCAGTCCGCCGGCGAGCCGTCCTCCGCTCGCCTCCGTGCGGCGCCGAGTGCCAGGGAGGCCGTGGACCGCGCCGTCTCCCTGGCCACGGCCCTCCACGCCGCCGCGCCCGAGTCCAAGGCCTTCGCCCAACACCTGGGGGCGCTGCTGTCGCGAGCGGTGGACCCGGTGCTCGCGCTGGAGCGACTGCATGCCAGGGACGTCGCGCTCGCGCTCTCCTGCGCACAGGGACTGCCAGCGGCCCGTGCGCTCCTGGAGCAGGAGGTCCTCCTCAAGCTGCGCGTTCCCCTGTCGCGCATCCACCCCTCGCCGGTGTTCACGGACGAGGTGTTGCAAGCGCTCCGGGCCAACCTCCTGATGCCTCGCGCGGAGGCTCCGTCCCGGTTGCTCGGGTACGCGGGCGCGGGCCCGCTGCTGCACTGGGTGAGCATCTCCGCGACGCGGCTCGCGCTGCGGATGCGCAAGGCGCTGGGAGAAGAGTCCCACGTCGAGGCCGAGGTGCTCGCCGCACACCCCGCGCCGGGCGGCCTGGAGCTGGGCTTCGTGCGGGAGGAGGCCCGGGGGCATGTGCGTGCGGCCTTCGTCCGGGCGGTGGCCTCGCTGGACGATGAGGACCGGGAGTTGCTGCGGCTGCACTTCGTCGAGCGCCTCTCCCTGGAGCGCATGGGCGCCCTGTTCGACCTGCACAAGTCCACCCTGTCACGCCGGCTCACCGCGGTGCAGTCGCTGCTGGAGAAACGGACGCGGCGCGCGCTCGCTGAACGCCTGTCGTTGCCCGAGCCGGAAGTGGACAGCGTGATGCGCGCCATCCATGGGCGGCTGGACTTGAGCCTCTCGGGCCTGCTGGAGGGGCGCGAATGAGCTGCCCGGATGAGAACGCACTGTCGGGGTTTGCGAACGGCGCGTTGGACCCGGATGGCATGACGACGGTGCGCCAGCATGTCTCCGGCTGCTCGGAGTGCCGGAGCGTGCTCGCCGCGCTGGGGGGGCTGGAGAATCCTCCCCCGTTGGTCGACACGGGGCTGCTCGTCTCCGGTGCGCGGGTGGGACGGTACGTGGTGCTCGGGCTGCTCGGCGAAGGTGGCATGGGGCGCGTCCATGCCGCCTATGACCCGGAGCTGGACCGCAAGGTGGCGCTCAAGCTGCTGAACCTCGCGAGGCTCGGGGAGGACTCGCTGGCCCAGGCGCGTCAGCGATTGGAGCGCGAGGCCCGCACGATGGCCCGCCTGTCGCATCCCCATGTCGCCCGGCTGCATGACGTGGGCGAGTTCCAGGGACAGCTCTTCCTGGTGATGGAGCTCGTCGAGGGCGGCACGCTCCGGCGGTGGCTGGCGGAGAAGCCGCGCACGCGCCGGGAAATCCTGGCGCGCTTCATCCAGGCGGCGGATGGGCTCGCGGCCACGCACGCGCTGGGCATCATCCACCGCGACTTCAAGCCCGACAACGTCCTGCTGACGCGCGACGGTCAGGTGCGCATCACCGACTTTGGCCTGGCCAACGCCGCGGTGGGACTGGGGCCTCCTCGGGAGGATTCGGCCATCGACTCCGGCGAGGCGCCGCTCACCGTCACGGGGACCTTCCTGGGGACCCCCGCCTACGGCGCGCCGGAGCAGCTTCGCGGAGAGCGGGGGGATGCCCGTTCGGACCAGTTCGCCTTCTGCGTCGCGCTCTACGAGGCGCTCAACGGGCAGCGGCCCTTCGCGGGTGCCACGCGCGAGGAGCTCCTGGCGTCCATGCAGCGCCAGGAGGTGCGTCCGGAGCAGCGGGGCGTGCCCTCGTGGCTCAAGGCCGTGGTGCGGCGGGGCCTCTCCGTGGACCCGTCGCGGCGCTTCGAGTCCATGCAGGTGCTGCGAGCCCGCCTCGCGCGGGAGGTGGGGGCCTGGAAGCGCAGTGCGGCCACGGCGGTGCTCGCGGGAGGACTGGTGGGCCTGGGGTTCCTCGTGCTGGGGCCTTCCGCGGCGGCGCCGAGCGAAGCCTGCCAGGGCAGTGAGCGGCACCTCGAGGGCATCTGGGACGCGTCCGTGCGTGAGGCCACGCGTCAGGCCTTCCTGGGGACGGGAGCCCCCGCGGCCGAGGCCTCGTTCCAGGCCGTGGCCTCCACGCTGGAGCAGTGGACGCAGGACTGGACGCGCGCGCATCAGTCCGCGTGCGAGGCGACGCGTGTCTTCGGCGAGCAGTCGGAAGCGGCGCTGGGGCTGCGGATGACGTGCCTGGACCAACGGCTGGGAGAGCTGTCGCGGCTGACGGTGGCGCTCCAGGGCGCGGACGCGCGGACGGTGGAGCGGGGCTTCGGGCTGGGGGCCTCGCTCGGGGGCGTGGGCGGGTGCGCGGACGTGCGCACGTTGCAGGAGGCCGTGTCTCCGCCGGAGGACCCGAAGGCGCGTGCGGAGGTGGACGCGGTGCGCGCGGAGCTCGCGCGGGCGAACGCGGAGAGGCTCGCGGGGCATACCCCCGAGGCGCTGCGAATCGCGCTGGCCGCCCGGGAGCGCGCGCTCGCCACCCATCATCGGCCGCTGGAAGCCGAGGCGCATCTTCTCTGCTCGCGATTGCAGGAGGACGCGGGGGCGTTCGAGGACGCGCGCGAGTCCCTGGTCCAGGGCTCTCTGGCGGCCGAGGCAGGGCGGCATCTGGGCGTGCTCGCGCGGGTGCTGCACTTCCAGGCCTGGCTGCATGGGTACGGAATGGGACGGCCCCAGGAGGCGTGGCCCTTCCTCCATCGCGCCCGGGCATTGGCGGAGACGCTGCGAGACGCCGAGCTGGACACCCTGCTGGACCAGGTGCAGGCGGAGCTCCTGGAGCAGGAGGGCCGCTTCTCGGAGGCCGAGTCGCTGCTACGTGCCTCGCTGGAAACCGCCAGCGCCCGGGGCCAGACGTTCGCGCGCGCGGAGCTGAACGGCCGGCTGGGATTGCTGGCCCGGCAACAGGGGCGGTTGCTGGAGGCGAAGCGTTGGCAGGAGGAAGCGCTGCGCGTCCATGAGAAGCACCACGGGCTGGCGCACCGGGACACGGGACGGGCCCTGTCGAACCTGGGGGGCACGCTGGCCCTCCTGGGGGAGCTATCGAGCGCCGAGGCCGTCCTCAAGCGGGCGCTGGGCATCCTTCGCCAGACGCTGGGTGCGGAGAACCTGTCGGTGGCCCGGACCTTGTCCAACCTGGCCCTCGTCTACTTCGAGCGGGGGCATGGGGCCCAGGCGCGGGAGGCCGCGGAGGAGAGCTGGGCCGTGGCGCTCAAGAGCGTGGCTGCCGACAGCCCGGTGTTGATAGGGGTGAAGTCCAATCGGCTGGGGGTGCTGGGCGAGCAGGGCGAGCGTTTGCCGGAGCTGGAGTATGCCCGAGGCCTCCTGGCGCATCGCGAGCGTGCCTATGGCGCCACCCACCCGGAGGTGGCGCTGGATGCGCACGAGGTGGGCCGGCTGCTGCGTCTCCTGGGGCGTCCGGACGAGGCCCGCGGCTTCCACGCTCGCGGCGTCTCGCTCCAGCGGCCCCTGGCCGACAAGGGGGAGGTGGACGGCTCGGGACTGCGCTACCTGGCGGATGCCCTCCTCTTTTTAGGGCAGGTGGACGAGGCCCGTCGTCACGTGGACCAGGCGCTCGTGGCCATGGAGCGGGACCTGGGGCCTTCGTCGTCCGAGCGCATCGAGGCGCTCCTGCTGCTGGGGGACGTCCATCTCGCGCGAGGTCAGCCCGCCGAGGCCCTGGCTCCACTGCGGACCGCGCTGGCGGACCTCATGGCCCGGCAGGTGGTCTCCGCCCGCGTTCCCAGGCTGCGCCGCCGGCTCGCGCGGGCGCTTCGGTTGACGGGCGCGGTGGAAGAGGCCTGCGGAGAGGCCCGCCGCGCCTGGGAGGAGCTGTCCGTGTGGCGCACGGCCTATGTCCAGGAGACGGCGGAGGCGCGGGCCGAGCTGGGGCACTGTCGCGGGTAGCGGCCGCTGTCATCCAGCGACCGCCACCCTCGCGCCGGGGCTCTCTAGGGAGAGGTGTCCAGGTACGCGCGATGGCTGTTGGAGAACTCGAAGTTCGTGAACGCGTCCCAGTTGATGGACCAGGTCATCAGGCCCTTGAAGCCGGGGTAGCCGGCGGGATTGCGCAGCACGTAGGTTCCGCCGAAGGGCTGGCCCTTGAGCAGATAGTCGAGCGCCTTGTGCACGTTGGCCGGCGTCGTGTACCCGCCGCCCGCCGCCTGCGGTGACGACGGCAGGCCGATGAGCACCTGGTCCGGCCGCAGCGCTGGGAACATCGCCTGGGGATTGCCGCCGACGGGGAACCCCTGGAGCATCATCTCCGCCATGGCCACGTGGAAGTCCGGCGTGCTCTGCGCGTAGGCCCGGCCGTCGAGCGCCATGACGGTGCCGGTGTTGTAGTGCTGCACGTGCAGGTACGTCAGTCTGTCTCGGAGCGCGTGGATGACCGGCAGGTACGCGCCCCAGGGGCCGCCGTACGCGGCCATGCCGCCTTGGACGTAGGCCGTCTCGGGCGCCATGGTGAGGATGAAGCCCGGGCCGTTCTGGTTGAGGAGCTGGCGCGTGGCCTGGATGACGTTGACGATTCGCGGCGTGGTGGGGTTGCGGAAGTCGGTGTCGCCGCCATTGAGAGACAGCGAGCTGCCCTCCAGGTCCAAATCCAACCCGTCGAAGCCGTAGGTGTCGATGAGGGCCTGCATGCTGGTGACGAAGTCCTGCCGCGTGGTGGCGTCATCCAGGTGGACGGTGCCATTCGCGCCGCCGATGGAGATGAGCACCTTGCGGCCCTGGCTCTTGAGCAGGGCGACGTCCGCCTTGAAGTCCGCGATGCTCGAGTTGTACGGCGCGAAGGCCATGCGGCCGGAGCCTGGGCCACCCACGGGCTCGGCGAAGGCGACCTGGATGACGTTGTACTTCGCGGAGACGTCCCGCAGCCGGATGTTCGTCGAGCCGTTGTCGAAGTTGTGCCAGTAGCCCACGATGATTTTGTTCCCCGCGGGCGGCGTCCCCGTCGTCGCGGAGACGCTGTTGCTCACCGCCGAGCGGTTGCCCGCGGCATCCCGCGCCTTCGCGGTGAAGGAGTAGGTCGTGTTCGCGGCCAGGCCCGTCACCGTGACGGTGGTGGCGCCCGAGGTGGTCGCGGACGCGGCCGTGCCCCCGTTGGTGAAGACCTCGTAGCCGGTGACGCCCACGTTGTCCGTGGCGGCGCCCCAGGACAGCGACACGCTCTCATGCGTCTTCGCGGTCGACGTGAGCGAAGGTGGAGCGGAAGGAGCCTGGGTGTCCGGTGGTGGGTTCCCCGTACGTTCCAGCCAGAGTGCCGGTGTGTTGGGGGGCTCCCAGCCGACGATGGAGTGATGCGACTGGCGGCAGTCGTAGCCCTTGCCTCCATGGGAGACGATGTCGCCCACGGTGTACGGGATGTTGGGTGCCCACGCGCCCCGGTCCGCCGCCAGGACATGCGCGGGGAGCAGGAAGCTGAGCAGGGTGGTGAGGACCACCAGGGCCGCGAGGCCCGTCCGGTGGAGGTGTCCTGGAAGCTGCATGGCGTCTGCCTTTTCTGCTGGGGGAATGGCGGGCCCGGAGGCTCCACCCCGCAGAGAGCGGCCCCGCCTGTTTTTCGGGTCAAAGCCGTTAAGTCTTGGAGGCCGGCACTTTCCCCTGGATTCGGGCGGCGCTTCGCTGGTGTCCTCGATGCTGGGCGTCAGGAACCTGTGCTTCCTGGAGGGGAGAGGCCGCGTGGACGCTGTGGATACGAGGCTGGTCACCAGTTACGCGGTCGCCATCGCCTTCGACGTGCTGATGCCGGTGGGCATGGTGCTGTGGGCGCGCCGGCGGCTGGGCGTGGCCTGGAAGGTGGTGGGCTGGGGCGCGGCGGCGTTCGCGCTGTCGCAGTTGCTCACCCGGCTGCCCCTGGTGCAGGTGGCGCAGTACTTCATGCGCGACGCGCTGAAGACGTCCTCGGTGCTTCTGGGCGTCTGGATTGTCGTGCTGTCCCTCACCGCGGGCCTCTTCGAGGAGACGGCGCGGCTGTGGACCTTCCGCAAGCCGCTGAAGGACTTCCGCCGTTGGCGCGACGCGGTGGGCTTCGGCGTGGGCCACGGTGGCCTGGAGTCGGCGCTGCTGGTGGGCGGGCTGTCGGCGCTGGGGCTCGTCAACGTCATCGCACTGTCAGCGTTGGACCCCTCCACCTTGCCGCTGAAGCCGGAGCAGGTGGCGCAGGTGGTGGAGGCCAAGGCCACCATCGCCGCGCTGGACTGGTGGATGCCACTGCTGGGGGCCTACGAGCGGCTGGGCTCCATGGTGGTGCACATCGCGCTGTCGGTGGTGGTGCTCCAGCGCTTCATCCGCGACGAGGTGAAGTGGTACTGGCTCGCGGTGGGCGCCCACGCCTTCTTCAACGCGCTGACGGTGGTGGTGGGGAAGCAGGCCACCGCGGCGTGGGGAAAGCAGGCAGGGGCGTTCGCGGGCGAAGCCATGGTGACGGTGGCCGCGCTGGTGGGCCTGTGGGTCATCCTCTATTTCCGCCGCGTGGACGCGGAGCGCGACACGGCGGCGGTTCCGGCGCTGACGTGAGCCGGCGCTAGCGCCCGCGGAAGCGGTCCGTGGCTTCCACCAGCGCGGAGGTATTGCCCGGCTCGTTCGCGGAGTGCCCCGCGTCGGACACCATGACGAACTCCGCCTCTGGCCAGGCCTTGTGCAGGGCCCAGGCGCTCTCTGGCGGGCACACCACGTCATAGCGCCCCTGGACGATGACGGCGGGGATGTTGCGGATGCGGTGCACGTCGTCGAGCAACTGGGTGTCGCCGCGCAGGAAGCCCCGGTTGACGAAGTAGTGGCATTCGATGCGGGCGAAGGCGAGCGCGAAGGTGTCCCCGCTGTTGCGCGCCACCAGCTCCGCGTTGGGGTACAGGCAGCTGGTGCGTCCTTCCCACACGCTCCACGCGCGCGCGGCCTCCTGCTGCGCCCTCACGTCGGAACCCATCAGCCGGCGGTGGTAGGCCGCCAGCAGGTCCCCGCGCTCCTCGGGGGGGATGGGCTCCAGGTAGTACTCCCAGGCATCCGGGAAGAGGGCGCTGGCGCCTCGCTGGTAGAACCAGTCAATCTCCTGCTTGCGCAGCAGGAAGATGCCGCGCAGCACCAGCTCCGAGACGCGCTCGGGATGTGTCTGGGCATAGGCCAGGGACAGGGTGCTGCCCCATGAGCCGCCGAAGAGCTGCCACCGGGAGATGTCCAGGAACTCGCGCAGCCGCTCCATGTCGGCCACCAGGTCCCAGGTGGTGTTCTCCTCCAGGCTCGCGTGCGGGGTGCTGCGTCCGCAGCCACGCTGGTCGAACAGGATGATGCGGTACGCGGTCGGGTCGAAGAAGCGGCGCTGGCGCGGGTCCGTTCCTCCGCCGGGCCCCCCGTGGACGAAGAGCACCGGCTTGCCCTCCGGATTGCCACTCTCCTCGAAGTACACCTCATGCCCACCGGAGACGCGCAGGCGTCCGGTGCGGTAGGGCTCCAGGGGCGGGTACAGCGAACGCAGCGGCCGGTGGGACACGGACACGGGCAGGCCTTCCGTAGCGGTGGGAGCGGCTGACCCTAACAGGGGCCCCGCCGTGGGCCTTCCGTCCGCCGGGGGCAGGTGGTCTGGAATGTGCGGCGGGCTTCCTGCCCGGAGGGCGCTCTGTCAGGCATGCCACGGACGATGTGACGGCGAGTTCACCGCGCCGCAACGCGGGCTTCGCGGACGGCATGGAGACTGCCGGCTGTCTCCCACACCCCACGGAGCACGCCATGAACATCGCTTCGCTCATCCGTCCTTCGACTTCGCCTCACATGCCCGCGCCGCGCCGGCTGCGGCTGGTTCGCGTGCAGTCCACCGTCCTCGCGCAGGGCGCGGTGGGCGCCATGAAGGACGGCGTGAAGGCCTTGCGCCACATGTGCGACGTCCTTACGGGAGGCGATGCCCAGGCCCGGCACTGAGCCAGGCCATGCGTCTTCCGGCCCCGGGGAGTCAGGGGCCGGGTGCTTCACTCAGGAGGGCGCGCCCGGGCGTGGGCCGGTTCCCGGGCTCGAGGGCGCGTCCTCCTTCGGAGGCGGGGGCGGCACGCCCTTGCCCGCGGGAGCCACCACCCGCACCTCGGTGCGCTCGTCGAGCGCGAGCCCGTCACCCTTGGGCTCCGTCTCCGTCACGGAGATGACGTCGCCCCGGTTCAGCTTGAGGAAGCGCTCGTTGCGCTCGTTGCGGTGGCGCTCCTGCATCGCCAGGCCCACGCGGCCCTCGGGGCCACAGCCGATGTAGCGGTGCCGGCCCTTGCCCTCCAGGGGCTCGGAGACGATGCGGAACAGTCGCCCAGGCGTCAGCTCCGGCCACGCCTCGTCCTTGGGGGCCAGCACCAGGTAGCTCATCTTCAGCGATTCCTTGTGCAGGCTCGCCGCGCGCGCCAGCTCCTCCACCACGCGAGGCATGGGCCAGGCGCGCTCGGCGTGGCACCAGTCCGTCTCCTTCACCAGGGCGGGGCAGGGGCCGCGGTACATGCAGGGCGCGCGGACGGCGTAGCCCTTGGCCACCATGGCGTCGCGCACGTGCAGCAGGCCGCGGCTCGTCTCGCGCAGCGCGGGCTCCATCACCAGCAGGCTGCCGCCGCGCTTCACCTTCGCCAGAATCGTCTCCAGCAGTGCGGCGCGGGGGGCAGTGGCCGCGTCTCCCGTGCCGTACAGCTCGTTGACGACGTGGCCCATCGTAATCAGGTCGAACTGGCCTTCGGGCAGCGTGGCGCCCTTCTTCGTCGGGTCCCAGTCTCGGGTGGCCAGGGCCTCACCGGCCTCGGCGGCCAGGTTCCGCGCCAGGGTGAGGGCGGCCTTGCTGCGGTCGGCGGCGGTGACCTGGCCCCCGCCCGCGTCCAGGGCGGCGAAGGCCACCGGGCCCGGACCGCTGCCCAGGTCCAGCACCTGCCGGGGGCGGTTCGGCAGCTCGCCGAGCACCTGCCGGGCCTGCGCATAGGACACCGGCCAGTAGAAGAGGAGATAGGCGCCCAGGAGCTTCGGGTCGTCCATGTACCGCGCGCCGGCGAGTTGCCGCTCCCGGGTGAGGCCCAGGGAGAGCTGGCGGACACCCGCGGCCACCTCCTTCACCTCCTGGGGCGTCAGGCGCGTCTCCGGGACGCCGCCACCGCCCCGGCCGCGTGACGCGCGCCAGACGGCGATGAGCCGCGGCATCCATCGCTCCAGGTCCTTGCTGTATGCGTTGCTCATCGAACCCAGCCTTCACCTGTGGGGCCGCGTCCCTCCGCGGCCGTTGCCAAACCATTGTCGTCCCGCCAAGCCGTCAACGGCGAGATCGCCATGGAGGGGGAGACCGCGTTAAATCCTGGTCGCACATGATTTCCGTTCGCGGCCTTCGCAAGCACTACAAAGTCCATAAGCGCCCGCCGGGCTTGAAGGCGGCCCTCCGCTCGCTCGTCCACCGTAGCTACACCACGGTGAAGGCCGTGGATGGGATTTCCTTCGACATCCGCCCCGGGGAGCGGGTGGGCTTCCTGGGCCCCAATGGCGCCGGGAAGACGACGACGCTCAAGGTCCTCTCCGGCCTGCTCTATCCCTCCGACGGCGAGGTGACGGTGGACGGCCATGTCCCGCAGAAGCGGGAGGAGGCCTTCCTCAAGAAAATCATGCTCGTCATGGGGCAGAAACAGCAGCTCCTGTGGGACCTGCCTCCGGCGGAGACGTTCGAACTCAACCGCGCCATCTACGACGTGCCCCAGGCCCAGTACAAGAAGACGATGTCGGACCTGATTGAGCTCCTGGAAATCGGGGACCTCATCGGCAAGCCCACCCGTCAGCTGTCGCTGGGGGAGCGGATGAAGTGCGAGCTGGCCGCGGCGCTCATCCATCAGCCGCGGGTGCTCTTCCTGGACGAGCCGACCATCGGGCTGGACGTGGCCATGCAGGCCACCATGCGGACGTTCATCAAGGAGTACAACGAGAAGTACGGCGCCACGCTCATCCTCACCAGCCACTACATGGACGACGTGGCGGCGCTGTGCCCCCGCGTCATCGTCATCGACAAGGGCCTCCTGTCGTACGACGGCGGCCTGGACGCGCTGGTGCAGCGGGTGCGGCCGGAGAAGCGCGTGGTGCTGCGCCTGTCGGCAGAAGTGGACGCCGAGCGCCTGTCTCCGCTGGGCCGGGTGGTGACGCATGAGCCCGGTACCGCGGTGCTCCAGGTCCAGCAGGAGGCGGTCAACGCCACCATCACCCGCGCGCTGTCCACGTTGCCGGTGATGGACCTCACGGTGGAGAACGCGCCGCTGGAAGAGGTGATGAGCGAGCTGTTCGCGGAGTCGAAGGCGCGCCGGGCGGCGGCGTCGGAGCCGGTGTCCGCATGAGCGCCCGGACCACACTGCGCGCCTTTCCCACGCTGCTACGGGTGGGGTTCGCGGAGGCGGTGGCCTACCGCGCGGAGATGCTCATCTGGGTGCTGTCCACCACCATGCCGCTGGTCAACATGGTGCTGTGGATGGCGGTGTCACGCGAGGCGCCCGTGGGCCGCTTCGGCGAGGCGGACTTCATCAGCTACTTCCTGGCCACCTTCGCGGTGCGGCAGCTCGCCACGTCGTGGGCGGCGTGGCTCATCAACTGGGAGGTGAAGCAGGGGACGCTGGCCATGCGCCTGCTTCGTCCCATCTCCCCGCTGTGGGCCTACGCGGTGGAGAGCATCGCCGCCTTCCCCATGCGGTTGATGGTCGCGGTGCCGGTGATTCTGCTGAGCGTGGCGCTGGTGGGGCAGAAGGCGGTGCCCCAGCACGCGTGGCAGTGGGGCTTCGTCGTGCTGGCGGTGATTGGCGGGTGGGCCGTGGCCTTCCTGGCCAACGTGGCCATTGGCGCGCTGTGCTTCTTCCTGGAGAGCAGCCAGAAGGTGCTGGAGGTGTGGCTGGTGCTCTTCTTCGTGTGCTCCGGCTACATGTACCCGGTGGAGCTGCTGCCGCCCACGCTGCGCACCATCATCGACTGGTTGCCCTTCCGCTATCAGATTGGCGTCCCGGTGGAGATGCTGACGGGGGCCTACGGCTGGGAGGAGTCCCTGCGGCTGCTTGCGGCCCAGTGGGCCTGGGTGGCGGTGCTGGGCGTGTTGGCGGCGGTGACGTGGAAGCAGGGCGTGCGGCGCTTCGCGGCGTTCGGGGGCTGAAGTGAAGGTGAAGCGCTATCTGCGGCTGCTGGGCATTCAACTCAAGGCGTCGGGGCTGCTGTCCCTGCAGTACCGCGCGGACTTCTTCACGGAGGGGCTGACGTCCCTCTTCTGGACCTTCACGGCGCTGGCGCCGCTGTTCGTCGTCTACAGCGAGCGGCCCAACATTGAGGGCTGGAGCTTCGGCGAGGCCTTGCTGGTGGTGGGCTGGTTCACGCTGCTGCAGGGCATCCTGGAGGGCGCCATCAACCCCAGCCTCACGGGGGTGGTGGAGCACATCCGCAAGGGCACGCTGGACTTCGTGTTGCTCAAGCCGGCGGACGCGCAGTTCCTGGTGTCCACGCAGCGCTTCCAACCGTGGCGGGCCTTCAACGTGCTGACGGGAATCGGGTTGTTCGCCTACGCCTTCACGCTGCTGGGACGGTGGCCGTCGGTGACGGGGCTGCTGGCCTCCGTGCTGCTGCTGGGGACGAGCACGCTCCTGCTCTACTCGCTGTGGATTCTGACGGTGAGCGCGGCGTTCTTCGTCGTGCGGGTGGACAACCTGACGTACCTGTTCACGTCCATCTTCGACTTCGCGCGCTGGCCGTCCTCGGTATTCCAGGGCGTGGGGCGCGGCGCGCTGACGATGGTCTTCACGTACGTCATCCCGCTGGCGCTGATGACGACCTTCCCGGCGCAGGCCATGCTGGGCCGGCTGCCGCCCCAGTCGCTCGTGGGCGCGGTAGTGGGAGCGGGGCTCTTCGCCTGGGGCTCGCGTCAGGTGTGGCTGCGCTCCATCCGCCGGTACACGTCGGCGAGCAGTTGACGGGGGCGTGAAACGCCGCTCCCCAGCGCGGTGACTCGCGTCGCCCTGGGGAGAGGCTGACCGCCAGGGCCTACTTCTTCAGGCCGCGGGCCATGTCCTGGACGATCTTGGTCACGTTCGCGATACCGCCACCGACGATGTACCAGCTCGGGGCGTCGACCACGATGACCTGGCCCTGCTTGAAGGCGCGGGTCTGGCTGAGCTCCGGGTGCTTGGCCAGCGTCTCCAGGGCCTTGTTCTCACCCCCGCCGGTCGCGGCGCCGCGGTCCAGCACCACCAGCCACTCCGGGTTGGCGGCCACGGTCTTCTTCAGCAGGGCGGCCGCGGCTTCCTGACGGGCCTTCGCTTCGGGCGACCCGGCCTGCGGGCGCGGGCCGTCGTTGCTGCCCTCCGCCTTCGGGACCACGGCGTTGAAGCCCGTCAGCTCGTGGAGATAACCGAAGCGGTCGCCGGGCGCGTGCACCATGACGTTGCCATTCAGGGTGAACAGCATCACGGCGGACTTGCCGCCCGTCAGCTTCTTCAGCGCCGCCCGCTCCTTCTCGAAGCTCTTCACCAGCGTGTCGGCTTCCTTCTGCTTGCCGAAGGACTTGCCCAGCGCCAGCGTCTGGCCCGTCACGTCCTCCACGAAGTGGTCGGCGCGAACGGACATGTTCACGGTGGGCGCAAGCGCGCTCAGGGCTTCGGCCTGCTTCCACGAGCGGCCACCCACCACGATGAGGTCCGGCTGCAGCTCCGCGAGGACCTTGGTGTCGGGCTCGAACAGGCTGCCGGCCTGGGTCACGCCATTGCCGTTGTAGGCGGACAGCGTGGCCGGGAAGGTGGACTTCGGCACGGCCACGGCACGGATGCCGAGCGCGTTCAGCGTGTCGAGCACGCCGAGGTCATAGACGGCGAGGCGGGACGGCGTGGCTGGCACGCTCAGCGTGCCAGTCTCATGCTTCAGCTCGAAAGCAGCGGCGGGAAGAGCGGTAGCCAGACCGGAGGCGAACAGTGCCGCGACGAGCGGGCGATGGAAACGGCGCATGGGAAGTTCTCCGAAACGTGACCGCGAAAACCGAGGGACGTTCCGGCGGATATGCCACGTCGCTCCGCGGGTCGACAGCGGCACCGTCCGAGTCAAGGAGCTCTGGATGGTTCATATTTTCATTTTGAGATTAGTTTGCATTGTCGATAAGTGCCGCGCGTTTGTCGCCGCTGCGCCCCTCCGAGCGTTCCTGTCCTTCACGTAGGGCGGACTTGCACGGCATGGGAGAACGTCCTGCCCTCCAGGCTCAGGTTCATCGTGAAGGCGAGGAACCGCCAGAGCGGCGCCAGGGTGCTCTGTTCATGCGCGCCTGGGACAAGCGCGTAGACAGTCAGCCCTACGAAACAAGCCGGGAGGATTCGAAGGAGGCGGCGGTGGAAGAAGCGCACCAGCAGAATGGCGAGCCCGCGAAGGGCCTCCAGTCCTGGGGCCTGGTGGAGCGGTGCGAGCGGGCGGGGAGATGCGGCGGCGAGCACGAGCGCCGCGAGCGCAGTCTCATCCCTTGGTGAATGCCCGTGCGGAGAAGGACGGCGGTTCGTGGCGCGACGGCGGGATGGGTGCTCATTGCCCCAGGCTGCGTCTCAATGCAAGTCGTCGTTCGCATGGCTGGCAATTCTTTAATTGCGCGAATTGCATGGCCTGGCGCGGCAGCCTTTGGCTTTCACCCCGCACGGGTGGGTGCCCAAGGCCCCATGTGTTGAATGTGTTCAGTTTTGGGTGGTGCGATGGTCCGCCCGTGCAGGGCTGGGGTAAAGGCGCCGGGCGCGGTCCCTCCGCGCATCCCCCCGTCACACAAAGGACCCCCACTCATGTTTGAACCTGTCGGGTTCGGCCGAAAGGCCGCGCTCTTGATGACGCTCGTGTTCGCAGGATGCTCACACGAGGATTTTGCAGACGCGCTGAATGAGCCATGGACTCAGGACGCCGAGCTCGCTTCCGTCAGTTGGGTAG
This sequence comes from Myxococcus sp. NMCA1, assembly GCF_026810205.1. Lineage (NCBI taxonomy): Bacteria > Pseudomonadati > Myxococcota > Myxococcia > Myxococcales > Myxococcaceae > Myxococcus > Myxococcus sp. NMCA1. The sequence goes on along the minus strand of NZ_CP113950.1, from coordinate 7,627,403 downwards.
GCACCCCCAGCATGTCCACTCAGCGGCTGGACCATACGGCCACGGTGCTGCCCAATGGCCGCGTGCTGGTCGCTGGTGGCCAGTCCTCCACGAGCGCCGAGCAATACGACGTGGCGACCGCGCGGTGGCTCAGCGCGGGGAGCATGAATGTCATCCGCCGGCGCCACACCGCGACGCTGCTGCCCACTGGCAAGGTGCTCGTGGTGGGCGGTGACGTCGCCGCCGCGACCACCGGCACCGCGGAGCTGTACGACGTGGCCACCGGGACCTGGTCTTCCACCGGCAGCCTGGACTCCCTTCGCTCGGGACACACCGCCACGTTGCTGCTCGACGGCAAAGTGATGGTGATGGGCGGCGAGGACGGCACGGGAACCGCGTTGAGGACGGCGCGCCTGTATGACACCGACACGGGGACCTGGAGCGCCACCCACAGCATGACCGTCCCGCGCATGGGACACGCGGCGACGCTGCTGCCCAATGGCAAGGTCCTGGTGTCGGGCGGGCGCTCCAGCTCGTGGGGCACCGTCCTCCGGACCGCGGAGCTCTATGACCCCGCCACGGGAACCTGGTCCTCCACCGCTGCCATGAGCTCGCCGCGCACGGGGCATGCTTCGACGGCGCTGCTGAATGGCAAGGTGCTGGTGTCCGGCGGACTGGTGGATGACATCACCGCGACGCGCAGCACGGAGCTGTACACCGTGGAGACAGGTGTCTGGGGTTCCGCGGGGAACCTGATGCCCGTCGAGCGCGCGCACCACACCGCGACGGTGCTGCACTCCGGCGAGGTGTTCATCACCGGTGGCTCGGACGGCAGCGAGCCCTACCTCCAGAGCGCTGCATTGTATGACCCTGTCAACGCGCTCTGGACCTCCACTGTTTCGATGGGCACCAGCCGGCTGGGCCATACCGCCGCGCTGCTGGGAACGGGGGATGTGCTGGTCGCGGGCGGCAGCCCGGACGGCGTCCTGCGCACGGCTTCCGCCGAGCGCTACGTCCCGCCCACGCTCCCCTGGCGCGCGGCGAACGTCATGCTGTCCGCGCGGTATCACCATTCATTGACGGTGTTGTCTTCGGGCGAGGTCCTCGCGGCGGGTGGCACCGCGAATGGCAGCACGGCTTTGACGGGCGCGGAGCGCTACTCCGAGGCCACGGGCCACTGGCTGCAAGCGGGCACGTTGCTCACCGCGCGCTATCTCCACACCGCGACGTTGCTGCCCAATGGCAAGGTGCTGGCCACGGGAGGCCAGGGCACGTCGTCCAGCTATCTGCCCTCGGCGGAGCTCTATGACGCGGCCACGGGCACGTGGACTTCCACGGGTGCGCTGGCTGCGCCGCGTGCGCGCCACACCGCGACGCTGCTGCCCAATGGCAAGGTGCTGGTGGCGGGAGGCCGGATGAGCTCCAGCTTCTCCGGCATGCTGGCCACCGCGGAGCTGTATGACGCGGCGACCGGGACGTGGACCGCCACCGGGGTGATGAGCCGCCGTCGGCAGTACCACACCGCGACGTCACTGCCGTCCGGCAAGGTGCTGGTGGTGGGAGGCAACACGCAGGACGGAGACACGTCCTCGGCGGAGCTCTATGACGTGTCCACGGGGCAGTGGACGCTCACCGGCTCCCTGTCCGGGACGCGTTATGGACACACGGCGGTGGCGCTGCCGTCGGGCAAGGTGCTGGTGGCCGGAGGCTGGGGCTCGCGGGGGGCGCTCGCCACGGCTGAGCTCTACGACCCGGCGACGGGCACCTGGACCTCGCTCACGTCCATGCAGCACTCCCGCTACGGGCCGATGTCCGCGCTGCTGCCCTCCGGCCGCGTGCTGGTGTTGGGCGGTGACGGAGGAGGCACCGTGGGCTTGTTGGCCTCGTCCGAGGTGTATGACCCGGCCAGTGGTCAATGGCACGGCGCCGGAACGCTGCCCACGGCGCTCACCAGCGCGAGCGTGGTGACGCTGGTGGGCTCTGGCCGCGTGCTGGTGTCGGGAGGTCTGGGCCCCAGCGGCTCGCTGTCCTCCGCCGGATTGTATTCGCCTGCGCCCTGAGTCCACGTCCCGCCCCGGGGGCTTGTGTCACCGGGGCGGGCTTTCGGATGCGGCCCGCAAGACAGCTCGAGGGCTGGGGTGTCGCCTGGGTGATGGCGGCTCGCTTTCGGGTGACTTGAGCCGCGTATCCACTGCTCCAATCCTCCCAGCGGTGCATTCGAGGGGGGACGCATGAATCGGATTCAAAGGGTGGTCATGACGGGGTTGTTCGCCGGAGTGCTGGGAGGGGCTCCTGCGTCCTGGGCCGGCGCGGCGAAGACGCAATACCCCGTGGTGTTCGCGCACGGCATGGGCGGGTTCGATGACCTGCTCGGCTACGACTACTGGGGGAACGACTTCGGCACCTTCGTGGGCGAGGCCTGTGAATCGCGCTTCGACACGAACTGCAACAGCGACCTCGACCCGGGACAGCGCGCCTTCGTTGCACAGGTGGCGGCGTTCCAGTCCTCGGAGGTTCGCGGGTTGGACCTGGCGGACGACATCGAGGGCTTCATGGCGACGACGGGGGCCTCGAAGGTGAGCATCATTGGCCACTCTCAAGGGGGCATCGACGCGCGGAAGGCGGCGCGCGTGCTGCGGGAGCGAAGGGGCGCCACGTCGGTGGCGGTGCTGGCCAGTGTGTCTTCGCCGCACCGGGGCTCGCCGGTGGCGAAGTACATCCTCGACCAGAAACCGGGCGTCACCAGCGTCATCGCGGCGCTGGCGCGCTACTACGGCGACTCCGTCTACGCGCCGGGCAATGATGCCTACGCCGCGGCGAAGCAGCTCGTCTTCAATGACTATTCATCCTCGGACGGTGTCGTCACGGGCATGAAGGCCTTCAACGAGAAGTATCCGGTGAGCAGCAACTACGCGGAGCGCTACGTGTCACTCATCACCGCGCAGTTCGGGGGGAATGTGAATCCGGCGCTGTACCTGTTGAAGGAGTTCCTCTTCGACATCGACGGCAACGGCTACTGCGCGGGGGATGGGGACAACGACGGCGCGGCCGGCTGCGGCGACGGCGTGCGCAACGAGGCGGATGACGATGGCATGGTGGGCATCAACTCTCAGCAGATGGGGCGTCGGCTGCGCTACCACGACGCCTTCTTCGGCTTCGACTCGGTGACGGACGACGCGTCCATTCCCGCGCTCAATGATTTGAACGCGCCATCGCGTCCGCAGAGCACGTCCATGTCCAGCGTGGTGCCTCAGGACCATGTGGATGTGGTGGGGGTCGGGCCGGACGCCTTCGATGAGCCGGAGTTCTACGCCGCCCTCATCCATTACATCTCACTGCATGATTGACGTGCTGGCGCGTCAGGCCCCGGGCTGCGGGGCTTCGACCTCCTCGGACTCCACGCCGTAGTACGCGAGGCACTCCACCTCGCGTCCGCGCACCACACGCCGGCCGTCGAGCGGACCGCCATGCGCGGTGACGATGGTGCATTGGCCCTCGTCGCCTTCCTGGTCGAAGTAGAGCACCACCCAGTCATGGGTGGCATTCTGCTGGTGGGCCAGCGCGGTGTTGGAGAAGAGCGCGCGGAAGTTCCATCCCTCCAGCTTCTTGCTGAGCACAGGCAGCCATGCTTCGCCAGAGGGGTTGAACCGGCGCGGCGCAATCCGGCGCAGCTCGCCTGCGTCCGCGCGCCGCCGGTACTCCTCGTCCACCTGGAGCAGCACGCCCACGTCCGGCCGGGGGCCTTCATCCCGTCCTTCGCTCCGGCGCGCGGCGCCGCGCCGCTCCCTGCCCAGCCGTGCGCCCAGCAGCTCGCGCACCTGTTCGCTGCGCCGGGGGCCGAAGCCCTCCACGCGCTCCAGCCGTCCGTCGTGTGCGGCCTGCTCCAGCTCCTCCAGCGTCCGCACGCTCAGCTCGTCATGGATGCGGCGCGCCAGCCCCGCGCCGATGCCCGGCACGCTGGCCAGGAGTTGCTCCGGAGAGTGGTCTGTCTCCAGCCGCTGGAGCAGGGAAAGCTGTCCTGTGCGAATCAGCTCCGCCATCGCCGCGGCGATGCTCTTCCCCACGCCCGGGAGCTTGCGCAGCCCTGCTTCACCTTCCTCGGCCAGCAGCTCCGCCACGGGCTGAGGCCACTGCGCGATGGTGTCCGCGGCCTTCCGGTAGGCGCCGACCCGGAAGGGCATCGCGTCCTGCTCCTCCAGCAGGTCCGCGACGCGCTCCAGCGCATCCGCGACGTCGATGTTGTCCTTCCAGGAAACGCCCATGGCTGCCTTCAAGGTGGGGCGCGTCGAAGACGATGGCCACCCCTGTCGCTGAGGTCGCGCCGTGGCACCGGGCTCGGCGGGCGGCCGACTTGCAGCCCGCTCTCACGACCGAGGCGCTCAGCCCGGCTCGCTCGCGGAGGCGCGAGGTCCTTCAATGACGACCTTCAGGCCGCGCGGCGGGTTGGGCGCGAAGGCGAGTGAGAAGCCGACGCGGTGGCACAGCTCGCGGACGATGGACAGGCCAAGCCCGCTGCCCCGGGTCGCTCGCCGCCGCGTGGCCTGCGTGCGGAACCCGCGTTCGCCCAGGCGCTCGAGCTCCTCCGCAGAGAGTCCTGGGCCGTCGTCGAGCACGGTGAGCCGGAAGCGTCCGGGTTCCGCATCCTCCAGGACAGCCACGACGTGGCCCCCCGCCTCACCATGCGTGACGGCGTTGTGGAGCAGGTTGCCCAGGGCCTGCTCCAGCATCGTGGGATTGCAGCGCACCCAGAGCGCCTCGTCGGGTCGAGAGCACTCCACGGTCAGCCCAAGCAGCCGCGCGAGCTGCTGGAGCCTGCGCACCACGCGCTCCACTGTCTGCCCCAGCTCCACGCGCGGGTCGCCCGCCGTCGGGTCGATGCCCTCTCCGAGCTGGCAGGCGAGGTGGAGGTTGTCCACCAGGGAGGTGAGGTAGACGGTGTCCTCGATGCCCTGGCGGAGGAGCGCCGCGGTCGGCTCGGTGGGCGTCGTCGAGGCCAGCTCCAGCGACAATTGGAGCGAGGCGAGGGGTGTCTTCAAATCGTGCGCGACGTCCGCCAGGTGTCGCTCCAACGCGTGTTTCTGGGCCTCGATGCGGGTGGCGTCCTCCTGGACACGGGCATGGGTGGTGTCGAGCACCCGTGACAGCTCGCCCAGCTCATCGTCCTGGCCATCCGCCGCGGAGTGATACCGGGTCGCCCCGAGCATCCCCGCCGCCCGGTGCAGACGGCGGAGGCGCTGGAGGAGGGGGTGGACGACGGCGAAGGTGGACAGCGTCGCCGCGAGCATCGTGAAGAGGACGGCGGACACGAGGACCCACGAGCCCACCGTGGCGCGCTCGCGCATGCGCGGCCAGCGGAACTCCAGGAGGCTGCAGGGACCGGACTCCGCGAGCTTCAGCAGCGAGGCCCCCGCCCACGCGGAGTCCGGACGGAAGAGTGGGAGGTAGAAGATGGAGGGCTCACGCTCGCCTTGCGCGAGCCGTGCGAGAAGCCTGGGGTCCGGACGTGCGCCGGGCGAGCCCGCCCCCACCTGGGCAAGGTCATACGCCTCCACCTCCACACCGTCCGGGCTCCGGAAGTGCCATCCCGGCGTCGTCCGGCACTCCGAAGCCTGGGGCGCAAGCACGAGCGCGGCGGACATCCGTACGCCATGCGTCAGCGCGGCATCCACGCCCAGGACAATCGCGAGGACGGACGCGCCCAGCGTGCCCAGCAGGCCCAGGAGCGCCGAGGCCACGAGGATGCGCTGGGCCAGGCGATTGCGCAGCCTCACCGGGGCTCCTCGTCGGGGACGAACCGGTAGCCAATTCCCCAGGACGTCTGGATGCGCGCGCCCGCCGGCCCCAGCTTCTTGCGGATGCGCGCGATGTGAGAGTCCACGGTCCGGTCATCGCGCTCCTCGCTGGGCGGCAGCGCGTGCTGGGCAATCTGGGCGCGTGTCAGGGCCCGTCCCGGGCGCTCCGCGAGATAGGCGAGCACGTCGAACTCGTGGCGCGTGAAGGGCAGGGCGCCGGTGCCTTCGCGGCTCGCCTCGCGGGCGTCGAGGTCCAGGCTCACGTCGTCCCAGTGCAGCACGCGTCGCGGGCGCTCCTCCTGGAGAAGGAGGCGCGCGCGGATGCGGGCGACCAGCTCCTCCATCCAGAAGGGCTTGGGGAGGTAGTCCACCGCCCCCAGGCCGAAGGAGCGCAGCCGGGCCTCCAGTTCCTGTCTCGCGGTGAGGACGATGACGGGGACACGGAGCCGGAAGCGCCAGGCTTCCAGCAACTCGAAGCCGTCCTGTCCGGGCAGGTTGAGGTCCAACACCACCAGGTCGGGGTGATCGCGCTCGGCCATCTCGAGCGCGAGCACGCCATCCGTGGCGAGCACCACCTGGAATCCGGCGAGCTTCAATCCACGAACGATGCCCGCGGCGATGGGGGCGTCGTCCTCAACGACCAGGATGCGCGCCGATGGGTTCATGGACACGGTCCCCAGGTGGGTCTCGTCGTGTCAGCGCTGTCGCTCAGTACACCCAGGTGTAGCCGCAGCCGACAGTGGCGCTCACGCCGTCTTCTGCGAAGGTGCTGACTTCCGCGCCGAGGCACATGACGAGGCCCGCGAGGTCGAGCCTGCCACTCGTGGCGAAGGCCGTCCATTCCTTCTCGGTGACGGGCATCTTGAAGATGACCTGGGTGCTACCGCAAAACTTGCCGGCGCCGGCGCCGAGGCTGACCGTGAGCACGGGGCCGGCGAGCTTGGAGGGCATGTCGGCCCACACGCCAAACTGGAAGGTCATCGACACACCCTTGGTGATGCCCGCGACGCCCCCGATGCCGAAGAAGCCCCGGAGTTGCGTCTGCCCCGGGTGGTCGAAGGCGACGCCGACGCTGCCCTCGAGGCCCGCGCCGAAGGTCCCGCCGCCGCCGCTGCCGATGGAGAGGGTTCCGAGCCCCTTGCTCCGGGCCTCGTTACCGGTGCGCTGGACCGACTCGTCCTGAGACAGCGAGCTGACCGTCTTGTTCGTGTCCTCGTCCTTCTTCTTCTGGGAGGACTGGCCCACGAGGAAGTCCACCTCCTTGCGGCGGGTGGGATTCGTCAGCAGCGCGTAGCCCGTCTCGGCCATGCTCTCGAGGAGGGCCAGGTGCTTGCGGTAGACGTCCTCGGCCAGCGCCTCGGCGACGTCGCTCAGCGCGTCCGTGAGGAAGCGGGTGGACAGCTCCACCACCTCGTTCCACGCGGCTTCCCCAGCAGCCAGGGACTCCGCATACGCCTGCTCCGCCAGCTTCGCGGTGTCGCGAGTGAGTGTGTCCACTTCCCGGGCGAGCTGCTCGGCCTCGCGGCTCACCTGGTTGGAGACCGTGCCGGCAGTCCCTGTGACGGTATCGGCCGCCTTGTTGGCGGTGTCCACCACCGTGTTACCCGCCTTCTTCGCCGTCTTCTTGACCTTCTTCACCGCCTTCTTGAACGACTTGCTGAGGCTCGACACGTGGGTACCCCCTGCTGAGTTGAGGGGCCCACGATGCGGGAGAAGTGTTGAGGGACTGTGGAGCGCGCCTTCAGCGGTCGTCCGCGACGACGGCGTCCGCTTCAATCTCCACCAGGATTTCGGGGGAGATGAGGCGGCTGACCTCCACCATCGACGTGGCGGGGCGGATGTGGGCGAAGAACTCGCCATGCGCCCGGCCGACCGCTTCCCACTGCTGGATGTCCACGACGTACATGCGCGTGCGCACCACGTCCTCCAACCGGGCGCCCAGGGCCTCCAGGGCGGATTGGATGTTCTGGAGCGTCTGCCGGGCCTGCAGGTAGGCGTCCCCCACGCCCACGATGTTTCCCTGGGCATCGGTGGCCGTCGTCCCGGACACGGAGACGAAGGGGCCCACACGCACGGCACGCGAGTAGCCCACTTGGGGCTCCCACGGGGTTCCAGTGGAATGCTGGGTGCGCTTCATTCGGTCTCCGAAGGTAGGTGTGGGTCGGCAGCCTTGCATGGGCCCCCGGCCGGCCGGCAAGCGCCGCTTGCAAGCTGCAAGGAAACACCGCCCGTGATAGTTGGCCCCGGGTCATGACGAACGAGCTCCAAAGGGAGGTCGCCCGGCGGCGCACCTTCGCGATCATCTCCCACCCCGACGCGGGCAAGACGACCCTCACCGAGAAGCTGCTGCTCTACGGCGGCGCCATCCATCTGGCCGGAAGTGTGAAGGCCAAGCGGGCGCGGCGGCATGCCACGTCCGACTGGATGGAGCTGGAGAAGGAGCGCGGCATCTCCGTCACCTCGTCCGTCCTCCAGTTCAGCTACCGCGACCACTCGGTGAACCTGCTAGACACGCCGGGCCACCAGGACTTCTCCGAGGACACCTACCGCACCCTGGCCGCGGCGGACGCGGCGGTGATGCTCATCGACGCCGCCAAGGGCGTGGAGCCGCAGACCAAGAAGCTCTTCAAGGTCTGCCGCCTGCGGGGCATCCCCATCTTCACCTTCGTCAACAAGCTGGACCGCTACGGCCGCGAGCCGTTGGAGTTGATGAACGAGCTGGAGCAGGTGCTCGGCATCCGCTCCTATCCGATGAACTGGCCCATCGGCATGGGCCCGGACTTCCGCGGCGTCTATGACCGGCAGGCCCGCGTCGTCCACGTCTTCTCCACCGAGGGTTCCCACGGCGAGTCCGAGGTGAGCGAGCGCTCGGTCTCCATCGACTCGGATGAAATCAAGACGGTCCTCACCGAGACGGAGCTGGCGAAGCTGCACGAGGAGATCGAGCTGCTGGACATTGGCGGCGACGAGTTCACCCGCGAGAAGAGCGATGCGGGGCAGCTCACGCCCATGTTCTTCGGCAGCGCGATGACCAACTTCGGCGTGCGCCCGTTCCTGGATGCCTTCCTGGACCTGGCCCCAGCGCCCACGTCGCGCCTGACGACGCAGGGGCCGCGCGAGCCCACCCACCCGAAGTTCGCCGGCTTCGTCTTCAAGATCCAGGCGAACATGGACCCCGCGCACCGCGACCGCATCGCCTTCATGCGCGTGGTGAGCGGCCGGTACGTGAAGGGCATGAGCGCCTTCCACTCGCGCCTGGGCAAGGACGTCCGTCTGGCCAAGCCGAGCCAGTTCATGGCCGCCGAGCGCACCTCCATCGAGGACGCGTGGCCTGGGGACGTCATCGGCCTGTTCGACCCGGGGCTGTACCGCATCGGCGACACGCTGGCGGAGGGCACCGGCGTGGAGTTCGAGGGCGTGCCGCGCTTCAGTCCGGAGTTCTTCGCCGTCGTCCGCAGCCGGGATCCGCTCCGCCGCAAGCAGATGGAGAAGGGCCTGGAGCAGCTCTCTGAGGAGGGCACGGTGCAAATCTTCCAGCAGCTGCAGATGGGCATGAAGGACCCCATCGTCGGCGTGGTGGGCGCGCTCCAGTTCGAGGTCCTCCAGTACCGCCTGGAGCACGAGTACGGCGCGAAGATCGCGCTCGACCGGCTGCCCTTCAGCCATGCGCGCTGGGTGGTGGGCGCCAACTTCGACCCGAAGGCGTTCGACTGGGAAGGCAACCGTCAGACGGTGCAGGACCGGGACGGATTGCCCCTGGTGCTCTTCCGGGATGACTGGGCGCTCCAGCACGCCGAGGACAAGCACCCGGAGCTGAAGTTCGTCTCGGAGGCCCCGCAGTTGCGGCAGGCCACCACCGTGGCCTCGGGCAGCTGAGGCCCGCCGGCCGGGTTGTACCAGCCCCTGGGCGAGTGGACTTTCGCCAGGGGCTTCATTAAGCGACGGGGGCTTTTTCGCGACGCACCGCAGCCGGCCCACTGCATGTCAGAGCGGCACCTTCCACCTCACGAGGTCGTGCGTGCCTGGCGTCAACGCCAGCTGCCGCACCCATCTCCTCCCGCGCTGTTGGACTTGTTCGAGCGTGGCTTCCAGGCGCTGTGGCGCCGTGGCCGTTCGGCCCTGGGGGAGGTCACCCTGGTGGTCATCCTGGAGCGGGTGCTCCAGCGGGTGGTCCAGGCCCATCCTCACTTGTCGGCGCTCGCCGTCACATCGGAGGGGCTTCGCTTCGAGGGGCTGCATCCGGTCGTGGCTGAATTGGACCCGGAGCGGCTGGAGGAGTCGCTGGTGGTCCTGGTCGAGGAGTGGCTGCGCGTCCTCGGGGCGCTGACGGGCGAGGTCCTCTCCGCCGCGCTCCGTGAGGAGCTGCTGGCCGTGGAACGCCCGGCGGTGGAAGGGACGAGGCACCCCCGGTGAAGGCGCCGCGCAGCCCAGCGGGGGATGACTCCGCCCACCCGGACGTCCCAGCCTCCCGCCGGTGGCCCCGTCGCGCCTGGCGAAAGCAGGGGCAGGCCCGCCGCCATCTGGCGCGGCTCCATGAGGTCGGCCAGCTGCTCTGCGCTTCCGATGGCGTCGCGGCCAGCTTTCCCTCGCTGGTGGACCGCCTTTCCCGATGGCTGCCGGTCCGCGTCGCGCTCCTGATGGAGGGGGTGGATGCGTCCGGAGTGCCCGTTCCGGAGCGGCCCTGTCTGGTGGCGTGGCATTCGTCCGTGGGCATGGAGTCCCCTCCGTCCCAGGCCGTGGCGCATGCCGCCGCCGCGTACGCGTACCTCGTGGGCCTGGAGCGCGTAACCCCGCCAGGGCGTGACACCATCGAGGGCGTGTTCAAGACGGGACCGGCCCGGGTTCCCGGGACGGTCACCCTGCCGCTGGTGGCGAAGGAAGGCGTCCTGGGCGTGCTCCACGTGGAGTCGGTGGGGCTGGGGGAGGACGGGCTGTCGCTGCTGGACGCGGTGGCGAACCTTCTGGCCGTGGCCCTGGCGAAGGAGCATGTCCTGCGCCGCGAAGTTCGCCTGCGTGAGCGCGCGGAGGCGCTGTTCTTTCAGGCCCAGGAGGCCGTGCGCTGGCGCGACGAGCTGCTCACCGTCGTCTCCCATGACATCAAGACGCCGCTGCTCGCGGTGCGGATGAACGCGGAGATGATTCTGAATGCGGGCACGGCGCCGGAGAAGGAGCACCGCCGGCGCCGCTACCTGGAGAACATCGTCCTCGCCGAGCAGCAGATGAGCAGCCTCATCGGCAACCTGCTGGACCGGGCGCGCCTGCGCGGTATGCCCATTCCCCTGACGCTCCAGCCCCTTCCAGTGGACGCCTTGCTGGCGCAGGCGCTGGAGGTGCTCCGGCCGCTCGCGCTGGAGAAGGGGCAGGTCCTGACGGTGGCGCTGGCGCCAGAGCTGCCGCCGGTGCTCGCTGACCGCGAGCGCATCCTCCAGGTGCTGGCCAACCTGGTGAGCAACGCCATCAAGTTCACGCCCCCCGGCGGCGCCATTGAGGTGCAGGCCCGCCTGGTGGAGGGGTCGAAGGTGGGCGTCTTCGTGAAGGACTCCGGACCCGGCATCCCCGCCGAGGACGCGCCGCACCTCTTCGAGCGCTTCTGGCGGGCCAGCCATTCACCGGGACGCGGCACGGGGCTGGGGCTGAGCATCGCCTGGAGTCTGGTGGCCGCGCACGGCGGGACGCTCAACGTGGAGAGCCACGAAGGGCAGGGGAGCACCTTCTCCTTCACCCTGCCCGTGGCCCTGCCCTGAGGCGCCGCGGCTACTTGTAGGGAGACACCGTGCCGCCGCGGAAGGCGGAGTCGCGCAGCACGAGCCCTTCCTTGCAGAGCCGCGCCGTCTTGGGGCCCACGAAGAAGCCCTTGGGATCGCCCTTGCGGTACGTCTTCTTGATGTACTCCTCGACCTCGAGGAACAGGCTCCGGAACTTGTCGGGCGCCGCGTTCTTCCGGCCCGTCTGCGCGGTGATGTCCAGCTCCGCCCACATCTTGCCGCTGAGCAGCTCGCCCTCTTCGTTGGGGCGGCAGCGCTCCATGAAGATGACGGGCGAGCGCACCTCGTCGATGCGCCAGTAGCCCTTGTCCGGGCCCCGCTTCACCTTGTCGACGATGGCCGCGCCCAGCTCGGAGGCCACCATGTAGAGGTCCTCTGGGGGCAGCCGCTCCAGGTTCTCCGTGTTCGCGCGGAAGGTCTCCCAATCCTGTGGGACGCGCCGGGGGTACACCTCCAGGACGAAGCGCTCCAGGAAGCGGAAGAAGGCGAGTTCGTCGTCGGGGGACATGAAGAACTGAATGACGTTGGCCATCGCGCAGCCCTCATACTCCCGAGTGCGTCTTTCGCGATAGTGCGCCGCGAAGCGGGCTATGAATCCGGGCATGGATACCTGGCTGCTGACCCGGATGCAGGAGCTTCGCGACCTTCAGGGCCTCATCGGCCTGGCCACGTGGGACATGGAGACGTACCTGCCCGCCAAGGCCGGCCCCGCCCGCTCCCATCAGCTCTCCACCCTGCAGGGGCTGCACCACGAGCGCCTGGTGGACCCCCGGCTTGGGGACGCCCTGGCCCAGGCTGCCGCTCAGGCGGACCTGTCCGACGACGCCCGGGCCATGGTGACGGTGCTGACGCGGGAGCGGGAGCGGGAGGTGCGCGTCCCCGCGCCCCTGGTACGGGCGCTCGCGGGAGCCATCAGCGACGCCATCCATGCCTGGCGGGAAGCCCGGCAGGCAAGGCGCTTCACCGTCTTCCAGCCCGCGCTCCATCGCCTGCTGTCGCTGCGCCGGGAGCAGGCGGACGCGTATGGCCATGACGGGGAGCGTTATGTCGCGCTGCTGGAAGGTCATGAGCCGGGCATGCGCGTGGCGCGCCTGACGCCGGTCCTGTCGGCGCTGCGCGAGCACCTCATCCCCATGGTGGGCAAGCTCACTGCGGTGAGCCGGCCGGTGGCGCCCTTCCTGATGGGCCGTCACTACGACAAGGACGCGCAGTGGGCCTTCACCCTGCGGTTGTTGAAGGACATCGGGTTCGACCTGGACGCGGGCCGGCAGGACCTGAGCATCCACCCCTTCACCGGGGGCACGCACCCATTGGACGTGCGGCTCACCACGCACGTGGATACGGCCACGCCGTTCCCGTCCATCTTCAGCACCATCCACGAAGCCGGCCACGGCCTGTATGAGCAGGGCTTCGCTCCCGAGCTCTACCGCACACCACTGGCCGCCGCGCCTTCCATGGGACTGCACGAGTCGCAGTCACGCCTGTGGGAGAACATGGTGGGACGCGGCCTGCCGTTCTGGCGGCACTACTTCCCTGTGCTGCGCGCCGCCTTCCCGGAGGCGCTGTCCGGCACCGACGTGGAGACCTTCCACGCCGCGGTGAATGCGGTGGGGCCGTCGCTCATCCGCATCGAGTCGGACGAGGTGACGTACAACCTGCACATCGCGCTGCGCTACGAGTTGGAGCTGCTGCTGGTGCGCGACGAGCTGCCGGTGGAGGACCTGCCCGCCGCGTGGAACGCACGCATGGAGAAGTACCTGGGCGTCACTCCGCCGGATGACACGCAAGGCGTGCTCCAGGACATCCACTGGGCCTGGGGCGAGCTGGGCTACTTTCCCACGTATTCGCTGGGCAACCTGTACGCGGCGTCGCTCTACCGCGCCGCGAAGTGCGACCTGCCGGAGTTGGAGGAGCACCTGGGCCGGGGTGAGTTGCTGCCCCTGCGTGACTGGCTGCGCACGCATGTGCACCAGCATGGCTTCCGCCACTCCGCGGAGGAGCGCGTGAAGCAGGTGACGGGGCAGGGGCTCACCGACACGGACTTCCTGGCGTACCTGAAGGAGAAGTACGGCGCGCTCTACGGTGTCTCGCTTTGAGAGGTTGAGAGAGCGTGCGTCAGTCAGGAGGTGGCATTCATGCCGCCTCGTACCTGGGCTGTCCGTTCTGTGATAGCTGAGGAGCAACACTGTAAAGGGGGATGCAAATCAAACCTGGAAAAACAATGCTGCTGGGCTGGGGCGCGGGTGCCATCGGCGTGGGCGTCTACTTCTTCTTGACCCCGTACCTGTCGCCACCCGCGGAGCCAGGGAACATCTCGAGTCCGACGCTGGCGAAGCTGCTCAATGAGAGCATCGACGCGGCCATCGCGAGGATGAATCCCACGCATTCCCCGGGGCTGATTCCGGAAGCGGCGGCCAATTCGCGGGCGTTCCTGAAGGAAGTCTCCGAGGTGGTGGCCCGGTGCAGCAAGGGGCGCTTCGAGCCCAACCAGAAGTACAACAAGCTGGAGTACCACCTGCTCCGTGCCGACGGTGTCCGCTACGAGCCCATCTACACGGGCATCCGGTGCCATGAGGAGACGCTCATCTACCGGGCTGTCTTCAAGGATGGGCGCGTCGCCGAGGCCTTCACGGACGGGCGTGAGCGTCAGTATCCGGTCGGCCAGGTTCGCGGCGCGGTGGGCGAGTTCGGGAAGAAGGTGACCTGGTCGGACAGGGATTACCACCCGGCGCGCTATTACGTTCCGCCGCCTGCGCAGCCGACTCAGAAGGACATCGCGAAGCAGTGGGAATAGGCCGGTATGGGCACACCAGACGTGCCCGCTCTTGCCGGAGCGGGCCGTGGCGTCGCCGTTTCAGTGTCCGCCGCCGTTCGAAGCGACTGTAGCGGCGGGAGGAGCGATGGATCAGGGGCTCCTGCCGCAGACAGGCATGTGCCAGGGGTTGTGACGCGAATCGCATTCATAGACGTGCATGGGCAATGTCCGAAGTGGCCTTGCATCAAGGAATGCATGAGGTCGTCGTAACCCATCGCTAATGCGTGACACGCTTTCTTGCGTCCCAGTGCATCGGCGGTCGCCGCGAATTCAGTGGGTGTGTCAGGCTTTGCAGGGTCTGCCGTCATTGCGTGGCCGTGGGCTCGGGAGTTCCGAGTCCACGTTTGCAACGCATGGCACGGGAACCGCACTTGTCGTAGTGGACCCGCGCGGAGGGGGAACATTCATGAGAATTCCGAGTCGAGTTGGGCTGATGTGGGCGGCCTGTGCGCTGGTGGCGGCGTGCAACAGCGAGGGGCTGTCCGAGAACGCAGGTGAAACCGAATCCGTCCGAATGGAAATCTCCCTGGCGGGGGATGTCTGCGGCGTCGTGTCCGCCGATGCCGTTGTTTCCGGCCTGGGCATGTCGGTCATCGGGCCTGTTCCGCTTCAAGTGGACGGCACGGCCATCCGGGGGCAGGTGTCAGAAGTGCCCGCGGGCACGAGCCGGACCGTGCGGGTGATTGCGTACAACGCGTCCATGTTGGAGGTCTACGCGGGTAGTTCCCAGGTCGATGTCGTGGCAGGGGAGGTGGTTTCGGCGAGCCTCGTGCTGCATCGCAACCCCATCAACTGCCCGGGTACGACCAACGGTGGCATCGACATCACGGGCGAACTGGAGACCGGTGAGCCCACTCCGGATGGTGGCAGTGATGGCGGCGTGGACCCGGATGCTGGCGTGGTGCTGGGCGGGGCCGCGTTTGCCTTCGCCTACCAGGATGCAACGCTGACGCATGATGGCGTCATCCACTTCCTGGACGGCAATGCGGATCAGATCCGGCGGTTCGATCTGTCGTCCCGGCGCTTCCTGCCCGCCTACATCGGTACGGGGGATGTGACCGCGATGGCGGTCGCTCCGGATGGTCAGGCCACGTACCTGTCCTACACAGGGGGACGCATTGACGCCTTCGCTCCGACGGAGGGCGGCGCGGGGCGCTTCTTCGCAGCGGCGCCTGAGTCGGTGTCGAACATGGTGGTGGCTGACCGCTTCCTGTTCACCATCGATGGTTCCGGGGCCTGGGATACGCACGCGCTCTATCAGCGGTCCACGGGGGCGCGGGTCGCAGCGGTGGACTGGCGGGATACGGCGGTGAACCTGCTGTTCTCGGAGGCGAACAACACCATCTACTTCGCCGATAGCGGCGTCTCGCCACAGGACCTGAACCGGGTGCAGGTGGACATGGAGGCGGGCACGCTGGGCGCTGAAATCGACTCGCCCTACCATGGTGCCTACAACCTGAGGGCGCCGCTGCGGCTGTGGCCGGATGGCTCCGCGGTCGTGACGGGGAGTGGCCTCCTCTTCAACACGGCGGACCTGACGTACCGCACCAGCATCGGCCTGTCGTTCGTGGACATCGCCTTCCACGGTGAGCGGCTCTACCTCATCGACACGGTGGGAGACAGGACGCAGCTTCGGGTGCTCAACCACCAGTTCGACATCCTCTCGGCGGCGTACTACCCGGGCAAGGCCCAGCGGGTCTTCGTCCACAACGATCAACTGGTGTTGCTCACGGCGACGGGGAGCAGCGGCTTCCAGGCGCGTCTGCTGGACCTGTAGTCCCGGCGTCATCTTGACCGCTGGAACGTGATACCGGGGCGCGGGAGCAGAATCAGTCCTCTCGCGCCCCATGTGCATGGCGCTGGGCGCGCATCGAGCCCGGGAGGGGCATCGGTGGCGCTGTTGCCCGTCGTGCTAGAACGCGAAACATCATCGGGGGTTGCATGCACGCGCTCGTACTG
This sequence comes from Myxococcus sp. NMCA1, assembly GCF_026810205.1. Taxonomy (NCBI): domain Bacteria; kingdom Pseudomonadati; phylum Myxococcota; class Myxococcia; order Myxococcales; family Myxococcaceae; genus Myxococcus; species Myxococcus sp. NMCA1. The sequence goes on along the minus strand of NZ_CP113950.1, from coordinate 7,611,093 downwards.
GCCCTGTTCTTCGCCTTCCAGGCTCCCGGCACGGAGCAGAAGGCGCCCGAACTCTTCCCATTTAGTGAGGAACTCGAGACTGTCTATGACTCGGCGTTCGAGGTCGCGCAGAGCGCGTCTCCCGCCGATGCAGGGCCAGCCATCGAGCGGCTCCTGAAAGAGGCCGCAGACAATCCTCGCGTCTCCCGGCTCGCGGGAAGGTACTACTTCAACCTCGGGCAGCTCGACGATGCCGAGAGGTACTTGAAGCTCGCCCTGGAACAGGGAATCGACGGACCGCGCCGGGGAGATGTCCTGAGCGCCATGGGGGCCATCAAGCTTCGGAAGGAACGGCCTGTCGAGGCGCAGGAACTCCTGAACGCCGCCCTCGAAATCTGGCCCGATGATGTCGTGGCGCACCACCAGTTGTGGCTGCTCTACATGAAGCGCCAGCAGGTTTCCGTCGCGCTGAGACACGCGCGACGGTTGGTGGAACTCGCGCCGGACGCGCCCATGTCGCACATGGCGCTGAGTGCGGCATTGGCGGAAACGGGAGCGCTGGAAGAGGCGCTGGAGGCGGTCGAGCGTGCGAAGGAGCTGGGAGCGGAGCCCAGCCCGTTCATGTCCGCCATCGAGGAAGAGGTGTCGCGGCAGCGCTGGATGCATCGCATCTGGCAGATCCCGTTGGGGATGGCGCTGTTCCTGGGCGGCGCGCTGCTGTTCTCGTGGGGCGCGGGGCTCGCGCTCTCGAAGCTGCAACTGGGCCAGCTCCAGTCGGACAATCTCCACTTGCTGCGCGCGGAGCAGACGCACCAGGAGCGCCGGGTGGACCGGCTCTATGCCGCCGTCCTGTGGTTCGCGTCGCTCCTGTTCTACGTGTCCGTGCCGATGATGCTGGTGCTGACGGTGGCCATCGCTGGCGGCGTGTTGCTGCTGGTGTTCATGATGCCCGTCGTCCCCGTGAAGCTGCTCATCGTCATCGGGGTGATTGGCCTGGGCGGCTTGTTCGCCATCCTTCGCGGCGTGTTCACCAGCCCCGAGCAGGGCGAGGAGGGCCGGGAGCTCGCCGTCTCGGAGGCTCCCGCCTTGTTCAAGGCCCTGGAGGAGGTGGCGGACGTCGCGAAGTCTCGCAAGGTGGACCGCGTCCTGGTCGACGCGGGCACGGGGATTGGCGTGCGGGAGGCGGGCGGCCGGTTCCGTGTGCTGATGGGACGTGGCGAGCGCATCCTGCATCTGGGGCTTGGTGCGATGCGCGGCCTCACGGTGACGGAGCTGAAGTCCATTCTCGCGCACGAGTACGGGCACTTCTCGCACGGCGAGACGCGCCTGACGCCCATCATCTCGCGCATCCAGACGCAGGTCATCCAGGTCATCCAGAGCATCTTTTCCATGGGAGGAGGCAACCTCAATCCGGTGGGCTGGTTCCTGCGCGCCTACTTCTTTGTCTACCTGCGCATCACCGCCGGCCATGGGCGCCGCCGGGAGTTGCTCGCGGACCGTGTCTCCGCGCTCGCGTACGGCGGCGACGCCTTCGGCGCGGCGCTGTCGAAAGTGGTGGAGAACAGCGACGCCTATGACCGGGGCATCGTCGTCGCGCTCCGGCTTCGCGAGGCCGGCCGGCCCACGCGGGACCTGTTCCGCACCGTGGACTCGGTCGCGCTGAACACGCCCCCGGTGCTCCAGTCGCTCATCCGGGAGGAGCTGTTTTCCCGGCCCGTGGATGCCTATGACTCGCATCCACCTCCGACGGAGCGCGTCGCACGGGTCGCGGGCATTCCGGGGCAGCGTCCCGAGGAGCGCGAGCCGGCGCTGAGCCTGTTCGCGGACCCCGCGGCGCTCGCCGCCGAACTGGGAGGCAAGGTCCTGGAGGAGCTCGACAGCACACTCAAAGCGCGAGGGTACGAGGCGCCGACGCCCCTGGCCGCGACGGACGAGGAGCAGGACCGGCTCGCGAGCGCCATCGTCCTGCAGAGCTCCGCGTTCGATTTGAAGGAGCGCAACCACACGGATGCGTATTCACTGCTCCAGGAGTCCCTGGTGCGGTTGGAGCAGGCGGCGGGAGCGCAGGACCCATATCTGGTGCCGCAGCTCGTGGAGTTGGCCCGCCTCCACGTCCAACATGACGCTCCCAAAGCGGCGCGGCGCGTGCTCCAGCGCGCCATCGACATCGTCCAGGCTCAGCCGGGCCACGAGCAGCAACAGGTCGACGCGCTCAACGAGATGCTGTCTGAGATTCCCGTCCAGCGGGCGGCGTGAGCGCCCCGCGACTGCGCGCGGGCGACGGTATTGAGAAGTCGAGCAGCCAGAGGGCGGACGTCCATGGGGCTCCCCCACGAATGTTTGCCTATTGGCTGCGCCGGTCACTATACTCGCGACAGCACTCGGGTCGGCGCGTGCGCCCGTGAGGATGGTATTGATGTCTGCGCGCCTGATGATGTCTGTTCTGCTGTTCAGCCTGTTGCTGCCTGGCATTGCGAGGTCAGAGACACCGTCGTCGCCGAGGTGGGGCGTCTTGCTCTCCGGCGGCGGAGGACTCTTCGCAGGTAGAAACAGCGCCAATCGAGGCGGGCTCCTGAGCGCCCACCTGCTCCTGGTGACTCCCCTCGATTTGGAAGTCGGCCTCGCGTTGCAGTGGGGCCGGACCTTCAACACGTCCCCTGCCGCGGATCTGGACGCCAAGCCTCCTGGGAACATGGAAATCCGACAGCATCCTTGGGGCGCCTTCCGGGGCATTGCCGCGGAGGCGCGCTACCGCTTCCTGCGGGACCGGCGTGTGTCACCCTGGGTGGCGCTTCGCGTGGGGCGAAGCACCTCCACCAATATCGATACAGATGCCTTTGTTCCGCGCCTGTACACCGGTTCGCATCTCGCACTGGCCGCGGGGGCCGGCATGGACGTCCGCATCCATGGGCCGCTGGGCGTCACCCTGAGTGGCTACTATCAGCGCTGCGACATCAACAAGGAGCCTGCGGACAACATCTGTACAGGCGCGGGCCCCACGCTGGTGTTCAGTCCGCACCTGCGCTTCTGACTCAGGCGAACAGCAGGGGCCTGCACGCGCGGGCCAATTGCAGCGCGTCCCGCGCGAGCGTGTACGAATCGCGGTCCTCCGCGTCCAGCCACGCGGTCCGGGCCACCAGGTTGGCCAGGTCGAAGCACAGGCTCGCGGTGCGGCGGGCCAGCCGGCTCTCCTTCTGGAGCGCTCGTGCATTCAGTTCGCACAGTTCGGCACACTGGCGAAGCAGGCGTACCACCTCGCCGGACAGCGGCTCCCCTCGGGCGACCCGGCGGGCCATGCCCTCTTCGCAGGAAACCTGACACTGGAGGCTCGCGGCGATGCACCGGGACACATCCGCGTGCGCACCACCAATTCTGGCTGCCAGCATCGAGACCTCCTCCATCCAGAGCGACGACAAAGTTATGCACGAGGCGTCTGACGGCAACCTGAAGTGGGGGGCCCCGCGGTACGTGCTAATCGATGGGACATGCCCAAGCTCACCCTCGTTCCTCCCGAAATCGAGGCGTACGCGGACGCTCACACCACGGCACCCGCGCCCCTCTTCGATGAACTCCGTGATGTCACGTATGCGCGGATGTCCTCCCCCAACATGCAGGTCGGGTCCGTGGAAGGCACCTTCCTGCGCATGCTAGTCGCCCTGACGGGTGCGCGGCGGGTGTTGGAAATCGGGACCTTCACCGGGTACTCGGCCTTGATGATGGCGGAAGCGCTGCCGGATGACGGGTCGCTCATCACCTGCGACATCAACCCCGAGGCCACCGACGTGGCGCGCGCCTTCTTCCTGCGCAGTCCGCATGGACGGAAAATCGACCTGCGCATGGGTCCGGCGCTGGACACCCTGAAGACGCTCCAGGGGCCATTCGACCTGGCGTTCATCGACGCGGACAAGCCGAGCTACGCCGCCTACTGGGACGCGGTGTTGCCGCTGCTGCGGCCGGGCGGGCTCATCATCGCGGACAACGTGCTGTGGTCGGGCCGGGTGCTCCAGCCGGAGGGCCCCAGTGACCATGCGATTGTCGACTTCAACGCGAAGGTGGCGGCGGACCCTCGCGTGGAGCACGTGCTGCTCACCGTGCGTGACGGGATGATGCTCGCGCGCAAGCGCTGACGTCAGTAGCGGCGCAGGAAGCGTTCCAGTCCGGGGCGCAGGGCTTCGCGCTGGGCGATGCACAAGTCCACGCGCTCCAGCGCCTGCGCCAGGGCGCGCTCACCCCCTTCGAAGGTGGGCGCGTAGGGCGCGAAGAAGGCCGCGAACCGCGCGCGGTGTTCGGCGTCGCAGAAGAATCCGCCGGTGCCCAGCAGCCAGGGCGCGATGTCGCGCGGCAGCCGCTCCCGGAGCGTCTCGAAGTGCTCGCGCAGGAAGTCGAACGCACCCGCGCGGGTGGGCTGCTCCTCCAACTGCCGGAAGAGGATGGGCAGGGCCTCGCGCGTGTCCACGTCCGGCGCCAGCAGCAGGGCCCGGCTGGCGCTGGCGAGCGCGGCATCCTGGAAGCCTCCCAGGGCGGTGAAGAGCAGGTCGCGCTCGCGGCTCTCCGTGGTGGTGCGCAGGGCTTCGAGCATGCGCTGGTGGAGGACGGCATCCCCCGAGACCGCGGCGGCGCCCAGCACGCCCTGCGCCGCGTCCATGGACAGGGCGCGCCGGTCGTCCAGCCAGCGCAGCGCGAGCTTCCGGGCCTCCGTTCGCAGGAGGGCGTCCTCGCCGGACTGGGCCACCATCCACACCAGCCGGGGCCGCAGCATGCGCACGTCGTCGCTTTCGTCCGGGCGCGGCACGAAGCCTAACTGGCGAGCCTGACCGCCAAAGAGGCCACGGACGAAGCGCGCCCGGTTCGGCCACGCGGCTCGCGGGACGAAGTCATCCCGAACGCTGGCGACCAGGGCCGCCGCGCCCATGACGAGGTCCGGGTCGTCCGCACGCAGCAGACGCGTGGCCAGTGTGAGGGCCTGGGCCACGTCCAGGTCGCCGCTGGCCACCAGGGCCTCGGCGTCATCCAGCAGGACGCGGCGCTCGGCGATGCTGAGCCCCCGGCCTCCCTGCCGCGTCAGCCGCTCCAGCGCGTCACCGCGCAGCAACGCGTGGTAGTAGCCGCGGCCTTCCGCGTTGGGGTGGACCCAGTCCGGGCAGGCCTTCGCGCCATCCAGGGACAGCGTGCCCTTGGACTCCGAGAGCACCGTGCAGGCGCGGCCCTCCGTGCCCCCGGCGGCGTAGCGCACGCACACCGGCACCTGCCACGCCTGTTCCTCGCCGCGTCCGCCCGGCGAGCCCAGAGGGAGATAGCGCCGCTGCTCCAGGGCCAACCGGGGCGGTCCTTCCTTGGGGCACTCCAGCGTCATGGCGACGCGCGGCGCGCCCGGCTGGTCCAGGAAGGAGGAGAAGGCGGGCGCCACGTCCTTGCCGGTGGCTTGGGTGAGGGCTTCGAAGAAGTCCGCGGTGGTGGCGGTGCCCCTCGCGTGGGTGTCCAGGTAGTGCCGCACGCCTTGCTGGAAGGCGTCGGGGCCCACCCAGGACTCGAACATGGCCAGCACCGCGGCGCCCTTGTTGTAGGTGATGCCGTCGAAGGCGGAGTGGATGTCTCCCGGCGCTTCGATGGGCTGCCGGACACTGCGCGCGCTGACGAGCCGGTCCTCCACCAGGGCATCACCCCGCGCCTCCACGCGGCGCACGTCACCGCGCCATTCGGCCTTCCACTGCGTCACGACTTTGTAGGCGAGCCAGTCCGCGAAGGACTCGTTGAGCCAGAGGTCGTCCCACCACGCGGGCGTCACGAGGTTGCCGAACCACTGGTGGGCCAGCTCGTGTGCTTGCGTCAGCGCGAAGTAGCGCTGGCGCCACAGGGAGTCCCCCTGCACGGGGCCCAGCATGAGCGGGGCGCTGAAGGTGATGAGGCCCGGGTGCTCCATGGCGCCACCCTGCGTGCCGGGCAGGGCCAGCACGTCCAGCTTCGCGTAGGGGTAGGGCGTGCCGAACCAGGACTCCAACGCCTCCAGCAGCGGGGGCGTGGTCTGCGCGGCCCAGGCCGTCTCCGCGGCGCGGCCCTGCGGCACCAGCATCCGCACCGGCACGCGGTGTTGGCCCGCGACGCCCGCGTCCACGACCTGGAAGGGTCCCACCGCGAAGGCGACCAGGTACGAGGGCAGCGGGGGCGTCGTCTGGAATCGCACCGTCTTCCATCCATCCGGGCCGTGCGTCTCCGCCTCCACCGGTGAATTGGCGAAGGCGCCGTCCTCCTCACGTACGCGCAAGGTGAGCCGCCAGGGAATCTTGAAGGCGGGTTCGTCGAAGCAGGGGAAGGCGCGCCGCGCGGCCATCGGCTGGAACTGCGTCATCGTGTACCAGCGTCCCGCGTCCTGCTCGCGGTAGACGCCCGAGCTCTCCCGGGCACGCGCCCGGCCCGTGTACGCCACGCGCAGGATGACGGTGCCGGGGCCCACCGCCTCACGTGGGAGGAAGACGAGCGTGTCGCCCAGGGGCAGCGTGGATGTCTTCACCCGTGCGCCCGCCACGATGAAGGCCGCGTCCTTCACGGAGAGCTCCTCCCCGTGCAGCCACACCTCGTGCGTGGCCTGGGGCAGCTCGATTTCGATGTCCGTCGTCCCGCTGAACATCTCCCGCCGCGGGTCCAGCTCCAGCGTCACCGTCTGCCGCACGGGCCGCACGGCCGGAGACAGCCGCAGGCCCGGCGGGGTGAGGACGGGGGCCTCCTCCTCGGGCGTCACGGCATGCGTGACGGGGCGAGCGGAGGCTGACGGAGTGGGGGCGGGCTGGGGCCGCGAGCCCGCACAGGCGCCGAGGCAGAGGACGAGCAGCGGAAGGATGAAGTGTCGGCACCGCACCGGGAGCATCTCCATCCGCGGCGGGAAGGGGCGCGCGGGCGGACATTCTCCATGACTGGCGCCAGGGCCGCGAGCAGGTCGCGGCCCCCCCTTCACTTCAGGCGTTGAGGACGGGGTAGGCGGCCAGCAGCTCCAGGAGCGCGGGGCCGTACAGCCGCACCCGCTTCTCGCCGAGGTACGGCACCTGCGCCAGCGCCTCCACGTCCTTCGGGGGCTGCGAGGCCAGCGCGTCCATCAACGGGTTGGTCAGCACCACGCTGGGCGTCACCTTGCGCTCGGTGGCCTTCTCCACGCGGAAGGCCTTGAGGGCCTCCTCGCGCTTGCGCTTGTTGGCGTCCTTGGGCCCCTTGGGCTCGCGCTCCGGCGCCAGTTCGCCCCGGCGCGACTTCTCTAGCAGTTCGCGCACCACGGCCAGGAGCTCCTCCCCGTGCGTGCGGATGAAGGAGCCCCGCACGCCGGCCATGCGCGCCAGCTCCTTGGGGTTGGTGGGCAGCTTCACCGCGATGTCACCCATCGCCATGTTGGAGAGCATCCGCCCCATGGGGACGTTGTCCTTCTCCGCCCACTCCAGCCGCTTGCGGTGCAGGGCGTGGGCAATGGCGTGGGCCAGCGTCATCTGCGTGGGATTCAGCCCGGCGCGGGGCAGCTTGGGCTTGAAGTCCGCGCCCACGTCGGGGCGCGCCGCGGCCTCGTCACACAGGCGGACGCAGTCCAGGAGGACCTCCTCCAGGATGTCGGCCTCGCGGCAGGCGTCGCGCACCTGGCGGCCCAGCTCGCACAGGTAGCGCACGTCATTGGCGATGTACTCCCTCATGCCCGGGGGCAGGGGGCGGATGGAGAAGTCCGACTGCTGGTGCTCCTTCGGCAGCTCCACGCCCAGCCGTTCCCGGGCGAGGTCGGCCAGGCCCACCTTGGGCCACCCCAGCAGGGTGGCCGCCCGGTGGGTGTCGAAGAGGCCCCGCACCCGGACGCCCACCTCGGCGAGGAACTGGAGGTCGCCCTGGGCGGCGTGGAAGAACTTGGTGCGCGCCGGGTCGGCCATCAGCGGGGCGAGCATGCCCGGCACCACGCCCGGCTGGAGCGTGTCCAACAGGAAGACCTGGTCGTCGGTGGCGAGCTGAAGGAAGCACAGCCGGGCGCGGAAGGCGTGCATCGAGTCCGCTTCCAGGTCCACGGCGATTTCGCGCGCGGCTTCCAGCGTGCGGGTCGCGCTCTCTTCACCTGAGGCATCTACTACGTCAACGGCACCTTGCGGGTAGGTCGGCATTGCGGGGGGCAGGCTAGCGGACCGGACCTTGGGATTGAGGTGTTTTTTCCCGGGCCGCCGCTAGGATGGCCGCGCCGATGAACGACGTCCAGCGCCTGGAAAAGAGTCTGCTTGGCCACATGGGCCGAGCCATCGCGGACCACCGCCTCATTGAGGACGGGGACCGCATCATGGTGGGCGTGTCCGGAGGCAAGGACTCCTACACGATGCTGCACCTCCTGCGGGAGCTCCAGCGTCGCGCTCCCGTGAAGTTCGAATTGCTGGCGGTGAACCTGGACCAGGGCCACCCCGGCTTCCCAGCGGACAAGCTTGAGGCGTACTTCCAGCGGGAGGGCTACCCGTACAAGCTGCTGAAGGAGGACACCTACAGCATCGTCCTGGAGAAGACGCCTCCGGGGAAGACGCAGTGCTCGGTGTGCTCGCGCATGCGGCGCGGCATCCTCTACACGGCGGCGGTGGAGCTGGGGTGCACCAAGATTGCCCTGGGCCACCACCGCGATGACCTCATCCACACGCTGCTGCTCAACCTCTTCTTCGCCGGCTCCATCAAGGCGATGCCGCCGCTCTTGCGCAGCGACGACGGGCGCAACGTGGTCATCCGCCCGCTGTGCTACGCGCCGGAGAAGGACATCGCGAAGTTCGCGGAGTTGATGGCCTTCCCCATCATCCCGTGCGACTTGTGTGGCACGCAGGAGAACCTCCAGCGCAAGCGGATGCAGCGGCTGATGGAGGAGCTGGGCAAGGAAATTCCCAACGTCCGCCAGAGCGTCCTCAACGCCATGGCGAACGTGCGGCCGAGTCACCTGCTGGACAAGACGCTCAACCCCGACCCGCTGCACGCCAGCGAGGAAGGGGCCACGACGACCGAACCGAAGGACACGCAAGGGAGCGCCAGCCCATGGCTCGAGAGCAGGCAGTGAAGGCGCGGAACGACCGCAACGGCGCACTGGTGGAGGCGATGCTGCTGGCCGCGATGGCCGACGGGCGCGTCTCGCAGCGGGAGATGCAGACGCTCCTCAGCCGCGTGCTGGAGCGCCCGGAGTTCGAGGGCACCCGCCCGGACGAGCTCAACGCCCTGGTGGAGACCAGCGCCGAGCGGCTGTCGGAGGCGAAGAATCTGGAGGACGTGCTCGCGTCGCTGCGGCGCCGGCTGCCGGACCACAAGAACCGGATGCTGGCCTTCGGGCTGGCGGCGGCGGTGGCCCTGGCGGACCAGCGCGCCACGCGGGACGAGCTGGGCCTGCTCAAGACGTTCCAGGCCGCGCTGGGCATCTCCGAGGACGAGGTGGCGCAAATCATCGACGTCATCGAGAACGGCGGCAGCCTGGCGGAGGCGCTGGGCGAGCCGCTGGAGCGCCTGTTCGCGGAGGTCATGGTGCTGGTGAGCGCCGCGGACGGGAAGCTCCAGGAGGCCGAGGCCCGGGCGCTGGTGGAGAGCTTCGCGGCCGACCCCCTCTTCGAGAACGTCAGCCCCGAGCGCGCGCAGAGCTTCGTCAGTGAGTCCGTGTCGGCCCTGGCCGCCGAGGGCCTGCCCCAGCGACTCCATGTGCTGGCCCACGGCCTGACGACGCACGCCCAGCGGGTGAAGGCCTTCCGGCTGGCCATCAAGATTGCCCACGCGGGGGGCGCCCCGAGCCATCCCGAGCAGCGAATCCTGGATATGCTCCAGGCCACGTTCGGCCTGGCCGACGATGAAGTGGCGCGCCTGGGCAGGGAGGGGTAGTTAGGGGGGCGTATGACCCTGCAAGCCCCCTCGACGCCCCGGCATTCCTTCCGGTTCGGCCTGCCCCCTTCGCTGGGCAGCGAAACGGCGCGAGAGCGCGCAGACCGACTTGCCTCGTTCCTCCAGCGCGCGCTGGGCAAGCTGGTGGAGGTGAGCGTCGCGTCCAGCTACGAGACGCTCGCCAAGGACTTGCTCTCTGGCCGCGCGGACGCGGCCTGGGCCCCGCCCTTCGTCTGCGCGCGCATGGAAGCCATGGGCGTGCGTGTGGTGGTGCGCGGCGTTCGCCGGGGCATGTCGTCCTACCGCTCCGCCCTGGTGTGCCGGGCGGGCGCGGGGCTGACGGTGGAGCGGCTGAAGGGCACCACCGCCGCGTGGGTGGACCGGGATTCGGTGGCGGGCTACCTGCTGCCCACCGCCTACCTCAAGACGCAGGGCCTGGAGCCGACGCGGGCCTTCTTCGCGCAGCACTTCGCGGGCTCGTACCAGGGCGCGCTGGAGGCGGTGCTGGACGGCAAGGCGGACGTCACCAGCGTCTTCTGTCCGCCTGCGTCCACGGGGCTGACGTTCGCCACCGGCGTGGAGGACGTGCTGGGCGCGGGCGCCGGCCGGCGCTTCGAGCTGATTGCGTACACCGACGAGGCGCCCAACGACGGTGTCCCGGTGGCCATGGGGCTGCCACCGCAGCTGGTGACCTCGCTGGAGTCCACGCTGCTGAGCCTCCAGTCGTCGCCGGATGGGCAGGCGCTGCTGAAGGACATCTTCAACGCGGAGCGCTTCGAATCCGCGCCGCGCATGGGCTACCGCGCGCTGTACCGCGTGGCGCTGGCCAGCCTGTAGCCGCACCGCCAGGCGTCATCGTTTCGTGCCGCTCTTTCCGTGCGCGTTGGGGCAGGATGCGCGCATGTCCGAATCCAAGCGCTACGAGGGTGGTTGCCACTGTGGTCTGGTCCGTTACGACGTGAGCCTGGACCTGAGCCAGCCGCTGGTGTCCTGCAACTGTTCCATCTGTCTCAAGACGGGCATGCTGCTGGGCTTCGCCCCCGCGGAGCAGTTCAACCTCCAGAAGGGGGCCGAGCACATCACCGACTACCAGTTCGGCAAGAAGAGCATCCACCACCTGTTCTGTGGCACGTGTGGGGTCCGCTCGTTCGGGAAGGGCACGATGCCGGATGGCAAGGAGATGCGCGCCATCAACGTCCGCTGCCTGGACGGCGTCGAGCTGGACGGCCTGCCGGTGATGAAGGTGGACGGAAAGAACTTCTAGTCCGCGGGCTACTTGCCGCCGTCGCCCTGTCCGCCGGGGCCCTTCGGTGGGGGCCGCTTCGCTGGGGCGGGTTTCGCACCCGGCGCGGCGGCCGGCGGACGGGCAGTGGCGGCGGGCCGCGCCTGTCCGGCGGGTACAGGCGCCGCCGCGGGGGAGGACCCACCGCTGGCGCGAGCAGGAGGCCGGGGGGACTGGGCCCTCGCCGCCTGACGCGGGTCGAAGTTGATGACGGTGGGCTCGGTGGCGAAGCGGTCCTCTTCCAGCTCCTCCGCGTACATGTCCCGCATGAAGGCCGCCAGGTGCGCCGTCGTCGCGTGCAGCTTCTGGGTGAGGAGGAACTCCTCCAACGCGAGCTGCAGCTCACCGGCCGTGGAGAAGCGCTCGTCCCGCTTGCGCGCCAGCGCCTTGAAGACGATGGCGTCCAGCGCCTTGGGAATCTCCGGCACCACCTCCGACGGAGGGACAATCTTCGTGCCCACCACCGCCTTGAGCGTGGCCAGCTCCGTCTCTCGCTTGAAGAGGCGCTGCTGCGTCAGCAACTCGTAGAACACCGTCCCCAGGCCGAACACGTCCGAGCGCGAGTCCAGCGGCTCACCGCGGGCCTGCTCCGGGGACATGTACGCGTGCTTGCCCTTGATGGTGCCGACAATCGTCTGGGACAGCTTCCCGGACGCCTTGGCCACGCCGAAGTCGATGAGCTTCACGCCGCCGTTGAAGCCCACCAGCACGTTCTGTGGGGACACGTCGCGGTGGATCAACGCCAGCTTCCGGCCCGAAGGGCTGCGCGCGTTGTGGGCCGCGTCCAGGCCCGCGGCGGCGTCCGCGATGATGCGGCACTTGAGCCCCAGCGGGATGGTGATGCCGTGCTGCTGGGCCCGGGCGCCCAGGGGGCCCACGGCCTCGCCATGCACGTACTCCATGGCGATGAAGTACTGCCCGTCCACGTCTCCCAAGTCGTAGATCTGCGCGATGTTGGGGTGGTTGAGGTGCGCGGCGATGCGCCCCTCGTCCAGGAACATGTCGATGAACTCGTCGTCCTCGGACAGGTGGGGCAGGAGCCGCTTCACCACCAGCAGCTTCTGGAACCCCACCGGCCCCTTCTGCCGGGCGAGGTAGACGGCGCCCATGCCGCCGATGGCGAGTTTCCGAAGCAGCTCGTAGCGGCCGAATGTTTCCACGACGTCCGCCACGATAGCCGCGCCGGGTGGGAACACGGAAGTCCACGGTGCATCATTTCCTGTAACACCGCGACTTCCCCGTCTTGGCCGGGGTGACCCGGACCTCCCTGCCGGGCCTACGGGACCGCGCAGAGGCTGCGGTAGCGGACCTCCACCGACTGGCCGGCCAGGGGGATGGCCCCCGGCTGGAAGACGATGGCGTTCTGCTCCGCGTCGTAGACCCACTGCGTCGCGGGCACCGGCTGGCCCTGGACGCGCACGCCCATCTCCCCCAGGCCCGTGGGCGCCGCGGTGAGCGGGAAGTCCGCCTGCGGCTCCCCGGCGCCCTGGATGACCTGCTCCAGCAGCCCGCCGTAGTTTTGTCCGCAGATGTTGGCCACCTGTCCCCCCGTGCCGTTGGCCACGGCGGTGAAGCGGGCCGAGCCACTGCCCGCGGTCGCGCAGCCGGCGTCGGTGGGCACCAGCCCGTAGAGCCGGCTGCGGTGGGACATGCCCGTCCCCTTCATCGTCTGGAGGAACTGGATGTAGCTCTCTGGACCGAAGCCGGAGTTGTCGTCCTCGTCGGCCAGGACCACCACCGCCATGCGGGCCGCCGCGCGGACGAAGCCGGAGTTGCCGTCATTGGGTTGCGGGGTGCGCGGGTCATCCATGTGCTCGGACAGGGGCGCGGAGAGTGCCTGGCGCATCGTCTCCAGGCCCTGCACCAGGTTGTGGCACATGCCCACGCCCAGGTTGGCCTGGATGGCCGCGGCCGCGGTGGCGCTGGAGCCGGAGACCACGCGAGGCCGGCTGCCATCCACCGGGAAGAGGCGCCCGGCCTCGCCGCCGTTGGCGCCGCCGCCGCACTGCGGACCCCGGGCCACCAGGCCCGTGCTGGTGACGCCCACGCGCACGTCCACGCCGTTCGTCTGGGCCGCCTGCAGCCACTGAGGAATCGCCGCCTTCAGCCGGTCCTGGTACTGCTGCATGGTGGTGGTGTTGGACACCACGAAGAGGACGTCCAGTTGGCTGTCGGCGCCCTGCGTGAAGCGGTCCACCTGGATGCCCTCGTGGTTCGTCTCCGCCAGCAGCGGCACGAGCAAGGGTGAAGGCTCATTGGGCGTGCGCAGGTACAGCGGGCTGAAGTGCTGGCCGTGCACGTTGCGCGCGTAGCCGACCTCCAGCTCGAAGCCCGCGCCCGGCGCCAGCGTGACGGGCGCCGTCATGGGCATCACCAGCGAGAACTGGTGGCTGGTGCCGTTGCCGATGTCCGCGCCCGTCACAGTGACGGGGCTGCCGCACCGGTTGGCCACGTACGTCTTCCGGGGCGCCGCGGCGCAGTCGTAGCGGATGGGGCCGAAGTCCACGAAGGACGGCGTCGCCACCAGGCAGCTCTGCCGGGACACGCCCTTGAGGGGCAGGCGCACCATGGGCGCGGCCGGGTTGCTCACCGTCAACTGCAGCTCGCCGGTGAAGTCACCCTCCGCCTGCGGCCGGAAGGCCACCATGGCGCTGAAGCCCGAGTCGTACGGCACCACGCCACCCGTGAGCCGGCCGCCCGGCATGAAGAAGACGCCGCCGCCATCGTTGCTGATGTGGATGTTCTTCACGGCGCACTCGGCGCTGCCCGGGTTGCGGAAGTGGAAGCCCTGCACCGCGCCCCGGCCCGGCGTCACGTTGCCGAAGTCCATCACCGGCTGCGGCGTCAACTCGTACACGCACGGCGCGGTGGGGCGCGAGCGGCCGGTGAGGATGATTTCGCGCTCCGGGTTGAACAGGTCATCCGAGCGCACGCGCAGCGCGGCCGTCCACGTGCCCGCCGCGGTGGGCTCGAAGTAGACCTTCAGCTCCAGCGCGTCGGTGCCGGGGGCAATGGGCAGCCCAGGCGTCGCCTCCAGCACGGGCCAGACGCCGCCGCTCCACGGATAGGCCTCGGTGCCGCGCGTGGGCACGTCCACGCTGAACTGCGGACTGTCGCCGCCCGCCGCCACGCCGATGAACTGGAGGGGGCCGTTGGTGCCCGCGTTGGAGATGCGGATGACGCGCTCCACCTTGCCGCCCACCGGCACCTCGCCGAAGTCCAGCGACACCGGCGTCACCGCCAGCGTGGGCCGGCCGCCGCGCGCGTCCAGAATCACTTGCGAATTGCGCGCCTTGTCGGACGTGTAGTGCACCGTGAGGTCGCCCACGTTGGGACCGGAGAAGCGCGCCGCGAACTCCATCTGCATCTCGACGACTTCGCCCGGGCCGACGAGGGAGCCCTCCGGCCGGGAAATCGGCACGAAGGCATGGTCGCTGGTCACCAGCCGCTCGATGGTGACGGGGCGCCAGGTGATGTTGCGCGCGCGTGTGTACGACTGCGTGCGCTCATGCACCGGAATCAAATCGAAGGGGACGGGCGCCGGGTCGAACACGAAGGCGGAGGCCACCGAGTTGCCCTTCAGCTCCACGGTGGACGGTGTGCAGCCCTCACAGGAGAGAATCTCCATGCGCGCGCCCATGTTCCCCAGCGCGCGGGGCAGGTACCTGGTGCTCACCTTGCGCGACGACAGTGGAGGGATGGTGAGGGTGTCCGCGGAGAAAGGGTCCGGGTGCGTGCCCACCACCGTCAGCGTCAGCGGCAGGTCCACGGGATTCGTCACCGTGACCTCCAGCGTGCGCTCGCTGTCCACCTCGAGCGTCTCGTAGTCCAGGAAGGACGGCTCCACGCCGATTGGGGTGGGCGTGCCCATGCCCATCACCTGCACCTGGGCTTCCGCGCCCTGGTTGGCGTCCGTCTTGACGTGCACCGTCTCCGTCGCCAGGCCTTCGGTGAGCGGGTGGAAGCGGACGTGCACCACGTGGGACTCGCCCGGCAGCACCCGCTCGGCGCCTTCGCCCAGCTCCACTTGATAGGAGGGGTTGTTGGCCAGACCCAGCGCGTCCAGGGCGGAGAAGGGCACGTACCCGACGTTGCGGATGCGGACCTTCCGCTCCCGCCACTCGCCCACGGGCACATCGCCAAAGTCGAGGAGGTCCGTGTCCACCACCGCGGTGGCCTGCACCGCGCGGGTCTCCATCCCCTCGTGGCACGCCGTCCCGACGGTTACGAGCAACGCCAGTGTGAGTCCACGCCCTGTCAGCCCCATCCTCATTGCCCGCTCCCCACCCTTCTCCCCACACCCACCGGCCCGTGCCCGGTGAGTGATCCGCCCCCTGCACCTCCATCAATTTGCGTACCAACCCAGGGAGCGAGGGGGAGTCTCCCTGATTTCAGGAAGTTGGCGTGATGTGGGTGTCATCAGGTTGGCAAAGAGGAAGGGCGATACTCTGGAGGGTGAAAGACTTTCCCGTCCTTCTGTCGGTGAGGAAGTGTAGGTGAGTATCAGGAGGCGAGGCGAATGAGCGCCTCCGCGACCATTTCGGGCTGCTCCATGTGGACGTGGTGCCCGCCGGGGAGGTGCAGCGGTGGATGGGCGAGGGTTTGGAGCGCCTGCGTACGGTTGCGCATGAGGGCTTCATCGTGGCGCAGCCCGCCGGTGGCGAGGATGAGCTGCAGCGGGCAGGTGACGCCGGCCTGGAGCGCCATCCACTGGGCCTCGTCATAACCCATGCCGAAGCGGCGGCGGTGGCGCGGGTCGAAGGTGAAGGCGAAGCCGCCCTCGTAGGGCTCCGTCCCGTGCCGGGCGAGGTACAGCGCCGCGTCCTGCGTCAGCGTGGGGCTGTTCTCCAGCAGCCGTGCCGCGGCGGCCTCCACGGTGGGGTAGCGCTTGCGGTTGGGCGGGCGGCGCGCGTCATCCAGGGCGCTGCGCAGCCGGCCCAGGGCGCCTTCCGCGGGTCCGCCAGCGGGGCCCAGGCTTTCGATGAGCGTCACGCTCTTCACGCGCCCCGGGCGGGCGGCGGCGTAGGCCTGTGAGACGATGCCGCCCAGCGAGTGCCCCACCAGGTGCACCGCGTCCAGGCCCAGCCCGTCCAACGTGGCCTCCACGTCGAGCGCGTAGTCGCTGAACTGGTAGGTGGCGCCGGGGCCCACGTGGGCGCTGCGGCCCATGCCCCGGAAGTCGAGCAGCACCAGCCGCCATGTCTGGGGCAGGTGCGGGATGAGGGCATCGAAGCTGTGGGAATGGTCCAGCCATCCGTGCAGGAACAGCACGGCGGGCGCGTTGGGCGCGGGGCGCTGCCGGACATGCAGCGCCAGGCCTTCGGCATCAACAGTGAGGGATTCGAGCGCGTCGGACACGGGAGCCTCCTGCCCCGTGCCTTACCCGGTTCACGCGCCCGGGAGAACCGTCATCCACGCCCGGGCGCGGCGCGCGTTCAGCGGGGCCCGGCGGGTTGCCGCGGCGGCCCACCCGTGTCGGGCCGGGAGAGAATCATCGCGAGCTGGCGCGCCTGATTCTCGGTGGCGCAGCGGTACTCCTGCTGCTTGCCGTTGTCCTTCTCGATACGGAGAACCCAGACATCGTTTTCCTTCGTAACATTCGCCTGCTGGGACATGTGGCGGTTCCTCCCCGCCGCGGGGAAGAGCATGTTTCATGCCGCACAGGAGAGAGGCCTCAAAGGCCCGAATTTCCGGCACTGCACCGCCTCGCCTGTCGAGCGGGGTGACAAAAATTGTGCACAGTTGCGACAATTTTGGCCGGAAAGCCTCGCATAGATTGCGTAGTGCCCCAGGGCGGGTCTGCCTTTACCCTGTTACAACCCGAGGTGTCAGGTGTCCTGGGCGTCGGGCCATTCCCAGGCGGAGCGGTAGCCGCCGCTGGCCTGGGTGCCCTCGACGAAGCGCGCGTAGAAGGGGTGCCCGCTGAGGGTGGCGGAGTCGCCCACGACGAAGAGGTGGCGGCGGGCGCGGGTGAGGGCCACGTTCATGCGGCGCAGGTCCGTGAGGAAGCCGAGCTGCCCCTCGCTGTTGGAGCGGGTGAGGGAGACGATGATGGCGTCCTTCTCCCGGCCCTGGAACGCGTCGACGGTGTCGACCTCCACCTCCGGGCTGAGCGCCTCGATGCGCTCGCGGAGCTGATGGGCCTGGGCGCTGTAGGGGGTAATCACCGCCAGCTCTCGGGGCGCCAGTCCGGCGGCGAGCAGGGCGCGCACGCGGGCCTCCACCAGTCCAGCCTCGCCGGGGTTGAAGAGGCTTCGCGTGGTGGGCTCGACTTCTTCGTCGAAGCCCTTGCCCGCGGTGTCCAGGTAGAGCACGGGGGGCGCATCCACGTCCGCGCCGGGCGTGAGGACGGCGTCCAGCGTGCGGTCCGCGATGGAGGGGTGGGCGCGAAGCTCGCCGCCGTACATCTCCCGCGAGGGGAAGTCCATGATGCGCGCGTTCATCCGGTACTGCTCGCGCAGCATGCGTTTGACGCCCTCGCCGTGGTCCTTGAGCAAGCGCTCGAAGAGGCTCACGCCCAGGCCGGCCTTCGCGGCCTCCTGGGAGAGGACGGTGGGCGGAAGCTGCTGCGGGTCGCCGGCGAGGATGACGCGGGGCGCGCGCAGGAAGCCGAGCAGCGCCAAAGGCTCGGTGGCCTGGGTGGCTTCATCGAGCAGCGCCAGGTCGAACTGCTGTCCAGAGAGCACGCCGGAGTCGAGGCTGGAGAGCGTCACGCAGATGACGTCCGCGTTGGCGAGCACGGACTTCACGGCCTTGCGCTCCAGGGCGCGGGCCTCGTCGAGCATGCCCTTGGCTTCCGAGGTGGACGCGCGGGCGTTGGCGAAGCGCTCGCGGCTGCGACCCTGGTTGCGCTGGCGGCGCGCGTAGCCCAGCAGGGAGAAGGCCTCGTCGAAGAGGTCGCGGGAGACGGCGCGGTCCGGGTGGGACTCCACGACGATGTCCAGGGTGTGCTCCTGGAGCCGCGCGGCCACGCGGGCGGGGTGACCCACGCGGATGGCGCGCAGGCCCTTGTCCAGGCACAAGTCCAACAGGTGGTCCACGGCGGCGTTGCTGGCGGCGGTGCACAACAGGCGCTTGCCGTCCGCCACGGCCTGGGCGGCGACCTCGGCCAGCACGGTGGACTTGCCGGTGCCCGGGGGGCCGTGGACCAGGAAGAAGTCCTCGGCGGCGAGCGCGCGGGCGGTGGCGTCCTGTTGTTCGGGGTTGAGGGGGCGGGTGGGCTCGAACTCGCGGGGCTTGTCGAAGCGGGGCGGCTCGTTGCCCAGGACGACCTCGCGCTTGTGCCGCTCGGCGCCCTTGTCCAGGGCCTTGATGCGCTGGAGCCCGGCGCGCAGCCGGTCATAGGTGACGTCGTTGGGGACGACGTCCAGGCGCAGGAGGCCCTCGTGGACGTAGGGCGGCGGGGAGCGGTCAAAGGCGAGCTGGATGCGCGTGGCGGTGGCACGGGAGATGAGGGCGCGGGCGGGCTCCTTCACCTCCGCGCGGCGGGGCAGCACGGCCACCAGGTCACCGTTGTGCAGGCGGGTGGGCAAGGGGCGGCGGTCCGCGCGGCCCAGGGTGACGAGGAAGCGGCCTCCCAGGCCGACCTCTTCCTCGATGGACTCCAGGTCCAGGACGGACAGGCCGTGCTCCTCGCGCTCATGCAGCGTGAGGCTCTGGGCGAGCGCGGCCAGGCGGGCTTTCTCGGCCTCTCGTTCCTGGGCGAGGAGCGAGCCGAGCTGGTCGAAGAAGGAGACGTCACGGGCCATGGGCCTGTCATGCCATTGGGGCGGGGCCGGAGCCAGTGGGACGAGGACTCTCGTGTCCACGGGATGGGCAATCGAGGCCAGAGTAGAGTGTCGGGATGGTGCCACCCACCGACATCCTCGATGCGATGCGCAAGCGTCCTGGCATGTACTGCGGCGACACGGGCGAACTCGGGCTGCATCACCTCGTCTATTTCCTCCTGGAGTCGGTTCTCGAAGAGGCGATCCTTGGGCAGTGCGGAGACGTGGTGTTGGAGCTGGGCGGGGACAACTCCATTGCCCTCTTCTCTACCAGCCGTACGGTACCTATCGGTGATGTGGTCCCCGTGGTGGAAGGGAAGCGATTCTTGGGGCAGCCACTGGAAGTGGGGCTGTTCTGGGACAGCATGCTCGTCGTATCTCTCGCCCTGTCGTCACGCTACCAGGTGGACATCTGGGCGGAGGGGCGTCAGTGGCGCTTGATGGGCGAGCATGGCCGTCCTCAGGGAGACGTGTCTGAGGTGACGCCGATGGCGCCGATGCCCGTCTCCGCGGAAAGAGGAATACGTCTCCACTTCGTTCCAGACGCCACCATCTTCGAGGTGCTCGCCTTCGACCGGGAGCGCCTTTCCCGGCGCTGTAGCGAGCTGGCGGCGCTCGCTCCCGGGCTGCGCGTTGCTTTCGTGGACCTCCAGCGGGAGGAGCGCACGCTGTGGCACTTGCCTGGCGGTGTGGCGCAGTGGGCTCACGTCCTCACGGAGGCGAGGACGCGTCTCCACCCCGAGCCGATCGCCTTCGATTTCACGTGGGACGGACTGCGTGTCCAGTGTGCATTGCAGTGGTGCGAAGACGAGGGCAGCACGTTGCTGTCATTTGCCAACGCCGTGCGGACCGTGCGGCATGGCGCACACGTGAAGGGCGTCACTCAGGCGCTCCGGGGTGCACTGGCGAAGCTCTCAGGTGAGACGCGGGGGGCATTCCCCTGGGATCGGGTGGCGCAGGGACTGACGGCTATCGTCGCCGTGAGTGGACCCCGGAGGCAGATGGCGTTCGCGGGCCCCACCAAGGAGTTGCTGGCCATCCCAGGACTGGAAGAGGCCATCCGCAAGCAGCTCCAGCCCCTGCTCATCGAACTCCTCCGCGAGCACCCTGTGACGCCGAAACTTCTGGCACGGCGTACGAGCGGCTCGCGGTAGCCCTCCAGAAACAGTCCGGGCCGGCACTCCCACGAAGGGAACACCGGCCCGGCGCCTGCGTCAGCTCAACCCTGGCCTACTAAATCTTGCCGCCGCTCACGACCAGCGCGTAGGTCGCGTCCAGCACGCGAGTCGCCAGATTCGTGTCCTCGATGATTTCGTCACCAATCACCTCCACGGTCCACGTGCCGGCGGCGGGGGTGGCGAGGAACACGTTCTCCACCGTATCCACCGTGTTCGACACACCGCCCGGCGTGGAGACGTTGCTCGCCGTCAGGCCGTTGTTGCCCCAGTAGACGACGCCGGTGGGGGACGTCACGCGCAGCGACAGGTCGTTGATTCGGGCGTGCGCCGCGCCCACCGTGCCGGCGGGGTCGGTGTAGACCATGGTGACGTTGAGCTCCGTCTCCCCGGGAGCCACGGTGACGTTGTACGTGTTCGTGCCGAGCGGGAGCAGGGTGTCCGTCTCGTTGATGATGCTCGTCACGGCGGCGCGGTCATACAGGCGCCTCACGTCCGCGGTGCCCCAGCCCTGCCGCGCGCGCGTCAGGTCGCCGTTGGAGCCACCCGCGAGCCAGTTGTAGCGATGCGCCATGTTGATCATCAGCGCCTTCGCCGTGGCCATCTTCGGACGGCTGGCGAAGACATCCGCGCCACCACCGAAGCCCGCCCAGACGCCCTCGTGCCACATCTGGAACAGCAGGCCGAAGTGCCCCGACGTCTGCGGCGTGGCCGCGCTGGTACCACCGAAGTTGGTGTAGGACGTGTTGCTGGTGTTCGACGCGGAGCGGATGAGGTCGTAGTAGTACGACAGGTCCGGCTTGAGGCGGCCGTCCGCCGCCGGGCCCACGCTGGCGCCGCCGTTCCACCGGTCATTCCCGCGGCTGGCGTCGTCGTAGTGGTACATGCCACCCACGGACACGATGTTCTTCGCCCACGCCTGTGGCCGCGAGTTCTGGTTGCCGGTGTTGCTCTGCGACTGCGTGCTGAGGATGGGGTACTGGAACAGGTAGTCATCCACCTCCGCGGAGATGGTGGTGTAGCCCGTCACCTGCGCACTGCCCACGCTGGATGTCTGGAACACGGCGCGGTACGGCCCGGCTGGGTCGATGAGCTCCCGGTTGATGTCGTAGCGGGACTTGGGGCCGCCGAACTGGGAGGACTCGTTGTAGCGGTAGAAGATGCCCTGTCCGGACGGAATCAGGCCGCGTGCGTTCGCGTCCACGCCTCGGGCGAAGTTGATGCTGTAGCAGGCGGTGCCGTGGAAGCTGCCCGTGGTGGACGTGCTGTGGATGAGCGGCGGGGTTGCCCACTCCTGGTGCGTGGTGCGTAGCTCGGTGTCGAATATCTCGCCGCGGACGCCCTGACCCGTGAATCCCTCCACGCCTTCAAGGTAGGTCGCGCCGCCCACGTCGCGGACGTTGTTGTTGTCGAGCTCACCCGGCCCGCCCCAGCGGTCGACGTACTGCACGGCATTGGAGCGCACCAGCCGCTCCAACTGGGACTGGGTGAGGGTGGCCTCCACGCGCAGGCCGCCCGCCTCGATGAGCTCCACCGTGCCGCCCAGCGTGCGGACCAGCGAGGCGACCTCGCCCTGTCGCGCCGCGCCGCGCTCGCCCACCATGATGGAGTAACGCTGCGGCTCCAGCTTCAACGCGCGGCCCTGGAGGGACTCGCGCAGCACGCCTTCCACCCGGTACTCCGGATGGTACGCGCCCACCCAGCGGACATAGGGCAGCCCGGCGACGCGCTTGTGCGTGCTGGCGTTCATCTCCACGAGGAAGGTGTGGTCCGTGAGGAAGCGCAGCACCTTGCCCCCCGCGGCCTTGATGGCGTCGCGGTACTCCGGCAGGGGCGTGGCTTGGAACTGCACCAGGTGCAGGGTGTTGCTTGCGTCCGCGGTGAGCAGGCCGGCGACCAGGGGCTGTGCGCCCTTCAGCGGGTCGAAGCGCGCGTGCTCCAGCCGCACCAGGTACTCGGTCGGCTGCACGCGGCCCAGCAACGCCACGCCGCCCTGACTGTAGGCGAAGAAGTCCTGGCGCCTGCCGTCCGCCGTCTCTTCCTGCCAGGTGTGGAGCTGGACCGACGCACGCGGCACGTCGAGCGTCTTCAACGCATGGATGGGCTGGGCCGTCCGGTGGAAGACATGCCCGGCGCCCGTGGCAAGGGCATACGTGCCGCTCGCCGCACGGTCGATGCCCGTGACGAGGCGAGCCTTCTCCGCCTCGGCACCGGTGAGGACCCGGGCGGGGCCCAGCGCCGCGGTGCTCCGGATGACGCCGGGGCGCAGGTCCGGCGTGTTCGCGGCGAGCGCCGTGACTGGCGCGGACAAGCCCCAACCGAGGGCCAGGAGGGACAGCGGGGACAACGAGGACGGCATACGCATGGCGGTGTCTCCTTGAGAGGGACTTCCGTGCTGCACGACGCTTGAATCCTCGAAAAACGAGACGTGCTTGTTAGTCTGCTTAAGCGGAATGTGTCAATGCATGCCCAAGTCTGGGAATTCATTGGAATGACAGGCATTCGTGACGTTGGGATGACACTGCGGACGCGAGAGATTCGTCGGGTTGACTGTCTTTTTCGCGTGGCAGCGTTATGGCTGGGGCCGTCGCTGTCTGGCCCTCTCAAGCGGAGGCGTCCGGAGCCGCACGTCATGGACCTGGTTCTCTTCGTTGGCTTGCAGGGCTCGGGCAAGAGCAGCCTCTACCGGCAGCGTTTCGCGGCCACGCACGTGCACGTCAGCAAGGACTTGTGGCCTCACGCCGTTCGCAAGGAGGCCCGCCAGCGCCGCTACATCGCGGAGGCGCTGGCGGCGGGCCGGCCGGTGGTGGTGGACAACACCAATCCCTCCGCGGACGTGCGCGCGCCCCTCATCGCCCTGGGGCGCGAGTACCAGGCCCGAATCATTGGCTACTACTTCGCGTCGAAGCTGGAGGACTGCCTGGCGCGCAATGCCTTGCGTGAAGGGCGTGCCCGGGTGCCGGAGGTGGCGTTGCGCGCCACCGTGAAGCAGCTCGAGCGGCCCCGGCTCGAGGAGGGCTTCAACGCACTGTTCTACGTGACGCTGGCCGCCGACGGTGGCATTCGCGTCCAACCCTGGATGGAGGAACCCGATGGACCCTGAGGAACTGGCGGCGCGAGCAAGGCAGGGCGAGGTGTTCCACGGCCAGCGCATGCTGCCGGGCGCCTGGGTGGTGCTGCGCGTGGATGGGCGGGGCTTCTCGCGCTTCACCGAGGCCCGCTACGAGAAGCCCTTCGACCCGGTGTTCCACCAGTTCATGGTGCGCACCGCCAGCGTGATGCTGGAGGAACTCCAAGGCGTCTATGCCTACACGCAGAGCGACGAAATCTCCGTGCTCTTCCGGCCGGACTGGGCGCTCTTCGACCGCTCCGTCGAGAAGGTCGTGTCCCTGGCGGCGGGCCTGGCCAGCGCAACCTTCACGCATGCGGCGGGTGTCCCGGCGGTGTTCGACGGCCGGGCATGGCTGGGCGCCTCGGAGCGCGCGGTGCTGGACTACTTCCTCTGGCGACAGGCGGACGGCAGCCGGTGTTCGCTGCATGGCTGGTGCTACTGGACGCTGCGCAAGGAGGGCCGGAGCGCGGCGCAGGCCACCCGTGAGCTGGACGGCAAGCCCGTGAGCTACAAGAACGAGCTGCTCTTCCAGCGAGGCATCAACTTCAACGACGTGCCCCTGTGGCAACGGCGTGGAAGCGGGGTGTGGTGGGAGGCGTACCAGAAGGAGGGCGTGGACCCACGGGATGGCCGGCGGACCCAGACACTCCGGCGGCGGCTCAAGGTCGACTCCGAGCTGCCGATGAAGGAGGCCTACGAGCACCTGGTGCAGGGCCTGCTCGCGGCGCCAGGCGCCGAGGCGGACTGAGGCCCAGGGGCGTCAGCCCGCCGTGTCCGGCCCCCCGTTCAAGGGCAGCACCTTCCACAGCCGGGGCTTGTCGTATTGGGGCGGAATCATGCCCAGCGGCCAGCCCTGGGCGGTGACCTCCGCGTACTGGTAGCTGCGCCCGGCGTAGCGCAGCGCCGTGCCCTTGCCGGGCAGCCCCACGCCCACCGCCGCGTGGGACAGCGGGTCGGAGTACAGCACCACCGCGTCGATTCCCGCCTGCCGCAGCAGCATCACCGCGAGCACCGCCTTGGAGTCGCAGTCGCCGCGATTCTCGGCGGGGACCAGCGCCGGTGGGACGATGCCGAAGGCCTCGTGCTCGGGCAGTTCGTAGTCGATGCGCTGCACGAAGCCGACGATGAGCTGCGTGGCCTGCGCGGCATCCAGCCTCCGCTCGCGGATGGAGGCGACGAACGTGTCACCCAGCCTCCGCACGGGCTCGGCGTTGGTGCGCATCAATTCCTCGTAGATGCAGCGCATGTCGGCGCTACAGCCGGGCGGTGCGTTGAACGAGAAGCGCTCCCTGCCTAATGAGCGGTAGTTCAGCCGGCGGCCCAGCGCCGCGTGTTCATCCGCCAGCGTCTGGGCCAGCGCCGTCCCCAGGCCGTAGGAGACGTGGTGCTCGGGGGGCTGGATGCTGTCCGCTCGCCAGTCGTAGTCACGGGCCCGCTGCGGTGAGGTGCCCGGCGGGAGCAGCACCAGTCCCAAATCCACCGCGCGGGCGCCGCTGGGATGGCCGGGCTCCGGTGGCGCGATGTCCATGCCCGCCAGATGGCCCAGCGTGCCCAGGCCGCAGCAGCAGAAGCAGCTGGCGAGGCCCACCACGCCGAGCATCCACTTGAAGAACGTCTTCACGCGGGCGCGCGCAGCGTCCCTTCAGGGAGCTGGGGGAAGGGGATGAGCCCGTTGAGCGCCGCCTGGAGGCCCGGGGCGGTCAGCAGCGCCAGGACCAGCAGGATGGCGGAGAGGATGAGCGCCGCCGCGACGTTGCCCTTGCGCACTTCCGCCAGCTCGTCGATGCCCGGCGTCATCCGGTCGAACAGCAGCACACCCGTGCCGAGCACCGTGACGCCCACGCCCAGTGACAGCCCCACGTGCAGGACGGCCACCGCGACCAGGCGGCCGACGACCAGCAGATGCAGGGGCGGATTCTGCACGGTGAGGTCCAGCGCGTCCGACGTGGCCTGCACCGCGTGCTGCACCAGCAGCCCCAGTGACACCATGCTGGAGGCGTGGACGAGGCAGGCGGCGACGTTGCCCTGGCGCAGCTCCTCCACGGGGTTGGCGCCGAGGATGCGGCTCAGTCCACGCAGCGCGAGCCAGATGCCCAGCGCGGCGACGAGGCCGCCGAACACCACCTTGATGAGACCGACGAATAGCAGGACGAGGTCCATGACGAGCGAGGCGAGCCGGGCGCCCTGGATGAGCGCCCGGCCGCGCATTCTATCCCGGTGTTACTGCCGGCCGAAGGCCTGCGTCCAGTAGTGCCGGTACGTGCTGCTCGGCGCGTTGAAGTAGCCGACGCCCATCTCCAGCAGCGCCGGGTTCATGATGTTGTTGCAGTGCCCGGTGCTGGTCATCCAGCCATTCACCACGGCCAGGGCCGTGGAGTAGCCGGCCGCGACGTTCTCCGCGGCGTTGCGGTACGTGTAGCCCGCCCAGTTCATCCGCTGCCAGGGCGTGGAGCCGTCCGAGCCCGTGTGGCTCATGAAGTTGTTGGTGCCCATGTCCTTGGAGTGCTTGCGCGCCGCACACCGCAGCTGGGCGTTGTTGCTGAGTGGGGGCGCGGGAGGCTTGGCCACGCCGCCACAGACGGCTCCGGCGGCGCGGTGCTCGTTGACGAGCACGAGCACCTGGTCTTCCAGGGCCACCCACGCGGAATTCCACGTCGTCACGTCGTCGCAGTACGCGGCGGCAGTGACGGTGGCGGACCTTCCCTGCGTCTCCGCTGAGGGGATGATGACGCCTTCACCGGCGGGTGTCTCAGGGGTGGTCTCCGGCTCACCACAGCCGGTGAACATCGCGGCACCCAGGACAGCGACAGCAAGAAAACGTGAGTTCATGACTGCTCCTTTCCACGGGGTGTGGAGCGCCATCCTGCCGCTGCACACGCCCGCATCGAAAGGCGCCGCTCGCACTCACTCCGGCAAGCGCCTGCTCGCGTGCTTGGAGCACGTCGATGGCCTTCAAAAGCGCTGCGTCTCTGCCCGTCGCGAAGTCTTCCGTGGTGGGCACAATCTCTTCATCCGGGACAATTCCCACGCCATGGAATGTGGGGCGGTCGGGACGAAGAACTTCCATCCCGGTGTACATGAACCGGAAGCCGTCCGGGAGCACCAGCTTGGTGATGTTGCCGTTGGTGCCCGCGCTGCGCTGCCCCACCACCCGGACGCGGTTCGCGCCGACCAGCATGGTGGAGAAGTTCTCCTGAGAGGATTTGAAATCTTTCACGGGCGGGGCGTCTGGCCAATCACTGTCCTGCCTGGGCCAGGTTCGATAGCGCCGTCCGCGCCTCCCAGCGCGCCTGGAGCCGGGGGAAGCAGGCGCGAAACACCATGAACCACACGGCGCCCGCCAGCAGGTCCACGGCATAGTGATAACGCAGCACCAGCGTGGACATGAGGATGGCCACGGCGACGGGCACCATCAGACGGAATCGCCACGGGTGCTGACGCCGGTCGTGTTCGAGCAGCACCAGCGTGATGTACGTGTGCAGGCTGGGGAAGAGGTCGTAGGTGGACGAGCCACTCGCCACGACGGCGGCATTCAGTTGTGTGAACCAGCCACCTTCAATGGGGAGGGTGAACAGCTCCGGCCAGGCGGCCACGGGCCCGATGGCGGGCATCAGGTAGTAGCCGGCGATGCCCGGGACATAGGCGGAGAAGACGTCGATGAAGAAGCGCTCCGCCCGCGCACGCGGCCCCACCAGCGCCCAGGCCATGGCGAGGTGCAGGTAGCCGTGGAACGCCAGATAGCTGGCACTGAAGAACTCGTTGACCCAGGGCGTGCTCCACCGCTGGAGCCATGCGGCCGGGGTGATGCCGAACAGGAACACGTCAGCGGACAGGAGCCACGCGTCACGCGTCACAAGCCCCAGCGCGGGGACGGCCTGCTTCACGGAGGCATAGAAGAAGAACGTCGCGAGGTAGGCGAGCAGCAGCCGTGCCCGGAAGACATGGGCCACTGCGTCCAGTCGCGCCAGCAGCGCCACGCTGCCCATGAACATCACCGTGCCGCCAACCGCTTGCACGGTGACGGCCGCGGAGACTCCCGCGACGAACACCAGCGCCGTCGAGAGGGTGATGCCGAACGCCGCCAGCAGGACTTCGTGCGGGTACAGCCGCTCAGGCATCGGGCGTGGCAGGTTTCGCCCCTCGGATGAGCGAACCGGAGAGGACGCCGCGCACGAACGAGAAGTAGGACGGGATGAAGGGGGCCCCCTGCGCGACGAGGTCCGCGCGCAGCGTCCGGTGCAGGTCGGGCAGATTGTACCAGGGCACGCGGGGATACAGGTGGTGCTCCAGGTGGTAGTTCTCGTTGCACATGAAGAAGCGCGTCACCGGGTTCGACAGGATGGTCCGGGAGCCTCGGACCGGGTGCGTGCTCTCTGGCAGGAAGGTGTGCTGGCTCATGCCCCGGACGTTGACCAGGGTGTTGAGGAGGAGCATCGGAATCGCCCATGCATGGAGCAGCACCTGTCCGGGGATGAAGATGACCGCGGCCGTCAGGCCCGCGACGGCCAGCGCCACCTCGAACAGCACCCATCGCCGCTCGGCGGCCGTCCCCTGCCGCCAGCCCAGGATGGGAATCATCGTGATGTACGCGGGGTAACCGAGCAGCAGCCGGCCCACATGCATCAACAGCTCCAGCCAGCGCCGACCCGTGTAGTTGGCGTAGTGGTCCGGGTCCTTCCCGCCGCCCAGGTCGGCATGGTGCTTCAGGTGCAGCACCTTGTAGGCCGCGTAGTTCTGCAACACCGGGAGCGCGCAGGCGATGCCACCCAGCCGGTTCAACCAGGGCCGCCGCGCGAGGCCACCGTGGACGGCCTCGTGGGTGAACAGGCTGATGCCATGCAACGACGCCGCGGCGATGAGGTACAGCGGGGCGCGAGCGAGCCAGTCTGTCCAGGCCGCGTCCCGCGCCGCGAGCACCACGGACAGCGCCGCCGCGCCCAGGTAGAACAGGAGGAACACGGCGAGCCGCGGAACGTGCCGCGCATCGACCTGCTCCAATTCACGCAACTGCGAAGGGGTGAGGGATTCTGTCGCGAGCGGCATGGGGGTTCCGAGGTAGAACCATGCCATGGAACCTGGCTTGGTTTCGACGCCGCCCCTTCGCTTGAAGTTCGCCGTTGTCCGGGAGGATGCCGCGCTGGAACTGGCGCTCGTCGAGCGCACGCGGGCACGGGCCGTGCTCACGGTGGCCTCGGGAGGTTGCACACTCCTCACCCTGGCGCGGCGCCATCCAGCGCTCGAACTGGTGGGCTTCGATTTCAACCCGCGTCAGCTCGCGCATGTCCGGGAGAAGGCGGAGGGGCTCGGTCGCCTTCCGCTGGCGCGCTACAGCGTGGAAGAGGAGGACACCACGGCTCTGAATCAGCGCGGCGAATTCGAGGGGCTCTTCCGCACGCTCCGCCGGTTCATCGAGGAGTTCGTCGCGCCCGCGCATGAACTCGCCGCCTTCTTCGCGCCGGCCACCACGGCCTCACAACGCCGGGAGGCCTGTGCCCGCTGGTTCGCTTCGCGCTACTGGCCCGTGGCCTTCGAGCTGGCCCTGGCGGCGCCGCTGCTGAACACCATGTTCGGTCCCGCGGCGACACAACATGCCGAGCCCGGCTCGTATCCTGGCTATTTCCAGGCGGTCTTCGAACGCGGGCTCCAGCGCGAGGATGCGCCTCGAAATCCCTTCCTCCAGCACGTGCTGCTCGGCAGGTACCTGCGTGAGGATGCCCCCGAGTATCTCCGGGCCGAAGGCCCGCTGGCGCTGACGCTCGTCCAGGGCTCGTTGCCGGATGTGCCGCGCCTGGACCGCTTCGACGTCATCTCGCTCTCCAACATCTTCGACTGGTCGGAAGACGCGCTGGTGGCGGAGTGGGCAGGTTTGCTCGCGCGTGAGGCGCGGCCCGGTTGCGCCGTCCTCATCCGTCAGCTCAACAACCGCCGGGACCTTCGCCGCTTCTTCCAGCCTGCCTTCGAGTTCGATGACGCGCTCGGCGCGGAGTTGCTTGCCAGGGACAGGAGCCTGTTCTACGAGCGCATCGAGGTCGGCTTCCGCGTGCCAGACAGCCCATGAGTGACGTGCGCTTCATCGTTGCCCGGCCCGACTCGCTCGGGCCCTACGTCGAGCGGCTGCGCCTGCTGGAGCGTGAAATCCTCTATCCGCTCGCGGATGGGGCCGACCACTTCTTCATCGACCATGGGCCCGGGTACCACCCGTTCTTCTCCTCCATGGGAGAGGCGTACTTCCTGCTGGCGCTCCGTGGCGACGACTTGCTCGGTTCCGTGACGGGGGTCTTGCGTCCGGTGTGGCACGGGTCGCGGAAGGTGGACGCGCTCTACATCTGCGACCTCAAGCTGGCGAAGCACGCGCGGGGCTCCGGGCTCTCCACGAAGCTCCTGCTTCAGGGCCTCAAGCACCTCTTCCTCATTCCCCCGCTGCGCCGGATTCGTTTCCTCTACGGCGCGGCCATGCGCGGCGCCCAGGGCGACGTGATGCGCATCGCCCGAGGCTGGAACCCGCTGCGCATGGGACGTCCGGCGAGCCGGCTCGCGCTCTACTTCGTACCGCCCTCGCGGCTCAAGGCGTTGGATACCCGGCGTGCGCCCCCGCGTCCCACGGGAGCGGGGCTTCGCCTGGGACCCGCGCCCGCCAGGACGCTGGAAGGGGCGGGGTGGTGCACCACGGCGGGGGCCAAGGACCTTCAGCGGCTGTCCACGGGACGCCCGTGGCCGCTGGTCCACCTGGCGGCACCGCCCGAAGCCTGGACGCACGGCTGGGGCGAGTACCTTCGTACCTGCGGTGTGGAGTTGGCGGCGCGCGGGGGCGAGGCGCTCACCTGTTTCAGCATCGACGAGCGGCTGGAGGACCATGTCCGCTGGCTGCGTGAGGTGGGCATCGCCCAGGATTCGGTGTGCACCGTCTATTCTCTCGACCTCTCCTTTCCAGTCAGAGCGCCAGCATGGGTGCACCTTCCCTCGTCCGAAATCTGAAGCTGCGTCAGTACATCGCCGGACTCAAGGCGGCGTGGAACGCGTTGGACGCGCCCTACCTGTGTGCGCTGAGAGACGGCACCTTCGCGCGGGAGGACTTCGTCGAGACGCAGCTCCAGTTCTTCTCCGCGGTGGCGCACTTCTCCAGGCCCATGGCGATGCTCGTCAGCCGTCTGCCACATCCCAACCAGCGGTTGCCGCTGGTGGAGAACATCTTCGACGAGCACGGCCGCGGCACGTTGGCTCACGGCCACGAACGCACGTTCCACTTGCTCCTCGCGCGCCTGGGAGTTGAGACGGCTCGCGCGGAGCGACATGGGGCATGGCCGGAGGTGCGTGCCTTCAACGTCGCACTCACGGGCATCGCCGCGTTCGAGGGGCCGCTCACCGGGCTGGCCGTGTTCGGCATCATCGAGGACCTGTTCAGTGGCATCTCCCTGGAGCTGGGACGCGGCATCGTCGCGCGGGGCTGGCTCCAGCATGGCGAGGTGGTGCACTACCCCACGCACGCGGACCTCGACGAGGAGCACGCGGAAGGCTTCTACCGGCAGCTCGATGTGCCCTACGAGACGGAGGCGGGGGCGGCCGAGATTGAGCAGGGCCTGGCGCTGGGCGGGCACCTCTTCCTGGGCCTGTACGACGGCCTGTTCCGGGCGCGTCACCGCCGGCTGGCTTAGGGCCGCGGCCCGCCCGGACCTTCCCGCGCCGCGTCGCCGACAGCGTAGAGCCGCAGCCATCCCCGGTTTCGGAGGAGTTGGTGGATGGGGGCTCGGAGCTCCGCGCGGAGCCGGGGTTCCTCGGTGGTCACCGCGTCGGCGGAGACTGGCAGTTGCCAGGAGACACCGCCGAGCTGCGATGGCACGGGGGATTCTCCCGCGAGCACCAGCCGGATGATGAGCGGTGGCAGGTCCGTGTCCTCGCTGGCGCGCCATTGCGCCGTGGCCCGTGCGCGCTGGGGCGAGGCCAGGTGGTTGAAGATGCCCACGGCCTGTTGCGCGACCTCCGGCTGTGAGCATTCGAAGACGATGGACCAGACGCGGGCCTGCTTCATTCGCGGCGCCCGCTGCAACCAGCGGAAGAGCAGCACCGCGAGCGCGGCGCCCAGCAACTGCGCGGCGATGATGGACTCCACATCCATGGGGTGCATGGCGCTGGGGCGGGTGCTGAACGCCCGGGCGAGGATGAGCGCCGGATTCGCCAGGGCACGGGAGTCGGTGAACCAGACGGTGGCGGCCAGATAGCCGGCGACCACCAGAGGAATCGCAGCGGGGCGATTCCGCACGCAGCCGCGCACCATGACGAGCAACCCGAAGGTGGACACCAGCTCCGTGACGAACTGCGCCGAGCTGGCCGCGGGCTCACGCGCGGCGACGAGCATCGGTTCATGGCACATGACGTGGGCCACCAACCGGCCCGCGACGGCGCCTCCCACCTGGGCCAGCACGTACAGGGGAACGTCACGCCACGGGGTGCCGTCTTCGAGCGCATCCGCGAAGGTGAGCGCGGGATTGAAGTGCGCGCCCGTGAGCGGCTGAAGCACGAAGGCCAGGCATGCCAGTACCGCGCCCGCCGCCAGGGACATGAAGAGACGTCCATCCGTGGCGCTCACGCCCAGGTGCTCGGCGCCGTGGTGGGCACCCTCCAGGGCCACCACGAGCAGGCCACACCCTAGCGCCTCCACCACGAGCCGCCGGGAGCGGTTCATCCGGGCCACGTCATCCGGCGCGGCAGGGGATTGGAATGCGTGCGTCACGGCAAGCCCCTCCTGGAAGCAGGTCCGCGGGCCCCTGGGAGAGACCGGCTCCACCAACGCACCTGGAGCCGGCAACCTATGGCTCACCCGTGGCACCGTCAAAGGCAGGGGACCAGACTGCCCGTCGGTGAACAAGGCCCGTTGGCTGGGACACGGAGGTTCCCGGAGTCGACGCTCAGGGCTTGCGCGCTCGCAGCCGCCACACCTGGAAGGTGTGCAACCGGCGTCCACGGAAGTCGCCGAAGAGCTCCACGGGGCCTTCCAGCGCGGTGAAGCGAGAGGCCAGGTCCTCGGGAGGCTGAGGCCCGCCCTCGCTCACCCACAGCACGTCGTGTCCGGGCGTCACGTCCGGGGCGGACCAGAGGTCGTACTGACTGAAGCGGGCCGGAGCCCCTGTCTTCGTGAGCCGCCGCGCGTAGTAGGCCACCTGGGACGCCAGTTGGTAGTTGGGCGCATACACGGCGGCCACGCCGTCGGGCGACAGGTCCGGGAACAGCCGCTGCGCTGTGGCCAGCTCGCGCAGCACGCTCCATCCGTGCGTCCGCCATAGCGCCGTATCCCGGCGGAAGTGGAGCAAGGGGAAGAGCAGGTGCGAGCCCATCACCAGCACCACCGCCAGCCCGCTGAACGCCGCCGCGCGCTGCCAGAGCGGCCGCATGCCCGCCACGCCCACGCAGGCCGCGATGTACGCCGCGGACGGCCAGTTGGCCTCCCCCCTTGTGCGCAGCGACGCGTAGCCGAAGAAGAGCAGGGGGACGCAGGCCGTCATGCGCAGCAGGAAGTGCTCGCGCGGACCGCGCACGCCGTACACCAGCGCGAGGGGAAAGAGCACCGGTCCTCCCAGGGCGAGCTGGCCCGCGAGGAACTCGCCGAAGGTGTGCCAGCTGCTGCGCCAATCGCGTCCCAGGCCATGGCTGAGCTGGAAGGCGAAGCCCACCCAGTCATGGCCCGCGTTCCAGAACACCACCGGCGCGAAGACGGCGCCCGCCAGCGTCGCCGTGCGCCACGCGCCCCAGGGCATGCGCCGCGCTCGCACCGCGGTGATGAGGAACGCCACGCCCAGCAGCACGGCCGGGTACTTCGACAGCAGGGCGCACCCTCCAACCAGTCCCGCCAGGATCCATCGCTCCCGCCACAGGGCCCACAGGGTCAGCGTCCAGAACAGGAGCAGGGGGGAGTCAGGCGTGGGCCATACGCCCGCCACGGCGCCCGCGGGGACGGCGCTCCACAGCGCCGCCGCTCGCCAGGCTGTCGCCGTGTCACCATGGACGTCGCGTGCCAGCCGCCACACCGCGGCCACCGTCCCCACGCCGCACAGCATCGCCGTGCCCTCGATGCCCAGCAGGGCGATGTGCCATGCCACCAAGGGTGGGTGGTCGAAGTAGCCCCAGTCGAGCTTGCGGGCCCATTGCCAGTAATAGGCGGTGTCGAAGTAGACATCCGTGCCCAGCACCAGGGCGAGCCGCGCCCCCATCGCCACGCCGAGCAGCGCCACGCAGGTCTTCAGACTGAGTCCCGTCGAGGCGGGACGTTGGACGGCGGGAGACGGCGGAGACACGGTGGCGACCTACTCCGTCCGCCCCTCTGTTGACCACCATCCCTCCAGTGCTTTCGGCTTGCCCGCCCTCACGCAGGTTCGTATCTCGACAGCAATTCCTCTTCCTGGAGTCCCGATGGCCACGCCCCCTCCGTCAGCTGACACTTCCAATCGTCTGGCCCGGGAACCCTCTCCGTATCTGCGCCAACACGCACACAACCCCGTGGACTGGTTTCCCTGGGGGGAAGAGGCGCTCGCGAAGGCGAAGGCGGAGAACAAGCCCATCCTGCTGTCCGTGGGCTACTCCGCCTGTCACTGGTGCCACGTCATGGCGCACGAGTCGTTCGAGTCACCCGAGACGGCCCGGCTGATGAACGAGGGTTTCATCAACATCAAGGTGGACCGCGAGGAGCGGCCAGACCTGGACCAGATTTATCAAGGCGTGGTGCAGCTCATGGGGCAGGGGGGCGGCTGGCCGCTCACGGTGTTCCTCACGCCAGACCTGAAGCCCTTCTACGGCGGCACCTACTTCCCGCCGCAGGACCGCTATGGCCGCCCGGGCTTCCCCCGGCTGCTGATGGCGCTGCGGGACGCGTGGGAGAACAAGCAGGACGAGGTGCAGCGGCAGTCGGCCCAGTTCGAGGAGGGGCTCGGGGAGCTGGCCACCTACGGGCTGGAGGCCGCGCCCGCCGTGCTGACGGCGGCGGACGTGGTGGGCATGGGCCAGCGCATGGCGAAGCAGGTGGACGCGGTCCACGGAGGCTTCGGCGGCGCGCCCAAGTTCCCCAACCCGATGAACTTCGCGCTGATGCTGCGCGCATGGCGAAGAGGCGGGGGCGCGCCGTTGAAGGACGCGGTGTTCCTGACGTTGGAGCGCATGGCCCTGGGCGGCATCTATGACCAGCTGGGAGGCGGCTTCCACCGGTACTCGGTGGACGAGCGCTGGCTGGTGCCCCACTTCGAGAAGATGCTCTACGACAACGCGCAGCTCCTGCACCTCTACGCGCAGGCGCAGCAGGTGGAGCCGCGCCCGCTGTGGCGCAAGGTGGTGGAGGAGACGGTGGCCTACGTGCGCCGCGAGATGACCGACGTGGGTGGCGGCTTCTACGCGGCGCAAGACGCTGACAGCGAGGGCGAGGAGGGGAAGTTCTTCGTCTGGCGCCCGGAGGAGGTCCGCGCGGCCTTGCCGGAAGGGCAGGCGGAGCTGGTGCTGCGCCACTTCGGCATCAAGCCCGGCGGCAACTTCGAGCACGGCGCCACGGTGCTGGAGGTGGTGGTGCCCGTGTCGGAGCTGGCGCGGGAGCGCGGCGTCTCCGAAGACGCCGTGGAGCGCGAGCTGGCCGCGGCGAAGCAGACGCTCTTCGACGTGCGGGAGCGGCGGGTGAAGCCGGGCCGGGATGACAAGCTGCTGTCGGGATGGAACGGGCTCATGATTCGCGGGCTCGCGTTGGCCTCACGTGTCTTCGGCAAGCCGGAGTGGGCGAAGTGGGCGGCGGACGCCGCGGACTTCGTGCTGGAGAAGGCGTGGGACGGGACGCGGCTGGCGCGCTCGTACCAGGAGGGACAGGCGCGCATCGACGGCTTCCTGGAAGACTACGGCGACCTGGCCTCGGGCCTCACCGCGCTCTACCAGGCCACCTTCGACGTGAAGTACCTGGAGGCGGCGGACGCGCTGGTGCGCCGGGCCGTGGACCTCTTCTGGGATTCGGAGAAGGCGGCGTACCTCACCGCGCCCCGGGGACAGAAGGACCTGGTGGTGGCGACGTATGGCCTCTTCGACAACGCCTTCCCGTCCGGCGCCTCCACGCTGACGGAGGCGCAGGTGGAGCTGGCGGCGCTCACGGGTGACAAGCAGCACCTGGAGCTGCCGGAGCGCTACGTGGCGCGGATGCACGACGGGCTCGTGCGAAACGCCATGGGCTACGGCTACCTGGGCCTGGCGGCGGATGCGCTGCTGGAGGGCGCGGCGTCCGTCACCGTCGCGGGCGCGTCCGACGACGTGGCGCCGCTGCGGGCCGCCATGGACCGTGCCTTCGCGCCCACGGTGGCGCTGGCCTGGAAGGCACCCGGGCAGCCCGTGCCTGCGTTGCTGCAAGGGACTTTCGAAGGACGTGAGCCCGTGAAGGGACGGGCCGCCGCCTACCTGTGCCGGGGCTTCGTCTGCGAGCTGCCCGTCACCGAGCCGGACGTGTTGGCCCAGCGGCTGGCGGCGCTCACCGGCCCCTGAGCAGGGGCCGGCGCGGCCTGCGTTACTTGACGGCCGTCACCTTCAGCGCGCCGATGAGCGGCGTGATTTCGGCGTTGCCTTCCTTGCCGAAGGCGAAGTGGGTCGCGTCCGCCACCACCTGGTTGAAGGTGGGGTCCAGTTGGGTCCACTCGCCCACGAAGGCCTCCACCCATTCGTGCCAGTAGAGGGCGGGCACGCCGTCCTGGTTCACCATGTAGATGACGCCGTCCACGCGCCGGGCGGGCACTCCCGCCGCGCGCAGCAGCGCCACCGACAGGAGCGAGTGCTCCGTGCAGTCGCCCTTCTTCTGGCTCAGCACGTCCGTGGCCCGGTCCGCGCTGGCGCCGTAGTCCTTCTCCAGGTTGGAGTACACCCAGGTGTTCACCTTCTGGGCGATGCGGTACGCGTCCTTCTCCGTCCCCACAAGCTGCTTCGCCAGCTCGCGGATGGCCGGCGCTTCGCTCTCCACGACGAGGGTGGACTTGAGATTCTCTCCGCCCTCCGGGTCCTTCAGCGGCAGGGGCTTGCGCGCCTTGGGCGCGGCGGCGGACAGCGTCACTTCCACGCTGCCGTCCGGCTGCGGCTTGAACTGCTGGCGGTACGTCTGCTCCTGGAACTTCGCGGGCAGGCCCTGCACCACCAGCGTGACGTTGCCGGGCACGGTGCGCGCGGACTCGGGCAGCGGCTTGGGCAGCACCACGCGGGTGAGGCCGAAGACTTCCACCAGGTCCAGCCGCTTCGCGACGGCCTCCGTCTCCTTCCGGGCCTGCATCGTCGTGCCGTAGTCCACCAGCACCATCTCCCCGCGCTGGGTGATGTACGAGACGACGGGGACCTTCTCCTTCTCCGACACGGTGACGGCCTTGCCCAGCTTCACCTGCACGCCGTTGATGGTCCGCTGCTCCTCGGGCTCCACGGTGGTGGAGAGGCCGTAGGACTCCAGGTCCATTCCATCCAACGAGAAGCCCGTCACCTTCGCCTTGCGCAGCAGCGCCACACGCGGCGGGTCGGCGTCCTCCACTCGCTCCTTCGTCGGCGGCAGCTTGGGCAGCGTCTCGTCGGGGCGGCCCGGGCGCTTGCGCACCACCTGGAAGCCGTTCGCGGTGGCCGTGCCCTCCAGCGTCTGCGTGCCGCCATCACCCGTCTGCTTCACGACGAAGGACAGCAGGCGCCCACTGGGCTTCGCCTCGTAGATGCGCTCCTCGTCATGCATGCGCTCCGACACGCGCGAGCCCACCATGGCCTTGAAGACGAGCTGGTTGGTCGTCTTCACCCGTGCGGGCTGGCCCGGCAGGACTTCCAGGTCGGTGAAGAGCCAGCCGACCTTCTTGTCCATGAGGTACAGGCCGAAGTACTCGCCGCCCTTGGGCCGGGCGGCCTTCACCACGTCGGAGACGGGAGCCTGGGTGGCAGCGGCCTTGGCCGCCGGGGCGGGCGCCCTCGCGAGCGCGGACGGTGCGCCCACCAGCAGGGCGCACAGGGGCACGAGGGCCAGCAAGGTCGGTCGGTGCGTGCGAGTCATCGTGCCCCTTCTAACGAGGGAAGGGGCCGTTGTCTTCACCCGCCCGGCCTGGCGGCGCGGGGACTACAGCCGCTTGGTGAGGATGATGAGGTCGTCCCCCACCTTGTAGAAGTCCCGGATGCGGGCCTCCTCGCCGTACTTCATGGAGGCGTAGAAGCCGCGCGTGGGGCCGTAGGCCTCGGTGGCGCTCGTCTCCACGCGGATGAGGCGTCCGTTGCGGCGGCGCAGGTCGCCCTCCATGGCGGAGACCAGCGCCGCGCCTACGCCCTGACCGCGAACTTCCGGTGCGGACGCAATCCAGTACAAGTCATAGGTGTCCTCCGTCATCGGCGTGGGGCCGTAGCAGACGTAGCCCACGAGCTCGCCGCCGCGGTCCGCGACGATGATGGCGTAGTCCGTGTTGCCCGGCGTGAGCGTGGTGTTCGCCAGCTCGATGGCGACCTCAACCTCCTGCGGCGAGAAGGTTTCGATCTTTCGAATCAGGGCGGCGATTGGCGCCCGATCCTTTTCTTCGATGGGACGGATGTCCATGTGCTCTCTCGAGCGCGACCTCCACGAGCCGGGACGCCAGGGCCGGATAGTCCATTCCGGCGGCCAGGGCGGCCTTGGCGAACCCCGCGCTCGGATGAAGGTCGCAGTTGGGGTTGATGTCGATGACGTAGGGCACGCCCTCCGGGGATACCCGGAGGTCGACCCGTCCATAGTCCTGACAGTCCAGTGCTGCAAAGGCTTCCAGCGCAACCTGCACGCAACGGGACTCCAGGTTCGCGTCCAGCCGGCACAATCCGCTGGTGGTGTCCCGATACTCCGCCGACGCCGCCTCCCACTTGGCGTTGTAGGAGACGATGTTGGGTCTGTCCTCGAACGTACGACCGAAGACGATTTCCGTCAGGGGCAGCGCCTGGCGCGGCCGGTTGCCGAGTAGCGGCACATAGATTTCCCGCCCGGGGATGAACTGCTCCACCAGGGCCGGCTGATGAAACTCGCGGAGCACCGCGTCACAGGCGCGGACCAGCGCGGCGCGCTCGTGCACCACGGACTCCGACGTCACGCCCATGCTGGCGTCTTCGCGCGCGGGCTTGACGATGAGCGGCCAGGGCAGGTCCACCGCCAGCGCATCCTCCAGTCGCTCCACCACGCGGAAGGGCGGGGTGGACACGCCGCGCGCGGCGAGGACTTCCTTCGCCTTGGGCTTGTGCAGCGCCAGGCCCAGGGACAGCGCGCTCGAGCCCGTGTAGGCCAGCCCCAGCGCGTCCAGCAGGCAGGGGACGGCCATCTCGCCCCGGCTGTCGGCCGCCAACGATTCGCAGAGGTTGACGACCAGGTCCGGCTGGCGCCGGCGCAGGGTGTCCACGAAGTCGAACCGGTCACCTTCGATGGCGAGCGGTTCGACCAGGGTATCGCCCCGGTTGAGGGCGTCCGCCATGGAGGAGACGACACGGACCACATCCTCCCGGGCCTCCCGCCCAGGGTCGTCCTCGAGGAGGTCGTGGTCGCGGTTGTGCAGCAGGATGATGTGCATTCGGTGGTGCGGGAGGGTTACCACGTCCCCTGCCTCCATCACAGTCCACACGCGAGGTCGGCTGCCCCCCGGAAAGGTTCGCGGTACGTTTGATGACCTCCCGAGGGGGTATCCAGGAGTATGGAAAGGGAATCATGCGCATCCGTGACCCCATCCACGGCACCATCCCGGTCAGCGACCCCGAGAAGGCCGTCATCGACAGCCGGCACTACCAGCGGCTGCGATATGTCCGACAGCTTGGCTTCGGGGACCTAGCCTTTCCCGGGGCCACGCACACGCGCCACATCCATTCCCTGGGCGCCATGCATGTCGCCTCGCGCGTGTTCGGCGCGGTGGCTGCTCGCTCATCGCTGCCGGAGGACGTGCGGGAGCGCTTCTGCGCGGCGGTGCGTCTGGCGGTCCTCTGCCATGACCTGGGGCACATGCCGCTGTCGCATGCCTCGGAGCGCATCGCTCCGAAGCGCTCGCTCCTGCGCCTGCCATCCTGGCTGGACGGCACCGCGGAGGGCGAGCTGGCCACGCACGAGGACTACACGGCGAAAATCCTCCTCGACAGCTCGCTGACGCCCATCATCGAGAAGCACTTCGGCGGCATGGGGATTACGCCCATGGCGGCGGTGGCGCTGGTGTCGGGAGCGAAGCCGCCGAAGGACCCGGGCTTCACGCACCAGGGCGTGGACTGGACGCCGCTGCTACGCGCCATCGTCTCCGGCGAGCTGGACGCGGACCGCATGGACTACCTGCTGCGCGACTCCTTCTACACAGGAGTCAACTATGGCCGGTACGACATGGATTGGATTGTCAGCAACCTCAATCCCGCGATGAAGGACGGGCGGGCCTACCTCGCCCTCAGCCGGGCGGCGGCCTTCGCCTTCGAGGACTTCCTCCTCAGCCGCTATCACATGTTCGTGTCGGTGTACCTGCACCACACCTCGGTGAACTTCGACTACATGCTGCGGCGCTACTACGAGGAGTCGCCCGGCGAGTTCGAGATTCCTTCGGATCCGGAAGAGTTCCTGCTCTGTGACGATTCGGCGCTCTGGTACACGCTGCGCCGCTCCAAGAATCCGTGGGCCCAGCGCATCAGCCGGCGGCAGGGCTACAAGCTGCTGGCGCAGTTCACGGAGCGGGACACGGGCTACGACCTGGACGTGCTGCGCAGCGCGCTGGTGTCCCACAAGTTCGACCACTACGTCGTCGAGTCCCAGAACGTGCTCAGCAAGTACACCTCCGGGCCGTCTGGCCGTGGGCCGAGCCTGTACATCATCGACGCCTCCACCGGCCGGCTGACCGAGGTGGCGCGCTACACGCCGCTGTACCAACGCTACAGTGGCGCGGTGCGGCTCGTCCGGCTGTACGTCCGGCCAGACCAGGCGGACAAGGCACATGCGTTGATGGGCCGGGTACTTGGCCAGGCGGTGGAATCATGAGCGAGCGTCTTCCCAGTCTGGGCCTGGGCCTGGACCTGCTGACCCACAGTCCGGTGGAGGCCCGCCCTTCTTCCGTGGCGCTGCTGTACCGGCGCGCGGGGGAGGGCGTGGAGGTCTTCTGGGTGAAGCGCGGCAAGGCGCTTCGCTTCGCGGGCGGCTTCTATGCCTTTCCCGGAGGCAAGCTGGACGTGGCGGACGCGGACGTTCCGGTGGCGGGCGCCAGCGGGGAGGAGGCGGCGCTGCGCTCGGCCGCGGCGCGCGAGCTCTT
This sequence comes from Myxococcus sp. NMCA1, assembly GCF_026810205.1. Classification (NCBI taxonomy): domain Bacteria; kingdom Pseudomonadati; phylum Myxococcota; class Myxococcia; order Myxococcales; family Myxococcaceae; genus Myxococcus; species Myxococcus sp. NMCA1. The sequence goes on along the minus strand of NZ_CP113950.1, from coordinate 7,570,702 downwards.
CGAGGAGACGGGTGTACTAGTGGCCAGCGGCGCCGAGGCGCTGTCCGCCGCGAAGGTGGAGTCGCTGCGCAAGGCGCTCCTGGACGGGACGCTGGGGTGGGGCGCTTTGTTGAAGGCGGAGGGGTTGTCGCTGAACGCGGATGACTTCCGGGCCGCGGGCCGGTGGGTGACGCCGCCGTCGTTGCCCGTGCGCTTCGATACGCGCTTCTACCTGGTGGAGATGCCCGCCCACGCGCGCGCGGAGTGGTGGCCCGGCGAGCTCGCGGAGGGCGCCTGGGTGAAGCCCGCTGATGCCCTGGCGCGGTGGGGAGATGGCACGGCGCTGCTGCACCCGCCCGCGGTGCATGCCTTCCAGGTGCTGGGCGCCTTCACGGATGCGTCCGACGTCCTGGCGCGCCTGGCGACGCCTCCGTTCTGCCCGGGTTACGTCTCGCAGCGCATCGAATTCCAGCAGGGCGTGCGCGTGGTGGCGCTGGAGACGCCCACGCTGCCGCCGGCCGCGCATACCAACGCGTATGTGCTGGGCAACGGCGAGCTGCTCATCGTGGACCCGGGCGCCGCGGACGTGAAGCAGTACGCGAAGCTGCTGTCGCTGGTGTCCGGCCTGAAGGCGGAGGGGCTGCGGCCAGTGGCGGTGGTGCTCACCCACCATCACGGTGACCACGTGGGCGGCGCGCGCGCGGTGAAGGAGCGCCTGGGCATCCCGCTGTGGTGCCATGCGCGCACGGCGGACCGGCTGGACTTCCCCGTGGAGCGGTTGCTCGAGGATGGCGACGTGCTGGAGCTGGCGGGTGCGGTTCCGCAGCGCTGGCGCGTGTTGCACACGCCGGGGCATGCGCAGGGGCACGTGTGCCTCGTGGACGAGCGCAGCCGCTCGGCGGTGGTGGGGGACATGGTGGCCGGCGTGGGGACCATCGTCATCGACCCGCCGGAAGGGCACATGCGGGACTACCTGTCTCAGCTCGCGCGGCTGCGGGACTGGCCCGTGAGCACGCTGTACCCGGCGCACGGCTCGCCGATTCCGGACGGGCCCGCGAAGCTCCAGGAGTACCTGGACCACCGGGCGGCGCGGGAGGCGCTCATCCTCCAGTCCGTGCCACCCAACGGCGCCACGCTGGCGCAGGTGGTGTCCCTGGCCTACGCGGACACGCCGCCGCTGATGCACCCCATCGCGGAGCGCAGCGCGCTGGCCACCCTGGAGAAGCTGGTGGAGGAGGGCCTCGTGCGTGAGGAGTCGCTCCAGTACTTCCGCGCCTAGAAGCGGCCGGCGAGTCCGAGCGCCCCTCCTCCCGGGGCCAGGCTCACCGTGGGCACCATCTCCACGGGGCGCTCCTGCTGGCGTCGCCGCTCGTAGGCGCCATGGGGCAGCTCGAACGCGAGGATGGACGTCGCCACGGGTACGGCGAAGGTGGCGGTGAGGACCGCCCAGGACGCTTCGTCCGACAGCGCCACGACGGTCAATGGCGCGGCCGTTCCCACCAGTCCGCCCAGCAGCGTGGGCAGGAATCCGCCGCGTGCATCCATCAGCGAGCCTCCCAGGTACACGCCTGACGCCGCGCCGAGCCCCATCCCAATCGAAGCGCTGATGAGGCTGAGGTTCCTCCCGGAGCGGCACTCGCTGTAGCCGCAGGACACCCGGTCCGACACGAGGACACCTCCGAGGAAGGTCACCGCGAGGCTGGAGGCGCCAATCAGCGCGCCGCCCACCGTTTCGCCCACGAGGCGCGCGCCCAGCGGAAACGGCGCATCCTGGGACGGATGCAACTGGGGAGAGACCGGTGGCCTGGAGGCCGGTGATGGCCGATCCACCACGGGCCGTTGCCGCGCGGGCGTCACGGGCTCTGGCATCCGCGGTGCGTCATCCGTTGGCTGGGCGAGCGCGAGGGCGGGCAGCAGGAGCGTCAGCAGGATGGGGCGATTCGGATGGGAGAGCATGGGCGCTGATGCTCGTAGTGAGAGCACGGCGCGGGCTCGGATGCCATCGCCTCCGTGATGGGTTTCGCGCTGAACGGACGGCGCGGGTCGGGTGCGAGTCCCGTGGTGTGCTGTTTGGAAATGTCGGGGGTTTTGGGCGGCGCTTTCAACCGGTCATCGCAACAGCCCGGGGGGCTTTGCCTCAGAATCTTCCGGCGAGGCCCAGGCGCGGCCCGCGTTCGCCCATCCCGGCGACGGGGACCACATGGAACGTGCTCGGGGCCTTGCGGGTGAGCGCGGGGCGCTCTTCTCCCGGCGATGACAGCTCATAGCCCGCGACGGCGCCCACCACGGGAAGCAGCAGCAGGAACACCGCTCCGCCGGGTTCGTTGTCTCCGATGCCCAGCAGCGCGGAGCCGATCAGCGCGCCACCCCAGCCCACGAGGCTGCCCCCCGCGGTGGCGAGGAAGGTGCCCTGGCCGCCCATGAGCTTGCCGCCCATCCACGTCCCAGCGGGGATTCCCACCACCACGCCGGTGATGCCACCGACGCCCGCGACGATGCCGCACTCGTCGCAGCCCACCGTGGACGCACCCACGATGAATCCGGTGAGCATTCCCACGGAGCCCGCGATGATGCCGCCACCGGCGCCGGCCAGGAACTCCACCGCCACCCTTGGCACGGGGTCCGCGGGGCGGGCGTGGGCCTTGCTGGGAAGGGCCTGTTCGTTGACGGAGGTCGTGCCTTCCGTCTCCTGACTCGGGCGGGAGTCGTCCCCGGCGTCTTCATCGCGGCGCGTCGGCGCGTCCCAGCCGCCGGGGGCTGGAACCAGGGGCGGCGGCGTCAGCTCGGAGGCGGGCGCCCGGGCGGGCTCGCTCGCGGGGGGCTCCTGCGCCCAGGCGGCGTTCTGGCCCGAGGAGAGGACCAGCATGGCCAACCCGATGGAGTGCGCTCGCGAAACCTTCACCTGGGACACGCTACCGCAACGACGGGCGCGCGTCGCCCTAACCCGCGGAGGCCTCGGAAACAGGCTGGGCACGGCCCTTTCGGCGGAGCAGGACAAGGGCCAGAGGAATGCCGCCCAGCAGGAGCTGGGGAACGAGCGAGAGCGCGTCCGGATAGATGCCCAGCATGTCCACGGTGATGAAGGGGAAGGGCAGGGGCTCGAGCGGCAGCGCACCGACTTCCTGCAGCGAGTGCAGGCCCTTGCCCAGCAGCATCACCGCGGTGAGGACCAGGATGACGGTGGATGCGTTGAAGAGCGTCTTCATCGGCAGGCGGTAACCCAGCCGGTTGATGAAGAGGACCATCACCGCCATGGCCACCGCGCCCGCGAGCGCGCCCCAGGCCACGCCCTCCGGCGAGTCCAGCGCGAGCCCCTGGAGGAAGATGGCCGTCTCGAAGCTCTCGCGCAGCACGGCGGTGAAGGCGATGAGGAACAGGCCCAGCATGCTGCCGCGGCCCAGCGCGCCCTGCATCTTCTCGCGCAGCTCGCCCATGAATTGGCTGATGTTGGAGCGGGCGTTGAGCCACATCGCCGCGTACAGCAGCATGGCCACCGCCACGAGCGCGGCGATGCCTTCCATCCACTCGCGCTGGGCACCGGCCAGCAGGTGGCGGCCGAGCACGTAGGACAGCGCACCGACAATCAGCGCGGAAACCCATCCGAAGTGCACCACGCGGGCGTGCTCGGTGGCCTTCATCTTCCGCAGCGCGGCCAGCAGCGCCGCGACGATGATGGTCGCCTCGAAGCCCTCGCGCAGCAGGATGAGCAGCGTCAGCCACATCGTGGACAGCAGGCTCGCGGTGGTGCCCGAGTCACGCCGCGCCTGGTCCAGCAGCGCCAGCAGCTCACGGCCTTCGTCCTGGAGGTGCGGGCTGCCGCGCTCCGCCGCCATGCGGGCCTTGAGGAATCCCTGCTCGATTTTCAGCGTCAGCGCCGAGTCGCGCGCGCTGAGCTTGGGCTCCACCGGCTCCACGCCGTTGAGGTAGCCGTCCAGCAGGGCCGCCTTCGCGCCCGCGATGTCACCCGCGGCGCCCAGGCGCATGGCCTGCTGCACGTTCTCCCGGGCGGCGAGCAGCGAGCGCTCCTCGTCCGCGTCCAGCATCTTCCGGCGCAGACAGGCGAGGTTCTCCTGGCCGAACTCCTTCACCAGGTCCGCGTCGGTGGCGTTGGCGAGCCGCTCCAGGGAGACGCGCGGCGGCGTGCCCTCGCACTCGGGCAGGCGCATGGTGAAGACGTAGAAGGCCAGCGACCAGCGCTCCTCCTCGGACAGGGTGGGGTAGGCCGGCATCGCGGTGCCCGGCACACCAAAGCTGGTGGTGTTGAATGCCTTGTACGGCGTGAGGCCTTCCATCAGCTCCGCGTCCTGGAAGTTGGCGGGCGCCGGCTCCATGTTGGCGGCGATGGCCACGTTCGCGCTGCCGTCGGCGCCATGGCACGCGGCGCAGTTGGTGGCGAACAGTGACTGGCCCAGCGCCAGGTCCGGCGGGCGGCGTGGGCTGCGGGCCAACCCTCCGGCCGTGACGAGGTTCTCCACCAGCTCACCGCAGTCGCGGCTGACGCCGTCAGGGTCCTCGCCCTTGTCCACGCGGGCCTGGATGTCCTGTACGCGCGGCAGGAAGGCCGCGGCGGCGGGACCCAGGCCGCGCGCCGCGTCCACCGCCTCCGCCGCGAAGCTCTTCTGCTCCGCCAACTCGAACGCGGACTGCGACTCGATGGCGAGCGGATAGTCCGCCTCCAGGTACTGGAGGATGCCGATGAGCCGGTGCCACGTGCGTTCCTCGGAGGCGCCGTCGTCCGCGCGGGACGCGATAGGCAGGGCAAGCAGGAGGAACAGCAGCAGCGAGGCGGCGCGAGTCATGCCACCCCCTCTACCAGCGGGGTGGTGACCTTTCAATCTTGCGAGGCAACTTCAAAATCAGCCGACATCAGGTCGCGCCCACGTCGGACAGGCCCGTGGGTCCAATCGTCTCCACGACCTGGAGCGAGCCCACGCGGAGTGAGTCCACCTGCCAGTCGTCACCCCGCAGCTTGCCAATGGACAGCGCTCGGATGGCCAGGGTGCCGATGCTGAGCGCGCCGATGGCGAGCGCTCCCAGCGCGGTGGCTCCCACGGCCAGGGCGGGCAGGGCCCGAGGCCGCGGCCTCAGCCGGTAGCGCAGCAAGGGAGCAAGCCGGAGGCTGGCCACGAGCGCGGCCACGTTGGACGCCGTGAGTACGGCGGCGCTGGAGAGGGCCGCGGTCCGCCACGGCACTTCGATGGGACGAGAGAGGAGGGTGGTCTGCATCCCGTGGAGGTGTGCATGGCGTCGGGAGGTGCCACGCATCAGGACGGGAGGCCCCCGGTCGGATGGATGGCCGGGCGCCTCGTGCTTCGCCTTCGAGCTACTCGATGACGATGTCGCAGTACTGCGGGAAGCGGTTGCACGGGTAGCAGGTGCCATCGGGGCCGCCCACGCAGACCTCGTTGGCGGCACAGCGCCCCTGCAGGTCACACCGGCGCAGCTCCTGCTCGGCGCTGCCCGTTTCGTCCACGGGGGCCTCCTCCACGGGGCCACCACAGGCCAGCATCACCGCCGCCGCAACCAATCCAAGTCCTCGCATCCACGTCTTGTGCATCCGGAGCTCCTTGGGACTGACGGGTGAGGTCTGGATTGTGCGCTTAACGTTTGAAGGAGGGAATGTGGGCGCGCGCCCTCGCCCGGGCATGCATGTAGACGCCGCCGGGCGAAGGGGTGCGTCAGCGCTCGTAGGTGAGGAAGATATGGGGTGGCTCGGCGTCGGGATGTGCTTCCTCTTCGACGCATGTCCAGCCCGACAGGTCCACGTCGGGAAACCAGGTGTCGCCAGGGAAGTCCCGGGCGATGCGCGTGAGGTAGAGGCGCCGCACGCGGTCCATCGTCTGGGCGTAGAGGTCCGCGCCTCCGGCGATGAAGACCTCCGAGTCACCGCTGGCTTCCGCCACGGAGAGCGCTTCGTCCACGGAGTGCGCCACCTGGACGCCCGGGGGCGCGAAGTCACGCTGGCGGGTGACGACGATGAAGGTGCGGCCCGGCAGCGGGCGGCCGATGGACTCGTACGTCTTGCGCCCCATCACCAGGGTGTGGCCCATGGTGATGCGCTTGAAGCGCGCGAGGTCCGCAGGCAGCCGCCACGGGAGCTGGTTGCCGGCGCCGATGACACGGTTCGCCGCCATGGCGACGATGGCGGACAGCTTCATACGGCCACGGGCGCCTTGATGGCGGGGTGCGGGTCGTAGCCTTCGAGCGTGAAGTCCTCGTACTTGAAGGCGAAGAGGTCCGTCACCTCGGGGTTGATGCGCATGCGAGGCAGGGCGCGCGGCTCGCGCGACAGTTGCGTCTTCGCCTGCTCGACGTGGTTCAGGTACAGGTGCGCGTCACCCACGGTGTGGATGAACTCGTGCGCCTGCAGCCCCGTCACCTGCGCCACCATCATCGTCAGCAATGAGTACGAGGCGATGTTGAAGGGCAGCCCCAGGAAGAGGTCCGCGCTGCGCTGATAGAGCTGGCAGGACAGCCGCCCGTTGGCCACGTAGAACTGGAAGAGGACGTGGCAGGGCGGCAGCTTCATGGACGGCAGGTCCGCCACGTTCCACGCGCTGATGATGTGGCGGCGCGAGTCGGGGTTCTTCTTCAGCCCCTCCACCAGCGCCTTCATCTGGTCGATGTGCCCACCATCGGGCGCCGTCCACGAGCGCCACTGGTGCCCGTACACGGGGCCGAGGCTGCCGTCGGCGTTGGCCCATTCGTCCCAGATGGTGACGCCCTGGGCCTGGAGCGTGCGCACGTTGGTGTCCCCCGCGAGCATCCACAGCAGCTCATGGAGGATGGACTTCGTGTGCACCTTCTTCGTGGTGAGGAGCGGGAAGCCTTGCGTGAGGTCGAACCGGAGCTGGGGTCCGAAGACGCTGAGCGTCCCCGTGCCGGTCCGGTCGCCCTTCTTCACCCCGTGGTGCAGGACGTGGTCGAGCAGGGACAGATAGGGCTGCATGGGGCCATGTACGATCGCGCCCCGCCTGGATACAAGGGGCTCGTGCCAGCGGTGAACTCCGTACAGGGCTGTACGTCGTGGTGCGGCTTCTCATGGACGCCAGTCGTCACGCACCGTTAGAAGCCGGGGCATGAAACTCTATACGAAGACGGGTGATGCGGGAGAGACCGGTCTGTTCGGTGGCGGACGCGTCTCGAAGGACGACGTGCGTGTGGACGCGTATGGGGAAGTGGACGAGCTGAACGCGACCCTCGGCCTTGTGCGGAGCTTCGAGGGGCCCACGGATGTGGACGCGCTGCTCCACCGGCTCCAGGACCAGCTCTTCACGGTGGGCGCGGTGCTGGCCACGCCCGAAGGCACCAAGGCGTCGGCGCACATTCCCGAGCTGAAGCCTGAGTGGGCCGAGGACATGGAGCGCGCCATCGATGGCTTCGAGGCGGAGCTGCCGCAGATGACCCACTTCATCCTGCCTGGAGGCACGCGGGCCGCGAGCGCACTGCACCTGGCGCGTACCGTCTGCCGCCGCGCCGAGCGCCGCACGGTGCCGCTGTTGCGCGAAGGGAAGATTCCGCAGGCGGTGGTCGTCTATCTCAACAGGCTCTCCGACCTGCTCTTCGTCCTGGCGCGCGTGGTCAACCACCGGGCGAGCGTGGAAGACGTGAAGTGGATTCCGGCGAAGCCCTCCAAGTAGTCGGACGCGCCCCGTGAACGTGCTGCCCACCGCCCATCTGCGTGACCTCGCCAGCTCGGTTGGCTTCGACCTGGTGGGGTTCGCCCGCGCCGAGCCCATTCCACCCGACTTCCTGATGTCGTGGGTGGCGGCGGGCTACGCGGCGGACATGGACTGGATGGGCGAGCGGGCCGCCGAGCGGCTGGACGTCTCGCTCCTGCTGCCGGGCGCGAAGACGGTCATCTCCTTCGCGAACAACTACTGGCGCGACGACGCGGAGACGGTGGACTCCCCCATCGCGCGTTATGCCCGCGGACGCGACTACCACTCCACGCTGCGCGACCGGATGAAGGCGTTCCGCAAGGCGCTCAACGTGATGTACCCGGGGCTGGGCACCTACGGCGGCGTGGACAGTGGCCCGCTGATGGAGAAGGTGTGGGCGGCGCGCGCGGGGCTCGGCTACGTGGGGAAGAATGGCTGCTTCATCACCGAGCCCTATGGCTCGTGGGTGCTGCTGGCCACGCTCGTGGTGGATGCCGAGGTCGACGACTATGGCAACGGCCCGGCGGCGGACCGGTGTGGTGCGTGCCGCCGCTGCCTCATGTCCTGCCCCACGGGCGCGCTGGTGGGCAACGGGCGCGTGGACGCGCGCGCGTGCCTGTCCTACCAGACCATCGAGAACCGCGAGCAGCAGGTGCCGGAGGCGTTCCGGTTCAAGTTCGACAACCTGATTTTCGGCTGCGACATCTGCCAGCAGGTGTGTCCGCTGAACCGCCGTCCGGTGTTCGCAGAGCACCCGCGCTTCGCGCCCCGGGCGGTGGCGGAGTTGGGCGTGCGCGAGCTCGCGGGACTCACCGTGGAACAGTATGAGCACCTAATACCTGGCACCGCGCTGGCGCGCGCACGCTACGACGGGCTGCGCCGCAACGCCGTGTATGCGTTGGGTGTGGCGAAGCAGGCGGACGCGAAACCGTTACTGGAAAAGCTCAGCGGCGATTCGAGCGAATTGGTACGTACCGCCGCGCAATGGGCGCTCCTTCAGCTCGACCCCTGACGTCCACCTCTCCGCAGTCATTGGGCCCTGTCTACGCCGGGCTCATCCTCCAGGTCCTCATCAGCGCGGGAACGTACCTGGCGGGCAAGCGCGCGATGGCGGAGCTGGCGCCGCTCACGGTGGTGTTGTGGCGTTTCGTGTTGAGTGGCTCGGTGTTCGTGCTGCTGCTGTGTTTCCTGCCCGGGCCCCGGCTGCCGCCGCGCAACGAGTGGGGGCGGGTGCTGCTGCTGGGCCTGCTGGCGGGGCCGGTGAACCAGGTGTTCTTCTTCTATGGCCTGTCCCAGTCGACGGCGGCGCACGCGGCGCTGCTCTACGCGCTGACGCCGCTGGGCGTGTACCTGCTCAGCCTGGGACGGGGCCATGAGCGGGCCTCGCTCCGGGCGATGGGAGGCATCATCACGGCGTTCGCGGGCGTGGTGGTGTTGCTGTTGGGGCGCGGGCTGGCGGATGCGAGCGGCTCGTTGATGGGAGACCTGCTCATCCTGGGCGCGGTGATGTCGTGGGTGGTGTACACGACGGAGGGCAAGCCGTTCGTCGCCATCCACGGACCGATTCGCGCGACGTCGTGGAGCATGGTGGCCTCCACGTTCATGATGCTGCTGATGGCGCCGTTCTTCGCGAAGCCGGAGGCGGTGCTCGCGGCGAGCCCCGCGGCCCGTTACTCCATCGTCTACCTGAGCCTGCTCACGTCGGTGGTGGCGTATCTGCTCTGGTATTTCGCGCTGTCGAGGGTGCCGGCGTCGAAGGTGGCCGTGTTCTCCAACCTCCAGCCCGCGGCGACCGCGCTGGCCGCCTGGGCCATCCTGGACGAGGCGCTGCACTGGGAGATTGCGGTGGGCGGCGTGCTCGTGCTCCTGGGCGTGCGACTGACGCAGGCGGCGCACGTCCGGTCGCCCGCCGTGGCGCCCGCGCCTTCGCAGGCCTCGCCGCGCATCGGGTAGCAAGACTCGGAGTGCCGTGCCTGCCTTCGCCCTTTAGCGTCCAGTCATGGCCGCAAGGTTTCCTGGAGGGAGGCAGACACCGTGTCCACGCAGAAGGTGACGGCGCGAAAGGCCCGTTCGTCCAGCGCCGCAGGTTCCGTGAATCATGTCCCGGAGCGGGTGGCCGATGTCGACTGGGCACGAGTCTCGGAGGAGTTGGACGCGCGAGGTTGCGCGACGTTGGAGCGGCTCGTCACGCCGGCCGAGTGTGATGCCCTGACGGCGCTGTATCCGGAAGACGCCGTGTTCCGCGGCCGCGTGGTGATGGCGCGCCACGGCTTCGGGCGGGGCGAGTACAAGTACTTCGAGTACCCGCTGCCGGACGTGGTCACCGGGCTGCGCGAGGCGCTGTACCCCCGGCTCGCGCCGATTGCGAACCGCTGGAACACGGCCATGGGCATCGAGGTGCGGTACCCGGAGGCGCATGGGGCGTACCTCGAACGCTGCCACGCGGCGGGGCAGGTGCGGCCGACGCCGCTGCTGTTGCGGTACGAGACGGACGACTACAACTGCCTGCACCAGGACCTCTATGGAGAGCATGTCTTCCCGCTCCAGGTGGCGATTCTGTTGTCAGAGCCCGGACGGGACTTCACGGGAGGCGAGTTCGTCCTCTCCGAGCAGCGTCCGCGCATGCAGTCGCGGGCGGAAGTGGTTCCGCTGCGCCAGGGAGACGCGGTGGTGTTCGCCGTCCACCACCGCCCGGTGCAGGGCACGCGAGGCGTGTACCGCGTCAACCTCCGGCATGGCGTCAGCCGCATCCGCTCGGGACAGCGCCACACAGTCGGCGTCATCTTCCATGATGCGGCTTGAGGCGCGCGAATGACGATGGACTTGTTCGACGGCCTGGGTGGCACGGGTCCTCGCGAGGAATCGCTGGGCCCGGGTGCCATGGTGCTTCGAGGCTTCGTGCTGGCTCACGACGCGGAGTTGCTGAGCGCGGTCGAGGATGTCGCGCTCGCTTCACCCTTCCGCCACATGGAGACGCCGGGCGGCTTCCGCATGTCGGTGGCGATGACGAGCTGCGGTTCGTGGGGCTGGGTGACGGACCGGACGGGGTATCGCTACGACGCGGTGGACCCGGTGCGGGGGCAGCCCTGGCCGCAGATGCCGGCGGTCTTCCCGCGGCTCGCGCAGTTGGCCGCCGCGAAGGCCGGCTTCGAAGGGTTCATCCCTGATGCGTGCCTGGTGAATCGCTACGAGCCCGGTGCGAAGATGTCGCTGCACCAGGACAAGGACGAGCGTGATTTCACCGCGCCCATCGTCTCCGTTTCACTGGGGCTCCCGGCGGTCTTCCTCTTCGGTGGCGCGGAGCGAGCGGACAGGCCGGCGCGAGTACGGTTGAGCCATGGCGACGTGGTCGTCTGGGGCGGGCCAGCCCGCCTGCGCTACCACGGCGTCACGCCGCTCAAGCCGGGCCACCATCCGCAGGTGGGTGGGCATCGCATCAACCTGACGTTCCGGAAGGCGCGTTGATGTCCGGAGCAGGGCTGGGGCCTCCCTGTGCTTCAGTCTCGCGATGAGGACGGGCCTTGATGGGCCGCCGGTTGGACAGGGTGGACGGCGGTGAACGCCGTAGAATGCGTCCATGCTTCGTCCGGGTGAGGACCTGCTTCAGGTGGAAAAGCGGCTGTGGCTTTTGTCCGCGCCGACCGGGCAAGGCATCTACGACTTCGCCTTCGACCGCTTCTTCGCATGCCGCCGTCCGTACGTGCTGCCTGAGTCCATGGAGGTCGTGGCCAGGGCCGGCGTCTGGAACGACTACGCCGAGCGCTACCGCGAGTTGGCGGAAGCGGGCATCCTTTCCCCGTTCGCGCTCTGGCAGGCCATCCTGGACGTCGAGCGCGGAACCGGAGCGGCCTAGCGCGCCTCAGTCCCCGTTCGGGTCCCACTCGGAGATGTCGTACTTGGGCTCGGGCGGCAGCGGCGGCTTGCTGGACTTGCTGGGCGCGGGCTTCTTCACCACCGGAGGCGGAGCGTCGGACACGTCTTCGTCGAGCAGCGGGTCCTTCTTCGCCGGGCTCGCGGAGACAGCAGGCGGAGCAGGCTTCACCGGCTCGGGCGCGGCCGGCGCGGGCGCGGGCTCTGGCGCCGCCATCACCGCGGGCTCATCATCCGGAGAGTCCAGGTCGCCCAGGGACGTCGGGTCGGCGGGGGCCGATGCGGGGGTAGGGGACGGAGGTGGGTCCGATTCACTCGCCCGGTACACGCCCGTCCGCGTGGCCTCCACCGCGACACCGGAGGACGGAGGCGGCGGAGGAACAGGCTCCGGCGCGCGGCGCGAAGGCTCCGCCGCGGCGGAGGACTCCGACGCGCGGTAGCCGTCTCTCCGGCCCGAGGGCTTCTCATCCCCGAACGGGTCCTCTTCGCGGCTGTTGCGCTTGCGCGAGGGCTGCGCATCACCGTCGCCGAACGGGTCCTCCTCGCGGGTCAGCTTCTTCCCCTTCCGCCTCTTCGGCGGATCCGCCACGACGCCGGCGGGCAGGCCCTTCAGCGACGAGTGCCGGTCCGCGCACAGGCCCACGCCCTCCTGACATTCGGCCAGACAGTGCGTGAGCTGCTTGATGGTGCGTCCACTGCCTCCGTACTGGATGGAGCAGTCCTCCTTGCAGGTCGCGTAGTCCTCCTGGCAGCCAGAAGGGACGGCGGCCGCGGCGGGGCCGGCGGCGAGGGTCAGGCCAAGAATCAGAAGGGCTCGCATGGCGATTACGAAAACTACCAGTCTTCTGGGGTTCCGGCGCCAGGGGGGCGCGTTATGGTCCCCTGGCGCGATGGTCGCGCCATGAGGAGGCACATGGCTGTCAGGGTGGGCATCATCGGGAGCCCCGGGTTGGCCCAGGCACTGGGCATCCCCGGGAAGGGCGAGTCCCACATCTTGGAGACGCCCTTCGGTCCTCACGCGGGCCCCATCGTCACCACCGAGCTCGACGGCGTCTCCGTCACCTTCGTCGCCCGCCATGGCACCGGCCACGTCTACAACGCCACCCGCGCGCCCTACCGCGCCAACCTCTACGCGCTGAAGGTCCTGGGCGTCACCCACGTCCTCTCCACCGGCACCGTGGGCAGCCTGCGCGAGCACATCCATCCGCTCCACCTCGCCCTGCCGGACCAGGTCATCGACCGCACCTACCGCCGTCCCTGCACCTTCTTCGACGACGTCGCCGTCCACGTGGACCTGGGCAACCCCTTCTGCGGCACCCTGCGCCAGGTGCTCGAGCACGCCAGGGACCCGCTGGGGCCGACCGTGCACACCGAGGCCACCTACGTCTGCATCGAAGGCCCGTCCCTCAGCACTCGCGCGGAGAGCATGCTCTACCGCACGTGGGGAGGAGACCTGGTGGGCATGACGGGCATGCCCGAGGCCCGGCTCGCCCGCGAGGCGGAGCTCCACTACGCCATGGTGGCCCTGCCCACCGACTACGATTCGTGGCAGCCGCGCGCGCCAGGGCAGGAGCATGACGACCTGCTGGCGCAGATCTCCCACAACCGGAAGGCCGTCACCGCCAGCGGCGCCGCGCTCATCCGCCGCGCGTTGCCTCGCATCGGCGAAGCCCGCGCCACCTGCCGCTGCGACACCGCGCTGGCCCTGGCCATCGGCACCGAGCGCAGCCGCATCCCCGACGAGGTGCGCGGCCGCCTCCGTCCACTGCTGGGCAGATACCTCCCGCCCAACGTCGCCTGACGACACCGCACCAGGTCATTCGGCCGGGCCACACGCCGTGCGCTCGCCTGGCCGTCTGCTGCCAAAGCGCGCTTCCGTTTTCACCTTCTGAGCCCCGGTACGACTCGGAGCGAGGAGGCGAGCATGCGGTTGCCCAGACTCAAGCACCTGTCCTGGCGCGAGTTCAGCCGGCGCTTCGTGAAGGAATTCCAGGAGGACAGCGTCACCGACATCGCGGCGCAACTGTCGTACTACCTGCTGTTCTCGCTGTTCCCCTTCCTCTTCTTCCTCGTCACGCTGGTGGCGTACCTGCCGTTCGCCCCGGGCGCGGTGGACGCGATGTTGGACCGCATCCGCCCCTTGGTGCCGGGTGACGCGTTGGGGCTCATCACCGGCCACCTGCAGTCCCTGGTCAACCAGCCCCAGCCCAAGCTGCTGACGGCCGGTCTGGTCATCACGCTGTGGTCCGCGTCGCGCGGCGTGAATGCGCTGCGCACCGCGCTCAACCTGGCCTACGACGTCTCTGAATCCCGGCCCCTCTGGAAGACGCAGGGCCTGGCGATGCTGGTGACGCTGATGGGCTCGCTGCTCATCCCGCTGTCCTTCGCCGTGTTCCTGCTCGGCGGGCGGCTGGGGCTGTGGCTGGCGGGGAAGCTGCAACTCGTGGACGCCTTCCACCTCGTGTGGTCCTGGCTGCGCTGGCCCTTCACCGCGTCACTGGTGATGCTGGTGCTGGCGCTCTGCTACTACCTGTTGCCCGACGTGAGGCAGCGCTTCAAGTACATCACCCCTGGTTCCGTCCTGGGCACGGGCCTGTGGCTGACGAGCACCTGGGGCTTCACGCAGTACGTGGAGCACTTCGGCAAGTACAACGTCACCTACGGCTCCATTGGTGGCGTGATGGTGCTGCTGCTGTGGCTCTACCTCTCCGGGCTCATCTTCATCGTCGGAGGCGAAATCAACGCCATCCTCGAGCACGCTTCGGTGGAGGGGAAGTCGAAGGGCGCCCGCGGCTTCGGGGAGCCCGCGCCGCTGGAGCCGCCCCTGAAGACGCCCGGCGCGGCCAAGAGCGCCAGCAGCGCCATGCGGTCGAAGCTGGCGCGCTTCCGATGGCGGCGGCGCGTGGCCCGGGGCCAGGAGCCCGAGCCCACCGTGGAGGAGCAGGACCCTCGCTCCTCCACGGTGCACTGAGGGCCGGGGACTACTTGCCGCCCAGGGCCTGCTTGATGGCGGGAAGCCCACCCGGGCCGTTGTTGCTGCCCCGCAGGTTCTTCTGCGAGATGATCTTCTGGATGTTCGCGATGCGGTCCCGGTTGGTGGGGTGCGTGCTCAGCCACTTCATCAGCGCGGGCGTGTCGCCCTGCTCCTTCTGGAGCTTCTCGAAGAAGGTGATGAGCCCCCGCGGGTCATAGCCCGCGCCGGAGGCGTAGCGGGCGCCGTACTCGTCGGCTTCAATCTCCTCGCCGCGGCCGTGCGCCAGCAGCGTGCCGCCGCTCACCAGCGACGCGGCGATCTGCGCCACCGTGCCCGGGTTCTGTCCCAGCGCCGCCTGGGTGATGGCCTGCAGGCCCATCTGGCTCACCATGGCGCGCGCCGAGTGACGGCCCACCACGTGGCCCGCCTCGTGCGCCATGACGCCGGCCAGCTCCGCCTCGGTGTCCGCGGCCAGGATGAGGCCCGTGTAGACGTACAGGTAGCCGCCGGGCGTGGCGAACGCGTTGACCGTCTTCGGGTCGTCGATGACGTTGATCTTCCACTTCACCCCGGGCCGGTCCTTGGAGGCCTGGTTCAGGATGCTGGCGGAGATGCCGCGCACGTAGTCGACGACGGCCGCGTTCTGCACGTACTTGATCTTCTCCTTCGTCTCCAACTCCGCCTTGACCTGCTTGCCGAGCTGCTCCTCCTGCTCGTCGGAGATGAGGGTGCGGGCCACGGCTTTCTCGGCGGAGATGCGCTGCTTGGTGCAGCCCGTCGACAGGCCCAATGCCAGGGTGACTCCCAGTACCGCCACGAGGATGCGCTGCATGACGAGTGCTGCCTTTCTTTCCAGAGGTCTACGCCGCGTCGCTCCGCGGGAGGCGCGACGCTGGCCCACATCGGCACCTGCCTTCAAGGGCCGCGTGGTGCAAGCATCCAGGCATCCGGCTTTCGCGCCGCCACCACACCCGTGTTCGCTGCCCGGCAGGTAGGCGGTGCGTGGGGACGCCCGCCGGTGTATGTGCCCCGGCAGGATGCCAGAGCTACCCGAAGTCGAAATCGCGCGGCGCAACCTGGTGCGCTGGTTCAGCGACCGGCGCCTCGTGCGTGCCGAGTCGGAGAACACCCGCATCTTCCGAGGCGCCGAGCGCCAGCAGTTCGACACGCTGACGGGCCGGTTGGAGTCGCTGGTCCGCCGGGGCAAGTACCTGCTCTTCGCCTTCGAGGGCGGCAAGGGGCTGATGGGGCACCTGGGGATGACGGGCAAGTTCGTCCGCCGCACCGAGGGGCAGGTGGCGCCCTACAGCCGCGCCCGGTTTCATCTGGACGACGGCCATGTCATCCACTTTTCCGATCCACGAATGTTCGGCCGCCTGGAGCCGGCGCCAGCCGCGCGCCTGCGGGAGCTGGAGGCGGTGCGAATCCTGGGGAGGGATCCGCTGGCGGATGGCCTCACCGCGGGGCAGCTCCAGCAGGCCGTGGGCTCCTCCCGGAAGGAGCTGAAGGTGGCGCTGATGGACCAGGAGCGCATCTCCGGCCTGGGCAACATCCACGCCGCCGAGGCGCTCTTCCGCGCGGGCCTTCACCCCTCGCGCCAGCCCGGCTCCCTGACGCCGGACGAGTGGAAACGCCTGGTCCAGGCCATCCGCGCCTCCATCGACTTCGGCCTCAAGGAGCAGGAGGGGGAGGAGCCGGTGTACCTGGAGGAGGGGCGCTCGGAGAATCCATTCAGGGTGTACGGCCGCGCGGGGAGCCCATGCTCCCAGTGTGGCACCCGGGTCGAGTCCTTCACCCAGGGAGGCCGTACCACCCACTACTGCCCCCGGTGCCAGCCGGGGGACGGACGCCGAAGTGAGGCGGGGGCGCCGGCCGTTGACGGCGCGAAGGCCCGCCCTGGTAAGCGTTGACACCCCTTGGTCCCGTCGCTTGAATCGCCCGCCTTTCAGACCCGGCCGCCCCAGGTGGCCCTGGAGATCGTTGCCCATGTCTCACGCCCTGCTGGCGGCGCTACTCGTCGCTTCGTCCACGGCCACCGCTCAGACGCCGGTGCCGGAGGGTAGCCCGCCCGCGCCCGCGGAAGCCGCACCCGCTGCTCCCGCCCCCGCGGAGTCTGTTTCCGCGGAGACCGCGCCTGTGTCCTCCACTCGCGAGGGCGTCAGCCGTGACGACCTGGAAGCGCTGAAGGAGGAGCTGCGCGAGGAGATTCGCGCCGAGGCCGCCAAGCAGTCCATTGGCGCCACGGACGAGTGGGCCGAGGAGTTCCCGGAGGAGAAGCGCAAGCTCGAGGTCTTCACGCTCGACGGCTACTTCCGCGTCCGCCCCACGCTCTTCTACAAGTTCGACCTGGGCAAGGCGCCCGGCAAGGAGCTCTTCCCGCGCTCGCCTCGCAGCGCGCAGGAGAACACCCAGTCCTTCGCCACCATGCGCGTGCGCCTGGCGCCCACCTTCAACATCTCCGAGCAGGTGGCGTTGAAGATGGAGGTCCTCGGCCTGGACAACTTCATCATGGGCGCCATGCCGGACACGCTGCTGCCCGGCAACACGCGCAACCTCTTTGGCATCTTCTCCGAGAGCCAGGACCCGCTGGCGGACGCGCTCCAGGACTCCATCAAGCTGCGCCGCGCCTACGGCGAAGTGAAGACGCCGGTGGGCATCCTGCGCTTCGGCCGCATGGGCAGCCAGTGGGGCCTGGGCATGCTGCGCAACGACGGCACCTGCTTCGACTGCGACTTCGGCGACACCGTGGACCGCGTCCAGTTCGTCACCAACCCCTTCGAGGGCTGGTACGTGACGCCGATGCTGGACTTCAACTCGGAGGGCGTCACCGACACGCGCGGCACCGTGGGCGAGCCCATCGACCTGACCCAGTCCGATGACGCGCACAGCTGGGTGATTGCCATCGCGCGCCGGGACACCGACCAGGTCATCCGCTCCAAGCTGGACAACAACCAGGGCGTGCTCCAGTACGGCCTGCACTTCACCTACCGCACCCAGAAGTGGGAGTACGACGGCTCCACCACGAACGGCCAGAACACCGGCTTCATCCCGCGCGACGCGTCGCTGTTCGTGCCGGACCTGTGGCTGAAGTACGAGGAGAAGAACTGGCGGCTGGAGTTCGAGGCCGCCGCCCAGTTGGGCCGCATCGGCAACCGCGCGCTGGACGTGGGCGGCATCAACGACCCCACGCTCAACCAGAGCCTCACCGTGGCCCAGTTCGGCGGCGTGGCGCAGGGTGAGCTGCGGCTGCTGAACCAGAAGCTGTCGCTGAACATGGAGCTGGGCTTCGCCTCCGGCGACAAGGCGCCGGGCTTCGGCAACCAGCCGAGCCGTCCGGGTTCGGGCACCAACGGTCGGACGGAGCCGGGTGACTTCGAGGGCCCGCAGTACGACTGCGGCACGGGCGGCTGCAGGGACAACGCCATCCGCAACTTCCGCTTCAACCGCGACTACCGCATCGACCTCATCCTATGGCGCGAGCTGCTGGTCGGGGTGACGGACGCGTTCTACGTTCGCCCGTCGGCGAAGTACACCATCACCGAGGGCTTCGACATCTACGGCCGCGTCATCTACTCGCAGGCCATGTACGCGCAGTCCACGCCGTCCTTCACGAACAAGGCGCTGGGTCTCGAGGTCAACGTGGGCGCGGACTACAAGACGGAGGATGGGTTCATCGCCGGCATCGCCTACGGCATCCTGTTCCCGATGAGCGGCCTGCGGGAGTTCAACGCGACGGTGCCCACCGACCTGGACACGCCGCAGACCATCCGCGCGTGGCTGGGGATGCAGTTCTAGCCATGCGCCAGGTCCTCGCGCGGCTGTGCGTGGCCGCCAGCGTGTCACTGACGCTGGCGGCGTGTGGCATCAAGGGGCCCCCGAGGCCGCCCGGGCCGCCGCCAGCGCCCGCGACCCAGACGCAGCCGCCGCCCCCTGAGTCGGAGCGAGGGCCCCTGGAGCCGTCGGGGCCCACCCTGTCTCCCACGCCGGAGACCGGGGTGGAGACGCCGCTGTCACCGCCGGAGTCCGAGGACGCGGGAGTCCCGTGAATCACTTCGCCTACCGCAAGGGCGTGCTCCACGCGGAGGATGTGCCGCTGGCGGCCATCGCCGAGTCCGTGGGCACGCCCACCTACGTGTACTCCACCGCCACGCTCACCCGGCACGTCCGGGTGGTAACGGAGGCCTTCGGAGACCGGCCGCACCTCATCTGCTACTCGGTGAAGGCCAACTCGAACCTGGCCATCCTCCGGCTCATCGCCGAGCGGGGCGGTGGGTTTGACATCGTCTCCGGCGGCGAGCTGGCCCGGGTGCGGCATGTGGGCGGGGACACGGCGAAGACGGTGTTCGCTGGCGTGGGCAAGACGCAGGAGGAGATGGAGGCGGCGCTGGCCGCGGGCATCCTCCTCTTCAACGTGGAGAGCGCCGAGGAGTTGGAGGCGCTGGACGCCGTGGGCCGCCGCCTGGGGCGCCGCGCGCCATTCGCCCTGCGAGTGAATCCGGACGTGGATGCGCGCACGCACCGTTACATCTCCACCGGCCTGAAGACGTCGAAGTTCGGCGTGCCGTTCGAGGAGGCGGTGGCCCTCTACGCGCGCGCGAAGAAGATGAAGGGCCTGCTGGCCGCCGGGTTGGATTGCCACATCGGTTCGCAGCTCACCCAGACGGCGCCCATTCGCGCGGCCTTGTCCAAGGTCGCGGGCCTGTACTCCGCGCTCAAGGAGAAGGGCCATCCGCTGGCCTACCTGGACGTGGGCGGCGGGCTGGGCATCACCTATTCGGACGAGACGCCGCCGTCTCCGGACGAGTACGCCCGCACCGTGATGGCCGCGGCTGGAGCCACTGGGGCCACGCTCATCCTGGAGCCGGGCCGGGCGCTGATGGGCAACGCGGGCGTGCTGCTCACGCGCGTGCTGTACCGGAAGAAGACGCCGGCGCGGCACTTCGTGGTGGTGGACGCGGGCATGAATGACTTGCTGCGCCCTGCGCTCTACGAGGCGCACCACGGCTTGCAACCCCTCATGAAGCGGAGGGGCAAGGCGGTGGAGGTAGACGTGGTGGGGCCGGTGTGTGAATCCACCGACGTGCTGGCGAAGGCACGGCCCCTGGTGCTTCCGCAGGCAGGCGAGTTGTTCGCCATCATGAGCGCGGGCGCATACGGCATGAGTATGTCGTCCACTTATAATTCCCGGCCGCGCCCGGCCGAAGTGCTGGTGGACGGTGAGGCGTGGCGCGTGGTCCGGGAGCGGGAGCGCGTCGAGGATCTCTGGCGCGGCGAGCGGGCCTGAACGTATAAGCGCCGGCATGAAGACCTTCGAAGGCTCCATGACGGCGCTGGCCACTCCGTTTCGCAACGGAGCGCTCGATGAGCCCGCCTACCGGGCGCTGGTGCGCCAGCAGATTGAAGGGGGCACCAGCGTGCTGGTCCCCATGGGCACCACCGGTGAAGCCGTGACGATGACGGCCGATGAGCGGGCCCGCGCGGTGAAGGTGGTGGTGGAGGAGGCGAAGGGCCGCGTGACGGTGGTGGGCGGCGCCGGCTCCAACAGCACCGCGGAGACCATTGAAGGCGTGCGCCGCGTGCGCGACGCGGGCGCGGACGGCACGCTCATCGTCACGCCCTACTACAACAAGCCCACGCAGGCGGGCTTGCTGGAGCACTACCGCGCGGTGGCCAAGGCGCACCCGGGCTTCCCCATCATCGCCTACAACGTGCCGGGCCGGACGGGCGTGGACCTGCTGCCCGACACCGTGCTGCGGCTGTGCGACATCCCCGAGGTGGTGGCGCTCAAGGAGGCCACCGGGAGCATGCCGCGGGCCATCGACATCCTGGAGAAGTGCGGCGACCGGATGACGCTCTTGTCCGGTGACGACTTCACCGTGCTGCCCTTCATCGCCTGCGGCGGCAAGGGCGTCATCTCCGTGTCGTCCAACGTGGCGCCGCGGATGATGGCGGACCTGGTGGCGGCGGCGCGCGCGGGGAATATCGCGGTGGCGCGCGACCTCCAGGTGCGGATGAACGAGCTGCACCGCCTGCTCTTCATCGAGTCCAGCCCCACACCCGTGAAGTGGGGATTGCACGTGATGGGATTGTTCGGGCCCGAAGTGCGGTTGCCCCTGGTGCAGATGACCGAGCCCAACGCCGCGAAGCTTCGCGACACCCTGCGCCAGCTGGGCCTGCTCACGGGCTGAGCTTTCCCTCATCCCGCCGTTACCTGGAGCGCGGCAGACATGATTCGCACCGTCATCACCGGCATCACCGGCCGCATGGGCAGCACGTTGCTCCGCCTGGCGCGCGACTCGGGAGACCTGCGGGTGGTGGGAGGCACGGCGCGGCCGGGCAGCGCCTCGGTGGGCCAGGACGCCGGGGTGGCCACACGGCTGGGCCCGGTGGACGTGACGGTGGTGGACAGCCTGGAGCGGGCGCTGGACGCCGCGCAGGCGGACGTCGTCATCGACTTCACCAGCGCGGAGCTGAGCGTGGCGCACGCGAAGGTGTGTGCCGCGCGCGGCGTGGCCCTGGTGGTGGGCTCCACCGGCTTCACGCCGGAGGCGTCCGCGTCGCTGGCGGAGAGCGCGAAGACGGTGCCCATCGTCGCCGCGCCGAACATGTCGGTGGGCGTCAACCTGGTCATCCGCATGGCCGCGGAGCTGGCGCGGGTGCTGGGGCCGGGCTTCGACGTGGAGGTGCTGGAGGCGCACCATCGCATGAAGAAGGACGCGCCCAGCGGCACCGCGCTGCGGCTGGCGGACGTGCTGGCGGAGGCCCTGGGGCGCACCCAGGAGGACCTCACCTTCGCGCGGCATGGGCAGATTGGCGCGCGGCCCGCGCGCGAGATTGGTGTGCAGACGCTCCGGGGCGGCGACGTGGTGGGCGAGCACACCGTGTACTTCCTTGGCGAGGGTGAGCGCATCGAACTCACGCACCGCGCCACCAACCGAGACCAGTTCGCTGCTGGCGCGCTGAGGGCCGCGCGCTGGGTGGCGGGGCGCGCGCCTGGTCTCCATGACATGGCCGACGTGCTCGGCTTCCAGAGGACTTCATGACGACCGCGCGCTACTGCCGCTTCCTGCACGAGGGCCGTGCGCACCACGGCCGGGTGGAAGGCTCCGAGGTGGCGGTCCTCACCGCCGCACCCTGGGCCGGCGCGAAGGAGACGGGCATCCACCGCTCGCTGTCCTCGCTGACGCTGCTGGTGCCGTCGGACGCGTCCAAGGTCGTGTGTATCGGTCAGAACTACCGCAAGCACGCGGAGGAGATGGGTAAGCCGGTGCCGCCCGAGCCGCTCATCTTCACCAAGCCCTCCACGGCGCTCAACGGCACGGGCTCGCCCATCCGCATCCCCAAGGCGAGCCAGGAGGTCCACTACGAGGCGGAGCTGGCGCTCGTCATCGGCGAGAAGCTGAAGAACGCCGACGAGTCCACCGCCGCGCGCGCCATCTGGGGCCTCACCTGCTTCAACGACGTGACGGCGCGCGACGTCCAGCGCCGCGAGATTCAGCACACCCGCGCCAAGGGCTACGACACCTTCGCGTGCGCGGGGCCGTGGGCGGTGACGGGCCTGTCCCCCGACGACCTCCACATTGTGTGCCGGGTGAACGGGCAGGTGCGCCAGGACAGCCGCACGTCCGACATGATTTTCAGTCCCGCGCGCCTGGTGTCGTTCATCTCCCACATCATGACGCTGCTGCCCGGGGACATCGTCAGCACCGGGACGCCGTCGGGTGTGGGGAAGCTGTCGGCCGGGGACACGGTGGAGGTGGAGCTGGAGGGAATCGGAACCCTGGTGAACCCTGTTGAGATGGAGCCGTGAGCGACACCGTCTACGTCGGGTTGGGTTCCAACGAGGGGGAGCGCGAGAATCACCTCGTCGCCGCCCTGTCCGCGCTGTCCCGCATCGACGCGGTGGCGGTGCTCCACTGCTCCTCGCTTTTCGACAGCGCCCCCGTGGGGCCGCCGCAGCCGCGCTTCCTCAACGCGGTGGTGGCCCTGGAGTGTGGCCTGCCGCCGCAGCGGCTGCTCTGCATCCTTCAGCAGATTGAGAAGGACCTGGGCCGCAGGCGGGATGTGCGCTGGGGCCCGCGCACCATCGACCTGGACATCCTCTTCTGGGAGGGACAGGTGGTGGCCGACCCCTCGCTCCAGGTGCCCCACCTGGAGCTGCACAAGCGCCGCTTCGCCCTGGAGCCGCTCGTGGAACTGGCGCCTCACCTGCGTCATCCGGTACTGGGGATGTCGGTGAAGGAGCTCCTCGGGAAACTCGCCCCGCAGGATGTCCGCAGGAGCGAGGCCACGTGGTGGCCCGAAGCGAGCTACTCGAGCAACGACACATGAACCTGCCCCTTGCCCTGGCCACCGCGGCGCTGCTGACCGCCGAGCCCTCGACGTTGCCTCCCGGTCACCCGGTCATCCCGCCGGGGACCACGGCCTCGCCCGCCACCTCTGGCATGCCGGAGGGCCACCCGCCGACGGGGGGCGTGGCTCCCAGCATCAACCCGGAGCAGCTGCCCCCGGGCCACCCGCCCATGTCGGGCACGGGCCGGGCGCCGCCGTCCGCGGAGGAGCTGCTGCGCCAGCTCGACTCCACGGAGGGGCTGGCGGACCGGGAGAAGACCTTCGAAATCGCCGCGTCGCTGGGCCGCCTGTACTACGTGAATGGCCGCAACGCGGAGGCCAGCACCTACCTCCAGCAGGCGCTGGAGCGCGCGAAGCCCACGCGGGAGCTGTTCCTGGCGCAGCGCAAGAAGCTGGGCAAGGCCGTGGTGCCCACCCCGGAGGCGGCGGGCTGCGGCTTCACCCCGAACATGCCGGTGGAGGACATGGGCGCCGCCGCGCAGGCGCGCGCGAAGAAGGGTGACGCCGCGGGCGCGGCGGCCTGTGCTCGCGCGGCACTGGCGCCGGTGCTGGACGTGGCGGTGATGCAGGCCAACGCGCTCTACCTGTCCAACGACAGTGGCAAGGCGCTGGTGGCCTACGACGCCGTGCTGGAGGTGGAGCCCCTGCACGAGGACGCCCTCTACGCGCGCGCGGCGCTGCTCTTCGAGACGAAGGGCGACGACGTGGCGGCGCTGAAGAAGGCGGGCGAGGGCTTCGAGGCGGTCGCTACCACGTACCCCGATTCGTTCCGCGCGCCCATGGCGAAGCGGATGGTGGCGCTGGTGGAGGAGACGGTGAAGGCGGGGGGCCGCAAGCAACTGCTGGCCTCGCGCGCGGAGGACCGCCGCATCCGCCTGTCGCAGGCACCCGCTGCCGCCACGCCGGATGCGCCTCGGCCGCTGTCGCAGGAGATGGTGGACGCGGTGAAGAACACCGAGCGCACGCCGGAGCTGGAGCAGGGCCTGGCGAAGCTGGTGGACGAGGGCGAGGAGCTCCTGGCGAAGGGCCAGTACCAGGAAGCGCTCGCGAACTACACGCGCGTGGTTCCCTTCCAGCCGGAGAACGGGCGCGCGAAGGCGGGCATGGCCTGGTCCCTGGTGAGCCTGGAGCGCCCCATGGCGGCGCGCGTGTGGGGCGTGGCCGTGCAGACCGACCCGCTCTCCGTGGAGAAGCTGGGCGACGCGCTCAAGGCCAAGGGCGACGACAAGGGCGCGAAGGCGCTCTGGGAGAAGCTCGCCACCGACGCGCCGGACTATCCCAACAAGGCGAGTCTGCAGGCGAAGCTGGGCAAGTAGTGTCCGCGCGCTAGAAGTGCTTCGCGGCCAGCGGGTCCTGCACGTTCAGCAGGACCGCGCGGCGGCCCTCCGCGGCCCTCGCATCAGACGAACTTCGCGGCCAGCAGGTCCTGCACGTCGAGCAGGCCCACGGCGCGGCCCTCCACGTCCACCACGGGGAGCTGGTCCACCCGCAGCTCGCGCATCTGCGTGGCCGCGGCCAGCACCAGTGTCTCCGGCGTCACGCAGCGAGGGTTCTTCCCCATCAGCTCGCGCACGGGCACGGTGAAGTCGGTGAGGCCCGCCTCCACGCGGCGGCGCAAGTCGCCGTCGGTGAAGATGCCCACCAGCTTCCCCGCCTTGTCCACCACGCACGCGGCGCCCGGACGGCCGGGCGTCTTCGTCATCACCGCCACCACCGCGGACAGGGGGGATGTGTCGCGCACCAGCGGGTTGGCGTTGCCGGTGCGCATCAGCTCGAAGACGCGCTGCACGGAGCGCCCCAGCTTCCCGCCCGGGTGCAGCAGCGCGTAATCCTCCGTACCGAAGGGCCGCGAGCGCAGCACCGTCATGGCCAGCGCGTCGCCAATCGCGTGCAGCGCGGCGGTGGAGGCCGTGGGCACGAGGCCCATGGGGCAGGCCTCCGCGATGGCGCCGATGTCCAGCACCACGTCCGCGCCGCGGCCCAGCGGGCTCTTCGCGTCGCCGGTGAGGGCGATGACGGGCGTCTCCATCCGCTTGAAGGAGGGGAGCAGGCGAATCAGCTCTTCAGTGGAGCCACTGTTGGACAGCGCGAGGATGACGTCGCCCCGGCCCACGCGGCCCAAATCCCCGTGCACGGCCTCGGCGGGGTGGAGGTACACGGAGCGGATGCCCGTGGAGGCCAGGGTGGCGGACAGCTTCTGGCCGATGTGGCCGGCCTTGCCCATGCCGGTGACGATGACCTGGCCCCGGCAGTCGCGCACCAACTGCACGGCGCGCAGGAAGTCGTCTCCCAGACGTTCCGTCACGCCGAGGATGGCGCGGGCCTCGGCCTCCAGCACGCTGCGCGCATAGGCGAGCGTGGCCTCCGCGTCGGGGAGGACGGCAGGTGCCTGTGCGGGACGGCCGGGGAGGGCGCGAAGGCGGGGCTTCTTGGCGGCGGAGCGGGAAGGGCGGGCCATGTTCAGTGTCCGGCCTTCTACCTCCGCCCCCCCGCGGTGGCCACCCTTGACGCATGGGGGGGCATCGGTTACGCGCCTGCTCGCCCGGCCTCCTTTGGCCGGGGCACATTCCACCTTCAAGAGAGGGACGAGATGAAGTTCTTCATCGACAGCGCCGACGTGGAGGAGATTCGCAAGGCCCACGCCATGGGCTGCGTGGACGGAGTGACGACCAACCCGTCCTTGCTCGCCAAGGTGGGCCGGGGCCTGGAGGAGACCATCCGCGAAATCTGCTCCATCGTGGATGGCCCCATCAGCGCCGAATGTGTGTCCATGGAAGCGGACGAGCTCATCAAGGAAGGCCGCTCCCTGGCGAAGATCCACGACAACGTCGTGGTGAAGATTCCCATGGGCGTGGAGGGCATGAAGGCCACCAAGGCGCTGACCGCCGAGGGCATCCGCACCAACGTCACGCTGTGTTTCTCCGCCAACCAGGCACTGCTGTGCGCCAAGGCCGGCGCCACCTACGTGTCGCCCTTCGTGGGCCGGTTGGATGACATCTCCCAGGACGGCATGGAGCTCATCTCCCACATCCTGGAAATCTACCGGAACTACGAGCACTTCAACACGCAGGTGCTGGTGGCCAGCGTGCGCAACCCCGTGCACGTGCTCCAGGCCGCCCGTCTGGGCGCGGACGTGGCCACGCTGCCCTACAACGTCATCACCCAGCTGGCGAACCACCCGCTCACCGACGCCGGCATCAAGAAGTTCCTGGCCGACTGGGAGAAGGTCCCCAAGGCCGCCAAGCCGCCCGCGTCCAAATAGACCCTCCGGAAATACAGACTAACGTTGGTTTTCTTGGCTCCAATCCCTCTGCGGGGTTGGGGCCTGTTTTTTTGAGAAAAATGGAGCCCGTCCTCCTCCGGTTCCCGGTGGGTTGCACTGGCGATTTCGCGCCGCGGCATGTATTCGTTGACTCCCGAGTCAACGAGCCGAACCCGTCACGAGGTCCCCATGGAATTCCAGCTCACCGACGCCCAGCGCGCGCTGCAGGACGCGGCACGCAAGTTCGCCCGCGAAGTGGTGCGTCCGAAGGCCGCCCACTACGACGAGACGGCCACCTTCCCACTCGATTTGCTGACGACCGCGTGGGAGCTGGGGCTGCTCAACATGGCGATACCCGCCGAGTACGGCGGCGTGGGCCTGTCCCACCTGGACCAGACCATCGTCGCGGAGGAGCTGAGCTGGGGCTGTGCGGGCGTGGCGACGTCCATCATCGCCAACGACCTGGCCAACCTTCCCATCATCCTCCACGCGACCGAGGAGCAGAAGAAGCGGCTGCTCACGCCCTTCACGGAGAAGCTGAAGTTCTCCTCGTTCTGTCTCACGGAGCCCGAGGCCGGCAGCGACGTGGCCAACATGCAGACCACGGCGCGGCTGGACGGAGACCACTACGTTCTCAACGGCGCCAAGTGCTTCATCACCAACGGCGGCCAGGCGAGCCAGTACACGGTGTTCGCCACGGTGGATAAGGGCAGGAAGCACAAGGGCATCACCTGCTTCGTGGTGGAGGGCCGCCCCGAAGGGCTCTCCGTCAGCAAGCACGAGAACAAGATGGGCCAGCGTGCCAGCGAGACGGTGTCGCTGACGTTCGAGGACGTGCGCGTCCCGGTGGCCAACCGCATTGGCGAAGAGGGGCAGGGCTTCGCCATCGCCATGGCCACGCTGGACAACAGCCGCCCGCTGACGGCCATGTTCTCCGTGGGCATCGCCCGCGCCGCGCTGGAGCACTCCATGGAGTACTCCACGCAGCGCCGCACCTTCGGCAAGCCCATCATCGAGCACCAGGCCATCCAGTTCATGATTGCCGACATGGCCATGAACACCCACGCGGCGCGCATGCTCACCTACGAGAGCGCGTGGCTCTTGGACGAGGGCAAGCGCAACTCCCTCCAGTCCAGCTACGCGAAGTGCTTCGCCGCGGACATGGCCATGAAGGTCGCCACCGACGCCGTCCAGGTGTACGGCGGCTACGGCTACATCAAGGAGTACCCCGTGGAGAAGCTGATGCGCGACGCCAAGCTCATCCAGGTCTACGAGGGCACCAGCCAGGTTCAGCGGCTCGTCATCGCGCGGGAACTGTTCAAGTAGCGCCGCGGCACCGCGTCCGGCGGCCGTTTCCCATTGCCGCCGCGACGCGCCAATGCCTATTAACCCAGACCGTTTTTTCCAGATTCCAAACTCCTCCCCGTAAGGAGAAGCACCGCCGTGAAGATCCTCGTCACCGCCAAGCGCGTGGAAGACCCCGAGTCGAAGATCAAGGTCAAGCCGGATGGCTCGGGCATCGTTCAGGAGGGGCTGAAGTACAAGATCAACCCCTTCGATGAAATCGGCGTCGAAGAAGGACTTCGGCTCGTCGCGAAGCACCAGGGCGAGGTCGTCGTGGTGTCCATCGGCGGCAAGGAAGTGCAGGAGCAGCTCCGGCACGCCCTGGCCATGGGTGCGCACCGCGCCGTGTGGGTGAACCACACCGGTCCGGTGGACCAGCTCGGCATCGCGGCCCTGCTCCAGAAGGTCGTTGAGAAGGAGCAGCCGGACCTCGTCATCCTCGGCAAGCAGTCCATCGACGATGACCAGAACCAGGTGGGCCAGTACCTCGCCGAGTTCCTCGGCTGGGGCCAGGCCACGTTCGCCTCCAAGGTGGAGTCCATGGAGAGCGAGCAGGAGAAGAACAAGGTCCCCGCCATCGTCGTCTCCGCCGACAAGAAGAGCGTGCAGGTGATTCGCGAGGTCGACAACGGGCTCGCCACGGTGGAGTGCCAGCTGCCCGCCGTCGTCACCACGGACCTGCGGCTCAACCAGCCGCGCTACGCCAGCCTCCCGGGCATCATGAAGGCGAAGAGCAAGCCCATCGAGGAGCTGACGCCGGCCAAGCTGAGCGTGGATGTCACCCCCGCCATCCAGGTCCTGAAGATGTCCGCTCCCCCGGCGCGCAAGGCCGGCATCAAGGTCGCGGACGTCCCTGCCCTGGTCGAGAAGCTGCACAACGAGGCGAAGGTCGTCTGAGCGGCCCTTCCGCACACTCTCTACGGAGTCATCCAAATGCCTATCGTTCTCATTGTCGCCGAGCAGCAGCCGGACGGGAACCTCCGCAAGGCCACCCTCAACGCCATCTCCGCCGGTAAGCAGCTCGCGGAGAAGGCCGGTGGTGAGCTTCACATTGCCCTGGTGGGCAAGGACCCCTCGAAGGTCGCTGATGAGCTCAAGGGTTACGGCGCGAAGGCCGTCCACCTGGGCGCCGCCGCCGAGCTGGAGCACTACCTCGCGGAGACCTACGCGCCCGCCATCGCCGCCCTGGCCCAGGAGCTGAAGGCGGACTACATCGGCATGGCGTCCACCGCGCAGGGCAAGGACCTGCTGCCGCGCGTGGCAGGCCGTCTGCGCGCCGCCATGGCCACCGACGTCATGGCCATCAACGGCAGCGGCGCGGACATCACCTTCACCCGTCCCATGTGGGCCGGTAACGTCTTCGCCGACGTGAAGCTCACCACGCCGGTGAAGGTGCTCACCCTGCGCGCCACCGAATTCCCCGCCGCCGCTGGCGGTCAGGGCGCCGCCGAGGTGAAGACCTTCAGCCCGAAGGTCGAGGCCTCCAAGACGAAGTTCGTCGACTTCAAGGAAGTGAAGAGCGCGCGTCCCGAGCTGACCGAGGCTCGCGTCGTCATCTCCGGTGGTCGCGGCACCAAGGGCGACTTCAAGGAGATTGAAGGCCTGGCGGACGACCTGGGCGCCGCGGTGGGCGCGTCCCGCGCGGTGTGCGACGCGGGTTGGGTTCCCAACGACCTGCAGGTCGGCCAGACGGGCAAGGTGGTGGCTCCGGCGCTCTACATCGCAGCGGGCATCAGCGGCGCCATCCAGCACCTGGCGGGCATGAAGAGCTCGAAGACCATCGTCGCCATCAACAAGGACCCCGAGGCCCCCATCTTCCAGGTGGCGGACTACGGCATGGTGGCGGACCTCTTCAAGGTGCTGCCCGAGCTGCGCGCGGAGCTGGCGAAGCTGAAGTAGTTCCAAAGGGCACGGATGTGTCCTGACGCAAGGGGCGACGTGGGGACCTCCCCGCGCCGCCCCTTCGCATTTTCACCTCACAGCTCGATGTCGCGGCCCGCGTCGCGCGGCGCCACTTTTCCGGGCTCCGGGGCCTGGTCCGCGTAAGGCGGCTCGGCGGGCAGTGGCAGCTCAGGGCGCTTGAGTGGTTCGGCTCGGAGCAGGTCGATGAGCGTGCCGTCGCTCAGGGCGACGATGAGGTTGTTGAACTGCCAGGGGCCGTCTCCGCGTTTCTCACCCTGCGCGTGCAGCGTGCCCTTGCCGTCGGGCCCCTCAAGCGGGAGGGAGAACTGCGCGCGAGAGACACCGTTGCGGCTCTGCACGGAGCTGCGCCGGGGCAGGCCACTTTCGATGGGCGTCCCCAGAGCGCGCTGCACCAGCGCGTCGCCGCTGGCGATGGCCACGGCTTCCCGGTGCGCGTCGGACTGCCCCAGGGAGGAGAAGCCCAGGTACGTGGCGAGCACGCCCAGGCCGATACACGAGGCGAGGAGCCCCAGGCATCCCAGCGGAAGGACCCAGCGCCAATGGCGGCTCCACCAGCCAGGCCGAGGCGCCATTGAACCTTCCTGTGCTGTGTCCATGGCCACCTCCTCCCACTTCGCGCGCGGCTTCCTCTTATTCGCTCCCGAGGCTCGCGGGGAACGCGTGGAAGCCGTCCGGCACCGCCAGCGGTTGGTGTGTGTACCGGGCAACAGGTAGATTTCGCGAGTGCTCCCAAGGGCCGGGGAGCACGTGAGGCTGGGTGCATGCCTTCGCGCAGATCCTCCTCCGCAGAGGTGTTGTTGGACGTGCTGGAGGCACTGCCTCCGGGGCACCGGCTGTGGGTGCGTGGCGCGGGGCGAAGCCTGTTTCCGCTGCTGCGGGCCGGGGACTCGGTGCGGGTGATGCGCTGTGGCCCGGGCTCGCTGGCGACCGGGGACGTCGCGCTGATGCGGCAGGGGCGCGAACTGGTGGCGCACGTGGTGGTGTCCACGCAGCCGTGGCGGACGGCCTCGCTGCTGGGGCCCCAGGACGCCCCGGGCGGCGTGACGCTGGGCCGGGTGGTGGCCATCCGCAGGGGCCGTTGGGTGGTTCCGCTGCCCAGACCGCTGCGTCCGGCGCTGCGGCTGGCGCAGCAGGCCGCGTCCACGGCGTGGGCCTGGCCCCGGACCCGGATAGTGTCTCGGGGCGTGTGGGACTTCCTCTTCGCCGGATGGTCGCTGCCGCTTCGTCGCCGCCTGGTGGGGCCGTTGGAGGTGCGGCTCCTGACGGCCGGTGACCTGGACCCGCTCCTGGCCTTCGCCAGTGAGCGGCTGGTGGTGTCTCCGGGTTTCCTGCGCCGTCAGCTCCGCGACCGCTGGGGTCTGCCGGACGCGGGGCGCCGGGGGGCCGCGGCGGGCGCCTTCGACGCCCAGGGACGGATGCACGGCTTCGCCTGGGTGGACTCCTACCGGCAGGAGGGCTTGCAACTGGAGGGCGTCTGGGTGCGCTCCCTGGTGGTGGCGCCCCGCGTGCGGCGCATGGGCGTGGCCACGGGGCTGCTGGAGTGCCTGATGGAGGAGGCCCGACGCCAGGGGCAGTCGCACGTCTTCGCGGACGTGGACGACGACAACACGGCGTCGCTGCGCACGTTCGAGCGGCTGGCGTTCCGGCGAGCGGACGCGACGCTGACCCAGCAGGCCAACGAGGCCTGGGACGCCACGGGCCGCTCCAAGCGGCTGGTCGTCGTCGAGCGCACCCTGTAGGTGCGCCTCCGGAGGTTGCGCGGCCGCCCTGGCTGCGTCAAAAAGCCCGCGGCCGTGGCCGCCGTGACGTCACGTGGCGAGCCCGGCGTCATCCTCTCCGATGGACTGCGCGCTATGAGCACCTCGACATCCGACATGCTGGGGGGCGCCACGGAGACCCCGTCGCGGTCGCAGCGACTCCGTGCGGATGGGGCGCTGGCGCTCATCACTTCGTTCTGGGGCATCACCTTCGTGGTGGTGAAGGACGCGCTCGGGCATGGCGACCCGTTCAGCTTCCTCACGCTGCGCTTCATCGTGGGCGCGGTGGTGTTGAGCGCCCTGGCGGGGCGGCAGGTGCTGACGGCGCGCAACCTGCGCAGTGGCACGATGCTGGGGACCTTTCTCTTCCTGGGGTTCTCGCTGCAGACGGTGGGGCTCACCACCACCACGCCTTCGCGCTCGGCGTTCATCACCGGGCTGTGCGTGCTGCTGGTGCCGCTGCTGTCGATGGTGCTCTACCGGAAGGCGCCGAAGTTCACCTCGCTGCTGGGGGTGGGCGTCGCGGCGGTGGGGCTCTACCTCTTCACGCAGCCCGACGCGGGGCTTGGCAGTGGCGGCCTGTCGTCCGGAGATGTGCTGTCGCTGGGCTGCGCGGTGGCTTACGCGTGCCACATCCTCATGACGGAGCGACATGCGCCGAAGCAGGGCGTGCTGGGGCTGGTGGCGGTGCAGCTCTGGACGGTGGCGCTGCTGTCCGCGCTGTGCCTGCCCTTCGTGGAACGGCGCGTGGTGTGGCATCCGTCCTTCGTGGGGGCGGTGCTCGTCTGCGGGGTGTTCGCCAGCGCGCTGGCCATCAGCCTCCAGACGTGGGGGCAGGCGCGCACCACGGCGGTGCGCGCGGCGCTCATCTACTCGCTGGAGTCGGTGTTCGCCGCGCTGTACTCGGTGTTGCTGGGCTACGAGACGCTCGGGCCTCGCGAGTGGCTGGGCGGCGCGCTCATCCTGTCGGGCGTGTTGATGTCGGAGGTGGGCGCGGCGGCCTGGGGGTGGTGGCGCGCGAGGGCACCAGCGCGGTAGCGGCCCTGTCGCGGGGCATGCGTGAAGCCAAATCGGGCCTGTCCACCAGCCGGGCGGGCAGGGCGGTGAAGTGAAGGCGGCCACCGGCGGGTGGACGCGCTATACCCGGGGCCCTTCCCATGAGTGTGGAGCTGCGGCGAAACGGGATGCACCTGACGGGCACCCCTCTGTCCCTGGATGCGAAGCGCAAGTCGCCGCTGTGCTTCGTGAGTCACGGGCATTCGGACCACATTGCCCGGCACGAGAGCACCATCGCCACGGCGGCGACGCTGCGTTTCATGACGCATCGCCTGGGGCCGGTGCGTGAGCCGCGCGAGGTGCCCTTCCGGCAGCCCTTCGAGCTGGGGCCGCTGGTGCTGGAGTTGCTACCGGCGGGTCACATCCTGGGCAGCGCGCAGCTTCGCGTGACGCGGCCGGATGGGCGCCGCATCGTCTACACCGGGGACCTCAACGTGGCGCCGTCGCTCACCGCCGAGGCGACGGAGGTGGCGGAGTGCGACACGCTCGTCATCGAGTCCACCTTCGGTCATCCGCGCTACCGCTTCCCGCCGCGTCCGGAGGTGCTGGGGCAGGTGGAGCAGTGGCTGCGGATGCAGTTGGAGCGTGGCGCGGTGCCGGTGCTGCTGGGCTATCCGCTGGGCAAGAGCCAGGAGGCGATGAAGCACCTGGCGGGACGCGGCTTCCCACTGGTGGCGCATTCCTCCATCTACGAGGTGGCGCAGCTCTACGCGGAGCTGGGCGTACCGATTGAAAATCTGCGCTGCTACGACGGGAAGGTGGAGCCGGGGGAGGTGCTCTTCTTCCCGCCGCACCACGCGCGGGGCGGTGCACTGGCGCCGCTGTGGCCTCGGGCGACGGCGGTGTTGACGGGGTGGGCGGTGGACCGGGGCGCGGTGCGGCGTTACGGCGCGGACGTGGCCTTCCCACTGTCGGACCACGCGGACTTCCCCGGGCTGGTGTCCTACGCGAAGGCCACGGGGGCGCGGGAGGTGCTGACATGCCACGGCTTCGCGGAGGAGTTGGCGCAGGCGCTGCGCGACGCGGGGATGGACGCGCGCCCGCTGGGCGGGAAGCCGCAGCAGCTCGGGCTGTTCTGACAGGCGGCGGGAGGCCGGGTTCGGTAGAAGGATGGCGATGGCCCGCAAGACACCGCAGCTGGAAGGACGCATCGTGCACGTCCTCGTGTGCACCGAGCGCAAGAGCTTCGTCACGAAGGAGCTGCCCGAGGCGCGGGTGTCCTTCGAGGGCTTGGAGGGCGACCGCCACGCGGGCCTGACGCGAGCGGCGGACGTGCGCACGCCGTGGTTCCCCAAGGGGACGCCCATCCGCAACACGCGGCAGTTCTCACTGGTGTCGAGCGAGGAGCTGGCGCAGGTCGCGCAGGCGCTCGGCATTCCGCGCGTGCTGGCGTCATGGCTGGGCGCGAACCTGGAAGTGGCGGGCGTGCCGCGGCTGACGCACCTGCCTCCGGGCACGCGCCTGTTCTTCCCCGAGGACGCGACGCTGGTGGTGGAAGGGGAGAACGAGCCCTGCACGGGCCCGGGACGCGTCATCGAGGCGCATCATCCAGACGTGCAGAAGCTGGCGAGTCGCTTCGTGAAGGCGGCGTGGCAGCGCCGGGGACTGGTGGCCTGGGTGGAGCGCCCCGGCATCATCCGGGCGGGGGACACCGTGAAGGTGCTGCTGCCCAGGCCAGTGACGTACATGCTGCCTTCGTCCGGCGTGTAGCACCGCGAGCCCTTACTCCAGAAACACCACGGGGCCGCCAGGTCCGGAACGTATCCCGGACCCCGCGGCCCCGCGGGCCTCGACCTGCACCGGACGGCTACTCCTCCGGTGATTGGACGATGAGCTTCTCCTTGCCACACACGTCACAGCGCAGGTGGACGAAGAGGTCGCCGTCGCTCTCCTCGGGAACTTCACCCTCGGGCACGCCCAGCTCTTCCTTCGCCAGCGCCGCCACCTTGGCGGGAATCTCCTCCGCCTTCAGCGACTGGACGTACGTCATCTCCCGCTCGTGGCACTCGCGCGTCTCGGGGCCCGTGAGCCACGACGGCTCCATGCCCTCCGGCAGCCGGCTCACCAGCTCCAGGTTGGTGACGGACTCGGCCAGGTAGGCCAGCCGCCGCAGCCGGGCCTCGTCCGGCAGCGCCGCGAAGACCTGGAAGCCCTCCAGCAGGGCATTGCGGTCCTCACCCGTGGCCAACTGCGCCAGCTCCATCGACGCGTCGCTCGACTCCAGCGCCTCGTCCCAGTTGTTCTCCGGGTTGAAGCCCGCCTCCAAGAGCGACGTGTAGAGCTGCGTGGCCGCCAGCCGGCGCCGCGCCTCCTGCAGGTGCTCCACGACTTCGTGCGTCAAGCGCAGCTCCAGGAGCGCGCCCGTGGTGCGCGGGTCGATGGAGCCCGTCAGGTCATCCACCTCCACCTCTTCCCGCAGCGCACCCTTCAGCACCTGCGCCGCGGAGAAGCGGAACAGGGGCAGCACGCCCACCTCGCGCAGGTACATGGCCGCCACCGGGGCGTCCTTGGCGCCCATGCGGAGCGCCTTCTGCGCGCGGTCCACCACCGCCGGGTCCGCCGCGGGCTTCTTGTTCTCCAGCCGCGTCTTCACCGCCTCGCGGTAGAGCGTCTCCAGCGAGCTGCCCGGAGGCAGCCGCTGCGGCAGGAGCGGGCGCAGGCCCGGCACGTCCAGCACCCACAGCGGGGGCACGCCCATCCGCTTCAGCGCCCGGAAGAAGAGCGAGCCTGGAGGGTCCTGGGGCCGGAAGGGGGGCAGCTCGTCGCCAACGGGCTCACCCTGGAGCGCCGCGGCGGCCTGTACGCCCAGCGCCTTCTCCCGTTGCTCACGGGTGAAGGCGGTGATGCCCTGGGCGGGGGGCGGAGGAGGCGGCGGGGCCTCCTCGCCGTCCAGACCGACGACGCGGTCCATGTCCACGTCGTCCATCTCGATGTCGTCGAGCCCCTTGGCGCCCGTGAAGTCGCACCGCAGCAGCTTCAGCTTTTCGAACGTCGCGCCTTCGAGGTTCGCACCCCGGAAGTCGCAGTCCTGGAGCCGGCCGCCGTGGAAGTAGGCATTGGAAAGGTCCGCGTCCCGGAAGTTGACCTTGGACAGGTCGCACCGGTCCCACTCCGAGCCGATGAGGCCCAGTCCGGACAGGTCCGTGTTGGCGGAGAACAGTTGAGTGAAGGTGGCGCCGGTATGGTCGGTGGCGACCTGGCCGGACTTACGCATCCGGTTCCATTCCGCCGAGCCACTCTGAAGAAGCTTCTCGATACTCTGGGCTTTCGCCATGGACCCGGGATTATTCGTATGGTCTGGTCCATGCGCCAGCACAAATGATCGAGTATCGAATCGAAGCCGACACCGCCGGGATGCGGCTGGACAAGCACCTGCGCAAACGGCTCCCCAATGTTCCGGTGAGCCACCTCTTCAAGATGATTCGCACCAAGAAGGTGCGGGTGAACGGGAAGCGTGCGCAACCCGAGCAGTTGCTGTCCGAAGGAGACGTGCTCACCATCCGCGGCGACGAGCAGCAGCTCGTGGGGGCGGAACGTCCGAAAGTGGACCCGCCTCCGCCACCGGTGGACCCCAGCCGGTTGGTCATCCTTCGAGAGGACGACTGGCTCATGGCCGTGGACAAGCCCAGCGGAATGGCCGTCCATACCGGCAGTGGCATCACCGGCGGAACGCTGGTGGACTACGTGCGCGCCTACCTGGGGCCCAAGGCCGTCCGCAACGACTTCGCGGCCTCGCCCGCACACCGGCTGGACCGGGAGACCTCCGGCGTCATCCTGGTGGCCAAGCGGCGCCCGGCCATGGTGCATTTCACCGAGGTCTTCACCCACGGCCTGTCCCGCAAGCGCTACCTCACCCTGGTGAAGGGAAAGATGCCCCGGGACTCCGGGGTCATCGAACTGCCCCTGTCAGAACACCAACAGACGGCCGAATCCAAGGCCCGTCGAGGGGTGAACATGCAGGCGGCCGTCACCCGGTGGAAGGTCGTGAAGCAGTCGAGCGAGGCGGCGCTCCTGTCCTGCGCCATCGAGACCGGGCGCACGCATCAGATAAGAAGGCATCTGGCCGCCATCGGACATCCGGTGGCTGGGGACAAGAAGTACGGTGACTTCGCCTTCAACCGCGACGTGCGGGCGCGCTGGGGGCTCAAAAGGTTGTTCCTGCACGCCGAGCGCATCGAATTCCCGCATCCCGAAGGCGGCGCGAAGGTGGTCGTCGAGGCTCCCCTCGCCGTCGAGCTCCGAGATGTGCTCAAGCGGGCCGCATTGGTGCCCTGACGCCCGCGAGGCACAAAGAAACGCGTATGTCCGACCCTAAATCCGCTGACCGCAGCCGCTCGAAGCTGGTGCTCGACGGCGTCCCCTCCAAGCGCTGGTGGAAGTTCCTCCTGAAGACCGCGGGATGGCTTTCGCTGACCGGGGCCACGGCCGCCGTGATTGCCGTGACGGCCGTGTACTACGTGTACGCGGATGGACTGCCCGCCATCCCCAAGGTGGACGAGTACTGGCCGCCCATCGTCACCGAGGTCTACACGGATGACGCGGTGCTGGCCGGCGAGTTCTACGAAGAGCGCCGCAAGGTGGTGCCCTACGAGCGGATTCCGAAGCGCCTGGTGCAGGCCTTCATCGCGTCGGAGGACTCCAGCTTCTTCGACCACTTCGGCGTGGACGTGCTGGGCACCGCGCGCGCCGGCTTCAAGACGGTGAGCTCCAAGCTGGGCCTGCGCTCGGGCGGCATCCAGGGCGGCTCCACGCTGACGCAGCAGACCGCGAAGGCGGTGCTCATCTCCGCGGAGGGCTACAAGTCCGCCACCGCCAAGACGCTCACCCGCAAGATTCGCGAGGCCATCCTCGCCCGGCGCCTGGAGGAGTCGCTGACGAAGGAGGAGATTCTCTACCTCTACCTCAACAACGTCTTCCTCGGGCACCACAGCTACGGCGTGCAGAGCGCGGCGGAGAACTACTACCGCAAGGACGTGCGCGACCTGACGCTGGGCGAGATGACGCTCATCGCGGGCCTTCCGCAGGCGCCCAGCCGCTACTCGCCCTTCCTGCGCCCGGAGGCGGCCCGCAAGCGCCGCTCCTACGTGCTGCGCCGCATGCTGGTGGAGGGCATGATTTCGCAGGAGGAGCACGACGCCGCCAACGCCGAAGAGGTGAAGGTGTACCCGGTGGAGGACGTGTTCCACGAGTTCGCGCCGTACTTCGTGGAGCAGGTGCGCAAGGACGTGGTGGACCGGTACGGCAACCCCGTGCTGCTCAAGGCCGGCCTCAAGGTCTTCACCACCATGGACAGCGAGCGTCAGCGCGCCGCGCAGGACGCGGTGCTCCACGGCCTGCTGTCGGTGGACAAGCGCCAGGGCTGGCGCGGTCCGGTGGAGCAGCTCGCGTCGAAGGAGGCCATCCGCGCCTTCATCGACCGCTCGAAGAAGCTCATGGGCGCGAAGGAGCTGGTGGAGAACCGGCTCTACGTCGCCGTCGTCACGTCCATTGACGGGGACGGCAAGGGCGCGGACGTACAGGTGGGCGGGCACACCGGCCGGCTGCCGCTCCTGGGCATGCGCTGGGCGCGCAAGGTGAACCCCGAGGGCTACTACCCGGCGATGATGATTACCTCGGTGAAGAAGGCCATCTCCGAGGGCGACGTCATCGTGGTGCGCCACGTCACGAAGAAGGACCTGACGGACGACAAGGAGCAGTGGGACAAGAAGCTCGCGGACGAAATCCCCAGCGAGGGCGTGAAGCTCTTCCGCCTGGAGCAGACGCCCGAAGCACAGAGCGCGCTCGTCTCCATCGACCCCCACCGCCAGTACCTCACCGCGATGGTGGGCGGCTACGACTTCGACGACAACGAGTTCAACCGCGCCTTCCAGGCGTGCCGTCAGCCCGGCAGCTCCTTCAAGCCCTTCGTGTACTCGGCGGCGCTGGAGCAGCTGAACTGGACGCAGGCCACCGTCCTGGTGGACTCGCCGA
Organism: Myxococcus sp. NMCA1; assembly: GCF_026810205.1. NCBI lineage: Bacteria > Pseudomonadati > Myxococcota > Myxococcia > Myxococcales > Myxococcaceae > Myxococcus > Myxococcus sp. NMCA1. The sequence goes on along the minus strand of NZ_CP113950.1, from coordinate 7,532,554 downwards.
TTGTGGAGCACGACCCGGACACCAAGGTGTCGTGGAAGCCGGCCAACTACAGCGACAAGTTCGAAGGCGAGGTGCTGCTGCGCACGGCGCTGGTCAACTCACTGAACGTGCCCGCGGTGAAGACGTTCGGCGCGGTGGGCGTGAAGAACATGGCCGCGTGGAGCACGAAGCTCGGCATCACCACGCCCATGAACATGGACTTCTCCGCGGCGCTCGGCTCCTCGTGCGTGTACCCGGTGGACCTGGCCAACGCCTACGCCACCTTCAACCGCTACGGCCGCAAGAAGCCCACGTTCTTCATCCGCAAGATTGAGGACCGCTGGGGCCGCACGCTGGAAGACCACACGGCCTTTGACGACGCGTGGGCGCCCCTGCAGGACCGCGTGGCCGCCGGCTACGCGCGCCTCTTCGAGCCGGGCGAGCAGGTGATGAGCCCGGAGGCTGGCTTCATCCTCACGCACCTGCTGCGTGGCGTGGTGCTCCAGGGCACCGGTGGCCCGGCGCAGCGCCTGGGCAAGCCGGCGGCGGGAAAGACGGGCACCACCAACGACTCCTTCGACGCGTGGTTCGCCGGCTACTCCCGCGACCTGGTGACGGTGGCGTGGGTGGGCTACGACTTGAACCCGCATCCGCTGGGTCGCTACGAGACGGGCGGCCGCGCCGCGCTCCCCATCTGGCTCAACTACATGAAGAGCGCGCTGGAGGGCCGGCCTCAGTCCGAGTTCTACCCGTGGCAGTCCATGGACCTGGTGCGGCTTCACATCGACAAGAAGACGGGGAAGATTGCCCCCGCGGGCTCCAGGGATTCGGAGCTGATGTTCTTCAAGAAGGGCACCGAGCCGAAGGACGCGGTGCCCGACAAGAACACGGTCGACGTGGATCAGTTCATGATGGGCGCGCAGTAGCCCGGAAGGCGCGGGCGGGCGCCAGGTGCCGCTCCAGCGCCTGGCGCAGGGCGGCGGTGTCCGGCCCCGCCTCCAGCACCGAGCGCGTGGCGGTGGGGATGACCTGCGCCTCGCGCCCGGCGAACAGGCGCTTCAAGTCGTCGAAGCCGGCGCCCTGCGCGCCGATGCCGGGCGTGAGCAGCAACGCGCCGCCGAGCCGCTCGATGACGCCGCGGTCCGTGTCGGGGAGGGTGGCGCCCATGACGGCGCCCGCCACCGGCGCCGCGTCCTGGCCGGGCTTCTCGTTGAAGGCGCGCAGGCCGTCCGCCAGGGCCTCCGCCACGGTGCGGCCGTCGTCGCCGCGTGACATCTGGAGTGACGTGCCCTCCGGGTTGGAGGAGCGCACCACCAGGAAGGCGGCGGCGCCGGACGCGCGCGCCCGCTCCAGCGTCTTCAGCAGCGCGCCCAGGCCCAGGTAGGCGGTGAAGGTGGCCGCGTCCGCTTCGTAGGCGCTGCCCTCGCCGAAGACAGTCTCGGCGTAGGCCTCCATGGTGGAGCCGATGTCCCCGCGCTTCACGTCCAGCAGCGTGAGGGTGCCCACGGACTTGAAGCGCCGCATCAGCTCTTGGAGGACCTGGAGGCCCGCGGGGCCGTGGCGCTCGAAGAAGGCGCTTTGCGGCTTCACCACCGCGACGGAGTTCCCCGCCGCGTCGGCCACGCGCTCGCAGAAGTCGCGCAGTCCCTGTGCGTTGTCGGGCAGGCCCCAACGCGTCAGCAAGTCTCTCGACGGGTCGATGCCAAGGCAGAACGGCGAGCGCTGCTCGGCCAGCTGACTGAAACGGTGGGCGAAGGGCTGTGGCGTCGTCACCGGGCGTCTCCGGGAAAGGGGAAGGGGAACGTCAGCGCAGCCGCCGCGCGGCCGCGTCGAAGAGGGGGTTGGGCAGCACCTTCGCCAGGCGCGTGGGCACCGCGAGCTGCCAGGGGAAGGACACCTCCGCGTCGCCCCGGACGATGCCATTGCCCATCAGCTCCACCGCGTCATGCGTCTCCATGAGGAAGGGCATGGGGAAGTTGTTGGTGGCCGTCAGCTCGCTCTTCACGAAGCCGGGATAGATGCAGGTGACGCGCACGCCGGTGCCGCGCAGGTCCACGCGCAGGCTCTCCATGAAGGTGGACAGGAAGGCCTTGGACGCGGAGTAGGCCGCGTGGCCGGCCAGCCCTCGGAAGCCCGCGAGGCTGGAGACCCCCACCAGGTGCCCGCGCTTGCGCTCCACCATCTGGGGCAGCACGGCGCTCAGCGTGGCCGCGGCGCCGGTGACGTTGGTGTCGATGATGCCGCGCACGCGCTCCCATGGGAGGCGCTTCGCATTCGTGGTTCCGCCCACGCCCGCGTTGGCCACCACCAGGTCCAGCCCGCCCGCTTCCGCATCCAACGCGCGGATGCGCTCCAGGGTGGCGTCCGCCTTCGTGACGTCCAACTCCACGGGCTCCACGGTGACGCCGGCCGCCTGGGCCTCGTCCCGCAGGGCGTGCAGCTGCGGCAGGCGGCGTCCGGCGGCGAACACGCGGACGCCCCGCTTGGCGAGCCACAGCGCCAGCCCGCGTCCCAGGCCGCTGGATGCACCCGTCACCAACGCCGTCCGGTAGTTCATCTCCGCCATGCAGTCCTCCCGTGTGCTGCCGGGCTTCTGGCACGCCGTCCTGCCAACGTCTACACGCGAGGCCAGTAATGCCGCATCGCCTCGCGGCTCATCCGCAGCGCGTCCTTCGCGTCCGCGTGAGTGTCACCCGTGGGGAAGCTGTCCTTGCGCCCGGCGAGCACCTCCACGCAGGCATGCACGGATTGGGACAGGCCCTCCAGCGAGTAGCCGCCCTCCAGCAGCAGCACCAGCCGGCCCTGGCACACGCTGTCGGCCAGGGACTTCATCGCCGAGCACATGGCCGCGAAGCCGCGCTCGCTGACGTCCATGCCGCCAATCGGGTCGTGCTGGTGCGAGTCGAAGCCCGCGGAGACGAGGATGAGCTGGGGCCGGTACGCCTCCGCCACGGGCAGCAGCAGCTCCTCGAAAATCATCCCGTAGTCCGCGTCCGAGTTGCCGCCCGGCAGGCCCACGTTGACGGTGTAGCCCTCGCCCGCGCCAACGCCCACCTCCGGCGCGGCGCCGGTGCCCGGGAAGTAGGGGAACTGGTGCACCGACTGGTACATGACGTCCCGGCGAGACCAGAACGCCGCTTGCGTGCCGTTGCCGTGGTGCACGTCCCAGTCGAGCACCAGCACGCGCTCGGCGCCCAGCTTCCGGCCAGCCTCCGCGGCGATGGCCGCGTTGTTGTACAGGCAGAAGCCCATGGCCTTGTCGGGCTCGGCATGGTGCCCGGGCGGACGCACCAGCGCGAAGGCGTTGCGGGCCTCGCCCTTCATCACCGCCTCCACCGCCTGCACGGAGGCGCCCGCGGCCAGCCGCGCCGCGTCCACGCTGTCGGGGGACACCTGGGTGTCCGGGTCGATTTGCGCGCGGTGCCCGTTGATGCGCTGGAGGTACGCCAGCAGCTCCGGCGTGTGGACCGACGCCAGCTCCGCCTCCGTGGCGGAGCGCGGGGCGGTCATCACCGTGCCCTTCACCGGCGTGCTGGCCAGCACCCCGAGGATGCGGCGCAGCCGGGAGGGCGACTCGGGGTGGCCCTGCCCGGGGTCGTGCTGGAAGAAGAGCGGGTCCGTCAGTAGCAGGGTGGAGGACATCGGAAAGACCTTACGCATCCGCCAGGCGGGAAGTCAGCGCCCCCGGAGGACAGGCCGCGTTGGCGCCCTGTTCTTGCCCTGCCGGTGTTTCCCTCCCTACAGTGCCTCGTCTTGGCTCTCCGGTTCAAGAAACCCGGCCTGCGCAGCCTGCTGCTGGGCTCCTTCGCGCTCGTCCTCGCCCTCATCCTGGGGACGCTCTTCTTCGTCGTCCCTTCGCGCGTGGAAGCCCACTTGGAGCAGCGCCTGCAGAAGCGGGGTGAGGCCCGTGCCAGCCAGGCCGTCAGCATGCTCACGGCCCAACCCGCCGCGGCCCTGCCCGACAGCCTGGAGCGGCTGCGCACGGGCGACGACGACTTCAAGGTGCTGGCCGTCCTCTCCAGCGAGGGACAGGTGCTGGCCACCCACCCGGCCGAGCCGCCCGCGTGGTTCCATGCGGAGCTGAAGGCCCGGCAGGGCCAGCCGCTGGATGGCTTCCGCTTCGCCAACGGCGACCGCTCCGTGGCGCGCTCGGTGACGCTGTCGGGCGGCGTGGTGGGGCAGGCGCTGCTGGTGCTCGACAACTCCGGGCTGGACGCGGTCGTCACCGAACTCCAGCGCGTCGTGATGCTCGCATTCGGCATCGGCCTGACGCTGTTCCTGCTGGTGGCCTTCTTCATCTCCCGCGCCTTCATCCTGGTGCCGCTGGACGCGATGATGGGCATGGCGCGGCGGCTGGCGGAGGCGGACCTCACCGGCCGCGTGGACGTGGGGACGCGGGACGAGTTGGGCCAGCTCGCCGAGGCGCTCAACCGCATCGCCCAGAGCTGGCGCGACACGCTGGGCCGGGTGCGCGGCGTGTCGGACGTGGTGGCGGGCGTGGTGGAGCAGATTCACCGCACCGGCACCACGGTGTCGTCCGGCGCGGGCACGGTGCAGGCGCGCGTGGAGGAGACGTCCTCCTCCATGGTGGAGATGATGGCCTCGCTGCGTGGCATCGCGGAGAACGTGGAGGTCCTCTACCAGAGCGCCGAGGAGAGCAGCTCCTCCATCATGGAGATGGCCGCTACCAACGACGAGGTGGCGGAGAACGTCCAGGCCATGGCCGCCAGCGTGGAGGAGACCACCAGCGCCATCGAGGAGATGACGTTCTCCATCAAGGAGGTGGCCACCAACATCCAGGAGCTGTCCGCCTCCACGGAGGAGACGTCCTCGGCCATCAGCCAGATGGACGCCGCCATCGGTCAGGTGGAGGCCAACGCGAAGGAGACGGCCCGGCTGTCCGAGCAGGTCTTCGACGACGCGCAGACGGGCGTGGAGTCGCTGCGCAAGACGCTCAGTGGCATCGACCGCATCAAGGAGACCAGCCGCAGCGCGGCCCACGTCATCGAGAGCCTGGGCCGGCGCATCTCCGAGATTGGCAACATCCTCAACGTCATCGACGACGTGGCGGAGCAGACGAACCTGCTGGCGCTCAACGCGGCCATCATCGCCGCGCAGGCGGGTGAGCACGGCAAGGGCTTCGCGGTGGTGGCGGAGGAAATCAAGGACCTGGCCGAGCGCACCGGCGCGTCCACGAAGGAGATTGCCGAGCTCATCCGCAGCATCCAGGAGGAGAGCCGCAACGCCGTGGTGGTGATGAACCAGGGCGTGCGCAGCGTGGAGGAGGGCGTGCAACTGGGCCGGGAGGCGGAAGGGGCGCTGCGGAAAATCAACGACAGCACCCAGAAGTCCACGCAGATGGTGAAGGCCATTGCCCGGGCCACCGTGGAGCAGGCGCGCGGCAGCAAGCAGGTGACGGCCTCCATCCACCGCATCAGCGAGACGGTGCAGCAGATTTCCAAGGCCTCCAACGAGCAGGCCCGCGGCGGCGAGCAGATCATGAAGAGCGCGGAGAAGATGAAGGCGCTCACCGCCCATGTGCAGCGCAGCAGCCAGGAGCAGGCGCACGGAAGCAAGCAGATCACCCGCTCCATCGAGAGCATCAACGAGATGGTCACCCACCTGAACCGCGCCCAGAAGGAGCAGACGAAGGGCAGCGAGCAGGTGCTCAAGGCGGTGGAGACCATCAAGGGGGTGTCCGAGCACCAGACACGCTCCGTGAAGCAGCTGGAGGAGGCCATCGACAACCTCCAGCGTCAGGCGGAAATCCTCCGTGCGGAGGTTCGCCGCTTCCGGGTGTAGACACGTCTTCATGCCGAATCAACGACAGGTCTCCGAGCGCGCTGTGGTGGCGCTCATCGGCGCGGTCCAGTTCGTCAACATCCTGGACTTCGTGATGGTGATGCCGCTGGGCCCGGACTTCGCGCAGGGGCTGGGCATCGCGTCGTCGCACATCGGCATCATTGGCGGCGCGTACACGGCTGCCGCCAGCGTGGCGGGGCTGGCCGGTGGCTACTTCCTGGACCGCTTCGACCGCCGCAAGGCGCTGGCGGTGTCCATGCTGGGCCTGGTGGTGGCCACCGCGGCGGGTGGCTTCGCCACGGGGATGTCCACGCTGCTGCTGGCGCGCGTGGTGGCGGGCATCTTCGGCGGGCCGGCCACGTCGCTGTCGCTGTCCATCATCGCGGACCTGGTCCCAGTGGAGCGGCGCGGACGCGCGCTGGGCGCGGTGATGGGCGCCTTCTCCGTGGCCTCGGTGGCGGGCGTGCCCATGGCGCTGAAGCTGGCCGAGTTCGGAGGCTGGCGCGTGCCCTTCTTCGCGGTGGCCGCCATGGGCCTGCTGGTGGTGATGGGCGCCATCTTCTACCTGCCACCCGTGCGCGGCCATCTGGACGCGGGGCCCCGCCAACAGGCCGGCGTGCTCGATCTGCTGGGCCACCGGGACATCCAATTGTCGTACGTGATGACGGCGTTGGTGATGATGGCGGGCTTCGTCCTCATCCCCAACCTGTCCGCCTATCTGCAGCAGAACGTGGGCTACCCGCGGGAGCTGCTCTGGCTGCCGTACTTCATTGGCGGCATCGCCAGCTTCGCGACGCTCCGGGTGGCGGGACCCATGGTGGACCGGTACGGCTCCTTCGCGGTGGGCACGGTGGGCTCCATGCTGGTGCTGCTGTCCACGTATGTGGGCTTCGTCCACCTGCCGCGCTGGATGCCCGTGCCCGTCATCTTCACGCTCTTCATGGTGGCCATGGGGACGCGCAACGTCGCGTACAACACGCTGACGTCACGGGTGCCGGACAACCCGGTGCGTGCGCGCTTCATGTCCCTTCAGTCCGCCGTCCAGCACATGGCCGCCGCCGTGGGGGCCTTCCTCAGCGCCCGGCTGCTGACGGACCTGCCAGACGGGACCCTGGGCGGCATCCCCCGGATGGCCGGAGTGTCCATGGTCCTGACGCTGTTGCTGCCCGCCTTGCTGTGGGTGGTGGAGCGGCGGGTGCACAGCAGGGAGCAGGCACGGGCGCTGGCGGTGGCTCCCTCGCAAGGAATGGCGGTTCCGCTCTCGCCCGGGGCGGATTCTCACGCGTAGTATGAAAGGGCGCCTTCGGGTTGCCTGCCGCCCATTCCGGGTGGCGGGCGGATGCTTTGGCGAGACGAACGGTTGCGCCTGTCTCCCTGGGGCGCGATAAACCGGGCTGCTCCGGGGAGCGCGTCAGGAAAAATGTTCAACATCGGCGCAGGCGAAATGGTGTTCATCCTGGTGGCCGCGCTGCTCATTCTCGGGCCGCAGCGGTTGCCCGAGCTCGCGCGCGGCATCGGCAAGTTCCTGCGCGAATTCCGCCGCCAGACGGATGAGGTCCGCAACGTCGTGGAGCGTGAGTTCTACGCCATGGACCAGGAAATCGGAGAGCCTCCCACCGCGCCCGTGAGGCCCGGGACGCGCTTCGCGCCCCAGCCGCCGCAGGCCGTGGGTGGGCCCGAGGCCACCCTGCCTCCCGCCACGGACGGCGCGCCGCCTCCGGCCGATGCGGCGTCCCCTCAGCCCTCGTCGCCCACGCAGGTGCTGGAAATGGACGCGCAGGGGCCTCGTGACGTGTCCGCCGCGGACGTGCATGCCGGGGAGACGCCCGCGCAGGACGCCGTGGCCGCGGAGCCGGGCGCGGAGCCCACCGCCGAGGCGTCTCCCGAGCCCACTGCTTCCTCCGCCACCTCGCCCACGCTGTCTCCCATCCCGGGGACGGTGGCGCGCAACGCCCCGAAACGGAGCTGAGCCCTGAGCCCCCCGCCCATCAACCCCGGTGCCGACTCCGAGCTGCGCATGAGTCTGGCGGACCACCTGACGGAGCTCCGCTCGCGCCTCATGCGGTGCACCATCGCGGTGCTCGTCCTGGGGACGATTTCGCTCGTCTTCGCCAAGCCGATTTTCGGCCTGCTGATGCAGCCGGTGCTGGATGCGCTGCCGCCCGAGAATCGCTCGCTCATCTACACGTCCGGCATCGAAGAGCTGAACGTCCTGATGAAGGTGGGCGTGTACTGCGGCATCTTCCTCACCACGCCCGTCATCCTGATGCAGATCTGGGGCTTCGTCTCGCCCGGCCTGTATCCGGAGGAGCGCCGCTTCGCCGCGCCCTTCGTGGCGTTCGGCTCCATCGCCTTCCTCCTCGGCGCCGCCTTCTGCTACTTCGCGGTGCTGCCCTCCATGTTCACCTTCCTCCTCAACGAGGAGGAGACGCTCGCGCTGGAGCAGCGCCTGGACACGGCCCGGCTGCGCGCGGACGACGCCTTGCGCTTCCTGCGCCTGGGTGAAGCGGAGGAAGCGGGGCGCATCGCGAAGGAGACGAGCACCCAACTGCGCGCGGAGGGCGAGGGGCAGGCGCCCGCGCCGGAGGTCGCGCCCGCCGCCAGCGTGGAGATGACGGGGCGGCTGGATGGCCTGGGGCGGCTCTTGGACGCGGCGTCGGTGGGCTACGGCGCGCAGTCCCGCGGCGTGCTTCGGCAGGCGGTGGAGAAGCGCGTGGAGGCCGTGACGGCCTACGAGAAGAAGGACTTCGCGGCGGCGGCGGCGGCCATGGACGGCTCGGCGAGCCTGCTGGCGGGCATCGCCCCCACGCGCACCGAGGAGCTGGCGGGGCTGTGGCGGCTGGAGAAGGAGCTGGCCACGGCGCACGCGGCACATGAGGCGGCGCGCTGGACGCGGCCCATGTTGTCCATGCACGAGCAGCTCTCGCTGGTGCTGCTGCTCATCCTCGCCTTCGGCATCATCTTCGAGCTGCCGCTCGTCATGGCCCTGCTGGGCGTGGTGGGCGTGGTGAAGTCGTCCTGGCTCTTCAGGTATCAGCGCCACGCCTTCGTGGTGTGCCTCATCGCGGCGGCCATCATCACCCCCACGGGAGACGTGGTGAACCTGTCGCTGATGGCCGGCCCCATGCTGCTCTGCTACGAGCTGGGCGTGCTGCTGGTGTGGATGGTGGAGCGGCGTCGCGCGCGGAACTCGGCGGAAACGGGCATCACCCCGGCGTCGTAGTCGAGGAGCCTCCATGAAGCAGTCCCGCAGGCACTTCCGGGCCAATCTGCGCTACCTGCGGGCGCTGGTGCGGCGCTTTCGCACCACGCTGATGCTGTCCGCCGTGCTGTTCCTGGGAGCGCCGCTGCTCTTCCACTGGCGCTTCCGGGGACCGGGTGGCGATCGCATCGACTTCGGCGAGGCGCTGCACCACACCTACTTCCTGCTCTACGGCCAGCCGTCGCTGCCCTATGTGGACGACTGGCTGGTGGAGATGCTCAACCTGGTGATTCCGCCATCAGGCATTGCGCTGGTCGCGGATGGTGTGGTGCGCTTCGCGTACCTCTTCTTCGCCCGGCACAAGAACGACAAGGAGTGGATCGAAGTGGTCTCCGAGACGATGAAGGGCCACGTCGTGGTGTGTGGAGCGGGGCGGGTGGGCTACCGCGTGGTGACGCAGCTGCGGGAGATGGGCAAGGACGTGGTGGTGGTGGAGAAGCGCGAGGACGCGGCCTTCGTGTCCGCGCTGCGCGACGAGCTGGTGCCGCTGCTCATCGACGACACGCGCAGCCCGCTGTGCCTGCCTCGCACCAACGTGAAGGACGCGTCCGCCATCGTCTGCGCGACGGACGACGACCTGGCGAACCTCAACATCGCCCTGGACGCGCGCAAGCTCAACCCGGACATTCGCGTGGTCATCCGCCTCTTCGATGACGACTTGAGCGGCAAGGTGCGCGAGACGTTCAAGGCGGAAGCGCTCTCCAGCTCGTCGCTGGCGGCCCCGGCCATGGCGCTGGCGGCCATGGACCCGCGCATCGTCCACTCGTTCCACCTGGCGAAGCACCTGATGGTCGTCTCCCTGTTCGAGGCGCGCCTGGGCCTGCCGGGTCTCACCATCTCCGAGGTGCGGGACCGGTTCGGCTGCCTGGCGCTGTCGCTGCAACGCAGTGGCGAGGAGCGGCTCCACCCGCAGGGGGATGAGGTCATCCGGCCTGGAGACGTGCTGTCGCTCCAGGCGTCCTATCCGGAGTACCGGCGGCTGCGCGCCTTCACTCACGAGGCCGAGCCGCCCCTGTGGTCCCACCACGAGCCGGTGGCCGTGGTCACGCCTTCGTCCCGCAAGGTGAGCTGAGGGCGGGGCGCGCTTCCGGCCAGTGCGGGAAGGCGTGCACCGGACTCCTGGCGGTAGGCAGGGCGAGCGCCCGCGCGAGCAGGACGGCCATGGCGTCCCACTCCAGCAGGAAGCCGTCGTGCCCGTGCTGACTGGACAGCGTGGCGTGCTCGGCGTGGAGGCCGTGCTCGCGCAGCCGCCGCGCCAGCGTCGCCATGTGGCTGGGGAAGAAGAGCTGGTCGGTGTCGATGCCCACGCACAGCGCGCTCGCGCGGATGCGGGCCAGGCCGCCTCCCGGGAAGCGTGACAAGTCGTGGTGGTCCATGGCGCCCAGCTGCGCCAGGTAAGCGCGCGCGTCGAAGCGGCTCTCCAGCTTCTGGCCCTGGTACTCCAGGTAGCTGTGCATGGGGTGCAGCGCGCGTGAGGACCACTCGTCGGGGCGGCCCTGGTGCGCGTCCAGGCCGGGCTCCGCGCGGTAGGTGAGCATCGCGAGCTGCCGGGCCAGTTCCAGGCCCCGGCGGGGGGACTCGGGGAAGCCCGGGTCCATCAGCAGGGCCTGCCTCGCCACGTGGTTGAGGCCCACCACCCACGCGGTGGCGGACTCCGTGGTGGCGATGGGGAAGAGCCGCGCGAAGCGCTCTGGCGCCAGCGCCGCGAGGCAGAGCACCACCATGCCGCCCAGCGAGCCGCCAGTGACGAGCTCCACTTCGTCCAGTCCCAGCGCGTCCATGGCCAGCAGGATGCTCCGGGCCTGGTCCCACGGCGTGACGGTGGCGGGCAGGCGCTGTTCGTCCTGGCGCAGGTCGCCCTTGGGCAGTGGCAACGGCGGACCGAAGCGCGCGTCGTCCGTCCGCAGCGGGAAGCCCTCGTCGGCGGGGCCCGTGGTGCCGTAGCAGGAGCCCAGGTTGTTGAAGCACAGGAGCCGCACGCGGGACGGGTCCAGCGCGCGCCGCGGGCCGATGAGCGGCTCCCACCAGCCGCCCTTGCCGCCCGCGCGCATGTCGCCGGTGAGCGCGTGGACCAGCAGCACCGTGGGGACGGACGTGGGGGCCCGGGCCGGGCCTCGGTGACGGGCTTCCGCCAAGAGCGCCTGCTGTTCGGCCACGGTGCGGCGGACGACGCGCAGCGCGCTCGCCTGGGCTTCGTCCTCGGAGAGAACGCGTGCGCGCGACTCGAGCCAGGGGACGTCCTCCGAGGGGCCCCACCACCAGCCGCGGACGAGGTGGTTCGTGATGCGGGCGCCCGCCTCCAGCGTCAGGTCGGGCAGGGAGACGTCGAAGAGGCGTGGAGCGGGAAGGTGGGTGGTGGGCACGGAGATTCTCCGGGAGTGATGCGGGAACGGCCCTCCTGGACGCGGAGGGCTGGGAGAAGACGGCGTGCCGTCAGGGGCAGTCGCGCACCGGGAACAGGCCGCGCGGCAAGTTGAAATGCAGAGGACGTTGGTTCGGCGTGCTCATGGAGCGCGGCGCCTCGGTGGGAAAGTGCGAGGGCAGCGCGCGTCCAGAAACGACGGAGCCCACCAACCCTCGCGGGTGGATGGGCTCGGTGGCTCACCAGGGTCGGACGGACATCAGCCGAACCTGGAGGGCGAGAGCCCACCCGGCATCGACATTCGACACATGGCGCTTAGCGACGTCATTGGCGGTAACGGATAAGCGCTCGCCTCTCAGGAGTCAAGTCAACCCATCGCCGTGCACTGGGCCGCGACGACCTGCGGCGCGTCGTCCACGACCTGCCACACGCGCGTGTAGCGGAAGTTTCCTTCGAAGTGGGCTCCCTGGAACTCACCGGATAGCGCGGCATGAACGACGACCACGGCGCCCGCGGAAAGGTAGCGGAAGTGTGTGTCGGTGAAGTCCACCCGTGTGAGGCGCAGGGCTCCCGAGCGATGCGATTCCAGGTCGGCTTCCTTGTCGAGGACGCGGCCGGTGTGGCTGACGAAGATGAGGTCGTCGGAGAGGAGGGCGTCGAGCGCGGTGACATCGCTCGAGAGCATGGCCTGTCTGAGCGCCTCCTCCGCGGCCAGGAAGTCTTCCTCTGGAAGCATGGCGCTCCTTGCCTGAGGCGATGTGCGGGGTGGGCCTTCCCGTTGTTGCACAATGACACCTCATGTCAACGCACGCCCGGCGCGCGAGGACAGCGCAAGAACCGGGTTGCTCCACCATGTGTTGGCGGACATACGTTTTCGCGAAGCGCATCCCAGGAGCATCGGCATGGCATCCAGCGACTACGCCCGCATCGAACAAGCCATCCTCTATCTCGACGCACATGCCCGCGAGCAGCCGTCCCTGGACGACGTGGCCGCGTATGTGGGGCTGAGCACCTTCCACTTCCAGCGGCTCTTCTCGCGCTGGGCGGGCATCAGCCCCAAGCGCTTCGTCCAGGTGCACACGCTGAGCTCGGCCCGGCGCCTGCTCGACGAGCGTCGCAGCGTGCTGGAGACGTCGCTGGAGGTGGGCTTGTCGGGCAGCGGCCGGCTGCACGAACTCTTCGTGACGCTGACGTCGATGACGCCAGGGGAATACAAGCTGGGCGGCGAAGGGCTCACCGTGCGCCATGGCGTCCACCTGTCTCCGTTTGGCGCGTGTCTGCTCGCGGTCTGCGAGCGTGGCATCTGTGGCCTGCACTTCCTCACGGGCGAATCCGAGGAGGAGGCGCTCGCCTCGCTGCGCAAGCAGTGGCCGCGCGCCACGTTCGTGGCGTCCGCCGAGGACACGGCCCCATGGATGGAGCGCATCTTCCAGGCGGAGCACGGCGGCTCGGAGTCGAGCCCCTTGGCGGTGCTGGTGCGGGGCACGCCCTTCCAGGTGCAGGTGTGGCAGGCGCTGCTGCGTGTGCCGTCGGGCGAGGTGACGACGTACGAGGACCTCGCGCGCGCCATTGGCAAGCCCAAGGCGATGCGCGCGGTGGGTTCGGCGGTAGGCGAGAATCCCGTGGGGCTCTTGATTCCCTGCCACCGCGTGCTGCGCAAGACGGGCGTCTTCGGGGAGTACCGCTGGGGCGCCTCACGCAAGCGGGCGATGCTGGCGTGGGAGGACTTGCGGTACGACGGTGCGCCGCTCAGCGGTATGTGAGCAGCGCGCGCTGGGCGCCTTCGAAGTGGCTGTGCTCGTTGAGCGTGGACAGGTAACGGCCGCGCTCGCTGTAGATGACCTTGGTGAGGCCGCAGTTCGCCAGCGTCAGGTTGAGTCGGAAGGCGTGCTCGTCGGGGATGCGGAGCAGCTCCTGGCAGATGGCGGTGATGGTGCCCCCGGAGGTGAAGACGAGCGCGTTCTTCGACGCGCCCATCTCCTGGATGAGGGCATCCATCGCGCGGAGGCACCGCTTGCCGAAGGCGGACCAGGGCTCGGTGTACTCGGCGTCGTGCTGGCCGGCCACCCAGCGGGCCACAGCGTCGGTGAAGAGCGCCTGGTAGGCGCGCCAGGGCGACTCCGTTTGAGACAGCTCCGCTCGCAGCACGTCCGGGTCCGCGTAGCGCGGCGTGTGCCGGGCGACGATTTCCTCGTGGTCGAACTCGTTGAAGCCCGCAGTCTGCACGGCCACGGTGCCGCAGCCGAGCGCGGCGAGACACGCCTCCGCCGTCTGCTGGTGCCGCGCCATGGTGCCGGTGACGACGGCGTCCACGCGGGGCAGCCGCTCGCGAAGGGCCTCACCAAGCACCCGGGCCTGCACGAGGCCCGTCTCCGAGAGCTGGTCGTAGTTCGCCGCGCCGAACGAGGCCTGACCGTGCCGGACCAGATACACCACGCCCATCAGCGCGCCCCCTTGCGGATGAGCCGGTGGCAGCGCCAGCCCAGGTAGTTGACCAGCACCCAGAAGTTCCTGAACGCGGGGTTGCGCGTCTGCTTGTGGTGGTACCGGTAGTAGATCTGCTGGGCGATGACGGCGAGCCGGAAGAGGCCGAACACCTCGTAGAAGGTCCAGTTGGCGGGCTTCAGCTTCGTCTGGTCCAGGTAGTACTCCACCACCTCTTCGCGCCGGAGCATGCCGGGCAGGTGCGTGGGCTGGCGCCGCGTGGAGCGTAGGAGGAAGTCGTCATCGGCATGGACCCAGTAGGCCAGCGCGCTGCCCAGGTCCATCAGCGGGTCACCCAGGGTGGCCATCTCCCAGTCGAGCACGCCGATGATGCGCGTGGGCTCCTCCGGGGCGAGCACCACGTTGTCGAAGCGCCAGTCGTTGTGGATGACGCAGGTGGCGATGTCCGCGGGTGTGTTCGCCTTGAGCCAGTCACGCACGTAGCGGAAGCTGGCGACGTTCCACGTCTGTGCCTTCTCGTAGCGCGCCGACCAGCCCTCCACCTGCCGCGTGGGATAGCCCGGCCCCTTGCCCAGTGACGTCAGGCCCACCGCCGCCGGGTCCACGGCGTGCAACTCCACGAGCTTGGAGATGACGTTGAGGCACAGCGTCCGCGTCTGCTTCGCGTCCAGCGTCAGGCCCCGGGGCAGGTGCTTGCGCGGGATGAGCCCCTCGATGCGCTCCATGACGTAGAAGTCGGAGCCCAGCACGGCCGGGTCCTGGCACAGGCCCACCATGGTGGGGACGACGGGATAGGCCGGCTTCAGCGCTTGCTGCACCGTGAACTCACGGGACATGTCGTGCGCGGACTTCGCCTTTGTCCCCGCGGGAGGCCGGCGCAGGATGAGGTCCCGGTTGGCGTACTTCAGCCGGTACGTCCAGTTGGAGGCGCCGCCCGCGTACTGCGTGACTTCCGGCGAGCCCTCCAGCGTGGGCACCTGGGCCTTGAGCCAGGCATCCACGGCGGGGAGGTTCAGCTCCTCGCCCGGGCGCACGGTGCCAGCGGGGTCGATGGTCGCGGTCGGTGGCATGCGTGATGGCCCCTTGTTCAGCCGGCCTTTGGATGCGCGCCAGGGCGCATGCCCCGCGTGTTCCGGCGCATGACCCACGCGTAGAGTTCGCGTGGCAGCAGGCGCTTCATCCGCCAGGCCCTGCGGCCGTCCGCGTGGGGCAGGATGTAGAAACCGCGCTCGGCCACCGCGTCGAAGACGTCGTTGGCGATGTCATCCGCGGTGATGGCGGAGCGCTCCAGCAGCCGCGCCATGGTGGCCCCCAGCCGAGGGTCCGTGGTGCGCAGCGAGTCACCCAGGTTCGTCTTGAAGAAGGACGGACACACGACGCTGACGCCGATGCCGTGCTCCGCCAGTTCGTTGTGCAGCGTCTCGGACAGCGACACCACGGCGGCCTTGGTCGCGTTGTAGCTGCTCATCAGCGGCACATCGAGCAGGCCCGCCATGGACGCGACGTTGACGATGTGGCCGTGGCCCTGCTTCTTGAAGGCGGGGGTGAATACCTTGCACCCGCGCACGACGCCCAGCAGGTTGATGTCGATGATCCACTGCCAGTCGTCAATCGACACGTCCTCGATGGCGCCCGCCTGTGCGACACCGGCGTTGTTGATGACCACGTCCACGCCGCCCCACTGGTCCGTGAGCCAGTCCAGGGCCTCGCGCAGGTCCGCCTCGCGCCGCACGTCACAGCGCAGGTAATGGGCCTGGGACGCCAGCGCGGAGAGTTCCTTCAAGGCCTCCTCGCCTCGTGCGTCGTTGACGTCGCCGATGCAGACCTTCCAGCCAGCGCGAGCGAAGCGCACGGCGATGGCCTTACCAAGTCCGCTGGCACCACCGGTAATGAAGATGCGTTGAGTTGCCATGGCCGTCAGCTCCGGGAGAAGCCCCGCTTCGACAGCTCGATGCGGGCGATGAGACCCTTGTGCACTTCGTCCGGGCCATCCGCGAGGCGCAGGCTGCGCGCCTGGGCGAAGAAGCCCGCCAGCGGCGTATCTTGGGATACGCCCGCGCCGCCGTGAAGCTGGATGGCGTCATCCACCACCTTCTGGAGGACACTTGGCGCGACGACCTTGATGGCGGAAATCTCGGTCATGGCTCCAAGCGCCCCCACTTGGTCCATCTTCCAGGCCGCGTAGAGCGTCAAGAGCCGCGCCTGGTCGATGGCGATGCGCGCCTCCGCCACCTTCTCGCGGTTGCCGCCCAGGTTGAGGAGCGGCTTTCCGAAGGCCGTGCGCTTCATGCCCCGGTCAATCATCAGCTCCAAGGAGCGCTCCGCCGCGCCGATGCAGCGCATGCAGTGGTGGATGCGCCCCGGCCCGAGCCGGCCCTGGGCAATCTCGAAGCCCATCCCCGCTCCGGCGATGATGTTGTCGCGTGGCACCCGCACGTTGTCGAAATGCACCTCGCCGTGGCCGTGGGGCGCGTCGTAGTCGCCGTACACGGGAAGCATGCGGCGGATGCTCACGCCCGGCGCGTCCATCGGCACCAGCACCATGGAGTGCTGGTGGTGGCGGTCCCCACCGGTGTCGGGCGTGCGGGCCATGAAGATGACCACCTGCGCGTTGGGGTGTCCCAGGCCGCTGGACCACCACTTGGTGCCATTGAGGACCACCTCGTCGCCGTCGACGATGGCGGTGGCCGCCATGTTGGTGGCATCCGACGAGGCCACGTCCGGCTCCGTCATGCAGAACACCGAGCGGATGTCCCCGGCCAGCAGCGGCTTCAGCCAGCGCTCCTGCTGCGTCTCGGAGCCGTACTTCCAGAGCACCTCCATGTTGCCGGTGTCCGGGGCGCTGCAGTTGAAGACCTCGGGGGCGATGAAGCTGCGGCCCGTCTCCTCGGCGATGGGGGCGTATTCGAGCGTGCTGAGCCCTGCGCCGAGCTTCTCGTCCGGGAGGAACAGGTTCCACAGGCCATGGGCCTTCGCCTTGGCCTTGAGCTCCTCCATGACGGGGGGCACACGCCACGTCTTCCAGTCGCCGCCCTGGGCCGTGGCTCGCAGTTCCTCGTGGTAGCGGTTTTCCGCAGGGAGGATGTGCTCGCTCATGAAGCGCTTCACGCGCTCCAGGTAGTCCTTGGCTCGCTCACTGGGCTCGAAGTCCATGGCCTTCATCCTGCGCATGGGGCCTTGATGCATCCAGTGAATGTTGGTCATGTGTAACCATGAACCCTGTTCAGGATTCGGCACGGCTCGCCCGGCTGGACCTCAACCTCTTCCGCGTGTTCGACGTGGTGCTCCGGGAGCGGAACCTGACGCGCGCGGCGGAGGTCCTGTTCCTCAGCCAGTCAGCCGTGAGCCATGCGCTGGCCCGCCTGCGTGAGCAGCTGGGAGCGCCGCTGTTCGTCCGGGAGGGGCGCGGTGTGGCGCCCACGGCGTTCGCGGAGCGCCTGGCGCCGGAGATTCGGGAGGCGCTGGCGCTGTTCGAACAGGCGGTTCATCGCGGACGCGGCTTCGACCCTCGCCGGGACGTAAGCCAGTTCACGGTGGCGATGAACGACGTGCTGGAGCCGTCGATTCTCCCGCTGCTCGTGGCTCGGTTACGGGCACACGCGCCGGAGGTCCGCATCTCCAGTGTCCGGCTCGACCGGGCGCGGCTGGAGCGGGACCTCGCGTCGGGGCGGCTCGACCTCTCCATCGACGTGGAGCAGCAGACCGGCGCGGAGCTGAAGCGCGCGGCCCTGTTGCAAGACACCTTCTGCGTGGTGAGCCAACGCAGGCGCAAGCTGGACGTGGCGAAGTACATGGCGGCCCGGCACGTCACCGTGTCCTCGCGCCGCACCGGGCTGGCCGTGGAGGACCTGGTGCTCAGCCGCCTGGGCTACCAGCGTGACGTCGTCGTCCGCTGCCAGCACTACGAGGCCGCGTTCAAACTCGTCGCGGACTCCGATTTGCTGCTGACGATGCCGAGGCGGCGCGCGGCGGAGTTGCACGCGCTGCTGGGCAACCACCTCCTGCCGATGCCACTGTCACTGCCCCCGCTGGAGCTTCATGTCTACTGGCACCGACAGACGGACGCGGACCCGCGCAACCGCTGGTTGCGAGGCGAGTTGCTCGCGCTGACGGGGTAGGAGCCCGGCCCGGAGGGGGACCATGCGCTCGCTGTTCGGAAATGTCTGGAGATTTCGCCGCGGCAAATGTCCCGACATTTCCGAACAGCAAGGTGCAGGAGTCGCCCCGGGAGGCTCCGGGCCCTGCCGCTCAGCCTTGGATATCGAAGCGAAGCGACGTCCGCGCCCCGGGCTGCACGTGAGGCAGCCCTTCGCCCGTGGCCAGCGCACCCTTCGCGGCCGTCCACGGCTCCACGCAGACGAAGTCCTTCCCGCGCAGTGTCCACACGACGAGGACGCGGTACTCCGGGCTCCACGACAGGCGGATGGGCTTGAGCCCGGGGCCCCGCGCCAGCGTCGTTCCCGGCTTCGAGTGGTCCTTCAAGTGAAGGTCCACTTCCTCCTCGGTGAGGTTCAGCCCGGTGACGGCCACGTCCTGCTTGCGCCAGTTGTCCCACGCGCGCGTGGCGTCCGTGTCCACGCCCGCTTGGGCCTTCGCCGCGTCCGGCACGCGGAAGTACGGATGGAAGCCCAGGTGCAGCGGCATGGGCCGCGTGTCCTGGTTCTCGAACTCGCTCTCCAGCGTGAGCCGTTGGCCGGCCAGCGAGAAGGTGAGCCGTGCGTCGAACCGCCACGGGAAGTGGCGCAGCGTCTCCTCGTTGGAAGACAGCTCCACCACCAGCCGTGACGCGTCCGCCTGCCGCACCTTCCACGGCAGCTTCCGCGCGAAGCCGTGCTGCTGCAGCGTGTATTGCTGACGGTCCACGGAGTAGGTGTCCCCCGGCAGCGGCCCGGCGTTGGGGAACAGCACGGGGATGCCCCCGCGCACGTTCTTCGCCGGGTCCGCGACGGTGGCCTCGTCGAGGTACAGCCACTCGTCGCCGTCCACGCACATCCGGCTGACGAGGGCCCCGCGTGAAGGAATGACCTCCACGCGGCACCAGCCGTCCACCAGCGCGTACGTGTCCAGTCCTGCGATGCCGGGGAACGGACCGTTCATACGTGTCTCAGATGGCGCCTTCGTTCGGGTCGTTGTCCATGAAGGGGTAGGGCACCTTCACGGGCGGGACGAAGGTCTCCTTGATGGTGCGGGGGCTGGTCCACCGCACCAGGTTGAGCGCCGAGCCCGCCTTGTCGTTGGTGCCGGACGCGCGGCCACCGCCGAAGGGCTGCTGGCCCACGACAGCGCCGGTGGGCTTGTCGTTGATGTAGAAGTTGCCCGCCGCGTGGCGCAGCTCGCGCAGCGCCGTGTCGATGGCCTTCCGGTCGCGCGCGAACACCGCGCCGGTGAGGGCGTAGGACGCGGCCTGGTCGACCTCACGCAGCGTCTCCTCGTACTTCGCATCCGGGTAGACGTGCAGGCCCACCAGCGGCGCGAAGATCTCCTCGCGGAGGATTCGGTGGGTGGGGCTGTCGAGCTGCACCAGCGTGGGCTTCACGAACCAGCCCTGCTTCCGGTCCACGTCACCACCGGCCACGATGCTGGCCCCGCTGTCGCTCTTGGCCAGGTCGATGTACGAGGAGACCTTCTTGAAGGACTTCTCGTCGATGACGGCGCCCATGAAGTTGCGGAAGTCCGACACGTCGCCCATGCGAACCTCGCTGATGAGTGCCTGGAGGCGCGGCTTCAGCTTGGGCCACAGGGATTCGGGGATGAAGACGCGGCTGGCCGCGGAGCACTTCTGGCCCTGGTACTCGAAGCCGCCGCGGACGATGGCCACCGCGAGCGCCTCCAGGTCGTCCGCCGCGGACGGGTGGGCGACGATGAAGTCCTTGCCGCCCGTCTCGCCGACGATGCGGGGGTACTGCTTGTAGCGGGAGATGTTCTCTCCCACCGTGCGCCACATGGCGTTGAACGTCGGCGTGGAGCCGGTGAAGTGGATGCCGCCCAGGTGCGGGCTGGCCAGCACCGGGTTGCCCACCGTGGGGCCGTCACCCGGGAGCATGTTGATGACGCCGTCGGGCAGGCCCGCCTCGCGCAGCAGCTCCATGATGTACCAGGCGCTCAGGGCCGCGGTGGACGACGGCTTGAAGAGCACCACGTTGCCCATGATGGCTGGCGCGGTGGCCAGGTTGAGGGCAATGGCCGTGAAGTTGAACGGCGCCACCGCGAAGACGAAGCCGTCCAGCGGACGGTAGTCCGTCATGTTCCACGTCTGGTGCGCGGCCTCCGGCTGCCAGCCGAGAATCTGCTCGGCGAAGTGGACGTTGTAGCGCAGGAAGTCCACGGCCTCGCACGTCGCGTCAATCTCCGCCTGGTGGGCCGTCTTGGACTGCCCCAGCATGGTGGCGGCATTGAGGATGGGGCGGTAGCGCGAGGCCAGCAGCTCCGCGGCGCGCAGGAAGATGGCGGCGCGCGACTGGAAGGGCATGCGAGCCCAGTCGTCCTTGACGGCCAGGGCGGCCTGGATGGCCTGCTCCGCGTGGCTGGCATCCGCCTCGTGCAGCGTGGCCAGCACGTGCGAGTGGTTGTGCGGCATGCGCACGGTGTCCGTCTTGCCGGTGCGGATGTGCTTGCCGCCGATGATGACGGGGATGTCGATCTGCTCACCGGCCATGCGCTTCAGCTCGGCCTGCACCTCCCGGCGCTCGGTCGTGCCGGGCGCATAGGAGAGGACAGGCTCGTTCTTCGGCGGCGGGACGCGGGTATTGGCGTTGATCACGCGGATTCACCTCGGGCGGAAACGAAGGGCGCGCAGCATAGCCAAGCAGCCCAGTGGGGGAAGCGTTGAAGGTGGCGTAATCTCCAATGAACCTTTGAGGTTTTGGACAATTCCCTGTCATTCCGGGGCGTCTTGGCTCACTGACGCGGTGCGCGGGTACGATGAGGCCCATGCGCGTCCCCTCGAGCCCCGCCGAGCTGCCTTCCGCCTCTGCTCTCGCCGCGCTGGAAACTCGAATCCGGAAGGACCTGGAGCAGTTGGAGTACCCACGCAGACCGTGGGTGCTGCCGCGCCGTACGCGGGACGGACGGACCGTGTTGGACGTGCTCGTCATCGGTGGTGGGCAGAGCGGGCTCACCGCCGCCTTCGGGCTGATGCGTGAGCGCGTCACGAACCTGCTCGTGGTGGATGACTGCGAGCAGGGCCTCGCCGGACCGTGGAAGACCTTCGCCCGCATGCACACGCTGCGGACACCCAAGCACCTGACGGGCCCGGACCACAACCTGCCCAACCTCTGCTTCCAGTCCTGGTACGAGGCGCAGCACGGCGAAGGTTCGTGGGAGGCGATGGTCCGAATCCCCAAGGAGCTGTGGGCGGACTACCTCGACTGGTATCGCCGCACGCTCGCCATCCCCGTGCGGTGTGGCACGCGCGCGGGGGCCATCGCCTGGGGCGCGGAGGAGGGCTGCTTCTCCGTTCCACTCGTCGACACGCGCAAGGGCACCACGGACATGGCGCATGCGCGCAAGGTGGTGCTGGCCATGGGCATTGACGGCTCCGGTTGCTGGGAGGTGCCGTCCGTGGTGGCCGGGCTGCGGCGCGAGCTGTACGCCCACACGCGCGACGCCATCGACTTCGAGGCCCTGCGTGGCAAGCGCGTGGGGGTGCTCGGCGCCGGGGCCTCCGCGTTCGACAATGCCTCCGTTGCGCTGGAGCACGGCGCGGCCGAGGTCCACCTCTTCTACCGGCGCAAGACGCTGCCCAACGTGAATCCCTACCGCTGGGCGGAGTTCGTGGGCTTTCTCAAGCACCACGCGGACCTGCCGGACGCGGACCGCTGGCGTTTCATCCACCGCATCATCGAGATGGGGCAGTTGCCACCGTCGGACACTTTCAGCCGGGCGCGTGCCTTTCCCCAGTTCCACCTGCACGGCGGCAGTCCCTGGCTCGGCGCGGAAGAGGTGGGCGGACAGGCGCGCGTCACCACGCCTCATGGGCAGTTCGTGTTCGACAAGCTCATCATCGGAAGTGGCACGGTGACGGACCTGTCGCTGCGTCCGGAACTGGCGGGCCTCCACGGCGACATCGCCCTGTGGAAGGACCGGTACACGCCGCCCGAGGGGCAGTCGCACGCGGACCTGCTGCGGCACCCGTACCTGGGCGCGCACTTCGAGCTTCAGGAGAAGCAACCGGGGCAGGCGCCATGGCTCCAGGGCATCTTCAACTTCACCTTTGGCTGCCTGCTCTCGCTGGGCTTCGGGGGCGCGAGCATCTCCGGCATGAAGTACGGCCTGCCCCGGCTCGTGTCCGGGGTGACGCGGCAGCTCTACGTGGATGACCGGGACGCGTTCTTCGAGTCCCTTGCGGGTTACGACGAGAAGGAATTCGAGCCATGAGTGGAGAGCAGTTCGTGGTGCGCGGCCGGCGCGTGGTCACGGGCGAAGGCGTGCGCGAGGCGGCGGTCGTGGTGCGTGGCGGCAAGGTGGCCGCGGTGGTGTCTCACGCGGAGACTCCCTCCGGACTGCCAGTGGTGGACGTGGGCGACAAGGTGGTGATGCCAGGTGTGGTGGACAGCCACGCGCACATCAACGAGCCCGGCCGCACGGAATGGGAGGGCTTCGAGACGGCCACACGCGCGGCGGCGGCGGGAGGCATCACCACGGTGGTGGACATGCCGCTCAACTCGCTGCCACCCACCACCACGCTGGCGGCGCTGAAGCTGAAGGCCGAGGCGGCCCAGGGCCGTTGTCAGGTGGACCACGCCTTCTGGGGCGGCGTCATCCCGGGCAACGCGGGGGAGTTGGAGGCGCTCATCGACGCGGGCATCTCCGGCTTCAAGTGCTTCCTGTGCCCCTCCGGTGTGGACGAGTTCCCGCATGCGACGCGCGAGGTGCTGGATGTGGCGATGCCCATCCTCGCGCGCCGGGGTGTCCCGCTCATCGTCCACGCGGAGCTGGAGTCCCCGGTGGAGGGGCTGGTCGCCGGTGGGGACGCGCGCACGTATCGCGGCTACCTGGAGTCCCGTCCGAAGCGCTGGGAGAACGAGGCCATCCGGATGATGGTGGGGCTGGCGCGCGCGCACCGCTGCCGCGTGCACATCGTCCACCTGTCCTCCGCGGAGGCGCTGCCCGTGCTGCGCGAGGCCCGGCGCGAGGGCCTGGATGTGTCGGTGGAGACGTGCCCGCACTACCTGAGCTTCACGGCGGAGGAGATTGAGGACGGCGCTACTCACTTCAAGTGCGCGCCACCCATCCGCGAGGCGGAGAACCGCGAGCGGCTGTGGGCCGGGCTGGCGCAGGGGGACATCGAGCTGGTGGTGTCGGACCACTCGCCGTGCACGCCCGCGCTGAAGCACCTGGAGCGCGGCGACTTCGGCGCGGCCTGGGGCGGCATCGCGTCGTTGCAGCTCAGCCTGCCGGCGGTGTGGACAGAGGCGAAGCGGCGCGGCCTGGGGCTGGAGTCGCTGGTGCGCTGGATGTGCGAAGCTCCCGCGCGGCTGGTGGGCCTCGCGGGTATCAAGGGGACGCTGGCGCCCGGCGCGGACGCGGACCTGGTGGTGTTCGACCCGGACGCTTCATTCGCCGTGGAGCCACAGCGCCTGCTACACCGTCATCCGATAACACCGTACGCGGGCCGGACGTTGACGGGCGTGGTGGAGATGACGTTCCTGCGAGGGACGAAGGTTTTCGAGCGCGGCCAGCCGATGCCGCGCCCGTCGGGACTCTGGGTGCGCCGCCCCGTGGGGACGCGCGCCGCTGCTTGAAGCACTTGGGAGACACACACCATGCACGCACCCGAAGAGGGAAAGCTGCGGATTGCCTTCACGGAATTCATCGACCTGGCCGCGGAGAACGTGGGCGGTCAGGCGCTGCTGGCCAGCGATGAGTTCTTCGCGGGGAAGGAGAACCTGCTGAAGCCCGGCCGGGGCGTCTTCATCCCCGGCAAGTTCACCGAGAATGGCAAGTGGATGGACGGCTGGGAGTCGCGCCGCAAGCGCGTGCCGGGCCATGACTGGTGCATCCTCAAGCTCGGCCTGCCGGGCGTGGTGCGCGGCGTGGACATCGACACCAACCACTTCCTCGGCAACTTCCCCGAGTACGCCTCGGTGGATGCGCTGGAGGTGGAGGGCTCGCCCACGCCCGAGGCCCTGGCCGAGGCCACCTGGACGCCCATCCTCCCGCAGCTCAAGCTGCAGGGCGGCACGCGCAACCTGTTCCCCATCGCCAGCGACAAGCGCTGGACGCACCTGCGGCTCAACATCTTCCCGGATGGCGGCGTGGCCCGCTTCCGCGTCCATGGCGAGGTGCGGCCGGACTTCGAGCGCCTGTCCCACGCCGGCGGTGCGGTGGACCTGGCGGCGGCGGAGAATGGCGGCACGGTGGTGGCGTGCAATGACTCCTTCTTCGGCCCCAAGGACAACCTCATCCTCCCGGGGCGCGCCGCCAACATGGGCGAGGGCTGGGAGACGCGGCGCAAGCGCGTGCTGCCGGGCTTCGACTGGATTGTGGTGAAGCTCGCCGTCCCGGGCACCGTGCAGCGCGTGGAGGTGGATACGGCCTTCTTCAAGGGCAACTACCCGGACACGTGCTCCATCGAAGGCTGCTACCTGCGCGAGCCGGTGGTGGACTTCGCCAACGCGCATGACATCGCGTGGACGGAGCTGCTGCCGCGCACGAAGCTCCAAGCGCACCACCGCCACTTCTACGAGTCCGAGCTGGCGGCGAAGGGGCCCTTCACCCACGTGCGCCTGAAAATCTATCCCGACGGCGGCGTCAGCCGGCTGCGGGTCCACGGGCGGCCAGCATGAGCAGCGGACTGACTCGACTCAACTCGCTGTTGCCGTCGGAGGCGCGCGCGGAGCTGATGCGCTGCTGTGGCGCGTCCCGCTGGGCGGACGGCATGGTTCGCTCGCGGCCCTTCCGCGACGCGGAGCACCTGTTCTCGGAGTCGGCGTGGCTCTGGAAGCAGACGGGGCCGGACGACTGGCGCGAGGCCATGACGCATCATCCGCGCATCGGTGACGTGTCCCAGTTGCGCGCGAAGTTCGCGTCCACCGCCTCGTGGTCCTCACAGGAGCAGGGTGGGGTGCAGGGCGCGGACGAGGCGGTGCTGCAAGCGCTGGCGGAGGGCAATGCCGCCTACGAGCAACGCTTCGGTTTCATCTTCCTGGTGTGCGCCACGGGCAAGAGCGCGGCGGAGATGCTGGAGCTCTTGCGCGAGCGGCTGGACAACGCACCGGACGAGGAGCTGCGCATCGCGGCCGGTGAGCAGGCGAAAATCACCCGCATCCGACTGGAGAAGCTGCTGGCGCCATGAGCACCCTGTCCACTCACGTCCTCGACACGCACCGGGGCCGGCCGGCGTCCGGTGTTCCCATCACCCTGGAGCTGCAAGGCGACTCGGGCGAATGGAAGCAGCTGGCTCGCGGCGTCACCAATGAGGACGGCCGCGTGCGCGACTTCCTGCCCCAGGGGGCGCGCGTGGAGCCGGGCGTCTACCGGATGGCCTTCGACACCGGGGCGTACTTCCGGGCGCTCGGCGTGCGCGGCTTCTACCCGTCGGTGACGGTGGTGTTCGAACTCACGGCGCCAGACGAGCACTACCACGTCCCGCTGCTGCTGAGCCCCTTCGGCTACTCCACGTACCGGGGGAGTTGAGCCACGGCGCGCTTTCCTTTGGCGGCACGTTAGGTGTGTCGCGTCGAGCGGCCCCGGCCTCGCCGCGAGGCGCATGGAGGCTTCTTCGGAGCGGCGCCGCCGGACGCCTCTTCGAGGAATTGTTGGAGGGCCGCCGCGTTGTTGTGCTCGGTGTCATGGGCGCTGTAGACGAGCGTCACCGTGCCGTGGCGCGCGGCCTCGAGCAGGGGCTGCCATGCCGCGGGATTCGCCGCGAGCTCGGCGGTGTATCTTCGGCAGAACTCGGACCAGCGGTCGGGGTCGTGTGCAAACCACTTCCGCAGCTCGGTGCTGGGGGCCGCGTCCTTCAGCCAGGCTTCGATGGGAAGCGCTGTCTTCCGTACGCCTCGCGGCCACAGCCGTTCCACCAGGAAGCGCCGCCCATCCGTGCGGCTTGCTGCTTCGTACGCCCGCTTGAGTCGAATCGTCACCGGACCACCCCGCGTGTCACCCGTTCGTTGGTGGCAACGCCCGGGCGCCATGCGACCGTCCCGCGCGCCAGCGTGGCCGGCGCCCGTCTTCTCACTCGCGACGCGCCGTGCCGGGTGCTTCGGGGTGGGCGGCCTCAGCTCTTCCACGCGGGCTGGATGGTGGGCGCGGCCGGGGTGACGGCCTCCGCGCGAGCCAGCAGCGCGTGAATCTGGGCGATGAGCACGGGCGGCTTCACCGGCTTGACCAGGTACGCGTCCGGGACGGGCTGGTCCGCGGGCCCTTCCGTGCGAGGCGCATAGCCGCTGACGAAGACGACGGGGATGTGCTTGAGCGTGGGCTCGGAGCGGAAGTGGCCACAGAGCGCGTAGCCGTCCATTCCGTCCATGTTCACATCGGAGATGAGCACATTAGGCGGGTGCGCCAGGGCCTGCTGAAGCCCCGACTCGCCGTCGGCCGCCGTGGTGCAGTCAAACTCGCCGGAGAGCAGGAGACGGAGCGTCTCCCGCATCGTCCACGAATTCTCGACGATGAGGACCTTCGGCTTCACGACACCCCGACTCTCAGGGAGGCAGCCGCCCGGCGGTGCCCGGTGCACACGCTCTCCCCCGGCGAAAGGCCCAGCATCACCCCACGCGCCAGCCGGGGCAAGAGGGGGTGCCCAGCACCCCTGGGGTCCGTGGGGTGCGTGGCGCGGCGCCTACTCCTCGGGAGGGGGGCTCACGAGGCCCTGACGTGAGACGGCGGAGTCCGGCTCCTCGTCGCCTCGTGCCTCCCTCTCCGGGACATCTTGGGATGTCCACTCCTCGCCGCGCTCCACGCGCGCCTCCCACGGTGTGTCGGCGTGGGGCGCCGCGTCGCCGTGCTCGTGGGCGAGGTGCCGGGAGGCGTCCGCCGCGCCACGGTCCTGCGCGTCCGCCACCTGCCCGCGGTTGCGCGGTTGGAAATTCTCCCCGGCGTGGAAGCCCGCCTGCTGGTCATCGCCAATGTCCCTGGGCCGCGCGTCCTGGGGCCCCTTGTCCTTCTTGCCAGCCATGGTGCCGTCTCCGTGGGTAGGGCGAGCGTGAGGGGTCCGCCCCGTTCGCCTCGAGTTTCAAGTTCGGAGCGGGCGGCCCCTGGGGCAACGACGCCAGGGCCCACTGACGGGAGGGCCGCCTAGCGAGGCGGAGGCGGCGCCTGCCGCGCCAGGGCCGGCCCCCTTCGCGACAGCTGCGCCACCACCTCCGCGAGCCCCGCGGTGGGCGCGGCGATGCGGCAGGCGGCCCCGCCGTGGACCAGCCCCACCACCCGCATGCGCGCGTCCACCAACGGCGCGCCGGAATCTCCCGGCCGGCCCCGGATGGTGGTGAAGAGCGCGGCGGGCACCTCGGGAAGCGAAGGGCAGGGGCCCAGCCGCTCCAGCACGGCCTGCTGATGCTCGTCGGGACGGTCATTGCGGCCCGCGAACACCAGCGGCTCGCCCGGAGCGGGCAGGGCCTGGGCGACGTCCAGCGGGCGCACCGGCGCCGGCGCGTCCAGGCGGAGGATGGCGATGTCCCGGCCCCGGTCCACGTGCACGGCGCTGCCGTCCATCCGGCGTCCGTCCAGGAAGGACAAGGGCACCCCCGTGTCCTCATTCCGGAGGCAGTGCGCGGCGGTGAGGACGTGCCGGCCGTCTTCCACCACCACGCCCAGTGGCCCGGCTCCAGCGTCACCGTCGCCGCCGCCACGTCGTCGAGGTCCGGCGGTGTCTCCTCCTCCGACGTGTGGCATGCCGTCAGCAGCAACGCCCCCACGCCCGCCCCCAGCCACGCCCTCCAGCCCGCGTTGCTCATCCGTCACCCTCGTGGCCCGCTCATCCGGCCGGCGCCTTCCGAGGGAGGATGTGCACCCACGCGTCCAGGGCTTCGGGCAGGGCTGCTGGGCAGCCGTCCAGCCGGGGCCCGTGTTGTCAGGTGCTTGTCGCCTGGGACGGCACGCGCGGTGCGACACTCAACGCCGACACGGCACTGATGATGTGTGCCTGCCGCAAGGAAACGTGATATCCCATTAACTTCTGCATTTCGCTGACCCCGCCGGTTCCCCTTCGTGAGCGACGAGGAGAAGACAGCAGTCCTGGACGAGCGCAGCCGTCCTCCAAGTTCGTGGGGGGACCGCATCCGCACGCCCATCACCCTGCCGGGAGCGCGCGCCGGGGAGCGCCGCTCGTTGGCCGTGGGCATGGTGGTGACGGGGCGCTATCGGGTGGAAGGGCTGCTGGGCGAAGGCGGCATGGGCCGCATCTGGCTGGCCACGGACCTGCACGAGCACCGCCGGGTGGCGCTCAAGGAGATGCAGGTCCCCGCGGGCCTGACGGCGGGCAAGACGGAGGAGCTGGTGCTGATGTTCCGGCACGAGTTCTTCGCCATGAAGAAGCTCCAGCACCCCGGCACGCTCAAGGTCTTCGACTGGGGCATGACGGAGGCCGGCAACCGCTTCATCACCATGGAGGTGGTGGACGGGCAGGACCTGAGCTCGCTGGGGCGTGAGTCGCCGCTGGACACGCGCACGCTGTACCGCGTGCTCATCCAGATGTCCCAGGTCCTGGCCTTCCTGCACTCGCGGCTGTACGTGCACTGCGACATCAAGGCCAGCAACATCCGCATCACCAGCGCGGGCGCGGTGAAGCTGATGGACTTCGGCGTCATGCACCAACTGGGCACACCCAGCCCCGGCCGCCTCAAGGGCACGCTGGAGTACCTGGCGCCAGAGTGGCAGCGCGGCGCGAGCATCGACGGGCGCGCGGACCTCTATTCGCTGGGCGTCATGGCCTACTACCTGGTCACGCGTCGGCTGCCCTTCAAGCGCAACACCCCGGCGGCGCTCCTGGCGGACCACCTGACGCGGCCGCCGCCGAAGCCGTCCACGATTTGCCCGGTGGATCCGCAGCTGGAGGAGATCATCCTCCTGCTGTTGGCGAAGGATCCGCGCGAGCGCTTCCAGGACGCCAGCGAGCTGATGGAGGCGCTCTGCCACGCCAGCGGCGAGCCGATGCCGGAGGAGCCGCTGTCGGCGCGCGCCAGCTACCTGCACGTGCCGGAAGTGGTGGGCCGCGCCGCGGAGCTGGAAGCGCTGATGAACGGCCTGGCCGAGGCGGACTGGGGCCAGTCCCGCGCGGTGCTCATCGGCGCGCCCGCGGGCGTGGGCAAGACGCGGCTGCTCCAGGAGTTCGAACTCCAGGCGAAGCTGGCGGAGCTGCCCTTCGGGCGGGGCCAGTGCCGCGCGGAGGGGCAGGCACCGCTGACGCCCATCGTCCAGGCGGTGCGGTGTCTGGTGCCGCTCACGCCCGCGGAGATGATGGAGCGCCTCGGGCCGAAGCTGCGGCAGCTGCTCCCGGGCCTGACGCCGGACGCGGGCGAAGTGCGCCCGGTGGCGGGCGAGGAGAAGCTGGCCTTCTTCGGCGCGCTGGCGGAGTGGGTGCAGGCGCTGGGCCGGCGGATGACGCTGGTGCTGTGCTTCGAGGACCTGCAGTGGGCCGACAGCGCCACGCTGGAGGTGCTCAACGTCCTCATCCGCGCGCTGTACGGCACGCGTGGCATGGTGGTGGGCACGTTCCGGAACGGCGAGCTGAGCCGCCTGAGCCTGGCCTTCCAGACGGTGGACGAGAAAATCACCACCCGCATGGACCTGGAGCCGCTGGCCGCCGAGCACGTGCGCACGCTGGTGGAGCTGGCGCTGCCGGGGCTGGCCGTGCCCGAGGCCTTCGTCACGCGGTTGCATGAGACCACGGGCGGCAACGCCTTCTTCGCCACCGAGTGCCTGCGCGCGCTGGTGGAGGAAGGCGCGCTGACGCGGGTGGGCGGCCGGTGGAACGCCGTCGAGGGACTGGACACACGGCCGCTGCCCGCCAGCATCCACGACGCGGTGCTCGCGCGTCTGGGCAGTGCTCCCGCGGAGCAGGTGTCGCTGCTGCGCCAGCTGGCGCCCGCGGGCCGCAGCCTGGAGCTGCCCATGCTCCGCGCGCTGGCGGAGCTGCCCGAGTCCGAGCTGTTCGCGGTGCTGGACGGCATCGTGGAGCGGCAGTTCCTCCAGGAGGTGGAGGGCCGCTACGTCTTCACGCACGACACCGTGCACCAGGCCGTCTACGACAGCACGCCCGAGGAGGCGCGGCGCGTGGCGCACGGCCGCGTGGCGCTGGCGCTCCAGACGCTGCACTCGTCGCGGCCGGAGCTGTCTCGCACGGTGGGGTGGCACTACCTGCGCTCGTCGGAGCCGGAGCTGGCCATTGGCCCGCTGCTGGACGCGGGCCGGGCCGCCATCGAGGCGCAGGCGCTGCTGGAGGCCACGCTGCTGCTGAAGGAAGCGGCGATGCTGCTGGAGGCCGCGCCGGACTTCCCGGGCCGTGACAGGCTGCTGCTGCGCATCTGGGTGACGATGGTGGAGGTGGGCTATTCGAGCGACCCGCCCACCTCGCTCGTCTTCGCGCGGAAGCTGAGCGACCACTGGGCCTCCACGGTGGACCTGGTGGACGGGCGGACGCAGGCGGTGGCCGCGCTGGAGGCCGCGTGCGCCGCGCCCGAAGCAGAGCGTCCCGCGCGCCTGAAGGCGCTGTTCCGCGAGCGCGAGGCGGATGCGTTCGCCAGCTCCTCGGACGTCTTCTGGAAGCAGGCCGAGCTGCGCATCCTCCAGGCCATGGCGCTGGCCAGCGTGGGGCGCACGGACGAGTTGGCGGCGCTGCTGGAGCGCGTGCGGGCCGAGCAGCCGGAGGTGTCGCCCTATCGCGCCGCGACGCAGCTGGCGCCCGCTCAGTTGTGTGCCTACACGGGCCGCTTCGCCGGCGTGCTGGAGACGCAGTACGAGCAACTGAAGCGGCTTCGCGGGCTGTGCGAGGTGATGGGCCGTCTGCCCAAGCGCCTGGCGTGGGCGCTGGGCATGGGCGGCTTCACGATGAACATGAACCTGGCGCTGCGCGGCGAGCCGCTGGACGCGCAGGCGCTCCGCGACGGGTACGCCGTGGCGGAGGCCCAGGGGTTCACGGACGTGCGCGGCTTCCATCTGTTCTCGGTGGTGACGCGCGCGGCCTTCACGGGCGACGGCGCGGCGTTCGTCCCGGCCTTCACGGAGAAGACGGAGCTGGTGCGGCGGCTGGGCAACCCCCGGTTGATGGAGCGCAACCTGGCCCTCTTCACGCCGCCGTACTACCTGGAGCGCGGCGAGCACGAGCACGTGGCCGCGGTGGTGGCCCGCGCCGAGGCGCTGGCGCGGGTGCTGCCGGAGGACCGGTGGCTCCAGTGTCACCTGCGGGTGTACCAGGCCTGCCGCGACGTGCTCTTCGAGGATGCGGGTGCGGCGCGCCGGTCACTTCCCGCGGCCCTGGCCGCCGCGCGCGAGGGCGGCGTCCGCATGGAGACGCTGCTGCGCGTCTACCAGTCCCGCTTCGAACGGGAGCAGGGCAACCTGGTGGCGGCGCAGGACGCGGCGGAGGCGGCGCTGGCGCGGGCCACGGACCCGGTGCTGGCCAACCCGTGGGATGAAATCCTCTCCCGCCGGGCGCTGGCGGCGCTGCTGCCCGGTGAGGAGGGACTGGTGCACCTGCGCCGGGCGCTCGCGCTGGCGGAGCTGACGGGCAACGTGCTCCAGGTGGGGCTGGTGCGCCTGTCGCTCGCGGAGCGCGCGCGGGACGCGGAGTCGTCGGTGGTGGCGCTGGAGGCGGCCGAGGCGGCCTTCACGGATGCCCGGGCCTCCAGCCTGCTGGCCCTGGCCAGCTCCCTGCGGGGTGCGCTCCAGCGCCGGGCCGGGGAGCTGCGTCAGAGCGCCTGATGTGACGCTGGAAAGTCGACGGGACTGTGTCCTCACAGCCCGGACGTGGGGCGTTAGACTCGGGCCATGGCCCACACCCCACTGCGGTTCTTGCTGGATTTCATCTCGCCGTATGCCTACCTGGCCTGGACGCGCCTGCCGGCGCTCGCCGCGCGCCATGGCCGCACCGTGGAGCCGGTGCCCGTGCTGCTGGCGGGGGTGCTCAACGCGACGGGAAACATCGGTCCCGCGGAGGTCGTGCCCAAGCGGAGCTATATCTTCAAGCAGACCTTCCGCATCGCCCATGACTTCGGCGTGCCCTTCGCGCCGCCGCCGACGCATCCCTTCAATCCGCTGCTCGCGCTGCGCGTGACGGCCGCCGTGGATGACGTGGAGGCCCGGAGCCGGCTGGTGAGCGCCCTGTATGCCTCCGCCTGGGGCGGCGGGAAGGGGGCGGAGTCGCCCGAGGCCGTGGGCGCGGCGATTCAGGCCGCGGGGCTGGACGCCCAGGCGCTGCTCGCGGCGGCCCAGACGCAGGAGGTGAAGGACCGGGTCTGGCGGAACACCGAGGCGGCGGTGGCCGCCGGGGCCTTTGGCGTGCCCACCTACCTGGCGGACGACGAGCTGTTCTTCGGCGTGGACTCGCTGGGGCACCTGGAGCAGTTCCTTCGCGGCGAGGACCCGCTCACCCTGGCGGACGTCGAGCGCTGGAGCACGCTGCCGGCCAGCGCGTCCCGGCGCTGAAGCCAGCGCACGCGGGCGCCGCTTTCCGCTAGGGTCCCGGAGCCATGGTCTCCGGTCGGCCCGCCTTGTTGACCTCCCTCATTCGGCTCCTCGCGCCCATGGCGTGGGGGGCGATGCACCTGGAGGTCCTCCCTTCATGAACGTCCTCGCCGAACTGGGCATCGTCGTCGCCGGCCTGGTGCTGGCGCTCGTGCTGCTGTCCATGAATCTGTGGCGCAGCATCCTCTTCCTCTTCCCGTCCAGCGTGCGGGTGGAGCCCGAGGCACCCGCGGACCAGATGGATTTGCCCCTGGAGCTGTCGGGGCGCGCCAACCAGCTCCAGGCGCTGGGGTTCGTGCCGCTGGGCAGCCACGAGGAGAAGCCGCGCCTCCAGCGCGCCACGCGCTCCTACGATTGGGCCCACCCGGGTGAGCGCGTCTTCGCCACGCTCCATGCGGGGCAGGGCGGCGTGCCCCGGCTGTACCTCCTCACCCCCCTGGCCTCCGGGGGCTTCGTCATCACCGCGGACTACCGGCGCCCTGCGCTGGAGGTCCCCGGCGTCTACCTGACGGGTTCACTGGAGGACGCTCCGCCCGACCGCCTGCTGCGCGCGCACCTGCGCCGCCTGGACGGGTTGCAGCCCGCCGGGGATTTCACCTGGGAAGGCCGGGTGGCCGCCGGGCGTTCCTGGTACCAGGGGCTCGGCCGCAAGGAAATCCGGAGACAGAACCTTCAAGGTTTGTTGTGGACCGTCATCGCGCTTGCCATCGTCGCCAGCGCCTTTTTCGGGCCGCGCGCGCCCTAGGCCCGCCCGTCCCACACGTCACGACGTCACGGCGCGCGTGCACCGCGCGCCCCATGAGAGTAGGTAGACGACCACCATGAAGAGCGTGTCCAAGAACGAGGAAATCTACTTCCTGTCCGGCAAGCGCACCCCGTTCGGTACCTACGGGGGAAGCCTGAAGGACCTCAGCGCCACCGACCTCGCCGTGGAGTCGGCGAAGGCCGCGCTGGCCCAGGCGAAGGTGTCTCCGGAGGACGTCCAGCACGTCGTCTACGGCAACGTGGTGCAGACCAGCGCGGATGCCATCTACCTGCCGCGCCACGTGGGCCTGCGCACCGGCGTCCCCGTCCCCGTGCCCGCGCTGGGCGTCAACCGGCTGTGTGGCTCCGGCTTCCAGGCCTTCGTCACGGCGGCGGAGCTGATGCTCACCGAGCAGGCCTCCGTCGTGCTGGCCGGTGGCACCGAGTCCATGAGCCAGGCGCCCCACGTCATCCGCGGCGCCCGCTGGGGCCTGCCGCTGGGCAAGGGCAGCCTGGAGGACATGCTGTGGACGGCCCTCACCGACAGCTACACCGGCCAGGCCATGGCGCTCACCGCCGAGCAACTCGCGGTGGACTACTCGCTCACGCAGGAGCAGGTGGACGAGTACGCCGTCCTCACCCAGAAGCGCTTCGCCGCCGCGCAGGAGGCGGGCCGCTTCCAGGATGAAATCGCCCCCGTCACGCTGAAGACGAAGAAGGGCGAGACGGTGGTGTCCCGGGACGAGCACAACCGCCCGGAGACGACGGTGGAGAGCCTGCGCAAGCTGCCCAAGGTCTTCAAGAAGGACGGCGTGGTGCACGCGGGCGCGGCCAGCGGCATCTGCGACGGCGCCGGCTCCATGGTGATGGCCACCGGCAGCTTCGTGAAGAAGCACGGCCTGCAGCCCATTGGCCGGCTCGTCAACTGGGGCGTCTCCGGGTGCGATCCGAAAATCATGGGCATCGGCCCGGCGCCGGCCATCCGCCAGCTGCTGGAGCGCGCCCAGTGTCAGCTGTCGGACATCGACCTCTTCGAGGTCAACGAGGCCTTCGCGCCGCAGTACCTGGCGGTGGAGAAGGAGCTGGGGCTGCCCCGCGAGCGCACCAACGTCAACGGCGGCGCCATCGCCGTGGGGCACCCGCTGGGGGCTTCCGGCGCGCGCATCACCACCACGCTGGTGTACGAGCTGAAGCGTCGCGGCGCCCGCTATGGTATCGGGTCCGCCTGCATCGGTGGCGGCCAGGGCATCGCGGTGCTCGTCGAGGCGCTCTGATGGCACAGGACTTCCAACCAGGACGCGAGATGAGCAACGAGGTGGACGCGAAGACGGCGCGTGAGCGGGCCAAGGCCATCGCGGAGCAGCGCCGCGCCGAGCGTCGCAACCGCAAGCGCAAGTGCGTGGTGTGTGGCGTGGAGGAGAGCGACAAGACGCCCCTGACGGCACACCCCGAGGGCATTGGCCCGGCCTGCAAGGACGAGGTCACCTGCCTGTCGCGCAAGGCCGCCAGCGGCCGGTGAAGTCCCAGCCCCCGGGCCCGCGCGCTCCGTGCGAGGCCCGGGAGCCCACCTCCCGGGTGGGATGCCCAGGACGCGCAAGGGCCGGATTGTCGGGCCCGATTCTTGATGGCGGAATCGTCTCGGGGTAAACGTCCAGAATCTCTGGTTTATGACGAGGGTCGGAATGGGCGTTATCAGCTTCACGGGCGTCAAGGTGTTCTCCACCACGCTCGCGCGTGACCGCGAGAACATGGGTGAGAACATCACCAAGTGGCTCAAGGAGAACTCCAACCTCGAGGTGGTCGACAGGGTGGTGACGCAGTCCTCCGACAAGGAGTTCCACTGTTTGACCATCACGCTCTTCTACAAGCCGAAGGCTTGAACGGCCGCGAGGCAGTTGACGAGGCGTGGGTGTTCGAGGGCGCTCTCCCCGGTGTCGGGGATGGGCGCCCTTCGTCATTTGGGGTTGCGAAGCGAGCGGTGTTCCACCACCTTTGGACGGCTCTGAGCAACGAGAGGATGGTGTACTGAATGCGACCGATGAGGAGCTTCGGAGGCGGGGGCGGCGGCATGGGTCTGCCCGGCCTGGAGACCACGGCGTCCAAGTTGGCGGTGGCGCTGGTGGCTGGCTCCGTGATGTTTCACCTCACGAAGTCGCAGTCGGGTGGCTTGCTGTTGCTGTTCCCGGACCTGGTGTTCGGGAAGCTCTTCCTGTGGCAGCCGCTGACGTACGCCTTCATCGAGTCCAGCCCCATTGGCATCATCTTCGGCGCCATCATCACCTGGTCCATTGGCGGCTACCTGGAGTCCGTCTGGGGCGGCAGGCGCCTGTTGATGGTGGTGCTGGGCATCGCGGTGAGCGCGGGCCTCATCACCTCGCTGCTGGCCATGCTGGTGCCCGGCGCGACGGTGCAGGCGTACGCGGGCGGCAACGTCATGACGTCGGTGCTGTGGGTGTCCTACGGACTCACCATTGGCCGGGGGCAGACGAACTTCTGGGGCCTGCCGCTGTCGGGCAACGCCCTGGCGGGCATTGGCGCGGGCTTCGTCGTGCTGTCGGCCGTCACCAGTGGCTGGCAGACGCAGGTGCCGGACCTGCTGGGCCTCTGCATGGCGTTCGCCTACGTGCGTGGCGCCAACCCGCGCAAGCTGTGGCTGCACCTGCAGCACTGGCGGCTGCAGCGTCAGTTGAAGGGCCGCTCCAAGCACCTGCAGGTGGTGCGGCAGGACCGGCCGGACCGGGACCAGTACCTCAACTGACGCCGGGCCCTTCGCGACTCAGTGGGCCGCCTCCGGGTGGCCGTACTGCTTGAGCTTGCGGTAGAGCGTCGCCACGCCGATGTCGAGCTGCTCGGCGGTGCGCGCGCGGTTGCCGCCGTTCTGCGCCAGCACCGCCAGGATGTAGTGCTTCTCCATGTCCTCCAGCCGCTGCGGATTGCCGGTGGGCACCAGGCTGGGGGGCGCGGCGCGGACCTCCTCCGGCAGGTCCTCCCGTTCCACCCGAGTGCCCTCGCACAGCGCCACCGCGCGCTCCACGGCGTTTCCCAACTCACGCACGTTGCCGGGCCACGCATAGCGCAGCAACTGGTCCGCCGCGTCCGGGGACAGGCCAGACACCCTGCGGCCCAGGCGCTCCGCGGCCTCGGCGAGCAGCAGCCGCGCCAGGGGGAGCACGTCGTCGCGGCGCTCACGCAGCGGCGGAATCTTCAGCTCGATGACGCGCAGCCGGTAGTAGAGGTCCTGGCGGAAGCGTCCCTGGCGGACCTCCTCCGCGAGGTCGCGGTTGGTGGCGGCCACCAGCCGCACGTCCACCTTGCGGCTGGCATTCTCGCCCACGCGGCGCACCTCGCGCTCCTGCAGCACGCGCAGCAGCTTGGCCTGCATGGACGGGGGCACCTCGCCCACTTCATCCAGGAAGAGGGTGCCGCCATGGGCCGCTTCGAAGAGGCCGGCCCTGTCGTGGGTGGCGCCGGTGAAGGCGCCGCGCGCGTGGCCGAACAGCTCGCTCTCCAGCAGGCTCTCCGTGACAGCGGCGCAGTTGACTGCGACGAAGGCCTTGTGCGCGCGGCCTGACTCGTCATGGATGAGACGGGCGATGCGCTCCTTGCCCACGCCGCTTTCACCCGTGACGAGCACCGTGGAGTCCACCTTCGCCGCCCTGCGCGCCAGGTTGATGACCCGCTGCATCTCCTCCGAGCGCGCCACCATGCCCGCGGGGTCCTCCGTCACGCCCGCGCGCGCCAGCGACTGCCGCTTTGCGCGCAGCTTGCGCTCCGCCTGCCGCAGCGCCTCCGTCACCTGCGCCAGCATGCCTTCCATGCACTGAGTCTCGTAGAGGCGCAGCACCTCCGTGCACTCGGTGCTCCACTCCTCGGCGGGCCGGCCCACGTAGTGGCATGCCGCGTCGCCCTTGCCCACGCAGCGCAGCTCCGTGCCGTAGATGGGCTTGCCGTTGACGTAGCTCATGTAGCCGGACGCGAAGCCGGTGAGGCTCCAGCACACCGGCTGATCGGACTGGCCCAGGTGCAGCAGGTGCTGCTCGGCTTCATAGGAGTCGCGCCACTGCGCCTCGGCGAAGGGCTCCGGGCCTTCGTCCGCGCGGCGCTGGACGGGCTCCACCCGGACCTGTCCCTGGAGGGTGTGCAGCCGCCCACCGGCACGGCGCCACAGGGACTCGTCCTTCCAGGGAACCGCGCCCTTCATCGCTTCGGCCGTGCGCCAGCCGTGCGCGTAGCCCAGGCGCGTGAAGGTGCCGCGCGCCGCCGTCATCCCCATCAGCTTGATGAGCTCCTTGCGAAGCAGCCCCAGCGCCACTGGGTCCATCAGCAGCACGCGCTGTCCCCCGAAGTGGATGAGCCCGCCCCCCGGCTCGAAGGACAGCAGCTCACTCAAGTCCAGCTCGAAACGGCCACCCACGCTGTACGACTCCTTCCAGAATGAGTTGAGTCTCTATCGTTTTGAGAGGCTGGTTGCACGGGAGGTTTATGGAGTGGAGCAAATTCAATAGGTTGGGGTTTTGGGTGTCGTGGTCTTCCGGTTGCATTAGAAGGCGGCCGTCATGGGCGACGAACTCGACAGACGCGTGGTGCTTCAAGGCGTGGCGGCGGCCGGGGTGGCGGGCGTGCTGGGGGCGGGTGGCCCTGGCGGCGGCCAGGCCGTGGCCCCCGCGGCGTTCATCTCTCACGGCTCACCGATGGTGGCCCTGGACGCGGATGCCTACCCGCAGGCACTGCGGCGCTTCGGCGGCGAGGCCCAGGCGCGGGCCCTGGTGGTGGTGTCCGCCCATTGGGAGACGCCCGGCGAGATTCGCGTCACCGCCAGCGCGCAGCCGTCACTCATCCATGACTTCTATGGCTTTCCCGAGCCGCTCTACCGCCTGCGCTACGGCGCGCCGGGTGCGCCGTCCCTGGCCGAGGACGTGGTCGCCCGGTTGAAGGCGGGCGGGTTGCCCACCGTGGCTGACGCGGAGCGCGGGTGGGACCACGGCGCGTGGGTGCCGCTGCTGCATGCCTTTCCGGAGGCGAAGCTCCCCGTCGTCCAGGTCTCCATGCCGCTGGGCGCGAGCCCCGCGGACATCGCGCGGATGGGCGAGCTCCTCCGGCCGCTGCGCGCACAGGGCGTGCTGTTGATGGGCAGCGGCGGCATCGTCCACAACCTGCGCCGGCTGAATTTCCACGAGAAGGCGGCGTCCGTCGAGCCGTGGGCCGCGGCCTTTGATGCGTGGATTGCGCAGAAGCTGGAGGCGCGAGACTTCACCGGCCTTCAAGCATGGTTGGATGCACCGAACGCGCGGCTCGCGCATCCAAGGGCCGAACATTTGATGCCGCTCTATTTCGTCCTCGGAGCTGCCCTCCCCGAGGACCGTCTCACCCCCGTATTCGAGGGCTTCCATCACGGAACCTTGTCCATGCGCAGCTTCGCGCTGCGCGCCTGACTTCGCCGTATCCCCAAGGAGTACACTTCCTATGAAGACGTCCATGAAGAGCGCCGTTGCCCTGTTTTTCGCCCTCCCGTCCATTGCGCTGGCCTCCACCTGGAAGGTGGATGACTCGCACTCCAGCGCCGGCTTTTCCGTCCGTCACATGATGGTGTCGAACGTCACCGGCTCGTTCAACGTGAAGAGCGGCACGGTGAACCTGGATGACAAGGACGTCACCAAGTCCAAGGTCGAGGCCGTGCTGGACGCGTCCACCGTCAACACCGGCAACGCCAAGCGCGACGAGCACCTGCGGGCCCCTGACTTCTTCGACACGGCCAAGTTCCCGGAGATCACCTTCAAGTCCACCAAGGTCCAGAAGGCGGGCCAGGGCAAGCTGAAGGTCACCGGCGACCTGACCATGCACGGCGTCACCAAGCCGGTCGTCCTGGACGTCACGGGCCCGTCGAAGGAGTCCAAGGACCCCTGGGGCAACACCCGCACGGGCGTGACGGCGACCACCAAGCTGAACCGCAAGGACTTCGGCCTGGCCTACAACCAGGCGCTGGAGGCGGGCGGCGTCGCGGTGGGTGAGGAAGTCACCGTGAACCTGGAGCTGTCGCTGGTGAAGCAGGCCGACGCCGGCGCCCCGGCCGCGACGGACAAGAAGTAAGCCTTCGCTGCTTCTGAAATGACGGAGGGGCCTCCCACGGTGGTGGGGGCCCCTCTTTCATTTGCGGGGCACGGTGGCCCCGCCCGTCCTTCGGGGACGCGCCCGCTCAGCCCTCGGCCACCGCCTGCACGCTGGAGCGGTAGATGAAGATGCGCGCGGTGTTGGTGCGCTGGTCGGCGGGGATGACGAAGAAGCCCGGCGTGCTGCCCTGGAAGTCCTGGGAGAAGCCCGCGACCTGACGTCCGTCGTTGAAGGTGACCCGGATCTTCTGACCCTCCACCTGCGGCTGACGCGCGCCGGCGGCGAGCATGAAGAAGATGGCCTTCACGCGCTTGCCCGGAA
Organism: Myxococcus sp. NMCA1; assembly: GCF_026810205.1. NCBI lineage: Bacteria > Pseudomonadati > Myxococcota > Myxococcia > Myxococcales > Myxococcaceae > Myxococcus > Myxococcus sp. NMCA1. The sequence goes on along the minus strand of NZ_CP113950.1, from coordinate 7,492,907 downwards.
TCTGCTCGGCGGCGAAGCCGCTCTGCTGCTCCAGGGAGATGACCTCGTCGAGCAGGTCCGCGTCGCGGATGGTGCCGCGCTTCACCTGGCCTTCGACGGTGTGGATGATGACGCGGTGCTCGCCTTCCACGAAGGAGGTGAGGGCCGTGCCTCCGACGATGGCGGTGTCGTCGAAGAGCGGCTCACGCTCCACGGCGATGCTGTTGGCGGGCGCGGCCGGCATGACGACGGCGGTGTGCTGCGGCTGCGCGGCGGTGGCCAGTGAGGCAGCTTGAGCGAAGTGCGCGGGCGCCGGCGCGATGACGGGGAAGGCGGCGATGGGCGCGGGCGGCGGCACCACGGCTTCTTCCTCGACGTCGATTTCGGAGACCTCCTGCTCGAGCTCCATCGAGACTTCTTCTTCCTCGATGGGCGTGGCCTCGGTGAAGTCCTGTGCCTCCGCGCCGAAGGGGCTGTCCGTGCTGGCGGCGGCCCACTGCGACGTCACGGGCGCGCTGTCCTGGATGGGCTCGGCTTCCCACACGGACGCCTCTTCGATGGGCTCGGCCTCCTCCATGACGGGCTCCACGTCCACGGAGGCATCATTCCACTCCGTGGAGGCAGGCGTGGCCGTGTCCGCGAGGGAGACCTCTTCAGCGGGCGCTTCGTTCCAGTTCGCCGTCTGCTCCGAGGACCACTCGGTGGTGGCGGAGGCGTCCCAGGTCGCGCTGGTGTCGTGGCTGGTCGCGGACCATTCCGCGCTCGCCGCAGGTGTCGTGTCCGGCGTGGGGGAGGCCCACGCGTTGGCAGGCACGTCACCTGAGGGCGCGTTCCATTCCGAGGCCGCGGGGGCGTTGTCCGCGGGCGTGTCCCACTGCGAGGCAGCAGGCGCGCTCGTTGAGGCCCATTCGGCGGCCGGAGCGGCTTCCTCGATGGGGTCGGCCCATTCGGCCTGGACTTCCTCGGTGGCGGGCGTGGACCACTCGGCGTGGGGGGCTTCCGTGGGCGTTGCCCACTCCTGCTGAGCGCCCTCCGCCGGAGCGGCGGCCCACTCGCCCTGGACTTCTTCTGCCTCGGGGGTGGCCCACTCTGCCTGCGCGCCTTCCGTGGGGGCGGCCCAGGCGGGCTGGGCGGCTTCGGGCGCAGGCGAGGCCCACTCCGGCTGGGCAGCGGTTTCGGTGGTGGGCGTGGCCCACTCGGCCTGGATTTCCTCGGTGGCGGGCGAAGCCCATTCCGACGCCGTTGCAGCGGCATCGGTCGCAGGCGCCGCCCACTCAGCCTGGACTTCCTCCGTCGCGGGCGAAGCCCACTCCGATGCTGGTGCAGCGCCTTCGGCGGGCGTCGCCCACTCAGCCTGGACTTCCTCGGTCGCAGGCGAAGCCCACTCCGACGACGGCGCAGCGCCTTCCGCGGGCGTTACCCACTCGGCCTGAGCTTCCTCGGCAGCGGGATTCGCCCACTCGCCTTGCGCCTCTTCCGTCGCAGGCGAAGCCCATTCCGACGGAGCGGCGGCATCGGCTGCGGGAGTGGCCCACTCGCCTTGCGCCTCTTCCGTCGCAGGCGAAGCCCACTCCGACGGAGCGGCGGCTTCGGCAGCGGGAGTGGCCCACTCGCCTTGCGCCTCTTCAGCCGCAGGCGAAGCCCACTCCGGCTGCGCGGCTTCCAGGGGCGCTGCGGCCCAGCCGGCCTGCGCGGCATCGGCAGCGGGAGTGGCCCACTCGGACTGGGCTCCCTCGGTCTCAGGCGAAGCCCACTCCGACGATGTGGCGGCTTCGGCTGCGGGCGTCGCCCACTCGGCCTGGACTTCCTCGGTCGCAGGCGAAGCCCACTCGGGCTGAGCACCTTCGCCGGGCACGGCTTCGGTCGCAGGCGTGGCCCACTCGGGCTGCGCGGCGGCTTCGGTCGCAGGCGCAGTCCATTCGGTCTGGACTTCCTCGACGGGCGTGGCCCACTCGGGCTGCGCGGCCTCGGCGGTCGCCCACCCGTTTTCCGAAGCGGCAGTCCATTCCGACTGAGCGGTGTCGGCTCCCGGCGTCGTCCAACCTGCCTGGGCATCCGTGGTGGCGTCAGCGGTTTCTGGCGCAGCCCATCCGGCCTGGGCCTCCGTCGCCGCAGGTTCAGCCGTCAGGGCGGCTCCATCCTGTTGGGCGGGGGCGGCCCACTCGGCTTGCACTTCCACCGGCGCCGCGTCGGGCGTAGGGGCCGACCAGTCGGCCTGAACCTCAGTGGGCGCGGCCTCAGAAGACTCGGCCCACTCGGCCTGGACTTCCACGGGCGCTGCCTCAGTCGACGCCGTGTTCCAGCCCTCGCCTGGGGACGCTTCAGCCGTGGCCCACTGGGCCTGGCCGTCCTCGGCGGTCGGTTCAGCCCACTCCGCTTGGGGTTCGACGGGCGCGGCCTCGGAGGAGGTTGACGCCCAGTCGGCCTGGGCCGCCTCGAGCGTGGCGTCTGGCGTGTTCGCAGCCCATTCCGTCTGCTCGCTGCCGGGGGCGGCGTGCGCGGCGGTCTCGGTCCACTGCGCCTGCGCTTCGGTGGGCGTCTGCTCCGCGGTGGTGGCCCACTCGGGTTGAGCTTCAGTGGCTGCCGCGTCTTCGGCCGCAACCCATTCGGGCTGGAGCTCGGTGGTGGAGTCGGTCCACTCGGCCTGGCCAGCCTCGGAGGCGATGCCTGCATCGGAAGCCGCCCACGCCGCGTGGCTCGTGGCAGGCGCCGTGTGCTCGGAGGTCGTCCACTCGGAAGCGGTGACAGGCTCTGTCCACTCCGCCTGGAGGTCGACTGTTTCCGAAACAGGATCCTCCCAGCCTGCATACGCATCGCTGGAAGTGGCCTGCTCACCGGAAGTGGCCCAGTCCGTCTGAGCCGCTTCCGCAGCGGGCTGCTCGGAAGTGGAAGCCCATTCAGGCTGCAGTTCGATGGCGCCCGCGTCACCCTCCGCCATCGCCACACTGCGCTCATCGGTCGGCGCGAAGTGGCCGTGGGCCAGGAACTCGTTCGCTGCCACGAGAGGCACGGCCTCTTCGGGGTTCCCGCTCAGGTCGAACATCTCCTCGGCGGAAGGCGTGCGCGCGGAGTGCCGTGCGGACGAATGCGGCGGATCTCCCACCACCTCGATCGTTTCCGCGTGGAGGTCCGGACCCGCCTGGACCGGCCGGATCTCGAGCGATGGGACATCCGACGACGCGAAGGGCGCAGCCCCCTGCGGGAAGTCCACTTCCGAAGCGGTGGCCTCCGTACCGACTTCGATAACCTCGAGCGTGGGCTGCTCGCTCCCGGCGTCAGCGGCCTGGAACGATGCCTCGTCCCCGGCGTGTCCGGGCGCGGACTCGACATCGATGACATCGAGCGAGGGCTCGTCGGACGACACCTCGGCCGCGTTGAGCTCCAGCGTCGGGACGCTTCCCTGCTGCGCGGGAGACTCTTCGCTCACCTCCGAGGCATCGAGGGTGATTTCAGCCGACTGCGGCTCGGCGACGTCGGAGGCCTCCAGGGAAATCTCCGCGGCCGGCTCAATCGGAGCGGACTCGGCGACGTCCGTGGCGTCGAGCGTGATTTCGGAGGGCGACTGGGCGGAAGGTGATTCGGCGACGTCGGACGCATCGAGAGCGATTTCGGGCTCGCTCATCTCGGTCGCGTCGAGGACGAGCTCGTTCCCGGCGGAGGTCTCACTCGAGTGGTCGTAGGTGCTGTGAGCCGTCTCGGGCGCAGTCTCGAAGGCAGCCAATTCGCTGACGTCGGAGGCCGCATGCGCCGTAGTGGCAAACTCCTCGGCCGCGTCCGTGCTGTCCCATTCGCTGGATGCGAGCGCCGTGTCGGAGGTGGCTTCGGCAGCGGTCGTCGCCGAGTCCAACTCCATCGTGGCCGCGTCACTCACATCGGCGGTGTCGAGCGCTACTTCCGGATACGCCTCGGCAGTGGCGGACTCGCTCGCTTCGGACGTCGCGAAAGCGTGCTCGCTCACTGCCGTGTCGCTGACCTCTGCGGCGTCGAGCACCGCTTCGGTGTACGGTTCGCCAGCGGCGGTTGCATCGCCTTCGCTGAAGGCAGTCTCGGCGAAGGGCTCGAACGAGGCTGCTGCGCTGCCGTAGGGGGAGGCCTCGGCGACAACTTCGCTGCTGGAATCCGCGGCCGCCAGCTCCGGCTCGGGAACAGACGTTTCGATGACATCCGACGCCGCGAGCGCGAACTCGGGAGCGGCTGCGGTCGAATCACTTGCCTCGAAGGCAGTCAGCGTCGCCTCGGGATAAGCCTCCGCCGTCGCGGCCTCGCTGACGTCGGCCGTCGCGAAGTCCGTCGCGGGGTAGGCCTCCGCCGTCGCGAAGTCCGTCGCAGGGTAAGCCTCTGCCGTCGCGAAGTCGGCAGCGGGGTAGGCTTCCGCCGTCGAGGCATCGCTGGCGTCAGACGCCGTGAGGGCCGTCTCGGGATAGGTCTCCGCCACGGCGACATCGGAAGTGTCGAGCGCGATTTCGGCAGACGCGTCGAACGCCATCTCCGAGGCGTGCTCAACCGCCGCATCGCTCACGTCGGCTGCATCGAGCGCAATCTCGGTGGGCTCGGCTTCGGCCGAAGCCACATCCGCGGTGTCGAGTGCAAATTCGGCGGGCTGTGCCTCGTACGTATCGCCCGCGCTGGCCGCGATGAAATCCGTCGCGCCGTGGTCGGCCGTCGCAATGGCATCAGCCGTCACGTCGGTCGTCGCACCCGCGTCCCACGCATCCGTCGTATCCGCAGCCGACGCTTCGACCATGTCGGAGGCATCGAGCGCGATTTCGGAATCCGCAACCTGCGAGGCCGCCTCCGGCTCCGCCATGGCGGCAACATCGATGATGTCGCCCGCATCGGCGACGTCCACGTGCTCAGGCTCGACGGCGAGCGGCGCGGAGGCCCACGCATCATCGATGGGGGCGGGAGACTGCTCGTGGGCCAGGACAGGCTCGCTGTCGGCGGTGCCGTCCAGCAACTCGACCTCGGAGGAAGGGACCTCCACTTCCGTCGAGGCCAGGGCGTCGCCCGCGGGCGCCACCGGCGCATCCGGTGCCGACTCGACCTCCATCGACAGGTCGGCGAACGACGCCTCCAGGGAAGGCTCGGGCTCGGCGCTGGCGGCCACCGCCGGGGTGTCCGACCCCACTTCGGAGAAGTCATCCTCCGCAACGCTCAGGGCTTCCGGCTGCGCCTCCTCGGACACGGGCTGCGCATCCTGCTGGAGGTCCGCGGTGACGTCCGCGAACGACGCAGACGGGTCATCCGCCGCGGCCGGTTCCTCGTCGGCGGGCATCGCCTCGATGTCGGGTTCCTGCTCAGCGCTCAGTGCATTCTGCGCCTGTCCACCGGCGCCCGGCGTCATCCACGGCGCGGGCTCGCTCAGCGCGGGAATGTCGATGTCGTCCGAAAGGCTGAGGTTGTCCGGCTCGACAGCCGGCTGGGGTTCGGGAGCGGTGGGGTAGGGCTGCTGCTGCACGGACTCCGCGGCATAGGCCTGCGGATCCGCCTGCCACGCTTCGGCAGTGCCCTGGGCGTAGCCCGCATTCGGATCATACGCCTGCTGCGCATACGCCTGCGCATTCGGGTCGTAACCCTGCTGCGCATATGCCTGAGCGTTCGGGTCGTAGCCTTGCTGTGCGTAGGCCTGAGCGTTCGGGTCGTAACCCTGCTGCGCGTACGCCTGCGCATTCGGGTCATACGCCTGAGCGTTCGGGTCGTAGCCCTGCTGCGCGTATGCCTGCGCGTTCGGATCGTACCCTTGGTTCGGGTCGTAGCCGGCGGGGTAGGGGTACCACTGGCCGTCGTCGGCGTAGTAGCCCTGGGGTTGCTGCTCGTAGCCGGCGGGGTAGGGGTACCACTGGCCGTCGTCGGCGTAGTAGCCCTGGGGCTGCTGCTCGTAGCCGGCGGGGTAGGGGTACCACTGGCCGTCAGCGGCGTAGTAGCCCTGGGGCGCGGCCTGCTGCTGCCAGGCGGCGGCGTCCGCGGCTGGCGCGTCATCCACGCCCAGTTGTGCGCGCAGCTCGTTCCAGCGAGCCTCCTCCACCGGAGACAGGCTTCCCAGCTTCCGCTTCTCGTCGAGAAAGCGGAATTCTCTCATCGCTGCGCGCGTGTCCGACATCCGTCACCTTGCTGCGGACAGCGTACAGCCGAGCCTCTGTCGCAGCGTAAATAGAGGGGCTGCGAGTCTAGGGGACTCCCGGGAACGGGTAAACCAATTGGCCCGGGCCCGGCTGCCAGCCTCCCCTACTGGAGAGCGGCCCGGACGTCCTCGTCGAGGCTCGCCCGCGTCTTGCCGTAGTGGTCCGACAGGGCCTCGTCGATGGGTCTTCCCCGTCCCACCTCGCGGACCATCGTGAGGAATCGGCCCGTGCCGCCCCGCTTGACCAGCTCGCGGACCGCCACGGCGGAGGTGGCATAGGCGACCGTCGGGTTCCGCTGCATGATGAGGGACGCGCCCTCCATCTGCGCCAGCTTGGGCAGGGAGTTCGCCTTGGCGGCCTGGGCCATGTAGTTCCGGACCGACCGCTCGGGGTCCTCGCCTCCCAGGTAGCGCCACTCGACGTACTCGGCCAGGCCCTCGTTGAGCCAGACGGGGAGGTTGTTGCCGTCGCCGTCGCAGAAGTCATCCAGCGCGGCGTGTACGTACTCGTGGACCAGGGTGGCCTTGGTCTGCTGCGTGAGCTCCGCGGCGTCGTTGATGCGGATGGCGTTGTCGGAATAGAGCCCGGCCACCGCTCGCGCCTTCGCCGCGCCGAAGTGCGTCTGGAACTCCGCGAGTGTGTACAGGATGATGTCCACCGGCGCCTGTCGCACCTCGCCCAGCATGCTGCGGGTGAAGTCGTAGGCCTCGTCCAGCGCGGCGACGATTCGTCCCTCGTACTCCGCGCGCTGGCCGAAGTCGCGCTGGTTGTTGAAGTACTTGATGACGAAGCGGCTGTTGGAGCGCGTCCGCATGCCGTCCGCGCCGGTGCCCGACTCGTAGTTGAGGCTGGCCGAGCGCGTGGAGCCCCGGCCCTGGCCGGCCACCGCGGGCTGGGCTTCGGCCGTGACGGTGGGCCGCCCGCTCGTGGCTCCATTCATCCGCAGCTCCAGGCGCTCCGCCTCCCGCCGCGCGGCGGTCTCCTCCGTCGTCTTGGCGCGGGCCTGCACGAGCAGCCGCTTCGCTTCCGTGGCCTCCTTCGACTTCGCCGGCACCTTCTCCAGCGCCGCCACGGCGCCCGCCGCGTCCTGTTCCTCCATCAGCAGCCGCCCCAACTCCAGGCCGAAGGCGCCGTCCTTGGGGTACTGGGCCAGCCCCTTGCGCAGGGCGGCTTCCGCGGTGGCCCGCTGGTCCGTCTTCCGCGCGGCCCGGGCCAGGCACCGCAGCGCGCCCGCGGACTCCTCGTAGACGGTGGCGCGCTCGCCCAGTGAGTACGCCATCACCGGGTCCTCGTCCTTCAGTGCCTCGCAGCCCTTCTGGAGCGCCGTGGCGACGGTGCCCCGCTGCGGGGCGGGCACGTCCGATGCCTCTCCGGCCGAGAAGGCCAGATAGAGCTCCTCCCAGGCGCGGCTGGCGGCGAGCGACTTCGCCTTCTGTCCGGGAGAAGAAGGGGCGGCGGTCAGCAGCAGGGCGGAGAGCAGGGCGGCGGGGCTCATGCCCTGAGTATCGCCGGACACGGGCGCACGGGCGCAAGGCCCTGCCCCCGGATGGGTGTTACTTGCGGGCCACCTGCCAGCCCAGCCGGTGGAGCGCGCGCTCCAGCTCCTCGATTTGCGCGGGCCCGGTGGTCTCCAGCGTCACCTCCACCATGGCCTCCCCCAGGCCCGCCTTGGAGAAGGCGCGCTCGTGGTGGATCTCCACGACATTGGCGCGCAGGTCGGCCACCTGCGTGGTGAGCTTCGCCAGCATGCCGGGCCGGTCCGGCAGCCGGACCTCCAGTTGCACCAGACGACCGGCCTTCACCAGGCCGCGCTCGATGATGCGGCTGATGACGTTCATGTCGATGTTGCCACCGCTCAAGATGATGGCGGTGCGCCGGCCCCGCGCGGAGGGAACGTCACCGCTGAGCAGCGCCGCCAGGCCCACCGCGCCGGCGCCCTCCACCACGCTCTTCTCCTGCTCCAGGAGGGTGAGGATGGCGGCGGCAATCTCCTCCTCGTCCACCGCCACCACCTCGTCCACGTACTTCTGCACCATGGGGAAGGTGAGGTCGCCCACGCGCTTGACGGCGATGCCGTCCGCGATGGTGGTGCCCGCGGCGGCCAGCAGCACGCGCTCGCCCGCCTCCACCGACGCCTTCATGCTGGCGATGGTCTCCGCCTGCACGCCCACCACGCGGATGTCGGGCCGCGTCTCCTTCAGCGCGCACGCGATGCCGGAGATGAGCCCGCCACCGCCAATGGGGACGAGCACCACCTCCAGGTCGGGGCACTGCTCCAGCAGCTCCAGGCCGATGGTGCCCTGGCCGGCGATGACGTGCGCGTCATTGAAGGGGTGGATGAAGACGCGGTCCTCCGCCTTCTGGATGCGCAGCGCCTCCGCGTAGGCCTCGTCGTAGTTGGTGCCCTTGAGCACCACGCGCGCGCCGTAGTCATCCCGCGTGCGCGACACCTTGATGAGCGGGGTGCGCTCCGGCATGACGATGGTGGCGCTCACGCCCAGCCGACGCGCGTGGTACGCCACGCCCTGCGCGTGGTTGCCGGCGGACGCGGCGATGACGCCCCGGCGCCGCTCGTCCTCGGTCAGCGTCAGCAGCTTGTTGAGGGCGCCGCGCTCCTTGAATGCCCCGGTGCGCTGGAGGTTCTCCAGCTTGAAGAACACCGCGGCGCACTCCGTCCGCTCCGTGAAGTAGTCCGACTGCGGGCACGGCGTGGGGCGGATGGCCGAGCGAAGGCGCTCGCGCGCGGCCTGGATGTCCTCGAGGGTGACCATGGGCGCGCCTCTATCGGATGCGAGCCCCGGGCGGAAGCGACACGAGGAAAGAGCGTGCTCCGCTGGCTGCCTGCCGCGCCGCGCTACGTCCAGCGCGTGACACGGCGGGACGCGTCAGATGCCGCGCAGCACGGTGGCCTTGCCCACCCGGCCAATCGCCAGGATGTACGCGGCAGTCCGCATGGAGACCTTCCGGGAGCGCGCCACCTGCGCCACGCGCTCGTAGGCCTCCTTCATGGACTTCTCCAGCTCCGCGTTGACGCGGTCCTCCTCCCACGACAGGTGCTGGAGGTTCTGCACCCACTCGAAGTAGCTCACCGTCACGCCGCCGGCGCTGGCGAGCACGTCCGGCACCACGAAGATGCCGCGCTTCTCGAAGATTTCGTCGGCCTCCGGCTGGGTGGGGCCGTTGGCGCCTTCGATGATGAGCTTGGCGCGCACCGCGTGGGCATTCTCCCGGGTGAGCACGTGGCCCAGCGCCGCGGGGATGAGGACCTCACAGTCCGCGCCCAGCACGTCATCGTTGCTGCACGAAGCACCACCGCTGAAGCCCGCCACCGTGCCGGTGCGCTTCACGTGCTCGAAGAGGGACGGGATGTCCAGGCCCTGCGGGTTGCGCACGCCGCCCAGCGCGTCCGCCACCGCCACCACCACGCCGCCGTCCTCCCAGAGGAGCTGCGCGGTGTGGCCGCCCACGTTGCCGAAGCCCTGGAGCGCGAAGCGCGTGCCCTTCACCGGCAGGCCCAAATCACGCAGGATTTCACGCGCCACGTAGAGCAGCCCGCGGCCGGTGGCGGCCTCGCGGCCCTTGGAGCCGTAGAGTTCCAGCGGCTTGCCCGTCACCACCGCGGGCGAGTGGCCGTGGTAGCGCGAATACTGGTCCATGATCCACGCCATCACCTGGGGGTTGGTGTTGACGTCGGGGGCGGGGATGTCGCGCGTGGGGCCGATGACGTCCTGCACCTGGTCCACGAACTTCCGGGTGAGGCGCTCCAGCTCCTTGATGCTCAGCTGGGACGGGTCGCAGGCGATGCCGCCCTTGGCGCCGCCATAGGGGACATTCACCACGGCCGTCTTCCACGTCATCAGCGAGGCGAGCGACGCGCACTCGTCCTGGTCCAGCATCGGGTGGTAGCGCAGGCCGCCCTTCATGGGGCCGCGGCTGTTGTCGTGCTGAATCCGGTAGCCGAGGAAGGTGCGAATCTCCCCGGAGTCCATCTCGATGGAGACCTGGACCTTCACCTCGCGCAGGGGCGTGGCGAGCAGCGTTTCGATGGGGGTGCCCACGTCCATGATCCGCGCGGCTTTGCGGAAGTAGTAGTTGGTACCCTCGACGGCGCTCATGTGTCGGCAAACTCCTGGATGGCGGCGCGCGAGACCTTAACAGAAGGGGTGCGCTACCATAGGAAACTGCCATGCCGCCCGAACCGCCGGACGCTTCCACCGTGAGCGGACACCTCCAGGGACTGGCCCGGCGCATCCGGACACTGCGGGAGCGACGGGGACTCACCCAGGAGGACTTCGCCGCCCGCTGCGGCATCTCCGTGTCCTTCGCGTCCCTGCTGGAGCGGGGCGAGCGCAGCCCCAGCTACGAGACGCTGCTCCAGGTGGCCGCCGCGCTCCATCTCCCACTGTGGGAACTCTTGCGGCTGGAGGACACGCAGGACGCGGGTGGCCACCGGCTGGAGGCCTTCGTCCGGGGGCGCGGCCTGGCTCGCGCGGACGTGGACCGGTTGCTGTCGGTGGCGGAGGTGATGTTCGACGAGCCCACGTGGGCAACGGAGGACATCCAGGCCGTCCGGCCGGAGCCCGCCCGCTGCGGCGAGCCCGGCTGTGAGAAGCCGGTGCTCGCCCGGAGCCTGTGCGCCGCCCACTACCACCGTGAGCGGCGCAGGAAGGCCGCCAGTCCAGGGACCGGCGGCACCTGAGGGACTACTTCCGCTTGGCCTGCTCCACCTTGAGCGTGCGCTCGCCGTGGGGCTTGCCGTGCGTGGTCTCGAAGGCCGCCACGTCCTCGTCGGCGACGAAGACATACGCGTAGGTGGGGCGCAGGTCCGTGCGCAGCACCTTGCCAGCCGGAGCGCCCGCGGCCTCCAGCGCGGCGGCGACGCCCGCCTCGTCTAGCCCGTCCTGCTTGCCCAGGCCCACCCACAGACGCGTCTGGCCGGGAACCTCCGGCAGGGCCTCCGTGCGGGGACGGCGCTCCGTGCGCGCGCCACGCGGACGGTGACGCTCCACCTTCAGCGCCTTCTCGCCGTGGGGCTTGCCGTTGACGGCCTCGAAGCCGGGCGCGTCCTCCTCGGCCACGTAGGCGTAGCCGTAGGTGGGGCGCAGCAGGGTGCGCAGCACCTTGCCGGCCGGAGCGCCCGCGGCCTCCAGCGCGGCGGGCAGCTTCGCCTCGTCCATGCCGTCGTCCATGCCCAGGTTGATCCACAGCTTCGCCTCGCCGGGGCCCGCGTCCGGAGACGGGGGCGGGCGGGGCGTGGCGTCACGCTCCGTGCGCGGCTTGCTCTTCTCCACGCGCAGCGTCTTGGTGCCGTGCTGCTTGCCGTTGATGGTCTCGAAGGCGGCGGCGTCCTCCTCCGCCACGAAGACATAGGCGAAGGTGGGGCGCAGCTCGGCGCGCACCACCTTGCCCACCGGGGCGCCCGCGTCTTCCAGCGCCGTGGCGATGCTGCCCGGCCCCAGGCCATCCGCGGTCCCCAGGTTCACCCACAGCTTGGCTTCGCCCGGACCCGCCTCCAGCGCCGCCGCGCCGCGGCCACTCTCGCCGCCGCGCTCGCGCCGCGCGTCGTCACGGCGGGGCCGGCGCTCGCGCTCGCGCTCGGAGGACTCGCCACGCTTCTCGCGCCGGTCGTCGCGCTCCCGGTCGCGGCGCTCACCGCCACGCTCCTTGCGCTCGCCGCGCTCGCGCCGGCCGCCCTCGCGGCTCTCGAACTTGCGCTCCTGCGGAGGCTCACGCCCCTCCGCCGCCATCGCCGCGGCGGCCTTCTCCATGCGCAGGTGGCTGAAGAAGTACTTCAGCAGGAAGGCGATGAGGTCGTCGGCGTCCGCGCGGGGCTTGAGCTGCGCGGCCAGCGGCAGGAAGCCCTCGAAGACGGAGCCGCCCGCGGCCTCCTGGATTTCGCGCACGTGGCGCTCCGTCCACAGGCGCATGGCCTCTTCCGGGGCCGGCATCTCGCGCTTGTCGAACTTGATGCCGTACTTCTTCTCCAGCGCGGTGTACGTGGCCAGCTCGCGCCCGGAGAAGAGGTTGATGGCGGTGCCCTTGTTGCCGATGCGGCCGGTGCGGCCCACGCGGTGCAGGTACACCGCCGGGTCCTCCGGCAGCGAGTAGTTGATGACGTACTCCAGGCCGGAGATGTCGATGCCGCGCGCCGCGATGTCCGTGGCGACCATGAAGGCCACCTCGCCGCGCTTCACCTTGCCCATGACCCGCTCGCGCTCCTTCTGCGGCAGGTCGCCATTGAGCAGCTCCGCGTCGAAGCCGTTGCGGTTGAGCACCGCCGTCACCAGCGCCGTGTCATCCCGCGTGTTGCAGAAGATGATGGCGTTCTGCGGCTCTTCCTTCTCCAGCACGTAGATGAGGTTGCGCGGCTTGGGGAAGGCGTCCGACACGTCGTAGCGGATGTGGTGGATGTGCTCCACCGTGAAGACGTCGCCGGACAGCAGCAGCGTCTCCGCGTTCGTCGTGTAGCGCGCGATGAGGTTCTGGATGTCCGTGGGGACGGTGGCGCTGAAGAGCAGCACCTGGCGCGTCTTCGGAAGGCGGTCGAGGATGCGCGTGACTTCCTCGTAGAAGCCCTGGTTCAGCATCTCATCCGCTTCATCCAGGACGGCGTGGTCGCACGCGTCGAGCTTCAGGTTGCCGCGGTTGATGTGGTCGAACACGCGTCCCGGCGTGCCGACGATGATGGGGGTGCCTTCCTCCAGCGCGTCCTCCTGCTGCTTCATGGAGGCGCCGCCGTAGATGGCCGCGATTTTCAGCCCCTTGTGCTTGGCGAGCATCTTCAGCTCGTCCGCCACCTGGAGGGCGAGCTCGCGAGTGGGGCATAGGATGAGCGCTCGGACGCGGCGCTCATCGGCGGGAATCTTCTCGAGCAGGGGTAGGCCGAAAGCGGCCGTCTTACCGGTGCCCGTCTTGCTGCGAACGATGAGGTCTTTTCCCTCCATGGCGGGCCGGAAGGCGCGGGCCTGGACAGGGGTGGGGTTGGTATAACCGCGCTCCGCCAGGGCGAGGCGGATGGGTTCTGACAGGTTCATGTCGTCGAAGCCGATGTCCGCGATGTACTCGGCGGGACGCGTCGGGGCTTCGTCAGGCGCCGGACTCCCCGGCACGTTTGGCTCTTGGATGTCGCTCATCAGGCATGGGCATAGCCCCTGCATTACCCTGTGGCAACAATCGCGGCACTTTGCTGTATGGAGCCCCCATGGCGAATGGGAGGAAAAGAACCAAAGGTACGTCCCCCCGACCCCGCGTGAAACGGCCGGCCTCGCCCGGGGCTGGCGACGTCGTGGACGCCGAGGTGGAGGGGGCGGAAGTCGAGGCTCAATCGGACCCGGATTCCCTGGAGCCGGACGCGGCGGAGCTGGCGGAGGTCGAACCGGAGGCCGAGCTGGACACCCCCGTGGTGCCCCCCCGGGCGCTCGTCCGCTCGGCGGAGACGGGACTCACGCCCAGGGACCCCCTCCAGGCCTACATGGCCGAGGTGCAGCGCCATCCGCTCCTGACGCGGGAGGAAGAGCTCCAGCTGGCCCGGCACTACAAGGAATCCGGGGATGTGAACGCCGCCTACCGGCTGGTGGCGTCCAACCTGCGCCTGGTCGTCAAGCTGGCCCATGAGTACCACCGCAACCCGTTGTCCCTGCTGGACTTGGTCCAGGAGGGCAACATCGGGCTGATGCAGGCGGTGAAGAAGTACGACCCCGAGCGCGGCGTGAAGCTGAGCAGCTACGCCGCCTGGTGGATTCGCGCGTACATCCTTCGCTACATCATGGACAACTGGAAGATGGTGAAGCTGGGGACCACCGAGGCCCAGCGGAAGCTCTTCTTCAAGTTGCGCCAGGAGCAGGAGAAGCTCATCGCCCAGGGCTTCGAGGCCAGCCCCAAGCTGCTCGCCGAGCGGTTGAACGTCACCGAGCAGGACGTGGTGGAGATGGACCAGCGGCTGGGACACGACGAGATGTCCATCGACGCGCCCCTGGGCAACGACGACGACTCGCGGACCACCCGGGCGGACCGCTACCTGCCGTCCAACTCGATGCCGGCGGACGAGCGCCTGGGCGCCGAGCAGCTCAAGGCCCTCTTCCGGGAGAAGCTGTCCGAGTTCGCCCGGACGCTGGAGGGCAAGGAGCGCTTCATCTTCGAGAGCCGCCTCGTCTCCGACGAGCCCCTGACGCTCCAGGACATCGGCGACAAGTACGGCGTCAGCCGGGAGCGGGCCCGGCAGATTGAAGCGGCCCTCATCAACCGGATGCGTGAGTTCATGCGTGAGCACATCCCGGACTTCGACCTGGTGGCCAGTCCCAAGGCCTGACGGCGGGGGAGGGGCGAGGCATCCGGCCGGGCACTGGCGATATGCTGGGGGCGCCCGGCCGTTCTCCTCGCACCTCCAGGGGACCCCCTCATGCACCGCTCCACCCGCCTCTCGGGAGTGTGTCTCGTCGTCGCCACGTTGCTGGCGCTCACGGGTTGTTCCGGCTCGATGCGCAAGAACTACGTGCGTGACAAGGCGGCCAGCCACGTCTACCGCCAGGAGTTGGCGCAGCTGTGGCCCCACGTCCAGGAGGTGCTGCGGGGCCACGGCTACTCGTGGAAGGAGATGCCGGGCCGCTACGTCCTGGAGACGGAGTGGCTGGACTCCGGCGGCGGCAGCCTGGGCCCAGGCACGGCGTCTCGCTTCCTGGTCCAGGGCATCGTGCTCACCAGCGGCGGCACGGCCCTGCGGGTGATGCGCGGAGACCGCATCACCCAGTCCATTGGCGTCGGTTACGTGGACAAGGAAATCAAGACGGACGAGGACTACGCCCAGGCCGTCAACAGCAGCCAGGCCAGCGGCGTCCTCCCCACCCGGCAGAACTACTTCCGGGACCTGGAAATCGAGCTGGAGATTCTCCGTCGCAGTGACCCGGAGGCGGCCGCGCGCTTCGACGCGGACGCGCTGGCCGCACACCCCTGAGTCTCGCGGCGGACCCCGCCCCTACTTCGACCAGGGGCGGGAGATGACGCAGGCGTTGATGCCGCCCACGCCCATGGACAGCTTGCCCGCGCAGCCCGCGGGCGCCTCGACGGCTTCGTCGAAGACGAAGCGGCCGTGCACGCGGGAAATCTGCTTGTTGAGCTCCGCTTCCTTCAGCGGCGTGGGGAACACCTTGCCCTGGCCGTAGCCCAGGTACTGCGCCGTCAGCTCCCAGCCGCCGCCGGCGGACATGCCGTGGCCGAAGGTGCCCTTGCGCGCCGTAATCAGCACCTGCTCGGGCAGCACGTCGCGCAGGTTCTGGACCTCCAGGTAGTCACCCGGGGTGGCGGTGGCGTGCAAGTCCCAGCTGCCCACGTCCTCCGGGGCGCAGCCAGCCGCGGCCAGGGCCTCGCGGATGGCCAGCGTGGGGCCTTCCTTGGACGGGGTGATGATGTGGTCGGCGTCCGCGGTGACGCCCACCGCGATGGGCTCCATGCCCAGCGGCTTGAAGCCCTTGGCCGTGAAGTGCTCCAAGTCACCCAGCACCCACACCACCGAGCCGCCCGCGATGTGCGTCCCGCGCAGCGCGGTGAGGGGCTTGGAGATGGCGGCGTCCGCGGAGATGACGCGGGCGTTGTAGAAGCCGCCCACCGTGAGCGGCATCGGCGGCGGGTCCGTCATGCCCATGACGACGGCCTTCGCCTGGCCCAGTTGAATCGCGTTGATGGCCAGCCGCAGGCCGTAGCCGAACGACGAGCACGCGGCCACCGGGGCGAACGTCATGCCGGTGATGCGGCCCATCATCGAAATCTGCGAGGCCGGCGTGTTGTGGATGTTCCACAGCACGTTGGAGGACACGGCGTTCCACGGCGGCTCCGGCGACATCCACTTCTTCTGGAGCCGGGCGTTGCGCGTGCGCTTCTCCTTGATGACGGCCAGCTTGGCGGACTCCACGTCGCCGTCCTCGGGCACGCCAATGGCTTCGATTTCGCGCAGCTCGTCCAGGTACTCGCGCAGCTCCGGCGAGCGGCCCGCCCAGAAGTGCCACCACGCGTCCTCGGCCTCGTCGCGCGTGGCCTCGTCCACCGTGGACGGCTCCGGCGGAAGGCCGGGCAGTGGCTCCTGCGTCTCACGCCACTTCCGCAGGGCGCCGTTGCGCTCCGGCGCGGACCAGAAGCGGTCCCACCGGCGCTGGGCGCGGTACAGGTCCAGGGAGATGGAGCGGATGGTGGGCAGGTCGCCCAGGCCGGTGCCCACGTAGACGTGCGCGCGGGGCCCCAGCGCCTGCAGCTCCTGCTCCAGGCCCGGGTTCTGCGCCAGGGACTGGATGAAGGCGCCAATGGCGAACTGGGTCGGCTGGCCCATCTTCCGCTCGAGCTGCGAGAAGCGGCTGCCCGGGAAGCGCGCGTCAATCCACGGCTTGTAGTCGGCCAGGTCGAACTCCGGCATGCCGACGAGGAAGTTGTCGGGGCCGAAGCCATTGAAGGGGGACAGCCAGCTTTCGGACGACGAGAGGTTGCGCTCGAACGCCTCGATGTTCCTGGACCGGGGGGCGACGACGCCCCAGCCGAAGATGCCTACTCTGCGCACGTGTGATTGTCCTTCGCCGCTAGGGGGCGAGCGGCTGAATCTTCAAGTTGTCGAAGTGAACCCGGTTCTTCCAACCGGAGAAGCCGAAGTACTGATTGCGTGGGCCCTCCAGCGGGACGGGGTCCTTGAGCGTCAGGTAGGGCTGGCCATCCAGCTCCCACGCCAGGGTGCCGCCGTTGCGGGTAATCTTGATGTGGTGGCGCTTGCCGGGCACCACCGCGGCGCCATCGCGCACCGCCCGATCATTCGTGTGCTCGTTCTGCCGGGCGATGGCGGACTGGGTGTTGCGCCAGCCACCGAAGATGATGACGTACCCGGTGGCGGTGTACTGCAGCCGCAGGTCGCCCGCGTAGAACGAGCGCCCGTCGCCCCACACCTCCACCTTGATGTCGCCCTCCGGGTTGTCCGTCCAGGCGTCGAATTCAATGGTTGCGTTGGTGGGAATGGGCTGCTTCAGCCACACCGGCCGGTTGTGCATCAGCTCCACCACCAGCGCCCCATCCACCAGTTTCACCGCGGAGGGGTTGGTGGCGTTCCACGCGTCACCCAGCGTGTCGCGGTTGAAGTCGTCCGCGTAGGGGCCGGGGGGCGGCGTGGGCGCGCGCGGCGCCGCCGTGAAGGGCAGCCGGTCCGGCGTGTCCACGCGCAGGTTGTCGTAGAAAATCTGGGACTCGAAGCCGGACAGGCCCAGCCGGTCCTGCCCTGGGCCCTTGAGTGGGAAGGGGTCGTCCAGCTCCAGCATCAGCTCGCCGTCGACGAACCAGCGCAGCAGCGAGCCCCGGCGCTCGATGCGCCAGTGGTACGTGCGCCCCGCCTGCACCGGCTGGCCTCGCAGCTCCACCCGGACCTTGGTGTTCTCCTTGAAATAGCCGCTGGCCTTCAGGTCCACGTTCTCCTGGCCTCCGCGAGCGGCGCGGCGCCGGAGGGCGTCCAGGGAGGGCGCGTTCATGTCGCGCCGGCCAATGACGGACGTGGAGTTGTTCCACCCGCCCTGCACCAGGATGTAGCCGGAGGCCGGGTCCACGCCGTTGCCGAAGAGCTCCACCCGGATGTCACCGGCGGGCAGCTCCGAGCGAACGTCGAATTCCACGGCGACGTCATCCGGCAGCGGGGCCTGCAGCCACAGCGGGTTGTTCTTCACGCCGGGAGCGAGCAGTTCGCCCTGCAGCACGCGCCAGTAGCCACCCGTGGAGAAGAAGTCGCGCTCCACCACGCCCGGGTCGGAGAAGTCCTGCGTGTAGGGCAGCTTCGCCGTCACCTCCGCCTGTCCGCGCAGCAGCGCGTAGTGGATGAGCGGGAACTGGATGACCAGGATGAGGCCGACGAGCACGGCCCACCCCTTGCGAGTCAGTCCCGTCGGCTTCACCCACGCGGTGCTCGCGGGAGGCTCCTGCCGGGGAGCGGGCTCCGTGGGGGACTCGTGCTGCTTCTCCTGACGCCTGGCCTGGCCCATCAATCCTTCCGGGGGGAAAGGCGGCGGAATCTACGCCCCGGGCAGGTGGACGTAAAGCACGGCCACCAGTCTCTGGGGGCTACTTGACCCCCCACCGTTTTTCGAGCGCATGTTGCTCCGCCTGCCGCACCTTGAGCCGCTCACGCTCCGCGCGAAGCTTGTCCGCCTCCTCGGGAGAGGGCCGGACGGCCAGCTGGTACACCGCGCCGGCCACGGCGAAGAGGCCCGCGGCGATGATGACGCCCCAGGGCTTGCTGGCCACCGCCTGCACCACGCCGCCCACCTGATGGAGCGCCGCGAGCGCGCCGATGACGAGCATCCACGCACCCACCGCGGAAGCCACCATCACTGCCACTGGGCGTTGCAGCATCGCGCCCACCAGCCCGCCGATGATGAAGCCCGGCACGAAGCCCAGCAGGAAGTCCTGCTGCCCGGCGATCTGCCCGGCCAGCAGGCCCAGCGGCACCCCCACGCCCAGGAAGGTGATGGCCGTGGGGAGCAGGAAGCCCAGCGCCATCAGCACCGCGGCGGCGATGGTGGCCATCTTCGTCACGTCCGGCAGGCCCAGTTTCATGACGAGCACGGGCGTCCACAGCAGGCCCAGCACCGCGCCAATGGGGCCCGCGAGCACGCGGAACAGCTTGCCCCCACCGGCGACGAGCAACGTCACGCCGGCGACACAGCACACGATGCCGGCCCACATGGGCAGCATCCGGTAGATGGCCACCCAGCCGGTTGGATTGAACGTCTGGTAAGCCCCGAGGGCCTGGAGGAGGCCTTCCATGGCAGATTCTCCTTGATGCGGTCCGCCGAAGCTTACGCGTATCGGACGATTGCGAGTACGAGCAGGAGCACGAAGACGGTGGCGGCGAGCAGGGCGAAGCCGTAGAGGGCGCGCGGGGTGGCGGTGCGCCGCAGCAACTCCTCCGCCTCCGCGCGGTCCTCGGCGGACGGACTGCCCGCGAGGATTCGCTCGGCGTCGCGCCGTGCACCAGCCACGTCGCCCGCCTCCTTCCGGGCCCAGGCGGCATGTGCCTCCGCCGAGCCGGGCGCCGGGGGCGTCTGTCCGCCTTTCGCCATGACGCCGTTCTATACCGGGGAATGCGCATACCCGTCGACGGTATATAGATACGCCCTATGTCCGCGCGGCGTCTGACCCGTCGAAACCTCTTGCTCGGCACCGCCGCGCTCGCCCCACTGCTGGCCCGGCGGGCGCATGCCTTCGGTGAGAAGAACCGCTTCATCCCCGCCGTGGCCCGTCACAAGGGCCGCTGGGATACACGGCTGTCCGGGCTGCGCCGCATCGCCTGGGAGCTCCAGCGCCGCACCTCCGTGGAAGTCGTGCCGGACGCGCGCCCGTTTCCGCTCAGCTCACCGGACCTCTTCGAATACCCGTTCCTCTACTTCGGCGGCGAGGGGGAGTTCCCCCCGCTGGAGGAGGCGGAGGTGGCCAACCTGCGCCGCTACCTGACGTACGGCGGCTTCATGCTCGCGGACGCCAACGACGCCAGCGACGGCGCCGGCTTCGATGCGTCCTTCCGCCGGGAGATGGCGCGGGTGCTGCCGCAGAGCCCGCTGGCCGAGGTGCCGTCGAAGCACGTGGTGTTCAAGTCCTTCTTCCTGCTGGACGCGGCGCCCGGGCGGGTGCTCAACAAGCCCCAGTTGATGGGCTGCAACCTGGGTAAGCGCGCCGCGGTGCTGTACTCGCAGAACGACCTGGCCGGGGCGTGGAGCCGCAACGAGTCGGGTGACTACGAGTTCGACGTCTCGCCGGGTGGCGAGCCCCAGCGCGAGCTGGCGGTACGGCTGGGCATCAACGTCTGCATGTATGCCCTCTGCCTGGACTACAAGGACGATGCCGTCCACCTGCCGCTCATCCTCAACAAGCGGCGCTGAAGCACCGGCCCTCCGCCGAAAGCCTGGATGAATTCCCCCACGTTCAACGCCTGGAAGCTCGTCACCCTCTCGCCATTGCCACCGTGGGCGTTGGTCCTGCTCGCCCTGGGGCTGGTGCTGGGCGTGGCGCTGGCCGCCTGGGGCGTGCGCCGTGAGCCCTCGCGCGGGCGCCGGGTCCTGCTCTGGGCCCTGCGCGTCGGAGCCGGCCTGGCCGCGCTCTTCTTCCTGCTGGAGCCCGGCATCCGTCACCTGCAGGTGGCGCGCATGAAGAACCGCGTCGCGGTGCTGGTGGACCGCTCCGCGTCCATGAGCTTCCCCGCGGAGGTGGGCGGACGCACGCGCTCCGAAGAAGTGGCCGACTTCCTGGAACGGGCGGCGCCGCGCCTGGCGGAGCTGCAGGACCGCTTCACGGTGGAGCTGTATGGCTTCGACCCGGAGCTGGCGCCAGTGACGCCTGAGGCGCTGAAGACGCCCGCGCGCGCGGGCACCACGGACCTGCTCGCGGCGGTGCGTGCCGCGGCGGGGGCGGGGCAGGGCTCGCGCAAGCTGTCCGGGGTGCTGCTCTTCAGCGACGGCGCGGACAACACCGAGCTCAAGGCGGGCGTGGTGGGCCGGGCGCGCGCGGCGCTGGCGGACCTGAACGTCCCCGTCTCCACCTTCACCGTGGGGCAGGAGACGCTGAAGGACGTCGCCGTGGAGGGGCTGAAGGTGGATGACTTCGCCTTCGTGCGCAACTCGCTCACCGTGGAGGTGGAGATTCACGGCCGCGGCTTCGCGGGGCAGGACATCCCCGTGGTGCTCAGCCAGGAAGGCAAGACGGTCGCCAGCAAGGTGGTGCGGATGGAGTCCGCGGACGACGTGAAGCCCGTGGCCTTCACCTTCACCCCGGACCAGACGGGGCGCTTCGTCTACACGGTGACGGTGCCCACCTTCCCGGGCGAGGCCGTGGCGGACAACAACACGCGCTCCTTCACGCTGAAGGTGATTCGGGACCGCGTGCGCGTGCTGCTGGTGGTGGGACGGCCCTCCTGGGACGAGCGCTACCTGCGTGGCCTCTTGCGCCAGGACGCCAACGTGGACCTGGTGTCCTTCTACATCCTGCGCACGCTGTCGGACGACCCGGGCGTGGTGAACGACCAGCGCGAGCTGTCCCTCATCCCGTTCCCCATGGAGGAGATTTTCGACACGAAGCTGGACACCTTCGACGTCGTCATCTTCCAGAACTTCGGGCACTCGGACCCGTCGCTCTCCATCGCCGAGTACGAGCGCAACCTGGAGCGCTACGTCCACAACGGCGGCGCCTTCGTGATGATTGGCGGCGACAGTGTGCTGGGCGAAGGCCGCGCCACCATGCCCACGCTGATGGAGGCGCTGCCGGTGGCGGCCGCGGGCCCCGCCAACCTGGACGCCTTCAAGCCGCGTCTGACGCCCGAGGGCCTGCGCCACCCGGTGACGGGCATTGGCATGGGCGCCGCCAGCACGGAGGCCGCGTGGGCGGAGCTGCCGCCCATCCCTGGCGCCAACATGACGCAGGCGCGTCCGGGGGCCACGGTGCTGCTGGACCACCCGCACCAGACAGTGGGCGGGAAGAACGCGCCGCTGGTGGCCGTGTGGGACTACGGCCGCGGCCGCTCGCTGGTGATGGCCACGGACGCCTCCTGGTACTGGGCCTTCGCGGCGCACAAGGATGGCTCGCCCAGCCGCGCGTATGACCGCTTTTGGGGCAATGCGCTCCGGTGGCTGGTGAGAGACCCGGACCTGACGACCCTGAAGGTGACGGCGGACCCGCCGTCCGTGGAGCCGGGCCGGCCCGTGGGTGTGGTGGTGCAGGCGCGGATGGCGGACTACCAGCCGGCGCAGGACGCGCAGGTGCGGGTGGAGCTCTTCTCCGTCGCCACGCAGAAGCCGGTGGCGGTGCAGACGGGCACCACGGGGACGGACGGCGTGGTGCGGCTGGAGTTCGAGCCCCCCGCGCCCGGGCCCTACAAGCTGCTGGCCTCCGCGAAGAAGGGCGAGACGGACCTGGGCAAGGGCGAGGACGCGGTGGCCGTGCGCGCCGTGGGGCCCGAGTTGTCGGACGCGTCCGTGCGGCCGGAGTTGATGGCGCAGCTCGCGAAGGAGACGGGCGGCAAGTCGTACAAGCTGCCGCAGGACGGCCTTCCGGATGTGCCGCTGTTGGATCCGCCGGTGGTGGAGGTGGGCCGCGCCAGGGACCAGCCGCTGTGGGACCGCTGGTACTACCTGGTGGCGCTCATCGCGCTGCTGGGCGCGGAGTGGTTCGCCCGCCGGCGCTTCGGCTACGTGTGACAGCGGCCTCTCCCAGGGCGAGGGAGAGGCCCGGTTGCTTCTCGCGTGGGGCGGACTACGACTTCTCCACCACGCCGCAGGCGATGCGGCCGCCCGCGTCGCCCGTCGGGTCGGTGTGGTAGTCGTCCTCCTTGGCGTGCACCACCACCGCGGAGCCGTCCTTGTCGAACAGCGACTTCAGGGTGAGACCGTTCTGCGAAAAGATGTCGAACTGCACCGTGCCGTCGCTCGCCACGTAGAGGTTGGGCAGGTCGCCTTGGTGCTTGCCCTTGGGCGCCAGCAGGCCGTGGGCCTTCTTGCTGGGGTTGAAGTGGCCGCCAGCCGTGGTGAAGGCGGGCCCCTCGCACTTGCCCACCTCGTGGATGTGGAAGGCGTGCTGGCCCGGCGGCAGGTTGCTCAGCTTGCCCTTGATGAGGACGCCTTGCTGGGTCTGCTCGAGGGTGATTTCGCCCACGTCCTTGCCCTCGGAGTCCTTCACCTGGGCCTTGGCCGTCTGGCCCTTGGGCTGCGTCTTCTTGTCCGCCGGCGGCGGCGTGCCCGCGGCCTCCTTCGCCAGGGCGGGGAGGGCGGCGGTCAGTGCGGCGGCGGTGAGCAGGGCTCGAATCTTCATGAGTGTGTCTTCCTCCTGGGGACGTGCGCTACGGAGCGAAGATGGACACTAGCGGTTGCTCGTGCCCGCCGCTGGGGAAAGCAAGCGGGCACGCGAGCCATCTGCCCTGTAGCGCTCACTCCTCCGTGAGGGGCACGGGCACCACGCGAGAGGCGCCGAAGGCGGGCGCCCAGATGCCTTGGACTTCCGGCCCGTTGAGGAATCGGACCAGTGCCTGGAAGGCGGGCAGGGGGCCGCCCAGGCGTTCGGCCCACGCCAGGCCCTGGGGAGAGAGGTTGGGCACCAGCGGGCCCAGTTCGTCCCGTGTCTTCACGGACCGGGTGAGGCCCAGGCCCTCGTCGCGCAGGCGCTGCGGCACATAGAGCGGGGCGAAGCGCGCGTGGCGGTGGTCATGCACGCAGCCTTCGTCCTCCAGCAGCGCTGCCGACAGGGGCAGCTCGCGCACGTTGAAGAGCAGCTTCACCGCGCCCAGGTGCGGGTCATAGGGGCCGCGCAGCCGGTGGTCGCCACGGGGGACGAGCCGCCGGTCCAGGTAGCAGTAGGCGCGGGCCTCGGGGGGAACGCTGCCGCGGTGGCGCGCGCCGCCGTAGCGATAGAAGGGCCGCACGTAGCTGGCGTCCACCTCCAGCGGTGGCCCGGCCTTCAATGCGCGCAGCTTGGGCATCAACTCCTCTGGCAGGCCGTGCGCCTTCGCGAACTCGGGCAGGGCTTCTTCCGGCGTGGCCGCGAAGTCCTTCACGCGCGTGAGGAGCCGCTCCGGGTCCGCGTCCACCAGCAATTCGTCGAAGCGTGTCTTCACGCCGGGGAGGCTGACGGGGACGAGCCGTGTCAGGGGCTCTCCGCTCTGTCGCCAGCGGGCGTCCAGGGCGGAGGCTTCGGGCGCGGTGGGCGCGAGCCGCCACTCGGGGGGCTCGGGGGTGAAGTGAGTTCCGATGCCCCGGCGCTCGAAGCGCGGGGCGGGGTGGGGGCCCGGGAGGGAGCTCCACACGGTGATGCAGGTCCGCACCTGCGTGCCCGCGAAGGCGCCGGGGCCCAGGTCCACCACCTCGCGCAGGGAGAGCGTCTCCAGCAGCGACTGGCGCAGCGGCGCGTACATGAAGGCGTCGAGGAAGCTCGCCGGGGTGATGAAGGCGAGCGCGCCGGGCCGGGTGGCCAGCCGGTGCGCGGCCACCAGGAGGAAGAAGGCGAAGTCGTCACGCAGGCTGGTGCCGGGCATCAGGGCCAGCGGGAGCAGGGCGCGCAGCCGGGCGTAGGTGCTCGGGTCCTTGAGCACGGAGGAGGTGCCGTTGTAGGGCGGGTTGCCCACCCACAACTCCTGGTGCTCCGGCGGAGTGGTGGCGAGCAGGGGCTCCAGTCCGTCTCGCAGCGCGTCTCCCGCGCGCACGGTGGCCTCGGGCACGCGGGCCTGGCAGAGGCGGGCGACCTCGGGGTCCAACTCGAGGCCGCAGAGCCGGACGCCGGGCCGCAGCCGCGAAGCGGCGGTGAGGAAGGCGCCCGCGCCGCACGAGGGGTCCACGACGGTGAGGGGGCCTCCGCCTACGTGCTGGAGCGCGAGCGCGAGGGTGCGTTCCGCCAGCGGTGCAGGCGTGAAGAAAGCACCCACGGCCTTACGGTCCAGGCTGGGGAATTGAAGGACGAGCTTCTCCTCATCCACTTCCAGCGGCCTATGCGCGGTGCGTGGCATGGAACCGCATCCTACCCAGCGTGGTGCGGAGTGAACGTCGGGGGCCTGCTTTCTGGCGGGTGTTTCATC
This sequence comes from Myxococcus sp. NMCA1, assembly GCF_026810205.1. NCBI lineage: Bacteria > Pseudomonadati > Myxococcota > Myxococcia > Myxococcales > Myxococcaceae > Myxococcus > Myxococcus sp. NMCA1. The sequence continues at coordinate 7,468,247 of NZ_CP113950.1, read as the reverse complement.
GAGTTGTGCGCTTGGCATCAACAGACCTGCCCTGGAGTCGCAGATGGCGGCTGCTTTCGGTGCGAGTCCTTGGCTCTGATGAGACCGAGATGAAGCGCCCCGTTGTGGCGCTGGCACAGGTTGGCATGCATCGCGTCGGCGCGGGGCTTACACGGGACGCGCATGGGCCATTCCCTGCGGCGGGAGCCGCTGCCTCATGCCGTGGGCAGTTCTTTGGGATTCGGTACGCAGCAGCTCATGCCAATGTCATGGGCCTATCGATTGTGTTCGGGAGAGAGGCACGAACATGATGTGGGCAAGGGTCGCTCGGGTGTTGGTCTTGGTTGCCTTGAGCGCTTGTGGCGTGGGTGAGGGGGCTGAGCCATCCCCTCATATGAAGCCGAGAGTTTCCTGGAAGACGGGGTGGCGGTGAAGGAGTTCGGCGAAGCGCTCGACGAGCGGAAGCAGTCGCTCCTCCCTCATCATGGGGATGGCCTGGTAATACATGCAGCCCTGACGGAAGAGTGAGTAGGTGCGCGTCTTGGCCGTGTTGGCCTTCAATCCCTTCTCCATGCCAAGGCTCTCTCCTGCGGCGCCCAGCAGTGTCAGCAGGACCTGAGCCAGTGCGCTCACCAGCAGCAGCCTGTCGCGCCGCTCGGGACTCTTCACGCGCACCGCGGACAGCCCCATGCCGAATCTCAAATCCTTGACGTCCCGGAACGTCTACTCACACGAGAAGCGTCGGGAGTAGAGGTCCACCACCTGGCGCGCGCTGGCACTGCCCAGGCTGGTGGCCAGACACCACGGCTCCTTCATGCCCTTCTGGTGCACCAGCACCACCGCCGGCACCGGCATCCGGTCCGCCGTGACGTGCACATTCGTCAGCTTCTTCGCGTGCCCGCTGGTGGGCATCCACTCGACCGCCGGACACCGAGAGCCGCCGGCTACCTCCACCTGCACGTTCTTGCGAAAACGCACCACGTACTCGAAGCCCGCTTGCGCCAAGAGGGCGTACAGCCGCTGGTCCGCGAAGCCCCGGTCCGCCAGCACCGTCACCTTCACCCCGTCGGGCACGCACTCCTTGAGCCGCCGCAGCAGCTCATCCTCCGCCTGGGCCCGGTTGCCCGCCAGGGCGCTCTTCTGAAGCGTCAGCCACAACAAGGGCGTGGCGCGCCCATGCGAGGTGAGGAGGCTGGCCACCAGGCTGGTGTGGTCATCGGCGTCGAAGTCCGTCCAGTCCAGCGCCACCAGCGCCTCGTCGCGCTCGGCCAGCACGTACGGCACCCATGCGGCCGCCAACTTCCACACGTCCACGGCTTCGTTGGACAGCAGCCGGTCCACCTGCTTGATGCCGTGCTTCTGCACGCCGCCCCGTGCCCATGCCAGCGCTTGGCCAATGGCGTGCACCGACAAGGAGGCCGCGTGCACCACGCCCAACGTCGCGTGCGACAGCGACAACACCCGCTTGGCGTGCAGGTCCTCCTCGAACAAGTTCGACAGGAACGTCCGCACCTGCTCTTCGTTGATGGCCACCTTGCGTACCAGCATGGCCTCTCCTCCTGCCTCCCACCACCCCACCTCGCACGGAGCCGGCTGGCAGGCGGCTGGTGAGCAGCTCGCTGAAATGAGGGGATCGCTCAGGTGAGGGGGATAATGAGCCCAAGGAGCCAGTGGGCGGTTCTTGTAGTGAGAAGCCGCCCAACAGTCATGGGCCGGGGTAGTGGATCGCAGCGGGGTCACCGAAGCTGTTCGTCGCGGCGTGCGGCCAAGCGGAGCGCGTTGCGTAGTTGGAGGGCGGCGCCCCCGCCGCCCTGAAGGAATCAGGAAGAAACGAGGTCCGCTGGTGGGGTGAATTCTTACCCGGCGGCCGCACGCGAGCATCCTCGCGCGTTCATGAGCACCGGCAGGGCGGTGCGGGCAGGGACAGCGCGCGGATGAGTCATCGGAGAGTCGACTACGAGCGAGGCCTCATTCGCGGCTGCGTTCGCCGGGACTGCGCCTCGCGCTTCCGCAACGCACGGAAACCACAGATCCAAACTCCTATCCTTCGTGGCTATGCTTCAACCACATCCAGATAAGTACTCAGTGGGCCGATGATCGGGCGACGGCTGTACCACCAACCTCTGTTCGCTTTCGGCATGAGGAATTCTGACAGGCTTCGGCCCCCATCGTCTCGGGTGGCCTTGCGAAACGTCTCATCGGCTTCGTTGACCAACCTCTGCAGCAGCTCGCTGTGAGGCCCTGGGAGTCTTTTGATGGTGGCCTCAAGCGTATCCCGGGAGTGCAGAGAATATATGTAGTCGTCAATCCCGCCCGTGTATTCGCCAAGGGTGTATGCCAGATCCTGCCAAAGTGCGAGGCTGTGCCCGACTGGATGACCGCGCCCCACCCAGACGTGGGCCCGCATGTACGCGGTCATCTCCTTCAGAACTGCAAGTTCGGCTTCGGAACATCGCGGCTGAATGCTCATGAATACACACAGGTGACAGCATCTTCGCAGTATGGATGAATTTCGGATGCGTCCAGTTGCTTCGGTTGATTTTGAAAGTTCTCGATGTATTGTTTGAGAGTGGATGCGCCGGTGTCCGGGGGCCTCGGCCTGAAGACGGTGTCCAGGTCAGGGTGGTTTGGATCGTGGACTACAATAGTTCCAGTGTCAGGGGCAGTGAATGCAGTTTGATTGCCGCTTAAGGCAATGACTCCTCCCTCGGTCTCCTTGGTTGCTTGAACTATATCGTCAATGAACTGAGGAAGGTCCTCCCTTTCAATGTCAATTTCATCGAGCTCTTTGTTGTGCTTGTCTTGAGCGCGCCCTTTTCCAATAGACTCTCCCAAGGTGGGAGTTGTCCTCCACCAGCACCAGCTTCACCGCCCCGGCCTTGAGCTCCGGCGAGAACTCTCGGCGCGGCCTCCTGGGCTTCTTCGGCCTCTCCTCGTTTGCGGACATCCCGTGCTCCTTCCATCACATCAGCGAGGTGGCCACCACTCACAGCCAGGCCAGTCGGCCCTCCTGCTGCCAGGGCGTCTCGTCTCCATGCGCCAGCTGCTGCGCGCACACGTGCCGGTGCGCCTCCTCCACCGGGGCTTGCAGCGCCGAGGCCATCTGGGCCTCCAGGCGCGGTACCTGCCCCAACCCTACCGACACCCGCAGCACGTCCGCGAAGAAGGACTTCACCAGTCGCTTCGACAGGCGCATGGCCCCCGTCAGGTAGGCCGTCAACGCCACCAGCCTGGGGCCGAGCATCCCCGACGGGACGCCCTCGGGCAACTGCGCCACGTGCCACTGCCCACACCCGCCGCAGCAGTCAGCGTGCAACTGGTACTCCACCACCTCCGGCACCTCCCACACCTGATGCCGCAGCACGGGCGAGGCGCCCGGTTTCACCCGCACCGGGCCACCGCACCCAGCGCAGGGGCCCGGCGTCACCGGCACCACCTTTGTCGCGCGCCTCGGTGGGAAGCAGCTCTCGCCGCGTCCTCTTGTGCCTGGGCTTCCCGCCTCGCTTGCGCCCCTTGCCCTCGCGCGCCTTACGCTTCACCCCGGGGCCGTCGCTGCTGGGCGGCTTGCTGCTGTTGGTGCTGGTCGCATTCAGCCGCGACTTCAGCTCCGCGACTTCCGCCCGCAGAGCGGCGAGTTCCGCCCGCAACTGCTCGATGAGCGCGGCGCGCGCGGCGACCGCCGCCTCCAACTGCGCGATGCGTGTATGCTTGGCGTCGGGGCCTGCCACGCATCGCCGTCTTCCACGTCTCCTTGTCCCACGTCGAGCGCCAGCCTGCTCGCCGGCTGGGCCCCAACTCCCCCTCAGCCAACCTCAGACCTCTGAACGGGTACGCTAAGGAGCGTTCTGTGCACGTTCCAGATCAGCGATGAACTCACCCGCATCCGCGTAGCGTTCACCGCGTTCCAAGCTGGTTGCGCGACGTAGGACATCCTTGATGTGCGGGGGACAAGAGAGCTGATTAAGAAAGCGTTCGGGGCTCCTCATCAGTTGGTGGAAGGGGAGCTCGGCTCCGTGAAAACCGAAGATGGCCGTCATGCCTAGTCCATAGACGTCCGCCCTCGCATCTGCGTCTTGAGGGCGTTCAAGGCACTCCGGTGCTGCATATACGAGGGTCCCCAAGGCGCCTGTTCGGGTGCCGCCCGTCGTGTCGGCTGCACCCACAAGATCGAAGTCGGTGAGAAGTGGACGTACCTGCTCGTCCAAGAGAATGTTTGCAGGCTTCACATCTCGGTGGATGATCCCCTTCGAGTGCGCCAGTGCAAGGGCCTCTCCGATACGGAGGACGATGGGAACAATCTGGTCCGGCGTGACGACACGCTGGAGCACTGCCTTATGGAGATTCCCCCCTGCTACGTACTCCATGACAAAGTAGTGAAATCCACCATCTTCACCGTGTTGAGCTAGGACCCGGACCACGGCTGCATGCTGAAGTTCATCCATTCGGCGTGCTCCGCGGAAGAACCGGTCCCTCCGATCCTGATCGCCAGCCAGGTTTGCATGCAGCACCTTAATTGCAATGACTGTCTGAGTCGTCTGATCAAGTGCTTTCCAGATGGTGCCAAAGCCCCCACGGCCAATGGGCTCAATCAACAAGTAACGGTCACCATTGCCCAGCCAGCCACCCGCTCGCAGTTGCCCTCCCTCGCGGAGCTGGCGGCGAAGCGCTAGGATCTCTTGCTCCACCTGGGAAGTGTTTGCCCCAGAGGATTGGAGGCGCTGCTTCCGTGCCCTTGCCCCCTCGATCTGGCCGACCAGATAGCGGGTTTGCTCATCGGGATATTGGGGGGTGATCGCAGACTTCGCCGATGCGCTACCTGAGAAAACGTTCTCAGGAAGGACAAGCCCATAGGCCAGGAAATCCGCGAGCACTACCGCGGCGGTGCGGGAGGCAAACTGATGGAATTGGTCATCCTTGAATTTGTCACCAAAGTCCGAGATCCCTCTGATGACCAGCCAGGGGATGTTGGCGCGGCGGCATGCGGCAACCAATCCTGCGGCCTCCATCTCACCGACTTCAACCTTGCCGTGTTGCTCCCTCCTGACAGCCCGGAGTTTTGCAGGATCGCGCAAGAGCTTTTCTCCACTAGCGATCGTTGCGGCACGCGCAGTGAGAGTCGAGGCGACACGGCTTCGGTACTCCTCCTCTTTTCCCGGTGATGCTGTAGGGAGCTTGCCGCCCACGTCGAGAAATCGCGCGTTGAGCCGGGAAGAATCGGGTCGATAGGTGATGACATCCTGATTCATCGAGTGCGGGAGTCGATCAATCTCAGGACGGTGCTCAAAAGTTGATGCGCCTCCATCTCCAGGCGAAACGATTGCCCCTGGCTCATAAGCAACGACGCGCTCAGAAAGGACAACGTCTCCGATCTGGACCTTGCCCTCGATTCCAGCGGCAATTCCCATGAGAATCAGCACGCGCGGTCGATGGTGTGCGATCACGTCATATGCCGCTGCGGAAGCGTCGTAGTTGCCAGGACCACCAATACATGTCACTACGAGCCGATAGTCCCGTCTGGTTATCTGAGACCGGAGCGAGCCGCGGAAGTACACCGTCCCTCGTGCGTCTTTTTCCCGCTGCGACTCGGGGATGTCGAGCGTTTCGAGTACTGCGAAGAGCTCCGGCTGGATGACCGTCACGATGGCGACGTCCAAGCCAGATGCAGGGGAGGACTCCTGGTCAGTGTGAAGCGGTGGCTGGGCTGAATAGAGACTTGGGCTCGCCGTCCCCATAAATCCCTTGATCCGCTGTTGTGCCCGCGGATCCTGTGCAGGGACTTCTGCCCACCTAGGCCACTGCTCTTGTGACACGTTCCTCAAGAGGGCGAGTCCGTCTACGTCGAAGTCCCACAGATATCCTTGCTTCACCGCACGTTTGATGGTGATGGGGCCTGAGGATGGCTGCAGCATCCTCAAGCAGTCGGCCAATGCTACTTCAAGATCGATGGGCGCCTTCAAGGGGAAGTACTCGACGGCGGCCTGCCATTCGCTGTTCTCCGTAACGAAGGCTTCCGCCGTCACGCGCCCCAATGCCCGGATCCTCTTGGCGTAGTGGACGAGCAGATCTCCTGGCTTGAGTTTACTCACCCTCGTCCAGTGCGAGAACTCACCACCACTGGAGCTCTTCTGGGGGGCACGGACATAGCCACCCTCTCGTTCTTTGTCGTAGGTGAAACCCTGGTTGACCCAGAAGACCCTCGGGAGTTCTCGCGAGGATGCGGCATCGGCTTCGAGGGAAATAGACTCCACGGCCTGCATTGAACACCGGGAATCCCCCCTTCGGGAAGGTGGGGCTACACCAACAGCCTGCTGAGGATGGCGCGGCTGGCGGTCGCATATACCGCCGGGGCGGCCCGTCACCGCGGGCTACCACTCAAGGTAGTCGAGAGTGCTGGGAGGCGTCCGCCATGCCCCCAGTGCAGATTTTCTCAATCGCCTGCTACAGCCCGTGGCCGCAGTGCTTGCAGAAATGCGCATCCAAGTCATGCCCCTGCTGGCCACAGGCGGGGCACGCCCGGTTGTCTACCGCGTGCCGCGTGGCGGCGGCCAGCTCCACGGAGACGATGCCCGTGGGCACCGCGATGATGCCGTAGCCCATCACCATCAGGATGGAGGCGATGAACTGCCCAGGTGCCGTCTTGGGGGTGATGTCGCCAAAGCCGACCGTCGTCACGGTGACGATGGCCCAGTACATGGCGCGCGGGATGCTGTCGAAGCCGTTCTCCTGGCCCTCCACCACGTACATCAGCGCGCCCATGATGACGACGATGGTCAGCACGGTACCCAGGAAGACGGTGATTTTCGGGCGGCTGGCGCGCAGCGCGGTGAGCAGCACCTCCGCCTGGCCGAGCAGGTGCGTCAGCTTGAGCACGCGGAAGACGCGCAGCAGCCGCAGCACTCGAATCGCCAGCAGGGACTGCGCCCCGGGAATCAGCACGCTCAGGAAGGTGGGCAGGATCGCCAGCAAATCCACCAGCCCGAAGAAGCTGCGGGCGTAACGCAGCGGCTTGCTGACGGAGAAGAGCCGGAGCAGGTACTCCAGGGTGAACAGGCCCGTGAAGAACCACTCGACGCCGAGCAGCACGCTCCCGTACTGGGCCCGCACCGAGGCGACGCTCTCCAGCATCACCGCGATGATGCTGAAGAGGATGGCCCACAGGAGGCCGACGTCGAATGCCCGGCCCGCGGGCGTCTCCGCCTCGAAGATGATTTCGTGCAACCGACCGCGGAGGCCCTCGGTGGGGCCCTGCTCTGAGGCGTTGGACACGGGCCCAGTGTAGGCGACCCGTGTCCCAGGGGAATGCCCGTCCTCAGGCCTTGGCTTCGCTGCCCGTGGCGGCGGGGCGGGACTGCTCCGCGGCCGGCTTCGATGCCACCGACGCCACCGCGGGGGCCGGCTGGGGCACCCCCACGTGCATCCGGTGCTTCACCTCGGCGAAACGGGAGGCGGACTCGTGCTCGGGGAAGAGCAGCGACACCACCGCGCCGACGATGAACGCCAGGGGAATGGTGATGACGCCCGGGTTGCGCAGGGGGAACAGTGCGGACGTGTTGCCCAAGAGGTCCACCTGCACCGTGGGGGACAGGAAGATGAAGAGCACCGAGCTGATGGCGCCCGTCAGCATGCTGGCCACCGCGCCATTCGTGGTGAACTTCTTCCAGGCCATGGACAGGAGCAGCGCCGGGAAGTTGGCGCTCGCCGCGATGGCGAAGGCCAGGCCCACCATGAAGGCCACGTTCTGCCCCTTGAAGACCACGCCCAGGATGATGGCCAGGACGCCCAGGAAGAGGCTGGCCAGCCGGGCCACCTTGAGCTGCTCCGCCTCGGGGGCCTGACCCTTGCGCACCACGCTGGACCACAAGTCATGGGACAGCGCCGCTGCGCCGGACAGCGTCAGGCCGGCCACCACCGCCAGAATCGTGGCGAAGGCGACGGCGGAGATGAAGCCCAGGAAGCCCGTGCCACCCACGACCTCGGCGAGCATGGGCGCCGCCATGTTGCCGCCCTTGTCCACGCCGGTAATCGCCTGACGGCCCACCAGCACGGACGCGCCGAAGCCCAGGATGAACGTCACCAGGTAGAAGTAGCCGATGAGCCCCGTGGCGTAGAAGACGCTGCTGCGCGCCGCCTTTGCGTCCGGCACCGTGTAGAAGCGCATCAGGATGTGCGGCAGGCCCGCGGTGCCGAACATCAGCGCCACGCCCAGGGAGATGGCCTCCAGCGGGTTGTTCACCAGCTTCCCAGGTGCCAGCACCTCCGCGCCGTATTGGGTGGCGGCCTCGTTGAAGAGCCGCAGCGGGCTGAAGCCGAACTTGGACAGCACCATGCCCGCGAGCCCCGTGGCGCCCGCCAGCAGCAGCACCGCCTTGACGATCTGCACCCACGTGGTGGCAATCATCCCGCCGAAGAGCACGTAGAGAATCATCACCGCGCCCACGATGATGACCGCCATCTCGTAGGATAGGCCGAACAGCAGGTGGATGAGATTGCCGGCGCCCACCATCTGCGCAATCAGATAGAAGCTGACCACGGTGAGCGTGCCCACTGCGGCCGACAGCCGCACCGGGGTCTGCTTCAGCCGGTAGGCCACCACGTCCGCGAAGGTGTACTTGCCCAGGTTGCGCAGGGGCTCGGCGATGAGGAACGTCACGACCGGCCAGCCCACCAGCCAGCCCACGGAGTAGATGAGCCCGTCGAAGCCGGACGTCGCCACCAGGCCCGCGATGCCCAGGAAGCTGGCGGCGCTCATGTAGTCGCCCGCGAGCGCGAAGCCGTTCTGCGCCGCGCTCACGCCGCCGCCCGCGGCGAAGAACTCCGAGGTCGTCTTCGTCTTGCGTGCCGCCCAGTACGTAATCGCCAGGGTGATGCCGACGAAGATGAGGAAGAACAGGATGGCCGTCGCGTTCGGCTGGCCGAGCTGCGTCGTCGTTTCTGCCGGGTTCATGCCTGCCTCACTTCCCACCGCGGAGTTGGTGCAGGGCGCGGTCGTACTTCCCGTTCGCCCACAGCATGTAGATGCCCGTCAGCGCCCAGGCCGCGACGATGACCAGCGCGCCCAGCAGGATGCCAATGGACAGGCCGGGGACGAGCTGCTGCCCCATGAGCGGCTTGTTGAACGCCACCAGGAGGATGAAGCCCAGGTACGCCACCAGCGTCGTCATGGTGAGCACGCCGGCCACGCGCCAGCGCGCCGCCGCGAGTGCTTCCAGCGCTTCCTCATTCGGATTCGTGGACATGTGGTTTCTTCTCCGGTCAGCGCTTCGCCTGTGGGGGGGTGGCCTTCGCGAGCAGTTCGTCGAGCACCGCCGGGTCCGCCAGGGTGCTGGCGTCACCCAGGTTCTCCACCTCGCCCGAGGCAATCTTGCGGAGCATGCGGCGCAGAATCTTCCCGGAGCGCGTCTTCGGCAGGCCGTTGACCAGCACCACCCGGTCCGGCGTGGCGATGGGGCCAATGACATGCCGGACCTGCTCCTTGAGCGCGCCCACCATTTGCTCGGAGCTGGACTCCTGCCAGTCCGGCTTCACCGTGACGAACGCGCACACGCCCGTGCCCTTGAGGTCGTGCGGGAAGCCCACCACCGCGGCCTCGGCGACGGCCTCATGGGCCACCAGCGCGCTCTCCACCTCGGCGGTGCCCAGGCGGTGCCCGGAGACGTTGAGCACGTCATCCACGCGGCCGGTAATCCAGTAGTACCCGTCCTCGTCGCGGCGGCACCCGTCACCGGTGAAGTACAGGTTGGGGAAGCGCGCGTAGTACGTCTCCTTGAAGCGCTGGTGGTGGCCGTACAGCGTGCGGGCCTGCCCCGGCCACGAGCGCGCCAGGCACAGGTTGCCGCTGACGCCGTTGCCTTCGATGACGCGGCCCTCGTCGTCCACCAGCACCGGCTCCACGCCGAAGAAGGGCAGGGTGGCGGAGCCCGGCTTGGTGGGCGTGGCCCCCGGCAGCGGCGCAATCAGGATGCCGCCCGTCTCCGTCTGCCACCACGTGTCCACCACCGGGCAGCGGCCTTCGCCCACGACGTCGTGGTACCAGCGCCACACCTCCGGGTTGATGGGCTCGCCCACGCTGCCCAGGAGGCGCAGCGACTGGCGCGAGGACTTCTTCACCCACGCGTCGCCCTCCTTGATGAGCGAGCGCAGCGCGGTGGGCGCGGTGTAGAGGATGGTGGCCTTGAGGTCGTCCACCACGCGCCACAGCCGCCCCGCGTCCGGGAAGGTGGGCGTGGACTCGAACATCACCGTGGTGGTGCCGTTCATCAGCGGCCCGTAGAGGATGTAGCTGTGGCCGGTGACCCAGCCCAGGTCCGCCGCGCAGAAGTAGACGTCCTCCGGCTGGATGTCGAAGACGTAGCGGAACGTGGTGGCCGCGTAGACGAGGTAGCCGCCCGTGGTGTGCAGCACGCCCTTGGGCTTCCCCGTGGAGCCGGACGTATAGAGGATGAAGAGCGGGTCCTCGGAGTCCATCCACTCCGCGGGACAGACGCCGCGGTGCTTCGCCATCTCCGCGTCCAGCCAGTAGTCGCGGCCGGCGAGCATGGGCACATCCTTGCCCGTGCGGCGCACCACGAGGATGGACTCCACCAGGGACAGGCCCTCCACGGCCTCGTCTGCGATGGCCTTGGTGGCCACGAACTTGGGGCCTCGCGGACCTTCGTTGGCGGTGATGAGCACCTTGGCGCCGGAGTCGAGAATCCGCTCGCGCAGGGCCTCCGATGAGAAGCCGGCGAACACCACGGAGTGCACCGCGCCGATGCGCGCGCACGCGAGCATGGTGTAGGCGAGCTCCGGCACCATGGGCAGGTAGATGCAGACGCGGTCGCCCTTGCGCACGCCGTGCGCCTTCAGCACGTTGGCCACGCGGCCCACGTGGTGCTGGAGGTCGCGGTAGGTGATGGATTCGTATTCGCCCGGCTCGTTCTTCGCCCAGATGATGGCGACCTTGCCAGGGCGCTCCTTGGCGTGCCGGTCGATGCAGTTGTAGGCCGCGTTGAGCTTGCCGCCGCCGAACCAGGAGAAGTCCACCTGTTCGGCGTCCAGGTCCATGATGGCGTCTGGCTTGTGGAACCAGGTGAGCTGTTCGGCCATCTCACCCCAGAAGGCCTCGGGCTGCTGGATGCTGCGCTGGTAGAGGCGCTGGTAGTCCTCCAGGCTCTTCACGTGGGCTTTGCGGCTGAAGGCGTCCTTCGTGGGAATGAGCGCGTCCTGCGTCTGGGCCATCGTCGGCATCCTTGGGAGTGGAGGAGGGTTAGTAGAAGAGCTGTAGCTGGCTCGTGCCCGTCACGGAGGCACGCGCCTGGGAGATGTCGCCCGTCCACGCGACGGCGACCTCTGTCCGGAGGTTGAGCGTGTGCTTCTGGAACCAGATGTTGAAGCCGGGCTTGAGCGCGAGCAGGTCCTGGCCGTCCACGCGCGCCTTGAAGTACTCGCCGGAGATGAGCGGCTGGAGCTTGCCGAAGCGCCAGCCCGTCTCCGCGTAGAAGCCCGTGCCGCTCTGTGGGTTGTCCAGGCCCTGGCGGTAGTGGAAGAGGGTGGCGTTGAAGACGAACTCCTGGTCGTTCGCCAGGGGCACGTCGAGGAACACGTCCGCGGCCGTGCCCAACGAGTCATGGAGACCGGACTCCGTGGCCACTGCTTTGGGCTGGTAGTCGGCGCCGATGCCCACCGACAAGCGCGGCTCGGAGGCGAAGTAGATGCCTTGGAAGAAGAGGTCCTCCTCGCGCGTGAAGAAGTTCCAGCGCGCCATCGCCGTGACGCGAGGCAAATCGTCCGGGTTGAGCACGGTGCCATCCGGGGTCGTCTTGCCGTTGACGCCATTGAAGATGGCGGCCCGGAAGCCCAAGGGGCCGGCGAAGCCGCGGACCTGCACGCCGATGTCCCGCCACACCTTGCCCACGCCAGGTGCCCAGCGGACCAGGTTGGAGTGGTAGTCCACTGCCTGCAACGCGATGGCGCCCTGGAGGACATGGCGCGTCAGCGGCGGCAGCAGCATGCCCACGTCAATCCAGACTTTCTCCGCCACCTCGTAGGAGATGAACGCGTCCTGGATGAAGAAGGCGACGTTCCAGTCGCCGTTCTTGCCGTAGTTGGGCTGGTCCGTTTCGGCGAAGAACGACAGTTTCTGGGTGATGTTGCCGAAGACGAGCAGGCGCGTGCGCCGCAGGAACATGTCGGAGCTGGGGCCGCCGGACGGCGCGCCTTTGTCGACAATCTGGAGCTGCGGCTGCAGGAGGATGGCGACGTTGAGGTAGGACTCCTCGCTGAGGGGAATCTTGAATGCGCTCGACGGAGTGGCTGACAGCAGGACCGCGAGCGCGGCCATGAACGACAGCATGCGTGCGGGGGCAGTGCGCATGCTCCAGCACAGAGCAACGTGTCTGCCAACGCCCCGCGCTCGGAGATTCAAGACGTTGCAGGTTGGCTCGGCGCGTCAGGACGTTACCGAAGGTGACGTTCGCGTTACCGCGGTAACGCTTCGTGCGCTGCGTCGTAACGCTTCGCGCGCGGCGTCAGGTCTGCTTGGAGTTCGAGTGGTCGCCTGTCTTTCCTAGCAGGTATCCACCATGGCTGATGGCCAGCAGGGCGAGCATGCCTTGCGACAGGGCGGGCATCGCGCTGGTCATCCCGCGCGCCACCGACATGGCCACGTCCATGAAGTAGCCCACCGCGGCGATGAGCGTGAAATAGAACATCTGCACCTTGGCCAGGTCGATGTGCGCGGTGTTGCCCACCTCGTCTCCCTGGAACATGTCCGCCATGCGCGCGTCCGTCATGTTCGCGTTGGCGTAGAGCACGCCCTGGCGGTGAGCGTCGATGTCCTCGGTCGCCTCCGCGAGCTGGACGGAGGTGTTCTGCACCAACTTCTCGTCCGGGCTGCGCGCGCGCTTGCCGCCCAGCACCAGCGGTGTGCCCAGCAGGGACGTGGTGGAGATGCCCATGGCAATCCAGAGTTCCTGGGGGATGTCGACCCCCACGGCGTTGGACGCGCCTGACTTCGCGCGGGAGAGCGTCATCGTCAGGTAGCCCGCCATCACCACCACGGTCCACACGAGCGCCTGGAAGCGGGAGAGGCTCATCAGGTTGCGCTCACTGATGAGAAGCGCCAGCGGTACGCCCGCGATGGCCTTGCCCAACACCAGCAGGAAGCCGGTGAGCATGGCGGCCGTTCCGAGCAGGTTCCATCCCGGAGGCAGGAACCACGTCGTGGTGAGGACGGCCATGGGCATGACCGTGGTGAGCACCACCATCCGCCCGTACTCCGCGCGAGGAATGACGCCAACGACTTCCCCCGCGCGATTGCCAGCCCCACTGCCAATCACAGGCACGCTGTCTGCCATGAGTTCCCCCCTGGGGTGTGTTGGCGGGAATCCTAGCGATGGGGCGCGGCGGGCGTTCCGCCGTGCCGGGGCGGCGCCCATGGCGGACGGGCTTCCAGCACCGGGGGGCAGTGGACAGGCGCGCGGGCGCCGTGCCTCAGGCGCGCGTGCGAGGGATGCCCAGCTTCTGGCGCTTCTCCCACAAAGCCTTGCGGCTGATGCCCAGGCGCTTCGCCAGCTCCGTCTCGCCCATGTGCTCCTGGTGCTCCATGACGAAGCGGCGGAAGTACTCCTCCATGGAGTCCGGTGAGGCGCCGCTGGCTTCCTCGGCGGCGGCAGGGCTTGTGTCGGTGGACTCGGTGGACGCTCCGATGCTGTCCGCCGTGTCGGGCAGCTCCAGCGCCAGGAGTCCCGCTGTCACCACCGGGCCATCCGCGAGGATGACGGCGCGCTCCAGGGCGTTCTCCAGCTCGCGCACGTTGCCCGGCCAGGGATGGGAGGTGAGCGCTTCCAGGGCCTCGGGAGACAGGCTCGCCGTGGGACGGCCGACCTTGCGGCTGGCCTTCTCCAGCAGGTGTCTGGCCAGCGCGGGCACGTCCTCCGGGCGCTCCCGCAGCGGCGGCAGGCGAATCTCCACCACGCGCAGGCGGAAGTAGAGGTCCTGACGGAAGGACCCCTCCTGCACCCGGCGGGGCAGGTCCCGGTGGGTCGCCGCGACGATGCGCACGTCCACCTTTCGGGGCCGCGTCGCGCCCACTCGCCGCACTTCGCCGTCCTGGAGCATGCGCAACAGGCGCGCCTGGGCGGGCGCGGGCAGCTCGCCAATCTCGTCCAGGAAGAGCGTGCCGCCGTGCGCCGCCTCCACGAGCCCCGGGTGCGCGGCCTGCGCGCCGGTGAAGGCGCCCTTCTCGTGGCCGAACAGCTCGCTCTCCAGCAGGCCTTCGGGAATGGCCGCGCAGTTCACCGCCACCAGCGGCCCGTCCGCCCGGGGGCTCTGGGCGTGGAGGGCCCGCGCCACCAGCTCCTTGCCCGTGCCGGATTCGCCCAGCACCAGCACGGTGGCGGGGGAGGGCGCCACCTTGCGGACGCGCTCGAAGACCTCGCGCATCGCGGCGCTGTTGCCCACCATGCCGCTGACGGGGTGGGCCTGCTCCACCTCGCGCTTGAGCGCCGCGTTCTGCCGCGTCAGCAGGCCTTCGCGCAGCACCCGCTCCACCTGCATCAGCAGCTCGTCGTGGTCGAAGGGCTTGGCGATGTAGTCCACCGCGCCCAGCTTCATCGCGTCCACCGCCGACTTCACGGTGGCGTAGCTGGTCATGATGAGCACCGGCACACCCGGACACATGGAGATGATGTCCGTCCCCGGGGCGCCCGGCAGGCGCAGGTCCGACAGCACCAGGTCGAACGAGTCCAACGGGTAGTCGCTCGACGCCTCCTGGACCGAGCCCGCCTCGGACACGTCATGCCCCGCGCGCACGAGCAGCCGGCGCAGCTCCGTGCGGATGATGGGCTCGTCTTCGATGACCAGGATGCGGCTCATGCCGGGGACTCCCGCTCGGGGTTCACGCTGGCTTCCATCCGGCGTGGCTCCGGAAGGCTCACCACGACGCTAGTCCCTCCCCCCTGCCGCTTGTCCACCTGCATCGTTCCACCGTGCTCTCGGACGATGCCCGCCGCGAGCGCCAGGCCCAGGCCCGTTCCCTCGCCGGGGCCCTTCGTGGTGAAGAAGGGCTCGAACACGCGCTGCGCCAGCTCGGTGGGAATCCCGTGTCCCCGGTCCATGACGCGCAGGCGCACCGCGCCACCGTCGGTGTCCGCTTCCAGCTCCACCACGCCGTGCTCGGGTGAGGCGTCCATCGCGTTGGTCAGCAGGTTGACGAGCACCTGCTCCAGCCGCTGCGCGTCGCCTTGCACCTCCAGGCCCTCTGGACAGCGATGCTCGAAGCTCACCCCATGCTGCTTGCGCGCCAGCCGCGCCAGTTGCACGGCTTCGCTCAGCAGTGGCGCCACGGCGACGCGCGTGAAGGGCCGCGCCTGTCCGCCCACCGTGCCTTCGTGGCTGAAGCCCACCAGCGTCCGGACGATGGCGTCGATGCGTCGGCACTGCTGGAGGATGAGCCCCGCGCGCTCCTGCACCGCCGCCGGGTCCTCCAGCTCGTACTTGAGGTTCTGCGTCAGGCTGGCGATGGCCGTCAGCGGGTTGCCAATCTCATGGGCCACGCCCGCGGCCACGCGCCCCAGCGAGGCCAGCCGGTCCTGATGCGCCATGCGCGCGTCAACGGCCTTTCGTGCCGTGAAGTCCTCCACCAGGAGGGCCATGCCCTCGGACGTGCCCGTGCCCTGCTCCGCGGGAGAGAGCCGCGAGCGGTGCAGCCGGAGGATGCGCTCGACGGCCGCCACGGTGACACGCGTCTCCGTGTCTCCGTCCACACCGCTGGCGAAACCGGACAGCAGCGGGCCCCAGGGCGCGGGCAGGGCCTCCAGGGGATGGCCACGCACTGTGTCCACTGGCACGCCGGAGAGCTGCTCGAGCGTCGCGTTCCAGATGACGACCTCACCATCCGGCCCCACGGCGCAGACGCCCACCGGAAGGTCCTCCAGGATGCGGCGCAGGTAGCGGCGCACGGCCTCCAGTGCGGGCACCGGGCCTTGCAGTCCCCTCGCGTCGCGAAGGCGCTCCTCGACGAAGCGGAGTTGTTCGGCCAGGGCCGTGCGCGCGCCGGGCTCCAGCCGCAGCGCCTCCTCCACCGTCATCCGCGCGAGCACGGGGCCCAGCAGGCCCGACAGGTTTCGCTCCACGCCGTCGCGCAGGCGGCGCAGCTCGGAGGGCCGGCGCTCGTCCTGCGGCAGCGACAGGGACTTCAGCGCCCGGTCCACCTCCGCCGTCGCGGCCTCCTCACCCAGCAGCGGGGCCAGCTTGCGACGGAACTCGTCGGGCGAGCCCGCCACCACGCCACCCGCGGCGGGCGCGGCCTCCTCGCGTGTGCAGGCCCGCGCGGCCTCCGCTTCCTCGGCGGACTGGCGCGTCGCCAGCGACACGCCGATGAAGGCCAGCCCGTTGAGCGTGAGCGATGCGAAGGTGGCGAAGCCCCAGGGCTCACTGTCGGAGAACCCGAGCAGCGCCGCCATGCGGTGCGTCCACGCGACGACGCCCGGCGACGCCCACAGGGGCACCACCAGCGTCAGGAACCACAGGCTGGCGCCCACCGCCAGGCCCGTCAGCAGCCCGGCGCGCGTGCCTCGCTTCCAGAACAGCAGCCCCAGCACGCCCGGGATGAACTGCGCCACCGCGACGAAGGACACCAGCCCCAGGTCCACCAGCCCCGTGCCGCGGATGTTCAGCAGCCAGTGGAAGCCGTAGCCGGCCAGGATGATGATGCCGATGAGCAGCCGGCGCGCCCACAGCAGCCAGCCGTAGAGATGCGGCTGCCCGCGTGCGTAGCCCAGCGGCAGCACCAGGTGCGTGAGGCACATGGGCGCCAGGGCCAGCGTGGTGACGATGACCATGGCGCTGGCCGCGGAGACGCCGCCCAGGAACGCGCCCAGCGCCAACCACGTGGCGCCGCGCGACGCGGGCACCGCCAGCACGTGGAAGTCCGCGGGCCAGGGCAGCCCCAGCGCCTCGCCGCTCCAGAGCACCACGGGGACCACCAGGTTCATCACCAGCAACAGGAGCGGGAAGGCCCAGGTGGCGGTGGCCAGTCCCTCTCGCTCCGGGGCCTCGGTGAAGGCCACGTGGTAGCTGCGAGGCGTGAGGAACGCGGCCGCGCAAGAGAGCACCAGCAGCGGTGACCAGGAGGCATCCCGCGCCGGGCGCTGGAGCCCTTCGATGGCCTCTGGATGCGCGTCCACCCAGGCCAGCAGCCCGTCCACGCCGCCGAACACGTTGGAGACCGCCCAGACGCCCACGGCCACCAGGGCGACGAGCTTCACCGCGGACTCGAAGGCGATGGCCAGCATCAGGCCTTCGTGCCGCTCGCGCGGGGTGAGGTGCCGTGCGCCGAAGAGGACGGAGAAGACGGTGAGGACCGCGCAGAAGCCGAGGCCCACCAGCGTGGGAGACGCGGAGGGACTGAGCACGCGCGCGGACTCCACGACGGCCCGCACCTGGAGCGCCAGATAGGGCAGGCTGCCCGCCAGCAGGAACAGCGTCACCGCCGTGCCGGTGGACTGCCCCGGGTAGCGGAAGGCCAGCACGTCCGCCAGCGAGGTGAGTTGCAGCTCGCGGGACAGGCGCAGCAGCGGGCGCCACAGCACGGGAATCAGCAGGCACGCCAGGGTGACGCCCAGGTAGATGCCCAGGTAGCGGAAGCCATGCCGGGCCGCGTAGCCCACGCTGCCGAAGTAGGACCACGACGTGGCGTACACGCCCAGGGCCAGCGCGTAGACGAGCGGATGCTGGGTGATGCGCGCGGGGATGGCGCCTCGCTCCGCCGCATAGGCCACCAGGAAGAGCACCAGCAGGTAGGCGACGGACGCGGCGACGAGCGAGCCGAGCTCGAGCGTCATGGGCCACGACTCCGGCGCGCCGCCCAGCCGCCCAGGAGGATGACGCCCAGCCACACCGCGAAGGGCAGGTACCCCGGCGCGCCCTCCGCCAGCCAGAGCCGGCGCAGGGGGGAGCCGAAGAGGAGCACCGCGACGGCGAAGACGAGCAGCGACGGCATCACGGGGGCGTCGGGCTCGGTAGGGCGCTTCATGGCGGCGAGGATACCAGCCGTGTCGCCTTCGGGTGACGAGGCCGCCACGTGCGTCGTGTGGAAGCGGTGGGCCGGTTCGCCGGGCGCGGGAGGAGCAGCCTCACGGCGCACCTGCTGTCCGGACGCGGGCGCACGGGCCTGCCTGGCCGTGGATTGTGGCTCGACAGGCAGGCCGGGCCGTCGTGAGAATGTGGGCGGCCGAGAGGCGCCTGCGTGCGCCATCGGTGAACGGAGATGCGCGTGGAGACGCAGCCTGGCGACTTCGGACCGCCGCGAGACGAACGTGAGATGGCCGCCGTCGCGGACATCATGATGCAGTCGTATGCCATGTCCCCCGCCGACAGCGCCGCCTGGGTGCAGCGGGCGTCGCGGCCGGACCTGCGGTTGTTGCGCGAGGGCGGCGAGGTGGCGGCCACGCTCGTGCTCATCCGCATGGGGCAGTGGTACGGCGGGCGAAGCGTGCCCGTCATCGGCGTGGGCGGCGTGGGCGTGTCTCCCGTCCACCGGGGGCGCGGCACCGCCACGCGACTGATGCAGCACCTGCTGCGCGAGGCCCGCGCGACGGGCGCCCCGCTGTCGGTGCTCTATCCCGCGACGCAGCCGCTCTACCGGCGCGTGGGTTACGAGCACGCGGGCACGCGGCAGGAGATTCGCATCCAGGTCCCATCGCTGGACTTCAGTGAGCGGACGTTGTCGCTCCGGCCCATCGAGGAGAAGGACACGCAGGCCATCGTCCTGAGCTACCAGCGCCACGCGCGTCACCGGCCGGGCTGGCTGGACCGTGGGGACTTCTCATGGGGCCGCGTCCGCAACATGCGTGGCGAGGTGGCACATGGCTACCTGGTGGAGGGCCGCGCCGGTGTGGAGGGCTACCTCTACGTCATCCGCCGGCCGCTCAAGGACTTCAAGCAGGAGCTGTTCCTCGCTGACGTCGTGGCCCATACGCCCGCGGCGGCGCGGAGGATTCTGAGCTTCCTGGGGGACCACCGCTCCCTGGCCACGGACGCCTTCTGGTACGGCGGCGTGGACGATCCGCTGCTCCTGCTGCTGCGCGAGCAGACGTACTCGGTGAAGCTGTACATGCACTGGATGGTGCGGGTTCTGGACGTGGCCTCCGCGCTGGAGGCACGCGGCTGGCCGGAGGGGCTCACGGGTACCCTCCATCTGGACGTCGAGGACGACCTCTTTCCGGAGAACCAGGGCCGCTTCGTGTTGGAGGTCTCGGACGGTCAGGCGCGCGTCCGCCGTGGCGGCGACGGAGGTCTGCGGCTGCACGTGCGGCAGTTGGCGCCGCTGTACACCGGTCACCTGTCCGCGGAGTCGCTGCGGGCCATGGGCGCGCTGGAGGGCGATGATGCCTCGGTGCGCGCGGCGAACAGTCTCTTCGCCGGGCCGCCGCCCTCCCTGCGCGACATGTTCTGAACCGGGCCGGGCGCTCTATCGGGCCCGGCGCGGGAGTGCTAGGAGCGCGAGCAGTCCTTCCCAGGAGCGTGCGGGCAATGCGGGCATTCGTCACCGGTGGTTCAGGCTTCGTGGGAAGGCACCTCCTCACCGCGCTGAAGGTGCGCGGGACGCCCGCTCGGGCCCTGGCGCGCTCCGCCGCGGCGCTGGCCTCGGTGACGGAGGCCGGCGCCGAGCCCTTCGAGGGCGACCTGTCGGACGTGGAGAAGCTGAAGGCGGGCATGGAGGGCTGTGACACCGTCTTTCATTGCGCCGCGGTGGTGAAGGGCTGGGGCGCGCGCAGCGAGTTCTACGAGACGAACGTGCGCGGCACGGAGCGGGTGCTGGAGGCGGCGCGCGCCGCGGGCGTCAAGCGGTTGGTCCACGTCAGCACGGAGGCGGTGCTGGCGGATGGCTCGCCCCTGGAGCGGGTGGATGAGACGATGCCCCTGCCCGAGCGCCCCATTGGCGACTACCCCTCCACCAAGGGCGAGGCGGAGCGCCGGGTGCTCAGCGTGAATGCCCCGGATTTCGCCACCGTGGCGGTGCGTCCCCGCTTCATCTGGGGCGCCGGTGACACGTCGCTGCTGCCGCAGTTCCAGGAGGCGGTGCGGACCGGGCGCTTCCGGTGGTTCGGCGGCGGCCGTTACCTGACGTCCACCTGCCACGTGGCCAACTGCGTGGAGGGCATGCTGCTGGCGGCGGAGAAGGGCCGCGGCGGCGAGGCCTATTTCCTCACCGACGGGGAACCCGTGGAGTTCCGAGGCTTCATCACCGCCATGCTCGCGACGCAGGGCGTGGACGCGGGCGAGCGCACCCTGCCATATGGCGTGGCCGCGACGGTGGCCACGGTGGGGGACTTGCTGTGGGGCACCTTCGGCCTGGGCGGCAGGCCTCCGCTCACCCGCACCGAGGTGCTGCTCATGGGGCGCGAGGTGACGGTGCGGGACGACAAGGCCCGCCGGGAGCTGGGGTACGAGGGCCGCCGCTCCCGTGAAGAAGGGCTCCGCGAGATGAAGGCGGAGCATCAGGGCACGGCGTCGCGTATGCTCTGAGGCATGCGAAGGTTCGAGTTCGTGGAAGGCTCCAGCTCCAAGTTCTGGGAGCCGGAGTTCAAGGGCAACACCTTCATCGTCACCTTCGGCCGCATCGGCACCGCCGGTCAGCGGCGGGAGAAGGCTTTCGCGGACGAAGCCGGCGCCCGGAAGGAATACGAGAAGAAGGTCGCTGAGAAGCTGCGCGAGGGGTACCGCGAGGTGACGGAGGGCGGCGCCCCCGAGGCCGCGCCCGCGCCGCCGTCCGCGCCGAAGAAGGCGGAGTTGCCCCGTCGCGTGCCCGCGGCCACGCCCACACCCGAGGCGCTGAAGGCCGCCGCCGAGGCCCTGGCCGCGCTCCGGGCTCGGCTGGGGTGGCGGAGCTGGGAGGTGACGTCGCGGGCCCGGCGTGCGAAGCGCGCGCTGCGGGCCCTGGGCGGCGTGGACCCCGCGGCCCACGCGGAGCTGGCGGGCACCTTCACCGCGCTGATGGAGCGCGTCGTCGCTCCCAGGAAGGATGGCCGGCTCCCGCTGCGGCACGCGCTGGCGTTGCTGGGCGAACTGGACGTGGCTGCATTCACCCGCGCGGCCGAGGTGTGGCTCGCCGCGCCGGACGCCGTCCCCGCCGCGACGACCGTGGCCCGGCAGGCGTCGGCGCTGGGGCAGCCCGAGCTGGCGCTGCGCATGGGCATGCTGCTGGCGGAACGCCCCGGTCAGGCGGGCGCGCCTTCTGAGGAAGGGTGGAGCAAGCGGTGGACGCATCTGCGGCCGCACGTGGAGGAGCAGCTGTCCTCCAGCGGTGGCTCGTTGGCCACCTGGGCGCAGTCCGTCGATGCCGCGAAGGACGCGCACCTGGCCAGCCGGTTGGCTCGGCTGCAGGCGTGAAGCGCCGGCGTCGCTGGCTGCTGGGCGCGCGTGGGCGGGCCCCACGCGCTCCAGGGGAAACGGTGGGCTAGCCCGGGCCGCCGTTGCCGACGGGCGCGGACGACTTCTTGGCGGCGCCCTGGCCCGAGGAGGAGACGCTGTCGGGCTGACGGTCCATCTCCGCCGTCGGGTAGTCGCGCGCGGCTTCCAGGTAGGACTGGGGTTTGATGCGCCGGCGCATGCGCGACGTCAGGTTGTCGGGCTGCACGAGCACGGGCTCACCCTCGGCGCGCTGCTCCACCACGTGGCCGTCGCAGAAGCGCCACAGCTTGCGGCCGTCCACCTCCTGCCGGGCGTAGTACAGGTCCGGCTGCCCCACCTGGGGATTGGGCGGGCACCACGTGCGGCGGGCGGCCTCCTCCCGCTCGGGCGTCTCCGCGCGCCACTGCCGGCGGGCATTCTTCAGCGCCACCTCCGCCAGCACCTTGGGCCCTTCTTCCAGCCGGGCATCCACCTCCGTCAGCAGCTCGTGGCCCCGACGGGCAATCTCCGGGAAGGCCCCGGTGTTGCGGAAGCCGCACTCCTTCAGCCGGTTGAGCGTGTAGCGGTGCACCTCCATGAGGGGAGGAAGGGACTCGGTGGCCTCCCGCATCATCGCCATTTGCTGGGCGTGGTCCGGCGCGTCCAGCTTGGAGAGGTTCTCCGTCTCCCGGAGGAAGCGGGCCATCGTTCCATTCACCGTCGTCAGCTCGTCCGCCAGCCACCGCGGCTCCGAGGACGCACAGGGGTCCGCCTTCGCCTTCTTGTAGTCCCGGTAGTCCGCTCGGGACATGCCGAGCGAATAATGCTCCACCGGAGGAGCGGGCCTGGTCGCGCACGCGCTCAGCGCCGTGCCCAGGCCCGCGAGCACGAGCTGCCGAATGATTGCCGTCATCCGCCCATTCTGACATGTCATTTGTGTTCAAACAAACGTGCGAAATCGGACGCTTCGGGGCCAGGCCCGGATTCCGAGGCGGACGTGCCGCCCCTGTACGGCGTCGCGGAGGTTGCCTACAAGACTGCTCAGGCGCAGAGCACCCGTTCCCAGAAGGGCGAGCCGGTACATGAAGCCCGCGGTCCTCATCATCATCGGGGTGCTCACGGCGTTGGGTGGGGCCCTCTACCTGTCCTCGCGGCGCGCCGCGGAGCGCGGCGCGGGGGAGGCACGTCCCGCGGCGCAGGCGCCCGTGTCCACCCGCGCGGTGCGGACGGAAATCACGTTCCTCTACAGCTCGGAGAAGAAGGCGTGGGTGGAGGAGGCGGCGGCGGACTTCCAGAAGGCGCATCCGCTCATCCGGGTGAACCTGGTGGGCCGGGGCTCACTGGAGGCCGCGCAGGCCATCCTCGAAGGCCGTGAGCGGCCCACCGTGTGGAGCCCCGCCGACAGCGCGGTGCTGCGGATGCTGGAGTCGGACTGGGCCACGGACGCCACGCGCGAGCCGCTGTTCGCCTCGGAGGGCGAAGCGGCGCCGCGGCCGTTGGTGAAGACGCCGCTCGTCTTCGTGGCGTGGGAGGACCGGGCGGAGGTGCTCCAGCGCGCCAGTGGTGGGGGCGCGGTGTCCTGGAAGGTCATCCACGACGCGGTGGCCAGCGACCAGGGCTGGCCCGCGGTGGGCGGCCAGCCGGAGTGGGGCTTCGTGAAGCTGGGCCACACGGACCCCACGCGCTCCAACTCCGGGCTCCAGGCGCTGCTGCTGGCGTCGCTGGAGTTCTACGGCAAGCAGAGCGGACTGACGGTGGCCGACCTGCTGGAGCCGCGGTTCCAGACGTGGCTGAGCCAGTTGGAGCGGGGCACGGGCCGCTTCGAGCAGTCCACGGGCGCGCTGATGGCGGACATGGTCCGCTTCGGCCCGGCCCGCTACGACATCGCCGTGGTGTACGAGAACCTGGCCATCGCCCAGCTCTCCCAGCCGCCGGGGAACTGGGGGGCGCTGAAGGTCCTGTATCCGACGCTCACGTCCTGGAGCGACCATCCGGCGGCGGTGCTGGAAGGGGACTGGGTGCTGCCCCGCCAGCGTGAGGCCGCGCTGGAGTGGCTGCGCTATCTGCACAGCCGGCCGGTGCAGCAGCGCGCGCTGGCCTTCGGCTTCCGCCCCGCGGATGCCTCCGTGCCGCTGACGTCACCCGGCGAGGACAGCCCCTTCCCCCCGCTGGCCGCGCGCGGTCTCCAGGTGGACGTGCCAGACGGCGCGGAGGTCCCCGAGGGCGCGGTGGTCCGCAACCTCCTCACGCTGTGGTCGCGGCGGGTGGGCAACGCGCGGTCGCCGTAGCCGGCCGCTTCGCCCGGTGCGCCGCCGTCAGCCGCCGCGCGCCACCAGGTCGATGAAGCCGCGAATCCAGATGAGATTCACGGCGTCGCAGATGTCACGTGGTGTCGGCGTCGTCGTCTCCAGCGCGGCCGTGTAGGGCACGCCCTGGCGTGAGTACCAGTCGGTGACGCTGCCGTCGTGGTACTCGATGAGGCCGTCCGCGTCGGTGACGCTGTGGTCGTCCACCTTCTGGCTGCGCACCACCGCGACGTGCTTCGCGCTGGCCTCCACCAGCGGGCGGTAGGCGGCCTTGTCTCCGAAGGTGTACGCGTACGTCGACGCGCCGCCCAGGTAGTCATCCTGGTGGATGTCGAGCGCGGCGGCCGGAGCGGCATAGCGCGCCAGCTCGCTGCGTATCGCGCGCGTCTCCTTGGGGCCGCCGTCATACAGCGCCCAGCGGAGGATGGGCCGCGCGACGTTCAGCTCGCCCACCCACTCCCCGGGGGCGACTTCGTAGCGGAGGAAGTCGTTGTTGGGCTTCTCGCCGCTGCGGTTGTACCGGGTACCCGCCTCGAAGCCGGACGGGTTGATGCAGGGGTAGACGCGCAGCCCCACGCCGCGCTCCACCGCGTACGCCGCCACCGCCGGGAAGTGCTCGGCCAGGGTGAGGGGACCGGCGGGTTCCTCCCCGTGGAAACCGGAGGTGATGACCAGCCAACGCTCTCCCGGGACGACGAGCCGGAAGAGGGGGTAGTCCTGGTCCCCTTCCGTCACGCGGCCGTATTCGGAGACGTCCGCGACCTGAGCGTGGGCGCGGATCCGCTTTGCGTAGTCGGTGTAATTCACGCACCTAAACTAGCCGTGCTCCGCCGCCCCGCCCACCCTTTCCCGCAAGCACACACCCCACCTGTCCTGACGCCACGGTGGCGTGCGCGTGGACTACGGTCCTACGTGTTCGCGGAACTGTTCGGCCAGCTCCTTGCGCTGCTGCGGCGTCAGCGTGCCGTGGACCTCCAGGGCGGCGTCTGTCGCCTGGTGAGCGAAGGCGCGCATGGCCTCGATGCGCGCGTCCACCAGTGCGTGGAGCTTCTGCCGGTCCGGCGTGTCCGACGCGAGCTGTTGGAAGGCCTCCTCGCGCACCGCGCGGTGCTCCTGCATCAGCTGCACCCCGTCGGAGAACAGGCGGTCCTTCACCGCGTGGATGGACTGGCGCTGGGACTCGGTGGCGTCCAGCGTGTCCAGCTTGTCGTCGAGCTTCCACGTCACCAGTTGCTTCACGCGCTCCGGGTCCTTGCCCCAGCGGGGGCCTCCCCGCAGCGCGAAGCCGCTGAGCAGCGCGACGGCGAGCATCGCGGAACCGACCACGGCGAACCTCTTCATCATGGCTCTCTCCTGGGTGGAGCGCGGACGGCTCCACGTGAAGTCGCCACCACTCGCGGCGACGGTGGGCAATGTGCCGGCCCGCCGTTGCTGGGATTTGTACGAGGCGTGAAGAAGTATGAAGCCGCCCGTACGCTCACCGGGCCAGGGGCCACGTCCCGGCGCCCGAGGCTTGGACGCATCGTGACTTCCACGGAGACGGGCGGTGGGAAGGGCGGGCCGTTAGCCTTCCGTCCAGGGCTTCCGCTCGTGGCGGAACGCCGCAAGAGGCCGATTTTCCGGCCTCGCCCGCGCTTCTCCGCCAGGGGCAACACTGGACTGGCGAGCAGGGGAGCACGGCCCTAGTGTTCGGCGGCACCCCGGCCTCCAGGAGCGGAACGCGCTTATGTCCTTTACCCACCTCCACCTGCACACCCTCTACTCGCTCCTCGATGGGGCGATCCGGATGAAGGACCTCATCAAGACGGTGAAGGAGAAGGGGATGAGCAGCGTCGCCGTGACGGACCACGGCAACATGTTCGGCGCCATCGACTTCTACAAGAAGGCGAAGGACGCCGGCATCAAGCCGATTCTGGGCATGGAGGCCTACGTCGCCGGACCGAAGGGGCGTGAGGACCGCTCCGAGAAGGTCTCCCACCACCTCATCCTGGTGGCGAAGAACGCGGAGGGCTACGCCAACCTGCGCTACCTCTCCTCCACGGCGTACATGCACGGGTTCTATTACCACCCGCGCATCGACAAGAAGGTGCTCGCCGAGCACAGCAAGGGCCTGTTCGCGCTCACCGCGTGCCTGGGGGGTGAAGTCACCAGCGCGTGCTTCCGCGGCGACATGGACCACGCCCGGCGCGCGGCGCAGGAGTACAAGGACATCTTCGACCCGGGGCACTTCTTCCTGGAGGTGCAGTCCAACGGGATGCCGGAGCAGGACAAGGCGAACGAGAACCTCAAGCAGCTCTCGCGCGACCTGGACATCCCGCTGTGCGCCACCGCGGACGCGCACTACATCAAGCGCGAGGACGCGCGCGCCCACGAGCTGCTCATGTGCATCGCCAGCGGCAAGACGCTGGCGGATGGCAAGCGCATGAAGCACTCCACGGACAAGCTCTACGTCACCAGTCCCACGGAGATGCTGGAGTTCTTCAAGGACACGCCCGAGGCGGTCCACAACACCCAGCGCATCGCCGAGCAGTGCAACCTGGAGCTCAAGCTGGGCAAGCCCATGCTGCCCACCTTCAAGGTGCCCGACAGCCACACGCCGGACAGCTACATGGCGGAGCTGGCGTATGAGGGCCTGCGCGAGCGCTTCAAGGAGCTGGCGGCCACTGTCACCTATCCCATCGACCGCGAGCAGTACCAGGCGCGGCTGGCGCTGGAGATTGGCGTCATCCAGAAGATGGGGTTCTGCGGCTACTTCCTCATCGTCCAGGACTTCATCAACTGGGCGAAGAAGATGAACATCCCCGTGGGCCCCGGCCGTGGCTCCGGCGCCGGCAGCCTCGTCGCCTACGCGCTGCGCATCACCGACGTGGACCCCATCCCGTACAACCTCCTGTTCGAGCGCTTCCTCAACCCGGAACGCGTGTCGATGCCCGACTTCGATATCGACTTCTGTCAGGACCGCCGGGACGAGGTCATCCAGTACGTCGGCCGCAAGTACGGCGAGATGAACGTGGGGCAGATCATCACCTTCGGTTCGTTGAAGGCGAAGAGCGTGCTGCGCGACGTGTGCCGCGTGTTCGCGCTGCCCTTCAGTGAAGGTGACCGCATCGCGAAGCTGGTCCCGGAGGTGCTCAACATCACCTTGAAGGAGGCCATCGAGATGGAGCCTCGCCTCAAGGAGATGATGGAGACGCCCTCCAACATCGGTGAGGTGGAAGGCAAGCCCGTCACCACGAAGGACGTGCTCGAAATCGCGCTCGCGCTGGAGGGCCTGCACCGCCAGCCCGGCATGCACGCCGCGGGCGTGGTGATTGCCGACAAGCCGCTGTGGGAGTTCGTGCCCGTCTACCAGCCGCCGGGTGAGAAGACGCTCATCACCCAGTTCGCCAAGGACGAGGTGGAAGCGGCCGGCCTGGTGAAGTTCGACTTCCTCGGTCTGAAGACGCTCACGGTGATTCAGCACGCGCTGGACCTGGTGAAGCGCAACCACGACAAGGACATCCCGCGGCACGAGATCCCGCTCAACGACGAGAAGACCTGGGAGCTGATGGCCAAGGGCGACACGGCCGGCGTCTTCCAGATGGAGTCCAGCGGCTTCACGGAAATGGTCGTGAAGCTCAAGCCGAACTGCTTCGAAGACGTCATCGCCGCCGGCGCGCTCTACCGCCCGGGTCCGCTGGACTCCGGCATGGTGGACGTCTTCATCAACCGCAAGCACGGCCGGGAGAAGGTGTCGTACCCGCACCCCGCGCTGGAGCCGGTGCTCAAGGACACCTACGGCGTCATCGTGTACCAGGAGCAGGTGATGCAGATTTCGCAGGTCCTGGGTGGCTACACCCTGGGCCGCGCGGACCTGCTTCGCCGCGCCATGGGCAAGAAGAAGGCCGAGGTCATGCAGGCCGAACGGGCCGGCTTCCTCGAGGGCTGCGCGAAGAACAACGTCGACCTCAAGGTCGCCGGTGAAATCTTCGACCTGATGGAGAAGTTCGCCGAGTACGGCTTCAACAAGAGCCACTCGGCGGCCTACGGCCTGGTCACCATCCACACGGCCTGGCTGAAGGCGCACTTCCCCTGCGAGTTCATGGCGGCCCTTCTCTCCAGTGAGAAGGACAACACGGACAAGGTGGTGAAGCACATCGGCGAGGCGCGCGAGTCGGGCCTTGAGGTGCTGCCGCCGGACGTGAATCAGTCCGACATGGAATTCGGCGCGGTGAGCGGGAAGATTCGCTTCGGCCTGGGCGCCATCAAGGGCGTGGGCGAGGGCGCCATCGAGTCCATCCTGGAGGCGCGCAAGGACGGCCCCTTCAAGAGCCTGTTCGACTTCTGCGAGCGCGTGGACAGCCGCAAGGTGAACCGGAAGGTGATGGAAGCGCTGGTGAAGGCGGGCTCCTTCGACTTCGAGAAGCGCTCACGCCGGCAGATTTTCGACACCATCGAGAAGGCGATGAACCGTGGCTCGGCCAGCCAGAAGGACAAGGCGGCCGGGCAGAGCTCGCTGTTCGGCATGCTGGCCGGCCCGTCCACGGATGGGGGGGGCGGCGGGCTGAAGGACGACTACGTCGAGGTGGAGGACTGGTCGGAGAAGGAGCGGCTGTCGCTGGAGAAGGAGGCCATTGGCTTCTACGTATCCGGCCATCCGCTGCACCAGTACGACAAGGAGCTGAAGCGCTACGCGCGGCCGATTACGGCGGTGCAGCGCGCGCGCAAGGACGACAAGCTCACGGTGGCGGGCATCGTCACGGTGCTGCGCGAGCGGCCCACGAAGACGGGCAAGCGCATGGCGTGGGTGACGATTGAGGACTTGTCCGGCTCCATCGAGCTGGTGTGCTTCCCGGGCAAGGACGGCACGCGCAACGTGATGGGCCGGGACGGCAAGTGGGCGAAGCAGGGGCCCAAGCCGGGGTTCGAGAACTGGGAGCACCTGCTCAAGTCGGACGACCCCATCCTGGTGTCCGGCACGGTGCAGATCAGCCAGCGTGACGAGGACTCGCCGACGCCGGAGCTCATCGTCGACGACATCCAGAGCCTCAAGGCGGTGCGTGAGAAGCGCACCAAGCGCCTGGAGTTGCGCGTGCCGGCGGACCTGCTCACGGAGGAGCGGGTGGCGAAGCTGCACGAACTGGCGAAGAAGTACGCCGGCGCCACGCCCGTGGCGGTGAGTGTGCTCTTCAAGGGCGAGGGCGAGGCGCTCATCGGCAACACGTCCATCAAGGTGCAGGTGAATGACGACCTGCTGCTCGCGGTGGACCGCCTGTTCGGCATGCGGGTGGTGGAGTTCGGCTGACGTCTTGAATCGGAGGCCTGAATGGACGGGACCTACAAGTCGCTGCGCATCGAGAAGAACGAAGGCGTCGCCGAGCTGGTGCTGACCGGCCCCGGCAAGGGCAACGCCATGGGGCCCGACTTCTGGCGGGAAATGCCCGAGGCCATCCGCGCGCTGGATGCGGATGACTCCGTCCGCGTCGTGCTGGTTCGCGGCGAGGGCAAGCACTTCACCTTCGGCCTGGACCTCATGGGGATGATGGAATCCCTGGGGCCGCTGCTCACCGGCGACGGCAACCTGGCCCTGGAGCGCTTGAAGCTGCTGTCGCTGATTGGCGACATGCAGCAGGCCACCGAGGGCATGGCCCGCTGTCGCAAGCCCGTCATCGCCGCCGTGCACGGTTGGTGCATCGGTGGCGGCATGGACCTCATCGCCGCGTGTGATTTCCGGTACTGCTCCCAGGACGCGAAGTTCTCCCTGCGCGAGGTGAAGGTGGGCATCGTCGCCGACCTGGGCGCGCTCCAGCGCCTGCCTCGCATCATCGGCGAGGGCCACACGCGTGAGCTGGCCTACACCGGTGGCGACGTGGACGCGGCGCGTGCCTTGCGCATGGGGCTCGTGAACGAGGTGTTCCCCTCGCCGGAGGCCCTGCTGGAGGAGGCCCGGGCGACCGCGAAACGCATCTCCGAAAATGCCCCGCTTGTCGTCCAGGGCGCCAAGCAGGTCATGGAGTACTGCGCGGACAAATCCATCGCGGATGGCCTGCGTTATGTGGCGGTATGGAACTCCGCGTTCCTCCAGTCCCATGACCTGGCCGAAGCCTTTTCCGCATTCGTGGAACGCCGACCCCCTCACTTTCAGGGGCGCTGAGCCCCCGGCCGTAGGGGCTTTCGTCCCGCGTGTTGCCGATGCGAGAATTCCAGGAACAGCTTGGATTCGGAGTCCGGCGACATGACGGAAAGCATCGCGCTGCTGGGGTACGGCCGCTTTGGCCGTGCCCTGTCTGGCCTCCTGCTGGAAGCGGGCATCTCGCATCGGGTGTTCGAGCCGCGCCAGGACGACGTGCCCGACGCGCTGAGGGCACCGACGCTCGCGGAGGCCGTCGAGGGCGCGGAGTTGGTGGTGCTCGCCATGCCCGTGTCTGGAATGCGCTCGGTGCTGGAGGCGCTTCGCCCGCGCCTGTCGCCCGCGCAGACGGTGCTCGACGTCGGAAGCGTCAAGGTGCGGCCCGTGCAGGTGCTGGCCTCCGTGCTGGGGCGGGACATCCCCTGGGTGGGCACGCATCCGCTGTTCGGCCCGGCCAGTCTGGCGAGGGGCGACCTGCCTCGCCGCACGGTGGTGTGCCCGAACGAGCTGCACCCGGAGGCCGTGCGCAAGGCCCGGGTACTGTTCGAACGCATCGGCTGTGAAGTGACGGAGTTGTCGCCGGATGCGCACGACGCGCTGATGGCGCGCACGCACGTGCTCACCTTCTTCCTGGCTCACGGACTGCTCAAGGCGGAGGCCGGAAAGGACCTGCCCTTCGCGCCGCCCAGCTTCCAGCCCGTGGCCCGCCTGGAGGAGTACGCACGGCTGGAGGTGCCCCATCTCTTCGGCGTCGTGCAGTCGGAGAATCCCTACGCGCGGGACGCACGGGTGCGGCTGCTGGATGCCCTCACGCGGCTTCACCTGGGTTGTGAATCAGGGCGCTCGGGCGCGCCGGAGCCTGTCGCCGCGCCGCCTGGGCTGACGGACGTCCGGGAGCGCGTGGATGCGTTGGACCGCGAGCTGGTGCAACTGCTGAATCGTCGCGCCCAGCTCATCCAGCAGGCGGCACACCTGAAGGCCGGGCATGGACTCCCGCTGCCAGACGCGGAGCGCGAGGCGAGCTTGCTGGAGACCCGGCGTCAGTGGGCCGCGGAGCAGGGGATGGACGCGGACGACACGGAAGACGTGTTCCGTGCCGTCCTGCGCTTCTCACGCCGTGCCGTGCCCACGCGCTCCCGTTGAACGCAGCGGGCTTCAGTGTCAGCGCTGCACGGTGAACGTGGGGTTGAGCACCTTCATCGTTCCCTTCGTCACACCGAACTGTTCATGCACCGCCGCGCGGCGCACGGTCTCGGCGGGGGAGATGCGGCCGGCCAGCAGCTCCTGATACGCGGAGAGCACGCGCGAAGCCTCCTCGCGAGACTCGCGCACGAACTCCACCCGGAAGCGCCGCACGCCCCGCGCGAGCAGCGACGGCACGAGCGACGCCGCGCTCTGCGCCTGCGCGTTGAACACCGTGTTCCGGCACCCCACGTCCACCACCACCGGATGCTCCAGCCCCTTGTGGTCTCTCAAGGACACACGGTGCTTCTCGCACGGCCGTCCACAGCTCCGGTAGTCACGCCCGTGGGACAGCGTGTGGGAATACACGCAGTGCTCGGTGTGGAACGTGGAGATGTGGTGGTGCACCGTCACCGTGAAGCGCTCCGCGGGCAGGTGCTCCAGCATGGCCCCGAGCTGCACCGCGTCCAGGTCATGCGCGAACGTCAGCGTGTCCAGCCCGAGCCCCAGCAGGTGCAGCGCCGTCACGGAGTTGGTGACGTTGAGTGAGAAGTCCGCGTGCAGGGCAGGGCGCGCCTCCCCGGGCGCGGGCGGCCGCTCCAGGAAGTGCATCATCGCGCCCCAGTGTCGCACGAGCACCGCGTCCGGCTTCAGCTTCGCGATGCGGGCGTCGTAGCCTTCCTCGCCCGGCTTCTGCACGCGCACCGTGGCAATCGTCACGCGCAGCCCCGCCGCGCGCGCACGCTCCACCGCGCGCTGCAGGCCCACCAGCTCCATCCAATCCAGCTCCACCTCGGGCAGGCCCGCGGCAATCACCGCTTCGAGCTGCTCGTCCGTGCGGCACAGGGGCAGCAAGCGCGCGTCCTCCACCGCCCGGGGCGCAGGCTGCACCCGCTCGCGCAGCGACGCGCGCAGGGGCTCCAACGTGGAGCCCTCGTTCACGGTCCGCACCGGACCGCGCGCCACGGCTTCCGACAGCTCCGCCACCAGGCGGCGACGCAGCGCCTTCATCTCCGACACTGGCAGATGCAGCCCCGCCGCCAGTCCGGACGTATCCAGCCCCGTCAGCGTGAAAGGCGTTCCGCCCAGCGCCGCCAGCTTGTCGCGCAGCAGCGCTTCGTCGAGGCCACCACCGCGCGCCTCGGCCAGCGGCACCTCGCTGGACACCGAGTAGACGTGTCCACCGCGCGCCCGGCCCAGCACCGTCAGCGGCGAACCGGCGGCGCCGGTCACGGTCAGCGCCAAGGGCACGCGGCCTTCGGGCTCGCCGCGCCCCAGCAGTTCCTCCGTGCGCTTCGCCAGGGCCGGGTCGCTCGTCATCCAGACGCGCTGGCCCGGCTTCACCCGGCCCATGTCCGGACCGGGATTGCCGAAGCCCAGCACCCACCCACGGCCCTTGCGCTCCACGCGGAACAGCGGGCCGCCGGGCTCGTGCTTGTCCTCGGGGTGCCCGTCGTCGAACACCACGCCCATGCCGGGCCGGGGCGACACCTCGGCCGCCACCGGTGTCGCCGTCTCCAGCGGAGAGGACACCTTGCCCACGGGCGCATCCGGGCGCGCCTTCTCGTTGTCCTGGCCCAGCCCGCCCGTCCAGGGACGGCCCTCCGTGTCGTCCACCACGCGCACGTCACGACCGTGCACGGACTCCACGCGGCCCAGGTACGCGCCCCGGTGCTTCGGGAAGCGCCCCTCCACCAGCGTCTGGTGGTCCGAGCCCGCGAAGAAGCCGTGCGAGAAGCCCCGGCTGTACGACAGCGTCATGTCCGCCAGGTCCTTGCGCAGCGCACCCGTGTCCGGCGTCCCCGCGGACACGCCATCCACCCAGCGCCGGTAACCCTGTACCGCCGTGGCGACGTACTGCGGCCCCTTCTGCCGGCCTTCAATCTTCAGCGAGTGGACGCCAATCTCCACCAACTGCGGCACCGCCATCACACCCGCGAGGTCCTTGGGGCTGAGCAGGTACTGCACGTCGCCCAGCTCCCGCGTCTGGCCATCCACCACCAGGTCGTACGGAAGCCGGCACGACTGCGCGCACTGTCCCCGGTTGGCGGAGCGTCCACCCCACGCCTCGCTGGTGAGGCACTGACCGCTCCACGACATGCAGAGCGCGCCGTGGATGAAGACCTCCAGCTCCACGTCCGTCTCCGACGCCAGCCGGCGAATCTCCGCCACGGACAGCTCGCGCGGCACCACCACGCGCGTGGCGCCCAGGCCCTTCGCGAAGCGCGCGCCTTCCGCGCTCGAAATCGTCATCTGCGTGGAGGCATGGACCTCCATCTGCGGACACACCGCGCGGGCCACCAGCGCAATCGCCGGGTCCTGGACGATGAGCGCGTCCACGCCAGCTTCGGCGATGCGGCGCAGGATGTTCTCCACCACCGGGAGCTCGGGCTCGAAGACCAGGGTGTTCAGCGTCAGATAGGCGCGGGCGCCGGCGCGGTGCACGAGCGCCAGCGTTCCGGGCAGGGTGGCGAGCGAGAAGTTCTCCGCGCGTGCGCGTGCGTTGAACCCTTCGTCCAGTCCGAAATAGATGGCGTCCGCGCCACTGGCGAGCGCGGCCTTCATCGAGTCGAGGTCCCCTGCGGGGGCGAGGATTTCGGGGCGGCGGCGGGTCATGGCGCGACCTCTAACACACGGCCCCTGGTTCCGCTGTCCGCCCGGCGAACGTCATGGACGCAGTGCGGCAGGTTTGTTCAAGTCCCTGCCCGGTTGCTTCCACAGGAGACGGGTCCAAATGGCTGATGGCGTGTTCCGGGACGGGCTGCTCGCGGGCAAGGTGGCGTTCATTTCTGGCGGCAGCAGTGGCATCAACCTCGGCATCGCCGAGTCCTTCGTGAAGGCGGGCGCCAAGGTGGCCATCAACGGCCGCAACGTGGAGAAGCTCGAGGCCGCGGTGAAGGGGCTTCAGGCGCACGGCACCGCCATGGGCGTGGCGGCCGACGTCCGGGACTATGCCGCCGTGGAGAAGGCCCTCCAGACGGTGCGCGAGGCCTACGGTGAGCTGGACGTCGTCGTGTGCGGCGCCGCTGGCAACTTCCCCGCGCCCGCGCTGGGCATGTCCTCCAACGGCTTCAAGGCCGTCATGGACATCGACGTGCTGGGCACCTTCAACATCAGTCGCGCCGCCTTCGAGCACCTGCGCAAGCCGGGCGCGTCCCTCATCAACATCTCCGCGCCCCAGGCCTATCTCCCCATGGCCATGCAGGCTCACGTCTGTGCCGCCAAGGCCGGCGTGGACATGCTCACCCGCGTGCTGGCCATCGAGTGGGGTGGCTCCGGCGTGCGCGTCAATTCGATTACCCCCGGCCCCATCGACGACACGGAAGGCATGCGCCGGCTGGCCCCCAGCGACGAGGGCCGCGACAAGCTCGCCCAGGCCCTGCCGCTCCAGCGTTTCGGGAAGAAGCAGGACATCGCCCAGCTCGCGCTCTTCCTGGCGTCGGAAGGCTCGTCCTACATCACTGGCTCCATCATGGTCTGCGACGGTGGCCAGTCCCTGATGGGCGGCGGCGCGCTCATGGCCGCGCTCGGCATGTAACGGGGACGCACTCAACGGGGCATGGGTCACGATAGCCCCGTGGGTTCCACCCGGGATGCAAAGCTCTGGTGGAGGTCTACGTGGTGACGGGAGTTGTCTGGTAGAAGGCACTGGGACCTCGCGAGTGCTCTCTTCCGTGCGGGGTCCGTTCGTTCCCGGAGCCGCTCATGTCCCGTTGTCCTCTCGCGCTCACCCGGTTGCTGGGGTTGGGCGTGCTGTGCCTCGGCGTTGTGCTGGTGGGGTGTGGTGACAGCGCCACGTCGCCGCTCCCGCCGCCAGCGAAGTCCCTGCCCGACGCGGCGCTCTCCACGGTGCAGGTGGACCGGGCGGAGCAGGTGCTGGCGGACGGCGTGGACCGGGTCGCCATCACCGTGACGGTGCGGCAGAAGGACGGCTCGCCCATGGCGGGCCGCACGGTGCGGGTGGAGGTCTCCGGCGACGGGAACACCGTGACGCAGCCTGCGGACCGGACGAATGCCCAGGGCGTGGCCACCGCGTCCGTGGTGTCCACGCGAGGCGGCTCGAAGCGGGTGACGGCCTCGGTGGATGCCGAGGGAGGCGCGGTGGTGTTGGGTTCGCGTCCCGTCGTCGGCTTCACCGTGCTGCGGGCCTCGAGGCTGGCCTTCGCAGCGGCCTCGCTGTCGGCCCGAGCCGGTGCACCCATTGGCGGGCTGGACGTCGAGTTCCGGGACGCTGATGGCCGCCCGGTTCCGTCCGTCACGGGGGAGGTGACGCTCTCGCTGGCCGCTGGCCCGGGTGGGGCTTCCCTGGGAGGCACGCTCCGGGCTCAGGCCGTGGACGGCGTCGCCCGCTTCCAGGAAGTGGTGCTGACGCGCGCGGGCCTGGGCTATCAGCTCAAGGCCGAGGCCACCGGCGTCGAGGGCGCGGTCAGCCCTTCGTTCGACGTGACGCCGGCCGCCGCCGCCACCGTCGAGGTGACGGGGCTGCCGCAGACCGCCATCGCGGGCTCCACGCATGATGCGGAGGTGACGGTGCGTGACGCGTTCGGCAACGTCGCCAGTGGCTATCGCGGCACGCTGAGCGTGCAGTCCTCCGACGCCACGGCCACGCTGCCGGGCGGGCACACCTTCACGGAGGTGAACGCGGGCCGCTTCCGTTTCACGGGCATCACCCTGCGGCGGGCGGGCACCCAGCGCGTCGACGTGCAGGACGCCGCGCAAGCGGGCCTGGCGGGGCGCCAGGACGTGCGCGTCTCGGCGGACCGGACCGCGGCATTGGCTTTCGCGCGCGTGCCTTCGCATGCGTCCGTTCGCGCCGCGCTGACCGCCGTGGAGGTGGTGCTCCAGGATGCGCATGGCAACCGGACGCCCGTGGGCGCACCTTCGGTGACGCTGTCCCTGGTGCCGGCGGGTGGCGTGCCACTGCGTGGTGTCACCGAGGTGGCGCCCGTGGAGGGGCTGGCGTCGTTCTCCAGCGTGCACGTGGACACGGAGGGCCGCTTCCAGCTTCAGGCCACCGCGGATGGACTGACGCCCGCCACGAGCACGGACATCGACATCATCGACAATGTGTTCCCCTCCGTCCCTGTCCTCGCCGCGACCACGGCCACGCCCGACAGCGTCACGGTGTCCTGGACGGCGGTGGGTGATGACGGCGACCAGGGGCAGGCCGCGTCGCATGCCCTGCATTACTCGCTGAACCCGATTGAGACGGATGCGGACTTCAACCAGGCGACGCCGGTGGGCGGCCTGGGCGAGCCCGCGGAGGCTGGCACGCAGGAGTCCGCCGTCCTCACGGGCCTTCAGCCTGGCACGAACTACCACGTGGCGCTGCGCGTGGCGGACAACCAGGGCAACGCGGTCCGCTCCGCCAGCTTGATGGTGCAGACGCAGGTACAGGGCGTCACGCGGCTCGTCTTCTCCCAGCAGCCCGTGGATGGTGACGCGGGCGACACGCAGCCGGACATCCGCGTCTCGCTGCTGGATGGCGACGGACAGGTCGTCACCACGGCCACGTCGCCGGTGACGCTGACGCTGGAGGATGAGCCCGGCTTCACGCCGTTGCAGGTAGCGGCGGTCGCGGGCGTGGCGACCTTCTCGGGCGTGGTGGTGGAGCAGGCGGGTACGCACCGCTTCATCGCGGCGGCCACGGGGTTGGGCCCGGAGCCTAGCGACACGTTCACCGTCGAGCCGGGCGACGCTGTCCGTCTGGCGCTCACGGGCCTTGTTTCACCCGTGGCCGCGGGCGCCGAGGGCAGCGTGGTGGTGACGGCCCATGACGCCTTCGACAACGAGGCCACGGGCTACACCGGTGCGGTGCGCTTCACGTCCACCGACGCCGAGGCGGAACTGCCTGGTGACTACACGTTCACCGTGGCGGATGCGGGCCGGCGGACCTTCAGCGGCGTGATGCTGCTGACGTCGGGGACCCAGGGCGTCACCGTGGTGGACACGGCGCGGCCGGTGCTGACCGACACGCTCGAGGTGGAGGTGAGCACCGGTGCGGCCGCGGAGTTGGAGCTGAGCGCGCTTCCCGCGGCAGTGGCGGCCGGCGAGGCGCAGAGCCTCACCGTCACCGCGCGCGACGGCTTCGGAAACATCGTCACGGGCTACACTGGCACGGTGCGCTTCGAGTCGGATGACCCGGAGGCGACGCTGCCCGCGGACTACACCTTCGTTCCCGGACAGGACGCGGGGCAGCACACGTTCTCGGTGGCACTGGTGACTTCCGGGGCACGTTCGGTGACGGTGCGGGATGCGGGCAACGCGGGGCTGACGGCGACGGTGAGCACCCAGGTCCTGTCTGGCCCCGCCGTGCAGTTGACGGTGCAGTTGGCCTCCGCGACGACCCTCGCGGGCGAGCCCGTGGCGGCCACCGTGTCGGTGCGGGATGCACACGGCAACCTCGCCTCGGGCTACCGGGGCACCGTCCACTTCGAGATTCCGGGAGACGTCCAGGCCACCGTGCCTTCGGACTACACCTTCACCGAGTCGGACGCTGGCCAGCGCCTCTTCAATGTGACGTTCGCCGCGGTGGGCAGCGGTCAGCTCGTCGTCACGGACACCACGACGGCGACGCTGACGGGGACCGCCACCCTGTCGGTGCAGCCCGGGCTCCTCACGGCGTTGTCCGTGGAGGGGCCGGCGGAGTCCATCGTCGCGGGCGAGCCGCAGTCCTTCACCGTCTCCGCGCGTGACCGCTTCGGCAACGTGCTGACGGCATACGAGGGAGCGGTGGACCTCACGTCCACGGACCCGGAGGCCGCGCCGCTGTCGACCTTCACGTACACCGCGGCGGACCAGGGTGAGCACACCTTCACAATCACCTTCGAGACGGCGGGAGCGCAGTCGGTGACGTTCACGGACGGCGATGCCGCGGTGTCCAGTACGTCCGACTTCACCGTGGAAGCGGGCGCGCCCGTGCAGCTCGCGTTCGTCGCGCCTCCGGAGCCGGGCACCGTCCTGGAGCCGCTGTCCGAGACGCGGGTGGCCTTGCAGGATGCGTTCGGCAACGTCTCGAACGCCACGGCGCCGTCCGTGACGCTCCAGTTGGTGGGGGCGGTCGGGGTGACGCTGGGCGGCACCTTGACGGTGGCGCCGGTTGCGGGCGTGGCCGTCTTCAACGACCTCACGGTGGATCAGGCGGGTAGCTTCGTCCTCTCCGCGACCACGGAGAACCCGGCGCTGCCTACCGTTGACACGATGGTCACCATCACCGACGACGTCGCGCCCGCCGCGCCCGTGATGAGCGCAAGCCTGGTGGACAACACGACGGTTCGCCTGACGTGGCTGGCCACGGGAGACAACGGCGGCGTGGGCAACGCCGCTCGCTACGAGCTGCGCTACAGCGCGGGGCCGATTGACCCGCAGAGCTTCGCGCTGGCCAGCGAGGTGCCCACGGCGGCGCCACGGGCGCCGGGACAGGCGGAGGAAGTGATTCACGCCCTGCCGCCGTCCCAGGCGGCCACCTGGTACTTCGCGCTCCGCGTCTTCGACAGCGCGAACAATGGTAGCACCGTGGTTTTCGCCTCCATCGAAGTGCCGGGGCCCTGCGGTGATGTCGTCTGCACGCCGCGCGCGCCGGAGTGCGACGCGGACGGAGTACAGCGTGTGACCTACGCGGAGGCGTGCGTGGTGACGGCGGGCCTGGCGGAGTGCGAGTACACGCCCGCTTCGGAGGTCTGCCCGGGCCAGGACGGTGTCTGCATCGAGGGCGCCTGTGACACGGCGCCCGCGCCCGGGGCAGGGGAGTTGGTCATCAGCGAGGTCATGCACCGCCCGGATGCGAACACCACCGAATACGTGGAGCTGACCAGCATCGTCGACGGACCGCGGGACATCACGAACCTGCGCATCCGCTTCGACAATGGCGCGGGCGGCGAGACGGACTTCAGCGTGCTGACGGCCGGGGACCGGCCCCTCATCGTCCCGGGGCGGGGCACCTTCGTCCTCGCGAACAACGCGGATGCCGCCACCAACGGCGGCGTGGCGGCGCAGTATGGCTACGGGAGCACGCTCTTCGAACTCGGACACTCGGGGCACCTCTTCGTCGAGATGGGCGCCACCGTGGTGGATGACGTGGCGTACTCGGCCTCGTTCCCGCAGACGACGGGGCGCTCGATGAACCTGTCATCCGTGGTGGTGGGCTCGCGGGCCAGTCAGCACGCCTGGTACTGGTGTGACTCGGAGGCGTCACTTCCTGGCGGTGGACAGGGCACGCCGGGCGGCGCCAACGCGTCCTGCGGCGTGGAGATCACCGGCCCGGTGGACTACTGCGCCATCCAGTATCCGAAGTCCTTCGCCACGCCCATCCGGGCGGGCCGCGCGGAGTCCGTCTTCAGCCAGTTCTACGAGTCCCAGGTGAGCACCAGGAACCAGAATGGCAACGACGGCTTCCCGCACCTGGTGGCCGAGCTGGGCTATGGGACTGACGCCGCGTCACCGGACTCGTGGACGTGGGGGCCAGCGCAGGCGAACGCGGGCTTCGCCACGCCGGGCAACAACGATGAGCTGGTGGCCCCGCTGAACATCGCGGCGCCGGGCAGCTACATCTACGGCTTCCGCTACCGCTTCACCCAGGGGCCCGAGGTGGCCCAGGAGTGGGTTTACTGCGACCAGGACGGCGTCGTCGCGCAGGCGAGCACGGGCAACTACGGCACGGTGACGGTGGTACCGGCGCCGGCCGTGGCCAACCACGTCGTCATCAGCGAGGTGAGCGGCGGCCTTTCGAACTCGGCGACGAACGAGTTCGTGGAGCTCCACAACCCGACGGATGCGGACGTCGACATCAGCGGCTGGCGGCTCCAGTACAAGTCCGCGACGGGGGGCTCGTACAGCGGCAGCTACACCATTCCCGCGGGGACTTTCATCCGGGCTCATGGGTACTTCCTGCTGGGGCACAATGGCTATACCGGTCCCGTGGCGCGAGACCTGAACTACGGCACGGTGTTCGACATCTCGGCGTCACCGACGGCCGGAGGCCATGTCCGCATCGGTCCTGGGCTGACGACCAACGTCAATGACGTGGCGGTGGACAAGGTGGCGTGGGGCACAGGGAACTCGCCCGAAGGCACGGTGGCGCCCTTTCACCCCGCGTCGGGTGGCAGTCTGGAGCGGAAGGCCCTGTCCACCTCGACCTCCGCCACCATGTCCGCGGGCAGCAGTGACGAGGACTTCGGCAACGGCCGGGACTCGGACAACAACAACGCGGACTTCGTCACCCGGGCCATCCGTCAGCCACAGAACTCCCTGAGCCTGACGGAACAGCCGTAGCCGGGCTGGAAGCACCGCGTTTCCCACGGAGGCCGCCGGGCGTGCATGCGCCGGGCGGCCTCTCGCATTTCCGCCGCCAATCCCTGCTGCTCCCCGGCGTCCGGCGCATTACCTTTGCGGCCGTACCTTCGCCGTCACCACGCTCAGGAGCAGACTGTGTCAGAGAGCCAAGTCCCCGACGCCGCCCGCCTCGTCACCTGCCCACCGGCCGAATTCACGCGCGCCGGTGAGGAGGCCATGGCCGCCGCCCGAGAGGGAATCGCCCAACTCAAGGCCCTCCGTCCCCCTTACGTCACGCGCGAGGTGCTGGAGATATACGACGAGGCCACGGCCGCGCTCGACGACGCGGGAGCCCGTGCCAGCGTTGCCCGTCATGCGCACCCGGACGCCGCCATGCGCGAGGCCGCCGAGGCCGCCGAGCAGGCCCTGGAGACGCTCAGCAATGACATCCGCATGGACCGGGGCGTCTATGACGTGCTGGCCGCGCTGGACTTGTCCGGCGAGGACGCCGCCACGCGCAAGTGGATGGAGAAGGTGCTGCGCGAGTTCCGCCGTGCGGGCGTGGACCGGGATGACGCCACCCGCGCCCGGGTGAAGGCGCTCCAGGAGGAGTTGGTCCGCATCGGCCAGGAGTTCAGCCGCAACATCCGCCAGGACACGCGCACGGAGGCGCTGCCGCCGTCCGCGCTGGAGGGCCTGCCCGACGACTACGTGCGCGCCCACCCGCCCGGGCCGGACGGCAAGGTGCGCATCACCACGGACTACCCGGACATCGTCCCCTTCATGACGTACTCGCGTGATGCTCAGGCCCGCGAGCAGATGTGGCGCGTCTTCCGCCAGCGCGGCCATCCCGCCAACGCGGACGTCCTGCAGCGCATGGTGTCCCGCCGGAACGAGCTGGCCACGCTGCTGGGCTACCGGAACTGGGCGGCCTACGCGACCGAGGACAAGATGATTCGGGATGAGGGGGCCGCCTCGGACTTCATCGAGAAGATCGCCGCCGCGTCCGGCGCGCGCATGGAGCGCGACTACGCCACGCTGCTGGAGCGCAAGCGCCGCGACGTTCCTGGCGCCGAGCGCGTCAACCCGTGGGACCAGGCCTACCTGGAGGACCGCGTGAAGGCGGAGCAGTACGCCTTCGACTCGCAGGTGGTGCGGCCCTATTACGAGTACTCGCGCGTGAAGCAGGGCGTGCTCGACCTGACGGCGCGCCTGTTCGGCGTCACCTACCGCCGCGTCGCGGACGCCCCGGTGTGGCACCCGGACGTGGAGGCCTACGACGTGTTCGAGGGCACCACGCTGCGCGGGCGCTTCTACCTGGACATGCACCCGCGCGACGACAAGTACAAGCACGCGGCCCAGTTCACGCTGACCAGCGGGAAGTCGGGCCGGCGGCTGCCGGAAGGGGTGCTGGTCTGCAACTTCCCTCGTCCTGGCGCGGAGCCCGCGCTGCTCCAGCACAGCGACGTGGAGACCTTCTTCCACGAGTTCGGCCACCTGCTGCACCACATCTTCGGCGGCCACACTCGCTGGGCAGGCGTGTCCGGCGTGCGCACGGAGTGGGACTTCGTGGAGGCGCCGTCGCAGATGTTGGAGGAGTGGGCGCGTGACACCGCCAGTCTCCAGACGTTCGCGAAGCACTACCAGACGAACGAGCCCATCCCCGCGGATGTGGTGGAGCGCATGCGCCGCGCGGAGGAGTTCGGCAAGGGCCTGTGGGTGCGCCAGCAGATGTTCTACGCGGCGCTCAGCCTGGAACTGTACCGGCGCAAGCCGGAGGGCGTGGACGCGGTGTCGCTCGTGCGTGAGCTCCAGGGGAGGTTCACGCCCTTCCCGTACGTGGAGGGCACCTACTTCCACCTCTCCTTCGGCCACCTCGACGGGTACTCGTCCAACTACTACACGTACATGTGGTCGCTCGTCATCGCGAAGGACCTGTTCACGGTGTTCCAGCAGAAGGGGATGCTGTCCCCGGAGCCCGCTCAGGCCTACCGGCGC
The DNA here is from genome assembly GCF_026810205.1 of Myxococcus sp. NMCA1. Lineage (NCBI taxonomy): Bacteria > Pseudomonadati > Myxococcota > Myxococcia > Myxococcales > Myxococcaceae > Myxococcus > Myxococcus sp. NMCA1. Next base: position 7,426,031 of record NZ_CP113950.1, on the reverse strand, counting down.
GCGGTGCTGGAGCCGGGTGGTTCCGACGATGCGGCCCGGCTGGTGAATGCCTTCCTGGGGCGCGACTACGACTTCCGTGCGTACGAGGAATGGCTCAATCAGGCGGCGTGACGTCCCGTCCGCGTTTCAGTTGCGCCCCCACTGCCGGGGGCGCGTGAAGCGGAAGAGGCCACTGGCCTCCTCCTGGGCGATGACCTCCGCCTCGGTGCCGAAGTAGCGGGCGCGCACCTCCTGGAGCCGGGCCTCCAGCGCATCGCCGGAGAGCGTCCGTGCCAGGGTCGCGCGCTCCGCCATGTACCGGAGGCCCGCTTCCCAGCGGGCATCCCGTGTCTGGTCCAGCGAGTCCCATCGCCGCAGCGCTTCGTCATTCAGCCCCATCTCCTGGCGCACGGCCCACAGGCTGCGCGCGCGTTCGGCCGGCGTCATGCCCGTCAGTTCACGTTGGACGGAGGGCAGCGCCAGGAAGCGGTTCATCGTCTCCTGCGGATGCCGGGAGAGCTGCGCTGGTGCCCCGTCTCCGTAGACCTCGCCCAGCCGCGCCTTGTAGGCAGACAGCTTCTCCGAGAGGGGCAGGTCCTGCCTCGCATCAATCACATGGAGTGCGTCCACCAGCGCCTGATGCTTCAGCTCCGAGGCCCAGAGGCGCTGTGCCGTCTCCTTCCCGAAGAGGCGGTTGCGCGCATCCCAAACGGCGGCACGGCGCTGCTTCGAGTCCAACCCTCGCAGGTAGGCGTCGTTGTCCTTTACCCACTTCTCGTAGTCCAGACGGTCGCGCAGCAGGGTGGCCAGCGCTTCGTACTGGCTGGGAAAGGCTCTGCGGAGGAATGTCTGGAGTTCTTCTCTCCACCGGTCCGGTGAGCGCGTCTGGAAATACCGCATGAGCTGCTCCAACATCCGGAGCTGGACGGCCGGTTCGTGCAGGCGCGAGCCGAAGCGCTCGAGCAGCGAGAGGCGCAGCACCTCCAACTCCAAGGCCAGGGACTCTGCCGCCGGGGCTGCTGCGCTGACGATGCCTGGCATGGGCAGACGGCTCGCCGGGGCGCCCACAAGCGTAGGAAGGGCGCGGTCGCGGGGACTCGTGGTGCCAGGGGAGGGAGGTGCGCCGGACGTATGTCCAGCGGGGAGGAGTCGCCAGCCCACGAGCAGGCCCAGGATGGCAGCACTCGTTCCCAGCACTCGTTTGGCTTGCAGGCTCATGCCGCCAGGTCCTCGGACGTGACGGCTCCAATGCCAATCGCCTCCCAGTCCTTCGAGCGGAGTCGGGGGCCTCGGATGTCCGCTGAAGCGCAGCGGACCACCGTGGATGTGTTCCGCACAACGCAGCGCGTAGGCCTGGAAGGTGTTGTATGCATGTTTTTAGTGATTTTCTGATTCTTCCAGGCTGGATGATGTATAACCCCGAGAGCCAGTCCTGATGTCTGGCAATCAAAAGGGGAAGACACCATGAAGAAGGCGATGACTTTGTTTGCCAGCGTTTCGCTCGGGTTCCTCGTCAGTGCGTGCGGAGGGCCGGAGATGGAAGAGGTCGATGCCGACGGCTCGACGCTGACCACGGCGGAGCAGGCTATCTGTGAGGGCTACGGCCCGGGTGCGGTGTGTACCTACAAGTGCACCAGCGCGTCTGAGTGGAAATTCGTCGGTGGCGTCGCCTGGGGCGACTGTCAGGACGTGGCGAACTCCAGATGCGGGCACACGGCCTACGGCGCCTGCTGGAGCCGCTGAGCCCGTCCCGGCCTGACCTCAGGGCCTCCCACGTCGCACCAGGGGCAGCCCGGCCTGGGCATACGTCCGCTTCTCGCGCAGACGTCCTGCTTCCCAGTGCAGGACGTCCAGCCCGTACCAGCCGAAGTGCTGGCCGTACAGCAGCCGGTACATGAGCTGGCGCGGGCCGCGGCGCGCGGATACCTCGTGCTGACAGCGCCAGCGCAACACCACCTTGCCCGCGGGCGCATCCACCACCATGTCCTCGGTGAGGAATCGGATGCGCCCGAAGTCACCGCGAAACTGCGCGGCGAAGGCCTCGCGTACCTGCGCGAGGCCCCGGCACAGCTTCCCGTCGTACGTCTCGTACAGCGCGTCCGGCGTGAAGTACGCCATCACCGCGTCCAAATCGTCGCGGTTGAAGGCGTCGGTGAAGGCCCGCACCACCTCTTCCAGCGCCCTCCGGCCGGTGTCGTCACCGTCCGGGAGGGAAGGGGATGCGGGCCCTGTGCTCACGGATCCACCGGCGTCGGCTGGATGCGCCAGATCTCCTCGGCGTACTGCTTGATGGTCCGGTCCGAGGAGAAGATGCCGCCGCGCGCCACGTTGATGATGCACTTGCGCGCCCAGCCGTCGGCGTCTTTGTAGGCGTGCGCGACGTCCTCTTGCTTCGCCATGTACGACGGGAAGTCCGCCAGCATGAGGTAGCGGTCCTCCTCCAGGAGGCTGTCCACCAGCGGCTTGAAGAGGTGCTTGTCCTCCGGCGAGAAGAAGCCGGTGGAAATCAGGTCCAGCGCCTCGCGGAGCTCCTGGTGCTGGTTGTACTCGTCGCGCGGGCGGTAGCCCTCGCGCTTGCGGGCAATCACCTCGTCCGCCGTGAGGCCGAAGAGGAAGAAGTTCTCGTCGCCCACCGCGTCGCGAATCTCCACGTTGGCGCCGTCCAGCGTGCCCAGCGTCAGCGCGCCGTTGAGCATCAGCTTCATGTTGCCGGTGCCGGACGCCTCCATGCCCGCGGTGGAGATCTGCTCGGACACGTCCGCGGCGGGGATGATGCGCTCGGCCAGGCTCACCCGGTAGTTGGGGGCGAAGACCACCTGCAGGCCCGTGGTGCCCGCGTCGCTGTTCACCACCTCGGCGATGCCGTTGATGAGCCGGATGGTCAGCTTCGCCAGGTGGTAGCCCGGCGCCGCCTTGGCGCCGAAGATGAACGCCCGCGGGTGGATGATGGTGGACGGATCCCTGCGCGCCTTCATCCACAGCGCCACGATGTGCAGCGCGTTGAGGAGCTGGCGCTTGTACTCGTGCAGGCGCTTGATCTGCACGTCGAAGATGGCGTCCGGATTGAGCTGCACCCAGCGCAAGTCACGGATGTGCCGGGCCAGGTCTTCCTTGTTGGCGCGCTTCACGTCGCGGAAGGCCTTGCGGAACTCCGGGTCCTCCGCGTGCGCCTCCAACTGGGTGAGCTTGTCCAGGTCCGTGGCCCAGCCCTCGCCGATGCGGGACGTAATCAGCTTGGACAGGCGGGGGTTGCACCACGCCAGCCAGCGGCGCGGCGTCACGCCGTTCGTCTTGTTGTTGAACCGCTCCGGGTTCATGGCCGCGAAGTCCGTCAGCACGTCCCGGCGCAGCAGGTCGGTGTGCAGCGCGGCCACGCCGTTGACGCTGTGGCTGCCGACGACGGCGAGGTGGGCCATGCGAATCTTCTTCTCGGCCCCTTCCTCCACCAGGCTCATCCGCTGCATCTTCTCCTGGTCGTACGGGTAGCGAATCTGCACCTGCCGCAGGAAGCGCGAGTTGATTTCGTAGATGATTTCCAGGTGGCGGGGCAGCAGCCGCTCGAAGAGCGTCGCCGGCCACTTCTCCATCGCCTCGGCCAGCAGCGTGTGGTTGGTGTAGCCGAACGTCTCCTGGGTAATCGTCCACGCCTCGTCCCAGAGCAGGCGCTTCTCGTCCACCAGCACGCGCATCAGCTCCGCCACGCCAATGGCCGGGTGCGTGTCGTTGAGCTGGATGGCCGCCTTGCGGGAGAAGTCCTTGAAGTCCGTGTGGTTCTTCAGATAGCGCCGGACGATGTCCGCGATGGAGCACGCGACGAAGAAGTACTGCTGCTTGAGCCGCAGCTCCTTGCCGGCCTGGAACGCGTCGTTGGGGTAGAGGACCTTGGAGATGACCTCCGAGTCGTTCTTCTCCACCACCGAGCGCTCGTAGTCGCCCGCGTTGAACAGCAGCAGGTCGAACTCCTCGGAGGCGCGCGCCTGCCACAGCCGCAGCGTGTTGACGGTGTTGTTGTGGTACCCGGCGATGGGCGTGTCATACGGAACGCCCACCACCGTCTTGCCGCCCACCCAGCGCGCCACGGGACGGCCATCCGGGCCCTGGTGGTGCTCCACGCGCCCGAAGAAGCGCACCGGCACCGCCTTCTCCGGCCGGACGATTTCCCACGGGTTGCCGAACTTGAGCCACTCGTCGGCGCGCTCCACCTGGTACCCGTCGACGATGTCCTGCGTGAAGATGCCGAACTCGTAGCGGATGCCGTACCCCATGCCGGGGTAGGCCAGCGTGGCCAGCGACTCCATGAAACACGCGGCCAGGCGGCCCAGGCCGCCGTTGCCCAGGCCCGCGTCCGGCTCCATCTCCAGCAGGTTGGTGAGGTCCACCCCCACCTCCTGCATCGACTCGGCGGCCGCTTCGTACATCCCCAGGTTCAGCAGGTTGTTGCCCAGGGCCCGACCCAGCAGGTACTCGGCGGACAGGTAGTAGGCGCGCTTGACGTCCTTCTCGTAATACGTGCGCGACGTCTTCACCCACCGGTCCGCCAGCCTGTCACGCACCGCGAGCGACAGCGCCATGAAGCGGTCGTGAGGGGTGGACGACTCGTAGTTCTTTCCGCGCGAATAGCGGACGTGGTCGAGGAAGGAACGGCGCAAGCTGGCCGCGTCATGCCCGAGCCCGCTGTCGTCGGTCGTGGCCGGCTGGGCGGGGCGGGGCTGCTGGGAGGCGGAGGCAGGAGGGGCCATGTCGCTGGGTATCTCTGGACGGAGTTGCTGCGGGTTCATGGTTTCGCGGGCCCCGGGGTTTCCCGGGTACGCGAAGGTGCGTCAGGCTAGCGCAGCCGTGTCTCGCATCGCACCGGTAAAGCGCGTCCCAGCCCCTCGGGACAGCTCACCTGGAAGGGCGGCAGACTGCCTGTCGGTGGATGGCGCGCCAACCCGGAGACGGATTGATGTAGAAATCCATCCGCCATGGGCTTTCTGCAGAACGACCTCGAACAACGATTGGCCGTCATCCGTCCCGACGACACGGTGCGCGGGCTCGTCTTCAACGCGGTGTTCAACCTGGCGGAGAGGAAGCTGGGCGCGGAGGCGGCCACGCGCCTGCGTGAGCCCTTCTTCAAGCGCTCCCCGGTGGACTTCTTCTCCTACCCGGCCGTGGATGCCCTGCGCCTCTTGTACGCGACCTCGGAGGCGTTGACGCCCGTCTATGGCTCCAGGGAGGACGCGGTGCGGGCCTGCGGCGCCGCGGCCGTCACGCACTTCTTCCAGTCCACGGTGGGGCAGACGCTCAACCGGCTCATCGGCAAGGGCGACCCCAAGCGGCTCCTCTCCCACGCGCCCACCGCGTACTCGACGCTGGTGAGCTACGGCCGGCGCGAATTCGCCGTGCTGGGAGACAAGCAGGTGCGCCTGGCCTTCCACGGGGACATGCAGCCGGTGCAGTACCACGAGGGCGTCTTGCAGGAGGCGCTGAGCGTCGTCGGCTGCAAGAGCCGGGTGGTGGGCACGCCTCGCGGCGTGACGGGCGCTGACTACGTCATCACCTGGGAGTAGGCCCGCGGCGCGCGTCCCAGGGATGGGACGCGCACGGCGTCACGGCATGGCCGCAGCCTGCCCGGCGACGGCGGCCATGGACACGGCCTCCATCTGCCCCGTCAGCTCCTGTGCCTTGGCGAGGAAGTCCGGCAGCAGCTCCTTGGGCAGCGGGTCCGCACGGGGGAACTGCTGGTTGAGCGGGTTGGTGTACTGGCCGTTGCGCTTGAGGCCGAAGTGCAGGTGCGGCCCGGTGGAGCGGCCGGTGTTGCCGGAGTAGGCGATGACCTGCTTCTGCCGCACGCGGGTGCCCGCGCGGATGTCTTCGCCGAAGCGCGACAGGTGCATGTACTGCGTCTCGAAGCCGTTGGCGTGGCGGATGACCACCATGTTGCCTGCGGCGCCCGAGTAGCCCGCCTGCGTCACCGTGCCGTCCGCCACCGCCCACACCGGGGTTCCAATGGGGGTGCCGTAGTCCACGCCGTTGTGGGCCTTGAGGTACTTGAGCACCGGGTGGAAGCGCGAGCCGAAGCGGCTGGTGACGTTGGCGTACTTCAGGGGCGTCTTGAGGAAGGTCTTCTTCGCGCTGGCGCCCTCCTCGTTGAAGTAGTTGGGCTGCCCGTCCGGGAGCACGTAGCGGTACACCTTCTTGTTGCCCACCAGGCCGCCCGCATACGTCGCCGCCAGCACGTCGCCGTAGCGCAGCAGGCGGCCCTTGGAAACGAACTTCTCCACCAGCGCGCGCGCCGTGTCGCCCTTGCGCACGTCACGGTAGAAGTCGATGTCCCAGGCGAACACGTCCGCCAGCACCATGCCGATGGCCGGGTCCTCACCGGCGGCCACCGCCGCCTCGTACAGCGACGACTGGATTTCCAGCGCCACGACGGCGACCTGCTTCTCCACTTCGATGGCGCGCTTGCTGCCCACGTACTTCTCGCCGTCGCGGCGGACCTGCCACTCGTCCACCATGCTCTGGCGGTAGTCGAAGAAGTCCAACTCCCCGTCGCGCATGACGAGCCGCAGCTGGTCACCCACGCGCGACTTGCGAAAGTCGAACACGCCCTCCAGCGCGGAGATGACGGCGGCCACCTGCGCGTCCGGGAGCTGCGCGTCGTGCAACGCCTGCGCGAGCGTCTGGCGCGGCTCGATACGGCGGTTCTTGATGACGTGACGGACCGCGGCTTCGGACGTCGAAGCCAGCAGCGCGGCGGCCAGGCAGAGCAGGGGAGCGATTCTCATGGGGGCGGCGGCCGAGTGTAGTGGACACCCTGGCGCTCGCCCAGCGAAGGGCCGGGAAATTTCCGGGCTCGGCTGCCTGGCTGCTTGAAGCCACCGAGGAGCGCCTGGCCCGGCCTCCGGCGCATCGACGAGGCTGTGTCCGCGGGCCCGCGCTACCTCGAACAGGCGATGCCGTCGGTGAACCTCTGACGCACCGCCCGGGGCCGGGCAGGGCCGCTCAGAGTTCCACCTTCCGCTCGGAGTGGCTCTGCCCGTCGAAGCGCAGCATGGCGCCCTTGTTGTCATACCGCGTGAGGATGTTGACGGGCCGGCGCCACAGGGACTGGAGGTTGCGCAGCGTCTCGCGCGCGTAGTCGCCCTTGAGGTCTTGACCGTCGTGGCGGTGCGCCAGCAGCAGCTCGCTGCGGTTCTCGAAGTTGCCGTCCACCACTTCGATGATGGGCTGGCCGAAGTTGGTGAGCCCCTGGAGGAGCTTGTTCTTCACCTTCCGGAACTCGCGGTCGAGGATCTCCCACGAGTTGCGCTTGTCGTTGAAGCCGTACACGAAGAGCTTCTGCTCCATCGCGAACTCGGGCGTCAGGAACGTGTCGATGAAGGTGATGTCGTTGTAGTGCTTGCGGACCTCGAAAATCTTCTCGCGGCCGGCGCCCAGCTTCTTGTCCCAGGCGCGGCGCGCGCGCAAATCATCGCACTCGTCCCACTCCTTGCCGAAGCGGCCCTTGTTCCACCGCTCCTCGATGTCCCGCCACAGCTCGATGCCCAGCTTGTATGGGTTGATGGCGCCAGGGCGGGTCCCCATGGTGCCGGAGTGGTGGTCCGCGTAGTCGATGATTTCGTCGTCCTTGAGGGCCCGGCGCGTCATGATGGTGGAGTGCCAGTAGCTGGCCCACCCCTCGTTCATGATCTTCGTCTGGCCCTGGGGCGCGAAGTAGTAGGCCTCGTCGCGCAGAATCGCGAGGATGTCCGCTTCCCACGGCTCCAGCGGCGCCTCCTCCAGCAGGAAGAGCAGCACGTCGCGCTGCGGGCGCTCGGGGAACTTCTTGGCGCGCTGCTTCTCGTCCTCCACCTTCTTGCGCTGCGAGTCGAGAAACTCGGACGGGTTGATGTAGCCGCGCATGTACTCGCGGCCCACCTTGAAGCCCTCCACGCGCTCGTTGGCCTTGAGCTCGTCCTCGGCCTTCTTCGGGTCCGGGTTGCGCCGGATGTGCGGCGCGTGCTGGTCGATGAGGTTCTCCAGGCTCAGCGTCCGGTCGATGAAGTCCTCGACCTTCTCCACGCCAATCTTGTCCACCCAGCGCCGCACCCGCGTGGCGTGGTTGGCCATCTCATCAATCATCCGGCGGTTGGTGTGCCGGAAGGAGAAGTTGTTCTTGAAGAAGTCGCAGTGGCCGTAGACGTGGGCCATGACGAGCTTCTGGTCCACCTCCGGGTTGCTCTCCATCAAGTAGGCGTAGCAAGGGTCGTTGTTGATGACGAGCTCGTAGATTTTACTCAGCCCGTACTCGTAGCCCTTGGCGAGCTGCTCGTACTCCATGCCCCAGCGCCAGTGGGGATAGCGGGTGGGGAAGCCGCCGTAGGCGGCCACCATGTTCATCTCGTCGTAGGACACCATCTCGAAGCGCGTGTCGAAGAAGTCCAGGCCGAACTCCTTGGCGTAGCCATGGATTTCGTCCCGGAGCGCGGCGAGGCGAGGGGTGAGGCTCTTGGGCATCGGGCAGTCGCTCCGGTGGGAAAGGACCGCTGAAGTCAGCGGCCCTTGCCGAGGAAGTCCTTGATGGACGCGTAGATGGCGTCCTTGTCCGCGATTTCGCTCAGCGCGACGTTGGGCGTGTCCCCCACCGCCTCGCGCAAATCCTTGATGAACTGGCCGCTGCCGTAGGGTGACTCCACCTGGCCGTAGGCGAACTGGTTGACGTTGGGCAGCACGTCGTTGCGCAGCATTTCAATGCACTGCCGCGTGTCGTCCGCGCTCCAGTTGTCCCCGTCGCTGAAGTGGAACGGGTAGATGTTCCAAGCGCTCTTCGGGTAGTCCGCCAGGATGATGTCCCGGCAGAGCTTGTAGGCGCTGGAGATCATCGTCCCGCCGGACTCGCGGGTGTGGAAGAACGTGTCGCGGTCCACCTCGCGCGCCACCGCGTCGTGGATGATGTAGCGCGCCTCCAGGCCCTTGTATTGGTGGCGCAGCCACGTATCGAGCCAGAAGCTCTCGATGCGGACGATCTCCTTCTGCTCGTCACCCATGGAGCCGGACACGTCCATCATGTAGATGATGACCGCGTTCGTTTCGGGCAGGTCCTGGAGCTTGTAGCTGCGGTAGCGGCGGTCCTCGCGCGTGGGGATGATGACGGGCCGCGCCGGGTCATATGTGCCAGCGGCAATCTGCCGCCGCAGGGCCTGCTTGAAGGTCCGCTTGAAGTGCCGCAGCGACTCCGGGCCGGTGGTGTTGACGCCGGTGTAGCGGATCTTCTGGGTGATGATGCGCTCGTTCTGCCGCCGCTCGATGTTGGGCAGCTGCAGCTCCTCGCCCAGAATCTGAGCGAGCTCGTCGAGCGTGACGTCCACCTCCATGGCGTGGTCGCCTTCGCCCTGGCCGGCCTGCTTGCCCTCCCCGGGCTCCACCGCCCCGGGGCCGAGCTGCTGGCCGACCTCGCCGTCACCCTGTCCGACGCCACCCTGTTCCTTGTGGCCGTACTTGAAGCGGGGGATGTCGATGAAGGGGATGGGGATGGAGATGGCGTCCTTCCCCTTCTTCCCAATCATCTCGCCCTTCTGCACGTACTTGCGCAGGTTGGCTTTGATCTTCCCCCGGACGATCTGTTTGAAGCGGGAGTGGTCCTGGTGGATCTTCAAGGTCACGACGGCTCGCCCCTCTCTGGTGTTACTCCTTCGCGTCGCCGCGGGCGAAGATGCTGGCCACGAAGTTCAGCACGTCCGTGGAGCAGATCTCGCAGTAGCCGTAGTTCTTCATCATCCGGTCCTTCACCAGGTCGATCTTCTCCTGCGTCTCCTTGTCGACGACGGAGGACACCAGGTTCTTGAGCTTGATGCTGTCCTTCTGGTCCTCGAACAGCTTCAGCTCCAGCGACTTGTGGAGCCGCTCGTTGGTCCGGTAGTTGAAGGTCTTCCCCTCCACCGCGAGCGCGCCGATGTAGTTCATGATTTCGCGGCGGAAGTCGTCCTTGCGGGTATCGGGGATGTCGATCTTCTCCTCGATGGACCGCATCAGCCGCTCATCGGGCTCCTCGTAGAGGCCGGTGTACTTGTTCTTGACCTTCTCCTTCTGGGTGTAGGCCTTGATGTTGTCGATGTAGTTGCCGCACAGCTTGGCGATGGCGTCCTCGTCCGCGGAGATGGCGCGCTGGACCTCGTTCTTGACGATGTCCTCGTACTCCTGCTTCACGGACGTGAGCAGCTCCTTCATCCCCTTGCGCGTGTCCTCGTTGTTGATGAGGGAGTGCGTCTTGAGGCCGGCCTCCAACTCGTTGAGGACCATGAAGGGGTTGATGCAGCCCTCGCCCTTGTCGCTCACCAGGGCGTTGGAGATCTTGTCCTGGATGTAGCGCGGGGAGATGCCCTCCAGGCCCTCGCGGTTGCTCTCCTTGCGCAGCTCCTTGATGTTGTCCTCGGTGAAGTTCGGGAGCGTCTTGCCGTTGTAGAGCTTGAGCTTCTGGAGCAGCGACAGGTTGTGCTTCTTGGGCTCCTCCAGGCGCGTGAGGACGGCCCACATGGCGGCCATCTCCAGCGTGTGCGGAGCGATGTGCTTGCCCTTGATGGCGCGGGAGTTGAAGTCCTTCTCGTAGATCTTCACCTCTTCGGACAGCTTGGTGATGTACGGGACGTCAATCTTCACCGTGCGGTCTCTCAGGGCCTCCATGAACTCGTTGTTCTCGAGCTTCTTGTACTCGGGCTCGTTGGTGTGGCCGAGGATGACCTCGTCGATGTCCGTCTGCGGGAACTTCTTCGGCTTGATCTTGTGCTCCTGCGACGCGCCGAGCAGGTCGTAGAGGAACGCGACGTCCAGCTTCAGCACCTCGACGAACTCAATGATGCCGCGGTTGGCGATGTTGAACTCGCCATCGAAGTTGAAGGCGCGCGGGTCGGAGTCGGAGCCGTACTCGGCGATCTTCCGGTAGTTGATGTCACCGGTGAGTTCGGTGGAGTCCTGGTTCTTCTCGTCCTTGGGCTGGAAGGTGCCGATGCCCACGCGGTCCTTCTCGCTGAAGACGAGCCGGTTGACGCGGATGTGGCCCATGACCTTGGCGAAGTCGCCCTGGTACTGCGTCATCAGTTCCTTGAAGACGAAGCGGCAGGCGGGGCACAGCTCGGAGCCGTCCGGAATGGTGTAGCCGGACTCGGGCGGGGACACCTCGGCGTAGACCTTGGAGCGCCACTCCCGGGGGATGAGGTTGAGTGGCTCCTCGTTCATCGGGCACTTCATCTTCTCCTTCACCGGGGCGCCGTCGGCGCCCTTCTTGTCGGTGAGCCAGGAGAAGGTGTACGCGGCGCCCTCCGGCGTCTTCGAGTAGTCCTCGGTGCCCTTCTTCAGCAGGCGAGCGATGGTGGACTTGGACGAGCCCACGGGGCCGTGGAGGAGGATGACGCGCTTCTCGGTGCCGTAGCCCTGGGCGGCGGACTTGAAGACGTTGACCAGCTTCATGAGCGGGACATCGAGCCCGAAGATGGCGTCACGGCCGCCGAACTTCTCGTCACTGAAGAAGTGGTAGCGGATGAGCTTCTTCTTGTTGTCGATGTACTCCGTCTTTCCGTGGCTGAGGATCATGTCGTAGATCCTCTGGAAGGCGGTGCGGGTGACCTTGGGGTTCTGCCGGACGATTTCGAGGTACTCCTCGAACGAGCCTTCCCAGTTGAGCTCCGCGTAGGTCTTCACGTCCTGCAACGCGGCGATTCTGGAGACCCACGAACCCTTCTCAGCGTCCTTCATGTCTCTCCCTCGGAGCCACCCGGGGACGCGGAAAGCCGCGCCGACAGGGGGGCCAAAATGGTCAACCTGGAGGGCATGACTGCCATTCCACACCCACCCCGACGAGGTCCCAGGCACGACAGCCCTGCTGCCCCTTCGGGACCCCGCCGCGGAGTGGGACCGCGCGTTACGCTCGTGTCAGGGGTGGAACGCCCGAAGGCGCACCCCCTTCACGGGGTGAAAAGGCATCTTGATTATAAGGGCCCTCGCCCACGGGGGTAGGCGCACACCGGCTGCACGAGGGGTAGTGAACGCCTGAACGGTCATTTCCCCAGCGCCCGGCAGCAGCAATGCTCGTGTGGGTTGTGGGGCAGCGTGTCCGTTCACTCCACATGTCGGCGCGGAGCCTTCACGGGCGAGGCTGGCGTCGCATGAATGAAAGCAGACGAGCGGTCGTGCGGGATGGGCATCGGGTGCCGAGTGAGCGTTGAGCGCCGGACACGCGTCCGCGAGGCGACAACGGGATGATGCGTCGCTCACGTCACGATGAGGCGCGACGGACATCGCTTCATGCCATGCCAGGTATCGGGCACGCGGGAAGGGGGCCCGTCGTTGGCGTGCTTTGCCGTGAATGAAACGCGACACGGCTCATCCGCGTCGGCGCGGTGCAGCCCATGCTTCACTCGAAGGGTCTCCCATCCTGGACGGCTCATCGGGAGTGCACGAGAGGAAGGCCTCTGAGCATGGCGTGTGCAACGGGGCTCGGCGCCTGTCCTTCCGTGGAGCCTCCTGGTGCCCGTCCTGCTCGTCGCAACCTGTCTTCTTGGCGCATGGGTTCAAGCAACAGTCCCTCCTGCGGAGGGAGACGTGGTGGCGACGGCGCTGCTCGATGCGGGGCGCGCACCCCGCCGCGCGCTGCGGCTGGCGCAGCGGCCAGGGTGGAGCCAGGGCATGGTGGTGTCAGTCTCTCCCGAGGTTGAGACGGTGCTGGGAGTGGGGGCCGGCCGCGAGTCGCGAACGGAGTATGGCCCCGAGGTCTCGGTGCCGCTCTACATGGAATGGCAGGCGGGGGCGGGGAGGGGACAGGCGCATTACCACGTGCGGGTGGGGCGTCCCGAGGTCCGCGCCGTGGACGATGAGGGGATGGAGCCAGCGTGGCGGTTGGCGGAGGAGCTGGGCGCGGTGAGTGGCCGGGATGGAGTCGTGGTGCTCTCCGACCGGGGGACGCCGGTTCAGGCATGGCTGCAACTGGGGCCCGGGGCTTCCGCGGCATTGAGCACCCTGGTGCGGGCGGCGCTGTCCTCGGACTGGCTCGTCACCCCGCGGTTTCCAGAAGAGCCCGTGGGAGCAGGAGGGCGCTGGGTCGTGGCGCGGGCCATGGAGGGAGGGCTGGCCGTCGTCACATACGAGTTGGTGGAGCTGGATGGCGCCCGCGGCCGGGTGCGCTTCCTTCTTCTGTCCCAGGGCGCGGACGGCCCTCCAACCCCCAGGGCCGAGGGCGAGCTGCGTTTCGACCTGAGCCGCCCGTTTCCCGAGCGGCTGGAGATCAGTTACACGTCGCGCGCCGAGCTGGGGACGCAGGGCGCCCGGCGGCTGGAGGTGGTCCGCCGCACGCGGGTGACGCTGGAGTCCGGCAGCCCCTTGGCCCCGGCGCACCCTGAAATGATTGCAGCCCCCTGGATATCGGAAGGGGAGCAGGTTCGCGCACCGTGAAATCGGCCGCGCTCCCCGAGCAAGGGAACAATGGGCGTTGGCTTGGCTTTGGGCCGTGCCTGCGTATCCTGCCGCGCGTCATGGCCACCGCCCCCGCCCCCCTCTCCGTTTCGCCTCCCCACGCACCTGGCCTGTCGGCGGTGCCTGCCCCTCAGCACGAGCCAGGCACCTGGCTGCTCGTCGGGCTGTTGCTGGTGGCGGCGCTGGTGCCGCGGCTGGGCGTGTTCTTCGTCAATGAGAACCTCTTCGGTGACGCGGTGGTGCGCACGGAGCTGGCGGAGCGCTGGTTGCGGGCGCCGCACATCATCACCGCCTATGGGGACGGGGCCTACCAGTTCGGTCCGTTGCATATGTACCTGGTGGGCGCGGCGCTGTCGGTGTTCGACCGGGAGGTCGCGGGCCGCGTGGTGAGCCTGCTGTTCGGCGTGCTGTCGGTGGTGCCGCTGTTCGCGCTGACGCGCAGGCTCTTCGGCTGGCGCGCGGGCGTGGTGGCTGGCCTGTCCTTCGCGGCGTGGGGCATGCACATGCAGTTCTCCACCACGGCCTGCAGCGAGGCGGTGTCCCTCTTCTTCATGCTGGCCACCTTCGCCCTGTACGCGGAAGGCGTGGATGACAACCGCTTCCTGCCCCTGTTCCAGGCGGCGTTGATGCTCAACCTGGCGTGCGCGCTTCGCTATGACGCGTGGATGTACATCCCGCTGCTCACGGGGGCGTTGTGCTTCAGCAGCCAGGACAAGGTGGTGTCGCTGACCCGGGCCGTGGGCTTTGGCCTGGTGTGCCTGCCGTTCCCCCTGTTGTGGATGCAGGGAAATGAGCTGATGCACGGCAACCCGTTCTTCCCGGTGGCGGCGGTGGAGGACTTCCACCACAACTGGGTGAAGTCGTCCCTGGGCTCGGGGTCGAACGTGCTCTGGCGGCTGCAGCAACTGGGGTTCTGGCCCGGCATCGCCATGCTCACGCTGTCGCCCCTCGTGGCGCTCCTGGGCATGGCGGGCATGGTCCGCGCGTGGCGCTCGCGTCCGGACACGCGCTGGCTGGTGGCCGCGGCGGTGCTTCCCGCTGCCTACTTCACCTTCCGGGCGGCGGTGCTGCTGACCTTCGTTCCGCTGGGCCGCTTCACGGTGACACAGGTCGCGCTGGTCCCCGTCTTCGTGGCCTTCGGCTTCGCCGGGCTGGTGGGAGCGCGTGGAGGGCCCGTGCTGCGCAAGGCCCTGGCGGGCGTGACGGTGCTGGTCGCCGTGGCCGTGCCGGTGGCGATGGGCATCTATACGTTCCGTGCCGACGGGCCGCTGCAGACCACGATGCGCCCCATCAGCCCCACGTCCACGAATCCCGTGGCGCTGATGCAGGTGGCGAAGTTCCTGAAGGTGGAAGTCGCCGCCAAGGGTGGGGCCGCCGCGCTCGACATCGACCCGAACTACATGGACCTGCAGCTGGCCTTCTTCTCCGGCCTTCCCGAGGAGCGGCTGGCGCGCGTGCGCTGGGACACCTTCCGCCAGCGCATGCAGGAGGCCCGGCCGGACGTGCTGGTCCGCTTCGACGGTGGAGCGCTGGCGAAGGAGGCGGGCGTGAAGCTGGAGGAGCGCTCGCTGCTGCTGGACGGCGTGGCCTACCAGAAGCTGGATGGCTTCACCGCGCCGCTTCACGTGTACAGGCGTCAGCCGTAGCACGGGTGCTTGGAGGAGCCCTCAAGCCCCCTCAGGGCTCCGAGTCGTAGTCGTCGGGGTGGTAGTCGGTATCAGGCGGCCGGTGGGCGTCCAGCCATCCTTGGAGGATGAACTGCGCGGCCACCTGGTCGATGACCTCCCGGCGACGGGCCCGGCTGACGTCCGCCTCGAGCAGGGTCCGTGTGGCGGCCACGGTCGAAAGCCGCTCGTCCCATAGCTCCACCGTCACCCCCAGCGACTGGGTCAGGGTGTCCGCGAACTTCCGGGACGCCTCGGCGCGCGGGCCCTCGCTGCCGTCCATGTTGAGCGGCAGGCCCAGCACGACGTGGGTCACCTCATGTTCGCTCGCGACGGTGGCCAGCGCCGCGAGGTCCGCCTTGAGCGACGTGCGGCGAACGGTGGTGACGCCTTGGGCCGTGAGGCCCAGGCCGTCCGAGACGGCCACTCCAATGGTTTTGGTGCCCAGGTCCAGGCCCATGGTGCGCATGCCGCGGAACTTAACCGCAATCCTTCGTCGTGGACCGCTCCGTCCGCGCCTGGGGACGTGCCCCTGCTTCGGTGAGTGCTAACCGCAGGAATTCGCTGGGGGCCTCCCACGCCCACGGACGGCACCGCCGCTGCAATCCAGCGGTCCCGTCCGAAGGACGACTGCGCGGCGTCTACTTCAACCCCGTCGCGCGAGAGGGTTCATGCTCGACTTCCTCAAAGGTGCGGCCAACCTGCTGGCTGGCCCCATGTCCACCGCGGTGGATTTCGCGGGCAACGCGCTGGGATTGCCGCCGCTCATCACCAACTCCATCAAGACCGCGGCGGGGGTTGCGACGGGCAACGTCATGCTGGCGGCCAGTGGCGCCATGGGCGTGGCGCAGGAGCTGTCGAAGAACCCGCCCGCGAAGACGGAGTACCACTCGTCCTCCTCGGGCAACTCGAAGGCCGACAGCGGCTACGCGCCCTCCGCGTCCTCGTCGCCCATCCTGAATCCGGGCAGCAGCCCGTTGGATCCGAAGATGCTCGACTACTCGGACGCCCTGAAGGTGCTGGAGGCGAACTTCCAGCAGCTGGACCTGCTGGATGGCACGAAGAGCGGCTCGCTGTCGAAGAAGGACCTGCAGCGCATCTCCACGGACTCCAGCCTGTCACCTCAGTTGCGGGACGCGGCCCGCTTCATGGTGGACAACACGGCCCTCTTCGAGCGGCTCGACCGGCAGGGGCCGCTGGCGAGGATTGGCGTCTTCTCTCCGCTGTACAACCTCGACACCTTCTCGGTGAAGGACCTGCAGCGCGAGCTCAAGTCGGTGGATGCGGAGTTCGCGCGGTATGGCCGGCCCGTGCGCCCTGGAAGCGGTGGCACGACGCCTCCCGGGACGGGATGCACGCCCGGCGGTGGTGGCACGACGGCGCCGGGGACGGGCGGCACGTCCGGCGGCGGTGGCTCCGCGCCTGTACCGGGCAGCCCGCCGA
The DNA here is from genome assembly GCF_026810205.1 of Myxococcus sp. NMCA1. Taxonomy (NCBI): domain Bacteria; kingdom Pseudomonadati; phylum Myxococcota; class Myxococcia; order Myxococcales; family Myxococcaceae; genus Myxococcus; species Myxococcus sp. NMCA1. The sequence continues at coordinate 7,409,523 of NZ_CP113950.1, read as the reverse complement.
CTTCGACGGCGAGCCCGCTGGACCCGGACTTCCACGAGTACCACGACGCATTGCGCGTGCTGAACGCGAACTGGGACACCTTCGATACCGCGGTGGGGGCCCGGGACAACGTGCTCACGCGCGACAACCTGGATGCCATCCTGAACAGCCCGGCCGCGTCGTCGACGCTGAAGCGCGCCGCGCAGTTCTTCAAGGACCACCCCGCCTACTACGACCGGCTGGAGATGGCCGCGGGCGTGGGGCCTCGGGACGGCATCGTGGGCCGGCCCGATGTCACGGCCGCGCTGCGCCAGGCGGACGCGGCGCTGGCGTCATCCGGAACGTCGTCCACGAATGGCTCCGGCGGAAGCCGGCCAGTGGGCGGCGCTTCGTCGAATGTGCGGAGCATCGTCGACAACCCCAACATGAGCATCGAGGACAAGATTCAAGCCATCTTGATGTCCATCTCCAGCGACACGGACGAGGAGATTCTCGACGTGATGGAGCAGATGGCGAACGTGCGCGATCAGCGCGCCTCGCTGGGCACCGGTGAGTCGGACCGGAAGGCGGGCGCGAAGCTGGAGAGCAGCATGCAGGAGCTGGAGCTGCGCCTTCAGCGGCTGGTGGAGAAGCGCAAGGCGATGTTCGACCTGATGAGCAACATGTCCTCGAAGTTCCACGAGATGGCGAAGACGGCCATCTCCAACCTGCGGAGCGCCTGAGCCGCCATGGGACGCATCATCAAACACGAGGGAGCGGTGGCCATGCGGATGCAGCGCGGCGCGGTGCAGGGCTTGAAGGCGTTCGCCCGGGGAGAGGCGACGTGGGCCGAAGTGGAGGGGATGACCTTCGAGGAAGCGAAGGCCATTGCCCAGGTGGGGTGTGACCTGGCGGCGGCGGGTCGTCTGGAGGAAGCCCGCATCCTCTTCGAAGGCCTGGTGGAGGGAAACCCGAAGGACGCGGCGGCGCGGGCGGCGCTGGGCACCGTGTACCAGAAGCTGGGCAAGCTGGAAGACGCCATCGCCGAGTACAGCGCCGCGCTGGAGCGCGAGCCCGACAACCCGGTGGCGTTGGCGAACCGTGGCGAGCTCTACCTCCGCAAGGGAGAGCGTCAGGGCTTCACCGACCTGGCGAACGCGGTGGAGGCGGACCCGCATGGCGAGACGGCGGGAGGCCGCCGGGCGCGGGCGCTGGTGAAGGCCATCACCTTGGTGGCGGTGGAGAAGCTGAAGGAGAACTCGCAGCCGTAGTGCCGGAGTCGGGGGGAGTGGGGCCACCCGGCTGTCGGGGAGCGGCCGGGTGGAGGCAGTCGGCGGGTGGGCTCGGGGAAGAGGCGTGGCCGGAAGGGGAGGGGGGAGCCCACCTGTCGACCGCTGTTTCAGGGCGTGGGAAGCGACGCAATCCGTTCGCCGATGGGCGGATGGCTCATGCCCTTGAGGACGACCCAGCGGGGGGGCTCGGGGTCCATCTTGTTGACGCGCGCGGCCTTCACCAGCATGCGCCGGAAGGCGTCCACGTCACCCGTGAGCCGCAGGGCATAGCGGTCCGCTTCACGCTCACGTTCCCGGGAGAAGGCGCCCGAGAGGGGCTTGGCCGTCAGCACGAGGAGGAAGAAGAGCAGGGAGATGAGGGGCAGGTTGTGGATGTCCGCGAAGTGGGTGGCGCCGAACCAGCCCCGCGACGCGGACAGGCGCAAGAGGCGGTCGAGCGCGAAGAGCAGGGCCACCAGCATCAGCGATGAAGCGATGCGGGCGGGCCACTTCGACTCGTTCACATGGCCCGCTTCGTGTGCCACCGCGGCCAGCACTTCGTCCTCCGAGAGTTCCTTGAGGATGATGTCGTTGAGGACGATGGTGCGCGTGGGGCCCTGCCCGGCGAAGTAGGCTTGCAGCCGGCGCGAGGCGACGGAGGTCTCCTCCACGAGGACGTCGGCGAAGGCGATGTCCGCCTGCTCCATGAGGTCCACGATGCGGGTTCGCAGGGGCCCCTCGGGCAGCGGTTTCTGGTTGAAGAAGAGCCTGCTGCGATACGGGTCCAGTGCCCCGGAGACGAGGAGCAGCAGCGCCACGGGCACGCCCAGCACCAGCCACCATTGGCGCAGCTTGCGCGCCAGGCCGAACATGCCGATGACGAGCGCGGAAATGGCGAAGGCCGCCAGCAGTTGGGCCTTGACCATGTCATAGGCGAAGGTGGCGGGCGTCTGCGTGGACATGCCGTGCCGGTGCTCCAGCGTGTAGCTGAACCAGACGTCCACCGGCAGGTAGACGAGCGACACGAACAGGTCCGTGAAGAGGGCGAAGAGCACCGCCGCGCCCCAGCCGGGCTCGCCCCACAGCCGGTCCATGGCGCGGAAGAAGGCGCGGCTGACCGGCGCCGCCCGAAGGAAGCCGAGCCGCCGCTCCAGGCCCGCGGCGGCCGCCACGGCCAGACGGTGGAGCGGTTGGACGAGTACGCCCAACATGAGCAGCATCAGGGCCAGGTTGGCGAAAGGCCCCACCGCGGCCCGGATGTAATAGGGCTGGTGGAAGGCGTGAATCTCCGCCAGTTGCTCGGGCGTGAAGAGGGGCTCCATGGAAGCCCCAGGCTACGCCGTGCGCCCCGACCTGCCCAGCCAGGGGCGTTACTGCTGCGCTCAGGTATGCGGCTCTCTCTCGGAGGAAGGCGCCGCCGACGCGGGCTCGCCCTCCGCGTCCGCCAGCAGCAGGGCCTTCACCTTGGCCAGGCTCTCACGCGTGCGGTCCACGAAGGTGCTCTGCGAGCCGATGCGCTCGGCCGTCTCCAACGTGCGCTCGTAGATGTTGATGGATTTGGTGAGCAGCACCCGAATCTTCTTCCGCAGCTCCTGCCGGTAGATTTCCGCCTCGCTGGCATCCAGCTCCGCGGGGGCGGGCGAGTTCACCATGTGCTCGTAGAGGTTCTCGTACAGCGAACCAATCTGCGTACCCGCAGCGGTGGCCCAGTAGCCGTTGCCCACGCGGATGGAGCGCAGGTAGTGGCCCTGCGCGGACAGGAGCAGCTCGGCTTTGTAGTTGAGGTCCTGGGCGAGCTTGTCCGCGCCCTTCGCCGGGTCCAGCTTCACACCGTCGTAGTGGAGGCGGTACAGCTCACCGATGAAGAAGTGGGCCTGGGCGGGGAAGTAGTCGTCCACCTCGCCCTTGTCCTCCAGGGCGTCATAGGTGGAGAGCGCCTTGCGCAGGGTGACCTCGGCGGTTTCCGGTGAGCCGCTCTCCAACTGGCAGATGCCCTGCTGCACCTGCGCTTCGAGGCGGCGGTTGAGGGGGAGGTCCTCGCGCGCGGCGATGATGCCCAGCAGCTTCGAGGCCTGTTCAAAGCGCTCCAGGTGGTAGTCCACCTCCGCCACGCGGAAGGCCGCGTCCAACGCGTCCCCCTGGCCCTTGGCCGGGTCCGACAGCTCGGAGAAACGGTGGCCGGCCTCTTCCCACTCCTTGAGGCGCTGGTGGGCAAGGCCCGCGTTGTAGAGCGCCGCGCGGCGGTGGCGGCTGTCGGGGAAGAAGTCCACGAGCCGGCCGAAGTAGCGCGCCGCCTGCTGGAAGTCGTTCGCGGCGAAGGCCGACGTGCCGCCCGCGAAGAGCTCCTCGTCGTTGAGCTTGTCCAGCTCCAGGTCCGCCGTCACCGTCACCGCGTCGAAGTGGAGCTCCTGTTTGGGCGCGGTCGCCCGCGGCTCCTCCCGCGCGGCGGAGCCCGTCGTCCGACACCCGGACACAACGACGCCCAGCGCGGCCATCCACCACCACCGGCTGACAGGCTTCTGCTTCAGCGTTCTCCCGTTCACCACATCATCCTCCTGGACCGGCTCCCCCTCCCGGACAGCACCGGGCACCGCGGGGTTCCCACCACCGTCACCGGGTCCGCCAGCTTAATGCGCCCGACCCGTGCGCGCCTCCCCGGCCGCCTGCTTCCCGCGGACGGCTGGACTGAAGAAGTGCGGCGGTTTCACACAAGCACCGTGCGAAACCGGGAAACGCGGCGGTGGACCCGAAGCGTGTGGGCCCCAGGCCGTGTCAGCCGAGTGTCTCGTCGCCCACCAGGTAGCGTCCGGTACGCCAAAGGGCGGAGATATCGTGCACATCCATCGCGAAGCGGGGCACCTGGACGATGGGGACACCCGGACAAGCGGCCTGGAGCTGGGCGATGCCGGTGCGGTCCTGCTCAGCCATGATTTGCTGGTCGCGCAGCGTCTCTTCCACCTTGGCGCGGCGGCTGGGCGTCAGCGTGGCCGCGTCCGCCCACAGCGCCTCCGTGGGCATGGGGTGCACACGGTTGACCACCAGCGACACCACTTCCATGCGGTGCTGCTTGAGCATCTTGTGGAAGTGGATGGCTTCGTCCATTCGCTCGGGGTGGGGGCTCGTCACCAGCACGAAGCCGGTGTTCGGGTCCTCCAGCAGCTGGCGCACGCCCCGGGCGCGCTCGCGAAAGCCCTCGTTGAGCGAGGAGATGGCGAGCATGAAGTTGGAGAGCTCCTGGAGCATCTCCGTGCCGGTGAACTTGGCCAGGCCCCGCATGACATAGCCGCCGCGGTTGAACAGGGACATCCCCAGCTTGCCGGCCTTGAGCGCCGGGGTGAGGAGCCACTTCGCCGCGTCATTGTCCAGGAAGTCCAGCACGCGGTTGGGCGCATCCAGGAAGTCCAGCGCGTGCGCGGTGGGCGGCGTGTCCAGGACGATGAGCTCGTAGTTGCTGCTGCGGCGCAGCTCCCACAGCTTCTCCATGGAGATGTACTCCTGGCTGCCCGCCAGGGCCGTGGAGAGCGACTGGTAGAAGCGGTTGGACAGGATGCGCTCGCGCTGCTCGGGCGGAGCGACGCGGGTGATGAGCTCGTCCCACGTCTGCTTCATGTCCAGCATCATCGCGTACAGCGACGCGCGGGGATGGACGCCCAGTGGCTCCAGCGCGGTGGCGGGGACGCGCGTCTCCGCGTTGCCCAGCGCCGTGAGGCCCAGCGAGTTGGCCAGCCGCCGCGCCGGGTCGATGGTGCACACCATGCTGGAGCGCCCATCCACCGACGCGCGCAGGGCCAATGCGGCCGCCGCCGTCGTCTTGCCCACGCCGCCGGAGCCCACGCAGATGAGGACGCGCTTGCCCGCAAGCGCGGGCGACAGGGCCGTCGTGCTCACGCCGCCCCCGTCACGAGAGGTTCGAGGTGCTCCATGACCTGTTCAATCGCCTTGCGCCCGAACTCGGGCGTGAAGAGCCGGGGGACGGGGTAGACGGGCGCGTGCAGGTTGCGCTCCAGCTTCGTCCCGGCGAGCACCGCCTGCGCCGCGCGGTCGTGGTGCGCCTGGGCCACGGCGAGCAGCTCCGGATGGCCCCCCAGGGCCTCCAGGTCCGCTTCGGTGAAGCGCTCCGGAAAGGATTGGTTGAGCACCGCCGCGTGCGTGCGCAGGCTCACCTTGTCCCGCAGCGCCGCGTGCAGCTCCAGCGCCTCGTTCACCGGCATCTCCTCGGGGAGCGCCACCAGCACGGCGGCCGTCACCGCCGGGTCCACCAGGAGGTCGCGCATCTTCTGGGCCTCGCGGGCCATGGGCCCCGGCGGCACCGTTTGAATCAGCACCTGCGGCACGCTGAGGAAGGAGATGGCGTGGCCCGTGGCCGGCGCGTCCATGATGACGGTGTCGAACCGCCAGCGCCCGTCCGGGAGCTTCTCCTGCAGGTGGAACATGATTTTTCCCAGCAGCACCAGCTCCTGCAGGGACGGGATGAAGCGGAGGAACTGGCGCACCAGCCGGTTCTCGAAGACCGTCTTGTAGAGGGTCTCGAAGCGGAGGACCATGAGGCCGTACTCGCGCATGGCCTCCTGGGGGCGCACGTTGACGGCCCAGAGGTTCTGCTCCAACTGGGCCACTTCGGGCCCGGCTTCGGGGCGCTCCAGGAAGCGGCTGACGCGCTCCTGGGTGTTCACTTCGCACACCAGGGTGCGCTTGCCCGCGCGCGCCGAGCGCAGGGCCAGGGCCGCTGCAACGGTGCTTTTGCCGACTCCGCCCTTGCCGGAGACGATCCACAGGCGCTTGTCGAGTAGTCCGGCCATAGAATGAGAGCGGCGAACCGTAGGAATCGTGTTCACAGGAGTCAACGCGTTTGGCCTCGGCTTGTTGCTCTGCTTGACACGTCGCGTTGCCCCCTCGCAGAGTGCGGCGTTTTCTTCAAGACTTCCAGACGGCCCGGTAGGGCTTTGCTCGCGAGGACGCGCGTTTTCATGCTCAAGAACAACCCGGTGATGAAGAAGCTCGTGGAGACGGGCGAGGAGCGCATCGGCAAGCTGGCGCAGCAGCTGCTCTCGAACGAGAAGTTCGTGGCGGCGGTGCAGACGCTGGTGTCGCGCTCCCTGGCGGCGAAGGGCACCTTGGACAGCGCCCTGCGCACGGCCCTGTCCGCCGCGAACCTGCCGTCCACCGCGGACCTGGAGCAGCTTCGTTCGAAGGTGGACGACCTGGAGCGTCTGCTCTCGTCCGTCGAGGGCAAGGTCGACACGCTGCTGGCGGCGAAGTCCCCGAAGAAGTAGTCCGCACGTCGGAAGCCGCCACCTTCTCGGTGGATGAGGAGTGCCCAGTCATGAGGCGCATCGCGTTCATCAATGAGAAGGGCGGGACCTGCAAGACGACCCTGGCGGTGAACACCGCCGCCTGGCTGGCCAAGGAGCGCGGCCTGCGGGTGCTGCTGGTGGACCTGGACACGCAGGGCCACGCGGGCAAGGCCCTGGGCGTGGACGTGCGCACCTTGCCGCGCAACGTGTTTCACCTGCTGACGGACTCGTCGGTGCGCTTCGAGGACGTGGTCCAGCGCTCGGCTCTCGAGGGCCTGGATGTGTTGCCCGCCTACAAGGAGATGGCGGACTTTCCCATCGTGGTGGCCGCGGATGAACGCCGGGCCCACCGGCTGGCGGACCGCCTGCGCGCGGCGGAAGCGGCGGGCTATGACGCCATCGTCTTCGACGCGCCGCCCTCCATGGGGACCACCACGCGCAACATCCTGGTGGCCGCCACCGAGGTGGTGGTGCCGGTGGCGCTGACGTACCTGGCGCTGGATGGCTGCGCGGAGGTGGCGGATACCGTGCGCCAGGTGGGCGAGGCGGAAGGGCGGCCGGACCTTCGCGTCACGAAGGTGGTGCCCACGCTGTACCGGAAGACGGCGCTGGCCACGGCGATTCTGGAGCGCCTGAAGGCCTACTTCCCGGACGCGCTGGCGGCCACGCCGCTGGGCTACGACGTGAAGGTCGACGAGGCCCAGAGCCACGGGCAGACCATTTGGGAGTACGCGCCGCGCAGCCGGGGCGCACAGATGCTGGCCGCCATCGCCGCGGAGTTGCACGGAGAGCCCGCCCCCAAGCGGAGGCGGGCCTCACAGAAGGCCTGAAGCCGCGCGGTTACTCCTGCTTCGGCGGGCCCTTCTGCTGCTCGGCCTGCTCCAGCTTCTTCTCCAGCTCCTCGAGGCGCTGGGTGAGCGAAGCCATGTCGCGGCCAAGCGCGGGCAGGTTGCCGGTGAGGTTCTCCACGACGTGCTTCACGCGCTCGTCGATTCGCCGCTGCCACTCCTCGAAGGCGCGCTGGCTGGCCTTGAGGAGGTCGGCCGGGCTGAGCCCAGCTGCCGCGGCGTTGTCCGCGGCGGTGGTGTCCTCAGGGGGGGCGACGGGGGCTTCGGGCTCTCCCTCTGCCCGGGGGGCGTTCTCGTCCCGGCGCAGGAGCTTGTCGAGACGGGACTCGGCCTCCTCGCGGATGGAGGCGACTCGCGGGGAGACCTCCTTCTGGATGAACCCGGAGATGGACTCGCCGGGGTGGCGGATGATTTCCCGCAGCACCGACAGCGGCATCTGGTTCTTCTTCTTCTCCTCTTCGAAGATGATCTGCGCGAGGGTGACGGAGGTCAGGTCCTCCTTGGTACGATTATCGACAATCCGTACCTCGGTGCCCTCCTTGATCATCGCTGCGATCTCATCAAGGGTGACGTATCGGCTCTCCACGGTGTCGTAGAGCTTCCGGTTCGTGTACCGCTTGATGATCTTCGGCTCCTTGCTCGGAGCGCCTGCTTGCTCAGCCTCGCTCATGTGTCTCTCCGCCCCTTTTGGGCTCGACATCAAGCCACGTGCCCCGCCTGAGTCTCGCAGGGGCGTTTCTCGTAGCAGAGGGGGTGGGGGCGAGCAAGCAACGTGAACCCGGCTCGCCGTGCCTACCCCGTCGTCCTATACTCGTGCTTCCAGCCGGGCCTGCTGAATGATCGTCAAGTGTGAACGGTGCCAGACGCGGTTCAAGATCCCCGACGAGAAGGTGACCGAGAAGGGGGTCAAGGTCCGCTGCACCAAATGTCAGAACACGTTCCGGGTCACCCGCGAGGCCGCTGTCGGCGCTCCGGGCGAGCCGCCAGCCCCCTCCTCGGACGGGCAGGTGGACCCTTTCGCCCAATTTGGGGTCGCGCCAGACCCCACGTCAGTGGACGTCACCAAGCCGGGCTACTTCGAGCTGGGCGTCGAGGCGAGCAAGCCGATGCCTGCTCGCCCCAGTGCCCCCGCGTCGAACTGGAACAGCATGGACGGGGACCTGGGCTTGGAAGACGGTGTTTTCCGGGAGCCCACGCGAATTACGTCGCTGCCGCTGCCTCCCGCCGCGCGTCCGCCCGATGCGCCGGTTGGCCGCGCGCCACCGCCGGGCGCTTTCGTGGTTCCAGGCCCTGAGCGTTCGGGGCGTCCACCCGCCGCAGTGCCTGCGCCCCCTGGTCCGGGAAGCGCACCTGCGCGAGCGGCGGGGGCCCGAGGGGCGGGTGGCTCCGCTGGCATGGAGGACCGCTCCGTGCCTCCCGTCCCCGAGTCCGCTGGGCCCTCTGTGTCCCCGGCCAGTGCTCGCCGAAACGCCGCGCCGCCGGTGGCCGACCCGTTCTCGGAGCTCTTGGGGCCGTCTTCGCCTGCCGAGCCGTCGGCTGCGGCCACGAATGCGCTCCGCCGAAGCGCGGTGACGCCGCCTCCGGGGGGCGCGCCCGCGGGCGCCGTGGCGCTCGGGACGATGCGCCCGGGCGCGGCTCCGCCTCCCGCTGCTCCGCCCGCTTATGGTGGGGACGACCCGTTCGCGTCCATCGACATCGACGATGCGGCAGCGATGCCATCGACGGCCACGGGGGCGCCGCCACCGGTGGAGAACGACCCGTTCGCATCCATCGACATCGACGATGCGACGGTTCCGTCAGCGGCTCCCGGGCTGCCTCGGCCCGTGGGGAGCGACCCGTTCGCGTCCTTCAGCATCGACGATGCGGCGGTTCCGTCGGCGGCTCCCGGGCTGCCTCGGCCCGTGGGGAGCGACCCGTTCGCGTCCATCGACATCCATGCGGCGGGGCCCGCGAAGTCCCCTAGGGCTGCGTCACCTTCAGTCGGAAGCGGTCCTCTCGCGGCGGCCGACATTCACGCCGCGAGGCCCGCGAAGCCCTCCAAGGCCGCGTCGCCTTCAGTAGGAAGTGGTCCTCTCTCGGCGGTCGACCTCCATGCGTCGTCGCCGGCCGCTGCGGGCGGCAACGACCCCTTCGCCGCCATTGACCTGCGGGCACCTGCCGCGTCGACTCGGAAGGCAGCGCCGCCGCCTGCCGGGAGCGACCCGTTCGCCTCTATCGACATCCACGCTGACGCTTCCGCCGCGTCCGGCAGTGGGCCTGTTCCAGGCGGGAGTGACCCGTTCGCGGCCGTCGACCTCCACGCCGACCCTCCGGCCGCGATACAGCCTTCCGCGAATCCCCGGGACTTGTTCGACCTTGGCTCGGACGTGGGCGGGCACGGCGAGGATTCCGGCCTGCTGCCCACGGACACGGGCCGCGCCGCGCTGTTCGGGACCTCGGATGCCTCCGACGCCTCCCTGCTTGGCGATGTCCCCTCCGCCGTGGATGACGCGGAGGCCTTTGGCGTCACCCTGGGCCGGGTCGGGGCACCCAGCGGCGTCCAGCGCGAGGTGCTGGACATGGACGGGCTGCCGTCGAAGCCCGTGGTCACCGTGGCCAAGCCCACCGCGCGTCCCGAGGACGTGGGCATCCCGCAGAGCCGCCCGTCGAGCCGGCTTCGCAAGGCGTTGGGCTTCACCGTCAACTTCGTGTTGGCCGCGGCCCTGGTGGCCGTGCTGGGCACGGTCGGCCGGGTGTACCTGAGCGAGGGGCGCCTGGATGTGTCGGCCCTGTCGCTGGACTCCCTGCGCGCGCTCTTCGTGCCCGCGCCGAAGCCGCTCGTGGCCGTGGATGTGACGAATGGGCTGTACGAGACGCGCGAGGGCCGGTCGCTCTTCTACGTCCGAGGGGACGCGGCGAACCATTCGGACACCGCTGCCCGCATCCGCGTGCGCGCCGCGCTGTATGACGGCAGCCAGCGTGTGGCCTCCGCCGAGGCGCTCGTGGGCGGGGTCCCCACGCCCGAGGAACTCTACGCCGTGGGCTCACTCGACGCGGCCGTGGCCCTGCGCCAGCGCGTCGACGAGGCTGCCGTCTCCGTGGCGCCCGGCGCCAAGGCCCCCTTCGTCGTCATCTTTCCCGAGCACCCCGTGGACCCGGGGGGCTTCCGGTTGGAGCTGACACTGGAGCCCGAGCGTTCCAAGGCGGCGGAGGCCGCCCCCCGGCCGGAGTGAGCCACCATGCCCACGCAGGAGGATGCCCGGACCGTCGCGCGCTTCATCCATGCCTTGAGCGGGGGGGCGGAGGTCCGTCGCAAGGCCGCCGCCCGTGAGCTCGCCTGGAGGGATCCGCTCGACTCCAACGAACTGGTGGGCCACCTCATCGCCCTCTCGCGCGCGGGGTGGGGGCCCGCCTCCTGCGCGTTGTCGGACTTCATGGCCGCGCTCGAGCAGGAGGCCGAGCACATCCCCCACGTGGAGTCGCTGCGGCGGCTCGCGTACGTCCAATCGCTCGACACCGTGGCGGACCTGTTCGCCCAAGGCCCCGCGAAGCTGGAGATGGACGCGGACGCCGCTGCCCGTGCGGACGCCAACGCCTTCTCCCAGTCGCTCGGGCACCTGAAGCAGCAGGCCCGCCTCACGAGGGACCCGGACACCCTGTCTCGCCTGGCCACCGTCAGCAATCCCACCGTCCTGCGCAACGTGCTCATCAACCCCCGGCTCACCGAGGAGCTGGTGGTCCGCATCGCCGCGCGCCGCCCGGCCCGACCCGAGCCGCTCATCGAAATCTGGAAGTCACCCCGCTGGTCCGTGCGCCATGCCATCCGGCGCGCGCTCGTCTTCAACCCCTACCTGCCGCCGGAGACGGGCGCGAAAATCGTCCCGCTGCTCAACACGGCGGACTTGAGGGAGCTTGTCTCGAACGCCGCCCTGCATCCCGCCTTGCGGGCACAGGCCTCCCGGCTGCTCGCCGAAGGCCATGGGACAGGGCCCGCGGCCGCGTCACTCATCCCCGGGCATCGCGGGCACGACTGACGGGCTTCGCATCCTGGGGAGGGGAGGGGCCTAGCGGCGGCGCGGCTGCTCGGGCTCCGTGAACTCGGCGTCCGTGGTGCTGCGGCGGCCCGGAGGCAGCGGCTTCGCATCCACCAGGTCCTCGCCGCGCGACGCCTTGCGGAACGAGTACACGAACTTGCCCACGGCATTGCCGAGCTGACCCATGCGGGCGGCCGAGAAGACCACCAGCAGGATGAAGCCGAGGACGATGATTTCTCCGAGGCCGAGGCCCAGCATGATGGAGCACAGTGCAGCAAAGGGCGGGGGGAGGCAAGCCATGCGTCCACCGCCGCACGCCCGGTTGGACTTCTGATGCACGGCGGCGGCCACCCGCGCAGACTGGAGGGCATGCTCCTGCTTGCCCACCGTGGCGCCAGCGCCGATGCCCCCGAGAACACCCTGGAAGCCTTCGCCGAGGCGGTCCGCCAAGGCGCGGATGGTGTGGAACTGGACGCGATGCTCTGTGGCTCGGGCGAGGTCGTCGTCTGTCACGACGAGCGCCTGGAGCGCCTCGCGCGGCTGCCGTGGGAGGTTCGCCTCACCCCGTGGTGGAAGCTCCAGCGGGCGGACGTCGGCTCGCCGCTGGGCTTCGCCCCCGCCCGAATCCCGCTGTTGGAAGAGGTGCTGGAGGCCCTGCCACCTCAGTTCCTGGCCAACATCGAGCTCAAGTGCGAGCGCGCCGACGACGGAGGCCTGGCGGAGCAGGTGGCGCGGCTGGTGCGTCGGCGCGGGCTGGCGGGCCGGGTCGTCATCTCCAGCTTCAACCCGCTGTGTCTCTTCCGCCTGGCGGCCGCGGCGCCGGAGCTGCGCCGGGGGCTGCTCATCGACCCGGACAAGTCCTGGGCCATGCAGGCCTACGGGGTGAGCCCGCTCGTGTCGTCACACTCGGTCCACCCCTTCCACGAGGCCTGCACCCCGGAGCGGGTGGCCGCATGGCGCGCGGCCGGGATGAGCGTGGCGGCGTGGACGGTGGATGACCCCCAGCGCGCCCATGTCCTGGAGCGGATGGGGGTCAGCTACCTCATCACCAACCGGCCGGGGGCGGTCCGTCAGGCCCTGCACCCCGCCGCGTAGCGCTCAGAAGTCCAGGCCGAGCGTGGTGTTGAAGGCGAAGACGGCCGGCAGGCCCCGGTCCACGGTGCTGCCGTTCTCCTCGTAGGAGACGCTGCCCGTGCGCGTCAGCGACAGCTCCGCGCCCAGTTGGAGCACGCCGCCGATGAAGCGGACGCCGCCGTAGATGCGCTGGTTGATGTTGCTGCCGAAGGACACCTTCCGGTACGCGGCGGTATCCGTCAGCGCCACGCGCGAGTCGTCCCCCGTCGTGTCATCGAAGCTGCGGTCCGGGTTGAAGTCGATGCGGCTGGACGTCGCGCCGACGAAGCCCAGGTCCAGGCCGCCGTAGGGCGTCAGCGTCACCATGCCGCCCAGCGGGAACTGCTTGCCCACGCCGAAGTCCAGGCCCATGACGGTGAGGCCCAAATCCCGGGCGCCGAACAGCTTCGTCACGTGTCCGCGCACGCCGAAGTCGGGCAGGTAGGTGAAGCCCTCGTTGGCGGCCCACTTCAGCTCGCCGGTGGCCACCACCTGGCTGCTCTTCTCCACCCAGCCCACGCGCCCACCCAGCTCCAGCGAGAAGGGCAGGCCCTTGCGCGCGTGGAAGGAGGGGATGAGCACCGTGGAGGGCTGCTCGTTCTGCGTGGGGATGTTCACGCTGCCGGGCAGCGACACCACGGAGAGCTCCGCGTTGATGGCCCAGGCCGAGTGGCCCGTCGTCTCCGGGGGCATCAGGTTCACGGAGGTGATGGCCGCGCCCATGATGCGGGCGAAGGCCTGGAAATCCGCGTCGGCGGACGCCACAGGGTTGTCGCCCGTGGGGTTGCCGAACCGCGCGATCTGCAGGTCATTGGGCGCCGCGACAACGGACGCGCCTGACGCCCAGGCCGCGAGGGCCACCCACCGACTGAACGTCCGCATTCGAGTCACCGCCTCCAGGGCGCGCGACCGGCCGGTAAGGCGCCCACCGCGCCGGACGCTAACGCCTGCTCGCGAGGAGCGTCAACAAAACGGGCGACCCCTCCCGCGGTCTCCTCTCAGGGAGTCCCGCTGGAAAGGCCGCCCGGAAGGAGGCGGCGGGCCAGGTGGGCGCGGGGCGCCTACTGCGGCTGCGGCTTGCTGGAGGGGCTCCCGGTGGGGGACGCCATCTTCTGGGCGACCTCGGCCGGGCGGCGGCGGATGACCAGCGTGCGGCGGCTGGCGAAGTCATTGTCCTCGCGCGCCACCACCAGCACGTTGTTGTTGCCCTCCTTCAGCGCGAACTCCGTGGAGAACTTCAGCGTGTTCGGCTCGGAGCCCTTGGGGTCCACGCCCTTGAAGTAGACCTTCTGGTCGTTCACCAGCACGTAGACGTCCAGGAGCCCGTGGGGGTCCGTCACCACGCCGGAGAGCGTGAACTTGTCCCCGTTGGCCACCAGGCCGCCAGCGGCCGGATCCACGTCCAGGCGGATGTCGGGCGGCCGGTGGTTGGTGACCAGCGTGGCCTTTGGCGCGGTGGCCTTGCCCGTCTTCAGCTCCTTCGCGTCCTGGCTGCGCACGAAGGCGAAGCGGTCCTTCTCCAGCTCCACGCGGTAGTAGCCCTTGGTGACCGCCTCGGCGGGTAGCACCGTCGTCCCGCTCAGCTTCGCCACCGCGCGCGCGCCCTGCGCGGGAGCGCCATACAGGTCCACCTTGTCGCCCACGCGGACGAAGCCCTTCTTCGGCTCCATCGTGGCGATCGCGGCGTCGGTGACGGGGAGCTCCAGCTTCTCCATCACGAACTCCTCGAGCGGCTCGTCGATGATGGCCAGCTTCAGCGGGAAGGTGTTGCCCTTGAAGCCCTTCTTCACCTCCAGTTGGAAGCGCGCCGTCTTCGTCTCACCGGGCTTCAGCTCGCCCAGTTTGAAGCGGCCCTTCTCGATGAAGATGTTGGCGTCGCCGCCATTCTTGATCTGCGTGAAGGAGTCGAGCGCCGTGCCGGTGCCCGCGTTCGTCACGTCCAGCAGCACGGAGACAGTCTCCCCACGCTGCACGGTGCCGTCGCCGTTGCAGGTGGCGCAGTCGTCGATGACCTGCCAGTTGAAGGCGAAGGCGGGGCGGGGCAGCTCCACGAAGTTGAGCTCGGCCACCCGCGTCTCAGGCAGGGCGCCGTGGTCATCGAAGAAGCGCACCGTCACGTCGTCGCGGCGGCTGGTGAGGTCCTTGGGCAGGCGCACCTTCACCTTCCACGTCTTCTTCTCACCCGGCGCCAGCGCGCCGAACAGGAACTCGCGGCGGTCCAGGAAGGCGTTGTCGCTCTCCGTCCAGGCGCGCACGCGCTTGAGCGGCTCGGTGCCACGGTTCTCCGCGGTCAGCGCCATCTCCATCACCTCGCCCGCCAGAATCTTCGCGTCCGGGCCCGGCGTCAGCGACACGGCCATCTGCACGTTCTTCGGCGTGGGACCCGCGCTCCAGTCCACGCCCAGCGCGGCGATGGCGGCGTTGATGCGGGACTCCTCCTCGGCGCGCTTCTGGTCGATGAACGCCTTGCCCTGCTTGAGCTGCTCCTTGCGCGTGGTGGCCGGAGCGCGCAGCACGAAGTCGCGGGCGAACTGGACCTCGAAGTCCTCCTTGATCTCCTCCTGGGCCTCGGCGTCGAGCTGGTCGTCCAGGTCCTCACCCATGCCGGCCACGTCCACGTCCAGCAGCGGGTCCTTGTCCCCGTGCTTCTTGGCGTTGGCGGCCGTCTTCGGCGCGGCCTTGCTCTCTTCCTTCTTGGCGGTGGCCTGGGCCTGCTTCTCGTCCACCTTCAGGTACTTGAGGCTCTCCAGCGGCTTCTCGCGGTCGAGCACGTCCTCGCGCTTCTTGGCGACGGTGCTGGAGTCCGGGTTGCCGAAGTGCTGGTCCAGGTCGGCCTCGCCCATGGAGCGGCGCGGCGCGAACACGTCCACGCGCTCATCGGTGGCGCGGGTGGGGACCAGTTGGATGTCCGGGACGATACCGACCTCCTGGATGGAGACGTCGCCCGGGGTCAGGTACTTGGCGATGGTCAGCTTCAGCGCGCTGTCATCCGGGAAGTCGTACAGCACCTGCACGCTGCCCTTGCCGAACGTCTGACGGCCGATGATGGTCGCGCGGTCGAGGTTCTTCAGCGCGCCGGCGACGATTTCGGACGCGGAGGCGCTGCCGGCGTTCACCAGCACGGCGATGGGGTAGCTGTCCTCACCATCCGTAGCGCGCGCGCGCTTCTCCTCGCGCAGCTTGTCGGACAGGCCCACCGTCGCGACGATGGTGCCGCTGGACAGGAACGTGTCGGACACCTGGATGGCCTGCTCCAAGAGGCCGCCCGGGTTGCCGCGCATGTCGAGCACCAGGCCCTTGAAGCCGCCCTTCGCGTCCGCCTGCTTGCGCAGCTGCGTCAGCGCCGCCTCGAGGTCGCGGGTGGTGTTGCCCTGGAAGTTCTTCAGCCGGATGTAGCCCACGTTGTTGGAGAGCATCTTGTGCTGCACGCTCTCGATGGAAATCATGGCGCGCGAGAGCGTCATGATGCGGGGCTTGTCCCAGCCGTCGCGCTCCACGGTGATGGTGATGCGGCTGTCCACCGGGCCGCGCAGCTTCGACACGGCCTCGTTGAGGTCCATGTTGACGGTGGACTCCTCGCCAATCTTCTTGATGCGGTCGTCCTTCTGGATGCCGGAGCGGTGCGCGGGCGTCTTCGGGATCACCTTGACCACGGTGAGGTTGCCCTCGCGCATCTGGATGACGAAGCCCAGGCCGCCGAACTCACCCTTGGTGGACAGCTTCATCTCCCGGTACAGCTCCGGGCGCAGCAGCACCGAGTGCGGATCCAACGTGGACAGCATGCCGTTGACGGCCGCGTACTCCACGTCGCGCGTGTCCTCGATGGGCCGCATGTTCTTCGACAGGAAGTCGAAGACGTCCTTGAGCGCGAAGGACATCTTCCACAGCGAGTCCACGTGGGCGATGTCGAACTCGCGCTGCTTGCCGTTCACGTTGACGTTGAGCTTGCCCGTCTCCGCGTTGCCGTCCACGAGCACGTCGGGAACGCTCTTCTCGACGTACTCCAGCGAGGCGATCATCATCTCCTTCGGCTTCACCCGCTTGGGGTCGACGTAGTTCTCCTTCACGTAGAGGATGACCTTCGTCAGGACGCGCAGGCTGTTGAGGTCGTGCGGGGCCTTCTCGCCTTTGACGGCAGGAAGACTGCCGTCCCACGAGCCTTGCCCGGCCTCGGCTGCACCCATGGTCAGCGGCAAGGGAGCCCGGTCACTGCCCACCAGGGCCCAGGCGCCGAGGAGCACGGCAACGGCTGTGATTCGGCGGAGGAAACGCGGCATTTGGTTCATCCAAGCTGGGGCGCGCTGTCCGGCACCCCGGGTGTGGCGAGAAGCCTTGAGATTTCGACCGTTTATACCGAGTAGGCGAACACTGTAAGCGGCCGGGCAAGCCTAATCACGGGCTCCTGGTGCTTCAAGGCATCGCCTCTCTGCTGGTGGAGCAGAACGTCCCTGGCGGGCATTGCGTTCCCGGTTCCCCGGGTTGGACACCCGGCTCGGGCGTTTATTTCAACGCAGCGGTAGTGGACTCCCCAGGAGGGGGCGCCAGCAGCCGGGCCTCGCGCAGCCCGCCATAAAGCAGGGTGCCGGCGACGATGGCCACCGGGAGGAAGAAGGCGTTGAGGATGGGGACCCAGAGCAGCACGTAGATGCCCGCGCCCAGGCCCAGGCAGAGCGCCCGGCGCTCGCGCAGCATCCGGCGCACCTCGGCGAAGGGATACAGGTGACGCGTCATGGGGGCGGCCAGGTACTCGCCCGCCATCCACGTCATGGTGTACAGGCTGGCGAGGAGCGTCCACAGCACGCTGCCCACCCCCGGTATCAGGTGGAGGGGCAGGAGCACAGCCAGGCCCGCGAGGAGGAAGAACAGCCGCGCGAGCGTATGGGCGATGCCGGTGACGAGCCCCCGGACGAAACCCGCCACGGTGAAAGAGGTTCCCGGGCCGCCGCCACAGGCCTCTTCGGTCAGCTCGGACAGTGGATCCTGGAGCGGGGCCAGCAACAGGGGCGGCAGCACGTTGGCGCCCACGACCCAGAGCACCAGGCCGGACAACACCAGCACCGTGGTCCAAGCGGCCTGGCCGTACCAGCTCTCCGGGCGGGTCCAGACGGATTCCAGGGCACCGGGGGCGTAGCGCCACAGCAGCCAGACGAGCCCCACGAGGGCGGCGGCGGTGACGGCGGCACAGAGGGCGGACAGCAGGAACAGCCGGCGGTCGCGCAGGATGAGGGAGAAGGCCCGGCCGAGGAGCCCCATCCCCTGGAAGAAATCGGACAGGCGGGGCTGGGGGGAGATGGTGGGGAGGGTGGAATGTGGGCTCATAAAGGCCAGTGCGCAAATCCGGGCGGGTCGAAAGGTCTAGGTTATATAGGGCGCGCCCATGTCACTCGACCTCAAGCGCGCGGCCTCAGAGCCCATCTCCTCCGTCGACATGCTGTTGGCTGGATTCCGAGCCGCCGAGAAGCCCCGCGGTGCGCACCGTCTGGGGCTCGAGCATGAGAAGTTCCTCTACCCGGTGGGCGCCGCGGAGCCTCCGACCTATGACGGTGAGCGGGGCGTCGGCGCGCTGCTGAACCGGGTGGCCTCGGCGGGCTACACGCCGTTCCGGGAGACACCGGAGTCGCCTGTCATCGCGCTGCAGCGCGGCGGAGCCACCATCTCCCTGGAGCCCGGCGGCCAGGTGGAGCTGTCCGGAAGCCCCTTCGTCACCGCGCGCGAGGCGCATGCGGAGAACCTGACGCACCTGTCGGAGGTGTCCGCCGCCGCAAAGGAGCTGGGTTTGCGGCTCGTCTTCCTGGGCTACCGCCCGTTTGGCACGACGGCGCAGATGCCGTGGATGCCGAAGACGCGCTACCTCATCATGCGTCGCACGCTGCCGGAGCGCGGCCGGCTGGCGCTGAACATGATGTTGATGACGTCCACCGGCCAGGTGTCCCTGGACTGGGCGGACGAGGCGGACTGTGTCCGCAAGACGGTGGTGGTGGCGCGGCTCGCCCCGCTGATGAATGCGTTGTACGCCAACAGCCCCATCGTGGAGGGCAAACCGTCGGGTTACCTGTCTTTCCGCAACCGCGTTTGGGACGAGGTGGACCCCACGCGATGTGGTTACCTGCCCGCGTTCTTCGACGGCTCGTTCTCGTATCGCGCCTATGTGGAGTGGGCGCTGGACGCGCCGCTGCTCTTCCTGCGGCGCAACAACGAGTACCTGTACCCGAAGCTGACCTTCCGGCAGTTGATGAAGGAGGGCTTCGAGGGCAAACCGCCCGACCTGAACGACTGGACCGACCACCTGTCCACGCTCTTCCCCGAGGTGCGGCTGAAGACGGTGATCGAGGTGCGCGGCGCGGACTGTGTGAACCCCGCGATGACGGGAGCGCTAGCCGCCCTCTGGCGCGGCATCCTGTACGATGCCACCGCGCTGGATGAGGCCGAGCGCCTGTTGCCGAAGCTGACCTACGCCGAGCACCTGGCCTTCCATGACACGGCGCGGCGCGAGGGACTCGGCGGCCGGCTGGGTTCGCAGGAACTGCACCGCCTGGCGGCGGAGATGCTGGCCATCTCCCGTCGGGGCCTGATGCGGCTGGATGCGCAGGATGCGCCCCTGTTGGACGCGCTGGACGCGGTGGCCGCGTCGGGGCGCTCGCCCGCGGTGGCGGTGCTCGAGGCGTGGGAGAAGAATCCCCGCCCCGAGGCGCTGCTGGACGGCTTCGGCCTGTGACGTGGGGGCGGGCTAGAACTGCCCGCCAATCATCACGTTGCCGTTGAAGAGACTGCCTTTCTCGTCGGCGTTGGTGACGGGGTTTCGGAGGAGGCCCTCCCCGCCGACGAAGCGGTACGTGGCGCGCGCGCCGGCCACCAGGTTGCCGAAGCGGTAGTCCAGGCCCGCGGCCAGCGGGAGCTCCGTCTGCCAGTCATTGTTGTAGAAGCGGTCCGCGCCGTCCGAGGGGTTGAGGTAGCTCAGGCCGACGCCCGCGCCGACGAAGGGGCGCCACTTCTCGTCGATGAGCGGTCCCGCCTTGGCGAGCAGGGTGGCGTTGTGGCGCCAGACGCCTTCGCCATCGCCGTTGTCGCGCAGGCGCGAGTCGTCGATGGGGAAGCGCTGGCCTTCGTAGCCGACCTCGACGCCGCCGTACTGCCAGGGATAGGCGCTGGCGTTGATGCCCAGCAGCGGGCCCACCTTGGTGTTGCTGCCGAGGTCTCCGGTGAAGTTGCCGAGGCCCAGCCGGACGTCGATGCCCACCAGCGGCCGCTCCTCGACGCGAAGTCGCTCGCCCACCTGCTGTGCCTCGATGGCGAAGGCCGGTCCCGCCATGCCCAGCGCCGCCGTGGCGACTCCACCCACAATCGAACGTCGCATCGCATTCCTCCCCGGGAAATCAGTCACCGGAAAGCTGGCCATCTGTCGCCACGGTTACAGAGAGAGCCGCAGGGACGCACGGTGGCCTGGATGGCCGCCAGCGCATCGGCCCACGGGGCGAAGGACGCCGTGCCTTGTGCGCGGACGTGCGGGGAGGGGCTCAGCGGCGGCCGAAGAGCTTCTTCAGTCCGGACAGCACGCCACCCGGGCGCCGCTCCGGCTCAGGGATGAGCGGCGAACGGGCGATGAGCGCATCGAAGGCCGCGTCGTCCAGGTACTCCGTGGCCAGTGACACCGCGTGCCGCTTCACGCCGGGCAGGGTGGCTTCGAGCGAAAGGGCCCCATCGACGGAGAGCGCGAGGTGCAGTTCCACCTCACCCGCGCGCTCCACGTTGAGGGTGAGCCGGCCGAGGTACTCGGCGTCGGATGCCTGTGTGGTGGCTCCCTGGAAGAGGGCCAGCTCAAGTGGACCCGGTACAGTGGGAAGCACCAGCGTCTTGGTGGCGGGCAGGCGGGTGTTCCGTTCGAGGACGCGGCGCAGGGTGCCACCGCGCTCGGCAACCGCGAGCGGTGAGGAGAGCACCTCGGAGACAGTGGCCGCAGGCTTGCCGGCCTTGGCGAGGAGGAGTCCCTGTCCGAGCAGCGCAGCGCCCAGGGCCACGCTGCCTCGCGCGTCCACGTCGTCACGCACGCTCACGCCCAGGCTCTCTTCGAGCCGGCGGCGGACCAGGGGCGCGGCACTCTGCCCGCCGACGAGGAGCACCGCGTCCAGCCCCTGGGGGGAGAGCGCATTGGATTCGAGCACGTCGCGGACCACGGTGGTGACGCGCTGGGCGAGGTCGGCGGTGAGGGCTTCCACGCGCTCCCGGTTGATGGGGGGCACGGTTCCCGAGGGGAGGGTGACGTCCACCTGCTCCCGGCTGGAGAGGGCCACTTTCGTGGACTCGGCGGCGGTGCGCAGGGGGGCCCAGTCGAGGGGATGGTCCGGCTTGGGCACGCCTTGTTCGGAGAGGTCGCTGGCGATGGCCTCGGCGATGCGTGCATCGAAGTCCATGCCGCCGAGGGTGGCGTCGCCCCCGGTGGTGATGACCTCGAGGTCGTCACCTGTGACTTGCACCACGCAGACCTGGAGACCGCCGCCGCCCAGGTCCACGACGAGCACCCGCTTTCGCGCGAGCCCTCGGCCATGCGCATACGCGAGCGCCGCCGCCGCGGGGGCGATGAGGATGCGCTGGGCATCGAGCCCCGCGAGCGTGGCGGCTTCGCGAAGGGCCGCGCACTGGCGGTCGGTGAAGTGCGTGGGGGCACAGATGACGGCGCGGGTCGCCTTGCGGCCCAGGTGCGTCGCGGCGGCATGCTTCAGCTCGCGAAGCAGCATGGCCGTGAAGAGGGTGGGCGAGATGACGCGGCCACGGACCTCCACGGCGGAGTCCCCATTCGTGTCCGTGGTGACGGGGAAGGGGAGCAGCGGGGCGAGCCAGCGGAGCTGTGGAGAACGCGGCTTCAGGCCCAGCAGCCGCTTGAGGCCGGAGATGGCACGGCGGGGAGCGCGTTGGCCTTCTGTCTGGGCCGCGGCGCCGACGACGAGGTCTCCGGTGCCATTCACCGCGATGAGCGCGGGGAGGTCCGTGGTGTTGGTGCCGGGGAGGGGAATGAGCTTGGGTGTCCCGTCCTGGACTATGGCGACGCGCGCATGGGAGGTGCCCAGGTCGATGCCCAGCACCACCTCGGGGAGCGCGGGCGTCGAGGCCGGCTGGGGAAGGGGGACTTCGAGCAGGGCACGGCGGCGGTTGCGTGGCACGTCCGCGTCCTGAGGGACGGGGGGCGTGGGCTCGGATTCGGTACGGGCTGGGGCTGCTCCCGTGGCAGCCACTGCAGGTGCGGAGCCTGCTTCCGTGTTGGGCAGAGAAGCTTCATCCGAGGCCGCGCTTGGGGGCGCGCTTTCGGAAGCGGCGGTGTGCCCTTTGGGCTCAGTGGTCGCGTGTGTCGGCTCTGGTCGGCTCGACTCGGCCGCGGGGGCTGCACTGACTGACACCTGGGGCGATGTGTCACCTGATGCGGAGGCGTCCTGCGATCGCTCAGCGGACCTTGCCCCTGGAGCGTCGGGCGCCGCCTTGGCGACGTCAGGTGCGCTCGGGAGCGCGGCCACCGCCTGTGTGGATGGTGCCTCGCCGGGAGCACTGCCGGACGGGTCATCCGTGCTGGTTGTCGTCGTGGATTCGGACGCGACACCCAGGCCACTTTTTTCGGTGTTCGGCGGGGATGCTTCCTCGCCCGGAGCACTACCGATTTGGTCATCCGTGTTGGTCGTCGTCGTGGATTCGGATGCGACAACCGAACCACTTTCTTCGGTGTTCGGTGCTGCTGCTTCGGGTTCGGTAGCTGCCTCGTTGCTTGCCTCGGCGACGGGCGCATCGCTCAGTGGTGACGTCGCGGCGGAGGGCTTCGTGATGGATGATGCGTTGCCTGCTTCGGCGTCGTGCTTTGCACGAGGGAGCGCGGCCGTCGCGGAAGCCTCCGGGGCTGCTACGTGGCCTGCCTTGGTGGTGGGCTCGACGCTTGTGGTCGAAGTGGCAGTTGGCGCTTCAGTTGGTGATGCGTCGCCTGCTTTGGCATCGCGCTTTTCGCTCGCGGGGGCAACCGTTCCCGAGGGTGTCGGGCCTGCTTCGTTGCCCGCGTCAGTGTCGGGCTCGACGCTTGTGGTCGATGCCTCTGCGGCTGCTCGAATCGTGGATGTATCGCTGCCCTTGGCGGTGGGCTCGGCACTCGTGGTCGCAGATGTCGCGGAGGATTCCGTGGCTGCTTCGTTGGCGGGAGCGGTGCCCGTAGCCGGAATCGTCGCGGAGGGTTCCCTCGTTGCGGAAGTGCCAGCTTCCGCGACGATTGGGGTGCTCGCCTGAGGGACAGATGCTCCATGGGGGGCCGCTGCATCTGCATTCGTCGCCGGAGCGGAGGTCGCATGCAGGCGCGGCGCTGGTTCGTCGTGCTTCGTCGAGGCAACTGCTCCTGCCGCGATCGGCCCCGTTGTCGAGGCCGGTCCATCGCTCGCTGTTGCTCCGGTCTGCTTGTCACTCGCCGAGTCGTCACCCGTTCCATGTATGGGCTTGGACTCGTCAGGCGCAGGCAATGCCGGGGTGGAAGTTTCGTCACCGACGGCTTCGTCGAGTTCAGCGGGCGCGGGTCCACCAGGACCAGGCGGGGATGCGTGGAGTGCGGGCGGGACACGAAGCAGCGTTCGAGGCGCCTCCACTGGCTCGCTCAAAGTCAGCGCGTCGAAGGTTTCCGCCGTCAGGTCCGGAGTCGCGGTAGCTGTCGGCGCAGTGCCGGCGTCGGTTGACGAGTCCTCCGGGACGAGTGGCGCTTTGGCGGGCTCACCGAGGCCGTGTCGCGCGGCTATGGCATTCGCATTGTCGCCTTCATCCTCGGACGCCGCGAGGCTTGCGGTGATGGCGAAGTCGAGCCCGTCACTCGAATCAGCTTCAAAGGCGACAGGTCCCGGACGCGCGTCCGCCTCTTGTGTTCTCGGAGCCCCTGAATCAGTGAATGCACTCCCGCCGAACGCGTCAGAGGCATCGAGTGAGCCCGTGTCCGCCTCACCGGACACCTCATGCGCGTCCGTGCTGGACGCAGGCTCATCCAGCACTTGCTCGGACTCGGAGAACGGAGCAGCCGTACCGGAGTCCGGCACTTCCGCGCGCGCACCATCATCTGCCGTAGCAGTATCGGAAATGGGCGTGGGTTCCGGAGCCGCCACCGCGCTCGCGAGAGCGGCTCCGTTGGCAGCCACCGCGTCAGGAACTCCAGCCGTCGTGCCTTCGACGCGCGCATTCTCCCGCGAGGGCTCGTGGGGTGGAATCGAGGCACGCACCGCATTCGAAGCCTTCGCGCCGGGTGTGCGGCGAACGAGTCCCGGAGGTGGCGCGGGCGCAGGGACCGGAGGAGGGAGCGTGACCTGGGCGGGAGCTTGTGGCTCCACGCTTCCGGTACGTTTCGCCACCACCCGGTCAATGAGCGCCTTGCTTGCTGCGTCCAGCTTCACGAAGCGCACGGTCATGCCGGTACGCCCGCCCACCGCGTCCACCTGGGCTTTCACGACGACGCCCTCGCCGCGAAGCAGCCGTGTCCCATCGGCCAGGACGAACTCGAACGCCAGCCCGGTGCCTTCGGGCTTCATGGCGCGCGTGGCGACGAACACGCCGCCGCGCGCCACGTTCGAGCCGTACTTGTCGATGAACTCCTCCTCCGTCGTGTACGGGAGGCGGATGCGAAGCGGGAGGAGCTTGGACGCGGTCCCGCTCATTTCAAGGGAATCCGCACATCCCCCCCGGAGCCCTGAAGCAACAGGTGCAGCCCGTCATCCCGAAGGGCCTCCGGAGGAAGCTCGAACAGGAGGACCACGTCGGTGCGCTCGTCCGGGGCCCAGGTGCGCCGAAGGGGGCGGGTGCCCCCGACGACCTGTGCATCCCGGGCCACGGCGTACGACTGGCCTTCAGCCCCGAAGAGCTTCGCCCCGTCCAGGTCCAGGGTGAGCGGCGCGCCGCCCACGTTCTGCGTCATGAGCTGCACGCGGAAGAACAGGTCCTCGGAGGTCAGGCTCACCTTCCCCGAGCCATTCACCGAGTGCGACGCCTCCAGTCCGGTGAGCTTCACGGACAGGGTCTCCAGGCGCACGACGTTGTTGGGGGAGGGAAGCTCCCATTCGCGCTCGGTGGGGACGTTGATGCCCGCGGCCAGGCCCGCGAGGTTCGCGTTCGGGTCTCCGCGCGTGGCCTCGGGGCCCTGGGAGGGGCGGCCCCCCTGGTTCACCCGGTCCACTTCCTGGCGGAGCTTCTGAAGCGTCCGGTCATCACCCGTACCCGCGTAGTCAGGCACGGACTCCTCCTTGCAACCACCCAGAACGAGGGTGGCCGCCAGGAGCGCCACGGAAGCGGAGGCCCGGTGGTTCATCACGCGGTGCCCATGCCCTTCACGAGTTCGTACAGCTTCTCCAGTGCCGCGGGGAGCTTCGAGGCATCCGGGCCGCCGGCCTGGGCCATCTCCGCCTTGCCGCCGCCCTTGCCGCCGACTTCCTTGGCCATCTCGCGCACCAGCGCGCCGGCGTTGATGCCCTTGGCCACGACGTCCTTGGTGGCCGCGACCAGGATGATGGCCCGGCCGTCCTTCTCGCCGCCGATGGCGACCACGCCCGAGCGGATGCGGTCACGAAGCTGGTCCGCCATGCCGCGCAGGACGTTGTCGTCCGCCGCGTCCACCTGGGTGGCCAGGACCTTCATGCCATTCACGTCGCGAGCCTGCTCCAGCAGGTCCTTGCTGCTGGCCGTCTGCGCCTTGACGGCCACTTCCTCGACCTTGCGCTCCAGCTCCTTCACGCGCTTCTGGGTCGCCTCGACGCGCTTGGAGACTTCCTTCGGGCTCGACTTGAACAGCTCGGCCACCTTGCGCAGCTCGTGCTCCTGTTCGCGGACGTACTGGAGCGCGCCGATGCCCGTCAGCGCGACGATGCGGCGCACGCCGGACGCCACGCCGCTCTCGCTGGCAATCTTGAACAGGCCGATGTCACCGCTGCGGCGCACGTGGGTGCCGCCGCACAGCTCGGTGGACTCGGGGTGCACGGTGACGACGCGAACCGTCTCGCCGTACTTCTCGCCGAACATGGCGACGGCGCCGGACTTCTTCGCGTCCTCCAGGCTCATGACGCGCGTCTCGGCCCCAGCGTTGTCGCGAATCCAGCCGTTGACCAGGTCCTCGACCTGCTCGAGCTGCGCGGACGTGGCGGGCGAGAAGTGCGCGAAGTCGAAGCGCAGGTAGTCCGGCGCTACGACAGAACCCGCCTGCTTCACGTGCTCACCGAGCACGAGCTTGAGCGCCTTGTGGAGCAGGTGCGTCGCGGAGTGGTTCGCACGGATGGATTTGCGGCGCTCCGAGTCCACACCGGCTTGGACCATGTCGCCGACCTTGAAGGTGCCCTCGGAGACTTCTACCGAGTGGACCACGAGGCCCGGCACGGGGCGCTGCGCGTCGGTGACCTTCGCCACCGCCTTGCCACCGTGGCCGACGATGCGGCCGGTGTCGCCCATCTGGCCGCCGGACTCGCCGTAGAAGGGCGTGCGGTCCAGGACCAGCTCCACCGTGTCGCCTTGCGTGGCCTGCGTGACTTCGGCGCCGTCCTTGACGATGGCCCGGATGCTGCCTTCGCCTTCGTGCCCCTCGCCCTCGTAGCCGAGGAACTCCGTCGTCCCAAGCCGCTCCGCCAGCTTCAGGTAGACCTCGCCCGTGGCCTTGTCGCCAGAGCCCGCGAACTTGTTCTTGTCCGCCTCTTCCTTGAGGCGCTCCTCGAAGCGGACCAGGTCCACGTCGAGGCCGCGCTCACGGCGATGATCTGCGTGAGGTCCCACGGGAAGCCGTAGGTGCCGTGGAGCAGGAAGACGACGTCGCCGGAGAGCTGCTTGCCGCCGGCTTTCTGCAGCTCGGACAGCTCCTCCTCGATGAGCTTGAGGCCGCGGCTGAGCGTCTGGCGGAAGCTCGTCTCCTCGTGCCGGCAGACCTCCAGGACGAAGGTGCGGCTCTCCCGGAGCTCGGGGTAGGCGTCGCCCATCAGCTCGATGACGCGGTCGACGACCTTGAAGAAGAAGACGTCCTCCAGGCCCAACTGCTGGGTGCCGTGCCGGATGGCGCGGCGCATGATGCGGCGCAGGACGTAGCCGCGGCCCTCGTTGGAGGGCTGGACGCCGTCCGAGATGAGGAACGCCGCCGCGCGGCTGTGGTCCGCGACCACGCGCTGGGACGCGCCGGACTCCTGCGAGTAGGGCTTGCCGCACAGCTCGCTGACGGTGGCGAGGATGTTCTGGAAGAGGTCGGTCTCGTAGTTGGACCGCTTGCCCTGGACGACGGAGGCGATGCGCTCCAGGCCCGCGCCGGTGTCGATGGACGGCTTCGGCAGGGGGATGAGGGGCCCGTCCTTCTCCTTGCGCTCGAACTGCATGAACACGAGGTTCCAGATTTCGAGCCACCGGTCGCAGTCACAGGCGACGCCCTGACACTTCTTGCCCTCGGCCTCTTCGACACAGGGGATGTCGTCGCCCTGGTGGTAGTGGATTTCGGAGCAGGGGCCGCAGGGGCCGGTGTCGCCCATGGCCCAGAAGTTGTCCTTGAGGCCGAGCTTGTAGAGGCGCTCGGCGGGGACGCCCTGCTTCTTCCACAGCTCGTAGGCCTCTTCGTCCCAGGGGGTGCCGCCCTCGCCGTTGAACACGGTGACGGCGAGCCGGTCGGTGGACAGGCCGAGCGTCCGGGTGACGAACTCCCAGCCATACGCGATGGCGTCGGCCTTGAAGTAGTCGCCGAAGGAGAAGTTCCCGAGCATCTCGAAGAACGTGTGGTGCCGGGCGGTGAAGCCGACGTTGTCGAGGTCGTTGTGCTTGCCGCCGGCGCGCACGCACTTCTGCGACGTGGTGGCGCGGCGATAGTCG
Source organism: Myxococcus sp. NMCA1 (assembly GCF_026810205.1). Classification (NCBI taxonomy): domain Bacteria; kingdom Pseudomonadati; phylum Myxococcota; class Myxococcia; order Myxococcales; family Myxococcaceae; genus Myxococcus; species Myxococcus sp. NMCA1. The sequence goes on along the minus strand of NZ_CP113950.1, from coordinate 7,382,206 downwards.
CGCGTCTCACGGCCGGTGAAGACGTCCTTGAACTGCACCATGCCCGCGTTGGTGAACATCAGCGTCGGGTCGTTGGCGGGCACCAGGGAGGAGGACGCCACACGGCGGTGGCCGCGCTCCTCGAAGAACTTGAGGAACGCCTCGCGGATCTCGGAGGCGGTCAGGGCGGAAGGCATGGTGTGGGTATATGCCACAAGAGGCGGCTTCGCAGGAGTTCTTGGAGGTTGCATGAGGTGCCGGACGACCCCGGGAACCCCGGACTGACCCGGTTGGTGGCCCGGGCGGGGGCCAGCGGGACGCGGGCTTTGGGAGTCAGGGGGATACCGGCGGAACATCAGGTGTGAGACGTGGGCACCAGCATCGCCCTCGCTGTTTCGGCTCCAAGGATTCTCGCCAGGCGGGCGACCTGACCGGCATGCGCTTGAGCGGCAGGTGAAGCCGTACCGCCTTCACGGGCCACGGATGGCGCTCGGCTTTGCCCAGCCCTCTCGTCGTGAGTCATTGGCGTACTGGCGGCTCGGTGCTTCGATTCGCGTGGCCTACCCTCGTTCACTGCGTGACGGAATCCACGGGTGAGGGATGCAGGCGCCGTGAATGCCCGGAGGGCTCGTGTAGTCAGTCGAGTACAGGGACTGCCACTGGAGTGAGGCAGGACGTTTTCGGAGGGCAAGGTGACTTCGATGGGACCGAGGTTTGTTGCCCAGATTCCGTGCTCGCGTGTGACCTCATTGTCTGATTCGGCGACACATGAGTCGTCGCTGCATAGGGAACTCGGGCAGACGGTGTCGCTTGAGATTGCCGAAGAAGAGGACGGAGCCTACCTGTTGTTTGTCTGGGGTGGCTCTGGCAGATGCTTGGGCGATGGATCAGGCTTGGGTCCAGTATGGCGTTCACTCTCGCGCATGGGCGATTGCCGATACACCAGGGACGGTTCAAACCGAGTGATGGTGGCCTCAACGAAGTGTCTGCTCGCGATGGGGTGAGGCGAGGACGGGGCGCCCCGCGCCCTATGGCCCATCGCGGCTGCTCGTCGTTCAAGTACCCGAGGAGGCGTTCCCGAAACGACTCAGCATTTCTTCCACGTACTGGACGCCCCGAGCCGTGATGGCTTTGCCCTTCTGGGTGTCCTGTGCGTAACCACCGTGCAGGCGGAGCGCCTTGGCCGCGTTCGGCGCGGCGTAGGTGACACCGAGCTCCCCCCAGAATCGCGACGTTGTTCCAGACGTCACCTCCAGCTCCGCGTTGAGCGAGCGTGCGAGATAGAGGGGGATGAGCGACCGCACGAGCTGGTCCTTCTGCTTGCCTGCCGAGATGAGATCCTGCTGCCGCGGATGGCTGCGCAGCGCGGACAGCAACTGGTCCACAGCCGTGCTGCCATTCCCGGTCGCGCGCGAAGCGGCCTCCTTCGCGGGGCGCGCTCGCTTCTTGACCTTCGTAGTCGGGCGGGCCGTCCGCTTCTCCGACTTGGTTCCCGTGCTGCTCTGAGCCTGCCGTGCTGCGGGCTTCTTCTTTTTCGCCCCGGTGCGAGGCGCCTTCGCCGTCACCTTTCGGGATGGCTCAGGCGTAGCGGACTGGGCAGCCGAAGGTGCGACAGCGTCGGTGGTTACCGCACTACGTAGCGGAGTGCGCTCTGCCACGGTCGGCTCCGGCGGTGGCGCGTCGGACGGCTGGGAGACGACTTGCCTGGGACGCGGCGTGCGCTCGACCACGGTCTGCTGCGTGGCGCCACGGGGAGGCGGTGAAGGGAAGTCCGAGGCCCGGGGCACGGATGCGTCTCGAGGCTCTTTGAGCCCGAGGCGCGCGCGCACCTCACCCACGATACCGCCCAACCCCACGTTCTGGAGCAGACCTTCCAACCGGGACGTGAAAGACACCTGGTGAGCCCTCCTGGAGACGCGCACATTACCGCATGAAGGCCACATCCCCGAGCGGATGGCTCGATTCCTGCCAGTCCTGCTGCCGTGGAGGGGGCGGGAGGCACCGGCTGTGGGGGCTCCAGGGGCCGAGCCCGAGCCGCTGTGCCGTGGATATGCCGCCCGGGTTGGCGCCCCGCGCCGTGCCCTCCCCGCGGCATCCCCAGGTCTGAACAGACACCGGGACTGACAGAGGCGGGGACGGCCCTTCAGGGCGGGAGTGGGCATGACCCACTGTCTTCCATGTGCAAGGCCATGCAACTGTTCGCCAATCGTCAGACGGCGTTAGACTCTTCGGACTCCTTCCCTGCGCATGCAGCTGCTTTCCTCCGCCCTCGTCCTGCTGCTCCTCGCGCCTTGCGCGGCCCTGGCTCAGGGTGACTCCCGTATTGCCTTCCTGGGCAAGCAGCTCCAGAAGAGCAAGGACCCGCGCTCGCGCTCGCAGGCGGCGCTGGTGCTCGGCGCCACGGAGGACCCGGAGGCCGTGCCGCTGCTGTGCAACGGATTGAAGGACGAGAGCGAGCTGGTGCGCGCGGCCGCGGCGAAGGGGCTGGCGAAGCTGCTGGAGCCCGGCGGGCTCGACTGCCTCCAGGCCCACAAGGCGGACGCGGACGCGTCGGTCCAATCCGCGGTGAGCGAGGCGGTGGGGGCCCTGAAGGAGTACCAGTCCCGCCCGCCGCGCTTCTACGTGCATCTCGATGCGGTCAAGGACCGCACGGGCAAGCTCCCCGCCGATTTGGTGAAGGCGACGGAGGCGCGGCTGCGCTCGCGGCTGATGCGGAGCGGGGCCCAGCTCGCGCCCGCGAAGGAGACGAAGGCGGCGGCGAAGGGCACGCTGAAGAAGCTTCGGGTGCGGGGCTACCGCATCACCCCGGAGCTTCATGCGACGGACGGCGGCGGACTGCGGGTGGCGCTGGTATGCCTCACCTACCCGGACCTGTCGCTGATGGGGCAGGTGGAAGTGAATGCCACGGGCGCTCAGCCTGGCGATCTCCTCAAGGCGCTGGTACCTCGCGCGGTGGAGGAAGCGGCGGAGACCTTCGAGTGGAGCAGCGAGACATGACGACGACCACGGCGCCCCTGACGCCAGCCAAGCGGCGCTGGCGCAACTTCCTTCTCGAAACGGGCTTCCAGCTCAAGCTGACGGCGTACATCGTGTCGGTGACGCTCGTGCTGTCGGCGCTGCTGGGCGTGTTCCTCGTGAGAGGTGCACAGGCGCTGATGCGCGAGACGGCGACGGCGGTGGAGGCCCGCTCCCGCGCGGCGGAGGTCAGCCGCGAGCTGTCCGGCGCCACGCTCTCCAACGAGTTGCTGACTCGGATGGACGACCCCACGTTCGAGGCGAGCTTCCGCGAGAAGGCAGGGGCCATCGACGCGGCCTACGAGGCCGAGCGTGCCGCCATCGTTGCCCAACGCGCTGAGCTGGAGCGGCAGCAGAAGCTCACCTGGTGGGCGCTGGGAGGCTTTCTGGTGGCCTTCATCGCGGTGGTGGGATTGGGGACCATCGTGGTGACGCACAAGGTGGCGGGCCCGCTCTTCCGCATCCGCCGCATGGTGCAGGAGGTCCACGACGGCCGGCTGCGTCCACCCCAGCACGGGCTTCGGGATGGCGATGACCTCCAGGACCTCTTCGATGCCACGCGGAAGATGGTGCAGCGCCTCCGCGAGCAGAACGAGGAGGACGCGAGGACCTTGGCGAACGTCCTCCTGGCCGCGGAGCGCTCGGGCGCCTCCCCCGAGCTCATCCACGAGCTGCGCGCCCTGGATGCGCGCTACCGCACCCGGCTCGAAGACTGAGCCCTTCGGGGGCTCACCCCCAGGACCGCGCGGGTCCTGACTCCACGGTGAGTCCCGTCTCCTTCAGCATCGCGTGGATGCGCAGGCGCGCCTGGGCCCACGGAAGCGCCTCGACGCGATATCCCTCCAGCGCGTTCATCAGGTGGCCACGGTAGCTGGGGTGCCCCGGGTCCGAGATGATGACCACGCCCCGGTCCGTCGTCGCCCGGATGAGCCGGCCCACGCCCTGGCGCAGTTGCAGCAGGGCGCGGGGGAGCCGGTAGTGGAGGAATCCCATGTATTCGCCGCCGCTGCGAGAGAGGGGCTCCTCGCGCGCGGCCACCAGCGGACGCATGGCGGGCTCCAGGGGCAGCTTGTCGATGAACACGCAGCCGACGCCGCGACCGGGGATGTCCACGCCCTGCCAGAAGCTCTTGGTCCCCAGCAGCACGGTGCCCGTGTCCTTCTCCTGCCGTGCCGCCAGCGAGCGGCTGTGCCCGCGTGACTGCCGCAGCACCTCGATGCCCAGTGGGTCCAGCCGTCCGCGGACGCTCGTGCCCACGCGCTCCATGCGGCGCGTCGACGCGAACAGCCCCAGCACCCGGCCTCCCATCGTCTGTGCCAGGCCCGAAATCCGGAGCGAGGCCCACTCCACGAAGGCCTCCTCGTGCGCACGAGGCGCATCGGTGACGAGCACGACCAGCGCCTGCTCATGCAGCTTGAAGGGCGTGGCCGCGCGTACCAGTCGGGGCGCGGGTCGGCCTCCGCGCCCGTCGAGCCCCAAGCGCCGGAGGACGAAGGGGAAGCCGTCGCCAGTGCCCAGCGTGGCGGATGCGAGCACCAGCGTGCGCTTGCTCTCCGCGAAGTCCTTCGACACGTAGGCGGAGACATCCACCGGCTGGGCGCTCAAGCTCCACCGCTGCCGCTTCGGTTCCGCGGTGGCCGCGTAGCACCGTCCTGGCGCGGCCTCTCCGGACAGCTCGCCCGCGAGCACCGCCAGTTCGCCAAGCTCGGTGGTGGCACCAGACAGCTCCCGCTCCAGCGCGGGTTGTCGAGCCGCCAGCTCAGGAAGGGCGGCCAGCACGCGCACGGACAGCAGGACATGCAGCGCCTGGAGTGCGCCGCGCACGCCTTCCAGTCCTTCGCGTACCGGCTCCCAGGCGGGCAGGGTGCGCACGGTCGCGGTGATGCGCAGCTCCGGAGAGTACGCACCTTCATCCGGGTCCTCGCCCACGGCTGTGGCGGTGGGCTCGCACAGCTCCGTCACGCGTGCACCGAGGTCGCGCGCGTCGTCAAGCAACCGGCGAAGGCCATCCTCCACCTCGCCCATCAGCGACCGTGTCTCCGTCCGGCGAGAAGCGCTCAGCGCCTTGCGCAGCTCGGCGAAAAGGCCGCGCCGTCCGTCCCTGCCATGCAGCCGTTCGGTGAGGCGGAGGAAGGCCAGGTCCGACAGCTCCAGCGTCAGTGCGGTGGTGGCGACATCTTCCACCTCGTGCGCCTCGTCGAGGACCAGGTGGTCCAGCTTCGGGTAGCGCGCGGGCCACGCGAAGGCGAGCGACTGGTTGATGACCAGCACGTCCGCCTCACGGGCCTGCGCCACGGCCGAGTGATAGAAGCAGCGGTGGAAGTGCGGGCACTTCTCGCCCAGCGTCGTTGACGCCTCGGAGCGCACGGCGGGCACCAGCGCCATCAGCACCGGGAAGCGCTCGCGGAACCAGTGGCTCAGCCGGTCCAGGTCTCCTTCGCCACTGCGACGCAGGTACGCACGCAGATACGCCCGAGGCGCGCGCGCGGAGTGCCCCATGCCGGGCTCCACCCGAGTGGCTTCCAGCGCGCGGCGGCGGCACAGGTAGTTCGTCTGGCCCTTCAGCAGGGCGTAGCCGAAGGCGCCCTTCGTGGCGCGGTGAAGCCGAGGCAGGTCCTTCTCCAGGAGCTGGTCCTGGAGCGTCTTGGTGTGCGGCGCCACGCCGACCTTGCATCCGTTGCGCGCGGCGAAGAGCGCCGCGGGAGCCAGGTACGCCAGCGACTTGCCCGTGCCCGTGCCGGCCTCCACCGCCAGTTGCCCGCCGTCCGACAGCGCCCGCGCCACCGCCTGCGCGACGTCGAGCTGCGCGGCCCGGCTCATGAACCCTTCACCGGCCTGCTCCAGCGCCCCTCCCGCGCCCAGCAGCGCGGAGACCTCATCCGGACGCACCGGCAGCACGGGGGCATCCGCCTCTGGCTCGGGCAGCGCCGTGGCGCCTCCGGCACGCCGCCGCTCCGGCTTCCCGCGAAGGAAGCCCTGAGCCTCCAGCGAAAGCGGCGCGGCCTCCTCACGGCACGCGGCGGCCAGGCGCGACAGCAGGTCTACCAGCGGCCATTCCTCGTAGTCGAACGCGCCGCTCGCACCGTCCTTCAGGCCCACGCCCTCCATCGCCAGGCGCAGCTCCGCGCCCTTGCGCGGGTCCAACGCGGCGAGCAGGTCCACCACGTCATCGCCACGGCCCTCGCGGACGCAGCGCTCCATGGCGTGCACGAGCACCGAGTACACCGCCTCGCAGTCCGACACCGCGCGGTGCGGCTGCCTCAACGCGAGCCCGCCCCAGCGCAGCAGCGACTCCAGCGAGTGGCTGGGCAGCTCCGGGTGCAGGTAGTGCATCAACTCGCAGGAGTCGAGCACCGGGGCGCGGATGGGGCCCAGCAGGTCCGGCAGGAAGCCTTTTTCAAAGGGCGCGTTGTGCGCCACCACCGTCCAGCCGGAGAGCTTCTCGCGAAGCTCGGCGATGTCGGTGCCGAAGCGCGGATGCCCTGCGAGGTCCGCGTCCGTCAGGCCCGTCAGCCGCCGGATGGTGAGGGGGAGGGGCCGCGACGCCGAGTACATGCGAGCGAAGCGTTCCACCTCGCGCCCGTTCTCGAAGAAGATGCAGCCCAGCTCGATGACCTCGTCCACGCGCGGGTCCAGCCCCGTGGTTTCGAGGTCGAGGAAGACATGCCGGGTGAAGAGCTCCGCCGCGCCGCCCATTCAGGCCGCGGAGACTACTCCTCCCGGCGGCGCTGCCCAGAAATCGGCCAGCGTCCGTCAGTCGACCATGAAAACGCCGGAAATCATCTTGTTCATGGCGCAGCCGTACACCAGCTTGCCGGACTCCTTCGGCGTGAAGGCAATCTCCACCGGCTGGTCGAGCGGCAGCGGCGTGTTGATGTCGTAGCCGTCCATGACGACCTCGGTGGCGCAGGTGTGGTCCGTCTTGCGCGTCACCACCAGCTTCACCGGCTCACCCTTCTTGAGATTCACAGGGCTGGGCTCGTAGCCCTTCTCGGTGACGGACAGCTCGACGATGCGTACGCCGTTCTCCCGCTTCTCCGGGACGGCGGGCGGCTTCGCCGCGTCGGCGTCCTTCGCGCACCCTTGCTGGGTGATGCCCACCATGGCGGCCGTCGCGGCCAGGGCAAGCCAGGGCTTGATGATGCGGGAGATGAACTGACGCATGGATGTCTCGGCGGTGAGGGGGCGAGCCCCCCGCGGGGATGGGCCTCAGGCCTCGTCCGCGGGGGCGCTCTCGTCGGAGGTGGAGGCGACAGGCTCGAAGCGCAGCAGGGCGTGGAGCGGGACGAAGACTTCGTGGCCCTCCTCGCCCAGCAGCAGGTCGAACCGGCCCACGCGAATCAGCGGAAGCTGGAGGGTGATGCCGTTGCGCAGCACCATCCGCACCGTCTGCCCGATGTGGTCCAGGAAGGCGCGCGGGTCCGAGTGGGGGCGCTTGTCCGGCTGACGCGCCACCGCGGACGGCTTCTGCGTCAGCTTGGCATCGCGCTCCAGACCGGGCAGCAGCCGCTCCCAATCCGTGCGCCGGGCCAGCAGCACCACCTGGAGCTTCTCCAGGCGGCCCGTGCGCTCCAGCGTGAAGGCGATGGGCTCCTCGACCTGCAGCGTGTCCAACAGGGAGCGCTCCGCCAGCACCACGGAGACTTCTGCCTTGTCGCTGATGAGCCGGGCCAGGAAGTCCGCCACCACGGCGTTTTCGACCTCGCCGCGCGCCTGCTTGATGGCCGCCTTGCGCTGGGTGCGCTCCTTGCGGGCCATGAACTCGGCCACCGTCATGCCGCTCTGGAGCACGCCGAAGGCGTCACCCAGGGACAGGCTGGGCGTCTGGCCCATCAGCTCGTACACCTGGTCGAAGCGCTTCGCCTCCTCGGCGTGCAGCTTGCGCCAGATGCGGCACTTCATCTTCCCTTCGAGCTCGCCCTTCGCGATGCGGGCGGGGACGCGCTCGCGCACCGCCAGCGCCTGAATCTGCTCGGGCGTGGGGGGCGGCCGGGGCGTGGACGGCCGGAAGCCGCCGGGGCGTCCGCCGAACCCACCGCCGGGGGCTCGGCCCGGAGGCGCACCCGTGCCAGGGCCCGAGGGGCGGGGAGCCAGCGGGCGAGCCCCAGGCGTCACGCTCGTCGTCGGGCGGGGCGTGGGGGCCGCTGTCGCTGGCGCTGCCGCCGGTGCGGTACCCGTGGGCGCGGGACGAGGCGTCGGCAGGGGCGCCGTGCCAGCAGCTGGCCGGGGCGTGGGCGCCACGCCCGTGGGGCGCGGGGTAGGCGTGGGGCGCGGCGTGGGCGCCGGAGTCGGGGTCGGAGCGGCAGTGCCGGGCGTCGTTGCCGGGCGCCGGATGACTTCGACCGCGGGAATCACCCGCCGTGTCTTCCTGTCGTTCACAGTCGTACGTTACCTGATGCGAGTTTTCCGGGCATGCCCGGCTTCACGGCTGGAGGGATGCTGAAAGGTCGACCTTCCACCCGGACGGCTCACGGACCATCCGGACCTCGTGGGAGCTTTCTCCCGCGCGCACGAGCACTGTCGCGACGTCTCCCTCCTCCCGGACCAGTGAGACCTCCGTAACATCCGGAGGCGGAGGGACATTCGCGAAGAAGAGGGCCATGGGCTCCGGTTTTTCTTCACCCCCGGAGGCCTCTCCCACCACCTGTGCACGCTGCGCCAGCGCGTCCTGGGTGGGCTTGGACAGCGCGCCCCACGCCTGCTGCAGCTCCCCTCGCTTCACCAGCCGGTGGAAGGACGTGTAGGCGTCCTGCGGGGTGCCGAAGCGCGGCCGGTTGCAGCCACCCAGGCCCAGCAGCAGGACCAGCGCTACCAGCCAGGGCATCGTCGCGGAGAGACGCATGGGGACAGGGGTTTAGGTCAAAGCGCCGCCGGGGGAAAGCCCGAGGTTCGGACATGTCACGCGGCGTGCTGATGGACGCGATTGCGGCCTGCTCCCTTGGCCGCATAGAGGCTGGCGTCGGCAGCCCGCAGCAGCGCCTCCGCGCTCGGGAGGTCGCCCGACGGCACCGTGGCCACGCCCAATGACGCGGTCAGCCGCACGCACTGCGGCTTGCCACTCCCGCCCACATGCTCCAGCTCCAGGGCGGCGATGGCGTCGCGCACCCGCTCGCAGACCCGGAGCGCGTCCGCGGGGCCCGTCTCCGGGAGCAGGGCGATGAACTCCTCGCCGCCGTAACGCGCCAGCAGGTCCACCTCCCGCAGCCGCGCCCGCGCCGTCTGGGCCACGGCCTTCAGCACGTGGTCCCCGAAGGGGTGCCCGAAGCTGTCGTTGATGCGCTTGAAGTGGTCGATGTCCAGCATCACCAGGGACAGGGGCGCCCCGTAACGTCGCGAGCGGGCGAACTCGTCGTTCAGCCGCTCTTCCAAGGCGCGCCGGTTCGACAGGCCGGTGAGTGCATCCGTGCGGGTGAGCGCCAGCAGCTCTTCGCGCCGCGCCGCCAGCTCCTTGTTGGCGCGGTCCAGCTCCCGGTTCTTCTCCACCAGCGCGTCTTGCAGCGCCTTCAGCCGCAGCATGGACTTCACGCGGGCCGACAGCTCGAGCATGTCGAAGGGCTTCACCAGGTAGTCATCCGCCCCCAGCTCCAGCCCCTCCACCTTTCCCGCGGCCTGCCGGGCCGTCATGAGAATCACGGGGATGAAGCCGAAGCCGTCCTCACCCGCGTTCGCCTTGATGATGCGGCACACCTCCACGCCGCCCAATCCCGGCATCTCCACGTCCATGAGGATGAGGTCGGGGCGGGACTCCCGGATGGCGGACAGCGCCTGGGTGCCGTCATGGGCCTCGGTGAAGACGTACCCGTGAGGAGCCAGGCCGTCGCGCACGTGCCGGACATGCACCGGGTCATCGTCCACGATGAGCACCGTGCGGCCACTGAGTTCCCCTGCGGGGGGGGCACGGCGGGCGACCTCCAGCGTCCTCTTCCGTTCGCCATCCGCCATGAATGTCTCGCCCCCGGTGCAATCGTCCCGCGCGCGGTGCGGGGTTGCCCGCCATTCTCACTGCCCGCACCGGGGATGCAAGGGGCTCGGCGCGCGCCCGGGGCGCCGACGTCAGGCAGGCTTCAGTAGCCGCGCCCGATACACGGGCTCACCGCTGGCCAGGTAGCGGCGCTCCCTCGTGGAGGGCACTTCCTCTGGGTCATAGGGATGGAAAACACCTGAACCCAGGGGGTTCTTGAAACCGGCGGATTCCAGGATGGCGAGCATCGTCACGCCGCGGTCCTGGACGTCGGTGCGCATGTCGAAGAGGCCGCCCGGTGCGAGCTTGCCGTACAGCAGCTCGGCGAACGCGGGCTGAATCACGGCGCGCTTGGCGTGGGAGCGCTTCCACCAGGGGTCGGGGAACTGGAGGTGGATGGCGGCGAGCGAGCCGGGTGCGAAGATGCGGGGCACGATGAAGCGGGCGTCGGATTCGACGACGCGCAGGTTGCGCAGGCCCGCCTTGTCCGCGCGGTCCTGGGTGTCGCGCGCGTACTTCTTGCGCCACTCGAAGGCGACGAAGCGCACCTCGGGGTGACGGCGGCAGTACTCCAGGGCGTGGCCGCCCGCGCCGGAGCCGATTTCCAGCTCGAGCGGTCCGCTGAAGCCGAATTCGGCGTCCCAGTCCGGCGGGGTCTCCTGGGTGACGAACTTGAGGCCGACGGGCTCGGGGAGCAGGCGAGGACGGGACATGGGCGGGCGCCACCAACCACGGCGGCGACGGGTTTGGCCAGGGAAAAACGCGAGGCCTGGAGTATACGGGAGCCCATGAAGGTCTTCCCTGCGGTGGCGGACGCGGGCCGGGCGCTGGCCGGACAGGCACTCGCGCTGGGCAACTTCGACGGTGTGCACGTGGGCCATCAGGCCCTCTTCGCGGAGGCGCGTCGTCACGGGCGGGCCGCTGCCTTCACCTTCAATCCCCACCCGGGCAAGGTGCTCCAGCCGGAGCTGGCGCCGAAGCTCATCACGCTGCTGCCGCGCAAGCTGGAGCTGTTCGAGGAGTGCGGACTGGACGCGGCGGTGGTGCAGCCCTTCTCGCGCGAATACGCGCGCACGCCGCCTGCGGAATTCGAGGCCGCGCTCTTCGACGTGCTCGGCGTCGCGCACGTTGTGGTGGGCAGCGACTTCACCTACGGCGCTGCCCGGCGCGGCACCGTGGAGACGCTGCGCGAGGCGGCAGCTCGGCGCGGGGCGACGGTGCACGTGGTTCCGCCCGTCACGGTGGATGGCGTGGTGGCGTCGTCATCACGTGTGCGCGAGTACATCCTGGAGGGGCGCGTGTCCGCGGCGCGGCGACTGCTGGGCCGTCCCTTCGACCTGGACGGCACGGTGGTGACGGGCGCAGGGCGGGGGCGGGGCATCGGGTTCCCCACCGCGAACGTGGACACGCAGAACGAGCTGCGCCCCGCACCGGGCGTCTATGCCATCCGCGTCCAGCTGCCGGGCGAGTCAAAAGGCACCTGGCATGGCGGTGCGGCGAACATCGGTGTGAAGCCCACCTTTGGCGGCACGGAGGTGACGATCGAAGCGCACCTGCTCGACTTCACCGGCGACCTGTACGGCAAGGAGCTGCGCGTGCAGTTCCTCGACCGCCTGCGCCCCGAGCAGCGTTTCGGTTCGGTGGTGGAGCTGACGGGACAGATCAAGCGTGACGTGGAGGCCGCGCGCGCCGTGATTGCGCGCGAGGAGAGCTGAGCAATTTTCCCGTGTCCGTTCAACGGTTTGTGACAGCAGGGGAGCAGGCGAGGGCGCCTTGACGCGCGCGCGCCGCTCCCCTCTAATTCGCAATCAGGAACCGTGCCATGGGGTGTGGATCACCCGGGCACCGCTCCAGCGTCTTTGAGCTCGGAGGCGGGCCCCCGCCCGCTTCTTTCTTCTTCAAGGAAGAGGCATCAACGAATGTCCGGTCGACTCGGTGAACTGCTGGTTCGCGAGAACCTCATCTCCGTGCAGCAGCTGCGCAAGGCCCAGGAAGAGCAGCAGAAGAACGGCACGCGCATCGGCACCGCGCTCGTCAAGACGGGTGCCATCGAGGAGTCGAAGCTGACCGACTTCCTCTCCAAGCAGTACGGCGTGCCGGCCATCAACCTGAAGGACTTCGACGTCGAGCCGGACATCATCAAGCTGGTGCCGAAGGAAGTGGCGGAGAAGCACCTGGTGGTGCCCGTCAACCGCGCGGGCCCGTCGCTCATCGTGGCCATGTGCGACCCGTCCAACATCTTCGCCGTGGACGACCTGAAGTTCCTCACCGGCTACAACATCGAGACGGTGGTCGCCTCCGAGGTCTCCATCCGCGAGGCCATCGAGCGTTACTACGCGGAGAAGGGCCCGTCGCTGGAGGACATCGTCGGCGACGTCGGTGACGACATCGAGGTCACCAAGGAAGAGACGGAGAACATCGATGAGATGGCCAAGGCCGCGGACGACGCGCCCGTGGTCAAGCTGGTGAACCTCATCCTCATGGACGCCATCAAGAAGCGCGCGTCCGATATCCACGTCGAGCCCTACGAGAAGGACTTCCGCGTCCGCTTCCGCATCGACGGCGTGATGTACGAGGTGATGCGCCCGCCGATGAAGCTGCGCAATGCGATTACGTCGCGTCTGAAGATCATGGCCTCGCTGGACATCTCCGAGCGGCGCCTTCCGCAGGACGGCCGCATCAAGATCAAGATGGGCGGCGGCAAGGAGATGGACTTCCGCGTGAGCGTGTGTCCCACGCTCTTCGGCGAGAAGGTCGTGATGCGTCTGCTCGACAAGAGCAACCTCCAGCTCGACATGACGAAGCTGGGCTTCGACGCGCAGCCGCTGGCCTGGTTCAAGGAGGCCATCGACCGTCCCTACGGCATGGTGCTGGTGACGGGCCCCACGGGCTCGGGCAAGACGACGACGCTGTACTCGGCGCTCTCCAGCCTCAACGGCCTGGACACCAACATCTGCACCGCGGAGGACCCGGTCGAGTTCAACTTCGCCGGCATCAACCAGGTGCAGATGCATGACGACATCGGCCTGAACTTCGCCGCGGCGCTGCGCTCCTTCCTTCGCCAGGATCCGGACATCATCATGATTGGTGAGATCCGTGACTTCGAGACGGCGGAAATCGGCGTGAAGGCGGCGCTCACGGGCCACTTGGTGCTCTCCACGCTGCACACCAACGACGCCCCGGGCACGGTGAGCCGTCTGCTCAACATGGGCATCGAGCCGTTCCTCGTGACGGCCTCGCTGAACCTCATCCTCGCCCAGCGTCTGGCGCGTCGTCTGTGTCCGGCCTGCAAGAAGCCGGCGGAGAACGTGGACGAGCAGGCGCTCATCGACGCCGGTGTTCCGCCGGACAAGATTGGCACCTTCACGATGTACGAGAAGGTCGGCTGCCGCGACTGCAACGACCGTGGCTACCGCGGCCGCGTGGCCATCTACGAGGTCATGCCCTTCTGGGACGGCCTCAAGGAGCTGGTCATCAACGGTGCCTCCGCCGCGGAGTTGAAGCAGGAGGCCATCCGCCTGGGCATGAGCAGCCTGCGCATGAGCGGTCTTCGCAAGATGATGGACGGCGCCACCACGTTGGAAGAGGTGGTGGGAAACACCGCCCCGGACCGCTTCTAGTCAACCTCCCTCCCACCGCACTCCCCCCGAAGGACATCCCCCCGTGGCCAACCTGCACCAGCTCCTCAAGGCGATGGTCGAGAAGGGCGCTTCCGACCTCCACGTCACCACCGGCTCTCCGCCGCAGCTTCGCGTCGACGGCGAGCTCGTTCCCTTGAAGACGGCGCCGCTGACCCCGGTGGAGACGAAGCAGCTCTGCTACTCCATCCTCACGGACGCCCAGAAGCACAAGTTCGAGGAGGAGAACGAGCTGGACTTGTCCTTCGGTGTGAAGGGCCTGTCGCGCTTCCGCGCCAACATCTTCATGCAGCGTGGCGCGGTCGCCGCGGCGTTCCGGACCATTCCCTTCAAGATTCTGACGTTCCAGGAGCTGGGGCTGCCGCCGGTGGTGGCGGAGCTGGTGAAGAAGCCGCGCGGGCTCATCCTGGTGACGGGCCCCACGGGTTCAGGCAAGTCCACCACGCTGGCCTCGATGATCGACAAGATCAACACCGAGCGTCATGAGCACATCATGACCATCGAGGACCCCATCGAGTACCTGCACCCGCACAAGAACTGCCTCGTGAATCAGCGCGAGGTGGGAGCGGACACGCGGAACTTCAAGACGGCCCTCAAGTACATCCTCCGCCAGGACCCGGACATCGTGCTCGTCGGTGAGCTTCGCGACCTGGAGACGATTGAGGCGGCGCTCACCATCGCCGAGACGGGTCACATCTGCTACGCGACGCTACACACCAATAGCGCGGTGCAGACCATCAACCGCGTGCTGGACGTGTTCCCGCCGTACCAGCAGCCGCAGGTCCGCGCGCAGATGTCCTTCGTGCTGGAAGGCGTGATGAGCCAGGCGCTGGTCGCGAAGGCGGGCGGCCCTGGCCGCATCCTGGCGCTGGAGGTGATGGTGCCCAACCCCGCAATCCGGAACCTCATCCGCGAGGACAAGGTCCACCAGATCTACTCGTCCATGCAGGTCGGCCAGGCGAAGTTCGGCATGCAGACCTTCAACCAGGCTCTGGCGGCGCTGCTGCTGCGGCGGCTCATCACCCAGGACGAGGCCTTCGGGCGCTCTAGCGACGCGGAGGAGCTGCGCAACATCCTGGCCACGGGCGGCGGCGGGGCCCTGCCCGGGATGCAGCGACCAGGCGGGGGAGCGGGTGGTCGTTAGTTCCGGGATTTGGAGATCAGCGGTTAGAGTGGCGCGGCACCCGCGGAGGTCCAGCTCATGGCAGCCCCAGCAGTGAAGTCGGCATCAACTCCCAAGAAGGCCACCGCCCAGTTCCTCTGGGAGGCGAAGACCAAGAGCGGGGAGTCGAAAAAGGGTGAGATGGAGGCGATGGACGTCGAGGCCGTCAACGCGCGCCTCAAGTCCCTGGGCCTGAACCCCGTCAAGGTGCGCAGAAAGGGCCTGCTGGATGGGGACATCTCCATCCCCGGCCTGGGCGGCGTCGAAGGCAAGGACATCCTCGTTTTCACCCGTCAGTTCGCCACGATGATCGACGCCGGCCTTCCGCTGGTGCAGTGCCTCGACATCCTGGCCAGCCAGATGGACAACCCTTCCTTCAAGAAGGTGCTGTTCGCCATCAAGGGCAAGGTGGAGCAGGGCAGCACCTTCGCGGATGCGCTGAAGGAGCACCCCAAGGTCTTCGACGAACTCTACGTCCAGCTCTGCGCCGCAGGCGAGGTGGGCGGTATCCTCGACGCCATCCTCAACCGGCTCGCGGCGTACCGGGAGAAGAACGAGAAGCTCAAGTCCAAGGTCAAGAGCGCGATGACCTACCCGGTCATCGTCATCCTGGTGGCCATTGGCGTGACGGCGGTGCTGCTGCTGAAGGTGACGCCCGTCTTCGAGAAGATGTTCGCGGACTTCGGCTCGGAGTTGCCGGGGCCGACGCAGATGATCGTGAACTTCTCACACATGGCACAGGAGTACTTTTTCCATGCCGTGATCTCGATTGCAGTCGTCGTGACGTCGTTCTCGTGGAGCTATCGCCAGCCGCGTGGCCGGAAGTTCTGGGACAAGGTGTTCCTGTTCATGCCCGTCTTCGGCCCCGTGCTCCGCAAGGTGGCCGTGGCTCGGTTCACCCGCACGCTGGGGACCATGATTTCCTCGGGCGTGCCCATCCTGGACGCGCTGGACGTTACCGCGAAGACGGCCGGTAACCGCACGGTGGAAGACGCCATCATCTACGTCCGCGGGAAGATCGCCGAGGGCAAGAACATCGCGGGGCCTCTGGCCGAGACGAAGGTGTTCCCGTCGATGGTGGTCCAGATGATCGGCGTCGGTGAGGCGACGGGCGCCATGGACACCATGCTCAACAAGATCGCCGACTTCTACGACGACGAAGTGGACGCGGCCATCAACAGCCTCACGGCGATGATCGAGCCGGTGCTCATGGTGTTCCTCGGCGGCGTGGTCGGTGGCTTCCTCATCGGCATGTACCTCCCCATCTTCTCGCTTGCCGGCGCCATCCAGTAACGCAGTGGTCGTAGGAGGGCGCCCCCTGGCGGGGGACGCGTTCAGGTCGCGGCTCGTATGGCTGGTGCTGTTCCGTACGGTGGCCGCGAGCTTGTCGCTCGTCATCACCCTTGCGCGGCTCCTCCTGCAGCCCACTCAGGAGCCGAGCGGGGCTGACACCCTGTCGCTCGCAGTCATCGTCAGCGCGTACGTCTCTACGCTGGTGGTGGGGCTGAGGCTGCGGCGCGGGCGTGGTGGGCTGCTCGATGCCTGGGTGCAGGTCGTTGGCGACGTTGTCATCGCCACCGGACTGGTCTACCTCAGCGGCGGCGCGGATTCGCCCCTGACGTTCCTTTATAGCTTGTCGGTCATTGGCGCGGCCGTCGTTTTGGACCGGCGTGGTGCGTTGTGGGCCGCCGCGGCGTCCGGGTTGTGCTTCGCCACGTTGGTCATGGGAGCCCGGTTCCTTGGGAGTGTGCCTGGGGGGCTGATGCCTCCGACCCGGGTGATGTTCGTCCTGGGGAGCAACGCACTGGCACTGGTGCTTATCGCCGTGTTGGCGGGCTATTTGTCTCGCCAGCTCTCGGTGGCCGGTGGCGCCCTTTCCGCTCGCGAGGCGGACCTCCAGAAGCTGGGGCGACTGCAGCAGCAGATTCTGTCGTCCATGCCGTCAGGGCTCGTGACGTGTGATGCGCGGCGACGCATCACCTACGTGAATCCCGCGGGTTGTCTGATTCTCCAGGTGGATGCCACCCAGGTTGTGGGGACGGACTTGGAGGCGCTCCTGCCGGGTGTACTCGGGTTGGCTCCCCGCTCGCCTCGGAGTGAGCTGGTGGTGGGCAAGGGGCTGAAGCGGCGCATTCTGGGCCTGTCCGTCACGCCACTGGATGGAGTGCCTGGTGCCTTGCTCATGGTGTTCCAGGACCTCACTCAGCTCCGGCGGATGGAGGATGACCTCAAGCGCGCGGACCGGTTGGCGAGCCTGGGCGCACTCTCTGCGCAGCTCGCGCACGAACTGCGCAACCCGCTCGCGTCCATGCGTGGCTCAGCGCAATTGCTGGCGCAGGACGCGCAGGATGCAATGGGACAGAAGCTCACCAACATCCTGATTCGTGAGGCGGATCGGCTTGCGCGCCTGGTGGATGACTTTCTGCGCTTCGCGCGGCCGCCGACGCCGGTGCTACAGCAGGTAGCGCTGGCGTCCTTGCTGACGGAGACGGTGGACATGCTCCGCGTGGACCCATTGGCGCGGGACGTGCGGGTCGAAGTTGCCGCACCTGAGCCCATGGCGGTCTCCGTGGACCCGGATCAGCTCCGCCAGGTGCTCATCAATCTGGTGCGCAACGGCTTCCAGGCCGCAGGGCCGCGAGGCCACGTAAAAGTGGCACTGACGCGGGCCGAGAAGGAGGCGAGAATCCGCATCTGGGACTCGGGGGGGAGCATCACGGAGGAGATGATGGGACACTTGTTCGAGCCGTTCTTCACGACGCGGGATGGAGGCACGGGACTGGGGCTGTCCACGGCGCACTCCATCATTCGGGCACATGGCGGTTCCATTCGTGTGCGCTCCAACCCTGAAGAGGGGACCGAATTCGTGGTGGGGCTCCCGCTGTGACGGCGGTACAGGGAGGGGAGGCGGGTTCTCGCGGCCACGTCCTCGTGGTCGACGACGAGCTGTCCATGCGCGAGTATCTAGAGCTGCTGCTCCAGCGGGAGGGGTACGCTGTGACGAGCGTGGCCGGGGTGAAGGCCGCGAGCGATGTGCTGGCCCTGGATGGGGTGGACCTGGTCATCTCCGATTTGAAGCTCGGAACCGGTAGCGGGCTCGACGTGCTTCGTGCCGCACGTGCGCGTCCCGCATCGCCTGAGGTGGTGCTCATCACTGCCTACGGAACGCCCGCCGCCGCCGTGGAGGCGATGCGTGAGGGCGCGTACGACTACATCTGCAAGCCGTTCGATAACGAAGAGTTGCGGCTCCTCGTCCAGAAAGCGTTGGAGAAGCGCTCGCTTCGACAGGAGAACACCGGGCTTCGTGCGCGCCTCTTTCCCGGGCTTGATGGCGCGGTGGGGCAGAGCTCTCGGATGCAGGCCGTGTGGTCACTGGTGGAGAAGGTGGCCTCCGGACGCAGCACCGTGCTGGTAACCGGGGAGAGCGGTACGGGCAAGGAGTTGGTGGCGCGGGCCATTCACATGCGCGGAAGCCGGGCCGCCAGACCCTTCCTCCCGTTCAACTGCGCCGCGCTGAACGAGGGGACACTTGAGAGCGAGCTCTTTGGGCACGTGAAAGGGGCTTTTACCGGGGCCACCCATGACCGTTCGGGTTTGTTGGTCGCGGCGGGGGACGGCACGGTCATGCTGGATGAAGTCGGGGAAATGCCGCTGGCCACCCAAGTGAAGCTGCTCCGCGTTCTCCAGGAGCGGAAGGTGAAGCCGGTGGGGAGCGCGGCGGAGGTTCCCTTCCAGGCGCGGGTTATCGCTGCAACGAACCGGCGGCTCGAGGCGGAGGTGAAGGCAGGGCGCTTCCGCGAAGACCTCTTCTACCGGCTCAACGTGATTACGGTGGAGTTGCCCCCGTTGCGCGAGCGCACAGGCGATATCTCGCTGCTGGCGAGCTACTTCCTTTCGCGAATGGCAGAGGAACTGGGGCGACCGGGCCTCCGGTTTGCGTCAGAGGCGCTAGTGTTGCTGGAGCGGTATCCATTCCCCGGCAACGTACGGCAACTCCAAAACATGGTGGAGCGGGCCGCCACATTGTCCGACTCGGACCTGCTCGGGCCTTCGACGCTGCCTCCAGCGATGCGGGGTGATTCGGAACCCGCTACGCGTTCTGCGGAAGGGAGTGAGCCAGGACTCGGGGCCGGCTTCAATCTGGAGCGCCATCTGGATGACAGCGAGCGGCGCTATCTGCTGGCGGCAATGAAACAGGCGGGAGGCGTGAAGACACGCGCGGCGGAACTGCTCGGCCTCTCGTTTCGTTCATTCCGCTATCGGCTGGCCAAGCACGGCTTGACCGATGACCTGGAGTCCGGGGGACCCGCAGATGCGTAGGCTGATCGACAGTTCTCGTCAGCGTCACTGCCGATTTTTGTCAGCCCTGGACTTGAACTCCAGGACGGGATTCTTCACGTCTAGGAAATTCACGGAGTTGGCGCGGATGCCAGCACTGGCACGCCACCTGCTATCGCCAGTCCCGGGCGCAGTGCCCCCTGCCGCAACCTTCCTTGAGGACCCCCATGCGCGTCTCGCGATTCAACCCCCGCAACCGTGGCTTCACGCTCATCGAGCTCATGATCGTGGTCGCCATCATCGGCATCCTGGCGGCCATCGCCATCCCGAACTTCATCAAGTTCCAGGCTCGCTCGAAGCAGTCCGAGGCCAAGACGAACCTCAAGGCGTTGTACACGGCGCAGAAGTCGTTCTTCTCCGAGAAGGACCGTTACTCGAACTTCGCCAACGAGATCGGCTTCGCGCCGGAGCGCGGCAACCGCTACGCGTACCGCGTGTCTGCCGGTGGTGCCTGCGAAGTCCGCGATGTGGCCACCCTCGCGGTCGCGGCCACTGCGCTTTCCTGCATCGAGAACGACTCCTACCGGTTCGGTGCGAACTCCCAGATCGCGAACCCGGATCCGGAGGTTGCGACCTTCACGACCACGGTCGCCGGCATGAGCGCCACCTTCGGAGTTCTGCCGGCCATGGCGGACTGCCCCAACTGCAACTTCTTCGCGGGTGCCTCGGGTAATGCGGACAACGAGTCGTCCAATGATGACTGGGTGATCGCCGGCTTCGAGGCGACCGGTGTCGCGGGCCCGTGCTCTGAGGAAGGCAACGTCTCCTCTGGCACCCCGTACAACACGCGTAACGACGTGGCTTGCGACGATTAGTCTTGCCTGACGCGGAATGAGCGGTGGTTGCACCACTGTTCTTTGGGCCGCCTTCCCTCGGGGGAGGGCGGCCCTTCGCCATTTCGGACCCCCTGGGTGCTCATGCGGATCGTGGTGCTGTGCCTGGCTGTCTGCTCCATCGCGTTGATGGCCGACAAGCCAGCCAAACCTTTGCGGACGAAGGATGGCCCCATCCTCCCTCGCAGGGAGATGCTTGAAGTGTTGGGTGCGGCGCAAAAGCCGCTGATGGCTGATTTCTACTGGATTCAAGCCATCCAGCAGGTGGGGCGCGCGAACACGGATACCGAATACCGGGATGTGTTCTTCTATTCGGACCTAGCGACCGACCTCGACCCGAAGTTCCGGTTCGTCTACGAATGGGGTGCCATCACCACGCCGTTCAACCTTGGGCGCGAGCAATGGGTGAACACGGAGCTGTCATCCCGGCTGCTGACCAAGGGGCTGGTCGAGTTCCCGGACGACCGCCGTTTCCTGTTCCAGTTGGCGTACAACAAGATGACCTACGACCGTGACTACAAGACGGCGGCCGACTTGCTCATGACGCTGTCGAAGTTCCCGGACACCCCGCGATATCTGCCGCAGTTGGCCACGCGCTTGTATGCGCAGGCTGGCCACTTCGAGTCAGGCCTGTATATGGCGGAGATGCTGCGTGACAGTGCCGAGGATGACGAGTCGCGGGCCTTTTACGAGCACCGCATCAAGGAACTCTTGCGCGAACGACTGCTCACGCAGATTGACGATGCCGTCGAGGCCTTCCGAAAAGACCGAGGCGAGCGTCCCCAGTCAGTCCCAGCCTTGGTGAGCGCGGGCTATTTGAAGGCGTTGCCCGAAGACCCCCTGGAAGGCCAGTTCTTCATTGACCGACGGGGGCGCGCTCGCTCCACTTCCGGACTCTACAGGTTGGAGATGTACGACGACGCAAAGAAGAAGGAACTGCGCGAGGACCTCGAAGCAGGTGGCATTCAGGTCGATGCGCCGGAGGATGGGCCATGAGCACTACTCCCTCGTCCGCAGTGAGCCTGCCGGTGTCCATTCGTGGGTTGTCCAAGACGTACCGGGTGGGCTTCTTCCTCAACAAGCAGGTGAAGGCGCTCCAGGGCCTGGACCTGGAAATCGCACCAGGACAGGTCTACGGGCTGTTGGGACCGAACGGGGCAGGTAAGTCCACGACCATCAAGATTCTCATGGGACTGGTGCGTGCCTCCGAGGGGCAGGCGCTGCTCTTTGGTGAGTCGCCGGACAGGCCGCATGTGCGGCGGCAGGTGGGGTTCCTGCCGGAGAATCCCTCGCTCTACGAGTACCTTACCGGGCGTGAGTTCGTGACGCTGGCTGGGCGCATTTTTGGAATGAGCGGCCACGACCTGGATCAGCGCGTAGAGCGAGTGCTCGGCGAGGTCGGTATGGGACGCGCGTCTGACCTGCAGATTCGCCGCTACTCCAAGGGCATGGTGCAGCGCACGGCGTTGGCTCAGGCGCTCATCAGCAGCCCCCGCCTACTGGTCCTGGATGAGCCTACCTCTGGGTTGGACCCTCTGGGGCGCCGACAGATGCGTGACATCATCCTCGCAGAGCGCGCCAAGGGAACGACCATTCTCTTCTGCACCCACATCATCTCGGATGTGGAGTCGCTCTGCGACCGGGTGGTTGTGCTGGTGGGCGGAAAGCGCGTTCAGGAAGGGAGCGTGCAGGAGTTGGTGTCCGCAAAGGCGCCTTCCGTGGAGATGGTGGTGCACGGTCTGCCACTGGAGCAGGTTCAGTCCCTGGGGTTCACATACGAGCACGCGCAGCAGTTGGACAGCCGGGTGTTGCTGCGAGTGCCTGACGCCGAGTCACACGGTCTGCTTCAGGCCGTCATCACCAAGGGGGGGCGAGTCAGCCGGGTGCAGCCCGCGCGCTTCTCCCTGGAAGACCTCTTCCTGGACGCCATGAAGCAGGCGGGTGGGCAGACGGTAGGCGGGGAGATTCAGTGATGGGTGCCTTTGCCGCCATGGCGTGGAACGGCTTCCGCGAGGCGCGTCGCAACCGGGTGACTGTGCTCGTCGCGGCCTTCGCGCTCCTACTGCTCTTTGCCACCACGCTCGTCACCGAGGTCACCGTCAGCACCTTTGATCGGGTGGTGACGGACTTCGGCCTCGGGGTGATGAGTCTGCTGCTCGTCTTCCTCTCCATCTATCTGTCGTCGGGACTCATCAGCCGCGAAATCGAGCGGCGAACCATTTTCCTGATGGTCTCCAAGCCGTTGTCCCGCAGCCGCTTCCTGCTGGCGCGGCTGGCGGGCAACATGCTCACCCTGGGCGTGTTGCTGGTGGCGATGACGCTGCTGTTCTGGGTGGAACTCGTTCTGCATCGTGCACCTATCACCCAGCCGCAGTTGGCCGCACTCTGGGGGCTGTACCTGGAGCTGTTCGTGCTCACCAGCGCCGGGTTCCTGTTGTCCACCTTCGCAAGCCAGCTCGTGTCTGCCCTGGTGACGACAGGCCTGTACTTCGCGGGCCACCTTTGTGCGGACATCTACAACCTTGGCGTGAAGTCGCAGAGCGAACTCGTGCAGTGGGTCAGCAAGGCCACCTACTACGCGCTGCCCAACCTGGAGCGGCTGAACTTCCGGCCACGCGCCACCTACGCGATCGAGGTGACGGCGGCCGAGCTTGGTACGGCCACCCTCTATGCCCTGGGGTGGGGCGCGCTCTTCTGCGTGCTGGCAGTGCTCGTGTTCGAGCGGCGCGACTTCCGCTGAGTCTCGGGTAGGATGCGTCCCCTGTGACGCATTCCTCCCTGCCGGGATACTTCGGGCCCCTGTTCGCCGTGTTCCTGTTCGTGCTCGGCTTGTGCGTGGGCAGCTTCCTCAACGTTGTCATCGCGCGGGTTCCGCTGGACCAGAGCATCGTTCGTCCGGGTTCGCGGTGCCCCAAGTGCGGGCACGTGCTGGCCTGGTACGAAAACATTCCGTTGCTATCGTGGCTGGCGCTGCGGGCGCGCTGCCGGGGGTGCGCCACGCCCATCTCCGTGCGCTACCCGTTGGTGGAATTGCTCACTGGCCTGCTCTACTTCGCCTGCCTGCGGCGCTTCGGCTGGACGTACGAACTAGTGCCCGCGCTGGTGCTCGTGTCCCTGCTGGTGTCGCTCGCCTTCATCGACCTGGACCACTGGATTCTACCGCTGTCCATGACGGTGTCGGGAATGCTTGCGGGCGTCATGCTCGCCATCCCTCTGGGCACGGAGTTCGTCCGTGACGCCCTGATTGGCGCGGTGGTGGGCTTCCTGTCCTTCCGGTTGATGGAATACGTTGGCTGGAAGGTCTTCCAGCGAGAGGCATTGGGGGCAGGGGACAAGTATCTGGTGGCCATGTTGGGCGCGTTCCTAACCTGGCGTTCACTGCTGGGCGTCCTCCTGTTCGCCTCCATGCAGGGCGCATTGGTGGGCATCATGATGCTGCTGCTGACGGGCCGGGCCGGGCCTCGGGCGGAGAACGCTCCGGAAGAGGCCGAAGGTGAGGTGCCTCCCCTCACGATGAGCTGGGAGTTCATGCAGCCCGGCCTCCCGCTCTGGAAGCGCCTGCTGCTGGTGCCCGTGTGCCTCCTGGTCCAGCCCATTCCCGACGCGCCGCTGGACGAGGAGGGAGAAGAGGAAGAGTGGGTTCCCGATCGCACCAGCATTCCCTTCGGACCGTGGCTGGCGCTCGCGGGGTTGGAGTTGCTGCTGCTGGGCCCCTGGCTGTCCCGAATCCTTCCTTCGGACATCGCGATGATGCTGGGCGGCCTGCCGTGAGCCGGGCAGGGATGCGATGAAGTGGCGTCTCGCCAGCGTCGCGTTCCTGTTGGGCTCGCTGTCGACGGGACTCACCTGGCTCTCCGTACAGCCGGTGCTTTTCCGGCTGTTGGATGCAGTCCGCCGGTGGGTGCCGGAGGGCAGCGCGGAAGAGGAACTGCTGTCGCGGGTGCGGGGCGTCCTTCCCGTGGTCCTGGGGTTGGACCTTGTCGCGTTGACGGTGCTCACCTACGTGGTCTTGGACTTGATGGTGGGCCGTCCGCTGCGCCGCACCGAGGCCGTGGTGGAGCAGTTCGGCCGGTTGGAGCTGGACCCTCACCTGGTCCCGACCCATGGGGGCTCCGTGGTGTCGCGCATTCAGCGTGCGCTTCAGCGCATGGCGGAGGCGCTCCGCGAGGAGCAGGCGCTTACGCGAGCGCAGATGGAATCCCTCCGCGAGTCCAATGCGCGGTTGGCTCGCACGCAGACCGAGTTGGTGGCGTCGGAGCGGCTGGCCACGGTGGGGCGGCTGGCCGCGGGTGTGGCGCACGAGGTGGGAAACCCACTGGCGGGTATCCTCGGCTACGTGGCCCTCGCACGGTCCAAGGCGGACACGCCCGAGCTGAAGGACTTCCTGGAGCGCATCGACCACGAGGTGCAGCGCATCGACCTCATCATCCGGGGCCTGTTGGACCTGGGGCGTCCCGGGTCGACCTCGCTGGGGCCAGTGGAGGTGGGGGCAGTGGTGGAGACGTGCGTGCGTCTGGTCCGCGCCGCGCCCGAGCTGTCCGGGGTGACGGTGGAGCTCGGGCTGGAGCGGGGGCTGCTTGCCCGCGCGGATGCCGGGCCGCTGTCACAGATTGTCATCAACCTGCTGCTCAATGCGGCCCAGGCTATGGGGGGGCAGGGGACGCTGCGAGTCTCCAGCCGGCGGGAGGCAAACGAGGCCCGACTGGCCGTGGAGGACACCGGGACGGGCATCCCCGCGGACGTCATGCCCCGCCTCTTCGAGCCCTTCTTCACGACGAAGGGGCGGGAAGGGACGGGACTGGGACTGGCGGTATCGCAGAGGCTGGCCCAGGTCATGGGGGGCCGGCTTGAGGCGGAGAACATTCCGGGCGGCGGTGCCCGCTTCACTGTGTCCTTGCCCGCACCCTGAGGAAAAGGCGCGTCTTCCGCGGCCGGGAGCTACCGGCTCCCGCGCCGGTGGGGGATGATGCCCGGAGACGGCCATGCCCCTGTTCCGCACCATCCTCGTCGCCGACGACGAGCCCTCCATTCGCCACATCCTCACGCTCGTGCTCGCCGACCGCGGCTATGACGTACGCGCGGTCGCGGACGGAGAGGATGCCCTGCGAGAGCTGGCCGCTCGCGACTACGACGTGCTCCTGTGCGACGTGCGCATGCCGAAGAAGGACGGCCTCACCGTCCTTCGCGAGGCGCTGGCCGCACATCCGGGTCTGACCGCGGTGGTGATGAGCGCCTATGGCTCGCAGGAGCAGGCGCTGGAAGCGGTTGCCGCGGGCGCATTCGACTACGTCCAGAAGCCCTTCAAGCCCGATGAAATTGTCTTCGTCCTCCGAAAGGCGGAGGAGCGGGAGCGGCTCGTCCGGGAGAACCGGCGGCTGAAGCAGACCAGCCTGCCCTCGGCGCCTGAAGGGCACATCCTCGGAGATAGCCCCGCGCTGCACGCGCTCCTTCGGCAGGTGAGCCGGCTCGCTCCAGTGGACACCACCGTGCTCATCAGTGGAGAGAGCGGCACGGGCAAGGAGCTCATCGCCCGGGAACTGCACGTGCGCAGCCCTCGGGCTCCCATGTCCTTCGTGGCGGTCAACTGTGGCGCCATACCGTCTGGCCTCATCGAGAGTGAGCTGTTCGGCCACGCGAAGGGCGCCTTCACCGATGCGCGCACCGCCAAGCGCGGCCTCTTCTCGGAAGCGGATGGAGGCACCCTCTTCCTGGATGAAGTGGGCGAGCTGCCGCTGTCCGCCCAGGTGAAGCTGCTGCGCGTCCTCCAGGAAGGCGAAATCCGGCCGGTGGGGGAGAACCGCGTCGAGAAGGTGAACGTGCGTGTGGTGGCCGCCACGCTGCGAGACCTCTCGCGGCTGGTGTCGAAGGGGGAGTTCCGCGAGGACCTGTACTACCGGCTCAACGTGGTGAACCTCCGCGTCCCGCCGCTGCGAGAGCGACGCGAGGATGTGCCCCTACTGGCGCGGGCGTTCATCTCCCGCTTCAACCGCGAGCTGAACCGCGATCCTCCCGTGGCGGGTTTGTCCACGGAGGCTGAGTCGCTCCTGCTGTCCTACGCGTGGCCGGGCAACGTGCGCGAGCTGGAGAACGCCATGGAGCGCGCCGTGCTGCTGGCGGACGAACCGCTCATCCTTCCGGCCAATCTGCCCGATCGGCTGTGGGCCGCGCCCCCACCCGGCCCCATGGGCGCGACGCCGGCAGGCCAGGTGCTACAGGGCGGTGGCGACCTGTCGCTCAAGCGGGCCATCCGCGAGATGGAGGAGGCCTACATCCGGGCC
Source organism: Myxococcus sp. NMCA1 (assembly GCF_026810205.1). Lineage (NCBI taxonomy): Bacteria > Pseudomonadati > Myxococcota > Myxococcia > Myxococcales > Myxococcaceae > Myxococcus > Myxococcus sp. NMCA1. Next base: position 7,356,002 of record NZ_CP113950.1, on the reverse strand, counting down.
GCCCTGCGAAAAACGAAGGGAAACCGCACGCGGGCGGCGGAGTTACTGGACATCAGTCACCGGGCACTCCTCTACAAAATCAAGGAGTACGGAATCGATCCGGACGCCGAGGCGGAGCGGGGTTGAGACGAAAACCCTGTCCGGTAACTGGACGCACCGGCCGGCATTTGACGGAACGCGCCGGAGGCCGGAAAATCGGGCCTCCGCGACGGTGTTGAGGGGCCCGGCGCTGTTGATGGTGTGGGGCTCCCGTCCGTCCGGAGGGCAGGCGGGTTCCAGGCACTTTTTAGGAGGGGTTGACGGCCAGTGCTACGCTGGCTGCCTCTCGACGGAGTCACGCATGGCGAAGGGCAAACTGGTACTCGGCCTGGATATCGGATCGACGTCCATCAAGATGATTCTCCTCAAGGAGCAGCGCAAGCGCGGCGAGGTCATCTACGCGCTGCAGAGCTTCGGGATGAAGCCGCTGCCTCCTGAGGCCATCGTCGACGGCGCGCTGATGAACTCCACGGCCATTGTCCAGGCCGTGCAGGACCTGATGTCCGAGCTGAAGGTCAAGGGCAAGGACGTGGCCATTGGCGTGTCCGGCCACTCGGTCATCATCAAGAAGATTCAGATGCCCCGCATGTCCCAGGACGAGCTTGAGGAGAGCATCCAGTGGGAGGCGGAGCAGTACATCCCGTTCGATGTGAAGGACGTGAACATCGACACGCAGATCCTCGACGGCGGCGGCAACGACGCCACGGGGCAGATGGACGTGCTGCTGGTGGCCGCCAAGAAGGACATGATCAACGACTACACCACGGTGGTCTCCGAGGCCGGCTTGGCCCCGGTGGTGGTGGACGTGGATGCCTTCGCCGTCCAGAACATGTTCTCCGTCAATTACGACGTGCCGGACCGCGAGACGGTGGTGCTCATCAACGCGGGCGCCTCGGTGGTGAACATCAACATCATCTCCAACGGCGCGACGGTGTTCACGCGCGACGTCACCATCGGTGGCAACCAGTTCACCGAGGAGATTCAGAAGCAGTTGAACGTCTCCTACGAGGAGGCTGAGGCTCTGAAGATTGGTGGCAACGGCGCGGACGCCGACGCCGTGGTGCCGCAGGACGTTGAGCGGGTGCTCTCCAGCGTGGCTGAGCAGGTGGCCGGTGAAATCCAGCGCTCGCTCGACTTCTACGCGGGCACCGCCGCTGACTCGAACTTCAGCAAGGTCTACTTGTCGGGCGGCACGGCGAAGATTCCCGCGCTGTTCAAGACCATTGAAGCGCGCACTGGCGTGCCGGTGGAGATCCTCAACCCCTTCCGCAAGATTGAAGTGGACAACCGGAAGTTCGACCCCGCGTTCATCATGGACGTGGCACCCATGGCTGCGGTGGCCGTGGGACTGGCGCTCCGACGCCCGGGCGACAAGCTGGCCTGACCGGACCACCCACTGGAGACGACGCACATGATGATTCGCATCAACCTGCTGCCCGTCCGGGCGGTGAAGAAGCGCGAGATGGGTCGGCAGGTGCTGATCCTCTTCGCCGTGGTCCTGGTTGGCGCTGCCGTGGCCAACTACGCCTGGTACGACAACCGCGATAGCGAGCTCGCGACGCACCGGCAGGGCGTCGCGGCGGCCAAGGCCAAGATCGCCGAGTTGGAGAAGATCATCGGCGAGGTGAAGAACATCAACACCCGCAAGGCTGAGGTGGAGAAGAAGCTTGCCGTGCTGGACTCGCTGCGGAAGGGCCGCAACGGCCCCGTCCGCATGATGGACGCGCTCGCGTCCGCCACACCGAAGAAGGTGTGGGTGAAGACCTTCTCTGAGGTGAACAACGCGGTGGCCATCGATGGCTCGGCCGTAAGTCACGACGAGGTCGCGGAGTTCATGCGGGGGCTCACCGGCGTTGTGTGGACGCCGAAGGGAATGGGACGCATGGTGGACCGTCGGCGCGAGAGCAAGACGGCGCGTGTGGAGCTTCTGACCGCGGAAGCGACCATCGAAGAGTTCCCAGAGGCTCAGGTCACCCCGTTCTTCAAGAACATCGATTTGAAGAACGCGACGCAAACGAAGGTGACGCAGCCAGGTACCCCTTCGCTGGTCGAGTTCAAGATCACGCTGAGCTCCAACTACGCAATCTGAGAGAGCCGCTCGCCATGGACAAGTACCTGGATCAATTCGTCAAGGCGCCCCCGGCCATCAAGTTCGGCGGACTCGCCTTCGCCGTGGGCGCACTCACGGTCGGCAACTTCTTCATGTTCATTCAGCCGACCGAAGAAGCCATCAAGTCGCAGATATCCCAGCGACGGAAGCTGGACATGGAGCTGGCTGACAAGAGCGAGATCGCTCAGAACCTCAACGAGCGTCGGCGCGAGATGGACGTGCTGGAGCAGAAGCTCTCCGAGGCGCTGACCGAACTGCCCGAGCAGCGCGACATCGAAGAGCTGCTCGCGCAGATCAACGACATTGGCAAGAAGAGCGGCCTGGAGATCTCCAGTGTGACGCCCGACAAGGAGACGGTCGGCGGCGGGGACTTCTTCGCCCGCATCCCCATCAAGATGACGGTGAGCGGCAACTACCACGAGATTGCCCTCTTCCTTCAGGAGATGGCGAACATGCGCCGTATCGTCAACGTCAACAACATCAAGCTCGATTCGGCCGTGCTCAAGAACGAGAAGGTCGTCCTGCAAAGCAGCTTCCTGGCGACGACGTTCCGGTTCGTCGAGCAGAAGAGCGCCCCCGCGGCGGATGCGACCACCAAGAACGCGAAGTCGAAGAAATAGAAACTTGATCCGCTCAAGAAGTAGGGCGACAAGGGGATTGAGGATGAAGACGTTCAATGCCACCATGACCACCGCGATGCTTGCCCTGGCGCTCGCTGCTTGCGACGAGGCGTCGAGTCCAGCGCCCAAGGCCGCGAAGCCCAAGGCTGCGGTGGTAGAGCCGGTGAAAGAGGTCCCGGCTGAGACCGTGGTCCAGCAGGTTCCGACCCATTCCTATACGTACAACCCGGTGGGCAAGCGGGACCCGTTCCGCAGCCCCATCGAGGACCTGGGGCCGGTGAACGCGAATCCAGTCGCTTCTTGTAACGAACCGCTCTGCGCCTTCGACCTGGACCAGCTGAAGTTGGTGGCTGTCGTCACGGGCGATGCCAGCCCGATGGCCATGGTCGAAGACCCGGCGGGCCGAGGACACATCGTGCGTCGGAACACACGTATGGGGCGCCAGGGCGGCAAGGTGACGCAGATCCTCCGTGATTCCGTGACGGTGACGGAAGTGTTCTCGGGCAATGGCGAAATCATCAAGAATCCGGTGCTGCTGCAGCTGAAGCCCGATGTGAAGCTGGACCCCGCCTACAACATGATGACGGGCAAGAACTTCGGGGAATAGCGCCCTCCAAGGCGCTCGCTCCCGCGGGCGGTGGCCCGCTTCCAACTTGTTGAGGGGACGCATGCTCGAGGAGAGCGCTGTGACGAGGGGCAAGTGGATGTTGGCGGCCGCCTGGGCGGTCGTTCTTGTGGGCGCCAGGGTGCATGGCGCCGAGCTGAATACGCTGCGGGGACTGGATGTCTCCCGCACGGGCTCGGGCGCCCAGGTGGTGGTGACCGGCACCCGGCCACCTACCTTTACGGTGTTCCGCCTGAGTGGGCCGGAGCGGCTGGTGGTGGACCTCTCGTCAGCGGACGCGACGGGTATCAAGGGACACCACGACGGCTCGGGACCGGTCTCCGGTGTCGTGGCGTCACAGTTCTCGGACGAACGCGCGAGCGTCGGTCGAGTGCTGCTGGCGCTGGACAAGGCGTCCCAGTACGACGTTCGCGCGGACGGCAACCGCGTGGTCATCTCCGTGGATGGCTCCGCGCAGCTTGCTGGCTCGCCTGCGGAGGCGAAGCGCGCCGAGCCCGCAGCCAAGGCCGAAGGAGTGACTGCACCGGCGAAGCCACGCGAGCCTGTCGTTGCCGCTACGGCTCAGGCCGAGGTGAAGCAATCCGCGCCTGTGACGACCTCCAAGGCGGCGCTTCCGGAAAACGTGGTGGCCGCTGAGGCGGATGAGCGTGAGGTGCCGAATCCGGCCCAGCGCATCACCGCCATGTCCTTTGCGAACGACACGTTGCGCATTCGCGCGGACGGCGACATCGCCCGCTACGAGGTGTTGGAGCTTGCCGACCCGCCTCGGCTCGCAGTGGACCTGTTCGGCGTGGGCCTGGCTGCCCGTGCTCCACGCGTCAACTCGGGTTCTCTCCGTGAAGTTCGCGTGGGTGCCCACGCAGACAAGGTGCGCTTGGTCCTTGATGTGCGCGGGAAGATGCCCGCCTACCGCGTCCACCGCGCCAGCCGCGGGCTTGAGGTGGTGCTCGGAGGGGCTGTCGCGCGCAAGGCGGCTCCAGGCCCTGAGTCCGGGGAAGCTGTGGCTATAGTGGCCGAGGTTGATCCACTGCGTCCAGCGCAGGTGAAGTCCGAGTCCTCCTCTGTGGTCGAGGTCAAGGACGTGCGCTTCGAGGAGAGCAGCGCCGGTGGTAGCATCGTGATGAAGGTGTCGGGCACCACGGCGTGGAAGGTGGACCGGCCGGATCCGCGCAGTGCGGTGCTGACGCTGGACAATGCGCGCCTTCCCAAGAATCTGGAGCGCAGCCTCGACACCAGCGCGTTGGAGACGCCGGTGAAGATGATCAGTGCCTTCAGCGTTCCGGGCGAGGGCAGCAAGGTGCGTCTGGTGGTGGCTGCCGACGGTGCCATTGAAGAAAAGGTGTCTCAGAGCGCAGGTACGCTGTCCTGGCGCCTGGATGTGAAGGGCGTGAAGACCGAAGAGGTGGCTGTCGCCCAGCGCACCGCGGGTTTCACCACCGAGGCGCCTGCCTACGCCGCGGAGGGTGCGCCCCAGCAGGCTCGCTACCGTGGGAAGCGTGTGTCCTTCGAGTTCAAGGACATCGACATCCAGAACCTTCTCCGCGTCATCGCGGAAATCTCCAAGAAGAACATCGTGGTTGCCGACGACGTCAGCGGCAAGGTGACCATCCGCCTGCGCAACGTTCCCTGGGACCAGGCGCTGGACCTCGTCCTTCGCACCAAGGCGCTGGGCAAGGAGGAGTTTGGCAACATCATCCGTATCGCCCCCCTGAAGACGCTTGAGGAGGAGGCCCGGCTTCGTCAAGAGCGCAAGAAGTCGCTCCAGCAGCAGGAAGACCTGATGGTCAACCTGATCCCGGTCAATTACGCCGTGGCCAGTGAAATGGCGGCGCGGGTGAAGGACGTCCTGAGCGAGCGAGGTTCGGTGACGGTGGACCAGCGGACGAACGTCCTCATCGTCAAGGACGTGCGTTCCAACACGGAGCGAGCCCGTTCGCTAGTGCGCAGCCTGGACACGCAGACGCCGCAGGTGCTCATCGAGAGCCGCATCGTGGAAGCAAACACGACCTTTAGTCGCTCGCTGGGTGTTCAGTGGGGTGGGCAGGCTCGCGCGGGTCAGGCCACTGGTAACTCCACGGGCCTTATCTTCCCGAACAACCTGGCCGTGACGGGTGGCGTGGCTGGTGCAGCCCCCGGTCTCCCTGATATTCCAAACTTCGCGGTGAACCTGCCGGTCGGTGCTGGGCAGGGTGTTGGTGGCGCGATGGGCTTCACGTTCGGTTCGGCAGGTGGCGCGCTCCAGCTCAACTTGCGCATATCCGCAGCTGAGAACGAGGGAACGGTGAAGACCATCTCCGCGCCCAAGGTCACGACGTTGGACAACAACACGGCGCGCATCAGCCAGGGTGTGTCCATTCCCTTCAGCCAGACGTCCGCGCAGGGTGTGAACACCACCTTCGTGGAAGCGCGGTTGTCCCTGGAAGTGACGCCTCACATCACCCAGGATGGCAGTGTCCTGATGAGCATCCTTGCCTCCAACAACCAGCCTGACCCGTCCAGCACGGGCGCCAACGGACAGCCCTCCATTCAGCGCAAGGAGGCCAACACCCAGGTGCTGGTGAAGGATGGAGACACGACGGTCATTGGTGGCATCTATGTCCGCCGCGGCGCTACGCAGATCAACGCGGTGCCGTTCCTGTCGAGGATTCCGGTGCTGGGATTGCTCTTCAAGAACAACACGGAGTCCGATGTCCGGCAGGAACTCCTCATCTTCATCACGCCCCGCATTCTCAACCGGCAGACCATCGCGCAGACCCTGTAAGGGGTGCCTTCGCGTCCTCTTGCAGGAGAGCGTTCGCCTATGAAGAACTTCTATCTCGCGGTGCCGTTGGCACTGGCCATGACTGGATGCGTGGACAGTCCTCCGGACATCCAGCTTTTCAACGCGTTCATTCCGGATGCCGCCTGTGCGGTCAATCAATCAGGGCTCGCCAGTACTGGCGGGTCCCTGGACCTCACGACTTCGGGCCGTTACCTGGCGGCGTTTCAGGTCCGGAACAGCCTCTCATCTCAGGAGGTCGTCGTTGGTGACGCCCCTGTCACGGGCGGAGGCGACGAGTCTTCCATCTACGTCACCAACGTCGAGCTGAACTACGAAACGCAAGGTACGGGGCCGACGCTGACAAATGACGTCTACCCGAACTACTTCAACCTGCCTGCGAATGCGACGCAGAGCAGTAGCGTGGTCCTGGATTTGCTGGGTGCCAATGCCCGCGAAGACCTCGCCGCCTATTTCGGCGGGGGGGGAACCAACGCCGTGGGCGTCATCGTTCGATTGAAGCTGATCGGCAAGACCATCAACGGCAAGTCGACCGAGTCGAACGAGATCACGTATCCCATCACGTTCTACTATTCGGGCTTCACCTGCCCGGTGGGAACGCAGCTCGAAGCCAACGGGCCCTGCGGGCTTCCCGGTGGACAGGACCGCTTCGCGCCGGAGTGCACTGAGCCCGAGGAAACGTAGTCTTCATACCGCCGGGGCCCTTGACCGGGCCCCAGCCGTCTTTCTAAGAGCCTCTGCCCATGTCCTTCCGCACGCACCTCGAGTCGGTGGTCAACCAGGTCGATGGAGCCCTCGCGTGCAGCGTGATGGGCTTCGATGGCATCTCCGTCGACACGTTCCAGAAGGACGAGAGCGCCGAGCTGGACCTCAACGGCGCGTGGGTGGAGTACGCCAACCTCCTCACCCAGCTGCGCAACGCCGCGGAGACCCTCAAGACGGGCACCGTGAGCGAGGTCAGTGTCAACAGTGAGAAAGTGCTGACCGTGATGCGGCTGGTGTCACCGGACTACTTCCTGGTGCTCGCCCTTCACGCGGATGGCAACTTCGGCAAGGGCCGCTACGTGCTGCGCGTCACCGCACCCAAGGTGCGCGCCGAGCTCTAGTCGGATGCCCGGCCAGCAGTCATCCAGGCGACGTTTCCGCCGCTGCTTTCCCCTTCCCATGGAAGGGGCGCATGGGCTAGACACCCCGGACTTTTCAAGCTTTCGCTGCTGCGAGTCTGTAAGGAGTCGGTCCCCATGGCCGGTGTCATCGATACGTCCGAGTTCCGCAAGGGTCTGAAGATCGAAATCGACGGTGAGCCGTTTGAAATCGCCGATTTCCAGCACGTCAAGCCCGGCAAGGGCTCCGCGTTCGTGCGCACCACGATTCGCAGCCTCCTGACGGGCCGCGTGCTCCAGCCCACGCTGAAGTCCGGCGAGAAGGTGGGCAAGCCCGACATCGAGGAGAAGGACATGCAGTACCTCTATGTCCAGGGTGAAGAGTTCTACTTCATGGACACCCGCAACTACGAGCAGACCTTCCTCGGTGAGAAGGTGCTCGGAGATGCGAAGAACTTCCTGAAGGAGAACATCAACGTCAGTGTCCTCTTCTACAATGGCAAGGCCATTGGTGTGACGCTGCCGAACTCCGTGGACCTCAAGGTCACCCAGTGTGACCCGGGCATCCGCGGCGATACCGTCTCCGGCGCGCTGAAGCCCGCCGTTCTGGAGACCGGCTACTCCGTCAACGTCCCGCTCTTCATCGAAGAGGGAGACGTGCTGAAGATCGATACGCGCGACGGCAAGTACCTGACGCGCGTGGCCACCAGGGGCTAGTTCGCAGCTCGGCAGCGACGCCGGAGGGAAGGGGACGCGAGTTATGGCAACGAAGCGCAAGTCGACCCGGGCCCAGTCGCCCGCGCGGACGGAGGCCGCCTCGAGCGGTCCCGCTGACACGGGGAGCACGTCCCTGGACGTGGAAGCCCTGCGGCAGATCGTGGAGATTCTTGAGTCCTCGGACGTCACACGGCTGGTCTGGAAGCGCGGCGAGGAGAAGCTCTTCATCCGCCGCGGCCAGGGGCCCGAGACGACCATCGTCCATCACGCCGCGCCGGCTCCCGTCGCCGCGAGTGCCGGGGTGGAATACACCGCCCCGGCCGCTCCTCGCGTTGCCGCTCCGGCACCGGTCGCTGCTCCCGCGGCTCCGGCTGCGGAGAAGCCCGCCGAGAAGCCTGGCCACCAGGTGACGAGCCCCTTCGTGGGGACGTTCTACCGGACTCCGGCGCCGGACCAGCCTCCCTTCGTGGATGTGGGTTCCCTGGTGAAGAAAGGCCAGGTGCTCTGCATCATCGAAGCGATGAAGCTGATGAACGAGATTGAGTCCGAGGTCTCCGGCCGGGTGGCGGAGATCCTCGTGGAGAACGGCCGGCCGGTGGAGTTCGGCCAGGCGCTGTTCCGCATCGAAGTGGCCTGACGAAGAGGCCCGCGCGCCGCCCGTGTCCCACGGGCGAGCCGCTCCTCATGACGGCCCTGACGGAGACACCCACGTGTTCAAGAAGGTGCTGATCGCCAACCGCGGGGAGATTGCCCTGCGGGTCATCCGCGCCTGCCGGGAGTTGGGCATCGCAACGGTCGCGGTGCACTCCACGGCGGACGCCAACGCGCTCCATGTCCGCTTCGCAGACGAGGCGGTGTGCATCGGCCCGCCGGCGTCCAAGGAGAGCTACCTCAACGTCCCGCAGTTGCTGTCCGCCGCCGAAATCACCCGCGCGGACGCCATCCACCCGGGCTACGGCTTCCTGTCGGAGAACGCCGAGTTCGCGGAGGTCTGCGAGAACTGCAAGATCCGCTTCATTGGCCCTCGGCCGGAGATGCTCCGGCTGATGGGCAACAAGGTGCGTGCCCGCCAGGCCGCGCGCGAGGCGGGACTGCCACTGCTTCCGGGCAGCCCGGGCACCGTGAAGGACCCGCGTGAGGCGGAGGCCTTCGCCCGCGAGATTGGCTTCCCCGTCATCCTCAAGGCGGCCGCTGGTGGCGGCGGCAAGGGGATGAAGATCGTCCGCGAGCCGGGCGCGCTGGCGCAGGCGTTCTCCACCGCGCAGGCGGAGGCCGTGGCGTCGTTCTCCAATGGCGACCTCTACATCGAGCGCTACGTGGAGAAGCCTCGCCACATCGAAATCCAGATTGTCGCGGACGAGCACGGCAACATCGTCCACCTCAACGAGCGTGAGTGCTCGGTGCAGCGCCGGCACCAGAAGCTCATCGAGGAGAGCCCGTCGCCGGCGCTGACGCCTGAGCTGCGCAAGCGCATGGGCGAGGTGTCCGTGAACGCCATGCGCAGGCTCGCGTACAACAACGTGGGCACCATCGAGTACCTGCTCGACGAGCGCGGCGAGTTCTACTTCATGGAGATGAACACGCGAATCCAGGTGGAGCACCCGGTGACGGAGCTCGTCACGGGCGTGGACCTGGTGAGCGAGCAGATCCGCCTGGCCTACGGGGAACCCCTGCGCTTCAAGCAGGAGGACATCCAGATTCGCGGCCACGCCATCGAGTGCCGGGTGAACGCCGAGGACCCCATCACCTTCGCCCCCTGGCCCGGGAAGATTACCGGCTACAGCGTGCCGGGCGGCTATGGGGTGCGCGTGGACTCGGGCGCCTACGAGAACTACACGGTGCTGCCGTACTACGACAGCCTGCTGTCGAAGCTCATCGTCCACGCGGATGACCGGGCCACGGCCATCCGCCGCATGCAGCGCGCCCTGGGCGAGTACGTCGTGGAAGGCATCCGTACCAACATCCCGTTCCACCGGGCCGCACTCGCGGAAGAGTCCTTCCAGGAGGGCAATTACGACACCCGGTTCGTGGAGCGCTTGCTCGCGAGCGAGACGGGCTCCCGGCGGCTCAAGAAGGCCGTCGAGGAGACGCCGTAGCAGCCCTACACCTGGTGTGGATTCCCGCTTGTCGGGCCGCCACGCGAGCAGGTGATCCGGCCCCGGGGGGAGCCGGGCCGTTTCTTGACCCGCGTCGGAGCTTTCCGTTAGCCTCCGACACTCCCCCTTGCTGAGGATGGAAACCCGCGAAGTTCAAGGGGTTTCGGCCTGCTGGAAGCCCACCGCTCGATGGACAAGAACAAGATCATCGAAGCCGCCGCGAAGCTCGTCGCGAAGGGCGCCTACGACAAAGCCATCAAGGAGTACCAGAAGGTCCTGGAGGTCGACCCGAAGGACATCCGGGTCCTCCAGAAGATGGGGGAGCTGTACCAGAAGAAGAACGACAACCCGCAGGCCGCCCATTTCTTCACCAAGGTCGCGGAGAGCTACTCGTCGGACGGCTTCTTCCTCAAGGCCGTCGCGCTCTACAAGCAGGTCCTCAAGCTCAATCCGAACCTGCTGGAGGTGAACCTCAAGCTGGCAGAGCTTCACCAGCAGCTCGGGCTGATGTCCGAGGCGATGGCGTACTTCCAGATTGTCGCCAACCACTACGACAAGGCGGGCGACACGAAGTCGTCGCTCGATACCTTGAAGAAGATGGTGGATCTCGACCCGGAGAACGTGGCGTCGAAGATCAAGCTGGCGGAGCTGTATGCGCGCGAGAACATGACGCGCGAGGCGGCCCAGGAGTTCAAGCGCGCCGCCGAGTACCTCAAGCGCAACAGCCGCGCGGATGACTGGCTCCGCGTGGCCGAGCGGCTGTCCGCGCTGGAGCCGGACAACCTTCCGCTGTCGAAGGAGCTGGCCACGTCGTACCTGCAGCGCGGCGACCAGAAGCGCGCGCTGGCGAAGCTGCAGGTGTGTTTCAAGGCCGATGGCCGCGACGTGGAGACGCTCACGCTGCTGGCGCAGGCGTTCCAGGGCCTGGGCCAGACGTCGAAGACCATCTCCGTCTACAAGGAGCTGGCCAAGATTCATCAGGAGCGCGGCCGCGTCACCGAGGCCGAGGCTGTCTGGACGCAGATTGAAGTGCTGGACCCCGAGGACCCGGACCTGGTCGCGCGCCGCGCGCCCGAGCCCGCTCCGGCGGCACCCCAGCCCGCGGCGGCACCTCAGCCCGCCCCGCGCCCCGCGCCTCAGCCCGCGGCGGCAGCACCCGCGCCGGCGCCCGTGGCACCTCCCGCTCCGGCGGGGATGGGGCGCGAGCAGCTCTCCAAGCTGCTCACGGAGACGGACGTCTACGTCAAGTACGGGCTCCACGACAAAGCGCTGGAGCACCTACGCAAGGTCTTCTCCGTCGAGCCGGAGAACCTCGACGCCCACGAGAAGGCGTACCAAATCTACGTCGCGTCCGGGAACATGGCCCAGGCGTCGGAGCAGCTGCTGAACGTGCTCCGCCTGTGCACGCGCACGGCGGACGTGCAGCGCGCGCAGCCGTACCTGGCCACCATCCTCCAGGAGAATCCCGCCCATCCCGAGGTGCCCGCGTTCCTGTCCGTGCTGCGGACGACGGGGCCCGTGGTCGCCGCGCCGACGGTGTCCGTGGTGGAGTCGGTGGGCGAGGACGCCATCCTGGTGGACTCCAGCGACGACGAGATTCTCGTCGCGCCGCCGCCGGAAGACGCGCTCCTGCACCCGCCCGGTGACGAACTGGCGCTGACCACGCTGCCCTCGAGTGACTCCGACGAGGTCATCGAGGAGGACAGCGACTCCGCCGTCATCAGCGAAGAGGCGCTGGTGGGCGAGGCCATCACCTCGGGCGAGTTCGAGGTGTACGGCACGCCCGATCCAGAGGACCTGGCGGCGGCGTCGGTGGACGAGACGCTGGTGACGGACGACGACCGGCTGGTGCTGACCGACGAGCCGGGCCTCAGCGTCACCGACGACGAGCCGCTCGTCGCCTCCAGCGATGATGACCTGGCGGCAGCGGCGGCTTACTCGCTCGACGACGAGTCGCTGGTGGACGACGGCGCCGCCACGTCCATGGAGGCGCTGTCGCTCGGGGACCAGGACGAGCCGCAGCCCACGCAGATGCACGCGCCCACGCAGGCGCTGCTCGACGAGGCCTCGCCGGACACGCTCCAGGTTCCCACGCTGGACTCGCTGGACGTGCCTACGCTGGACGACGAGGCGCCTCCGCCGCTGGACCTGGAGGATGTGCCCACGCGCGTGGGCGCCGCGCCGTTGACGGCCGCTGACCTGGACGAGGACCCGTTCGGGACTCCGGCGCTGGGCGACCCGATGGAGTTCGAGGAGCCCACGGCCTCGCACGCCATCGTGGCGGTGGACGACGAGTCCTTCGTGGAAGACGCGCCGGACCTGTCCGCGGACGAGCTGTCCGAGCCGGTCGCCTACGAGGAGCCCGCGGTCGAGCCGGAACCCGAGCCCGAGCCGGAAGTCGAGGCCGCCGCCGATGAAGAGGAGCCCGCGGCGGAGGAGTGCGACGAGGCGTCGTTCTTCCTCGACCAGGGCCTGCTGGAAGAGGCGCGCGAGATTCTCGAGACGGTGATGATTGCCTTCCCGGGCCACGCGCGCGCAGCCGAGCTGATGGAGCGGCTGGAGGCGGCGGAGGCGGGAGGCGGCGCGGAACAGGAGGACGCGGCCGCGGAGCCGGCGCAGATTCCGAGCGTGCAGCCCGTCACGGACGGCTACGAGGACGCCGAGGAGACCACCGGCGAGCGCGACGCGTTCGACCTCGCGGCGGAGCTGGCCGGGGAGATCGACAACCTCGGCGACGACGCCGGGGCCTCGGCGCTGCCGGCGGAAGAGGACTTCCAGTACTCGGTGGAGGAGGTCTTCTCCGAGTTCAAGAAGAGCCTGGCCAAGGTGGTGAAGCCCGAGGACGTGGACACGCACTACGACCTGGGCATCGCGTACAAGGAAATGGGCCTGCTCGACGACGCGCTCCACGAGTTCGACGTGGCCCGTCAGGGGAGCGCGGGCGGCAAGCGCGAGCTGGACTGCATCACCATGATGGGCATGCTCCAGCTGCTGCGCGGCGACGCCTCCGCGGCCGTGGAGGCCTTCCGCGAGGGTTTGGGCAACCCCCACGCCACGGGCGAGGCGGCCAAGGCGCTCGGCTTCGAGCTGGCGGCGGCCTACGAGGCCCAGGGGGATGCGGGCAAGGCGCTCTTCCACTACCAGCGCGTGGCCGCGATGGACGGGAAGTACCGGGATGTCGCCGGGCACGTGTCCCGGCTTGCGGCTTCCGTGGAGCCGGTGGAGGATCCGCTTCCGACTCCTTCTGGCAATGGGACCAAGGCCACCAGCAGTCCGCCCGCACCCGCGGGGGCCGCGGCGCCCACCACTCCGATACCAGCGGCTGGCGCGTCCAAGGCGCGCAAGGTCGGCTACCTGTAGTTGCACCCCGCGAGGTCCGGCGAGCCCATGACTACGTACCTGGACTTCTTCGAGCTGACCCAGGAGCCCTTCTCCAACGCTCCCGTCAGCCGCTTCTATTACAACTCGGCGCAGCACTCGCAGGCGCTCACCCGGCTGATGCACGCGGTGAGCTACATGAAGGGCCTGTCCATCCTCGTCGGTGACATCGGCGCGGGGAAGACGACGCTGGCCCGCCGCATGCTCGACTCGCTTCCGGAGTCCGAGTACGAGGCCGCGCTGCTCGTCATCATTCACTCCGGCATCACCGCCAACTGGCTGCTGCGCCGCATCGCGCTGCAGTTGGGTGTGGAGAATCCGGCGCAGGAGAAGCTGGCGCTGCTGTCGCAGCTCTACCAGCGGCTGCTCCAAATCTACGAGTCCGGCAAGAAGGCCGTCGTCCTCATCGACGAGGCGCAGATGCTGGAGACGCGCGAGTTGATGGAGGAGTTCCGGGGGCTGCTCAACCTGGAAGTGCCGGAGCGCAAGCTCATCTCCTTCGTCTTCTTCGGCCTGCCGGAAATCGAAAAGAACCTGAAGCTGGACCCACCGCTCGCGCAGCGCGTGGCCATGCGCTACCGGCTGGAGCCCTTCACCGCCGAGTCGACGGAGGCCTACGTCAAGCACCGCCTCCGGCTCGCGGGCTGCCCGCGCATGCCCTTCAGCCCGGAGGCGCTGCTGGCCGTGCACCAGCACTCGTCCGGCTCGCCCCGCGTCATCAACACGCTGTGCGACAACGCGCTCTTCGAGGCCTTCCTCGCGCGCGAGCAGACGGTGTCCGCGGAGTTGGTGCATCGCATCGGGAAGAACCTGGGCCTGCTCGGGGTGAACACGCCCGCCGGGCAAGCGGCCGAGCGGCCGAGCGCTTCGGCGTCGACGCTCCCCAGGACGGCGAGCAGCAAGGTGGACCTCGCGGAGATCGACCGCTACCTCGAAGGGCTGGGTAAGCTGTAGCGGCTTTGTCCTCTCAGAGCCGCCACGGTGCGCGCAGGGCGCTGCTGTTGGTGCTCCTCGTCTTGTCGGGGAGCGTGCTCCTGTTGCGCATGCCGGAGACCTGGGAGGTGGCGTGCACGCTGGGCCGCCGGCACCTGCCCGACGTGCTGGGCCTGGACGTGGGGCTCGGCCGCTGTGAGTTGGACCCGCTGGGCTCCCGCGTGGTGGTGCACGGCTTCTCGCTGTTCCTTCCCGGCACGGACTCGCCGCTGGTGGCCGTGGACAGGGCGGAGGTGCAGCTTGGTTTCCTCCAGCCGCTTCGGGGCCGGCTGACGCTGGCCCAGGTGAAGGCGTCCCGGCCGCGCGTGGCGCTGGATTTGTCGCAGCCCTCCGCACCGTCCGAGCCCAAATCCAACTTCTGCTTCCTGGAGCCGCTCGAGCACCTGCGCGTGGCGAAGCTCGACATCTCCGGCGCGGAGCTGCGCCTGGCGCTGCCCGAGGGCCGGCGCGTGGAGGTGGACGAACTGGACGTCCGCTGGGACGAGCAGTGGGGTGTCATCGAGTTGGACGTGGAGGCCCGGCGCGGCCGGGTGCGCCTGGGCCCGGACGGACGCGAGCTGGCGCTAGGGCAGCTGGTCATCGCGGGCGCGTTGGACCCGGACGAGGCCCTGCTGGAGCTGGAGCGCGCCGAGGTGTCGCTGGACGACATCACCACCACGGTGTCCGGCCGCGTGGATTCGCTGTGCGCGCCGCGGCTGGCCTTGGACGCGCAGGTGTTCCTCCCGCTGCGCGCGCTCTACCAGGCGCGGCTGATTCCCAGCCCCGCGACAGGGCACCTCTGGTCGCGTGTGTCCATCGCGGGGAAGGTGGCGTCCCCCGCGGTGTCGCTGGAGCTGTCGGGCAACAGCCTGGGCTACGGGGACTTCGGCCCGACGAACCTCCACGCGCGCCTGTCGTACTCGGGTGACGACGTCCGGCTGGAGGAGCTCACGCTGCCCGTGGGCGCGGGCAAGGTGCGAGCGACGGGACGGCTGGGCCTCACGCCGAACTTCCCGCTGGAGGTGTCGCTGACGACGGAGGACGCGTCGTTGGGCCGCATCCTGGACCGGGCAGGCGTGAAGGGTTCCTGGGTGGATTTCCCGGCCACGCTGGACGCTCGGCTGTCCGGCAACCTGCTGCCGCGCTTCTCCCTGTCGGGCCCGTTGGACCTGCGGACCGGGAAGTTCGTGCTGGCCACACATGCGTTCGACACGCAGCCTAAGGACGGGCTCACGATTCTGGAGTTCGACAAGGCCCGCGCGCAGGCGCAGGTGAAGCTCCAGCCGGACCGCGTGGCCTTCAGCCACGTCAACGCGGAGGTGGGCCACTCGCGCGTGACGGGCGATGTCGTGCTCCTGCTGGCGGGCGGGCTGGGCCTGGACATCCACGGGCAGGGCGACGTGGACCTGGCGGACTTCGGCCACATCGCGGGCCTGCCCTGGGCCGGACGGGGCCACGCCACGTACGCGATTACGGGACCCGCGGCGGACGTGAAGGTGGAGGCGGGCCTGTCCTTCCGCGACTTCGAGTTCTGGAACCTGTCGTTGGGGGTGATGCAGGGGAAACTGGCCTACAAGGACAACCTGCTCACGTTCCCCGCCTTCTCCGGCCAGAAGGGGCGCACGCAGTACTACGGCAAGGCGGGCGTGTCCTTCGGGCGGCTGCTCAACCTGCGCCTGGAGGTGAACGTCCCGCAGGGGCGCAACGAGGACCTGGTGGACGTGGTGGCGGGCCTGAGTCCGTCGCTCGCGGTGATGCAGGGCACGCTGGGGGGAACGGCCACCGGCCGCGTGGAGGTGGACAGCCCCGTGGAGAAGCTGGAGGGGCTGGTGGCGTTCGACGTCAAGGACACCACGTACCTGGGGCGGCGCATGGGTGACGGCGCGGCGCGGCTGCGCTTCGTGGATGGCAAGGCGATGGTGCTGGAGCGCACCACCCTTACGGGGCCGCTGGGCCGCACCTGGGCGGAGGGCACCTTCGCGTTCGCGGGCGGGTTGGACTACCGCTTCGGCGGAGACGGCCTGTCGCTGGCCGAGGCGGTGGACCCGGAGCTCGCCGAGCGCATGGGCATTCAGGGCACGATGGTGATGGACGGCGTCGTGTCGGGCACCGCCGACGTGCCGGTGGTGGACGTCACGCTGCGCGCGCCGCGCGTCACCTTCGCCGAGCGGAACCTGGGCGCCATGGACCTCACCGGGCGCATGGTGGGGAAGAACTTCGAGGTGTGGGGCCACCCCTTCCGGGACGCCACCGGCCGCATCCGCATGAAGGTGCAGGAGAACTGGCCCTATGACGCCCAGGGCTCGTTCTCGTTGCCGGAGATTCGCCCGCTGCTGCCGGACGCGCCACTGTGGGCGGGCGTCAGCGGCGCCCTGTCGGGCACGGTGAGCGCCAAGGGCCTACTCCTGGAGCCCGCGGGCTCGCAGGTGAACGCCACCGTGGAGCGGCTGGTCCTCTCCCGCGACGACCTGCGCGGGGAGAACGCGGGCCCCATCGTGCTGGCGTACGCGGCCGGGCGGACGGATGTGCAGCCCTTCCGCTTCACGGGGCAGCACGTGGACTTGTCGCTGGGCGGGTGGATGAGCCCGCGCGGCCTGAATGTGACGCTGCGGGGCGGGTTGGATTTGCGTCTGCTGGAGTCGTTGATGCCCGCCATGGTGGAGCGCTCCTCCGGGCGCATCACCGTGGACGCCGAGGCCTCCGGGACGCTGGAGAAGCCCTCCGTGGTCGGCTCCGCGGAGCTGTTCGACATGCGGTTGGCGTTGCGGGACTGGCCCGTCCAGGTGCGCAACATGGCCGGGCGCGTGGAGATGACGGGCCAGCGCGTGCTGGTGGAGCACCTGCAGGGCCAGCTCAACGAAGGCCGCGTGTCCGCGCGCGGCGACGTGCGGCTGGAGCGCTTCCTGCCGCAGCGGCTGGGGCTCACCATCCAACTGGACGAGGTGCCCTACCGGCTCACGGAGGACCTGCCCGCGACCTTCTCCGGCCTGCTCCAGGTGATTGGTCCGCCCAAGGGATTCACCGTCACCGGTGGCATGGACATCGTGAAGATGCGCTACCAGAAGGCGCTGGACGTGGATGCGCTGCTGAAGACGATGCAGAAGCGCACCACCCACCTGGCGGCGGGCTCGTCCTCCTCGTCCGGTGAGCCTCCGAAGCCCTGGGTCATCTGGGACGTGAACGTCCACTTCGGCGACGTCCGCGTGGACAACAACCTGGCGAAGGCTCGCCTGCTGGGGGACGTGCGACTGACGGGGACGGACCTGCGGCCGGGACTGCTGGGCCGGGTGGAACTGGCCGAGGGCAGCCAGGCCTTCTTCCGGAACAACCCCTTCACCATCAGTCAGGGGCAGCTCGAGTTCCAGGACCCCACGCAAATCGACCCCATCTTCGAGGTCCAGGCCCAGACGCAGGTGCGTGAGTACGTGGTGAAGCTGCACGCCTTCGGCAAGCCGTCAGACCCGCAGATTCTCCTTTCCTCGGAGCCGGCGCTGGTGGAGGGCGACATCGTCTCGCTTCTCACCCTGGGTTTCACCTCGTCAGACCAGGATACCGCGGCTTCGGCGAGCGCCGGCCTGGCGGCCGAGGCCCTCTTCAACGTGTCGGGCCTGGACCGGCAGCTCCAGCGCTTCCTGCCCAGCAATCCGGTGTTGAGGGATTTGTCCCTGCAGATTTCGACCACCTACAACGACGCCACCCGGCAAGCGGAGCCCACCGCGCAACTGGAGTCGAAGTTCCTGAGCGAGCAGCTTAAAATCGGTATGACGCAACCCGTGAGCGGGCGCGGCACGCGGGCGCGGGCCGAGTACCGTTTCGATGACCGACTCTCCGCACAGGCCCAGTGGGACAACGAGAACAACGAAGCCTCGTTTGGAAACCTCGGGCTCGAGCTGAAGCTGAGCTGGGAGGTCGAGTAGTCCGGGCCCTCGCGGTGCTGGCGCTGGTGCTCTGCGTCCTCGTGCCGGGCGCGGCGCGCGCGCAGGCGGACGACGGCAGTGGCTTCGGCGCCGAAGTCATCGCCGTGGAGCTGCACCTGTCCGGAGGCGCCGACGCGCAGGGGCTGAGCGACCTGGTGGCGGTGCGCAAGGGGCAGACGTTGACACCGGGCGCGGTGCGGCGCTCGGTGGAGCGGCTGTGGGCCACGGGCCGCTTCACGGACGTGGTGGCGCGCACGGAGCCGGTGCGAGGCGGGGTGCGGCTGATGTTCCAGCTCACGCCCGTTGCGCGGCTGGCGCGGCTGCGCTTCGAAGGCAACGCCGTGCTGTCGGACGGGGAGCTGCTGGAGGCCAGCAGCTTGCTGGAGGGCGGGCCGCTGGACGCGGAGGAGCTGCAGGGCGCGGTGTCGTCCGTGCTCCAGGCGTATCAGCGCAAGGGGTACGACTCGGCGAGAGTCTCGGTGACGCAGGAGCCGGTGACGGATGGCATCGCGGTGGTGCTCGCCGTTGACGAAGGTCTGCCCACGCGGGTGCGGCAGGTGACCTTCTCTGGCAGCCCTGGCCTGCCGCTGTCCCGGCTGCTGGAGGTGCTGGCGCTTCAGCCGGGGCAGGTGTTCGACCGGGCGCGTCTGTCTAACTCGCTGGAAGAGCTGCGCACGTTGCTGCGCGGCGAGGGCTACTGGCGCGCGCAGGTGGGAGCGCCGGCGGTGCTGGTGGAGGGCAGCTTCGCGTCGGTGGCGGTGCCGCTGATGGCGGGGCCTCGCTACGTGGTGCGCTTCCACGGCAACCGCCACTTCCCGCCGGGCGTGCTGGAGCGCGTGCTGGCGCACGACGTCTCGGAGCCCATGGACGAGGTCGTCGCTGGCCGGCTCGCGCGGCGCATGGAGGTCTTCTACCGCTACCGCGGCTTCCACGACGTGCGCGTGCGTCCCCGCGAGGTGCTGCGTCCGGATGGCGAGGTGGCGGCGCTGGTGTTCGACGTGGAGGAGGGGCACCCACTGCGCGTGGCCGACGTGCGCTTCCACGGCAACCACGGGCTGCCAATGGAGACGCTGCGCGCGCTGCTCGCGGAGCGGGTGTTGGCGGGCATGACGCGGCCGGAGCTGGACCTGCGGATGCTCGACGACCCGCTGAACACCGAGGGACGTCACGGCCCGGAGCTCCCGGGCGTCGCGCCGCCGCCGCCCGCGTCCACTGTGTACGTGGAGGATGCGTGGCTGGAGGCCGTGGAGGCCATGAACGAGGCCTACCGCGAGCAGGGATTCCTCTCCGCGGTGGTGGCGTTCCGGGGCCTGACGGTGGATGTGGTGGGGCGCACGGCGGTCGCGGACTTCGACGTGGAGGAGGGCCCCCAGGCGCGCCTGGTGAAGGTGGACTTCCAGGGTGTGCCACCGGGCCTGACGGCCTGGGTCATGGGCCGGCGCATGCGCGAGGGCGCGCCGCTGAGCTTCGACACGGTGGAGTCCTCGCGTCAGGCGCTGGAGCAGGAGCTGGGGCGGCAGGGTTACCTCTTCGCGCGCGTTACCACGGAGACGGGCGTGGGCGAGGACGGGACGCAGGCGACCGTCATCTTCCGCGCGGACGCGGGCCCGCAGGTGAAGGTCGGGAAGATTCTGGTGCAGGGCCTGACGCGCACGGACCCGGACCTGGTGCTGGCCAATCTCGCGGTGGAGGAGGGCAAGCCCGTCGCGCTGGATGAGCTGACGGAGGGCCAGCGCCGGTTGGCGCGCCTGGGCGTGTTCCGTCAGGTGGTCATCGCGCTGGCGGACCCCACCCGGCGCGAGGACACCAAGGACGTGCTGGTGACGGTCCAGGAGCGGCCCCGGCTGGATGGCCAGGTGTCTGGCGGCTACTTCCTGGTGGATGGTCCCCGCATCACGCTCGACACGGCCTACCGCAACCTGGACGGGCTGGGGCTCAGCCTGCTGGCGCGCGGGAAGATCAACTACGCGGGCTGGAGCGCGGAGGCGCTGTCTCGGGACCGGCGCATCGCCTGCCAGCAGACGGTTCCCGGTGGTGGTCCGGCTCCGGGCTGTGACGTGGAGCTCCAGGGGCTCAATGGCCTGGGAGGCCGGGGCAACCTCGCGCTGGCGCAGCCGCGGCTGTTCTTCCTGCTGCCGCTGCAGGTGGGCGCCCGCCTGGACCTCATTGGCGAGCGCGTGCACCGGCCTTCCTACGTGTCCTCGCGGTTCGCGGCGGCGGCCGCCATGGACTGGGCCGCGGCGACGTGGCTCAACCTGTCACTGTCCTACGAGGTGGAGAACAACCGGCTGCGCTCGCGCGCGGGCGTGCTGGAGTTGCTCAACCGCGCCGACCGGGAGCGGCTGCGCTACCCGTTCGGCGACTTCGCGCTGCATTCGTTGCGTCCCTCCGCCACGCTCGACTTCCGGGACGACCCGGCCAACCCTCGCCGAGGCGTGGTGTTCGTCTCCAGCGCGGAGTTCACCCGCGGCTTGAGCGTGCGTCCCACGGACGTGGCGGGCAACCGCGTGGATGCGTACCCCATCGACGGCGTGAAGCTGTCGGGCAGCCTCAGTGGTTACATCCCCCTGGGGCGGCGGGCGAGCGTGGCGCTGTCCGCGCGCGCGGGCACCATCATCCCGCTGGAGGAGGATGCCCAGGCCATTGGCTCGAAGCTGTTCTACCTGGGCGGCTCTTCGAGCCTGCGCGGCTTCCGCGAGGACGGCGTGCTGCCGGAGGACGTCCGCGGCGCGTTGCAGCAGCGGCTGCGCGACTGCCGGGCGCTGATTTCTCCGTCGGGGTGCTCCGCAGAGCTGAAGGCCGTGCTCGCGGGGCAGGTGCCGGCGAGCCAGGGCGGCGAGCTCTTCACCCTGGGCAAGGCGGAGTTGCGCCTGCCGGCCCTGTCCTCCGTGGACTTGGGGCTCTTCGTCGAAGCGGGCAACCTGTGGCTGGACCGGACGCAGTTCGACCCGGGCCGGCTGCGCTACACGGCGGGCGCGGGCCTGCGCTACGTGACGCCCGTGGGGCCGCTGGCCTTCGATGTGGGCTTCAACCTGGACCCGGACGAGTCGGTGAATGAGGCCACCACGCAGTTCCACTTCAGCATCGGGACGTTCTGAGGGAGGCGATGGTGCGCATGCGCTGGCTGCGGTGGACGGTGGTGGGCCTGGGGCTCCTGGTTGCGGCGGGCTGCCGGACCACCTCCGCGTCCTCGCAGGGGCCGGCGCGGCCCAAGTGGATGCCGCCAGAGGGGACGTGCCCTCGGGGCGCGTTGCTGCAGATGGAGCGCCTGGGCCTGAAGCCCGGGGACAAGGTCCCCGTCATCGTGGATGCCATCCAGGACCACCCGGGCCCGGCGCGTTACAACTACAGCTTCGTGATTGCGCTGCCGCGCGAGCAGGGCGAGCAGCAGCTTCCCGGCGCGCGCATCGGCGGCCGCCTGTACGTGACGAAGCACCGCGTCTTCGGCCGGTATGACCGCATCTTCCTGCCGGAGTCCGGGGCGATGTCGGTGCCCTTTTGCGGCATCCTCCTGGACTCGCGCTGGGACAAGGACGGCGAGGGCCTGATTGCCTACCCGAGCCCGATGAAGGGCTTCTCCGTGGTGCAGGACAACACCGGCGTCATCCAGGTGGTGGACCGGTATCCCTGAGACGTGGAGTACAGTCTCCTCCGTGTTCTACGCGTGCGTGCGTGCGGTGGTGGCGCTGTGTCTCCGACTCTTCTACCGGGTGAAGGTGAATGCCCCGGCGCTGGAGCCGGACGGCCCCGTGCTCTTCGTGGGCAACCACCCCAATGGCCTCATCGACCCGGCGCTGGTGTTCATCCTCACGCGGCGCAAGGTGACCTTCCTGGCGAAGGCGCCGCTGTTCCGGATGCCCGTCATCGGCTGGCTGCTGAAGGGGTTGGACGCGCTGCCGGTGTACCGGAAGCAGGATGACCCGGCGAAGATGGGCGGCAATGAAGGCACGCTGGATGCCGCGAAGGGCGCGCTGGTGCAGGGGCGCGCCATCACCATCTTCCCCGAGGGCAAGAGCCACTCCGAGCCCGGGCTCGCGGAGTTGAAGACGGGCGCGGCGCGCATTGCCCTGAGCGCGGCGAAGGCCGGGGCTCCGGTGCGCATCGTCCCCGTGGGGCTCACCTACGCGGAGAAGCACGTGTTCCGCAGCGAGGTGCTCATCGACGTGGGGCCCGCCATCGAAGTGCAGGCCTTCCTGCCCGCGGACGCCGCCGCGGAGCCCGATGCCGTCCGCGCCCTCACCGAGCGCATCGCCAGCGGGCTTCGCGCGGTGACGCTCAACCTGGAGCAGTGGGCGGACCTCCCGCTGGCGCAGTTGGCCGAGCAGCTCTTCGCCTTCAAGCAGGGTGGGGCGCTCGACGCGGAGCGCCTGCGACTGTGGGCGCGCGGCGTCCAGATGTTCCGCGCCGAGGAGCCGGAGCGCTTCGAGCCCCTGCGCGCGCAGCTCGCCGACTTCCGGCACCGCATGGCGCTGGTGCAGGCGACGGGGCCGGAGGACCTGGCGCTCGTGTACCGGCCGGGGAACGTGGTGCCCTTCGTGGTGAAGAACGTGCTGGCGCTGGTGCTGGGCCTGCCGCTGTTCGCCCTGGGGCTGGGCCTGTTCTGGCTGCCCTACCAGCTGCCCCGGCTCGCCAGCCGCAACGCCGAACTGGATGTGCAGGCCACGGTGAAGTTCCTCACCGCCTTCGTGGTGGCGCTGGTGTGGTGGGGCGTGCTGACGGCCGCCGCGGCGGTGTGGGGGAGCGCGCTCCTGGCCGTGGCCGTCTTCCTCGCCGTGCCGCCGCTGGCGCTGTTCACCCTCTACTTCGCCGAGCGCTGGGAGTCGCTCCAGCGCGACATCCGCGTGTTCTTCACGCTGGGCAACCGCGCGCGCCTCAAGGGCCTGCTGCTCGCGGATGGCGAGCGGCTGGCCTTGGAGATGGAGCGCCTGGCCGACGAGTACCGGCCGAGGCTGGACGCCGCCGCTCAGCCCTGACGCGCGAGGGGCACCGCTTCACGGAACAGCCTGGCGCCCAGCAGCAGCGCGAAGCCGCCGAGGAGGACGGGCAGGGCATTCACCGCGATGGCGGTATGCAGGCTGGACGCGTCCGCGATTTTGCCGATGAGCGTGGGCGAAATCGCGTCACCCAGCAGGTGGATGCACAGCACGTTCAGGCCCATGGCGAAGGCGCGGAACGCGGGCTGCACGCAGTTGACGATGGCCGCGTTGATGGGGCCGCTGTTGAGGAAGATGAGGAACTGCGCCAGGGCAATCGCCGCGAAGGTGGGGCCCACGGCCTTCAGGTTCACCGCCAGGTACATGCACGGGGCCGCCAGTATCAGGCCGATGCCGGACATCCACAGTCCGCCGCCCTCGCGCTTGCGGTCCAGCTTGTCGCCAAGCCATCCGCCCGCCACCGTCCCCAGCAGGCCGGCCACCGCCGTAATCGCGCCGAAGATGAAGCCCGAGCTGTCCTGCGCCAGGCCGCGCTCGCGCACCAGGTACGTGGGCATCCAGAAGCCCAGGCCTCCAATGGAGAACGTCATCAGCGTGTATCCGGCCGTCACCGCCCAGAAGGCCGAGTTCCTCGCCAGCCCCTTCAGGCCCACCATGAAGGGCATCTTCGTCTGCGCATCCGGCCCGTCCATGGCGCCGCGCTGGGGCTCCGGCATGAAGAAGGCCATGGCGCCCAGAATCAGGCCGGGCACGCCGCCCGCGAAGAAGGCGACGTGCCACGAGTACGCCTGCGTCAGCCACCCGCCCAGGCCGTAGCCCGCCGCGGCGCCCACGGGGATGGCGATGTAGAAGAACGCCAGCATCCGCGTGCGCTGCGCGCGCGGGTACAAGTCGGAGATGATGCTGGGCGCCACCGCGCCGTAGCCGGCCTCTCCGATGCCAATCACCGCGCGGGCCAGGAGCAGCGCGCCGAACGAGGTGGCCAGTCCGCTGGCCCCGGTGGCCAGGCTCCAGAGAATCACGCCGCCCGCCACCAGCAGCCGCCGCGGGTAGCGGTCCCCGAGGAACCCGCCCAGCGGCGAGGCCAGCATGAACACCACGATGAACATGGTGCCCAGCAGGCCGGACTGCGTGTCGTTGATGCCGAATTCCTTCTGGATGCCTGGCAGCGCCACCGCGACGATGTAGCGGTCGAGGTAGTTGACCAGGTTGATGAGGGTGAGGATGAGCAGCGCGTAACCCGCGTTGCTGGCGGGCACGGCGGACGCGGCCGGTGAGGCCGCGGGTTGGGCGTTCATGAAGAGGTGGCTCCGGCGCCAAAGCGGTGCGCGAGCAGGCCCCAGCGCAGGCCCCTGTCACTGACGCGGCAGGCCTCCAGTCCCAGCGCCTTCACCGACTCCAGCAGGATGAGGGCGCCCGCGGGGATGACGTCCGCGCGCTTGGGCTGCATGCCGGGCAGGGCGCGCCGCTCTTCCAGCGGCATGGCGCACAGCCGGTCCGTCAGGGCGGACAGCTGGCCCACGGACAGCGTGCCGCCGTGGACCTGCTCCGGGACGTAGGGGTGGATGGCGTGCTGCACGGCGTACAGCGTCGTCACCGTGCCCGCGACGCCCACCAGGGCCGCGCCGGGCGGCGGGGCGGGGAGGGCGCGGAAGGTGTCGCGCAGGTGGGCTTCGACACGCGCGCGGTCCTCGGACGTCATCGGGTCCGAGCCGACGAAGCGCTCCGTCATGCGCACCGCGCCCACGTCGAAGCTGTGGCGGAAGTCCACGTGGCCGCCGCGGTTGCCGTAGATGAACTCCGTGGAGCCGCCGCCGATGTCGAGCACCAGAAGGGGGCCCGCCGCGTCCGACGCGAAGTCCGCGTGCACCGCTGCGAAGGACAGCTCCGCCTCCATGGCGCCGGAGATGATTTCCACTGTCACGTCCGCCCGCGCCTTCGCGGCCGCGAGGAACTCCGCGCCGTTCTCCGCGTCACGCGCGGCGCTGGTGGCGGACACTGCGATGCCTTCCGCGCCCAGGTCGCGTGCCTCGCGGGCGAAGGACTCCAGCACCTGGAGCGTCGCCTCCATGCCTTCGGCGGAGAGCTTGCGCGTCGCATCCACGCCTCGGCCCAGGCGGGTGATTTCCGCGCGCTCCCGCACGGCCTCGAAACGGCCCTCCGGGGTGCGCTCCGCGACGAGCAGGAGGACCGAGTTGCTTCCGACGTCGATGGTGGCGAAACGCGACATGCGCGGCAGCCTACTCAACGCAGCAGCGCTTCCAAAGCATCGCCCAGGGCCTGGTAGTCGGCGGGGGTGTTGTAGAGCTGCGCGGACAGACGCACATGCCGGTGCGGCGGCCGGGGCCAGGGGGTGATTTGCGCCTCGATGCGGTATTCGTCGAACAGGCGCAGGTGGAGCGGGTCCACGTAGAGCGGGGGCTGGGGGACTTCGGGGAAGCCGTCCGGCAGCGTCACCGTGGCCATGCTGCCGACCATGTCCTCGGGGCAGGTGGGCTGGGTGCCCAGCCGCGCGCACAGCAGGTTCTGCGCCGCCAGCACCTTGGCCCGGTTCGAGGCCATGACTTCCGGCCAGCCGCCGGGAAGCAGCCCGCCCATGAAGCGAATCACCTCGGGCACGCAGAGCACGGCCGAAGGGTCGTGCGTCCCCGTCCAGTCGAAGTCCAGCCGGAAGCGGGAGCGGTCCGTCCGCCGGGAGTTGTGCCCGTGGCTCACGGACAGGGGCTTGATGGCGGGCTGGAGGTCGCGCCGGACGTGGAGGAACGCGGCGCTCTTGGGGGCGCACAGCCACTTGTGGCAGTTGCCCGTGTAGTAGCCTGCGCCCAGCGTGCGCAGCGACAGCGGCAGCATGCCCGGCCCGTGCGCGCCATCCACGAGCGTCTCCACGCCGCGCTCGCGCAGGGCGGTGACGAGCTGCGCCAGCGGCAGCACCAGGGCCGTCTGACTGGAGACGTGGTCCACCAGGAACAGACGCGTGCGCGGGGTGACGTGGGGCAGCACCGCGTCCACCACGGACTGCGCGGACGGCACCGGCCAGGGCAGCTTCGCCACCACCACCTTGGCGCCCCACTGGGCGGCCACGAAGTCCAGCGCGTTGCGGCTGGCGTTGTACTCATGGTCGGTGGTGAGCAGCTCGTCGCCGGGAGCGAAGCGCAGCGAGCGCAGCACCGTGCTCACCCCCGCCGTCGCGTTGGGGACGAAGCCCAGGTCGTCCGCGTCCGCGTCGAGGAACGTGGCGAGCGCGGCGCGGGCGTCATCCAGCAGCGGCTCGATTTCGCGGTGGAGGAAGCGCACCGGCTCGGCTTCCAGGCGCGCGCGCAGCTCGGCCTGCCGCTGGAGGACGGCTGTCGGGCAGGCGCCGAACGAACCGTGGTTCAGGAAGACGACTTCGGGGTCCAGGCTCCAGTGGCTGCGGAAGGGCGCGCTCATGCGGGAGGACTCGACCCGAGCGCGCCCCGGCTGTCAACGGACGTCCCGGTGCCGGGCGCGGGGCGCTCGCTGGCGCCCCACAGGCCCAGGGGACGGCTACTGCGCCTGCGGCAGCGGCGACCAGTCCGGCGTCTGGTAGACGCCCTTCTCGGCGCGCAGCGGCAGCTGGTTGTTGCCGTCCGCCGTCATGACATAGAGCTGCGAGCCGCCATTGCGGGTGGACGTGAAGACGATGAGCCGCCCGTTGGGAGAGAAGGCGGGCTCCTCGTTGCTGCCCTGGTCCTGCGTGAGGCGCGTCACCTTGCCCGTCTCCACGCTGACGGTGAAGAGGTCGAAGGCGTTGCGCTCGTCACGAGCGGTGAAGACGATGAGGTCCCCACGCGGCGACCAGTCCGGCGTCTGGTTGTAGTTGCCCTGGAAGGTGAGCCGGCGCACGCCCGTGCCATCCGCGTTCATGATGTAGACCTGCGGGCTGCCGCCCCGGTTGGACACGAAGGCAAGGCGCTTGCCGTCCGGCGACCAGGTGGGGCTGGTGTTGAGGCCGTAGGGCGTGTCGGTGAGCGCGCGCGCGCCGCTGCCATCCGCGTTGGCCACGTACACCTGGGCGCTCTCGCCCTCCGCCAGCGAGTACGCGATGCGCTTGCCGTCCGGAGAGAAGGCCGCGCCGGTGGCCATCTGCCCGCCGGAGATGACGGCCTTCGCCTCACCGCCAGGGGACTGCACGTAGATGTCCGGGCGATTCTTGCGGTACGTCGTGAAGGCGACCTGCGAGCCGTCCTGGCTCAGCGCGGGCAGGATGTTGATGCCGCCCTTGGTGAGCGCCCGGGCGTTGCCGCCGTCCCAGTCCGCCACGTAGACGTCGCGATTGGTGCCCGCCTTGCGCACATAGGTAATGCGGGACAGGAAGGGGCTGGGCTCGCGGGTGAAGTGCCGGTAGAGCGCGTCCGCCAGGCGGTGCGCCAGCAGCGAGGCATTATCGGCGGGCGCGTCCTTGGACACCTTCAGGTCCTCGCGGCCGGTGCCCACGTTGAACAGGCGTAGCTCACCGCGCACCACGCCGCCGTCCTGCGCCAGCGACACCTTCACGAGCGCTTCGGCGCCCACGTCCGCCCAGCGGCTGAAGTTGATGCTGGCCGCGGCCATGCCTTCCTTCGCGTCCGCCGTGAAGCCCTTGCGGTCCAGCACCTGGAGGATGCCGGAGGCGGCCAGGTCGAAGCTGAAGGCCGAGTCGAAGGGCGCCACCAACGCCTTCGCGCCATCGTTCTGCGTCAGGGGCGCGGGTACCGCCACGGGCAGCGGGCGGAAGTTGGCGCCGGAGATTTCGATGGTGGGCGCCTGCGCGAGCGCGACGACGGGGAGGAGCAGCAGGGAGAGGAGCAGGGCTTTCATAGGGCGTTGAACACCAGGTTGACGCCGCTCTTCTGCAGGGCGTCCCGGAGATGGTCAGGCGGAGGAGAAAAGGGCGCGGCCTTGCGCACGGCCGTGACGACGGCCGAGTCGAAGAGGTCGTTCCCACTGGCCTTGGTGAGATTCACGTCCAGCACTTCACCCGTGCGGCCCAGGCGCACCGCCACCATGGCCTTGAGGTGCAGCCGCTCGGATTCGGGGATGGTGTCCGCCACGCTGTAGTGGCGGCGGACCTGCGACTGGAGCAGGCCGAAGTAGCGCTCGCCTTCCGCGGTGGCCGAGTCGCCGTCCGGGTCGCCGTCCTCGGCGCCCTCCGCCTCCTCGGGCTCGGCCGCCTTGGCCGTCTTGTCGAAGGCACCGAAGAGCCGCTTGCGCCGGTCCTCGCCGGTCGTCTCGCCCTTCTGCGGCGTGGGCTTGGACGTGGAGGGCTCCGGCTGCACACCCGGGATGGGCACCGCCACCTTGGCGGGGGAGGGCTCCGGGGGCGGGGCCTCCGGAGCGGGCTTGGGTGCGTCCACCTTCTTGGGGGGCGGTGGCAGCTGCTCCTTGCGCGGCAGCAGCTTGGAGTCGCGCGGCTTGCCCAGGCGCACCAGCGTGGCGCGAATGGGCTTGGTGTCCAGGTCCACCTTGGGCGTGGCGGAGTAACGCGCGTACGCAATCGCCGCCACCAGCACCAGGATGTGCCCCACGACGGACACCACCACGAAGCGCGACAGCCGCGTGGAGCGCGTGACGAGCAGGCTGTGGCTTACCGCGGAGGGCGTCATGGGCTAGCGCTTCGCTTCCTTCGACTTGCCTTTGCCAGTGTTGGACGTCCGACCCCCGGTCGACGGGTCCGTAATCATGCCCACGTTGCCAATGCCCGCGCGCTGGGCCGCGGCCATGACCTCCACCACCACACCGTACGGCACGTCCCGGTCCGCGTGGAGATAGACTTCCTTGTCGGCCTGCGCCTTGGCGTTGGCGGCGAGCTTCTGCTCCAGCTCCTCCAGCGCCACTTCCGCATCACCGATGTAGACCTTGCGCCCCGCGTCGATGGAGAGGACCAGCTTCTTCTCCGTGGCCTCCACCGGCGCGGCCTTGGTCTCCGGCAGGTTCACCTTCACGCCCTGCTGGATGAGGGGCGCCGTCACCATGAAGATGATGAGCAGCACCAACATCACGTCCACCATGGGCGTGACGTTGATTTCGCTCATGGTGGTGCGGCCACCGCCGCGGTTTCCTCCGCCCATTCCCATGGTGGCCCCCGGCTACCGGAAGAAGTGACGCTTGATGATGTTGAGGAAGTCCGCGGAGAAGTTCGACATCTCCGTGTCGAACACCTTGATGCGGCTGACGAACGAGTTGTAGGCGACCACCGCCGGAATCGCCGCGAACAGGCCCGCGGCGGTAGCGAAGAGCGCGTTGCCCACCGGCGCGGCCACCGTGGCCAGCGTCGCGTTGCCCTGTTCGGCAATCTGGTTGAACGCGCTCAGGATGCCGATAACGGTGCCGAACAGGCCCACGAAGGGCGACGCCGCGCCCACGGTACCCAGGAAGGACACCCGGTTCTCCAGCTCGGTGATTTGCGCCGTGGAGGCCCGGTGGAGCGCGCGCTCCACGTTCTCGATGCCGCCCAGCCGTTCGGCCAGCGCGCCTTCGGTGCCGCCCTCCTTGGCTTGCGCCAGCTTGGTCAGCTCCTCATAGCCAGCGCAGAAGACCTTCGACAGCGGCGAGCCGTCCAGCTTCTGGGCCGTCTGGTAGATGGCTTCCAGGCGCGAGGCCTTCCAGAAGGTGTCGAGGAAGGTGAGAGATTGTGCGCGAGCCTTGGCGAGCTGGGACGCCTTCATGGCGATGAGGGCCCAGGAGGCCACGGATACGCCCATCAGGAGCAGCAGGACTGCCAGCTCGATGAGGGAGGCGTCGCGGATGATCTCCACGTAGTTCATGGCGCCAAGCGCCAGGGGCAGGTGGGGCGTCATGGGGAGCAGCGCGTAACACTCCGATAAGACAGGGTCAAACAATGGGGAAACGGTTGCTTGCTTGAGCTGGATTGCCCAGGGCGGTGAATAATTCCCGCCGCCGCCCGTCGGATGGAGCAGAAGCGGGCCGAACACCTTACTGCCCCACCGACAGGTGCCCCATGAACTCCCGGTTGCTGGTCGCATTCCTCTGCTTGTTTGCGATCCTCCCTGGCTGTGTCGTCCATGAAGAGCCGTGCTGCGATGTGCCCCGCTACGAGGGGGATGTGACCTTCCGCTGGAGCTTCGGTGGTCAGCGCTGCGACGATGTCCGCGCGGTCCATGGCGTCAACGTCATCATCCCCGGCGAGGTGCTGGCCAACGACGGCCGCTACAACTGCCAGGCGAACGGCTTCGACGGCATCGTCCTCCACCGATTCGCGCCGGGGACCTACTCGTTCCGCCTGGAAGGCGTCGGCTACGGCAATGAGTTGCTGTACGAGACCCATGGAACCTTCACCGTGGACGGCAACGTGACGGTGAACGTGGACCTGACCCCGACGGGCGCTCCGCCGTCCTTCGCCTACCTGAGCTGGCTCTTCCCGCCGAACAGCTACAGCCCCAGCCCCAACTGCAACCAGGCGGGGATCACCCACGTCGAGGCGAGCGTGGATGGCGGTGACTGGGCGCGCTTCGAGTGCTGGGAAGGGCACGCCGCCAACCAGATCCGCACGCCGTACCTGGACCCGGGCTACCACGGGTTGGAGCTCGTCGCCGTCGATAGGAATGGCCTGCCCTGGTACTACTTCGGGGGCGACATCCTCACCCAGTTGGGGCAGCCGACCTCCCACACCGGGTCGATGTGGGCCATTGGCGGGGCCTCTGTCCGGTGGGAGCTGCGCTCGCGTTACGGGAACCGCCAGACCTGCTACGAGGCCGGCCTGCAGCGCGTGGGCATCAACTTCCGCGACATCCACACCGGTGAACTGGTGTACGGCGACGTCGGTGACTGGCACGACTGCGTCGATGGCCCGAATGAAAGCTCGGTGGTGGTGTACCAGTTCCTGCGGCCCGGCCGTTACGTGGTGGAGATGTACGCCAGCGCTCGCGACGGTCGCGAGTACTTCTCGCCGAACAACTCGCCCGTCATCGACGTGGTCGCCCACCAGTTCCCGGGCCCGAACTCCTCGCTGCCGGTGTACCTCATCGAGGACTGAGCGCGGCAGGTGGGCTGGGCAGTGAGCGGAGGGCCGGGATGATGCATCCCGGCCCTTCGTGCGTTCAGCGGGGCTGCCGCTGGCGCTGGCATCAAACGTGATAGGGACACGCTCCATGCGGCAAGGCAGCCACAGTCCCATTGGTGTCTTCGATTCAGGCGTCGGAGGGCTCACCGTCCTCAAGGCCCTCATGTCCCGGCTCCCTCACGAGAGCACGGTGTACCTGGGGGACACCGCGCGGGTGCCCTACGGCACCAAGTCCGGCGAGGTGGTGACGCGCTACTCGCTGAAGAACGCGGAGTTCCTCCTGGAGCGCGGCATCAAGCTGCTGGTGGTGGCGTGCAACACCGCCTCGGCCGTGGCGCTGCCCGCGCTGGAGGCGGCGCTGCCAGTGCCGGTGGTGGGCGTCATCCTCCCCGGCGCGCGGGCGGCGCTGGCGCGCACGCAGGGGGGCGGGGTGGGTATCATCGGCACACCCGGCACCATCCGATCGGGCGCCTACCAGCGCGCCCTTGAGTCCGCGGACCCACGGGTGCGGGCGAAGGCCCGCGCCTGTCCGCTCTTCGTGCCGCTGGCGGAGGAGGGGTGGACCACGGGCGACGTGCCCCTGCTGGTGGCGCGCGACTACCTGGCCGAGTTCACCCGCGACGGCGTGGACACCCTGGTGCTGGGCTGCACGCACTACCCGCTGCTCAAGGGTGTCATCGCGGAGGTGGTGGGGCCGCACGTGGCGCTGGTGGACTCGGCGGAGGCCACCGCGGACGCCGTGGCCGCGCTGCTGTCGGAGCGGGACGGACTGGCGCCGGCGTCGCGAGGCACTCCGGAGCACGCGTACTACGTCACCGACGTGCCGGAGCGCTTCATGGAGGTGGGAGCCCGTTTCCTGGGCCGGCCCATCACCGCCGCGGAGCAGGTGGACCTGACCTTCTGACGGGTGACGCGGCGCGGACGCACGAACGCCCGCCGCGGCAGGCCGGGCGGGCGTCCTGGTACGGCGGAGGACTACGGCCGCGTTGAGGCGGGCTTCTCCTGCACGGTGGCCTGGGTGAGCAGCTCCTTGGCCGCCTGGACCACCGGGGCCTCGCTGCCACCCGCGGCGACCACCAGCGCGCGCGCCGCCTCCGCGCCGATGTCGTCCTGGCGCGGCAGCAGGCCCGTGGCCCAGGTGATGAGCCGCTCGGCGGTGGGGAAGAAGTGGACCATCGTCAGCGGCTTGTTCATCCAGCCTACGGTGATGCAGTAGTACTTGTTGTACGGCTTGGTGTGATGGATGCGGTGGTGGTCGGGGGGCAGGATGAGGTGCACGCGCTGGAGGAAGCCGACGAGCGCGGGCGGCGAGTCCATGTGCGACCACTTGTGGAACTGATTGGTCGCCATCACCCAGAAAATCATCGCGCCGAGGAAGGACGCGCAGAACACCCAGCCCGGGCCGCTCATGGGCATGCACAGGGCCATGATGGCCACCGGCAGAGAGATGAGGCAGTTGTTGCCGTTGGTCTCCACGAAGTCGTGGCGGGTGATGGCCTTCTCGTCCACGTGGTGCTCGCGGAAGGGGCGGATGAGCGCCTTGCCCAGCAGCGGCATCTCCGTGGAGCCCCACGTGTCGCCCATCCAGTGGACGAAGCCGGAGACGAAGTCCGCGGCGAGGTAGCCCAGCAGCACCGCGCTGAGCAGCAGCCACGTGCCCGCATAGGGGTTGCCCCACAGCCGGTACACCAGCGCCACCTCCAGGGAGACGAAGGAGACGATGGCGGCAATCTCCATCGCGCGGATGGCGGGCGAGTACCCCTGGGCCAGCACCTGGGCGTCTTGCTGGCGCACCTTCTTTTCAATCTCTTGGGTCTTCATCCGGGCGTCCTCGCCGTTGGTGGGGGGGTCGAGAACCCCGTCCGTCAGCCTGTACGTATCCCAGCCGCTTTCAGCTTTTCAACGGAACTGCCGGGCAATCGCCGTGGCCTGCACGGCTGGTGGGCCAGGGAGTCACTCGTGTGCGTGTGGCAGCACGAAGGACGAGAGCAGGTCACGCTTACCTTGTGTCGTGCGGATGCGGCTGGTACGGTCCGCGACCTCGGCGATGACGAAAACCTTCGAAAAAGCCGTCACCGGCTTCAATCACAACATCAAGCACAAGGGGAAGGTCTACCACGTCCAGACCGAGGACTCGGGCGTCAACAACCCCCACATCATCACCCACCTGTTCGTGGGCGGGAACATCCTCGCGTCGAAGAAGACGTCCTACGCGGACATCCTCAACGCGGAGAACCTCGCGGAGGTCGTGCGTGAGTTGATGGAGGAGCAGCACAAGGAGATGCTGCGCAACCTCATCAACGGGGTGTACGACAGCTACGAGTCCACCGCGCGCAGCTACCAGCCCGGTCAGCTCGCGGCGGATACGGACCCGGCGCAGGTGAAGCTGCAGCCTGGCCAGTCCATGGCGCAGCGGCCGCCTCCGCCGCCTCCGCCCGTGGCGGTTCCCGCGCCCGTGGTGGTTCCTCCGGAGGTCGCCGCGGCGCGCGCCCTCAAGGAGAAGCCGAAGATCAACGAGATTGGCGTGGAGACGCTCTTCGGCGAGGACCTCATCTCGGAGAAGAGCCTCGACGAGGTCATCCTCAGCTACCTGGCGGGCGAAGGCGAGCAGTAGCCCGCCCACGCGGTCTTCCGGATGTGGGCACCTGGCGTGCCCATCCGGACATCGCTCCAGATATTCGTGCGGCCTGGGCAAACGGGCAGGAATCCCTCTCGCGGGGCGTGCGTGGGGGATGCCGCCCGGGCGTGCTAGGTTGGCGGCCTTCCGCCCGCCGCCATGATTCAGTTCTTCCACGTATATAAGGCGTATCCCGGCGACCCACCGGTGTTGTCGGACATCAACCTCAACGTGGAGAAGGGCGAGTTCGTGTTCCTCACGGGCCCTTCGGGCGCGGGGAAGACGACGCTGCTGAAGCTCATCTTCTGCGCGGAGAAGGCCACCAAGGGGCAGATTCTCGTGGGCGGCCGCAACATCGCCCGCATCCGTGAGTCCGCGGTGCCGTACCTGCGGCGCAACATCGGGGTGGTGTTCCAGGACTTCAAGCTGCTGCCGCACCGGACGGTGGAGGACAACGTGTCCTTCACGCTGGACGTGTTGGGCGTGCCCCGCGCGGAGGCGCGCGAGAAGGTGCGGCGCATGCTCAAGCTGGTGGGGTTGGAGCACAAGGCGGACTCCTACCCCCTGCGCCTGTCGGGTGGAGAGCAGCAGCGCGTCGTCATCGCGCGAGCGCTCGTCAATGACCCCACCATCCTCCTGGCGGACGAGCCCACCGGCAACCTGGACCCGGCGCTCACCGTCGAAATCATGGACCTGCTCACGCAGGTCAACGTGCGCGGCACCACGGTGATGGTGGCCACGCACGACGCGACGCTGCTGTCGCGCTACCAGAAGCGCACCGTGCGCCTGGAGCGCGGGCAGATTGTGTCCGACGAGGACGGCGTCAAGGCGGCGCGCCGGATGGTGGTATGAGCGCGCTGTCGAAGGTGGCGTACTTCTGCCGCTCGGCGGCGGTGGGGCTGAAGCATTCGCCCTTCGTGCACTTCATCGCGGTGACGACCATCGCCATCGCCCTGTTCTCCGCGGGCATGGCCCGGGGCGCGGCGCGGGTGCTGGACAACCTCCTGGCGTCGCTCGGCGGCGAGGTGGAGGTGACGGTGTACCTGGCGCCCGAACTGGACGCGGACGAGGTCCACGGGGTGCGTGCCCGCGTGCTGGCGCTCAGCGGCGGCGAGGTGACGCTGGTGTCGCCAGACGCCGCGCTTTCACGGCTGCGCACGGAGTTGGGCGACCTGGGCGAGGCGCTGGCGGAGCTGCCGGAGAACCCGCTGCCGGTGTCGCTGGAACTGCGCGTGCCGCCGGAGCGGCGCAACCCGGACGCGCTCCTGGCGCTGGCGAAGACGCTGCGAGCGGCGCCTGGCGTGGCCGGCGTGGACTACGGTGAAGCGGCGGTGCAGCGGCTGTCCGCCATCGCCCGGGCGCTGCGCTTCGGCTCGCTGGTGGCCTTCGCGGTGGTGCTGGGCGCCACCGTGGTCATCGTGGCGGCGACACTGCAACTGGCCATCTATTCGCGGCGCGGCGAGATTGAAATCCAGAAGCTGGTGGGCGCCACGGACCGCTTCGTCAAGGCGCCTTTCCTGCTGGAGGGCCTGCTCCAGGGCGTGCTCGGCGCGGCGGTGGCGCTCTTGGGGCTGTGGGCCTTCGGCCGGATGCTGGGGCCCACGTTGGGCGCGCTCTTCGCCTTCCTGTTGGGGCCCGGTGTCGCGGCGCCATGGGTGGAGCCCCGGCTGGCGCTGGAGTTGCTGTGCGCTGGCTGTGGCCTGGGACTGGGCGGCAGCTTCGTCGCCGTGGGGCGTTTCCTCCGCGTATGAGCTGGCGCCTCCTCCTGCTGGCACTGGGGCTGTGGGCCTCGACGGCCATGTCGGCGGCTCCGGCGACGGCGGCCGAGGATGCCGAACAGGCCGCGGTGCGTGAGCGGCTGAGCGCGCAGCGCGCGACGCTGGCGTTGGTGGAGGCGAAGAAGCTCTCCGTGCTGGAGGGCGTGGAGCTGATGCAGGAGATGGCCGCCTTCTCCCGCCGGCGCGTGCGCTCGCTGGAAGGCGACCTGGCGGTGTTCCGCCGGCGCGTGCTGCTGGCGGAGCGTGAGCAGGCCGTGCTGGCCGAGGCTTTGAAACTGCAACTGCGCCGGCTGTCTCCGCGCCTGCGCACGCTGTACCGCCTGATGCGCCGCCGCCCGCTGGAGGTGCTGCTGTCGGCCGAGGATTTCGCCGCGCTGGTGTGGCGAGCCAGGGCGCTGGAGGCCAGCATGTCCGGCGACCTGGAGCTGCTGCGCACCGTACAGCGCGTGGCGCGCCTGCAGCGTCAGGCCACGCGGGAGTTGGAGCGGCTCCAGGCGTCGCTCGCCGCGCGAATGGCCTTCCTCCAGGAGCAGGAGCGACTGGCCCGCATGCAGCAAGAAGGGCTGGAGGAGGTGGTGGGCACGCTCGCGGGCGAAGCGGAGCTGGCCCGGCGCGCGGTGCGCGAGCTGGAGCAGGCCGACGCGGAGCTGACGCGGATGGTGCAGGACCTGAAGGAGCTGCCCGCGACGAGCGGCTTCGGCGCGCTGCGCGGCAAGCTCCCCCGGCCCGTGTCAGGCATCGTCGAGGTGGGCTTCGGCAAGGTCGTCAACCCGCGCTTCAACACCGTCACCGTCCAGAAGGGCCTGGACATCCGCGCCGCCGCGGGTACGCCGGTACGGGCCGTGGCCGAGGGCACCGTCGCCTATGCCGGCGCCCTGCGCGGCTACGGCAACCTGCTCATCCTGGACCACGGCGACGGCTACCACACCCTCATGGCCCACCTGTCCTCCATCACCCCCGAACTGGGCGGCATGGTGCTTCCCGGAGACGTGGTGGGCGAGGTGGGGGACACTGGTTCCCTCAAGGGCGCCTACCTGTACTTCGAGGTGCGCAAGGGCGGGCAGGCGGTCGACCCCGCCCTGTGGCTGGCGCCCGGGTCCTGACGCGTTGCGGCAAGTTCGCGGACGCGTTGTTATTGTCGTGGGACCCTTCTGCGAGGAGCAGGCGAGCGCATGGACCTGATGGGCGGAATGCAAAAGGCGCTGCGGCACATGCTGGTGGCGCGTGGTGTCGAGTCCACGACAATGCAGGTCGGTGACCAGACGGTGCACCACTACGCGTTGACGGGGCAGGGCAAGGGGCCGCCAGTGGTGCTGGTGCACGGGCTGGGCGGCTCGGCGAACGGCTTTGGGCGCACGCTCTTCGGCATGGCGAAGCGCTTCTCCCGCGTGTACGCCCCGGACCTGCCGGGACACGGCTTCTCCGTGGAGTACTGCGGCGGAGAGGTGTGTGTGCGCAACCAGTTCGAGGTGCTGCGCGCCTACGTGGAAGAGGTGGTGAAGGCGCCGGCCTTCGTGGTGGGCAACTCGCTGGGGGGCGCCATGGCGGTGAACCTGGCGGCGGATCACCCCGAATGGGTCCGCGCGCTGGCGCTGGTGGCTCCCGC
Organism: Myxococcus sp. NMCA1; assembly: GCF_026810205.1. Classification (NCBI taxonomy): domain Bacteria; kingdom Pseudomonadati; phylum Myxococcota; class Myxococcia; order Myxococcales; family Myxococcaceae; genus Myxococcus; species Myxococcus sp. NMCA1. Next base: position 7,318,691 of record NZ_CP113950.1, on the reverse strand, counting down.
GGGCGCGCAGCTGCCGGAGGCGGAGAACACCGCGCTGCTCAACTCGTTCGTCGTGAAGTCCCCCGCGGAGGCGCGTGCCTTCACGCGGCGGTTGTTCCACCGTCCGCCCCTGCCCGCGCTGCTGTTCGCCTACGAGCTGCGGCACTTCTACGACACACCCACCGTGCGGGCGCTGACCGCGGAGGCGCTGGCCACGCGCGCCTGCCTGGAGCCGGAGCAGGTGCGCAACCTGGCCATGCCGCTGCTGTTCCTGTGGGGCGGCAGTGAGCGGCTGCTGCCGTCGGAGACGCTGAACTGGTATCGCGCCCACCTGCCTGCCCATGCGCAGGTGCGCGTGGTGGATGGCTTCGGGCACGTGCCGCAGTTGGAGCGCCCGGACGAGCTGGTGTCGCACCTGGTGCGTTTCGCCGACTCGGCGGAGCTGTGAGGGCCGGGTAGACTGGTTCGGAGCCTTCCGGGGCCGCCCCGGGAAAGGACGTACCGACGTGACGGGTTCCTCCCAGCCATGGCGCGCGGCGCTGACCGCCTTCTTCCTCCTGAGTGCTCCGTGGGCGCATGCCGCGGAGCCGCCCAGGAAGGACGCGGGGACGGCGGGCCGCGCGGAGCAGGCCGAGCGCGACGACGCCACGTACCGGCAGCTGGAGGTGTTCGCGCGGGTGCTCTCCTACGTGGAGAACAACTACGTGGAGTCGCCGGACCGCCAGCGGCTCATCTACGGCGCCATCCAGGGCATGCTGGAGACGTTGGATCCGCACACGGTGTTCCTCCCGCCCGACGTGTACCGGGAGATGAAAATCGACACCTCGGGCGAGTGGGGCGGCCTGGGCATCGAAATCGCGCGCAAGGGCGAGCGCATCGTGGTGGTGGCGCCCATCGACGACACCCCCGCGGCGCGCGCGGGCATCAAGGCCGGCGATGAGCTGGTCGGCATCGACGGTGAGCGGACCGAGGGCATGGACGTGGGGCGCGCGCTGCAGAAGATGCGCGGCCCGGCCGGCGGACGCGTGCTGCTGACCATCATGCGCGAGGGCTTCAGCGCGCCGCGCGAAATCGCCATCATCCGGGACCACATCCGCATCGTGTCCGTGGAAGGCGCGCTGCATGGCGGTATCGGCCATGTGAAGGTGAAGAACTTCCAGGACCGCACCGACCTGTACCTTCGCAAGGAGCTGGACCGGCTGCGCGCGCTCAACGGCGGCAAGGAGCTGCGCGGCCTGGTGCTGGACCTGCGCAACAACCCGGGCGGGCTGCTGGACCAGGCGGTGGCGGTGAGCGACCGTTTCCTGCCGGGCAATCTGCCCATCGTCTCCACGCGGGGGCGGGATGGCCGAAGCGCCACCGTGGAGCGCAGCAAGGACCGCGACACGGAGAAGGACTACCCCGTCGTGGTGCTGGTCAACGCGGGCAGTGCCTCCGCGTCCGAAATCGTGGCGGGCGCGCTCCAGGACCATGGCCGCGCGAGCATCCTGGGCACGCCCACCTTCGGCAAGGGCAGCGTCCAGACGGTCATCGAGCTGGAGGATGGCTCCGGGCTGAAGCTGACCATCGCGCGCTACTACACGCCCAAGGGCCGCAGCATCCAGGAGCGCGGCATCACCCCGGACTTCCTCGTCCCCGACGAAGCGGGAGGCAAGGTGCCGCGCGATGTGGTGCGGGAGAAGGACCTGCAGCGCCACTTCCGCGCCGAGCCGACGGCCGCGACCGAGCCCGCCGCGCCGGAGCCCCGAGGCCTGCCGGAGAATCTCAAGCCCTGGGACGTCACCGCGAAGCTGGAGGACTATCCCTTGAGGGTCGCCCTGGACTATCTCCATGGCATGGCATCCGCTCCCGCGCGTACTCCAGCTCGGGCAGCGGGTCGCTGAGGACTCCTTCTCACTTGCATTTCGCTGTGCAGTCCGTTTGATGCGCAACGAGCAAAAGGTGAACGAGAGATGCGACCTTCGAATGTGCGAGCGGTTCACGCCGCGTTGAGTGGATGGCTGGTGGGACTGCTGGCCGTGGGACCCGCGGCGGCGCAGACGCCGGTGTCCTCGCGGCTGGTGCCCCGGGCCTTGAGCGCGGCGACGGCGGATGCGCCGGCCGATGCGGCTACGGTCACCGTGGTGGCCATTGCGCTGGACGCGGAGGCCCGTGGCGACGCGGCCCGGCTGGCGCGCGAGGCGGAGCTGGCGGTGACGCGCTCGGGGCGGCTGAAGCTGGTGCGCCTGTCGGACGCGCTGGACGCGGACGGGCAGCGCGAGCGCCAGGCCCGTGAGGCCGAGGCCGCCGAGGCGATGAAGGCGGGCCAGCGCGCCTACGACGAGCTCGACACCGAGAAGGCGCTCGAGCACTTCGACAAGGCGGTGCGCGGCTACGAGGTCGCCGACCTCTCCCAGCGCTTCACCGAGCTGAGCCGCGCGCGGGTGATGAAGGCCGCGTCGCAGGTGGCCAACGGTGAGAACACCGCCGCGCAGCTGGAGATTCGCACCGCGCTGGCGCTGAACCCGGAGGCGCGCTTCTCGCCCAACTTCTTCCCGCCGGAGGAGATGACCTTCGTGGAGAAGGAGCGCAAGGCGGTGCTCACCGGCACCAAGGCCAGCCTGCGCGTGAGCACCGAGCCGGTGCCGGCCCAGGTGTTCGTGGACGGCCAGTTCCGGGGCATCTCGCCGGTGGACGTCGCCGACCTCACGGCCGCGGACCACTACGTGACGGTGGTGGCGCCGGGCTACGCGCTGACGCAGCGCCGGGAGCGCGAGGGCGAGGTCAGCCTGACGCTGGCCCCCGTGGCGGCGCAGAAGGGCCTGCAGACGTTCACCGAGCAGGCGGCGCGCAAGCCGGAGAGCCAGGAGCGCGACGCGGCCCTGCGTGAGCTGGGGACGCTCGCGGGCGTGTCCCAGGTGCTGGCGCTCCTGGTGCGCGGTGGTGCCGGGACCGCGCCGCTGGAGGTGACGGGCCTGCGCCTGGACGTGTCGGATGGCCACAACCAAGCCTACGCGCTGGGGACGGTGCCGCGCGGGGAGGGGCTGGTGGACGGTTCGCAGGCGCTGCTGGCGCAGCTGGTGTCGGCGGATGCGCCGCGCCAGGGCGGCAAGCCGGTGACGCACTTCTCGGGTGGCGTCAGCAACACGCGCCGCACCGTGGGCTACGTGCTGATGGCCACCGGCGTGGCGCTGCTGGCCGGCGGCGTCTACTTCGGCATGGAGGCCTCCGCGAAGTCGGATGACTTCAAGCGCGCGGCGCAGAACAGCAGCCGCGCCCAGGACCTCAAGAGCACGGGCAAGTCGTACGCGCTGGTGGCCGACGTCGGCATCCTCCTGGGCCTCGCGTCGGCGGGCGCGGGCGGCTACCTGGCCTTCGCCAATGGCGGCAGCGGTGGTTCGAAGTCGTCCTCCCGCGCGAGCCGCCCCGCGCCGGCGCCCGTCCCCGCGGCCGCGCCGCCGCAGGACACGCCTCCCGCGCCGAAGGCGGCCCCCGCCGCGGCGAAGGAGCCGCTGCCCATGCCTCCGCCTCCCGCGCAGGCGGTGCCGGCCTCGACGCAGAAGGAGCCCAGCACGTCCAACAAGCGCGCGCAGGAGGATGAGGCGCGCCAGCGTGAGGAAGAGCTCCGCAAGCGCCGTGAAGAGGTGGAGCGCCAGCGCAAGGAGTTGGAGGAGCGGCGCAAGCAGGAGGAGTCCGCGGCGCAGCGCGAGCAGGAAGAGCGGCGGCGGCAGGAGGAGCGGCGGCGAGAGGAAGAGAAGAAGAAGAAGCGGCCCGCACTCGACGATGACGATCTCCGGAACTACTAGCCATGCGCCGTCCCTTGCGAAACCTCGTTGCTTTCATGGCCCTGGGCACCGGGCTGTCCGCGTGCAGCCTCCTCGTCGACTTCGACGAGGAAGGGCAGCCCTGCGATGAGCTCAACCAGTGCCTGGAGGGCTACTCCTGCGTCGACAACGCGTGCGTCCCCGACGGCTCCGCGCCGTCCGATGGCGGCACCGATGCGGGCACCGATGGTGGTCTGAACACCGACGGTGGCCTGAACACGGATTCGGGAACCACTGACCCGGACGCGGGCTCGGAAGCGCCGGACGCCGGGCTCCCGGACGACGCGGGCACCACCGGACCGGGCCCCGTCCTGGAGCCGGAGTTCCCGGCCAGCTGACCTGCCTCACCCGAGGTCCGCGGCTCGCGGCGTGGAGACGGAGCGGCGCCTGACGCGGGCCGCCCGCTCCGTGGCGCCCCGGCCACGCCGCGGCCCGGAGGACACGCCTGCTCTTCGCGCACGGCGTGGCTGAAGTCCCTCACCCAGGCGGTTTCCGAGGGAGACCGTCCCGCTCCGCCCACCGCCGCGTGGCTGGCATCATCCATGCTCTGTGCTCCGCCCAGGAGGCAACATCGACATGGGCAAGCGCGTGGGAGTGCTGATGGGCGGGTGGGGCGAGGAGCGGGAGATTTCGCTCAAGACGGGAGAGGCCGTGGTGGCGGCGCTCGAGTCCCGGGGCCATCAGGTGACTCGCATCTTCGCGGGGCCGGGCCTGGACCGGGCACTGCGCGCGGCCGAACTGGACGTGGCCTTCGTCGCGCTCCACGGGCGCATGGGCGAGGACGGCCGGGTGCAGGGCCTGCTGGAACTGCTGGAGCTGCCGTACACGGGCTCGGGCGTGCTGGCGTCGGCGCTGGCCATGAACAAGCCCTTCGCCAAGCGGCTCTTCCGCCTGCACAACCTGGCCACGCCCCATGGCTACACGGTGGCGCGCGAGGACGCGTGGCGCGCCCTGGCCCTGCACGGCGACCTGGGCTTCCCGTGCGTGGTGAAGCCCGCGTGTGGCGGCTCGTCGGTGGGGCTGGCCGTGGTGCGTGAGCCGGAGGCGCTGGCGTTCGCGGTGGCGCAGGCCAGCCGGTTCGGCGGCGAGGCCCTGGTGGAGCGCTACGTGGCGGGCCGGGAAGTCACGGTGGGCATCCTCGGCGGCCAGGTGCTGGGCAGCTGCGAGGTGGCCACGCCGCGCGAGGGCTTCGACTTCGACGCCAAATACAAGGGCGGGGCCGCGTACTTCTGCCCACCCCGGCTGTCTCCCACGCGCGTGGCCAACGTGGAGGCCCTGGCGCTGGCGGCCTACCGCGCGCTGGGCTGCCGCGGGCAGGCGCGGGTGGACATGATGTGCTCGGACACGGAGAACGACGTGGTGCTGGAGGTGAACACGCTGCCGGGCTTCACCCCCACCAGCCTGCTGCCGAAAATCGCCGCCAGGGCCGGGCTGGACTTCGCCGCGCTCACGGAGCGCATCCTGGCGCTGGCCACCCGTGACGAAGCCGGTGTCCTGGAGGCCCCCGTCGTGGAGACCCCGCCGGGCCTGGGTGCGCCTCGCCGCGCGGTGAGCTGACCCTCCAGGTCGGTCAACCCCTGGCGTTGTTTCAACCCCGACGCCAGGGACACAAGCTGGGTGTGGTAGGAGTGACGCAGGGTGTCAGGACCCCGTGAACGGAACGTTCAAATCCGGGGAATAGTTTGACACGGCCTTGAACGCGTTCCTATTGTCCGGCGCCGATCACTCCCCGAAGGTCAAAACCTTGTCTTTTCGGGTACATACGATGTGGGGGCTTGGACGACCCATCTCGCGCCGGTCCGCGCGAGACGGAATCAGCCGGGCCGCCCCGCACGGAAGGACCGCAGGCCCTCTGGGCTGTGGCAGGGGTTGAGCGTCACCGATGACCACCGTCGAGATCATCTTCCTGGGCGTCTATTTCAGTCTCTTGTGCGTGCTGGGAGTCTACGGCTCGCACAGGTACCGGATGGCGTTCCTGTACTACCGGCACAAGTTCAAGCTGCCGACGCCGAAGGGTGCGCTGGAGTCGCTGCCCAAGGTCACCATCCAGCTCCCCATCTTCAATGAGATGTACGTGGTGGAGCGCCTGGTGGAGTCGGTGTGCCGCATCGACTACCCGCGCGACCTGCTCGAAATCCAGGTCCTCGACGACTCGACGGATGAGACGTGTGGCATCGCCCGGGCGTGCGTGGAGCGCCAGCGCCAGAAGGGTCACGACATCGTCTACATCCACCGCGTCAACCGCCAGGGCTTCAAGGCGGGGGCGTTGGAGAACGGCCTGAAGCTGGCGAAGGGCCAGTTCGTGGCCGTGTTCGACGCGGACTTCGTGCCCAGCCCCGACTTCCTGATGCGCACCGTGCCGTTCTTCTCGGACGACAAGGTGGGCATGGTGCAGGTGCGCTGGGGGCACCTGAACCGCGAGTTCTCGCTGCTGACGCAGGCCCAGAGCATCTTCCTGGACGGCCACTTCATCATCGAGCACACCGCGCGCAACCGCGCGGGCTGCTTCTTCAACTTCAACGGAACCGCCGGCATCTGGCGCCGTGACACGATTTCCGACGCGGGCGGCTGGCAGCACGACACGCTCACCGAGGACCTGGACCTGAGCTACCGCGCCCAGCTGAAGGGCTGGCAGTTCGTGTTCCTGCCCGAGGTCATCTCCCCGGCCGAGGTGCCGGTGGACATGAACGCCTTCAAGAGCCAGCAGCATCGCTGGGCCAAGGGCTCCATCCAGACGGCGAAGAAGCTGCTGCCCACCATCCTCAAGAGCGACCTGCCTCTGGTGGTGAAGCGCGAGGCCTTCTTCCACCTCACCAACAACATGGCGTACCTGTTGATGGTGTTGCTGTCGGTGCTGATGCCCATCAGCATGGTGGTGCGCTTCCAGCACGGCCTGTACGGCACGCTGTTCCTGGACCTGCCCTTCTTCCTCACGGCCACCGCCAGTGTCTGCTTCTTCTACGTGGCGGCGCAGCGCGAGCGCGGCGCGAAGGGCTGGGAGCGGGTGAAGTACCTGCCGTTCCTCATGAGCCTGGGGATCGGCATGGCCATCAGCAACGCCAAGGCGGTGGCCGAGGCGCTGCTCAATCAGCAGTCGGGCTTCGCGCGCACGCCGAAGACGGGCGCCGAGGGCAAGAAGGCCGTCACCGTCAAGAAGGCGTACCGGGGAAGCAAGTCGCTGTTGCCGCTGGTGGAGTTGCTGTTCGCCGCGTACTTCACCGGCGCGCTGTGGTTTGCCATCGATGCGCGCATCTACACGTCGGTGCCCTTCATCGTCCTGTTCCTGGCGGGCTTCCTGTACGTGGGCAGCTCCAGCCTGCTGCAGGGCCTATCCGGCCGGATGAAGCTGGTGGAGTCCACCCCCGCGGTGGACGCCGCCGACGAGCAGCCCCGCCGCGCGGCCTGAGCGGCGTCCTTCCTTCGGGAAGGTCAGGGGTGGGGCTGGCACCGCGCCGCCTCACCCCTTTCGCGTTTCTAGGTGCCCGCGTCCGGTGAGCTGCCCGCATCCGGCGGACCCCGCAGCAGCACCTGCTCCATCCGCACGCTGGGGGCGCCCGCCGGGGCCGTGCGGCAGTCCTCGTCGATGGAGGTGCTGGTCGCCGAGCGCAGCGTCAGGCCCACGTCCGTGCACCGCACCACCTCTGTCGGAAAGGTGACGGGGCAGGGCGTCCCCGCGCCGGAGAAGCCGGTGGCACGCGTTTCGCCCACGAAGCCCGCGGGTGTGCGCCGCAGGACGATGGATGGCGAGCCCGCGTCCGGGGCGTCCACCGCTTCCGAGTCATGTGCGCGGACGACGGCGAGTGAGAGTGTGCTGCCGTCATCGTCGCCGTAGTACCGGAAGGCCGGGTTCCCCGCGTGGTGGTACTCGCCGCCCTGGTTCTGCTCGCAGCCAGCGGGAATCTTCACCGCGGGCGGCGCGGGCGGCACGGGCTCCGTCCTGGGCGGCGCCTTCGCGGAGCACGCGGTGAGGGAGAGGACGCTGAGGTGGAGGGCCAGTGTGGGCAGGACGCGGTGCATGGGGGGCGGATATTCTCCCAATCCGCAAGGCCCTGGGACTCTGTTTGATTCCCTTGGGATGACTCTCTAACCTTCGGTTCGTCATGAGCCTCCACCGCATCGTCGTCTTCGCCCTGGTGACTGTCCTGGCCGCCCCTTCGGCCGCGCTCGCGCAGGATGACTTCCTGGCGCCGCTCACCACGCCGTCGAAGCCCAACACGGGCAAGCCCAAGGTGGTGAAGAAGAAGCCCGCGAAGGCACCCGCCAAGAAGCCCGCGCGCGCGAAGGCGCCCGCGAAGGGCAGCAAGAAGCCCGCGGCCGAGGACGACCTGCTGCTGGCGCCGCTGACGCCCGCGAAGACGGAGGTACTCGTCCGCATGACGGGCAACGTGCGCGGCGCGAAGCTGTTCGTGGATGGGAAGGAGTTCGGCGTCCTCTCCTCGGCCGTCGTGCCGGTGGAGGTCCGCCCGGGCGAGCACCACCTGGTGGTGCGCCGGCAGGGTTACGCCGACTTCACGCGGCGCATCGACGTGAAGTCGGGCACGCAGGCGGAGGTGCTGGTGTCCATGGACGCCACCATGGGCTTCGCCACGCTGACGGCGGACGTAGCGGACGCGGTGGTGATGGTGGACGGGCAGCAGGTGGGCGCCGTGCCGCAGGCCAACGTGTTGCTGCGCCCGGGTTCACGCGAGATTGAGTTCCGGGCCCCGGGCTTCAAGCCGGACGTGCACAACATCACCGTGTTCGCGGGACGGACGTACGAGGTGACGGGCAACCTGCGGCCGCTGCTGGACACGTCCGTGGCCACCGCCGACGTGCCGAAGAGCCCGGTGTTGGAGCCGTCTTCCAAGCTCGACCGCGACGACGAGACGGCCCCCGGCCTGTCGTTCACTGGGGACCCGGAGACGCCCGAGGTGGAAGGCTCCAAGCCGTGGTACGGCCGCTGGTACGTGTGGGCCGGCATTGGCGCGGTGGTGGCGGCCGGCACGGTGGGCGCGGTGATGGCGACGCAGGGCGGTGGTGCCAGCCCGCTGAGCCCCGAGGCCGTGTGCGGTCCAGCGGGGTGTGACGCCGTGCTGGGCGGCATCCGCTCGGTGCGCGGTGGTGGCGCGGGGCTTCAGGCCCCTCCGCCCGCGGGCGCGATTCGCTTCTGATGCGGTCGTGAATCGTCCCGCCCACGTCGAGGGCGGGACGGCGCCACGGGTTCTACTGGTCGCGCAGGTCGTCGTTGTCGCCGCGGCTGTCCGGGGCGAGCAGCAGGTACACGTCGCTCACCCGTCCCACGCCCCAGGTGTCCAGCGCGGTCGCGCGGACCTGGAAGGGGGCGGAGTCGGGCAGCAGGTGGGTGATGTCCACTTCGCCCGCTTCGAAGGTGAAGGCGCGGCGCCCCACGCTGTCCACCTGCTCACGGCCCATGTGGACCGCTTCGGTGAAGCCCACGGTGGTGCGCCGGGTCACCTGTCCACTGGCGTCCAGCACCTCCAGCAGCAGGAAGTTGTCCACGGCGATGCCGAGCGTCCCCTTCGCATCGCCGTAGAGGCGGGCCCGGCGTCCGTCCAGGCTCATCGTGGGCGTCTGGCCGGTGGCGACGACGCGCGGCGTGCGCTCGCCTTCGGTGGCGTCCACCTCGATGTCTTCGCGCAGCTTGGTCAGCGTGTGTGTCTCCCGGGCGGGCGTGTCCAGCAGGAGCCGAACGGCACGGGGCTCGGTCGAGGTGGAGGTGGGCGTGGCCGAGGCGGGCACCTGCCGCGCACAGGCCATCAGCCCCAGGGTGGCGGCCATGACGAGCGTTCGAGAATGCATGGGAGGTCCAGGGTAGATGAGCAGGGGTGACCCGGGTCAATTAGCATGGCCGCATGCGGACCTTCCTCCATGGGTGCCTGCTGTGGTGTGTGCTCTCCGGGACGCCGGCGTGGGGCAGTGCGCCCGCGGAACCCCTGGTTTCTCCCGAGGTTCAGCTGTGCCTCCAGCACCTGAAGCCCGCCGAGCGTGAGCGGGCCGCGAAGGCGCTGGGGCCCCTGGAGGAGCTGCCGCTCTACCGCGTGCAGTTGGAGGTGGACCCGGAGACCCGTGGGGTGAAGGGCCGGGTGCAGGTGGAGGTGCTGGCCCGGAAGCATCCGCTCACCGAGCTGTACCTGCGGCTGACGCCCAACGCGCAGGGCCGCCGGGTGACGCTGTCGGACGCGAAGCTGGGCGGCCGGCCCGTCAAACTGGAGCGGCCGGAGCCCACGCTGTACCGCCTGTCCCTGGAGTCCGAGCCGGTGCCGCCGGGCGCCGCCGCGGTGCTGGACGTCGCGGTGGAGGGCCTGGTGCCGCGTGCCGCCGCGCCCTCGAGCGGGGCCGCGGGAGGCCTCCTCGGCGGTTTGATGGGCGGTGGGGGCGGGCGTCCTTCGGGCGGCGACCACGGGGCTTTCTCCGCTACGGCGGACTTCATCAGTCTGGTGGGCGTGGTGCCCCAGGTTCCGCCAGTGGGCGAGGATGGCAGGCCCTGGGAGGGCCCGCAGGGGATTGGAGACCTGGGCCTCTATGAGCCGGCGCACGTGCTGGCCACCATCACCGTGCCCACGGGCTGGGCGGTGCACGCCACCGGCGTGCCCATGGGCGAGGTCCCGGAGCGGGATGGGCGGGTGCGCTACGCCTTCGCCGCCGCGGCGGTGCGCGACTTTCCCCTCTTCGTGTCGCGGGGCTACGCCAGCTCCACCGCCACGGTGAATGGCGTCACGGTGGAGAGCCACTACGCCGCGGCGGACCAGGCCGCGGGCGAGCGCGTGTTGAAGTACGCCACGTCGATGCTGGCGGAGTTCGAGCGCCGTCTGGGGCCGCTGCCGTACACGCACTTCCGCGTGGTGCAGGCGCCGCTGTCCGGAGGCGCGGGCGGCATGGAGTTCCCGGGGCTGGTCACCATCGCGACGCAGCTGTACCGCGGCGCGGCGGGGGCCTCCGAGCTGCTGGGCGGCGGCATGCAGGGCATGGAGGACCTGGAGGCGATGCTGGGCATGCTGGGGCAGAGCGGGGGCGGGGGAGGAGGGGTGCTGGGACAGCTGAACGGCGCCATGGAGCGCACGCTGGAGTTCACCGTGGCGCACGAGGTGGCGCACCAGTACTTCGCGGGGCTCGTGGGCTCGGACCCCATCCTGGAGCCCGTGGTGGATGAGTCGCTGGCCCAGTACGCCGCGCTCCTCTACCTCGAATGGAAGCACGGCAAGAAGGTGGCGGAGTCGGTGCGCCAGGAGACGCTGGTGGGGCAGTACCACCTGTACCGGATGACAGGTGGGAAGGACGGCCGCGCGGACCGGCCGACGGGCCACTTCGCGGATGAGATGGAGTACGGCGCGCTCGTCTACGGCAAGGCGCCCCTGCTGCACCACGCCTCGCGGAAGCTGGTGGGAGACGCCGCCTTCCTCAAGGCCCTGCGCGCCTACGTGGACACGTACCGCTTCAAATGGACGTGCAAGGACTGCTTCACGAAGGAACTGGCGAAGGCGAGCCCCGCCAACGCGAGCGCGCTGGAGCGGCTGCGCACGCGCTGGTGGCGGGAGGCGAAGGGCGACGAAGATTTGGGCAAGCCCCGTCTGGAGTCGCTGCTAGGCGGCTTCGAGGGACTGGAAGGGCTGGAGGCCCTGCAGTCGCTGCCCGGCATGGACCTGGAGGCGCTCCAGGGCATGCAGGGCTTTGAGGCCTTCCAGGAGATAGACGCCCAGTCGAAGGAGCTGCTGGAGCAGCTCATCCCTGGGCTGATGGGAGAGTGACGCGGGCCCTCAGTCGAAGAGGGCGCGGACGAACTCGCGCGGCTCGAAGCGGCGCAGGTCGGCCACCTTCTCTCCCACGCCCACCCAGACGACGGGGAGCTTCAGCTCGTCGCAGATGCCGATGACGACGCCGCCCTTCGCGGTGCCGTCCAGCTTCGTCAGGGCGATGGCGCTGACGCCCACGGCCTCGTGGAACTGCTTGGCCTGCTGAATCGCGTTCTGGCCGTTGGTGGAGTCCAGCACCAGCAGCACCTCGTGCGGCGCGCCGGGCAGGGCCTTGTCCATGACGCGCTTCACCTTCTTCAGCTCCTCCATCAGCGGAGCCTTGGTGTGGAGCCGGCCGGCGGTGTCCGCGATGATGACGTCCGCGCCTTCCTCCTTCGCCTTCTTGACGGCCTCGAAGATGACGGCGCTGGGGTCTCCGCCCTCGGCGCCCTTCACCAGCTGGGCCTGGGCGCGCTCGGCCCACACGTCGAGCTGCTCGGTGGCGGCGGCGCGGAAGGTGTCACCCGCGGCGAGCACCACCTTCTTGCCCTCGCTGGTGAGCTTCGCGGCCAGCTTGCCGATGGTCGTCGTCTTCCCGGCGCCGTTGACGCCCACCACCATGACGACGTGCGGCGGTCCGCCGCCTTCCAGGGAGCGCGGCACGGGCAAGTCGCAGATGCGGGCGACCTCGTCGCGGATGAGGCCCTTGATGCGCTCTGGGTCCTTCAGCTCGTTGCGCTTGAGCTTCTCGCGGGCCACCTCCACCAGGTGGTTGGCGGTGCGCACGCCGATGTCGGCGGTGAAGAGGATTTCCTCCAGCTCCGCCAGGACGGACTCGTCCACCTGGCGCTGCTGGCCGAACAGGCCATTGAGCCGGGCCATGAAGCCCTGGTTCCGGGTCTTGTCCAGGCCCTGGGCCAGGGTGCGGCCGGCCTCGGCCTCCACCTTGGCGCGCGCGGCGGCCTCCTCGGCGCGGCGGGCTTCCTCGGCGGCGGCGGCCTCGCGGGCGCGCTCCTCCTCCATCAGCCGCTGGGCTTCGACCTGCTCGCGCTTGCGGCGCTCCCGGGCCTCGTCATCCGCGGCCTTCTTGGCGCGGTACTCGGCGCGCTTCTCTTCCTCCTCGCGCTCCTTGAGGTCGCGGGCCTCCGCCTCCAGCCGGGCGCGCTCGGCGGCGTCCGTGGCGGTGCGGGCGGCCTGGGCGGCCTCGGTGCGCTGGCGGGCCAGGGCCTCGGCGCGGTCGTGGGCGGCCTCGGCCTCGCGGAGCCGGGCGGCCTCCGCCTCGGAGGGGGGCAGCTCCACGCGCAGCCGGGGCTGCTCGGCGGGGAGGGCGGGCTTTTCGGCCGCGGGAGGGACGGTGGGGGGCTTCTTCTCCTCGGGGCGCTTGCGGAAGAACAGCTTCCGGGCGGCCAGCACCATCAGCAGGACGAAGAGGGCGGCGGCGCCAATGCCGACGACGTCGCCCGCGGGGGAGCTGTCCGGGGGGGGCGTACCGGTGCCCGGCTGCGTGGAACCCCCGCCCGGGGTGGGAGCGGGAGAGGGGGCGGGCGGCACCTGCGCGGTCAGGGCGTCGAGGGCGTTGGGCGTCTTCATGTGCGCGGGTTCGCATACACCAACGCGCCGGTGGATGCAGCGCCCGTGGCCGGGTAGAACCCAGTCGTGATGCGTCTCAAGCCCTCTTGTGTCCTGCTCCCGTCGCTCCTGCTGCTCGGCAGCGCCTGCATCGTGGAGGCGCCCGGCGGCGCCAGCGCGCAGGAGCGGCGCGCGGCCACCGTCACCCAGGTGCCCCCGCTGTCCGTGAAGAGCGGCGCCAACCTGGGCGGCAAGGTGGAGCTGGTGGGGGCCACGGTGGAGCCCGGGCGGCTGACGCCCGGAGACCAGGCGAAGGTGGCGCTCTACTTCAAGGTGCTCCAACCCATGGACGACGACTACCTCATCTTCGTCCACGTGGAGGACGCGGACGGCCGCGCCGAGCGCATCAACGTGGACCACAAGCCCGCGGGTGGCATGCTGCCCACGTCGCAGTGGAAGCCCGGCGAGACGGTGAAGGACGAGTTCCCCATCTACGTGCCGCCCGGCTCGACGGCCCGCGCGCTGAACATCTGGCTGGGGTTCTGGGAGCCGCGCACGGACTCCCGGCTGCGCATCCTCAACCCGAACGCCGTGCGCAACGACGGCAAGGACCGCATCCTGCTGGGCCAGGTGCCCGTGGCGCGTTGAGTCGCGCCTGAGCGGGCACCTGGGGGCTGCCGGCTACTGGCAGTTCGGGGGCCCCATGCAGGAGTAGGTGACGGTGTACCCGGCCCTCATCGTGGTGGTGTTGACGCGGGTGCAGGTGCCCTGCGTCGTGACGACGTTGCAGAGCCCCCGTGGACACGCCTGTTCGGCGAGGGCCAACGCGTTTTCCTCCGCCAGGGACCATGCGGCCGGGCAGTTGAAGCTGGAGGCATAGCCCTGGGATGTGCGCTGCGTGCTCTCGCAGGTACACGGCGTCGTCGTCGGACAGTAGGTCCGGCTCCCGTTGCACTCCACCCAGCCTCCGTTGTCAGCGCCGGAGGTACAGATGCCGCTCGCGGAGCCGCAGGTGATGGACGTGCCATTCGCGCACTGCTGGCTCACCTGACAGGAGAGCTCCGCTTCGCTGCTGCCCAGTTCCAGGGGCTCCTCGTGCTCGTCGCCCACGTTGCAGGCGGACAGGACCAGGACTGCGACTGCCGCCAGGACGCTTCGTTGCCAGTGCCTACCGGTTTGCATTTGCATGCCGGAGACACTAGGCCCGTGAAGCAAAGCCCCTCCATCGTGGAGAACCGCAGTTCCCACGCCGAGGAGGGGGTCCACGCGCTGACTTCAGAGGGAAAACGCCGGAGCGGCCGTGTAAGCCGAGTTCTGTTCCCACCCCTTTCGGGATGGGCGGTGAACATTCATCTAGGGCCCTGGTTGCCCAGGGGCCTCATCAGCGAGCAACCCGAACGCATGGGACGGGCAATCCCTGTCCTCCGTACGGCGAGGACGCGCTCCTATTGGCTCTTGCTCCAGGTGGGGTTTACCGAGCCGTCCGAGTCACCCCGGACGCGGTGCGCTCTTACCGCACCGTTTCACCCTTACCCGCCCCTTGCGGAACGGGCGGTCTGTTTTCTGTGGCACTTTCCTGCGAGTCGCCTCGACTGGCCGTTAGCCAGCACCCTGCCCTCTGGAGCTCGGACTTTCCTCCCGCCACCCATGACTGCGGTGACCGGCGTTCACCCGGGCCGCTCCGGCACCTTGCGCTTACAACAGCCGGGCAGGGGCGGTCCACTCCGGGAGGTGGGTAGGGGCGTCCGCCGACCTCAAGAACGTCCGGTTCCGCGCGCGCACGCGGCGGCCCGTTCGAGGAGCAGAGCGCGTTCTCGCGTGTTCGCCGTGAGGGCGGCGGCCTGCTCGAACTCCGCGCGGGCCTCGTCGAGGCGGCCCAGCTTGCCGAGCAGGTCTCCGCGGACGCTGGGCAGCAGGTGGTAGCCCTGGAGTGACGGCTCCGAGGTCAACGCGTCCACGAGGGGCAGTCCCGCCTCCGGGCCGAACGCCATGGAATGGGCGACCGCCCGATTGAGCTCCACGACAGGGGAGGGGACGACCTGCGCCAGCGTGTCGTAGAGAGCGGCGATGCGTGCCCAGTCCGTCGCCTCGGCCGTGCGGGCGCGGCCGTGGCACGCGGCGATGGCGGCCTGGAGCGCATAGGGGCCCTGGGCGCCTCCCAGCGCCTCGGCGCGTTCGAGCGCCGCGAGGCCCCGGCGGATGAGGAGATGGTCCCAGAGGGCTCGGTTCTGCTCCAGCAGGAGGACGGGCTCGCCCTTCGGCCCGACGCGCGCTCGTGCGCGTGACGACTGAATCTCCATCAACGCGACGAGACCATGGACCTCGGGCTCCTTCGGTGCGAGTCCCGCCAGGATTCGGCCCAGGCGCAGGGCGTCCTCGCAGAGCGCGGGGCGCATCCAGTCGTCGCCAGCCGTCGCCGCGTAGCCTTCGTTGAAGACGAGGTAGATGACCTCCAGCACGGTCGACAGTCGGGCGGCCAGTTCCCCGCCTTCGGGGACTTCGAAGGGGACGTGTGCCTCCGCGAGCATGCGCTTGGCCCGGACGATGCGCTGGGCCACGGTGGGGACGGGGACGAGGAAGGCGCGTGCAATCTCCTCGGTCGTCAGGCCTCCGAGCAGCCGGAGCGTGAGCGCTACCCGTGTCTCCTTCGAGAGCACGGGGTGGCAGGAGACGAACATCAAGCGCAGCAGGTCATCGCCCACGACGTCGTCGAGCGCGGCGTCGAGGTCCGGCGCGGTCGAGCCTTGCAGTGACTCCAGTTCGTGA
The DNA here is from genome assembly GCF_026810205.1 of Myxococcus sp. NMCA1. Lineage (NCBI taxonomy): Bacteria > Pseudomonadati > Myxococcota > Myxococcia > Myxococcales > Myxococcaceae > Myxococcus > Myxococcus sp. NMCA1. The sequence goes on along the minus strand of NZ_CP113950.1, from coordinate 7,302,844 downwards.
CCGAGTTCCTCGTGCTTGCGCTCGAGGAGCTTGTCCCGCCGCAGTTCGTCGATGGCACGGCGCTTGGCGGTGGCCATGAGCCACGCGCCCGGGTTGTCCGGGACGCCCGACTCTGGCCATTTCTCGAGCGCGGCGACGAGCGCGTCCTGTGCGAGTTCCTCCGCGCGGCCCACGTCGCGCACCATCCGTGCGAGGCCCGCGATGAGGCGGGCTGACTCGATTCTCCAGACCGCTTGAATGGTCCGCTGGGTCTCGGTGGAAGCCGTCACGGGCGCAACTCAATCACCGTTCGCTCGCGGCACAAGTGGCGTGCGTGCACGGCATTTTCTTTTTGAAAGTGCGACGTGTACCGTCGGAGGGCCATGCGGCGGTTTGGACACCCAGCGGGTAGCCGGTCCGTGAAGCTGCGGTCCGCTGCCTCTCCGGGGCACCCCCGGGGACAACTCATCAGGAGCACACCGTCAAGCGCGGCCGTCTCCGCGGCAAGCCGCGGTCCGGGCCACGCAAGACACGACAGGTGGGGCCACGCCGCCGCATGGCGTGAGTGTGGAAGATGAGCGAGCGGCGTGTCGTGGCTCAGGCGCTCGCGTCCGCGTTCCTCGCGGGACCCTGGACGCTGAAGGGGCTCGTTGAAAGGGGCACGGAGGTCGTCGGAGGACGGGCGCACTGGGTGGCGTCCCTGGCTCGCAGCGCGATGATCTTCTTCCCGCGTCCGCCGCATGCGCGGATGGAGTTGCTCGGGGACCTGTTGGCTTCGCGTCCCGCGTTCGTGCGGGGCTTCACAGAGCCTTCGGCACGTGCGCGCATCGTGCGCTGGATTGCTTCCGAGCCGCGGATGGCGCGGCAGCCGTGGCCCGTGCCAGAGCTGCCGACTCAAGCCGATCTCGCGGCATGGTTGGGCGTAACAGTGGCGCAGTTGGACTGGCTGGCGGATGTACCGGGCATCGAGCGCACGTCCTCGCCAGGACGGTGGCGGCGGTATCGGTACACCTGGATTCCGAAGCGCAGCGGCGGAGAGCGCCTGTTGGAACGACCGGGATTGGACCTGTCGCTGGTTCAGCGGAAGCTGCTGCACGGCATCCTGGCCCACATCCCGCCGCACGACGCGGCGCATGGCTTCGTCGCGGGTCGGAGTGTCCGCAGCTTCGCTGAGCCCCACGCACGGCAGGCCGTGGTGGTCCGGGTGGACCTTGAGGACTTCTTCTTCTCCGTGCGGCCCGCGCGAATCTGGGCGGTGTTCCGCACGGCGGGCTATCCGGACGGCGTGGTGAGCGCGCTCGCGGGACTCTGCACGAACCGTACACCCAGCGCGGTGGTGTCGCAGGCGCAGCGGCCGGATTCACTCGCCGCGGCGAGCGCGCGCTGGCGTCTGGGGCGGAGGCTCGAATCGCGTCACCTGCCCCAGGGGGCGCCCACGTCACCCGCGCTGGCCAACCTCGCGGCGTACCGGCTCGATGTCCGGCTGTCGGCGCTCGCTGCTGCGATGGGCGCGAAGTACACGCGCTACGCGGATGACCTGGCGTTCTCGGGTGGTGACGCATTGGCCCGGCGCACGCACAAGTTGCTGCGCTACGTGAGCCAGATTCTCCGCGAGGAGGGCTTCACGCCACGCACAGGGAAGACGCGGGTGATGCACCGGAGTACCCAGCAGCGGCTCGCGGGCGTGGTGGTGAATGAGCATCCTTCGGTTCGCCGTGTGGACTACGAGCGGCTGAAGGCCATTCTCCACCTGTGCCGCACGCGAGGCCACGCGAGCCAGAACACCGAGGGGCATCCCGACTTCCGCGCGCACCTGCTGGGCCGCATCGCCTGGGTTGCACACCTGCACCCAGCCCGAGGTGCGAAACTGCGCGCTACCTTCGACCAGATTGCGTGGGACTGACGCCCCGCCCTTCGACTACCCGACGGGCCAGTAAAGCTTCTTCAGGGGGACCAGCGCCCGCGTCTCCGCGTCGAGGTTCTCATACTGCTCGACCAGAAGCTCACGAAGGTCGGAGAGGGTGAGGAGTCGAAGCGGAACCGAGGAGCGGTCCGCTTCATAACGCGCATCCTTGGTAAAGCCGCCTGTGCTGACGTAGAGGCACCGGTCGCCCTGCTTGCGGCCCCCGAGAAAGGCGCGAATGGATTGTGAATCCATGGACTCTCCCACGCGGTGCTTCACCTCACAGAAGATGCGGGGTTCCTGGAGGCCCAGGCCGTCGGGTGAAGCGAAGATGTCGACACCCCGGTCCGCGCCAGGCGCGGTGACGCGCGTGCGATAACCCATGGCGCGGAGGATGCCTGCGACGAGTTCCTGCATCTCGCTCCAGTTCAGTCTCGCGATACGGTCCTCGATGAACTGCTCCGCCTTCTCGAACTGCTCCTCCCGGAGCACCGCTTCGGTGCCCTCGTCGCTGTCCACGGTGGGGGCCGACGTGGGCGGCAGGGACGCCACGGGACGTTCCAGTTCCACGGCTTGCGCCCAGAGTTCCGTGGTGGCTTCCGCGTTGGGCCGGAACAATGTGGCGATGGACCCGAGGCCATTGCGAGTCGCCGCGCTCAACTGGTTTCGCAGCACGTGGTGCGTCCAGCGAACGCGTCGGACCAGCGGAGGCGGCCCGGCGTGGTTCTCGACGTTCGATTCGATGCGCCCCAGGAGGTAGATGCGCTCGTTCGGGTCATAGGTCACCGCGCTGTCGCCTTGCTCAACATCGCGCATGAACCGGCGGACCTGCGCGGCCCAGACCCTCCGAGTGCCTTCCTTGTCCTCCGGGTAGGCCTTGGCGAACCGGGCGTCGAGCTCGTCCGCGCTCACGTCCGGCGCGAGCTGGCCGAGCTTGTCCCAGCCAATGCCGACGTACCCCTCCGTCCGGAAGGCATCGAAGAACGCGGCATCGCGGCCCGCACGGATGAACCACAGGCGCTTGTTGGCAGTCACCACTCCCCCTGATGTCCGTACTGGAAGGACTACAGCCGCTCATCAATGGCGCGGTTGCTCATCTCATCCGCCTCGGCGTTCTGCGCGCGGGGGACATGGTGCAGCTTCACCTTGGTGAATCCCTTGAGCAGCTTCCGCGCCTCTTCATACAGCGGCTTCAGCGTCGGGCTCTTCACCTGGTAGCGCCCGCCGAGCTGACGAATCAGCAGCTCGCTGTCCGCGAAGACTTCCACCTCGCGCGCGCCCAGGGACTGCGCGTGCTTCAGGCCCAGCAGCAGGCCCATGTACTCCGCGCTGTTGTTCGTCTGATGCCCCAGGAATCGCCCCAACCGGGCCACCACGTTGCCCGAGGGGTCCATCAGCACCGCGCCCGCGCCCGCGGGCCCTGGATTGCCCCGGGCCGCGCCGTCCGAATAGACGCGCAGCCGCGGATGCGATTCGGAAGCAGGCGCCGCATCCACCGGCGGGCTCACGGCCCCAGGCGTTTCCTGCGAGCCCGGAGTCGCCGCGGCGGAGGTCGGCAGCATCCCGCCGAGCCGCTGCGCGGCCTCCTCGATGAGCTGCCCGAGGTGCTCCCGGGTGAGGCCCCGGAACTCTCGCACCGTCCCTTGCAACGGCTCCTCACGCGCGATGTGGCGGAGGATGTCGATGATGGACGGCGCGGGCATGTCCACGAAGCCGCGCCGCTACTTCGCCGCCGCTGGGGTTTCCTGCAGCGCTTCCACCGCGTAGATGATGCGGTTGCACGAAGGACAGATGTCCGTGCCCAGCCCGGTGCGAAGCTGGTTGTAGAGCTGCGGGGGCACGTTCATGTTGCAGCCCTGGCAGGTGCCGGCGACCACGCCGACCATGGCGGGCAGCTTCTTCTTGCGCACCGCCTCGTAGCGGCGCAGCAGGGTGGCATCCACGCCCGACGCGACTTCCGAGCGACGGCCTTCCAGTCCCTTCACCTGCGACTCGGCCTCGCCCAGCTTGCCGCGCAGCTCCGTCATCCGGCCGGAAAGGCCCTGCTGCTTCGTCGCGTAGTCGGCCTCCTTGCCCTTGATGGCCTCGCGAGCGCCGCCGAGCTGCTTCGTCAGCTCCGCCAGCTCCTCCGCCATCGTCAGATTGGCCTTCTTGGCGATGTCGATTTCACGGGCCAGGGCGGAGTACTCGCGGGTGGAACGCTGCTCGCTGAGCCGCGTCTCCCACTTCTTCACCTTGTCCTTCTCGTCCGTGATGTTCTGTTCGAGCTGGGCCTTCTGCTTCTCCATGTCGGAGACGCGTGCCCGTTCCGCCTCGATGGCGCTGCGGGCCACACCCAGTTCCCGCTCCAACTCGGCAATCTGACGGGGGTGAACGTCCGCGGCCTTCCGGAGCGAGGCGACCTCGAGGTCCACGTTCTGCAGCTCCGCCAGCGCTTTCAATTTCTCCCGCAAAGTTGCTGCCTCCCACAGGGCCGCACCGTGTACGGCAACGGCCTAGTTCTTGTACCAACAAGGATAATGAGGGTCCAACGTCCAAATGGGCCATGAGTCATCCCTCGTGGCCCTTGCTGCCATGCTGCATTTGAAACAGCTTCACGCACCCGTTAGACCGGAGCGCGTGCTTCGTCCATCCTTCGTCATCGTTCTCTTCGCGCTCGCTCCCGCCTGCAAGGAGTCCGCGTCCCCGCCGCCCGCCACCACCACCGCGCCGGCCGTAGCGCCCGCCGCCACGAACACGAAGTGGGGTGTCATCGAGGGGCGCGTCCGTCTTGCCGGCACGCCCCCATCGCCCGCCCGCCAGCCCACTATCGGCACTGTCGTCTCCGTGTGCGGCGAGGAGACGGAGGAGCGCACGCTCGTGGTGGGCAGCGAGGGCGCGTTGGCCCACACCGTGGTTTCCCTTAGAGACGGCCACGCGCTGCCCGCGTCCAGCCGCGCCGCGCCGGAGCCCGTGCTGGACCAGAAGCAGTGCGTCTATGACCCGCCCGTGCTCGCTGCTCGCACTGGAAGCACCCTGGTCATTCGGAACTCGGACCCGTTGGTCCACAACGTTCGCGCCGCCTCTGGAACCAACCGCGCCTTCTTCAACGTGGCCATGCCGCTGGAGGGAATGACGGTGAAGCGGCAGTTGCCCACCGAGCCGGGCGAAGTCCCCATCCACTGCGACATCCATCCCTGGATGCGCGCGCGCGTGCGCATCTTCAACCATGGGTACTTCGCGACCAGCGGCGCGGATGGGCGCTTCCAACTGGAGGTCCCCGAGGGCACCCACACCCTGGTCCTCTGGCACGAGCGGCTTCCAGAACAAGCCCGCACCGTGACGGTTCGCGCCGGCGAGCGCGTCCAGGTGGACGCGGAGTGGCCGGTGGCTGACCTGAAGTAGCCCGCCAGGCCGTCTCCCTGAAGGATTCCGGCGCTCGACGTCTAAAAGGTTGAGAAGCCGCGAATCGATTGGGGTTTCCGTTCCTGCGGAAAAATTGTTATACGGACGGCAGAAGCCACGACCGAGAAGAGGGGGCCGAGTCATGCAGCAGCAGCCAAAGAAGCAAGCATTCCCGAGTAACGGCATGCGCGGCCTGGAGGCGCCCCGCAAGGCGGCGGTCCGGCCCATCGGCATGCAGGAGATGGGGCCGACCCTGTACGAGCAGCTCCGCCGTGCGCTGGTGGAGCTGACGCCCGTCTCGTCCAACTGAAGCCAGGCCGTCCGGGCGCGAGCGCCATGGCCTGAATAGCGAAGGGGCTCCCAGCTTGCGCCGTGGAGCCCCTCGTTGCTTGCGAACCTAGATTTCGTCCTCTTCGCTTTCGCCTCCCGCCGCCTCGTCGTCGTCGAAGGAGTCCAGCTCCTCCTCCTCTTCTTCGCCGCGACCGGTGGGTTCCTCCGGTTCGATAGGCTCAATGACCTTCGGGGCGGCGGCGAGACGGCCGCGCCTTCCCTCGGGCTGTGGCTTGAGCGCCGGGCTCTCCCGTTGATCCGCCCCACACTTCGGGCAGATCGGGTCCGGCTTCTTCATGTCGTAGAACTTCGTCTGGCACTTGAAGCAGACGTGTTTTGTTCCGAGGTCCTTCGCCGGCATTCGCCACCTTGTGTAAAAGGCGAGTGAAGACAGGGGGGAGGGCGGCTCAATAGTTGGGCCGCAAGACAGAGTCAACCTGTGGTTTGCGCCGGAGATTTCTAGCGGTAGCATCCCGCCCGCGTTTTCCCCCGGAAGCTGGACGCCCCTCTTGAACTTTACCTGCGACAATTGCCAGAAGCGGTATTCCATTGCGGACGAAAAGGTCCGCGGCAAGACGGTCAAGGTCCGCTGCAAGAACTGCCAGAACGTCATCACCGTCGAAGGGCCCGCCGAGGAAGAGAACACCCGCGTGGTGTCCCTGGCGGACGTGGAACGCATCCGCGCCCAGGAGCGTTCCCTGGCGGAGCCTGAAGCGAGCGCCGCCCCGGCGGCCGTCATCAGCGCGCCCATCGCGGCCGCCCCGGTGGCGAAGGCGCCCGCGGCCGCCTTGCAGACGCCCTGGGACGATGAGCCCACGCGCGCCGCGCCCATGAAGGCCACGGGTTCGCCCTGGTTCGTCATGGTGCGCAACAAGCAGGAGGGCCCGCTGGACGAGGGCGCCCTCCGCGAACTGGTGGCCACCAACACCGTGAATGGCCGCAGCTTCTTCTGGCAGCAGGGCATGGCGGACTGGAAGCGCGGTTCGGACATCCCCGAACTGGCCGGCCTCTTCGAGCCTCCGCCCGCCGCCGAGCCGCCCCCGCCGCCGCCCGCCATCGCCGCGCCGCCTCCGCCGGAGCCCGCACGCCCCGCGCGCGGCGCGCCCGCGCGCCGGGAGCCGGAACCGCAGGCCTTCATTCCAGAGCCCGAGCCGCGGCACGCCGAGCCCGAGCAGCCCTGGCCGGACGAGGAAGACGAAGCGCCGGACAACACCTATTACGGCGACCCCTTGCCGCGCGCGCAGCAGCAGCCCCAGCAGCAGGCCCAGGTGACCCGCCGCGCGCAGCAGCCGCAGCCCCAGGCCGCCGCAGCCGCGCCGCTGGACGACGCGCTGTTCTCCGACCTGGACCTGCCGGGCAACCGCAACGGCGGTGACGACGCGGAGCCCCAGGACGACAACGGAGTGCCGTACCCCGAGGATCCGCGGGCCGCGCTGGGCGGCGGCGAGGACGACGACGAAGGCAAGGCCGTGGAGGACACGCGCCACTTCGCCAAGAAGTCGGGTGTCACGCGCCGCAACCCCGCCTGGAAGTACGCCGTCTTCGCGTTGCTGCTGCTCATCGTCCCGCTGGGCCTGGCGTATGTCCTGTCAGAGACGCTGGGCGTGGTGCCGCTGCGCGTGCAGACAGTGGATGCCAGCGGCAACGCGGTGGAGCAGCCCGTCTTCTCGTCGGAAGGCGTGGGCGCGCTGCGCGACAAGCTGATGGGCCGTGCGCCGCCGCCCGCGCCCTCCAAGCCGCCGGCCGAGGGCAAGCGCCCGGTGCCCCCCTCGGAGGGCAATCGTCCGGCCACCGCGCCCGCCGGTACCGGCGGGGTGGCGGACCCGGAGGCCGCCGCGGCGCCGTCCAAGGGGGCGCTGGAGGCCGTCTACGTGGACCCGGACAAGAAGGACGTGGACCCGGCGGTGCGCAGCGGCGAGGAAGTGGCCGCCGCCGACACCGAGGACGTCGGCGGCCCGTCCGATGAAGAGGTGGAGCGCGTCCTGGCGAAGGCGCAGCCCGCCTTCCGGGACTGCGTGGAGGCCGAGCTGCGGAAGAACCCGTCCTTCAAGGGCGGCAAGGTGACGCTGACGGCCACCGTGGGCAGCTCGGGCACGGTGAAGGCGGCCACGTTCGACCGCAAGGACCTGAACCGCAACAGCCCGGTGGGCACCTGCATCCGCGACCGCGCGAAGGGGATGGTCTTCTCCGCCTTCGCTGGCGAGGACGTGGACCTGGAGATTCCGCTGGTCCTCTCCAAGTCGATGTAGCCGTCTAGAGGTCGAAGCTCCCGGCCGGCGGCGGCTTCTTGCCGCGTGTCGCCTTCTCGCGGGCCCTGCGCACCTCCTCGCGCAGGGCCTCGGTGGCCTCCCGGTCCACCTCCAGGGTGTCGAGGTCGAGCACGTCGCCCTCGCGGATGCCCTCGGGCAGCTCGCTCAGGGGGCGCGTCACCTCACGGCCCTCCACCACCAACACGGCGATGTCGTCTTCGATGCGGTCCAGCGTGGCCCGGGTCGTCATGGGGCGTGGCTCCTCAGGGGTTGCAGTCCCGGGCGGGCCGCCGTCCACGCGAGGCCTCTTCCCGGCTGGAGAAGGTCACCAGGTTCGATGACTTGATCTTCACGACGTTGCGGCAGGTGGGCCTGTGGAACACGTCGCTGCGGACGCTGCCGACGTAGGTCCCCACCTTCACGGCGCCTGAATCGGAGGACCCGCTTCGCGAGCGAGAGCCCGCGCGAGAGGGAGCCCCTTCGTCTGTCGGGTCGTCGAGGCTCAGGGTGTACATCTTCCCCGTGGGCTGCTTGCCCGAGGCGTCACGCGTGCCGGAGCGGCCCGTCGAACGCCGGGGGTCCCCCGCGAGCGCGGCGTCCCGGGGCATGGGCGTGCCCAGGCCCAGGTAGCTGTAGCGCGTGTCTTCCGGGACGCCGGCGGACAGCCGCTGCGGCGTGACGACGAGCGTCTTCCCGTCGCTCACCACCTGCACCTCGCCGTGCAGGTCGGTGCGGAACACCTGCGCGCCGGTGGCCTCCAACTGCTTGAGCGTGGCCGGCGCGGGAGCGCCAATCAGGTTGCCTTCGCCCGCGGAGATGACGGCGGCGCGAGGCCCCACCGCCGACAGGAAGGCGGCGGTGGTGGGCCCTTCGGTGCCGTGCGCGGCCACCTTGAGCAGCGTGGCCTGCATGGGGGCATTGCGCGCCAGCAGGTGGTCCACCGTCCGGGCATGCGCGTCCGCCATGAAGAGCACCGCGGTGTCCCCATAGGTGAGCCGGAGGATGACGGAGTTGGCCTCCAGCGCGGCCTCGGGCACGTCGAGCAGCGGCTCGGTGGGCGCGCGCGGCCACAGTACCGTGAGGGACACGCCCGCGCCCAGGGGCAGCCGCTGGAGCGCGTTGGGCGTAGCGGGGGAGGGGGACGGAGAGATGAACTCCACGCCCTGGCTGGCCACGGCGCCGAGCAGGGCGTCATAGGCCTTGGGCGTGGCGCCCAGCTGCGGCTCCAGCAGTTGCCTGGCGCCCACGCGCTTCAGCACCGGCTCCAGCGCGCCATGGTGGTCCGAATGCGGGTGGGTGAGCACCACCAGGTCCAGCCGCTGCGTGAGCAGCTCGGGCAGCCGGTTCACCAGGTGCTCCGCCGCGGAAGCGGGGCCTGTGTCCACCAGCGCCGTATACCCGTCTGGCGACACGATGAGCGCGGCGTCGCCCTGGCCCACGTCGAAGAAGTAGACGTGGAGCTTCCCGTCCGGGGTGCCACCGAAGTAGCGCCGAGGGGGCTCCGCCGGGCGCGTGACCGTCGGCTGCGGGGGAGGTGGCGGCGGTTCCTTGCAGGCCGCCAGAGCCAGCAGGACGGCGAGGACGAAGCGCGGGCGGAAGCTCATGGATGGCAGTCCTCGGCGGGGCGGCGCTCGCGCATGGCTTCGGCGCGGCTCGAATAGGCGGTGCGGTCCGACTTGGAGCGCTTCAGGGTCCGGCAGCTCTCTTTGTGAAACACCTTGCTGCCCTTGAGGCTGAAGTATCGGGACGCGTCCGCGCCGCGTTGCGTGGTGTCGGTGCCGGGGGCCTCCGCCGGGGCGGACGCGGCGCCGCGCCCACGGGGCGTGCTGGTCCGGCGCGTTCCCCGGGTGATGGGCCCGAGCGCGACCGGGCCCGGCTTCAGTCCTCCGGGAACCAGCTCCGACGCCCCTCCGCGCTTCTCCGCGCGCAGGGAGACGACGTTGCCGTCGCTGGTCGCCACCACCTCGCCGTCCTGGTCGGTGCGGAACACGGTGGCCTTCACCGCGCGCAGGCGCTCCAGCACCGCGGAGGTAGGGTGGCCGTAGTCATTCTTCGCGCCCACGGAGATGACGGCGGCCTGGGGCTTCACCGCGGCCAGGAAGTCCGCGGTGGACGAGTGCCGCCCGCCGTGGTGGGCCACCTTCAGCACGGTGGAGGTGAGGTTGATGGGCTTGCGCAGCAGCGTGGCTTCGGTGTCCGGTTCGGCGTCCCCGGTGAAGAGGAAGGCCGTCTTGCCGTAGGTCAGCTTGGCGACGATGGAGTTGGAGTTCGGGTCCGAGCGGGTGCCCGTGAGGAAGGGGTCTTCCGGCACGCGCGGCCATAGCACGGTGAGGGCCGCGCCATCCCCCAGGCCGATGGTGACCAGGGAGCGCGGGTCCTGGGGATTGGGAACGGGCGTCATCACCTGGCCCACTTCGTCACCCACGACGTTGAGCAGGTCGCGGTACGCCTCGCTCGGGTGGTCGAAGCCCGGGTCCATGAAGCGCCGGGCCCCCACCGAGCGCAGCGCGGTGGACATGCCGCCCAGGTGGTCCAGGTGGGGGTGCGTGAGGATGGCGAGGTCCAGCGGCTCCTTCACCAGCTCGCGCAGCCGCTGCTCCAGGCGGTGTCGCGCGTCGGGCGGGCCGCTGTCGATGAGCACCGTCTTGCCGGTGGGGGAGATGATGAGCGCGGCGTCCCCCTGTCCCACGTCGAAGAAATGCACCGTGAGCGGCTGGCCGGCCGATTGGGCCAGCGCCAGGCCTGGAATCGAGGCGAGGAGAAGGACGAGGAGTGCGAGCCACCGGACAAAGGACATCACGAGGCGGACTCTACCGCTCCGTCCCCCCCCCTGGCACCCAGGGGCATCGGATGATGCGAGCTTCTCCCGCGAGCGCTTCCCGAGGGACTGGAAGTGGGCTAAGGGGCCGGGCATGTCCGACTCCGAAGACCTCTTCCATTTCGTCGAGGACATTGCCAACCAGGCGCGCCGCCGGCTCGAGGCGTGGAAGGAGGGGCACACGCCCGGGGGCAGTGCTCCCGCGTCGGGCCCGTCCACCGCCCGGGTGGCCATGGAGACGGTGCGCTCCCACGCGGACCTCGCGCCGTACATCGACCACACGCTGCTCAAGCCCGAGGCTCGCGCCGAGGACGTGGTGAAGGTGGCCGAGGAGGCCCGCCAGTACGGCTTCGCCACCGTCTGCGTGAACAGCACGCACGTGGCCACCGCGGCGCGGGTGCTGGCCGGCACGTCCACGTTGCCCATCGCCGTGGTGGGCTTCCCGCTGGGCGCCTCGCTGCCGTCCGCCAAGGCCTTCGAGGCCCGGGAGTCCATCCGCGCCGGGGCGCGGGAAATCGACATGGTGCTGAACGTCGGCGCGCTCAAGGCGCACGACTACGCGCTGGTGCACCAGGACATCGCCGCGGTGGTGGATGCCAGCCGGCCCGTGCCGGTGAAGGTCATCCTGGAGACGGCCCTGCTGACGGACGAGGAGAAGGTCATCGCCTGCTCGCTCTCCAAGGCCGCGGGCGCCGCCTTCGTGAAGACGTCCACGGGCTTCGGTCCGGGCGGGGCCACCGAGGCGGACGTGGCGCTGATGCGCCGGGTGGTGGGGGACACGGTGGGCGTGAAGGCGTCCGGCGGCATCCGCTCCGCCGAGGACGCGATGAAGATGCTGCGCGCGGGGGCCAACCGCCTGGGCGCGTCCGCGTCGGTGGCCATCGTCTCCGGGCAGACCTCCACCTCGAAGTACTGACCCGAGGCGGACACCGTGAACGCGAAACAGCGAGAGGAACTCCAGGCGCTGCTGCTCGCGCTCCACTCGGAGCTGACGGAGAAGACGCCGTCGAGAATCGAGCCCAACCGCACCGATGACGCGCGCATCGGCGGCGACGAGGACGAGCAGCCGCTCAACGAGATGATGCAGGCCATCGCCTCCAACCGGAACCGGAACATGGACGGCGTGCTGGCCCGCGTGCTCAAGGCGCTGGGCAAGCTGCGCGAGGACCCGGACGGCTACGGCGAGTGCGAGGAGTGCGGCGACGAGATTCCGCTCGGCAGGCTGCGCGCCATGCCCTACGCGGAGTTCTGCGTGACGTGCCAGGGCAACAAGGACGGCCCAAAGGGCCGCGCCACCCGCAGCAAGCTGACCGACTACACCTGAACAACCGGCGTGCGAGCCCCGTGCCTCGCGCGCCCTCAACGGCTACACGAGGCTTCGAGGGCTCATGGACACCACCGGACTGAAGGAGCGGGCGGAGGCGTGGCGTCAGGCGGACCCGGACCCGTCCACCGCGGCGGAGCTGGCGGCGCTGCTGGCGAAGGCGGACTGGGCCGAGCTGGAGGACCGCTTCTCGCAGGACCTGGAGTTCGGCACCGCGGGCCTGCGCGGCGTGCTGGGCGCCGGTCCCAACCGGATGAACCGCGCCGTCATCCGCCGCACCACCGCGGGCCTGGCGCGCTACCTCAAGGAGCAGGTGCCGGACGTCGCCACCCGGGGCGTGGTGGTGGGCCGCGACGCGCGCAACCTGAGCGCCGAACTGGCCGAGGACACCGCCGCGGTGCTGGCCGCCGAGGGCATCCCCGCCCACGTCTTCCCGGAGCCGGTGCCCACGCCGCTGGTGGCCTTCGCCGCGCTGCACCTGAACGCCGCCGCGGCCGTCATGGTGACGGCCAGCCACAACCCGCCCGAGTACAATGGCTACAAGGTCTATTGGGGCAACGGCGCGCAGATCATCCCGCCGCATGACACGGGCATTGCCTCCGCCATCGCCCGGGTGGAGCCCGCCAACCGCGTGCCGCTGCTGACCCCGGCCGACGCCCGCGCCAAGGGCCTGTGGCGGGACTTGCCCGCGGCCATCGGCGATGCCTACGTGCGCGCCATCCTGGGGCTGCGCGTGGTGGGCAAGGGCTCCGACTCGCTGTCCATCGTCTACACCGCCATGCACGGCGTGGGCGGCGACTGGGCCGTGCGGGCCCTGCGCGAGGCGGGCTTCCCGCGCGTCACCCCGGTGGCCGAGCAGCAGCAGCCGGATGGCCGCTTCCCCACCGTGCGCTTCCCCAACCCGGAGGAGCCGGGCGCCATGGACCTGGCCACCGCCACCGCCGAGCGCGTGAAGGCGGACGTGGTGCTGGCCAATGACCCGGACGCGGACCGGCTGGCCGTCATGGCGCGCGACGCGGATGGGGCGCTGCGGCTGCTGACGGGCAACGAGGTGGGCGTGCTGTTGGGCCACTACGTCCTCACCCAGGGGTCGAAGCAGGGGAAGCCACACGTCGTCACCACCATCGTCTCCTCGGCGCAGCTGGGGGACATCGCGCGTTCGCTGGGCGCCGCGTGTGACGAGGTTCTCACCGGCTTCAAGTGGATCGCCAACCGCGCGCTGGAGCGCGAGCAGGCCGAGGGCACCCGCTTCGTCTTCGGTTACGAGGAGGCGCTGGGCTACACCGTGGGCACGGTGACGCGCGACAAGGACGGCGTGGGCTCGGCGCTCGTCATGGCGGACCTGGCGGCGTGGTGCCAGGCGCGCGGCACCACGGTGCTGGGCTACCTGGAGGAGATTCAGCGCGCGCATGGCCTGTACGTGGGCGCGCAGCGCAACTTCACGTTCCCCGGCGCGGCGGGCGCGCAGGTCATCCGCGGCATCATGGACGCGTTCCGTGCCTCGCCTCCGAAGCACATCGGCGGTGACGCCGTCCGCGCCGTGAGTGACTACAAGAAGGGCGAGCGGGGCCTGCCTCCCTCCAACGTGGTCGCGCTCGAGCTGGAGAGCGGCGGCCGCGTCACGCTGCGTCCCTCCGGCACCGAGCCGAAAATCAAATACTACTTCGAGCTGAAGGAGACGCTCGCCGACGGTGAGCCCCTGGCTCAGGCCCGTGCGCGCGCCGAGTCCCGGCTGGCCCGCTTCATCGATGCTTTCCTCGGCCTCGCGCGTGAGCGCGGGCAGCCGGCGTGAGTCTAGAGACGCAGCACCACACCCGCCGCCCGCCCTCCTCGGCGGCCCTCGCAGAAAGGTACCGTGTGAAGCGACTGCTCCCCGGAGTCCTCCTCGCTTGCTTCCTGGCCCTCCCCGCCACCGCGCTGGCGCAGCGCGGGGGACAGGGTTGGTCTGTCCTCGCCGGTGAAACGCTGGGACGGGGCAATACCGCCTTCCATGGCCAGATTGGCTGGCCCGGCATCTCCCTGGGCCTGCTACACGGTGGCTCGGAGCGCTTCGACATCGGCGGCAAGTTCAGCTTCAACTGGGGCCGCGAGGGCTGGGTCCGCTACACGGACCCGGGCATCAAGCTCCAGGCGTGGATGCGGTTGCAGCTCGTCAAGGAGCGCAACTTCTCGCTGGCGCTCACCTTCCAGCCGGGCCCGTTCTTCTACTTCAACCGGCATGACACCGACGTGGGCCTGGCGCTGCCCGTGGGCTTGGTGGTGGGCATCCCCGCCGGCAGCGCCGTCATGGTGAACCTGGGCCTGGACATCCCCTTCCACGTCTACTTCGGCGAGGGAATCGGTCCGGTGTTCCCTGTCCTCGTGGGCGGCGGCCTGGAGTACTTCGTCAACCGCCAGCTGGGCGTCACCTTCAACGTCCGGCTGGGGCCCGCCGTCATCCCGGACATCGACGACACCGAGTTCACGCTGGAAGCGCTCTTCGGCGTCGCCTACCGCTTCTAGCTACCAGGACGACGTCTGCTCGGGCAGCTCCACCGTGAAGGTGCTGCCCAGGTTGACGCGGCTCTGCACCGTCACCGCGCCGCCCATGGCTTCCACCAGGGTGCGCGCGACGGTGAGGCCCAACCCGGCGCCCTTCTCGGGCGCCTTCGTCGTGTAGTAGGGCTCGAAGACGGCCTGCAGCTCGTCCTCGAAGATGCCAATGCCCGTGTCCTTCACGTACAGGCGCGGGCCGAAGTCCCCGAAGATGTCCGGCAGCTCCACGCCCACGTGGATGCGACGCGGGCGGTCCGTCACGTCCTCCACAGCGTCCACCGCGTTGGCCAGCAGCTCCACCAGCACCTGCTCCAGCTGGCGGCGGTTGAAGACGACGGCGATGGCCTCGTCCGGCAGCTGCACCTTCACCTCGGCGGTGCCCAGGCGGCCGGCGTCACGCATCCGCTCCACCACCGCGGGGATGAGGTCGCGCAGGTCGAAGCGCTGGATGTCCTTCGGACTGGTGGTGCCCAGCGACAGCAGGTGCTGGCCGTGCAGGCGCATCTGCTCGCCCGCCACGCCCAGCTTCTTGAGCTCGTCGGCGTCTGGCGGCAGGCCCTGCAGCGCGCGCGTGCGCACGTGCTCCAGCGCCCGCTGGAGGCCTTCGCCCACGCGACCCAGGTTCTGCGCCACGTCCGCGGCCAGCGTGCCCACGCGGGCCAGCCGCTCCATCTCCACCCAGCGGGCGCGCGGGTCCTTGAGGGCTTCGGCGCGCTGGCCACCGCGCTCGCGGTGCGCCTTGAGTTCCAGCAGCGTGTGGATGCGGACCTTCAGCTCCAGCGGGTCCAGGGGCTCCGTGATGAGCAGATCATCCACGCCCGCCTCGAGCACCTCGCGGCGCGTCTCCCGGTCCGCGCTGGGCGTCAGCATGAGCACGGGGAGGGCCGGGCTTCCCAGCGCGTCCTGAAGGCGCCGGTACGTCGCGAGGCCGTCCGTGCCAGGGCGCTCCACGTCGAGCAGCACCAGGTCCGCGGATTGATGCGCCGCCGCGGCCGCCGCCAGTCCGCTCGCGGTCAGCACGTCATAACCCGCCGGCGCGAGGATGGAGCACAGCCGCTCCATGCCGCCCGACTCCACGTCCACGGCCAGAACTCGGGGCCGATACGTCGCGGTCTCCGTCGTCTCCAGCATCACGCCACCCCTACATGGTGACCAGGTGAGCCTTCACTTCACCCGGGTGTTCCAGGCCGTCCTACGGACCCCTCTCGCCCTGGATGGAGCTCCCCCCCGGGCGCTTGCGTCCAGTCCGGTACGTGATCCGATACCGCGCTGTGTCTATGCGAGGCTCATGCCGCGCTTCGTCCCGGCGCGTCGGAGCCGCCCATTGCACCTCCAACGGTGGTAGCCCTGTAACGTCAGGGGTTTGAATCGTTGCGACACTGGAGAAAGTTATCTCAACTGGAATCCGGCCAACGAAAGGCGAGGTCACTCCCGACCCGAAATCGATTTTCACCCGGGTGTGAAATGACCTCGCTTGCGCGCAAAGTGTCAGCGCGACTCTTGTTCGTAGGGCGTTCCGAGCGCGGCGGGGGCGCTGCTGCGCTGGCCCTGGAGGGTCAGCACCACCAGCGTGAGGAGATAGGGCAGGGCCAGGAGGACGCCCTGGGGGATCAGCTCGACCAGCCCGGGGGCGCTCGACACCAGGCCGATGCGCAGCGCGTTACCGAAGGCGAAGAAGGTGGCGGCGAGGAAGGCGCCCACGGGCGTCCACCGGCCGAACACCATGGCGGCCAGGGCCATGAAGCCCAGGCCCGCGGGGGTGTGCTGTTCGAAGCGGTCCAGCACGGCGGTGGACAGCACCGCGCCGCCCAGGCCCGCCAGCAGCCCGCTGCCCAGCACCGCGCCCCAGCGCAGCCCCGGTACCGACAGGCCCAGCGTCGCCACGGCCTGGGGCTTGTCGCCCACCGCGCGCAGCCGCAGGCCCAGGGGCGTGCGGGTCAGCAGGCCCTGGAAGGCGAAGGGCAGCAGCAGCGCCAGATACGTGGGCGCCGAGTGCCCGGACAGCGCGCCCAGCACCGGCACGGAGCCGAGCCCGGGGATGTTCCAGCGGGTGAGCTGTTGGATGGGCGGCGTGCCGTTGGGGCCGTAGAGCGACTCCAGCAGGAAGGTGCCGCCGGCCAGGGCCACCAGGTTGAGGGCGATGCCGGACACCACCTGGTCCGAGCGCCAGCGGATGCTCAGGAAGCCATGCACGCCGGCCAGGGCCGCGCCCGCGAGCATGCCCATGACGACGGCCAGGGGCGTGGGCATCGTCAGCGCCGCCACCGCCGCGCAGAAGGCGCCCACGCGCATCATCCCCTCCATGCCCACGGCAATCACGCCCGCGCGCTCGGAGAGCACCGCGCCCAGGGCGGCGAAGATGAGCGCCGGCGCCGCGTCCAGGGTGGAGAACAGCAGCGAGTGGAGGACATCAAGCACGGGGCACCTCCGCCGACGCAGCGGGCGCCACGCTCCGCCGGCGCAGCAGCGCCAGCCACACCATGCGCCCGGCGACGAAGAGTAGCGCCAGGCCCTGGATGAGCTCGGGGAAGCTCTTGTGCACGCCCAGTAGCTGCATGCGCGTTCCGCCCGCGCGCAGCACGCCGAAGAAGAGCGCGGACACGGTGGCGCCCAGCGGGTGGTTGTTGCCGATGAGCGCGATGGCGATGCCGTCGAAGCCGTAGGGCGCGCCCAACGTGCCGGGGTAGCGCCCCTCCGTCCCCAGCACCAGCACCGCGCCCGCCAGCCCCGCCATGGCCCCCGCGAGCGCCATGGCCATTCCCATGCGCCGGGCCACGGGGATGCCCGCGGCGCGCGCGGCCTCGGCGCCCATGCCCACCGCGCGCGTCTCGAAGCCGGAGCGCGTGCGTGTCAGCCACACCCACACCGCCAGCGCCGCGGCGAGCGCCAGCGGGAAGCCCAGGTTGAGCCGCGAGCCTTCCCCCAGAAGCCGGGGCAGCACCGCGGTGGCCTGGATTTCGGCGGTGCCGGTGATGGACTGGCCGCCTTCGGCCGCGCCGCGCAGCGGGCCCACGACCAGCCAGTTGTCCACCAGGCTCAGCGCCACCCAGTTGAGCATGATGGTGGAGATGACCTCGTGCACGCCCCGGTAGATGCGCAGCAGCCCGGCGATGCCTGCCCACGCCGCGCCCGCGAGCGCCGCGCCCAGCAAGGCCGCGGGCACGTGCAGCACGCCCGGCAGTGACACCTGGGCGCCCACCACCGCGGCGGCCAGCGCGCCCAGCAGCATCTGTCCCTGCGCGCCGATGTTGAACAGGCCCACCTTGAACGCCACCGCCACGGACAGGCCGGTGAGGGTGAGAATCGCGGCCTTCATCGCGGACTCGCCCAGCGGACGGGTGATGACGGTGGCCGCGGCGCCGTCCAGGTACGCGGGCCAGTTGCCGATGCCACCCCACAACATCTGCAGATAGGCGTCCGTCGCGGTGCCCGGCTCCATGGTGAGCGCGATGAGCGCCCAGCACACGCCCAGCGCCAGCAGCACGGAGAGCACCGACGGCAGCATCTGTCTGACGCGCTCAGGCATGGCCCGGCTCCGTGGTCCCCAGCATGCGCCGTCCCAGCTCGCGCTCGTCGAACTCGTGACGGAGGAAGTGGCCCGTCACGCGGCCTTCGAAGAAGACATAGACGCGGTCCGACAGGGCCAGCACCTCTTCCAAATCGAGTGACACCAGCAGCACGCCCGTGCCCTGGTCGCGCGCCTCGCGCAGCTTCGCGTGGACCTGCGCCACCGCGCCCACGTCCAGCCCGCGCGTGGGCTGCACCACCACCAGCAACCGGGGTCGCGCATCCAGCTCGCGCGCCACCACCACCTTCTGCTGGTTGCCCCCGGACAGGGCCCGCAGAGCGACTTCCGGGTCGGGAGGCCGCACGTCGTAGGCCACGGTCAGCTCGCGCGTGCGCTCGCGGCGGCCCTTGAAATCAATCCACGGGCCCTTCGCGAAGGGCGGCCGCGTGTGCCGGCCCAGGGCCACGTTCTCCTCCACGCTGAGCGCCTTCACCACCGCGCGGTGGAGCCGGTCCTCGGGGATGTGTCCCACGCCGCGCGTCCGCGCCTGGGCTGGAGTGAGACCGCTCAAGGGCCCCCCCAGCAGCGTGCCGCTTCCGGACGTCAGCGGGCGCAGGCCGGTGAGGACCTCCGCCAGCTCGCGCTGCCCGTTGCCGTCCACGCCCGCGATGCCGACGATTTCACCCGCGCGCACCTCCAGGTCCACGCCGCGCAGGGCAGGGCGCCCGTTGTCGCCGGTGGCCTGGAGCCCTCGTACGTCCAGCAGCGACTCGCCGGTGGCCTGGGACACGGCCGGGGTGGAAGTGGCGGCGGCCGGAGCGCGCTGTCCTTCACCCACCATGAGCGCGGCGAGCTGTTCGGCCGTGGTGTCGGCGGCGCGGACCTCCGCCACGCAGCGGCCCCGGCGCATGACGGCGATGCGGTCCGCCACGCCGAGCACCTCCTTCAGCTTGTGGCTGATGAGCACCACGGTGTGGCCCTGAGCGACGAGTCCGCGCATGACCCGGGCCAGCTCGTCGGATTCCTGCGGCGTGAGGACGGCGGTGGGCTCGTCGAGGATGAGGACCTGGGCGCCGCGGTGCAGCGCCTTGACGATTTCCACCTTCTGCTGCGAGCCCACGCTGAGCGTGTCCACACGTGCCCGGGGCTCCAACTGGAAGCCGAAGCGGGCGCAGGTGGCGGACACCTCCTGCACCGCGCGCTCCAGGTCCAGCAGTCCGTTGCGGGTGGGCTCGCGGCCCAGCACCACGTTCTCCGCCACCGACAGCGTGGGCACGAGCATGAAGTGCTGGTGCACCATGCCGATGCCCCGCGCAATCGCGTCCCGAGGGCTCTTGAAGCGCACGGGCTGGCCGTCCAGTGACAGCACGCCCGCGTCCGGCTGGTAGAGCCCGTAGAGGACGTTCATCAGGCTGGACTTGCCCGCGCCATTCTCACCCACCACGGCGAGCAGCTCGCCACGGTGCACGTCCAGCGACGCGTCCGCCAGCGAGACGCAGGTGCCGAAGGCCTTGTGGATGTTCTGGAGGGAAATCAGGGGGCGGCAGCCTGGAAGGAGGCGAGGTCCGCCGGGACGGCCGGGACCTGGATCGTCCCGGAGATGATGCGCTGGCGCAGCGCCTCCACCTTCTGGAGCGCCTCCGCCTTGCCGGGGAAGTCCACCCGCACCTGCGCCATACCCACGCCGTTCTCCTTGAGGCCGAGCACCTGCTCGCCCGCGGAGAACGTGCCGTCCACCAGGTCCTTCGCCGCCTGGTACACGGCCAGGTCGGAGTACTTCATCATCGACGTGAGGATGGCGTCCGGCGCCACGTGCGCCTGGTCGGAGTCCACGCCAATGGCGTACACGCTCTTGCCCGCGGCGCGCGCTTCCTTCACCGCCTGGATGACGCCGATGCCGTCCGCGCCCGCGGCGTGGAAGAGGACGTCCGCGCCCTTGGAGATGAGGTCCTGCGCCACCTGCTTGCCGGCGGCCATGTTGTTGAAGCTGCCCGTGTAGACGGACATGAGCGCCTGGGACGCCTGGGCGTTGGTTGTCTTCACGCCCGCGCGGTAGCCCACCTCGAAGCGCTGGATGAGGGGGACCTCGATGCCGCCCACGAAGCCCACCTTGTTCGTCTTCGTCACCAGCCCGGCCAGCGCGCCCACGAGGAAGCTGCCCTCCTGCTCCTTGAAGAGGACGGTGCGCACGTTGGGCAGCTTCATGGGCTTGCCCTGCGCGTCCAGCACCTGACTGTCGATGAGCAGGAACTGGGCCTTTGGGTTTTCCTGGGCGGAGGTACGCACCGCGTTGGCCAGCATGTAGCCATTGCCCACGGTGAGCCGGGCGCCCTGGTCCACCAGGAGCTGGAGATTGGGGACGTAGTCCTCTTGGGCCTTGCTCTGCAGGACGATGGGCTGGATGGCCAGCGACTTGAAGCTGGCTGCGTCCGAGGACAGGTGGGGCGGCAGGGACTGGCGGACCTCATCGGGGGTGGCGTCCACATACTTGCCGCCCTCGTAGCGCTTGCCCGCGGCCCACAGTTCCAGGCCACGGAGCGCCGCGTCATTGAAGGAGTGGTCTCCGCGACCGCCCACGTCGATGACGAGCCCCACGGGGAGGGCCTTCTTTTCCGTCCTCCCGGCGGCGGGGGTCTGGGCGCCGGAGGGGGGCGCTTCTTCCTTCTGCTTGGAGCACGCGCACAGGAGGGCGGTGAGGGCAAGGACGTGGAGGCGGAGCATCATGAGGCGCCTATCTACCAGATGCCCGCCCTTTCCCGGAGTGCATGAAGGGGTGGGTTCCTGCTATGGGCTCGCCTCGTGCAACCCTACGAACTCATCAAGGCCAAGCGGGATGGCGGCCGGCTGGATCCGGCGGACATCCGTGCATTCATCGAGGCGTATACGGCGGGGACGGTGGCGGACTACCAGATGGCGGCCATGAGCATGGCCATCTTCTTCCGGGGCATGGACTCCCGGGAGCTGGGCGCCTGGGCCCGCGCCATGCTGGAGTCCGGCGAGGTCCTGGACCTGTCCGACACGCCGGGTGTGAAGGTGGACAAGCATTCGACGGGCGGGGTGGGTGACAAGGTCTCCCTCAGCCTGGCGCCGCTGGCCGCCGCGTGTGGGGTTCCGGTGCCCATGATTTCGGGCCGGGGCCTGGGGCACACGGGTGGGACGCTGGACAAGCTGGAGTCCATCCCCGGCTTCAACGTCAACCTGCCGACGTCGGAGTACCGGCGGCTGGTGCGCGAGGTGAACTGCTGCCTGATTGGCCAGACGGCGCAGGTGGCCCCGGCGGACAAGAAGCTCTACGCCCTGCGGGACGTGACGGCGACGGTGGACTGCATCCCGCTGATCGCGTCCTCCATCATGAGCAAGAAGCTGGCGGAGGGCATCGACGCGCTGGTGCTGGACGTGAAGGTGGGCAGCGGCGCCTTCATGAAGCGCGACGAGGACGCGCGCACGCTGGCGAAGACGATGATTGGTTTGGGCGCGGAGATGGGGAAGAAGGTCGTGGCCCTGCTCACCGACATGGACCAGCCGCTGGGCCGCAAGGTGGGCAACGCGCTGGAGGTCATCGAGGCGGTGGACATGCTCCGCGGCAACGCGCCGGAGGACTACACCGAGGTCACGTATGCCCTCACGGCGGAGATGCTGGTGCTGGGCAAGAAGGCCGCCACGGTGGAGGAGGCGCGCGAGAAGCTGCGCAAGGTGGTGGAGGACGGCAGCGCGGTGCGCAAGCTGAAGGAGATTGTCCAGGTGCAGGGCGGAGACCCGCGCTCCATCGATGACTACTCCCTGCTGCCGCAGGCGAAGTCCACCACGGACGTGGTGGCGCCCCGGGACGGGTTCGTCACCGGCATCGACACGGAGGGCGTGGGCTTGGCGGCGGTGGCGCTGGGCGCGGGCCGGCAGCGGACGGACAGCAAGATCGACCCGGCCGTGGGCTTCACGCTGCTGAAGAAGACGGGCGAGGCCGTGAAGCAGGGCGAGCCCGTGGTGCGCGTGCACTACAACGACGCGGCCTCGCTGGAGAACGTGAAGGCGCGCCTGCTGGCCTCGTACCAGTTCGGCGATGCGGCCCCCGCGGCCCGTCCGCTCATCCGCGAGCGGGTGGAGTAGGGCGCCGAGCCGTGTGGTGACCTGGGAGCCCCCGTCGATGCCCTGCCTGGGCGCGGCGCGGGGCTCCTTTCACGTGGCGCCTCAGGGGGGGGCGCCGGTCATGGCCGCCTCCGCCTCCGCCCTGCGGGCCACGAGCAGCGACTCGATGTCCGCGATGACGCGGATGCACAGCACCGCCGCCGCGATGGAGAGGCCCTCTGACAGAATCCCGGCGAGGAGCGACACGGACAGCGAAGTGGCGCTCGTGCTATCCGCCCTGGCGAAGGTGTTGCCGACGTTGCTGATGATGTTGCTGAGGATCCACGTCGCCCACCAGGCCGTGAGCATGGACCGCCTCTCAGGGGGGCCGCCCAAGCCTTGCCAGAGGCCTCTCACCACCTCGAGCGGCTTGATGAGGTTGGCGAACGGAATGAACCAGCAGAACGTGGCCCAGCCCGTCGATTCGTTGCTCAAGCCCAGGGCATTGGCGGTCTTCACACTCAGGCGCAGCCAGCGCAGGTAGAGGACCACGGTGGCGAGCATCGTCAGCAGGGCGGGGAGCGCGAGCAGCGCGTTCAGTTGGTCGAAGGACTCGGCGTCCTCGAGGCTGGGGCTCCCATTGTCGAAGCTCAGGTAGAGCCAGAGGTTGAGGATGGCGACAGGGACGGCGAGGACCGCGCTCGCCACCAGGGCCACGCTCGCCCACCGCGTCCGGGCCCGGGTGAAGGGCAGTGCCTGGACCTGCCGGGCGAAGCAGGCGGCGCAGACACCCGCCTGGGCTGTTCGGCACTTCGCGCAGAAGAAGCGCCCGCACCGCTCACACGTCCCCGTGGATGGTTCGCCAGCATGGTCAGGGCAGACGGGGGCTGTTTCGGAAACGCCGGATTCGGTCAGCATGGTGTTGTCAGGGCAAGGGCAGGCCGCCGCGCACGCATCGCGCGTTGGATGGGATGGGGGCGGGCGGGGAGGAACTTCGGACGCGCACTCTAGCGGCCTGGCGCACCGTCGCACAGAGGTGGTCCGGACCCGCCCTTCCGCCATTAGCACGGCGGCAACTTGTGGCTTCACCCCGCACCGGGAAGGCGCCATCCTTCAGCTCTGAGCCATGCGGAGCAGGGGGCCATGAACCAGGGCGCGGCGCTGTACATCCATCCGGGCGTGAAGGTCCGTCCGTGCGAGTGGGGCTACGGCGTCTTCACCGACGCCTTCATCAAGGCGGGCGCCCTCATCGAGGAATGCCACTACCTCAAGCTGCCGCGTGCCCTCTCCCAGAACCCCCAGCTCCAGGACTACGTCTTCCTGCTCCAGTGGGCCGAGCACGAGGTGCCCCGGGAGGGGGAGTGGGTGGCGCTCGTGCTGGGGTATGGGATGATCTACAACCACGCCCGAGAGCCCAACACGTCCTATCACCGCGAGGCGACCCGGGACGTCTTCTGCTACCACGCGCTGCGGGACATCCACCCCGGCGAGCAGCTCTTCATCAGCTACGGCGAGGACTGGTGGGCGTCCCGGGATCAGGGCGTTCCAGCCTGAGCGCCACCCCCAGGAATCACGGGGCCAGCACCGGGCGGGGGGCGCGGGCAATCCGCCAGGTGGCCCCGCCTGGAACGGTTGGGGGCCCCATTTTCCCGGCCTCGCGGGCCCGTGTTCCCCCGTATGATGCGTGGGTGACGGGACGTCGTGTCATGGCGGAGAGGGCTGTCGGAGGGGTGGGCGTCGCCTCGCACGAGACGGCGGCACGCGTCTACGGTATGGGCTCGCGGGCCAGGACCCACGTGGGTTTTCAATGACTGGCGGTGGCGCGAGCATGAGCGGCAGGGAGGTAACGGCGATGGCCGAGAGGAACGACTCGATGAGCGACAAGGCCGAGGACCGACGGGATTCGCCCCGGGTCCCCATGCGCCTGAAGGTGCGCCGGGAAGGCAGCTCGGGGGACTTCGAGCAGCATGAGGGGGACCTGTCCCTGGGCGGCTGCGCCTGGCAGGGCTCCGGTTGGGAGCAGGGGACGCGCGTGGAAGTGCGCTTCCGGCTGCCCATCCTTCCCGATGAGGTGGAAGCGAAGGGCGAGGTGCTCCAGGTCGCCCCGGGCGCCAACGGTCCGGCGGCGCGGGTCCGCTTCGTGGACCTGCCGGTGGAGTCCGAGCTGGCCATCGCGCGCCACCTGGATGATGTGCAGAGCGGCACGGCCCGCTCGTAACGGACCTCAATCCGGCTTTGTGTAGGAGGGCGTCATGGTGGACGAGATTCCCTGGGAGCGCCTGTTCGAGGAAGCCGCGCGCGTGCGAGCGCGCGCCCACGTGCCCTATTCGCGGTTCCCCGTAGGGGCCGCCGTCCTCTATGCGGACGGCGCCGTGGTGGCCGGCTGCAACGTGGAGAACGCCACCTACGGGCTCACCGTCTGCGCGGAGCGCAATGCCTTCGCAGCGGGCGTGGCCCAGGGGCACACCCAGCCGGTGGCCGTGGCCATCGTCG
The DNA here is from genome assembly GCF_026810205.1 of Myxococcus sp. NMCA1. Lineage (NCBI taxonomy): Bacteria > Pseudomonadati > Myxococcota > Myxococcia > Myxococcales > Myxococcaceae > Myxococcus > Myxococcus sp. NMCA1. Next base: position 7,278,259 of record NZ_CP113950.1, on the reverse strand, counting down.
TGGACACCCCCGAGCCCTGTCCTCCGTGCGGCATGTGCCGGCAGGTCATGGCCGAGTTTGGCGGGCAGGAGCTGCCCGTGCGCAGCCGGACGCCGAAGGGCGGAGAGGCGCGCTACACCCTGGGAGGCCTGCTGCCGCATGCCTTCACCAAAGACTTCTTCTAGCGAGAGAGCCTGAGCACGCCGTGGATTTGCTCCTGACTGGTGGCACGGTTGTAACGATGAACCGCGAGCGCGAGGTGCTCGTGGATGCGGACGTCCTCGTCCAGGATGGCCGCATCGCCAAGGTGGGCCGGGGCCTCAAGCCTCGCGGCACCCGGCGGGTGGTGGACGTGACGGGAAAGGTGGTGCTTCCGGGCCTCATCCACGGCCACCTCCACGCCTGTCAGACGCTCTTCCGTGGCCGCGCGGACGGGCTGGAGCTGCTGGACTGGCTCCGCGAGCGCATCTGGCCCTTCGAGGCCTCGCACGACGCCGCGTCCATGCGGGCCTCGGCGGACCTGACCTTCGCGGAGCTCATCCGCTCGGGCGCCACGGCGGCGCTCGATATGGGCAGCGTGTACCACTACGACGCCGTCTTCGAGTCGGCGCGGGACTCCGGCTTCCGGCTGGTGGGCGGCAAGGCGATGATGGACGCGGGCGCGGGCGTGCCCGCGGGCCTGCGCGAGAGCACCGAGGAGTCGCTGCGGGAGAGCCTGGCGCTGAAGGAGCGCTGGCACGGCACGCACGACGGCCGGCTGCGCTACGCCTTCGCCCCGCGCTTCGTGCTGTCCTGCACCCCGGAGCTGTTGCGCGAGGTGGCGCGACTGGCCAAGGAGCACGGCCTGCGCATCCACACCCACGCCAGTGAGAACGCGAAGGAGACGGACGCGGTCCGCCAGTACACCGGTGGCGAGGACAACGTGGCCTTCTTCCACACGGTGGGGATGTCCGGCCCGCATGTGACGATGGCCCACTGCGTGTGGCTGTCCCAGGAGGAGCAGGACATCCTGCGCGACACCCGCACGGTGGTGTGCCACTGCCCCGGCTCCAACCTCAAGCTGGCGTCGGGCATCGCCAAGGTGCCGGAGCTGCTGGAGGCCGGCGTGGCGGTGGCGCTGGGCGCGGACGGCGCGCCCTGCAACAACACGCTCGACATCTTCTACGAGATGAAGCTCGCCGCGGTGATGCACAACCCGCGCGTGGGGCCGTGCGCGATGACGCCCATGCGCGTGCTGGAGATGGCCACGCTGCACGGCGCCCGGGCGCTGGGCCTGGAGGATGAGGTGGGCTCGCTGGAGCCCGGCAAGCGCGCCGACATCACCGTGGTGGACGTCAGTGGCTTGCACGCGGGCCCCACGCCCGAGGACGTGCTGGTGCCGCTGGTGCACTCCGCGCGGGGCAGCGACGTGACGCACGTCTTCATCGACGGCCAGCCGGTGCTGCGCGATGGGGTGCTCACCACGTTGGACGCGCCCTCCGTCCTGGCGAACGCGAACGCGCAGGTTGCGCGCATCCTCAAGCGCCGCCAGAAGAAGGCGCGCAGCGGCTGAGGCTCAGGCCGGCAGCCGCAGCACGAAGGACGTGGACCAGCCGGGCGCGTCCTCCACCGCCAACCGCCCGCCGTGGGCCTCCGCGGCGAGCCGGCAGAAGTAGAGCCCCAGGCCGTAGCCACGGCGGCTGTCCCGCTCCGCGTCGGCCTGCCCGTACTTGTCGAAGATGCGCCCGCGCGCCTCTTCGGAGATGGGCGGGCCGTCGTTGCGCACCGCGAGCCAGCGGCCGTCCACATCCGCGCCGGCTTCCAGGCGCACCCTCCCGCCCGACGGGGCGTAGCGCAGGGCATTGGTGGTGAGGTTCTCCAGGACGCGGACCAGCAGGTCGGCGTCGCCCTCCAGCTCCAGTTGGACGGGGACCTCCGCGTCCAGGGTGAGCTTGCGCGCGCGGGCCACGCCCTCCAGAGAGCGGCGCACGTCTTCCACGATGCGCGTGGCGGGGAAGGTGGCCCGCTGCGGCTCCAGCCGGCCTTCCTCCAGACGGGGCACGTCCAGGAGGTCGGAAATCATCCGGTCCAACCGCGCGGTGACGGCCAGTCCCGTGCGGACGGACTCGCCGAGGATGCCCTGCTGGGGCACCTCCTGCTCCATCCACGACAAGGACAGCATCAGCGCCGACAGGGGCGAGCGCAGGTCGTGGACCAGGAACTCGGTCAGCTGTTCCTTGTCCCGTTGAAGCCGCTGCAGTTCGGCGTTCTGTGCCTGGGCGTCCGCCAGCATGCGCTCAATCGTGCGGCGCGCCTCCTCCACTTCCTGGAAGCGGCGGGCCTCCAGCGCCCGGTCCACTTCCAGGTGGGAGAGCGTCACCGCCAGGTTGCGCAGCCGCCCGGTGCCGTAGTGGCTCACCACGGCCACCAGCACCAGCGCCACCACGGCGATGGCCACCGCGCCCCAGCCCACGTCCACCTGCCGCATGAGCGTCGCCTGGGCCATGGCGGACAACAGCGCGGTGCCGTAGACGACGGTGCCTCGCATGCCCAGCCCGCTCAGGGCGACGACGAGCGTGAACAAGCCCAGGCTGAAGCCCGCCACACCCGCGGGAAAGGGCGAGACGGGCAGGGTCGTGGACTGAAGCCAGTACACGAGCCCCACGTCCACCAGGGACTGCACCGCGCCCAGGCCCCGGGCCACGCGCCGCTGGCGGAGCATGAACAGCACGCCGGCGACCGCGGCGTAGAGCCCCAGCGCGGGTGGGTACACGCCCCAGTCCCGGCCTCCGGCCAGCCACAGCGTGGTGCTGATGGCCAGGAACAGGGCCGCGCCGACGAGCCGCACCGCCGCGCCCGCCCCGACGACGCTCCTCCGCTGGGCGTCCATGGCCCGGGACATCGTCTCTTCGAGCGGGCCGGGCACGGGAGGCGGAGACGTCACGAGGCGTGGGTTTTCCCTGCTTCCTTCGTTGCTTGCAAGCCCTGCCGCCTATCGTGCGGAAGCGGACGGACGGGCGGGCGTAGCGCGGACGGGCTCCATTTTCCGACGGAGAACGGTCACGTCACGCTTTTGGATTCGCCGCAATCGCCTTAGGTAGAAGCGCGTAAGCACTGAGAAGACATTGGGACTGTGTCTGCTTGCTCGCCCCGGGGATCGTGTAAGGTGGCTGCAAGTAGGTCTGGACGGAGGTAGACCGCCGATATGTGGCAACGATTCAAGAGAGCAATGCGTAGCTTCGCCGGGTTCTTCGTCTCCTCCATCGAGGACCCTGAGCTGATTCTCGAGCAGAACGTCCGTGACCTGAACGACCAGGTCCCGAAGATGAACGAGTCCATCGCCATGGTCCGGGCGAACGTGACGCTGCTGGAGAAGGAGAACGCCAAGTACCAGGACGACGTGCGCTCGCTGACGGCCAAGGTGAAGGCCGCCATCCAGGCGGGCCGTGACGACCTGGCCGCGCAGTACGCCTCCAAGCTCCAGATTGAGAAGGACGCGCTGGGCCGTAACGAGCAGCAGTTGGCCACGGCCCGCCAGGCGTACGAGAAGGCCCTGTCGGTGAAGAAGGCGTTCATGCGCGAGAAGGAGCGCAAGACGCAGGAGGCCATGAACGCCATCCGCGAGGCGCGCCGCGCCAAGTGGCAGGCCAAGGTGGCCGACACGATGGAGTCCTTCACCGTGGCGGGCATCGACTCGACCCACGATGAGATGCTGCGCAAGGTGCAGGAGAAGTCCGCCATCAACGAGGCCCGCATGCAGATGGCCCTCGAGTCGGTGGACCACACCGCGGCGTCCATCGAGGAAGAGGCCGAGAAGATCCAGGCCAACGAGCTGGTGAAGCAGTTCAAGATGGAGATGGGGCTCGTCAGCAGCCCGGCGCCGGTGTCCGAGGTGGGCAGCGGTCCGGAGAAGACCATCGGCAAGAAGGTCGGCGTCGAGTAGTCCGCCTTGAATGAAGCTCCACCGCGGTCCAGGTCTCTTCCTCTTCCTGTTCCTCTGTGTGCTCGGCGCGAGCTATGCGCTCGCGTCGCGCATGGGGTACCTGGACCGCTTGCAGGAGCGGTACTTCCCGTCCACGCGTGAGGCGGTTCGCCTGTCGCCGGGAGACTTCCCGGCCGGCGTGGCGGCCCCGGTGGCGGACGTGGCCTCCGTGCCCCTGCGGCCGGTGCTCATCGGCTTCAGCCCGCGCGGTGCCTCCGCGGGCCTGCTGGTGGCGACGGGTGGGGCCACCACCCTGGACAACCCGGTGCCTCCGCCCGGCGCGGCGCAGGGGCTGCTGAAGACGGCCTATGCGCTGGACGCGCGGGCGGTGCTCTTCGCCAAGGAAGAGGACCTGCGCCACGCGCTGTCCATTGGCGCGGAGAACGGCGGCGTGGACATGGCCACCCTGTCCGTGGACCGGCTGGCCGCGTGGGCGCCGTTGCTGCGGGACGCGGCGCCTCGCACGCTGCTGCTGGTGGGGCGCAGCCGGGGGCAGGAGGCCCTGGCCGCGGTGGGTGTGCCGGACCTCGCCTCCTTGCGTGGCAAGCGATTGGGCGTGTATCCGTATGGCTCGTCGCACTACTTCGCGCTGTGGTTGCTGTCGCGCGCGGGGCTGCGCATCACGGACGTGCGCTGGGTGGAGTTACCCACCACCTTGGATGCGGGACGGGCGCTGCGCGAGGGCCGGGCGGACGCCGTGGTGGGGCTGTGGGGTGACGTGGAGCTGGCGGCTCGGGACCGGGGAGGCGCGGTGCTGGCGACGACGGCGGATGCGCCGCACCTGGTGGCCACGGTGCTGGTGGCCAGGGGGGACTTCGCCGCGCGCTACCCGGATGCCGTGCGGCGGGTGCTGCGGGGGCTCCTGGACGCGGGGCAGAGTGTCTTGAAGGACCCGACGGCGGGGGCCCGGATGCTGGGGGAGGTGGCGCCGTACTTGGGCGACCCCATTGAAGCCATCCGCAGCGCGCCGCCGGCCACGCTGGCGGACAATCGGGCCTTCTTCGGGCTTTCCGGCGAGGCGCCCGTCACCTATGACGAGCTCTTCCAGAGCGCGGCGGCGCTCTTCCAGAAGTTGAAGCAAGGGCCTCCGGTGCCTCCCGCGGAGGACACGAAGGATTTGGGGGCCTTGAAGTACGTGTCGGAGGCTCGCGGCCCCTGACGCTGGAGGACGGACGTGGCGAAGTCGCCGAACTACATCAAGGCCGCCTTCATGATGCCCGCCAACCTGGTGGGGCTGGGCACGGCGGCTGCCTCGGCGGCCATGACGGGCGAGCCGCTGCCCATGCTGGTGGCCCTGGGCCTGGAAGGCCTCTACCTGGGCGTCATGTCGTCCATGAAGCGCTTCCAGCGGGCGGTGCGGGCGAACACGCTCGACGACCCGGAAGCGGCGCGCAAGGCGCTGGACGCGCTCCAGGCGGACCTGGCGCCCTCTCAGCGCGAGCACTACCAGCAGCTCGTCGGGCTGAAGGAGAAGATTCTCGCCAACTACCGGAAGCTGCCAGGTGGCAAGGTGCTGGAGGCGGACAGCGAGCCCCGGTTGGATGCGCTGCTGACGTCCTTCCTGCGGCTCATCTCCACGCTGAACCAGTACCGCACGTACCTGAACAGCTCCGACCGCGAGCACCTGCAGCGCGAGGTGGCGGAGCTGGAGGCGGACGTGGCGCGGGAGACGAACCCGCGGCTGAAGGACGTGAAGCAGAACCGTGTGGACATCCTCCGCAAGCGGCTGGCGCGCTTCGAACAGGCCGGTGAGAGCCGCGAGGTGGTGAGCCACCAGCTGGCGGGCATCGAGGACCTGATGCGGCTGACGCACGAGCAATCCGTGGCCATCCGCGACCCGGAGGTCGTCAACCGCCAGCTCACCATGCTGAGCGCGGAGGCGGAGGCCACCGAGGAGTCCGTGCGGCAGATGGAGCAGTTCCTCGAGTTCTCCGAGGAGACGCGGGGCCCGCTGCCCCACGGCAGCCGGGTGCGTTGAAGCTCCAGGGCCGGGGGCCGTCTACTGGCCGTCGCCTGCCCATCCTCCGGGCTCCCGGACTGGCTCTGGGGCCTCCACGAATCGGTTGACTCTCCGCCCCAGGCAGCCTGAGGTGCCCGCATGCTCCGCCGAGTCTGGCTTCCGTCCCTCCTCCTCGTGCTCGCCGTCGCGGGCTGCTCCCGTTGTGGCAAGGACGTGGACCCCGCCGCCCCGGCCGCGACCGTGGGGGTGGCCCGCTACCTGCCGCGCGACGCGCAGGCCGCCGTGGTCATCCATGACCTGGGAGCGCTGGGGGAGAAGCTCGCCCGCTTCCAGAAGCTGAAGGCCGCCTCGTTCGCCGCGCAGCTCCAGAACTTCTCCACCGCGGAAGGCTACGTCTCCGCGGTGATGCGCCAGATTGGCGTGGACCTGCGCAGCCGGCAGGCGCTCGAGACGGCCGGCATCGCGCCGGAGCTCGGCGCGGGCGCGGCGTTCCTCGGCGGCAACCGCGCCATCTCCGTGGTGGGCGTCAAGGACGCGGGCAAGCTCGAGGAGACGTTCGGCAACTTCGCGCGCAGCCGCCTGGGCGCGTCCGACAAGAAGCAGTCCTCCGTGGACGGGGGTGACCTGGTCACCTTCAGCCGTCCGGGCAGCGCCTCGCCCGCGCTGGGCATCTTCTTCGTGAAGGGGACGCGCTTCGCGCTGCTCGGCGCGGGGCCCACCGCCGCCACGCTGGGGACGCTGGCAACGCAGCCGGAGGAGCGCTCGCTCGCGAAGGAGCCGGTGATGGCGGCGTCGCTGCAACGGCTCCCGGCCCAGCGCGACTTCCACGTCTGGCTCCCGGGCGGCGCCGGGCTCGTGCCGCCGGGCACCGTCCAGGGCGTCACGCTCACGGGCCGCATCGAGGACGGCGCGGTGACGCTGAACGCGGACGCTCCCTGGCCGGATACCCAGGCGTCCCTGGCGGCGCTGGACGCGGTGGCGCCCTCCGCGAGCACGCTCCTCACCTCGCTGCCCGCCGACAGCTTCCTGGTGGCCCAGTTCCGCGGGGACGCGTCGCACCTCGATGGCGTGTGGCCCTATCTGGCCGGCGGCTACCTGACCCGGGCGGTGCAGAACAGCGGCCTCAACGTGAAGGCCGAGCTGCTCGACAACCTCAAGCCGGGCACGGTGCTGGGCCTGTCCCTGTCGCCCACCGTGAATCTGGGCGCGGGCATGCCGGTGCTGGATTTGCGCCGCACCAACCCCTTCCGCTTCGTCCACCTGGTGGCGCTCGCGGACGCCGGGGACGCTCCGAAGATGCAGTCCACGCTGGAGCAGCTGCCGCGCATCGCGGAGAACTTCGGCGCGAAGGTGGAGGCGTCGGAGCTGAGCGGTCAGCGCGTGTACCTCACGTCCTACCGCGCGGGCGAAGGCGCGCACTTCGCGCTCGCGCCCAACGGCCGGCTGGTGGTGGCCTCGCCCAAGGCGCGGCTGGAGTCCACGCTGGCCTCGCTCGCGAAGCCCTCGGGCGACGGGCCGGTGGCCGCGGACCTGAAGGACGCTGGCAAGGACGCGGCCTTCAGCGCGGTGCTGGATTTGCGGCGCCTGTCGGACGCGGTGAAGAACCTGCCGTCGGAGGCCTGGGGCATTGGCGGCTTCGCCATCAAGGCCACCACCGTGCGCTGGCTGGAGGCCGTGGATGACCTGCGCGCCGTGACGCTGGCCGTGTCCCGCAAGGAGAAGGCGCTCCAGGCGGAGCTGTCCCTGCGCCTGGCGCCCTCCGCCGCCACCTCCAGCCCGTCGGCCGCGCCGTGATTCAAACCCGGGACGTCGTGAAGACGTACGTGGACGGCGACGGCACCCAGGTGCGCGTGCTCGACGGCATGTCGCTGGACGTGGCGGAAGGGGAGTTCGTCGCGGTGGTGGGCTCGTCCGGCAGCGGGAAGTCCACGCTGCTCCACCTGCTGGGCGGCCTGGACGTCGACTACCGCGGCGACATCCGCGTGGGCGGCGTGAAGCTGCGAGGCCTGGGCGACAAGGCCCTGGCGCACTTCCGCAACACGCACGTGGGCTTCGTCTTCCAGTCCTTCCACCTCATCCCCAACCTCTCCGCGGTGGAGAACGTGCTGTTGCCGTCGCACTTCGGCGCGGCGCCCCCGGATGCCCGCAAGCGCGCGGAGGCGCTGCTGGAGCGCGTGGGCCTGGGCGCGAAGAAGGACCGCGCGCCGGTGCGCCTGTCCGGCGGCGAGCGGCAGCGCGTGGCCATTGCCCGCGCCCTGTTCGGCAAGCCCCGCCTGCTGCTGTGCGACGAGCCCACGGGCAACCTGGACGCGGCCACGGGCACGGGCGTCATCGCCTTGTTCCAGGAGCTGCACCGCGAAGGGCTCACCGTGTTGTGCGTCACCCATGAGGAACGGATGAGCGCGGCGGCCGGACGCGTGCTGCGGCTCAAGGACGGGCAGCTCGTGGAGGAGCGCGCGGGACTTCAGGTGGCCACGGGAGGTTCGCCATGAGGCTGGACGCCCTGTCCCGGCTGGTCCGGCTGAGCCTCGCCCGCGAGCGCAAGGGGGCCTTCTTCTCCGCCTTCGGCGTGGCCATGGGCGTGGGCGCGCTGGTGTTCTTCGTGGGCCTGGGCCTGGGCGTTGGCCACGTCATCCGGGAGAAGGTCTTCCCCACGGACGCGCGGCTGGTGGACGTGGTGCCTCCGGCGGTGTCGCTGGGCTCGCTGCTGGGCGGTGGCAAGCTGGACGCGCCCACGGTGGAGCGCCTGCGCGAGCTGCCCGGCGTGGAGGCCGCCTACCGGAAGATGAACGTGCGCGTGCCCGCGGTGACGCGCTACGACGGCGTCTTCTTCGGCACCAGGCTCCGCATGGGCATGGAGGTGCTGGCCCTGGGCGTGGAGCCGGCGCTGGTGCAGGGCGACGTGCAGATGGGCGAGTTCAAGGACGCGGGGGAGGGGCAGCCGATTCCGGCGCTCGTGTCCACGCGGCTTCTGGAGCTGTACAACAAAACGTTCGCCCCGGCGCGCAAGCTGCCCCAGCTCTCCGCCAACATGCTGGTGGGCTTCGGCTTCCCGGTGGAGTTCAACCGCTCCTACGTGGCCGCGGCGTCCGCGTCGGGGCCCACGCAGCCCGGGCAGGCGCAGGTGGTGGGGGCGTCCGACCGGGCGCTGCTGGCCGGCATCACCATTCCGCTGGACGCGGCCATCCGCCTCAACCGCGCGTTCGGCGTGGACGCGGAGAACTACTCCGGCGTCACGTTGGTCGCCACGGACCCGTCGCAGGTGCCTGTCATCGTGGACGCGGTGAAGGGCATGGGGCTGGAAATCGACGACCAGGAGCGCCGGATGGCGGAGAACTCGGGCGCGGCCGTGGCGCTCACCACGTCCGCGTTGGCGCTGCTGTCCCTGCTCATCTGCATCCTCGCGGCGGTGAACATCGCCCACGCGCTGTCCGCCTCCGTCCGGGCGCGCGCCAAGGAGATTGGCGTCATGCAGGCGGTGGGGGCCTCGCGCGCGGACATCCGCGCCATCGTCCTGGCCGAGGCCGCCGTGGTGGGGCTCGCGGGCGGCGCCGCGGGAACCATCGCCGCGCTGCTGATGGCCCTGGGCGTCAACCGCCTGGCGGCGGGCTACCTGCCCAACTTCCCCTTCAAGCCCGACAGCTTCTTCTCCTTCCCCTGGCCGGTGGTGGTCGGCGGTGTCGTCCTGGGTCTCGTCGCCGCGCTCGCGGGCGCGTACTTCCCCAGCCGCCGCGCCGCCGCCACCGACCCCGCACGCACGCTCGCCGGATGACACTTCCTTCTCGCAAGACGCTGCTCGGCAACGCGCTGAGCTTGATGGCCATCGCCTGGATTTACGGAGGCGACCTCTCCGACGCCGTGCGCGCCCGCACCGCGGACGTGTCCGCCTTCATGACGGTTCCCTCCCTGGAGCGGCCCGCCGTGGTGCTGGCCGTGGCCGCGGTGGCCGCGCTCGCGTTCGTCATGGGCCTGCTCCAGCGCAAGGAGGAGGGCTTCAAGGGCTACCGGCTGCTGCCCATCGTCCTGGTGGGCGCGCTCTTCGTGGACCTCGTGCTGTCGGAGAGCCGCACGCCGCTGACGTCCACGGACATCGCGTCCATGGCGCTCCAGCGCTTCCACCAATCGGCGCAGGAACGTACCTCCGCGCTGGAGGTACCGGATGACCCGCGCCTCCTCCAGTCCCTGCTGGAGGAACTGGGCCGGCCGCCGTACCTCGTGCGGGGGGAGCCACTCCCGGCGTACACCCTCCAGGTCAGAAAGGACTGCGAGGGGCCCGTGCGAGATGCACCCGGCGTGCGTGCCGGGACGATTCTCTACTGCGTAGCGCCAGAGCGGCAGGGCGCCTGGGTGACGATGGTGGGCCTCCCCGCGGAGGAGCGCTTCGGCCCGCCGGCCGTCGTGTCCGTCGCGGGCGAGGCGCGCTTCCTGCTGGTTCGCCCCGTTCCACCCGATGAGGCAGAGCCAGGAGCCGCATTCCGCGACAGCCTTGCTGCCCCACCGTCACCCGCCGGTGACACGGACGCGGGTTCTCCTCGGGCGGGGCCCTGATCCGCCGCTTGCCTGCCTGGTCAGTTTGGGCGGGGCTTTCACGAGGTTGACCCCTTGGAGCCCCGGTCGATAGGCTCGCCGAGAACGGACCCTCCCCCACGTGACGACCACTCAACCGAAGCGGCAGCCCATCCCGTTTGGGAAGTACCTCCTTCTGGACCGCATCAACATTGGCGGCATGGCGGAGGTGTGGCGCGGGAAGCAGTTCGGCGCGAGCGGCTTCGAGCGGCTCGTCGCCATCAAGCGCATCCTCCCCAACATCGCGGAGGACGACGAGTTCATCTCGATGTTCATCGACGAGGCGAAGATCAGCGTCCAGCTGACCCACGCCAACGTCGCGTCCATCTACGAGCTGGGCAACATCGTCGGCAGCTACTTCATCTCGATGGAGTACATCCCCGGCAAGGACATGCGGGCCATTTTCGACCGGTGCCGGAAGAAGGGGGAGCCCGCTCCGGTGCCGCTGGTGGCCTTCTGCGTGTCCAAGATGTGCGAGGGCCTGGACTACGCCCACCGGAAGAAGGACGGGATGGGGCGGGACATGAACATCGTCCACCGCGACATCTCGCCGCAGAACATCCTCATCTCCTATGAGGGTGAGGTCAAAGTCATCGACTTCGGCATCGCGAAGGCGGCCGGCAAGGCGACCAAGACGCAGGCCGGCATCCTCAAGGGCAAGTTCGGCTACATGAGCCCGGAGCAGATCCGCGGCCTGCCGTTGGACCGGCGCTCGGATGTGTTCGCCATTGGCGTGTGCCTCTACGAGATGCTGACCGGTGAGCGCCTCTTCGTGGGCGACAGCGACTTCAGCGTGCTGGAGAAGGTGCGCAAGGCGGAGGTGCCGTCGCCCACCACGTACAACCGGCGCATCCCGGAGACGCTGGAGCGAATCGTCCTCAAGGCGTTGGCCAAGGACGTGGACGAGCGCTACCAGTACGCCAGCGAGCTGGGCGACGACCTGCAGCGCTTCCTCATCACCAGCGACACCATCTTCAGCCGCAAGGACCTCGCGCAGTACATGAAGTCCACGTTCGCGGAGGACGTGGAGCGCGAGAAGCAGCGCCTGCTGGACTACGCGGACATCAAGCCGCCCGAAGGCATGCAGGCCGCGCTGGAAGCGGCGTCCTTCAACAGCCCCATCATGCCGTCCGCGCCGCCTCCGGCGCCCGTGCCGGTGGTGCAGCCGGTGGCGCCGCAGCCCCGGATGACGGGCTCCATGCCGACGGTGCCGCCCGGGGGCGTGCGCCGCTCGCCCACGCTGGCCGCGCTGCCGAAGCTGACGGCCGCCACCGCCGCGCCCCCGCCCGACGAGGACGAGGGCGGGGCGACGCAGCTCGTCTCCAGCGACCACGAGTTCGCGGACACGCCAGAGCCCACCACGCAGCCGGGGGCCGCCGTCGGGCGTGCCATCACCCCGCTGGAGGTGCCGTCGACGCCGGGTCACGACGAGGACGACGAGCCCGTCAGCGGCAGGACGGCGGTCATTTCGCCGCCCGCGCCCCTGTCGCCGCCCGTTGGCCCGCCACGGTTGTCGCACGCGAACATCCCCGTGGTGCGGCCGTCCATGTCCGTGCCCTCGCTGTCGCCCGCGGACGCGCCGCCGCCGCCCGCCTCGGGGCCCACGCCTCGGACGAGCCGGGGTGGGGGCCTGCCGCGGATGACTCGAGACGTGCCGGTGCTCGACGGCTCGCAGGCCGCGGCCCGCCCGTTGCCGCAACCTGCCCCCGTGGCTCCGCCCGCGCCGGTGGCCCCCGCGTACGACGATGAAGACGATGTGGACGCCCCGGAGCGGCCCACCGGCGCGATGCCGCCCGTGGGTGGCCGAGCGCCCATTCCGAGGAAGGTGCTCTTCGGCGGCATCGGCGCGGCCGCGGTGCTCGTGATGGCGCTGATCGGCTGGGCGGTGTCGGGGCCCGGTGTGGGCTACGTGCTGGTGGACCTGCAGGGCGTGCCCTCGGAGGTTCGCAGCCGCCTGCAGGTGCGCCTGGACACGCAGCTGGTGCCCCTGGAGGGTGGCAGCGCGACGCTCCTGCGCGAGGTGCCCGCCGGCAAGGTCATGGTGGTGGTGAGCGCGGAGGGCTACAACACCTTCACGAAGACGGTGGAGGTCGCCGCGGGCAAGGACGTCACGCCCGTGCAGGCGGTGCTGGAGAGCCTGGTGCGCACCGCGGCGTTGGTGCTCACGACGGAGCCCGCAACGGCCGAGGTGAAGGTGGATGGCCGGGTGGTGCGCGAGCAGGGCAAGTCGGCGGCCTACATCAAGGACGTGCCCCTCAACGGGCCGGAGTGGGTGGTGGAGGTGAGTGCGCCTGGCCACAAGCCGGCGTCCAAGCGGGTTCCGGTGTCCGGCGGCGGACCGGTGGAGGTGTCGCTCACGCTGGAGCCGTCGGTGACGCGGGTGTCGGTGAAGGTGGAGTCCAAGCCGGCCGGTGCCACCATCTTCGTGGACGGCAAGGACATGGGCGCCACCACGCCCGCCGTCGTGCAGGTGCCCCCCAGCGCGCGGCAGCTCACCCTGAAGCTGAAGTGCCACAACGAGGCCGAGGTGGACGTCCCGGACGCGGCGCCAGGCAATGAGCCGGCCACGGCGAGCGTTTCCCTCAAGCGGCAGCCGCGCTGCCGTTAGCCGAAGGCCCGCCTCCCGAGCAGGGGGCGGGCGCGCCAGCTCCCCTGTGGGTGGAGCGAGAGGAGGCGGGAGTTCGTGAGCAAGGTGCGCAAGGTGAACAGGGCGGATCCACTGGCGGATCTTCCTCGCTGGGCCCAGCAACTGGCCCGGAAGTACTACACGAAGACGGTCAGCGCCTTCCTGCTGTACGGGGCCGTGCGGGACTTGCAGCCCCTGCAACTGGAGGATGGCGGCCGCGGCTTCGGCACGCTCAAGACGTTCCTCTCCGAGGAACTCTTCGGCGGCCGGGACCACGTCATCTTCTATGACCGGTCGTCCGGCATCCGCTCCGCGACGCCGGAGACGCAGAAGGACCTGCAGCGGGCCATGGCGGGCTACGACGCCATGTACGGCACCGACTACGCCAAGGTCATGCCGAGAGACCCGGGCCGCGCGCTCCAGATTCTGGAGAACTTCATGCGCATGCGCCTGAGCGAGGGCCGCTCGCTGGCGCTCATCGTCGACTTCGCGGAGACGCTCGTCCCCGGCGGAGAGATGAGCCACCTCTCCAGCGAGGACCGCTTCGTGGTGGCCACGTTGGACAAGTGGGCGCACGACCCGCAGTTCCTCGCGTCCGACGTGTCCGTGGTGCTGCTGGCGGAGAACCTGGCGGACGTGTCGCCGCGCATCAGCCGCAACCCGTACGTGGCGCCCATCGAGCTGCCCCTGCCCACGGAGGAGGAGCGGCTGGAGTACGTGCGCTACAAGCTGGAGGGCAAGCGGCTCCAGTCCGTGTCGGACGTGCCGCTGGCGGGCCTGGCGAAGATGACGGCGGGTCTGTCCCGCATCAACCTGGACCGCGTGCTCACCGAGGCGCTGGAGCGCGAGGTGCGCATCACCTCCGAGCTGCTCAAGGAGAAGAAGCGCGAAATCATCCAGGCGGAGTGCCACGGCCTGCTGGAGTTCATCGAGCCGGTGCACACGCTGGACGCGGTGGCGGGACACGCCAAGGCCAAGCAGATGCTGCGGCAGGCCGCCGGGGCCCTGAAGAAGGGGCGCCTGGAGGTCATGCCCATGGGCTACCTGCTGTCGGGCCCCGTGGGCACGGGCAAGACGTTCATGGTGAGCTGCTTCGCCGGGGAGATTGGCATCCCCGTGGTGAAGTTCCTCAACTTCCGCAGCCAGTGGCAGGGCGTCACCGAGGCGAACCTCGAGAAGATCTTCAACCTGCTCAAGGCCCTGTGGCCGGTGGCGGTGATGATTGACGAGGCGGACACGTTCCTCGGCAACCGCGACTCCGGCGGGGACTCCGGGACGAGCAGCCGCGTGTTCGGCTCCATCGCCTCGTTCATGGGCAACACGTTCTACCGCGGGAAGATTGTCTGGTTCCTGATGACGGCGCGGCCGGACCTGCTGCCCATCGACCTCAAGCGGCAGGGGCGCGCGGAGGAGCACCTGGCGCTCTTCTATCCGCAGACGGACGCGGAGCGGGACGAGCTGTTCCAGGTCATGTCCAAGAAGACGGGCGTGTCCGTGGACGGCATCGACTCCTTCTCCACGCTGATTCCGGAGGGCGTGCGCGCCTTCAGCGGCGCGGACATCGAAGCCGTCATGGTGCGCTCGAAGTTCCGCGCGCTGGCGGAGGGCCGCGAGACGGTGACGAAGGACGACCTGGCCGCGGTGCTCGCGGACTTCGTGCCCCCCAGCTACCCGCTGGAAATCGAGCTGCAGAACCTGGTGGCGGTGCAGGAGTGCACCAGCCGCGAGCTGCTGCCCGAGGGCTTCCGTCAACTGGACCGGGACTACATCACCCGGCGAGTGCGCGAGCTGAAGGCGCTGCTGGAGTCGCAGTAGCCGGTGCCGTCTCACGCCCAGGTGCTTGTCCTGGGCGCACGGCCCGCTGAGACTGGGGGCATGGCTGCTGGCCCCACTGCTCCGCGTTCCTGGTTCGCGTACTCCCTCGACCTGGCCCCGGTGATTGCGCACGAGCGCCTCCCGGGGCTCCCGCCCATTCCCGACGTGCTGGAGGGCGAGCTGGCCGAGGCGCTCGACGTGGACGTCGTCTACGACGTGGCGTCGGCGGCCTGGGGCGGGAAGGTGGCCCGGCTGGTGGATGCGCCGGGCCGCAAGCTCCCCGGCATGTTCCGCCGCGTTCCCGCGAACGCCTGGGACGCGCTGGTCCGCCTGGAGTCTGCGATGGCGGGCGCCACCGAGGTCCGGCAGGTGAAGGTGCGCACCTTCACCGGGGCCGTGCTCAGCGCCCATGTCTTCACGCCCGCGGCGCCCGCGACGCCCGCTCAGGGGCTCGTGAGTGAGGCCTTCCTCGTCACCCTGGCGCTGTCGGCCGAGGAGGCCGGGCTGTCCCCTGACTACGTGGAGCGGCTCCAGGCGGAGGCGCGTATCGTCCAGGCCCTCCAGAAGGCGGGCCCCGAGGCCCTGAGCCCGTCGAAAGCCCCTGGAAAGAAGGGTTAGGCGGATATCCAGGTGCGAAACGACCCCCGGATTCTTTTTCTTCGTAAGAAAACGGAGCCGTGACGCAACTTGGCGCGCCGAACGGCCGACGATGAGAGGCGGGGCCCCACCTCGTGCTTCACCTCGTCGGCCCCGAGGACATTCAGGATGACGCTGCGACCCACCACGACGCGAGCCGTTCCCCCGCGCCCGGCATCGGCCGCTTCGCCCCTCAATGCCGTCACCACGCCGGGAGGAAGCTGGAGACGCTCGACGGCCCGCGAGGTGCCCATCAACGAGCTCCAGGAGAAGTTCGGCTGGAAGGATGACAGCTGGCAGGTGGGGTTGATGCAGGCCGCCGACGCGGCGGGCAGCAAGACGCGCGGTGGCAACGGGCAGGTGTCCGCGGCGGAGCTGGAGCGCTACCTGGCCGCGCCCGAGGACGGGCAATACCTGACGTCCACCGCGCTTCAGCAGAAGCGCTCCGCGCTGGACGCGAAGCTCGCGCAGGGAAATGGCTCCGCGGTGGACGTGGACGCCTTCGAGCGTGGCTGGCAGGCCACGGTGGCCCGGCGCGCGGACCTGCTGGGGGGCAATGCAGACGGCCAGCTCAGCGCGGAGGAGCTGGACGCATTCATCCAGGCGTCGAAGGCGGGCAAGCACGCGGACACCCGCTGGGTGCCGGACCAGCAGATGGCCGCGTTCCAGAGCCGCGTGGCCGAAGCGGCCGGAGAGTTGGACCCACTGCGCCCCGCCGGAGCGCTGGGCTCGGAGGGGCTCGGCCTGGTGAAGGAGTACTCGCGCCTGGCGCTGGACCAGGGGGCCAACGTCCCCACCTTCGTGAGCTACATGCTGTCCGCGTCGGACATCCGCGAGACGCCCGCGACGGTGTCCCGGCTGGAGAGCACCTTCGTTCGCGACCCCGAGCTGGGCCGCAACGGCGTCACCGACTCTGACTACACGCGGACGGGCTTCGACCGGGGCCACATGAAGCCGGCGGAGGACTCGCCCACGCAGGAGGCGATGAACGAGAGCCACCTGATGACCAACATCGCTCCCCAGCATGGCAACCACAACCAGCAGGTGTGGCGCACGCTGGAGCAGGGCGTCTCGGGTCTCGTGAACTCGTTGGGCGGCAAGGCGTACATCCTCACCGGCAACCTGTACCTGGATGACAAGGGGCAGCCGCTGCCTCCGGAGAAGCGGGAGACGACGGGGGCGGGGGAGCGCCGCCTCGCCGTGCCCACGCACAACTTCAAGACGGTCCTCCACGAGCTGCCGAACGGCAGCCTCACGATGTACGCGTACCTCGTGCCCAACATGAAGGACGGGCCGTCGAAGAAAGAGGACATCCTTCCGCTGCTCGATTCGCACCGCGTGCCCGTGGATCGCATCGAGGAGCTGCTGGGGCAGGACCTCTACGCAAACCTGCCCAAGCGGGTGCAGGACAAGCTGGAGAAGGGCACGTCGGCCGAGGGCGTCTTCCAGCGCAACAGTCTGTACTTCGCCGCCAGCCTGTTCCGCTTCGCGCCCGGCAACTGACGCGGGGCTTCGCGGCCTGGGCTTCGCTTCCGGGTGAAGCACGGCCACGGTGCACGGGCTCACGCCACGGGGCGCGGTACGCCCAGGTTCGGGTCGTCCACGTGCTCGACGACGGCCACGCGGTCTCCCACGGAGAGCGCGTCGTGCAGCACGCGCACGGCCTCGTTCGAGTGGCGGATGCAGCCGTGCGAGACGTCGGTGCCCAGGAAGGACGGAGCGTTCGTTCCGTGCAGCTCTTCACCGGAGTGCCGGCCATCCGCCCAGGAGAGGTCGAGCATGCGCACGCCGAAGACATGGCGGTCGTTCCACAGCCGTGCGCCGGCCGCTTCGGTAGCCAGTTGATCCAACTTCGTGCGGACCACCTTGAGCCCGGTGCGGGTAGGGGAGGCCGCGGCGCCCGTGGCGTTGGGGAAGATGTCCACGAGTTGCCCACGGGTGTCGAAGAGGAAGGTCCGGTGCTCCCGGAGGGCCACCACCACGCGGACCTGCTGTCCGTCGAAGAAGGCGGAAGGCAATCCCCGTGTCTGCCCACGCGTCCCTGGCGCTGGCGCCAGTGCATCCAGCGCGCGCAGCGTGGCGGCATCCAGCGCGCCCGTGGGGAGGACGGCGGGGAAGGTGCGCGAGGCGTGGAGCTGGAAGTTCCGCAGTGCTCGGGCGGTGTGCGGGCCATGGCGTCCGTCCGCGCCGCTGTGCAGGGCGAAGCCCATGTCGAGCAGGGCGGCCTGTACAGCGCGGAGGCCCTCGCCCTGGCTGCCGGGGCCGAGGACCTGGGCCCCTGACGTGACGTCCGCCAGTTGGGGCAGTCCGGTGAAGCGCGCGTTGGCAGGGGGCGCTGGAGTGCGCGCGGGCCGGTCCACGCCCTCCGGAGGCAAGGGCGTCCCGGGCGGTGGACGTGCATCCAGCGCGGGCTGAGGACCCTGGTCGACGGTGACCCGGGAGGCAGGCTTGGGACTGCGTGCTGTCTTCCCCAGGGCGGGTGTTGATGCCGCGTCCGGGACGTCAGGCGGAAGGAACGAGATGCGTGATTCCGGTGGCGAGATGGATGAGGTCATCCCCGGCCTCAGTGCAAATCGCTCGCCCGGCGCAACCACGCGAGGCCTGCCTTTGAGGACTGCACCTTCCGCCACGACGTTCCTGAATGTGGACCTCGAAATCCGAAGCCCGCACCGGCTTGAGGGCCTGGTCCGCGCGCTGGCTCCGGGCGCGTTCGCGCTTCACGAGGAGCCCCACTTCGCCTGTCTGGAGCTGTCTTCCTGGCCGACGAGCGTGGAGTCCGCGCTGATGGAGTTCGCGGGGCGCATCCAGGCCCTTAACGAAGAGGCGCGCGCGGCGTGGGACGGCTGTACGCAGCGGCGCTTCGATATCGGGATTCAGGCGGGGCTGGAGCCGCATTCGAGCGCCTTCTCTGTGCCGGAACGCGTCGTCCGGCAACTCGCCAGTGTGGGCGCGGAGCTCGCCTTCACCGTGTACGCGCCGGAGACTACGGCGCGCTGAGGAGCAGCACCTTCCCCGTGGGGAGGGTGCGGTGGTCCTTGATTTTGTTCCACCGCATGATGTCGTCCACGCTGACGCCGTAGCGCTGCGCGATGGACCAGAGCGTCTCGCCCTCCGCCAGCGCGTGGACCTTGCCGGCCTTGCCCGCGGGCTTGGCGACGCTCACCGAGTGCTTCGCCAGCACCGTGCCGCCGCGCTCCTGCACGCTGGCGGTGGCCGTGTTGCCATCGGGCCAGACGAACAGCGTGGAGCCCACCTGGAGCGTGGGGTTGCGCCGCTTGAGGTTGTTCCACTGCTTCAGCGAGTCCACCGACACGTTGAACTTGTTCGCAATCACCCAGAGGCTGTCGCCGGACATCACGCCGTATGTCACGCGCGTGCGCCCGTTGATGGTCTCCTTCTTCACGGGGCCCGCGGCCACCGGGCCTTTGGGCGTGCCCGCCGGTACCTCGTCCTCGGGCCGCACCACCACGCCGCTGCGGCGGGCCTGCGCCACCTTCGTCGCCAGCGCGCCGCCCGAGCTCTTGCCGGCGGGAATCGGAATCACCAGCTCTCCGCCCACGCGCAACGTCCGGGCCGACTTCAGCTGGTTCATCTGGAGGATGGCCTCGGACGCCGTGCCGTACTTCTCCGCGATCTGGGACAGGGTGTCGCCGCGCTTCACGTTGTGGATGCGGAAGGTGAGTCGCTCCGCGGGGCTGATGCGCTTGTAGTTGTCCGCGAACAGCGTCCCCGCTCCCTTGGGAAGCCGGAGCGTGTAGGGCTTCTTGGCCGTCGCCGGCGGGGTGCACCAGCGCTTCAGCTCGGGGTTGAGGTCCTGCACCACCTTGACGGGCACGCCGGCCGCGCGGGCGACGACGTCCAGGTCCGCCGCGTCGGTGAGCTGCACCTCGTCGAAGTCGAGCACGGGCTCGGGGTCGAACTCGTTCTCGTTGAAGCCGAACGCCGCCGGGTGCTTGGCCACCAGTGCCGCGGCAATCAGCTTGGGCACGTAGTGCTTCGTCTCCTTCGCCAGGCCGCGCTCTTCGGACAGGAGCCAGAAGTTCGTCGTCCCGTGCCGCTCCACCATCCGCCGGACGCGCCCGGAGCCGGTGTTGTAGCCGGCCCACGCCAGGTACCAGTGCCCCAGCTCGCGCTTGAGGTCCTTCAGATAGGACGCCGCGGCGTGGGTGGCCTTGATGGGGTCCCGCCGCTCGTCCACCCAGAAGTCCTGCTTCAGTCCGTACTGCTTGCCGGTGCTGGAGATGAACTGCCACGGCCCCGCCGCGTGCGCCCACGAATAGGCATGCGCCGAGAAGCCGCTCTCAATCATCGCCAGGTACACCGTGTCCTTCGGCAGGCCGTACTGCTCCAGGATGGGGTGCATCACCGGCACGTACCGGGCCGCGCGCGACATCCACTTGCGGAACCAGCGTCGCCCGGGCCCCTGGAAGAACTGGACGTACTGGGCCACCAGCGGCTGCATCTCCACCGGGATGTCGTAACGGTCCTGAATCTGCCCCACGTCGAAGGTGGCCAGGTCCGTGATGAGCGGAATCTCCGGCAGCTCTTCGTCCTCGCGGAAGGTGTGCTCGTCGAGCGCGTCCAGCATGCGCATCCGCAGCGGGTTGGCGAGCCCGAGCCGCCGCAGCGACTGCATCACCTCGGCGGTGGAGCGCGACGCGGGGTCCAGCGCGGCGCCCTCCAGGGCGCGCAGTTCCTCTAACTCGGCGGACTCGGATTCAACCGCGTCGCGCGTGGCCTCGTCTTGCTCGGAGGCGTCTTCGGCCACCATCGGTGTGCCGGGCTCCAGCGGCTCCAAACCGGGCTCATCGACATCATCGGTCGCGGTATCCGCGGCGCCAGATTCCGGGGCGGCCGTTGGTGCCTTCGCGCCACCAGCCACCGGCGACGGAGCCTCGCCTGCCGGCTTCACGGCAACGGGTGCTGCTTCCAGGCTGGCCGTGGGCGCCTTCTCGACCGGTGACTGCGCTGCGGGTGCGTGTGCTCCATCGGATGCCACCACCTGTGCCTTGGCTGGAACGGGCCCCACGGGCGGTGGGGTGAGCCCCGAGGCAGGGGCTGAGGCCAGGGCGAGCAGAAGCAGAGGTAGAGGCGGCATACAGTCGCGGGAACGGGCGCCCGGAGGCGGGCGAAAGGGGGGAGTATTCGCCCTTTTCCTTGACAGTCAAACAAGGAGTCGCTGCGTGCGCGTCTTGTTCGGACCTCCGGTAAGAGCAACCGCCCAGGCGAGGGCCCGGATTCCTGGATGACTAGGGCTTCCCGTGCCCCGGCCCCACGATGCGCGGCAGGTACGTCGCGAAATCGAAGTGAGGCGAGTTCTCCGGGTTGTGACAGGTGACGCACACGCTCTCGCCCGGCGAGGCGATGATGTTGTTGGTGCCAGGCGCATCCGCGTGCTCCGAGCCCGGACCGTGGCAGCTCTCGCAGCCCACGTCCTCGCGGCCCGCTACCTTGTCCAGCCGGCAAACGCCGCCGGGCTGCTCCCAGCCGGTGACGTGGCACCCCACGCAGTTGAGGTGGAACTGCTTGCCCACCTGTTCCAGCGTCTCCCAGGCGTGGTGGTGCTTGGACTTCTCCCAGACGGGGAAGGCGTCCTCGTGGCAGGTGCGGCAGGGCTCGTTGCCCACGAAGCCCGCGCGGCCCGGCGCCGGAGGCGGGCAGTCCTGTCCATGCGCCTTCGCCCAGGCGAGGTTCATCTTCCCCACGTCCGCGTCGTAGGCGGACACCAGCGCAACCGCCTCCGCGTCGGAGGGAAGGCTGGACTCCAGGGGCACGAAGCGCAGCGTGAAGGCGTTGACGCCGTCGGGGGTAACGGGCGGAGCGTCCAGCAGGGACTGCCGGCGCGCCACCAGTTCGTCGCGTTTGCCCTGCTTGAGCGCCTTGAGCTTCGGGTCCGTGCCGGGGAGGTTGATGTCCTTGTCCAGCAGCGCCGTGCGCTGCTCCAGGGCGGCGGCCTCACGCTCCAGGTCATCCTGACCCTTCTGCAACGCAAATGGGCCCGCCTGGGGCGCATAGGCCAGGTCCACGCGCAGCAGCGAGCGTCCCTTGCTCTGCAGCGCCACCACCGGCACCGCGGACCGCACCAGCCGGTTCTGCTCGCCGCTGAACTCGGTGGCGGTGCGGGTGGCCACCACCACGTCGGCCTTCAGGCTCGGCTGCTCCACCGCCTGCTGGGCCACGTCCAGCGTGACGTCCAGCAGGCCCACCACGAAGTCCGCTCCCTGCGCGCGGGCCTGGGCGCTGGCCTCCGCGAGCTGCGCGGCCGTGGTCGCCGCCACCACGCCCACCTTCCGTTCGCCCGCGGGCAGCAGCTTCACCGCGCCCGGCGCCAGCTCCGGCAGCCCCAGGCCCTTGCGGAAGTCCACGCCCTGCGTGTCGTCCAGCGGGCCGGTGGCGCGCACCGCCAGGCCCATGTGCCGCATGGCGTCCGCGAGCGCCTTGGCCTTGCGCTCCTCCTGGGGCACTTGTCCCGGCTTGAGCCGCTGCTCGCCGAAGAGGCTGTTGCCGCCATCCACATAGAGGACGGGCAGCGAGCCCTTGCGCGCCGACTGCACCTGCGCGGCGGCGCGGGCAATGCCGCCTCGCATGTTCTCACTACAGCCGCACGGGCCCAGGTAGCCACGCGTGTCGGCGGAGAGGAAGAGGATGGCGCCCGAGCCCTGGCTGGCTGCCGCGGCGGGCTTCGCGGCGGCGGTGGCCGATGATGACGAAGCGTCCGCTTCCGCGGGCTTGGGGGGCGGGTCCTTGCGTGCACAGCCAGCGAGCGACGCGGCCAGCAGGGCCGCGGCGAGGAAGGCACGCATGGGATTCACCAGAGGATGCTCTGCACCAGTTCGTCGATCTTCTCGCCCATGGCTTCCAGTCCATTCACCTTGGACAGGGAGCCGTCTGCCCCCACCTGTTCGGCCAGCTTGGACAGCTCGTCGTCCGGGAGGCTGGAGAAGAGGACGATGGGGATGTCCTGCGTGCCGTACTCGTTCTTCAGCGTGCGACAGATATCCGTGCCCTTGGCCTCGGGCATGTGGATGTCGGTGAGGATGAGGTCCGGGCGCCAGGTCTGCAGCGTCTTCTCGAACTCCATGAGCGTGGAGGTGGCGATGACCTCGTAGCCGCGCGCTTCGAGCACGGCCTTCTCCATCGCGAGCGTAATCTCGCTGTCATCAATCAGGAGGATTCTTCGCTTCTCGGACACGGCGACCTTCCTTCACTCCGTTCTATCCTACCCCCACGCGCCGCACCAACGCTTTCCCGTGCGCTCCCGGGGCCGGCGTTTCCCTGATTTCGGATGTCCACCGCCGCACGCTCGCCCGCTGGGTCTCCGGGGACGACTTCTTTCCAGTGAGACATCCGAAAAGGGATATGGAAGTCAGCCATGATGCACCGTGACAGTTGGACCCTGAGAGCACTCGTCCTGGGACTGGGGCTGCTGTGGAGCCTTCCTGCCGCCGCGCTCAACGCGGGCCTCAACCCGCCGCCCCCCTCGGTGGACCGGAAGACGCCGCAGGCCACCGTGCAGGGCTTTCTGTCCGCCGCGCACCGGGGGGACTACGCCCTGGCGGCGCACTACCTGGACCTGGACTACATCCCCCGCGCCCAGCAGGCGGAGCGGGGCTTCCAGCTGGCCCGCGCGCTCAAGTTCGTGCTGGACCGCAAGCTGCCCGTGGACGTGAGCTCGCTGAGCAAGGAGCAGGAGGGCGACCCGGCCGACGCGCGCTACGACCAGTTGGGCACCATTCCGTTGCAGGGGAACAACGTCCCCGTCCGCGTCCAGCGTGTCTCCTCTGCTGAGGGGGAGCAGGTCTGGGTCTTCAGCGAGTCCACGGTGCGGCAGGTGGACCCGCTCTTCGCGGAGTATGGCCCCCGGCTGGTGGGCCTCCTGCCGGCCTTCTTCTTCAGTGACACGGTGCTGGGACTGGAGCCCTGGCAGTGGCTGGGGCTGCTGGTGACGGTGCTGGGCAGCCTGGGCCTGGCGGTGCTGCTGGAGCGCCTGGTCCTGGCCTTCGCCCGCCGTGTGGCGCGGTGGACCCGGTTCACCTGGGAGGAGGATGTGGTCTCCTCGGGGAAGGGGCCGTTGAAGCTGCTCACCTTCTCCGCGCTGCTGGTGGTGGGCACGCTGCTCTTGCGGCTGCCGCGTCCGGCGCAGGGCTTGTTCATCCGGATCGGCTATTCGTTGAGCGTCGTGGCGCTGGCCTGGGCCGTGCTGCGCATCCTCCACGTCTCCGTCGCCTTCGTGCAGAGCCGCGTGTCGTCGGAGATGAAGGACGCGGCGCGGGCGCGCAGCGTGAGCACGCAGTTGGTGGTGCTCCGCGCCATCTTCGAGGTGGCCACCTACGTCATCGCCGCGGCGCTGCTGCTCATCCAGTTCGAGGTGGTGCGCAACGTCGGAGTGTCACTGCTGGCCTCCGCTGGTATCGCCGGCCTGGTGCTCGGCCTCGCGGCGCAGAAGTCCATTGGTACGCTGCTGGCCGGCATCCAGCTCTCCATCACCCAGCCCATCAGCATTGGCGACACCCTCATCACCGAGGGCGAGTGGGGCACGGTGGAGAAAATCACGCTCACCTACGTGGTGCTGCGGACATGGGACCAGCGCCGGCTGGTCATCCCCATCGTTCAGTTCCTGGACAAGCCCTTCCAGAACTGGAGCAAGGGGAACCCGGAGATGCTGGGGCCCGTCATCCTCCAGGTGGACTTCCAGACGGACATTGACGCGCTCCGCGCGGAGCTTCGCCGCATCCTGGAGAACGAGGGCAAGTCCATGTGGGACGGCCGCGTGGCGACGGTGGTCGTCCTGGACGTGCTGGACCGGACCCTCACGGTGCGTGCGCTGGTCAGCGTGTCGGACTTCAGCAAGCTCTTCGACCTGCGGGCCCTGGTGCGCGAGAAGCTGGTGGCCTTCCTGCGCGCCCACCCGCTGTGGTTGCCCGTCACCCGCACGGAGGCGCGTCCCTTCCCGCCGCCTGAGCTGGATCCGGTGCGGCTGTCCGCTTCCCCGGATTCGCCGCCCACGCCGCCTCGGGCGTGAAGGCTGGCTGCCCCCCAGGCGCAGTGAGCCCTTGCCTGGGGGCATGGGGTTTTGAATAGTCGGCGCGCCGCGCCGTCATAGCGCTGGAAATTCGCACCTACCGCCCGGGGGAGTCTTCGAGATGATGCGTCATGTCAGGTTGTGTGGGGCCCTTGCGATGGTGGCCGCCACCGTGCCGCTGACCGCCAGTGCCCAATCCCGAGGCCGCACGGACGGTCCAGAGGAGTCCGAGTACGGCAAGGGCGGCTACAGCGGCCCCGGCGGCCGGAGCGTGTCGCTCCAGCTCGACTGGGGCGCGGCCATCAACTCCCGCAAGCCGCCTCGGGGCGCGCCGGAAGGCCCGCCGCTGTTCGTGGGTGCCACGCTGTCGCTGTGGGGCGCGGACTGGTACCAGCTGGACGTGAGTGGTGCCTACGTGTTCGACGGGGGCCGCTTCGTCGGCATGGTGGGTCCGCGCTTCCGGACCTGGGGCTGGCCGCTGGTGTTCACCGCGGGCCTGAAGGCCGGTGCCATCGTCATCCCGGAGGGAGAGGGCCTGCGCTTCGGCATCTCGCCGCAGCTGGGTGCCGAAATCCTCCTGGGTGACCACGAGAACATCCTCATGGCCCTCAACTACACCCCGGACATCCCCATTGGCGGTGGCGGCGTCACGCACCGGCTGGGCATGTCCGTGGGCTACAAGTTCTAGCAAGGAGGCTTCGACATGATTGCCCAGCTGCTTGCCGCCACGCTGGCGTTGACCTCCAGCCAGGCGCCCGTCTCTGTTTCCGGCCGGGGAAGCCCACAGGTGAACCTGCCGTTTCCGGCCGGAGACGTGCAGACCTACAACATCATCCAGTGGGACCCCAACCAGCTCCCGCGCATCTACGAGCGCTCCGACCAGCTCCCCCTCACCGACGAGGAGCTGACGAAGCTGTCCCAGGCAGGCTTCGAGCCCGCGCAAATCGTGAAGATGATTGAGGAGCGCCGCTGCGCCTGCGACGCCAGCGCGGACGGCCTCATCCGGCTCAAGAAGGCCGGCGTGGACAAGGATGTGCTGGCCGCGGTGTCCCGGCACGGACTGGCGCCCAACCGCGGGTTGAACCTGCTGGTGACGCTGGACTTCACCGGGGAGAGCCGCACCGCGCGCGAGGCGTTCCTCTACTTCTTCGTGGACGACGGAGACATCACCCGCGTCTTCACCGCCAACATCCCGGAGCTGCTGCGCCGCCGCAACAGCCACGAGACGACGGTGGACCGCAGCGACATCCTCGTCGCGCGCACCGTGCGCCGTGTCCAGCTGGCGGGCGAGGTGCCGCTGCGCACCTACGGCAAGCACAACGTGCTGGTGGTCGCCAGCGCCAGCCCCACGCTCACGCATCCGTCCCAGCTCACCGCGCAGGAGCTGTCGCGGTCGCAGCGCTACACCTTCGACTATCCTCGTGCGTCGCTGCAGAACGTCTGCCGCCTGACGGCCGGGTACCGCCGCGACGCGGTGCTCGCCTACAAGTGGAACTTCGAAGGCAGCCGCTTCGAATGCGAATGGAACTAGGAGTGACCCGCACCATGAACACCCGCCGCCTGCTTCTGTCCGCCTGCCTCGCCGCTTCGCTGTCCGCCTGCACGGGCCCGCGCGCCTTCACGCGTGGCACGTACGAGGACCCGAACACCATCGAGATGCTGTCGGACCGCTTCAACGAGAACGACCTGCAGCTCATCGCGAAGAAGATGGCGGAGTCGCTCGCCACCTCGCCGCGCTTCTCCCAGCCCCGGCCGGATGGCTCGCTGCCCATCGTCCTGGTGGGCAAGCTGAAGAACAGCACCTCCGAGCACATCGACATGCGCTCGCTGGGCGACAAGATCCAGACGGCGCTGGCGCAGACGGGCCGCTTCGCCCTGGTGGACCAGCAGGCTCGCCAGGACATCGCCGAGGAGTACGAGTACCAGCAGTCCGGCTACGTCGACCCGAACACCGCCAAGGGCCCGGGTCAGCAGACGTCGGTGGACTTCCTGATGACGGGCGACCTCGCCTCCATCATCCAGGAGGTCGGCCGTGACAAGCTCGTCTATTACAAGATGACCGCGAAGCTCAGCAACGTGCGGACCGGCCTCATCGAGTGGACGGACGAGAAGCAGATCCGCAAGAAGTTCGAGAAGCGCGGCGTGAGCTGGTAACGGGCGCACCCTTCCATGTCCATCCACTCCCGCAGCCCGGTCCGCCTGAGCGGGTGGGGCGCGCTCGCGCTCGCGAGCGTGCTCCTCCTGTCGTCGGGCTGTGCGGGTGACTATGTGGCGCGCACCCGGGGCGTGCGGTCCGCGTACCAACAGGGGGACTATTCGCGCGCGCTGTCCTCCCTGGAAGCCGCGACGAAGGAGGGGCCCGCGCAGGACCGCCTGCTGGTGCTCATGGACAAGGGCATGGTGTTGCACGCCGCCGGGCAGTGGGCGGAGAGCAACGCCGTGCTCGAGGAGGCGGAGCGGCTCAGCGAGCAGATCGACAGTGTCTCCGTCAGCGAGGAGGCGAAGACGCTCGTCACCAACGAGCGTCAGCGCACCTACCGTGGGGAGGACTTCGAGAAGCTGATGATTTCCGTCCTCCAGGCGCTCAACTACGCGGAACTGGGCGACGACGAAGCCGCCATGGTGGAGGTCCGCCAGGTCAACGAGCGCCTGGAGAAGATGATCGCCGAGGAGAAGAAGCCCTACGAGCAGCTCGCGATTGCCCGCTACCTGGGCGGCGTCATCCGGGAGGACCAGCGGGACTGGGACTCGGCCTACATCGACTACGCGAAGGCCTATGAAATCGCGCCCCGCAAGGACGCGCTGGCCGAGCCCCTGCTGCGGCTGGCGAAGAAGGTGGGCCGCGACGACATGTACGCGGAGCTGCTGGCGAAGTACCCGGACGTCCCGCACGCGCCGCTGGCGCCGGACGAAGGGCAGCTCGTCGTCGTGGTGGAGGCGGGCCTGTCTCCCGAGAAGCAGCGCGGCTCCAGGGACCCGGGCGGCGGTGGCGACCTGATTGAAGTCCCCACCTACCGGAACCGGGGGCTCGCGCCGCCCGTGACTGTCGCCCTGGAGGGCCAGTCCCAGCAGGCGGTGACGGTGACGTCCCTGGCGGACGTGGCCGTGGTCCACCTGAATGACCGGATTGGACGCATGCTGGCGAAGCAGCTCGCGGGCGTGGCCGTGAAGGCGGGCGTGGCGGCGGGCGTGGGCGCGCTGACGAAGAGCGATGAACTGGGCGTGCTGACCTTCCTCGTCCTCAACGCGATGAATGCGCCAGACCTGCGCTCCTGGCTCTCCCTGCCCGCGGAGTTCCAGGTGGCGCGCTTCCGCGTGCCCGCGGGAAGTCACACCGTGCGTGTGACGAGCTGGGGGCAGGTGACGGAGCATCCGGTGGAGGTGAAACCGGGCCGGGTGGGGTTGTTGGTGCTCCGGCGCTACTGATTTGGTTTTTTGATGTAGGGTGCGCGCCCCATGTCGCCGGTCCTGGCCACGGTGGCCCTGTATTCCCTCATCATCGTCCTCGGCGCGCTGGCTGGCGCCGTGGTCGTCGTCTTGAACGACCGGCCCACCCATCTGGTGCGCTTCCTGGCTTTCGCCGCGGGCGTGATGCTGGGCGCCGCCTTCTTCCACATGCTGCCGGAGGCGTATCTGGGTGGCGGATGGTGGGCCTTCGCCCTGGTGCCCGCGGGCTTCGCCTTCCTGCTGGTGCTGGAGCGCTACCTCGTCGCGCACGCGGGCGAGGACATCTCCCACGGAGACACCATGGCGGGCACCGGGCACTCGGTGCATCCGGGCCACGTGCTGGGGCTCACCGCCTTCCTGGGGCTGTCCACGCACACGTTGTTCGACGGGATTGCCCTGGGTTCGGCGGTGGAGGAGGGCGTGGGGGGCATGGCGCTGCTGGCCATCGTCGCGCACAAGGTGCCCTCCGCGCTGTCGCTGGCCTCCATCCTCAAGACGGAGGGGCGCTCGAAGACCTCCATCCTGTCGCTGTCCACGCTGTACGGGATGATGGTGCCGGCCGGCGCGCTGCTCTACTTCCTCTTCGACGCGATGCTGCAGTTCGAAAGCCTCGCGGCCAAGGCCCTGGCTTTCTCCGCGGGCACGTTCCTCTACATCGCCGTGTCGGACCTGCTGCCGCACGTGCACCGGCACGGCAAGGACCAGCCGGGCCGCAACGTGCTGGCGCTCTTCGCGGGCCTGCTGCTGATGTTCCTGCTCGCGCGGCTGATGGGGCACCCCGAGCACCCCGGCCACTGAGCGCCCTTCATGGAAAAACGCACCGACTGGTACGAACACCCGCAGTACTACGAAGCCATCTTCGGCACGGACACCGTGCGCGAGGTGGACTTCCTCCAGACGCTCAGCGAGCGCTTCGGCACGGGCGGAAAGCTGTGGCTCGAGCCCGCCTGCGGCGCGGGGCGGCTCGTGGAGGAGGCCTCGAGCCGGGGCCTGCGGGTGGTGGGCTATGACATCTCCGAGGCAATGCTGGCCCATGCGCGGAAGCGCCTGACGCCGGCGCAGCGGCGGCGCGTGAAGCTGGGGCCGTCACGCATGGAGTCCTTCGCCGACCCGTCGCTGGAGGGGCAGGTGGACCTGGCGCACTGCCTGGTGTCGACCTTCCGCTACCTGGACAGTGAGGCCGCGGCGCGCCAGCACCTGCTGGGGACGCGGCGGCTCTTGAAGCCGGGCGGCATCTACGTGCTCGGCTTCCACCTCACGGACTACGCGCGCGCCCGGCCCGAACACGAGCGCTGGGTGGGGCAGGTGGGGGAGGACCGCGTCGTCTGCAACACGAACGAGGGCCTTCCGGAGCAGCGGGCGCGGCGCTCGCCCATGCGCAACCGCCTGCGCGTCACCGGGCCGGACAAGGACTGGCTCATCGAAACCCAGTGGCACTTCCGCACGTACAGCAATGCCCAGGCGGCGAAGCTGTTCCGCGACGCGGGCATGCGGGTGCTGGCCGGGTACACCTTCGACTACGACATCAACGCACCTGTGGAGCGGGGAAGCCTCCGGTTGGATCGCGTCTTCGTCCTCCAGCCGGACCCCGAGTCTCAGCCCGTGGACCCTGCCGGGCCCAAGCGTGCGTCCACGCGGAAAGCGCCCAAGAGGGCCTCGACGCCCCAAAAATCGCCCAAGGTTTCACGATGAGGGCGTTTTGAGAGGGCGGAAGAGATACTCGTGGTGAATTTCAGGTGGCCTGCGTTCTGATGGGACGCAGGCGCGTCCTGCTGGAACGCAAGTCAGGCCCCTCCGTGGTGGCCGCGTTCACCCATCCCCCTGGAATCACACGAATGTCGCGTCTGGCACGGGACGCGCATGACGTTCTGCCGTGGCGCTTCGGGAGACCGGGCTGCCCCGCAGTATCGGAGTTTCGGGAACGCGGAAGGAGGGGCCGCTCCTTCCGCGTTCTTCATCTCCGCTACACTCCGTCCCCCTGATGTGGTTCCTGACGGAGCCTGTCGGAGGGCACTGGACGGAGGCGAGTGGATGCAGCAAGACGAGATGGCACAACTCCTCACGGATTTGCGGGGAGCCAGGGACTTCGAGGCCGCGGCTGCCGCAACACTCCGGAGGCTGCAGGCTGTCGCCCAGGAGGCCGTTGCGTCCAGTCGGTACGCAGCCCGGGGCCGGGTGTTGCGAGGCATCGTCCACCTCCGCCCGGGAGAGGCCTACCGCAGTCTGGCCGCGCTAGAGGTAGGGGCAGCGGAGATTGCGGATGCCAGTGTAGGCACGCCCTTCTTCACGTCCGCCACGGCGTGGCGCGCGGTGGTGGAGCACCGGTGCGCGGTGTCCATCGACGTGAATGTCGGCACGGTGCAGCCCCATGCGCCCAACGCCCCCGTGACGGGGGACCCGAGCCTGGCGGGCTTCAACAGCCATGAGAGCCGGCAGCGCTTCCTGGGACGTCACGCGACGCACGTCTGCGTGCTGCCGCTGCGCACGCCAGGCGGCGACATCGAGGGCATGATTTCGTTGGAGGCGGACTGCCTGGCTGCGATGGGGCAGGACTTCGTCTGGCTGGACGCGGGGGACCGGCTCCAACTGCTGGCGGACGTGGCGGCGCCGTACCTGACCCGGCTGCCGCAGCGGCCCGTGGCCCGGCCGGAGGTGGATGAATTCCTGCCGGTGGTGGGGCGCTCCATGGCGGAGCTGCTGCCCATCCTCCGCGTCTTCGCGCTTCAGGATGAGACCATCCTCATCAGCGGCGCCACCGGCGCGGGCAAGTCGCGGCTGGCGCGCTGGTGCCACGAGCGCTCCAACCGCCGGGGCAAACCCTTCGAGACGCTGGACCTGGTGACGGTGCCCGAGGACCTCCAGATGGCGGAGCTCTTCGGCTGGAAGAAGGGCGCCTTCACCGGCGCGGTGCGAGATGCCCCCGGCAGCGTGGCTCGCGCGGAGGGCGGCACGCTGTTCATCGACGAAATCGACAAGCTGTCGCTCAAGGCCCAGGCGGGGTTGCTGCACCTGCTGGAGTCGCGCAGCTACCGGCCGCTGGGCGAGGGCACCGGTGAGCGGCAGGCGGACGTGCGCTTCATCATCGGCACCAACGCGGACCTGCACGCGGAGGTTCGTGCCGGCCGCTTCCGCGAGGACCTCTACTACCGCGTCAACGTGCTGCCGGTGCGCATGCCGGCCCTGCAGGAGCGCCAGGACGAAATCCCCCTGTGGGCGCAGTACATGGTGAACCGCCGGCACCGCGAGCGCTCGCCGGACGGCCACGCCCGGCTGATGAAGGAGGCGGAGCGGCTGCTGGTGGGAAGCCCCTGGCCGGGAAACCTGCGGCAGCTCGACAACATCGTCCGCCGCGCCTACACGCTGGCCATGGTGGAGCACGCGGGCGCCACGGGCGAGCTGGTGCTGCACGAGAAGCACGTCGCGCGGGCGCTCGACTATGAGCAGGCCCCCGGCGCCCGGCCGCTGCCGGAGGCGCTGCGCGCGGCCGCCCAGGCCTTCGTCGCGGAGGCGCGCCGCCGCAATGCCCCGTTGGATTTGGACCTGGCAGATGCCTTCCGCGGCATGGTGCTGGGGCTGGCCATCCGCCAGGTGGGGCGGGACGAGGGCTTCAAGCTGCTGGGCCGTGAGAGCTTGGTGAAGAACCGCAACCACCACAAGGCGCTCAAGCGCGAGCTGGAGAAGGTGGACTCGCTCTACAAGGCGCTGGGCGAGGAGAACTCGCCCTTCTCCGATTTGCTGTCGGAGGTTGACGCCGTCTGAGCCGCCGCGGCGCCCGGGAACTACCGGGCGTCGGCGTGGGGGCCCGCGGCGATGCCCGTGGCGCCCCGGGCCAGCTCGTCACACACGAGCGCGTGGAGCCGGAAGGCCATGCGCGCTTCCTGCACCACCTCGCGCGCCTCGTCCTCGTCCAGCTCCAGCCCGTCGATGCGCGAGTGGAAGCGGACGCGGAAGGCCGCCAGCCCGGCCTCGGGCACCGTGCCGTAGAAGGTGGTGCCCTGGCCTTCCGCCAGCTCGAAGGCGTCCGTGATTCGCCGCGCCCGGCGGTGCCCGCTGAAGACGTCCAGCACGCAGCGCGCGTAGGCGTGCGCCACCAGCAGGTGAGGGGCGTCCTCGGCCACCTCCCGGATGCGCTCGGCGTGCAACCGCGTCTCCACGCAGGCGAAGGTGTCCGTCCGGGACTCGCCGCAGAAGTACGTCAGGTCCGCTTCCAGCCCGGAGGCCAGCCGCAGCTCGGGCAGCAGCAGCGCGGTGGTGAGCGTGGTGCCCATGACGTGGGGCAGCGCCGCTTCGAACGCCGTGTAGAGCGTGTGGAGCTGCCGCAGGTGGCTCACGTAGTGCTGCGCCCGGACGTACTGGCCGTAGATGCCGCCCTCCCACGCGTCGAAGAAGAGGGACTGGATGAACAGCGAGCGCTCCGCCTGCTCGGCCAGCTTCGCCGTGCCTTCCGCCAGCAACACGGACAGGGGCGCCGGGGGGGTGGACTGGGGCTGCTGCGGGGACGCAGGGGGCTGGGGCTCCACCCACCGCTTCACACGCGCGGACACATCCGTCCGCGGCAGCCGCCGTGTGCCGGTGGCGCTCACTGCTTCCACCCGCCGCCGGCCAGCGCGCTCATCGCCAGGGGCCCGGCGTCCTCGTTCGACAGGGACTCCAGCGGTGTCCCCAGTTGCTGGAGCGCCTCCGCCAGCGTCATCCCGATGGCGCGGAGGACTTCCTCCTCCACGCGAATCGTCACCGGCCCCATGGCCAGGTGGATGTGCCCGCACGAGCACTGCGTCACTTCAGCGCATGGACCTCGCGCCAGTACCGTCTTGCCGCATCCCTGACCGGGCATCGTCGCCATCCCTGATTTTGATTTTGAGTATCGAAATCAAATTGATGATGCGCCAAAGGCCGGCGGAGAGCAAGCCCCGGCCTTTTCTCGACCTGCAGCGGGTGTGGGGAGGTAGACCGGCGTCCGACAGAGGAGGGCGTCAGCGGCCCAGGGGCTGGCGCTGCGCGTCCCGCAGACCCACCAGCACGCTGGAGCCGCTGTCCGCCACGCGCAACTCGCCGTAGCGGGCGCCCTCGTAGCGGTCGGCGTGGCCTTCCTGGAAGAAGAAGGCCTCCGCGCCCAGGCGGTAGCGGCCTTTGCGCAGACGGTACCGGAGCTTGAGTTCGTCGGGCGCCAGCGGCGTGTCGGGCGTGTCGAAGCGCACGAAGGTGCCCACGCCATTCGCGTCCAGCCGCAGCACCATGTTCCCGTCGGTCGCGGTGGTGGCGGGGTTCGCGTCCCGCTCGCGGCTGATGGCGTAGTCCAGCACCATGTAGTCGCCCTGAATCAGCGAGCGCGGGTCGACGGGGGCCAGCTCCAGCAGCACCGGCGTGCCCGAGCGCAGCACATGCTCCTTCTGGACGACGAGCCCCGTGGGGACGAGCAGCGCGAAGGCCAGCCCGCCGAAGATGACCGCCGTGCGCGACATCACCGCACCTCCGTCGCCGGGGCGGGGAAGCGCCGCAGCAGGAACGAACGCAGGCCCAGGAACACCAGGCCACTGCCCATCAACGCCAGCGCCTTGGCCAGCAACGTGAGGCCCAGGTCGTAGTAGTACCAACTGCCCGACGCGAGCAGGTACGCCACCGCCAGCCCCAGCAGCACGCTGCTGCGCCGGTGGAAGCCGAGCACCAGCATGCCCACGGCGGTGATGACCGCCGGAGTATGGGGCGTGAGCACGGCCACCAGCGTCAGCGCCGCGAACACCGCCGCGCCCGCCACGCCGGTGGGCTCCAGCGCCAGCTCACGCAGCACCCGCCACGCCGTGTACAGCGTCAGCGCCGTGAGTCCCAACGTCAGCACGGCATCCGGGAGCGCGGAGACGGTGTCGAACAAGTGTCGGGCCACGTCCTTCATGCCGCGCGCCAGCAGCACGCCGGGGATGGCGCACGCGAGCGCGAAGGCCACCGGCCCCACCAGTTCGCCCGTGGCTCCCCGTCGCAGCCGGGCCTGCTCCAGGAAGAGGAAGTACATCAGCGCGGCGCAGCCCAGAATCAGCAGGTCCAGTGCGAAGCCGCCCACCACGTGCCAGGCGAGGAATCCGGCCGCGCCCACCACCCCCAACGTGCTCAGGAAGCGGAGGATGGCGTCCGGGTAGGCGATGAGCAGCACGCAGCTGATGACCAGCGCCACCACCGCGCCGACGTTCTCGCTTTCCGTTTCGATGCCGAAGCTGGCGGAGGCCATGGCGGCGCCGGCCAGGCACAGGGCCAGCGTGAGCTGCTCCACGAAGACGCCGCGCAACGTGCGACGCAGCATCGTCGCGCCCGTGCACAGGCCCAGGCCCACCACGCCCATCACCACCTGCTCCTCCCAAAGGCCCGCGCAGGCGAAGAAGCTCAGCACGAAGATGGCGGACAGCCAGGCGCCGACGCCGGCGAAGGCCTTCACGAACCAGGGCACGGCCACGGACTGGCGCTGATGGGCCTCCAGGGCCACACGGGCGCGGTCCACGGCGTCGGGATCGAGCTGGCCTTCGGCCTGGAGCGAGTTCAGCACGTCCTGCAACGAGGGACGCAGGGCCATGTCAGGACTCCTCCGTGGCGCCGGTGACACGGGCTTCATGCCGGAGCCACCACACCGCGAGCGCCACCTGGGCGATGACGAAGAGCGGCAGCAGGAAGAGTCCCAGGACCTCCACGTCCTGGTAGGAATCGAAGACGATGCTGACGGCGCCGGAGGTCAGGAGCGTCATCACGCTCACCGCGCCGAGCGTGAGCATGAACAGCTCGCCCTTCAGGTGCCGGTGCAGGGCGTACTCGGCCGCGAGCGAGGCCAGGACCAGGAGGAGCGCCACCACGGCGCCGGTGGGGGCTCGCGACGGGTGCATGATGAGTGGCACCGAGGCGACGAGCACCGGGGCCACCGCCATCACCGCCAGCACCCGGGGCACCCAGCGCGCCTGGAGCCAGGACACGCGCAGGTTGGCGAAGTGCTCGTAGGTAGCCCAGGTGAAGCCGTTGAGCCCGCCCAGCACCACCGCCAGCCAGTACGTCTGGTCCATCTCCGTATCCAGCACCTGGTCCCAGAAGAGGATGATGCCGGTGTTGACCAGCACCAGCGTGAGCAGCCCCAGGGGCGCGAAACGGGACACCGCCACCCAGGGAAGGATGAGCACGGCCCAACCGATGAACAGCTCATACGGGTCCGCGCCCGTCTGATACGCCTGTCCGTACACGGCCAGCAGCGCGCCTACGAGCACGGAGGCCGCGAAAAGTGACAGCTGGCCTCCCAGCGTCGCGCCTTGCCTCCAGGCGCCCACCGTCGCGCCGGTGATGGCCGCCGCGATGAGGCCCAGCTTCGCGAAGCGGTGCATGTCCGCCCAGTTGTACGCGAAGAAGTAGATGACGCCCGCGAGCACCAGCAGCACGCCCAGGCCCATCAGCGTGGTGGACAGGAAGCGCCGCCAGTCCTGCCGCGGCGGGGTGGCCACGGACAGGTGCAGCGCGCGCTCCAGGGTGGTCGGCGTCAGGACGCCAGCGTCCGCGAGTGCCCGGAGTCGTTCAGGCGTCGCGTCAAGGTCGAGCAAGGGTTTCAGCACGGGCGCAGTCTAGCGGTCCGGCCGGGTGGCGCGTCCATCCGCATGCCTGCCGCGCCTGTCCGAAGGTCGGCCCGTGGGTCATGCTAGGCTGCCCGCCCTCGTGTGTGGCTCGCACGTGTGCCAAGGGGCCCTGTCCATGGCGGCAAACCTGGAGTGCCCGAAGTGCGGCAGCGAGCTCGACGTGACGGGGCGGGGCCCGGGCGCCATCGTCCGCTGTGGCTGCGGGAACCTGTCGTCCGTCCCGAAGCGCTCCTATTGGGGGAGCCCACGCGGCGTGGTGCTGGCCCTGGGACTGTTCTTTCTCTGCCCCTGTGTGGGCGTCCTGGCCGCCATCGCCATCCCCAACTACAACAAGCTTCCGGTGCGCTCCAAGCAGCAGGAGTGCAAGACGAACCTCCGCGGCCTCTTCAGCGCCCAGCGCAGCCACAACGCCGAGCACGGCACCTTCGAGCCGCGCATCCTGAAGGCGGGCTTCATCCCCGAGCGTGGCAACCGCTACGCGTACTTCACGGGCACGGGGCCGTTGGTGGCGCGCGACGCGGAGGAGGACGAGGTCCCGGCGGACGCCGGTGGTATTGGCGTGGACCGCTCTCGGGACGCGAGCCGCCGGGCCATCACCCTGGCGGACCTCCCCGCGTGGGTGTCCCGGCAGGTGGGCGTCTTTGGGACGTGCCCGGATTGCTACGTCACCATGGCCTGTGCGGGGAACATCGACATCGATGACACGGTGGATGTCTGGCTCATCTCCACGGGGACGCTCAAGGATGAGTCCGGCGAGGCCGTTCCTCCCGGCACCCCGACGAATGTCGTGAACGACGTCGACGGTTGACGAACCCGGTCCGCCGGGAGCTGTCGCTTCGCCCGGCGAAATCGCCGTGGGCGGACGACCCGGAAATCCCGCGCTTTTCGTATCTGACTCTGAGAGCGACGGATGGACGGGCCTGAGTCCCGTTCCGCCTCGCTCGCCAATCCACAGAAAGGTTTCAACCGTGCGCTCGATGATGAAGCGTCTCTCCCTGGGTGTGTGCATTTCCACGTCGATGGCGTTGCTGGGATGCGGCGGCGAGATGATGGACGCCGACGCCATGGCGGACATGGCGCTGCCCGAGGAGGCCGTGGGCACCACCGCGTCCTCGCTGGAGACGGCCAGTGACTTCCGCTTTCGCACCGCCAACCGCTACGCGGGCATTCACGGCTACGCGGCGGGCTTCGGCAACTTCCACGAGGCCAACTACGGCGCGGGCGTGGTGCGTGGCACCATGCTGCTCAAGCCGGGCACCGTGGCGCACTACCGCGCGGTGCCCCGCTCCTCGCTGGGCAACACGGCGCTGAGCAACATCCCGGAGTTGTTCCGCCGCGCGCAGGACTACGGCAACGCGCACGGGTTGGGCATCGCGCTGCCCGCGTTCGAGCAGGGCCTCAACGGCTCTGTTGTGGAGTACGGCATCAACTTCCTCCACCCCAGCGTCGTCGAGTTCCGCGACGTCCCGGGCTGGGCCATTGGCTACCCGAACGTGAATGACGCTGGGGCGATGATGCGCGCCGCCAACGACTACGCCTCCGCGAACGGCTTCGCCGCGGGCCTGCCCACCTTCCACTCCACCACGTACAGCGGCACGCAGGTGTACGGCATGCACCTCATCCACGCGGGCTACGCCGACACGCGGGACGTGCTCGCGGACGTGCTGGCGATGCAGGACCGCTTCAGCTCTGACACCGCCACCGTCACGGTCGCCAACTGGGCCCGGACGCTGCGGCGCCACGAGGCCGCGCAGGACGCCATCCAGACCTGCACCCACCTGACCAACCTGGAGAAGTCCGCGCTGCGCAATGCCTACCGCAAGTCCATCCACCACTCGGGTACGAACGAGGCCGGCATCAACGCGCGGGCGGAATTGGGTGGAGATGATGTCTGGATCAACTTCGGCGTGCTCTTCCCGCAGGGGGACACGGAGATTGCCCAGACGCTCATCCACGAGATGATGCACATCGCCGGTTACTCGCATCCGGACCGCCGCGACGGCATCGACACGCCGTATGACGGTGGCCAGTACTACAACTCCGCGCCGCTGCGCGCCGAGTTGTGCATCGCGGGCTTCCAGAGCATCCACTCGACGCGCGAGTCCAGCCGCGAGCAGCAGACGCGCTGAGCGGTGACGGGCTCGGCCGTTGGGGCCGAACTGGGGCGTGAACAGGGGGCTCCGCGCAGTCCAGGCGGAGCCGTCCTCCCTGGCGAGCATCCGCAGGTCCGCGAAGGCATCCGGCGCGGTGAGGGGACCGCGCATGCGCTGTTCGCATCGAATGGGGCACAAGGGATACTCGCTGCTATTGATGAAAAAGTTGTGATTGATGACTCGTTGGCGAGATGGGGGTGATAGGGTTCCGCGCCTTCCGCGCCTTCCGCGCATTGGGGTGCGGACATTCACAGGGGGATTCTTCTTCGATGGCAGATATCAAGTGTCCGGCATGCGGCACGAAGCTCGACGTGACGGGGCTCAAGTCGGGTTCAACCATCCAGTGCTCATGCGGAAACACGGCTTCCGTGCCGCGCTCCAGCCGGAAGAAGGTCTACCTCATCGTGGCGGGTGTCTTCGCCTTGCTGCTCATCCCGTGCTTCTTCGTCAGCCTTGGCGCCATCAGCGGCTTCCAGGGCTCCAAGCACCGGGCGAAGCAGGCCATGTGCAAGTTGCAGTTGAGGCAGTGGTACATCGCCCAGATGACTCACTAC
The DNA here is from genome assembly GCF_026810205.1 of Myxococcus sp. NMCA1. NCBI lineage: Bacteria > Pseudomonadati > Myxococcota > Myxococcia > Myxococcales > Myxococcaceae > Myxococcus > Myxococcus sp. NMCA1. The sequence goes on along the minus strand of NZ_CP113950.1, from coordinate 7,239,945 downwards.
GCCGAGCACGACGCCTATGAGCCTGTCTTCGCGAAGTTGAACCATGACATTCCGCGGGGCAATCACTTCGCCTTCCTGGCGGGTGTCGAGCCGGCGGATGCTCGCGACGCGGCTGGGGCCGCCGCGGTGGAGGACGCCGTCGCCGTGGGTGTGGACGTGGCGACGAACCCGGAATTGAAGGCCATCAAGGTCGGCGACCTGCCGGTGCTCGTGGCCAAGCAGGTCGGCCTTTCGGGAGAGTGCCCTGAGTGTGCCATCACGGCCGCCTGTGTCGCCAATCTCGACCGGGATGGCGACCTGGACGTGTGGCTCATCTCCTCGAAGGAACTCACCGGGCCGGATGGGCAGCCCGTGGAGCCTGGTGAGCCCCTCCACTTCATGAACGACCTGAAGGACTGACGCGCGCGCAGCGCCGTTCAGTCGCTGGTGACGAGCAAGGGCGTGGTGAGGGGGCGCTCCTCGCAGTCCAGGGCGGAGCCGTCCTCCCAGGCCAGCATCAGCAGGTCCGCGGGGCCATCCAGTGCGATGATGGGGTGGTGCCACTGGCCGGGGCGGTAGTTCACGCCCTGGCCCGGGCCGCACACGAAGGCTTGCAGCCGGTCCAGGTCCGGCTCGCCTCGGGTGTCGTCCGGACAGACGACCACCAGGAAGCGCTGGCACGCGAGCGCCACGAACATCTGCGTGGAGCAGGGGTGGCGCTCCAGCAGGCGCACCTCGAAGGGCAGGGACTTCGCCACGGAGCGGAACACCGCCAGATTGGGCTCTGCCTGGGGACGCGTGCCCGTCAGGTGGGCCACCTTGTCATACCGCGTGGCCGTGCCCTGGTTGGCGCTGTTGCCGCCCGCGAGCTCCAGCCCGATGACGTCGCCGAATGGCGCGAAGGCCTCTTGGGTGAGCGGTCGTGCGCGGATGGTCGGTCGCATGGCGTGTCTTCCTCAATCCCGTGAGTCGTCGTCGTCCACGAGCATCATTCCGTGCTTCGTGAGCAGCTTGCGCAGGTACACCCGGGCGATGCCCGCCTCGCGGGCCGCGCGGGAGATGTTCCGGTCGCAGCGCGCGATGAGGCCCTGAAGGTAGTCCCGCTCGAAGACCTCGATGAGTCGCTCCTTGGCCTCCTTGAAGGGCAGCTCCGCATCGAGCGCGCCCTGCGGCATCCGGGTCGAACCAGAGGGGGCTTCCATGGGCGGCAGGGTGTCCTCGCCCAGATGGATGGCCTGCTCCACCACGTTGCGCAGCTCGCGCACGTTGCCGGGCCAGGGGTATTGGGCCAGCAGCGCGCGCGTCTGTTCGGACAGTGCGCTGGGCGGGCGGCGCAGCCGCTCCAGCATGGCGTCGATGAGCAGCGGCAGGTCCTCCACCCGCTCCCGCAGCGGCGGCGGGACGACCTTGAGCACCGCCAGCCGGTGATAGAGGTCCTTGCGGAACCGGCCCTGCTGCACGGCCTGCTCCAGGTCGACGTGCGTGGCCGCGACGACGCGCATGTCCACCGTGCGGTAGTCGTTGGCGCCCACGCGCTTCACCTGCCGGCGCTCCAGCACGCGCAGGAGCCGGGGTTGCAGCTCCAGCGGCAGCTCGCCGACCTCATCCAGGAAGACGGTGCCTCCCTGGGCACGCTCGAAGGCCCCGGCGCGCTCTCCGTGGGCCCCCGTGAAGGCGCCCTTCACGTGCCCGAAGAGCTCCGACTCCATCAAGGAGGGTGGAATCCCGGCGATGTCCACGATGATGAAGGGGCCGCTGGTCCGGGTGCTCTCGTGATGGATCGCTTCGGCGCACAGCTCCTTGCCGGTCCCCGTCTCGCCCTGGACGAGCACGTCTCCGCCGCCCGCGGCCACCCGCTCCAGGACGGTGAACAACTCGCGCATCTTCACGCTCGCGCCCACGAGCGCGCCGAAACTCCGCCGAGAGGACAGCGGTAGAGGCCGCTCCCGCGAATCCTCCGGCACCACCTTGAGGACGACTGTGCCCAGCGTCAGCGACGCCCCGGGCCGTACCTCCAACTCGGTGAAGCGCACCCCTTCATGGAAGGAGCCGTTGCGCGAGCCCAGGTCCGTGGCCACCACCCGTTCATCCGTCACCTCCAACTGGAGGTGCTGCCGGGACACGACGCGGTCCGTCAAGACGATGTCGCTCGTCGAGGACGTGCCGAGCCGGACCACCCCTGGGCGCAGCACGTGGCTCCGTCCCGCCTGTTCCCCGGAGAGCACCAGCAGCTTCAGCCGCAAGGGGCCGCGCCGCGCCACCGGGACGGGCGCCGTCTGGACCAGCGCGTCCACCTCCGTGTCCATGTCACCTGGGTCCGCCACGGCGGGCAGGCTACCACCGCGCCCACGCGGGGGAGGGGGGTGACAACTGTTGTTGCCACCTGACAACCGCGGTTACCAGGCCCGCCGGAGCGCCTTTCCGGGCGTCCTCCTCTTGAGCGTGCGCCTCGCCCCGGCTCCGGAGGCGCTGGAGGGCCCTGGCACACCCACTGCAGTGGCCTGGAGCCGCTTCGAGAACGACACCACCGAGCCGCCCACCCGCGATGTCTTGCCTTGAATGGCCAGACGCTTCGCGGGTGGGCTTGTTTGTCTTTGCTTTGTGTTCGTTTCCCTCGGAAGCGCGCGAAAACAAATAAAAACACCGCACGAAACACCGTGCGTATCCGACAGAGAATGTTCATGTAGTCAGCGCGCGGGGCTTTCGGCTGAAACGGCCACCTGCCCCCAATCCAAACCATCGTAGCAATCGCTATCAGGAGTCACGACCATGAGCCTGTCCATCGCGAAGTCCATCCAGTGCAGCGGCTTCTCCAGCAACACCCGCGGCTGCGGCCCCACGGACCGCTACCAGGCGGCCTATCAGTCGATGGACCCGTCCAAGGCGGCGCAGACGGTGCTCAAGCACTTCGACGCCATCGAGGGCGTGGGCATGAATGCCAGCGGCAAGGGCGCCGGGGACAACAACATCGGGACGTCGGAACTCAAGCGCGTGGCGGACCCGAACAGCGGCTTCCCGCCCGAGGTCCGCGCCGCCGCGAAATGGGTGCTCGACCACCCCATCGCCCTGCGCTCGCTGGACCAGGGCGCCAGCAAGGCCCATGGCGGCAACAATGAGGTGCACCTGAGCAAGGCGGACCTCCAGGCGCGCGCGGGCAATGCGTCGGACTCCGGGGCTCCGCAGCGGCCTGGCTTCCCGCAGCGTCCGTCGCTGTTCGGCTCCGGGTTCGGAGGGGGCTTCGGCGGCGGCTTCGGCGGCGGACTCGGTGGCCGGGCGGCCTGCCCAACCCCCACCGTCCCAACCTGCCGCCGCGGCTGGACCTGTGTGGCCCTTCGTTCGGCCCTCCGTCCCGCCCGCCCTTCGGCGCGGGCCGCCAGGAGCCCATGGACGTCTACAAGGCGGCCCAGACGCTCAAGGACCACTTCCACTTCGCCGAGGGCGTGGGCATGAACGCCAGCGGCAAGGGCGCTGGGGACAACAACATCGGCATGTCGGAGCTCAAGCGCGTGGCGGACCCGAGCAGCGGCGCGCCGAAGGAGCTCCGTGAGGCGGCGCAGTTCCTCATCAACCACCCCACGGCGCTGCGTTCGGTGGACCAGGGCGCCAGCAAGTCCAAGTCCAGCAAGGAGGTCCACATCAGTCTCCAGGATTTGGAGTCCTTCACGGCGAAGGCCCCCCGCCGCGAGACGCAGTCCAACCGCCTGGACCTGGCGCAGTTCATGGGCCGGGCGAGCGTCTGGGGCTGAGCCCGCCCGCTGTCCCGGCGGCCCACCCGTCATGGGCCGCCGCCGCGCTGAGCTGAAGGTGACTGGGAGTCGGGCCCTGGGGGGAGCCTGGCTGGCCTCATCCTGACACTGGCGCCTCCGGGGGGGAGGGCCCAGTGTCAGGGCATGGCAACCACCGACATCACCAAAGCCAACTTCAAGGAAATCGTCTCGAAGGAGGGAATCGTCCTCCTCGACTGGTGGGCCGAATGGTGCGCGCCGTGTCGCACCTTCGCACCTGTTTTCGAACAGGCGAGCACGAAGAATCCGGACCTCGTCTTCGGCAAGCTCGACACCGACGCAGAGGCGGAACTCGCGGGGGCTTTCGCCATCCGCTCCATCCCCACGCTGATGGTCTTCCGTGACGGCATCATGTTGTTCGAACAGGCGGGAGCGCTGCCGGCCAACGCGCTGGATGACCTCATCCGCCAGGTGCGCGCGCTCGACATGAATGAGGTGCGCAAGCAGCTGGTGGACCGGCAGGCACAGCAGGGCGCGCCGTCCCAGGCTTGAGACGGCACGCCTCCGTCCAGCGTGAAGACGGGCGGGGCCTCCCGGGGGAGAGGTCTCCCGTCACGTCTTCGTTTCAGCTCAGGACCTGCACCTTGCCGTGGTCGTCGCAGTGGCCGTCGTGCGGGTGATGCAGGTGGCCGTCCACGAGATAGTCCATATGGTCCCCGTGCGGCGCGGCCGCGTGGCCACACGAGGGACCGTGGCGGTGCGTGGCTTCATGGGCACCACAGGCATGCTGCGGCGTGCATTGCGCGGGATTGCGCGCGTCTTCGGCGAGCGTGCATTCGTCCGTGTGGTCCGAGTGCGGGTGGTGCAGGTGCCCGTCGTGTAGATAGTCCACGTGGTCCTGGTGCTGGATGGCGGGATGGCCACAGCCCTTGGCGTGGACGTGGTCATGGCGCTCGTGCGTCTTGTGATTCATGGCAGCCTCCCTGGCGGTGGTGTCCGTGGGTGACACGGTGGGACGGTTGCCATCCAGGAAGGCCAGGACAAGCGCCGCCAGGACGAGCTCCGACCGCCGGACCAGCCCGTGTCACCCGAACGCCGTCGGGCGCCTGCCTGCCGGGCGCCCGCCAGGCGGCCGTTCGTGAATCACGTTCCTTGGTGGGCCAGTACGTGGTGACCGACGGCGGCGTGAAGCAAGCGATTCTCTGCTGCCACCACGGTGGCAACAGGGTGGCAGTACTTCATGCGTCTCACCTCAGTCGGGGACGCACACGATGTTCACTCTTTCGATCAATTGGTTCGCGGTTCTTCTCTCGGCCGTGGCGCTACAGATGCTCGGCGCGGCGTGGTTCATGGGGGTCATCCCGAAGCCGTATGCGCTGGCGCTCGGGCGCACCGACCTCATGGGCCGTAAGCCGGAGCCGATTTTCATCGCAGGTCCCCTGCTCTGCGGACTCGTGGTGACGGTGGCGAACGCGATTCTGCTGCGAACGTTTCACATCGACGCGATGTCGAATGCGCTCGTGTTTGGAGCCATCAGCGGAGTCGGCTATCTCGTCGCCACGGTGTTCAACGTGGCCATCAACCCGAACATCCCGCGGCCGGTTCTGTACGGTGTCATCAACGCTCCCTACTTCCTGCTCAGCAACCTCGTGAGCTGCGCTATTCTTACCGCGATGGCATAGCGCAGAGGACGCATGCGACGCGCTGACCGGCTGTTCGAGATTCTGCAGGTACTGCGGCGGGCAAAGGGGCCGATGACGGCCAGCGCGATCGCCGAGCAACTCGAGACGAGTCAGCGCACGGTGTACCGGGACCTCGCGGCGTTGATGGCGCGTCGCGTGCCGATTCGAGGAGAAGCGGGTGTCGGCTACGTGCTCGAGCGCGGCTTCGACCTGCCGCCGTTGATGCTGACGCCGAGCGAAATCGAGGCAGTGGTGCTCGGCGCACAGTGGGTGGCGGCCAACGCAGACAGGACGTTGTCGGCAGCAGCGGGAGATGTGTTGGCGAAGGTCGCCGCCATCGTACCGAAGCACCTGCGCGAGCTGGTCGACGACCCGGTGGTGGGCACTCCGCCGGCGAAGCAGAGGCATCCGGACGGAACCGTCGACCTGAGCCGACTGCGTGAGTGGTCGCGGAAGCAATTGAAGCTCCACATTCACTACGCCGATGCGGAAGGCACGACGAGCAAGCGCACGGTGTGGCCGATTCTCGTAGGCTACGTGACCGGCGTTCGCGTGTTGATCGCATGGTGTGAGCTGCGTCGGGACTTTCGGATCTTCAGGACGGAGCGATTGCTCAGCGTGGATTTCCTCGACGCGCTCTACCCCGAGCGCCGTTCTACATTGCGCCGGCGCTGGGAAGCCCAGCTGCGTCACACGAAGTAGAAGGGGGGCACATCAGGACTCGAGGCCAAGGAAAAGGCCGGGCGACCTTGCGGCTGCTGGGCTTCTCCGCCGGCCTCTGCCGTAGTTCCAGGCAGTTAGCGGCCCGGACTCCAGCTGAGGCTACATCCTCGAAGGGAGTCCTGGACGCTGGTGCCGGTCGCCACCATCGCGAGCGGGCAGCCTGTCATAGGCAGCCGTTCGAGAATCACAATCCTTGGTCTAGCCCTCCTGGGGCGCGGCGAGGAACGCCTTCAATTCGGGGAGCACGCGCTCCGGATGTTCCTGGTGGGGGCTGTGGCCTGCGTCCAGGCGCAGGAGCCGGGCCTGGGGAAGGCGCTGTGCCGCCTGCTCGGCGATGGAGACGGGCAGGGTGTCCTCGTGTTCGCCCCAGACGAGCAGCACCGGCGCCGTTACGGCGCCGAGCTTTTCCGCGCGATGAAAGACAGGGCCGACCACGGGCACGAGCCGGTTGAAGGCCCGCGTGGCGTCAAGGCTGGCGCCCGGGCGGGTGAGCAGCTCGTACTCCAGGGCGCCCAGCCGCTCACCCAGCGGCGTCGGGGGCGGCGGCATCATCTGGGCCCAGGCCCACGGCCCCAGCGAGCGCGCCAGCCGTTCGGGACCGGCGCGGAAGAAGAGGCGGGCTTTTCGCGCCATCTCCGGGCCCAGGCCCATGGCATCCACCAGGGCCAGCCGCTCCACCGGTACCCGGCCGCGCAGCGCGAGCTCCAGCGCCACGAGCCCGCCCAGCGAGTGGCCCACCACGGCCACCGGGCCCGGGGCGAGCTGGGACAGCAGCGCCTCGATGGGGGCGGTGAAGAAGGCCGCCGCGTCCTCGCCGGTGGCCAGCGGGCCTTCGGGGGCGGACGACATGCCGAAGCCCGGCAGGTCCACCGCCAGCACGCGGTGTCCCCGGGCGAGGACCGTCAGGTAGGTGAACCACTGGGAGGCCGCGCCGCCGCGTCCGTGGAGCAGCACCACCGTGGGGCCGGCGCCCGCCTCCAGGACCCGGAGGGCCCCGCCGCCCGGCAACCAGTGAACCGTCGCGACCACCGCCGGGGCCAGCTGGGCCAGCAGCGCGGCTTCCACCGGCCCCACCGAGGGGGCCTTCATGCCGGCTTCCTCGACACCGCCGTCCGTCGGGAGTGGAACAGGGGTTGGCGTGGCGGCTGTGAGTGGTACATGGGGAGGACACTCCAGGAGGGGCGGACGGACGGGCAACATACTGGAATGCGCGGCCCTCAGCGGTGTTGAGCCGGATACCCTGTAAACCCTAGGCTGCCCGCCGCCAGTCCGACACGAGGCGACATGAACACCGACATTCGCGCGCTCACCGAACGCGTGCAGCAGGAAAGCAGCTTCGTCGAGGTCCTCAACCAGGAAACCGGCAAGGTCATCGTCGGGCAGCGCTACATGCTGGAGCGCATCCTCATTGGCCTGCTGTGCAACGGACACGTGCTGCTGGAGGGCGTGCCCGGCCTCGCCAAGACGCTCACGGTGCGCACCGTGGCGGATTCGCTCAGCGCCACCTTCATGCGCATCCAGTTCACCCCGGACCTGCTGCCCGCGGACGTGGTGGGCACGATGATCTACAACCAGCAGGCGGCGAACTTCACCGTCCGCAAGGGTCCCATCTTCGCCAACATCGTGCTCGCGGACGAAATCAACCGCGCCCCGGCGAAGGTGCAGTCCGCACTCCTGGAGGCCATGGCCGAGCGCCAGGTCACCATCGGCGACCAGTCCTTCCCGTTGCCCTCGCCCTTCCTGGTGCTGGCGACGCAGAACCCCATCGAGCAGGAAGGCACCTACCCGCTGCCCGAGGCGCAGGTGGACCGCTTCATGCTCAAGGTGAAGGTGGGCTACCCGACGCGCGATGAAGAGAAGGTCATCATGGACCGGATGTCCGGCGGCTCGTCGCCGCGCGCCCAGCGGGTCATCGACCTGCAGCACCTGGTCCGTGCGCGCGAGCTCGTCCACCACATCTACATGGACGAGAAGGTGAAGGAGTACATCCTCAACGTGGTGTTCGCCACGCGTGAGCCCAGCAAGTACGGCCTCAAGGATTTGGCGGACTACATCCAGTTCGGCGCCTCGCCGCGCGCCACCATCGCGCTGGCCCAGGCGGCGCGCGCGCACGCCTTCCTGCGCCACCGCGGCTTCGTCACCCCCGAAGACGTGAAGGCCATTGCCTTCGACGTGCTCCGCCACCGCGTCGCCATGACGTACGAGGCGGAGGCCGAGGACCTCACGCCGGAGAAGATCATCCAGCGCGTGTTCGACCGCGTCGAAGTCCCCTGACCCTTCCTCCTCGAGCCCGCCAGGCGCCCCGTGCTTCCCAAGGACCTCATCCGCCGCATCCGCAAGCTGGAGATTCGCACCCGCAAGGTGGTCTCCGACATGCTCGCCGGCCAGTACCATTCGGTCTTCAAGGGCCGGGGCATGGCCTTCTCCGAGGTGCGCCAGTACCAGCCCGGTGACGAGATTCGCATCATCGACTGGAACGTCACCGCGCGCATGGACGAGGCCTACGTCAAGGTCTTCACCGAGGAGCGCGAGCTGACGGTGATGCTGGTGGTGGACGTCTCCGCGTCGAAGGAGTTCGGCTCGCGCGAGCGCACCAAGTCGGAGATTGCCGCGGAGGTGGCGGCGCAGATTGCGTTCAGCGCCATCGCCAACAACGACCGGGTGGGGCTCGTCCTCTTCTCGGACCGGGTGGAGAAGGTGGTGCCGCCGCGCAAGGGCCGCACGCACGTGCTGCGGCTGGTGAGCGACATCCTCACGTTCCAGCCGCAGGGGCGTGGGACGGACCTGGCCGCGGGGCTCAACTACCTGACGCAGGTGGCGAAGCGGAAGGCCGTGACGTTCCTCATCTCCGACTTCCAGGCGCGCGACTACGAGAAGCCGCTACGGCTGGTGGGGCGCAAGCACGACCTGGTGCCAGTGGTGGTGGCGGACCCGTTGGAGGAGGCCTTCCCCCGGTTGGGCCTGGTGGACATGGAGGACCCGGAGACGGGCGAGCGCTTCGTCGTCGACACCAGCGACCCGCGCGTGCGGGGCCGCTTCGCCCGGGCCATGCAGGCCGCGCGCGACGAGCGGCGCAAGCTGTTCAAGAAGCTGGAGCTGGACCACGTGGAGCTGCGCGCGGGTGATGACCACGGCAAGGCGCTGGCGAACTTCTTCCGCGCGCGGGCCCGGAGGATGGCGGCATGAACCGGCTCTTCCCCCTGCTGGCGGTGTGGCTCGTGGTGGCGGCTCCGGCGTGGGCCCAGCCCCCTGCACCGGCGGCCGCGACGACGGACCAGGTCGAACCGCGGAACCTGTCCGTGCGGCTGGAGCCGCAGCAGGTCCGCATCGGTGACCCCTTCGTCTACGAGGTGGTCATCACCCATCCGAAGGACCACCGCTACGAACTGAAGGTGCCCCAGGAGACGGGGGACTTCGAGTTCCTGGACCAGACGCGCCAGCGCCAGGACGGGCCGGACTCTGCGACCACCACGTTCCGGGTGCGGATGTCCGCCTTCGCCCTGGGCTCGGTGGCGGTGCCCGAGCTGCCCTTCGACGTGGCCACGCCGGAGGGGCCCAAGGCGTTCACGGTGCCGGGCCGCACGGTGGATGTGACGTCCACGCTGCCGCCGGAAGCGGAAGGGCAGGGCGCGGACCTCTTCGACTACAAGCCGCCGGAGGAGGTGCCCATCCGTTCGTGGCGCCTGGTGCTCACGGTGCTGGGCGTGCTGGCGGCGGCGCTGCTGGCCTGGGTGCTCATCCGCTGGTGGAGGAACCGGCCCAAGCACGTGGAGGTAGTGCCGGCGCTGCCCCTGGACGTGCGCACCCGCAAGGCGCTGGACGCGCTGAAGGCGGAGGACCTGCCTTCGCGCGGCCGGGTGAAGGACTTCTACTTCCGGCTGTCCGAAATCGTCCGTGGTTATCTGGGCGAGCGTTACGGCTTCGAGGCGCTGGAGTGCACCAGCTCCGAGCTGATGGCGTCGCTGCGGCGCATGTCCACGCCGGGCCTGCCGGAGGACGCGCTGATGCGCTTCGTGTCCGAGTCGGACATGGTGAAGTACGCACGCGCGGATGCCTCCGCCGACGCCTGCCGCGACGCGCTGGCCTTCGGCTACTCGCTCATCGACACGACGTACGTTCCGCCACCGCCGCCCCAGGCTCCCGACAATGCCGCCGCTCCCCGCGTTCAATAACCCCGAGGCGCTCTGGGGACTGCTGCTCGTGCCGCTGCTGCTCTGGCAGGCCTGGCGGGAGCGGCGTGCCCGCGCCACGCTGCGTTTCTCCGCGGCGCACGTCTTCGCCCGGGGTGGCCGCGGCTTCCGCACGTACCTGTTGCCGCTGTTGCCGCTGTTGCGCGTGGCGGCGGTGACGGCGGCGGTGCTGGCCATCGCTCGGCCGCAGGTGCGTGACTCGCGCGTGCGGGACTTGTCGGTGGAGGGCATCGACATCGTGGTGGCGTTGGACCTGTCCACGTCGATGGAGGCCGGTGACTTCCGTCCGCAGAACCGCATGCACGTCGCCAAGGAAGTGCTGAGCGAGTTCATCGCCAACCGGGTGAACGACCGCATCGGCCTGGTGGTGTTCGCGGGCGCGGCGTACACGCAGGCGCCGCTGACGTTGGACTACGGCGTGCTGAAGGAAGTGGTGAAGCAGCTGCGCACGCGCGTGCTGGAGGACGGCACGGCGATTGGTGACGCGCTGGCCACGTCCCTCAATCGCCTGCGGGACTCGGAGGCGAAGAGCCGGGTGGTGGTGCTCATCACCGACGGCGACAACAACTCCGGGAAGATTTCGCCCATGGACTCGGCGAACATGGCCCAGGCGCTGAAGGTGCCCATCTACACGATTCTGGTGGGCAAGGGCGGCAAGGTGCCCTTCCCGCAAGGCACGGACCTGTTCGGCAACACCGTGTGGCGTGACACGGAGATTCCCATCAACCCGGAGCTGATGCAGGACATCGCGGACCGCACCGGCGGCGAGTACTACCGCGCCACGGACCCCGAGCAGCTGCGTGAGGGACTCCAGAAGGTGCTCGATTCGCTGGAGCGCTCGAAGCTGATGGAGGGCGGCGCCAGCGCCACCTACCGCGAGGAGTTCCATCCCTTCCTCCTGGCCGCCTTCGGCCTCGCCGCGCTGGAGTTGCTCCTGCGCGCCTCCTTCCTGAGGGTCTTCCCGTGACGCCCGTGGAACCCTGGCGCTTCACCGTGCTCGGCTACCAGGCGGGGCTCGCGCAGCCCCTCTTCCTGCTGTTCGTGCTCGCGGGCATGACGCTGGGCCTGCTCGCGCTGGTGGGGGCGCTGCGGCGCCGCTCGCGCGTGCGGGCGCTGCTGCATGAACGCCACGCGGAGCGCTTCACGCCGGGCGTGTCGGTGTGGCGTCCGGCCACGCAGGGCGGGCTGTACGGCCTGGGGTTGGCGCTCTTCGGCTTCGCGCTGGCGCAGCCGCAGTGTGGCACCAAGAGCGAGCTGACGAAGCGGCGCGGCATCGACGTGGTGGTGGCGTTGGATGCCTCCAAGTCCATGCTGGCGCGGGACATCCAGCCCAGCCGCCTGGAGCGCGCGAAGCTGGAACTGACCACGCTGCTGGACGAGCTGAAGGGCGACCGCGTGGGCCTGGTGGTGTTCGCGGGGGATGCGTTCATCCAGTCCCCGCTCACGTCGGACTACTCGGCGGTGAAGCTGTTCCTGCGCGCGGTGGACCCGGAGGTGATGCCCCAGGGCGGCACCAACGTGGGCGCGGCGCTGCGACTGTCGCGGCAGGTGCTGGAGAACGCGGACCGCGGCTCGAAGGAGCGCGTGGTCGTCCTGCTGACGGACGGCGAGGACCTGGTGGGCGACGTGGCGGAGGCCACCGAGGCGCTGAAGGATGCGGGCGTGCAGGTGCTGGCGGTGGGCGTGGGCTCGGAGTCCGGTGAGCCCATCCCCGTCTTCGACCGGCGCGGCGCGTTCGTGGACTACAAGAAGGACGCCGCGGGGGAGACGGTGATTACGCGGTTGGACCGGGCGGGGCTGACGGCCATCGCCGAGGCCACCGGGGGCACCTTCTACTTCCAGCCCCGTGGCGTGGCCATGTCGCAGGTGGTGGAGCGCATCGACCAGATGCAGAAGAGTGAGCTGGAGAGCCGGGTGACGGTCCGCTACGACGAGCGCTTCCAGTCGTTCGCCATTCCGGGGCTGGCCTTGCTGGCGCTGGGCATGTTGCTGCTGCCGTCGTCGCGCCGGAGGCCGTCGCCATGAGCGCCGTGAAGACGCGCGCGGCGCGGTGGCTGACGTGGGGCCTGGTGACGTCGCTGGCGTTGCCGTCGCCCGTGTGGGCCGCGGGGCCGCTGGAGCGGGACCACCCGTTGGTGGAGCAGGGCCGCGAGGCGTACACGGCGGGCCGCTTCGAGGAAGCGCTGGAGGCGTTCGAGGCCGCGAAGAAGGAGCGCCCCAACGACGTCACGGTGGACTTCAATCGCGCGGACGCGATGGCCAAGCTGGGGCGCATCGCGGATGCGAAGGCGCTGTTCCAGTCGGTGACGGAGTCCAACCGCGCCGACCTCCGGCAGAAGGCCTGGTACAATCTGGGCAACCTGCATGCGACCACCGGAGACCGGCAGGAAGCGCTGAAGGCCTACCGGCGCGCGCTCACGCTGGACCCGCAGGACGTGCAGGCCCGCCACAACTACGAGGTGGTGCTGCGCAACCTGCCGCCGCCGCAGGACAAGGGCCAGGATGGCGGCACGGACGGTGGCAACGACGGCGGCAGTGATGGTGGGCGCCCGGATGCCGGCGAGGACGGCGGCACGAAGGGCGACGGCGGCACGCCCCAGGACGGTGGCACCGATGGTGGCTCGGACGGCGGTGCCGACGGAGGCGCGGATGGCGGCGCCAGCGATGGCGGCATGGACGGCGGTGCCGACGGTGGCGACGGTGATGGTGGCAGCGACGGCGGCTCCGACGGAGGCGCGGACGGCGGCGACCAGGGCCCACCGGACAAGGGCGACGGGGGCGCGGACGGCGGCGCGGATGGTGGACAGGACGACGGAGAGGGCGAGCCCCAGGACGGTGGCAGCGACGGCGGCAGCGCGGGAGAAGAAGACTCGGAGGAATCCGAGGCGGACGGTGGCTCCAGCCAGTCGGACCTGGACCGGCAGGAGGCGGAGCGCCTGCTGGATGCGATGAAGCAGAATGAGAAGAACCTCCAGCTCTGGCGGTTCCAGCAGAAGAAGAAGCAGAGGAAGCCGAATGAGAAGGACTGGTAGCGCCCTCGGCGTGGTGTTCGCCGTGTTCGCCCTGCTGGCCAGCGCGCCGGCGTGGGCGGCCTCGGACGACCTCGATTTCTACCAGACGGCGGACCGTGAGGAGGTGGGCACCGAGGACACCTTCCGCCTCACGGTGGTGGTGGTGGACGCGCCCGCCAACGCGCAGGTGAAGCTGCCGGAGTCGGGGGACTTCTCCATCCTCTCCAGCTCGCGCAGCAGCCAGCGCTCCATCTCCCTGTCGGGCGGTGGCCCCGCCGTCATCCAGGACGTCACGCGGCACGTGTTGGTGATGCAGGCCACGCGCGCGGGGCGGCTCAAGATTCCACCGTCGCAAATCACGGTGCGCGGCAAGACGTACCGCACGCAGCCCGTGGAGTTGACGGTGAAGGCCGGCCGGGTGGGCGGTGCGCCGCCGTCCGGCCAGGCGGGGCGCGGGAGTGGCCGGCAGCCGGATCCCTTCTCCAGCATCCAGTCGCAGATGCAGCAGATGGAAGAGGCCTTCGGCGACATGATGGAGCCGGACCGGCCCACGATTCCCCGTGGGGACTCCGACCTCTTCCTGCGCGCCAGCCTGGACCGGGACAACGTGTACGTGGGCGAGCAGGTGACGCTGTCGCTCTACATCTATTCGCGCGTGGACCTGTCCAGCGTGGACGCCGTCACCATGCCCAAGCTGGAGGGCTTCTGGACGGAAGAGGTGGAGAGCCCCACGCAGCTGTCGGGCGAGCAGCGCGTGGTGGACGGCATCCCGTACCGCGCCTACCTGCTGCGCCGCCGCGCCATCTTCCCGGTGAAGTCCGGCACGCTGTCCATCACCCCCGCGGAGGCGGACATCACCACCGGCTTCCTCTTCGCCGGCCACCGCGTGCACCGGGTGTCCAACGCGCTCAAGGTGAAGGTGAAGCCGCTGCCGCCCGGTGGGCCGGAGGACATGCCCAACGCGCACGTGGGCAACTGGAAGCTGTCCATGGACGTCTCGCAGACGCGCGTGGAGCTGGGCCAGCCCGTCACGGTGAAGGTCAGCCTGGAAGGGGTGGGCAACGTGAAGAACGTCACGCCCCCCGCGCTGAAGGGCCCCGCCGCGCTCAAGATTTATGACCCCACCACGACGGACAAGGTGTCGCCGCAGCGCCACCGTGTGCAGGGCCGGCGGGTGATGGAGTACCTGGTGATGCCGCAGCGCACGGGCAGCTTCACGTTGCCCGCGCTGGAGTTCACCTACTTCGACCCGCGCGCCCGCAAGTACGAGGTGTCGCGCACCGACCCGGTGACGATTACGGTGGAGGCGGGCGCGGGCGGAGCATCGTCCATCGCCTCGGCGTCGCCTCAGTCTTCGTCGGACCAGGCCAACGAGCAGAAGAACGTGCTGACAGCGGGAGGCCTGCGGCCGGTGCGCTACCAGGCCCAATTCGAGGCGCCGGGCGTGCCCGTGTGGAAGCGGGGCTTCTTTGTCCCGACGGTGCTGGCCCCGCTGGGGCTGCTGCTGGGCGTGACGCTGATGGGCGGCGTGCGCGGGCGGCTGGCGCTGCGCAGCGAGGCGGGGCGTGGGCGTCAGCAGGCGAAGGCCGCGCGCAAGCGTCTGGCGGATGCGGAGAAGCTCCAGTCCAGCGGGGACGTGGGGGCCTTCTACGGCGAGGTGGAGAAGGCGCTGCACGGCTTCCTGGAGGCGCGGCTGGGCATGCCGGTGGTGGGCCTCACCCGTGAGGTGCTCGCCGAGAAGCTGACAGCGGCGGGCGCGAATGAGGAGCGGCGCGCCAAGGTGCTCTTCGTGCTGGAGGCGTGCGACTTCGGGCGTTACGGCGGCGGGGGTGACCCGGCCGAGCGACAGAAGGTGATGGATGCCGCCGCGGCGGCCATGGAGGGCTGGGCGTGAGCGGCTACTACACGCCGGAAGAGGCGCAGGACATCTTCCTCAAGGCCAACGAGGCCTACGCGCGCGAGGACTACGCGGCGGCCAAGGAGGGCTACGAGAAGCTGCTGGCGAACGGCCAGGGCGGCCCCGACGTGCTCTACAACCTGGGCACCACGCACCTGGCGCAAGGCGATTTGGGCCGCGCGGTGCTGTCGCTCGAGCAGGCCCGGAAGGAAGGGGGCCAGGCTCCAGATTTGGAAGCCAACCTCGCGGTGGCCCGGGCGCGACAGGTGGACAAGGTGGTGGGCGCCACCGCCGAGGACGCCTTCCTGCCTCGCGTCGCCGCGGCCACGGATGGCCCGGTGGTGGCGTGGACCTTCCTGGGCACCTGGGTGGCGGCCTTCGTCCTCGTGCTGCTCTGGCGGTTGCTGGGACGGGGCCGGCGGACGGCGGTGGGCGTGCTGGCGGTCCTGCTCTTCGCGGTGGCGGTGCCGTCAGGGCTGCTGGTGGCCACGCACGCCTACGTGGGGGCCACGGTGCACGAGGCCGTGGTGCTGGCGCCCACGCTGGTGGCGCGCGAGCTGCCTCAGCCCGGCGCCCGTTCCATCTTCGAGGTGCACGCCGGCCTCAAGGTGCGCCTGCTCGAAGAGACGGGCCGCTTCGTCCGTATCCGTCTGCCCAACGGCCTGGAGGGCTGGGCCGAGCGGGAAGGCGTGGCCGAAATCTGAGGCGTGCGCGGAGGACAGGGACGCGAAAGCCTGGAAATGCCCGCCATTTGGAGGGTAGACTGCCTCCGGAGGGATGGCGGGTATTGCCAGGAGGTCGTGGCCCTGTGTTTTCGGTCGAGGCACTCGTTGGCAAGAACCGGCTGGTCATCCGCCTCTGGGGTGTCGTCACGGAGGAGGAAGCGCTCCAGATTGGCGATGCGTCGCTGCGCGCGCTCGAGCGGCTCCGGCCGGGCTTCGACATCCTGTCTGATTTGACGGGCGTGACGGAGCTCCCGGAGTCGGGCTCGGGGCAGATTGAGCGCGTTGTCGAAGCGGCCCGGGTCCGCGGCTTTCGCCGGGTGGTGCGCGTGGTGGGGCGCTCCGCGTTGGCGGCGGTGCGGTTCCAGCGCAGCAGCCGGAACGTGGGGCACGAGGCCTACCTGGCCTTCTCCCTCGAAGAGGCGGAGCAACTGCTGGAGGGCGGCTGGACGTGAGCCGCGGCACGGCGCCGGTCAGCTCCGGCGGCCCGTGAGGCGCGCGAAGAGGCCGCGTTTCTCTTCCTTGTGAGGGCTCGGGGAGGCCGCCGCGAGGCCTGTCACCTTGAGCAGGTTCTGCTGGAAGACGGGATGGTTCGGCTCCAGCGCCACCGCGCGCTTCAGCAGCTCCACGGCCCGCCGGTAGTCCTTGCGCTGGTGGACCAGGATGAGGGCCAGCTTGCTGTAGAGCACCGCGGCTTCGGGCACCCGGGCAATGGCGCGGGTGAGCACGTCGATGGCCCGGTCCACCTGGCCCTCGCGCTCCCACCGCACGGCGCGCTGGAGGAAGTCCTCCGCCGACCCTGGCTCGATTCCGAGCCGCCGGACGGTGCGCGGTGGGATGATGGGCGGGCTCGGGGGCACTTGCCGCGTGGGAGGCTCCTCGTCCCCGAGTGCCATGGGCTCTGGCACGAGGAAGTCCTGCCCGTCCAGGATGGGCAACTCGTCCGTCATCGTGCGCATGGCGGGCGCGCCAGGCAGGCGGTGGAGCTCCACGACGCCGCGCTCCAGCAATGCCTTGAGGACGACCTTCACCTCGATTTCGGGCAGCCGCGCCGCCTGGGCCAGCTCCGGCACGGCATGGTCCCCGTCGATGAAGGAGGCGATGTGCGCCTCGAAGGGGTGGAGCGGCTGGAGCGCGATGTCCAACCCGGCGCGCAGGTGCGGCACGGTGTGCGCGTCCATGGGAACCGTGAAGCGCGCGGTGGCCAGGTCATGCGGTGTGGGGTGCTGGGGCGGGGGCCTCGGCAGCTCCATGGTGCGCGTTCGCTGCGGCGGGGACAGCAGCGCCCGGACGATGGTGGGCTCGGTGATGATGTACTCGCCGCTGGCCTGCTGCGGGTCCAGCAACAACCCGCACTGTGTGCACTGGAAGTCGTTTCCACCCACTGCCGCCCGGCACTCGGGACATTCGAGTTTCGCAGTCATTCCCGGGTCATCATAGCGCCCGGTTTCTGGCCGTGTTGGACGGGGCAGTGCCCCCCTTGGCTACGCTCGCCTGTCAGCCCTCCTAATCGAAAAGCAAGGCATCCAGTGTGTGTCCCGCTTACGTATGGAGGAGACGGGTGCCATTGCACAATCCGTTGCATCCTCCCTGGTGCGGCTACGCCCCGGAGGGCTATACCGCGCGCGGCGGGTGGCATTGGCATCGTGTTTCGTCCGGAGAACCATGGCTGGCAATTCCCAGGCACCCTTCCACATCCTTCTGGTCGAGGATGAGCCGGTCATCCGGGAGCTGGTGCGCTCCATGCTGAGTGACGGCACCGTGGACGTGGTGTGCGCCGCCACGGGGCTGGAGGGCCTGAAGCTGGCCAAGAGCCAGACGTTCCACCTCATCCTGATGGATGTGGTGTTGCCGCAGCTGGACGGCATTTCCGTGTGCCGCATCCTCAAGGGGGACCCGGCCACCGCAGGGGTGCCTCTCTACATGCTCACCGCGAAGGCGAAGCGCTCCGATATGGAGAGCGCCACCCAGGCGGGGGCGGACGGCTACATCCACAAGCCCTTCCGGGGCGCCGAGCTGATGGCGCTGGTGGAGCGGCTGCGCGAAGCGGGGCCGAAGCCGGAGCTGCCCTGAGTCAGGCGGGCTTCAGGGCAGGCGCGGGTGGAGGTAGCGCGCCAGGGCGATGAGGTCGTCCCAGTCCAGCTCGCCGAACTCCAGCGCCACACCGTCCACTTCGCGGCGGCGAATCTGGCAGGTGGTGACGATTTCCCGGTCGCCGGGCAGCGGCACCGCGATGGCGAGCTCCCGCGCGGTGTCGGCCGGGTGGGCCATCAGGAACAGGCCCGCCATGGACACGTCTCGAGCGCGAACCATCACCGAGCGTCCCTTGAGGAGCACCTTCACGGGGAGGTTGGCGTCGACGCGCGGGTGAAAGCGCTCGGCAATCTGGGGGCCGCCATCGGTCGTCCGCACCGGGTTTCTCCTCTTCTCCACACAACAGGGTGCAACAACTCTGAGGCACTCCGGAGCGGACGCAAGTTTCCAGCCAGGGCCGCCGTCCAGCCTCCCGGACGCTCCTCCCGGTTCGCGGAGCGCTTCCGGACCCGCCGTGGCGGCTCATCGCCTGGGATTGCCGGGGGTTATCCCTGGCACGGCGGCTGAAATGGGGCCGGGCAACTCTCCGCAGGAGGCTGCCCGTGTCCAATGACAGTCGGATTCCCACACTGACCATCACCCATACGGTTCCGCGTCAGACGCCGCAGAACGACTTCGGCACGGTGCTGGCGCGCGCGGCGAACGAGGTGGTGCGCTCGGGAGCGGGCCTGGTGGGCGGCATGATTCCGGGTGGGCCCATCGTCAGCGCGGCCGTCTCCAGCGCGAAGACGGTGGTGTCGGCGGTGGCGCCGAAGACGATGGGGGCGGGGATGCCCGCCACAGCGGAGACGGGGGGAGCGGCGGGCGCGGGGGCCGCGGCGGGCAACCAGGAGGCGTGGGACCTGCTGGAGGCGCAGAAGGTGCTCGCCGCGGAGGGCCAGAAGTTCAACATGGCCTACCTGCAGCTCCAGAACGAGATGCAGAAGGAGAGCCGCGAGCACACCGCCGTCTCCAACATCATGAAGGTCCGCCACGACTCCGCGAAGGCGGCCATCAACAACATCCGCTGAGGAGCGACACCAGCCATGGCCATGGACACGTTGGGGCCGGTGGGGGGAGCGGGCGCGTCGCCCGCGGTGGAGCCCAGCCGGGAGCGATTCAGCAAGGTGTTGGACGAGGTGAAGGGGCCTGCGAAGGGCACAGGGGTTCCGGTGGCCACGGAGGGGCCGCCGAAGCCCGCGCCCACGGCGGCGCCGCGGGGTGTCTCCCGGGCCGAAGGGGTGGGACCCGCGGCGCCGGGCTGCGCGGACGTGAAGCCGGGCACTCGCGTGGACTCGGTGCAGGCGGCGCGAGCACAGCAGGCGGCGCAGGTGTTGGACCGGGTGGGGCAGGCGCAAAAGCGGCTGGACCACATCCTTCAGTTGGCGCAGTCCGGCCGCAGCTTCACGCCCGCGGAGTTGCTCGCGTTGCAGGCCCATGTCTACCGGGCGAGCCAGGAACTCGACCTCGCCGGCAAGGTCGTCGAGAAGGCGACTGGCGGCGTCAAGCAGGTCCTCCAGACCCAGGTTTGAGGAGCACCCGATGCTTTTGCTTTTCCGTCGCGCTGTCTTCGTCCTCCTACTCGTGAGCGTCACGGCCTGCCGCGAGCGCATCCAGCATGGCTTGGATGAGCGGCAGGCCAACGAGCTTCAATCCGTGCTCGTCGAGCGAGGGCTCGACGCGCGCAAGGTCCCCGAGGCGGGCAAGAAGCCCACGTGGTCCATCGAGGTGGCGGACGAGCACGCCTCGGACGCGGTCCGCATCCTGTCGGAGCTGGGGCTGCCGAGGCTGAAGGAGGAAGTGGGGTGTGACGTCTTCGGCGGTGGCGGGCTGGTGCGCACGCCGGTGGAGGAGAGCGTCTGCCGAGTGAGGGTGATGGAGCGGAGCCTGGAGAAGACGCTCCAATCCGTGGAAGGGGTGCTGCTCGCGCGCGTCCACCTGGTGGTGCCCGCGCCGCCGAGAGTGGGACAGGCCCCGGGTCCATCGAAGGCATCGGCCATGCTTCGCGTGGCGCCGGGCAATGCGGCACGGGTGCGACAATCCTCCGAGACGTTGAAGGTCCTCCTCGCGGGGGGTGTGGAGGGCTTGTCGCCAGAAGCCGTCTCGCTGTTGGTGGACGAGGTCTCCACCCGAGTGGAGGCTCCGACGGTGGTGGGCGTGTCTCCGCTGACCCGACTGCGTGCCCTCCTGGCGGTGTTGAGCCTCATGGTGACGGGGCTGTCGGTGGCGCTGGTGCTGGTGACGCTCCGGATGCGGCACTACCGCGACCGGACGCCGACTCCGTCCGCGCCGCCTGGACCCGCGCGGCCCGTGTTGTCACCGGGACCGGCGCGCAAGGTGGCGTGAGGTGTCCATGGAGAGCGAACGCATGGATGCGACACGCGTAGGGCGCAAGCCTCGGCCCGGCCGGAGCTCCGCGTCCGTCCGGGCCGCTGCACCGACCGAGGAGGTGCCCCGTCTCGTGGGCCCCTTGCCGATTCCACTCGAACGCCTCGCGCTCGTCGCGTGGGTGCTGGGGCGGGAGCGGGCGGGCACCCTGCTGGGCGAACTGGGCGAGGAATCGGCGGTGCGTGCGCGGGAGCACCTCCAGCGTCTGTCCGCGCTGCCCTCCGCGCAGCGACAGGCGAAGGTGGCGGTGGAGTTCGGGGAGCGAGCTGATGCCGCTGCTCGGCTGCGGCGCCTCATGAGTGACGCGCCTCCCATGCTTCGCCGGGAAATCTTTCGGCGTCTGCCTCCGTACCACCGGACCTTGTTTCCCGACGGAAGTCTGGCGCATCAGGCGTCAGAGGTGCCTCCCTCGCTGGGGGCACTGGCCGAGCGCCTGATTCGCGAGGCCACGCGCTGAGTCTGGAGGCGGCGCCGTCCCGGCCCGCGTACCCGGCGTCCCGCGCACGGATGCCATGCCTTCCCAACCCCGCGACTCCACGAGCCCGGCCCCTGGCGGGGGCCCTGCACGGTTGGGGTGCGTCCTGTTGCAGCAGCGGAGCCACCGATGAATACCCGAATCGAATACGCCTCCAGCCGGAAGGTCCGCCCCCTGCGCCGCTTGGGAACGCGCCGGCTGACCCGGGCGCACCTCGTGCTCGCGGAGCGGCCCCAGGCCGCGAGCCTCGGACGGGCTGCGCTGGAGGCGGTGACGACGGCACTGACTCGGGAACTCGGCTGTTTGGTGAACGCGGAGGCCCGTTTCCTGGAGTCCGTCGTCTCGCCTTCGGTCGGACTGGGCGAGCCCGCGATTTTCGCGCTGCTGGAGCTGTCGGCGGTGGGAGGCACGGCGGTGCTGGAGCTGGAGCCCTCGCTCGCCTTCATGGGGCTGGAGCGCATCGCTGGCGCGGGGCAGCGGCCCGGCGTGGTGACGGAGTTGGCCCGGTTGGAAGAGTCGACGTTGGCCTATGTCCTGCTGGTCGCGCTCTCCGCGGTGAGGGCGGCGGGCGGGGCGTACCCGTGGCTCGGTCCACGGCTCGCGGGCGTGACGATGTCCAGGGCGGACGTGGTGGCGCGCTTGGACCCTCGCGAACCCTTGGTTGGCATTGAGCTGATGGTGGCCGTGGGCGAGTCGCGCGCGGGCGCGCGGTTGCTGCTGCCGTCACAGGTGGTCCAGACGGTGTTCCAAGCGCTTCCGATGGAGCGTGCGCCGGGCATCGCGCCAGAGGTGCTGGCCGCCTCGCTGGAGGCCCGGTGCCTCGTAGGCCAGACACCGCTGTCCGCGAACGCTCTGGACGCGCTCGTGGTGGGGGACGTCGTCGTCTTTGAAGGCGTGCACAAGCAGGCCGGCCAGCTCTTCGGGCCGGGGCGGCTGGTGACGCGCGGATTCGCGCTCTCGGGAGACTTCCTCGCCGAGGGCTTTTCACTGACCCGCGCGCAGGGGCGCGGGATTCCCCAGGAGTCGGACATGGTGGCCGTGAACAAGCAGGAGGAGGGCATGCCTCCGCTGCCCGTGGATGTGGAAATCGAGCTGACGCGGGTGATGATTCCCCTGTCGGAACTCGCGGCGCTCAAGCCTGGCGCGCTGCTTCCCCTGCACATCAACGTCAGTGAGCCAGTGGTGCTGCGCGTGGGAGACCGCGCGGTGGCCCGCGCCGAGTTGGTGGAAATCGAGGGCGAGGTTGGAGCCCGCGTCCTGGCGCTGCTGCCGTGAGCCCCGTCATGAATGCACAGCGTTTCGTTCCTTCGCCGCGCTCGCGCTTGCTGTTGGCGGGGGCACTGGTGCTGGGGTTGGCGGTGATCGGCCCGGTGGCTGGGGTGTCCACCACGGTGGCCGCGCGGTGGTTGCTGGGCGTCGTGGCGCTGGCCGCGTTGGGGTGGTGGTTGCACCGGCGCGGCGCTGTCGTCACGGGCGCACCCATGGCGCCACGGCTGAATGTCGTATCGCGAGCGGGACTGTCGCAGCGGTGCGGTGTGGCGCTCGTGGAGGTGGATGGGCGCAGCTACCTGGTGGCCTTCGGTGACGCGTTCGCGGAGATTCGCGAGACGGCAGCGCCAGCGCCGGAGTTTGGCGATGTCCTGGCGCAGGCCCGGCGGCTCATGCCCAGGTCCCGCACGATTCGGGGCAGGCGGGAGGGGCCATGAGCCACGGCTTGCTGGGAGCGCTCCTGCTGGTTCCTGCCGTGGCCGCCGCGGCGGAGAGCTCACTGTCGCGGATGTCGTACGCGGGCAGCCCTCTGTCGATGATGGGCATGCTCGCGGTGATGTCGCTGCTGCCGTTCGCGGTGCTGATGCTGACGAGCTTCTCGAAGATCGCCGTCGTGTTGTCGCTGGCCCGCTCGGCCATGGGCACGCAGCAGGCGCCGCCTACCATCGTGCTCACGGGCCTGGCGGCGGTGCTCACCGGGCACATCATGGCCCCGGTGATGGAACGCATGTACGACGCCGGGCAGGTGGCCTACGCGGAGGTGGCGTCGGGTTCCGGCGCGGAGATGCTCTCCGCCGCGAGCCGCGTGTCGGAGCCGCTGCGCGCCTTCCTGGTCAAGCACGGGAGCGCTGAGGAGCGAGCGCGCTTCGTGGACCTGGCGCGGGAGCTGCGGCCGGTGGAGGAGATGGACGTGGTGCGGGAGACGGACCTCTTCGTCGTCATTCCGGCCTTCGTCATCACCGAGCTGAAGGAAGCCTTCCAGATTGGCTTCCTCGTCTTCCTCCCGTTCCTCGTGCTGGACATGGTGATTGCCAACGTGCTGCTCGCGCTGGGCATGCAGACGCTGTCACCCAGCCAGGTGAGTCTACCCTTCAAGATTCTCCTCTTCGTCGCCGTGGATGGCTGGTCGCTGCTCGCGCGGGGCCTCATCCTCGGCTACCGGTGACGCCATGACCCAGGACGTCTTCCTCACCCTGGGACGTGAGGCCCTGCTGTTGATGGTGATGGCGTCGCTGCCGCCAATTGGCGCGAGCCTGGTGGTGGGGTTCTTGTCGAGCCTCTTCCAGGCCACCACCCAGCTTCAGGAGGCCACGTTGTCGGTGGTGCCCAAGCTGTGCGCGGCCGTCCTGGCACTGGTCCTCGCCGGGCCCTGGATTGCCGGGCAGCTCACGCGCTTCACCCACCAGCTCCTGATGCTCATCTCCGAGGTCGCGGCATGAATCTGGAGCCGCTCCGCGTCTGGCTCGAGTCACTGGGGCCGGACATCATCGTGGTGGCTCTGTGTGCCGCGCGGTTGCTGCCCATGACGTTCCTGTGTCCGCTGCTGGGTGGACAGGCCACGCCGACGATGGTCCGCCTGGCATTGGTGCTGTCCCTGTCGCTTTTCCTCCGGCTGGAGGCGGGCATGGTGCTGGATGCGCCTGTCACGTCGTCGGTGGCCCTGGGCGGATTGGTGATTCGCGAGCTGCTCTTCGGCACGTCCGTGGGCTTGGTCGCGGCACTCCCCTTCGATGCCGCGCGCATGGGAGGCCGCTTCATCGACCTGCTTCGTGGAACCTCCGCCGAGGCGAGTCTGCCCCTGGCGGGGAGCCGTGAGTCCGCGGCAGGGGAGGGGCTCTACCATCTGCTGGTGGCGCTGGTGGTCTCCGGTGGCATGTGGCCGCTCGTCATCTCCAGCGTGCTGCGTGGGTTCGGCGTGGTGAAGCTCGGCGCCTTCGTTCCAACCGAGGCGGCCACGCTGCATGTCGTCCTGCTGGCGGGCGCGGCCATGGCCACGGGGCTGGCGGTGGGGGCGCCGATCGCCGCGGCGGTGCTGACCGTGGACTGTTTCCTGGGCCTGGCCTCGCGAGCGGCACCGCAGGTGAATCTTCAGGAGGTGGGGACGCCGCTGAAGATTCTGGGGGGGGGCGCCTTGTTGTGGCTGGGGACGGGCGTGTTGTGTGAGCGGCTGCTGGCGGGTGTGTTGTCCGTGGAAGGCGCGCTGGCGCTGTTGGGTGAGGTGGCGCGGTGAGTGGGGAGAAGACAGAGAAGCCCAGCGCGAAGCGCCTTCGTGAAGCACGGCACAAAGGCCAGATTCCCCGCAGCCGCTTGCTGAACGCCAGCGCGGTGACGGCGGGTGGCTTGTTCGGGCTCACGGCGGCCGCGCCAGTGGGCATGGCGAGGCTCCAGGCATGGACGGAGCACCTCTTCCTGGGACAGCAGGACCTTGGGGCGTGGCAGGAAGGGCTCTGGATTGCCGCGCGTTTTTGTGGCCCGGTGCTGGGGGGCGCGTTCGCCGCGGCGCTGCTCGTGTCCGTGGCCACGGTGGGTTTGGAAGCCGATCTCCAGCATGTCGAGCCGAAGCTGGAGCGCATCAGTCTCGTGGCGGGCATGCAGCGGCTCTTCAGTTGGCGCCCCTGGGTGGAACTGGCGAAGACGCTGCTGATTGTCTGTCTGGTGGGGGCGCTCGTCTGGAGCGATGCGGAGGAGGCCGCTCCGGATGCGATGAAGACCGCGTGGCTGGGCGGTACGGAGGGCTTGAGCCTGGTGGTCGCGCACGTGTCCGGACTCGCGAGCCGCCTGGCCTGTTTGCTGGTGGTGCTGGGCGTGGGGGACTACGCGCTGGCCTGGCGGCGCCACATCAAGGATTTGATGATGACTCGCGAGGAGATGAAGCGCGAGTACAAGGAGAGTGAAGGCGACCCCCGGCACAAGGGGCAGCGGAAGGCCCTGCATCGCCAGCTTTCGCAGGGCGGTGCGGCACGCGGGGTGCAAAAGGCGACCGCCGTGGTCGTCAACCCCACGCACATCGCGGTCGCGCTCCGCTACGACGTCGACGAATGTGAGGCGCCCTATCTCGTGGCCAAGGCCCGGGAAGGGGATGCGCTCGCCATGCGGGAGCAGGCACGCCGACTTGGCATTCCGGTGGTGCGGGACATCCCGCTGGCACGCAGCCTCATCCACTACGACGTGGGCGAGCCCATTCCGGAGGAGCTGTACCAGGCGGCGGCGGTTGTCCTGCGCACGGCGATGGATGCGCGGGAGCTGGACGGCCATCCACGGAGACAGACGTCATGAACCCCCTCATGAAGGTGTTGCTGAAGGCGCGAAACTCCTCGGACGTGGTGTTGGCGATCGCCATGGCCGCGGTCCTGGGCGCGCTCATCATCCCCTTGCCCGCGTGGCTCCTGGATGCGGGGCTCGCCGTCAATCTGGCGGCGTCGGTTTCCCTGCTGGTGGCCGCGCTGCGTGCCCGGGACGCCTTGAAGGTGACGTCGTTCCCCACGCTGTTGTTGTTCACCACGCTGTTCCGGTTGGCGCTCAACGTGTCCTCCACGCGGCTCGCGCTCGCGGAGGGGCACGCGGGAGACGTCATCCAGGCCTTCGGTGAGTTCGTCGTCCGCGGCGACTACGTCGTGGGCGCGGTGGTGTTCGCCATCCTCACGCTGGTGCAGTTGCTGGTCGTCACCAAGGGCGCGGAGCGGGTGGCGGAGGTGTCCGCGAGGTTCACGCTGGACGCGATGCCCGGCAAGCAGATGTCCATCGACGCGGATCTACGCGCGGGCGCCATCGACCAGGCGCAAGCCCGGCGCCGGCGGCGTGACCTGGAGCGCGAGTCTCAGATGTTCGGCGCCATGGACGGCGCGATGAAGTTCGTGAAGGGGGACGTGATTGCGGGCCTGGTCATCGTCGCCGTGAACCTGCTCGGAGGCACCGTCATTGGTGTGCTGCAGGGAGGCATGCCCCTGGCCGAGGCGGCGTCGACATTCGCGCTCATCGCCATTGGTGACGGGCTGGTGTCCCAGGTTCCCTCGCTGTGCATCGCGGTGGCCGCGGGCCTCGTCGTCACGCGCGTCGCCTCGGAGAAGGAAGAGGACACACTGGGGGCGGAGATTGGGGCCCAGTTCTTCGGAGAGGCGCGGACGCTCTGGGTGGTGGCGGGCCTGTGCGTCGCGTTGGCCCTCATGCCGGGAATGCCGCACGTGACGTTCCTTCTGCTGGCGGGAGGCCTGGGCGGGCTTGGCCATGTGCTGAGCCGCGCGGGCGTTTCGAAGGTCGAAGAGAAAGCAGGCGCGCCCGCGGAAGGCGTGGCGCCTGGCGCGACTGGAGCCCCACCGGAGAGTGCCGCGTCGCCCGTGGGGGTCTCCCCGCTCACGCTGGACCTGGCGCCCGACCTGACGGTGCTGGCCGAAGCGGAGGGCGCTGCCTTTGTCCACAAGACGTTGAACGGCGTGCGGGACGAGCTGTTCTTCAAACTGGGGGTTCGGGTGCCCGGCATCCGGGTGCGCACGCAGGCCGCCTACCTGGGCCCGGGCGAGTACCGCGTCCTGGTGGACGAAGTGCCAGCGGGGGGGGGGCAGGTGCTGCCGGGGGCGCTCTACGCGCTGGCGCCTCCGGACGAACTGGCGTTCCTCCAGGTGAGCGCGGAGGCCGCGACGGAGCCCTCGAGCGGGAAGGTCATCAGCCGCATTCCAGAGTCGGCTCGGGTCCTGCTGGAGACGGCGCAAGTGCCGCTGCGGCGTCCGGGAGAGCTGGTCTCGGACCACGTGCGCGCCATCCTGCGTGTCCGCGCCGCGGACCTGCTGGGGCTGCAGGACGTCCAGGGACTGCTGGAGGGACTGGAGGCGCAGGCACCCGTGCTCGTGAAGGAGGCGCTGCAGAAGGTGCCGCTGCCGCTGCTCACGGATGTGCTTCGCAAGCTGCTCCAAGAGGGCGTCAGCATCCGGGACTTGCGAGCCATCCTGGAGGCGCTGGTGTCGCCGACGACGGAAGGGGATGCCGTCGCGCTCGCGGAGCGCTGCCGGCAGGCGCTGCGGCGGTACCTCAGCCACAAGTTCGCGCCCACCGGGCCGCTGTACGCGTACCTCGTGGACCCGGAGGTGGAAGAGGTGCTGCGCGGCATGGGGCCGCGAGGGCTGGCGCCCGACCCGGAGCGGGTGGCGGAAATCCTCGAAGGCGTGCGGCAGGTGGCCACCGAGGGACGGGCCGTGCTGCTCACCGCTCCGGATGTCCGGCGGCCTCTGCGCAGACTGTGCGAGGGCGCGTTCCCGGACGTCGCGGTGCTCACCTATGGCGAGCTGGATGGGGCCCTCCAGATTCGCCCCATCGGACGGCTGTCACCGGTGGCGGTGGGGCGCTGACGGAGGTGGGCTTAGAGCCCCGTGCCCGTGTTGCCCGGCCCCTTGCTTTCGGGAAGCGGGGGCAGCTCCGTCTGGGCCTGCTGGGGCGCCGGACGGTTCACGCGGTCGCGCAGCTCCTTGCCCGTGCGGAAGAGCAGGCCGCGCTTGGGCTTCACCGGGATGACCTGACCCGTCTTCGGGTTGCGGCCCTGGTAGCCCTGGTAGTTCTTCACGTGAAAGGCACCGAGCCCGCGAATCTCGATGTTCTCGCCGCGGCAGAGGGCGTCCTTCATCGACTCGAAAATCGTCTCGATGGTGGCCTCAGCCTGCTTCTGCGTCACGCCCCTCTTGGCCACGAGGATGTTGATCAGATCGGACTTGAGCATCGGACGCTCCCGCAAACCCGGTGACCCCTTGGAAACAGGGCGCTCTGGCCCGTGGTTGAATCCTGAAAACATAACAGAACGCATCCTTCGTGCAAGCAGGGTGAGCTTCCAACCACCCAGAACCTCTACGGATTTCCCCCTGCGGCCACCCTGGGTGGTGGGGCGGGAGCAGGCTCGGCCAGTCCTGGGCGGAGCGGCACCACCAGGTCCAGCCATCGGGTGCGACGTAGCAGGTCGACACCGGCGCAGTCAGCTGCCTGGAAGATGGGCTCCATCTGTTCGAATCCGGGCGCCCGTGGTCCGTTCCATCCCTCCGCGCCGCCGGTGAGCATCACACCGTGCACGGCGAGCGTGGTGTCCGCCAGCGTGAGGGCAGCCGGGTCCTTCGCGGGACGCAGGCCCCCTTTGCGGAGGCGCTCCAGCAACTCGGCGGCCACCATGCGGTCGACGACCTCGTGGACGAGCGACTCGGGGACGCGCAGCCGCGTCGCCAGCTCGCGGGGCGAGGGAGGCGGCAGGCCGTCCACCCAGGCCAGGGTGGCCTCCTGGGCGACACGGGCGGCGACCAGTTCGTGCGCGCGCGGGTGGCTTCCAAAAGCGAAGAGGGAGTGCCGGAAGGCGGTGTGTTCCACGGCATAGGAGAGCCGGGCGCCAAAGAGCACCAACAGCCAGCTCACGTAGACCCACGCCAGGAACAACGGGAGCGCGCCGAGCGAGCCGTAGAGGGGGTTGTACTGGAAGCTGCGCTCCGCGAATGCGGCGTACACCTGCTTGGCGAAAGTCCACCCCAGGCCGGCCACCAGGCCTCCGGCGAGCGCGGACCGGACGCGGACATGCGCGTAGGGCGTCCAGTAGTAGAGCAGGGTGAGGCTGGCCACGGTGACGAGCGTGGTGCCCAGCAGGATGAAGGCGCTGGCGTAGGGCGCGTGGCTCTGAAGGAAGACGCGGACCTTGCCCGTCCCGGAGAAGGACAGCGCGAGGAAGAAGGGGCCCACGAGCAAGAGGCCCGAGTAGATGAGCAGCCGGATGCGCCACGGCCGCTGCCGCCGGATGCCCCACAGCTCGTTGACGGCGCCGTCGAGCTGCCGCAGCAGCGAGCCGGCGGATAGGAGCACCGCCAGGAAGCCCACGCTGCCAATGGCGACGGTGTTCGTGGGGTTCAGGAACCGGTCGAGGAACTGGGAGGACTTGCCGCGTACCCCGGGGTTGAGCACCTCGCTGACGACGAAGCGCAGCTTCTCCTTGAACTCCTCCTGGTGGAGGGCGGTCAGCAGCACGAGCGCCACCGTCAGGAGGGGCACCAGGGAGAACATGCTGACGTAGGTCAGCGCGGCGGCCCGAAGCCGGAGATTCTCCCCGCGAAAGCCCTGGGCCACCGTCTTCGCGGCCAGGAAGGTGTCCGTCGCGAACAGCCCCACGGGCGTGTGCTGCAGGGGCGCCCAGAGCCGGGTGGCCTGGGCGGCCAGCCGCTCGTGGAAGTGACGGAGCCACGGCAGGGGCGTCAGCTTCACCGATTCCCTCAAGAGGCCCGGCCGCGCCAGGCGCGGGCCTGACGAAGGCGGAGGGAACGTGGCCCCAGACGGGGCGATACGTGCTCGGAGCGCGAGGACATCATCCGTGTGACATGGCCGGGCCGCGAGGCGGGAACCGCCTTGGGGCTTGGACGCTCACGCTAGCCAATCCGCGGCCGCCAGGGCCAGCCCACCCCGGTTTGAGGTGGCTTGCCAGCGTACACAAGCCGACACGGTGCGGGGCTTCGTATGCACCGGCCAGTGCCGCGGGCGCTTGCCCTCGGCCGGCGGCTTGGAAGGCGCGAGGCGTGCAGCGCCGCCGGCTCCCAGCCCCGGCCTTGAAACCACCGGCAGGGCAGGGCGCCGACGACTGACCGGCGGAAAGAACTCAGGTCGTGCCGCCCGAAGGCTCCGACCCACCACCCGAGGCTGGAGGCGGAGGCGGCGTCGAGCCACCCGCGTTCTCGCCTCCACCAGACGTGTTCTGCGAACCGCCGCGCTCTCCACGCTCGCCGCGGTCGCCACGCCGCTCGCCGCGCTCGGGACGCTCGCCGCGCTCACCCCGTTCGCCGCCACGCTCGGAGCGTTCGCCCCGTTCACCGCCGCGCTCGGAGCGTTCGCCACGCTCCCCACCGCGCTCGGAACGGTCGCCCCGCTCGCCACCCCGAGGACGGTCTCCACCACCCCGGCCCTCGCGGCGGCCCTCGCGACGGTCTCCGCCCCGCTCACTGCGCTCGGAGCGTTCGCCGCCGCGCTCACCGCCCCGGTCCCTGCCACCACCGCCGCCGCCACCACCACCACCGCCGCGCCGGCCCTGCTCCTGGCGGCCGTAGCCTCCGCCATTGCTGTCGGGCTTGCGCTGCTGCATGGCCAGCTCGCCATCACCCGAGCCGGGCGACGAGGCCACCTT
The DNA here is from genome assembly GCF_026810205.1 of Myxococcus sp. NMCA1. Taxonomy (NCBI): domain Bacteria; kingdom Pseudomonadati; phylum Myxococcota; class Myxococcia; order Myxococcales; family Myxococcaceae; genus Myxococcus; species Myxococcus sp. NMCA1. The sequence goes on along the minus strand of NZ_CP113950.1, from coordinate 7,209,686 downwards.
GTGCTCCGGGCCGGAGGCCGAGCGGCCGTAGATGTCGTACTGCTCGCGGTGGTAGTTCTGCTGCGCCTTGACCTGGATGGACTTGTTGTACCGGTCCATCAGGTGCCGCAGCTCGTTGCGCTCCTCGCCCTGGAGCAGGCGCGCCACTTCCGCGTTGCAGTTGATGACCAGCGTGGAGTCCTTGTAGCCCGGCGCTTCGCGGCGAATCTCCCGGAAGATTTCGTAGGCCACGGTGGTGGCCGTCTTCACGAAGCCGTTGCCGTCGCAGTACGGGCAGTCCTCGTGGAGCATGCGGCCAATGGACTCACGCACGCGCTTGCGCGTCATCTCCACGAGGCCCAGCTCGGAGATGCGCAGCACGTTCGTCTTGGCCTTGTCTCGGCCCAGCGCTTCCTGCAGCGCCTTGAAGACCTTGTCGCGGTTCTGCGCCTTCTCCATGTCGATGAAGTCGCAGATGATGATGCCGCCGATGTTGCGCAGCCGGAGCTGGTAGACAATCTCCTTGGCCGCCTCGACGTTGATCTTGGTGATGGTCTCCTCGAGGCTCTTCTTGCCGACGTAGCGGCCCGAGTTGACGTCGATGGCGGTGAGCGCCTCTGCCTGGTCGATGATGAGGTAGCCGCCGCTCTTCAGCCACACCTTGCGCTGGGTGGCGCGCTGGAGCTCCTGCTCGATGCCGTACGCGTCGAAGACGGTGTCATCGCCCTCGTGCAGGGCCACCCTGTCTCGCAGCGCCGGGTCCTGCGCGGTGACGAAGCCGAGGATGCGCTCGTACTCCTCGCGGTCATCGACGACGAGCTTCTCCACGTCGTGCGCGAAGAGGTCACGCGTGGCGCGCAGGATGAGGTCCAGGTCGGGGTGCAGCAGGCCGGGGCCGCCGCGCTTCTCGTTCTTGCGCACCACCTGGTTCCACACCTCGATGAGGAACCGGATGTCGCTCTCGAGCTTCTCCTGCGGCACGTTCTCCGCGACGGTGCGGACGATGAAGCCCGTTCCGGGCGGGCGCAGGCGGTCCACGATTTCACGCAGACGCCGGCGCTCCTTCTCGTTGGAGATGCGGCGGCTGATGCCCACGTGGTCCACCGTGGGCATGAACACCAGGTGACGGCCGGGGATGGAGATGTGGGAGGTGAGCCGCGCGCCCTTGGTGCCGATGGGGTCCTTGGAAATCTGGACGACGACTTCCTGGCCCACCTTCAGCAGGTCCTCAATCTTGTCGGTGCGGCGCGGCTTGGCCTTCTCCTTGTCCTCGTCGCGCTTGTCGCCCCGGCGCTTCTCCTCCTGCGGCCGGCGGCCCTTGTCCTTCTCTCCGCGCTCCTTCTCCCGGCTCCGGGGCTCACGCGCCTCACGGGCCTCGCGCGGCGTGCGGCGCTCGCCGGAGACCTCGGACGGCTTTGCGGCCTGCGCGCCCTCCGCGGCGGGCGAGGGGATGATGTCTCCCAGCGCGGCGGCCGCGGGCGGAGGGGGCTCGACGGGAAGACCGGTGGCCTCGCCCTCGGCCGCTTCCACGGGCGTCTCCACCACGGCCGCGGCGGGCTCGGACGCCGCGGCAACGGCCAGCGCCGCCTCGGGCGACTCCACCTTCGCGGCGGGCTCCACGGAGGCCTCGGTCACCTGAGGCTCGGAGGAGGGCGCGGCCTCGGCCTCACCACCCGCCGGAGCAGGCGCGGCCTCCACGGGCGCTGCCGTGGACGGCTCGACGGCGACAATCTGCTCGGGCGTGACGGGCTGCGCGGCCGGCCCGGCGGCCGGCGCTTCCTCCGCGGGCGCCACCGGCGTCTCCGCGCCCGGCGGCATCACCGTCGGGGCGTTGGCGGCCAGCTCCAGGGCGGTGTCGCGCGGCAGGGACTCGGTGGGCGCCGCGACAGGCTCGAACTGGGCGTCCTCCGGCTCCGGCTCCACGTGACGGGGGGGCGCGTGCCGGGCGGCGGCCTCCGCGGCCTCGGCCTCGGACTCGTCCGGGACGTCCGGCGCATCCTCGTGCTCACCTTCGGTCAGCTCGAACTGCGCGCGCGCGAAGTCAGGGTCGTAGACGACGTCGCTGACATAGAGGAACGCGGCCTTCTCCAGGCCAATGTCCACGAAGGCGGCCTGCATGCCGGGGAGCACCCGGACGACGCGGCCCTTGTAGATGTTCCCGACGACGCCCTTGTCCTTCTTACGCTCGAGGTAGAACTCCGCGATGTGTCCGCCCTCGACGAGCGCGACGCGCGTCTCGCGACCCGCGGCGTTGATGACCAGGATGCTGCTCATGGATGAATCCTGCTGGCGCGCGCGGTAGGGCGGACCTCACCGGACGGGCGGCGGCGAGACGCCGCGCCTCCGAGCGCGCTGCGAAGGGAGAGGCGGCCTCCGGCGGGCCTACAGCGAGCGACGCCGGCCCGGGCATGCCGGGTGCGGCTGGGGGCGCGCTGTCGAGGACCGAGGGGACCACCGCCTGCTCCTCCGAGTTCATTGGCGCCCCGCATTGCGACCGGCACCGTGCCGGGCGAGGCCTTGTCTTCACAACGCGTTCGAGCTTCCCCACGACGCGCGTGCCGCCCGCTCTTCTATCCACACCCGGTCGGTGCCCATCGTGGGCCACCTTGGGGGGGCGACTGGAGCCTCGGTGCGGCTGACGCGCCCGGAGGAGCCGGGAACGCAACCCGTCAAAATCCCTACCAGACGTCGACCCCCGACAACGCGGGGCGTCACACAACCGTCCAGAAACACGGGGAGTTTTTCACGGCCCCCCGGGTGTGTAAAGCCGAGAAACGGCTTCCATCCACTGTCAGGCAGATGCCGGGCGGCTACCCGGCAGGGCATCAGGCCTGGGCGGGGGCTTGCTTGCGCTCCCCTGGCTTGTCCAGTCGCCCTCGGGGCCGCCTCACCAGCCGGAGGCCTGTCCAGGTGGCGTCGATGGTGCAGATTTTGTTGTCCACCAGACCGATGTCCAGGGCCGCGTGGCGGACGAAGTCCTCGGAGAGGCCCCGGCGGGCGCTTTCGCCCCCCGGCCAGCACACCCAGATGCCACCAGTAAGGGCCATGGCGCGGGCCAGGGCCGGCAGCCGCTGCACCAACTCCTGTGGGTCCTCGGTGAAGAAGAGGATGACATCCAGACCCGTCACCGCGGTGATGAGGAACTCCACCCCATCCGGCAGCGGGTTGAGCTTCTGAACGAAGCCCCGCGGCGGGTTGATGACGGAGACCTTGGACCCGGCCCGGATGCCCAGCATGGCCGGGAGGGAGGCCAGCGCGTAGGGCGTCATGACGTGCGCTCCACGTTGAAGTGACTGAACTCGCCGGTGGCTTCGCCGTCCGTGCGCTGAACGCCCGAAACCCGGGCCTGCGTCGGACCGCGATGACACCAACGGATGAATTCCTCGAGCACGGCGGGCTCCCCTTCCACGACGGCCTCCACGGCCCCGTCCGGCTGGTTGCGCACCCAGCCTGTCAGACCCAGGCGTGTGGCCTCAACGCGGGCGCTCTCCCGGAAGAAGACGCCCTGCACCTTGCCTTCGATGCGCAGCGAGGCTCGCCGCGTGCCACTCATGGACCGCCCCATCCTCTAGGCGTTCGTCTGCAACATCTGCAGGAACGCCTGCTCGTCCAGGATTCTTACCCCGAGTTCCTGGGCCTTCTTCAGCTTGCTGCCCGCATCCTCACCGGCCACGACGAAATCGGTCTTGCGCGAGACACTTCCGGCGACCTTGCCGCCCCGGCGCTCGACCTCTTCCTTGGCCTGCTCCCGCGTCATACCCGTCATCGCGCCGGTGAGCACCACCGACTTGCCCACGAAGGGACCTCCCGTGGCGACCTGGGGCGCCGCGGGCTGGACACCCGCCGCCAGCAGCGCGCGGATGGCCTTCTGGTTCTGGGGCTCCTGGAAGAAGGTGTGGATGACCTGGGCCATGATGGGGCCCACGTCCTTCACGCGGGAGATGTCCTCCAGGCTGGCCTCAAAGAGCGTCTCCGACTGGGGGAAGGCCTCCGCCAGCGCCTTGGCGGTGGCGTCACCCACGTGGCGGATGCCCAGGGCATAGAGGAAGCGGCGCTGCGTGGTCTGCTTGGAGCGCTCCAGCGACGCGATGAGGTTGTCCGCGCTCTTGTCGCCCATGCGCTCCAGCGTCAGCAGGTTCTCCTTGGTGAGCGCGTAGAGGTCCGCGAACGCCTTCACCCTGCCAGTGGACACCAGCTGCGCGGCCAGTTTGTCGCCCAGACCTTCGATGTCCATGGCCAGGCGGCTGGCGAAGTGGCGAATCTTTTCCACCAGCTGTGCGGGGCAGGAGGCGCCCGTGCAGCGGATGATGGCGCCGTCCTCGTCCTTGGTCGCCACCGCGTCGCAGACGGGGCAGTGCTTGGGGAACTCGAAGGGCGCGGAGTCCGCGGGGCGCTTGGACAGCACCACGGAGACGATTTCCGGAATCACGTCACCGGCGCGGCGCACGAAGACGGTGTCGCCCTTGCGCACGTCCTTGCGGCGCAGCTCGTCCTCGTTGTGCAGCGTGGCGCGCGCCACCGTGACGCCGCCCACCTTCACCGGCTTGAGGTGCGCCACCGGCGTCAGCGCGCCCGTGCGGCCCACCTGGATGCCGATGTCCATCACCTCCGTGGACTCCTCCTCGGGCGGGAACTTGTAGGCCACCGCCCAGCGGGGGCTCTTGGAGACCTGGCCCAGGCGCTTGCGCTGGTCCTCGTCATCCACCTTCACCACCATACCGTCCACCTCGAAGGGCAGCTCGTGGCGGCCCTTGAGGGAGGCGTCATAGGCCTCGCGCACGCCCTCCAGGCCCTCGGCGCGGCGGTACTGGTTGATGGGCAGGCCCAGCGTCTTGAGGTACTCCAGCTTCTCGATGTGCGTCTTGAAGACGGGCACGCCTTCGCCCGGGACGCATTCGTAGAGGAACACGGAGAGGGGCCGGGCGGCCGTCATCCGCGGGTCCAACTGGCGCAGGCTGCCGGCGGCGGCGTTGCGCGGGTTGGCGAAGAGCGGCTCGCCTTCCTCCTCGCGCTTCTCGTTGAGCTTCTGGAAGTCCTTCTTGCGGATGAAGACCTCGCCGCGGACCTCCAGCACGTCCGGCACCTTCACTCCGTCCTGGGGGAACAGCGACATGGGCAGGCTGCGGATGGTGCGCAGGTTGCCGGTGACGTCCTCGCCGGTGGTGCCGTCGCCCCGGGTGGCGCCCTGGATGAACGCGCCCTTCTCGTACCGCAACGCGATGGCGAGTCCGTCCAGCTTGGGCTCGCAGACGTAGGTGATGCCCGGCAGGCCCACCAGCTTGCGGATGCGCTCGTCGAACTCGATGAGGCCCTGGTCCTCGAAGATGTTGGCCAGCGAGAGCATGGGCGCCCGGTGCACCACCTCGCCGAACTCCTCGGCCGCCGCGCCGCCCACGCGCTGGGTGGGCGAATCCGGCGTCTGGAGGCTCGGATGCTTCGCCTCCAGGTCCTGTAGCTCGCGCATCAACTTGTCGTATTGCGCGTCGCTGACCTCGGGCGAGTCGAGGACGTAGTAACGGTAGTTGTGGTGCGCCAGCTCACGGTGGAGCTCACGGGCTCGGGCTGCGGCTTTCTGGAAGTCGTCCACGGTTCGCGGTCCTTACTCCAAAACACGGCGCGGCGGCGCGTGCCTCGAAAGGCGGCCACTCTACGGTTCCCGACTGACAAGGTCGGTCGTCGTCTCCGCGTGAACCCCGCCCTGAGGGGAAGCGGACCTGGAGGGTCCGGTGTTGTCGCTGGCAGTGGCGTTGTCCGCGCGCCGACCCGCCGGGTCCTCAAGTCCGGGGCAGGGGACTCCAGAAGGCCCGCACGGCCGACTGGAAATGGGGCCCCGGGGGCGCGTGTTGCTCAGCTGGAAGCGTTGCAACCGTGGCCCTCAAGATGCCTTGACAGGCCAGGAGGGGGTCAATAACGTCCCTCGCGGTTCATGGCGCAGGCGTATCCGACGGCGCCGACTCTTCTCCCAACCACAAGGCTCACGCCCGCGCAGTCCCTTCCTGGGATTCCGGCGGGGCCGTCCTCCTGGAAGGTGCTTCCGAGGGCAGCGCGGACATCTCCCCCCGCCATTTCACCCGTCCGAGTCCTCGGGCGCTTCATTCCTCCCAAGCGTTACAGACATGCGTAAAGCCCGTACTTCGAGAGAGAAGGCTGCCGACACTGATGTCGCCGTCGAGGCCGACACGGAGAAGCCACGCCGCAAGCGCGCCGCGAAGACGGTGGAGCGGGACGAGGCCGAGAAGCCCGCCCCGCGCGCTCGCCGCAGCGCCGCCCGCCGCGACGAAGAGTCCGGCGCCGAGGTCGAGGAGGCCCCCGCCGAGCCGCCCCGTCCGGTGCTCACCCCCATCTCCCGCCCGGTGCGGGACGACGACCTCCAGGAGGCCCGCATCTCCGGCGAGTCCGAAGAGCCGGCCGCCTCCCTGCCGCCTCCTCCGGAGCCGCCCGAGGCCCCCGCCATCACGGAAGTCACCCGCGACGGCGAGCCCATGCAGGTCATCAAGCTCAATGACCTGAAGCGGATGAAGATCACCGACCTCTCGAAGATGGCCCACGACGTGGGCATCGAGGGGTATCAGGGCCTGAAGAAGCAGGACCTCATCTTCGCGCTGCTGGGCGGCATCGCCGACAAGCGCTTCGAGGTCCACGCGGAAGGCGTGATGGAGCTGCTCAGCGACGGCTTCGGCTTCCTGCGCAGCGCGGACAGCGACTACCAGCCCAGCCCGGACGACATCTACGTGTCCCCGTCGCAGGTGCGCCGCTTCAACCTGCGCCCTGGCGACACGGTGACGGGCCCCATCCGCCAGCCCCGCGAGGGCGAGCGCTTCTTCGCGCTCCAGAAGGTGGACAAGGTCAACTTCACGGACCCGATGTCGGACGCGGCGCGCGAGCGCATCCTGTTCGACAACCTCACGCCGCTCTATCCGACGCGCAAGCTCAAGCTGGAGCATGAGTCGTCGGAGATGACCACGCGCATCATCGACATGTTCTGCCCCATCGGCCTGGGCCAGCGCTGCCTCATCGTGGCGCCGCCGAAGGCCGGTAAGACGGTGCTGCTGCAGAACATCGCGCACGCCATCAGCCGCAACCACCCGGACGTGTACCTCATCGTGCTGCTCGTGGACGAGCGCCCGGAAGAGGTGACGGACATGGAGCGCAGCGTGCGCGGCGAGGTGGTCTCCTCCACCTTCGACGAGCCCGCCACGCGCCACGTGCAGGTGGCGGAGATGGTCATCGACAAGGCCAAGCGCCTGGTCGAGCAGAAGTACGACGTCTGCATCCTGCTGGACTCCATCACCCGTCTGGCGCGCGCCTACAACACGGTGGTGCCCGCGTCCGGCAAGATTCTGTCCGGCGGCGTGGACGCCAACGCGCTCCACAAGCCCAAGCGCTTCTTCGGCGCCGCGCGCAACATCGAAGAGGGGGGCTCGCTGACCATCATCGGCACCGCGCTCATCGACACCGGCAGCCGCATGGACGAAGTCATCTTCGAGGAGTTCAAGGGCACGGGTAACTCCGAAATCGTCCTGGACCGGAAGCTGATGGAGAAGCGCATCTTCCCGACGCTGGACATCAACAAGTCCGGTACGCGCAAGGAGGAGCTGCTGCTCGGTCCGGGCGACCTGGTGCGCATCACCGCCCTGCGGCAGGTGCTCCACCCGTTCACCCCCATCGACGCGATGGAGTTCGTGCTCAAACACATGCGGCCCACCGCGTCGAATGCGGACTTCCTCGGGTCGATGAACCGGTAGAGATTGTCTGAGCAAGGAGTGTCCATTGCTCAGACACGGACGTTTCCGCCTGCTCACCCTCGTGCTGGGGGTGACGCTGGGCGGTGGTGGAGTGGGGTGTGACGGTTTGGGAGACCTGCCGCTGGGGGACGTGCCCCCGGTGCTGTCCGACCAGACGTGTTACACGGACGACGACTGCGTGGCCAACGCGTGCTGTGGGCTGGGAACCGCCGTCACGCACGCGGACGAAGGTCCGACCTGCCGCGCCCCCTGTACCAGTGGCTGCCCGGAGGGTTCCATCGACTGTGGGCGTTGCATCCCCACCTGCCGTGAAGCGCGCTGCGCCGCCGCCTGCCAGTAGGGCTCAGGCGGCGGGCGGCTGACGTTCAGCGGGCAGCGGGCCAGGCGTGGCCAGGGCCACCGCGGGCGTGGGCTGGGCCTTGAGCCTCGCGTAGTCGAAGCACGCCACCAGGACGGACGCCACGGGCACCGCGAAGAGGGCGCCCATCAGCCCGAAGAGCCGCTCTCCGGCGATGAGGGAGAAGGCGACGATGACGGGGTGCAGGTGCGCCGCCTGCCCCATGATTTTGGGGTTGAGGAAGTACGCCTCCAGGGCGTGGATGCCGATGATCCACGCCAGAATCGCCAGCCCCTTCTGGAAGCCGTCCGCCAGCGCGATGAGGACGATGGGCACCGAGCTGAGGATGGTGCCGAAAATCGGGATGAGGCTGAAGAAGGTGGCGATGGTCGCCAGCAGGAACGCGAACTTCACGCCGAACAGCAGCAGCCCCATGAACGTCAGGATGCCGTTGACGATGCAGATGGTGACCTGCCCGCGCACCACGCCGGACAGCGAGCGGTCGATGCGCTCCAGGAGCTGCCGCGCGTCGGTGGCGTACTCCGGCGGAATCAGCGTGCCGAAGTAGTGGCGGATGGCGTGCGCGTCGATGGAGAAGAACGCGGCCACCATCAGCACGAAGAAGAGCATGAAGACGCCCGCGGCCACGCTGGTGACGATGCTGCGGGACACGTTGACGATGTCGCCCAGGTTCTCCTGCACCAGGATGGACACGCGCTTCACCGCGTCCCCCAGGAACTGCTCCAAATCCAGCGCGAAGCCGAAGGTGCCGTTGCTGCTCCCCGCGTCCGCGCCCTCCAGCGCGCGGTTGGAGAGCGCCACCGGAATGCCTCGCGTGCTGAGCCACGTCTCCGCGCGCTGCGCGAGCTCCTGGACGTGCTCCGGGGTGAGCGTGTTGGCGAACGTCACCGCCTCACGGCTGACGCGTGACAGCTCGCGGTAGAGCTGCGGCGCCAGCGCGACGATGAAGAGGTACACGCCCACGAAGAAGCCGGCGTAGATGAGCAGAAGCGCCGCCCAGCGCGGCACCGGACGGCCGGCCACCTTCACCCGGGAGATGCGTCCCACCAGCGGCTGCACCAGATAGGCGATGAGCGCGGCGCCCGCGAAGGGCATCACCACCGAGCGGAAGGCCAACAGGACCAGCGCCATGCTCAGCCACAGCACTCCCAGGAGGAGCAGGCGCTTGCGTCGGTTGGCGGAGGCGGTGGAGTCCGAAGGCTGCTGCGACATGCGGTCTGGCTTACGGCAGTGCCTTCCCGGTGACAAGGGCCGCCACGTGAGTGCCCCGCCCCCGTCCCGGGAGGGGATGGTGCCCGTTCAACATTTCACCGGGCCACCCGGCGGCGGCTCAGGCGCTGGGCACCTGGAAGGCACCGAGCTTCGACTGGAGCCGCTCCAGGCAGTCGCGCATGTGCTTGCGTTTGACCCGGCCCTGGGTGGACTCGCCCAGGCCCAGCATCTGCTCGGTGAGCCAGCGGCTGAGGAACAGCAGGGGCAGCCGGTCGCCCGGCACCAGGCCCCGCTCCAGGTAACGCTTGTTGCGCATGTAGTCGTCGTAGGCGTCCGTTTCGCGCGCCAGCTCCCACTGCGCCAGCCGGAACGCCTCCGTGTAGACGGCTCGGGACGGCCGTGGCCGTGGCTCCGTGAAGAGCGGCGCGAAGTGGCCACCGGTGTCCAGGTCCAGCTCCTCGACGGGCGGTGGCCACTGCTGCAGGTCCTTGTGCAGCAGCTTCGCCACCTCTTCCAGGAGGTGCTCCAGCAGGGAAACCGGTTTGAGGTCGAAGAGGTGGTCCCAGCGCGACGCCATGGCTTCTTCTCTACCTCAAATGCCGGAGTCGGCCGTACCCGCGTCGGCGACGCCCCCGTCGCCGACGCCGGTGCCCGCGTCGGTGCCGCCGTCGTCCGTGCCCAGGCCCTGGCAGCAGGCGGGCACCTGCGCGAAGTAGAGCGCCGACTGGGAGCAGGATACGCGGATGTCGCGGCGGTAGGCGCTGCAGCCGGTGACGAAGCGGTCGCTCCCGCAGGTGGGCGGGGCCGCGGTCGTTGGGTCGCAGGCCTCCAGGGTGACGGCGCACACGGCGCGGGAGCGGTAGAAGCGCGCGTCGTTGCGGTCTCCGGGGACGACGGTGCACGTCGTGTTCTCGGTGCACGCCTGGAGGATGGGGCCGCTGGAGCACGGGCCCACCGTGCACTCCGGCTCGCAGTTGAGCGCTTCCGAGTCGTCACAGCGGGGCGCCTGGGTGCACAGGTCTTCCGAGCACGCGGTGGTGAGCAGGGCGAGGAGCAGGGTCGGCAGGGCAAGACGGGACACGGAGGGCCTCTGTCAGGTCAGGTGAAGCGCTCGAGGAAGTTCAGCAGGATTCTGCGGCCAGCGGGAGAGGGCGTGAGGCCCGCGAGCAGCTGACGGACGTATTCGCCGGGCGCGGCGCCTCGCGCAACGGAGGCCCGCTCCAGGCCCTCCCGGCGGGCCTCGATGACGGCGCGAAGGGTGTCCACGCCGGCCTCTGGATGGAACTGCACGCCGCGCACGTTGGGGCGGAAGGCCAGCGCCTGCGCGGCCGTGTTCGCGTTGCCCGCCAGCACCTGCGCGCCGTCGGGGATGTGCGAGACGATGTCCTCGTGCGTCGCCTGCGCGATGAAGCGCTCCGGCACGCCGTCGAAGAGCGGATCCTGCTTTCCGGCCTCGGTGAGCGTCACCTCGACGCTGCCCGTCTCCCGCCCCTGGGGATTGCGCGAGACGCGGCCGCCATACGCATGCGCCAGGAGTTGCTGGCCGAAGCACACGCCCAGCACGGGCGTGCCCCGCTCACCGGCTTCCACCATGAAGTCCGCGGCGCGCTTCATCCACGGCTCGAGCGCCGTCACCGACAGCGGCGAGCCCGTCATCATCACCGCGTCGTAGCCATCCGCGCGCGTGGGCAAGGGGGCGCCCCGGTGCGCCAGCACGATGTCGAAGTGGTAGCCGGACAGTCCAATGGTTTGCAGAAACCACCGGTCGTAATCGCCGACGGAGACGCGCACGGGCTCGGCCGCGTCACCGGCTTTCAGCAAGAGGACGTTCTTCACCGCCGTAGGTTGCCGCATTGCATCCCCATTCCTACCGTGTCGTGCCCCGCGTGTCCGTTCCTGGCCAGTCGCAGTGGAACGCGCCCGTGTGCTTCGAGGTACCCACATGACCGGCGCCCGTTGGCTCACCTTCTCATCCACCGTCCCCAGTCTGCGCATGGCCGGGCGGCGGGTGGAGCCCCAGGTGTCGGGCGTTTCCAGCAAGAGAGGGGATTGAATCGATGCCGACCCGACCCAAGGCGAAGGTCCTGACCCACCCTGCCATGGCCCGCCGGGTTCGCGGCAAGGCATCGCGTGCACCGGGGCGAGGCCCGGCGGTGCGGGACGCGGCGAGCGTGGACACGCTGCGCCGCTGGCTGGATGAGAAGGGCATCCAGAAGGTGAAGGTGGGCGCGGTGGACGTCGATGGCGTCTGGCGCGGCAAGTACATCTCCCTGGAGAAGTTCCTCAGCGCCGCCAAGGGCGGCCTGGGCTTCTGTGACGTCGTCTTCGGCTGGGACTTGAGCGACGACCTGCTCGACAACACCCAGGTGACGGGCTGGCACACCGGTTACCCGGATGCCCACGCGAAGGTGGACCTGTCCACCGGCCGCGTCATTCCCTGGGAGCCGGACACCGCGGCGTTCCTGCTCGACTTCGAGAACCCCGACGGCACGCCCTTCGAGGCGAGCCCCCGGCAGCTGCTCCAGAAGGTGGCCGCCCGCGCGCGCGCGCTGGGGTACCTGCCGCGCTTCGGCGCGGAGTACGAGTTCTTCATCTTCAAGGAGCAGCCGCAGAGCCTGCGCGACAAGGACTTCCAGGGGCTGACGCCGCTGACGCCGGGCATGTTCGGCTATTCGTGGCTGCGCACGTCGCTCAACGCGCCGCTGGTGCATGCGCTCATCGACGGGTGCAACGCCTTCGGCCTGGACATCGAAGGCTTCCACACGGAGACGGGGCCGGGCGTCTTCGAGGCGGCCATCCGCTACGACGACATCGAGCAGTCGGCGGACAAGGCCGCGCTCTTCAAGACGGTGGTGAAGGAGATTTGCGCCCGCCACGGCGTCACCGCGTGCTTCATGGCGAAGGTGAACGCGAAGCTGCCGGGGTGCTCGGGGCACGTCCACCAGTCGCTGTGGGACTTGGACGGGGAGCAGAACCTCTTCCACGACGCGAAGGCGCCACACGGCATGAGCAAGCAGCTGCGCCACTACATCGGCGGGCAGGTGGCGCTGATGCCGGAGCTCACCGCGCTCTACTGGCCCACCATCAACAGCTACAAGCGCAGCGTGGAGAACACCTGGGCGCCCACCACCGTGACGTGGGGCCTGGAGAACCGCACCACCGCCATTCGCGTCATCGGTGAGAGCGCCAAGGCGATGCGCCTGGAGTACCGGCAGCTGGGCGCGGACATGAACGCGTACATCGGCATGGCGGTCAGCCTGGCCGCGGGCCTGTGGGGCATCGAGAACGAGGTGGAGCCCCCCGCGCCCTGTGAGGCCAATGCCTATGCGAAGAACGACGCGCCGCCCTTGCCCCGCAACCTCAAGGACGCGGTGGCGCTGCTGAAGGGCAGCGAGCGCGCGCGGGAGTTGCTGGGCGACGGCTTCGTGGACCACTTCGTGCGCACGCGCGAGTGGGAGGTGCGTCAGTACGAGCGCGCCGTCACCAACTGGGAGTTGGAGCGTTACCTGGAGCTCATCTGATGAGCGCAAATGAGGCAGCCGCCATGAAGCCGTTCGACATTCCCTCCGAGCCGCGCGTCACCGAGATGGCCTGGCCCACGCGCATCGTCTTCGGCGCCGGCGCGCTGCTGCGCCTGCCCGCGCATGCCCAGCGTCTTGGCATCCAGCGTCCGCTGCTGGTGACGGACGCGGGTGTGGTGAAGGCGGGACTGGCCGCGCGCGTGGCGGACGTGCTCAAGACGGCGGGACTGGCCTGTGAAGTCTTCGACCGCGTGGAGCCCAATCCCACCGAGCGCGACGTCTTCGCGGGTCTGGAGGCGTACCGGAGCCACTCCTGCGACGGCATCGTCGCGCTGGGGGGCGGCAGCGCCCTGGACGCGGGCAAGCTGATTCAGCTCCTCACCACGCACGAGCCGCCGCTCAGTCGCTACGACGACGCGAAGGGCGGCGACCAGTACGTGCGCGACGACCTGCCACCGCTCATCGCGATTCCCACCACCGCGGGCACGGGCTCCGAGGTGGGGCGCTCGGGCGTGGTGACGCTGGAGGACACGGGCCGCAAGACGGTCATCTTCAGTCCGCACCTGCTGCCGCGCGCCGCCATCTGCGACCCGGAGCTGACGCTGGGGCTGCCGCCGGGCGTCACCGCGGCCACGGGCATGGATGCCTTCACCCACTGCCTGGAGGCCTACCTGGCCAATGGCTTCCACCCGCTGGCGGACGCGGTGGCCATTGACGGCATCTACCGCGTGGGCCGCTCGCTGGAGACGGCGGTGCGCGACGGCAAGGACCTGGCCGCACGCACGGACATGATGGTGGCGGCGATGGAGGGCGCCATGGCCTTCCAGAAGGGCCTGGGGGCCTGCCACGCGCTGGCCCACGCGCTCACACCCGTGTCCAACGTGCACCACGGCCTGGCGAATGCCATCGTCCTGCCCGTGGTGATGGAGTTCAACCGCGCGGTCTGCACGGCGCGGCTGGCCCGGGTCGCCGTGGCGCTGGGGGACACGACGCAGGCGCGCGAAGAGGTGCTCGCGGGCAACGCCATCGACCGGGTGCGCAAGCTCAACGCGGCGGTGGGCATTCCCGCGCGGCTGCGCGACGCGGGCGTCCAGGAGAAGGACCTGGAGCGGATTGCTGAAAAGGCCTTCCAGGATGCCTCGCACCTGAGCAACCCGCGGAAGGTGTCGCAGGCGGACCTCCTGGCCATGGCGCGCGAGGCTTACTGAGCCGCCGCCCGCCGGGGGAGGGGATTCCCCCGGCGCGCCGCTTCATGGTTCAGGGCGCTTCGTCCATGGCGCCCATGCCGCCGCCCTCGGTGCCACCATCCGACAGCACCGGGGCACCCGTGCCTTCCGGTTCGGTGTCGCCCCCCGCGCCCACCACGGTGCCCGTCACGGGCGTGCCGCCTTCCTCGGGGGTGAACTCCAGCGTCTCCACGAACACGCGGCCGGGCAGGCGCAGGTCCATGGCGTTGATGCGCTCCTGGCTTCGAAGCTCGTAGAGCTGCTGCGCCACCGGGCCCGCGGGGATGCGGTCGTCGGAGAAGAAGATGTACATGCGGACCTTCCCCTCCTGCACGGGGATGCGGAAGCTCGTGTGCGCCACGGGCTTGTTCGCATCACAGCGGATGGAGCGGTTCTCCCGCGTCAGCGTGAGCTGCCGGATGACGCCCTTCTCCGACACTGTGTACAGCATGCAGTAGGGAAGCTGGCCGTCGGAGGGGATGACCTCCACCGTGGCCCCGCCCGTCTTCCGCAGCTGGGCCCGCGTGGGCCTGTCCGTCGACTTCTTCCCGTCACAAGCCGCGCCACACAGCGCGGCCACCGCCAACAACCCAGTCCAGCGCCTCATGTGTCCCTCCCGGGGTGTGGAAGAGCCTTCACCTGCCACCCCCAGCCTACTTCGGAGCTTCGTCCTGAGGGGAGGTCAGGGGTTGTCCTGTGACAGGTCGCGCCAACTGCAACGACCGCCAGTGCACACCGCGACCGGGCGGGCGCGCGCATGCACGGCGTCATGTCCTCCGCGCGCGACGTGGGCGCGCTCCTGACGGGACTCAGGGACAGCCGGAGCTGACCTGGAGGGCGTCATAGGCCATCCACCCGTTGCGCTTCGTTCCCGTGGCGGCGATGACGTAACCGTAGAGGAATTTCATGGTGCCGGACTGCTGGCGGTAGCGTCCCGCGCTGTCCTGGACCCACAGGGGAATGTCGATGGACGGCACGCCGTGGTCGGTGGGGACGTCCAGGCGCTGGAACTTCGTGCCCACCGGGAAGTGGTCCACCGCGGGGCCGCCCAGCGCGAAGCCCGGCACGTTGAAGACGAGGTTCGCCGAGCGCAGGCCATTGGCGCGCACCAACGGCAGGTAGTCCCCCGCGCGCTCGTGCGTCGCCGTGCTGTCGTAGACGACCTTCTTGAATTCGAGCGTGGTGTCGTGCCAGTCGCGCACGGCGTAGCACCCCAGCTTGCCCAGGCCGGCGCCCAGCGCGGAGACGTGGCCGACCTTCTGCTCGAAGGAAGTGCTCCCCAGGATGCTGGAGATGGGCAGCCACCCGGCGCTGGAGTTGGACGTCGATACCGCGAAGGCATGCTTCTCACCCGCGAAGGTGCGCGTCTGGCCGTAGTTGAAGGCGGCGCTCGTCCGCGTGTTGGTGCCTACCACCGTGCCATGGCCGTCCCGGATGGGAACGCCTGTCACCAGGCCCCAGTTGTCGTCCTCGGGCGCGTTGGTGGGGACGCGGTTTCCTCCAGACGCTTGCAGCTTGCAGTTGTAGGGGCTGACCAGGCAGTAGGTGCCGTTCACACCGGAGAACGCCGTCTGCTCCTGTGAAGTGAAGGTTTCGTCCGGACCGGATGCGTCCTGGGACGGAGCCTCGCCTCCACAAGCCGAGGCCACGAGCGTCGCTGCGATGAAGGCATGAAGTGGGATTCGCATCGCGCGATACGAATTGACAGGATTTGAGAAGGCAAGTGAGCGGTTGTGCGGGCTTGTCGAAAAGGGGGGGTGAGTGATGAGTGATAGACACCTCCCCTGGTTGCGGCCCGCTGAGCAGCCTTTCTGCAAGACGGGCTCGACGGCGTCAGGGATTGGGATTCAATTCCTCATCCCCCGAAGGAGTTCTCCATGAAGAAAGTCGGCTCCCGGAGTCCCAAGCCCAGCACCCCCACGAATCGTTTCTCGCCGTACGCCAGCCCCACGCAGCGGACGTCTGCCTCGCCATCGCCCTCGTCCTCGAATCGCACGCAGTCGCCGTCGCAGGCGGACAGCTTCGACGGAGGGCCGGTGAGAACGCGGCCCCAGCGCGCGGCGGCGACGGGCGGGCCACCCCCCTCCGCCGCGGACATCTTCAAGCAGTCGCAGGCGGCGGGACTCCAGGACACGCACGCGGCGCGCCCGGCCAACATGGAGGCGCTCCGGACGGAGAAGGACGGTCCCAATGACAACCTGAACATGCTGGCGCACTACGGGAGCCAGGCGGCGGACAAGAAGGGCATCTTCGCGTCGGGGCCGCTCGACCCCAGGGGCCTGGGGCCGCAGCAGGTGCAGGCCTCGGTGCCGGACCGCGACAAGGGCGAGCACACCAAGGTCTTCGGGAAGATGACGGGCGGGGAGACGAGCTCCACGAAGTACCAGCAGAAGCTCGGCACGGCGGGGCCGCGAACGGACTACGAAATCCTCCACGGCATGGGCCACGGCGAGGGTGGCAAGAAGACGCAGTCGCCCAACAACCTGGCCTCGGCGTCCCATGGCGCGAACACGGCCATGATTCCTCCGGACAAGGCCATCTCCGGCAACCCGGACGTCATCGTGGACACGAAGTTCGCCATGCGCCCGGGCACGCAGCGCGCCGAGTACGTGGACCAGCGCTTCTTCCACAAGGACTTCCCCGACCAGCCCTTCTTCCAGCAGCGCATCGACGGGGACCGGCCCAAGGTCACCCAGAGCGAGTACAAACAGCTGAAGGAACAGGTGGCGCCGCTCAGTGACGCGGAGCTCCTGCGCGGGGCCGCCCACTTGATGAACTTCAGCAAGAAGGCGGGGAGCAGCGGCGGCGACACCTGAGCCCCGCGTCCCGGCGGACTCGGTGGCCTCGAGGGGCTACCGCGTCTCCGGCCGGACGTAGACGACCACCTGGGGCGTCTCATCCAGGTAGAGGCCCGTCACCGGCGTGCGCGTGCCGAAGGCCTGCCACGTGAGGAACTCGTGCTCGCGGAACTCCTGGTGGTACTGGTACGCGACGATGTCCGCGTCCGCCGGGCTGCCCACCGCGCGCAGGTCCTTCCGCAGCATGCCGTTGCGCTGGTAGTCGCGGAACGAGCCGCCGTGTACCTCGTGCAGGAACAGGCGCGCGCCCTGCTTCGCGTTCGCGTTGATCCACGGCAGCACGCCAGTGACGTGGCTGGACCAGAACTGGCGCTGCATGCCCAGCGTGGCCGCGCCTGGCAGTCCTCCCGCCAGCTCCGAATACGCCGCCGTCCCGTAGGGGAACACGCGCACCGAGTACACCAGCGCGGGGGCCAGCAGCACGGCGAACACCGGCACGGCCACCGCGGCCTGGGGCAGTGAGGGCCACTTCACCTTCAGCCGCTCCCCCAGCGCCGTGCAGCCCCGGGCCACCGCGGCGCCCGCGAGGATGCCCAGGAACACCATGGACGGGAACCAGTGCTTCACCCCGCCGAAGTGCGGCACCTGCGGGTGGCTGATGATGAGGATGGAGGCCACCGCGTTCACGCACACCAGCGCCTCCGTCATCGTCACCGGGCGCTCCACCCACGCGCGCGTCCGCGCGAAGGCACCCAGCACCATGCGCGCCACCAGCGCCGCCAGGCCCGTCACCATGGGGACGAAGATGCTGGTGGGCACCGTCAGCGCCGTCTTCACGACGACATAGGCGAGCGGGAAGGGCGGCTCGCGCAGCAGCTGGTTCAGATAGAACCAGGCGTAGTGGTTGTGCTTGGCGTGGAAGGCCAGGTACCACGCGGTGCGGTCCACCGGCTGGTGCCACAGGTAGGGCCAGTGCAGGTAGAAGATGACGGGCCCCAGCACCGCCATGGCGGCGATGGGCACCAGCGCGCGCGTCACCTGCGCGTTCACCTTGTCCACGCCCTTGAGCACCCAGGCGCCGCCCACCGCGAGCCCGGCGAACAGCAGCGTGTGCGGACTGAGCAGCAGGAACTTCCGCTGGAAGCCCTCACCGCCGCCCAGCGACAGCACCAGCAGGCCGTAGAACACGGCCACCGCCGTGAACACGCCCACGAAGCGGCCCAGCCAGGCACGGGCCTCCGGCTGACCTTCGCTGGCGCTGTAGGCGCGCCACAGCGCGAAGGGCGTGAGCACGAAGGGGAGGAACAGCGCGTTGTGCTTGGTGGCCAGCGTCAGGCCGAAGGCCACGCCGCACCACAGGCCCCAGCGCACGTCCTCCAAGGCGCGCCAGAAGCAGTACACGACGAGCAGCCACATGGCGGCCACGGGGACGTCGAAGCACGCCATCTCCGCGTTGAAGTACTGCCGCGGCACCAGCATGAAGGCGAAGGCGGCGAACAGCCCCGCGAGGCGGCCGTACATGGCGCTGCCCAGCAGGAAGGACAGCGCGGGAATCAGCGCCGCCATGGCGAAGGCGGGGATGCGGAACGCCGTCGCCGAGCGCGCCCACCCCAGGCCCGTGTGGAAGAGCAGGTGGCTCAGGCCGAACAGCGTCTTCATCAGCACCGGGTGCTCGTGGTTGTAGTCCCACGCGCGCACGATGGCCGCGTCCGTCAGCGCCCGGGTCGGTGCGTTGAAGAGCTGCCGGAACCAGCTCGAGTAGCCCTCCGCCGCGATGAAGTAGACGCTTTCGTCGCGCGTGTAGCCCACCGCGGACTCCGTCAGCCACAGCGCCGCGAAGGCCAGCACCCAGAGGGCCCAGGCCAGGTACTTCTCGTCGCGCGTGGGGGCGCGTCCTTGCATCATCCCCGCACTCCCACTTCGGGCTCCACGGCCAGCACGTTCAGGCACACCTGCCGCCGGTCCGCGTTGTCCGCCTGCACCCAGACTTTCACCGTGTGTGGCGCGCCCTCGGGGAGCCGGACCTCGGCCTTCTGCACGCCCTCCAGGCCCGGCGGTATCGCCAGCGACAGCAGCCGCGCGCCGTTCGCCGCGTCATCCACGCCCAGGTGCGTGGTGGAGAAGCGCGAGTCCTTGGGGAAGGCGTGCTCGAAGATGATGCCGCCTTCCAGGCGCAGGCCCAGGCCACCGGGCACGCCGTCCAGCTCCGCCACCAGCCGCTGTTTGCCGCCCGGCGCGTGCATCCACAGGCAGCGGCGCGGCTCGTAGAGGATTTCGTGCCACTCCGGCGCCACGTACAGGTGCGCGGGCCCGGGGCAGCGGTGCACCTTGCCGTCGAAGGGACAGTCGCGGCGCGTGCCATCCGGCTGCTCCAGGTACACGCGGGCACGGGCGTAGGCCTCCGTGGCGGTGAAGCGCCGGGGCCGGTGCCGGCCGTTCTCATAGAGCGTCAGCGTCAGCGTGCCATGCCGCGACGTGGCGCCCACCGCGCGGCGGCCACGCAGGAAGGTTTCGAGGAAGCCCGCCTCGTCCGAGCGGGGCAGCTCCGGCTGGCCCAGCACCCAGACCCGCGGGTGCGCGGACAAGTCATCCTGGTCCGAGCCCAGGTAGCCGTACACCGGCAGCGTGGAGGGGACGAAGATGCGGGCGCGCTCCGTCCACCATGGGAAGAGCAGCACCGCGTCGCCGGGCTGCGCTTCCGCCTGGAGGCGCTCCGTCACCGCGCGGTAGTCCGCCTCCGACGGGAGGCGGCCCGGCAGGCGCAGGTGGAAGAGCAGGCACAGGAGCGCGACCAGGAGCAGGCCCCCCAGCTCCATGAGGGGCAGCGCGCGCGTGATGCTAGGACTTCGCAAGGCGAATCTTCTGCTCGCTCTTTTCGCGGCAGAAGGTGCAGAAGATGGCTTCACCCTGGGCGAAGGACGGCGTCCAGGGCGGGTACATCGAGCAACGCGGGTCCAGGCAGTGGTGCAGCTCCCAGAGGTGGCCCAACTGGTGGAGCGCGTGGCGGGTGACGGCCTTGAAGGCGCTCTCCAAATCCTTGTGGGGCGCGATGGTGAGGATGGCGCGGTCCTTCCCCTGGCGCGCGAAGCCCGTCGTGGGCGCCACGCCGCTGGGAAGCTCGCGGTCCTTCAGCTTGCGCGTGGTGAGGAGCAGCACCTTGTCGTCCTTGTAGGAACGGATGCCCTTCACCTCATCAATCAGCTTCTCCGCATCCAGCGGCTCGGACATGCCCGCGGGCACCTCCGCGCTGCCGGAGTGCTCACTGCCCACGCCGAACGCCGTGTAGAGCGTGCGGTTGAACTTCGCGAGCTGCTTGTCGTCGAAGGGGTCCAGCGTCACGACGCGAATCACGGGGCGTCACCTCGGCGGAAGGGCCCCATGGGCAGGGGCCCGTCGGTCCATGGGGCTGTCAGCTCTCACCCTCGGGCGGTTTGACCTTGGGCGGACGGCCGCGCTTCTTCGGCGCGGCGGGCGCGGCGCCTTCCGCCTCGGGCGGCTTGGGCTTGGGCGGACGGCCGCGTTTCTTCGGAGCAGGGGGCTCGGCGCCCTCGGCCGTGGCTTCCGGCTTGGGCTTGGGCGGACGGCCGCGCTTCTTCGGAGCCGCGGGTTCGGCGCCCTCGGGCGCCTCCGTCTTGGCCTTGGGCGGACGGCCGCGCTTCTTGGGGGCGCCTTCCTCGGAGGACTCGGCCTCCTCGGACTCGCCTTCCTCGCTGGATTCCTCCTCGGACGGCTCGGAGGGCTCCTCGTCGGACGGCAGGTCCAGGTCGCTGTCCAGGCCCAGCAGGTCGCTGTCCAGGTCCAGGTCGCCTTCCTCGCGCTGGAATTCGGCGGCGGTGCGCTTGGGGCGCTCGCGGCCGGGCGGGAAGAGGACGATGTCGATGGCGTCCTCGGCGTTGACCTCGGCGGTGCCCAGCGCGGCGGCGACCTCCGTCACCAGCAGGTGCCGGGCATTGTCGTAGAGCTCGCGCTCCTTGGTCGGCAACGGGCGCAACTCACTGAGAACCTGGAGCCCCTTCACCACCTCGGCCAGACCCATGATGCCGCCTTGGGTCATCCGGTCCAGGTTGGTGCGGGCTCGCTGCTTCCAGTCGAGGTCGGCCTTGTCGCTGTCCGAGCGGAGGAAGGCGAAGATGGCCTCCACGTCCTCGGCGGATGCGACCTTGCGCACGCCGATGGCGAGCACCTTGCCCTCGGGCACCATCACGACGGCGCCATCTTCTTCGCGGCGCATCGTGACGAAGGTGAGCTTCTGTCCCGCCACTTCCTTCACATCAATGGCGGAGACTCGGCAGACCCCCTGGTTCGGATAGACGACCCGGTCGCCAACCGCGAGCTGGAGTGACGCGGACCCTTCAGGCATGTCCCCCTCACGGGTGAGGTTGGTGGGCTGAACGTCGGAACAGGCCCGGGCTTAGCACCGAGCCACGTCGGACGCCACGAGTTTACCGGTGGATTGCCGCCGTACGTGCGTCCGTCTGCTGAACCCTGAGGAGGTTGCCCAGCACCAGCTTCTGCCGCGCGTCCAGCGCCGCCTCGACCTGTGCATCCGTTGGCTCCATCCCGTCCACTCCCGGCCGGGCGTCCACGCGCGCGGCCATTCCCAAGGTTCCCATCAGGCCGAACACGGCCACCGCCACCAGCTTCTTCATGGTGAGTCCTCCGTGGCGCCCAGGGTAGGGGGCAGCCTCCGGTGATCAACTTTTCGGCAACAGGTCGCTGCACCGCTGTAGCGG
The DNA here is from genome assembly GCF_026810205.1 of Myxococcus sp. NMCA1. NCBI lineage: Bacteria > Pseudomonadati > Myxococcota > Myxococcia > Myxococcales > Myxococcaceae > Myxococcus > Myxococcus sp. NMCA1. Next base: position 7,188,114 of record NZ_CP113950.1, on the reverse strand, counting down.
CCCGTTACCGGTTGGGAGCGGGAGAGGGAGGCCCCGGCGGGGGAGCGGGCGAGGTGCCGGGCGCCGCCACGGGCGAAACCTCAAGCACCAGGCTGCCGGTGTTGTCGGCCAGGTGGTCGTCGGGGAAGGCGAGCTGCAGCCAGGTGGCGCCCCGCAGGCGCAGGGGGCGGCCCACCTCCAGCAGCGTCAGCAGGCCGGACGCGCTCTCCGGGCCCTCGCCGGCGCCGTACAGGCCCAGCACGCGGCCCACCGGCCCCCCGTCGAAGCCCCGTGTGCGCGCGGACTCGGCGGTGTCCCGCAGCACGACGTCGTAGTGCGTGTCCGGCTCCAGCCCGCGCAGCAGGAAGCGGTCGACGCGCGACAGCTTCACCGCGTGCGTCCGGGCGTCCACCCGCAGGGTGGTGACGGCGCCGTCGTTGTCCCATTCGCGCACGCGGACCAGCAGCGTGCCGTGGTTGTCCGTGCGGTTCGCGTCCAGCAGGAAGACGTGGAGGCGCGAGGCGTGGCGCACCAGCCGCTCCTCGCCGTCCAGCACGCCGAAGGACTCATGCGCCGCCAGCCGGGAGTCACCCTCCAGGAAGTAGCCGGCGTGCTCCACCCTGCTGGCGTGGCCCAGCGAGGCCCAGCCCTCCACCCGGACGCTGTAGGTGCGCGACGGGTCCAGCCGCATCTGCGCGGTGGAGAGGTAGGGCACGCGGAAGGCGTGCACCACGCTGGACAGGGACATCCGCTCGGCGGGCATCCGCACCTCATGAGGAGGCGGGGCGCGGTGTGGCTGCTGGGCGGGGCCTTGAATCCGCTTGGGGAGCAGGCGGGCATGGACGGCCAGGGTGGTGCCGCGCTCGGCGCGCACCGTCTGACTCCACGCCACCATGCCCGGGACCTGGACCTCCAGCAGGTGCTCCGCGTCCGCGGGGAGCTGCGTGAGCAGGGCCGGCGTGCGCGCGGTCTGCTGCTGGCCGTTCACCCGGATGGCGGCGCCAGGAGGGGACGAACTCAGCTCCACGGAGAAGGTGCCCGTGCTGTTCGACACCAGCAGGGCCAGCGTGGCCGTCAGCGCCACGATGATGGGCGCGCCCAGGGTGACGGCCCGGGGCATGCCCCTCGTCCGCGATGCCGCCGCGTCCAGGGGCGGGACACCGGGCTCGGGTGGCGCTCCGGGGCCGGGCAGCGCGGGGAGCGGCAGCGTGGTGCGCTCCATCCGCCCTTCGACGGGCGCGGAGGCCTGGGAGGGGGGCAGCTCGAACTCGGCGATGGGGGTCCGCTCCTCCTCGTCACCGGCCGGCTCGCGGACGGGCGGCGCCATCTCCCGGAGGGCGCGGCGCTCCACGGGGGACTGGATCCACCGGGCCATCTGCGCCAGGAACTCGCGGGGCAGCAGCACGGGGCGGCCTTCGCCGACCAGCTCCGCCTCGAAGAGGTAGCCCATGAAGTGGGCGCGCGCGCTGGAGGACACGTCGGGCGCGGCCGTGTGGAGGTGGCGCGTGAGGGCCTCGGCGAAGGCCTCCGCGGTGGCGTAGCGCTGCTCCCGCTCCACGGCCAGCGCGGTGAGCAGGATTCGCTCCAGTGCGGTGGGGATTCCGGGGTTGAGGTCGCGGGGCCGCGGGAAGTCGCCCAGGGCGAGCTTGCGCAGCACGTCCGGCATCTTCCCTTCGAAGGGGAGGCGGCCGCACAGCATCTCGTAGATGACGACGCCCGCGGCGAAGATGTCCGAGCGTGCGTCGGGCTCGCGCCCGCGGACCTGCTCCGGCGCGAAGTAGGTGTACTTGCCCTTGAGGTCGTGCTCCACCGGCTCGGCGCTGCCGGCCAGCCGCGCCCGCGCGATGCCGAAGTCGACCAGCTTCACCTGGCCTTCGTAGCTGAGCAGCACGTTCTGCGGGCTGACGTCGCGGTGGACGATGTGGAGCGGCCGGCCGCGTTCATCCAGCCGCGTGTGCGCGTAGGCCAGCCCTTCCAGCATCTCCACGGCGATGAGCAGCGCCAGCGGCTGGGGCAGGGTGTACATTCCCTTCTCCCGCGCGCGCCGCATGACGCTCGACAGGGTGCGGCCGTCCACCCACTCCATGGCGATGAAGTACTCGCCGTCCACCTCGCCGAAGTCGAAGACCTGGGCGATGTTGCCGTGGCTCAGCCCCGCGGCGATGCGGGCCTCGTTGACGAACATCGACAGGAAGGCGCTGTTGCCCGCATAGCCCGGGAGGATTTTCTTGATGACCACCGGTTTGGTGACACCCGCCGCCGCTGTCATCCGAGCGCGGTAGATCTCCGCCATCCCGCCCGTCGCGATGCGCTCGAGCAGCTTGTATTTACCGAAATGAAGCCTTTCGGAAGGCTGCTGCACGTTTGTTCCGGCTCCTTCGGGTGCAGGTGGCCGCTGCGCCAAGGGGGCCCGCGCTGTCCTGGCAGGGGCACCTGAATGTATCATGGGGTAGGCAAAACGCCATTACGGGAAAAATCCGTTGATTGTGATTGGGTGGTGGGTGTGCCTCTTCCTACGTCTCGTGACAGCCACCGCCATGGCGGTGCCCGAGGTGTTGTGGGTGCCGGGGGGCAGGGCCGGGCGCCGAAGGATGCCCGCTCGGCGCGCCACGTATCGATGCGTCATCACCAGCGACGTTGGATGGCGGCCACTTGGGTGGAAAGTCACGTGAGGACGGTGCGGGGCATGTATGCGGCCACCCAGGCGCTCGCCGTGGTGCTGCTCGTCGTGGTGGGCGCCGGCTGTCGTGAGGAGAAGCAGGCCGAGCCGCTCAAGTCATTGAAGCCCGAGCCCTTGCCCTCGCTCGCCGTGCCGGGCGAAGCGACGCCGGAATCACCGCGACCCGCGTCGCCGTCCGAAGTGGAGGTGGCGGGCCCCATCCATGGAGAGCCGCTTCCGGCCTCCGCGCTCCGGGTGGCGCTGGCGGGGGAGCGCGTGCGCGTGGGCGAGGAGACCTTCGAGCCGGCGCGCCCGGATGACGCCGCGCGGCTGGCGCAGCGCGTGAAAGGGCACGCCGTGTTGGTGGTGCCGGACGCGGACACGTTCCTGGTGCAGACGTCGGAGCTGTTCACCGTGCTGCGGGACTCGGCGGAGTCCGTGTGGCTGGCGCACCCGGATGGGCCCGTGGCCTATCCCGTGGTGCTGCGGGACGAAGCGGGCTTCCGCGCGTGGCTGGAGGAGGTCGCGCCAGGCAAGCTGCGCATCATCATGCGCGCGGACGGCTTCGAGCTGACCACCAGCGTGGGCAAGTTGCCGGGGCCGGATCCGAATGGCCCCTCGGTGCCGGTACGGGCGGGGCGGCAGGACATCGTCACGCTCCGCCGGGGGCTGGGCCTGCTCAAGGGGCGCTTCAAGACGTCCGAGGACATCTGCCTCGTGCCCTCGTTCGGCACGGAGGTGGCGCAGGCGGCGCGGGCGCTCGGCGGAAACTACACCGCGCCGAGTGAGGCGGTGTTCGACACCCTGTGCTTCGTCTATCCCACGCCGCACAAGGCCCCGGGCGGAGGGTGAACCAGCTGGGTGGAGGACCCGCGTGCCCACGCCTCATGAGTGCCCGGCGTCCTGGCGAACACACCGTGGAATCCACCGTGGCTGCGCTCTCGTGTCACCGCCTTGAGCGTTGACATCTTCAATAAATCGCCGTTTATATAAGTTTGTACTTATATTTGGAGGCGACATGATTGATGTGAAGCGGTACCTGGGGGCCGTCGTGCGGGAGGTGGAGAGCCGTGAGCATGAGGGCAAGCCCGCACGCGTCGTCGTCGCCACGCGCGATTACGACACGACGGTGGAGGACCTCTGGGACGCGCTGACCAACCCCGAGCGCATCCCCCGCTGGTTCCTTCCGGTGTCCGGCGACCTGAAGCTGGGTGGGCGTTACGAGCTCAAGGGCAATGCCAGCGGCACGGTCACCCGTTGTGAGGCTCCCCGGCACCTGGGGCTGACGTGGGAGTTCGGAGGGGCCGTGAGCTGGTTGGAGGTCATCCTGGCCAACGCGCCTGGCGGTGGCACCCGGCTGCGGCTGGAGCACATGGCCCACGTGAGCCCCTTCTGGGACGACTACGGCCCTGGCGCGACCGGAGTCGGCTGGGAGCTGGGGCTGATGGGCCTGGGCATGCACTTGGAGTCCGGCGGCGCCGCTGTCGACAGCGCGGCGGTGGAAGCCTGGACGACCTCGGATGAAGGCAAGGCGTTCATCACGGCCAGCAGCGAGGGCTGGGGGCAAGCGGATGTGACGCGGGGAGAGGACGCCGCGGCGGCGAAGGCTCGCGCGGCGCGGACGACGGCCTTCTATACTGGAGCGCCGCCGCCCGACGTGCGGCATCCAGGGACCTGATAGCCACGATGCATGCCTTCGACGTCCTGGGTGATCCGGTGCGCAGACGGATTCTCGAGCTCCTGGCCGAGGGGGAACGCCCCTCTGGCGAGGTGACCGAGTCCATCCAGGCGGAGTTCGGCATCAGTCAGCCGGCGGTCAGCCAACACCTGAAGGTGCTGCGCGACAGCGGCTTCGCGGAGGTTCGCGCCGAAGGGACCCGCCGCCTCTATCGTGTCGACCCGGCGCCGTTGCAGCAGGTCGACGCGTGGCTGGAACAGTTTCGCGTGTTCTGGACACCGCGCCTGGAGGCGCTCGCCACCGAGGTGGCGCGGGGCAAGCGGGCTCGGGCCAAGGCCGACAACGAAGGCGGCGGTCCGTAGCCTGGCGTGCGCGGTGTCCAGGGCCGCCTGCTTCGGCTGACTTGAAGGGCACCGCTCGCCCCTTCGCTTACGGGAAGGCGCTGCCTACCGGACAGCGGGCCTCATCTGAAGCGAAGCAGGGCAGTGGGCTGGCGAGGACTCGCCGGGTCTTCGCAGGCGACTTCCAGTCGGAGGATTAGATTCAGGCCCCAGGGCGGGTGCGCTCGCCCGCTGGAGGGATACTCATGGATGCCGCATCCAAGGCCGCTTCGCAGCAGGGGCTTGCTCCCGGTGGCGCGTTCCTCTTCGAGGAGGTGGGCTCGGCCCGCATCCTCACTCCGGAGACCTTCACGGAGGAGCAGCGCCTCTTCTTCAAGACGGCGCTCCAGTTCTCCCGCGAGCAGGTCCTCCCCCGGTCCGAGCATATCGAGGCCAAGGACAACGCGCTCCTGCGCCAGTTGCTGCGACAGGCCGGGGAGCTGGGCCTGCTGAGCGTGGACATCCCCGAGGCCTACGGCGGCACCGGCCTGGACAAGACGACGTCGCTGCTGCTGGCGGAGGCCATGAGCCTCAACGGCTCATGGTCGGTGACGTTCGGCGCGCACACCGGCATCGGCACGCTGCCCATCGTCTGGTTCGGCAACGCCGAGCAGAAGGCGAAGTACCTGCCGAAGCTGGCCACCGGTGAGTGGGTGGCGGCCTACGCGCTCACGGAGCAGGGCAGCGGCAGTGACGCGCTGGGCGCCAAGACGAAGGCGGTGCTGTCCCCCGACGGCAAGCACTGGATTCTCAACGGCTCCAAGCTCTACATCACCAACGCGGCCTTCGCGGACGTGTTCGTCGTCTTCGCCAAGGTGGACGGGGACAAGTTCACCGGCTTCATCGTGGACAAGGACACGCCCGGCCTCACCGTGGGGCCGGAGGAGCACAAGATGGGCATCCGTGGCTCCTCCACCTGCCCGCTCTACTTCGAGGACGCGCGCGTCCCGGTGGAGAACCAGCTGGGCGAGGTGGGCAAGGGGCACAAGATTGCCTTCAACATCCTCAACTACGGCCGTCTCAAGCTGGGCGCGGGCGTGCTGGGCGGCATGAAGCTCCAGCTCCAGAACGCGCTGCGCTTCACGCAGGAGCGCAAGCAGTTCGGCGCGCCCATCGTCCAGTTCCCGCTGTCGCGCGAGAAGCTGGCCCGCATGGCCGCGCTCGTCTACGCGGTGGAGAGCATGACGTACCGCACCGCGGGGCTGGTGGACACGCGCCTGGCGGAGGGGGACAAGGGCGCCCCGGACCATGAGGCGCGCCTCCTGGCGGCGGTGGAGGAGTACGCCATCGAGTCCTCCATCATGAAGGTGCACGGCTCGGAGTCCTTCGGCCACCTGGTGGATGACGCCGTCCAGCTCCACGGCGGCGCGGGCTACATCGAGGAGTACCCGGTGGAGCGCTCGTACCGCGACGCGCGCATCAACCGCATCTTCGAGGGCACCAACGAAATCAACCGCATGCTGATTACGGGCATGCTTCTCAAGCGCGCGGTGAAGGGAGACCTGCCGCTGTTCGCCATGGCCGGCGACGTGGCGGAGGAACTGGCCCGGGGTGAGCGGCCCACGGCCCGCGTGAAGGATGCCCTGGCCCCGCAGGAGGTCGCCGCCGAGGCCGCCAAGCACCTGGCGCTGCACGGCCTGCGCGTGGCGGCGGAGACGTTCGGCACGGAGCTGGAGCAGCACCAGGAGGTGCTCGCGGCCCTGTCGGACGTGGTGATGGACGCCTTCGCCCTGGACTCCATGGTGACGCGCACGCGCCAGGCCGCCACGTCCGGCGCGTTGGACCCAGTGCGCGTGGCGATGACGCAACTCTACGCGCTGGACGCCATTCCCCGCGCCTACGACAGGACGCGCCGCGCGCTGTGCTCCACGTTGAAGGGGGACGCGCTCGACCAGGAGCTGAAGCGCCTGGGCACGCTGGACGTCTTCACGCCGTATGACCCGGCGGCGCTGCGGGAGACGGTGGTGGCGGCCCTGGAGTCCGCGGGCGGCTACCCCCTGGGCGCGGTGTAGCCCGCGGGGGGCCCGGGCCGTCACGGCATCCGCGCGACGGCCTCCATGCCGAAGCTCACCCGGGCCTTCCAGGGGACGGGCGGCAGCGTTGCCAGGGACAGCAGTCCGTCCAGCCGCTGCTGCATGTCCGGCCGGAGGCGGCCGAAGGTGGCGCCGAAGCCCGGCGTCACCGTCCCCGAGTTCTTCCGGGGCACCGTGGAGGTCCACACCACCTCGCCGTGCAGCATCATGGGCCCCTCCCGGAAGTCCATCTCCAGGAGGAAGGGCGTGCCCACCTTCACCTGTCGCGGCAGGGCAGGGGCCTGTACCTCCAGGCCCACGCCGCCCCGGGAGATGTCCCGGACGACGAAGCCCGGGGACAGGGGCGCCGCCTCGATGGCGCGCAGGTACAGGGGCAGCCGCGGGAAGCGGCGCAGGCCGGCGTGCTCCTCGGCGGAGTAGATGCGCTGGAGGATGGCGTCCAACGCGCTGCGGTCCTCGCCGACCCCGTAGCGGACGGTGAGGAGGAAGCGCTGGGACTCCTCGTGTGGGACGACCTGGACCACTTCCCCCAGCACTTCCACGGGCCGAGGCACACCGCCCGCATGAAGCTCGAAGGTGAAGCGAGTCCCCAGAGGCAGGCTGCGGCGCGTCTCCAGGGTGACCCCCCCCAGTCCGACACTGCGCGTGTACTCCCCCACCAGGGACTGCGGCGTCTTGTAGGCCACCTTCAGCCGAACGTTCGTGTTCACGCGACTGACACTTTGCGCCTGGGTCAGGGGGGAACTCAAGTTTACCCCAGCGCAATAGGTAGGGCGTCGTACGGCGCCAACCACTGGACCTTCCAGGTGTGACGGCCTTTCCGGACGTCGGGCGCGGACAAACCGCTGTTTCAACCTGTTGCGGTTTCTTGACCCCCCCAGGTGGGGCGCGTATGTATGCCGCCCGGAAGTGGCAAGGAGTGGGAAGGAGTGGAGCTTCATCCCTCAGTGGGTTGAAAAGGTGGATCGTCCCGAGTGTTCCGAGGCGTCTATGAGCACCAGATCGACGCGAAGGGGCGGACGAGCCTCCCGGCGAAGCTCCGGGACACGCTGGTGGGCGCCTACGACGAGAGGCTCATCCTCACGACGGCGCTCGACCGATGCCTCCACGCCTACCCGGTGCGGGAGTGGGAAGCGCTGGAGCTGTCGTTGGCCAAGCGCAACCCGATGGAGCCTGGGGTGAAGACGCTGATGCGCTTGTACGTGGCCAGCGCGCAGGAGTGCCCGCTGGACAAGCTGGGACGCCTGCTCATCCCTCCGACGCTCCGCTCCTATGCGGGGCTGGAGAAGGATGTGGTGTGGGCGGGGATGGTGAAGGTCATCGAGCTGTGGAGCTGCGAGGGGTGGGCGAAGGCGCAGGAAGAAGCGCGCCAGGAAGCGACCTCCGCGGACGTGATGAAGGTGCTCGCCGAGCTGCGGCAAGCATGACGGGAAAGTCGACAGGACCCCGAAGTACCGGGAGGGTGGCAAGCGTATGAACCAGGTTCTGGAGGTTCGGCCAGGGTTGGCGGGCGCGGCGATTGCCGCCGGCCGTGTCGAGACGCTCATGCTGGAGGGCGAGCTGAGCGAGCAGGACCTGCTCGAGCTGTGCGACGACCTGGGCCGCAAGCTGCAGCGCGGCACGCGTCAGGTGGTGCTGGACTTCGGGGACGTGGGGCACCTGAACTACCGCGGCGTCAAGCCGCTGATGGCGCGCACGGATGCCTTCCGCCGCGCCGGCGGGGACGTGAAGCTGTCCGGACTGTCGCCGTACCTGGCCGCCATCTTCCGCGCGGCCGGCGCGCACGACTGTTTCGAAATCTACCCGCACATGAACGATGCCCGAGCCGCCTTCGCGCTGGCACGGGCACCCTTCGTCTGACGGCCCGTGACGGCTTCGGACTTCCAGCACCAGACCGTCCTCCTGCGGGAAGCAGTGGAACTGCTCCGGCCGGCGGATGGGCGGGTCATCATTGACGGGACGCTGGGTGGCGGTGGCCACTCGGAGGCGCTGCTGGCCTCGGGCGCCACGGTGGTCGGCGTGGACCGGGATCCGGTGGCGCTCGCCGCGGCCACCGCGCGCCTGGGCGCCAACCCGCGCTTCCAGGGCCGCGCCGGCAATTTCGCCGAGCTGCCCCGCGTCGCCGCGGACCTGCTGCCCGTGGATGGCGTGCTGGTGGACCTGGGCGTGTCGTCGCCGCAGCTGGACGTGGCCGAGCGCGGCTTCTCCTTCTCCAAGGATGGCCCGCTGGACATGCGCATGGGGCCGGACGGCCCGACGGCGGCGGAGTTGATCGCCACCACCGATGAGCGCGAGCTGGTCCGCATCCTCAAGGACTACGGTGAAGAGCCCTTCGCCCGGCCCATTGCCCGCGAGCTGAAGAAGGCCCTGCCCACGCGCACGCTGGAGGCCGCGGAGGTCGTGAAGCGGGCGGTGCCGCGCAAGGCGTGGCCCAACCGCATCCACGTGGCCACCCGGACCTTCCAGGCGCTGCGCATGGCCGTCAACGGTGAACTGGAGGCGCTGGACGCGCTGCTGGCCGCCATCCCCGGGCTCCTCAAGGTGGGGGGCCGCGCCGCCGTCATCGCCTTCCACTCCCTGGAGGACCGGAAGGTGAAGGAGGCGTTCCGCGCGCTCGCGGGGCGCTGCACCTGTCCGCCGGGCCTGCCCGTGTGCGTATGCCGCGGGGTGGGTGATTTCGCCCTGGTGACGAAGAAGGCCGTGGCCGCCTCCGAGGCGGAGGTCGAGGCCAATCCCCGTTCACGCAGCGCGCATCTGCGCGTGGTGGAGAAACTCCGATGAGCAAGGTGCACTCCCGGGTATCGGCGTTGCGTTCTTCCGTGACGGTGGGCGGCGTGCTGCTGCACCTGTTGCCGGCCGTGTGCCTCTTCGCCCTCTTCGTCGCGGTGGGCATTCTCCACGTCACCAGCCGGGTGCTGGTGGTGGACATGGGCTACCGCCTGTCGCGCGAGGAGGCGGAGAGCCGCATCCTCACGCGCGAGAATGACCGGTTGAAGCTGGAGCTGGCCACGCTCAAGGCGCCGGGCCGGCTGGAGCGCGTGGCGCGTGAGCAGCTGAACATGGCCATGCCGCGCGGCGGCGCCGTGGTGTCGCTGTCGGCGGAGAAGCCGGCGCGTGACAGCGGGGCGCGCGCGGAAGTCCCGGACGCCACGCAGCCCACCGTCCGCGTGGCGGGCCGCGCCGGAGCGGGCCGGTGAGAGACTTCAAGGCGGCGCGGGCTCCCGAGCCCAACGCGAAGTGGCTGAAGTGCGGGTGCGGCTGCTGTTCGGGCTGTTCCTGATGCTGCTCGGCGTCGCCTTTGGTCGTGCGGTGCAGCTCCAGGTCTTCGAGCAGGAGAAGCTGCGCGGCATGGCGCAGGACCAGTACGTCCGGCACATCGAGATTCCGGCCCGCCGCGGCGACATCTTCGACCGGCGCGGCGCGCCGCTGGCCCAGAGCGTGGAGGTGGACTCCATCTGGGTGGACCCTTCCATGCTGCCCGACGTGAAGGCCGCGTCCCGGGCGCTGGCCAAGGCGCTGAAGCTGGACCCCGACGAGCTGGGCGCGCGCCTGGCCCGGGCCAGGCGCTTCGCCTGGGTGAAGCGCCAGGCCAAGCCCGCCGAGGTCGCCGCGGTGAAGGCGCTGGCGCTGCCGGGCATGGGCTTCTCCAAGGAGCCCAAGCGCTTCTACCCCCAGCGCGAGCTGGGCGCCCACGTGGTGGGCACGGTGGGCATGGACGGCCGCGGCCTGGAGGGCCTGGAGCTGGCCTTCCAGGACGAGCTGTCCGGGCAGAACTCCTCCACGTCCGGCTTCCGTGACGCCAAGGGCCGCAAGCTGCTGGTGCAGGGCGCGTTGGATCCGCTCCAGCGCCAGGGCGCCGCCGTCACCCTCACGTTGGACCGCCACCTCCAGTATGTCGCGGAGAAGGCGCTGAGCCGCGCGGTGGAGGACGCCAAGGCCGTGGCCGGCATGGCGGTGGTGTTGGATCCGCGCACGGGCGAGCTGCTCGCCGTCGCCAACCACCCGCGCTTCAACCCCAATACGCCGGAGTCCAGCTCGCGCTCGGGCATGCGCAACCGCGCCGCCCTGGACACCTTCGAGCCGGGCTCCACGCTGAAGGCCTTCGTGGTGGCCGCGGCGATGGAAGAGAAGGCCATCACCGCCGACAGCCTCTTCTTCTGTGAGAACGGCGCCTGGCGGGTGGGCCGCCACACCATCAACGACACCCATTCCTACGGCTGGCTCACCCCGCAGGGCATCCTCCAGAAGTCCTCCAACATCTGCATGGCGAAGATTGCCCAGGCCATGGGACGTGAGAAGTTCGTGAAGGGCTACCAGACCTTCGGCTTCGCCGAGCGCACCGGCCTGTCCCTGCCGGGCGAGGGGCGCGGCGTCCTGCCGTTCCCGAAGGCGGAGATCTCCCTGGCCAACCAGTCCTTTGGACAGGGGATGACGGCCACGGCGGTGCAGATTGCGGCCGCCTATGGTGCGCTGGCCAACGATGGGGTGCTGATGCGGCCCTATCTGGTATCGAAGGTGGTGGACCCGGACGGTGTCGTTCTGCTGGAAAACCGTCCCACGGAGCTGCGCAGGGCGGTCTCCGCGAAGGTCGCCCGGCAGGTCGTGGGCATGCTCGAAAGCGTGGTGGTCAAGGGAGGGACGGCCACCAGGGCCGCCATGGAGGACTACCGGGTGGCCGGAAAGACGGGCACCTCGCAGAAGGCAGACCCGGTGGCGCGGGGGTATTCGGACAAGCGGATCGCCTCCTTTGTTGGGGTGGTACCGGCCGAGTCTCCGCGAGCAGTGATTCTTGTCGTAGTGGACGAACCCAAGACGGACGTATACGGGGGGACCGTGGCTGCCCCTGCTTTCAAGGAGATTGCGACCGCCGCCATGGCTCACCTGGCCGTGCCCCCGTCCCGGACGGTGGCACCCGAGGTGGCCGTGGCCGCCGAGTCCCCCGCGCCTGCCGCGGCGAAGCCGGGGGCGAATGCCTCCGGCGCCGCCCGGACGGCGCTGGTGGACGCGGTGACGGAGACCCCTGAACCCGGCACGGTGCGTGTGCCGGACCTTCAGGGAGAAGTAGGACGTGAGGCCGTGGTGAAGCTGCTCGCCGCGGCGCTGGAGCCACAGGTATTGGGCAGTGGACGCGTGGTATCTCAAACCCCCGCCGCCGGTTCACTGGTGGAGAAGGGGGCCCGGGTGACGCTGGAGCTCGCCGCGCGGCAATAAGGCCGCGTCCGCTCCAGGCCCCGCTCTTGCAATGCGTGTGAAGGGGAAGAGATGAAGCTGACGGATGTCCTCGCAGGATGTGGTGCCGAGCAGACCTCGGGCGGCCGTTCCGCGGTTGACGTCACCGGTGTGACGCAGGACTCGCGGCGCGTGAAGCCGGGAGACCTGTTCGTCGCCATTCCTGGCACGAAGGAGGATGGGGCCCAGTTCATCGGTGAGGCCGTGTCCCGTGGCGCCGTGGCGGTGGTGTCGGAGAAGCCGGTGCCATCCTCGCAGGTGCCCTTCTTCAAGGTGGGCAGCGCTCGCAAGGCGCTGGCGCTCATCGCGGCCAACTTCTACGGCCGCCCGGCGGACCAGCTGACGTTGCTGGGCATCACCGGTACGAACGGGAAGACGACCACCAGCTACCTGCTGGAGGCCATGAGCACCGCGACGTACGCGTCCACCGGCGTCATCGGGACGCTGGGCTACAAGTTCGCTGGCCGCACGGTGGAGTGCGCCAACACCACGCCGGATCCGCTGGAGTTGCACCGCATCCTCCGGGAGATGGTGGAGGCGGGCGTGGAGACGGTCATCATGGAGGTGTCCAGCCATGCGCTCGCGCAGGAGCGCGTGCACGGGCTGACCTTCAAGGCCGCGGGCTTCTCCAACCTGAGCCGCGACCACCTCGACTACCACAAGGACATGGAGGACTACTTCCAGTCCAAGCGGAAGCTCTTCGCGGAGAACCTGTCCGCGACGGGCGTGGCGGTGGTGAACGGCGACGACACCTACGCCAGCCGCATCTACAACGAGCAGCGCGGCCAGAAGCGCATGGCGTGGAAATTCAGCCGTCAGGGCTCCGGGGAGATTTCCGCGGCCGACGTGAGCTTCTCGCTCCAGGGCATCAAGGGCGTGCTGAAGACGCCCGCCGGTGACATCCCGCTCAAGAGCAAGCTCCTGGGGCCCCACAACCTGGAGAACATCCTCCTGGCGGTGGGCATTGGCCTGGGCGCGGGCTTCGCGCGGCGCGACGTGCAGGAAGGCATCGAGCGGATGATGCCGGTGGCCGGCCGCATGGAGCGCGTGGAGAACTACGGTCCGTCCGGCGCCCCCGCGGTGCTGGTGGACTACGCGCACACGGATGACGCGCTCAAGCGCTCCATCGAGGCGGCGCGCTCGCTGGCCAAGGGCCGCGTCATCGCGGTGTTCGGCTGCGGCGGGGACCGCGACAAGGGCAAGCGTCCGCTGATGGGCGCGGTGGCGGGTGAGGGCGCCGACCTGGCCGTCATCACCAGCGACAACCCCCGCACCGAGGACCCGGAGGAGATCATCTCCCAGGTGACCGCGGGCATCGAGAAGAGCGGCCTGCGCCGCATCTCCGCCGGCAAGGCGAAGAGCGGTGAGAAGGGCTACCTGGTCGACGCGGACCGCCGCGCGGCCATCGAGCAGGCCATCAGCCTGGCGTCCGCGGACGACGTCGTCCTCATCGCGGGCAAGGGCCACGAGACGTACCAGCAGGTCGGCGCGGAGAAGCACGCGTTCGACGACCGGCAGGTGGCCGCGAAGGCGCTGGCCAACCGCACCGCTGGCTGAGCCTCCCGAGCCCCGTCGACCCGCCCATCTCTCACACCATGGCAGCTTCCTTCAGCGACGAAGAGGTGGTGCAGGCGACCGGGGCAACCCGGCGTGGCGGCCCGGCCCGGGCCGCCTACGCTACCGTCTGTACGGACACGCGGGCACTCACCCCCGGGTGCCTCTTCGTGGCCCTGGTGGGTGAGCGCTTCGACGCCCACGCTTTCGTGGACGCCGCGGCGAAGGGCGGGGCGGCCGGCGCGGTGGTGGCGCGCGGGCGCCCGTTGCCCGCGCTGCCCGCTGGGCTGGTTCTCTATGAAGTGGATGACACCCTGCGGGCCCTGGGCGCGCTGGGACGGCACCACCGTCAGCGCTTCCGGATTCCGGTGTGCGCGGTGGGTGGCTCCAACGGGAAGACGACCACCAAGGAGATGGTGGGCGCCATCCTGGCCACGCGCGGGCCGGCGCTGAAGACCGAGGGCAACCTCAACAATGAGATTGGCGTCCCGCTGACGCTCTTCCGGCTGGAGCCGCGCCACGTCGCGGCGGTCATCGAAGTGGGGATGAACCAGCCGGGGGAAATCGAGCGGCTGGCGCGCATTGTCCAGCCGGACGCTGGCGTCATCACGGTGGTCCAGCCCGAGCACCTGGAAGGGCTGGGCAGCATCGAGGGCGTGGCGGCGGCGGAGGGCGAGCTGTTCCAGGAGATGGGGCACGGCACCACCATCGTGGTGAACGTGGACGACGCGCTCATCCCCGCGCAGGCGGAGCGCAGCGGAGCGCAGCGGCTGACGTTCGGCCGGGCGGAGCACGCGGACGTGCGGCTTGCGGACGTGAAGACGCTGGGCCGCGAGGGCATGGTGGCCACGGTGCGGCACCTGGGCCGCGAGTGGCCGGTGCGGCTGCACTTCGTGGGGCCGCACAACGCGCAGAACGCGACGGCGGCCTTCGCGGTGGCGCTGGCGCTGGGCTACACGCCGGAGGAGTGCGTGCGCGGCCTGGAGACGGCGCGGCCGTACTCGCGGCGCCTCAACGTGGTGGACGGGCAGCACGGCGTGACGGTCATCGACGACTGCTACAACGCCAACCCGGCCTCCATGGACGCCGCGCTGGAGACGCTGAGCACGCTGGTGCCCGCGGGTGGCCGGGCCGTGGTGGTGCTGGGGGACATGCTGGAGCTGGGGCCGGGCGAGCTCGAGGAGCACGCGCGCCTGGGCGGCCAGATTCCCTCGCACGCGACGCTGGCGGCATTTTTCGGTCCCCGCTCCGTGAAGGGGTGGGAGGCCGCTTCCATGGGTGAATCCGCCGCCCACTTCACCGACGTGGAGCCGCTGATGGCGTGGTTGGCGCCCCGGCTTCGCGAAGGTGACGTGGTGCTGGTGAAGGGCAGCCGCGGCATGCGGCTGGAGCGGGTGGTGGCCGCCCTGACGGGCACGGCCGTCCCCGGAGGAAACCACTAGTGCTGTACCTCCTCTACGAGGTCATCCAGAACTCCGAGGCGGGGCGCGTCCTCAACTTCCTGCGCTACCCCACTTTCCGCATCATCGCCGCGGGCGTCTTCGCGCTCCTCCTGGGCATGCTCATCGGGCCCAAGCTCATCGCCCGGCTGCGGCTGAAGCAGCACGGCCAGAGCAACGTGCGCGAGGACACGCCGGATTCGCACCAGAAGAAGAAGGGCACGCCCACCATGGGCGGCGCGCTCATCCTGCTGTGCATCGCGGCGGGCACGCTGCTGTTCGCGGACCTGAAGAGCCGCGCGGTGTGGGTGATGCTGCTGCTGACGCTGGGCTACGGCTTCATCGGCTTCCTGGATGACTGGCTCAAGCTGTCCAAGCGCAACTCCAAGGGCCTGGCCGGGCGCAAGAAGATGGTGCTGCAGACCTTCTTCTTCCTCGTCGCCGTGTTCGGCCTGCTGACGACGTGGACGCTGCCGGACGGCTCGTTCGGGCCCACGCTGCTCATCAACACCAAGCTGACGCTGCCCTTCATCCCCACGCGCTGGTTCAACCCGGACCTGGGCTGGTTCTACGTCTTCTTCGCGTGGATTGTCGTCGTGGGCACGTCCAACGCGGTGAACCTCACGGACGGCCTGGACGGCCTGGCCATCGTCCCCACCATCGTGTCCGCCATCACCTTCGCGGTGCTCTGCTACGTGGCGGGCACCACGCTGAGCATCGCGGACTCGGAGACGGTGGGCGGCGTGTCGAAGCTGGTGGCCACGCCGCTGTACCAGTACCTGGGCATCCTCCAGGTGCCGGGCGGCGCGGAGCTGGCCGTGTTCTGCGCGGCCATCGTCGGCGCGGGCATCTCCTTCCTGTGGTTCAACACCTACCCGGCCTCCGTCTTCATGGGCGACATCGGTTCGCTGGCGCTGGGGGGCGCGCTGGGCGGGCTGGCGGTGCTGTCCAAGAACGAGGTGGTGTCCGCCATCATCCACGGCATCTTCTTCGCCGAAATCCTGAGCGTGATGATTCAAGTCACGTCCTTCAAGATGACGGGCAAGCGCGTCTTCAAGATGGCGCCGGTGCACCATCACTTCGAGCTCAAAGGAATGGCCGAGCCGAAGATCATCGTCCGTTTCTGGATCGTCTCCATCCTCTGTGGTGGCGTGGCGCTCCTGTCCCTGAAGCTCCGCTGAACCCGGAGGTGGCACGGCCATGACGTTGGCGCTGTCCGGTCAGAAGGTGCTGGTGTTCGGGCTCGCGAAGAGCGGCGTGGCCGCGCTGCGTCTGCTGCGTCGGCAGGGCGCGGACGTCACGGCGCTGGACGCACGGGGCGACGACGCGCTGGGCGCGGTGGCCCACGAGGTGAAGTCGCTGGGCGCCACGCTGGTGTCCGGACCCACGCCGCCGGGGCTGCTCGCGTCGCAGGACCTGGTGGTGGTGAGCCCGGGCGTGCCGCTGGCGCTGCCGGAAATCCAAGCCGCGCGCGCGGCCGGTGTCTCGGTGTGGGGCGAGGTCGAGCTGGCGGGCCGCCTGCTGTCTGGTGTGCCGCTGTTCGGCATCACCGGCACCAACGGGAAGAGCACCACCACGGCGCTCACGGGCACGCTCTTCGCCAGCGGCGGCAAGCGCACCTTCGTGGGCGGAAACCTGGGCCGGCCCTTCAGCGAGGCGGCCATGGCCCCGGGCGACTGGGACGCGCTGGTGGTGGAGCTGTCCAGCTACCAGTTGGAGGGCATCCGCACGCTGCGCCCCCGGGGCGCGGCCATCCTCAACCTGACGCCGGACCACATCGACCGGTACCCCAGCCACGCGGCGTACGGCGAGGCGAAGGCGCGCATCTTCCAGCAGCAGCAGGCCGGTGACTTCGCGGTGGTCAACGCGGACGACGCGGACGTGCTGGGCCTGGCGCGCGGCGCGAAGTCGTCGGTGTACGGCTTCAGCCTCACGGGCAAGCCGGTGGCGGACGCCCCGGCGCTGGCGGGCCTGGCGGTGGCGGAGCCGGGCGGCTTCCGGCTGGAGTTCCTGGGCGAGCACTACACGTTGACGAACCGCGCGCTGCGCGGCGCCCATAACGCGCAGAACGCGATGGCGGCGGCGCTGCTGGCGCGCCTGGGCGGCGTCACTTCCGGCGCGGTGCAGGCGGGGCTGGACGGCTACCCGGGCCTGCCGCACCGGCTGGAGAGCGTGCGCGTGCTGGATGGCGTGGAGTGGGTGAACGACTCGAAGGCCACCAACGTGGATTCGGTGCTGGTGGCGCTGCGCGCGTTCTCCAGCGGCGTGTGGCTGATTGCCGGCGGCAAGGGCAAGGGCGCGCCGTACGCGCCCATGGTGGAAGCGGGGCAGGGCAAGGTGAAGGGCGTGCTCACCATTGGCGACGACGCGGACACGCTGGCCCGGGCCTACGCTGGCGCGGCGCAAGTCCACGCGTGCGGCACCCTGGCCCAGGCGGTGGCGCGGGCGCGGGAGTTGGCGGAGCGGGGTGACACGGTGCTGCTGTCGCCCGCGTGCGCGTCCTTCGACCAGTTCAAGAACTTCGAGGACCGGGGCGATTCGTTCAAGCGCCTGGTGGAGGCGCTGTGACGGTATGAAGAACCCTTTTCCTCCGTCCTCCGCCCTCGTGCGCTTCGACCCGGTGTTGCTTTGTGCGGTGCTCGGGCTCGTGAGCTTCGGGCTGGTGATGGTGTACTCGGCCAGCGCGGTGCTGGCGCAGGACAAGCTGGGCGACAGCCTCTACTTCCTCAAGCGTCAGCTCGTCGCCGCGGGCCTGGGGCTGGGCGCCATGGCCGTGGCCATGAAGGTCGGCTGGCGCCGGCTGGCGCGCTGGGCCTATCCGCTGCTGCTGGCGGCCATCGTCCTGCTGGTGCTGGTGAACATCCCCGGCATCGGCAGCACGGCGGGTGGCGCGCGGCGGTGGATTCGCCTGCCGGGCTTCGGCCTGCAGCCGGCGGAGGTGGCGAAGTTCGCCTGGGTCGTCTACCTGTCCTACTCGCTGGCGAAGAAGCGGGAGAAGGTGGCGAAGTTCTCCGTGGGCTTCGTTCCGCACCTCGCGCTGTGTGGCATCCTGGTGTTGCTTTGCATGATGCAGCCGGACTTCGGCAGCAGCGTGCTGCTGGTGTTCATGCTCTTCGTGCTGCTGTTCGCGGCCGGCGCGAAGCTGAGCTACCTGGTGGGCATGGTGCTGCTGGCGTTGCCCCTGGCCTATGTGGCCATTGCCTCCAGTCCGTACCGGATGAAGCGCATCCTGGCTTTCATGGACCCGTGGGCGCACCGGCATGACGTGGGCTATCAGGTGGCCGAATCGCTGATGTCCATCGGTTCGGGCGGCGTGGTCGGCCTGGGGCTGGGCGACGGACGGCAGAAGCTCTTCTTCCTGCCAGAGGCCCACACCGACTTCATCTTCTCCATCATCGCCGAGGAGACGGGCCTGATTGGCGTGGGCCTGCTGGTGGTGCTGTACGGCGTCGTGCTGTGGCGCGGCGTCCGGGCCAGCCTGGCGGCGGGGGAGACGTTCGGCACGTACCTGGGGCTGGGTATCAGCTCCATCATCGCGTTCCAGGCCGCGGTCAACATGTGCGTGGCCATGGGGTTGCTGCCGACGAAGGGGCTGACGCTGCCCTTCGTGTCGTACGGAGGTTCATCGCTGGTGGTGCTGATGGGCGCGGCTGGAGTGCTGTTGTCGTTGAGCGCGAACACCCAGGGGGCCGCGAGGCCCAGCCGGGTGGGAACAGACATGCGGGAGGTGGCGGCATGATGAAAGTGCTCATCGCGGGTGGGGGCACGGGCGGACACCTCTTTCCGGGCATCGCCCTGGCGGAAGAGGTGGTGACACGGCATCACCGCAACGAGGTCGTCTTCGTGGGCACCGAGCGCGGCATCGAGTCGCGCGTGGTTCCGAAGGAGGGCTATCCGCTGGAGCTGGTGAAGGTGCAGGGACTCAAGGGCAAGGGCTTCCTGTCCCTGCTCAAGGCGCTCTTCGCGCTGCCGCTGGCCTTCATGGAGTCCTTTCGCATCCTCGCCCGGCAGAAGCCGGACGTGGTGGTGGGCGTGGGCGGCTACGCCAGCGGGCCGGTGGTGCTGGCCGCGTGGCTGATGGGCATCCCCACCGCCATCCAGGAGCAGAACGCGCTGCCCGGCTTCACCAACAAGGTGCTGGGCCGGATTGTCCGCGTGGTGTTCATCGCCTTCGAGGAGGCGCGCGCCTTCTTCCCGGAGAAGAAGGTCCAGCTCATCGGCAACCCCATCCGTCGCAAGCTGATGGACAACTACCTGCGCAGCCACGTCGCGCACGAGCGCTTCTCCGTGCTCGTCTTCGGCGGCAGCCTGGGCGCGCGGGGCATCAACCAGCGGATGACGGATGCGCTGGACTCGCTGGGCGACCTGAAGGACAGCCTGCACTTCGTCCACCAGACGGGGAAGAACGACCTGGAGTCGGTGCGCAAGGGCTACGCGGACAAGGGCTTCCAGGCGGAGGTGGTGGAGTTCATCGACGACATGTCCAGCGCCTATGCCCGCGCGGACCTCGTTGTATGTCGCGCCGGCGCGACGACCCTCGCGGAGCTGACCGTCTGTAAGAAGGCCAGCATCCTGATTCCCTTCCCGCACGCCACCGACGACCACCAGGCCGTCAACGCGCGGGCGTTGGTGGACGCGGGCGCGGCGCTGATGTTCCGCGAGTCGGAGCTCACCGGCGAGAAGCTGGCGCAGACGATTCGTGAGCTGAAGGGCCACCCCGAGCGCCTCAAGAGCATGGAGAAGAAGGCGGGCCTGTTGGGCCGTCCGGAAGCCGCCAAGGAGCTGGCGGACGTGTGTGTGGACCTGATGGTCCAGACGTGGGGCCCCAACGGCCGCGAGCGCACCCCCATCGAAGCCGAGAAGAAGGCCCCCAGGAGCCATTCGTGACGCGTAACAAGCCCCCCAGCCTCTTCAAGACGCGCCACGCGGCGCAGGTCCACTTCGTGGGGCTCGGTGGTATCGGCATGAGTGGCATCGCCGAGGTGCTGCTGAACCTGGGCTACCGGGTGTCCGGTTCCGACTTGCGTGAGAGCGACATCACCCGGCGCCTGGCGCGCATGGGCGCGACCTTCTTCGAAGGCCACCGCGCGCAGAACCTGGTCCAGGCGGACGTGGTGGTCATCTCCTCCGCGGTGCGCAAGGACAACCCGGAGGTGGTCGCCGCCCGGCAGCGGAAGATTCCTGTCATCCCCCGCGCGGAGATGCTCGCGGAGTTGATGCGCCTGAAGTACGCGGTCGCCGTGGCCGGCAGCCACGGGAAGACGACGACGACGTCCATGGTGGCCACCGTGCTGAGCGCGGCGGGTCTGGACCCGACGGCGGTGGTGGGCGGCAAGGTGAACGTGCTCGACTCCAACGCCAAGCTGGGCAAGAGCGAGCTGATGGTGGTGGAGGCCGACGAGAGCGACGGCAGCTTCCTCCACCTGCACCCGTCCATCGCCATCGTCACCAACATCGACCCGGAGCACATGGACCACTACGGCAACCTGGACACGCTCCAGTCCGCCTTCGTGGAGTTCTGCAACCGGGTGCCTTTCTACGGCCTCAACGTGCTGTGCCTGGACAACCCCAACGTCCAGGCGCTGCTGCCGCGCATCGAGAAGCGCTTCGTCACCTACGGCAGCTCGCACATGGCGGACTACCGGCTGGAGAACATCCAGTTGGACGGCTTCACCACGCGCTTCCACGCCTACCGCCGGGAGGAGTCGCTGGGCGAGTTCCGCGTGCGGATGGTGGGCGCGCACAACGCCTTCAACGCGCTGGCCGTCATCGCCGTGGCGGAGGAGATGGACATCCCGCTGGAGACGGTCCGCGAGTCGCTGGCCGAGTTCGGCGGCGTGCAGCGGCGCTTCACCGTGCGCGGCGAGGCCCAGGGCATCACCGTGGTGGACGACTACGGGCACCACCCCACGGAAGTGCTGGCCACGCTGGCCGGCGCGCGTCGGGCCTTCGGACGCCGGGTGGTGGTGGCCTTCCAGCCGCACCGCTACACCCGCACGCATGACCTGATGAAGGAGTTCACCACCTCCTTCAATGATTCGGACGTGCTCTTCGTCACCAGCGTCTACGCGGCGGGTGAGGAGCGCATCGATGGCGCCACGGGCGACGCGCTGGCGGACGCCGTCCGCGCCCACGGCCACCGCGACGTCACGTTCGTGGAGAAGCGCACCGACCTGCCGGCGGCGCTGCTGCCGCGTCTGCGCGAGGGTGACCTGGTGCTGACGTTGGGCGCGGGTGACATCACCCACGTGGGGCCGGAGTTGCTCGAACTGCTGCGCACCACCCCCCTGTCGAAGGACTAGCGCCATGGTGGAAGCGGGGGTGAAGACGGCGCTGGCGGCGCGGGTGGAGTCGCTGGGGGGCTGTGAGGTGAAGGCGGGCGAACCGCTGGCGCCCCTCACCAGCGTCCGGGCCGGCGGCGCCGCGGAGGCCCTGGTGCGCCCGCGCTCGCCGGACGCCCTGGTGGCGCTGCTGAAGTTGGCGCGCGAGGAAGGCATCCCCGTCTCGATTCTGGGCGGCGGCGCCAACACGCTGGTGGGGGACGGCGGGGTGCCCGGCCTGACGCTGAAGCTGCCCGGAGACCTCTTCCCGGAGGTGGCCGACGTGGGCCCCGAGGAAGGGCGGCTCACCCTGGGCGCGGGGGCGGCCATCGTCCGTCTCATCAACGTCATGCGGGCCCACGCCCTGGTCGGCGCGGAGTTCCTGGCCGGCATCCCCGGCACGCTGGGCGGCGCGGTGGCGATGAACGCCGGCACCAAGAATGGCGAGGCCTTCCGCGTCATCGAGGCGGTGGAGGTGGCCACGGCGGATGGGGTGGGGTGGCTGACGAAGGCGCAGGTGCCGCACGCCTACCGTCACTCCGAATTGCCGCCGGGCGGCGTCGTCACCCGGGTGCGTTTCGCACTGCGCAAGGGGGACGTAGGGGCCTCCAAGGCCGTCATGGACGCGGACCTGGGTTACCGGAAACGGACACAGCCGCTCAGTCAGCCCAATTTCGGCAGCGTCTTCACCAACCCGCCAGGTGACCATGCCGGGCGACTCATTGAACTGGCGGGCCTGAAAGGGTACTCGCTGGGGCGCGCGCAGGTGTCCACCCTGCACGCCAACTGGATTGTGAACCTGGGCGGTGCCACCGCCCGCGACGTGCTGGGACTCGTCACCCTCATGCAGCAGCGGGTGCGCGAGCAGTCCGGCGTCGACATGAAACCCGAAGTCAAGCGCCTGGGAGACTTCCTGTGACTCCAAACCGCGGTGCCTTCACGAAGGACGAGCTCAAGCAGAAGCGTGTCGGCGTGCTGTTGGGCGGAATGTCCGCGGAGCGCGACGTGTCCCTGCGCACCGGTGAGGCCGTCTCCGGGGCGCTGCGCGGGCTGGGCTATGACGTGGTGGAGATTGACGTGGGCCGGGACTTGCCCGCGCGCCTGGCGGCGGAGAAGGTGGACGTGGCGTGGCTGGCCGTCCACGGGCGTTATGGCGAGGACGGCTGCCTCCAGGGACTGCTGGAGTCGCTCTTCATTCCTTATACCGGCAGCGGCGTGCTGGCCTCCGCGCTGGGCATGGACAAGGTGTACGCCAAGCAGGTCTTCGTGGCCCACGGCATCCCCACGCCCGCGTACCGTTCCTTCCGGGACGCCGCGTCGGCGCTGGCGGCGGCGGACAGCCTGCCCTTCCCGTTTCCAGTGGTGGTGAAGCCCAGCCGCGAAGGCAGCAGCGTGGGCGTGCACATCTGCAAGACGCGGGACGCCTACGAGGCCGCCGTGACGGACGCGGCGAAGTACGCGGGCACCCTGCTGGTGGAGCAGTTCGTCAAGGGACGCGAAGTGCAGGGTGGAGTGCTGGACGATGAGGCCCTGGGCGTCATCGAGGTCCGCGCCGCGCGCGAGTTCTACGACTATGACGCGAAGTACAAAGCGGGCACCGGCACGCAGTACCTCTTCCCCGCGCCCCTGCCTCCGGATCAGTATGCGCGGGTGAACGAGGTGTGCCTGGCCGCGCACCAGGCCCTGGGTTGTAGCGGGGGCTCGCGGTCGGACGTCATCGTCACCGACGGAGGCGAGGTGTTCCTGCTGGAGACGAACACGCTGCCGGGCATGACGGCCTCGAGCCTGCTGCCCAAGATCGCCGCGGGGCGCGGCATCGACTTCCCCTCCCTGTGCGAGCGCCTGCTGTTGGGCGCGTGTCTCAAGGCCTGAGCGTCTTGGGGGACTGCGAACCTCGCGCTCACCTGCGAGACGCGCCCATGACACCGCGACCGGGTTTCGGGAAGGTGCCGCGGCGGATGAAGACGCCGCGGCGCTTTCGGCTGGCGGGCCTCTTTACTTCCTGATTTGCACCGTGACGGAGGTGAACACCTCGACGGTCTGCCCGTTCTCCTGGACGCGGGTGCTCTCGAAGCTCACCGGTTTGATGTAGAGGGCGTTCGCCCAGTGCTCACTGGTGGACCTGGGGCCAAATCTCGCCAACTGCGTCGTGTGCATGGCCATGCCCGTGCAGTTTTGGCAGATGGGTGCGAGGTGCACGAACACCGTGCCGCCCTCAATCTGGTTCGTCCCATTGGTCTTCCGCTTCGGTACCGAGATGAACAACTGCTGAGGCTTCTCATCCGGCTTGCCGCTCAAGGGCATCTCCCAGACTGCCCCCAGCGGGAGGGGGCTGGTGCTGTCCTCGTTGTTGTCCAGCGGACGGAGCGTGACAGTGGTGAAGCCCGTGTTGTCGAGGGCCGAGTTGACCTTGAAGAGATCCTCCTTCTTCGTCCACCCGAGCCAGTGGAGCTGCGCGAGGCTGTAGTTGTCCGACGCGAAGATGCTCATGTACGAGCTCGCGTCGCCGGACGAGTTGATCTTGCCGGTCGCGGAGTTGAGCACGCTGCTGTGCGCGAGGCCGAGGACGTGCCCGACCTCGTGGATGAAGTCCCGGGGCACGGTGCTGATGAGGTTGGCCCTGTTCGAGCCGGCGTTCGAGGAGGGGCACACCCCTTTGGGCAGCACAAAGATGGTCAGGAAGTCGCTCGCTTTATGTCCGGCTCGCAGCGCGGCATCGTTCTTCACCGCGCTGCAGGCAGTCCTGGTCACGGTCACGTTCTGCCTGATGAATCCCAGGTGCAGCCGGTTTCGAGACATGACGGATGTCTTGGCTTGCAGGACGTCCAGGGCATTCTGGATGGCCCCCCAACTGGGCGTCGTCTTGCCAGCGAGCGAGACGCGGACGACCTTGACGCTGTGCGCCTGGTTGACGTCGCCCACCCTGGCGTTGAAGTTCTTGACGCAGGTCAACTCGTTGGGGGCGCAGTCGTAGTCGAACGGAGAGGGGCGCGCCGCGAAGCCCTGAATCTGGAACGAGCGCACGTTGTCGTTCGCGCTGGCGCCGCTCGCGAACGAGGTCTCGCAGAGGTTCGTGTCGCTAGCGACGAAGACGGAGTCTCCGGTGCAGTTCGCTCCGGCATGGAGTGTCACGGTCTTCCCGAAAGGCACGTCGACGTAGGATGCGCCGATGGTTTCCGGGAGTGTGTGGCAGCCGCTGGCTTCGGTCTCCTGGATCACCTGGGAGGCGCCGTCGCAGTTTTCACGCATGCGGACGAGCGGCGTGTTCACGCCGATGAGCTGCGCGCGCAGCGTGGGCCAGTTGGCCGCCGTGCAGTTTCCGGACTGAACCTCATCGAGGAAGGTGCCGTCATCGAGCTCCGGGTGCTCGTAGAACCTGCATGTGTCCTCCATCTCGCTCCAGTGCTCCCAGTCACAGGTCCCCGTGTTCACGTACGTCGCGATGCACGAGAGCGCCGCTTCCAGCGACGATGAGACGACCGCCTGCCTGGAGGACGCGATGGCCTCCTCTGTGACGGTGACTCCGGGCTGCTCGTGGGCGGGTTGCTCCCCCTCTTCGCCTTGGCACCCTGACACCAGTGCTCCGCACAGCATGACGACCGTCATGGTCAGCTTCTGCATACTTCCCTCTCGCAGCCCGTGGCTGCGTCCCACGGTGCACGACGTGCATGTGGATGACTTTTGCAACTCAGTGGATGTGTCAACCCGCCGGCTGTGACGTCCAGGGCTGCATGGCCCGCGGGTTACACGGCCAACACCCTTCCTGCAGTGAAGCCTCTCGCCAATTTTCATCTAATCATGGATAATTTCGGAATTCCTGAAATTGAAGATTCCATTTCGCGATGCCGTTCATCCAAAACGGTGCTCGGCAGGGGCTGGGGCGTCGCTGGTGCGCCTGTCCGAGCCCATGGCCCACCGGGATGAAGCGCCCGCGCGGCGGCAAGGAAGGAGGCCCGCTCCCTCAACTCGAGGGGAACACCCTTGAAATTAGGGGGGAGGGAGAAGGAATGTGCGCTGCGCCTTTCGCGAGCCCCGTGAGAAACAACCAGCCCCGGACCCGATGGACGAACGCGCCCGCTACAGCGACGTGCCTGTAGCCAAAAACTGGCGTGACGCCGCATCCGCGCACAGCATGCGTCAACCCTTTTCTCCCCATGGCCTTCGGTAAATCCAAGAACCGCCGCCGTCAGGACGCCGCCCAGCAGAAAGAGGCGGTCCGGGGCGCGGTGCGTTCGCACGGGCCGGGGGTGCTCAAGATGCTGGGGTTGACCCTGGGCACCGGACTGCTGGTGTGGGGTGGGGTGGCGCTGCGGGAGTGGGCGCTGACGTCGCCGCGCTTCGAACTGGAGGCGGTGTCCTTCTCCGGCCTCCAGCGCGCCTCCCGCGTGGAGCTGCTGCGGCTGGCGGCGCTGACGAAGGGCCAGAATCTGTGGATGCTGGACGTGGACGCACTGGAGCGCGCCATGCACCAGCACCCCTGGCTGCGCACGGTGGAGGTGACGCGGCGCTTCCCCAACCGCGTGTCGGTGGAGGTGACGGAGCACGTGCCGGTGGCCATGGCCGTGCTGGGGGAGCTGTACGTCCTGGACGACGAAGGCGAGCCCTTCAAGCGGGTGACACCCGGGGACGGACTGGATTTGCCCCTGGTGACAGGCCTGGACCGGGAGGGTTATGTAGCGGACCCGGCGGCGGCGCGGGAGCGCCTCCGTTCGGCGCTGACGGTGGCCAGCGCGTACGCGCGGCTGTCACCCGAGAAGGCCGAACAGTTGTCGGAGGTCCGCCTGGAGGCGCAGAGCCTGGCGCTGGTGACGGCGTCCGGGCAGGAAGTGCGCCTGGGTGAAGGAGATTCCGAGGTCAAGCTGCAACGTCTTGCCCGTGTCCGGCGCGAACTGGGTGCGAGGGGGCTTGCAGCGGAGATCATTCACCTGGATAACCGTGCCCGGCCCGGCTGGGTGGCGGTGAAGATTTCGAGCCCCGCGTCCGAGAGGAGCGGGGCTTCGATGCGGTAAGAGGACGCGCCCCTTTCACGAGAGTGGGGGGCCTGGGAGGGTTGTCATGGCGAAGCAGAAGTCGGGGGAGATCATCGTCGGCCTCGACATCGGCACGACGAAGATCTGCGCCATCGTCGGAGAGCTGACCGACAGCGGCATCGACATCATCGGTATCGGTACGCATCCGTCGAAGGGTCTGCGCAAGGGCGTGGTGGTGAACATCGAGGCGACCGTCTCTTCCATCCGCCGCGCGGTGGAAGAAGCGGAGCTCATGGCGGGGGCGGAGATTTCCCACGTCTACACGGGCATCGCCGGAGGCCACATCAAGGGCTTCAATTCCCAGGGCATCGTCGCCGTCAAGGACAAGGAGGTCCGCGAGGCGGACATCGCCCGGGTCATTGATGCGGCCAAGGCCGTGGCGATTCCGCTGGACCGGGAGGTCATCCACGTCCTCCCGCAGGAGTTCATCATCGACGACCAGGGCGGCATCAAGGAGCCCCTGGGCATGGCCGGCGTTCGTCTGGAGGCCAAGGTCCATATCGTCACCGGCGCCGTGTCCAGCGCGCAGAACATCGTCAAGTGCGCCAACCGCACCGGGCTCAACGTCTCCGACATCGTTCTCCAGCCGCTGGCCAGCGCGGAGGCGGTGCTGGGTGAGGACGAGAAGGAGCTGGGCGTGTGCCTCGTCGACATCGGCGGCGGCACCACGGACATCGCCATCTTCTCCGGCGGCTCCATCGTCCACACGGCGGTGATTGCGCTGGGCGGCAACAACCTCACCAGCGACATCGCCATTGGCCTGCGCACCCCCGCGCACGAGGCCGAGCGCATCAAGCAGAAGTACGGCTGCGCGCTGTCGTCGCTCATCAACAAGGACGACACCATTGAAGTGCCCAGCGTCGGGGGCCGTCAGCCCCGCGTGCTCGGGCGGCAGATTCTCTGCGAAATCCTGGAGCCGCGCGTGGAGGAGATCTTCCAGCTCGTGCACCGCGAAATCCAGAAGTGCGGCTACGAGGACCTGCTGGCCTCGGGCGTGGTGATTACGGGTGGCTCCACGCTGCTGGCCGGCATGCCGGAGCTGGCGGAAGAAGTCCTGGGCCTGCCCGTTCGCCGCGGTATGCCGCGCGGCATTGGCGGTCTGGTGGATGTGGTGAAGAGCCCCATGTACGCCACCGGCGTGGGTCTGGTCGTCTACGGTGCCCGCCACCTGGACCGGCGCATGTTCCGCATCCGCGAGGAGAACGTGTACAAGAAGGTGAAGGGCCGCATGCGTGAGTGGCTCGAGGAAATCTTCTGACGCGCCGGGCCGAGCGCCCACCGCGTTGCCAAAGGGCTCTCCGAAAGGAGGGCCCTTTTTTGTTGGCCGTGGGCCACACCCTGCGTCCCGACTGACGCGTCAGCGTCCTGGTTTGACGCGTCAGCCGACCTGGTGGGTTGCCCTCTCGAATGCGCGAGTAGGTCCAGTTTCCGGAATCTGGATCCGTGGTTCGGATGGGGCGGGCTCTACCCCTCAAGCTGGGCGCTGAAATCCTCGGAATACCGAGGGTCGTAGATTGGACAGAGGCTGGCTCTCGGATTGCTATGTGCGGCATTTGCCGTTGGGCCCACACCCCCCAGCGACCCCAGGTTTATGACTCGAAAGACCTTTTACGTCCCCCTGCTTAGTCGGGTTTCCCGAGGACGCCTCGGCTTGGCCGTCGCACCCCTGGTGCTGCTGTGCGCGGCGCTGCTGGGACCCGTGGCGATGGCCGCAGTGGACACCGTCAGCCTGGGGAACGGGAGCAGCGGCGCGCTGACCGTCAACATCGCCAATACGCCCATCAATACCTACACGCCCGTGACGGCCGCGGTGCCCGCGGGGCAGAGCTTCGTGACGGTGGCCTCGACCACGGGCTTCGCGGTGGGGAATCTGGTGATGGTGCACCAGGCCACGGGGCTCGCGGCGCCCGTGTCTGGGAGTCAGACGCCCATCAACCTGGCGGGAGGCCCGGTGGGCCGCTGGGAGTTCGCGCGGATTCAGAGCCTCACGGCGACGCGGCTCAATTTCACGCAGCCGCTCACGGTGGCCTTCGCGGTCACCGGGACGCAGGCGATTCGGGTGCCCGAGTACACCAGCGTAACGGTGAACGCCGCGGGCAGCATCGTGGCGCAGCCCTGGAATGGGGCGACGGGCGGTGTGCTGGCCTTCCTGTCGCAGGGGCCGGTGAGCAACGCGGGCGCCATCCACGCGGATGGCCAGGGGTTCCGCGGTGGCTTCGCCTGGAACGGTGACGGAGACGGCTGCACGGCCATGGACCAGGCCTGGCCGGGTGGAACGGAGAAGGGTGAAGGCCTGGTGCCTGGGCGCTTTGGCAATGGGGCCTTCCCGCCTGCCTCTGGGACGACGGGCCGGGGCAACATCGCGAACGCCGGTGGTGGCGGCGTCTGCCATAACTCGGGTGGCGGTGGCGGCAGCAACGCGGGTGCGGGCGGCATCGGCGGACGGACGTGGGTGGGTGAAGAGCCTCCCGCATCCCGCGCGATGGGCGGTCTCGGTGGCGCCGCGCTGACCTTCGATGCGGTGTCCTATGCGGTGTTCGGCGGTGGTGGCGGCGCGGGGCACGGCAACGACGACGCGGCGGGCGGGGGAAGCGCGGGTGGCGGTGTCGTGTTCTTCCGCGCGGCCTCGCTCTCGGGGGCCGGTCGCGTGTCGGCGAACGGGTTGGCGGGAGTCAACGCCGTGGGGATCGGCAATGACGCCGCGGGCGGCGCTGGCGCTGGCGGTACTGTGTACCTGCGCGTCACCGGAGGCTTGGCTTGTTCGGCCAATACTGTGACGGCCCGTGGTGGCGCTGGTGGCAGCACCACGTACGACCAGCACGGAACGGGTGGCGGTGGCGGTGGTGGTCGTGTGCTGATTCAGGGCGCGACGGTCGGATGCACGCCGGTCGTCACGGGCGGCGTCGCGGGCACGCAGCCGACGGCCAGCGCTCCGGACGGGCTCACGTATGGTGCCGCCCCTGGCAACCCCGGTGTCGTCGCCATCCTGCCGGGTGCCTTCCCGGCGAGCGTGGCGGCCCCCGTGGTGACGACGCCGGCCAACGGCTCTACCACCGGCGTTCGCCCGGTCATCACCGGCACGGCCCCCGCGAACTCCACGGTGGTCATCTTCGTGGATGGCGTTGAAGTGGGCCGCGCGACGGCGGACGCCTTGGGGAGCTTCAGCTTCACGCCGACCGCGGATCTGTCCGTCGGCGCGCACACGGTGAATGCCTACGCCCAGCTCCAGGGCGTGTCGTCCGTGCTGAGCAACACCAATTCCTTCACCGTGGTCACTGACACCACGCCTCCGGATACCACCATCGTGAGTGGACCGCCGGCGGTGACGAATTCCGCCAGCGCGACGTTCGACTTCAGCTCCAACGAGAGCCCGGTGACGTACGAGTGCTCGCTGAACGGCGGCCCGTTCGTGGCCTGCACCGACCCGCAGACGTTCACGGGGCTGAGCGAGGGCAATCAAACGCTGGCGGTACGCGCGCGGGATGCGGCGGGCAACGTGGACCCGACGCCCGCGACGTATGCGTGGACGGTGGACACGACGGCGCCGGAGACGACGATTGTCAGCGGCCCTTCGGGGACGACGACGTCCAGCAGCGCGACGTTCGACTTCAGCTCGAATGAGAGCCCGGTGACGTACCAGTGCTCGCTGGACGGCGCGCCGTTCGTGGCCTGCACGGACCCGCAGACGTTCACGGGCCTGGCGGACGGTGCGCACACCCTTGCGGTGCGCGCGGTGGACGCGGCGGGCAACGTGGACTCGACGCCCGCCACCCGGACGTGGACGGTGGACACGACGGCGCCGGACACGACGATTGTCAGCGGCCCGCCGGCGGTAACGAATTCCACCAGCGCGACGTTCGACTTCAGCTCCAACGAGAGCCCGGTGACGTACCAGTGCTCGCTGGACGGCGCGCCGTTCGTGGCCTGCACGGACCCGCAAACGTTCACCGGCTTGAGCCAGGGCAACCACACCCTGGCGGTGCGCGCGGTGGATGCGGCGGGCAACGTGGACCCGACGCCCGCGACGTATGCGTGGACGGTGGACACGACGGCGCCGGAGACGACGATTGTCAGCGGCCCTTCGGGGACGACGACGTCCAGCAGCGCGACGTTCGACTTCAGCTCGAATGAGAGCCCGGTGACGTACCAGTGCTCGCTGGACGGCGCGCCGTTCGTGGCCTGCACGGACCCGCAGACGTTCACGGGCCTGGCGGACGGTGCGCACACCCTTGCGGTGCGCGCGGTGGACGCGGCGGGCAACGTGGACTCGACGCCCGCCACCCGGACGTGGACGGTGGATGCCACCGCGCCGGACACCACCATCGTGACTGGCCCGCCAGCGGTGACGAACGCCACCAGCGCCACGTTCGACTTCGACTCGAACGAGATCCCGGTGACGTACGAGTGCTCGCTGAACGGCACGCCCTTCACGGCCTGCACGGATCCGCAGATGCTCACGGGCCTGAGCGAGGGCGCCCAGACGCTGGCGGTGCGCGCGGTGGACGCGGCGGGCAACGTGGACCCGACGCCCGCCGAGTACACCTGGACGGTGGACCTCACGCCCCCGACGCTGCCGACCATCGACTCGCCCGCGGACCAGGAGGAGGTCTCCACCGCGACGCCGACGCTGACGGGAACGGGTGAGCCGGGTAGCAGCATCTACCTGGAGGTCGGTGGTGCGACGCACGGTCCCATCGCCGTCGACGAGGACGGCAACTGGACCTTCACCGTGCCTGAGCCGCTCGACGAGGGCCCGCACCAGGTGAGCATCACCAGCGTCGACCCGGCCGGCAACTCCGCGGGACCGGTGACGAGCACCTTCATCGTCGACCTGTCGGCACCCGATACCTTCATCGACTCGGGGCCGGCGCTGGTCACCAACGCGACGTCCGCCACCTTCGAACTCCGCTCGGAGGGCGGCGGCGTGGCCTACGAGTGCAGCCTGGATGGGGGCGCCTACGTGGCCTGCACCAACCCCGCGATTTTCACGGGCTTGGCGGATGGGGACCACTTGCTCCTGGTGCGCGCGGTGGATGCGGCGGGCAACGTGGATCCGACGCCCGCGCAGTACGCGTGGACGGTGGACACGACGTCGCCGGACACGCTCGTCGTGAGCGGCCCGTCGGCGGTGACCTCGGAGACGTCGGCCTCGTTCGAGTTCGCGGCCTCCGAGCCGGGCTCCACCTACGAGTGCAGCCTGGACGGTACGGCCTACGTGCCGTGCACGGAGACGGTGACGTTCGAAGGCTTCGCGGAAGGGGAGCACACGCTCCTGGTGCGCGCGGTGGACGCGGCGGGCAACGTGGACCCGACGCCCGCCGAGCACACCTGGACGGTGGACCTCACGCCGCCGGTGGCGCCGCTCATCACCTCGCCCGCGAATGGCGCGGTGCTGGATGACGGGGTGGTGGCCATCACCGGCACGGCGGATGGCGCCGAGTTCGTGACGCTGACGCTGGATGGGACGACCTACGGCCCCATCCCGGTCGATGCGGGTGGCAACTGGACCTTCACGCCGCCGGTGACGCTGGCGGACGGCCCGTACACGGTTGTTGTCACGGCGACGGATGAGGCAGGCAACACCAGCGCTCCGACGAGCTCCACCTTCACGGTGGACACGGCGGCGCCGGATACCGCCATCGACAGTGGCCCGGCGGTGCTGACGAACGTGGCTACCGCGGACTTCGTCTTCTCCTCGAACGAGTCTCCGGTGACGTACGAGTGCTCGCTGAACGGCGCGCCCTTCACGGCGTGCCCGGCCCAGGCGCAGTTCGGCCCGCTGCCGGACGGCGCCCAGACGCTGGCGGTGCGCGCGGTGGATGCGGCGGGCAACGTGGACCCGACGCCCGCCGAGTACACCTGGACGGTGGATACGGAGGCGCCGGTGGTGGTCATCACCACGCCCGCGGACGGCGCGGTGCTCGATGTGCCGGTGGTGACGTACTCCGGTACGACGGAGCCGGGCAGCACGGTGACGGTGGTGGTGGATGGCGTCACGGTGGGGACGGTGGTGGCCGACCCGTCCGGCAACTGGTCGCTCCCCGTGGGCGACACGCTGTCGGAGGGCCCCCACACGGTGTCCGTCACGGCGGAGGACGAGGCGGGCAATACCGGCACGACGGTGACGCACACCTTCACCGTGGACGCGGAGCCGCCGGAGACGATGTTCACCTCGACGCCGCCCGCGTTGTCCAACAGCGACTCGGCGACGTTCGACTTCGACTCGGACGAATCCCCGGTGACGTACGAGTGCAGCCTGGACGGCGCGGCCTTCACGGCGTGCACGGACCCGGTCACCTTCACGGGGCTGGATGACGGCGAGCACACCCTGGAGGTCCGTGCGGTGGATGGGGAAGGCAACGTGGATCCGACGCCGGCCAGCTACACCTGGACGGTGGACATCTCCGCGCCGGACACCCTCATCATCTCGGGCCCGCCGCTGGCAGACGCGCCCGGCACCGCGACGTTCGACTTCGATTCGGACGAGTCCCCGGTGACGTACGAGTGCAGCCTGGACGGCGCGGCGTACGTGCCGTGCACGGACCCGGTCACCTTCACGGGCCTGGCGGAAGGCAGCCACACGCTGAGCGTCCGCGCGGTGGATGAGGCGGGCAACGTGGACGACACGCCGGCGACCTACACCTGGTCGGTCGCGGTCGACACGGATGGCGACGGCCTGACGGACGCCGAGGAGGTTGTGCTGGGCACCGACCCGGAGAACCCCGACACGGACGGTGACGGACTGCCGGACGGCATCGAGGTGAATGTCGCTGGGACGGATCCGCTCGACGATGACTCGGATGACGACGGCATCCTGGATGGCAACGAGGACGCCAACCACAACGGCATCGTCGACGAGGGTGAGACGGACCCGAACAACAGGGATACCGATGGCGACCTGCTGTCGGACGGTCTGGAGCTGGGCCTCACCGAGCCCCAGGGCACCGATACGGACATGACGCGCTTCGTGGCG
The DNA here is from genome assembly GCF_026810205.1 of Myxococcus sp. NMCA1. NCBI lineage: Bacteria > Pseudomonadati > Myxococcota > Myxococcia > Myxococcales > Myxococcaceae > Myxococcus > Myxococcus sp. NMCA1. The sequence goes on along the minus strand of NZ_CP113950.1, from coordinate 7,154,840 downwards.
GACTCCGACCCGACCACGACGACGGACCCGCTCAACCCCGACACGGACGGCGGCAGCGTGCGTGACGGCATCGAGGACGCCAACCGCAACGGCCGGGTGGACCCGGACGAGACGGATCCGCTCAACCCCGCGGACGACGTCGACTCCGACGGTGACGGCATCGATGATGCGACCGAAATCGCGCTGGGCCTGGACCCCAACGACGCGGACAGCGACGACGACGGCGTGCCGGACGGCATCGACGGCATCACCGACACGGATGGTGACGGCCTCATCGACGCGTTGGATCCGGACAGCGACAACGACGGCATCCTGGACGGCACGGAGATGGGCGTGACGCTGGAGAGCGCTCCGGCGGATACGGACCGCAACTCGCCCAACTTCCGTCCGGACGCGGACCCGAGCACCACCACCGACCCGAAGAACCCGGACACGGACGGTGACGGCCTGCGCGACGGCGAGGAGGACGCCAACCATGACGGCCGCGTCGACTCCACGGAGACGGACCCGAACAACGCTGACACGGACGATGACGGCCTGACGGACGGCGTGGAGGTGCGCGGTAACAACCCCACCAACCCGCTCGACCCGGACACGGACGGTGACGGCCTGCTGGACGGCGCGGAGGATGCCAACCGCAACGGCTCCTTCGACAACGGCGAGACGGACCCGAACAACGCCGACACGGACGGCGGCGGCGTGAATGACGGCGAGGAAGTCACCGGTGGGACCAACCCGCTGGACGGCAACGACGACTTCGTCATCTCCGGCCGTGGGTGCAGCACGAGTGGGGCGGGCACCTTCGCTCCGCTGGCGCTGCTGCTGCTCGGGCTGCCCCTGCTGGGCCGCTTCCGCCGCTCGGCGGGGCGGGCCGGTGGGGCCCCTGTGGCCGCCGCCGCCGTGCTGGCGCTGGCGGTCCTGATGGTGTCGCGGCCGGCCGTGGCGCAGGTGCCCACGCTGTCCGCGTCCCAGTCCATCGATGTGCAGCAGTACAAGCCGGGGCCGAGCTCGAAGGACATCCTGGGCGTCCAGAGCGCCCAGGTGCATTCCCACCTGGGTTGGAACGTGGGCGTGTCCGTCAACTACGCGGACAAGCCGCTCAACTTCATGGACCCGCGCTCGGGCCGGTTCATCACCGCGCTGGTGCGCAGCCAGGTGGGTGTGGACCTGATGGGCTCGGTGGGCCTCTTCGACCGCTTCGAGCTCGGCGTGCTGCTGCCGGTGACGCTCCAGCGTTCGCAGGCGGCGCCCATGGTGGACCCGTCCTTCGCCCAGGGCGTGGGCTCGGGCGGCATCGGTGACCTGCGCCTGGTGCCCAAGGCCCGCCTTCTGGAGGAGGGCTCCTTCGGCCTGGCCCTGACGGTGCCGGTGGTGCTGCCCACGGGCGGCGGCTCCGACTTCCTCGGGGGCTCGGGTGTGGGCGTGCAGCCGCGCCTGGTGGCCGAATACGGCGAGCGGTTTCGCGTGGCCGCCAACGTGGGCGTGGACTTCCGGGAGAAGCAGCAGCTGCGCAACCTGAACCTGGGCAACGCGGTGTCCTACGGCGTGGGCGCCGAGCTGCCCTTCACGGTGAGCGAGGTGCCGCTGGCGCTCGCGGCCACGCTGGTGGGCGCGGTGAACCTGGAGCAGCAGGACACCGAGGAGCGCCCGCTGGAGCTGTTGGCGGCGCTGAAGTACCGCGCGCTGGGCGGATTCTCCGCGCACGTCGGCGGTGGGCCGGGGCTCACCCGCGGCTACGGCACGCCGGGCTTCCGGCTGCTCGCGGGCTTCAGCTACAGCCCGGAGCCGTCCCGCGAGCCGAAGCAGGCCGCGCCGGTGGACACGGACGGCGACGGCATCCTGGACATCGACGACGCCTGCCCGACGGAGCCCGAGGACAAGGACGGCTTCCAGGATGAGGACGGCTGCCCCGACCCGGACAACGACGCGGACGGCATCCCCGACACGGCGGACACGTGCCCGAACGAGCCGGAGACGGTCAACGGCTTCGAGGACTCGGATGGCTGCCCGGATGTGGCGCCGCCTCCGCCGCCGGTGGACACGGATGGCGACGGCATCATGGATCCGGATGATCGCTGCCCCAACGACCCGGAGGACAAGGACGGCTTCCAGGATGAGGACGGCTGCCCCGACCCGGACAACGACCGGGACGGCATTCCCGACACGGCGGACAAGTGCCCGAACGAGCCGGAGACCATCAACGGCTTCCAGGACGAGGACGGCTGCCCCGACAAGGGCACGGTGAAGGTGCTCGTGGAAGGCGAGCGCATCGTCATCCTGGAGAAGGTCTACTTCGCGACCGGAAAGGACGTCATCCTGGCCCGCTCGTTTCCGCTGCTGAAGCAGGCGGCCGCGGTGCTGCGCGCCAACCCGCAGGTGGAGTTGCTCCGCATCGAGGGCCACACCGACGACCAGGGCAACGACGCGAAGAACCTGGACCTGTCGCAGCGCCGCGCGAACAACGTGCGCGCCTTCCTGGTGAAGGAGGGCATCGCCGAGGGCCGCATGGAGGCGGTGGGCTACGGTGAGACGAAGCCGGTGGACACCAACAAGACGGCGACGGGCCGTGAGAACAACCGCCGCGTGGGATTCACCATCCTCCGCGTGGGGAAGGTGGAAGTGGAACGCGAGGCGCGCTGACCCACGGGCTCTGAATCCCAGGTGAAACACACCGGGTGATTTCAGCGAGGGTGGCTCCGAAAGAGATTTCGGGGCCACCCGTCGTTTTTTGGGGCATGCTGCGTCCCACCCGCTAAGCAGTGCCGTGTATCGCGAGTCAAGGGGCGAAGTTCACCCACCGCGCCGCACGCCTGCACGTCCTGGCGTTGGCGTAAGTGCGCGTCAGGACTCGGACGCGCAGCATCCCGCTACAGGCTCGTAGCGGAATACTTGCCAAAGCGTGGGACTTGCTGATGATTGTGGAGGTTGGGAGCAGGCGCGCTGCATCGCGCCACTCCGGGCGAGAGGACCACCATGGACCAGTTCGATCAGAACAAGCAGGCCGCCAAGATTCGGGTCGTCGGGGCGGGTGGGGCCGGCTGCAACGCCGTCAATACGATGATCCTGTCCAAGCTGGACCGGGTGGACTTCATCGCCGCCAACACCGATGTCCAGGCGCTCGCCGCGAGCAAGGCGCCCACCCGGCTTCAGTTGGGCCAGACGCTGACGAAGGGCCTGGGCGCGGGCGCCAACCCGGAGATGGGCCGCGAGGCCGCCCTGGAGTCGCGTGACCAGATTGCCGCGGTGCTCGAGGGCGCCGACATGGTGTTCGTCACCGCCGGCATGGGCGGCGGCACCGGCACGGGCGCCGCGCCCATCATCGCGGACATCGCCAAGAGCCTGGGTTGCCTCACGGTGGGCGTCGTCACCAAGCCCTTCCTCTTCGAGGGCAACAAGCGCCGCAAGCAGGCCGAGCAGGGCATCGTGGAGCTCAAGGCCGCGGTGGACACGCTCATCACGATTCCGAACCAGCGCCTGCTGTCGCTCTCCAACGAGCCGATGCCGCTGCTGGAGACCTTCAAGCGCGCGGACGAGGTCCTGCTGAACGCCGTGCAGGGCATCAGCGACCTCATCCAGTACCACGGCTACATCAATGTCGACTTCGCCGACGTGAAGACCATCATGAGCGACAAGGGCATCGCGCTCATGGGCACGGGCCACTCGACCGGAGACAAGCGCGCGCTGATTGCCATGCAGCAGGCCATCGCCAGCCCGCTGCTGGAGGATGTCTCCATCGACGGCGCCACGGGCCTGCTCATCAACATCACCGGTGGCCGCGACATGACCCTGCAGGAGGTCAACGAGGCCCTGACGCTGGTGCACGACGCCGCCGACAGCGAGGCGGAAATCATCTTCGGCTCGCTCATCGACGAGAACATCGCTGACGAGGTGAAGATCACCATCATCGCCACGGGCTTCGTCCACCGCGACGCGCCCAAGGTCCGCACGGTGACGCCGGTGGTGCAGGTGCCGCTGTCGCGACCGGCTCCGTCCGTGCTCGCCAACGCGCGTGAGGAAGTCGCCAGCCTGGTGCCCGCGAAGGGCAGCGGCTCGCGGCCGCTCACCGTGGAGAGCAGCAAGTCTGTGAGCGCCCGCACCGCGGTGGTGAAGGACGCGCCGCTGCCGCTGGACGAGGACCAGTTCGACATCCCCACCTTCCTGCGGCGGCAGGGCCAGACGGAACTGCCGTAAGGGGCAGGGGAGAAGCGGAGCTCAGCGAGCGGGAAGCTGGGCCACGCTGGCTTCGTCGCGTGCGGACAGGGTGTCCGCGCGGGCGAAGAGGCCGTCGACTTCCGAATAGAGCGCGTCCACGCGCTCCGGGAGCCGGGCCGCGGGCAGCACGCCGTCGCCGGACACTTCCTCCAGGCGCGCGTGGGCCCGCTGCAGCAGTTGGAGCGCCTTCAGCAAGGAGAGGCCGCGGCGCGTGCCCTCCTCGGTGAAGAGAGTTCCGCTCTGCGTCAAAGTCTCGAGCGTGGTACGCACGAAGCGCACGCGGTCCGTGTGCCGGCCACGGTAGAGGTCCAGGCGCTTGGCGCGCCGCGCGTGGTGCAGATTGACCACGCCGCCAGGGCTTGAGGAAGAGGGGGGCGTCACGGGGAGCAAGGTACGACACCGCCTCGTAGACCCGCAAATTTACTGGACTGTAGGGACCTGTTGCACGTCCGTCCGCACCCTTGTCTTGGGAGGGAGCGAGGGTTAGGTTCGCCGCCCTTTCGCACCCGCACCCCAGGGGTTTCGCCATGTTCCAGAAGCTGCTCATCGCCAACCGGGGAGAGATTGCCCGCCGCATCGGCGTGGTGGCCCGGGGCATGGGGCTCAAGACGGTCGCCGTTTATTCGGACGCGGACGCCGAGCTGCCCTTCGTGAAGGAGGCCGACGAGGCGGTGCGCATCGGCCCCGCACCGGCCAAGGACAGCTATCTCAACACCGCCGCCATCCTGGAGGCCGCGAAGCAGACGGGTGCGCAGGCCATCCACCCGGGCTACGGCTTCCTGTCGGAGAACGGCGAGTTCGCCCAGGCCTGCGCGGACGCGGGGCTCATCTTCGTGGGACCGCCGCCGGAGGCCATGGCGCGGATGAAGGACAAGAGCCAGGCCCGCAAGTTGGTGTCCGCCGCGGGCGTCCCGGTGGTGCCCGGCAGTGAGGGCGTGGTGCCCGACGTGGCCAGCGCGCTGGCGGAGGCCGAGCGCATCGGCTACCCGGTGCTCGTCAAGGCGGCCAGCGGCGGCGGCGGCATTGGCATGGCGGTGGCCAAGAATCCCGCGGAGATGGAGAAGGTCTACCGCCAGTGCACGGACCGGGCGAAGGCCGCCTTCGGCAAGGAAGGCGTGTACGTGGAGCGCTACTTCCCGGCGCCGCGGCACATCGAGGTCCAGATTCTGGGGGACCAGCACGGCCACCTCATCCACTGCCTGGAGCGGGAATGCTCCATCCAGCGGCGCCACCAGAAGGTGGTGGAGGAAGCCCCCTCCGTGCTGTTCGCGGACGGGCGCAACCCGGAGCTGGCGCAGAAGCTCTTCACGGCCGCCGTGGCCGCGGCGAAGGCCTTCGGCTACGCCAACGCCGGCACGGTGGAGTTCCTGTACTCGGACGGTGAGGTCTACTTCATCGAGATGAACGCCCGCCTCCAGGTGGAGCACCCGGTGACGGAGCTGACCACGGGGCTGGACCTCATCGGCTGGCAGCTGCGCATCGCCGCGGGCGAGCGCCTCACGGTGAAGCAAGAGGACGTGAAGCGGCGCGGGGCGGCGCTGGAGTTCCGCATCTACGCCGAGGACCCGGTGAAGTTCTTCCCGTCCCCCGGGCCGCTGAAGGTGTTCCAGCCGCCCACGGGCGAGGGCGTCCGGCTGGACGCGGGCTACGGCGAGGGCAACACCGTCACGCCCAACTACGACCCGATGATTGCCAAGCTCATCGTCACCGGTGAGACACGGGCGCAGGCGATTGAGCGCTCCGTGACGGCGCTCCAGTCGTTCCGCATCGAAGGCATCAAGACGAACATCCCGCTCCACCTGCGCATCGTGCAGGATGCGGCCTTCCAGGCCGGCGAGCTGGACACGCACTTCCTGGAGCACCACGCCAAGCCGGCGTAGCGGGGCCCGCTCCAGCCCCACCCACCCCTGAGGAGGCACGGATTCATGGCGGACGTAGCGGCGCACATCACCGGCACGGTGTGGAAGATTGAGGTTCAGGTCGGCCAGCAGGTCAACGCGGGCGACACGCTCGTCATCCTCGAATCCATGAAGATGGAGATGCCCGTGGAGGCAGAGGATGGCGGGACGGTGAAGGAGATTCGGGTGAAGGAGGCGCAGTCGGTCAACGAGGGCGATGTCCTCGTGGTGCTCGGCTAGCAGTGGAGCCCGTCGTCGCGACAGGTGCTTCGCTGAACGTCGAGGACCGCGACGACGGGGTCCGGGTGTTGACGCTGTCCAACCCGGCCCGCCGCAACGCGCTCGATGACGGCCTTCTGGCGCGGCTGGACGCGGCGCTGGAACCGGCCCCGCATGTGCGCGCCTTGCTGGTGCGCGGCGCGGGCGGGGCCTTCTGTTCCGGCTATGACTTGACGCACCTGGGCCCCCCGGGCGCGGACGGGCGGCTGCCGGATGACTTGCTGGTGGAGTGCCTGCTGAAGCTGGAGTCCCACCCCGCGCCCAGTGTGGCGCTGGTGGAGGGCCCCGCGGTGGGCGCCGGCTTCGACCTGGCGGCCTCGTGCGACTTCCGCATCGGCACGCCCAACGCCGTCTTCCTCATGCCCCCCGCGCGCCTGGGCATCGTCTACTCCCCGGAAGGGCTGGCCCGGGCCGCGCGCCTGGTGGGCGTGTCGCGCGCCAAGCAGCTCTTCCTCGCGGCGCGGAAGCTGAGCGCGCGGGAGGCGCTGGAGTGGGGGCTGCTGGATGACTGCCTGGCGGACGCGGAGACGCGCGCGCTGGCGCTGTGCGCCACCCTGGCCAGCCATGCACCGCTGGCGGTGTCGGGGATGAAGGAGTCCTTCGGGCGTCTGGCTCGGGCCCCGTTGGAGGAGGCGGACCGGGCGCGGCTGCGCGGCTTGCGCGCGGCGGCCTTCGGGAGCGAGGACGCGAAGGAGGGGCGGGCGGCCTTCCTTGAAAAGCGCCCGCCCCGCTTCTCCGGCCGCTAGTCAGGGCGGCCGGCGGGGCACTGCCACGGCGACATCAGGTATCGCCGAAGAGCTCGCCCATGCGCAGCTGCAGCGCCGAGGCAATCTTGTACAGCGAGGAGATGGAGGCGGAGGACTCCGCGCGCTCAATCTGCGACAGCAGCGACACCGACAGGCCCGTGCGCCGCGCCAGCTGCTTGAGCGTGAGCTCCTGCGTCTTGCGTGCGTCGCGGATGGTGCGGCCAATGGCGCGGTGCAGGTCCGCCTCCGGGTCCTGGGACAATCCCTTCTTCTGGAGGGCGTTGCGGACCGCGGTGATGAACTGCTCCGGCTCCATGGGCTTCTTGACGTAGTCGGAAGCCTGCGCCTTGAGCGAGGCCACCGCCGTGTCCACCGTGGGGTATGCGGTGGCGACGATGACGGCCACGTCCGTGTCGTACTTGCGAATCTGCTCCAGCACCTCGGTGCCCGACATCTGCGGCATCATCATGTCGAGGATGACGAGGTGGAAGTCGGAGCCCCGGAGGATTTCCACCGTCTGGGTGGGGTCCGTCGTGGTCACGACCTCGTAGCCTTCACGGGTCAGGACCAGCTTGAGGTAGTCGCAGTTGTCCTGCTCATCATCAACTACCAGGATGCGAATCTGCACAGCGTCTCCTCGCTGCAGTTCAGTGCCATGGGACCGGAATACCCCCGGGGGGCGAGGGTGATTCCGGCAGACCACTACTTCTTGGGATTCTCGTAACTCTCGACCAAACCCTTCACGCGCTCGTAGTACGCGTGATTGGGCGCAAGTTCCAGGAATCGCTTGTAGTGAACCGCGCCCTTCTCGGGCTGGTTGTCATTCGCGTAGGCGGACCCGAGGTAGAGGTGGCACTCGGCGCGGGTGGGGTCCAGGTCGAGGCACTTGTTCAGCTGCTCGATGGCCTGCCGGTAGCGCAGACCCTTGATGTGCTCGAAGCCGTCCGCCTGGGCCTTGGCTGCCGCGGACTGCGCGGCGGGCGGCGCCTTCTCCGTGCCGGAGGTGGGAACCGTGACGGGCGGAGCCGCCTTCTTCTGAGCCTCGGCGACCTGCGTCTTCAGCGCCGCGTACTCCTTGGCGAACGCCTTGGTGGCGGCACTCTCGCGCAGGGCTTCCTCGGCCTCCGGCAGCTTGCCGTCGCCCAGGGCCTTGCGGACGTCGTCGAGCCGCCGCTTCATCAACTGCTCGGCGCGCGCCTCGTCGAGCCGGGTCTCCACGTCGCGGGGGCGCTGGCCGTTGGCATCCTTGATGCGCTCCAGCGCGTCCACGGCCGTGTCGAAGTCACGCGCCGCAATCGCCTTGTCGGCGACCGCGCGCTGCTCCTCCATGGAGGGGCCACGCGGGGGCGGAGGCGTTTCAGGTGTCTGCGTCGCCGCTGCCGTCGTGGGCGAGGGGGCGTTGGCCGCGGCCTGTTCGTCGATGGTCGGCTGCGGATCCTCGTCCAGAGGGGGCGTGGGCGTCTGCGCGATGACCGGGGGCGCCGTCGGCTGGGTGCCCTGCTGGTTCATGTACCAGAAGGCTCCGCCGCCTCCGCCGAGCAGCAGGGCCGCGAGGCCCGCCACCAGGGGCAGCTTCGAGCGCGAGCCGCCACCCGCGGCCACGTCGTCCGACGCGTCACCGGCGTTGACGAAGCGCAGCTTCACGTGCCCCAGCTCGATGATGTCACCGGTGGCGAGCGTGGCCTGCGCGTAGCTCTCACCGTTGACCGTCATCCCGTTGGCGGACTGCATGTCGATGACGCGCCACTCGCCAGCGTCCTCGCGGACGAGCTTGGCGTGGGTGCGCGACAGCGACCGATGATCCAAGGTGATGTCGTTGTCGTCGGTGCGGCCGATCCGCAGCTCCGTGCGGATGCAGGCGAACTCCTGGCCCTTGAGCTCGTCCGGGGACAGCACGAGCAGGCGGGGAGCGTCCTCGGCGGGCACGTCCACCACCTTGCGCGGCCGATCCGCCTCCACCTGATCCAACCGGATGATGGAGGTGGAGTGACGGCGCGCGTCCGCGGCGCTGAGGGAGGGCGGGGTGTGCTCGCTCTCCTCCGGCTCCTCGTCGTCGGAGTCGTCCTCTTCCGGCTCGGGTTCCGGCCGGCGGGCGGGCACCTTGGTGGTGATGGGGCCTACGGCATTGGCCACGCCCTCCGCTTGGAGCGCGAGGTCGTAGTCGCCAATCTGGACCAGGTCGCCCTCTTTCAGGGGCGACTGACCCGCGATTCGCTCGCCGTTGATCCGGGTGCCGTTATAGCTCCCCAGGTCTTCCACTACGACGTGGCCATTGAGTCGCACCAATCGTGCGTGACGCCGAGACACATTCCGTTCCGTCAGGCGGATGGTGTTTCCCTCCTGACGGCCGATGGTGATCTCGTCACGCACGAAGGGAACAACGGTCTTGCGCCCCTCGTCGTCTTCGATGATGAGCTTCAGCACGGGTCCGATCCGCGTACAGTCATAGCAGAACGGCCTTTCCCTGTACAAGCCATGTATCCCCCTCAAAAGACACGACTTTCTCCCGAGGAAGAGGGGCAGGCGAGGCTGTTGTCCATCGGTCAATCGGCCGGTGGGATGCGACTTGGGGGGGCGCCCTGGCTCACCTTGATCCTCGCGACCGTGCTGGTGGGCATCCACGGCGCGGCGCGAGCGGCGGGGCCGGTGGGGCTGGACACCCTGCTGCGGTGGGGCGCGAAGGCGGGGCCTCTGGTGGTGGACGCGGGCCAGGTCTGGCGGCTCGTCACCGCCAACTTCCTGCACCGGGACTTGCTCCACCTGGCCCTCAATGTCCTGGTGCTGCTGGCGGCGGGAAGCGGGCTGGAGCGCCTGTGCCGGCGCCGGGACTACGCGGCGCTGCTGGTGGCGGCGGGGCTGGCCACCATGGCGGGCTCGCTCGGCAGCTCCGGGGCGGTGAGCGTGGGGGCCTCCGGGCTCGTGTACGCCTGTGTAGGGGCGCTGCTTGTCCTGGGCCGGCGTCACCGGACGAAGCTGCCGGCGCGGTGGATGTCCGGCGAGGCCGCGGTGCCCACGGTGCTCGTCTTCCTATGGATGGGGTGGACGTCGGTGGGCGTGGACAACGCGGGGCACCTGGGCGGATTGCTCGCGGGGCTGCTGGCCGGCGTCTTCCTGGAGCCGCGCTGGCACCCGGACACGGGCTGGCTGCGCCCGGTGGGGATGGTGGTGGCGGCGGTGGTGCTGGCGGGGGGCGTGGTGGCGGAGCGCTCCGTCTGGCGCACGGAGCGGGATGACGGCTTTGGCATCTCCGTGGCGCTGCCACGCGACTGGCGGGGCGACGTGGACGGGCAGGGCCGGCGGGCCTTCTCCAACGGACTGCCGGGGCGTGGCCGCGCGACCTTCTCGGCGGAGGCCATCGAGACGGGAGAGCCGGGAGACGGCTCGGTCCAGGCGCGGCAGTTCCAGCAGGAAGTGCTGGTGCAGGGCGCTCCGGGCCCCGAGGGGCGGACGCTGAAGGTGACGGGGCTGGTGGCGGCGCGCGTGGGCGGGCGGAGCGCGCAGCGGCTGCATGCGGAGTTGGAGGGGCCAGGGGGGCCCACTCATCTGATGGCGCTCTTCGTGCCACGGGGGGAGTGGGTGTACCGGTTGGTGTTCACCTGGCCCGCGACGTACCCCGCCTACCGCGAGGTGGTGGACCGGATGGTGGCGGAGTTGCGCTTCGACGAGCCGTCCGTCCTGCGCGAGGCGCGGGCTCGGGCGCTGCTCGTTCCGGGGGCGCCGGGGCCGCTGCGCGCACTGGGCGGCGTGCTGCGCCGCCTGGGCCTTCCGAAGGAAGCGGTGGCGCCGTTGAGCGAGTCCGTGCGGCTGGCGCCCGCCCATGTGGAGACGCGCGTGGAGCTGGCGCGCGCACTCCTGGATGCCTCGCGAGTGGAGGAAGGGTGTCACGCGGCCGCGGAGGCGCGGGTGTACGGGCCTTGGGACACGGGCGCGCTGGAGGCCGGCGTGCGCTGCGAGCTGTCTCGCGGCAACGTCGCGCGGGCCCTGGAGCGACTGGTGGAGGCGCGCCGGGTGGATCCTCAGGATGCCCGGCTGCGCGCGGCGGAACTCGCGCTTCGGACGGTGCTGGAGGCTGCGCCGCCCCGCTGAAAATCAGGTCGGAAAATGTAGCACGGCGAACAACGCCATCAACGTGGCGGACACCTTCGAGTCGGGCGTCCGCGTCATCAAGGATGGGCTGCAGGGCAACATGCCTTCGTCGATGCCCTCGACGACCGTCGCGAAGACGGTGGGCAAGGCCGTGCCGTTCCTGAACGTCTTCGGTGCGCTGTCCTCGTTGTCCAACACGCGGGACGTGTTCACCAACCCCACGTCCACGCCGTCGCAGAAGGCGCACGCGGTCATCGACTCGGCGACCTCCGTGCTCTCCGCAGTGCCTTACCCGCCTGTGGCCTTGGGGGCGACGCTCGTGAACGTGTTGAACGGCGCCGTCACTCCGACAGAGCCGAAGTGAGCCAGCGCCGGGCGCTCCTTGGGGGGAGCGCCCGGGCGCCGGGCTTCAGTCCTCGTCCTTGAGCAGGAAGTCGTTGTTGATGACCTTGAACGACAGCCTGCCGCCGAGCGTGGGCGAGGGCCGCTCGACGAGCGGCCTCACCACGATGCCTTCCTTCCGGTGCTTCGTGCCCGCGTAGTGGCCCTGCGCGAGCTTCAGGTAGTTCGCCAGACCGTGGTCGAAAGTGCGCGCCGCCTCGCCGGTGACGACGTGCTCCACCGGCACCGTGCGCAGGCCGTGCTCCGCGCAGAACGCGATGAAGTCCGCGTACGCGAGGAAGCAGCCCGTTCGCGTGTCATGCACGCTGAACACGAACAACTCCAGCGCGTCCAGGCCCAGGCGGTTCTTCTGGATACCGGGACCGCACAGCTCGCCCTGCACCGCGAAGCCCGGGGGCAGCACGGTGTCGAGCGAGTACCGTTCGGCCATCCGCCAGACCGGGTTCGGCCCCCGCTTCAAGGCCCAGTTGCGCGAGCACGCCACCAGCTCCCCCTCGAGCGTGCGGAAGAAGGTCCCGGATGTCCCGTCGAGCTTCGTCGCCATGAAGAAGTCGTGGCCGCGAATTTCGTCCAGGACTCCGAGGGCCGACTGCAGCCGGATTTCGTCCGTCTTCGGCACCTGGCCCGGAAAGGGCCCGGCGACCTCTCGTGTGTCAGGCAGCGCCGGCTCGAACTTCACGACGCCAATCACGTCGCGCACGTCCGTTCCGACGGGGGGAACCTCGCCGGGGAGGATGGATGTCGGCAGGGCGAGCCCCTGGGACAGCACCCCCCGGAGCCGTGCCGTCTTCACGCGGAAGCCCCGGGGCCGGAGGAACTCGGCCCAGGGCCGTCCTTCTGGCAGGAGGCTGTCGATTTCGAAGAAGACACAGGCGTCACCCACGGCGAACTCGCCCTTCTTCACGACGACGTCCCAGCCCATGACCCGCGCCTTGAGGAGCGTGTCCGCTCCAGGAACGGGCTCCAGGTGGTCGATGCGCTGAATCGAAACAAGCTTTCTCTCCATGTGCCCTCCTTCCCACGGCGACAGGCCGGGGCCCTGGAGACGCTGGCCTTCGGGTGGACTGACAGGGGCTCTTTCCGCGCATCACCGGGCGCCGAAAACACGGACCGCGAGCCCTACGTTCGCGGTCCACTCACTGCGCCGGTCCAGCCCCGCGTCCCGGTGGACATAGGCCCCGCTCACCTGGAGCACCACGGGCTGGTCCGCCACCGCGAGCACGACGCGCTCCATGCCCACGTCCGTCCTGGCGCGGAAGTACTGCCCTCGCTCGATTCCGATGCTCCAACCCGCGAGCCCGGATGCGCGCAGGGCCCACAGCCCGTCCCGTGACTCCACGCCCGCGTCGAACATCAGCTCGGTGAAGGGCGCCACCGTGTGCGAGACGCCCTCCCGGGAGCGCCGCACTGCGTGCCCGGCGACGGGCCCCACGCCGAACCACACCCGCTCCGTCTCCGAGCGCACCGGGTCCAGCAGCAGGCCCAGCCGTCCCGTTTCCAAGGTCCAACCGGGGCCCTCCCAGACGCGGCGCTCCAGGTGCCCCAGTCGCAGCGCCACCGTCACGTCGAAGGGGAAGGGAATGCGCGCCGGCCGCGCCGTGGGCACCAGGATGAATCCTTCCTCCAGGTGCCGGCGCAGCGTCCCGTCATACGCGGTGAAGGTGAGCCCACGCTGCTCCCCATCCCACGCCTCCAGCCCGAGCAGCCGGTGGTTGTTGAACCAGGGCGAGCCCTTGCTCCGGCTGCTGCGTCCGCTTCGGATGTGCACGCCCGTGCGCACCGCCTGCGCCATCGCCGAGCCGCTGAGCCGCATGCGCGTGCCCACCACGAAGCCGTCGCCGGGGTCGAAGCAGATGGGGTAGCGCTCGCCGCGTTCGTCCAGGGCCACGCAGGCTTCGTCATCGGGCACGCCCCGCGGCACGTCCGCGGCGGTGGCCAGCAGCAGCGCCAGTCCGAGCATCAGCATGGAGGTCTACTCCTTCACGGACGTGGCCATGGGCGCGGAGCGACGCGCGGGAGCCCAGAGGGAGAAGCGCAGGCCCGCGGACGCGGACCATTCCCACTGCTCGGGGACGCCCGCGATGTCGCCACGCTTCATGCCGCGGCCATCCACGAGCAGGCTCAACGGCTGGTCGTTGATGGCCAGGATGATGACCTCGTAGCCGGCCTGGAGCCGCAGCCGCTCCGGCCTCAGCGGGCGGCCCGCGACGGCCGGGGCCAGCAACACCTTCTCCGCCTCCACCCCCAGCCGCAGGTGGTGGAAGCCGTCCCGGTCCAGCGTCAGGTCTGCTTCAAGCGCCGCGCCGGGGACGAAGGTGTTGAAGCCATTCTCATAGTCCCGCTCGAAGGATGGACCAGCGCGCACGCGCACGTAGGACACCAGGTCCTTCGAATGCCACAGGTCCACCGTGGCGTGGAGCGTGCCCCAGGTGAGGAAGCGCCCCACTTCGCCGCCGCGTTCGAGCTCCTCCACGCGGAGCGTCTCCATCCACAAGCCCAGGTTGAGGTGGAGGTCATGCCGCCGCGGCTTGCCGAAGAAGGTCGTCACGCGGAAGAGCGGGTCGTCACGCTCGACGCTGAAGTCGTAGCGCCCCACCGTCAGGTCGAGCGAGGGCACACCCAGGTGCAGTTCCGTCTCCAGGAATCGGAGCCGGTGCAGCCGCTTCCCCTGGCTGGATGGTGCCTCCACCGCGATGCCGAAGTCAGCGCGCATGCGGCCCTGCACCTGGCCGTCCTGCCACAGTGGAGCCCACGCGCCGCCGAGCCAGACGCGCCGGTTCAGGTCGAAGTTGAACTGCATCACCCTCCCGCGCTCGTCCCGGTACCAGCCGGGTGGGGCCGCCGCGCGGGCCGGCTCCATTCGATAACCCTTCACCCGCTCCGCCATCTCCTCGTCGAACGCGATGGAGCAGGTCGTCACCCGCGCTTGCTGCCGGTCCGTCTCCACGCCCTCGTCGTCCAACTCCCGCAGCGGGGACACCCGGCACACCTGGGCGGTGTCGTCACACTGGGCTCGCCACTCGCCGGAGGGAACATCCTTCGTTGGTGGCAGCCGCAAGCACACCGTGGGGGCGTGCCAGGTCTGGGAAGGAAGCGGGGTGGTGGGCGGCTGAAGGACGGGGGCCTCGTTTCCTGGCTGTGCGAGCAAGAAGGCGCAAGCCAGGGACACTGCGGGGGCGAGCATGATGTCTCCTCGGCGGCCACTTCCCGTCGGCCTCGGGAAGCACCGCCGGGCCCGGGCGTTTCAAGCGCCGTGCCTCTGCCAAGGAGCCGTGCTTTCGCGGGGTTGGCGGCCCCGCCGTGTACATCCCCCTGCACAGCGACGCGCAGTCAGGCTCACGGCAGAGGCCGGCGGCGGTGGTCGACCGGAGGGGGCCGCGGGGATATAACGCCGCGTCCTGCCGAGGGTGGGCCGCCCACCGCCCGGAACGACTCAAGGAGCTTCAGTCCGTGGAGAGCGAAGTCGAACAGCAGCGGGAGCAGACCTTCACCGAGGCCATCCTCGGCAAGGACTTCTTCCAGGCGAAGTGGGCGAAGCGGTGGCTGGAGCTGTCCTTCAGTCTGCGCGTCGTGACGGCCACGGCGGGCTTCGCGGCCCTGCTCTTCATTCCTTACCTGGGCGCGGTGGGGCTCTGGGACCCCTGGGAGACGCACTACGGCGAAGTCGCGCGGATGATGGTTGTCCGCCAGGACTACGTGTATCCCTTCTGGGAAGGCTCGTGGTTCTTCTCCAAGCCGCCGCTCACGATGTGGATGCAGGCGCTGGGGATGAACGTGGTGGGTGCGGCGAATCCGGGTGGGATGCTGGGCCTCTACACGGAGTGGGGCATGCGGATGCCCTTCGCGCTCCTGAGCATCACCGCGGTGGCGCTGTTGTCACTGACGGTGGCGCGCGTGGTGTCCCGGCGCGCGGGGTTGGCCACCGGCTTCGTGCTGGCCACCATGCCGCTGTACTTCCTGCTCACGCGGCAGACGGTGACGGACACGCCCTTCGTCACCACCTTCATCTGCGCCATGGCGTGCGCGCTCATCGGTCAGCTGGATGCGACGACGAAGCACCGCGCCGCCTGGTGGTACGGCTTCTATTTCTTCGCCGGCCTGTCCGCGCTGGCCAAGGGCCTGTTGGGCGTGGGGCTGCCCGCCGTCATCCTGGTGCTGTACGCGGCCCTGTCCGTCATCCCTTGGGACAGCGACAGCCTGGACGCGCACCTGAAGTGGCTCACGCAGGCCCGTTTCCGCAAGGACGTGCGCGAGGGCCGTCAGCCCATGCCCGTGCTGTGGGGGCAGATGTTCAAGATGCACCTGGGCACGGGCATCCTGGTGTTCTTCGCGGTGGCGGGCCCCTGGTACCTGACGCTGTCCCTCTTCGGCTCCGTGGACGATGAGGGCAAGCTCTTCTGGTACCGCTTCTTCGTCCACGACCACCTCAACCGCCTCACGGCGGGCGTGCACACCACCACGCCGGGCGGCACGTTCATCTACTTCATCGAGCAGGGTGGCTTCGCCATCTTCCCCTGGGTAGCGCTGCTGCCTGGCGCCTTCTCGGTGGTGGCGCGGCTGAAGCTGCGCTCGGAGAAGGCGGCGGACCACCTGGCCATCATCGCGGTGCTGTGGGTGGCCTTCTCCTTCTGGCTGCTGTCGTCCAGCGCCACCAAGTTCCACCACTACGTCTTCCCGGTGCTGCCGGGCGTGGCCGTCCTCCTGGCGCTCTTCATCGACCGGCTGTGGGAGGAGGGCATCTCCGCGCACGCGGTGAGCCTCATCTTCGGGCTCATGCTCTTCGTCCTGGTGGGGAAGAACATCGCGGAGAATCCGAAGATCTTCACCGACCTGTTCGTCTACAACTACGACCGAGCCTATCCGCAGGACCTGGTGACGAAGCCCATCGCGTTCTTCACCTCGCGTCCGCTGTGGACGGGAGATTTGGTGACGCTGGTGCTGCTGGCCTTCGGCGTCTACCTGTCCTTCGACGCCTTCTCCGCGAAGGGGCGGGCCCGGACGACGCCGAGCGCGCGCGCCGTGGCGCTGATGCTGCTCCTGGGCGGCGTGGCGACGCTGGGCGCGGTGAGCGCCCAGGCCCAGGTGTCCGCCAAGGCGCTGGTGGGCGTGGCGGTGTTGGCGGTGGCTGGCTACCTGGCGTGGGAGTCCATGCGGCCGGGCGCGGAAGGCCGCGCGTCGCTCCAGACACTGGCCGGCGTGTTGGCGGTGGTGGGCATCGCGTTCGCGGTGCGGGGCTTCCGCCAGCCGGCGGCGGAGGACTCGCTGCTCAAGGCGCTGTCGGAGCCCGTCAACATCAAGAAGACGCTAGGCTTCACCTTCGCGGTGGCGGGCGGCATGGCGGTGGTGGCGTCGCTGATGCGGGCGCGGGCGATGCTGTTCGGCACCTTCTGGGTGCTCGCGGCGGGCATGGCCCTCTGGTTCAACTGGAGCCACTGGGTGGACCTGTCCCACCAATGGACGCAGCGCGACCTCTTCTGGCGCTACTACGCGCAGCGTCAGGCGGGCGAGCCCATCGTCGCGTACATGATGAACTGGCGCGGCGAGACGCTCTACTCGCAGAACACGGTGGAGCAGTACCGCGTGTCGGACGCGAACGCGCGCATGCGCGCCCTGGCGCAGCGGCCGGGGCGTGAGTGGGCACTGGTGGAGCACAACCGGCTCAACCTGCTGCGCACCGCGGTGGGCTCGGACAAGGTCGTGACGCCGGTGGACCGCGACATCAACAACAAGTTCCTCCTGGTGACCATCGATTGAGCGGCATCCACGTCCAGGACCTGGGCAAGCGCTTCGGAGACCGGGTGGCCGTGGAGGCGTTGTCCTTCCACGTGCGGCCCGGCGAGGTATTCGGCCTGCTGGGGCCCAACGGCGCGGGGAAGACGACCACGGTGCGCATGCTCACGGGGCTGCTTCAGCCCACCGAGGGCGAGGCCACCGTGTGGGGCCACCGGGTGGACCGCGACGGCGAGCCGCTGCGCAAGGTGGTGGGTTTGCTCACCGAGCAGCCCGGCCTCTACGACAGGCTCACCGCGCGGGAGAACCTGCGCTTCTTCATGAAGCTGCATGAGTTGGATGAAGCCGCGGCCTGGCCTCGGGCCCGGCACTACCTGGAGCGTTTCGGGTTGGGTGGGCGCGAGGAGGAGCCGGTGGGCAGCTTCTCCAAGGGGATGCGGCAGAAGCTGGCCATCGTCCGGACGCTGGTGCACGACCCGAAGGTCATCTTCCTGGACGAGCCCACCAGCGGCCTGGATCCGGAGTCCGCGCGCACCGTGCGCGACGCCGTGGCGGAGCTGGCGTCGGAGGGGCGCACCATCGTCCTGTGCTCGCACAACCTGGCGGAGGTGGAGCGCCTGTGTGAGCGCGTGGCGGTGGTGAAGCGCCGCCTGCTGGCCATGGGCCCGGTCCGCGAGCTGCGGCACGCGGGGCAGGCGCTGGAGGTGCGCGTGGAAGGGGAGGCGGAGCGCTTTCGTGTCGCGCTGGCCCAGCTCCCCTTCGCGCCCAACGTGCTGGCCGAAGGGCCGAAGCTGCGCGTGATGCTGGCGGACGATGCGCAGGCGCCCGACGTGGTGGCGTGCCTGGTGGGAGCGGGCGCGCGCGTGCACAGCGCGGTGCCCACGCAGCGTCCCCTGGAAGAGGTCTATCTGGAGCTGCTGCGCGAGGGGAGGGGGTAGCCCATGGCGTTCCGTCCGAAGCGGGCCCTGGCGGTGTTCTGGAAGGACTTCCTGGACCTGCGAAAGAACGTGGGCCTGCTGGTGTCCATGATGGTGCTCCCGGCCGTCATGGTGCTGGTGCCCATTGGCGTGGTGTGGACGTACGTGCGCACGCCGGACCACGCGGACCTGCGCAGCGTGGCGCTCTTCTACGACCCCACGCTGCCGCTGAGCGCCAGCGCCGCGCGCTTCCTCATCGACAAGACGCTCACCGACTGGTTCGGCATGTTCCTGGTGATGCCGGTGTTCGTGCCCATCCTCATCGCGTCCCAGAGCGTGGCGGGGGAGAAGGAGCGGCGCACGCTGGAGCCGCTCCTGGCCTCGCCCGTGACGGCGGCGGAGCTGGTGACGGGCAAGAGCCTGGCGGCGCTGGTGCCCTCCGTGGCGATTACGTGGACGGCCTTCGTCCTGTTCTGTGTGGGCGTGGACATCGTCGCGTGGCCGCTGGTGAAGATGCCGCTGATGCCCAATGCGCTGTGGACCTTCGGCGTGTTCGTCATCGCGCCACTGTTCGCCTTCTTCGGCAACGGGGTGGCGGTGCTCATCTCCGCCCGGGTAAGCGAGGCGCGCATGGCCCAGCAGCTGTCCGCGCTGGTGGTGCTGCCCATCGTGGGCATGGTGGGTGGACAGGTGGCGGGCGTGCTCAAGGCGGGCTTCGGCTACTACCTGCTCCAGGGCGCGGTGGTGCTGGTGCTGGACGCCCTCCTGCTGTGGGCCAGTATCCGCTTGTTGGACCGCGAGCGGCTGGTGAGCCGTTGGGGCTAGCGCGGACGCCGGCCGTCGCTTTCCAGGGCATCCAGCCTGCCGAGCGGCTAGGCTTTCGCCAGTGAAACTGGCATGTTGCGAGCAGGTGCCGGTACGCGAGCGCGCGCGCTTTCGTCCGGGATGCCATGCTCTTAAAAGGGTTGGGGTGGCGGCGCGGGTTGACCGGCTGCCAACGCGGCCACGGAGGCGCTGACGGCAATGGGTATCTTCGACAGCATCAAGGGTGAGACGAAGCGCAACTTCATCGCCCGGGCGGACTCGGCGAAGGGCGACATCATCTACAAGTATCCGGAGAACAACGTCCGGATGCTGACCCAGCTCACCGTCGATGCGGACGAGGTCGCCCTCTTCGTCAAGGACGGCAAGGTGGAGGGCAAGCTGGGGCCCGGCCGTCACTCGCTGGACACGAACAACATCCCATTTCTGTCCCGCCTCATCGAAGGCTTCACGGGCGGCAACCTCTTCATCTCTGAAATCTTCTTCGTCTCCACCCGGGAGTTCGCCGGCGTGAAGTTCGGCGGCCCCATCGGTGACGTGCGCGACCCGGAGACGGGCCTGGGCATCGGCACCATGGTGTACGGCGACTTCTCCATCCGCGTGACGGACCCGGAGCGCCTGGTGGTGGGCCTGGTGGGCATGGGCCGCACCGGCAACGAGGAACTGCTCGGCTGGTTCAAGAACCAGGTGCTGAAGGTGACGCGCGACCGCATCGCGGAGCTGCTCGTCAAGAAGCGCTGGCCGCTGCTCGACGTGACGAGCGGCGCGTACACCGAGGAGATCGAGACCGAGGTCATCTCCGGGCTCAAGCCCCACGTGGACGGCTACGGCCTCACCGTGGTGCGGATGGGGAACTTCCACGTCTCCATCAAGGAGGAGGACGAGGCGACGCTGAAGAAGCTGGGCAAGGACGTGGCGTACTCGCGTCTGGCCGGTGGCTTCCAGCAGTACGCCCAGGGCCAGGCGATGCTCGGCGCGGCCGAGGGCATGGCCAAGGGCGGTGACGGCGGCGGCGGCGCGGGCAACGCGCTGGGCGGCATGGGCATGGGCATGGGCTTCGGCATGGCCCAGCAGTTCATGAACCAGCAGCAGCACCAGCAGCGGCCCCCGGAGCCCGCGCCCGCGGCGCCCCCGGCGGATACGCGCAGCCCCGCGCAGCGCCTGAAGGAAATCAAGGAGCTGAAGGACGCGGGTGTCCTCAGTGACGAGGAGTACAATGCGAAGCGCGCGGAGCTGATGAAGCTCCTGTAGTTCCCTTCGTGTACCCCTGCGGTACCCAGAGCCTCCGTCCGACACCGGGCGGGGGCTCTCGTGCTTTCCCTGACATGCACTGGGGTTGGATGGACCTCAAACGTTCCCTGCGCTACATAGGGGTCGCCGCGGTCGTCATTCGGTGTGCGTTTCAGGGCGCCCCTCCTGGGGACTCAGATGGCGTGCGCCGTGCACGGGCGCGTGTGGGACGTGTCGCAGGAGGTTCGTAATCCTGCGGGCCGGACGTCCCCGTGCCAGCCATGCGCTGGCCGCTCGTTCCCAGGGAGACAGGCGTTGATGCCCCTTCGTTTCAAGTCCCGCTCGGCGTTGTTGTGGCTCACCCTTTCACTGTCCGCCTGCCGTGAGGATGTTCCGCCGGCTCCGGTCGTTCCACCCATTGACGACCCGCGGGAAGAGCAGTCCGTTCCGTACGTGTCCATCGATGGCATGGACAACGCGTCCGGCTTCCTGCGGGGGACCATCCAGGGGCAGGGCGACATCAGGGCCGTGGAAGTCCACGTGGACGGCGTGCTGCTCGGCTGGGCCGAGGTGCATGGTGACCAGTGGAGCATCCAATGGCAGCCAGGCGCGAGAATGCACTCCATCGAGGTGGTGGCGCATGACGGCTCCGGCACTCCGGCCCGCGCGTCGCTGGCGCTCCAGCCATTGGACTTCGACACGCAGCACGCGCTCTACCAGCCCCCGTCCCTGCTGACGCTGCCCACGAGCGAGTCCGCGACGACGCGCTACACGCTGGATGGCTCGACGCCGACGGCCGACTCGCCCATCTACACCTCGCCGTTGGTCCTGATGCGTTCACAGGGCGAGCCCGCGCCTCTGTCCCTCATCCCCACGAATCCGCCGGAGGCGCCGGAGGAGTGGCGGTGGCTGCCGCCTCGCGGGCCGGTGGTCGCGCCGCCGTGGTGCGGTTCCAGCAATTCCAGGACGCCACGCCCGTGGGAGCCTCCGGCACGCGGAGTTATCTCATCGACAAGTCACATGGTTCGTTGCCGGTGATGTCCCTGACGGTGGACGCGGAGCACTTCTTTGGCTTCGAGCACGGCATCTACGTCCCCGGGCGCATTCACGCGGAGGACCCCTTGCCGGATTGGATGTGGGGCAACGGCAACTATCACCAGAGTGGCAAGGACTGGGAGCGCCCCCTCCACGTGGAGTGGTTCGAAGTGGAAGGCCAGCCGGTGATTTCGCAGGGGGCGGGCGTGCGCATCCACGGCTCGGGCAGCGCGGCGCTGCCGCACAAGAGCCTGCGCCTGTACGCGAAGGAGGACTACGGGCCGAAGACGTTCCGCGCGGCGGTGTTCCCCGACCAGGCGCTGGACGAGTACACGCGGCTCATCGTCCGCACGTCGGGCCAGGACCTGCTGTACTCCAAGATTCGCGACTGTGCGCTCCAGGGACTGCTGCGGGAGACGGCGCTGAACGTGCAGGCCTGCCGCCCCACCGTCTTGTACCTCAACGGTGAGTACTGGGGCCTGCACGAGCTGCGCGAGCGGTATGACGAGTACTACCTCGCGTCGCGCCACGGCATCGACCGCAAGAAGGTGGCCATCCTGGAGCTGGACGGGGTGCTCGACACGGGCGCGGAAGGCGACGAGTCGCACTACCTGGCGCTGCTGGACTTCGTCCGGAACAACGACCTCTCGTTGCCGGAGAACCTGGCCCACGTGGAGTCGATGATGGATGTGGACGACTTCATCGACTATCAAATCGCGGAGATCTTCTTCGCGAACACGGACTGGCCCCACAACAACGTCAAGTTCTGGCGCTACGTCCAGCCGGAGTCTGGCGGAGCCACGGCGAAGGACGGCCGCTGGCGCTGGCTGCTCTACGACCTGGACAACGCCTTCCTCGGTGACCCGGGCTACGACTCGCTGGCCCGGGTGATGACGGACGAGGCACTTCCGGAGTGGTCCGTGCTGCTCATCCGCCAGCTGATGACGAACGCGGACTTCAAGAGCCGCTTCGTGTCGCGCTTCCAGTGGCACCTGGACAACACCTTCCGCGAGGAGCGCGTGACGGCGCAGCTGGAGTCGCTGGCCGACCTGGTCGCCGCGGAGATTCCCGCGCACATCGAGCGTTGGGGCTATCCGGTGTCCGTGGAGTCGTGGCGCTACTACGTGGACGCGATGCGTGACTTCGCCACGCAGCGGCCCACGCACGTGCGCCAGCACCTGGAAGCGAGCTTCGGTCCTTTCTAGGGCGCGGGCGGGGTGGGGGGCGTGCTGAAGTCCTCCAGCCCCGGCGCGGGCGGGGGCTGGGTGAAGTCCTCCAGCCCCGGCGCGGCGGGGAGGATGGCGTCCTCCACGCCTTCGAGGTTGAGCTTCATGGGCACCTGGAGCGTGGTGCCCAGCCGCAGCAGCAGCACGTCCGGCTCGATGCCCTTCTCACCAATGGCCTGGGCCACCTCACGCGCGGACATCGCGTTGCCCTTGGCCCACAGCGTCTTGAGGAACTCGCCCGCCTGCGACGTGCGCCACCACGCGGGGCCGAAGCGCGCCTTGAGCTGCGCCTGCAGCTGACCCGCCAGGAACCATGCGCGGAAGCTGTCCGCGGATTGGAAGAAGTCCTCCTGGTCCACGAGGTAGCGCTCGGTGTCCTCGTCCGTCATCGGGATGTCGTCGGTGCGCGACATGATTTCGCGGTACAGCGCCTTCGGGTCGGCCTCGACGCGGCGGTGCAGCTCCAACTGGTAGAGCAGCCGGCCCGCGGCATGGCGGATGAGGAACAGCTTGTGCGCGCTGGACGCGGCCAGGTACTGCGCGCGCTGCTCGCCGCTGACGCCCGCGTGCTCCTCCAGCCACACCGGGTCCTCGGCCAGGTCCTCGAAGAGGGCGGAGTAGGCCTCGCCCACGGTGGGATTTCCCAGGCGCGCCAGTTCGAAGCGCGTCTCCGTGGTGAAGGCCGCGTGCAGCGCGTGGCCGAACTCGTGGAGCACGCGTGCCTGGTGCAGCACGCCCGTGCCCGGCTTGAAGGAGATGCGCACGTCGGAGGGGACGCGCACCGCCAGCGCCAGGGGACGTGAACTCTTGCCCTTTACGTCCCGCGCGTCGATGGTGACGTGGGTCAACTCCCCCAGGTCCAGGCCCATGCCCGCCAGCGTGCCATGGGCCTTGAGCAGGGATTCTCCCTTGGGGAAGGCGTCCTCCACCTCTCGCGAGCGGAACAGGCGGGGGATGTCCGCGCGGGTGATGTCCTTGAAGGGCATGCCCAGCTCGCGCTGGCTCAGCCGCTCCATCACCACGCGGTAGGGGGCCTGCGTGGCCTGGAGGATTTCCTCCGCCAGCACGCTCAGCCGTCCCAGGTCCGACTGCCGCAGCTCGCTGCCGAAGGCCTCGTAGGAGGCGAAGCCCAGCTCCCGCACCAGTTCGTCCGCGCGCTCCTCGCGGCGGCGCAGCGTCTGGTTGAGGCGTTCAATCGCGGGCGTGGCCGCGGTGTACAGGGCCCGGCGTCGCGCCACCGTGCGTTCGTTGGCGAGCAGCCGCTCCAGGTCCCGGTAGCGCACGTCCTTCCCGTCCACGGGGAAGGTGAGGGACGCTTCCAGATTGGCGGCCGCGTCGTTGAACTCGGCCAGCGCGTGGGACAGGTACTCGCCGGCGAAGTGCGAGTGCAGCGCGGTGAGGGCGCGCACCTCGCGGGCGTCGTCCGTGAGCTGTCGCAGCCGGTCGATTCTGCGGATGTTCTCGATGGTGAAGAGCGCCTCCTGGCCGGCGTAGGTGGCGGCGACGTCCACGTGGCGGCCCTCCGTCCAGAAGTCCCACACCAGGCGGCTCTGGGCTTCGAGGAGGGTTTCAGCCTTCGAGGACATGGCGCTGACATCCGCCTCGAGCTGCTGCTTTTCAGAAAGGACCTGCCGGCCATCGGCGGGCGGGCCCTTGGGGCAGGCGGTGAGGCAGCAGGCGAAGGCCAGCAGCAGGGGAATCCTTGGGTGCATGTGGCTCCTCATGTTACTTGCGCGCTGCCCATGCCCAATCTTTCTCAATGGCGGGCCGCCCGGGGACGCCAGTCCCTCTACTCCGCCCTGCGACGTTTCTTCGCCGCCCACGGCTACCTGGAAGTGGAGACGCCGCTGCTCATCCCCACTCCGGGGATGGAGCCGCACATCAACGCGTTCGAGGCCGGCTTCATCCCGGAGACCGATGTGGGCTCCGCGCGGACGCTCTACCTGCACACCAGCCCCGAGTACGCCATGAAGCGGCTGCTCGCGGACGGGGCCGGGCCGTTGTTCCAGCTGTGCAAGGTGTTCCGGAATGGGGAGGTCTCCCCGACCCACAATCCGGAATTCACGATGCTGGAGTTCTACCGGCCCCACGCGGACTACCACGCCATCATGGATGACCTGGAAGGGGCGCTGGCGGAGGCCGGCCGCGGCGCGACGGAAGGGGAGCCTGGGGCGGACCCGGCCTTCTTCACACGCACCCCCTACGAGCGGCTGACGGTGCGTGACGCGGTGCTGCGCGCCACCGGCGTGGACATCCGCCAGCATTCGGACGGCCCGTCATTGAAGCGGGCAGCGGAGGCGGCCGGGGTGCGCACCGGGAACGCGGAGACGTTCGACGACGTCTTCTTCCACCTCTTCCTCCAGAAGGTGGAGACCGGCTTGGGCCACGAGCGGCCCACCTTCCTCATCGAGTACCCGGCGTCCATGGCGGCGCTGTCCCGGCTGAAGCCCGGTGACGCGACGGTGGCGGAGCGGGTGGAGTTGTACGCCAAGGGTTTGGAGCTGGCGAACGGGTTTTCCGAGCTGACGGACCCCGTGGAACAGCGTGCACGATTGACAGAAGAACAGGAGCTCAGGCGCCAACTGGGCCGGGCCGTGTATCCTCTGGACGAGCGGTTCCTTGACGCGGTAGGGCGAATGCCACCCTCGGCGGGCATCGCCGTCGGGCTCGATAGAATCCTGATGCTGCTGCTCGGGGTCCAGCGCATCTCGGACGTGCTCCTTTTCCCCGCCCACGAGTTCGTTTGATTCGCAAGCTCCTGCAGACGGTCTTTGCTGGAACGGCGGCGGTGGGCATCACCGGTGTGCTGTCTCCCGTGGTGTCGGCGCTGTCGCTGCGAGACGCCAAGGACGCGGACGGCGTGCTGGTGCTGTGGGCGCGCTCGCTGCTGGCGTCCGCGGGGGTGCGGCACGAGGCGGTGGGCGTCGAGAACGTCCCGACCGACACCCACGTCGTCTTCGTGAGCAACCACCAGTCGCACTACGACGCGCTGGTGAACTTCGCCCACATCCGCAAGCACACGCGTTACGTGGCGAAGGCGGAGCTGTTCCGCATCCCCGTCTTCGGGCCCGCGCTCCGGCGCGCGGGCAACATCCCGGTGGAGCGCACCGGTGGTGGGGGAGACAGGGCCCGCCTGTCGGAAGCCGTCACGGCGCTGCGGGAACGGGTGAGCGTGCTCTTCTTCGCGGAAGGCACGCGCAGCACGGATGGGCGGCTGCGGCCGTTCAAGAAGGGAGCCGCGACGCTGGCCATCCAGGCGGGCGTTCCGGTGGTGCCCCTGGCCGTGTCAGGGACGCGCCTCATTCTTCCCAAGGGGGGCCGTGCCGTGCGGTGGGGACAGCGCGTGGCGCTGGTGGTGGGAAAGCCCATCCCCACCCAGGGACTGACGATGAAGGACCGCGACGCGCTCACGCGCCAACTGGAGGACGCGGTCGCAGAACTCTATGCCGAGGCCTGCAAGCGCTCGGGAGACACGCCATGAAGAAGCCAATCCAGACCACATCCCAGGCGCACCCGTGGCACGGCATCACCCCGGGTGAGGACGCCCCCGAAATCGTCACCGCGTACATCGAAATCGTCCCCACCGATGCGGTGAAGTACGAACTGGACAAGGAATCCGGCATCCTCAAGCTGGACCGTCCGCAGCGCTTCAGCAGCCAGTGCCCCACGCTCTACGGCTTCATTCCGCAGACGTACTGCGACGAGCTGGTGGCGAAGCGCTGCGCCGAGCGCACGGGCCTGAAGGACATCAAGGGCGACGGCGACCCCATCGACATCTGCGTGCTGACGGAGAAGGTCATCTCCAGCGGCAACCTGCTGGTGCGCGCGATTCCCATCGGTGGCTTCCGGATGGTCGACGGCGACGAGGCCGACGACAAGATCATCGCGGTGCTGGAGTCCGACCTGGTGTACGGCGAGCTGCAGCACCTCGCGCAGCTTCCGCGCGCGCTGCTCGACCGCCTCAAGCACTACTTCCTCACCTACAAGCAGATTCCCGGTGAGGGGAAGCGCAGCGTGGAGATCGCCGAGGTCTACGACCAGCCGGAGGCGCTCGAGGTCATCAAGCGCAGCATGAAGGACTACGAGCGCATCTACGGCCCGCAGGTCACCACGACGGCGCGCTCCGGCCGCGCGCGTGGCGCGGCGGTGGAGGCGAAGATCGCCAAGCCCGCGAAGGCCAAGACGAAGGCGGCGCGCAAGTCGCGCGCGTCCTGAGCCGGCTCAGCGGACCTCGACCAGCCGCACGCGCTTGTAGATGCGGCGGTCCAGCGGCAGGCGGGTGTCGATGAAGCCGAGCGCTTCGTCGAACTCGAAGCTGAAGGTGGGGATGGGCGGGCTGATGGAGATGAGCAGCTCGAACTCCCAGACACTGGAGAGCCGCGAGCGGCCGCCCACGGCCTCATCCGGCGGCGGGGGCAGCTTCTCCGCCATGGCGCGCACGTCCTTGAGGGCCTCCTTGTCGACCTCGGGCTGATGGCTGGGCTCCAGGAGCTGAACGTCCACGAGCTGGCCCTGTGCGTCCTGGACGACGCGGATGAGGGCGCGGCGCGTGGTGCGGAACTCCTGACGCATCTGCTGGCGCATCTCGCGGCGGGCATTGAGCGTGGGGTCTCCGGCGGTGCTGAGCGGCCTGCGCCGGTCCTCGCCCGGGCCGTTCTTCGCGGCGAACGAGCCTGACGCGCCGTAGTCCGCCGCGCGCTCCATCCAGATGCGGGAGTACGCGCGGCCGCGCTCCATGCCCATGTCGAAGTAGCCCTGGAGGCCGTGCTCCTTCACGGAGCGGTCGGCGTCCCACGCCTTCATCAACGCCTTGCCGAGCTGGCCGTAATACGGGTGCACCAGCCCGCGTTCCACCCGGCCTCGGCCCACGCTTTCGGATACCAGCTCTTCCACCAGGCCCTGGGCTGACGGAGGCGCATGCGGGTCCACGGCGCCGCCGTCGAGCTCCGCCGCCACACCGCGATGCGTTCCTGAAAGCGCGGTGACCTGACGGGCCGCGGGCAACAGCCGCGAGCCCGGGACGGCGTTGGCGCCGTGCTCCGCGCGGGGCATGTCCGTGGGTGGTGTCCCCGCCAGGGGCGCGTCCGCGAAGCGGGGGATCGCCGGAGCCGAGTCCAGGACCTCCGCGTGACGTTCAGGCCGCGCGTCCGCTTGGGCGACTTGCGTGTCGTGGGCGGGCGCGGCGTCGCGCTCAGGCGGCGTGGTGCCGGCGGCCATGGGCGGCGAGGCTGGTTCCGTCGGGGACTCAGAAGCCAGCGCCGGCGGTGCCTCCGCGATACGTCGGTCCGGGGCCTCGGGGGGCGTTGTTTCAGCCCGAGCTGGCGGCGTCCCTGAAGACGGCACAGCCGGCGTCGAGGGGAGTGCCTCCTGGGAACGCCGAGGTGACGGTGTCTGGGAAATACCAGGGACGCGTGTCGTGTCATCAGGCGCTGCCTGCCCCGACGGAGACCGGTGCTTCGCAGCCGTTTCATGCACAGGGGGCGCATGGGCGCTGTCCGAAGGCGTCGGCGACACCCGCTGGGCGGCTTCGGCGACCGAGCCCTCGTCCAGTATCAGCGTGTCCCTCGATACACGGGCCTCCGCCACCTCCACATCGACCCATTCCAGGGCAGGCGGCGAGGTCGCCGGAGGGGGCCTCGCGACCGGCTCCCCGCGCTCCAGGGCCAGCCACAAGAGCCCATGCACGCCCATGCTGGCGGCGAGCGCTGGCAGCAGGCGTCTGGTGGGCTCCCGGGGCATGCCGCCTCCATTTAACCCCGCTTTCACGTCATGCCCTGGGAATCCGCGAGGGGAGGATAGGAAACGCAACCCTGACGCGTTTACTCTTCGCGACATCGGAGGAAGGACCCCAAGATGTCGACCTCGCTGCTCGCGACGGATGGCTACAAGTTCAGCATGGCGGAGGCCGGCTGGCCGCTTCGTCGGGAAACGTTCTACTACTCGCACCGGCGGGGTGGTCTCCAGGTGATGCCGCTCGACGTGGCGGCCTTCGTCAAGTCGCTCATCCCGGAGCCCAAGGCGGAGGACTACGACTACCTCAGCCGGTACGACTATGAGATGGGCGTGGGGTTCAAGGCGGCCATCCTCCGCCGTGAGAAACTCAGCATCCGCGCCATCCCCAAGGGCGCGCTCTTCTATCCGCGCGAGCCCATCCTCACGCTGACAGGCCCGTCCGCCCTGGTGTCCTGGGTGGAGCCGCTGCTGCTCCAGCTCAACTTCCGCATCCAGGTCGCCACCCTGGCGCTGTCGGACCGGGACGCGCTGGCCCGCGCGCTGGCCACCGTGACGTGCGACGAGCAGAAGGCCATCGCGCTGGAGACGCTCGACTCGGTGGGCGTGAAGGCGGTGCCCATCACCGTGGACGCGGAGGGCTACGCCAAGCGCGTCTTCGCCACCGTCAAGGAGCTGGTGGACATCGTCGAGGACCCGTCCCGCATCTTCGAGGTGGGCCTGCGCGCCGCCACCTGTCTGGAGCAGCACGAGCTGGCGCTGCGAAGCTGCAAGGACGCGGGCGTCACGCGCACCTCCAACGTAGCCGGGGCGGCGAAGCTGGGAATGGTCCCCGTGGGCACCATGGGGCACGAGCACATCCAGCGCTATGGCTCGGATGAGGCCGCGTTCCGGGCCATGCGCGAGCGCCGGCCGCAGCGCTCCAGCTACCTGCTGGACACCTTCGACACGCTCACGTCCGGAATCCCCGCGGCCTTCCAGCTCATCCAGGAGGAGCCCGGCAACAACGACTCCATCCGCTTCGACTCCGGCAACAAGAAGCTCCAGTACCTCTACGCGGTGACGCGGGCGCGGGACCTGGGGATTCGGCCCGTCAACATCCTGGAGGACGGACTGGACGCGGAGGCCACGCGGGAGTTCGAGGAGCTGCGGCGGCAGGTGGGCTGGGAGCCGTCGGCCCAGTTCTACGGCTACGGCGGCCACATCATCGCGCGGACCATGGACTGCCCGCTCACCCGGGACAAAGTCGCCGCCATCTACAAGCTGTCGCGCACGGGCAACACGCCGGTGATGAAGTTCGGCAACGAGCTGGCGGAGGGCAAGAAGAGCATCCCCGGCGAGCCCGTCCTCTTCCGCCGCCGCCATGGCTCGGGTCCCATCGGACTGGTCGGCCAGGTGGGAGAGTCCGTCCCGGACGGCTACTTCCCGCTCATGGAGAGCGCGCCGGAAGCCCCATCGCTGGTGGGCGCGCAGGAGGCGGCGGCCGAGGCGCGTGTCGCCTACACCGCCGCGACGCAGGCGCTGGTGGATGCGCTGCACCGCCGTCACTTCCCCCAGCAGCACCGCTGAGTCCGACATGCCCTTACCCATTCCCCGCTTCCACGAGGACGCCCGCGTCAGCCAGCTCTACCTGGAGCGTGGCGCGGAGGTCGCTGAGGAGGCCCTCCGCTACGTAGCGGAGCACCGCATCCGCCCCGCGCGTGAGGACGCGACGCGCATCGCCGCCTTTGGCATCGACGTGCAGGTGGCCTTCTGCACGCCGGGCGCCAGCCTCTTCGTGCCCGGCGCGGTGGAGGACACCCAGCGCACGCTGCGCTGGCTCTACGCGAACCTGGACCGGGTGACGGAGCTGGTGTTCTCGCTGGACACCCACCGCGCGTACCACGTGTTCCATCCGTCCTGGTGGCGTGACGCGGAAGGCCGGCCGCCGCCGCCATTGACGGCCATCACCGCGGCGGAGGTGCGCTCCGGCCGCTGGCGGGCCACGCGCTTCCACGAGGAGAGCCTGGCCTACTGCGAGCAACTGGAGGCCAGCGGCCGGTACGTGCTCACCGTCTGGCCCTTCCACGCGATGCTGGGCGGCCTGAGTCACGCGCTGGTGCCGTCCGTCTTCGAGGCGAGCCTCTTCCACGCCCTGGTGCGCGACGTGCCCACGCACTTCGAGCTGAAGGGGGAGCACCCGCTCACGGAGAACTACTCCGTGCTCTCACCCGAGGTGACGGAGGTGAAGGGGCAGCAGGTAGGGGCCTTCAATACGCGCCTCTTCGAGCACCTGATGTCCTTCGACCGCGTCTACGTGTTCGGCCAGGCCAGCTCGCACTGCGTGCTGAACACGCTGCTGGACCTGCGGCGTCACATCGAGCGGACGGACCCGTCGAAGATGGGCCGCATCCACATCCTGGAGGACGCCATGAGTCCGGTGCCGGCGCCCCCCCTGGAGCCGCTGCCCGCCTCGCTGGACTTCCCCCGGCTGGCGAAGGAGGCCCTCCGGGACTTCCAGGCGGCCGGCATGCGGGTGGTTCGGACCTCGGACCCGATGGAAGGGTAGCCGGGCGGCATTCCGAGCGAGTGCGCCCACGTACCCCGCGTGTGGTAGAATCTCCCGTTCGTTCCCGGCGAGGCTGGGGACCTCCGCGTCGGTGAAGGGGGAGTCATGGCCGCTCAATTCAATCCGCCTGCGTTCACGGTGCAGGTCGGCTCACACGGCGCGGAAGCGCTGAGTGTCTCGAGCATTTCCGGCACCGAGGCGTTGAGCCACCTGTACGACTTCCGGGTGGATTTCTTCGCCAAGGATGGCAACCCCATCGCCACCAGCGAGCTGCTGGAGCAGGACGCGTTGCTCACCCTCTCCATCCGCGACAGCGCGCCCCGCTACGTGCATGGCTGGGTCCGCGAGGTGGAATCGCTGGGCATGAAGACGGGGCGCCGCCGCTACCGGGCGCACGTGGTGCCCCGGCTGTGGCGGCTCACCCAACACCACCGCAGCCGCATCTTCCAGCAGAAGTCCGTGCCGGACATCCTCAAGGACGTCCTGGACGCGGCGGGCGTGAAGACGCGGCTGGCCCTGTCCGGCAGCTATGCCCCCCGCGAGTACTGCGTGCAGTACCGGGAGAGCGACTTCGCCTTCCTCAGCCGCCTCATGGAGTGGGAAGGCATCTTCTACTTCTTCGAGCACACCGAGGACGGGCACACCCTGGTGCTGGGAGACAAGCCCAGCGCGCACGCGCCCCTGCCGCAGGGGCTGCAGCTCCCGCTGCGTCCCAGCCTGGGCAAGGAGGCCGTGGAGGGCGAGTACCTCTCCGCGCTGGAAGTGGTGCACCGGCTGCGCCCCGGCGCCGTGCACCTGAAGGACTTCGACTTCGAGAAGCCCGGCCTGGACATCTCCGGCAAGGCGCAGGCGCCCGAAGGTGTCACGGAGCTGGAGCTCTACGACTATCCGGCGGGCTACGTGGCGCCGGGCGTGGGCAAGGCCGCGACCAACGTTCGCACGGAAGCGGCCAGCATGGGCGGGCGCACGCTGATGGGGCAGGGCGTGGCGCCGCGCCTGACGCCCGGGTACCTGTTGGAGGTGATGTCCCCGGAGGACGGCACCTTCGCGGGCGAATACCTGGTGACGGAGGTGGTGCATTCGGGCACGCAGCCGGACGTCAGCGCGGGCAGCGAGGCGATTCAGGGCCTGTACCGCAACCAGTACCAGTTGCTGCCCAAGGCCATTCCCTTCCGGCCCCGGCGCCTGACGCCCCTGCCGCAGCTGGCGGGCCCTCAGACGGCCACGGTGGTGGGGCCCGCGGGCGAGGAGATTCACACCGACGAGCACGGGCGCATCAAGGTGCAGTTCCACTGGGACCGCGAGGGCAAGCGCGACGAGAAGGCCTCGTGCTGGGTGCGCGTGGGCCAGCCGTGGGGCGGCCCGGCCTGGGGTGACGTGTGGCTGCCGCGCATCGGCCAGGAGGTGGTGGTGCGCTTCCTGGAAGGCGACCCGGACCGGCCGCTGGTGGCGGGGGCCGTCTACAACGGCACCAACACGGTGCCGTATGGCCTGCCGGGGGAGAAGACGAAGTCCACGCGCAAGAGCGCCTCCAGCCTGGGCAGTGACGGCTTCAACGAGGTCCGCATCGAGGACGCGACCGGCCAGGAGGAGGTCTTCACCCACGCGCAGAAGGACGAGGACCTGCTCACGGAGAACGACAAGGACCAGCAGGTGACGGGCTTCGAGGACCTGCTGGTGAAGAAGGACCGCAAGCGCACGGTGGAGGGCAACCAGGAGCTGCGCGTGGGCTTGGACGACGTGGGCGTCGTCGAGCAGAACCAGACGTTGCTGGTGCAGGGCAACCGCTCCACTCGGACGACGCTGTCCCACGACGAGGAAGTGGAGGGCAACCAGACGATGACGGTGGGCGGCAACCTCACCGCGCTGGTGCTCCAGGGCGCCATGGAGAACGTGGGGGCCGCGAAGGCCACCACCATTGGCGGCGCCTACAGCGTCAACGTGGCGCTGGCCTACAACGAGGCCACCGGCGGCGCGCGCGCCCTCCAGGTCGCCGGCGCGCACACCGAGCACGTGCTGGGCATGCGGCAGGAGACGGTCGGCAAGGACAAGTCGGTGGACGTCGGTTTGGACTGGGACTTGCGCACCAAGGGCCAGCTCACGCTGACCGTGGGCAAGGACTGGGAAGAGGACATCGGGAAGACCACCAGCCTCTACATCACCGAGGCCATGGCGGGTCTGGCCAAGAAGTTCGAGCTGAAGGCAGACACCTTCTCGCTGCTCGTCGGTGACAACCTCATCCTGAAGATGGAGAAGTCCGGCAAGGTGACCTTCGCCCTCAAGACGCTCACCGTCGATGGCAAGGACGTGAAGATCAAGGGCGGCAAGGTGAAGATGGAGGCGGCCGGTTCGCTCAAGAGCGACTCGCGCAAGGCGAAGGAGCTGGAGCACTTCAAGGACCCAGACCCCGTCAACGTCGAGTTCAACCTCAAGGGCATGGACGGCAAGCCCATCAAGGACCAGCCCTTCGAGCTGCACATGCCCGACGGCACCATCAAGAAGGGCCGCGTGGACGGGAGCGGGAAGGGCGTGGTGGAGAAGGTTCCGCCCGGCGACTACCGCGTCGTCTTCCCGGAGATGTCAGGCCGCATCAACAAGGGTTCTTGAGCCGTACCCGCCCGCGCGGGCACACGCGCCATTTCGGATAGGCCAGCGATGGAAACGTACGTCGTCAAGGACGGGGACTCCCCCGACTCAATCGCGCAGAAGTACGGGTTCAAGGAATGGAAGCTCATCTACGAACATCCGGACAACGGTGGCTTGCGCGCCACGCGTAGCGCCAACGAAGTGAAGGCCGATGACCGGGTCATCATCCCGGACCTGCCTGAGAACCAGGTGTCCGCCGGCGGGCCGCAGAACCTCATCGCCACGCCGGGAACGCCGCTCACCTTGCCGCCCGTCCACTTCGACGCGCACATGCACATCATGAGCGGCAACTGCACGCCGATGCCCGCGCTGGTGCAGATGATGAAGGACAAGGGCCTGGGCTTTCTCATCGGCACGGGCACCAGCCGCACGAAGATCAACCGCCTGGGCTTCTGGGCGGCGAAAATCCCGTTCGCGCCCGACATTGGTGATGTGTCCCACCGCGACACGCACCGCATTGGCGAAGAGGCCGTGCGCTCCAATGACAGCCTCGCCCAGGACCGGACGGGATACGCCGCGGATGGAATGGGCAACGTGGAGGAGTACACCATCCCCGCGCCCCTGCGAGCCTATGCGTCCACGCAGGGCCACGCGGAGGCCAGCGCTTCCTACATGGGCATGTCCATCGTCCTCACCATGGACATGGATTACTGCCACCTGGCTGGCTACCAGGGGGACCCTATCTACAGCTCGGATTTTGATGGGGCCGAGCCCCGCTTCACCTACCGCTGGCGCACGAAGTCCGACGACCCTGGCGAGCTGATTGAAGCGAAGTCCGATGAGATCCGGCTCCACGAGACGTGGGACCGGCAGCTCCGGCACACCGAGCAGGTGGTCGCGGAGAATCCCTTCCGGCTGCTGCCCATGTATCACTTCGAACCGCGCCGCTTCATCAAGAACGAGGACAAGTCGTTCCCCTTCGAGAAGGTGGTGACGGCCTCCAAGGCGGCTCCCTACATCGGCTTCAAGATGTACACGCCCCAGGGCTACATGCCCAAGGAGCGCCATGCGCCGGTGAAGGACATCCTGAGCTGGTTCTTCTCCGAGTGCGCGGCGAACGACATCCCGCTGATGACCCACTGCACGCCGTCGGGCTTCTACACGCACGAGCGGCGCTTCTACCTGGACCATGAGCCGGACGAGGCCATCCGCAACGACCCGAAGTACTGGCCCTCGAAGGAATCCATCGCCACCGCGGACGCGAACATCACCAAGGCGCGCGACCACGTGACGGAGCTGGAGGCGAGCTGGAAGAGCCACATCCCGCTCGTGCTCCGCCGCGCGCGCAATGGCGTGGAGGACGCCATCGAGGCCAAGGAGAAGCTGCTGAACCCGGGCCGGATGCGTTACTTCTATGAGAATTACGTGCACCCAGAAGCGTGGCGCCCGGTGCTCAATGACAATCCGAAGCTGCGCTTGTGCCTGGCGCACTTCGCCAGCGACGGCACCTTCTGGAACTTCCGCAAGGGGCTCACCGTCAAGGAGGATGGCCAGAAGGTTCAGTACGACAAGAGCTGGATTGGCTCCATTGTCGAGCTGTGCAACGAGTTCCCCAACTTCTACACGGACATCTCCTATCTGGACCTGATGGAGAAGCAGAAGTGGAAGCTGCTGGCTGAAATCCTCAAGTCCAGTCCGTGGATGTTGAAGAAGGTCATGTTCGGCACCGACTGGTACATGATTACCGCCGAGCCCGTGGCGTACGCGGCCTGGTACAGCCGCACCATCCGCGGGCTGGAGTTCATCCAGAAGGAGCTGCCGACGCAGGTGAACCTCTTCACCCAGTTCGCCATCGTCAATCCCATGCGCTACTACCGCATGATGGAGGTCGCCCCGAAGATGAAGGAGGGCCTCAAGAAGCTTCAAACGGACCTCAACGTGACGGGCGCCGCGGTGGACAAGCTCGAGGACAACTTCACGACGCTGATGCGGCTGCAGCACCCGCTGGAACAGATTGACAAGGCGGGCGGCCTGGCCAGCGGTCCCATGTTGTTCACCGCGACGACGAAGGCGAAGTAGGAGCCCCGCCCATGGAGCCCAACAAGGACCCCTTCCTGCTGACGCCTCAACTGCCCGCGGCCGCGGCGCCCGTGCGCCATCCCTCGCCGTTCCCCTGGAATCAGGTGGCGCTCGTGTTTCCATCGCCGGCGCCGGATTCGGTGTCGGTGCTCACGCTGAACGACAAGCTCTGGCGGCTGGAGCTGTCCGGCTCCGAGGTGCGCCGCATCGAGGTGGATGACGAGTACCTGGAGCAGGTCTCAGGAGGCGAACTGCAAGGGATGCTGCCTCCGTCACCCACGCACCTGGCGTACCTCCAGACTCGAAGCCTGGTGATGTACGACCTCAAGTGGCAACTGGCCAAGACGTGGTTCATGGTCGAGCGACTGGAGGAGGTCGCCATCCGCGGCGCGTGGATTTCTCACGCCCCGCTGGTGGTGGCGGCGGAACTGGAGGACACCACGAATTATGCCCGCACCTCCCGCATCTCCTTCCGACTGCGCACCTGGCGGCTGGAGGGCGAAAAGCGCGCGAAGTTGGGCTCCCTGGAGCTGGGCTCCGTCGTCGGCGCGGTGAAGTGGGACGCGGGGGCGGGGCTGGTCGCGGTGCAGAAGCCCGGCGTGCCGCTGGAACTCTACGGACCTGACCTGGCCAGGCCCCAGCCGGAGCACCCGCTGGCGCTCGCGCTGCGCAAGCTGGCGGTGGATGGCCTCACGTTGCAGTCGCTGCGTTTGCATCCCTCGTTGCCGGTGGCGCTCGTGGCCCTGGGCCGTGACGTGGCGCCGAAGCGGGAGGAGGGGAAGGAGAAGCCCGAGGACCCTGGCATCTGGCGCGTGTCGTGGGAAGGCGCGCCCGCGGTGACGGTGCGGGTGGCGCGTCATGCCTCCGGGGAGTCGGTGACGCTGGGCTCGCTGTCGCCCGAGGGTGACTGGCTCTACTACCGCGTCCTGAACAGCGCGGGCCGCAACCCGCACCTCTACGTGCAGCAGGTGGGCGCGGCCTTCAAGCCGCCCCTGTCACTGGGGGCTGTCCCGGAGAAGGGCGCGGCGCTGCTGTGGACGGGCGGGGCGCCGTCGCTCGTCATGTATGACGGGACGAAGGACGCGCTGGTTCACTGGAAGCTGGCGGGCGCGGCGGCACCGGCGAAGCCTCCCGCGTCGCCGCCCAAGCCAGACGGGAAGTGACGGCCCGGCTCAGCGTCCCTTGAGGCGCTGGGCCGCCCACCGCGCGGCGGCTTCGCACAGCACCTTCGAGGCCGCTTCGCCTGGCTGGGCGTGGGCGCTCAGCTCCACCACCTCGTGGAAGAGGTCCAGCGCCAGGCCTTCGTCCCGCTGCACCTGTCCGGCGAAGAGCACCACCGGCGTGCCGTGCTCGCGGGCCAGCCTCGCGATGCCGCCCGGGCCTTTGCCCAGCGCCGTCTGACGGTCGAAGCGCCCCTCACCGGTAAGCACCACGTCCGCCATCAGCACGCGCCGCTCCAGGCCCAGCGCGCGTGACACCAACTCGTAGCCGGGCACCAGTCGCGCGCCAGCGAGGGCCAGCAGGCCAAAGCCGAAGCCTCCCGCCGCCCCCGCGCCGGGCCAGCCCGCGGACGTATCCCCCAGCACCGTTGCCGCGTGTGCCAACGCCGCCTCCAATGCTTCCACGCCGGCCGCGTCCGCGCCCTTCTGCGGACCGAAGAGCCGCGCGGCTCCGTCCGGCCCCAACAGGGGCGAGGTGACGTCCGTGGCACCCAGCAGCTCCACGGCGCCCAGACGGGGATGTCGGCCGCTCGCGTCCACGCGGGCGAGCTGGGCCAGCGCCGCGCCTCCTGGGGGAAGCGGCTGTCCCCGCGCGTCCAGGAAGCGGAAGCCCAGGGCGCTGAGCGCGCCGGTGCCCGCGTCCGTGGTGGCGCTGCCACCCAGGCAGACGATGAGGCGTTCGCAGCCCGACTCCAGCGCCGCGTGCATCAGCTCGCCGGTGCCATAGGTGGATGCCTTCAACGCATCGCGAGCCTCGGGCGCCAGCAGCGACAGTCCGGACGCGGCGGCCATCTCCACCACTGCGGTGCGTCCGTCCTCCACCAGGGCCCAGTGCGCTTCCACGGGCGCGCCCAGCGGTCCACGCACCACCTGCTGACGACGCTCGCCGCGCAGGCCCGTCAGCAGCGCTTCCACGGTCCCAGGCCCGCCATCCGCGAGCGGCGCCACGTCCAGCACCACTTCCGGCGAGGACTCGCGGAGGCCGCGAGCCATGGCTTCAGCCGCTTCCGCGGCGGACAGCGTTCCCTTGAATTCTTGCGGTGCGACGAGCCAGCGAGGAGAAATCACGGTGAAGGGCTTGGCGCTTTCTGAGGTGTCCAGGGAACTCCAGAAGGCCAGGGGACCTGTACCGCGTCCTCCACCTGCGAGAGCCCCCACCCCTGGCATACCACTCCCAGCGTCATTCCCACTCCTGGGGTGATGCGTGTTTCATCACTTCTGTGTATCAACCGGACGTTGGCGCCGCGAATTCCTACAAAGACTTGAATTGAAAAGTGGCAATTCAAGCTTTCGTTGCCGCGCGCCAGGTCTCCGCATGCCAGTCCAGCAAAGGGCGCGGAGCCTTCAGTGAAGGGGCCACGCGCTGAGACACACGCTCCAGCCGCTCCAGCAGCGTGGCCACCGTCTCCGCTGGTTGGCGTGAGGGGCCTTGGATGCGCTGGCAGAAGAAGGTCCGGCAGCCGAAGGGCCGGTCCGCGTACACCGAGCAGCGCAGGCCCGTGGCGTCCAGGTAGGGACAGCCGCCGTCCGGGCGAGGTGGCGGCAGCGGGCGTCCTCGGGACAGCAGCTCCCATTCGGGCTGCCACAGCCAGGGCTGGCGCTTCGTGATGGCCAGTTGGCAGCACTCGCCGCTGGCCGGGCAGGAGTAGGGGGCGTAGGCCGCGTCCGCCTGGCGGTAGACAGCGCGCACTTCCTTCAGCGCGCGCTCCCGTTCGCGGGTGCCACCCAGGGGCGCGTCGTCCTCCTCGTCGTCCCAGTCCCGCGTCCGCATGGGCGTGTCCTCAGAGCACCCGGAGCACGAAGCACTTCAGGTAGCGCGTCTCGCGCAGGTTGAGCAGCACGGGGTGGTCCCGGCTGGCGCCGCGGCGCTCGATGATTTGCACGCGGCGGCGGGCGTCCGCGGCGGCGGAGGCGAGCATGTCCTCGAAGGCCTGCTCGTCCACGTGGTACGTGCAACTGGCGGAGATGAGGATGCCGCCGGGCCGCAACAGCTGCATGGCGCGGAGGTTGATTTCCTTGTACCCGCGCACCGCGGCGGGGATGGCGTCCTTGTTCTTCGCGAAGGATGGCGGGTCCAGGACGATGGTGTCGAAGCGCTTGCCGTCGTCCACCGCGTCGCGGAGGAAGTCGAAGGCGTTGGCCACCACCACGTCCAGGTTGCTCAGCTTGTTGGCCGCGGCGTTCTCCCGCAGCTGCGCGGAGGCCGCTTCGGAGATTTCAATCGCCGTGACGTGCCTGGCCCGCGTGGCGAGCTGGAGCGCGAAGCCGCCGACGTAGGAGAAGCAGTCCAGCGCCTCGCCGTGGGCGTAGTGCGCGGCCATGACGTGATTCTCGCGCTGGTCCAGGAAGGCGCCCGTCTTCTGGCCCTCCAGCAGGTCCGCGCGCATCTTCACCAGTCCTTCGTCGAAGGACACCGGTCCGGGGTGTTCACCGCGCAGCACGCCCTTCTCCGGGGTGAGGCCCTCCAGGTTGCGCACGCCCACGTCGGAGCGGTTGATGATGCCGCGCGGGTTGAACTGCGCCTGGAGCAGGTCGGCGATGAGCGCCTTGCGCTGCTCCATGGCGGGGACCAGGAACTGCGCGCTGAGGAAGTCGCCGTAGCGGTCCACCACGAGCCCGGGCAGGCCGTCCGCCTCGCCATGCACCAGCCGGTACGTCTTCTCCCCCGGGAGCGCCAGCTGGCGCAGCCGCTCCGCGGCCAGGAGCCGCTCCCGGAAGAAGTCCGCGTCCACCGCGACGTCGTCGAAGGAGAGCCAGCGCAGGGAAATCTTCGAGTGCTTCGAATAGAAGGCCTTGCCCAGGAACCATCCCCGGGTGTCCGTCACGCGCACCACCTCGCCGCCGGGCAGCCCGGGGTCGCCATTCAGGTCCGCGCGGTAGATCCACGGGTGGCCGCCCTGCCAGCGCTCCACGCCGCGGCGCAGCAGCGACACCTGGGGAAGGCCGTCCGGGCCCAGCTCGGGCGAGGTTCGGTCCGGGGCGGGCTTCTCGGGGCGGGCGTGGGGGCGGCCCCGGCCCTGCTGCTGAGAGGAGGGGCCCGAGGGCCGGTTTCCGCTTCGGCGCGGGTAGGGGGGCTTGGAAGAGGTGGACATGGCGTTCGCGGCGTATACTCGCAACCCGCGTGAGATACGAGTTGCTCCTCCAGACGATGACGCCGGGTTCGCCTTATGAGGCGGCGCGGGTGGATGCCCTCCTTTCCGAGCGGGGTGTGGTCGCTCGGCCGGACGGCGTGCGCAGGTGGTCCTTCAAGAACGGCGACGTCGACATCGGCGAGCTGCGCGAGGGCGGCCAGGTGGTGGCCACCGAGCTGCGCGTGCCGCTGTCGGACCGCCCCGACCTGATGCGCGAGGCCGTGGAGGCCGCGGCGGCCCTGGCCTCCGAGGCCGGTGTCCGGCTGGTGGACCCGCAGCTGGGCCGCTCGCTGACCGGCAATGACGACGCCGGAGTGATGGAGCAATACGTCCGCACGGCGCGCTACGCGGGCGAGGTTGCCGGCGTGCCCGAGGCGATGGGCGCGGGCAGCTACGCGCTGGAGACAGAGGGCTCCCGCGGCTTCCAGCTCTCCACGCGCATGGTCCTCATCGCCATTGGCATCTTCGTGGCCCTGTACCTGGTGGTGGACTCCCTGGTGGGGCAGCTCGGCGGGCGCTGACGCGGCGGAAGACGAGCACGGCCCCCCTCGAAGAGTTACCTTGGGAGCGTGTTCCGCTACCTCCTCCTCGCCCTCATCGTGGTGCCCTTCCTCGAGCTCTACCTGCTCCTGGCCATTGGCCGGCAGATAGGGCCCATGCCCACGCTTGCCTGGGTGCTGGTGTCCGGCCTGGTGGGCACCGCGCTCTCCCGGCGGGAGGGCAGGCGGGTGCTGCGCCACTGGCGTGAGTCCATGGCGCGCGGCCAGGTGCCCGAGGAAGGCATCCTCAGTGGCGTGCTGGTGCTGGCCGGCGGCGTGCTGCTCGTCATCCCCGGCATCATCACCGACGTCGTGGGGCTGCTGCTCCTGCTGCCGCCCGTGCGGCGCCTCATCTCCGCGCGCGTGCGCCGCACCCTGGAGCGCAAGGTGCGTGATGGCTCGATGCACGTCACGACCTTCGGTGGCGGGGCGTTTGGTGGCGGCTTCCACGCCTCCGTGGGAAGCCCCTTTCCTGGAGGCCCCGTGCCGCGTTCGCCGCAAACCGGTGTCCTGGAGCCGGACGCCGGCGGCACCGTGGCCCGTAGGCCTCAGGGCTCGCAGTCGGAGGTGGACGCCGAGTTCACCGAGGAGGAGCCCCGGCGGAGCTGACGCGCCGCCCGGACGTCAGCTCCCGCGCGAGCCCAGGCTGCCCACGCTGGCTTCCAGCGTGGTGGAGCCGGTGCGCCACGGCCGGGCCTGGTCCCTCAGCCACGTCCCGATGCGGGCCAGCAGGGCGCAGGCCACCAGCAGCGACACGCCAATGCCCAGTCCCTCCGGGAGCGTCAGGGTGGGACCCACGCGGCTGGACAGGCCCGCGTAGCTGGACCAGCCGTACACGATGGGCAGGTGCATCACGTAGACCCACAGCGACAGGCGGCCCAGGGGCGCCAGCAGGCCGCTGACCTTCCGCGGCAGCAGGTTGACCACGCCCAGCACCATCATTCCCTGGGCCACGCGGTAGGCCACCAGCCACGCGCTGGCGGTGCCCCAGTCCTGGTTCTGCCCGCGCATGAACCAGAAGAGGCCGCCGCCCAGAATCAGCAGCGCCAGCCCCTGGGGCACGCCGGGGCGCAGGGTGCCCAGCAGGCTCGCGGCCAGGGCGCCCGCGAAGAAGTAGCTGGCCCACGGGAAGAAGGGGAAGCGGCTGGCGCCGCCACTGCCGATGAGCTGGGTCAGCGGCCCGGGCAACCCTTCGCCCAGGGTCCACATGGTCGCGCTCACCAGCGGCAAGCCCACCGCGACCACCGCCAGCATCACCGTGCGTCCCCAGCGTCCCGGCGTCACCGCCAGCAGGGTGGCGCCCGCCAGGAGGGCGAAGCCGATGCACTGGAGCGCGTCGAAGACGAGCACCTTGGACAGCATCTGTTCGGTCAGCCCCATCTGGATGACCGTGGACCACCCGGGCCAGTGGACGAGGTAGCCCAGGAAGATGAGCAACAGCGCGCGCCGCACCCGTTTACCGTAGGTGTCCCGGGCCGCCGTGGGTTTCGAACCCAGCGCCGCGACCACGGCCCACCCGGCGACCATCAGGAACAGCGGGGCGGTGATGCCTCGGCAGGCCCAGTAATGTTGGACCCACACGTCCGCACGCACGGCCGGCGACAACACCGCGTCCAGCGTGTGGCCAATGACCATCGCCATCACCGCGAGCCCGCGCGCGCAGTCGAGCCCGGGGTGCCGGGTGTCTCGTTTCTGGAAGGTGAAGGTAGGGCCGAGTTGACTCACGAGGTCCCCAGCATAGGCCGTGACTCGGGCCACGTCTCGAAAACGCATGAACCCGCCAGCCCCCACTTCACGGAGAGACAGGGCGCCCTGACGGGTCGTGTGGTGCTACAGGGAAGGACATGCGCCTGCACGCCCTGCTTCCCAGCTTGCTGCTGCTTGTCCTCCTGGCTCCTCTCGGTGCGCGCGCCGCGTCGGGTGATGAGTGGCTGGGGCCGGACAAGCCCAAGCACTTCGCGGCGTGTTTCATGTTCGCGGGCGCGGGGTACGCCGGTGGCGCGCTGCTCTTCGACAATCCCCACGCGCGCTGGCTCACCGGCGCGGGGCTCGCGATGGGCGCGGGAGTGGGCAAGGAGCTCTATGACTTGGGGCGCGGGACGACGTTCTCGATGAAGGACCTGGCGTGGGACGCGGTGGGCACGGCGTCCGGGCTCGCGGTGTCGTACGTGGTGGACCGGCTCGTCTTCCGCCGTGACGACACGCCATCCGAGGTGGCCCGCCGGGCGCGGCTACGTCGCCCCGTCGCGCTCCGCCTCCGCGTCGCTGGGGACGGGGGCCTCCCGAGCGGGCTCGCCACGCACATGGCGTTCGACGAGCTGTACCAGCTCCTCTCGATGCAGCCTCGGGTCCACCGTCACCAGGGCGCCGCCGCGGCCGGAGGCGCTGGAGACGAGCACGGTGACCTTGCCGCGCGGGCACTGGTTCATGCAGCCGGAGGGGAGCACGCGGACCTGTTCCCCCAGGCCGCGTTCGGTGAGCGTGCCTTGGAGCCAGCGCGGCAGGTCCAGTCCTCCGGCACGCGCGCCGCCCTTCATCAGGCACTTCCGGCAGACGAGCACCTCCACGTCCTCCACCGGTCCACCGCCGCTGTCGTCCCGCATCCGTCCTCCGTCGTCTCGTCGATGCCGCTCGATGCGCCACGCGCCCGGCCCTGAAGCACAGGGGCCCTGTTGGCCGAAGCACGCACGGCGGCCTGAGACTGGGAGGTAGCGCGCTGTCAGGAATCCCGCAGGCCGCCCTGGTTGTTCGAGTGCTTCCAGAGCGGGAAGGCAGCCCGGTGGCTGATGGGTCCTGAAAGCGGACGTGCAGGGATGTCACGACGCGGCATTCCTCCCAGGCTGCTTGCTGCTAGGTTGCGCCGCGCTATCGAAGTGGCCATGGAGGGCTTCCATGATTCAGAACCGGTGGGTCTCGCTGCTGTCGCTGTCCGCCCTGGGCGTCAGTGCGCTCACGGGGTGTGAGCGGACGCCGCCGTCCGCTGAGGCGCCCGTGGCCGCGCCGGAAGCCCAGAAGCTGCCGGCGCCCAAGCCGATGACGGCCGAGCAGCTCGCGCACTTCTTCAAGCCGCTGCCCATGCGCAAGGACGCGCCGCCTCCCCCCGAGGACACCGACGCCCAGGTGACGCTGGGGCGGATGCTCTACTTCGAGCCGCGCCTGTCGAAGAACCACGACGTGTCCTGCAACACCTGCCACGGCCTGACGACCTTCGGCGTGGACAACAAGGCGTTGTCGGACGGCCACAAGGGGCTGAAGGGGACGCGCAACTCGCCCACCGTCTACAACGCGGGCGGGCACATCGCGCAGTTCTGGGACGGGCGCGTGGACACGCTGGAGGCGCAGGCCACCGGCCCCATCCTCAATCCGGTGGAGATGGCCATGCCGGATGAGAAGCGCGTGGTGGCCACGCTGACCTCCATCCCGGAGTACACGAAGCGCTTCCGCGAGGCCTTTCCGGGCGACAAGAAGCCGGTGACCATGGCCAACGCCGCGCGCGCCATCGCCGCCTTCGAGCGCAAGCTGGTCACCACCTCGCGCTTCGATTCCTTCGTGGGCGGCAAGCACGACGCGCTGACGGAGCAGGAGCAGCGGGGCCTGCAGCTCTTCGCCACCACCGGGTGCACCACCTGCCACAACGGCCCCGCCGTGGGCGGTACCTCCTTCCAGAAGCTGGGCCTCATCGAGGACTACCCGGGCCTGAAGGACGCGGGCCGCTTCGACGCCACGAAGAACGAGGATGACCGGGGCAAGTTCCGCGTGCCCACGCTCCTCAACGTGGACAAGACGGGGCCGTACCTGCACGACGGCAGCGTGGTGGAGTTGCCGCAGATGGTGCGGCTGATGGCGAAGCACCAACTGGCGCGCACGCTGACGGACCCCGAGGTGGACGACCTGGTCGCCTTCCTCAAGAGCCTCACGGGGGAGCTGCCCCCCGCGGAGTTCATCGCTCCGCCCCAACTGCCGCCCAGTACCGCGAAGACGCCCAAGCCGGACCCGTCTTGAAAGGTGCGCGGCGCCCCGCGCGTTGCTAAGCAGCAAGGTCCATGGACCGAATGCTCTTCTACGCCCACTCCGGGCTCCGTTATCTGGTGCTGCTGGCTGGCATCCTGGCCCTCGCGTACTTCGCCTACGGGCTCGCCACCCGGAAGCCCTTCGACAAGCTGGGGCGCATCCTGGGCTCGGCCTACTCCGGGCTGCTCCAGCTCCAGGTACTGCTGGGCGTCGGCGTGCTGGTGACGCGCTTCTATTACCCGGCGCTCATCGGGCACATCGTGATGATGGTGCTCGCCGCCGGTGTGGCGCAGGCGACGCTGTCCATCAACCGCCGCAAGCCGCAGCCGGCCTTCGTGCTGCCGCTGGTGGGCGTGGTGGTGTCCATCGTCTTCATCATCGGCGGCATCATGGCCATTGGCCGTGGCGTGTTCACCACGACGGCGATGTGAGCCGCGCCGGGTAAATGCTGCGCTGAATCACGGCGCGCGGCGCAAATGCTGCGCGCATCAGGCCAACCCCCACGCATGTTCGCCTGGGTGTTGGCCTTTCGTCATTCTGGCCCTCGCA
This sequence comes from Myxococcus sp. NMCA1, assembly GCF_026810205.1. Classification (NCBI taxonomy): domain Bacteria; kingdom Pseudomonadati; phylum Myxococcota; class Myxococcia; order Myxococcales; family Myxococcaceae; genus Myxococcus; species Myxococcus sp. NMCA1. The sequence goes on along the minus strand of NZ_CP113950.1, from coordinate 7,109,864 downwards.
TTGCAATTCGTGTCGTGCGTGCCGGGCAGTGAGCCCGGCCTCCCTTCGAGGAGGGGCACGCGGCGATGCGGACACATGCCCAGGAAGGACGACCGCGCATGGCGCGGGGGCTCGTCCCCGTCATTCAGCTTCTGGCCCTGGTGGCGGCGCCAGTGGCGGGAGCGCAGAGCGCCTCGCAAGGGGCCACGCTCTTCACGCAGCGCTGCGCCACCTGTCACACGGTGGGCGAGGGCGACCGCGTGGGGCCGGACCTGCACGGGGTGATGGAGCGGCGCGACGAGGCATGGGTCACCCGCTTCATCACCAGCCCCGGCGCCGTCATCGACGAGGGCGACCCGGTGGCCACCGCGCTGCTGAAGCAGTTCAACGGCATCCGCATGCCGGACCAGCAGCTCTCCCCCGAGGAGCGCGGCGCCCTCTACGCCTTCTTCCGCGACTGCACGCAGAAGGGGATGGGCGGCTGCAAGCCATCGCCCGCGGCGAAGATGGGCACGGACGCGACCTCGGAAGAGATTGCGCGCGGCCGTCGGCTCTTCGAGGGCACGGAAGCCCTGGCGAAGGGCGGTCCCGCCTGCTTCGGCTGTCATGACGTGCGCGGGCTGGGCGTGGCGGGCGGCGGCACGCTGGGGCCCAACCTCACCTTCGCCTTCGCGCGCATGGGCGAGCGCGGAATGCGGCCTCTGCTGGCGAAGCTGGACACGCCGATGATGGCCGCGCTGTACGCGAAGGCCCCGCTGGAGGAGGAGGAGCAATACGCCCTCAAGTCGTACCTCGCGGACGTGTCGAGCGATGGCAGCAAGCCTCGCACGGACAGGGATTTCTTCTACCTGGGCCTCGTCGGAATGCTCGCGGTGCTCGGGTTCATGGGCGTTGCCTTCAACGCGCACACCAAGCGAGGTCAGCCGTGAGTGAAGCCCTCTTCTCCGCCATCCCCTACGTGGCGGCGGGCGCGGCCGTGGCGGGAGTTGCGCGCCGGCTGATGGCACGCGCACCCGCGAGTGCCCCCAGCGCTCCCACGCCCTGGACGCTCTCTGGGCGGGCCGTGCTGGCGGGGGGCGCCATCGTGGGCCTGAACCATCTGCTGGGGCTGCTGGCGCCGCGCGTGATGCAGGCCTTCAATGCGTCGCCGGGCCGCCTCTTCACGCTGGAGGCGGTGAGCCTCATCGGCGCGCTGCTGCTCGCCTGGGGCCTGGCGGGCCTGACGGTGCGCCGCGTCCGGGAAGGGCAGTGGAGCACCGCCGCGCTGCTGGGGTTGCTGTTCGCGCAGTCCCTCTCCGGCATCTACCTGGCGGTGGCGGTGCGCTGGGGCTCTGCCTGGTACGTCCACGTGGTGGTGCCGTACCTGCGCTCGGTGCTGGCCTTCCAGCCGGACGCGTCGCTGCTGGCGCAGGCGCCCTTCATCGTCCAGTTCCACACCCTGTTTGGGATGGTGGTGCTGGCGCTGGCTCTCTTCATCCGCGCGCGGCCCGAGCCCATCACCGCGCCCCTGCTCGTCACGCCTCGGGAGGAGACCGCCCGCTGACGCGGCGGCACACCCGTCATGAAAGACGCCTCGACTCGCTTCCCTTGTCGTGCCCTGACCGCTGGCTGGCTGGCCCTGTCCCTGACGGCATGCAGCGGCCCGGTGAACAACCAGCAGGGCTACATGCCCGAGCAGCCCGTGGCCTTCTCCCACGCCGTCCACGCCGGGCAGTACGGCCTGGATTGTCAGTACTGCCACGTGGGCGCGGAGAAGAGCCGCCACGCCGGCGTGCCCTCCACCAGCGTGTGCATGAACTGCCACACGCAGGTGAAGACGGACTCGCCCGAAATCAAGAAGGTCGCGGCCGCGGTGGCGGAGAACAAGCCGCTGGCGTGGGTTCGCATCCACCGTCTGCCAGACCACGCGTACTTCAACCATGCCAGCCACGTGAGCGCGGGCCTGGACTGCCAGACGTGCCACGGGCCCGTGCAGGAGATGGTGCGCGTGGAGCAGAAGGAGCCCATGACGATGGGCTGGTGCCTGGACTGCCACCGCGACACGGCGGCGAAGCAGGTGTCCGCGCCGCCGCCTTCCGCGCCCCGCGCTGGAGAGCTGTTGGCCTTGTCGTCCGGTGCGCCCGCGCCGGAGCCGTTGAAGGCCCCTCGAATCCTGCAGCCCCCCACGGACTGCTCGAGCTGCCACCGCTGAGGAGTCCCATCCATGTCCGACCCACTTCCCAAGTACTGGCAGAGCCTGGCGGAGCGCGCTGGCGACCTTGGCGCTCTCGCACAGACGCAGGATGAATTCGCGGAGCCGCTCCCGGTGGGCGTCGCCGCCACGCCTCCGGATGCGAACAGCCGCCGTGACTTCTTCAAGCTGATGGGCCTGAGCGCCGCGGCGGCCATGGTGGCCTGCCAGCGCGCGCCGGTGCAGCAAATCATTCCCTACGTGGCGCGCCCGGATGAAGTCACGCCGGGGCTGGCGCTCTGGTACGCGTCCACCTGCAACGGGTGCAGCGCCCGGTGCGGCCTGCTGCTGAAGACGCGCGATGGCCGCCCCATCAAGGTGGAGGGCAACGACGAGCACCCCGTGTCGCGTGGCGGTGTGTGCTCGGTGGGCCAGGCGTCGGTGCTGTCGCTCTACGACGCGAGCCGCGCCCGTTACCCCACTCGCGGCGCCACGCGCGTGTCCTGGACGGACCTGGACGCGGACGTCACGCAGGCCCTGCGCAAGGCCACCGAGGCGGGGAAGGGCATCCGTGTGGTGTTGCCCTGGCACCTGGGGCCCACGGCGGAGGCGGCCGTGAAGCGCTTCCTGACCGCGTTCCCCACCGCGCGCACCGTGCGCGATGAAGCCCTGGGCGAGCTGGCCGCCATCGCCGACGCCCACCGCGTCACGCACGGCGTGCGCGCCGTGCCGGATTACCGCTTCGACAAGGCCGCCGTCATCGCCAGCTTCGGCGCGGACTTCCTGGGGACGTGGGTGTCGCCCGTGGCCTTCACCCGGCAGTACGCGGAGTCGCGCGACGCGGCCCGGCGCCGGACGATGTCGCGGCACTTCCAGGTGGAGCCGGTGATGACGCTCACCGGTGCCGCCGCGGACCGCCGCTTCGTGGTGGCGCCTTCCGATGTGGCGCTGGTGCTGGCGGACCTGGTGCGGCGGCTGGCGGTGAAGTCGGGCCGCGAGGTGCCCGGACTGCCGTCGCTGCCGCCGCCCGCGCTGGACGAAGCCGCGAGGGTGGAGCTCGCGGACTCGCTGTGGGTCCAGCGCCAGGACGCCCTGGTGGTGGCGGGCGGTGATGACGTGGCCACGCAGGTGCTGGCCAACACCGCCAACGCGCTGCTGGGCAACGAGGGCCACACGGTGTCGCTGGCGGACGGCACGGCGCTGGACGCGGACGCGCTGTCCTTGGGAACGCTGCTGACCGAGCTGCGCGCCGGCAGCGTGGGCGCGGTGCTCTTCATGGGCGTCAATCCCGTCTACAGCGACCCGCGCGGCGCGGAGCTGGCCGCGCTGCTGAAGGACGTGCCGCTCACGCTGTCCACCAGCGACCGGCGGGACGAGACGGCCGTGCACGTGGGCCTCCATGCACCGGAGTCCACCGCGCTGGAGTCGTGGGGCGACGCGGAGGTGCGCCGGGGCGTCGTGTCACTGCGCCAGCCCGCGGTGGCGCCGCTACACGAGACGCGCAGCGGCGTGGAGTCGCTGCTCCAGTGGGCGGGAGCGCCCCAGCCGCACTACGACTTCCTCCGCGCGCGCTGGGAGGCGGAGGTCTTCCCCCGGGCCAGCGGCCTGGGGCAGGGCTTCATAGCCTTCTGGGACGATGCCCTCCGCCGGGGAGTGGTGACGCTCGGCGCCGCTGCGCCGGAAGCACCCGCCTTCCGCGAGGAAGGGCTGGCGAAGGCGCTGGCCGGCGTGGCCCGTCATGCCGCGGAGTGGGAGCTGGTGCTGTATCCCACGGTGGCGCTGCGTGATGGCGCGCCCGCGAACAACGCCTGGCTCCAGGAGGTGGCGGACCCCATCACCAAGGTGACGTGGGGCAACCCGGCGTGCATCGCCCCGGCCCGCGCGAAGGCGCTGGGGTTGAAGGACGGCGACGTCGTCCAGGTCCGAGCGGGGAGCACGACGCTGTCGCTGCCAGTGCTGGTGCAGGCGGGAACGCACCCCTCCGTCATCGCGGTGGCGGTGGGCTACGGCCGCACGCAGGCCGGGCGCGTCGCGGACGGCATCGGCGTCAACGGCTACCCGCTGTCGGCGGTGGTGGACGGGCGCGCGCGGCGCACGGTGCCCGGCGTCACGGTGCAGGCCACGGGCGAGCAGCAGCCCCTGGCGCTGACGCAGACGCACCACCGGCTGGAGGGACGGCCGCACGTGCGCGAGGCGGAGCTGGCCGCCTTCCTGGCCAACCCGCGCGCGGGCAACGAGGTGCAGGCGGGGCACGGCGGGGGAGGGCACTCGCTCTCCCTGTGGTCCGGCCACGAGTACAAGGGGCACCGGTGGGCGCTGGCGGTGGACCTGAGCGCCTGCACGGGGTGCTCGGCCTGCGTGGTGTCGTGCCAGGCGGAGAACAACATCCCCAGCGTGGGGCGCGAGGAGGTGCTGCGCCGGCGGGACATGCACTGGATGCGCATCGACCGGTACTACCAGGGTGACGAAGCCAATCCCCAGGTCGTCCACCAGCCGATGATGTGCCAGCACTGTGAGAATGCGCCGTGCGAGACGGTGTGCCCGGCTCTGGCCACGGTGCACTCCAGCGAGGGCCTCAATCAGCAGGTCTACAACCGCTGTGTGGGGACCCGGTACTGCGCCAACAACTGCCCCACGAAGGTCCGCCGCTTCAACTGGTTCGACTACGAGCACGCCGAGCCGTTGGAGCGGATGGTGCTCAACCCGGACGTCGTGGTGCGCAGCCGGGGCGTCATGGAGAAGTGCTCGATGTGCGTGCAGCGCATCCAGGAGTCCAAGGCCGCCGCGAACCGGGAAGGCCGCCCGCTGCGTGACGGGGACATCCAGACGGCGTGCCAGCAGAGCTGCCCCGCGAAGGCCATCCACTTCGGTGACGTGAACGACCCGGACAGCCAGGTGGCGCGACTGGCGAAGGACGGGCGCGCGTTCCGGCTGCTGGAGGAGCTGAACATCGGGTCGTCCATCACCTACCTCACGAAGATCCGGAACACCGGGTCGGGAAGCGGCACATGAGCAACCAGCATCTGTCCCCGCTGCGCGAACCGCTCGTCACCGAGCCGCGCTCCCTGGGCCAGCTCACCGAGGAGATCTGCGCCCCCATGGAGCGGGCCCCCACGTGGAAGTGGTGGGTGGCCTTCGGCATCGCGGTGTCCGTGCTCGGCACGGGCGCCGGCATCGTCGGCTACCAGGTGGCGACGGGCATCGGAGTGTGGGGCCTCAACAAGACGATTGGCTGGGCCTTCGACATCACCAACTTCGTGTTCTGGGTGGGCATCGGCCACGCCGGCACGCTCATCTCCGCCATCCTCTTCCTCTTCCGGCAGAAGTGGCGCACCAGCATCAACCGCGCGGCGGAGGCGATGACGCTGTTCGCCGTCATGTGCGCGGCGCTCTTCCCCCTCATCCACATGGGCCGGCCGTGGCTGGCCTTCTGGGTGATGCCGTATCCGAACGACCGCGGCAGCCTGTGGGTGAACTTCCGCTCGCCGCTCTTGTGGGACGTGTTCGCCATCTCCACGTACTTCACCGTGTCGGCGGTGTTCTGGTACGTGGGCCTGATTCCGGACCTGGCCACGGTGCGCGACAGGGCGAAGGCGGGGATTCGCAAGGCCGTCTTCAAGGTGATGTCGCTGGGGTGGACGGGCTCGAACCGGACGTGGAGCCGCTACGAGACGGTGTACCTGCTGCTGGCGGGCCTGGCGACGCCGCTGGTGCTCAGCGTGCACACCATCGTCTCCATGGACTTCGCCACGTCGGTCATCCCTGGCTGGCACACCACCATCTTCCCGCCGTACTTCGTCGCGGGCGCGGTGTTCAGCGGCTTCGCCATGGTGCTGACGCTGATGATCATCACCCGCGTGGTGCTGGGCTACGAGCACCTCATCACCCTGCGCCACCTGGAGAACATGACGAAGATCATCATCGTCACGGGTGGCCTGGTGTCGCTGGCGTACGCGACGGAGTTCTTCATCGCCTGGTACTCGGGCAACCCCTACGAGCGCTTCGCCTTCATGAACCGCGCCTTCGGCCCCAACGCCTGGGCGTACTGGATCATGGTGACGTGCAACGTGGTGTCGCCGCACCTCTTCTGGTTCAAGAAGATACGCACCTCGCCCGCAGCCATCTTCGTCCTGTCGCTGGTCATCAACGTGGGCATGTGGTTCGAGCGCTTCGTCATCATCGTCACCAGCCTCCACCGCGACTTCCTGCCGTCGAGCTGGGCCATGTACACGCCGACGATGGTGGAGGTGGGGACCTTCATCGGCACCTTCGGCCTCTTCTTCACGCTGTTCCTGCTCTTCGTCCGCGTGCTGCCCATCATCTCCATCGGCGAGGTGAAGAGCGTGCTGGGCTTCGCTCGCGAAGGTCATGAAACGCAGCCGCGCCCGCCCGCGAAGCCGGTCGCCGAGGAGCCGCACCCCGTGGCCCACCGGCCCGTGTCGCCGGTGCCGCTGGCCATCGCCACCCGAAAGGATGCACCTGTATGAGTGCCCCGGTTCTCATCGGCTACTTCGACAGTGAGGCGCAGGTGCTCGACGCCACCCGCGCGGTGCGCGAGGCGGGCTTCGTCCTCCACGACGTGTACACACCGTACGCGGTGCACGGCCTGGACGACGCGATGGGCCTCAAGCCCAGCCGCCTCACGTGGGTGTGCTTCGGCGCGGGCTTGCTGGGCTGCACGCTGGCGCTGTCGCTCCAGTACTACACCAGCGTGGTGAGCTGGCCGCTCAACGTGGGCGGAAAGCCCTTCAACTCGTTCCCCGCGTTCATCCCGGTGACCTTCGAGCTGACGGTGCTGTTCGCGGCGCTGGCGACGGTGGCGGCCTTCCTGGCGCGGGCGAAGCTCTTCCCGGGGAGCCGCCGCGCGGTGCTCCCGCGTGTCACGGATGACCGGTTCGCCATCGCGGTGGCGCCGCGCGAGGCACCCTCGGAGCTGGACGCGGCCGAGGACCTGATGCGCCGCCATGGCGCGGTGGCGACGGACCTGCTGGAGGAGGTGGCGTCGTGAGAAGGCTGCACCTGGGCGTGGTGGTCCTGAGTCTGACCGTCGCGGGCTGCGAGCAGGACGAGACGCGGCCCAACTTCGAATACGCGCCGGACATGGTGTCGTCCGTGCCGTTCGACACCTTCTCGGCCAACCCCGTCACCGTGGACGGCAAGACGCTGCTGGCGCCGGTGAAGGGGACGGTGCCGCGTGGGCATCAGCCGCTGCACCTGGCCGCGGGCACCGAGGAGGCGGCACGCGCGGGGCGGGAGCTCCAGAATCCGTACCCGGCATCGCCGGAGGTGCTGGCGCGGGGGAAGGTGACCTTCTCGCGCTACTGCGGGCCGTGCCACGGCACGGAGGGCCTGGGAGACGGGCTCGTCACCGCGCGCTTCCCCATGCCGCCGTCGCTGCTGGCGGAGCACGCGAAGCAGCTTCCTGACGGACAGATGTTTCACATCATCACCCACGGGCAGGGGCTGATGCCGGCCCATGGCTCGCAGGTGGCTCCGGAGGACCGGTGGAAGATTGTCCACTACGTCCGGACCTTGCAGGACCCCGCGCGGACGGCGCGGAAGGACGTGCCATGAGTGCTTCGACGCATGAGGAGGCCGCTGTTTCGACCCGCGGCTTCGAGGTTCCTCCCGCCGTGCACCGCGCGGCGCAGGTGTTGGCCGGCGTGGGCCTGGGCATCCTGGTGGCGGGGTTGGCCATCGCGCGTGAGCGTGCCCTGACGAGCCTGCTCACCAGCGGCTTCTACTTCCTCTGCCTGGGCCTGGGCGGGGCGGTGTTCCTGGCGCTGATGTACGTGGCCAACGCGGGCTGGTTCACCGTGTTCAAGCGCATCCCCGAGGCCTTCGCGGCCTACGTGCCTTGGGGCGCGGTGACGATTCTGGCGCTGCTGCCCTTCGTGTCCTCGCTGTACCCGTGGGCCAGGCCGGGCGTCATGGAGACGGACCACCTGCTGCACGAGAAGGCCGCCTTCCTCAACGTGCCCTTCTTCGCGGTGCGCATGGTGGTGATGCTGGCGCTGTGGGTGGGCTTCACGTGGATGCTGCGGCGTATCTCCCTGCGGCAGGACGCGGAGCGCTCCCCGGAGCTGGCCGGGCGCAACGTGACGGTGTCGGCGGTGTTCCTGGTGCTCTTCGCGCTGACCTTCTGTCTGGCCGCGTTCGACTGGCTGATGACGTTGGAGCCGCACTGGTTCAGCACCATCTACGCGCTCTACAACGTGGCGGGCCTGCTCAGCTCCAGCGTGTGTGCCATCACCGTGACGGCGATTCTGCTCCACCGCGCGGGTGCGCTGCCGCAGCTCAACACCAGCCACCTGCACGACTTGGGCAAGCTGATGTTCGGCTTCGCCACGCTGTGGGCTTATCTGTGGTTCTCGCAATTCCTGCTCATCTGGTACGCGAACATCCCGGAGGAGACGGTCTACTTCGTCACGCGGCTGCACGGCACCTGGGCCGTGGCTTTCTATGTGAACGTGGCGCTCAACTGGGCGTTGCCCTTCGTGCTGCTGCTGCCCCGGCCGGCGAAGCGCAATCCGTCGCATCTGCTGCGCGTGGCGGCCATCCTCCTGGTGGGACGCTGGTTGGACTTGTACCTGATGGTGGTGCCCGGCCTGCAGCCGGACGGCGTGGCCCTGGGCGTGTTCGAGCTGGCCGGCTTCGTGGGCATGGCCGCGCTCTTCACGCTGGCGGTGACGCGCACCGTGCGCTCCACGCCCATGGTGCCGGTGGGTGACCCGTACCTGGTGGAGAGCCTGCACCACCACACCTGAGCCTGTTCCAGAGAAAGGGAGCGGTGGAAGCCTCGGCGCCGAGGCCTCCCCGGAAGCCCGCTCCCCCACCGCGACGCCGCCCGTCCTCCTCGACGGGCGGCGTTGCCCTTTCCAGGGTAGGGTGCGCCATGGCCGATTCCTCTCCTGGACGAGCACCTCTCCGAGTGGCCTTGCTGGGCTTCGGCATCGCGGGCAGGTACATCCACACCCCGCTGATTCAAGGTGTGGACGGGCTGGTGCTCCAGGTCGTCGCCTCACGCCAGGAAGAGGCGGTGCGCTCCACGCTGCCGAACGTCACCTTCTGCGGCTCCCATGAAGCCGGGGCGACGCACCCCGATGTGGACCTGGTCGTCATCGCCACGGCGAATGAACTCCACGTGCCACTGGCGGAGGCCGCGCTCCGGGCAGGGAAGCACGTCGTCGTCGACAAGCCCTTCACCATCACCCTGGAGGAAGCCCGCGCGCTGCGCGCCCTGGCGGAGTCGCGCGGCCTGCTGCTCTCGGTGTTCCACAACCGGCGTTGGGACACCGACTTCCTGGCATTGAGGGCACTGCTAGCGGAAGGCACCCTGGGACACGTGGCGCACGTCGAGTCACGCTTCGACCGGTTCCGTCCCGAGGTTCGCAGCCAGTGGCGGGAACAGATAGGTCCTGGGGCGGGCGTGTGGTTCGACCTGGGGCCGCACCTCGTTGACCAGGCGCTGCAACTGTTTGGATTGCCGGAGTCCGTGTCGGGTACGCGCGAGACGCTGCGAGAGGGCGCTTTCGTGGATGACTGGTTCCAGTACACGCTCGTCTATCCACGGCGGCAGGTGGTGCTCCAGGCGTCCATGCTCATCGCGGCCACGATGCCTCGCTTCGCCGTGCATGGCTCACGGGGGTCGTGGCTCACGTTGGGTAGGGAGCCGCAGGTGCCGCGTCTGGTGACGGGTGAGTCCCCGGAAGGCTCGGCGTGGGGTGAGGCTCCTGGGCGGGATGGCGCCCCCACCGTCGCTTCAGCAGGAGACTACCGTCAGTACTACGCGGGCATTCGGGATGCCCTGCTGGGAGGGGCGCGCAACCCCGTGACGCCCATCCAGGCCGTCGCCGTCCAGGCCGTGCTGGAAGCGGGCATCCGCGCGAAGGAGCGTGGCTGCTCACAGGGTTTGGGGCTTACGGAGGCGGAGCGTGTCGCCTTCGACGCAGGCGCTGCTTGATTCCCGCCCGGTGGGATGCCTACTCCTAGCGTCGTCGTGGACTCTCCTTGTCGCACACGCGACCCCCTGAGGACCCCTTGAGCTCGAAGAAGCCCGGCCGTAACGACCCGTGTCCCTGTGGCAGTGGCAAGAAGTACAAGGTCTGCCATGCCTCCGAGGACCGGGCCCGGGCCTCGCCGCCCGCCGCCCCCGCCGCGCCCCTGAGGGCCGACCTGGAAGCGGCGATGGAAGTGCTGGGCGACCCCGATGTGTCCAAGCTGTCCGGTGCCCTGGAGCGGCTGGCGGACCTGATGACGGGCTGGGGCCCGGTGCCCGGCCTGCGCTTCGACGTGAAGGACTTCTCCGAGCACGTGGGGAAGGAACTGGCCCGGCTGTCCGAGAACGCGGACCAGGACGCCTCCAGCGCCCGGCGCGAGCTGCTGGTGGGAACGGTGCGCGCGCTGGGCACGCCCGCGTTCCTGGAGGCGCTCGGCGCCGCGCTGATGTCCAAGATGTCCACGCCTGGACTGTCCGCCGAGGACCGGAGGGCGATTGGCGTGGGCACGCTGCTGGCCTCCGCGTCCAAGCGGATGGGCAAGGCCCGGCCGGAGGACATCCCCGTGCTGGACGTCGTGTTCGACGTGCAGTTCCGCGAGTGGAGCGCCAGGCACAAGGAGCTGTCCCAGAAGTACGAGGCGCTGGTGAAGGGGCTGGAGGAGGAGTCCCTCTCCGACGAGGCGAAGGCCGCCCTGCAGCAGGCGCGCGGCGGCGACGTGGGCGCGTTGCTCAAGTACGTGCAGGAGGACCCGGAGCTGGCCGAGCGCATCGCCCGCGAGGCCAAGGAGCGCGCCGCCCGCGTGGAGGCGTGGCTGCGGGCCTCGACGACGCCGGCCGTCTTCTCTCCCGAAGAGGAGCTGTGGCTCACCTGCGCGCTTTGGGACCCGATGCAGGCGCTGAAGTCCCTGCCCACGGGCACGGAGCCCGCGGTGCGGCGGGAAGCAGTGACGGGGCTGATGCGGGCGGTGAAGGACGCGCTCGACGAGGACTTCCTCGTGGGGCTGCTCGACCGGCTGCGGGAGAAGGCGAAGGATGCGGCGGCGGATGACGCCAGCCGCACGGCGTACATGGATGCCGCCATCGCTTTCGAGGCGGAGCCCGCGCGGATGACGCTCGCCGCGCTGCTCACGGCGCGGAAGGAAGCGGAGGGGCGCACGCCCGAGGAGATGGTGGCGCTGGCCGACCTCAAGGCGCTCACCGCGTGGACGCCGGAAGCCTTCGAGCCCTATCGCGAACTGCTGCTGAGCATGGGCCTGCCTGCCGCCGCCGCGCGCATCGAGCGCTGCCAGGCGTGGCTCAAGGAGCATCCGGTGACGCTGCGCACCGAGCAGGCCTGAGGCGGGAGAAGGTCTGTGGAACGCCGGCCGCGCCCGCGAAGGGGCGCTGTGGCGGCAAAGCGGCTCGCGCCGAGCGAGAATCCGTCGGACGCGCGGAGCGAGGTGGGCTCCCCGTGATGAGGCGCTGGATGCGCTGGCATGCTCCGGGCCTCCTGAGAGAGTCATCGGCCTCGGAAGGTCGCGGGCCGGCGTTCGAAGTGGGCGGAGAGCGCCTCCTGTACGTCCTCGGTCGTCGCGAGCTGCTGGATGGCCGGCAGGAGCTTCGCCGCCGCGGCGCGCTCCCCTTCGAGGACGGCCGTCCTCGCGCTTTCGATGGTCGCCTTGATGGCGAGCGGTGGCTTCGACGCGATGCGGGCCGCGATGCCCATCGCCGTCTCCATCAGCGCCTCGCGCGAGACGACACGCTGCACGAGCCCCAACCGGTGCGCTTCACGCGCGTCGAGCGCATCGCCCGTCAGCAGGTACTGCATCGCGTTGCCCCAACCCATGGTCCGCACCCAGCGGGCCGTGCCCCCGCCGAAGGGGAAGATGCCTCGGTCGATTTCAATCTGCTCGAAGGAGGCGTCCTCGGAAGCCACCGTGATGTCGGCCGCGAGCATCAACTCGATGCCGAGCGTGAGACACTTGCCATGCACCGCGACGATGAGTGGCTTCGTTCTCGCGGGGCCATGCGTCGCCCATGGGTCGATGCCCGCCGCGCTGAACAGCGTCTGGGCGTCACCGAGCCTGGGAAACACATCCATGAGGTCCAGCCCCGCCGTGAATACGGTGCCGTGAGCGAAGAGCACGCACACGCGAATGTTCTCGTCGGCCTCGGCCCGCCCCAGCGCACCTGAGAGTTGCTCGATGAGCGCGATGTTCATCGCGTTCCGCTTCTCAGGGCGGTTCAGTCCAATCTTCCGCACGAACCCTTCGGTCTCTTCCGTGATGAAGTTGCTCATGAGTCCCTCATTGGGTGGTGGAGTCACTTCGTCTGTTCAAGCCAATCCGCCGCTTCCACCCAGACGGCCTCGGGCGTGCTGGCGCGGAACCAGCCAAAGTGGCCGATTCGCCTCATTCCGAGCTCCGCGGGCGTGCGGTGCAGGTGCTCGCGTGTCGCGTTCGGGTAGTAGTCGAGCAACGCACGCGCGGCTGTCTCCGGCGCGATGGCGTCGTCGGAGAAGCTGTAGAGCCGTATCCGTGCCCGGACTCGGTCGTTGTACGGCCGCAGCGGCGCGCCATTGTCGTCGGAGACGTAGTTCGGGTTGCGGCACCAGCGCGCCCACTGTTTGGCGATGCCTCCCGGAACGTCCTGCGAGCCCACGGCGCGGCCCGGGAAGTAGCCCAGCACCGCGACGGAGACGGGCAGCGCGACGTACCAGATGGCCGCCAGGGGCAGCGCCTGGTGGAGAGGCCAGTGCCGCCACCAGCCGTGCTGTGAGCCAATCAGCAACACGGCCTGGATGCGCGAGGCATTCTCCGCAAGCCCCAGCATCTGTCCGCCCGCCGAATGGCCCACGACGGCGAGCCGGTGCGCGGGAAACCGGGCTGTCACCCAGTCTACGACGGCTGGCGTATCCAACTCGCCCCAGTCCTGGAAGCGGGCCTGGTTGCGCAGGGACGCGTCGACGACCGAGTCCCCCATGGTCCGGTAGTCATACGTGACGACCGTGAAGCCACGGCCCGCGAGGAACCGGGCGAAGGCGTCGTAGTACCTGCGTGGCACGGCCGTCGCGGGATTGATCTGGACGACGACGCCATTGTCCTGGCGCCCCTGGTACACCGTCGCGGCGAGGGGAAGCCCATCCCGGGCGGGAATCTGGACGACCTCCGGTGAGGACGTCGTGACGGGAGAGGGCAGGGCGTCATCCTGCATCACGGCACCTTCCTGGAGGGGGCTGTCTCCGGACGCAGGCATCGCCAGGCGGCATCGGCGAGGACCTTCTCGATGCCTGCCTTGAGCTCCACGTGGCCGTTGGCCCAGGCACGTAGCAGCTCCTGGGCGGGGCCAAGCATCAGCGGCAAGTAGACGGCCGGAGGCAGTGGCAGCAGCTCGCCCGACTGTGCGTAGGTCTTCAGCCGGCTGAAGCCTTCCCGGATGAAGTCGCCCGTCGCGGATTGAATCTCCTGTTCGGCCGCGGCCACGGCTTCCTCACGGCGCATGCGCAGGAGATAGCGGGCGGCCTCTGGGTGCTCCCGGGACCAGGCGATGTGGTGGGTGACGATGGTGCGCACGAAGGCTTCCGCGTCGTGCTTCCGCTCCAGCCGAGCCCGCAACGACTCCTGATGGAGGCGCAGGCAGTCGATATAGAGCGCCACCGCGATGCCTTCCTTCGCACCGAAGTGGTGGTAGACGCTGCCCACGCTGGCGCCGCTGACCTTGCGGATGTCCTCGATGGTCGTCGCCGCCCAGCCAAGCCGGGAGAAGCAATCCAGCGCGGCATCCAGGATGGCACGACGGCTCTGTTCGCCGGTCGCGCTGCGACGTTTTCGCTCCATGACTAGAATCTGATTCTAGAGCCAGATTCTAGTCAAGCGGCCGGACGAGCCGGCTCGAGTTGTCTGGTGACCAGCGCCCTGGCCTCGACATTCCTCTGTCTACAGGGTCGCGGCGCGGACGAGCCGCAGGACGACCGTGAAGTGGAGCGCGGCACCGACCAGTGTCAACGCGTGGAACATCTCGTGGTAGCCGAAGACGCCGGGCCGGAGGTTCGGCCGCTTCAGGGCATAGGCGAGGGCGCCTGCCGTGTAGGCGACGCCTCCCGCGAGGATGAGCGTCAGGTTGCTGCCCGTGAGGGCTTGCCGTGCTTCATCGAAGTACGGCACCAGCGTCCAGCCGACCGCGACGGCCAACGCCGCCGTCACCACCTTGGGGGCCTGTATCCAGAACAGCGACTGAAGGACGCCGGCGAGCGCGCCCGCCCAGATGAGGAGCAGCAGGCGGTTGCCCGCGGCCCCGGAGATGCCCAGCAGCGCGACGGGCGTATAGGTGCCCGCGATGAGGATGAAGATGGAGGCATGGTCCATGCGCCGCATCCACGTCCTCCCGCGCGTGGACCAGTTCACCCGGTGGTAGGTCGCGCTGACCGCGAACAACACCACCAGGCTGACGGCGAACACGGCGGCGGCTGTCGCGGCCCGGTCGGTCGGGGCCATCGAGACCAGCACCAGGCCCGCTCCAAGCGCCCCCGTGGCGGCGAACTGATGGAGGACACCCCGCAGCTTCGGCTTCTCCGCGACCTGGGCGCTCAGGACCGGACCTGCGATTCGAGGACGGCGAGGACGTTGAACTCGGCTGCGTCGGGCAAGACGGCTCGGCGAGAGACGGGATACATGAGGGGCTCCAACTCCACCGGAGAGTTACCAGTTGGTAGGTTCCGGTTGAGTAAGTTACTGTTGGGTAGGTTAGAGGTCAACGTGGCGACGAAGAAGCGACTGTCGGGTGCCGACCGCCGGGTCCAGTTGATGGCGGTGGGACGAGGTGTGTTCGCCTCGAAGGGTTACGAAGCGACCTCCATCGAGGAGGTCGCCCACCAGGCGGGCGTGTCGAAGCCCATCGTCTACGAGCACTTCGGTGCGAAGGAGGGGCTCTACGCGGCCATCGTGGACCGGGAGATGGATGACCTGGTGACGCGCGTGTCGGAGAGCATCGCCACGGGTACGCCTCGCGAACGGTTCGAACGGGCGGTGCTGGCCTTCATGACGTACGCGAAGGAGGAGCCCGCGGGCTTCGCGGTGATGACGCGCGATTCACCGCTCGCGGCTGGACGGCGAGGCCTGACGCGCGTCATCGACGACCTCGCGCTGCGGGTCGCGGACATCTTCAAGAGCGAGTTCGAGCACGCCGGCTACAACCCCAAGGTCGCGCCCATCTATGCGAACGCGCTGGTGGGCATGGTGACGCAGGTGGGGCAGTGGTGGGCGGAGGACGGGCGCTCCTTCACCATTGACCACGTCGCGCGCCACGTCGCGGCGCTCGGGTGGATGGGATTGCGGCACCTGCCGAAGGAGCCGGCTGCTTCGAGTGGGCGGCGCGGCTCGAAGCGACGCGGCGGTTGAGACCGGCCGTGGTGTGGCGCGCGGGACCGTGGCAGGGCGCTCAATGGCAGCTCGGGTCGCCGCTGGTGGTGCCCACGGCGCGGTAGATGAGCACCGCGGCCGCGGCCAGGGGCACCGCCCGTTGGAGCAGCAGCGACATCCACTTCGGGCGGTGCTTCCACAGGGCCGCCTGAAGCTGCGCCCCCAGCAGGGCGGGCAGGCCGCCGAGCGCGAACGCGGCGAGCACCAGCGCTCCACCTCCAAAGGAACCCGTCGCCAGCGCCACCGCGAAGACGCCATAGAGGAGGCCGCAGGGCAGCAGCGGTGTGACCGCACCCATTGCGCTCGCGCGGCCCGTCCACGAAAACTTTGCGCCCCAGCGCGTCACATGCCGCGCGAGGTTCGCCATGCCTGGCAGCGGGCGCAGGCGCTTGCCCAGCTCCAGCGCGGACGCGACCAGCGCCACCGCCATCAGCCAGGGAAGGTAGGGGCGCGTGGAGACCGCCAGGGCCTGGGTGACGCCTCCGCCCAGCAGGCCCAGTGCGCCGCCCACGAGGGCATAGGCGCCCAGGCGCGCTCCCTGGTAGGCGACGACGGCCCGGCGCCGCTCCGGGCCTGGAACACCGGGCAGGCCCGCGCAGGCCAGCGGTCCGCACATGAGGAGGCAATGCACGCTTCCCGTGAGCCCCACCACGAAGGCGCCCAGTGCGCCGGCGATGACGGTGGGGGCGGTGGTGTGCAGCAGCGAGGCGAGTGCGGCCGGTTCGGGCGACATGAACGCGGTGCATCGCAACAGGCATGCCGTTCGCAAGGTGACATCGTGAATGCCTGCCTCCACGCCATCGGAGCCTGCTCCGGCCGCCTGTCTCCACTGCGGCAGTCCCGTTCCTTCTGGGAGCGCGGCGCGCGACTTCTGCTGTGTGGGGTGCGAAGCCGTGCACGGTCTGCTCGTGGGGCAGGGGCTCACGCGCTACTACCAGCTCGCGCAAGGAAAGACGGCGCCGGCGCCTGAGCCGCGCAAGGAACGCGCGTTCGCGTGGCTGGAGCCGCTCATCAGCCGCGCCGAGGCCATTCCCGGTCCACTGTGTGCGCTCGAGTTGGACGTGCAGGGCATCCACTGCGCCGCATGCGTGTGGCTGATGAACGAGCTGTTCCGCCGGCAACAGGGCGGGGCAGGCCTGACGGTGGACCCGGCCCTGGGCAAGGTGCGAATGCTGTGGCGGCGCGGCGCCTTCGACGTGGCGGAGTTCCTTCGCGGCGTGGAGGGCTTTGGCTACCTCTTCGGACCCAGCCGCAAGCGCCCGGAACGCACGAGCCTGGACCTGCCCATCCGTCTGGGCATCTGCGCCGCGCTGTCGATGAACGTGATGCTGTTCTCGGTGAGCTTCTACGTGGGGCTCACGCCGGAGGATGGTGATGTCTTCCGCCTCTTCACGCGGCTGAGCCTGTGGCTGTCGTCCGCCGTCGTGGTGGTGGGCGGCTGGCCCTTCTTCCGCTCCGCGCTCCAGGGACTCCGGCGCGGCGTGCTCCACCTGGACCTGCCCATTGCCCTGGGCATCCTGCTGGTGTTCGGCATGTCGCTGGCGCAGGCGCGCGGAGGGCGCGGCGACCTGGCGTACTTCGACACGCTCAATACCTTCGTCACTTTGATGCTGGTGGGGCGGTGGCTCCAGCAGCGCGTGTTGGAGCGCAACCGACGCTTCCTGCTGGATGACGACGGGGCGGAAGGGCTCTTCGTGCGCAGGGAGGAGGGCACACGGCTCGCCACCGTGCGCGCCGCCGAGGTGGCCGACGGCGACGTGCTGGTGATTGCGCCGGGGGACCTGGTGCCGGTGGACGCGCTGCTTCTCGATTCGGGCGCCCGAGTGTCCACGGATTGGATTACGGGCGAGCCCGGTGAGCGCGCGGTGGGGCAGGGTGGTGCGCTGCCCGCCGGCGCGTTCAACGCCGGGCGCGAGGCCGTGCGTGTCCAGGCGAAGCAGGCCTTCACCGACTCGCCGCTGGTGGCGTTGCTTCGCCGGGCGCCCACCGAGGCGGGAGGCCCCGCGCTGCACACCCGCTTCTGGGACCGCGTGTCGCGCCGCTGGGTCGTCACGGTGCTCTTCGTCTCCGCGTTGGGGCTCGCGCTGTGGTGGCCCGCTGGGCCGGACAAGGCGCTGGAGGTGGCGGTGGCGCTGCTGGTGGTGACGTGCCCGTGCGCCATCGGCATCGCCACGCCGCTGGCCTACGAGTTGGTCCAGGCGCGCCTGCGCCGTGGCGGCTTCTTCATCCGGAGCACGGACCTGCTGGACCGGCTGCCCCGCGTGCGAAAGGTGCTCTTCGACAAGACGGGGACGCTGACGCTGGGGCGGCTGGAGTTGGTGGACCGCGCCGCCGTGGCGGGGTTGACGCCCGCGTCGCGCGACATCGCCTTCGACCTGGTGTCGCGCAGCAACCACCCCGCCAGTCGCTGCCTCGCGGCCGCGCTGGCTCGGGAAGGCGCGCGCTTCAACTCGGAGGCGCGTGTGTCGGAGCTCGCGGGCCAGGGGCTGGAGCTGAATCGAGACGGCGTGCGCTGGCGGCTGGGCCGCGCGGACTGGGCCACCGAGGCGCGTACGGTGGACACATGGCTGCCGGAGCGCGAGCCCACGGAGGGCGTGTTGGGGGAGTGGGGCAATGCCTCGAGCCGCCCCCCCAGGCCGAGCGCGCGTGTGGAGGTACTCCTCTCCGGCTCGGGCCTCGCGGCGGGCCCGGTCCTCACGCGGGACGGCGTGCCGGTGGCCTTCTTCCAGCTCCGGGAGTCGGTACGTCCCGACGCGCGCCGCGAGGTCCAGGCGCTCCAGGATGAAGGCCGCGAGGTGTGGCTCATCTCGGGGGACAGCCAGGGGCGCGTGAATGACATGGCAGCCGCGCTGGGCATTCCCACCCAGCACACCCTGAGTGGTCAGCGTCCAGAGGAGAAGGCCGAGGCCGTCGCGAAGCTGGACGCGGCGGACACGCTGTACCTGGGCGACGGCGTCAACGACAGCCTCGCCTTCGAGCGAGCCCTCTGCGCGGGTACACCCGCCATCGACCGGCCGGTGATGCCGGGCAAGAGCGACTTCTTCCTCCTGGGCGAAGGCCTGGGCGCCATCCGCGAGGCACTGCGGTTGTCGGCCCGGTTGCGCCAGGTGGTGCGCCGGCTGCTGGCCTTGGCGGTGGGTTACAACGTGGTGGCCGTCGCCGTGTGCCTCGCGGGTTGGATGACGCCCCTGCGCGCCGCCGTGGCCATGCCCGCCACCAGTCTGGCCACCGTGCTCTTCACGGTGTGGTGGCTGTCCGCCTCACGCGAGCGCGCCGCCGCCACGCCCACGCCGCCGCTCCGGGAGGTGCCGGCATGAACGTCCTCGTCCTCCAGGTCTTCGTGAGCCTGATGCTCGTCGCCAGTTCGGTGCTGCTGTTCGTCTACAGCGTGCGCCACCGCGACCATGAGCACGCCGACCGGCTCTCGCTCTTCCCGCTCGAAGACGACAGCGCCGCTCCGGCGCCTGGCGCTCCCGAGCCTCCGCCCTCCGCTTCCCAGGAGTGAAGCCGTGCATCAGCAACGAATCATCTATGACGACACCACGGTCCGGCGCTTCATCATCGCGTCGGTGCTGTTCGGCATCGTGGGAATGGCGGTAGGGGCGCTGGTGGCCAGTCAGCTCGCCTGGTGGCAGGCGAACCTGGGCATCCCCTACACGACCTACTCCCGCCTGCGCCCGCTGCACACGAACGCGGTCATCTTCGCCTTCGTGGGCAACATGATGTTCGCGGGCATCTACTACTCCACGCAGCGTCTGTTGAAGACGCGCATGGCGTCGGACCTGCTCTCGAAAATCCACTTCTGGGGCTGGCAGCTCATCATCGTCGCGGCGGCGATTTCGCTGCCCCTGGGCTTCACCACCTCCAAGGAGTACGCGGAGCTGGAGTGGCCCATCGACGTGGCCATCGCCGTCATCTGGGTCGTCTTCGCCATCAACTTCTTCTGGACGCTGGCGAAGCGCCACGAGAAGAACCTCTACGTCGCCATCTGGTTCTACATCGCGACCATCGTCACGGTGGCGGTGCTGCACATCGTCAACAGCCTGGCGCTGCCGCTGTCGGGGCTGAAGAGCTACTCCGTCTTCGCGGGTGTCCAGGACGCGCTGGTGCAGTGGTGGTACGGCCACAACGCCGTCGCCTTCTTCCTCACCACGCCCATCCTGGGCATCATGTATTACTTCCTGCCCAAGGCGGCGGAGCGGCCGGTGTATTCGTACCGGCTGTCCATCATCCACTTCTGGGCCCTGGTCTTCATCTACATCTGGGCCGGTCCGCACCACCTGCTCTACACGGCGCTGCCGGACTGGGCGCAGTCGCTGGGCATGATTTTCAGCGTCATGCTGTGGGCGCCGTCGTGGGGCGGCATGCTCAACGGCCTGCTCACGCTGAAGGGCGCCTGGTACAAGCTGCGCGAGGACCCCGTCCTCAAGTTCCTCATCGCGGGCGTCACCTTCTACGGCATGGCCACCTTCGAAGGGCCGCTGCTGTCCATCAAGTCGGTGAGCGCGCTGGGCCACTACACGGACTGGATTGTCGGCCACGTCCACAGCGGCGCGCTGGGCTGGAACGGCTTCATGGCGGCCGGCATGTTCTACTGGCTGGTGCCCAGGCTGTACGGCACGAAGCTGCACTCGCCCAAGGCGGCGGACGCGCACTTCTGGCTCGGGACGGTGGGCATCCTCCTCTACATGGTCTCCATGTGGATCAGCGGCGTCACGCAGGGCCTCATGTGGCGCGCGGCGAACCCCGACGGCACGCTGCTCTACCCGAACTTCGTGGAGACGCTGCTGGCCATCCGGCCCATGTACATCGTCCGCTTCGTCGGCGGGTCCATGTACCTGGTGGGCTTCATCATGATGGCGTGGAACCTGTGGAAGACGGCCCGCGCTGGCAAGGCCGTGGACGGGGAGACCACCGTCGTCGTGGAGCCGCCCGCGCCCACGCCCGTCGCCGAGCCCGTCCCCGCCAAGGCCCCGACGCCCGGCTGGGTGCAGGTCGTCACCGGCCGGCCGCTGGTGTTCGCCATCGCCATCCTCACCGTGACGATGTTCCTCGGCTGGGCGAAGCCAGTGCGCGCGGTGGTGCTGATGGGCGCCATCATCGCGTTGGGCGAGTTCGCCTGGATTGTCACCCGCAGGGACCGTGAAGCAGGCCGTCCGTCGTGGTTTGGCCTCATCGAGGGCAAGCCGCTGGCGTTCACGGTGCTCACGCTCATCGCCATCCTGATTGGCGGTGTGGCGGAGCTGCTGCCCACCATCATGCTCAAGCAGGCCGTGCCGGCGCACGGCCAGGCGCAGGAGCCGTATTCGCCGCTGGAACTCCAGGGGCGTGACCTCTACGTCCGCGAGGGTTGCTACACCTGCCACTCGCAAATGATTCGCCCCTTCGTGGCGGAGACGCAGCGCTACGGCGACGTGTCCCGCGCGGAGGAGTTCATCTACGACCACCCCTTCCAGTGGGGCAGCAAGCGCACCGGCCCGGACCTGCACCGGCTGGGCGGCAAGTACCCGAACCTCTGGCACTACACGCACATGATGGACCCTCGGGCGACGAGCCCCGGCTCCAACATGCCGCCGTACCCGTGGCTGGCCGAGCAGCGCATCGTCGTGAAGGACGCGCCGAAGAAGCTCGCGCTGATGCAGCGGCTGGGCGTGCCGTACAGCAACGCGGACGTGGACAGCGCCGAGGCGCGACAGAAGACACAGGCGGAGGGCATCACCGCGGACCTGGCGGCGCAGGGCGTCCAGGTGGCGTGGGATTCGGAGATGGTGGCCATCATCTCCTACCTCCAGCGCCTGGGACGTGGGCCGCAGGACCTGCCCGCGCCGCCGGAGAAGTCGCCCGGGCCGCCGGACCGTCTGCCTGCCGCCACCATCGCCAGTGAGGAGGGCCGCTGATGTACAAGCAATTCTATCAGGGGATGTCGCTCACCGAGCTGCCCCTCTTCGCCTTGGTCCTGTTCATCGCGGTGTTCCTCGGCGTCGTCGCCTGGGTGTTCGTGGCGCGGCGCAGCGGGGACTTCGACACGCTCGCGCGGATGCCGCTGAGCGAGAAGGGGGAGGGCGGCCATGAGCAGTGACAAGCCGCTGTTGCACTCCGTCTATGACGGCATCGAGGAACACGACAACCACCTGCCCAACTGGTGGCTGTTCATCCTCTGGACGTCCATCATCTTCAGCGCGGGGTACTGGTTCTGGTACCACATCGCAGAGGCGGGGCCCGGGCAGCTCGGTGAGTACGCCGCCGAGTCCGCGGAGGTGGCGAAGCGCGCGTCCGGGAACACCCCGGCGTCCGACGACACGCTGCTCGCGCTGGCCAAGGACCCGGCCTCCCTGGACAGCGGCAAGCAGGTGTTCCAGGCGAACTGCGCGGCCTGTCACGGCGCGCAGGGACAGGGCTCCATCGGTCCCAACCTGACGGACGCGTACTGGATGCACGGTGGTGGGCCCATGGCCATCCACAAGGTCGTGGCGGACGGCGTGGTGGCCAAGGGCATGCCCGCGTGGGAGCGCACCCTGGGCGCCGAGCGCGTCAAGGCCGTCACTGCCTACCTGCTCACGCTCAAAGGTACCAATGCGCCCGGCGGCAAGGAGCCGCAGGGCGAGCCCGAGCAGCCATAGCTCACGGAGAGGATGCAGTCATGTCGGCGGCACCGCAGCGGGATGGCCCGCGCATCGACCAGCTCACGTCCATCCACGCGGATGGTTCGCGGCTGGCGCTCCACCCGGCGGACGTGCGCGGCCGGTTCATCACCCGGCGGCGGGTGGGCTTCGCGGTCCTCATCGCCATCTACCTGGCCCTGCCACTCGTGGAGGTGGGGGGCCACCCGGCGGTGCACCTGGACGTGGCGGCGCGCCGCTTCTACCTCTTCGGTGGCACGTACAACGCGCAGGACTTCTGGCGCGTCCTGTTCCTGCTGACGTCGGTGGGCTTCGGCCTGCTGTTCTTCACCGCATGGCTGGGGCGCGTGTGGTGCGGCTGGGCGTGTCCCCAGACGGTGTTCCTGGAGGCGCTCTATCGCCCCATCGAGCGGTTCTTCGATGGGCCCCGGGAGCGCCGGCTGAAGGCCGCGAAGGAGCCGTGGACGCCCGTGCGCGTGGCGCGGGCGGTGCTCAAGCATGGCGCGTACGTCGCGGTGTCGCTGCTCATCTCCCACGCGGCGTTGAGCCTCTTCGTCTCGGCGGGAGGGCTCGTCGCGATGGTGGCCGATGGCCCGGTGGCTTCGCCGGTGGCCTTCACCTGGGCCATGGCCGTGACGGGCTCGCTGTACTTCAACTTCGCGTGGTTTCGTGAGCAGCTCTGCGTGGTGGTGTGCCCCTATGGCCGCCTCCAGTCCGCGATGCAGGACCGGGACTCGCTCATCGTCGGCTACGACACGCGGCGCGGTGAGCCTCGGGGGCGGCTGCTCAAGGTGCCTCCTGGTGCGGCAGCACCTCCGCGCGGCGACTGCGTGGACTGCTTCAAGTGCGTGGCCGTGTGCCCCACGGGCATCGACATCCGCAATGGCTTGCAGATGGACTGCCTTGCGTGCGCGCAGTGCGTGGATGCGTGCGACGGCGTCATGGACAAGCTGGGCCGGCCGCGTGGGCTCATCCGCTATGACTCGCTCAACGGATTGGACGGGCAGCCACGGCGGGTGCTCCGGCCCCGCTTGTTCATCTACGGCGCGTTGATGCTGGTGGCGGTGGTGGGCCTCACGCTGAGCCTCGTGCGGCGCGTGCCCTTCGAGGCGAACCTGCTGCGCTTCCAGGGCATGCCCTACGTCGTCGAGCAGGGCACGGTGCGCAACCAGTTCGAGCTGCACCTGGTGAACAAGAACCCCTCCGAGACGGTGCTCACCATCCGCGTGGACAGTCCCGTGCCCGCGAAGGTGGTGGTGCCACAGGCGCAGGTGACGCTCGCCTCGCTGGAGAGCTTCCGGGTGCCGCTGTTCATCACCGTGGACCGCAGCGGAACGGAGCTTCCATTCCACTTCACCGTCGAGGTGGCGGACTCGGCCTCCGGTGAAGTGAAGCGCATGGAAGCCCGTTTCCTGGGACCTGCCCCCACGGGAGGTTAGGGCAAGGTGCCCCCGCTCAGGGGCGCCACGGCGCAGGCGTTGCGCCGTGGGTGGATGGGGCCGCAAGGCCTGCGCGACTTCCTCCTCCCCCCCGCCTTGGATGATCCTGGCACGAGGCTTGGAGTGGTGACGCGGTGAGATGGAGCCCCCCCGCCAGGAAGTCCCCACGCCGCCCGAAGCCCTGCTGAGCCGGTACGACGTCTCCGGCCCTCGTTACACCAGCTACCCCACGGCGCCCGAGTGGCGGAAGGACTTCGGTCCGGAGCATCTGGTGGAGCGGCTCGAGCATGCAGGCAACCGGGAGCGCGCCGAGCCGCTGTCGCTCTACGTGCACTTGCCCTTCTGCCGCAGCCTCTGCTGGTACTGCGGCTGCAACGTCGTCATCAGCCGTGACCGGGCTGCGGCGGACCAGTACATCGACCATCTGGAGATGGAGCTGGACCTGGTGGTGCAGCGGCTCGGCTGGCGGCGCTCCCTGTCCCAGATTCACTGGGGCGGAGGCACGCCCACCTTCCTGGATGAGCGGCAGCTCGAACGGCTGTGGACGGCGCTCACCCGCCGCTTCCGCATCGCGCAGGACGCGGAGGTGGCCATCGAAATCCACCCGGCCGTGACGACGCCCGGCCAGCTCACGCTGCTTCGGAGCCTGGGCTTCAACCGCGTGTCCATGGGCCTGCAGGACTTCGACGCGCGCGTGCAGGAGGTCACCAACCGCATCCAGTCCCCGGAAGAGACGCGGGCGCTGCTGGAGCACGCGCGGCTGCTGGGCTTCAAGGGCGTGAACTTCGACCTCATCTACGGCCTGCCGCACCAGGACGCCGAAGGGTGGGCCCGCACGCTGGACACGGTGTTGTCGATGCGGCCGGACCGGCTGGCCGTCTACTCCTTCGCGTTCATGCCCGACGTGCTGAAGCACCAGCGGCGCATGCCCGCGGAGGCCATTCCAAGCGGGCGCGCCAAGCTGGAGTTGTTCCGCTCCGCCTACGCGGCGTTCGTCTCCGCGGGCTACCGGCCCATTGGCATGGACCACTTCGCGGTGCCAGAGGACGAGCTGGCGCGCGCGCAGGCCGAGCGCCGGCTGGGCCGCAACTTCCAGGGCTACACCATCAAGGCCGCCTTGGACGTGGTGGCCATTGGCAGCACTGGCATCAGCGACGTGGACGGCGCATATGCGCAGAACGTCCGCGCGCTGCCGCGCTACTACGAGCGCGTCTCCCAGGGCTGCCTGGCCACGGAGCGCGGCCTGTCGCTGACAGCGGACGACCAGCGCCGCCGCGCGGTCATCACCCGGCTCATGTGCAACTTCTGGGTGGATTTGGGGCCGGACGGCGCCGACTACTTCGCGCCGGAGCTGGCTCGGCTGCGCGCGTTCGAGGACGACGGCTTGGTGACGCGCACGGGCTCGCAGCTGGAGCTGACGCCCATGGGGCGGCTCTTCGTCCGCAACGTGGCCATGGTGTTCGACGCGTATCTCGCGGGGACGGAGCGCCCCCGCTTTTCCCGCACGGTGTGAAGGGGTCGGTCATGGATGCATTGGACGTGTTGAACCAGGAGCACCGCCATATCCAGCGCGTGCTGGAGGTCCTGGAGCGGGCGGTGGCGAAGGGCCGCGATGGGGAGTTCGTCTCGGCCTCGCTCTTCCTGCGCGCCGCGAACTTCTTCCTCACCTTCGTTGATGGCAGCCACCACGCGAAGGAGATGGTGCTCTTCCAGACGATGGTGGCGCACCGGCTGCCGCTGGCGCCCGGGCTGCTGGCCCAGGTGTCCGGCGAGCACGGCACCGGCAGCGAGCACGCGGTGGCCATGCTCTGCGCGGCGGAGACGATGCTGCGTGGCGGGGAGACGGACCCCTCGCGCATGCTCGACGCGGCCGACGACTGGCTGCGGTTGTACCGGGGGCACACCGGGGTGGAGGAGGCGCAGGTGTTCCCCATGGCGCGGCGGCTGCTGCCCGCGGGAATCCTGGACCGGATGCGGACGCGCTTCGCCCGAATCGAGGCGTCGCATGGCTCGCTGGCGGAGGCCGCGGAGGCCATGGAGCGCGCCTTCACGCCCGTCCCGGCGGGACGTCTCTTCCCGCGCGGACCGGTGTGCTCATTCTAGAACGCGACGGGCGCCGCGGGAGCACTTCCCGCGACGCCCGGAGTCCTGCTGTCTACGTGTCGGCCCGCGCGGCTCAGCGCTGCGAGAGAATCTCGTCCAGCCGCTTCTTGTCGCTGGAGAAGGAGAAGTGGCTGTAGAGCATGTGGCTGTTCTGCGGGTCCAGGATGTACGGCTTCAGCTCGCGCACCACCGCCAGCTTGTCCTGGGTGAACTGGAAGTTGCCCAGGAGCTGGCCCACCTGGGAGACCAGGAAGTAGTGGTGCTGGGCCGCCGAGACGAGCACGCGCATCTTGTCCTCGGCGAAGGTCTGCAGGGAGATGGAAGAGTGGATGCGGCGCAGCTCGCTGTCCGAGATGGGCCGCACCGCCGGCTGCGGGGGCGGCATGGGCGGCGGCGGCGGGAGGACGGTGGCCAGCAGCGGCGCCCTGTTCACCAGGTCCTGCACGGAGTTCAGCGTCTCCTTGGCGTTGCGGAACTTGTTGCGCTCCTGCCGGTTCATCCGCTGCTCGGCTTCCTTCAGCAGCTTCTCCAGCCGGTCCAGGCGCTCGTTCAACTCCCGCCGGTCCACCACCACCTGGCTGCCGGAGTGCTGCGGCGGGTAGCTGGGCTGGTTCGGATGGTGCGGCTGCGGCATGGGCTGGCCCGGCGGCGGACCGTGCGGACGGCGCATCTCCGCCTGGGCGTGGGCATCAAGGGAGGGAAGGGCGAAGAGGAGAGCGAGGGAGGTGATCAGGGCCTTCATGGGGGAGCGTCCTTTCATGTGCTCGGAGCATCTGACGCGCCGGGGCCGGTTACATTCAACCGGACGCGGTAGGGCGTGCAGCCTGCCTCCGGACCACGGAAGTTCCCCCTGGAGCGGCCTGAGCCGTCCTCGCGCCGCCGTGCGTATCCCATGACTCCAGGGGGGATGGGTAGCCCCCCTGTGCCTTCACCTGAGTCAGGGGGACGCGGTGCGCTTGGATAGCACCTCTCCGTCCGGCGACATCTCGTAGACGAGCGGCACCCCGGTGGCCAGCTCCAGCCCCACCACCTGCTCCCCCGTGAGGTTGTCCAGCTTCATCACCAGGGAACGGTTGGAGTTGCCGTGGGCCACCACCAGCACGTTCTTTCCCTGGCGCAGGTCCCCGGCGATGGCGCGCTCATAGAAGGGCAACACGCGCTTCGCCGTCATCTCCAGGGACTCGCCGTTGGGGGGCGGCACGTCGAAGGAGCGGCGCCACTTCTTGATTTGCGCGTCCCCCCAACGCTTCGCGGCGTCCGCCTTGTTGAGTCCCTGCAGGTCGCCGTAATTGCGCTCGTTGAGGGCGGCGTCCCGGATGGTGGGTACCTGCTGTCCCAACGAGTCCAGGAGGATGGACAGCGTCTCCTGCGCCCGGATGAGCGCTGACGTATAGGCGACGTCGAACTCCATCCCTTTCAGCGCCTCCGCCGCGCGCCGGGCCTCCTGGCGCCCCTGGTCGGTGAGGGGGACGTCGACGAAGCCGGTGAAGCGGTTCTCTTGATTCCACAGCGACTGACCGTGTCGGACGAGGACGAGGGTAGGCATGGCCTCCAGGTAATCCGGAAGCCCTAGGGCGGCCAGGGGTGTACGCGTTCACCCGGGGCCGGGCGTTCCTGGCTCTACAGTCTCGCGCTCCGTTCAGGCTGGTTTCGCACGCGGTGCCCCTGGTGGAGCCGGGGCCCATCGCACTAGAGGGGACGGAGGAGGAGACACCATGGCTCGCAAGGCCGCCGCATCCGCTGATTCCGCTCTGAGCATCACCCTGGCCCGCGCCCGTGCGCACTGGCTGCGGACGCAGGGGCTCGCGGAGCCGCTGAAGGGGAGCCTGGAGGAGGTGGTCGCCGCGACCGGCTGGGTGCGGACGCTGGGTGGCGTGGACGTGTACCTGGCGGTGAGGGCCCGAGCGCCGGGGCTGCGGCGGGCGGACCTGGACGCGGCGGCGGAGGCGTCCCAGCTCCAGGTGGTTCCCGCGGTGCGTGGCTGCATCTACCTGGTGCCTCGCGCCCACGTGCCCCTGGTGCTGCGCGTGGCCGAGGAGGCGTACCGCAAGCGGGCCGACCGCGAGCACGAGAAGGTGGGCCTGGACGCGAAGGAGCTGGCGGACGTGGCCGAGGCCGCGCTGGTGGCGCTGCGCAAGGGGCCGCTGTCCACGGACGCGCTGCGCAAGGCGATGCCCGCGGGCGTGGTGCGCAGCCTGGGCGAGGTGGGCAAGAAGGTGGGCCTGTCCTCGACGCTGCCGCCCGCGCTGCGCCACCTGGAGTTCGAGGGCAAGGTGGAGCGCCGCACGGAGGGGGGGCGGCTGGACACGGAGCGCTACCTCTGGCGGCTGACGGCTCGCAACCCCTTCACCGGGGCCAAGGTGCCCGCCGCGGCGGAGGAGCGCAACGCGCGGCTGGCGGCCATCTTCTTCCGCCAGTTCGGTCCGGCGACGGTGGAGGACTTCGCGGCGTGGTCGGCCTTCTCGCAGCGGGACGCGAAGGCGGCCGTGGCGCGGGCGGGGCTGGTGCGGGTGGCCGTGGAGGGGTACTCGGAGGCGGCCTATGTGCCCGAGGACGTCCTGGCTGCCTTGCGAGAGAAGGTCCCCGCGGCCACGTCCGTGTCCCTGCTGCCCGCGCATGACCTGTATGTCTCGTCGCATGGCGGGCCCGCCTGGGTGACGGACCCCAAGCACCATGGCATCGAGGTTCCAACGTGGGGCTCCGCGAAGGGCGGCACCCTGGGCGAGGCCGCCCACATCTTCGTCCGCCCCGTGCTGGACGCGGAGCGGCTGGTGGGGCTGTGGGAGTTCGACCCGAAGGCGGACGACGTGGTGTTCCACACCTTCGAGCCGCTGGCGCCCAAGCGGCGCAAGGCCGTGCTGGCCCTGGCCGAGGACACGGCCACGTTCCTTCGAGAGGACTTCAGCCTCGCGCGCAGCTTCAGCCTGGACAACGAGGACTCCGTGCAGAAGCGCGCGGACTTCGTGAAGTCGCTGGGGAAGTAGGCCGGCGCCTCAGCCCTGGAGCATCTGCGTGAAGCGGCGCTGTATCTCCTCGGGGGAGACATCCTCGATGCGGGCGTTGAGGGCCCAGCGATGGCCGAACGGATCTCTCAGGTGCGCCGAGCGTTCGCCGTAGAACTCGTTCTGGATGGGGCGCTCCAGGGTGGCGCCCGCGTCGATGGCGCGCTGGGCGGCGGCGTCCACGTCATCCACCCGGAGGTTCAGCGAGCACGTCGTGCCCCCGCGGCTCTGGGGGCTCAGGATGTCGTACTCCGGGTATTCGTCCGCGAGCATCAGCGTCACGCCGCCCAGGTCCATCTCCGCGTGGCCCACGCGCCCGCTCGGCTCGGTGAGTCGGTACTTCTCCCGGGCGCCGAAGGCCCGTGTGTAGAAGTCGAGCGCGGCGGGCGCGTCCTTCGTCACCAGGGCCAGGGAGAGGCGGGGGCCCTCGGGGAGCGTCGCGGCTGCGGAGGCGGACGGGTTCTTGTCGTTCATCGAGCACCTTTCTGGGTGGGTGTGGATGCCAGGAGGATGCCTCCGCCGCGCTCGGAGGGGTTGGATGAATTTTACTTGGGCACCG
Organism: Myxococcus sp. NMCA1; assembly: GCF_026810205.1. Classification (NCBI taxonomy): domain Bacteria; kingdom Pseudomonadati; phylum Myxococcota; class Myxococcia; order Myxococcales; family Myxococcaceae; genus Myxococcus; species Myxococcus sp. NMCA1. The sequence goes on along the minus strand of NZ_CP113950.1, from coordinate 7,080,597 downwards.
CTTTCACCAGCCGGGTCAGCTCGCGGTCCAGGGCGGCGGCGAACTGCTGCCGGTCCTGGGCCGAGTAGCCGTCAGGGCCGCCGGTCGTCACGCCGCTCTCCCGAAGCTCCTGCATGAAGTTCCGGACGGAGAGCCGCTCGGCGACGTTCTCCTCGGTGAAGACCTCTCCGCGCGGGTCCAGCACCACGACGCCCTTGGGCACCAGCAGCGCGGCGAGCGGAATGTCCTGGGTGACGGCCAGGTCTCCCGGCTGTGCCTGCTGGGCGATGTGCTGGTCCGCGACGTCGAGGCCCGCGCCCACCTGCACGCTGGAGACATAGGCCAGCCGTGGCAGGGAGAGCGCGCGGTTGGCTACGAAGACGGTGTGGACCTTCACGCGCTGGCCAGCACGCAGGATGATGTCCCGGACAGGGCCCGGGCAGGCGTCGGCATCGACCCAGATTTTCATACGGGACGACTATCTCAGGATTCGCGCGCGGACTCACCCACGGCGCGCCGAGCCGATGAGGTCCTGGGTCAGCACCACGAAGGTGGCACGGCCCCCCACGACCAGCAGCAGCGCGCTGGCCAGGGACATGCGCCACAGCTCGCCCCCGGAGACCTCCGCCTCGCCAATGCGTTGCAGGAGCTGCACCTGGCTCACGGAGAAGAGGGCGTCCGCCAGCCACCATCCGGTGGCGCCCAGCCACACGGCCCACGCTGGAAGGGGCGCGACCTCGGTGGGCCTTGCGGGTTCCTGCTCGTGCATGGCGTGAAAGGCTACCGGGCGACAGGGATGCCTTGCACGCCGACGGGGACAAACCGTGAGAGGCAATCCCTTGCGGTCGTCAGGATGCAATGCGTCATCCCGGATGGAAGACGGCGGCTGGGGGCCGCTTTTCGGAAGGACTGGCGGTCGCATCTATGATGGCGCCCATGCCTCTATTTTCAATGCGTGTCGTCATTCCAATCATTGCCATCACCCTGCTCACCACGGCTTGCGGTACCGAAGCCACGGGGGAATGCCAAGGCACTCTCCTGGGCACCCGTGTGAAATGGCCCATCGATGGAGAAATGTCCCGGTGGATCCGCAATGGCTCCGGCGGGAATGGGCAGCACGGCACCTGGATTGACCTGAGCTACGACCCCAAGGGCGCCGTGGGCATGACGCAGTTCGGCGTGGACATCCGGCTCGTGAGTGGAGCCGTCGTCAGCGGCGGGCCGGTGACGGTGGCGTTGGCCAACGAGGACGGGCGGCGGCTGGTGCCGGCGGCGGACTCGCTGGTGGTGGACTGGCTCGCCAGCGTGGCGACACGCTCGACGACGGGCTTTCCCGAAACGACGGGCGCGCCGGTGGCGGGCTCGGTGACCCTGGACGCGGTGAATGATGACTTCGCCGCGGGCCGCTACGTCTATCGTTACAGGGATGGCAGTGAGCTGACTTGCACCTTCAACGTGCCGTCGCCGGAGCGGGCCGCTGGCTTCTTGGGCGGGGACTACGATGACGATGATGATGACGATTGAACCCGACTCATGGATTGCACGCGCTCGCTCGTGGCGTGTGTCGTAGAACGAGTGCATGAACAAGAACACGGGTGGCTGCTTTTGCGGAGCGGTGCGGTATGAGGTGAGCGCGCCGCTGACGGCGGTGACGTACTGCCACTGCTCGAAGTGCCGAAAATGGCATGGGCACGTCGGGGCCTACGCGGCCGTGGACCGGGATGGCTTCCGGCTCACGGAGGAGCACGGCCTCAAATGGCACACCGTCTCGCCCACGGTGCGGCGCGGCTTCTGCGTCGAGTGCGGCTCCAGTGTGCTGTTCGATGAAGCGCCTTCCGCGAAGATGTCGATTTGCGCCGGGACGTTGGAGTCGCCCACCGGCATTCGCGAGAAGGCGCACATCTACCTGGGCAGCAAGGGGGACTACTACGACATCACTCCGGGCCTCGTGGAGTACGACACCTTCCCTGGGAAGTGAGCGCTGGCTCGCTACTCTGACCAGGGGGGCTGCTTGAAGTAGTCCGTGAGCACCTGGAGCATGGCGCGAACCGCGGGTGAGACGTTGCGGGCGCTTGGGTAGATGGCGAAGAGGGGCAAGGGCGGCGGCGCGAACCGCTGGAGCACCTCGACGAGCCTGCCCTCGGCGACGGCGGAGGAGGCGTGAATCCTCGACAGGCGGACGAGTCCCTGGTCCGCCTCCGCCAGTGCCACCAGCACCCGGAAGCTGTTGACGGACAGGCTGGGGACGATGCCCACGGAGGTCGCGCGCGTGTCTCCGCGAAAGTTCCAGGTGGTGGGCGTGAGGGAGCCCGTCATCGCCAGGCAGCGGTGCTTCACCAGGTCGCGCGGCTTGCCAGGAACGCCCATGCGCTGGAGATAGGCTCGGCTCGCGAACACCCCCAGCCGGTGAGGCTCCCCGAGCTTGCGCGCGATGAGGCGTGAGTCATCCATGGGGCCGATGCGTACCGCGAGGTCATAGCCCTCCTCTACCAGGTTCACCCGGCGGTCCGTGCAGTCGGCCTCGATTCGCACCTCGGGATAGCGGGATGCGTAGGTGGAGAGCACCTCGCCGAGCACGCTTTGTCCCAGTTCGAAGGGCGTGGTCATCCGCAAGCGTCCGCTCGGGTGGGACTGGAGCTTCCCGACCAGGGCCTCGGCGTCCCGCAGCGCGGTGATGGCAGGTGCGACTTCGTGCAGGTAGCTGGCGCCGATGTCGGTGAGCGTCACGCTGCGCGTGGTGCGTGAGAAGAGCCGGACGCCCAGGTGCGTTTCGAGCGCCGCCACGCGCTGGCTCAGCGTGGACTTCGGCACTCCCAGGGCGAGCGCCGCGGCGCGAAAGCTCTTCCGGTCGGCGACCTCGACGAAGGCGATGACAGCGTTGGGGTCTGCCTGGCGCATTGTCCGCATGACCGGACAGTACTTCCGGAATCATGACATTGGCCAACAGCCTTGGCGGGCGCAGATTGTCGGTGTCCCCATTCCGCGGAGCAACCCCATGGCCCTTTTTTCTTCCTACCGGCTCGGAAATATCGCCCTGTCGAACCGCATCGTGATGGCGCCCATGACGCGGAGCCGCGCGGTGGGCGGCGTACCCAACGACTTGATGCGGGAGTACTACACGCAGCGCGCGTCCGCGGGACTCATCATCACCGAAGGCATCGCGCCCTCTCCCAATGGGCTGGGCTACGCGCGCATCCCGGGAATCTTCTCGGCGGAGCAGGTCGAAGGCTGGCGCGGCATCACCCGGAGCGTCCACGCCGCGGGGGGCCGCATCGTCGCCCAGTTCATGCACGTGGGCCGCATCGCGCACCCCCTCAACCTGCCAGCGGGCGCCCGCATCGTCGCGCCCAGTGCCGTCCGTCCCGAAGGGCAGATGTACACGGACCCGGAAGGGCTGCAGCCGTATCCGGTGCCGGAGGCGATGACGGACGCGGACCTGCGCGCCACGCGCGAGGAGCTTGTCCAGGCCGCACGCAACGCCGTGGAGGCGGGCTTCGACGCCATCGAGCTGCACGGCGCGAATGGCTACCTCCTGGAGCAGTTCCTCCATCCGCACACCAACCGGCGCACGGATGCCTATGGGGGCAGCGCCGAGAACCGGGCGCGTTTCGTCGCGGAGGTGGCGCGGGCCAGCGCGGATGCTATTGGCGCCGAGCGCGTGGGCATCCGGTTGTCGCCCTACAACACGTTCAACGACCTCCCGCCACATGACGCGGTGGCGGAGCAGTACGCGACACTGGCCCAGTCACTGAAGGGGCTGCTCTATGTGCACCTGGTGTCCAATCCCCACGAAGGCTTCGAGGCGACGGCGCGGGCCATCCGGGAAGGGTTCGGCGGGCCCATCATCGTCAACGGAGGCTTCTCACGCGAAAGCGCGCAGACGGCGGTCGACGCGGGGCAGGCCGACCTGGTCTCCTTCGGCCGGCCCTTCATCTCCAACCCGGACCTGGTGTCGCGCATGCGGAAGGGCGCCGACCTCACGGCGCCTCAATTCCAGAGCTTCTACACGCCGGGCCCGCAGGGCTACGTGGACTACCCGGCGCTGTGAGGCTCAGGGAGCTTTGGCCGCCGCGTCGATGGCGTCCAGGGCCTCCACCCGCAAGCGCTCCTCCGGGGTGAAGGAGTCGAACAGCAGCCGCTGCACGGCGGCCTGACGCGCGGCGGGGTTCGGCTCGGACTGGCCCAGCGCCTCCCGGCGGGAACGGAACTCCGCCAGTCGCCGCTTCCACTCGGCCTCCTCGCGGTCCATGGCCTCCAGTCGCTCGGTGACCTCCGGGCCCACGGTGGCCAGCCGGTGCTGGCGCAGGTCCTCGGCCGACGCACCGGATTCCACCAGCTCCCGTTCCACCGCCTGCTGCCGCAGGGGGCGCAGCGCCTCGTCGCGGCTGGCGCGGTATTCCGCGGGGAGTTGTTCATCCAGCGCGGCGATGCGGCGCTCGCGCTCCTCGGGCGACAGCGTGGTGTCCTGCTGGAGCTTCATCCGCTCCACCGACACCGCATCCACCCGCTCCTCGTCACCGAAGAGTCCCTCCGCCCAGGGGCCCAGGTGCTCGCGGCGCAGCTCGCGCAGGGACTCCAACCGCGCGCCCACGTCCAGCGCCGCGCCCCGCTGGTTCGCCGCGAAGGTGCGCGCCGCGTCGCGATACGCCAGGTAGTCATCCAGCACGCGCACGGCTTCCTCCATCGCCGCGGCTGGCAGATTCTTGGCCCGCAGCGAGGCGAGGATGCGCTCGCGGATGACGGGCAGCCCTTCCTCGCCCATCGCGGAAAGGTAGTAGTCGAACAGGCGCCGCAGGTCCGCCGACACCACCAGGTGACCCGACGCATCCACCTGCACCGAGCCATCCTCCTCCGTGTCCTGGAGCGAGCCCGGCATGGGGGGCAGGGCGGGCGCGGCGGACGTCGTGTCCGCGGGCGACGCGGTGGGCACGGCACGTTGCGGCGCCGGTGTGCCCACGCGCGGCGCGGAGGGCACCGGCGCTGAGACAGCGGCGACAGCGGGCCCAGGCGGCGTGGGCGTCGCCTGGGCCTTCCACCATGAGAACACGCCCGCACCCAGCAGGGCGCACAGCGCGGCTACGGGAATGACGGCGCGGTTCTTCATGGCGGTCCTTCGCGCGCGGCCGTCTATAGGCCGAGCCCCTTCAGGCGGTTGGCGTGGTTGCGGAACACCGTCTTCGGGTTGGTGAAGAAGGCGGTGAGGCCCAGCACCTGGTTCACCTCGTCCAGGTGGTTCATGTCGTAGTTGTCACGCAGCACCGTGCCGAAGTGCGAGCTGCACTTGCCGACCAGGCCGTCGTTCGCCTCGCTGTAGAAGAACGAGCTCAGCTTCATCGGGTAGTCGGACACGTCGAGCAGGTTGGTGAAGGGGTCCGTGCCGGACCAGGAGTAGTAGCGCTGGCCCTGCGTGCCCGTCGCGGCGCCCTGGCCACAGCTGCTGGAGGGGATGCCCGCCGGGTACTTCTGGTTGAACGCCGCCGTGCCAGACTTGCTGAGCGCCGCCAGCGCGCCAATGGCGTCCTGCGGGTTCGTCTTCCCCGACAGCAGCCCCAGGACAGTGCCCAGGTTGTTGGCGAAGTAGGCCAGCACGCTCTCCGTGAAGGAGCCGCCCCGGAGGTTGCCGCGCAGGTAGTCCGCCAGGTCCGCGCCCTTGTGCGGAGAGCCCACCGTCGTCACGGACGCCACCAGGTCCGGGCGCACCGCCGCCACGTAGCGCACGTCCAGGCCGCCGTGGCTGTGGCCAATGAGGTTCACCTTGCCCTTGCCCGAGCGCGCGACGATGTCCTTCACCTGCGCCAGCAGCGCCTCGCCACGCTGCTCCGTGGTGTTGAACTGCGGAACGCTCGTCACGTACACCGTCGCCCCGCCCGAGCGCAGGTCGGAGCCAATGCCGTAGAAGTAGTCGTAGACGCCAAACAGCGAGTCGAAGCCCGCCATGCCGTGCGCCAGCACGATGGGATAGCGGGTCTGTGTTTGGGTATTCGCGAGCGCGGGGTGCGCCCACAAGCCAAGTGCCGCGACAGCCAGAACCAGTGTCCGGACAGCGTTTCGCATGAGGAGGGGCTCCTGTTCGGGGGACGGGTCCACTGCGGATTGACCCGCGAATCAACGCGTAGGCCAATCACAGACCAGAATCAAGGCGCCTCCTGCATTATCGGCAAAACGAGTGAGGCCAGTCGTCACATGTTCTTGCCGTATTGCGTCAAGGGCTCACGACGCAGTGCGCTGATTTTACGTCGTGAGCCTCTGTGTCGCAGTGCGTTGGTCGCTCCTGCGGGGTGAAATCTTGAGTCACTGTGTCACGGGTGACTCATTGGCTGTGGAATCCATGCTCAACGGAAAGGCACACTCACGCATCAACGCGCGGGCGTCCGCGTTCTGGCCGCGAAAGGCTCGGTAGCCCTCGTAAGGGTCCACGGTGTTTCCCACGGAGAGGATGTGCTGATGCAGGCGCGCGGCGGCCTTTGTGTCGCGATACCGAACACCTCCGGCGGCTGACCATCCCGTCCTTCACCAGCCGTCCCGAGGTGAGCCGCATCGAGACGTCCCTGGTGTTCTCGTACTCACGGCTGGGCGTCCCGGTGAATCCAGAGGACATGGTGGCGTTGCCGCGCTGAGGGGGCAGAGGGCCGGCGCGCTTGCGGATGGCTCGTGCCGCTCCCACCCTGAGCGGGTATTCGGACCGCGAGGAGGACGACATGGCCACCCGGAAGCGCTCACGCACCCCTGCCGCGAAGCTGGCTCGCTCGTCATTGCGTGGCCGTACCACCCGCAAGGCGGGGACCGCCTCCCGTTCCACCGCTCGGAAGGCCGCTTCCCGCGGCCGGTACACGGAGCCGGAGCTGCGCGAGCGCATCAAGGCGCGCATCCTCCGGGGCAGCAAGGGTGGGGAGGCAGGGGAGTGGAGTGCTCGCAAGGCGCAGCTCGTGGCGGCCGAATACAAGAAGGCCGGTGGGGGCTACCGGGGCGGCCGTGGCGGAACGCAGAAGTCGCTCACGTCCTGGACGCAGGAGGAATGGCAGACACAAGAAGGTGACGCTCGTGCGCGCAAAGGCGGCACCACGTCCCGCTATCTGCCGAAGAAAGCCTGGGCGCAGCTGAGCCCCGCGCAGAAGCACGCGACGGAACGCAAGAAGCGCGAAGGGACCCGGCGCGGCAAGCAGTTCGTGCGCAACACGGCGGCGGCGCGGACCGCGCGCAAGAAGACGACCCGCCGCTGACGTTTGAAGGGCTTACGTCCCGGGATGCGTGGAGGGATTGCCCGCGGGCGGGAGGAAGCCCGCTTCGTAGTCCGCGAGCAGCTCCGGGAAGGCAATGCACTTCTGCGTTTCAGGATACACGCCGGTGGAGTAGCGGATGGCGGCATAGCCGAAGATTTCCGTGAACAGCGCCAGCTTCGCCTCCGCGGGGGCCCGGCGGACGTGGTCATGGAAGGCGAGCACTTCTCCCTCCAGCGAGAAGGGCCGTGCGTACATGGCATGGGGAATCACGTCATGGACGATGCGGAAGACGCAGTTCTCCTCTGGCGTCCACAAGGGATGCTCGCAGTGCTCGGTGTTGATTTCGAGCTGTCCCCGCTCCAGGTCCGCGACGATGTCCTCCGGGCCGGAGTAGACGGTGCGCGTCGAATAGCGGATGGACAGGCAGGGCCGGACGGCTTCGTAGACGTCGAAGGCGTGGGCCAGCAGGGCTCGCCAGGAGCCGCTGCATCCCTCATCGAGGTGCCGGGCGTCGGCCGCATAGGCATCCGTCACCCGGGTGGCGAACGCCAGCAGGGCGGCGGGCTGGAATGCGCGTGGCGCTGGGTCCGCATAGGCGGTGAGTGGAAAGCGTGAGTCAATGCGCTGGCGCAATTCGTACAGCACCGTCATGGAACAACCCCCGGTGACGGCCATTGGAGCGCGCGGCCAACCTCTCCGTCAACAGCGCATCCATCCCCGAATGGGCCTGTTCGCTGCGCCCTCTCCCTTGTCGAGAAGTGTGGGGGGCCGTTAGATCGGCGAGGCTTCCAGGTCCCACTTCCACCTAGGGCGTCTCTCTCATGTCGAGCACTTCCTCCGCCGTCTCTCCGGCCTCCACGCAGTCCGCCCCTGCCACCAAGGGATGGATGCTCTGGCTGGGACGCATCTTCACCGGACTCGTCGTCGCCACGCTGGCCTTCAGCGCGTCGATGAAGCTGGGTCAGTCACCCGAAGCCATCCAGGGAATCGAGAAGTCTGGCTACCCTGGCTCGGTGTTGCTGGCCATTGGAATCGCCGAGCTCATCTGCCTGGTGATCTACGCGGTGCCGCAGACGGCCGTATTGGGCGCCATCCTCGTCACGGGCTACCTCGGCGGCGCCACCTCGACGCACGTGCGCCTGTCCGAGCCGTTCATCGCCCCCATCCTCGTGGCCGTTTTCGCCTGGGCGGGGCTTTTCCTGCGGGACGCACGTCTCCGGGCCTTGCTGCCCCTGCGCCGCTTGCCCTGAGCACGCGCAACGGTTCCTCTCCTGGAGGCAGGCTTTCGTTGTCTGAGGGCGGGCGCTCATTTTCCGGGCGCCCGCCGGCTTCTGGGGCCACGTAGACCTTCTGGTCATCCTTCATGGAGGATGACGAACGCACGCGTGTCGCGAGAACCCACGAAGTCCAGCACCGCGTTCAGCTTCGCCGCGTCCGACGAGAGAAAGACAATCGCGTGTGGCGGACTCACCCCGGCATCGGGCGCCGAACCTGTGCCTCCGTCGGGAGGAGACGGGAAAGCAGCTCGAGCCCTGGGGCTTGCAGGGGGATGCGCCCACGGAGCGCGGAGAAGAAGGACCAGCCATGGTTCGCCAGCAGCACCACGCCCGCGTCCGCCCCGGCGGCGAAGCCCATGAAGCCGGTGTAGCCCCGGATGACGGAGGAGCGCCACACCACCGGCTGACCGCGCACCTGCGTCACGCTCCACCCGAGCCCCACCTTCCCAAGGTTCGCCTCCGCGCGCGGCACATGTGTCATCTGCAGGGCACGCACGACGCCCGCGTCGCCCCGGCCGAGGTTCGCGTCGAGGAAGCGGAGCAGGTCGGGCGCGGTGGAGTAGGCGGCGCCCGCTCCCGGCAGGGCGGGGAAGGTCCATTGGGGGACCGGTTTGCCTCGCGCCGTGTGGCCGGCCGTCAGGCGCGGCTCCTGTTCCTCGGACAAGCGCAGCGTGGTGTCGGCCATGCCCAGGGGCTTGAAGAGCAGGTCCCTCAACGCGTGTCCGTAGTTGAGTCCCGCGCGCCGAGAGAGGGCGTGGCCCAGCACACCCATGCCCAGGATGGAGGGCGCGTGGCGGCGCGGCGGCGGCCATTCCGGCTGATAGGTCTGGAGGAATTCTCCGAAGTGTCTCGCGTCGTAATGGCCGAAGGGGTCCTCCATCATCTGGGCGCTCTGCTCCAGGTTGGGAGGCAGGTGGGGCATGCCCGACGTGTGTGTCGCCAACTGCTCGAGGGTGATGCGGCCCGCCGTGGCATCCGCGAGCAGCGACCGGGGAATCACCTCGGACAGGGGCATGTCGAGCCGTGCCTTGCCCTGGTCCACGAGCAACGCGAGGAGGGCCCCCGTGAAGACCGGGGTCAGCTCGCCCAGCGCGAAGATGGCGCTTTCAGAGGGCGGCGCACCCTTGCTCCGCAGCGTCTCGACGTGATGCACGCCTCCCTGGGTGATGCCGGCGCAGAGGGACGCCGTGCGATATCCGCGCACGTAGGCGCGGGTGGCATCCTGGAGCAATTCACCGGGGGGCGGCTTCGGCACGGAACGCATGGCGGGCCTTCTACACCATGTGTCCGGAGCGGCCAGGGAGGGCCGGCGCCGGGTGTCCGCGCCTTGCTGTCACACGCCTGCACGGAAATTGACGGAATGTCATTCGTCCGCCGTGCCGGAGCCGACCAAGTGCGCGGAATCTTGGGAATGAAGCGTTGGAACGGCATGTGTAATGGCTTCCCGGCAACAGGAGGTCCACGCCATGACCGTTTGCCGTCCGCCCGTATCCCCTGGGTTTTCCGCCACGCGTCACTTCGTCGAGCGCAGCTCGCTTCGGCAGCTTCGTGACGATGTGCTCGACTTCATCCTGGAGTTTGGCATCCGGACCCGGGCGACCGGTATGACGCACGTCACGGTGCTGGAGCGGGAGCTGCCTCGTGCATGGCGGAGCCTGGATGTGGCGCGGCAGGCGCGTGGGTGGATTGTCCTGCTCAATGACGAGGAGCGCCTCATCACCTGCTACCGGCGCGGCGATGCGAACCGCTTCATCCGCCGCAAGCCCAAGCACCGCATGTCCAGCGACCAGCTCCAGCGGATCTGAGCGGGGGTCGCTCACGCCGCGCGCAGCAGCAGGAACATCAGCATCGCCAGCAGCGCCGCGATGCCCACGGCCAAGGGGCCCAGCGGCGCACGCTGGGTCAGCAGTCGCCGCGCGGAGATGGCGCTGTCGGGGCGGTCCTGGATGGCCTCCGAGAGCAGGCATTTCAGCAACCGACGCAGGTGCCGGGGCACGCCCCGGGGGAGTGGCTGAGTCTCCGGCAAGCCTCCCGTGAGCGCCTCGTGCAGGACGCGTCCCAGCGCATGCAGGTCTGACTGCGGGATGGCGCGGCCCCGCTGTCGTTGCTCGGGGGCCTGGTAGCCATGGGCACCAGGAGGCACGAGCGACAGGCCGAAGTTCGTCAGCATCGCGCCGTCCTTCGCGAGCAGGATGTTCTGGGGCCGCACGTCTCCGTGGACGAGGCCCGCGTCGTGCGCGGCGCCGAGCGCATCGAGCAATCGCAGCGCCAGTTGCTCCACCTCTTGGAAGGGCAGGGCGTTCACCCGGTCCAGCCGCGTCTCCAGGCCGGGCGCAATCACGGGCTCCAGGGCGTACCAGCAGTGGCCGCGCTCCTCGCCCACCGCCAGGACGCGGACGATGTCCGGGTGGCGGAGGCTCCGCAGTGTCTCCGCCTCCCGGTGGAAGCGCGCCCGCGCCTCCGCATCCGCTGTCACCGAGGGAGACATCACCTTCACCACGCATGGACCCACATGGCCTTCCGCTGCGTACAGCCGGCCCGTGGCGTCGGTGCCCAGGCGGGAGTTCAGCTGGAAGCCCGCCAGGGATTCACCCGTGAGGTCCGGCTCCGGCGGTGTGCTTCGCGTCTGTGCGCCGTGCGTGAGGTCCGCACCGCAGGCGGCGCAGGTGCGTCGCGGACCTGCCTCGGCACCAGGGTGGGGCGTATGACATGTGGGGCAGGTCGGATTCACGGGGCCGGGCCGGGTCGATTCTTCGCCATCTTCCGGGTCGTCCTCGTCGTCCGCAAGCCATGCTCCCGTGTGGCGTGGCGGGGACGCCGCCCAAGGACGTTGACTCGCCCCCCGCGTTGAGGGACGGGAAGCGCATGGCACAGCAGAAGGTCCAGGTTCCTCGTGAGGCCGCCGGTGAGCGGCTCGACCGCTTCCTGTCGAAGCAGGTCCCAGGCCTCAACCTGGAGCGGGCCCGTGCCCTGATTGATTCGGGAGCGGTTCGCATCCGGGGCAAGAAGTGCCAGCCCACGCGCAAGCTGTGGGGCGGTGAGGAGATTGAGCTCGAAAGGCCTGAGCCTCGCGCCGCGCCGGTGGCCTCTGCTGAAGGGCGGTGCTGCCGGTGCTTCATGACGATGCGGCCCTGGTCATCGTGAACAAGCCCCCGGGCATCGTGGTGGAGCCGGAAGGGCGCGCGGCCTCGGTGGTGGGGCTGCTCGCCGCCCAGCGTCCGCCCTTCGACGTGGAGGGCCTGGCTCAGCCCGGCGTGGTGCACCGCCTGGACCGGGAGACGAGTGGCTGTCTGGCCTTCGCGCGCACGGATACGGCCGCCGCCGCGCTGCTGCGCGCCTTCCAGGAGAAGCGCGTGGACAAGCGCTACTGGACGCTGGTGCTGGGGCAGCCTCCCTCACAGGGGCGCCTGGAGGGGCCCTATTCCAGAGATCCGGCGGACCCTCGGCGCTTCACCACCCGCGTTCCATCCGCGCGTCGCGCGGCGCTCTCCTTCGAGGTCCGCGAGCGCTTCGCGGATGCCGCCTTGTTGGAGGTCGACCTGGACACGGGCCGCACGCACCAGATTCGTGTGCAGCTCTCCGAGGCTGGCTTCCCCGTGCTGGCGGATTCACTCTACGGTCCCCCGGAGGCACGCGCGCATGCCGCGGCGCGGGCGCTGGGACGGCAGGCGCTGCATGCCTTCACCTTGGAACTGCCAAGCCCCGCTACCGGCCAGCCCGTCCGCGTCGAGGCGCCATTGCCCGAGGACTTCCAGCGAGCACTGGTGACGCTGCGCGGCGGGTGACGCGCACGGGGCCGCGTTACCGGGGCTCCGTTCCTAGAAGCGCACCTGGAGCAACAGGTTGCCGCCCACGATGTCCGGCGAATCCCAGACGACCGTGGCCACGCCCGTGTCGTCGTTGGCATAGGTGGTCCGGTTCGGGTCGCGTGTGTAGAAGAGCTCGGCCAGGACGCCCGCGACCTCGCCCAGGTCCCACCGCGCCGTGGCCTTCGCGGTGAGGATGGGGCTCCGCTCTTCGCCCACGGGCAGCGCGGAATACCCATTGTTGCCCCGAACGATGAGGGGGGTGATGAGCGGCCACATCGGCCGCGGAACCGGCGACTTCAGTGTGGCCGGGGCGGTGACGCGGACGAGGAAGCCGGGCGTGAGCCCCCAGTCCTGGAGGAAGTAGTCCGCCCCCACCGTCGCGGACAGCTCGGCAAGCGCCTCCGTCTGTTCGAACAGGGCGCTTTCCGCCGGGAAGAAGCCCGGTTGCGAAAGCACCATGAACGAGGGCGTCCTGTAGTACGCGAGCGCGTGAAGCCGGAGCTGGTTCCACTTGACCCGGGTCACCAGCGCCGCGGCGTGCGCGGCCTGCTTTCGCGTGGCCTCCAACACGGTCGACTCACTGTCGAGGAGTTGCTGGGTGACGTAGCTCCCTTCCAGCGCGACGTGGGCTCCAAAGCCACCGGGGTAGACGTCGGGGGCGAAGAAGTGCTCGAAGAAGGTCGGGTCTCCCTCGTAGAGCTCCAGGTCGACGTTCGCTCCGACGGGGACGCCATGGCGCCACATCATCCGCCCGGACACGCCGCGCGTGTAGATGTCGCGCTCCCGGGCATCCGCGTAGGGCACGCTCGCGGGGCCCAGGTCGAGGTTGGCCGCAGCGGCTTCCATCCGGAAGGCTTGGGAGAGGTTTACCCCGGCACCCGCCAGGAGCATGAGGCGCCGCTCCCGCTCCGTGGTCACGCCGTTCTGCAGGCTGGGGATCTTGGCGGCGACAAAGGCGTCCCATCGCCGCCGCGACAGGCGCAGCTCCATGCCCGGTTCGCCGCCAAGGCCCGTGCGTGTCATGGTCGAAATGCGTGCCCAGGCCACCGGGTTCTCGTAGCCCATGTACAGCCGGTTGGCTCTCACCGGGAACACCGTCATTGCCAGACGCTCATCGGGTGCCCAGGAGGAAGGCCGGTACCGGAGGCCGAAGAAGCTGGCGTTGTCCTGAAGCGTGGTGCCGGCGACGGCGACCGGATTGAGGAACAACGACAGTCCTGCTTCGGCACGCAGGCCGGACGCCAGCTCCGCCGTGCGCGCGTCCAGCGCGACGTGGAACCGCGTGGTGGCATCAGGGGCGCCGAAGTCGGTGTCTCCCGCGAGGAAGGACAGGCGCGTCTGGAGGAAGGAGCCTTCTGGCGCAGCGGGCTCCGTGGAGACGGACTCCGGGCTCTGTCCCAGAGCGATGATGAGCGAGGCGGCGAGGAGCGAGGACGTCATGGGCGCGCCGACATAGCCCAATTGCTGACATATTGGCTATGTCACGCCACGCGCCCCGGGAGTTACTTTTTGGGGCGCTTGAGGAGCGCCGCGCACGGGTCCTCCATGGGCATCGCCGGCGTGAACCAGACATAGTCGAAGGGCAGGGATTGCGCGCCGAAAGAGGCCGCGTAGTCCGCCGGCTCGGGCAGCTTCGGGTCGACCTCCAGCAATCCCACGGAGCGCACGTCCTTGCCGGGCGCACGGGCCGCGAGCTGCGCGGGAACGCCTCGGTCCGTCCGTGCATGGCCGTTGCCTGTGATAAGCACGCCGCCCTGGCCGGTGTCCGCGTTCGACAGCCGGTCCGCCAGGTGCGCGTCCCGCGCACGCTGGGCCTGCACCATGGGGCCGAGCATCTCCTTGGGCAGATGACCGCAGTGCGCCTCGTCCTGCTCCTGGCGCATCGCCTGCTCCACCGGCTCGGGCAGCGGCGTGTCCAAGGACAGGCGCTGGCGCAACTCGGGAGCCAGGGCCTCCGGACCGCGCATCACCAGTTCGCGCACCTGCGAGCGCGGCAGGTTGGCGGCGACGATGGGAAGCCCCGCCTCCAGCCCGGCCGCGAACACGGGCCGATACAGGGCCCAGTCCGGCCAGCCACTGCCCGCCCAGTTGACCGCGAGCGCGAGCGCCTCCGCGTCCCGCGGGGCCTGGGCCAGTGAGGCGTCCACCGCTGCTTGTTGCCCCACGTCGAGCATCTCGAAGGCCAGCGCGGGCTTCCGGCCTCCCTCGGTCAGAGCCTGGACGAGCCACGCCTGGAGTTGGTGGTGGTCGGGCTGGTCATGCCGCTCTCCCAGCACCACGAAGCGGGCCTGGGCGAGCGAGCGGCGCAGGGTGTCCGCGTCCACGAATCGGGCCGCCTTCACGTCCCAGATGCGGCCCGTGAGCGGATGCTCTCGGTGCAGAGGGGAGGACCACTCGTTGGGAAGCGGCGCCTGGACGCCAAGCTGCTCCACGGTGGAATCAGGACGCGTGGCGCTGGCGCGCGAGCAGGCGGTGGCGACCAGCAGGACGGAGGCGATGAGGAGCGTGCGCATCACGCGCGCCATTCATCCACAAGGCAGGCCTCGTGGACTACTCCCGGGTTGGCGAGGTGGTGGACCGGTGACAGCCGCTGGAGCGAGGGACGCCCCGGGAGGGACCCGACGGGATGGATAGGGCGCCGTGACGGATGCGTTTCCCTCCCCACCGGGAGGATTGTTGCGCCACCTCCCGCGCATGACGTTGCCACCTGTCGAACCAAAGGGGAGCAACGTATGCGTCAGGGGAAGTGGAAGCCCGCGCGGGCGGCGCGGTGGGGTGGCGTGTTTCTGGGAATGCTGCTGTCTGCCTGCGGTGGGGCGATGGAGGAAGTGCCCGAAGCCGTGCCAGAGGCGGTCCTGGATGCGCTGGCCCGTCGTGCCGAAACGTCCAACGCGTCCGATGAGAGCAAGCCCGTGTGGAAGAAGCAGCCCACGGGGCGGCCGGGAGAAGGCGTGGCCTTTGATGGAAAACAGTTCCTGGTCGTCTGGCAGGACGAACGCGAGGGGGGCGTCTTCGGCGCGCGGGTGACACCCAAGGGGAAGGTGCTGGACCCGGGGGGCTTTCCCATCAACGCGGGCAGCGGGTTGGATGGCGGGCAGCCTCGAGTGGCCTGGGACGGAAAGTTCTTCCTGGTCACCTGGGTCAGCGCTTCCGGTCTGGTGGCCGCCCATGTGGAGCGCGACGGGGATGTGCGCCGCCGGTTCGTCGTCTTCGGCTCCGATGAGGTGGGAGGGCCTCCAGGCATCGCCTGCGCGCATAAGCTGTGTCTGCTCGCCTTCCCCTTCATCGGCGATGTGGAGAGCATCATCAACGCCATCCGTGTGACGTCCGACGGAGACGTGTCCGAGCGCACGCAGCTCTCCGTTTCCGAATCCAACATGGCCATCAAGCCGGCGGTGGCCTGGGATGGCAAGCAGTTCCTGGTCGTCTGGAGCGACCAGCGCGGTGGAGTCCTCACACCGGACATCTTTGGGAACCGGGTGACGAAAGACGGCATCCGGCTGGATGGGGCTGGCGGTGTCCCGCTCGTCGTCCGTGAGGGCGCTCAAACCGTCCCCGACGTGACGTGGACGGGCAACCACTTCTTCGTCGTGTGGCAGGACGACAAGAACGATACCGCCGATGTCTACGGCGCCCGTTTCCGAAAGAACCTCGCGTTGGACGGGCCCGCGGCCTTCGGAATCGCCACGGGCGAGGGCGAGCAGACGGGGCCTCGGGTGGCGCCCAGTGGCAACAAGTCGCTCGTCGTCTGGGATGCCACCCGGCAGGGTATCCACCGCGTACGCGGTGTCCGGGTGGGGGACAACGGAAGCATCCTGGGCTCGAAGTCGGGCTTCACCATCTCCACGGGGGACTTCCAGCAGGAGATCGCGCCCGCCGTGGCGGCCGGAGACCACAAGTTCCTCGTCACCTACGCGGGCACGACGACAGGCACGGACGAATTCGGCCCGCACGAAATCCTGGCGACCCGTGTGACGCACGATGACACGGTGAAGGACAGGCCGGCGCTGCGCCTCACGCGCCCGTGGGGCCACAAGCCTCCGGTCGCCGCCTCGCGGGGCCCCGATGCCTATCTGGCGGTCTGGAGTGAGAATCTCTCCGGCACGCCGGGCATGCTGGCCGCTCGGGTGAGCCTGGATGGACAGTTGCTCGATGTGCCCGTCGTGTTGCCCGCCGGGGCGACGTCACGCGCGCCCGTGGTGGTGTGGGACGGGGCGGCCTGGTTCGTGGCGTGGGAAGAGGGCGCCGCTGACGCCACGGGATTCCAGGGGGCGCGCGTGAGTGGGGCGGGCCAGGCGCTGGAGGTGAGTCGCCTGTCAGGTTCCGCGCTGCTTCCTCTGGAGATGCTGGCGCCGTCCGCCGAGCGCTGACGGCGCACCTCCCAGCCAGGCGGGCACTCCGCCTGGCCCGGGAGCGGTCCTGCTACTTCGAGTCCACCACGACGACCATCCACCGGTCCGTGGCGTGGTCGATGCGGATGTTGGCGGCACCGGCCTCCTGGAACTGCTGGATGATGCCCTCCAGGAAGGTGAGGTGCTCCTTGGGCGCGTCCACGAAGATGTTCTTCGGGCCGTTGCCCTTCGCCTTGGCCTTCTTGGCGGGGGCGCCGGCCGCGCCGTTGATGGCCTCGGGGGCCGCGGCGGCGGCCTTCAGGCGGGAGGCGGCGTCGTCCCCCGTCGCCTCGGTCTCCTCGGCTTCGGGCTCGGCCTCCACTTCCGGGGCGGGGGCGGGCGCGGGCGCGGCGGCGACGGCCGTCGCGGCTTCGTCCTCGGCCTGCTCTCGGAGCTGGTTGAACGTCTTCATGTTGATGGTGCCGCCAAACTTATCCTTGAAGGACTCCAGCGCCTCCTTGCTGCTGATGTCCGGCTGCTGGCGGAAGAGGTCGAGCAGAAACGCGTGGCGCTCCTGGGTCTGCTCCTGGGTTGTCCTGGCCATCGTCTACGTGCTCCTGGGTGTGTCGCGATGTTGCGAAAGGCGGCGCACCCTATCCGGAGCCGTGTAGCGCCGCAAAGGGGGCCTGGGCCTCCCCTTCGCGGGCATGACTCGCGTGCGGAGGCACACGCGCTGGACGTGTGGTCTCAGTGCCGGGGCGGCGGCGGCGCGCTGTGGTCGCAGTGCAGCAACGACGGCGGGTCGAAGCAGGTGAAGCGCTGGTTGTCGAGCCGGCACACGCCGTCCGGCGTGTTGGCGCACTGCACCTCGGTGCGCGTGGCCTTGCAGTCATAGCCGCAGGCCATGTCCTCGGAGGCGTTGAGGCAGCGGGGCGCGGGCGTCTCCGCGCCGTACTGGTGGATGACGGCGTCCGGCGGGTCCCAACAGGTCAGCTTGTTGAAGTTCGTGGAGCAGACGCCGTAGGGCGTCCGGTTGCAGGCCACCTCGCCGTTGAACTGGCGGCAGTTGTAGCCGCAGGCCACCTGGCCCCGGCTCTCCTTGCACTCCGGCTTCGCGCTCGTGGTGGGCGGGTGCTGGATGGCGACCAGGGGCGGGTCCCAACAGTGCACGCTTCCCACCAGGACCTCACAGATGCCGTAGGGCGTCCGGGCACAGGCTGTTTGTGTTCCGGTCGTCTTGCACTGGTAGCCGCACACCGAGCGTCCCTGGGAGAAGACACACTGCGGAGGCGGGGGGCGGACCACGGGCTGTTCCGAGGTCGTCACGGGAGCCGTGGCGAGCCACAACGCGGAGAGGAGGCTGAGCATGGTGGGAGGCCCGACGAAAATCGCGGCGGTTTATTCAAACCGCGCGTTCGGGCTCCCATGTCCCAGGGCGCTCAGCGGGCGCGAGGCCCACCGGGACGGCGCGCCCGGGGACGCGCGGTTCCCTGCGGTCCGGGCCGGGGCGCGGCCTCGTGACGCGGCGCGGAAGCACCAGCGCCGGTGTCGCGCTC
The DNA here is from genome assembly GCF_026810205.1 of Myxococcus sp. NMCA1. Taxonomy (NCBI): domain Bacteria; kingdom Pseudomonadati; phylum Myxococcota; class Myxococcia; order Myxococcales; family Myxococcaceae; genus Myxococcus; species Myxococcus sp. NMCA1. The sequence goes on along the minus strand of NZ_CP113950.1, from coordinate 7,062,425 downwards.
GGTACGCTGCCGGCGCGCGGCCTCCCCGGGCGACTCCGGCGGGACGAGCGCGTGGGGCCCGCGGCCGATGAGGTCCTCGCGGCCGGCCAGCTTCAGCGCCTCTCGCGCCAGCGGCCACTGCTCCGGGTTCCAGTAGAGCAGCAGCGCCTTCTGGAGCCGCTTCTCGCGCAGGCCCTGGGCCGTGTAGACGGGCTCCATCTTCAGCGGGTCCAGGCCCGTGAAGTACATGGCGGTGGCCATGGCCATGGGGGTGGGGATGAAGTCCTGCACCTGCCGGGGCCGCTTCCCGTTCTGCTTCAGCCACAGCGCCAGCTCCACCATGTCCTCCAACGTGGAGCCCGGGTGGCCGCTGATGAAGTAGGGGATGTCGTACTGCTCCTTGCCGGCCTCTTCGCTGGCGCACGCGAACATCTGCTGGAAGCGCTCGAAGCTCTCGATGCCGGGCTTCTTCATCTTCTCCAGCACGCGCGGGGATACGTGCTCCGGCGCCACGGACAGCTGCCCACCCACGTGGTGCGCGGCCAGCTCCTTCACGTACTCCGGCGAGCGTTCCGCCAGGTCGTAACGCACGCCGCTGGCGATGAAGACGTGCTTGACGCCGTCCTCCTTGCGCACGTCCTGCATGAGGCTGATGAGGGGGCCGTGGTCCGTCTGGAGGTTCTCACACACGCCCGGGTGGACGCAGGACAGCTTGCGGCACCGCTTCTCGATGTCCTCGCTCTTGCACTTGAGCTTGTACATGTTGGCGGTGGGGCCCCCCAGGTCGGTGATGGTGCCCCGGAAGTCGCCCATGCGGCGCAGGGCGCGGACCTCGCGCAGCACGCTCTCCGCGGAGCGGCTCTGGATGACGCGGCCCTCGTGCTCGGTGATGGAGCAGAAGGTGCAGCCGCCAAAGCACCCGCGCATGAGGACGATGGAGTGCTTCACCGTCTCGTAGGCGGGGATGCGCTCCCGGTACATCGGGTGCGGCACGCGGTTGAAGGGCAAGTCATACAGCTCGTCCATGGCCACGGACTTGCCTTCGGCGCCCGCGGTGCCCACGCCGTCCTCCAGCGGGAGCGCGGGCGGGTTCATGTAGATGGCGCGGTTGCCGTGGCGCTGCGCCAGCGGACGCGCGTTGCCCGGGTTGGTCTCCATCTGGAAGTCGCGGCTCATCACCGCGAAGGCGTGCTTGTCCTCGATGACCTGCTCGTAGGACGGCAGCACCACCGTCTTGCGGTCCGCGGCGCGCCTGGCCGGGTCCGCCTCCAGGGCGCGCATCTCCTCGTCGTTGATGGTGTACGCGGTGCCGCGCACGTCGCGGATGTCCTGGATGCGCTCGCCCTGGCGCATGCGGTCCGCGACTTCCATGATGGGGCGCTCGCCCATGCCGAAGACGAGCAGGTCCGCCTTGGCGTCGAAGAGGATGGAGCGGCGCACCTTCTCGCTCCAGTAGTCGAAGTGGGCGATGCGGCGGAGGCTGGCCTCGATGCCACCCAGGATGATGGGGACGTCGGGGTAGGCCTCACGGCAGCGCTGCGCGTAGACGATGGTGGCCCGGTCCGGCCGGCAGTTCGTCTGCCCGCCGGGGCTGTACTGGTCCTCCGAGCGGTTCTTCTTCTGGGCCGTCAGCCGGTTGAGCATCGAGTCCAGGTTGCCCGCGGCCACGCCGAAGAACATGCGCGGCGGCCCCAGCGCCTTGAAGGGCTCGGCCGAGTGCCAGTCCGGCTGGGGGAGGAGGCCCACCTTGAAGCCGCGCCCCTCCAGGAAGCGCGCGATGAGCACCGGCCCGAAGGCCGGGTGGTCCACGTACGCGTCCCCCGTCACGATGATGATGTCGCACTGCTCCCAGCCGCGCGCCTGCATGTCGGCACGGGTGGTGGGCAGGAAGGGATGGGCGTAGCGCGTCGAATAGGCCATGTCAGTGAGGGGGCGGGGGGGCTTCCACCCAGAACATCGGGAGGACGCGGAAGCAAGCCCGGCTGGAGAGGGTGTACACCGGGGCGGCCTGCCTTCCTACCCACCGCGCATGCACCCTGGGTGTGGCGCATTGACGGCGATCCAAGCCTCCCCTACCTTGGCCGGCCTCTTACATGTGGCGACCTGTTCGGGTGGGCAGGTCATGAAGTGTAGGTTTTGCGAGTGTTCGCCATGGCAGCCGCAGCGTCTTCTCCAGCCCTGCCGGATGTAACGGCCCCGCATGGCACCGGTGGCCCAGGGCCGGTGCGAGGCGAGGTGTGGAGGCCGCGCGTCCGATGATGCGTGGGCCGGAGGCGGGACGGGCGGGCGAGGCGGCGGAGCCCGGAGACGGGGACTCGCAGGCGCCATCGTCCACGCGTGAGTTGCATGTCGAGTACGACGATGCGCCTCCGCCCGAAGCCGCTCCGCCCCAGCGGGTAGGTTCAGTGCCGCGCTGGCGCAACACGTTCCAGGCACCCGAGCCGCGTCGTGAGGAGGAGGTGGCGCTGCGGCGCACCGAGACCGCGGTGCGTGTGGAGCCACCCCAGGCACCCGAGCCCACCGAGGAGAAGGCGGACGTGGCCCGGGCCCCGAATCCGTTGCTGCTCGTTTCCCGGATGGCGCGAGGACGGGAAGGCGGAGAGGACGTTCCGTCCCGGGATGTCTCCGCGCCAGAGGACGTCAGCCCCGCGGAGCGCGAGGCGATGCGCGCCGCGGTGGCCACCGGGAAGCGCCGCGAGCTCTGGGCTCCGCCCGCGTATCTTCCGGAGGACCTGCGGGAGGCGCTGCTGTCCGAGCGCAGCCAATACCGAGCGCAGCTGCTGCAGGACGTGCGCGAGGTCAGCCTCCAGGGGCCGGGGGTGCTGTCGCTCATCCCGCGACCGGCGGCGGACCCGGACTGGTCGGGAGGTTCGGTGCTCGGCTTCCTGGGGGAGGAGTGCGTCTTCGGCGGAGACGTCGTCCACCTGGATTTCGAATCGGGGCGGGTGTTCGCCGCGCCCAGCCACGGTGATGACGTGGACCGCCGCGCGCTGACCGCGGACCGCTGGTGCTACCGGCCCTATGACTTCGCAGAGGCTTTGTGCGCGGCGGCCTCCGCGTACGAAGAGCGGCAGGACGCCCTCGCCGAGTCTCTGAGCCGCGCCTGTGGGGAGGCGCCTCCGGTCTCTCTGACGCCTCGGGACGAGGCCCTGATTCCGGCCGACCGGCTGTGGCGCCAGCCCTGGGGCTGCATCTGGGGACCTCCCGGTACGGGCAAGACGACGGCCGTGGCGGACCTTATCGCGCGGGCGCTGCGCGCCTTCCCTGGCGAGCGCATCCTCGCGGTGGCGCCCACCAACCGCGCCGCGGACGAGCTGGTCCTCCGCGTCAGCGCGCTGTTGGAGCGCGAGCCCATTCCGCTGCGGCCCCTGGCGCGCAGCATCTTCCGTGGCGGCACCGGCGCGAGCGAGGCGCTGGTGAAGCTGCCCACCGTCATGCTGGAGGACACCAAGGGCGGCAAGCTGCGCGCCAGCATCGAGGAGCGGGAGCGGGAGCTCATCCTCCAGCGGGTGCGAGGCGGTCCCGCCCATGAGCTGGCCAAGCTCCAGGCGGAGCTGCGCGGGCTGCGCGGCAAGGTGAAGGACCCCACGCTCAAGGAAGTGGAGAAGGGGGACTGCCCGCTGGTGGTGGTCACCGTGCACCGCGCGCTGCGTCTGGTGTCGGAGTTGGAGGGAAAGCGGCACTTCGCGCGGCTGGTGGTGGACGAGGCCGGCATGGTGACCCGCGCGGCCACCGCGTTGATGGGGCCGCTGGCGGAGCGGGTGACGCTGGCGGGTGACCCGAAGCAGATTGGCCCGGTGAGCCGCGCCGCGGAGGGCGCGGGCAAGGGCACGCAGAAGTGGCTTCGCGGCAGCGGGCTGTCGCACCTGGAAGACGCGGTGAAGGACGCGGCGCGCGCGGACGTATTGCTGCTGCGCACCCAGCACCGCATGCACCCGGACATCGCGAAGGTGGTGAGCCACTTCTGCTACGGCGGCGCGCTGGAGGACGGCGACGTCGTCAAGCAGCGCGCGGAGCGGCCCGCCCCGGTGGCCTCGTTCCCCGCGGTGCGCGCGGGCTGGGTGGTGCTGGACGGGCTCACGCGAGATTCGAAGCGCCTTACGCACGGACGCGGGGAGACGGGCTCCGGCTACCAGCGCGAGCTGTCCGCCAACCTCGCCGTGTCCCTGGCGCGCGAGGCGGTGCGCTCCGGCCTCAGCGTCTTGTGTGTCACGCCCTACCGCGCGCAGGCCGCGCTGCTGCGCCGGCTGGGCAATGCCGCGGGTCTGCGCGGGGACGTCTTCAGCGCGTCCACCATCCATCGCCAGCAGGGCACCCAGTATGACGTGGTGCTGGTGGACACCGTCGCCGGAGGGAGGCCCTTTCCTCCCCACACGCTGGTGCCCATGCTCAACGTGGCCGCCAGCCGCGCGAAGGACTATCTGCTGGTCCTGGCCTCGCGCGACGAGGCCCGCGCCGCCACCATTCCCCAGCGCTTCCTGTCGCTGCTGCCGCGCCTTCGTGTGCACCCCGGTGAGCCGCTGCGCCTGGAGCCGCTGCCCGTGCCGCAGCGCGCGCCGCCGCCACCCCCCCCGCCGGTGCCGGTGGACCTGGGCGCGGAAATCTCGGGCGCGCGGCCCGGCAAGCCCCTCTTCACACACGAGCAGGTGTCCCTCTTCGAGCGCCGCTTCGACGACGGGCACCACCTGGTGCGGGGCGTGGCGGGCAGCGGCAAGACGTACGTGCTGGCGCATTGGGTGGCGCGCTACCTGCTGGAGCACTCCGAAGCGCAGGTGCTGGTGTCCTTCTTCAACCGTGCGCTGGCCCCGCTGGTGGACAAGTTGTTGGTGGAGGCGCTGGCCCAGCGCGCGGGCCGCTTGCGGGTGCGCGAGCTGCGCGCGCGGGTGACGGTGCGGCACGTGGGGGCGCTGCGCCGTCATGCGCCCGCCTCCTTCGATGGCGTCTTCGTGGACGAGGCGCAGGACATGGACGCCAAGGCGCTGGCCATGCTCCACGCGCTGGTGCGTCCGGACACGCTGCCGGACGGGCGCGAGGTGCGCTGCTTCCAGCTCTTCATGGACGACTCGCAGAACGTCTATGGCCAGGTGCCCATCGACGCGCTCAAGGAACAGCTGCCTGAAGGGCTGTCGTTCCGCGGCCGCACCCGCGTCCTCAAGGAGACGTTCCGCGCCACCCGGGACATCCTCGACGTGGCCTTCAACGTGGTGCTGGACCCGCTGCGCCAGCACGCCGCGGCCGAGCCCGGCATGCGCGAATACATGAAGGTGGGCGAACTGGCGCGCGAGGGGCTCGTCTGGCTTCCGGAAGAGACGCTGGAAGGCCTCTTCCGCGTGCAGTCCACCGAGCGCGGCGGCGTGCTACCCCAGGTGCGCGGCTTCGCTTCCAGCGCCAGCGAGGCGCGGCAGGTGGCTCGCGAGGTGGCCCGCCTCATCCGCGAGGAGGGGGTCCACCCCAGTGACATTCTCGTGGTGGCCCCCGTCATGCCCTCCCAGTACACGGAGGCGCTCAAGCGCGCGGGCGTGCCCGCGGAGGCCTACGGCGGCAAGGGTGGGCGCAACGTGACGGACTTCCGCGTCAGTGGCGTGGACCACGTGCGCGCCACCACGGTGTTCTCCTGCAAGGGGCACGAATGCCCCATCGTCTTCTTCGCGGGCCTGGACGCGCTGGACACCGCGGAGCAGTGGATGGCCGGTGCCCGCGAGCGCTCGGCCCGGGAGAACGAGCGCATCCGCCGCGCCATGTTCTACGTGGGCGCGACGCGCGCGATGAAGCGGCAGTACCTCACCGGAGTGAAGGGCGCGCGCTTCCTCCGCGTGGCCGCCACCTACGTGGAGACGTTGAGCGGGCTCGTGCCGGCGGCTCCATCCCCCGAGGGAGCCTCGGGGGCGGACGCGCGGTAGCCCCGCGTGGACCGTTACTTCGAGATGCGCCGGGGCGCGGGCACGTGCACCTGGACGCCGGCGCGGTGCGCCGTCTGCAGGACGTTCACGGCCAGTTGCTTCACGTAGCGCTCCGTGATGGCGATGCGCCGCTTCTCCTCCTTGATGGGGTTCGGGTCGCCGGACGTCTCATGCTTGGGGTCGATGGCCAGGTCCACGCAGCCATCCGGCGACGTCAGGGAGTCCCGGCAGTTGACGGACATGGCAACGGTGACGCTGCTGGTGGGCGCGAGGGCCGCCTGCGTGGCCTCGCCCGTGGACTCGGTGTCGAGCGACTGGGGGTCCGCGACCGCGTATGCACGCTTGCCATCCCGTCGCTCCACCACGGTGCCCGTGCGCGGGTCCACCACGTAGGTGGAGCGCCGTTGGGGATTGCGGACGTCTTGCAGGGTGATGCGGACATCGGTGCCCGCCGGGATGTCCTCCGAGGGGTTCCAGTCCGGCGTGTTGCCGATGTGCCGGCAGGCCGAGGCCAGGAACAGACACGAGAGGGGGAGCAGGTACTTCTTCATGGGGATGAACTCACTCGATGGATGAGGGGAGGGGACTACTCGAAGAGGAGCACCTGCTGGACCCAGGAGCTGGCGTGTCGCCGCAACCATGCCTGACGTTCGTCGCGCAGGGCCACGGTCGCGGGGACGCCTTCGCGAATCCGCGCGAGGACGGGCTCGAAGAAGGCGTGCGCTTCGTCGTCGGGAATCTCCTGCGTGGCGGCGAGGACGGCCCGCGCTCCGGATTCGATGAAGGCCAGCGGCAGTCCGAAGTTCTCATGCAGGTACGCGCTGGTATGGCCCGCGTAGCAGGCCGCGAGCAGCACCACCGGCCGGCCCCGCAGCCGCTGTCCCTTCAGGTCGCCCGTGGTGAGCGCGAAGCGCCCGCCCGTGGCCTCCGGTGAGAGCACGAGGACGGAGGCATCCGCCACCGACGGGTCGATGATGCCGTGCGCGTGGACCTGCACCTCGGTTGCATCCCGCATGGCGGCGAGGACGCGCGGCGGCGTGGCCTCGGCTCCGCGGAGCAGGGTGAGGCCCTCGCCCGTGTCGCTGGCCGGGTTCCACGCGCGCAGCGTGGGCAGGTGCAGCGACGCGGGCGCCAGCACGTCCGTCACGATGAGCCGCTGGGCCTTCGCTTGGGACGGCGGCGTATTGGGCAGGCCGCCCACCCGGTAGGACCAGGCGATATCGGACGGCAGCAGCCCCGCGCGCCCCTGCACCGGCGGCCTCGCGAGGATGTCCACGCTGGGGCAGGCGCGCAGGGCCTTCACCACCGCGCCGGGCACCAGGCCTTCGACGCCTTCCAGCGGCGCCGTCCGGCCGGTGTCGTGGTGGCCGAGGAGGCGTCCCTCCGCGTCCCGGGCCACGACGAAGGTCCGCTCGTCGTCCACCGTGACGCCCAGCACGCAGCGCTCCGGTGCGGGCATGGCGTGCTCCTCGGCGAAGAGGGCCAGCCCCTGCGCCAGTTCGCCCGTCCGGCCCGCGTCGAAGATGAGTGACGTGTAGCTGTAGACGCGGGCCTTGCGCGCGCTCACGTTCGCCGCCGGCAGCTTGGTGGTGTCGGCCAGCGCCTGCCGTAACAGCGCCTGCCCCCTGTGCGCGTCCTGCTCCAGGTGGAAGCGTCCCTCGATGTGGCGCAGCAGCGCGAGGTCCCCCGCGTCCTGCGTGCCCGAATCGCGCAGCGCCTCCAGGCCCTGCTCCAGCAGCCGCGCGTCCTCCGGCTTGCGGAAGGGCGTGCGGGCCAGGTCGGCCAGCAGGGCCAGCCGCGCCATGGAGGGCTTTTGACTGCACTGGATGGCCCGGTCGAGCAGCTCCCGGGCACCCGCGACATCCAGCGCGCGGTGGTGCGCGAGCGCCAGGCTGGTGAGCGCCACCTCGGAGTCCGCGCAGCCCTCGGGCGTCTGGAGCAGCAGCTCCTCCACGTAGGCCCGGGCCAGCACCAGGTCTCCCTGCGTCCGGGCCACCTGTCCCAAGTCCTGGAGCAGGTTCCGCTGCGAACCCCACTCCCGGCTGTCGCGCGCGGCGCGCAGGGCGCCCACGAAGCGGGCGCGTGCATCGACGGGGCGGTGCAGCCGCGCCATCACCAGCCCCAGCTCCCGCTGCATCAACATGCACCGGTACAGCTGCCTCCCGGAGGCCGTGCACGTCTTCACCGCGGCCTGGAGCCGCTCCCGCGCGCGCTGCGGGGCATCCGCCAGGGCGTCCGCCCGGGCCTGCCGCTCCTCGGCCAGCAGCGCGAACCACGGGTCCTTCGTCTCCAACGCGAGCGCCCGGTACTCGTCCGGGAACTGGCGCGGGTCCGCATAGGCGAGCGCGCCCAGCAGCAGGTCCTCTTGCCGGGCTTCGCGCAGCCGCGACAGGAAGGACTCCAGCGCGGCGCCCTTCACCTCGCCCCGGGTGAGGCGTGCGTACTCACTGGCCAGGGGCGTGCGTGCGGAGAAGTCCCGCCGCGCGGTGCGACGCAGGGCATCTTCCAGGTGCGTGCCGTCCTCCTTGCGGTCCAGCACCACCGCCAGGGGATGCAGGGACTCCACGCGCTCGGGCGAGGCCGCGGCGCGCAGGGCGTTGTAGAGGCACACGCGCGCCATGCCTGGCAGTGTCTCCGCCTGCGCGGTGGAGAGTGGCGCGCCGCCATCCACCATGCGTTGGCAGTCCTGCCGCATGCCCTTCCAGTCCTTCCGCTCCTGCTCCGCCGCGTTTCGCAGCGCCTGGGCGCGCTGGGCGGCCTCGTCGCTCCAACCGCGCTCGCCGAGCTGCGCCACCTGTTCGAAGGACTCCGCGGCGCGCAGTGACAGGCCGAGCCGCTGGAGCGCCAGCGCCTGGTTCCAGAGCGCCTGGGCATGGCGAGGCTTCCGCTTCAGCGCGCGCTCCAGCAGGACGAGCGCCTTCTCCGGTTCATCCTGTTGGAGCGCCAGGGCCGCGCGGTCCGTGTCCAGGTCGGCGGAGGCGGGCAGCTTGTCGAGGAACGCGGAGGCCTGGGCCAGGTCACCGCGCAGCAGGAAGGCCGAGGCGATGCCCCGGTGGTCCGCCGCTTCCTCCAGCCGGGCCAGCTCGCGCAGCGCCAGGGCCTGGGGCCGGGCGCCCGTGCCGCTGCGCATCACCTGGTAGGGCCGGTGTCCGTCCGCGCCGGGATGGGTGAGGCGGACTTCCAGGGGCCGGGTGGCCGCTTCCGCCAGCCAGAGCTCGGGGGCGGCGTCGGTGGGCTGCGTCTGGGGGACCAGCACGAGCGCGGCCAGGCCCGCGGCGAGCGCGAGCGGCACCACCATGAGCCAGGACTTGTTCCTCCAGCGCGAAGTCGCGCCGAGGCGCTCCGGCCCCGGGCTGTTCAGCGCGTCGTCGGAGAGCAACTCCAGGGCGAGCAGCTCCTTCATCCGCGACTCGCACGCCGCGCAGCGGGCCAGGTGGTGGCGGAAGTTCTCCGCGTCCGCGGGGAGCATCTCCCCGTCGACGAAACGCTCCAGGTTGTCGCAGACGCTGCTCATGATTCAGCCATGCCTTCGTGCGAGGCGTCCTTGCCGCCCAGCAGCTCGCGCAGCGCCTGCCGCGCCTCCGTGAGCCACCGTCCCACCGTCCCTTCCGTCGAGCGGAGTTGCTGGGCAATGGCCCGGTACCGCAACCCCGCGACGTGCAGGCGATAGGCGTCGCGCAGGTGCGGCGGGCGCAGCTGGTCGATGGCCCGCTGGAACTCGTCGCGAGACACGCGTTCCCACCGCTCCTGGGGCGCCGCTTCGCTTTCGGCGTCCAGGTCCTGCACCAGGCGCAGCATGGGCGCGCCCATGACCTCGGTCCGCCGCCGCCGGCAGTGGTCCAGGAAGCGGTTGCTCATCGTGGTGCTCAACCAGACGCTCACCGCCCCCGTGTTCTCCTCCACCAGCTTGTCGAAGTGGCGGTAGGCGCGCTCCAGCGTCTCCTGCACCAGGTCCTCCGGGTCGATGGCTCCACCCGAGCACAATCGCCGGGCGATTCGAACCAACGCCGGCCGCCGTGCTCGCGCGAACGCGTCGAATTGACGGCGGTGCCCATCGCCCGGCGCGGCGGGGCCCTCTGTTGTCCTGCTCTCGTGTCGTTCCACCGGTGGGCTGCCCCCTGCGCACGGTGAGAACGGGCCGGGGAGATTCCCTTCGGTGAAATCGGACGGCGCGATGCGTTATCGGGCGAGGTTGGTGTGTGGATGTCGGGCGGATGGTGTCGCTGTCAGGCGTCGCTCGCGCCAGGGCGGAGGGCGTTGACGGTTTCCAGGGTGGGCACCGGCACCTCCAGCCGGAGCCGCTGGGGACCACCGACGTCCGCCATGAAGGACAGGCGCCCGCCGTAGCGCTCGAGCAATCCACCCACCACCTTGAGGCGGTCGTCGGCCAGCAGGCCCGCGAAGCGCTCGATGAGCGAAACGGCCTGGTCCGCCGGGAAGGACGGGTCGGCCACCTGCACCTTGAGCACCATGGACGCGGCCGACATACCCACCTCCGCGTTCACTCCGTCCGGCGCTTCCCGGAAGGGGGCGTAGAGGCACGCCATCGTCTCGCGGTGCCGCAGCAGGCCCTTGAGGTACGTCACCAGCTCCGCGTCGTCCCAGGGCTTGCTGATGAACCGGCAGATTTCGCCCTCGTTCACGGAGGCCACCACGGACTTGAAGTCCGCATAGCCGGAGATGATGAGGCGCAGGGCCAGCGGATGGCTGCGTTTGAGGCGCTGGAGCAGTTCGCTGCCCGTCATTCCTGGCATCCGGAAATCCGTCAGGACGATGTCCGGGCTGAATCCTTCCAGCCGCTCCAACGCCTCGTTGCCATTGAAGGCAATCTGGACCTCGAATCCCTCTCGCTTCAACAGACGCTGCAGCGCGCGTGCGATGGGCTGCTCATCGTCGACCACCAGAACCTTGAACGCATCCATGACAACGTCGCTCCTCGGGCGCGCACTCTAGACCGGGCACCTACGGAAAATCCCAGGGTCTGGAAAATGAATGCCGGGTCATGCGCGCACCTGCGACAGGGTGGGTGTGATTGCTTCGCCGCATTGCACCTGGGGTTCATTTCAACGTCAGCAATGCACCCACGGCCATGAGCGTCACGCCCACACCCATCCGCCACGTGAGGGGTTCGTGGAGGATGAGGAACGCCAGCAGGAGGGTGAGCGGCAGGCTGAGCTTGTCCAGGGGCGCCACGCGGGAGGCGGGCCCGAGCTGGAGCGCGCGGAAGTAGGCCAGCCACGACAGGCCCGTGGCCACGCCGGAGAGCACCAGGAAGAGGAGTGTCTTGCGGCTGATGGAAGGCAGGGCGTGATGCTCCCCGCGCGCCAGGGAGATGCTCCAGGCGAACACCAGAATCACGACGGTGCGGATGGCGGTGGCGAGCGTGGACGGAATGCCTTCCACGCCCACCTTCGCCAGCACCGCCGTCAGTGCCGCGAAGCCCGCGGAGAGCAGTGCATAGACCCACCACGCCATCGAAATCCCCAGGTACGGGAGCCGGCGGAATGCCGCTCATGGTCATCGACCTACCAGTGCGGGGCGGCGCTGTCAGGAGCGACTGGCGGTGGGGCGGCTCCTGGCATATGTCGGGGGGCTTCACACACGCCAGAAGGAGCCCGTCACTGTCCCAGGCAAGAAGGCCTTCATTCCTCCTGCCCTCCGTGCTGGTGCTGCTGGCGCTGCTGAGCGCGTGTGGCGCGGAACAGGACTCGGGACTGGCGCGGGTGCGCCGCACGGGGGAGCTGCGTTGGGGCGCGGATGCCCAAGGGGGAGAGCCCTACGCCATGGAGGACCCGGACGCACCCGGGGGCATGCGAGGCTTCGAGGTGGAATTGGCGGAGGCCCTGGCGCGTGAGCTGGGGGTTCGGGCCCGGTTCGTCCAGAACGACTGGTCCAGCCTGGTCCCCTCGTTGGAGCGCGGCTCGTTCGACGTGGCGCTCAACGGCCTCGAAGTCACGCCGTCGCGCTCCGGGCGCATCCTCTTCACGCGGCCCTACTACGTCTTCCACCTGCGCTTGCTGGCGCGGCGGGACGATGCGGCCGTCACCGGGCTGGATGCGCTGAAGGGCCAGCGGGTGGGGACGCTGGCCAACTCCCTGGCGTGGGACCTGCTCCAGCGCAGCGGCGTGGAGGCGGTTCCTTACGAAGGCGTGGAGGAGCCCTACATCGACCTGGGGCAGGGGCGGGTGCGCGCCGTGTTGATGGACGACATCATCGCGCAGCGCTACGGGCAGCCACGTCCAGGGCTCCGGGTGGTGGGCGACGTGGGGGAAGGCTACTACGCCATCGCCGTGCGGCCCGGTGAGGAGGACCTGCGGGAGGCGCTGGACACGGCGCTGGGGAACATCGCTCGCTCGGGCGAGCTGCGCGCCATCTTCCAGCGCTGGGGCATCGACAACGCCGAACAGCAGCGCATGGTCGACTGGACGGACGCGCAGACCCGCGAGGTGCTGGCGCCCACGCAGACGGCGCGCATGGGCTGGGGACAGCTGGTGCTGTTCCTCCAGGCCGCGGGCGTGACGCTGCTGGTGTCCGTGGGCGCCATGGTGCTGGCCATTCCCCTGGGCGTGGGGCTGGCGCTGACGCGGTTGTACGGGCCTGGCTGGGCGGCCCGGCTGTCCACCGGCTACGTGGAATTGTTTCGCGGCACGCCGGTGCTGCTTCAGCTCTACATCCTCTACTACGGGCTGGCCGGAGTGCTCCGGTTGGACCCCATCAGCGCGGCCATCCTCGGGCTGGGCCTGAACTACGCGGCCTACGAGTCAGAGGTCTACCGGGCGGGTGTGCTGGCCGTGCCGCGAGGGCAGTTGGAGGCGGCGATGGCACTGGGAATGCCCCTGCGGCTGGCGCTGCGGCGGGTCATCCTCCCCCAGGCCTTCCGGGTGGCGCTGCCGGGTGTGACGAACGACTTCATCGCGCTGCTCAAGGACAGCTCTCTGGTATCCGTCATCTCCGTGGTGGAGCTCACGAAGCGGATGACGATTACCGCGGTGGATGTTCGAAGCTGGCTGATACCTGGCGCGTTGTGCGCATTGATGTACCTGGCAATGAGCTATCCCTTGTCCCGGCTGGCGAGGCACCTGGAAGCGAGGCTGGAGCGCGGATGATTGAAGTCGAGAAGCTGAGCAAGCGCTATGAGGGACGGCCGGTGCTGGAGGGCATCAACGCCGTCTTCTCCCCGGGCGAGGTGACGGCGTTGGTGGGCCCCTCTGGTGGAGGCAAGAGCACGCTGCTGCGTTGCCTCAACGGGCTGGAGTCCTTCGACGGGGGCGTGGTGCGCGTGGGTCCGGACACGCTGGCACCGGGCGACGTCCGCGCGCAGGGCGAGAAGGTGCGCCGCATCCGCCGCCGCGTCGGCTTCGTCTTCCAGCAGTGGCACCTGTTCGCGCATCGCACGGCGTTGGGCAATGTGACGGAGGCCCCCATGCACGTGAAGGGCGTGGGCCGGCAAGAGGCCAACGAGCGGGGCCGGGCGTTGTTGGCGAAGGTCGGCCTGTCCCACCGCGAGGACGCGTACCCCTCCGAGCTCTCCGGCGGCGAGCAGCAGCGGGTGGCCATTGCCCGGGCCCTGGCCATGGAGCCGGAGGTGCTGCTGATGGACGAGCCCACCAGCGCGTTGGATCCGGAGCGGGTGGGGGCACTGATTGACCTGTTGGAGCAGTTGCGCGCGGACGGCCTCACCCTGGTGGCGGTGACCCACGAGATGCGCTTCGCGTACGAGCTGGCCTCGCGCGTGTTGGTGCTGCACGGTGGGCACATCATCGAAGAGGGCCCGCCCGCCCGGGTGCTCGCCAATCCACACCATGAGCGCACGCGCGCCTTCCTGGGCCTGGGCCGAGTCCCCGCGCTGCGCACCCTGGGGGCCTGAGCGCCTCACTGGCATCGCGGCCCGCCCGCCGGGCATGCTGACGGACGGGCCGGGCAGAACCGGCGCACCGGCGGTGTTCCTCGCCGCGTCCCGCGAAGGAGTGGCATGCGTCGAGAGGTCCAGTGGATGGAGTGGGGGCAGGGGCGGGGGCCTCGGGTGCTGCTGCTGCCCGGACTGGGCGCGCGTGGCTCCGGCTTCCAGGCGCTGGCCCACCAGTTATTACCCTGGGCCCGTCCCATCCTGGTGGAGTACCCCGAAGGCGAGGCGGCCGCGTGCGGCGCGGGCGCCTTGGCGCGGCAGGTGCTGCGGGCCGTGGGGGAGGTGGACGCGGTGGTGGCCAGCTCCTTCGGGGGCATGGTGGCCGCGCACCTGGCGGCGGCTGGCGCGGCGCGAGGCGTGGCCTTCCTGGGCGCCTTTACCCGCACCGAGCACCTGGGCGTGCGCGGGCTCGCCATTGGCATGATGGGCCCCATCGCCCGGTGGGCCCGGCCGGGCGCGGTGGCTGCGGGGCTCGCGGCCTGGACGCCGGTGTCCTTCGCCCGTGTGCCCGAAGTCGTTCCCACCACGGCGCTGGAGCGCAGCTCCACCTGGCATCGCGCCCTGGCCATCCGGGGCGAGGCGCCCCCACCGGAGCTGCGCAGGCTGCCCGTGTCCTGCGTCTGTATCCAGGGCACTCGGGACGTGCTGGTGCCGCCGTCCACGGTGGAGCGCCTGGCCGCGTCGCTGCCGCCGGGAACGCCCCGGCACCTGCTGCGGGGCGCGGGGCATGTGCCCTACTTCACGCACCCGGAGGCGTGCGCGGGGCTCCTGCGGCCCTGGTTGGCGGCCCTGGACGCGGCGGCGGCGCCCGAAGTGGAGAGCAGCGCCGCCTGACGCAGCCCGGCAGGGGCGGTGCGGGGCTCCGTCGGGCCAACATGGGGGATGTACGGATGGCGCCGGGATCGCTACCTTTCGGGCGCCAATGCAGAACCGCCTCACGCGATTGCTCGTCACCCTCTTCGTTGTCTCCGCGACGCCCGCGCCCGCTGCCTCCGTGCAGGAGCCGTCGCCCTCCACCGTGGCGCCCACGGCCGTACCGCCGGCCGCCGCGGCACCGGAGGCTCCCGCTCCGTCGCCCGAAGTGGCGCGCAAGCACAAGGTGCTGCTGCTGGGGGACAGCCTCATCGCCACCGGCTTCGGGGAGTACCTCCAGGCCCAGTTGGACGCGCACCCGCGCATCCAGTCGGCCCGCCGCGCCAAGTCCTCCACGGGCCTGGCCCGTCCGGACTTCTTCGACTGGATGGACGTGGGCCGCGAGGAGGTGGAGCGTCACCAGCCGGACGTCGTCGTCGTCATCCTCGGGGGCAACGACGGGCAGTCGCTCCAGGACACCAAGGGCGGCAAGGCCATCCACTGGGGACATGCGGAGTGGGAGGCCGGCTACCGTCAGCGCATCAATGACTTCCTGGCCGTGCTCTCCTCGCCCGGCCGGAAGATTGTCTGGTTGGAGCTGCCGGCCACGGGGCTCAAGCGCTTCGAGCAGAAGCTGAGCATCATCCGCGCCCTCCAGCGCGAGGTCATCTCCTCCCGGCAGGATGCGGTGCACCTGGACACGCGCCCCTTCTTCACCGACGCGAAGGGGCGAGCGCTGCGTCAGGCCCGGGTGGATGGCTTCCGCAAGCCCATGCGCCTGCGCATGGAGGACGGCGTGCACTTCACCGTCGCGGGCGGCCGTTACTTCGCCAACAAGGTGTACCCTGAGGTGCTGGGCGTGCTGGGCCTGCTCCAGCAGGGCTAGCGGCGCGGTGAAGGCCGCGTCAGCGCGGGCTCAGGGCGGTGACGAGCCGCTCGGCCTGCTCGCGGATGTCGCGGTGGGTGCTCGCCTGGGCGCGCCTGGCGTGCGTGAGCGCCTGGGCCTTGTCGCTGTCCGCCAGGGCCAGCGCCAGGTTGAGGTGGACGCCCGCGTCATCCGGGTGGTGCTTCAAGGCCTCGGTGAGGATGGCGCGCGCGGCGGCGGCACCACTGGGACGCGACAGGTGCAGTACCGCCAAATCGTTGGCGGCGCCGGCCTCGGACGGGTCCGTCGCCATGGCGGCCTCGAGCAGTTTCTGGGCCTCCGCGTCGTCACCCAGCTTGCGGCGCACCTTGGCCAGCGCCACGCGCACGGGCACGGACTCCGGGGCCTTGGCCAGCGCCTCGCGGAGGATGCGGTCCGCGTCCTCGTCCTTGCCGGCCACGAAGGCGGAGATGCCGTGCAGGTAGATGGCGTCCGCGCTGTCGGGGAGCTGGAGGCGCAGCTCGATGGCGGCGCGCATCGCCGCTTCGGGCGCGCCGGCCATCAAGCACAGTGAAGCGAACTCCCGGAAGAGGGCCGTCTCCCGAGGGCTGCGCAGGATGGCCTGCCGAAGCGTGACGATGGCCGCGCCCACGTGCCCTTGCAGCAGTTGCACACGCGCGGCGAGCTGGAGCGGCAGGTGCTCCGTCTTGTTGGCCTCCGCGGCCTCTTGATAGCGCCGCAGTGCCCGGTCCAACTGCTTGTCACCCTGGAGGGCCATGCCCAGGTACGTCAGCGTCTGGGCATTGCCGGGCTGCAGCGCCAGCGCGCGCTCCAGCTCCGGGATGGCGGTGGCGTACCGGTCATGCCCCAGCAGGGCGCGGCCGTAGTTGATGACCTCGAAGAAGCCCGCCTTGGGTTGCGCGGCGAGCGCGGCCAGCAGGTCCAACTGGCGCGCATCACCCTTCTCCGCGTCCAACCGGGCCAGGTGGCTCAGCGCCTCCGGGTGGGTGGGGTGCAGCGCCACCAGCCGTTGGAGCACCGCGCGGGCCGCCGTTTCGTCGTGCTGGGCCAGCCGCAACCGGGCCAGTCCCAGCAACGCGCTGGCATCCTTCGGGTCCTGTTCGATGGCGCGCTCGAAGTCGCGGGCCGCCTCCTTCAGCAGGCCCTGCTTCATCAGACGCGCGGCGGAGGCTGCCAGCTTGGAAACGGCCATGGGCACCGATTCTAGCGGTGGGGGGCGCGAGGTGGGTACCTCTAGAAGACCGACTCCCAGGCGTTCTTGATGCCGTTGCCCACGTCGCCCGCGAAGTCCGTCACGGCGTCCGCCGCATTGGAGAAGACCTGGCCCGCCGCTTCGGCCACCGCGCCGCCCGCGTTGATGGCGCCGTCGACCACGTTCTCCAGGATTTCGCCACCGGCAGCGGCGGCCGTCTCACCCACGGCCTTCAGCACGTTGCCGGGATTGACGGAACCTTCAATCTCCACGCCCAGGCCCAGGCCCGCGGTGGCCTCCACGCCGACGTCGAACTCCAGGTTGCCGTTCTCGATGCCGATGTTGGCGTGCGCGTCGCCGCTGACACCTGCGCTGGCGCTGGCGGTGATGCTGCCGGACGCGAGCGTGTTGTCCTCGTGCTTCAGCTCGATGGAGCCCGTGAGGCTCGCCTGCGCACCCGCGAAGCCGGAGGCCGCGGCGTTGATGGACACGTTGCCGTCGGTGCCCACGTGCAGGTCCAGCTCGATGCTGCCCTCGGCGCCAATCTTGCCCAGCGCCTCCAGGTCCAGCTCGACGGAGTACTCCTCGCCGGCAATCTCGAACTCGACTGTCTTGGAGGCCCCGGCGCCCGCCTCGATGAGGTTGGCCTCGATGTCGATGTCGACGCTCACGTCGATGCCGGACAGGCCGATGTCCGCGTCCACCTGCGCATCCGCGGAGAACGTGGGACCCTGGACGTGGGCGCGCGTGTCGATGCCACCGGGACCGGTGCCGCTCACATCGGCGCGGGCGCCGCCGGCCGTGAAGCTGGACTGGCCGCTCAGCGCATTGTGCCGCGACTGCTCCACCGAACCGGACGCGGAAGCCTGGGTGTCAACGCGCGGGCCGTTACGTCCGCCCTGGGCAGGGGGCCGGGTGTCGCGAGCCGGCGGCGGGGGCGGCGGCGGCGGGGGCGGCTGCGGACGGTTGCCAATGCGGGGGGACATGGGGGCTCCAGCGAGATTCAGGGGCGCCCGGAAGGACGCCATCTGTCCCCATTTTCCGTGATCCGATTCCCCAGTTGCCTGGCCCCTTCATTTTTTGAGAATCGAGGCCGGAGTTTTCTCGAACTGGGTGAGTTTTCGCCCCACCTAGCGCGTGAATGTGACCACATGGGCGCCTGGGTAGGACTCAGTGCGAGTGTGGGACCGAGTCGGGCGAGCCCGGGTGGGGCCTCAGCCGGCGGACGGCGCGCAGCAGGAGCTCCTCGTCCCGGGGGCTGGCCAGGAATCCGCGTGCGCCGAGCTCGCGGACCCGGTCGAAGCTTTCGTCATCGCTGCCGTGGACGATGAGGGCGCCCTCGATGTGGACCTCCCCGGCCAGCAGGCCCTCCATGGCCTGGAGGGGCGCGAGCACGACGTCCTCCGGCCCGGTGTGCAGCACCTCCAAGGGGGTGGCGGTGCGGGCCTGGAGGCCGTTCCTCGCCAGCAGCCGGGTGATGAGCACTGCCGTGACGGGCGGCCAGCCATAGAGCAGCAGGGGGCCCCCGGGCGCGAGCGAGGGGGGCGCGGGCGGCTCGGCGGGCGGCTCGATGCCATAGAGGTCGGCCAGCGCACGGGTCAGCGCCGCGTCCGAGGCGATGTGCGCCTCGACGCGTGGCATTCCGGACACGGCGCGGACGGCGTCCACCGCATCCAGCGACACGGGGGCGGGCAGCGCGATGTGGAGCACTTCCCGCTCGCCCTGGTCCAGCAGCACCTTTTCGATGCGCAGCGGGACGACCTGATACTGGCGCGCCACGCGAGCGGGGATGTGGTTCAGCAGCCTGGAGTCTGGCGGGGTCCGGTCCAGGTCCACCGCGTCCACGCCGAACTGCTCGGCGAGTCCGCGAAGCACGTCGGCTTCGGAGCAGAGGCCCTCTCGCACCAGCGCCCTCCCGAGCGGGACATGCACCTCATGGTGATGCACCAATCCCACCCGGAGCTGGGCGCGGTTGAGCACTCCCTGTTCCAGGAGAATCTCGCCGAGCAGACGTCGTGAGCCAGTCTCCATGAAGACATGAAGTCTTCACTCGACGCCCCGGTCGGCGAGAGGCGGCCCGCCGTGGGCTCGCCAGGTCGCCTGCCTTGCTGGCGGGGCTCAGCCGCGCGAGGCGAAGAGCTGCTCGTAGGCCTCGGGCTTGAAGCCCACGAGGACGGTGTCACCGGTGACGAGTACGGGACGCTTCACCAGCTTTCCATCCGCGGCCAGCCACTCGACCAGCTCCGCGTCGCTGGCGGCATCCACCTTCGCCTTTCCGAGCGCGCGGTAGCTCTGGCCGCTGGTGTTGAGCCACTTGCGGACAGAGACACCGCTGCGAGCAATCCATTGCTTCAACTCCGCCACGGTGGGCGGCATCTCGACGATGGGGCGCACCTGGTGGGCAACACCTTGTTCCTGCAACCACTTCAGCGCCTTCTTGCAGGTGCCACAGCCCGAGTAAGAGAGTACGAGGACGTCTTTCGCCATGCGCGCGCTTGTAACAGGGCACCCGCGTCCCTCCCAGCGATGAGTCCCCGGGTCGTCCGGACCCGGTTTGCGAGCCGCCAGCAGCGCGTGCTAGCGCGAAGGGACATGAAAGCCTTCCGCTTCCCGCGTTCGCTGTTCGCGCTACCTGTGGTCCTGGTGCTTGCTGCCTGTTCGTCGGGGCCGGATGACAGGCCCGCTCCCAGAGACGACGCGGGCGTGCCGGACGGCGGCGCGGATGCGGGCAGTGATGGTGACGCGGGCAGTGACACCGACGCGGGCACGCCGGACAGTGGCACCGATGCGGGCACGCCGGACGCGGGGCCGGACATCGAGATCCCCGAGGATGGCGGCACGATTGTCAGGGGGACGTTGACGGGACGGCTCACGGTGGAGGGCTCGCCGTACCGGGTGGAGGGGGATTCAAACGGGGTCGTCACCATTCCCCGCGGGCAGGTGCTGACGGTGGGGCCGGGCGTCATCCTGGACTTCCGTGGCCGGCCGGAGGTGTCGGAGCGGGACGTGGATTCGGACGCCCCCGACAACGTGATGAACCACCAGGCGGGTCGCGTGGAGGTCCGCGTGTACGGCGCCATCCAGGTCCGAGGAACGGCGGATGCGCCCGTGCTGCTGACGTCCACCAACCCCTATGGCTGGTGGGGGATGAACTTCTATGGCGCCAACTCCGTGGGCTCGGGCGACCCGGTGTTCGAGCACATGGTTTTCGAGAAGGTGCGCAAGAACCAATACAACAGCGACCGCGATTGGACGCGTGGCGCGCTGTGGGTCTACTACCCGGGTGCGGTGACGATTACGGACTCGGTGTTCCGTGACAACGAGTCCTCCGCCAACTGCGGCGCGTTGGACCTGATGTTCACCGACGGCTCGCGGGTGGAGAACACCGTCTTCGAGAACAACCGCATCCGTGAAATCGACCGCTTCGCGCAGCCGGGCACCTCTTCGATGGCTGGCGGTGGCGCGGTGTGCATCACCCACGGTCGCAACACGGTGCTGCGCAACAACACGTTCCGGGGCAACTTCGTGCAGGCCTTCGGCGGCTCGCTGACGAGCGACCTCTGGGACCGGCCCATCCTCACGTGGCCCAACCCGCAGGGCATCTTTGACCTGGGCGGTGGTGCCGCCATCCACTACTTCCAGCCGGACAATGACCTGCTGGAGGGCAACGTGTTCGACGGCAACTTCATCCCGCTGGGCCCCGGCGCGGCCGTCCAGTTGGAGGACATCGGTGGCTCCCGGACCGTCGTCATGAGAGGCAACCGCTTCGTGAACAACCGGGGTGGGGCCGGAGGTGTCATCACCTGCAACCGCGGGTCGAACACCGGCGAGCTGGTCATCACCCGCGACAACGTCTTCACTGGCAACACGGTGAATGGACAGCCGGCCACGAACATGACGGGCGACTGCGGCGTGGTGACGCAGTAGCGGCCCGTCACGGATTGGCGAAGCGGACGCCCGCGCGGCTCAGCTGCGGGTCGTCCGCCAGTTGCCACAGCGCGACGGCGTGGTTCTCCTGCCGGGTGCCACCGAAGTGCAGGCCGAGCACGGCGTGCGTCTCCAAATCCACGATGGGCGAGCCGGAGCTGCCTCCCAACGTGGAGCAGTCATGGGAGAGCTGCTGCCGGGCCGGGTCGAGCGAGAGCAGCTCTCCGGGCTGGAGTCGCTTCACGCCGAAGGTGTCCTCGAAGATGCGCAGCAGCACCTCGGGCGGCGTCCGGCTGTGGTCCTTCATCGGGTAGCCCACGCAGTACAAGGTGCGGGAGTCCGTCGCGTCCGGTGCTTGGGTGGCGAGCCGCAGCGGGGCGGGACGCAGCACCGCTCCCTTGGGAGCGCCCAGTCGCAGCAGCGCCAGGTCATGCACGGTGTGAACCGCCGCGACGCCTTGGATGGGGAAGGTGGCCTGGGCATCACGCTGGTGCTCACCCAGCCAGTCCACCCGAGGCACCACGCCGAGCCGCAGCACCCACTTGTCCGTCGCCTGCCGACAGAAGTGCTGCGCGACGTGACGGTTGGTCATCACCAGCTCATCGGTCACCAGGAAGCCCGTGCCGAGCATGCCGCTTCCGGCCAGCTCGATGCGCCCGGTGGCGTCGATGGTCCGCTCAATGTGCTCGCGGTGTTGCTCCAACATCTCCCACCCCACGGGCGGCGCACCGAAGCTGCCGTTCCGGATGGCGAGGGCAGGGCGCCCGAAGAAGGCGACGACCGTTTCCAGCGCCGTCCGCTCGGTTTCGGAGAGGGGCGTGTCCTCCCCCGAATGCTCCAGCCGCGCGAGGACCTGCGCGCCCGTCGTCAGCAGCTCACGAAGTTCGTCGCGCAGGGCGTCGGCAGTCACCTTGCCGACGACGGAGGTGGGCACGCGCCAGGACGGTGGAAAGTGCGTGGCGACGAGCGCCTCCACGCCCTCGGGGTGAAGCGACTCGCGGACCTTCGGCAGGTCGCGGAGGGTGCGGCGTGCCCGGTGCAACGGCTCACGGCCTTGCGCGGTGGTGCTCATGGAGACGTCGTGCCTCACGGCGTCGGACGGCCCGCCAGGGGGGCCGCTGGGAGAAGGACGGTGCCGCAGATGGACTGGACCGGTGCGTACTCGCGCCGTCCGCGCATGAGCGTGCAGGCCTGTCGCAGCAGGTCGTCCAGCCGGAGCGAGTAGACATAGGCTCCGTCCGAGTCGAAGGTGGCAACGCGCGTGCCCGCCTCATCGGGCACCATCTCCAGGCCGGAGCGGTGGCCCTGGTGCAACTCGGCCACGTGCCGGCCATCGGAGGTTCGCCAGAAGTGGAGCTTGCCCGACGTGTCCGAGACACCGAAGCGCTCTTGTGCATGGCGGACCTTCACGTGGATATCCGTGCTCAGGTCGATTCTGCGCACGAGCGCGCCTGAATTCGGGTCGAAGAGGTGGATGGCATCGTCCGTCACCGCGACGAGTCGGGACGTATCAGGAGAGAAGGAGAGCGCCTTGACCTTCCCGTCGATGGCCGCCAGGGGCTTCTTCTCGCCGTGGGTGGCGTCGAAGAGGTAGGCCTGTCCCATCCAGTAGACGTCGGGATGGTTGGCGACCGCGAAGTACTTGGAGTCCGGTGAGAACGCCATGACGGCGGCCCCCAGGCTCGTGGGCAGTGGCGCCAGCCACTTCCCCGTGGCGCTTTCCCAGAGCGCGGAGGACTCGGGCACGTTGGAGATGGTGACGAAACGCTCGCCGTCCGGTGAAAACGAGGCACCCTGGGATGTCATCGCAGAGGTGGCCAGAGGCGCTTCCCGCGTCAGCCGGCAGTCTCGGGCAGCGCCCAGGTAGACGGAGCCCTCGTCCTCGATCGCGAAGTATCTGCCGCTGGGGGCGAACTCGACGAGGGCGCTCTGGGAGAACGTCCTCTGCGTCTGGCACGCGTCCTCGCCAGGCACCTTGGTCCGCTGGAGGTGCGCACGGGCGCGAGGCGACGCCAGGAAGCTCTCGGTGGCGTGGTCCTCCGTGGGGGTGACGTGTCGCCATCGCCAGTGCGCGGGGAGCGAGGTCAGGTTGATTCCTTCTTCGATGGGCGGCGGCTGTGTGCGCGGTCCAAGATTCGCCTGCGCCACGTCCCAGAACCGGACCTTCACGCCGCAGCGGACGGCGAGGAACCTCCCGTCGTGAGAGAAGGCGCCCTCCAGGGGCGGATACACGCCCTTGACGTCACACGCGCCCAGCGCAGTCTGGCGCGAGGTCTCCCTGTCAACGAGTGAGAGCTGGCCGCTTTGCGGCTCCCTCACCACCATCCAACGCAAGTCCTTGGACACGGCGAAGCCGCCCGGCACGTACTCGCTCCAGGTGGAGATATCGATGGTTTTCCGCGTGAGGCCGGGTTCGGCCTGGACGAGGAGCGTGCGTCCATCCGGCGCGACCAGGGCCCGCTCCGCCCGGGAGTCCAGGGGCCCCTGGCGAAACATCCAACGCAGGGTGGCCTGGGGAACCCGGATGAAGGGATGGGCGCCCACGGGATTTTCGGCGAACTCGACGGCGCGCCGTCCGTTCTCGAAGAGGCGTCCATGGAGGGGATTGGGCGTCCAGCGTGTTCGCATCCGCGGGGAGGCCGCGCTTCCGGTGGCGTTGCCAGGCCCTCTGTCACAGAAGCGCACGGTGAGCGCCGAGGAGAAGATGTCGTCGAAGGCCGAGAGGCTGCATTCGTCTTCGAAGGACGGCATGAGCGCGTGCCCTTCGAGTTTCGTGAGCGGGCGATGATGGTCCTGACCAGAGGGCAGCTCCAGCAGACGGAGGCTGACTTCGCCGCGCCGGTCGCCGAGCACAGCCAGTCTGCTCGCAGGGGAGAAGGCGACCGAAGGGCCCGGGTCATGCGTCGTGATGCACCGGATGAGGCGCACATCGGAGGTCAGGTCGTAGAGGCACGTATTTTCTTCACCCCCCACCCATGCGTAACGCGAGTCGCCCGACAGCACGGCCTGGGTGCAGGGCTCCTGGAAGGTCAGCTCGCGCAAGGTCCGTCCGGTGTTCGCATCCCAGAGTTTCACCATGCGGTCGCGACTGGCGGACAGCATGCGGTCGCCGCTGTCCGAGAACGAAATGGCTGTGACCCTGTCATCGTGGGCATCCGGAATGGAGGGCACAGCGCCCTGGTGGCTCCACCTGAAAAGGGTGCCTCGGCGCCCTCCCAGCCAAAGCGTTCCATCTCCAGGCGAGAAGCCAAAGGCGTGGGTGTCCTCCCCTGAAATGTCGGCGTACAGCGCGTCCGTGCATTCCACGAGCGCGCCTTTCGGGCACAGGTCGACGGACTCGAACTCGCGCAGCAGGCTGGCGGTGCGGACGTCCCAGAGCCGGCTGACGAACCGCATGGACGGAGACAGCACGATGCCTCGCGTGACGAGATGACGTGAGTCTGGAGAGAACGCGCCGACGGTGCGCGCCTCGAGCTCCGCGGACAAGGGGGCGGAGTAGAGGAACGCGGCGATGGCCTCGGTCAGCGCTTCGGTCACTTCGTCCTGGGCTGCGTCCGCGCCTGTCGGCGGGCTTCCCGCGAGTTGGATGGCCTGGGTGAGCGCCTCCACTTCGCGGCCAGGGCTGCGCGACAGGCTCACCACGGAGTCGGCTTCGGAGATGCGCAACTGCAGGGAGAGCTGTCTCGAGGTCGCGGCCTCGGCGGCCATGGCAATCTCGGCCGCATCCTTCGCGGCCACGGCCTGCTTCTCGGAATCCACCGCCCGGAGGTAGAACCCGCTCACGCCCAGCAGCGCGCTGACGGATGCCCCCAGGGCGAGCCACAGGTTTCTCCGGGCCCGGCCATGCCGTCCGCGCTCCACTTCCTGGCCCCGCAGGACGTACCGTTGGGCCAGCGCGCTCGTTTGATGCGGATGGAGCGTTATCATCGCCTGCGCGCTGGTGAGCGCCTCGCCTCGCAGCAGCCGGTGCTCGGCTTCCTGGCGCTGCTGAGCGCGCTCCGCTTCCCACCAGCGCTCCGCGTCGGCCTGCACGGCTTCGTGCCAGCGGCGGAAGGCCCGGTCCACGGTGCGCAGCTTCACGAAGCGCTGCCAGTGTGTGAGGAGCGCGTCGTGAATCAGCTCCACCGTCTCCCGCTGCCGGTGCCCGTCTTGGGCCGTCACCAGGAGCCGTCCGTTGACGAGCACCTGGAGCACCGCGTCCACCTCGGCCTGCTCACCCAGGCGCCCGCGCAGCACCTCCAGCGGCACCCGGCGCCCCTTGTCCTCCAGGCCGCTGTCCGCCTCACCCAACTGCACCAGCTCCAGCAGCAGCCGGTCCGCCAGCCGGCGCTCCGAGGGCTTCAGCGGTTCGTAGACACTGTCCGCCCAGCGCGCCAGCGAACCGAGCAGCCCCGCGCTGGCGTTGAAGGCCTCCAAGGTCATCGCGCCATCCCGCGACGCCTGCCACAGCTGCGTCAGCGCGACCTCCAGCAACGGAAGCACTGTGACGCGAGCGCCCGCGCCGGACTCCACGCGGAACTCCTCCTGCGCGGCCAGGGCGATGGAGTCCACCACCTCGGGTGGGTCGAAGCGCAGGCCCACCTCCCGGGCCGGACCGGCGATGATGTCCCGCAGCTCCGAGGGCGTCAGCACCGATGGCACCTGCACCCGGTGCTCACCGAGCAAGGAGCGCAGCCTCGGCGCGCGCTCGGACAGCACCGCGTCGAAGCCTTCGCGCAGCGCCACCACGCACGTCACGGGCAGCGACTCATCCGCGAGCGCGGAGAGCTGCTGGAGGAAGCGTTGATGTTGCGCCAGCTCCGCGCTGCTTCCGCGAAGGAGCACGTCCTCCAACGGGTCGATGACCAGCACCAGCCGCTTTCCTGGCTCCGGGTTCGCGGCACGCCAGGCCTGGGCACGCGCCACCAACCCCTCTCCAGCGGGCAGGCCCGCGCCATCCAGCGCGGCGAATGGCTCCAACCCCGGGCGCAGGGTCCGGACGTCCCAGTGCTGGCTGCCCGGAATGAACGTTCCGTCCCGCAGCGCGGGAATCAGCCCCGCGTGGAGCAGCGACGACTTGCCGCTGCCCGAAGGGCCGGAGACCTCCACGAATCGGGGCAGCCTCGCGAGCAGCGGCAGCAGCTGGTCGTCCAGCACCCGCCCGCGTCCCTTCCAGAACCGCGCGTCCGATTCACGGAACGACGCCAGGTCCCGGTAGGGGCAGTCCTCCGAAGCACGCAGCTCCGGACAGCGCGCGAGCAGCTGCTCCGTGGGCGTCGCGTACGCCTCCCGCGCCTCCGAGGCCACGGCCTTGAAGCGCACCACACCCACCACGCGCCGCGTCTGCTCATCGAAGAGGGGACTGCCGCTGAATCCCTCCCGGATGTCCGAGCCGTGCAGCAGCAGCTTGCGAAAGTCGCCGTCCCCCGTCGCGTAGCCGATGGTGCCGCGGGCCCACGTGCCCGTGTCATCGAAGCCCCGTGGAAATCCGAACGTGGCGAAGCGGTGGTCCGCGCTCCGCTCCGCACTGCCCAGGGGCAGCGGCGTGGACGGCCCTCGGAGCGGGCGCGTCAGCGCCAGCACCGCGAGGTCCGCCACCTCCGTGGGGCTCGATGCATCGAGCCGCAGCCGCGCCGTGGCCTTCTCTTGGCTCTGCAGCACCTCCAGGCAGATGGCGTCGCGCTCGGTGTCGCTGAGCGTGTCGAGCACGTGCCAGCACGTCACCACCAGGCGCTCGGTGACGAGGAACCCTGTCCCGAGGACGCGCTGCCGATCCCGGCTCAACACGCGAACGACGCCTTCTCGGAGGTCACTGCCTTTCATGATGCGCGCGAAGCTAGCACGCGCACCCTGAGCTGATTCCTGGCGCACTCAAGAGGTGGATTCCGTCTCCGTGAGCGCTTGCACGATTCGGCGGGCGGCCCGTCCCAGGGGGATGCCCGCGTGGTGGTGGAGCTGGGGGCGGAACGCGTGGGTGGCGTCACCCGCCAGCTTCAGGGCCTTCAGCTCGCCCCGGCGCAGCTCGCGGGCGGCCATGTATTCGGGCAGCCACCCGAAGCCCAGCCCCTCCAGGATGGCCGCCTTCTTCCCCGCGAAGTCATTGAGATGCACCGTGGAGCGTGCCTCCAGCTCGCCGGTGCTGAGCTGGAGCCGAGGGTCCGAGCCGCGCACCGTGAGCACCAGGTGCTCGGCCAAATCCTCGTCCTTCAACGGTCCCCGCCGCCGGGCCAGGGGATGGCCCCGGTGGGCCACCAGGATGGCCTTGAGCTCCGGCAGGCGGTACGTGCGCAGGCCCGGCACGGTGGGCGGCAGCAGCGTCACCATCAGGTCCGCCTCCTCGCGCACGAAGGCTGCTTCCACGCCGGAGAGGAACTCCGCGGAGACGTGGAAGCGGGTGCTGGCGCCCTCGGCGCGCAATTCCTTCACCACGCGCAGCAGGGGCTCGGCGGGGAAGATGCCGTCGAAGACGATGCGCAGCGCGGGCTCCCAGCCAGCGCGAATCTCCGCGCACGCGGCCTCCAACTCGCGCTCGGCGGCCAGCAGCTTGCGGCAGTGCTCCAGAATCCGTTCCCCGGCGGGCGTCAGCCGGGTGCGGTAGCCGCGCCGGTCGAGCAGCGTCAGCTCCGTCTGCGCCTCGAGCGTGCGCAGCGCGTACATCACCGCCGTGTGTCCCTTTCGCAGGGCCTCCGCCGCGGCGGTGAAGGTGCCGTGGCGGGCGAGGGCGTCCAGGGCGCGGGCATGCTCCAACGTGACGTTCATGCCCGACATTGTGCAATCTTCAGACAGATACAGGCAGTTCTCTGTGCTCGTGCCACGTCCTCTGCGCTGGGCCGGCTGCTTCATGACGCGTGACGCAGCGCGCCTTATGCCGGGTGTGCGGGCCGCCCTACAGTCCCTCACAGTGAGGTGCTCCGAGAGCACCCGCTTCGACGGAGGGGTATATGACGGGAAAGCTGTCTTGGGCCCTGGCTGTGGTGTCACTGCTGGCTTCCACGAGCGCGAGCGCGCAGGAGGAGGCGCAGGCGCTGGAGTCCTCCGCGCGGGATGAGCGCAGTGGCCTGGAGCTCACCGTGGGTGTCGGCTTCCAGGTGGGCGCCGGCTACGTCTACCGGGATGGCGCGGGGCTGGACCGGCAGGTCCGCGACCTGAAGCTCAGCGACGCGGCCAATGGTGGCATCGCCTTCCTGCTGGAGGCGGGCTACCGCGTCAACTCGCGCTGGTACGTGGGCGCGTTCGGCCAGTACTCGCACGTGCTGACGAAGACGAACCCGTACACGTGCCCGGAAGGCTACGACTGCTCCACGTCGCAAATCCGCTTCGGTCCCCACGTGCAGTACCACTTCGCGCCGGACGCCGCGTTCGACCCCTTCGTGGGGCTGGGCGTGGGCATGGTCCTGCTCAACAACAAGGTCTCCGGTCCCATCACCCAGCCCGCGCCCGGAACGGTGGAGATTGACGGCCAGACGCGCGGCCCTGAGTTCGTGAACCTGACCCTCGGCGGCAAGTGGCGGCTGTCGGATTCGCTGTCATTCGGCCCGTACCTGACGGGCACGTATGCTCGCTACACCACGCGCAGCGGCACCTCGACGGTGAACATCCCCGCCGTCAATCTCACGCAGGAGACGCCGCTGGAGCAGGTGGGTGATGGCCCCTATGGCTTGCTCATGCTCGGGGTTCGCGGGACCTGGAACCTCTAATCCGGAGTAGCCGGGTTTGTGTTTCACGCGCAGTCTCAAGTGACGCGGTGCCAACACGCCGCGTCACATGTTTCCCTATCAGGGACGTCGTCGTTCGGGATTCTCAACGCCTGCTGGCTGCGTAGAGTGCGGGCGAGATTTTCATCCCGAGGAGTCGCCCATGGTTCGTGGTTGGCAGCGGTGGAGCGCGTGCGGAGTCCTGGGTGGATGGGCGCTGCTGAGTCTTCCCGGGGCCTCAATCGCGAAGGCGCCTCCGCTGCAGCAGGTCACCAGTTGGGTGCACCAGTCCGGCGGCCCGCAGGACGAACTGGCACAGGCCGTCACGACCTCGGGCAACGCCGTCTATACGGCGGGCTACACCAGCGGGCAGCTCGGCGCGGAGCCCTCGGCGGGGGGACAGGACGCCTACGTTTCGAAGTACGACGCCTCGGGCGCGCTGCTGTGGACGCGGCAGCTGGGAACGTCCGCGAATGACCGTGCGCTCGCGGTGTCCGCGGATGAAGCCGGCAACGTCTACGTCGCGGGCTACACGTGGGGCAGCTTCAGCTTCTACGAGAACGCCGGCGGCACGGACTTGTTCGTGGCGAAGTACGACGCGAAGGGGGCCTTCCAGTGGGTCCGGCAGTTCGGCACCGCCACGGATGACTACGCCACGGGCATCGCCGCCACGCGGCTGGCGTCGCATGACGTCGTCTTCGTCAGTGGCTATTCACTGGGGCGCTTCGATGGCTCGGCGCCGCAAGGCAACTACGACGTGGTGGTGGCCAAGTTCGACACGGGCGGCAATCCCTACTGGCTGCGCCAGTACGGCTCCGCGCGCAGTGACGTGGCGCTGGGCGTGGCCGTGAGCCCCAACGAGGACGTCTTCGTCACGGGCTACACCTACGGCAGCCTGGACGGCGTGACGAACCCGGGCAACACGGTGGACCTGTTCCTGACGAAGTACAGCGTCCTGGGTGAGCCGCAGTGGGTTCGCCAGCTCGGCTCCTCGCATGACGAGTTCGGCACCGGCGTCGCGGTGGCGGACGACGGCAGCGTCTACGTGTCGGGCTACACGTCGGGCGCGCTGGAGGGGAACGCCCGCCTGGGCTCCTATGACGCCGTGCTGGTGAAGTACGACACCCAAGGCAACTGGCATTGGACGCGGCAGATTGGCACGGCGACCACCGACTACGCGCAGTCAGTGGCGGTGGGCAAGGAGGGCCGTGTCTACCTGGCGGGATTCACCTCCGGTGCCATGGGTGGCGAACCGTCGCTCGGGAGCACCGACATGTTCCTGGCCACCTACGACAGCCATGGCACGTGGCTGGATTTCCGGCAGGTGGGCTCCGCGTCGGCGGACCGTGGCCAGGGCGTGGCCACCGCGGAGGACGGCGCCGTCTATCTGGTGGGCTACACCTTGGGGCAGACGTCCAGCTTCCCCAGCGCGGGGGGCTACGACGCGGTGCTGTACCGCTTCCTGGATGGCGCCGCGTTGCCGGATGAGCCAGGGCCGTGGGGGCCCCGAGGGGACTCCAAGGGCCTCTGAGCCGTTCGCCGTCCAGCACGGGACATCGCGCGCGGGGACCCGCAGCCACCGCGCGCCGCCGCGCTACGCTTCCGTCATGAGCCAGCAGGACGACGGCGCGGCGACGGCCCGCTACAAACAAGCCGCCGCCGAATGGGCGGTGGACGGCTTCCTCCAGTCGGGCATGGTGGTGGGGCTGGGCACGGGCAGCACCGCGGCCTTCGCCGTCCATCGGCTGGCCGCGCTGCGCGCGCAGGGGCGGCTGCTGGACATCGTGGGCGTGCCCACCTCGCGCGCCACGGAGGCGCTGGCTCGCTCGCTGGGCGTGCCCGTGTCGACGCTGGACGCGCACCCCGTGCTGGACGTCACCATCGACGGCGCGGACGAAGTGGCGCCGGACCTGTCCCTCATCAAGGGCGGTGGTGGCGCGCTGCTGCGCGAGAAGATCGTCGCGCAAGCAAGCCGGCGCGTCGTCATCGTGGTGGACGCGGGAAAGCTGTCCCCCGTGCTGGGCACGCACTGGCCGGTGCCGGTGGAGGTGCTGTCCTTCGGCTGGCGCTCCCAGGCGCGTTTCCTCGAATCGCTTGGCGCTCGCGTCACCGTCCGGCACGGCGCTGGCGGCGAGCCCTTCCTCACGGACCAGGGCAACCTCGTGCTCGACTGTGCCTTCGGTCCCATCGACGCGCCCGCGTCGCTGGCCGCGAGCCTGGGCGCGCGCGCGGGAATCGTGGGCCACGGCTTGTTCCTGAACCTCACCACGGACCTGGTGGTGGCCGGTCCGAAGGGCGTGGAGCACCACGCGCGCTGATGTCAACGCGGTGTGCTCGCGCACCCGGAGTCCTCTCGCACCCAGAAGACAAACAGCGGCAACGTAGGCGGCTGTGTGGCCAGTATATTCTGCATTCCTTGCATTCGCTGGCGTTTGGAGCCAATCCGAGCGCAATCCCGCAGCTCGCCTGGACGCTCAGGGGCGTTGAAGCGCCGCGCTAGAATCGTGACGGACCGTGTTGGTGAAGCGGTTAGAATCGTCCGCCAGCCAGCACTTCAGAGGGGGCCAATCTGGGGGTGGCTGGTCCGAGGGTGCCTTGCGTATGCGACTCTTCCGTTTCTCTGTTTCCGCGGCCTTGCTGCTGTCAGCAGCGTCGTGCTCTTCCGACAAAACCCCGCCAGGGGGGACGCCTCCTGAAGTCGACGAGGCTTCGGCGACGCGTGTGCGGCGCATGACGCGTGCGGAGTACGACAACAGCGTCAATGCCATCTTCCCCACGACGGTGCCGCTGGTGATGACGTACGCCTTCGCGCCGGAGGACACCATCCTCGGGTTCTCCACCCATGACCGGCTGCAGGTCACGTCCTTGCTGGCGGACCAGATTGACGTGGCCGCCAACAACCTCGCGGAGTACGGCAAGGTCCAGCTGCGCGCGGACTGGACGTGCGCGGCGGACGTTCCGGAGCTGGAGTGCGCGGAGAAGTTCATCCGCGGCATCGCCTCGCACGCCTACCGCCGGCCCGTCACCGACGACGAGGTCGCCGACTTCCTGGTGCTGTGGCAGGAGTCGAGCAGGGGGACGGACCCGGGCACCGGGGCCCGCATGGTGCTCCAGGGCATCTTCTCCTCGGCCTCCTTCCTGTACCGCACCGAGCTGGGCGCGGAGGGGGCCGGCGCCAACCAGGTGGTGCGGATGACGCCGCATGAAGTCGCCACCGCGCTGGCCTTCGCCATCACCGCCGGCCCCGCCGACGCGGAGCTGCTGGCCGCGGCCGAGGCGGGCCAGCTCGACGCTCCGGACGAGCGTGAGAAGCACGCCCGCCGGCTGCTGGCCACGCCCGCGGCGCAGAGGCACCTGTACCGCTTCGTCGAGGAGTGGATTGGCATCACCGGCCAGGCCAACCTCACCAAGAACAACCAGGTGTTCCCGGTCTTCAGCGCGGCCTTCAAGGTCTCCAGCCAGGCGGAGACGCGGGCCTTCATCAACCACATCCTGAAGGAGCGCAACGGCTCGGTTCGCGAGCTGCTCAACGCCGACTACACCTACGCCGACGCGCGCATGGCGTACTTCTACGGCACCCAGCCCTCCATGCCGGACGGCACGCTGGGCCGGCTGCCGCTGCCGTCCGAGCGCGCGGGCATCCTCACCCACGCCAGCGTGCTGGCCACCTACGCGCTCTTCGACTCCAGCTCGCCCATCCGCCGGGGCAAGTTCATCATGCACCGCCTGCTGTGCCGCGAGGTGCCGCCGCCGCCGGCGACCATCTCCATCATCCCGCCGGAGCCGGTGCTGGACCGCACCACGCGCGAACGCTTCGCCGCCCACACCAACAATCCGACGTGCGCGGGCTGCCACCGGACCCTGGACCCCATCGGCTTCGGCTTCGAGGACTTCGACGGCCTGGGCAAGCACCGCACGGTGGAGAACGGCCTGGCGGTGGATGCCTCCGGCGCCGTGGAGCTCTCCACGGGGACGGTCCCCTTCACGGGCGCCGCGGCGCTGGCGCGCGTGCTGGCGACCAGCGACGACGTGGGGGACTGCGTGCCGCTCCAGCTCTTCCGCTTCGCCATGGGACGTGACGAGGCCCCCGTCGACGAGCACATGCTGGCCGACATGCGGTCCATGTTCCGGGCCAACCCGGAGTGGCGCATGGGCGATGCACTCGTTGGCCTCGTGCGCTCCCCGTATTTCGTCCACCGGCGTACCTCTTCCCCCGAGTAGCCCCCATGCTCCGCGAACTTTCCCGACGCTCCCTGCTCCAGGCGCTGGCCGGCTCGACGGCGGCGCTCCCCTTGGCCAACCTGCTCGGCACCACCGACGCCTATGCCCAGGGCACCACGCCGCCGCTGCGCTTCGTGGCCCTGTTCACCTCGCACGGCTGCCTCCCGGAGCTCTGGAATCCCCAGGGCTCGGAGACGAACTTCACGCTCGACTTCCCCAACTCCATGCTCGCGCCGCTCCAAGAACACCGGGACAAGCTCCTGGTGCTGGACGGCCTGGACTACCAGGTCCTCTACGAGCAGGGCCTGACGGGCCATGAAGGCGGCCCGGTGACGTTCCTCACCGGAAGCAAGGTCAACACCGGCAGCGGGGACCACCTGCCGGAGAGCGCCTCGCTGGACCAGGTGCTGGGCAACCACATCGGTGGTGGCACGCGCTTCCGCTCCCTGCAGCTCAACGCCTGGGAGCAGTTCGGTGGCCAGCACGTCTACAACAGCATCAGCTTCACGGCGAACGGCTCGCGCGTCCCCTTCGAGCGCGACCCGGCCAACGTGTACCAGCGCCTCTTCGGTGACGCGCCCTCGCCGACCGCCGACCCGGCGCAGGTGGCGAGCAACCGGGCGCGCCGCAAGAGCCTGCTGGACTTCCTGATGAAGGACGCCACGCGCCTGCGCAACCGCCTGGCGGGCGCCGAGCGCCAGAAGCTGGAGACGCACCTGGAGGCGCTGCGCGACATCGAGCGGCGTCTGGGGGCGCTGGCCATGGACCCGGCGCCGCTCCCCAAGCAGCAGTCCGGCGAGGCCGCTTGCAGTGGCGGCGCCGCGCCGCCGTCCTACGGTCTGGGCGGCCTGGGCAACCTCAACAACATGCCGGCGCTGACGCGGCTGCACATGGACCTCATCGCGCGCGCCTTCGCGTGTGACCTGACGCGCGTCGTCTCCATGACGATTCCGGGGCCGTCCATGCCCTGGCTGGGCATCCACGAGGACACACACAACGACATCGCCCACCTGCTCGACGTGCAGGAGGAGCCCCGCCGGACCACCATCCGCGGGAAGATGGTGCAGGTGCAGCGCTGGTACGCCGAGCAGCTGGCCTACCTGATGACGCAGTTGGCCGCCATCCCGGAGGGCAGCGGCACCGCGCTGGACAACACGCTCATCTACTGGGGCAACGAACTGGGCGACGCGTCCGGCCACATGAACGTGCGCGTCCCCACCGTGCTCGCGGGCGGGGCGGGCGGCCGCTTCCGCATGGGCCGCTTCCTGCGCGTGCGCGCCGCGGGCTCCAACCCGCTGGGCGGCTGGACGGGCCCCGGCACGCCGCTGCGTGGCGCCGTGGCGCACAACAAGCTGCTGGTGTCCATTGCCCGGGCCTTCGGCGTGAATGTGAATACGTTCGGCAACCCCGATTACACGGGGGAGCTGCCGGGCCTCACCTGAGCGGCGCTCGGGCTTGAAGTCCGGGCCCCGGTGGGCGCTGCGTGCCTCCGCCGGGGCCTTCGTGTTTCTTCAGGGCGCCGCGGTGTCAGTGCCCCGCCACCTGCGCAGCAGCTCGCTGGCGCTGCCACCGCGCTCCAACTGCGCGTGGGTCACCGCGTTGGACGCGTCCAGGTGGATGACGAAGGCCAGCGTCGGCTCGCCGCGCAGGTGGTAGCGCAGGTCGGCGATGCGCACCTTCCGGCCTCCTTCGGCTAGCGGCTCCACGTGGACGAGCGGGAAGCGGGCCCAGGCGAGCGCCTCGCGCACCGTCGGCACGGCCTGCACGTCCTCCGGCAGCATGCTACCGAAAGCCTGCGCGCGCCGGGCCTCCGACGGTGGACCCAGCAAGGGGACATCTCCCGCGGCGAAGACGTCACCGGGCAGGGTGGCCACGTAGCGCCACGTGCCCACGGAGAAGGGCAGGGGAAAGACACGCACGGCCTGCGCGGCGGGGTAGGCCGCTTCTACCCGCTGCGTCAGCACGGCCCAGGTGGCCACGCGGAAGCCCACGTATGCCACGGAGCAGGCCGCGCCCCAGAGCAGCGTCCGTCGCCAGTCCGCGCGCCGGCGCCAGGCCAGGATGGCTCCGGCGAGCAGCGGCAGCGTCACCCAGGGGTCCACCACCATCGTCCAGTCCAGGCTCAGGCGGCTGTCGGAGAAGGGCAGCAGCACCCGCGTCCCCCAGCCCGTCCACAAGTCGGGCAAGAGGTGCGCGAAGACGACGGAGGCCAGGCTGGTGAGGAACACGGGCGCCAGCCGCGCGCCGCGGAAGCAGGCGCGGGCGGCCAGCGTGGCGGTGAGCGCCACCAGCGGCGCGGCGACCAACGCGTGGGACAGCCCCCGGTGGGCCTGGAGCGCCACCGTCACCGCGTCACCGCGCGCCAGCAGGGTGTCCAGGTCCGGCAGCTCCGCGGCGAGCACCGACGCCACCAGCACCGCGCGGTCCGTGGGGGAGGCGCGCTCCGGGGCGCCGGGGCGCACGTCGGGCCTGCGCATGGCGCCAATGGCGAGCCCGAGCAGTCCGTGGGTGAGGTTGTCCATGGCGTGGCTTCGTCTATCGCCCCACGGGCCGCGTGGCCAGCGGCAGGAGAGGCGCCATTCGCCCGGCTCCTGAAACGGCGAAGCGGGACGCCGGGAATCCCCGACGTCCCGCTCCAGGTGTGGCGTCACCGGGCCAGGCCCGGCGTCAGACGGTGGCTACCCGCCCAGCGCGCCGTTGATGAGCGGCGCGACAATCTGCATGCCCGGGTCCTCGGCGTTGTAGCCGTTGGCGGGCTCGTAGATGCGGATGCGCTGGTTGCCGTTGATCCACCGCGACAGGAACGTGTCCATGCCCACGAACTCGCTGTAGCACTTGTACGTCTGGCTCCACGGGAACTCCATGTACTCGTACCAGTGGCGCTTCTTCTCCATCTGCTGGCAGGCGTGCGCGCCGATGAAGGTGATGATGGTGCTGCAGTGGCTGGCGTTGATGGCGCGCTCGTGCGGGATGAAATAGCTGAAGTTGTTGTACTTGTTCAGCTCGGTGACCAGCGCGTCCTGGTCCTGCTTCCAGTGGCCCAGCACGGACTCCTTGTCGTTGGGCGTGTGGAATCGCTCATAGGAGAAGCGCGAGTAGTTGTAGTCGCGCGAGTAGCCCGTGTAGGCCAACTGGTCGTTGGGGAACTCCTGCGCCACCATGCGGTTGATGGTGCCGAAGTCGCTCTGGCTGAACGTGCCCGGCAGCAGGGAGAAGACGG
Source organism: Myxococcus sp. NMCA1 (assembly GCF_026810205.1). Taxonomy (NCBI): domain Bacteria; kingdom Pseudomonadati; phylum Myxococcota; class Myxococcia; order Myxococcales; family Myxococcaceae; genus Myxococcus; species Myxococcus sp. NMCA1. Next base: position 7,026,669 of record NZ_CP113950.1, on the reverse strand, counting down.
AGTTCAGGTCCCACGACTGGCGAATCTTGTCGTGCAGCGCGCGCGAGCGGAAGTTCGCGTTGGGCGCCAGGAAGATGGGGCCGGAGTCGTTGAGCAGGTAGCCACGCGCCGGGTTGATGGCCTTGCGCAGGAAGTAGTAGCCGGCCGCCGTCGCCGTGCCACCCGCGCTGTAGCCCGTCATCAGCATCTTCTGGACGTTGGGGAACTGCGTCTTCGCGTAGTTCGCCACCGCCAGCGTGTTGGTGTAGCCGTTGTGGTGCCACGTCAGCGGCGGGTTCTGCCCCGTCGAATCGACGTAGGTGGCCACGTTGTTGCCCACGTGCACGTCACCGGTGCAGTACGGCACGTAGACGATGTTCCAACCCTTCGTCACCAGGTCCGTCTTGCTGCGCCCCGGCAGGCCCGGGTCCGCGCCGTTGACGAGCGGCGACACGTACTTGGCCGTGAACTGGGTGATGTAGTCGTCGGCGATGCCGTTCGGATTGGCGGCGCCCAGCTGGCCCGCGCGGCCGCTACACGTGTCATAATCCCAGCACGCGCCGCCACCCTCGAACAGGAACATCAGGTTGGGCGAACCCGTGCGGTGCACCCAGAACTTGAACTGGGAGCCATTGCCACACTTGGTTCCCGGCAGCTCCACCTTCTGCCAGTTGTAGTTGTTGCCACCGTCCACCAGCACGTCGACGATGGAGGACATCACCACCTCCGCGCGTGCGGCTGCGGGCACGAGCGCGGCGGCTGTGAGTCCAGCCAGGACCAGGTTCTTCATTCGGGGACCTCCGGGTTTAGTTGGGAAAACCGTGTATACAATGGCGTTGCATCAGAGTCAGGAGGATTGTGGTTGTTTCACGTTCCCGACGAGCGGGACGCGGGTGCTGCGTTGCGCCAAGGATGCGACGCATTGCGGCATCTGATGTAATGCGTTGCGCTATCTCGTGGTGGGTGGTTGCCGCGCCCACGCCGTGCGCGGTATTCGGAGCAGCATGGCCGTGAATGCATGGAGGAAGGGCCTGCCCGGCCTTGTCGTGGCGACGGGCCTCGTGGTGGCGGCGCTGGTGTACGCGCTTCGCCAGGACACGGAGCCGGTGACGCCGGAGTCGCCCGCCGTCGTCAAGCAGGCCGCCACGTCCATGGCGCCGCATTCCGTGGCGCAAACGCCGCCTCCTCCTCCGCGGGCCACGCCGCCGCCGTTGGACCTGACGCGGCCGCCCGAGGAAGTGCCGGACGACAACGTGCCGAAGGTGCACCCGGTGGACCTGCAGGTGATTCGCGCGAAGCTGCCCGACAACCTCTACTGGCGGATGGGCGCGCCCACGCAGGACCCGGCCGAACTGGAGCGCCGCGAATCGGAGTCCCGCCGCTGGAACGAGCTCTACGGCAAGGTGCTGTCCGCCGACGCCACGGTGGAGCAGATTCGCGAGTACTACGGCCACCGCCGTCAGGTGTCCGAGGACTTCATCACCTTCTCCACCGAGGTGTTGTCCCGGTTCAATGACGTGCTGCCGGAGCGGGACCGCGGGCTCTACGAGCTGAGCATCAACATGCACCGCACGCGGCTGGCGGAGCTGCCGGCGCAGGAGCAGGACGCGCTCGACCGGCGGGAAGCCCAGGAGCGCCGCCGCGAGGCCTGGCGCCAAGGCCTCCAGTCGCCCTGAGCGCGCTCCCGGGCGGGCGGTGAGACTGTCCACCTCCGGACAGTGCCTCCGCGAGCGCGCCCGGCACGCCGCGGGGGCGGGAAGGGCGTTTCCCCCGAGCTGTGAGAATGTCGGCTGCCTTGCAGATTTCCGGCGCGTGACAGTGGGGTGGGCGCGGCGGAAATGTTAAGCGGCAGGTACATCGCCTTGGCCCGTTCTCACACCGACCGCGTGGACTCACTCTCGACCGGACAGGACCCTGGTGGCGCCAGCCACGGCGGGTCGGACGCCAGCGGGCTGGATACCGCCCTGCTGGACCAGATGCCGGAAGCGGTCGTGGTCTGCTCGCTGGACGCAGTCTGTGTCCATGTGAATCCCTCGCTGGAGCGGCACCTGGGCCGGCCGCGCCAGGAGCTGCTCGGCCGGAGGCTCTGGGAACTGCACCCGGAGTGGACGGAACGTTCCTTCCAGGAGCGCTTCCGCCAGGTGGCCCGGACGGGCGAATCCGCCGAGTTCGAATGCCATACCGAGCCCCAGGACCGCTGGTTCGTGAAACGGTTGTTTCGCGTCCATGAGCGGGTCGTCCTGTTCTCTCGGGACATCAGCGCGGAGAAGAAGCAGGAGGCGACGCTTCGGGCCCTCTACGACGAGATGCGCCGGGCGCAGCGGCACGCGGCCTTCCTGGCCCAGGCCAGCGAGGTGCTGGCGTCGTCCCTGGAGCACGACCTCATCCTGCAGCGCATGGCTCACCTCGCCGTTCCCATCCTGGCGGACGCGTGCTCGGTGGACCTCCCCATGCCGGATGGGCAGGTGCGCCGTGCCGCCGCCGCCTTCTCCAGGCAGGAGATGGTGGCGCCCGCGCAGGACTTCCAGTCGCGCTATCCCATCCGCCTGGAGGACGCGGCGGGTATCGGCAAGGTGCTGCGTACCGGCGTCACCGAGTTCACCCCGGACTTTCCCGCCATGCTCGTCGCCGCCCAGGGGGGCAGCTCGGCGTACCGGCGGGCCGTGGAGGCGCTGGGCATCAGCGCGTACATCATCGTCCCGCTCATCAGCCGGGGCCGGGTGCTGGGGGCGCTCACGCTGCTCAATTCGGAGTCCCGGCGCAGGTACACGGAGGCGGACGTGCGGCTGGCGGAAGACCTGGCCCGCCGCGCCGCCACCTCGCTGGACAACGGCCGGCTCTACACGGAGGCGCAGGAGGCTGTGCGCGCCCGTGACTCGTTCCTGTCCGTGGCGTCTCACGAGCTCAACACGCCGCTGACCTCGCTCATGCTCAACATCCAGGCGTTGCGGCGCGAAATGGAGCCGCGCGCCAGCAATGGCCCCGCGTCACCGGAGGCGCTCTCCACGAAGGTGGTGGCGGTGCAGCGGCAGGTCTCCCGCCTGTCGAGCCTGGTGCGCGAGCTGCTGGACGTGTCCCGCATCACCGCGGGGCGGCTGCGGCTGGAGCGCGAGGACCTGGACCTGGCCGCGCTCACCCGCGAGGTGGTGCCCCGCTTCACCGAGGACCTGGCGCGCGCGGGCTGTGCGCTGCACCTGGACGCGGGGGGCGCCGCCACCGGCCATTGGGACCGGCTGCGGCTGGAGCAGGTGCTGCAGAACCTGCTCTCCAACGCCATCAAGTACGGCCGGGGCCGCCCCATTGAAGTGCGGGTGGGGGCGGATGCGTCGCGCGCCTGTCTGTCGGTGAAGGACCAGGGCGTGGGCATTCCGCCGGAGGGGCGCGCGCGCCTCTTCCAGCGCTTCGAGCGGCTGGCCAGCGAGCGGCACTATGGCGGGCTGGGGCTGGGCCTGTGGATCGTGAAGCAGATTGTGGACGCCATGGAGGGCCGCATCCTCGTGGAGAGCGTGCCCGGCCAGGGCTCCACCTTCACCGTGGAGCTGCCGCGCCACCCGGCGTGACCAGGTGAGAGCGCACGCCGGAGGACACCACCCACAGCTGATGGGAGGTGCGCGTCACCGCCACGTGCAGGCGGCGGCGTGACTCGTCGTCCACCGGGTAGGCCCGCGCCGTCGCGTCCGGGAGGATGACGTAGTCGAACTCCAGGCCCTTCACGCTGCCCACGTCGGTGACGTCCACGCCGGGCTCGAAGGTGAACTCGCCGTCGCTCACCAGCCGCGCCCAGGGCTGGTCGGCGACGACGCGGTAGATGGCCTGCGCGGACTCCGGGCTGCTGGCGATGACGCCCACGGAGGCGTGGGGCTCGCGGGCGACGAGGTCCCGGAGCGCCTCGCCGATGAAGAGCTGCGCCTGGGCCTCGTCGGGGAAGTGGTGGAAGCCCACCGGAGCGCCCGCGCGGCCGGTGGCGGCGGCCTCCGGGGCCTGCGCGCCCAGCACCTGCCGCGCCAGCTCCACCACGGGCCGGGGGCACCGGTAGGAGACCTGGAGTCGGCAGGTGGCGGCGTCGCGGATGTCGAGCTCGTTGAGGACGGCGGGCCAGCCCGCGAAGCCCGCGTCCGTCTGCTGCATCTCGTCGCCCGCGAGCGTGCAGCTCTTGCCCTTGCCCAGCAACTGGCGGACGGCGAAGAGCTCGAAGAGGGAGAAGTCCTCGGCCTCGTCCAGTACCACGTGCGCCAGCCGCTCCAGGCCCAGCGAGGAGTGCTGGGCCTTGAGGAACATCAGGACGGGCAGGTCGTCCAGGTCCACCGTGCCGGCCATGGCGTCCGGCGTGTCGTCCTCGATGGAGCGCCCATCCACGGTGATGAGCCGCTCCGCGTCGGTGATGTCCTTGAGCACCTTGGACAGCGGCGTGGCGAGCTGGAGGCGCGTGTGCTCCAGCGTCTCGTCGATGGCGGTGCGAGGAATCTCACCCTTGGCGGCGGTGACCACGCTCTCCAGGAAGCGCCGGTCCATGTACGCGTCCGCCATCCGCGTGCGCAGCCGCTCCAACGTGGTGCCCGCGTCTGTCTTTGGCACGCCCACCCGGGCGGCCAACGCGCGCCGCAGGGTGGGGTGGCGCTTGAGGCGGGACACCAGCGGCGGCGTGTCATTCCACAGCTTGATGCCGGGCACGTTGAAGGCGGAGCGCGCGGTGGCGAGCAGCCAGGCATCCCGCGTCTGCACGGCCACGTTGCCCAGGCCCAGCGGCGCCAGCAGCCGGCGGGACAGCCGCGCCAGCCCTTCTTCCGGGACGATGAGCTTCATGCGGGCCTGGGGGAACGTCCGCGGGTCGTCGAAGGCCAGCTTCGCCAGCCGGTGCAGCGCCACGGTCGTCTTTCCACTGCCCGCGCTGCCCAGCACCAGCAGCGGCCGGTCCGGGCCGGTGCTGACGGCCTCGTACTGCTCGGCGTCCAGCATGGCGGTGACGCCAAAGGCATCCTCGATGCGGCGCGCGCCCTTGCCGGTGCCCAGGAACTCCGGCCGCGCTGCCGTCCCCGCGCCGCCCGACTGAAGGGTGGAGAAGTCGCGGCTCACGCTGCGCCACGCGCCGTCCGCCAAGCGCTCCAGCACCAGCGCGCCGGAGATGATGCGCGTCAACACGCCTCGCTCGATGATGACCAGCCGGCGTGTCTCCACGCTGCCCTCGGCGAGCCGCTCACCGAAGTACTCCTCGTAGTCGTCGCCTTCCTCGTAGCAATAGAAGACACGGGCCACGGGCGCGAAGCGCCAGTCGATGACGCGCACGCCAGCGCCCACGTCCGCGAACGTGGTGCGGCCCAGCAGGTAGTCGCGCGGGCCGCCTTCGCCATTGAGGCGCAGGTGCGCGAAATAGGGGGCCTGTGGGTCCGGAAGCTTCACGCCCTCCTGGCGTTCCATGAGAGAGCGCATCTGGTTCATCTGCGCGAAGATGTGCGGCAGGTCCGCCACGGCCGCGGTGGAGGCGTCGTCCCGCAGCACCTGCAACTGGGCGACAAGTCCTTGCGTGTCCTGTCCGCGTGCGGACTTGCGCCGCGCGACTTCCAGCGTGGACTGAACACGGGCCAGCAAGGCCTCTTCCTCGGCGATGATGGCGCGGGCATGGTCCGGCAGCGACGCCTCGACGTGGCTCATGCGCGGCAAGGTGAACCTCGGCGCCGTATGCGTCAACCTGTTGTTTTTCTTGAGAGAAATGCTGTCTTTTTGGTACTCTGTACCAGGAAGGGATGGACATGCGCGGTGTGACCCAGCGGCTGCTGCTGGTGGGGCTGGTGTTCCTGGCATGTACGGCCTCCGCGTCCCGCAAGGTCCTGTACGAGAAGGAATCGCCCTACACCCTCATCTCGGTGACGGAGGACGAGGAGGGGCGCCGGTATCTGGGCTTCGATGCCTCGGGGGCGCTGCAGAGCGTGGTCCGGCCGGGCAAGCCGCTGGACCTGGTGCTGCCGTACACGCAGGTCTCCATGGTAGGGCTGGCCTACGTGCCCGCGCCCAAGCGCATCCTCATCGTGGGGCTGGGGGGCGGGGCCATGCCCATGTTCCTGCGCAAGGTGGTGCCTCGGGCGCACATCGACGTGGTGGACATCGATCCGGATGTGGTGACGGTGGCCAGGCGCTACTTCGGCTTCCGGGAGGACCCGCTCCTGCGCGCGCACGTTGGAGACGGCCGGCGCTTCATCGAAGCCGAGCGGCCCGCGTATGACCTCATCTTCCTGGATGCCTATGGCCCGGACAGCATCCCTGAGCACCTGGCCACGCAGGAGTTCCTGGCGGCGGTGCGGGCGAAGCTGAGCCCCCAGGGCGCGGTGGTGGGCAACGTGTGGGCCTTTCCGCCCAACCGCCACTACGACGCCATGGTGCACACGTGGCAGGTGGCCTTCACGCAGCTGTATGAGTTCATCGTGCCGCAGAGCTCGAACCGCATCCTGGTGGGCGTGGGGTACGAGGAGAAGGTGGCCGCCAAGACACTGGAGGCGCGCGCGGAGAAGCTGGAGCGTACTCGGAGCGTACCGTTCGACTTGAGCGGGCTGGTGGACCGGGGCTACACGGACGCGACGGAGCGGCAGCTGCGGGGCAAGGTGCTGAAGGACGCGGACCTGCCGAAGCCCGCGTCTGTGACGACGCCGGCGCAGGTCCGCTGAGCGCTTGTAGGGGCTAGGGCCTGCCTCACATCGACGCGTCTGCCTTCAGCGGTTCGTCCATGGGGGTGACCACGCCTTGGGATGCCGATAGCGGTCCTTCCGGGCGTCGAGGTAGGCGCGGAGCTTCGTGAGCGCGGGGTGCGCGTTGTCGCTACGCCAGACCAGGGAATGTGGGTAGACGAGCATCGGGTTGCGGATGGGAATGCGGCGGAGGTTGTACTCGGCCGGCCACACCAGCCGGATGTGTTCACCTACGAGTGTGGCCAGACTGGAGGAGCCGGCAATCACCTCCAGGAGCGCATCGATGCCGAAGTCGGGACCGAGGGTGTCGATGGTGAGCCCGAATCTCGCGGCGAGTTCGTCGTAATAGGCGGCCCACTCTGTTCCTGGGACGATGAAGGGCATCCAGACCTTGTGCTTCGCGAGCTCGGCCGGCGTCAGCGAAGTCGCAGCGGCGAGCCTGTGCGTATCGCTCGTGAGGAGCTCCACGGCGTCGTCGAGAACTCGGGTCGCCACGACGCCGTCGGTCAGTTGTTGCGCGGGCCGGGTGATGGCGCGAAACGTCGCGTCGATGCTCCCTTCCCGCACAGCGGCCAACGCGGTCTTCGCGTCGAAGAGATGCGTGACGACATCGATTTCAATCTCAGGATGTGCGCTGTGGAAGTCACGAAGGATGCGTGCGCTCCCGAGGTTCGGCTTGACCACGTCGACACGGAGCCGACGGCGGCCGGGGCGCACGGAATCGGCTGCCCGCTCTGCCGCTTCGAGGATGCTGCGAGCGTGAGGCAGGAATACCTGGCCGTCGATGGTGAGCTGAATTCCGCGCGGAGTTCGGACGAACAGCCGTACCCCGAGGGTGGCCTCGAGCGCGGCGATGCGCTTGGAGACGGCTTGCTGCGTGAGTGACAGCCTCGACGCCGCCTCTTGGAACTGCCCCGCGTCGGCGACGGCAATGAAGGTCCGCACACCATCGAAATCCATGTCACCCCGCCTGCGTTGCCCCAGTGTCGCCGGGCAGTGTATCGCGGCGCTCGCGTCCTCCCAGGGGAGGGCGGCACAACCAGTGGTTGTGTCTCAGGGATATCGAGTTGTTTGATGTCCTCGCGTAGCGTTGGCTAGGGTTCTGTTGAACGGCACGCAGTTGTTCAGCGGCTGCCTGGCACCGACGAGGACCGCCCCATGCAGAATGAGAAGCCATTCCTGCCTCGGGAGGTGCGGATTGGCACCCCTGAATCCGAGGTCATGTTCAGCAACATCCGGCGAGCGATGCGCCTGACCGCGGAATTGAACAAGCGCACCTTCGATGATGCCGAAGAAATCAGGGCGCTCTTCAGTGAGCTGACCGGTAGGACTGTCGACAGCACGTTTTCGCTCATCCCGCCGTTCTACACCGACCATGGAGTCAACATCCGCGTCGGGCGGAATGTGTTCATCAACCAGTGTTGCACGTTGATGGATATCGGGGGGATCGACATCGCTGACGACGTCATGATCGGCCCGAAGGTGAACATCATCACGTCGAGTCATCCCCTGGAGCCCGCCATGCGGCGTGCTTTCGCGGTCGCGAAGCCCATTGTGCTCCAGCGGAACGTCTGGATTGCGGCGGCCGTCACGATATTGCCGGGGGTGACGGTGGGCGAGAACTCGGTGGTGGGGGCCGGAGCGGTGGTGACGGAGGATGTCGCTCCGAACACATTTGTGGCGGGCGTTCCTGCCCGGCTCGTTCGACGCCTGACCTGAGGGACATTCCCTCGCAGGCCAGGCGTCGCGGCGCCCCTTCACTGGGCCGCTACGGCCGAGGCGGGGCACGTCCCGGTGCTCCCGCCTGGCGCGCTCGAGGTCACGCGTTCGCGATGGACTTGGGCGGCAGCTTCAGCACCTGCCCGACCTTGATTTTGTCCGGGTCCTTGAGTTGGTCCTTGTTGGCCTCGAAAATCTTCGGGTACAGCTTCATGTCCCCGTAGATGTCCTTGGCCAGCTTGCTCAGCGTGTCGCCCGACTTGACGGTGTACAGGCCGTACGGCGTCTCGTGCGTGACGGTGAGCATGACCATGACCTCGTTCTGCCAGTTCGGATGTCTGGCCTTGATCTGGTCCCACATCCGGTCCCGGTCCCAGGCGTAGTCCACCGACCCCTTGATGATGAGCTTGCCGTTCTCCTCGCGCGACTCGACCTTGGCGCCCACGTTCTTCGCCACGTCGAGCACGTCCTGGTAATCATTCTGCAAGGCCATGGTTGCTCCCTTTCGCCTGCGCACGCCGGAACGGGCGTGGTGCTGGGCGGGGCGCAATGTACCCGCCTGCCCCGACGTGCCCGTCGCGCCTCGATGCCGCTGGGAGTGCGGATGACGAGCGGTCAACAGAGCCCGTCCCGCGCCTGTCTCGGAAAGACGGTGGGGGATTCGGGACGCCGGTGGCGCTCGGCCCTACAGTGGTAGTTCTGAAGAAGCCCGTGCCTTCGTTGCGGCGTTATTTCATCTTGCCGAACAACTTGGTTAATCTCTCGCAGTTTTCATCGAAAATGGAGCGAGTATAGTGCGGCGCCTGCTCTCCCTTTTTGCGCGACTTCTCCAACTCCCAAATATGCACCGTGGAGTCATGAGAAGCTTTGCAATAGTAGTCCCGCGCCAACTTCAAATCCCCCGCCGCTTCGGCGAACGAGGCCCGCCGATTCAAGCACATTGCAGCCGTCCCTGGCTGAGCCGTTGGCAAATAATCGTCCAGCGCCTTGAGCGCCTCATCAGGGATTCCGATTGTTTCAAAATAGTCACTATGCGCCAGCGCACGACGGCAGCCTTCGCTGGATGGCAGGGCGGATGACTGTTCCATTACGTAAAATACCTGAGAGGCGTTCAGAACCCCCCTCCAGCCATTGTCAGATGAACCGCGAGTCGTGTCTAGTCTGGCAACGATGAGATACTGACCCGCGGTCAAATTCGCCGTCTCATCTGGTGGTAAGGTGTAGCGCAGGAAGAATCTAGACTTATCCGAAGTCAGGACCAGTCGCCGTACAGGGCCATCCACCCGCCGTAGCGGCAACTGTACTTGTTTGCTATTTCGATTTTGTCGAAAGAAAATTTCAATGGATAGATGCTGTTCCCACCCACCGTGAGGCGCCTCGATAACGAAATCTCCCACGGAACGCACTTGGCCTTCCGGCATGACTGCGCGTGGATGCAGCAGACCTATCGACAAGACCAACGGCCACCCCTTTTGAAGGTGCGCAGTGCTGGAACTAGCGACAAGTACAGGCGCGGCAGCAGGCGGATTTGCCACTGGCTGCGCCCCCGACGTAGACACCTGAGCACGTCCTTCACCAGCCCAAAAGACGGAAATAATCAAAATGACTTTGACAAGGTTCATGGTCACGGAACATTCAGGGGCGGGTGTGCATGGGAATATTAATACAGACGCGATGCAGGCAGTCGCCGCGATTGGGCGCTGCCTCGCCGTGACGTGAAGGCCGACTGTCCCCATTGGGGCAGTAGGGCCTCGTGGCCGCATTGAACGTCTTGCCTAGGCCATCCGTGCATAGCTGGGTCCCCGCTGTTTCTCGCGGAATGATGAGGAACCCCTGGCTCTCCTATGGAGTGCAGTCGCACCGCTCACGCGGGTTTGGGCGAGGGGTCGCTGGCGTCGCCACCTCCAGGCTGTTGCCATGCAGTGCCACTACTGGACCCGAGGGGCGCGGTTCAAACTACAGTTGTAGGATTAGGGCAGGGGCGGGGCGGCGCTTCTCCCGCCCCGCGCGTTAGCGCCACGTTGGCGGCAAGCTCATGCCGTCACGGGCAGTATTGCAGCGCGCACTCGTGCCGCTGGTCGATGCAGACCTGCGTCTCCTCGGGGTCCCCAAGGGCCTGGCGAATGCAGGCGGTGTAGGTGGTATGGCAGTCTTCACAGGTGGTCAGCGTCTGGGCTTCGGCTCCGTGAGTCTCGTCCGTGCCGGCTGGGTCCTCCAGTACCGGGTCCATGCCGCCACAGCCCGTCCCCATGAAGATCGCAGCCAGCGCCACGCCCATCCACGTTGCTCGCATGATGCCTCCCGTCGCGACGACGGTCCTGTTGGATTTTGAATTGCCAGGATTGCGGAGGTGCTTGGATTTGGCAAACGCGCCTGTAAGTCCCGGCTCTTGGCCTGTCTTCCCGTGGATGGTATGAGCATTCGGTCCGTGTGGCCTTGAGTCCAGGGCCGGCGCGGTTTGCGCATTGCCTTCGCCTCGTCGCTGCCAGGAATCACTTCCGCTCGGGGGAGGCGGTGGGGCATGCCCCTGCGTGCTGCTCCCGGGCTCGTCCTTGGAGCCTGGATGTCTCCCCCGCGTGTTGCCCTTCCTCCCGCCTGGCGGCCCGGTGCCGCCATCATTGCCCTGGCGCTGCTGCTGAGCGCGTGCGCCACGCTGCCGCAGCGAGGGCAGATCGTCATGCGCGACGTGGCCTTCCCGTTGCGGGACTTCCGCTTCCCCTCGGGGCTCCGCGTGGTGGTGGAGCAGGATGCCCGCTCTCCCGTGGTGGCGGTGGTCGCGGTGGTGGGAGTAGGGGGCTCCAGTGACCCGGGCGGCAAGGAGGGCCTGGCGCACGTCGTGGAGCACCTGGCCTTCCGTTCCCGCCACGCGGGTGGGCCGTCGGTGTGGCGGCGCCTGGAGACGTCGGGCGCGGGCTTCTACAACGCCTCCACCAGCCTGGATTACACGTCCTACGAGACGCTGGCCCCCAAGGAGGCCCTGCCAGTCCTCTTGAAGCTGGAGGGCCAGCGCATGGCCGCGCCGCTCGCGGGTGTGAGCCCGGAGGTGTTCGCGGTGGAGCGCGAGGTGGTCCGCAACGAGCTCCGCCAGCGCAACGAGACGGGCTACGTGGGGCAGGTCTTCAGCTGGATGAACGCCGCGGCCTTCCCGGGTGGCCACCCCTACGCGCGTCCTCTCGCCGGGACGCACGAGTCGCTGTCCGCGCTCAGCCTGTCGGACGCGCAGCGCTTCGCCCGGGCGCACTACCGTCCCGACAACGTCACGCTGGTCATCGCCGGTGACGTGGACCTGGCGGCCGTGGAGGCCACGCTCCGCACCAACCTGCCCGAGGCCTGGGTGGGCACGGGCGCGCCCCTGGCGCTGGAGGCGCGCCTGCCCGCGCAGCCCGCGGCCCCGGCCACCACGCCCGCCCAGAAGTCGGTGCCCGTCTTCACCGCCGCCGTGCCCACCCCGGAGGTGTATCTGTCCTGGGTGCTGCCGCGCGGCTTCGACGAGTCCAGCGCGGTCCAGGACTTCGTTCGCGCCAGCTTCAGCCAGAACCTCTGGGGCGCGGTGCGCAATGACGGCGACATCGCGGACATCTCCACCAACCTGATTCCGGGGACGCGTGCCTCGCTGTTGGTGGTGCGGGTGCGGCTCAGCCGGGGAGACGACCCGGCGCGCTCGGCGGGGAAGGTGTTGGACCAGGTGCAGAACGCGTGGGTGCAGGAGATTCAGCCCGGCTCCGTGCTGGGCCGCGAGTTCGACTTCCAGGCGATGCGCCGGCAGGTGGTGACGGGCATGGTGCTGGAGTCGGAGGACCTCATGTCCCGCACCGAGCGCCGGGCGCTGCTCACCCACTTCACGCAGGACGTGCGCTCCTACACCCGCTCGCAGGTGGCGCTGATGGGACTCGCCGGCGGCAAGGTGACGGACTTCTCCTACCAGTGGCTGCAGCGGGACCGGGTTCGAATGATTGTCGTCCGTCCGGGTGAGGTACCCGGCGCGGCGACGGCGGCCGCCACACTGTCGGCGGACGAGGAGCCCTGGACCACGCCCGCCGAGCAGGTGACGCCGTCGATGACAGCGGCGCTCGACTCGCCCGTGCAGGTGCTCAAGCTGGACAATGGCATGGAGGTGCTGCTCGCTCCACGTCCGGGCCTCCCGGTGGTCCGTATCGGCGCGGCGCTGGGCGGTGGTTCGTCCTACGGCGAGAAGCCGGGCGTGGCGGACCTGGCCAACTGGGGCTCCTTCCGGGAGTCCTGGTTCGAGGGCCGCCCCAGTGACTGGGGCCTGCATTCGACCTCGTCGTTCCAGCGCGACCACCTGCGCGTCGGCATCTCCGGCACGGCGGGCAACGTCGGCAACATGTTGGCGATGCTGGCCGAGCAGCTCGACTCCACGCGGACCTCCGAAGACGTGGTGCGCTTCTACCGCGAGCAGGTGCTGCCCTGGCGCCAGGCGGTGGACTCGAATCCGGAGCTCCTGGCCGAGCGTCACCTCCAGAAGGCGCTGTACGGCACGCATCCCTATGCGCGGGAGGTCACCAGCGCGGACCTGGCCCAGGTGTCCTGGACGGAGGCCGAGGCGTGGCTGAAGGACGTGTACCGGCCGGCCAACACGGTGGTCGTCATCGCCGGCGAGTTCGACGTGAAGGAAGTGGAGGGGCTGGCGCGCAAGTACCTCGGCGGTTGGAGCCGGGGGAAGGCGAAGCCCGTCGCCACGCCGCCTTCGCCTGAGCTGCCGGTGGCGGCTTCGGCCGCGAAGGCCCTGCTCACGCCGCGTCCCGGCGCGAGCCAGGCGCAGGTGCAGCTGGCCTGCCGGCTGCCCACGGCCACACCCGAAGCAGAGGCGCGCTACGCCCTGATGGCGGAGCTGATCCACGGCCACGCCTCGGGGGAGATGCGCTCGCGCCGGGGCGCGACGTACGGCTTCTCCGCGCGGCCCTGGCTGGGGCGCGGCGGCGCGGCCCATCTGGTGCTGGAGGGCGCGGTGGATGCGCAGCGCATGGGTGAAGGCATCAGCACCGTCCGTCAGATTCTCGCGTCCTTCGCGAAGGAGGTACCCGAGCACACGCTGGAGCGGGCCCGCAGGGGCATGCTGGCGGCTCAGGCGGTCTCCTTCATCAGCTCGGAGGCCTGGGTGAACGCGCTGCTGACCGCGCACGTCCGGGGCTTCGAGCCGGACACGGTGACGCGCCGGCCCGCGCTGCTCCAGTCGGTGACGGCCGAGTCCCTGCGAAAGGAGTTCGAAGGCTGCTACCAGCGGCTCGTCGTCTCCATCACCGCCGACGAGGGCCAGGCGCGGTCCGCCATTCAGGCCATGTCCCAGCCGTAGTCCACCACGGCCCCCTGCCTGCTGTCCGTCCCGCCGGGCAGGGGCTGTCGTCCACCGCCGTGTCCCTGGCTGCTTATCTTGAGGCCGCCGGGGACCAGCCAGGGGGAGCGCCGCATGCGGTGGCAGGGGGGACGTCGCAGCTCGAATGTCGAAGATAGGCGGGGCAGTGGCCTGGGCCGCCCGCTGGCGCTGGGAGGCGGCGCGGCCTCCATCGTCGTGGCCTTGCTGGTGCTGCTGCTCGGGGGCGACCCTTCCGAGCTCGGGCTGGGCGGAGGCGAGGACCCTCGGAGCGTGGACGGCACGGGCGGTTCAGGCCAGCCGTTGGACCCCCGGCAGGAAGAGCTCAAGGACTTCGTGTCCGTCGTGCTCGCGGACACGGAGGACACCTGGCCGGAAGTCCTCGCGCCCGTGGGCGTGCAATACGCGCAGCCTCGGTTGGTGCTCTTCACGGACGCGGTGCAGTCCGCGTGCGGCTTCCAGGAGAGCGCGGTGGGGCCTTTCTACTGTCCACCGGACCGGCGCGTGTACCTGGACCTCGGCTTCTTCGACGAATTGGACCGGCGCTTCGGTGCGCCCGGCGACTTCGCGCAGGCCTATGTCGTGGCGCACGAGGTGGGGCACCACGTGCAGAACCTCCTGGGCATCTCAAGGCAGGTGCAGTCGCTGCGCGGACGCCTGTCTCCGGAAGAGGCCAATGCCCTGTCCGTCCTCCAGGAGCTGCAGGCGGACTGCTTCGCCGGCATCTGGGCCCACCATGCCCAGCGTCAGCGGCAGTTGCTGGAGTCGGGGGACGTCGAGGAGGGACTGGCCGCGGCGAGCGCCATTGGTGATGACACCTTGCAGCGGCGCGCCCAGGGCTACGTCGTCCCGGAGTCCTTCACCCACGGCTCGTCCGAGCAGCGCGTCACCTGGTTCCGGCGCGGGCTGAAGCAGGGCACGCTGGAGGCCTGTGACACCTTCGGCGACGCGGGCGTCGGGGCGCGCTGACGGTGTGCCCTCGGCGGCTCGGGCGGGGTCAGCCGAGCCGGTCCACCGGCACCAGCAGCACGTCGCGCAGGCGCCAGTCCAGGCGCTTGAGGTCTTCGGCGGCGTTGCCCAGCCGGGTGACGAGCTCCGGTCCCCGCTCTTTCGGCACCAGGCGCACGTCCGCGCAGAAGACGTGTCCGTCCTCTCGCACGCGCACCTGGGCGGCCTCCACCCAGTCCAGGCCGCAGAGGGCCTCGTGAATGCGGCGCGGCAGCGGCTCGGCGTGCTTCGAGTCGAGCGTGCGCGGCGTGCGGTCCATCAAGTCACCCAGCGCGGTGCGCAGGTGCCGCTGTCCGTCCCAGGCGATGTCCAGCGCGATGACTCCCGCCGCCACCGCGTCCGCCCACCACCAGCCCATGCCGATGCCCAGTATGCCCAACATGGCGGCGACCGCGGTGAGCCAGTCCGCCTTGTTCATCAGCGCGTCGGCGTGAAGCACCTTGTCGTGGAGCGACTCCGCCAAGGGCAGCTTCGCCTGGCCCAGCAATACGGACGGAATCGCCGACCACAGCAGGGCCGCCAGCATCAGCCAGCCCATCCACACGGTGTGGCCAAACAGCTGCGTGGTACCGATGGAAGGGTATTCGGCGCGCACCAGCTTGAGCACGGACTCCACGAACAGCCACATCCCCATGAAGAGCAGCGCCACCGAGCCCACCAGGTACGCCAGCGACCAGGCCTCCAGCCGCTGCGCGCGCTTGAGGACGCGGTGCTTGTCGTCAGGCAAATCTCCCGGGTCCACCGGGCCGCGCGCATGTCCGTCGCGGTGCCGTCGTTGGCGCCAGCTCATCGCCGGTCCTCGTCGGGGGCCGTGGGTGTCTCGCCGGCTCTGGCGGAGGCGAGGAGGCTCCTCCGGATGGGCTCCGCGTGGTCGAGGACGAAGCGGTCCACGGTGAGCAGCCAGCGGTTTTCACCCGCGGGCACCACCCAGATGCGCTGCTCCTCGCGAAGCACGTCTTCGCCCGCGACGTAGCCCCATGCATCGAGCTGCCAATCCCAGGCGGCCCGGAGGCCCGGGGCTTCATGCAGCCGCTCCACCTCGCGAACCCGGGCGCCCCAGGCCTGGAGCTTCGGCCCGGCGTCATTGCCCCGCACCACGGAGACGGGCGCACCCTCCAGGGATTCCGGAACGGTCTTCCCCGGAGGCGCGCCCACGCGCATCCGGGTGGTGAGGTAGGGCTGTCCCGCGCCCAGCTGATTCACCCAGGGGGACTTCGCGGTGATTCCTCCGACGACCACGTCCACCGCTCGCTCCTCCAGGGCGTGCATCAGCTCGGCTTCTGGTGCCACCGTCCAGGACACGCGCGCCCCCAGCTGTTCGGCGAGCTTCGCCACCGCCTCGGCTTCAGGCCCCATGGGCTTGCCGTCCTGGAGGCCCGTCCAGGGCTCATGGCGCACGAGCCCCGCGCGCAGCACTCCGTCTCGAACGATGCGCTCCTGCGTCCCGTGCGTATCCCGTGGAAGGTCACAGGCCCCCAGGAGCAGGGCGAGCCAACCGAACAGCAACACTCCGACACGGCTTGCACCGCGCACCCTCCGAGCCTCCCTTCGGTCCGTAAATCGCACCGGGAACGGTAGGCACGCGGCGGATGAGGCGCTACGCGCCCCGAGCGCTCCTTGGAGCCACGGCGAAGCGCGGACCGCCTGCCTGCTCGTGGGCCCGGGACGCGCTCAATCCAGGTAGCCCCAGCGCTCCTCCTCGAAGACGAAGAAGGGGCGCCCGAAGGGAATCCTGTCCGTCCATCCCAGCACGTGACGGCGTGCGTCCGCCGGGCCGCTCACGTCGTAGGTGAAGCCGAAGTGAGGGCCGCTGAACCTGGCGGGTGGCAGCTGGGGGAGGAACTCCGGCACGAGCTGCTCCAGGGTGTCGGGGAGCTGTCCGTGCCGGGCCTGATAGGCGCGGCAGGCCGCGATGAGCGTCTCGGCGTTGCGTTGCGCGCGTTCCGCCTCCTTCTTTCCGGGGCGGAGCACGCTGTACAGCGTGAGGGGAATGCCGACAGCATTCCGCAGCAGTCCCCGGGCGGTGCCAAGGAATCGGTGAAGCGTCATATGGGCGCGACCATCGCATGGCTGGCGACTGCCTATGTTCTCCAAGAGGAGGACATCGCCATGCCAGATGTGGAAGCGCCGCGGCCGCTGTCCGAGCCGCCAGACGAGGCGCAGGAACGACAGGGCCGCTACATGGAGGAAGAGCCGGGCCACACGCCGGGGAGCGCGGAGGGCGACGACGAGGACGCGCCGCACCGTGTTCACCCCTACCCGGACCCGGACCACACCCCGGGTCAGGCAGAAGGCTGAACCCAGGGCCGCCGGGAGGGCTGACCAGCCCGTGGACAAGGTAGGTGCGGGAATTCGCGCCCTTCTGGCGGCACCCTGCTGAAGTGTCGTGGGGGCGGGCAAGCTGTCGAGCTTCCTGTCGGCCTTGAGGTCGTCCTCCAAGGGGTACCAGGCGTTGACGTCGACGGTGAGGTTGCCGTGGGCGTCGTGCGTCTGCGCCTTCCTCGTCTCCAACAGGACGTCGAGGAGGACGACGCCAATCTGGGGGAGCGTCTGCGCCACGAAGGGGCTGATGCCGGTGCCGACGCAATAGGTGCCGAGCAGGCGCGCCGCGTTCACCATCTTGATGCAGTGATTGGCCGTCGCCGTGTCCACCACCACCATGCCGGTGATGTCGATGATGGCGCAGCGGGCCTTTCCCTGGGAGAGGCGGTGCAGCAGCCGCTCCGTCATGTCCACTGAGTGCTGTGTGTCCATCACCCCGACGAGGGGCAGCATGAGGATGTCCTCTCCCGCAGCTCGATGATGGGCGTGGACAAGTCCCGGATGGCCAGCCGCTGCTGCTCGATGGTGGAGAGCTCCTCCTCCAGCTCCCGGCGCGCGGCATCGAGCTTCTGGATGGACCGCTCGTTCTCCTGCGCGGATGCGTGGAGCTGGCGGGCGAAGAGGTTGATGGTCTCCTCGCACCGCCCGGGTGACGCCCTGGGCATTCACGCCACCGGAGTCCACGGTGCGGGTGGTGAGCATCGAAGGGAGGTCCGCGAAGAAGGTGTTGGAGAACGTCGTCGGCTCGAAGCGGTGATGGCGTGGAGGCCGCGGGGGACGCGCGGGGCCGGACCTCTCCGTGAAGGCGTGGGTGGTTGCCTTGCTGCGTGCCGAGGTATGTGTAGGTCGCGCCGTTCTTGCTGATGACGACGAATTGGACGTGCCCCTCGGCGGCCTGTCCATTCAGTGGGGCTCCGTCCAGGCTGCCGCGCAGCCGGTGACCCTCCCTTTCGAGGAAGAGCCGTTGGTGGATGAGATCGCCGTAGAGTTGGGTGGTCACCACCCATTCTTCCGCGGGCCGGGGCTGCGCGAGCAGTGTGGCGGGGGCGAGGCAGAGCAGGAGGAGCAGGTGCTTGAGCCTGCGCTCCTGCGCCTGCGGTACGTGCTTCGATGCCTCCCACTGCGGGTGGACTGCCCGCCAGTGCCGTCAGCTGAAGTGCCGCGCGAGCACCGCGGCGACGTGCGGGTTCTTCTTTGCCCGCGTGGCGGCCGCTGCCAGGGTGGGACAGTTCTGGGCGAACCAGTCCTTGCCAGGCCGCCAGTGCGTCATCACGGTGACGTAGAGGTCCAGCGCGCTGAAGCGCTCGCCGAGCACGTGGGGCGTGCCCACCTGGGCCTCGATTTCGCGCCAGAGGTTGGCGCGGCGCTCCATGACGGTGTCGCGCAGCCGGTCCGCGGCGGGGCCGGCCAGGGTCCACTTGGGCGGGTCGTCTGCGTACGTGAACGTCGGGTACACCGCGCCCACGAGGCGGAACAGGAGGTTGAGGAAGCGCACGCGCTCGGGTGCCGTGGGCTCCGGCACCAGGCTGCTCTGAGGCGAGCGGTCGTGCAGATGCAGGATGATGGCCGCGCTCTCCGTCATCACCGCGCCATCGGGAAGGACCAGGGTGGGCACCTGCCCCAGGGGATTGAGCTTCAGCAGCCGGTCGCGTCCAGGGCCCGGCTCCAGGTAGGGCAGGTCCGTGAGCCGGTGCGGGATGCCGGTGATTCGCAGCGCCATCTCCACGATGGCCGAACCACACCCTGGTGAGCCAATCAACTCGTAGTCGTTCATGGACCGTCCCGTCATTCCACAGGTGAGGGCAGTGGCTGCCAGTTGGGAACCAACGTGTGGACGATTTCCCCGGAGGCCGGAATCGTCAACTCCTCCCGGTGGAAATGAACGGGGACGTATCCGCTCAGCAGGAAGATGGTGGCGGGACCTGGAGGCACATTGCGGAAGCGCGTCGTCCGACTGGGCGCGTCGTGCTCTTCCAACGATGCGTCTTCCTCGCCGGGATTGATGAATCCCCGCCCCTTTGCGAGGAACTCAGCGGCGGCCTCGGTGGTCGGCGCGGGAATCCGCCCGGGATGCAAGGAGAGGTACACGCCCCTGATGCTGGGATTGAGGAGGGTGACCGTCGCGCCTGTTGTCTGCTCGACGAAGTCAATCGTCAGTCGGCCGCCGTCGGGAACGTGAACGCGCTGAGGCGCGAAATGGGGTACGGCGCCGTCCGCGGCCGAGGTCGCGCTGGCTCTGACGGTGTAGAATCCGGGCTCCAGACCTGGATGTGTTGCTTTTCCGTTCCGGACGAGGAGCGTGTCTGATTGGTGGGCGCCATCCCGCCAGAACTGGAGCATCGCCTCGACAGGCGCGCCTTGGTGGTTCCGTACCGTCACGTCGGCGACAACGCCAGGCTCAAGTCGAATCAGCGGAGTCTCTCCTCCTGTCACGGTGCCGATGTAGCGATGGTAGCCCACGGCGTCGACGACGAGCTCCGAGGGCGCATCACTCACATGCTCCAAGGTGAAGGTGCCATCCGGATTCGACACGTCGCTGTCATGCGAAACCCGTTGTCCTGCGGTACCGGCCCTGAAATAGAGCGTCAGTCTCGCGCCCTCGATGGGCGCGGAGGTCGCGGCGTCCAGCAGCCGGCCCTGGACGGAACGACCCGGACTCATGTGGAGGTCGCCCAGGTCCACGTCGCCTTCCAGAGGGACATCCACCGTGAGGGAGCGCGGTGCCATCCCTGTTACGCCGAAGGCCAACGTCAGGGTTCCTGATTTCGTGGTCGACCACTCGAAAGCGCCGTCCTCTGCCGCGTGTCGGGTGCCTCACGAAGGAAAGCCACTCAGGACAATCTTCCCCACGGTTCGGCCGGATTCGATGGCGGCGTGGGCTCGCCGCAGGTTGGCCGCGGTGATGGGACCGAAGTCCTGGGTCATCGTCGTCCGCAGCGTCCCCGCGTCGACCAGGTCGGCGACCCGGTTCAGGATGCGGTGCTGCGCGAGCGGGTCCGCCGCTTCATACAGGGGCCGGGTGAACATGAACTCCCAGTGGAGCGACAGGCTCTTTCGCTTCATGGCGCTGATGTCCAGGGGCTTGGTCGGGTCATCGATGAGCCCCAGCCGCCCGAAGGGCGTCGCCACTTCCACCAGCTCCGGGAAGTGGGTGTCCGTCGCCGTCAGGCTCGCGATGTAGCGCACGCCTTGGGGCGCCAGCTTCTGGAGCTGCGGCACCAGGGACTGTCTGTGATTGATGACGTGGTGAGCGCCTTGCGCCTCGCACCACTCCGTCGACTCCGGACGCGACGCGGTCGCCACCACCGTCACGCCCGCCAGCTTGCGCGCGAGTTGGAGCGCCATGGAGCCCACGCCACCGGCGCCGCCGACGACGAGCAGGACATCCTGGGACGGAGCGTTGCCCTGCGGAATCTCCAGCCGCTCGAACAGCAGTTCCCACGAGGTGATGGACGTGAGCGGGAGCGCAGCGGCCTGGGCGAACGACAGGGAGCGCGGCTTGCGCCCGACGATGCGCTCGTCCACGACGTGGAACTCGGCGTTCGTCCCCGGCCGGGCAATGGAGCCCGCGTAGTAGACCTCGTCCCCGGGCCGGAACAGCTTCACGCCGGGGCCCACGGCGTCAACGACACCCGCCGCATCCCAGCCGAGCACGCGAGGCGTGGTTTCCACCTGGGACTTGGGCGCGCGGACCTTGACGTCCACGGGATTGACCGAGATGGCGTGGACGCGGACGCGCAGCTCTCCGGGACCGGGCTCCGGCGTGGGCAGTTCCACGTCGATGAGTGCTTCTGGATTATCGACGGGCAGGTATTTGTGCAGGGCAACGGCTCGCATGGGGCCTCCTTGCGTGCACCATTGCCCCAGTGGACCTGGACGACAAGTACGCACTATTTTCGCACGTAGGTACAAAAAGGTAACCAATGGCCCGGCACAAGACCTACGACTGCTCCGCGGGCTGCCCCGTGGAGGCCACGCTCGATTTGATTGGCGGCAAGTGGAAGGGGCTCATCCTCTATCACTTGCTCGACGGCACGCTTCGCTTCGGGGAGCTGCGCAAGCGCATCCCTGGCGTCACCGCGCGCATGTTGACCCAACAACTTCGCGAACTCGAAGCCAGCGGGCTGGTGCACCGCAAGGTGCACGCCGAGGTGCCTCCCCGCGTCGAGTACCGCCTCACCGAGCTGGGGGAATCCCTCCGCAAGGTGGTGCTGGCCCTGCGCGCCTGGGGAGAGAGCTACCTGGGCCAGCGCGCCCAGAAGTCACCGAAGCTGACAGCGGTCCGTTGAGGCGGGCGGCGTTTCCAGTGAGGAATGCGCAGACTGCACGCATCCCTGAATCTGGAGGTCCTCCATGCAACTGTTCCTGACGGGCGCGAGCGGCTTCATCGGCGGCTCCCTTGCTCACTCGCTGAAGGCCCGCGGCCACGCCATCCGGGGGCTGGTCCGGGACAAGGCGAAGGCGGAGCGGCTGGCGGCGCTCGGTATCGAGCCCGTGCTGGGTGATTTGGAGGACCGCGCCTTGCTGACGGCCGAGGCGCGGCGTGCGGACGCGGTCATCAACGCGGCCAGCAGTGACCACGCGGAGGCTGTCGAGGCGCTCCTCGCGGGACTGCGCGGCTCCGGCAAGCCGCTGCTCCACACCAGTGGTTCCAGCGTGATTGGCGATGACGTCCGGGGCGACGTGCTCTCCGACAAGGTGTTCGACGAGGACACCCCCTTCATCGTCGAGCCCGACA
The DNA here is from genome assembly GCF_026810205.1 of Myxococcus sp. NMCA1. NCBI lineage: Bacteria > Pseudomonadati > Myxococcota > Myxococcia > Myxococcales > Myxococcaceae > Myxococcus > Myxococcus sp. NMCA1. The sequence continues at coordinate 7,004,894 of NZ_CP113950.1, read as the reverse complement.
AGCAGGCCCGTCACGCGGTCGACAACAGCGTGCTCGCCGCCGAGGGAATGCGCGGCATCGTCCTGTGCAACACGATGATCTACGGCACGGGCACCGGGCTCAGCCCGGACAGCGTGCAGATTCCCCCGCTGGTGAAGCAGGCGCGCAAGAGCGGCGTGGTGCGCATCGTCGGCAAGGGCGTCAACCGCTGGTCCAACGTGCACATCGATGACGTGGTGGCGCTGTACCTGCTCGCCTTGGCGCGCGCTCCCGCCGGTGCCTTCTACTTCGTGGAGAACGGCGAGGCCTCCTTCGCGGAGATTGGCACCGCCATCGCCCAGCGGCTCGGGCTGGGGCCCGTCCAATCCTGGTCGGTGGAGGACGCCAGCCGCGAGTGGGGTGAAGGCCACGCGCGCTACTCCTTCGGCTCCAACAGCCGGGTGCGTGGCAAGCGCGCGCGCCGCGAACTGGAGTGGAATCCCCGGCACGACTCCGTCACGGCGTGGATTCGCGACGAAATGCCGCTCGATTGAGCGCTAGTTCCAGGGGAAGACGGGGCCCCAGACGGAGTCCCGGCTCAGCGCGATGGGGAGCTTGAGTGTCAACACCAGCCCCACCTCGCGGGCATGCCGCGTCCGCTCCACGCCGCCGGGGCCGATGTCCGGCTCCCCGGCCAGCGGAATCCCGAAGCGCACGCCCAGGCTGCCGAACACGAGGGCCAGGTAGGGCGCGACGTGCAGGCCCGTCGTCGCAACGCGTGTCCGGCTCGCCGTTTCATGCATGACGCCCAGCTCCACGCCCCCGAAGAACAGGGTGCCCTGGAGCCCGGCGCAGAGCCGCGCGCTGCCGCGCTCCATCTTCTGCGCCTGCGCGAAGAGGCCCAGGGCGCCTACGTCCTTGAACCAATTGAGCGTCAACTCCCCGCCCACGCCCGTGCCGGGCTCGTCCGCCCCGAAGGCAACGCTGTACATGGGGCCCACGGACAGCCAGGTCTCTTCTTCGGGGAACAGCGTGATGTCCGCCCTCGCGGGCAGGGCGAAGAGCACGGTAGCCGCCAGGAGCGGGACGGGAAGGCGCATGCGGCCGCCCGGATGCAACCACCGGGCCCTGCATCCCCTTGAGGTGACGGCACTTCGGCGTGTGCAAGCGCCTGCACGCTGAGCAGCCGCACCTGTGCAGCCACTCATTTCTTCCGAGGCTTCGGGGCCGCGGGGCGAGCCGGCGCGGCGGGGGGCTCCACGGTGCCTAGCGTGACGGGGCCTTCGCGGTACAGGGCATTGACCTTGCCGCCGCGAAGCTCCAGGGCCGCGAGGTTCCGCCCGTACCCGGTGCTCAGCCCGGTGTCGATGAGCAGCGCCTTGCCGTTGAACCGCACCTTCACCTTGCCGTCGCGGTTCGTGGTGTGCCCCATGACCATGCGCCTGGCGCCATAACGCTTCAGCACCGCGTCCAGCGCGGGTTCGGCGTCCTGCGGCTCGCCCAGTGCGTAGCCTCGGAACCACAAGGGGCCCTGTGCGTCCCGCGCGCCGCCGGGCGGATGGTCGGGGAAGAAGTCCTGGCGCACCCAGCGGTTGAGCTCGGCCAGGTTTCCGCCGGGAACGCCGGGCGCGACGCCGCCGTGCACGAAGAGGGTGTCGTTGATGCGCACCACGGCGGCGTGCTTGCGCAGCCACTGGCCGTAGCGGCCCTGGAGGCTGTACGCGACGCGGTGCCCGTTGAGGCCGGGGGGGGAGCCGGCGCTCTCCTGCTCGGGGCTCTGGTCGGCGAACGAAGCCATCTCCCCGGGGCTCACGTAGCGCAGGTCACCCAGCATGTTCATGGCTTCATGGTTGCCGAGCAGGGCGTGGACCCGTCCGCCCGCGGCGAGCGCTTCCTGCTCCAGCCGCATGAGCAGGTCGAACGCCGCTCGCGTCTGGTCGCCCCGGTCCGGCACGTCGCCCGTCTGGACCAGGTGCGTCTTGCCGCCAATCCACCGGTCCTTCGCGTCGATGAGGCCGGCGAGCCGTAGCACCTCCTTCAGGGCGTCCACGTCACCGTGCACGTCCCCCACCGCCACCACGCGCTCCACGCCGGTGAAGGTGTCGGGGACCGCGTCCTCCAGCCGAGGCGGCGTCGGGGCTTGGGGTGAGGGTGCCGCCGCCAGGAGCAGCGGGACGAGCACGAGCAGGGGGCGCGTGCGGAGCAAAGAGGGGGCCATGGGAATGTCCTCTGGTGAGACGGCGCGCCTGGGCTGGCCGGCCCAGGCGCGCTGGAGGACCTCAGCGTGTCACGCCCGCGCGGCCCTCGGTGCCTGAATCGCCTCCAGGCACCCGGGTCGCTCGTTCAGGCGACGGAGGGTTCAGCGGTAGTCCCACTTCTGGTTCGGGTTGCCCGTGCACTCGTAGATGATGAGCCGGGCGCCGCTGGACGTGTTGTGGTTCACGATGTCCACGCACTTGTTGGCGAGCACGCTGACCAGGTCACCCGCGCCGCTCAGCACGAACTGCTGTGCCGGGTTGCCGCTGCAGTTGGCCAACTGGATGGCCGCGCCGTTGGCCGTGGAGGCCCAGGCCACGTCCATGCACTTGCCGCCTGCCTGAACGGTGCCGTTGACGAAGGTCCACCGCTGCGCGTTCGTGCCATTGCAGTCCCACATCTGGAGCTGCACGCCGTCGGAGAAGTTGGAGTTGGGCACGTCGATGCACTTGCCGTTGAGGCGCGACACGAAGGACCGTCCGCTGCTGCCGCCGCCCGTCGTGCGGAGCGTCAGGCCGTAGGCGCCCAGGATGGGGTTGACGGGCTGGTAGAACGTCTGCGGCGGATTGCCGTTGGCACACGTGCCCGCCACGCCGGACGTCACGCCCTGGGCCTGGTTGCCGGAGATGACGGAGCCGCCGGAGTCTCCGCCGTCCGCGCACGCGTTCGTCTTGTGCAGGCCGTACACGGGCCCGACGGAGTAGTTGACGGTGATGTTCTTCGCCTGGAGCACGCCGCACCGCCAGCCGGTGGTGTAGCCGGAGCGGCAGATGGAGGCATTCACAGGAGCCTCCTGGGAGCCCGCGACGGTGACGTTGCCGCCGCTGTAGTTGTTGACCCACGGCTGTGGGGTCCACGAGCCATTGGTGGCCACCCAGCCGTAGTCGGAGCCGGGCCAGACGGAGCCACGGATGGTGCCCAGGGCCACGCCGTTGTGCCCCGTGGTGGGCGTGCCGGCGCCGCCGCAGTGGCCGGCGGTGACGAAGCCCCCGTTGACGGGGAAGCCCACCGAACAGCGGTAGTTGCTGAAGTAGTACGGGTCACCGCCGCGCAGGTCGTAGGCGGGCTCGGGCGCGTGGGTGGAGGCCACCACGCGGAGGCTGCCGTCCTTCAGGCCCGAGCTCTGCGCGATGAAGGCCTCCGCGCGTAGCTTCGTCTGGCTGGAGGCGTCCACGTAGACGACGACGCTGTTCGTCGGCAGGTCGACGTACCAGGAGTGGATGGCGGGCGAGAGCGCCTGGACGTTCTGGTCCAGCTCCGCCTTCACCTGCTCCAGCCGCGCCAGGCTCCGCGCCACGCGCACGGTCTTCACGCCGGCGACCCGGGCCTTGGCGAGGCGGGACTCGTCGGTGACACCGACGATGAGCTGGCCGCCCTCCGCGTCGAGCCAGGCGCCACCGAAGGCGTCGCCCAGTTGTTCACGCATCGTCTGCTCCAGCCCGGGCGCCTTCGCTTCGAAGGACAGGCGCTGATGCACCTGCTGCTCGGTGAGCCCAAGGTCCCGGCGCATCGCGGAGACGATTTCTGGCGACACATCGTTCGAGGCCTCGGCGGCCATCGGCAGGCCCGTCAGGGTGGCAAGGCCAGCGAACATCGCCGCGGTAGAAAGCCAATCAGACATTCGATTCATGGAAGTAGATGGGGAGTGTTCCCGCGGCAGAGCGAACGCCAGGGCAGGGGACATCGCCTGCGCGTGGGAGTGAGAGGGATTCCCTGGCGTGATGTGGAGTCCGCATGAGCATGCGGCATGCCAACGCGGGTGCAGCGCCTTCCAGGGGCGAGTGAGGTGATGGCGTATGCCCCACTCGCAATTTTATGACGGACAGGTGGTGACAGCCGTCCTCGGCTGGTGACAGGTGTTACCACCCCGCGTCAGGCCGAAATCGAGCTGGCTGACGTTGGGACTGCTGCTGTGTGGCAGCGCGGCACACGCGGACGCGCTGCCGTACCAAGGTGGACAAGGTCGTGGTGGCCTGTCCCTGACGCGCGCGACGAACTGTACTGCTCCCTGGATGCAGCACAGCGAGCGACACGCTGGGAGGACGTAGGATGGCGTCACGCTCATGCGCACCCACACTGAGTCCATTCCCTACGAAGTCCACCGCGATGACGGGTTCGTCGCCTCCGACGACCCCGCGCGCATCGACCTGGACGTCGTCCATGGCTACCTGTCCCGCTCATACTGGTCCGCGGGCATTCCCCGGGAGACGGTCGAACGGGCCGCCCAGAACTCGCTCGTCTTTGGGCTCTATTCGTCTGGAGGCCAGGTGGGCTACGCCCGCGTCGTCACCGACCGCGCGAGCTTCGCCTATCTTTGTGACGTCTTCGTCCTGGAGTCGTACCAGGGGCGGGGTCTGGGCCAGTGGATGATGGAGGCGCTGCTCGCGCATCCCGACCTGCAAGGGCTTCGGCGGTTCTTGCTCGCCACGCGAGATGCCCATTCACTCTATGCGCGTTACGGCTTTCAGCCATTGGGCGCGCCCGCGCGCTTCATGGAGCGCCATGACCCGGACGTCTATGTCCGAAATCGAGAAGAGGGCGCGAAAGGGAAGGCAGGATGAGGCCCTAGTCACGACAATCGTTCCATGCCCAACTCCAACTGCTTCCTGCGGTCGATGCGCTGCTGGCTGTCTTTGGGGTTGGGCGCGGTGCTCCGGGCGAGCCAACGCAACGCGTCTTCGCTACTTCACTGAGACAATTTCTTTCCAGACATAGCTGTCTGATTTTTGCGGGAAATAGCGAGGGCAGGACGCTGTTTCGTCGTCAGGTGCTTGTGACAGGCTTCAAGGGTTGGTACCTTGAAATTTCGAAATGCTGTTTATGCCGGGATGCGGATTTTTTGATGAATCTGTCGTCCGAGGAGAGAGCAGCGTGCAACAGATTGAGGTCATCCGGCAGCTCGACCATCGGTTCCAGCATCAGGAGCCGTTTGGGAACTCATTGAAAATCGTGTTGCGTGTCATCGAACGCTACAAGTTCGTCCTGGAGGTGTTGTCGCGCCAGGACGCGCGGTTGCGAGCGCTGACGGAGCGCGTCGAGGCGCTGGACACCGCGTCTGTGAATGTCTTGTTCGGTGACCTGCTCGTGCGCGCCGCGCTGGAGACGGCCATCAGCAAGCTGGAGACGACGGGGCGGGTAGGGGCGGTGCGTGACACCTTCCCGGCGCTGCTCGGAGAGGCACTCGATTCGCTGGAGGAGAGCCGTCGGCTGTCCGTCGCGCGCAAGGCGATGGGGCGTGACTTCACGGTGGGGCCTTCGGGCCGCACCTGGGTCTGGGACCTCCCGGACACACCGTCGCGGGTCGGGGACCTGCTGCGCGACAGCATCCGCACCGGGTTCATGCCTGGGGCCAAGAGCAGCGTCGAAATCATCCGTCCGACGCCACGCATGGTGGAAGGCCTGGAGCGGGCCTGTGAGCTGCTCCGGCGGCTGGTGCCGGAGATGGCGCAGAGCGTCTTCCTGCACCTGCACTGCATCGCCGTGGCGAACATCCGGGGCCCGCGTGGCCGGATGCTCACCGGCTCCGGGGGCGACGGCACGCCGTGCATGATTTTCATCGACCCGGACGAGCTGGAGAACCCGTGGGACACGGCGGGCCACATCCTGCATGAGGCGATTCACCTCAAGCTCTCCGACCTGATTCGCACGGGCGCCATCGTGACGGATGACGACCCGGTGGAGCTGCCCTGGGGACGGCGGACGGCCCTGTCCAACAGCGTCTTCGCCTACCACGCGTACGCGCACATGCAGGTGTTCCGCGAGGCGGTGAAGCACCTGGGGCCGGACTGCTACGCGGAGTTCGGCGCGCCCCGTGACTACGACGCTCCGGCCCACGCGATGTCGGTGGTGAAGAACGACGTCAAGCCCTACTCCCGGGCCGAGGAGCGGCTGGCGTACCTGCACTCGCAGCTCTCGGGCCCGCTGTCGCCCCGGGTAACGCCCTACGGGCGCGAGCTCGTCGCGTGGCTCTGGGACACGGTTCGTCCCCTGGTGGACGGAGTCACCACGGGCGACACCGCTCCGCGCGCCGCGGCCTCCACGCCGGCACCGTCCAGCTCCAGCAGGGCGCCGTCCTCGGTGCGTTACCGGCAGGGGCGGGACCTCTCGTTGCGCCGCTCTCCGGCGTCGGAGGTGCTGTTCGCGCTGGACCCCTCGTCGCAGAAGATCGTCACCCTGAACCTGTCGGCGTGGCTCGCCTTCGAGCTGTGTGACGGCAAGACGGAGGAAGAGGTTCTCACCTCGTACACGTCGTCGCTGGGGCTCGGGGCCGAGCGCGCCTGGGCCCAGCTGGCGCCCACGCTCAGGGGCCTGGAGTCAAGCGGGATGATTGAGCAGGTCACCGAGGGAGGTGCACCGTGACGAGTGTCCTGGGCGTCGTTCAGACCGCGGACCGGGCGCTGTCGAGGCACTCTGTGTTCGGAGACTCGCCGCGAATCCTGGCGAAGGTGCTGACCCGTTACCGCTTTGGCGTGGAGTTGTTCGCAGAGCGGCTGCCGTCCCTGGCGCGCGCCGCGTCCGCGGTGGAGTCGCTCAGCGACGCCGACGCGCGCCGCGTCTTCTTCGACCCGCTCGTGCGCCTGACGCTGGAGCAGGCCTTCTCCGGCCTGGAGGCGGGCCACCTGGCGTCGCCGCACCCGCTGGAGGAGATGCTGCCGGGCGCGCTGGAGGCGCTGCCGCTGGGCCTGTGCGAGTCGCGCATGCCGTCGCGCTGGCGGGTGGGCTCGGAGGTGCCGAAGTGGCTGTGGGATGTGGCTCGGCCCGCGGACCCGTACTCCCGGGCGCTGCATGCCGCGTTCGACGGCGTCTTCGGCGCGAAGTCCAAGAGCGGCGGCACGCTCTTGAGCCCGGACGCCACCGCGCAGCGGAAGATCAACGACTCCATCGAGCTGCTCTCCCTGCTGCTGCCCGACTCGGGCGCCAGCGCGCTGACCCACATCGAGGCCATCGCGCTGCTCAGCGCTCGGCTCGAAGGGGGCACCGTCCTGTCCGCCGCGGGGGGAGACCTGACGCCCTCCACCATCTTCCTGTCGCTGGAGGAACTCGGGAACCCCTGGGACGTCGCCGGATGTCTGCTGCACGAAGGGCTTCACATGAAGCTCTTCGATGCGACTCGCTCGGTGGCGCTCGCGGCCCGCCCGGAGGAGACCATCCAGGTCCCCTGGCGTGACATCCGCTGGTCCATCGTCCGCACGGTGTTCGCCTACCACGTCTACGTGCACCTCTCGCTCTTCAAGGCGGCCGCGCTCACGGCGGACCGCACCCTGACGGAGCGGTTCGGGGACCCCTCGGCGTATGTGTCCCGCCCGCATGCGATGTCGGTGGTGAACAACGACAGTGCCTCGCGCTACGGCCGCTCGGTGGACCGGGCTCGCTACTTGGGGGAGATGTTGCTGACGGAGTGGGCCCACCTGCTCACACCGCAGGGGCGCGACTTCGTCAGGTGGCTGCGCGAGTCCCTGGCGCCCGTGGACCGCGAGCTTTTCCTCAAGGACGCCGGTCCCCGAGCCTGTGAGCAGGAGCGGGCCGCGTACCGCAAGGTCAACGGGCTGCGGGTCCGCCCGTCGAAGCAGGGCGAGTGCTTGATGGTGTTCTCACCGGCCGCGCCGCGCATCCACTGGCTCGACTTGAATGCGTGGCTGATTTTCGAACTCAGCGACGGCCGGACGTACTCCGACATGGAGCGGGCTTACCTCGAGGTTGTCGGCGCGAGAGTGGCCCCGGACGAGGCGCGCCGGCAGTTGCGTTCGGGGCTCGACTCACTAGTACGCAGTACCCTCGTAGAGCCAACACGGCAGCAAGGAGACGTGGCATGAACAACGGATCGCAGTGGCTGGAGACCGTGAAGAACCTGGTGGCCGAGAAGGACCTGCTCCAGGAGCCGAGCGTGACGTGTGGGTCGAGCGTGGAGCGCCAGTGGTGGCCTCCCTACGTCGTCAACGACACGTCCAAGAAGGAGGACTGACCCCCGTCGGGTCAGCCTGAAGCCCTGACGTTCTGCCCGCCGTGTCCGCGCTCTCTCGAGCCGGATGCGGCGGGCGCTGTGCCGTATCCCCATGCCACCAAGGACAGCGAGCGAATGGACACCTATGACATCGTGGTGGCGGGCAACGGCGCGCTGGGCCTGGCGACCGCGCGCGCCTTGACGCTGGTGGACCCCCGTCTGCGCATCGCCATGGTCGGTCCCGTCAGCCGTCCCGCGGGAGCGTCCCCCGCCGCTGGGGCGATGCTGGGGTGCTATGGGGAAGTGACGGCGCCCTTGTTGCGGACCGCGCCGGGCCGCGCGAAGCATGCCAAGGGCGTGCTCGCCGCGCGCCTCTGGCCTTCATGGCTGGAGCAGCTCAATGGCGAGCTGCCCGAGGACGCGCACGTCCAGGTCCGCGCCGGCACCATCGTCTTCAGCAACGCCAAGTCCGGGACGATTGAGGATGAGAACTTCATCGCCATCCAGCAGGCGGTGAAGGATGAGGAAGAGCCCCACGAACTGCTGGACCCCAACCAGGTGCCGGGCCTGAATCCCGCGGAGGACTGCCGGCCCAAGCAGGCGCTGTTCCTTCCCCGCGAGGGCTCGGTGGACGCGAGCCGCCTGCTGCGGGCGCTCACCCTGTCCCTGGAGCAGTCGCCGCAGGTGTCTATCGTGGATGGGGCGGTCAAGACGCTGGACGTCCAGGGGGGCCGCGTGACGGGCGTGCGGTTGGAGGATGGCCGCGCGCTGAGCGCCGCGCAGGTGGTGCTCGCCATGGGCGTGGGGACGCAGGCGGTCCTCGACGAGCTGCCGGAGCTGGCGCGGCGAATCCCCCGCATCTTCAGCGGCGGCGGGACGTCGCTGCTGCTCCAGGTGCCCAGGCCGTCGCTCCAGCACGTGGTGCGCACGCCGAACCGGGCCTTTGCCTGTGGCCTTCATGGCATGCCCCGCGGGGGCGACCAGCTCTACTTCGGCGCGACGAACATCCTGATGGCTCGGCCGATGCTTCGCACCACGCCGGCCGACATGTACTTCCTGCTGGAGTGCGTCCTGGAGCAGATTGACCAGGACCTCTGCGCCGCGCAGCTCGTGGCCTGGCAGGCGGGAAACCGGCCCGTCACCGTGGACACGTGCCCGCTCATTGGACCGACGTCCGTGGACGGACTGTGGCTGCTCACGGGCACGTACCGCGACGGGCTGTTCCTCTCCCCGCTGCTGGGGCAGCACATGGCGCGGCGGATGTGCGGGCAGAGCGGCCTGGTGGCCGAGGACTTCCTGCCGGAGCGCAAGCCCATCTCCCTCTACACGCTGAAGGAGGCGCGCGCGGAGGCGCTCAAGCACTACCTGGCCATGGGGTGGGAGCACGGCATCCGGCTGCCCAAGGTGGGCTGGCACCGCGCCTTCCCGCGCTTCTACCAGCAGATGCTGGACTCGCTCTACGACGCGCTGGGAGAGGAGGAGTTCGTCATGCCCCCGGAGCTCCTGGCCATCGTCGACAGCAATCGCGCGGCCATGGTGCCGTTCTTCCGCAACTACTACGCGGAGGTCCGCAAGGCCTGGGCGTGAAGCGGGCCCAGGCCCGGGCCGCTCAGCGGCTCTCCACCGCCGTCCGGTTCTGCCGGGCGGTGACCGCCTCAAGCACCGTCGCTGGAGGGACGACGCCCTCGCGCCCGAGCAGCACCGCGGTGGATTCGCCCTCCGCCACCACCTTCCCGCGCGAGAGGAACTGGTGGGTGGCATAGAAGTACTTCTCGTCCCAACGGGTAATCGACATGGACACCGTGTACTTCTGGAACGGGCGAAGCGGCTTTTTGTAGTCCATGGTGTGACGCACGATGATGGGCGCCCACTTTTGCTTGAGCATGAGCGCCAGCAGGCCCGTCCGGATGAACAGGTCGACCCGGCTCAAGTCACAGACGGTGAGGAACCGTCCGTTGTTCATGTGCAGGTTCAGGTCCAGGTCATTGGGCAGGACGCGCTGCTCCAGCGTGCTCGTCAGCGCGTCCACGCGCATCTCCGGCTTCCAGAGCGAGGAGAGCATGACCCACAACATCCTGAGATAGAGATTCATGTGCTTCGGACGGCTCCTGCAGGAAGAACGAGATGAGCCGGGCCGGCGGGTAGTAACCCAGCCCGGAGGAACGCTGATACATGAAACCCAGGTGCCCGCCATGCGGCGTCAGCTCCAGCCGCACGTGCTCCCGCAGCGCGCGTGCGTCAGGGAGCGTGTCCCGGGCGACGAGCGGGTCGTCCTCGGCGTTGAGGACGAGGAAGGGCACTTCGATGCCCGACAGGAATTGCTGGCTGCTGCACCGCTCGTAGTAGTCCTCCGCGTCCTTGAAGCCGTGGAGGGGCGCGGTGAAGGCCTCGTCGAAGGCCTGGATGCTGCGCATCCCGTTCAGCGTCCCAACGCGTGACGCGAACTCCGGCAGGTGGGCCTTGAGCCGCGCGACGCGCTTGTACGAGTTCAACACGCGGAGCTGGTAGAGCTGGTTGATGCCTTCGCAGGCCCGCCGGGCCGTGCTGCCCAGGGAGAACGTCAGGGACACGGCCGCCGCGGCGGACAGCTGGCTGGCGTGGCCCGTCTCCGCCAGGTAGCGAATCAACATGCTGCCGCCCAGGGAGAAGCCCACGCCATAGAGCGGCGTGTGGGGCTCCTGCTCACGGACGAAGCGCGCCAGCCAGGCCAGGTGGTCGGTGAAACCCGCGTGATAGAAGGGGGCCCGCCGGTTGGGCACGGCGCCGCCCCGGTGGCACAACACCGCCGCGCGCAGGCCGCGCAGGGACAGCTCCGACAGGAGGCTGCGGACGTAGGTGGAGTCCTGGGTGCCCTGCATGCCGGGCAGCAGGATGAACAAGGGCCCTGGCCGCGTCCGGTTCAGCCAGTACACGTCCACGAAGTCGCCGTCCGCCAGCTCGTGGCGGATGTGCTCGGTGAGCACGTCGTGTCGGCGCCGGTCCAGGTGGGGGACGACGGTCTGCACATGGGAGAAGCGCAGCCACCAGGGGACGTGGAAGGCGTTCGCGTGCTCAGCCATGGACGGTCCGCGTGTGGGACTCTTCGGGCAGCGGCATGCCCACCTCGGCCATGACGGCCAGGTCCTTCTCCGTCAGCACACGGGTGCGCCGCCGCACGATGTCCGCTCCCAGCACCAGGTTGAAGTTGGACACGCCGCCATAGCGGTGGTGCAGGAAGTGGTTGCGGTAGACGGCGCGCATGTAGCGGGTCCGCAGCAGCCACGCCAGCCACCGGGGCGCGGTGCGCTGTCCTTCCTCGAAGGGCAGGTGCAGGTACGGGTGGACGAAGTGGCTCATGAAGGGCGGCAGCAGCAGCGTCACGCAGCCGGCCAGGAAGGCAATGGGCTTGAGCGTGAAGTAGAACACCGGGAAGAAGATGACCAGCGGGGCCACGAAGACGAAGGCGCCCTCGCCGTGCAGCCGGGTGGCAAATGCGCCGTTGATGATGGTCCGGCCGTGCTTGCCCCGCTGGAGCAGCTCCTCGGTGAGCTTCTGCTTCTCCTCCTCGCTCCGGAACTGCGTCACGTGGTTGCTCCGAAAAGTCCTCACGTGATGGATGGTGTGGTGGGAGAAGTGCGTGTTGATCATCGGCCGGAACAGCCGCGGCGCGCGGTTCCAGAAGCGCACCGCCTTCGGACGCGCGTCGGACACGTACTCGTGCATGAAGGACTCGACGTACGAGGAGATGACGTACCCCAGCACGAGTCCGAGGAGGACATGGACGTAATCAGGCATTTTCAGCGTTCCTCGCCGGAGAAGGTCATCAGTCGGACCAGCTGACCTGTCGGCTCGATGGAGGGCGGGGAGGCCAGCGGTGTCCTGGCCTGGCCCGCGTGGGCAGGGGGAAAGCCCGTCATCCTGCCGGTGGCCTCGTCGTACACCTTGAGGCGGAAGGCGAGCACCGAGTCGCGCAAGTCCAGCTTCACGCCCTCTTCGGCCAGGCCGTGCCGCTCCATGTAACCGCGCAGCAGGTAGTTGGGAATCTGGGGCTTCAGGTGATGGACGTGGTGCAGGTTGATGGCGCCGAAGAGCCACTCGAACGCGCGCGGCAGCACCAGGTGACTGCTGCCCTGGAGCGCCGAGCCCTTCAGGGACCACTGCGCCCGGGGAACCCAGTAGGGCCGCTCCACCTGGTGCTGCACGAAGAAGAGCCAGATGCCCAGGCCCGCGGCCACCTGGGTGATGATGAGGTGCACCACCAGCCACCGGGGCCAGTCACCCAGCGCCAGGAACGCGAGGTGGACGGCCACCAGCGCAAGGTTCGTCACCAGGATGGAGCGGCGCTCGGGCCTGCGCTCCTTGGCGACGATGCCCGGCATGCGGAAGCGCAGCAGGAACTGGAAGATGGGCCCCACGCCCAGGAGGACCGCGGGGTGCCGGTACAGCCGGTAGCGCAGGCGTTGGGAGGGCTTGAGCGCCAGGTACTCCTGGGCCGTCATCGTCACGATGTCGCCCACGCCGCGCCGGTCGAGGTCGCCGCTGGTGCTGTGATGGACCAGGTGCATGGCCCGCCAGTACGCGTGCGGCGCCAGCGTCAGCATGCCCAGCACCACGCCCACCCGGTCATTCGTCACCGGACGCTGGAACAGCGAGCGGTGGGCACAGTCGTGCTGGAGGATGAAGACCCGGACGAGCACGACGCCCGCGAGCACCGCCAGCGCCACGCCGCCCACCAGGCTTTGGGCGAAGAAGACATAGCTGGCCCCCGCGAGCAGGACATAGGCGCCCACGCATCCCACGAGCTGGACCACGCTCCGCTGGGTGCGCGCCCGCCAATCCTGGGACTGGGCGCGAGAATCGCTAACGGTGGATGCGTCAGATGGCATGGCTGCCCCGAATCCCCAGACTTCCCCCAAGGGCTGTCAATTTAGGGATTTCCGACATAACGCGCGTTGATTCTCGAATCAAGAATCCCCGGAGTGGTGGGTCGCTTGACGTCGTCGGGCGCAGAATTCTCCTGCGGGCTCGGGGCCTCTGGGGGCCGGGCCCTGCGGCGCAGGTGCCTCAACCCGGTGAGACGCCGAGCGCCCCACAGTAGAAGCAGAGCTCGTCGACGTCCTGCTCGATGAGCGCCGTCAGGGTGGTGCCGCCCCCATGCCCGGAGTCGCGAAGCGGGAGCAGGAGAAAGGGCCCGCCCTGCGTGCCGTCTGCCTGAAGTCTGGCGACCATCTTCAGCGGGTCGTGGGGAGGGGCGGTCCGGTCGTTCAGCGCGGCGACGAAGGCCATCCGGGGGTAACGAAGCCCGGCTCTGACATTGTGGTAGGGCGAGTACCCCGCGAGGTAGGCACCCTCAACCGGGTCCTCGGGTGAGCCGTATTCGACGGTGGCCGAGCTCAGGTAGCCGAAGCTCGGGAAGCGCAGCATGTCGAGCGTGGGCGCGCGGCAGAAGACGGCACCAAAGGACGCTGGGGCCTGCAGGGCGGTGACGGCGACCAGCAGCCCACCGTTGCTGTTTCCTCGCGAGGCCAGTCGGGCGGGCACCGTGTAGCCCTCCGAGACGAGCCAGCGCGCCGCCGCGATGAAGTCGTCGAAGGCGTTCTGCCGACGTGTCTTGAGGGCCGCCTCGTGCCAGGCGCGGCCGTACTCTCCGCCGCCCCGTACGTTGGCGAAGGCCAGCACGCCGCCCCACTTCAGCCAGGCGGCTTGGAGCGGCGTGAAGCGCGGCTCCACGGAGATGTTGAAGCCGCCGTAGCCACTCAGCCTCACGGGCCACTGTCCGTCGCGCGGCAGGTCCTTCCGGTGGACGAGGAACATGGACACCCGGGTGCCGTCGAGCGACGGGTACCAGACCTGCTCCGTCACGTATTTGGACGCGTCGAGCCCGACGTCGGGGACGTGGTACGGCGTCAGCAGGTCTGCGTCGTAGTCGTAGCAATAGACAGAGGGGGCCTGCACGTACGACATGAAGTTCACCCACACCTCGTCGCCCCGCCATGGGCCGCTGACGCCGCTGACGATTCCCTCGCCCTCGTTGCGATTCACGGCGCCCAGGGCTGGGAGCTTCAGGTCGCGCAGCCAGGTGCCGTCCTCGGCGTGGATGCGCACGTGGTGCGCCGCCGCGCGTGAGTAGACGGCGTAGAGCCGGCCGCCGACGCCCGCGACCGTCTGAAGCGTGTGCTCGCTTTCAGGGATGAGCGTCCGCCACTGTGTGGGCGCCGACAGCGGCGCGGTGCAGAGCCGGCCACGAGGCGCCTCGAGGTCGGTGTGGATGAGCAGGGACTCGCCGATGACCTGCACCTGATTGAGGGACTTCATCCCCGTGGCCACGGGGATGCGCGCATCGTCCACGAGGCGCAGCAGGGTGATGACGTTGGCGTGGACGTAGTCCCACTTCGCGAGCACGGCGAAGCGGCCGCACTCGCTCACTTTGACGGTGCACCAGTACTCCTTCTCGTGGTCATCACCGAAGACGCGCCGGGCGGGTGCGCCCGAGCCCAGCCGGTGCTCGTAGACGGCGTTCCAGTGAGCCTCTTCGCCCGCGGGCACCTCGCCGGGGTCGGGGTTCGCGGCGTAGAAGAACCCGGATGCATCGGGCCGCCAGGCCACCGAGGCGTGGCTGGTGCCTCGGGGGCGGTCCGGCAGCAGCCTCCCCGTCGAGACCTCGAGTACGTGAATCAATGCGCCGTGGGCGCTTCCCACGGCCTTGCCGAACGCGACGAATGCGCCATCCGGGGAGGGGACCGCGAAGACGAGCACCTCGTTGCTCGCCCACGTGTTGGGGTCGAGCAACGTCTCCAACGGCGCTCCTTCGTGGCGCCGGAGCAGGAGCTTGAGCTTGTCGTCGCGGGCCTCTGCCTGCCAGAGGAACTCACGCCCCCCCGGACCGGCGGAAATGGGCGGGGACCTGCGTGCCTGCCGCGCGGAGCGGGTGACCGCCTCGCGCAGTGCCTCGCGGCCAGGGAGGGCGTGGAGCACCGATTGCGTGAGGGCCTCCTGCTCGGAAATCCACGCCTGCGTCTCCGGCGCATCGAGCTGTTCCATCCACGCGTAGGGGTCGTCGAAGCGCTGGCCGTGCAGCGTGTAGCCGCTCCGCGCGTCTCTGCGTGTGGAGGGGTACTTCCAGGTCCGGTCCACGGGCGTCATCGGCTGTTCCTTCACGGGGCGTTGGTCCTGGCGCGGACGTGCGGGCAGGAAGGCGCGGCGCGGTTGTAGCCCAACCGCGAAGGGGCCACCTTCGCGCGGCGCGGTGTCGAACTCCGGAATTTCGCGCGTGAATCCGATGAATTCCAGGAGGCCGAGGTGCTCGGTGCGGAGCGCGTCGCCGCACCTTGTTTGATTCGCGTGAAACAGAAATAATCTCGCGTCACTCCATCGGGACGGTTTCAACGTTGTTGCGGATTCGCGAGTCGCAGATGAGTTCGTTGCGCAGCGCCGCGATGGACAGCCGCGTCGCGCAGCTCGTCACGGCGCTCCTCGCGGAGCCTTCGGCGGCGGAGCCTGGATGGACCCGCGAGCGGCTCGAGCCGGTGGTGCGCAGGGTGGTGGACCGGGGCATCTTCTCGCTCGACGACGTGCGCGTGTACGTGCAGCTCGCCGAGTCGCTGGGGGATGACTTCGAGTCACAGCGTCGCCACGCGTGGATGCGCTCGTGGCTGGATGACGCCTCCGTTTCGGACCCTGTCGCGCGTCTGCACCGCGTGGTGCGCGAGCGCCGCCGCCGCGAGGACGTGGCAGCGCAGAACCAACGGAAGGAAGCGGCCTTCCGCCTCCGCCACGCCGCGCCCGGCGCGGGCCGCTGACTTTTCCTCTCCCTGGATGCCTCATGCCCCCTTCCTCGACTTCACGGCAGGACCCGGCGGTTGCTCCATGCCCATTGCAGGCGGGCAAGGGGCAGGTGGAGGTGGTCGTCGTCGATGACCGCGAGACGCCGCTGTCCGGCGTAGCGGTGGAGCTGGCGCAGGAGACGGCGGACGCGGCGCTGCGCACGCGCACCGACGAGCACGGCGTCGCGCTGTTCGAGGGGCTCGAGGAGGGGCGCTACCGCTTCCGGTTGCTCGACGTGGAGCCCGCGCTGTGGCGGGTGCTCGGCCGGCTTCCCCTGCCTCCGCGCGCCGCGGGCGCAGCGCCTCGTTGGGGCTCCGTCTCACGACCGAAGCCGCTGTCCTGGACGTGCGAAGGGACGGAGTCGCTCGCGGTGCTGGCGGCGAAGCTGGGTGTGCGTCCCTCGCGGCTCATCGATTCGAGCACGGGGCAGCCGCTCACCCCGGAGGTGGCCCCTGCGCCGGGAACGCGTGTGGAGGTGCGGCTGTTCTCCCACGAGTGGACGGCGGTGGAGACCGGCTTCCGGCATGTGGTTCACCGCATCGGGCTTCCCCTGTCCCTGGTGGTGGTGCTGCGCGACGGTACGCACCACCCCCGAGCGCACCAGCCCTACCTGTTGAAGGTGTGGCTGGACGACGAGGAGGAATTGCCCGCGCGCGAGGGCATGACCGACGCGGAGGGCCGCATGGCGCAGGTACTGCCCGCACGCGCGGCGCGGGGCGAGGTGACGGTGTCGCCCGGCCGCGACGACGAGCGCAAGGTGACGCTGCGCTTCGCGGCGCTGCGTGCGACGAGCGCTCCGGAGGGCTTGCAGGAGCGGCTGGAGAACCTGGGGTTCTCCTGTGGCGGCGAGCGTGGCCAGTTCGGCCCGAAGACGCGCCTGGCCGTGGAGTGGTTCCAGTACGCGCTCGGGCTGCCTCCGAGCGGAGAGGCCGACGAGGCGACCTGCGCCGCGCTGGGCCTGTTGCACCGCTCGTAGCACCGGAGGTCTTTCGTCATGCAGTGCCCCAACTGCGCGCTCGGCACGATGCGCGACCTGTCCGTGACGCCGCCGCGCTGCTTGGAATGCGGCGCGGTGCTGGTCTCGGCCCCTCCCAGCACTCCGCCCCCCCTCGACTCGATGGGGGCCGATTTCGAGGAGGACGCTCAGGAAGAGGTCGAGCGGCTGGAGAGCGGCGACTACGACGACGTCCTGGACGACTTCCTGGACGACGAGGAGTCGTACCGGCTCTCCAGCAACGAGATGCGTGATGAGACGCTCCGGGCATCGCTGGTCACCGACGACATCACGCCTCCGGAGTCGCCACCGTCCAACACGATGGGCGACGACGTCGCCGAGGAGCGCTGTGTTCCGCTGGGCTCGGAGACCACCGTCTCCGACAAGCCCGTGGTTCCGCCGAGCTTCCCGCTGCGGACGCTCCTGTGGAACATCGCGGACCTGGGCGGAGGCCCGAGCGGAACGCTCCCGGTGCGCAAGCCGTGGACCATTGCCGCCCTGGCCCATGTCATCCGCACTGCGAACGCCGACATCGTCACCATCCTGGAGCTGAAGAAGAAGGGTGGCATCCGTCTGGTGGAGCCCAAGCCTCCGGTCCCGATGAAGCAACACACGGGCCGCGGAGGCAGCGGAACGAAGCTTCCGGTGTTGATGCGACTGGCGTCGGCATTCGTCGAGCCCAATGGCTACCAGGTCAAGACCGCCCCCGACACGCTGGTCGGTCAGATTGCGGAGCAGGAGGCGGCGCTCCTCAACGACCTGGCGAAGCACTTCGCGGAGCACGTGCGGCGGACCATCTGGCCACGTGACGAACAGGGCACGGACGCCGAGGCGTGGGACCCCTCCCATATCGAGTGGAGCGAGACCTCGCGGGCGCTGGGACCCGACAGGCTGGGCATCATCGAGGGCAGGCTCGATGCGGCCTGGGGGGCCTGTGAGCCAGACCTCGTGAAGCGCTTCGGCAAGCCTCCGGTGAAGAAGGCGAAGGACGAGGACGCCGAAGAAGACGAGGACCCGCCCGAGGCGCTCGTCGCGACGTCGATCGACGTGCACGGGAAGAAGCAGGCGAAGCTGGATGCCTACTGCCTGCTCTGCGTGCGGCTGCTCGTGGAGGAGGGCTACTACGATTGGCTCCAGCCTCATGCGAACCGCTACACGTCGAAGGAGAAGGACTCGAAGAAGGGAGGCGCGGAGGCGAAGGAGAAGGAGAAGCGGGACGAGTTGGCGAAGCTTGGCATCGCGCTTCTCCGCGAGCACTGCGGCATCCTGTTCCACCGCTACCTGGCGGTCATCGCGGGCCTGGACGCCAAGAAGGTCCCAGCCAGGCAGGAGCAGGTCCTCGAGAACAGCCTGCACCGCTCCAACGACGCGCATCTGCAGCGCGTCTACGAAAAGAAGCTCGCCGAGTACCAGGAGCGCAAGGGCGAGGTGGAGGACGCGCCGGAGTCGCACGCGGGTCTGCGCGAGTTCCTTCGCATCCGTGATGCGCTGAACGACCAGTGCAAGGCGCGCGGTGAGGAGGTCTATGCGTCGTGGCCCGCGGAGGTGCCCGACAAGCCCGTCAAGGGGCTCTACACCCAGGATGAGGCGTACGGTGTCCTGTGGCGCAAGTCCAAGTTGGACGTGGACGAATCGGCCATCTCGTACCTCAGTGCTTACGTGGCGAAGCGCTCGCCGGGTGGCGAATCCTCGTCAATGGATGTCGACACCACGATGGGGGACGAAGCGGAGGAAGAGCAGGCGCAGACCGTCAAGAGTCTCTACAGCAAGCGGGAGCCCATCCGGATTCCGGTGCGGCTGGCGCAGGTGCGGAACGCGCCCGAGGTGAGCGTGGTGGCGTGGCATCCCCCCGCGCCGGGAGACCGCAACAAGAACGCGCGCGGCACGGACTTCCGCGCCTTCCTCCAGTACTGCAAGGACGAGCGCCAGGAGAAGGTGCTCGGCGTGGTGCTCTCGGACCTGAACATCGACACCGCGCGGCCCAAGGCCGAACTCGCGAAGGATGGCACGCCGTACATCGACACCTGCGTGGAGCGCCTGTCGTTCCACCAGTTCTTCCAGACGCTGCTGGGGCCGGAGGCGGATGCGAGCCACCTGTACGACATGGCGCCCCAACTCTCGACCATCGCCAAGAGCAAGTTCGGCAGCTGGGCCGTGGACAGCGAGAATGCGTTCGGGGACGGCTCGCTCAAGACGCTCCGAAGCTTCGTCAACAGCCGGGTGAAGCCGGAGATGTTCGCCCCCTTCAAGATGTCGACGGGCCACGAGCTGCGGCCAATGTTTTCGTCCGCGGAGGACGTGCTGGCCCACATCGAGTCGTTCATCACTCCTCCGCAGCAGCGTTACGGGGCGAGCGGCTACGACAAGATTCTCGTGTACTCGCGGCGGACGGATGGCTGGATGCTGGAGCAGTCGTCGGTCTACGTCATCCCGTTTCCCATGGCGCTCGCGGACGAGAAGGAGAAGGGGCTCTTCTTCATCCACGGCGACCTGCTGCCCAAGCACCTCCAGCCGTTCTGGCGGCTCATCCAACTGGAGGACGCGGAGCTGCCCAAGGACAAGCGGATCTTCGACCAGCTGCGTGCCCCGGGCGTGAAGCTCACGGGCTCGGAGGACGCGCGCTGGGAAGAGGTCATGGCCGCCGCGAAGAAGCTGAGCGACCACATGCCGCTCGTCTCCGACCTGCGGCTCATCTACAGCGGCGAGGAGGCGCTGGTCGTGGAGGAGGTGGAGGTCGCCACCGAGACTGCGTCCTCCGAGCTGGGCCATTTGGAAGCGCTGTGTGCCGCCTATCAGAAGTCCCAGGCCACGGATGACGAAGCCACGGAGGCGCTCGGCGCGATTCTGGACGCCGCGGAGAAGGTCTCCGCTTCGGACCACGCCCGTTCCAACGCGCTGGTGGCGGAGGCCATGCAGTGGCGGGAGACGTTCGCCGCGCTGCGGAGCGCGGGCTTCGACCCGGAGGCGTACTGGGACCATCGGCCCACGCTGGAGTCGGAGAAGGGGAAGGACAAGGGGGGCGGCCAGGGCATCTCGCTGGACGCCCACCTGGGCTCCATCCACCAGAGGCGGGTTCACAACGCGGGCGGGGGGGACTGTCTGTTCCGCTCGCTGTCCCAGTTGTTCTTCGGCACCGAGGCGCACCACCGCGAGGTGCGCCAGGTCGTGGTCAATCACCTGGAGGACCTCCTCGCCGGGCAGTCGCTGGACGACGGGGGAATGGTGGGGCCCTCCACGGCGGCGACGTTCCGACAGGACATGGGGCTGCTGCTCGACTGGCACCGTGTGGCCTGGCCGCAGGAGCCCGCGTATCGCCGGGTGGCGGGCATGGACCCCTGGCGCCAGTACCTGCGGGCCATGAGCCGGGACAGGGCTTGGGGCGACCACGTGGTGCTGGCGGCGGCGTCCCACCTGTTCCAGGTGCGCTTCGAGGTTTTCGCCCAGACGGGGGCGACTTCATACTGGACGGACCTGGTGGACTTCGTGCCGCGCACCGAGGGACACGCGGCGCGGCCCCTGCTCCGGCTGGCGAACCTGGGCAACGCACACTACGAGGCGGTGGGGCCCACGGATGCGCCGCTTCCCGCGGCCGCGGCATTCCCCGCCGAACTGGGAGCGCTCAGCGAGCGCCGCCGCCGCGACGAGGGGCAGGCACCCCAGCCTGGTTCGAAGACGGTCGAGTCTCCGCGGACAGCGGCTACGTCGACGCAGAGCGCCACCGCCGCGTCGGCTCCGCACACGGTGGGCCCGGTCTGCAAGTGGCCTCACACGTGCTACTTCCAGTTCGACACCCCCACCCACCACCCGCACGCACTCTTCCTCTTCGGGGAGAACGCCGTCGCGAAGAAGGCCAGATACCCCCAGCCGAACACTCAGGCCGTCATCCGGATGAACTCGAACGCGCTCGGGATTCGCACGTGCTGGGTGCCGGGCAAGGGGATGGAGGACACGGACCTCGCGAAGAACCAGCAGGCCATCGATGAGGACTGTGCCGAGGCCGTCCAACTCCTGAAGAGCGGCAAGTACACCACGCTGGTGGTGCCGTGGAACCACTCGCGGGGCCATGTGGACATCGGGACGGGAGTCGCCGGGTTGCCGGGCAAGGCGCCCAGGACGTGGGCGCACCTGACGAAGAAGATCGACGAACTCATCGACTGGGCAAACAAGCACCTGGGCACGGTGCTGGTCGTCTCGCAGGTGAACGTGCTCGTGCCTACCGTGGTGCGGCAGCAGGCGTCGGACCTCCACGTGCAAGAGGTCTCAGTCGTGATGAGCCAGGCGGCCTTCATGGGAGATGACTCCAGCACGAGCGTCCTGGGGCAGCCGAACGTCGTCTCGTTGAGGACGCTGCTCTTCTCCGGCGCGACTTCCCCTGAGACGGGGCTGCTGTCGGACAAGGACTACGAGAAGAACAAGGCGATGCTCGACGAGGACCTGGACGTGCTCACCCAGAAGGTGGAGAGCGGCCAGTACCGCAGGCTCGTGCTCGAACGAGACGATGAGGGGCGCATCGTTCTTGGCACGGAGTTGGGGAAGCTCGACAAACACGCGCCTCGGACGCTGGATTATCTGCGCGAGCGCCTGGAGGCGTTGTGCTGGCGTTGTACGGAGGTCTACGTCCGGAGCGTGGCGTCGCAGGAGCAGGTCGTCGAGGACGACGCTTCGATGCAGGGCATCGAGGAGTGGCAGGCCTTGGAGGACAACTCCAGGGGAGTCAAGCGCAAGGAGCGCGGCTTCGTCCATGAGGACGAGGAGGAGGAGGACGACGACGACGCCACCGATGAGATGAGCCCAGCGGACTGGGGGACCGCAGCGTTCTCGGGCTCGGGACAGGTTGCGCCGTCGAGAAACAAAAAACAAAGGCTCCTGGGGGAGCCCGCGAGCGCCGAGGAGGATGAAGAGGTCCAGCTCATGAGTGGCGATGACGAGCCGCCACCGCCTCCCGTATGGATGGAGGGCGATGAGGCGGGCCCCAAGAAGCAGAAGTAGGGGCCGAAAGTGGCGACCATGGGCCGTGACGCGGCGTGCGCTGGAGGGCTCCGGCCTTCCATGAGTCGCAAGTCTTGCGTCACTCTCAATCTAAACACATCCAGTGGTGGTGCCCTCTGCTGAGGGGCGCCAAAGACACGCATTCCATCTGCACTCACTGGCGGTTCCCGATGCACGAAGGGTGTGACTCCGGAGCGGGGCACGTCCGCCGGCTCGCGTCAACGGCCAAGCACATGGACGCTCGTCGCGGCGGAGCGTATGAGAATTGCGCAGCCAACCTGGAGATACACAACATGAGCAGACAACGAAGTGTCTTGGCTGCACTCGGCGTGCTGGCCGTTGCCCTCGGGGTGACGGGTTGCTCGCCCGAGTGCGAGACCTCATCGGACTGTGCGTCGACGGGGGCGACCCCGTACGTGTGCGTCGAGGAGAAATGCGTGCCCGACGACTCTCCCTGCGCGGCAGGATGTGGCAGCGGTACCGTGTGCGACGAGGCGGCGGACAACGGACGTGGCGTGTGCGTTCAGTGCCTGAGCGACGCGCAGTGCGGCGGTGATACACCTGTATGTGACATCACCAGCAAGAGCTGCAAGACGTGTCGCGAGGGCACCGAGAGCAGCGCCCAGGGCTGTCTGCCGGGACAGGCCTGCAACGCTGGCGGCAACGGCGGTCTCGGCGTGTGCGAGGGCTGCGGCACCAACGCCGAGTGTGCCGAGGGCACGCCGCAGTGCAAGCCCGGGACCCCGGGCGTGTGCGTGGAGTGCCTGGAGAACAGCCACTGCGCCAACGGCGCCCAGCCGGTGTGCAGCGACAACAACGTGTGCGGCTGCACCGAGAGCGCGCAGTGCGGTGGTGAGACGCCACTGTGCGACACCGCTCGGGACAACGGGCAGGGCGAGTGCGTCGAGTGCATCGACAACAGCCAGTGCACCGCGCGGCAGAGCTGCAACGCCGCTGGAAGGTGCGAGACGCTGACGGGGCTCGACGAGGCGAACGCGCAGATTGCCGCCTTCCACGCGGCCCCCACGGGCGACCTGCCCGAGCCGCTGTCCCTCCACGGCGCCTTCGTCACCGCCATCACTCCGGATAGCGTTGAGCCCCGCGGTTTCTTCGTGCAGGCCACGGCGGAAGGCCCCGCGTTGTTCGTCAGCCACTCCGACGAGGTGCAGGTGGCCGTGGGGGACCGGGTCTCCTTCAAGGTGGTCACGAAGCTCCTCCAGTCCGGCAACGCCGCCGCGGATTACAAGCTGGACACCGCGAGCGTCATCTCCGACTTCCAGAAGCTGAGCTCGGGCCACCCCGTGCGGAAGCTCGCGGCGGACGGCGGCCTGGTGACGCACGTCACCGACGACGCGGTGGTGAACCTCGACACCTACGAGAGCCGGCTCGTCCGGGTGACGGGCAGGGTGACCACCACGGCGGGCTCCGGCAAGCAGGCGGGTACCGGCTATAAGATCGCGCAGTTCGCGATGGACGGGACCACGGTCACGGGCGGGTTGGGGCCGCGGCTGCGCATGCCCACCGGGCTGGCCGACCTCGTCGGCGTCGGGCTGAACTGCCGGGTCTCCGTCGAGGCGGGCGTGATGTGGCGCTACGACGACGCGACCAACACCCCCAACCCCCAGACGCCGTACTACCCCATGCCCCTGGTGACGGCCTTCTCGCTGTCGGACTTCTCCGTGGACTGCTCGGGAACGGCGGTCACCCTGAAGGTGCAGACCGTGGTCCCGCTGTCGCCCACGCAGTTGCGGGTGACCTTCGAGCCCGGCATCGACCCGGGCACCCTCGTGGACGTGGCGACCCAGTTCACCTTCGGCGACAGCGGGCTGACCGCCTCGGCCTACACCCTCGACGAGAAGACCCTGGTGCTCACCACGACCGCGCAGGAGCCCGGCACGCAGTACACGCTGTCCGTGGACCCGTCGGTGAAGAGCTACACCGGCGTCAGCGTGAGTGGGACGGCCACCTTCAAGGGTTACCGGGTGCCGGCGCTGCTCGTCATCAACGAGGTGAACCCGAACATCACCACGGGCGTCTCCGCGACGAACAACCGCGACCTCATCGAGCTCAAGGCCGTGACGGCGGGCGCCCTCGAGGGCATCACGCTCACCGAGGAGGCCACCAGCGTGTCCCGGCTGGCGACCCTGCCGGACGTGACGGTGGCCGCGGGCGACCTCATCGTCATCCACTTCCGTCCGAACGCGGCCGAGCTCGCGGCGGGCAATGACACCCTGGCCAAGGACGAGAAGACGTACGAGACGTTCTACCCGGGGGCGTGGGACGTCGTGACAGGGACCAGCAGCCATCCGACCTTCAATGACCGTCTGCTGCGCCTCGCGAATCCCCAGGGCGACACACAGGACGTGGTGGCTTTCTCCCACAAGAGCATGACCACGACTCGCCCGCCCAGCTACCCCGTCGTCCTCCGGGCCGCCCAGGAGGAGGGCCACTGGCGTCCGGTGGACTGCCGCGGTGAGACGGCCACCCCGGTGCCGTGCGCCTACGACAGCGCTCCGCTGACGGCGCTCGACGTCTCGGTGGACTGGGGCGTGGTGGAGGAGAACACCCAGAGCGTGTTCCGCTATCAGGGGGCCGACACCCACTCGATGGTGGACTGGGCCTTCTCGGAGACGTCCAGCTTCGGCGAGGAGAACCCGGCCCGGCCGTAGTCAGGCTGGCGACGCGCCCCTGAAGTAGCGAGGGCCGCGCTCCCGTCCAGGGGGCGCGGCCCTCTTCTTTCATCGGTGCACCCTGTGCGGAGGAGCGAATCCCTCCACCGCGACAGGGGGACGGATGCCGCTACGCGCGTCGCCGGGTGCGAACGGCTCCCGCGAGCAGCCCGAACAGGGAGAGCAGCAGCCCTGGCGATGAGCCGCCCGTGCTGGAGCAGCCACCCGAGGAGCCGCTAGAGGACGGCTGCACCGTCACCCCGAGCACCGCCGTGCTGGCGCCGCCGCGGGCGTCCGTCGCGGTGAGCTCGAAGTGCAGCGTCACGGCCTGCTTCACTTCGGGTGCGCGGAACGTCACCTGCTCACCCGCGGACGCGGAGAGGGTGACGGACGGTCCCGCCACCTGCTTCCACCCGAAGGTGAGGGCGTCACCATCCGGGTCGCTGGACGCGGACGCGTCGAGCGTCACCTGCGCCCCCGACCGAGCGTCACCCACCAGCCGCGGAAGGGCCTGGGGCGCCTTGTTGGCGTGCCGCACCGTCACCGTCGCCGTCATCGGGGCGCTGGTCAGCCCGTTCGCGCTGGCGATGGCCTCGAAGCGCAGCACCGTCTCCGCCCGCACCTCAGGGGCGGTGAACGACGGGGTGGCCGTGTCGGCTCCCTGCAGCTCCACCGCGGGCCCCTCCACCTGACGCCACGTCCAGGTGAGGGCATCCCCGTCCGGGTCCACCGCCGTCGCGCTGAGGCTCGCGGTGGCCAGCGGGTCCACCACCTGCTCCGAGCCCGAATCCGCCACGGGCGCCCGGTCGACGTTGCGCACCATCACCGCCACGGTGGCCGTCTTGCTCTGGGCCCTGCCGTCGTTCACCACCAGCGTGAAGGTGAGCTTCGTATCGGAGGCCACCTCGGGCACCACGAAGCTCGGCGTGGCGCCGGAGCTCGCCTTGAGCGCGACGGCGGGGCCGGACGTCTGCGCCCACTTGTAGGTGATGAGCTCCCCGTCCGGGTCGCTCGAGCCGCGGGCGTCCAGCGTCACGGGCTCCGAGGAGAACTCCGCCACCTCCGCCGGCGCGGTCACCACCGCCGTGGGGACGCGGTTGACGTTGAGCACCCAGGCCTGGACCTGGCGTGCCGCGCTGGTCTCCATGCCATCGCGCACCACGAGCTGGAACGTCAGGATGGAGTCGTCGGGCACATCCGCCGTGAACGACGGGGTGGCCGTGTCCGCGTCCACCAGGGTGACCGCCGGCCCGCTCACCTGCGTCCAGTGGTAGGTGAGGGGCTGTCCCTCCGGGTCATAGCTGGCGGTGCCGTCCAGCGTGTGGCGCACGAGCTCCAGTGCCCCCGTCTCGGCGTTCCTCACGCGTTCGAGCACCGGGGCAATGGGGCTGCCGAGGTCTCGCCCGGCGTTGGCCACCGGCTGCTGGTTGCAGGTGGTGCCGTCGCCCTGCTCGTCCACCCGGCCGCCGAAGGGCATGCGCTCCACATTGGTGAAGCGCACGTCGTCCAGGTCGAAGCCGTACGCGCCCACCGCGGTGTCCGTGCCGATGCGGAAGCGGAACTGGACGTTCTTGCCGGCGAACATGTCCGCCAGCCGCAGCTCGGCGGTGGACCACTCCGGGAAGCGCACCGTCTGGCCGTTCTCCCGCGTGACGTTCTGGCCCACCCACGCGTTGCGGTACATCAGCGGGTTGGGCCCCTGCTCGATGTAGCCCGGGGAGCCGTCCGTCGGGTCGATGGAGTAGATGGAGGTCACGCCCATCGCGGCGATGTCGTACCACTGCAGGCCGTCGTGGGTGAACTCGAGGACGGCGCCGTCGTAGTACGGGAAGATGGAGCCGCCGGTGTAGATTTCGGACTCGAACGAGTGGCGGTAGCGGAAGCTGAACGTGAAGGCGCCGGTCTCATTCACCTTCAGCCACGGGGAGGTGAGGAAGAGGTCCGCCTGGACCGCCGGGTTGGGCGCGTGCATGTAGCGCCCGCCCTCCGGACCCTGGACCTTCCAGTCCGCTTCGCCATAGGGGTTGAGCCACGTGGACGAGGTCCACGACGACAGGGCGCCCTCGAAGTCGTCCTCCGCCGCCGCGCCGGGCACTTCGTCGTAATTCACCCGTGGGTCAAACGTCGTGCTCCTCGCGTTGGCGGGGAGCGAGGGCTCGTCGAAGGTGATGCTCAGGCCGGCGTGTGCGTTCGGCTGCGCGGCGGCCAGCCTCACCGGGATGGTGGCGGTGGCCGTGCCGGCGCGGTCCATTGAGCTGAAGGTCAGGGTGTTGCCCGAGGGGAACTCCAGCGTGGCCGTGCTGCTGGTGGTGGAGACGGTGCCGGAGAAGCTGCTCAGCGAACCGCTGCCCACGTTGCGCACGCTCACGCGCAGCAGGCCCGTCTCGCCCACGTCGAGCACGCCGTCCCGGTCGCAGCCCACCAGGGAGTCATCGAGCCGCAGGGAGGTGACCTCGATGAAGTTGCCCGCCGCGAAGCTCTCCACCACGCCCACGTGGTCCATGGAGTCACGGTCCGGCGCCTTCGCGCCCATGCCGGCGCCGCGCTTGGCGAAGGCATGGAGGAAGCGCTGGTAGTCGGCCGGGTCGCTCGCGGCGGTGACCGCGAGCAGCGCGTCGCGTGCCTCGAGGAAGGTGGGGGAGACGGGCGTGGCCTTGTACCCGGCGACCAGGTAGCGCTTCATGCGGTCCTGGGCCTCCTGGAAGGGGTGGGCCTGGAGGAGCGACACGTAGCACTCCCAGAGCATGGAGGCCCACACCTCGCCGCTGCTGTGCACGGCGGAGTTGCCGAGGCCCGTCTGGCCGTAGGCGAGCGGGTGGCTCGTCGGCAGGGGATTGCCGTTCTCGATGTGCCGGAAGGTCAGCGCGTTGCGGCTCGCCGCCAACGTCGGTGCGGTGGCGTAAGGCGCGCGGCGTACGCCGTAGTAGTAGCCGTCGCCGCCGCCACCACCCGAAACGTAGCCGCCGACGGCGTAGGCGCCGCGCGCGTAGTCGTCCCCTTCACGCACCATCATCAGCAGCGCGTGCACGTCCGCCCAGCCTTCGCCCATGGAGCGGCCCTGGTTGTTGGTGAGGCCGTTGGCGTTACCGATGAGGCGGTTGCTGATGTAGTGGCCCCACTCGTGGGCGATGATGGTGTTGTCGAGCGTGCCGTCACGGTCCAGGTCCTTGGAGCGGTGCATGCGCACCTGGAGGGTGCTCGCGTTGGCGGCCACCTCCGCCCTCCAGAGGTCCGCCGTCTCCCGGGAGATGGAGGCCACGGGCACGGTGACGCGCGCGTCGTCTCCGCTCATGGAGAGGGGGCCCTCACCGGCATTGGTGTTGGCCACGAGGACCGCGATGGCGCCGGCGTTCTGTGCGTTCAGCGCCTTGGTGATGAAGTCGCAGGCGCCGCGGTCGAGCAGCGCCACGTGGCCGGCGAATGTGCCCGCCTCGAAGGGCGTGCAGCCCAGGGTCCGTCCCGTGGGCGCGAGCACCTGCACCGGACCGTCCAGCGTGTACTCCTGGGCCCCGAAGCGGCTATCCCCGTTCACGTAGCCGCGGGCCAGCGATGCGGGGGCCGTCACCTGGAGGATGGGCATGCCGTCGAAGACATACATCTGCATGCGGGGCGAGATGCCGTCCGCCGGCGTGGACATGTTGGCGTTGTTGCGGCCGTTGTAGTCCTGCCCCTCGACGCGCAGCGGGTCACCCTCGATGCCGCCACGGTTGAAGTTCTGCATCTGCGCGTTGCCGGAGGCCTCGTCGAAGCCCGCGTCGTAGTACCAGTCGTGCAGGAAGTTATTGATGAAGAAGAGATTCACCACCGAGGCCTTCATCTGCTCGATGCTGGAGCCCGGGGCGCGGTGGGGGTCGTAGACGTAGTCGAAGGCGCGCTCACCGGTGATGTCCGCGCGCAGGTCCGAGCCTGGCTGGTAGCCGTCCGGCGCCACCAGGTCCACGTAGGCGTCCACGTTGTTGCCCACGGTCTGCGTGGCGTTGGCGGGCAGCCACGGGTCGTTCCGCGAGAAGGGGCTGTTCCGCAGCTCCACGACGTTCGGCGCCACGTCCAGCGGGGCGTCGTAGCCGTCCAGTTCCTGCCGGGGGAAGGGCGAGCCGGCGGACCCCTGGGGGCCGTCGAACGGGCGGTACGGCGCGGCCGTCTCCGCCCATACGGTGTACCGGTACGTGTGCTCCGCGGCGTGGGCACGCAGGTCATTGCGGAAGAGCACCGCGCCGTCCACGGCCGAGATGACGTAGGAGGTGTAGTCCGAGTCCTTGCTGCTCTTGGGGCCCGCGTTGACCTCCACGTACCAGGCGGGCCGCAGGCCGTCGGGCAGGGTGAAGAAGACCTTCTTCGCGCGCGCGGGAACGACGAGCTGGCCGGGCATCACGGTGCGCACGCCGGGCTCGAAGTCGAACAGCGTGTAGCCGCCGCGGGAGTCCACGGCGACGAATGCGTGCGCCCCCAGCGAAGTGCCGCTCTGGTCCGAGTACGCCGCCGCCACGGCGTCCGCCGCGGAGCGCTGGAAGGCGTTCGCGCCGGTGCGCTGCCGGGCCGCGAGGGTGAGCTCGCTCGGCGCCAGGTAGCCCGTGACGGCCACGGGCGCGAGCGCCTGCGTCATCACCACCTTCACCTCGCTGCGGAACACCTCCACGCCTTCCACCGCCTGGCGGAAGGTCACGATGACGGCGCCCTTGCCCGTCTGGTGTACGGACTGCAACGGCGCGGCGGAGACGTCTTCTCGCTTCAGCCGGTAGAGGTCCGCGACCTGGCCCAGGTAGGCGCGCGCCGCGTCCTCGGGACGGGTGCCAGCGCGGGCCGCGGTCTGCAAGCCCGGGCCGGACTGCATGGACCAGAGGACGGAGGGGACGCCGAGCCGTGCCTCCTTGTGCTCGACGCGCAGGCCGCGGGCATGGGCCTGCTCATCGGCCACTGCGAGCGGCGTGCTGCCGGGCCGCGCGAGGAATGCGTCGAAGTTCGACCGTGGAGCGGCCGAGGCGCTGGTGCCAAGACATGACGCCAGCAGGACATGGGTGAGCCACTGCTTCCTGAGATGCATCGTTCTTCCGGAGAGGAGGGGAGAGACAACGGGGGCGCGACCCAGACGGGCCGCGCCCCCGATGTTGCGAAGCGGTTGCGGGGCCGCGCCGCCTTCGGGCGCGCCCCCGCGAAAGCGAGGGAGAGGGCGTCAGTCGCGCGAGGCCTGCTCGCGGCGCTTCAGCGAGCGGCGGCGCGTCAGGCCCGCGAGGCCCGCGAGCGCGAAGGGCCAGAGGCCGGCGGCCGAGGTGGACTGGCAGCCGCAGCCGCTGTCCGACTCCGGGTTGGGCTGCGGGTCGGGGGTGCCCGAGCCCGCGTCCGGCGGGGTGGTGCCCGCATCGGGCTCGGTGCCCGCGTCCGGCTCGGTGCCCGCGTCGGGCTCGGTACCCGCGTCGGGCTCGGTGCCCGCGTCGGGCTCGGTGCCCGCGTCGGGCTCGGGGTCGGTGCCCGCGTCCGGGGCGTCCGGCGTCCAGAGCGAGGACTGGGCGATGTAGAGGGCGGTGCCCCATTCCACCTGGTCCGTCTCCGGCGGGGCCAGGCCCACGCCGAAGCTGATGTCGCTGTGGCGGTTGATGCTCGGCATGCCGGCGAACACCGGGTTGGAGGCGGTCTCCTGGTCCACCCGGGCGTCACCCTTGTCCGAGGGGAGGATGTCGTGCTCGGTGACCACGCGCTTCAAGTTCACGCCGTCACCCACCCACACCGCGCGGAACCCGTCCGACTTGCGCGTGGCCCGGAAGACCACGTGTCCGCGGTCGTTGATGTCGGGAGGGAATGCCTCCACCGACCCGATGGCTTCGCCGGGCTCGCCCGGCACGTCCATTCCGTTCTGCGCGACCACCTTCAGCTCGTTGCCATCCCACAGGAGGATGGAGATGGTCTGCCGCCCAGGCCCATCCAGCAGCGTGGCTTGGATGGCCACCTGGCCCAGGTTGTTGATGGCGGGCTGCACGGAGGCGAAGCGGAAGATGTTGGAGGCCGGGTTGTGCCCGCGCGTGTCCGCGATGACCTGCGACGTCCCATCCGGGTTGAAGATGCGCAGCTCCTGGTACCAGGCGGAGCCGGGCGCTTGCAGGTCCACCGCCGCGGCGATCTGCCCCAGGTCGTTCGCGCCGGGGGAGTAGAGGAACGTGTAGGGGTAGCCCGGGTCGACGTACTTCTCCGCCGCGAGAATCTTCGAGTCGAAGCCACCCGTCGCATTGGGCGTGTACAGCGCGTAGGCGTAGCCCGTGCTCAGCGTGACGCGGGCGGCCATCTGACCCGCCTCGTTGATGACCAGGCTGGACCAATTGGAGCTACCCAGCGGCGAGCGGACGATCTGCACCGGCTCGTCTGGTGTGGCCGCGTTCAGCACGTAGATGCCGTTCTTCGACGCGTCATTCGTTCCGGTGACGGAGAAGACCATCTGCCGGTGCGAGTTGAGGCTGACCTCGCTGATGCGTGCATCCGGCCCCAGGCCCTCAGGGAGCAGGTAGATGCGGCCGCCCTCGCCGTTCTGGCCGTACCAGATGCCCGGACGTCCCTCCCGCGTGATGGAGAGCTGGAAGCCCACCTGCCGGTCCGCGGTGATGGGCATGTGGAAGCTGCCGGGGACGAGGCTGCCCAATTCGACGTTGTAGGAGCCCTCCTCGATGTTGACGGCCAGGTTGGTGCGCGCTTGCAACTGGAACGTGTAGTCCGGTAGCTCGGCCGAGGCTGCTCCCGCCAGCAGGAACGCACCCAGCATCACGCCACGCTTCCGGTCGTGAGTGGGAGCGACGGTCCGACGACTGCTCTTCAGCGATGCACCACGAGTCATGCGTGCCACCCTTCCAAGGCAGGTAGCCCACCACCATGGAGGGCTGTACTGCCGGTTTCCCGCGCAGGACCCCGTCCCCCCATGGGACCGTCGCTCCGGGCGCGCCGCGCCCGTCACGAGGACCGCATTCGTCACGGCCTGTTCGCAAAGTTGCTACGCACGATTAGCAGGAGCGTCGTTGATTACAAATTGATTCACTCACAGCGTGCGACGCGGCAGCGGGCCAGAGGTGTCTGACTCGTGCTGAAACGGGGCATTTCAACGGGAATCCGGGCCGATACACGCCACGGAGCGGTGCGAGGCCGGAACTGCTGCTTCGACGGATGGCCCGCACTGTTTGTGTGGTGAATGCGCGTTGCAAATGTATCGCCAGTTGCACATTTGGCTGTTTCGAGGTGTCTGGCGCCTGCGCGACGTGTCCCGCCTCCGCCGCATCAGGGGTGGCGCGCTGCGTCGTGTATTCATGGTTCAGGCGTGGTTTTTGATTGAATCGTGGAAGCGTGGATATGGGCGGCTAGCTCTAAATGTCCGCCATGCCTTGAAGTGGCATTTGGAGGACGAGAACGTGGCCGTTCTCCTGCGTGGTCGGCTCCTGGGCACGGCGGGCGCACGCACCCCCCCAGGAGTACACCGCCCTCTTGGGGCCGCAGCGGTGTCAGGCCCCGAGTGCCGAGCAGCAACAGCACTTCGCGTTGCTCCGAGACGTCCTCCTGGCGCTCAGGCTGAAGGAGCTGCTGGTGAAGGACGCCTCGCTGCTCAAGCGCGGGCGCAACATTCTGCGCACGGGCGTACGGGAGTTGCTGGCGTCTGACGTACGCGAGCTCGGCACCGCCCCCACCGCCGCGTCCAAGGCGGCGGAGGCGGTGGAAGTGGAGACGCGGCCACTCGTCCTGGTGGTGAACGTGCGCGGGCCGGATTCGTTGGTGGGCCCGCTCTCCCACCTGAATCCCGCGGTCAGCGGCCTTTTTCAACCCCGTTGCAACAGTCCGCCTCCTTGGCTTGGTATGGCTTTCGACTTGCGATGGGATTTCGCTAATCTATTGTCCAGGCCGGCATCCCTGCTTTTCGAACGTCCATCTCGCCCGTTGACGGCCAAAGCGCTGCTTCACCTGCATCACGTGAAATGGCGTTCACCAGGTCCCGGAGCGTCCGGGCAGAGAAACTCAGACATCGTCTGAGAGGAATCGGAGACACGATATGTCGTTCCCTGTTGCTAAGGCAGCGAACGTGAAGGGAATGGGGTGGTGCGCGGTGCTGCTGGCCGGTCTGGTTGGCTGTGGACAGGAGGCGCAGAAGCCGGCGCCCGAACAGGAAGCCATCGAGGCCGTGAAGGCGCAGGCGCAGCAGCTCCAACCTCCCGCGGGCTGCACCGAAATCACGATGGGGGAGCTGGCCAACGGCATCGGGCTGACGCCGACGATGTACTCACCGCAGCCGACGTACCGCGGCAACTTCAACAGCTTTGGCGACCCGGCGTTCCCGGACCCGGCGCGCATCCGCCTGGACGTGAACACGGCGCCCGGCCTGTATGACCTGTCCGTGGGCGGAGGCAACACCTTCACCTGTGATCGCTGCGTCTTCGGCTATCAGGATGAGGGCTCGCCCGCTGAGAAGTTCTTCGTCGCCGACGCGGGCACGCTCCTGCTCGCGGTGAAGGTGTCGCCACAGCAGACCATTGGCGCGCTGACGAACGTGACGCTGCGTGAGTCGGTGGATGCCCCGCCCCTCAACGCGCCGTACTGGGGCAGCGCGGTGGTTCCGGGAGGCGAGTGCCGGTGGATTCGCTTCGCGACGTGGAACACGGTGCGCCAGGACGGGTGCGACCCTCGCCAGGGCTCGTTGACGGCGAACCTGCCGGACACCACCTGCGTCCCGGATGACTACGTTGCTTCCGACGGCACGCTGGAGCGCGCGCTGGGGACCAAGGTCCAGGGAGAGGCCTGCACGAAGACCGCGGCGGCGAGCGACTCCGAACTGGCCTCGACGGATTGCGAGCAGGGCTTCGCCTGCACCGACCTGCTGTCGGAGAACGCCCAGTGCCTCAAGACATGTGACTTCATGGCGCCCAACCCCGGCTGCCCCTCCGGCACCATGTGCGGCGTGTACGGCCTGTGCACCGAGCAGTCCGTCCTCGAGCAGAGTGGCTTCGTGTTCGACCCCGCGCTGACGGGTGAGATCTGCAGCCTGGGCTTCGCGCATTACTGTGGCACCGAGGGCGCGCGTGGTGTGTGTGCCGACCTGAACCGCGACGGCAAGGGCGAGTGCTACCCCTACCACCGCGCCCGCTCCGAGTGTGGCCCGGGCGATGAGCTGGGTTACATGAACTACGCGCTCTCCGGTGGCGGCTTCGACCGGGGCCACGGCTTCTGCTACCACGACGGCCTCTAGCCCTCCCCGCCACTGCCCGGTCCCTCATGTGGGCCGGGCGGTGGTGTCTTCCAGGGCGGCGCCATGAGGGGGAACCTGGATGCCCCAAGAGGTCGGGACCCCTTCGCCAGGTGACGTCGCGGCTCTGCACCAACGTGGCTCGGAAGGCCTCGGGCGCCGCGAATGACCCGCGTGCCAACTCGATGGCCTCGTGCCAATTCATTGGCAAAAGGACGACAGCCTCGCGGGCACGTGGCAATGGGGGCACCACTCACAAGGAGCTAGGCTGAACCATGGCCACTGGTTTCACGACCGAGCGTGTACTCTCGGTGCAACACTGGTCTGACCGTCTCTTCTCCATCGTCTGCACGCGCGACAGCGGCTTCCGATTCCAGAACGGTCAGTTCGTGATGATGGGTCTCGAGGTCAAAGGTCGCCCGCTCATGCGCGCGTACTCGATGGCGAGCGCGAACTACGACGACACGCTCGAGTTCTACTCCATCAAGCTCCAAGACGGCCCGCTCACCTCGCGACTGCAAAAGGTCGCTCCGGGCGATCAAGTGCTCGTGGGCACGAAGGCGGTGGGCACGCTCACCGTCGCGAACCTCAGGCCGGGCCGTCACCTGTGGATGCTCGCCACCGGCACCGGCCTCGCGCCGTTCCTGAGCATGGTGAAAGACCCCGAGACCTGGGAGCGCTTCGAGCGCGTCACGGTGGTGCACGGCTGTCGCCACGTGAGCGACCTCTCGTACTCGAAGTTCTTCGAAGAGCTGCTGCCGAACGACCCGTACCTGGGTGAACTCGTGCGCGAGAAGCTGACGTACTTTCCGACGGTCACGCGCGAGCCGTTCCGTAATCAGGGCCGTATCACCGACCTGCTTCGGGCGAAGCCGCTCTCACCCGAGTACGATCGCGTCGTCATCTGCGGCAGCCACGAGATGATCAAGGAGACGGCGACCATTCTCGAAGACTTCGGCTTTCAGGAAGGCGACTCGCACGAGCGCGGCGACTTCCTCATCGAGAAGGCCTTCGTCAGTCGTTGAGCAATCCGCCACGCCTCATCGAATGACGATGCGGTGCGCCACCTCGCGCCGGAGGGGCACCGGCGGCGGACTCGCGGTTCCACCGCCGGGCACCGGCTTCCCTCACGGTGTCACGGCAGGGAGACCTGGACGGGACCGTGGCCGGACGGCGTGTTCCCATCTCTGAGCTGGCCGAACATATCGGAGCCAAAGACCCACACCGCCTGGTCGTTACGCAGGACGAGTGAATGGCCACCGCTCGCGAAGACGGACGTGACCCCGGTCAGCCCGGAGACCTGCACGGCGGTATGGCGGTCGGTGTTCGTCCCATCGCCGAGCTGGCGATCTTCGTTCTTACCCCAGGCCCGGAGGGTGTTGTCGCTCAGCAGGGCCAGCGAATGGTAGCCACCCGCGGCCACGGCGATGGCACCCGTGACCCCGGGCACCTGCACGGGGCTCTCTCGCTGGGTGGTCGTCCCTCACTACCATGCGCTGGTGCCGGAAGGCGTCTTCGTGCCGGGGGGAGGGCGGCGTGCGTTTCGAGGCGTTGCCGCCGCCCACGCAAGTTGAGGTGGAGCGGCTGCTGAGGGTGGTGCGTCACCGGGTGCTGCGCCTGCTGGAGAAAAGAGGGGCCCTGCCCGCGCAAGGGCCTGAGGACGCGCTGCAGGCGTACCAGGCGCACTCCCTGCAGCAACGGCTGCGCTGGACGGAGGTGGACGTCCGGCCCCCGCCCAACAAGCAGCCGGGGTGCGCCTTGCTGGAGGGTTTCTCCCTGCATGCCAAAGACAGGCAGGGACTGGAACGGCGATGCCGCTACGGGGCGCGCGGTGCGCTGGCGCTGGAGCGGCTGTCACGAGCGGAGGACGGCCGCATCGCCTATCGGATGAAGCGCCCGCTGCCGGACGGCACCACGCACCTGCTCTTCACCGGGCTGGAACTGTTACGGCGTGTAGCGTCCCTGGTACCTCCGCCTCGGGCAAACCTCACGAGGTTCCACGGCGTCTTCGCTCCAGGCGCCAGACTGCGGCCATTTCTGGTCCCTCAAGCCGGTGCGCAGGAGGCGAGCGCGGGGCTTGAGGCAGGGGCCAGGAAGGAGCGGATGAAGGAGAGGACACCGCGAGTAGACTGGGCCGAGTTGCTCAGAAGGACGTTCGACTTCGATGTGTACGCCTGCGTGAGGTGTGGAGGCAGGCTTAAGGGGCTTGGCGTACGTGAAGGGGGCGCCCGGGGTGCGGGCAATTCTGGAGCACCTGGGCTTGCCGACGGGATGTGCGAGGTTGGCCCCGTCAGCGGCCCTCCTCGGCCCCTCTGCACCCTCCCTCCCCCTCAACTGCACCAGAGAGGCACCGCCAGCAGCGACAAGAAAGGCAACGGCCCCACCAGCGAGCCCGCCTGGGACAGGGAATGCGCGCCCCGCTCTCGGCAGCCATCAGTGGCCCTCCCCCCAGAGGGCTCCGTCGCCCTCGTAGGCGGACTCCTGCTGCACGACCCACGGCTCCGTCACGACGCGATAGCCCCACAGGCCCAGGCCGCCCATGACGAGCGCTGGCAGCAACACGGCGACCGAGGCCCTGACCCAGCCCGAGCGGGACAGGCTCCGGTACGCCATGACACGCACCCCGGTGGCCCAGACCAGCGACACTGGCAGCGCGAAGAAAGGCAACAGGCCCACCAGGGAGACCCCTTGGGACATGACATGCCTGCGCAGTGTCATGCGGAACGAACCAGGGACTCCGGCCATCCTCAACAACAGGTGCTCGACCCCTGACACCACGAGTGTCGCGACCGGCGATAGCACAGCCGCCACCCCCAGGATGATGAGAGGCAGGGCAACGAGCAGACGGAAAGAGAAGGAGTCGAAGCTCCCATACGGGGAGCCGAGGACATTCAAGAGGCCGAGGAGAGTGTAGAGCCCGCCCGAGGGAAGATAGAGCACACAGAAGCAAAGCAGCGCGAAGAGCAGGGAACTGCCCACGCTCCCCTCCGGCTCCATCCTTCCGAACGTGGTGGCGGGGCGCAGCATCACTTCCTTGCACGTCAGGCGGAAAGCCTTCCCCAGGCCCAGCTCCGCACGCCTGTCCCAGGGAAGCGACTGGACGCCCGTCGAGGACTCACGCGCTTCGCTCCTCGGGTCGTCACTCGCGACCGACGCCTGACCTGAGGGACCTGCGACTTCGGATACGTCAACCATCTTCGGACCACCCTTTGGGAGCACGCTATTCGAGCAGCGCGAACCCAACGGAGTATCGCAAGGGCTCTAGCCCTCGGGACGATGCCGAGGCTCAGCGGTCGGGACAGGCCCGTGAGCGGCGGCCAGGCGCGCGCTGACCGGTCAACACCCGCTGAAGTTGCCCCGCACCGTCGAGGGCGCAATGCGCCAACCACCCCGTGCTTCAGAGCTTGGCGTGCCACTCCTTCAGCAGCGCCGCTTCCTGCTCCCGCGTGATGCCGGCACGCAGCGTCGCCTGGCGCTCGGCCGGCTGGCTGCGGAACCACGCAAGCAGATCGGTCACCGTGGTGTCGAAGGGGCGGTAAGTGAGCCCGGCCGCCATCGCCCGGGCATTGCTGACCGCCCCGTAGCCCGCATAGGGCCCGCTCTTTGACGGCACCCAGATCGGCAGCTCAACCTTCTTCTCCTCAAGGAATTCCGGCGACACATGCGTGTACGTCGGCTTCTTGCCGGTGACCCGCTCGCAGCCTTTCAGCATGGCCGTGGTGCTCAGCGGTTTCGCCGGGCCAACAGCATTGAACGTGCCAAGCGTGCCCGCTTCCGCAAGGCGGATCATCCACTCGCCCAGGTCGCGGCCGTCGATGATCTGCACCGGGTCGGAGCCATCGCCGGGCACGAGCATCTCGCCGCCCTGCGCCACGCGGTGCGGCCAGTACGTGAAGCGATCGGTTTCGTCGCGCGGGCCGACGATGTAGCCAGGCCGGACGATGGTGACGCGCTTGCCGAACTGCTTGCGCGCTTCGGCCTCGCTCAACGCCTTGAGCGGACCGTACAGGTGCTCGATGTCCGCTTTCAGTGAGTCCTGCGTTTCGGCCATCGCGTCCTTGCCCGCATACACCGCCAGCGGCGCGTCCTCGGTGATGCCCTGCTTGCTGCCGTCGGCATAGACGGAAATCGTCGAGATGAAGAGGTAATGCCCGACGTTGCCCTTGAGCACCTTGCCGGCATCGCGCACCCAGAACGGCAGGCTGGTGGGGTTGTCGATGCACACATCCCACTTGCGACCTTGCAGCGACTTGAGGTCGCCGGTATTGCGGTCTCCGAACAGCTGCTCGACCGCGCTCGGCCATTCCGGTGACGGGCGCTTGCCGCGGTTGAACAGCGTCACCTTGTGCCCGCGCGCCAGTGCGTAGTTGACCTGGAACGGTCCGGTGAAACCGGTGCCGCCGAGGATCAGGATGTTCAGCGGTTTCGCCGCGCGTTTGATGGCCTTGGACGGCTTTGCCCAACCCGGCAGGGCTGCGGAGGCAGCGGCGAGCGAACCGAACTTGAGCAGGTCACGACGGGTGGTGGTCATCCAATGATTCCTGGCGAGTCGGCCTGAGTTCTTAGCACATCCAAAACGGGATGCATGTGCGATGCGACATGGGCCCCGGAGCGGCCGGGAACCCGAACGGCCGCCCCCGGGGGCGGCAACCGGCATCAGGGCTGCGGCGCCGCCGGCTGCATTGTCGTGCGGCAGTCCACGCGCAGCGTGTCCGACGACCCGCGCTACGAGTAGGCACGGCACGCGCGCGCGCCTTCACGGGTGACTGGGGTGCCTGTCGCTGGGCGTCACGTTGGTGGACACGGTGGGGAAGAAGGTCGCGTTCATCAAGGCGGCGGCGCGCGCAGCGGAGCGGCAACTGCGCGTCGTGTCCTCGCGGGCGTACCGGTTGCCGTTCTCCGGCGCCGAGCGCCAGGTGGCGGTGTTCGCGAAGGAGTAGGGCAGGGGAGGGGAGGGGAGCGTCGCCGCCGCGCGAGGCGCGAAATCGCATCCATTTCCGTTTCGTTCTGACGTGGCCATCCGACGTCACCGTGCCTCGCCGCGCTCTTGAGGCATTCGCGCTCGCCTGGGACCTCGCACTGCTGGCTCCTTCGCCCTCAAAATGGCGAAAGTCGAGTCAGAGGTGGGCACTGACTGGGAGAGGAGCCTGGGCTGCACCACCCAGGCTCCAACCCGTCAAGTTACCGATGTCGTATCGCCAGGGACGCTACGGGCTGCAGTAATCCCATGCGGCATCAAAGAGACCGCCACGACCTGCAACAGCGCAGTAGTCCCGAGCACGATCCGTACAATTGGAGACGACACCTTCGACCAGATGGTACCGTTCGCGATTCCAGCACCACGCGCAGCAGCCATAGGCAGAAGCCGTCACGGTGCGCGAGTCACCCTCAATGCTGGTGTTGGTTTCAGACGCCTCTTGCTGCGGAGTGGCTGATACGTCCTCCTGGTTGGGGTCCTCGAGAGCGCCCCCGCAGCCCAGGAACAGCGCGGTTGAGAGTCCTAGCATCGCGATCAAAGACAGCTTCTTCATGTGGTGGATCCTTTCGCAATGGAGCCTCGGATGGGATGCTCCATTAATGGCTGGTGATATTCTGCAAATACCGCAAAATCAAGAAAATCCAGATTTTATATGTGGATGGTTTCAGGGCTCAGGGTGTGTGGGACAGAGGCGCTGTGGGAGTCTGCTTTTTGGAGGTAGGTGGTGTGTCTTGCGCGTTGTGTCACCAATGAGGTTCCAGAGAGGATTTGAGGACACCCAGAGCTGTGCGGGTAGAGCGGCCGCGCCCCGCCGCTCCCCCGGCGCTTGCTCGTTCGCGTTCTGGAGGGCTGTGAGTCGCTCCAGATTCACGTCATCGCGGGTCGCCGCTCAGATGCAGCAGGCGATTCTCCCGCAGACCGTCCCGAGACAAGTCTTGGTGTTGACGGGGGGGCGTGTTGGGGCAGGTGGACGCGCCGTCCCCGCCCGTGATGAAGGCCAGGGTCGGGTCGTCCAGTTCCAGGACGGAGGCGGGGCTGTCGGGCAGCGCGGCACGCTCCGCGTCGGAGAGGCTGTCGTAGTGGTCCGGGTCACGCCAGGCGCGGAGGATGTGGCTCTTGTTGTTGTCGCTCATGGGGTCGTCCTCATGGGTTGTGTGGGACAGCCACCGGGCCGCCAACCCTCGCGGTGCCGGAACTCGTCGAGGTCCGGGCCGCATCACCCCATGGGGGGCGCCACCGCGAGAATGTCTGGCACCCGCTCCGGTGCCGCGAGGCGGGCCAGGCCATAGGCAATGCCCGCGAGCCCGACCATCAGGCCCGGTGTCTCAATGCTTTCGGGCAGCCCGTGCCGATGGCCGTGCTCGTTGATGTCCTGGAGGATGCCGCCCGCAAGCCGGTATGTGTGCCGCAGGAGTGCGTCGTCGCGCAGGACGCGCGCCGCTTCCAACAGGAAGAGGACGTTGCCCAGGTCGCCGTGACACAGGCCGTGCTTGTAGCCAAAGCCAGTGGTGCGCGTGACGTTCACCGCGGCCTGAATCTCCTCGCGGACACGGGCGTCATCGAGGAGCGGCAGGGTGCCGAGCCGTGCCAGTCCGATACCGGGTGCGCCATTGCACCAGCCACACATGAAGGCCGGCCCGTCACCGCCGCGCACGCCCGTGTCGGCGCGCAGGTCAGGCCAGTTCCCTCAAGCCGGTGCGCAGGAGGCGAGCGCGGGGCTTGAGGCAGGGGCCAGGAAGGAGCGGATGAAGGAGAGGACACCGCGAGTGGACTTTCGCAGAGTTGCTCAGGAGGACGTTCGACTTAGAGGTGTACGCCTGCGTGAGGTGTGGAGGCAGGCTTAAGGGCCTTGGCGTACGTGAAGGGGGCGCCCGGGGGGCGGGCAATTCAGGAGCACCTGGGCTTGCCCACGGGATGTGCGAGGTTGGCCCCGGCATGAGGGCGACCCCAGGCCGCGGGGTGTTGAGGCTCAAGAGGCGCCAAGAGGTCCATGCCCCTGCTACGCACCTGAGGGGAGCGCGGTCTGGGCAGGCGTGTGCCCCAAGGGGGCTCAAGCGGCCTGTCCACCGGACGGGAGCATCACTCGGGCGGCCCCGTCAGCGGCCCTCCTCGGCCCCTCTGCACCCTTGCCCGCGAGACGTTCAAGCTGCTGGGCTGAAGTCCTGCACCTGGCCGCGCAACGTGTGCGCGGCCAGGGTGCCCTTACAGGGCTCCGTCCTACTTGCAGGCGGACGCGTCGGGGTGGTGGCCCCGGAGCTGCGTCAGGCCGTCGGTGCACGCGGCAGTGCAGACCCTGGCCGTCTCGTCGGTCTTCCAGCAGGAACCGTCGGCGCCGTAGGTCACTTCGGCGGTGGCCTGAATCTCGGGGGTCGTGGCCTTGATGCAGGCCAGGTACTTCTTGCACTCGGCGCTCTGCTCCGAGTCATCGCTGCCACATGCCGTCAGTCCCAACACCGCAACCGCCAGGATCATCGACTTGAACAAGGTTCCTCCGAATCAAAGGGGGATCTGTCGTCTACCTGACCGTGTGGGGTGAGCTCAACCCTCCTTGAAGTCAGAATGCCCCATCGCAGAGGAGCCTCCGCCGACACATCATCCACTTCGAAGGTAGGCGCATTGCCCGGGGCCAGGCCCGCGCGGTGAGCAGAGCGTCCGTGACGGGGGCCTTGCTCACCGGAGGACACGAGGCTGCATCAGCCCACCGTAGTCCAGGTGGAAGAGACACCCGAGCCGGCGCTGGAGGTCTTCGCTCCAGGCCGGGGTTCCGGGCTCGTTCGTCTCCACGGCCAGTTCCTCGCGCAAGCGGGCGGCGGCCTCGGACACATCCCGTGCTTCCGTCAGGCAACCTTCCTGGAAGCGCAGCTCGTGGACCTCGTGCCAGCAGATGGCGGTGTGGGCGGTGTGCCTTCTCACCTCCCGCATGGGCTCGGGAAGATCGGAATTGTTCGAGGTACAGGGCTCCATCCGAGACGCCGTAGGTGCATTGGTAGCGTCCGACATCGGGGATGGAGACAACCTGGGGACGCAGTCCATGCGGCTTGGGCTGGAACAGCCCTGAGCCCCTGAAAGAGTCGATGATGAAGAAGCGCTCGCGGTAGTGGAGGGCGCCGCTCCAGTGGCCAAAGAACGTGGTCATTCCTCGTGGCAGGGTACCAGCGAGATGCAGCGGATGGTCATTGCCCGCGAGACGTGGCATT
Organism: Myxococcus sp. NMCA1; assembly: GCF_026810205.1. Lineage (NCBI taxonomy): Bacteria > Pseudomonadati > Myxococcota > Myxococcia > Myxococcales > Myxococcaceae > Myxococcus > Myxococcus sp. NMCA1. The sequence continues at coordinate 6,962,907 of NZ_CP113950.1, read as the reverse complement.
CGATGGGGTTCGTCACGCGTGGCTCCAGAGGTCAGCGCGTTGCCCTGGAAACGGCCCGCGCGGTGAGCGCGGGCAGCGCTCAGCCGCGGGGCATTCAGCTCAGGCGAGGCGGTTCAGTAGCAGTAGCAAGACTTGCTGCTGGTGCAGAAGCCACCCGAGAATCCAGATTCAATGCATGGGGTGAAGGGAGCGCGGTCTGGGCAGGCGTGTACCCCAAGGGGGCTCAAGCGGCCTGTCCACCGGACGGGAGCATCACTCGGGCGGCCCCGTCAGCGGCCCTCCTCGGCCCCTCTGCACCCTCCCTCCCCCTCAACAGGGCCCCCATCCCTCTTATGCGTACCCCTGTGTGGCCGCTTCGGGGGGAGGGCAGGAGCGGTGTACGTTGGGCCGCACTCTGGCGGCCGGTACTCGCGGAGTACACAGGGGGGCACCATGAGTCATCTCGACGATGGCGAAGAGAGAAGCACCGAAGCGCTCATCCAAGCTTCACTTGAGGGTGACGAGGACGATGAGCGCGCCTGGGCCGCTATCAGGGCGCTGCACCGACGGGGGACGCGCGACGTGCTGGATGCTGCCATCCAACTTCTCGGTGCTCGCTCTGCGAAGGCACGGGAGCGCGGCGCAGCCATCTTGGGTCAGCTTGGAGGTGGAACCCCCGCCTTTCCGGCGGAGTGCGGCGAGGCGCTGCTGGACCAGCTCCGGCGGGAGAGGGAGCCCGCTGTCCTCCTCGCTGTCGGTGTTGCGCTGGGGCATCTGAGGGAGCCTCGTGCCCTTTCTGAACTCATCCATCTGGCGAGTCATCCAATTGCCGAGGCGCGCTATGGCGCGGTGCACGGACTGGCTGTCTTGGAGGCGCCGGAAGCTGTTGATGCACTCATTCGGCTTTCGGCCGATGAGGACCGCGACGTTCGGGACTGGGCGACCTTTGGTCTGGCCTCCCTTCGGGAGGATGTCGACACACCGCAGTTGCGTGATGCACTTGCAGCGCGTCTCGGCGAAGAGGACGCGGAGATTTTCGGGGAGGCACTGGTGGGCTTGGCGGCCCGCAAGGACCCTCGCGCAGTCGAGCCCGTGCGTGCGGCGCTTTCTGGCTCTCAAGTGATGGTGTACGCGCTTGAGGCCGCTGCGTCTTCGGGCGACCCGAGCTTCTATCCATTGCTCCTCGCCATCCGTGCTTCACAGGCTCCTGCGGATAGCTACTTTCTGAGCGTCCTGGATGACGTCATCTCCCAGTTCGAGCAGAGAGTGCTGGCCTGAAGCCGATGGATAGACGCAAGTGACAACGACGGTAAGCAGGGCCCAGCGACCATGGCATGGACATGGTCCTCCTCCGCGTTGAGGTAGACCGCGTCGGTGGCGCGACCTCGACGGGTGCGGTAGTACGCGAACGTCTGCTTTCGGCACCTTGAGTTGTCCAACCGCGAGCATGTCCGCGAAGTCATCGAGGCCGGTCAGGGTGACACCTCCGACTTCGAGCCCGTCATCATGGAGCATCAGCTCTCCGTGCTCGACAAGGCGCGGGGACGAACGCTCGCGGATGCGGCGCCGCCGAAGCGCACCGGGCTCGGCGGACTGCTGCGGTCCGCCCTTTCCGGCCCAAAGCCGCAAGGAGACATCTCCGTGGAGTCCGAAGCGGGGCACACGGTGTATGCCGCCGCGGAGGGACGCCGGCTGTTCTCGTACTCGGATGAAGGCACCCGCATTGAGCCCGACCTGGGCAGGCGTTTCGTCCAGTTTCTCCGTGAGCGCTACCACGGCCATCCTCTCATCCTCGAACGGCTCGCCTCGGAGGGCCGCGTGCCGCGCGAAATTCAATACAGCGCAAAAGACATGCGAGGCTTCCCCGGGAGCACCATCACGTTGCGGGTCCAATCCGCCAACGTCGTGCCCGACAGTGGGATACCGCTCGAGGGCTACCGCCGCGTGGTGCAGGGAAGACCCGGGCTTCCGGACGACGCCACGCTGGAGCGCGTGACGCTCGGCGCCGCTCCGGACAGCGCCCAGGTGCGGGAGCGGCGGCAAATGGAAGCGAAGGAGTCCGTGGACGCCGGCCGCATGCTCGACAGCGTGCTCGCGTTTTTCGAGCTGACGTTGCAAACCGGTGAGGCGGTACCGGGGTTGGGAGAGGCGATTCAAAGCACTCCGGACGCCGACATGCGCCGTTTCTGGGAGGTCATGTTGAGGTCCTCCGACAACGCAGCAGCCAGCACCATGGCCGCGACACTCGTTGAGCTTCGTGCGGCGGCGGGGCGCCACGCGCATGTTCTCAAGAGCTTCGAATCAGGGGCCCGCCGTACACTCAATGAGCCCCAAGAGGCGCACGCGTTGCTGCTTGAGGTCATTGAGGCCAATCCATTCTTCACTTGGGCCTACACGGAGCTGGGAGACATCTGCGTCGCGGACTGGGACATGGGCGCGGCTTGGCTGTGTTGGGATGCTGCGAGGAACATCGCGCCGGGCCACCACTTGCTGAAGGATGTGAGCGCGTTGGAGGAGATGCTGGCCGCTAAGCATCCCGAGTATTTCTGAAGGCGCAGCAACCGCTTCGAAGATGGGCAGGGGCAGCGGATTACGCGTCACATCCTGGGCCGTCGGGAGTCCATCCGGTGACCCCGTGGTCCAGCGCATGATTGTCGTTGCCGCGCAGGTGGACTCAGGGCCGCGGAACGCTGGCGGCGGGCTGGGGAAGCGGCTCGCGGACGAGCCACGTCTCCAGCCGCGAGCGCCACTTCAGCGCGGGCCGCTCCACACCGTGGTGCAGCGCGAGCGACGCGAGCAGCACCGTCACGGCGCCTCCCAGCAGCGTGACGGGGTGGAATGCGTCCATGCCATGGGGCTCCAGCGCCACTCGGACTCCGTGCTGCACGGCCTTGTGGGTGAGGTAGACGGTAAAGCTCAACACTGCGAAGGTCCTCGCGCCGGGGATGCGGGCGCACACACGCGAGGCGGCCGGGCCCGCCAGGGCTACGAGCAGCGCCGCGTAGCCCAGTGACGTCAGGGGGAACGCGAGCATCGTGTGGGCCAGGTATCGGAAGTGTTGCTCGTTCAGCCAGAGCACGCCTCCCAGGCACCCGAGTCCCACCAGTGCAAGGACTCCGGCGCGGGACCCTTGCGTCCATCGTTCCCATGCCGCGGGCCGGAAGACGCGCAGCGTCGCGAGCAACGCGCCGCATGTCAGCCCGTCGAGCCGCGCGTACGTGGGGTAGTAGAGGAGCGTGTCGTAGCCTCGCCATCCGGCATCACTCGGTCCGAGCATCGAGAAGTAGCGCTGCCACAGGCCGCCTCGCAGAAGCATGCCGGCCACCATCAATCCCACCGCGCCCGCGAGCAGGTGCGCAGCCCGAACGCGTCCGCGCAGCGCGAGGACGGCGAGGGGCAGCACCAGGTAGAAGTGTTCCTCCACGCACAACGACCACGCGTGGGAGAAGCCGTTCAGGCGCAGCCCGAAGTTCTGCGTGAAGGTGAGGAAGCGCCACGCGGGCGTCTCCACGGGGCGTTCACTCCACGCGGGAATGAAGAGATACAGGGCCACTACGATGAGATAGGGCGGAAGGATGCGAAGGGAGCGCCGCAGGTAGAAGCGCTTCAGGGATGGCGTCTCCCCTCGGGACACCGGCTCCAGGAGCTGAGAGCCGATGAGGAAGCCGCTCAGCACGAAGAACAACTCCACGCCCGTCCAGCCGAAGTTGGCGAGCATCCGGTAGGTCTCGTGGCCTTCGGGGCGCGGGTAGTGGAAGAGGAGGACGATGAGGATGGCCAGGCACCGGAGCAGGTCCAGGCCGGCGAGGTGACGGGGTTCGGTGGCGTTCAGCGGAGTCGGCCTCAGCGGTGGGGACTCGCTGGATGGTAGGGGACATCGCCAGTGGAGCGTCACCTGATTTCGGGCCCCGCTGTTTATCGCCGGGCCTCGGTTGGAAGAATGCATGGGATGCCGGGACGTCGTGCTTTGGGCGGAGACCGTTGCGGCTGAGCGGGGGGATGCCCCTGGGCCTCACGAAGCACCATTCGCACGGTGGCTCAACGAACAGTCGCTTACGGCTGCGACTCCGGGGCTCCGTACATCGACTCAATCAACGCCGCGTGCTTCCGAACGACCGCGTGACGCTTGACCTTCAGCGACGCCGTGAGTTCGCCTCCATCCACCGAGAACGGACCGGGCGACACTCGAAACGTCTTGATGCACTCGAAGGACGCCAGACCCACGTTCGTTTCCGCGACCAGTGTCTGCAGGACGTCGTTGATTCGCGGGTGGGTCGGGTCCGCCGGGAGCCCCTCGCGGCGAGCCATCTCGGCGAGTATCTCAGCGTCGAGCGCAAACAAGGCCGTGCAGTAATTCCGTCCATCGCCAATCAGGACCGCCTCCTGGATGCGCGAGTGTCGCTTGAGCTGTGCCTCGATTTTCAGCGGCGCGACATATTTTCCACCGCTCGTCTTGAGCAGTTCCTTCTTTCGCCCGGTAATCCGAACTGAGCATCACCTGCTTCGGTGGCTCTCCCGCACTTCGTGTGGACCGTAGGCTCAAATGGTGAGCAGCACGCGACGACGCAGCAGGTCGAAGCTGGCGCGGCCGTACATCTGACGCTTGAGGAGCTTGAGCTTCGTGATTTGGCCCTCGGCCTGGGCGTTACTCCAGGGAGACGTCAGCGCGGCCCGGACGGCATCGCCGTCCTGTTCGAGTCCCCTCGCAAAGGTTTCAATTACGCGCACACCGCACTTGCGAGCCTTACCCAGCCACGTTTCAAAGGGCCTACAGGACCTCGTTGGCTCGGCTCTGCGTGCGATGCCCCGCGAGCGCACGAGTTCACAAAATTGCCGAGTCAATGCGATGACACGCGCGACTTCCTCGTCCTGCTCGATGCGCGCCAATGCCGCGGCCTCCGTGGAGGTCAGCTCGGAGGGCCGCTTCACGCACAGCCACGCCAATTGCTTCGGCGAGGCGAGCGCGTCGGGGCGCGTGCCCGTCGACCACCAAATTGCCGCCGGGGTAGCTGCGTGCGCCGAAGCGAGGCGGAACGGTCCGTCGCATTGGGAGCCAACTGTGGACTTGACGTGATGTGCCACGAAAGCCCTGGGCGCGAATCTCCCGCCAGAGTTCACATGCGTTCTCACACCCCGCGGCCTGCCGCTGCGTCAGGTACTCCAGACAAGGGCCGAGAATGCTCGGTTCAGGCACACGCGCCGCGCGTTCTGGAAAGGCTTCGGCGGCGGCATATTTGCGCACCGTTCCTCGCGCCAGCCCCAGCGTGCGACTGATTCTCAGCAGGGGTTCCCCTGCCAGATGACGACGCCGGACGGCTTCGTATGCAGCGACACGCTGAGAGCGACTCTCCTCTCGGGCACGAGCTTCGGCGTGAGTTCGCGAGTAACTGGTGTGCCGACGGAGGAAGGAGAGGGGGGCATCGGGGCGGCAACACTCCTGTCAGGGGGCGCTCGGTGCCGCCGCCCTGGCATCCGCTTCAGCGACAACTGCTCGCAGGTACTCCAGCCAGTCGATGAGGGCCTCGTCGGGGAGGTGATGGGAGCGGCTCTTCCAGAGTGCCCGCTCCAGTCCTCGGGGCGGACAAAGGCGAGACATCAGTTCCCGCCGGACTGTCTGCTCCGGGTACGCGCGGAGGAATGCCTCCGCCAGGGCGCGAGCTGGCTCCTGCGGCGCGCGTCCTCTCAGGTCCAGCAGGAGGACGAGGAGGTCGTCCGCATGCCGCTCGCTGGCGTCGAGGCTCGTGTCGTGTGCCGTCTCGAAGTCGATGAGCCAAGCGCGCTGCTCGGCCTCGTCATAGAGGAGGTTCTTCAGGTGGGCGTCCCCATGGGACCATGCCCGGGAGGCGCCGGGTAGCGTCAGGCGGTGGGCCCGGTGCAATTCCCTCGCGGCGGCCTCCATGATGTTCGGCGTGAGTCTACCTTGCTGGAGCAGCCGGTCGAGGCGCTCTCCTGGAAGGGCCTCCAGGGCAACCGCGCGCCCGCCACAAGGCTCGGCAAGGCGGCCCGGGTGCAGGAGCGCGAAGGAGGCCAACTCGCCAGCTCGCCAGCGTGAGATTGAAGGATGCATCCGGATGCGGCTGCGCGATAGGTGCAGGAAGACATTGCCTACGAGGATGACCGCACCCATGCCGAGGCGTCGCTGCTTGTGCCAGAGGGAGACGCCTCGCCGGACTTCCAGGGACACCGTGTTGACGCGCACCGCGTCCATCGCGAGGGCGAGTCCGTGGTTCCAGCACTCCGGGAGGGACCGCGCGCGGCTCACGTTCGTAGCTCCTCGTACCAGAGCACGACCGCGAGACAGCCCAGACACCAACAGCGGACCCATCCGCGTCCCACCACCCCTCCGAGCAGCATCACCCCGGCCAGCATGAGCACCGTTCCCATGGCGCTCGGCGTGCCGCCTGCCCGGCGGAGCAGGACGCGTCCGCTCTGCCAAGGATGCTCCGTGCCATCCAACAGCAGTGGGAACAGGAAGAGCCCCTGGGCCTCAGCGGCATAGAACGCGAGCCCCGCCACTACGAGCGCCACCGCGAGAGGCGCCCCGAGTCCGGATGCGAACCCTCCGGCGACTCCTGCGGAGAGCAGTGCGCCACCGTACTTGAGGGCGCCCCATCGACCCACGTTGGACGGCACGGCGGCCGCGGGCTGACCTCGTACCAGGGCCAGACCGTTCGCCATCCACGCCGCGCCGCCAGTGAAGCCCGTTCGCCATGCGCCTCGTGCCTCGTCGGCGAGCACCGAGCCGGGGGCGTCGTAGAGGCAGGCCGCGCGCTTCAGCAACTCGATGCCTCGCTGCCATGGCGAGGATGGGCTATCCGCCATGAAGATTCTCACGGACGAAGCAGAAATGCGCCCACGCGAGGAAGGCCGCCGCATGGCCGGCGAGCAGCGTCCGGTGCAGCAGGGCCTCCCACCGGTCGCACCGCCGACGGTGAAAGACGAACTCGTCGTAGCAGATGAGGGCCACCGTCCCGATGAGGACGACGAGCACGGGGAGCAGATACATCAGGGGCCTGTGCGCCACCGACGCGGCGCACATCAAGAGGAACAGGGGGAGTCCTCCGCCAGCCAGCGCCAGGAACTCCGCCAGGTGCTCCCGTGGCCCGACTCGGAGCCGGGCCACGCGGTGGTAGCGCCAGTCCGCCACGCCGGCCGCTGTCGCCGTCGTTCCGGCCAGCCCCGCCACCCAGAACTCCCAGGGGTAGTGGCGGGGCTCGGCGAGCCAGGAGAATCGCGTCTGCTGAGACACCACCAGCAGCGCCATTACGAACAGCACGCCCGGTGCGAGCGAGGCCAGCAAGTTGGCGGCATCCCGGACGCGCTTCAGGGATGGGCGATTCAGCAGCGGGGAAGGGCGAGAGGATGCGTTTGCCATGGTGGGCTCTCGGAGGACTCGCGGAGGAGCTTGCCATGAATAGACACCTCCCTCACCCGGAGATGTGCGCGCAGCCCGATGACCCGTCCGAACTCCGCTCCCTCAAGCCGGTGCGCAGGAGGCGAGCGCGGGGCTTGAGGCAGGGGCCAGGAAGGAGCGGATGAAGGAGAGGACACCGCGAGTGGACTTTCGCAGAGCTGCTCAGGAGGCCCCCCAAGTGGAGAGCTTCCATCGTACGTGTGTCCGAGCAGACGCAGGAGATGACTCAGGAGTGACCCAGGCTGGCTCTTCGGCCCGCGCGGCACGACGAATGGACGGCTGACGCGTCATCCCGTCTCTGCGAGAGCTCGCTGACGTGTCAACGGCGCGCCGTGAGTCGAATGCGCTCGGGATTCCTTTAGTTGAGGCATGGCATGTGGCTTGCTTTTGGCATGTGTCGCATGATCAAGGAGGGCGCATTGCGCTTCGTGAGTGGAGTGGTTGTCACGGTCAGCCTGTTGGGATGTGGTGGTCCGGAGCTGGAGAGGCAGGACGTCGAAGCGACGGGCCGCATGGACCAGGCGATTGTGGGAGGGGTCGAGGCACGTCCTGGGAGTCATCCGTGGGTTGTCAGCCTGCAGCAATACAACGATCATTTCTGCGGTGGTTCTCTCATCAGGGTTGGCAACAAGGATGAGAGCGATATCGTGGTCACGGCTGCCCATTGCGTCTACGACGGAACATCCGGATTGACTGTCGTCGCTGGGGCTCATAATTTCAATCGCCCGTCGCCCTCGCAGCAGGTTGTCGCCGCGAGAAAGACTGTCTACCATCCAGAGTACGACCCGGATACGACGGCGAACGATGTCGCGGTTGTCGTGCTCGACAAGCCCATCAAGTTCACCTCCGCGGTACAGCCTGTGTGTCTCTCGGAGGATTCGTTCTCGGTGAGCGGTGCTGCGTGCGGCACGAGCAGTGTTGGCATGCGTCCCAACCTGGTCGCGCAGTCCCCGTTGGCTGAAACGTCGCTCAACCCTGTGGGGCTCTCGTCGGTGGGTGCGGATGTCCCGGATGGCACGATGATGGTGACCGCAGGATGGGGTCTTACCAGGGAGGGGGGATACGATACATCCTCCATCTTGATGCAGGTGTGGGTTCCCACCGTGAACTCTGAGACCCTGAAGACTGCGTACAAGAAAGCAGGCATCATCATCGATCCCGATGTGATGCTCGGGGCTGGGTACATGTCAGGGGGGAAGGATAGCTGCCAGGGGGACAGCGGAGGGCCGTTGGTCGCTCAGGTCGGTGGCCGATACGTGCTCTACGGAATCACGAGCTTCGGCGTGGGCTGCGCGAGGCCGGGCTTGCCTGGTGTCTATACCCGGGTCTCTGCGTTCCGTCCCTGGATCGAAGCGCAGGTCAGAGACTACAGCCGCTCGCGGTACTGATGATGCGCTGTGGTTGGGCGGTTTCAGGGGGAGACTTGTGTCCCGCGACCGCTCCCATTGTCAGGGGGCGGCGCTCGGCGGGACGTGGGCCTCCACCCAGGCCACGATGTCTCCAATGACCTTCTCCGCGTCGGGTTCGTGCGCGAGGTCGTGGCGCTGGCCCTCGTAGATGATGAGGCGCTTGTCGGCGATCGTGGCCTGCGCCACCAGGGCGCGGCTGCCTTCGATGGAGGTGATGACGTCCTCGCCCCCGTGCACCACCAGCAGGGGGAGTCTCAGGTCCTGGAGCCTCCCCTCGAGCACTTCGATGGCGGCGATGAGCGCCTTGGCGGAGCGCGCGGGCAGCCCGGGGAGAATCGTGCCGACGATCTTCGCCAGTCGCGTGCCACACCTGAGGCGCGAGGAAGGCCGGAGCGCCCTCCCCGCTCCACCGGGGGGCCATGGACCTCGGCCCCACCGTTCACTCAACTCACGGAGGGCCCAGGCGCCCCATCCGGACCCGCCCATCCCAAGGAGACAGGCTGCGCCCGCCGCCAAATGAGTCCCACATGTTTCCACTGGTGTATGGATTTCCAATGTTGATGGCCATGCGGAGCGTCTGCGTGCCATTGCCGAAGACCACCGTGAACACGCTGTTCGCGAACATCGCTACGCCCGGGAAGTTGGCGCGGTGCCAGGTGTACGAGGAGTTGACGCCACACTGGACCCCCGTGTTGACGACGCTCGTCGCGGACGCGAGCACAGCGCCTGCCATGCCATCACCGTAGCGGATGTGAGCGGCGGTCGGGCCGTTGCCCACCAGGAAGCACCCCTCCGCGAAGTTCGTGGTCACCGCGAAGGGAATGAGGAACGACTGTCCCATCTGAAGCGCCGCAGTATAGTCATTGGTGTGCGCCGCCGGGTAGCGGCGGTCCCCATTGTTTGCATTGGTATGCCAGCCATAAAGGGCGGCGGCCCCCGCGGCATCCATGTACGTGAGGTTGAGCGTGGCCGTCGAAACGCCGTTGCACCAGGGATAGTGCATCGTCGAAGCGACGTCGTAGGTGGTGAGTTCCCTCCAGTTCGAGTCTTCATAACAGGGGTTCAGCGACGAAGCCGAGTGCTCGTGGCGGAAGCCCAGCACGTGCCCCAGTTCGTGGATGAGCACGGTTCCCGTCGTGACATTCGGCGAGGTGGGGGGCGCCGGGTCCAGGCTGGGAATGTCGATGACCACCGTGCGCGGGATACAGCCACCTCCCGACGGAAAGAAGGCACACGCACCACCGGCCGTCCACGGCTGCACCGCGAACGTCACCGCGGGGTTCGCATTGGTGCAGCTCGCGTCCTGGGTGCTGTCATAGATGAAGTCGACGTCCGCGACGTACTCCCAGCTCGCCGCCGCGTTCGCCATCTCATTCACGATTCGCGTCTTGTTCGTACCGAAGGCATTACTGACGCAGTAGCGCAGGTTGTACCGGTTCGCCCAAGTCCAGATGTCGTCCGAGCTCCCGACGCGGTTGACGCGAAGGGGAGACTCCGTGCGGCCAGGCGACTCCGAGCCGTCCTGCCCGGTGGACGCGGCGGCCACATATCGGTCGTACCTGTCACGGAGTTCGTCGCGCGTCAGCGCCAGGTCCCACTCGACGATGTACAGCTCCTTTCCATCCACCACACGCGCCGCGTTCCGCTGATACTCCTCCCAGCTCACCACGTCCCGCGGCACATCCTGTTGCGACACCTCCTGCGCCGCGGGTGCCTGTGCCTCGGGCCCGCATGCCCACATCATCGGAGCAGCCAAGACAACCCATCCCATGCGTGGCAGGGAAACGCCTCTGCTTCGCTTCATTTCCTTCTCCTTGTTTGACAGTCCTGTCATGAAGACGGGGGATGAGCGTCGCATCAGGGACACGCTGTTCGTCAATGGCGGTTCCTACGTAGATGCAATTACTCCCAGAACCATTGTTCCATCGCCGCTGTCCTTTGATGTGAAAGCTGTATCAGATGATTCATGGCGACATGGACGAGCCATGGACCGCGGCTGGCCATGCGGCGTGAGTTCCTCTCATTCGTTCAAGGTGCAACGCAAGAGCGTTGACGTCTATCGCAGATGTCCACTCGCGTTCGTCATGGTCCACATGGTGTTGCCCGTCAATCCCGAACCATGGGACCTGTCGCCGTATTGCGATTGAAGGGAGCGAAGCATGCAAGGACAGACAATGAGCCTACGGACTTGGCGAGGAGCGCTGCTCGGAGCGTTCTTGGCCGTCTCGTGTGGCGGTGAACCGGAAGCCGCCTTTGAAGACCCGAGTTCGCAGGGGGACCTCGAGCTCGGGCTTCACGGCAATGGGGGGCAAGGGCCTCTCCCGAACTGGTCGACACCCACCTTCGCGAACAACGCCCAGGTGGCCGAGGACGGGAATCAGTTCTTCGTCGCCTGGTCGGACTGGCGTCGTGCAGGCAAGCTCGTTGCCGCGCGCGTGTCGGTGAACGGCCGGCTGCTGGATCCCGACGCCATCGACCTCAACCCCAACCTCCGCCCGGACGCCTACTATCACGCTACCGCATTCGATGGACGGCAGTTCCTGGTCATCTGGACCGGGGAGAGATCAGTCTTCCTTGCCCGCGTCAACCGGGATGGCACGCTCGACGGAGATCCTATCACCCTCTTCACACCCACCGACCACAATGCCGTGGGCTCCCCCGGCATTGCCTGCCACAAACGCAAGTGCCTGGTGGCTTGGATTGCTTCTGGACTCACGGTGTCTCGTGAGGTTCGCGGAGTCACCCTCGACATGGGCAAACCGGGCCTGGATGTCCAGGAAGTGGTCATCTCCCGCTCCCAGAGCACTGAGTTCTCCTTTGGCATCTCCGTGGCATGGTCAGAAGATCGGTACCTGGTCGCATGGACGGATACGCGATACGGCAGCCATGACATTTTCGCCGCCAGGGTCCGCGCCAATGGTTCGGTGCTCGACCCAAATGGCTTCATCATCTCCGCTGCGCCGGGCAACCAGAACTACCAATCCGTGACAGCGACGAAGTATGGCTTCTTCGTTGCGTGGAGCGACTCACGCTCAGGCTCGGCAGACATCTACGGCACCCGCTTGAAGCGCGGGTCTGCGAACGTCCTGGACCCCTTGGGCATCCGCATCTCCACCGCGAGCGCGACGGAGTTCTCGCCCAGGGTTGCCTCCGAGGGTGACGAGGTGCTCGTCTCCTGGAGCGCCCTGACGGCGGACACCGCCCGTGTTCGCGCTGCACGGGTGAAACGTAATGGGGACGTCCGTGACCGCAACGGCTTCGCCATCTCCAAGGGCCCTGCGATCCGGCAACTCCTCTTCGGGAACGTCGCGTATGCGAGCGGACGCTACTTCATCGTCTACGGCCGCGCTCCCGTCATGGACGAACCGCCGTATCAGGTCATGGTGGGCACCCGCGTGAAGAACGACGATGTCGTGGACAACCCCGCCATCCGCATCTCGCACGCGCCCTCCGTCGAGCAGCTCGCGCCTTGACGGAGCCTCCGCGACGCGAATCGCCAGTGGGCCTCTCGCTGGTCCGGACCGGCGTGTGGCTCAGACGCGGTAGGATCGCACCACCTCGGCCACGCGCTCGGAGCGCATCTTCAGCGACATGGCGGCGTCGCTGGTGGTGGAGATGCGCTCCCTCAAGCAGGTGTGTAGGAGGCGAGCGCGGGGCTTGAGGCCGCGGCCAGGAAGGAGCGGATGAAGGAGAGGACACCGCGAGTGGACATTCGCAGAGTTGCTCAGGAGGACGTTCGACTTCGACGTGTACGCCTGCGTGAGGTGTGGAGGCAGGTTCAAGGGTCTTGGCGTACGTGAAGGGGGCTACACCAGGGCGCCCGGGGTGCGGGCAATTCAGAAGCACCTGGGCTTGCCCACGGCATGTGCGAGGTTGGCCTAGGCACGAGGGTCACCCCAGGCCGCGTGGTGTTGAGGCTCAAGAGGCGCCAAGAGGTCCAGGCCCCTGCTACGCACCTGAAGGGAGCGCGGTCTGGGCAGGCGTGTACCCCAGGGGCTCAAGCGGCCTGTCCACCGGACGGGAGCATCCAATCGGGCGGCCCCGTCGGCGGCCCTCCTCGGCCCCTCTGCACCCTCCCTCCCCCTCAACAGGCCCCCATCCCTCTTATGCGTCAGAAGAGCGCCGACTGGGTCAGACCTTGCTGCAAGGGGCTGGGAAAGGACTCCCTGGATGAGGCGACCCTGCTCCGACTGATTGAAGAAACCCGCGGCGTCGCCACGGGCCGCGGATAGACGAAGCACAGCGGACTCAGGCGCACTCGGACAGGGACAGGCACACGGAGGGGCCCAACTCCGGCTCAGGAGGTCAGGAGTGACGGAGGGCTCTGGCGCGTTGAGAGATGAGCCCCCGCGCGAAGGCGCTGCCGTTGCCCGGCCAGGCTCCCTGTGTCCCCATTCTCATGCACGATCCCCGATCCGCTCTCGTGAACTCCTCTCCAGACGCCATCCCCATTGCCGAGGGCCCGGCGGGACTCTCGCCTCCCCGCCCGCTGGCTCATGCCTCGGTCCTCTTCGCGGAGCCCCTGCCCGGCCTCGCGGAGGCTCCAGGCGCGTGGCTCTCGAGACTGGGCCTGGCAGAGCTGGGCTTCACCGTGGAGGTCGGCCAGGAAGTCCGGCTCACGAACGGCCGGCACACCGTGCGTGTCTTCAGGGGAAACGGCCCCCTGCCCCGTGAGGGCCTGGACCTGCGGCAGTTTCCGAACCTTCCACGGGAGGGCTGCTACCTGACGCTCGCTTCCGGCATCTCCCCGCGTCAGGGCGAGGAGCAGTCGATGCGAGGCGGCGCCAGGCCGGACCCGTGGGCAGAGGACGGTGTGATGCGCGTCTTCTCGCTGTTGGTCTCACGCCTAGCCCTCAACGGCACGGCGGTGGTTTTGCACCAGGCAGGCTCGCTCGTGAAGGACGCCAGGATCTTCGCTCGGCTGCTCCGGGAGCTGGCCCACCCCGACTACCGTCCGTTCCGCGCCTGGGTCGATCTCTCCCGCCGCCAGGGCAGCCGCTACCTTCAGCTGCGCGGCCTGGAGAGCTTCGGGCTGCCGGATCTCCAGCTCGCACCGGAGGAGTGGGACACGTGGGAGACGTCGCGTGGCCGGGAGGCCCTGTACTTCGCCGCCTATCGCATGGTTCGTGAGAACCGCCCGCTCTCCGCGGATGAGGTCCTGGAGGTGCCGCTGGGCGTGCAGCCCGGCTCCTGGCCCGAGCCATTCGGCGGAGACACCATGAGCTACCGGGTCCGCGCCGGCGAGCCTTCCAGCCTGATGCTCGAGCGCCTCTCGGATGCCGCGGAGCCCTTCACCCGCTGGGCGCGGGCGTCGGCACCGGGCAAGCCGTTCTCCTCGAGCGTGGGCGTCAATACGTACCAGGCCCTCTTCCGCCATGCCCTGGAAGGCGCCTTGCCGGGCGACACCATCGCCCAGATTGCACCTCCGGCCTCGCAGGCGCTCCCCCCGCATGAGGTACTCGTGCGCACGCGCCTGGGCCAGAGCGGCTTCACGGTCGTCACCAATGGCTTCGGCCGGGTGCCGCAGGCGAGCGGAAAGCGGGATTCAAGTGCCACCCATGAGGAACTGGCGGCGTGGATGGACTCGCACAGCCCGGAGCGCGCCCTGGCCCTGTCGGCGCTGGGGACGCTGAAGCAATCGAACGAGGGCAGCCAGCCGGCCTGGGCGCCGGGCGACATCGCCGTCGTCTCCGACCCGCTCCTGGGGCTGCGCCACTTCGTCATCGCACAGGGGCCCGCCGTGCCCTTGCCTCCAGGCTCGCCCGTGAACCTGCTTTGGGTCATCCCCCTGCTCGCGGCCGAGTTCGAGATGGTGCGGCGGGCCGGCCCCCTGCACTGGGCCAACCAGCTGCTGAAGGACCCGTCCCGCAGGACGGAGCTGGTGCAGCGCTGGAGCCTGGGCGCGAACTGACGCTCCCAGGCCCGCCCGCGCGGTACTGTGTAACCGTCCGGGCAATGACGTGACGTGAGCGGTTGCCGACGGACGAGGACCGTGGTCGACGCACGCCGCGAGGATTCAGAGGCTGGGCTGGAGGGGTGAGTCGGGCGGGTCGGCGACGCTTCGCCGTTTCCACTCGTGGGGCAGCAGCTCGCCGATGCGTGAGTTGGGATGTGTCTGCACGCGCAGCAGGACGTCGGCGACGAATCTCCCGTGCGGGTGCCTCCTCCGCCTTCCGGGAGGCTCTCTCCCGGCGCTTCTGCCGCCGCTGGCGTCGTCGCCACCTCCACCGGCAGCAGGCGAACCGCTTTGCCATTCTCGCCTTGCTGTCGTCGACGCCGGTACACCCACGACTGCAACGTGCTCAACCGCACGCCTCGATGCTGGGAAAACTCCTTCTGCGTCAGTCCGCTCGCCTCGAAGGCTTCAGCGACCCGGAACCACTCCTGCTTCTCCACCGGCTTTGACATTCCCGCCAGGGTCCTCGGCGCCGACTCCTCACTCAATGCCTCTCAGCACGTTCTTGGCCGGACGGATACGGTACTGTGGACGGATTGCTTTTCCGGAGCGCGGTGCCCAATGCTTCCGGCGGCTTCTGGCAACGAATGGGCCGGGACCGCTCAAAGGAGGAGAACTGCAATGGCAAACATTACCGTTTTTACCAACGAAGACTTCGGTGGTGCACAGGTCGATCTGCCGCCTGGCAACTACACCCGGGCCCAGCTGGAGGCGCTGGGCATCGAGAACAACACCATCAGCTCGGTGAAGGTGCCGCCTGGCGTGAAGGCTGTCCTCTTCAAGAACGATGGTTTCACCGGCGACCAGATCGAAGTGGTGGCCAATGCCGAGGAGCTGGGCCCGCTGAACAACAACGTCTCCAGCATCAGGGTCATATCCGTGCCCGTGCAGCCCAGGGCCAGGTTCTTCTACAAAGAGCAGTTCGATGGCAAGGAGGTGGACCTGCCTCCTGGCCAGTACACCCAGGCCGAGCTGGAGCGGTACGGCATCGACAACAACACCATCAGCTCGGTGAAGCCGCAGGGCCTGGCGGTCGTCCTATTCAAGAACGACAACTTCTCCGGCGACACGCTGCCCGTGAATTCCGACGCCCCGACCCTGGGCGCGATGAACAACAACACCTCCAGCATCAGAATCTCCTGACGCTGGCACGCCGGCATTCCAGGTGACGGTCCCTGCCGCGGGGGCCGCCCCCCTTTCGAGCCCCAGAGACTCTCGAATCACTTGCATCCACGATGGCAGGGGGCGGCCCCACCCCCACTCGGTGACTCCACTCACGCTCACGGCCGAGCTGGTGCCCTGATCGTCTGAACGCGCTCGCCCCTCCAGTCGAAGACGGCGAGCGCACGCGCCACGTCCGCGTACCAGGGCAGCCCTGGTATGTCCTCGGGCACCAGCGCGCCGATGATCGAGCACTGAGAATGGAGAGAGACCTGCCAGGAAAAGCAGCGGTGCCCTCCACGCGGCGTTGCGAAGGCGAGATGGAAATTCCACGGACGCCATTCACTCAGGCAGGCGTGCGGTAGCAACTCAGAAGAGGGGAAGGATGCTCCGCTCCTGGCCGGACTCCCGGCGGGCCGTGCAGGCGGCAACGCATCGTGCCCGTGATGCTCTTTCCAGTCATGGCGACCACCTTCAGCGGAGGAGGAGCCATGTACTTCCAGGCCATCAAGACCGAGGGCCTTGCCCAAATCACCTACATCCTGGGCAGTGACGGCGAGGCGCTCGTCGTCGACCCCCGGCGTGATGTCGACGTCTACCTGGACGTGTTGCGGCGGCAGGAGCTGCGGCTGCGCTACGTGCTCCAGACGCACCGCCAGGAAGACTTCGTTGAGGGCACTTCCGCGCTTGCCCGCCTTGCAGGCGCGCAGGTGGTGGCTGGCCGGCACCCCATCACCGGCCATGCCGACGTGCGGATGGGCGAGCGAGAGCGGCTACACCTGGGGGCCTTGACGCTGGTGGCGCTTCATACGCCGGGCCACACTCCAGAGAGCATGAGCTGGGCCGTCTACCTGGATCCCCACCATGCCCAGGCTTGGGGCGTCTTCACGGGCGACGCACTCTTTGCTGGAGAGACAGGGCGCACGGACCTGGCTGCGCCAGAGCGGGTCTACGAGAATGCCGCGCTCCTCTTTGATTCGCTCCATCAGAAGGTCCTACCCCTGGGCGACCAGACACTGGTCTTCCCGGCCCACGGAGCAGGCTCGGTGTGTGGCAGCGGCATCGCGGACAGGGAGTTGACGACACTGGGCTTCGAGCGCCTGCACAACCCCGTGTTCACCTCCAGCCGGAGCGACTTCATCCAGCGCAAGGTGCAGGAGCGGCTTCACCGGCCTTCGTATTTCTCGCGCATGGAGGAGGTGAACATACGCGGTGGCGTGCCACTCTCCGCGGGTTCATCCGCCATCCCCTTCCTGGAGCCGAAACGCTTTCAGTGGGCAAGTCACAGTGGCCTTGTCCTGGACGTGCGTGAGCCCGAGTCCTTCGCTGGGGGGCACATCCCGGGCTCGCTGAATGTCTGGATGCAGGGGTTGTCCGTGTTCAGTGGACAGATGGTACAGCCGGGCACGCCGCTGTTCCTCGTCCTGCCTGCGCACGCGGACTCGAAGGAGGCCGTGCTGGCCCTGGCCCGCATCGGCCTCGACCAGGTGGAGGGCATTCTCACGGGGGGATTCGGGGCATGGCGCAACGCGGGGTTGCCTATCAAGAGCAGCGGCACGCTGACGCCCGAGGCGCTCTTTTCCCAGTGGGAGGGCTTCCAGGTGCTCGACGTGCGCGAGCGCTCGGAGTTCGAGCGTGGCCACATCCTGAGCGCACGACATGCGTATGTGACAGAGCTGGAGGAGTGCCTCTCCGAGCTGGGACTGCGCGAGGACCATCCGGTCGCGGTGGTGTGCAGCACGGGCCACCGCTCTGGACTTGCCACGAGCATCCTGCTCCGCAACGGCTTCCAGCAGGTCTCGAACGTGCTGGGCGGCATGTCGGCATGGCGGCGGCTGGAACTTCCGGTGCGGACAGGCCCGCCGTCGGAGGCCGAGTTCGAACAAGCAACGCGCTCCATGGGGACAGAGGAGCAGGACGCTTCTCCACCGTCGCCTTCGTGAGCCGTCAACGATGTTGTCGTCGGATGGGGGCATCTCCACTTCGGGCGCGGGAAGGAGGCGGTCATGGAGTCAACTCCGCATCTCAGGCACGGGACTCCCGGAACTCTTCGAGGAGGCCGGGTATGCGCTCGCGGCGGCGGACACCGAGGCCCTGCTTGTCGACTGGCTCAATGAGCTCATCGCCCGCTCGGACCTGACGAAGCGCGTCTACACGGACCTCGTGGTGGACGCGCTCCAAGAGCGGTCGCTGCGCGCCCACATTCGCGGCGTCTCGCCTCCCGTGCTCAAGACCGCTGTGAAGGCCGCCACATTCCATGGCCTGGAGTTGCACGAGCACGACGACGGCTTCACGGCCACGGTCGTCCTCGATGTCTGAGCCCCCCCCTGTCATGAGGCAAGCATGGAGACACTTCCCGAGGTCCCGCAGCAGCTCGAGCCGCTCATCCGGCAGATAGGGCCCGCCCTGTATGAACTGGGCCAGGGCTTCCGAGAGGACATGCGGGTACCGGCCCGCATCGTCGCGGACTCGGAGTTGCTCCATCAGATGGTCCAGGACCGGAGCGTGCCTCAGCTCGTCAATGTCACCACACTGCCGGGCATCCAGGGCTTCGCCATCGGAATGCCGGACATGCACGAGGGCTACGGCTTCCCCGTGGGCGGCGTGGCGGGTACAGCGTTGCCGGATGGCGTCATCTCGCCGGGCGGCATCGGGTTCGATATCAACTGCGGCGTGAGATTGCTGGCGACCGGGCTTCGGCACGAGGACGTGAAGGAGGTCCTGCCGGAGGTGGCTCACGACCTCGCTCGGAGCATTCCCACAGGCTTCGGCCGGCATGGCCGCCTGTCGTTGGCTCCCGAGCAGATGGACCGAGTCCTCACGGAGGGCGTCCCCTATCTGGTGGACGTGCTAGGA
Organism: Myxococcus sp. NMCA1; assembly: GCF_026810205.1. Lineage (NCBI taxonomy): Bacteria > Pseudomonadati > Myxococcota > Myxococcia > Myxococcales > Myxococcaceae > Myxococcus > Myxococcus sp. NMCA1. The sequence continues at coordinate 6,944,132 of NZ_CP113950.1, read as the reverse complement.
CTGGGAACACCGGAGGACGTCGACTACCTGGAGGCCAGAGGCTGCCTCGATGGCGCCGACACAGCCAAGGTCTCTGTCCGGGCCCAGGAGCGGGGGCATGACCAGCTTGGCACGCTCGGTGGCGGCAACCACTTCCTGGAAGTGCAGCGGGTGGAGCGCGTCCTCGACTCGGAGGCGGCCCCGGCGCTCGGGCTGTTCGAGGGCCAGCTCACCGTGCTCATCCATACGGGCTCGCGCGGACTGGGGCACCAGGTCTGCACGGATGCGGTGCGCACCATGGACCGCGCCCTGGCGCGCGAGGGCATCCGGCTCGTGGACCGTCAACTCGCCTGTGCGCCGCTGTCGTCGGCGGAGGGGCAGGACTACTTCGCGGCCATGTGCGCCGCGGCCAACTTCGCCTGGGCCAACCGGCAGGTGCTCACCCACCGGGTGCGCGAGGTGTTCCGCCGGTGGTTCGGAGACCGTTCCGCTGCGTGGCCTCGCATCGTCTATGACGTGGCCCACAACATCGCGAAGTTGGAGCCGCATGGAGGCCAGCGCCTCTGTGTACACCGCAAGGGCGCGACGCGGGCCTTCGGTCCAGGGCACCCCGAGCTGCCCGCGGCCTACCATCAGGTCGGCCAGCCCGTGTTCATCCCCGGAAGCATGGGCACGGCGTCGTTCGTGCTGGTGGGGAAGGAGGCTGCCGAGGCCATCTCACTCAGCAGCGCCTGCCATGGGGCGGGACGGCGGCTGAGCCGGGCCGCTTCCAAACGCCAGGTGGTGGGAAGTGAGCTGCGCGCGGCGCTGAATCGTCAGGGCATCGCCGTGGAGTGTCCCTCCAATGCGGAGCTCGCGGAGGAAGCGCCCCTGGCCTACAAGGACGTGGATCGGGTGGTGGACGTGGTCGAGGCGGCTGGCATCGCGCGGAAGGTGGCACGGCTGGTGCCGCTCGCGGTGTTGAAAGGCTGAGCGCCGGGTTGCATTGGACCGGAGGCGTGCGCTCACCGCGTCCAAGTTCACCATCCGGCAGCAAGGCGTGCGCCGGCTGCCCATCGTGGATGAACGGGGGCGAATGGTAGGGCTCGTCTCCTTGGACGACCTGTGGGTCCTCCTCGCCGCCGAGCTCGACCAGACTGCCGCCGCCGTGCGGGGGAACCAGGGGCCCTGAGGCCGCTCGTCGCTTGTCTGGGAGGCTCACGTCCACTGAAGGACGAGCGCACCGTTGCCGTCTGATGCCAGCCGCGTGCGGGTCCCAAGGTCCCGCCCCTGCCGGTCCAGGACGCCGCCCAGCCACTCAGCGTCCTGTCGTGAGGCATGATGGGGACGGAGTTGGCGCAGCTGCATCGGGAGCATGCGGAGGCCCGTCAGCTGACCGGTGGCCGGGGCGATGGACGCCAGGTACAGCAGCGTCAGGTCTGGACGGAAGGCCGTGTGGCCAGAGATTCCCTCATAGTCGTTCAGGAAGTCTCCGCAGCCGTAGAGGATGAGGTGGCCCCGGTGGACCTCGATGCCGCGGGGGTGGTGCGACGAGTGGCCATGGATGATGTCGACGCCGGCCTCATCGATGAGCGCTCGCGCGAAGGCCCGCTGCGCGTCCGGCACTGCATAGCCCCAGTTGCCGCCCCAGTGAATGGAGGCAACGACGATGTCGCCCGGGCGTTTGACGGCCGCGACGCGCTCGCCCAGTTGCCGCACTGCGGTGGGTGACAGCGCTGGCAGCAGATCCACGCCGGGCCGGTCTTCCGTCGCGGCCCAGACGGGTGGGATTCCGCTGCTGCTATCACCGAACGAAAACACGGCGACCCGGCCCCCGGTCACATCCAGGATGGCCGGCCGCCGTGCTCGCTCCTGGTCCTCCCCGAGCCCCGCGGTGGCGATGCCCAGGCGCCGGAGGGTAGCCAGCGTTTCGAGGAGCCCTGGATAGCCCCAGTCCAGCACGTGGTTGTTCGCCAGCGCGCAGCAATCGATCCGGGCTGCTGTAAGGCAAGCCGCGTTCTCCGGGTGCATGCGATAATGGATGCCCTTGTCTGGCCACCACGCCTCGCTTGTGGTGACGCTCGTCTCCAGGTTGATGATTCGAACATCCGGAGCGGCTCGCTCCATCTCGTCGAGCGCGTCACCCCAGAGCTCACCGAAGCCGACGGGCGTCCGGATGGGGCCATTGCGTTCCTCTGCCAGCCGGACGTAGTCCCGCGCATCCTTCAGGTAGTCCTCGTGGAGGCCCGGCGGAGCAGGGTGGGGCAGGACCTGGTCGATGCCCCGGCCCGTCATCACATCTCCGCATAGCAGGAGGGTGAGCACCTTCCCCCGAAGGCGTCGAGCCATTGGCGCTCCGCTCCCTGTCCGGCGTATCCGGAATCATCGTGAGTCGGACCTCCGCCACAGGTGCGGCGCGGAGCAAGCCCGGGAGAGCGTCAGAGCGTCAGCCACTTCTTGGTGGTCACGGTATGAACGGTGGAGATGCGCTTCTCCACCTCCTTCGTCTCCTGGCAGCGTGGGCACTTGGGCGTTCGCTCATCGTGCTCCTTGACGCTCATGATTTCGGTGAAGGGCTCCTTACACTTGCGGCAGTAGAACTCGTAGACGGGCATCACTCGCTCCTGCTCGGGCCTGGTGGCCTCCTGTGAAGGGTGGGGATGGAGCGTGATGCACGGCAGGGCTCAAGCTGCCATCCCTGCGCCGGAACGGCGGCTCTTTCGGAGGGCCGGGATGAACTGCGCCCGGTGGGCTCCTGTGAGACAGGGATATCGCGGCCCGGGTGGTGGTTGCTCGCTGATGCTTCGGGGCGCCCGGTCAGGAGTGGGCCGTGTCGCCGGGCGGCGCGTGACGGTCGTGACCGAGGGTGAGCCGGGCCTGTGTCAGTAGCGTCGCGACCGCTTCATCTGGAACCTGCTGGAAGTCGGCGTACCACTGGCCAATGGCATACAGCGACGGCGTTGAAAGCACGCACACCACGTCATCCGCCAGGGGGGCGAGCTCTGCGAGCGTCTGGGATGCCGCGACGGGGACCGCGAGGATGATGCTGCCGGGCCGGTGCATGCGGAGCGCCTGGATGGCCGCTCGGACGGTACCTCCCGTCGCGATGCCGTCGTCCACCAGGATGATGCGCTGGCCTTCGATTCGAGGCGCCCCGATGCCCTGGCGGAAGCGCGCCACCCGGACCTTCACTTCATCCTTCTTCTGACGGACGAGGCCTTGCAGGTCCGCCTCGGTGACGCCCACCTCGGCCATCAGCCTCCGGTTGACGAACGCGACACCGCCTTCCGCGACCGCGCCGAGGCCCAGTTCCTCGTAGCCCGGCACACCGACCTTGCGGACCACCCAGACGTCCAGCGGTGCGCCCAGTGCTGTTGCCACCTCAAAGGCCACAGGTACACCCCCGCGGGGCAACGCCAGGACGAGCGTGCCTTCACCCGTGTAGCCACGCTCGCGCAGCAACTGGGCGAGCCGCCGGCCCGCATCGACACGATCCTCGAAGGACATGGCACCCCCTGCGATCAAGAGAAGCATGGCCGGGGCACCTGTCCACCGATGCCTGTCGATGTCCGAGGCCCTGGGGGCCGGGTGGTCCGGTGAGGGGCTTGGAGCTCTGGACCTCGTGGGAGGGCGCACGCTGCATTGCGTCCTGGGCGCGCGGAGCGACAGGCGCTCCTGGTGGACCGAATCCCAGCGTCGGGCTCTGCACGTGATGTCAGTTCAAGGTGGGAACGCCCGAGCGAGGCAGTCACCCGATCCCCGGGCTGGAGGCGGCCGTGAGCAGGGGCGTCTGGTCACCCTGTGCGCGTTGCGCCGTCGGCGGTGTGCCGCCACGTTGAAGGACACGCCCACCCAGCGGGGGAGGTCGATCGTGGAACAGGGGACCGTTCATCCAGCGCCGGAGACCCACGAAATTCACTCTTCCCGCGACGCGGGGACACGACGCGCTCCTACTGGCGACAACGGCGCGCTGCCGTGGGCCTTCAGCGACTCGAGGGGGCCACGGGGAAGACGAGGTCGTCGTGGTCTGTCCAGGCTCCCGGGGCGCAGCTGACCTGGGTGGGATGGGTGCCGAGGGTGCCGCGAATCGCCTGGAGCCCTCCCTCTGGCAGCGTGAAGGTGGTGGATAGCTCCTGCGCCCCTGTCACTTCGAGCGGGAGCCGGGCGACATGCGTCCATTGGGGGCTGCGCGCGTCGGGCGCGTGGAAGAGGTCCACCGCTTCCAGGAAGGGCACGAAGCCGAAGGCGGTCGCGGTGAGTTTCACCGGCTTGCCGGCGGTGAGAGGGCCGCCGTCCTGGCTGGAGACGCGCAGCCCCTCCAGCGTCGCGGTGATGAGGTAGGTGCCATCGATGCCATCCGCACAGCTCGCACCGAGCGTGTTGGGCGCATGGCGCTCTGGCCCCACGGTTCCCATGCCGCGCACGAGCACGCCGGTGTCGCACGCGAACGCGAGGGTGGCGCAGCGGGGCGCCTGGAGCGTCGAATCGAAGTCGGCGATGTCGGGGTTGCGCACCGTCACCGTCATGGGCGCGGCGCGCCATGCCTTGAGCGCGGTGTCGTAGGCGCGGACCTCCAGGGTGGCCGGGCCGTTGAGCTCTTCCCGGGTGTCCCAGTCGAGCTCGAAGGGGTGGGTGTCGTCACTGGCGCGCAGGAGGCCGTTGACCCAGAGGTCCACGCGCCGGACCGCCGCATCGTCCCAGGCGAGCACCCGCACACGTGAGGTGGCGCGCACGGTGCTCCAGGGGAAGGGCGTTACGGCGTGTGCCCAGGGGCGGTGGACGTCCCCCGTCGAGCGGCGGAAGCCCGCCTGGAGCAGCAGGTCGGGGGAGCCCGGCCCGGCGTTCTTCACGCGGCCCGAGATGGCGGCGCCCGCGAGCGCGTCCATCACCTGGGCCGGGGTGGCGGTGGGGTGGAGCTCCAGGTAGAGCGCGGCGGCGCCGGCGACGTGAGGGGTGGCCATGGAGGTACCGGAGAAGACCTCGCTTGCCGTGTCGTTGGCGATGCCGGCGGAGCGAATGTCCTCGCCCGGCGCGTACAGGTCGACGCAGGGGCCGTGATTCGAGAATGACGCGCGGGAGTCCTCCACGTTGGTGGCGCCCACGGTGAGGGCTTCCGCCGCGCGAGCAGGAGACTCGTCGCACGCGCTGACGCCGAAGTTGCCCGCGGCCACCACGGCGGTGACGCCGGCGGCCACGACGTTGCGGACCGCCTGGTCCAGCGCCTCCGAGACCTCCAGCCCGATGCTCAGGTTGGCGACCGCGGGGGACTGGTGATGGGCGGCGACCCAGTCGATGCCGGCGATGATGCCCGACAGGGGGCCTTCTCCGTCACAGTTCAGGATGCGCACGGGATGCAGCGTCACGGCCCGGGCCACGCCCCAGGTAGTGCCACCGAGGATGCCCGCGACGTGGGTGCCGTGCCCGTCGCAGTCCTCCGCGCCACCGTCGGGGTCCACCGCGTCGAAGCCCTCGCCCAGGCGTCCCTGGAACTCGGCATGCGTGGAGCGGATGCCCGTGTCGAGCACGTACGCGTGGACACCCGTGCCGCTCAGCGCCGGGCGATAGAGACCATCCAGGGGCAGGTCCTCCTGGTCCACGCGGTCCAGGCCCCACGCCACCGTCTCCGCCGTGGCGAGCGGGCGCACCCATGCATCCTGCTCGATGAAGGCTACGCGCTCGTCGGCGCGCAGCGCCTCCAAGCGCGCGTCGTCCAGCTCCGCCGAGAAGCCCTGGAGCGCATGCTCATAGGTGTGGAGCACCTTCGCGCCATGCGTCTTGGCGAGGTTCGACACGTGCTCCCGCGTCTTCTGGGGCCCCTGGGATGGGGAGCGGGCCTCCGGGCGGAGCACGACGATGTATCGGTTCGGAATGGGGCGCTGGCGCGGGGCCGCATGGGCGAGGGGAGCGGGCGGCTCGGTGCAACTGGTAGTGATGGTGAGCAGACACAGAAGCGGGACGAGATGGAGTTTCCACATGGGGCGTGGGCCTGAGGTGGGACGCCTCTCGCGGAGGCGTCATGCCTGTGCGAGGGCGGCGTCATGGTGCGCCCGCTTGGACGCCACGGGGGGCGGGATTGATCAATCCGGAGGGCCACTTTCCTCAGGTCTCTGAGCATTCCCGTGAGAAACACCGCCGTTCCCCCGTCGTTCGACGTGTCTTCTCGAGAGTGAGCGAGGCGCGCGGTCATCACTCTGTCTGTGCGGTTGATGCACTGGACGGGGCTGCAGGCCCAGGTCGGGGCCCCCGGCTGCAGGGCCTACGTTATGATGAGGGCACATCGAGAACACGAAGTTCGGGCCGTGTCGCGTGCGGTGACCGAACTCATGAATGTAAGCGTTCAGGGGAGATGGGCGGTTGAAGAAGGAGCAGGCCAGCAGCCGGCGGGAGGCTTGTCGCTCGCTGACGCGGCAAGGGACATGAGACACGGCATGTCGTGGCCGAGGTCGACCCCAAGGATGCGCGCATCGCGGAGCTTGAGCGTCAGGTCGAGGAGCTGACTCGACTGGTGCAGGAGCTGCGGGAGCAGTTGCGGCGGAATTCGGGCAACTCGAACCGGCCACCGTCGAGCGATACGCCGGGGCAGAAGGCCGAGCGGCGCAGGCAGAGCGGGAGTGAGAAGAAGCGCGGTGGTCAGCCGGGACACAAAGGCCTGACACGCGCGCTTGTTGCCGAGGAGAAGGTGAGCGAGTTCAAGCACCTCTTCCCGTCCGCGTGTGAGAATTGCTGGGCGCCCCTTTCGCCCGAAGGCGGCACGCGGGTGCGGCGCTACCAGTCCGTGGAATTGCCGCCGCTCAAGGCCCACGTCACGCAGTGGGTGCGCCATGGCGTGGAGTGCCCCAGGTGCAAGCATGAGACATGGGCAAGCACCGCTCCGATTCCGACGTCGCCCTTCGGCCCGCGGCTGTCCGCCGTCGTTGGCCTTTTGACGGGCGTCTACCACCTGAGTCGGCGCTCGGCGGTGAGGCTTCTGGGGGATGTGCTGGGCATCGACATTTCGCTGGGGGCGGTGAGCGCCGTCGAGGCGCGCGTCAGCGAGGCGGTGAAGCCCGCGGTGGACGAGGCCTGGTCCCGGGTGTTGTTGGCGCCGGTGAAGCACACGGACGGCACCCAGTGGCTTGAGGCCGGCCTGGCGCGCACGCTGTGGACCATCGCCTCGTCAATGGCCACCGTCTTCAAAATTCTGACGGACGGCAAGTCGCGGACGCTCGCGCCTCTTTTCGGCCTGAAGCTCGGCGTCCTCGTCAGCGACCGCGCCACCGCGTTGAACTTCTGGGCCATGGAAGCGCGGCAGGTGTGCTGGGCCCACCTCTTGAGGAAGGCCGTTTCCTTCTCGGAGCGCGACGGGCCAGCCGGAGCGATTGGGCGCGAGTTGCTCGACTACATCGGCATCCTCTTCGACTATTGGGGACGACTGCGCAGCGGCGAGTTGCAGCGGGACACGCTGCGCGAACGCATGGCCCCGGTGCGCACGCAGGTGGAAGCCCTGCTTGAGCGCGCGGTGGCCGCGAAGCTGCCGCACGTCTCCGGCTCCTGTGAGGACATCCTCGAGCACCGCGCGGCGCTGTGGACTTTCGTTGACAGGGACGGAGTCGAGCCCACCAACAACCACGCGGAGCGCGAGCTGCGGGCCTTCGTGCTGTGGCGCAAGCGAAGCTTCGGCACCCAGAGCACCCGAGGGAACCTCTTCGCCGAGAGGGTGATGACGGTGGCGCACACCGCCCGCAAGCAGGAAAAGAATGTGCTCGAATTCCTGACGGACTGCTGCACCGCCGCCAGGACGGGGATGCCCCCGCCCTCGCTCTTCGCCGCGCTCTGAGCGCTACGCGGCCTTCTTTCCCATCGGGAAGTACCGCGTCGCGTTTCGCTCACCGGCGCTGCGCACACGGCCCTCCTTCTTCAAGCGCATCATCGGCCGATGAAGTGCCCGAGCCTTCTCGCCCATGCGAGCGGCAAGGACAGCCATCGTCTCTCCAGGGCACGCCTGTACGGCTTCGAGCAACCGCTCCGCGAGGTCGGCGACCGCGCTCGATGGCCGCCGGACTCTCGTCCTTCGCCGCTGCGTCGCCACGTCTGGAGAGGCAGTCAGCGCTGAGAATGCGCGCTCCACCGCCGCCTTCACCAAGAGTTGCTGCGCCACCAGGTGCTCGCGGACCAGTCTTTCAATCTTCGCTTCCAGCGTCGCAGGGGTTTTCGTGCGCATCCGCTACGGGTTGCACACCGCGACGAGGGCCTCAACACCACCCCTGAACGGTTACTCATGAATGGGCGAGGCTGCCTGTGGTTTACGCCGGCGGTTGCGCTTCAATCAGAGGCGATGACTGATCTGCCCCCGCGATTGGGGGCACGAATGGTGACTCCTTCACCCAGGACTGCGCAGCCGGTGAAGTCGTCCAGAAGGTCACCGGAATCAACGGTTGGGCCAGTGGAGCGCCCAATCAGACCTGGTGCAGTGCGCAAAACCTGTCGACGATTGTGCTGTCGTGCCGGAATCTCCAGACGGGGAAGCTCACCGTGATGCCCAGGGTGGGCGGAAAGAACGCTGGCTGCACGGTGGGCAACCTGCCCGAGTACTCCTTCGGCTGTGGCGCAAACGGCTATCTCCGCGGGCTCGTGGTGGATAGCGCGAACACCTCCATGTACGTCGGCTACGTGCTCGACAGGAGTTGCCGCTAGGCGCTCGGCGACCTTCGTCGCCTCCGCCAGAGCCAGGCTCCCAGGCCAGCGCCCGCGCCTCCCATCCATCCCCAGAAGGAAGATGGGAGGCGGGGCGCTGGCTCTGGCGGGGCGGCTGGCGCGGGAGGGCCACTCTCGAATTCGAGGGAGAGGTGGTCGTACCAGCCATCCAGCTCCCCCGCGTTGGCGAGTTGGAGGAAGACGTCGGAGGCTCCCTCTGTTTCGATGCGTGCGCTTCTCGACACCCCGGGCAGTGGGACCGTCGTGATGTCCGCGTCGGAGTGGCTTTGGGGGCCGTCATGGCGCCACTGAAGAGGGCGGTGGCGCCTGGCGAGGACCACGGGGTGGAATGGCGTCAGCTCCTGCCCCGGTGGGGGCCGGGGGGCGCCGCTCCTGAAACGCAGGGACACGGCCGTGGTCCCCGGCGGGACACGGGTATGGAACTGGAGGAGGCCGGGCGCCAGTCCCTTCATCCGCAGGGAGCGCCCGCCAGGAGCCACGAAGGCTCCAGCGCTCCCTCCAAGGCTTTGCCCCGGCTCCAACTCGAGCACGCGCGGGCAGGCGGGAAGGAGGCCCCGGCGGGAGAACGTCTCCTGGGCGGAGCGGGCGAGCTCGGGGGCCTCCCGGGTGAGCCTGGTGACAAGTGCTTCCAGGAAGCGCTCCAGGGACAGCTCGGAGGCGGGCTGGAAGGTCTGGAGCGTGGTGAGCACGGCGCGGTCCAGGGCCCCACGCTGGGACGGGCTCGCGGGCTCGCGGAGGGCCCAGAGCGCGGAGGACAGGAGCAGGGCGTCGGTGTGGCGCTGTCCCACGAGTGCCTCGGGGCAGCGGGCCAGCGTGTGGATGTTGCGCGAGCGCCAGGGTTCGGCAGCCCGCACGGCGTATTCTCCGAGGAAGGGGTCTCCCGAGATTGCGGCGGCGAAGTAGTCCGCGAGTCCCTCATCGATGGCGCCAGGCGAGCCGTCGGCGCCGAATGTGTCGAGCCGCCAGGCGCTCCGTGGCAGGAAGGGCTCCAGGAGCGCATGGGTCACCTCATGCGCGATGGTGTCGCCGTCATAGGCGAGGTTCACCCCGGGGCCCCGTCCGAACCAGATGGTGTCGTGCGCGCGCGCATCCCCCTCGGCGGCGGGCACGAAGAGCGCATCGCCCCACGGGAGGAGGACCTTGCCGTCCCGTGAGGGCATCCGCACGTCCGCCACGAGCCGGAGCGGCGGCTTCTCGTCAGGCCAGGGGCGCTCCCACCCGAGGGAACGGAAGTAGTTCAAGGTCGCTGCCGCGTGGAAGAAGAGCGAGGCCTCCGCGAAGGCATCCGGAGAGGACCCGTCCACGTCCTGGCGGGGCGGTGTGGCGAAGAGGCCGCGCGCATCAGGCCGGGCGGTGGACTGGAGAGAGCAGACGCGCTCAGGAGGAAAGCGCGCGTCCTCCGGTGGAAGCGGATGGGCTTCGGGGACGACACAGGACAGTGCCTCGATCCATGGATGCGCCAGTCGTCTCCCCGAGGGGGGAAGCGGGAGCTCCTGCTCGCTGGGAACAGGGGTCCGGACGGGATTCTGGGCGAACACGAGCGCACGAGGTGTGGGCGCAGCCGGGGGCGTGGCCGCCAGCGCGCGCGTCGTCACCAGAACGATGCCGAGCGCACGGAGAGGAGCGGTCGTGAAGGCCATGTTGGATTGGCTCCCCTCGGTTTGGACGGTTCAGGCGCGGGAACTCGCGACACGGACCTCGCGGGGTGTATCGCACTGGAATGCTGAGGCACCAGGTGGGTCGTCGTCAGTCCGCGAGTACCGGCATGTGGAGCGGCAGCAGCGCATCCTCTGTGTGGGCCCGGTTGGCCGCCAGGGCGCTCTTCTGGAGCGTCATCCACAGGGGGGGGCGTGGCGCGACCATGCGATGAGAGCATCGACCAGCGGGACGCTCCCACCGAAGGGCGGGCCCAGGCCCTCTTGCTGAGGGCCCGGGCAGACCCGACTCACCGTCAGGCGAGTCGGACCGCGGTCACTTGCGCGTGCTCTTGAACGAGTCGAGCGAAGGGCAGTAGGTGGCGTACCCGTGCCCGGTGAGCGCGCCATTCTCGTAGGCGCCATTCACGTCGAAGGCCACGAAGTGCGACTCGGGAGGCACCTTCACCGAGTAGAGCCTGGACGCAAGGTGCCGTGAGAGGGCCGCCCCGGAAGGCTCACGCCGGCTTCCTGGGCTTCTTTCCGCCAGCGGTATTGAGCGCGGCGGCGGCGCGGATGAGGGCGTTGAACGCCTTCGCGTCAAACTCCTCACCCTCGTGAATGTCGTTGGCGCGCCTGACATTGCCTTCAAGGCTCGAGTTGAAGAGCTTTGAAGGATCTTCCAGGGAAGCGCCCTTGAAGAAGGTCACCTTCACGGCCGACTTGTATGCCTCACCCATGCAGAGGACTCCTCCGTGGGACCAGACCGGGGTGCCCCGCCACTTCCATTCCTCCACGACATCCGGGACAGCCTCCTTGATGAGGGCACGCACCCTGGCGAGCGCCTCGCCTCGCCAGTCACCCAGCTCGGCGATCCTGTCGCTGATGAGCGTCGAGGCCGACTCGCCATCTGTCTTGGGTTGACTCGTCCCGATAGCACTCCGATGGGACGTAGGAATCAGGAGCACGCGCGGTCAACCGGAGCGCCTTCGAGCCGTTCCGGCATGGAGTGGCCCGCGATTTCACTTCGCGTTTGAGAGCGGCACGCAGGTCACGGGGTGGCCTGCGCCGGGGGCGTCTGGGTCACGACGGAGACCTTGCCCTGCTCCTGCTGAAGGGTGTGCGTGCTGCCGGGCGCGAAGCGCTGGAACTCCTCGAGTGTTTCGGGGGGGTAGGTGATGGCGGGCTGGTCGTCGCCGTGGAAGACCACGCTGTACCGCGCGTCGCGCGCGTTTCGTTCCTTCTCGCCCTTGCCTAAGGCCTTGGCGGGCCGCAGCTCGGCGTCGGTGGGCCAGCGCGCCTCGAGCGTGGTGCCGTTCGCCTTCACGTCCCGGTCGTGCATCCAGCGCCACTCCTTCCAGGTGTACCAGGTCGCCTGGCGCGGCACGCTCCGGTAGCGCGGCTCCTGGCGTGAGCGCTGCTCGTCCACGTAGCGCGGCTCCTTGCGCTTCTTCGTCACGGAGCAGTACCGGGTGGTGCAGCTCCGACCTCCTCCGGTGCAGGTCGTCTTGCAGGTCGCGAAGCCGTTCCTGTTGCTGGTGCACTGCTCGCTGCACTTCTTGGGCGTCGTGGTGCAGTCCTCACCGCAAGCCTCCTTGGCGCGGTAGGTCTCCGTGGTGAAGCCCCGCTGGACGCGCTCCGTGTAGTGGACGGTCGTGTAGCCGGCGAGCACCTGGTCGTCATGGTGGTGGCGCTTGCCCTGTGCCTTCACCAGGAGGGCGCCTTCTGGCCGGTCCTCCTCGAAGCCCTCGTCATCCACCAGGCGGTAGCGCTCCACGCTCACCGTGTGCTCCCAGGAGACCTCCTTGACCTGGAGCGTCCGCGTCCTCTCCGGCTCCGTCTTGGGCGCTGTCGTGGCCGCCGTCGCCGCCGTCGCGGAGGCGGTCCCCTTCTTGCCGGAGGACATCCACATGGGACAGCAGCAGCCGAAGAACGCGATGATGAAGAGGATGTAGCAGCCCAGGCGCCTGTTGCTCTTCGCCCCCTTTTTCGCGTCTGGCGTGGGGCGCGTGGGCTCGGCGGGAATCGAGCCTTCGACGGCGGACGCGCCGCAGTGCTTGCAGCCGCCGTCCAGGGCCCGCTGGTCGCTCTCGCAATAGGCGCATCGCCAGTTGGGACCGGCGGTGGCCATCCTCAGCAGGGCCTCGTCGGTCACCGTGACGGCGGACGCGGTGTCCTCCGGCATCTCATACTGCTCGCTGCCGTCCTTGGCGTTCTTGCAGCCCTGGCACACCATGTAGCGGCCGAGGTTGCGGTGGTTGCAGCTCGAACAACGCCAGAACATCTCAATGTGCCGCTCAGACATCCTCTGTTTTTCCCCCTCGGGTGCGTGCCGCCGAGCGGTGCGGCCTATAGCACGGAGCGAGCCGGACGGCCGGCACGGCGAAGCCCGTGCCGCTCCCGCGTCGCTCGGAGTGCGTGGGGTGACAGCCAGGGAGAAGAACCGCGTGTAGAGAGGTATGGAGACGAATCGACGCGAGGCAATCGCAACCTGCTCGCGCGGGAAGACGGTTTCAGACCGGATTGAACGGTACGCCTGGGCGTTTGGAGTCTTGAAGAGATTGCCTACACTGCCAGCCCGCTGGCGCTCCGAGGACGTGCTTGGAGCGCCATCGTCCATCCCCATACCCCTGGAGTGTCATGCGTCGCATCATCGCCCTGCTTGCCGCGCTGAACCTGGTTGCATGTGCCCACGGTGGTGGCGCCGCGCCGGAAGCCGCCTCGGCAACGAAGCCCGCGGCGCCAAAGCCCGTCGCCACGCCTGAGGCGAAAGCGGCTGCCTCCGAGGCATCCGGACTGGCCATGAAGGGCGACAACGCGCGCGCCCTTCCCCTGTTCCGAAGCGCTTGGGAAGGCGGGGTGCGCAGCAGGAACCTAGCCTACAACGCGGCCTGCGCGGCGTCCTTGCTGGCGGAGCGCGAGGAGGCGCTGGTCTGGCTGGAGCGCGCCGTGGAGGAAGGCTTCGATGACGCGAAGCACCTCCAGAAGGACCCTGACCTGAGCAACGTCCGGAGCCTGCCCGGCTACGCGGCGCTGGAGCAGCGAGTCATCGCCGCCGAGGCGAAGCAGTACGAGGCCGCGGACCCTGTGCTGCGGGACGAGTTGCTCAAGCGCATGGACGAGGACCAGGCGGCGCGCAGTGCCCTCGTCGCATCGAACTTCCAGGATGAGGCCGCCAAGGCGAAGATGATGGACGTCGATGCGCGCAACACCACCTGGCTCAAGGGCGTCATCGCGAAGCAGGGCTGGCCGGGAAGCGCCCTGGTGGGCCGGCGCGGTACCTTCGCCGCGTGGTTGCTGGTGCAGCACGCGGACCAGGATGTGGCCTTCCAGAGCGAGGTCCTTCCGATGCTGGAGAAGTCCGTGGCGCGAGGGGAGGGCTCCGCGAAGGACCTCGCGTACCTCACGGACCGGGTGCTGGTGAATACCGGCAAGCCGCAGCGCTACGCCACCCAGTTGGAGGAGGTGGATGGAAAGACGGTGCCCAAGGCGCTGGAGGACCCCGAGAAGGTGAACGAGCGGCGCGCCGCCGTGGGGCTCGATACGCTGGAGGAATACATCGCGGCCTTCGAGCGGATGAAGGCCGCCGCCACCCAGCAGAAGCCCTGAGCCGCGGGGGGCTAACACTACTGCGTCAGGGGCCCGAGGGGTGGACGGGGAGGCCGGGTAGGCGACGTGAGGTGCGGTGGTGGTGGTTGGTGCGGTGGCAGGTGGGGCAGCGCGGCAACCAGTTGGCAATCACCCGAGCCATAGCGAGCCGTGCGGTGATGAAGCTGTCGCGGAAGTGGCGCTCAGGCCGAGAGTGACTGCGTGTGGGCTTCAGCCGCCCTTCGGGCCGAGGGGGGAAAACGCCGCGTGCGTTCCGCCACGAGGAAGGCGTAGCAACACAGCGCGACGGAAACATGGTGATGCCAGCCGGGGAAACGGCGGCCTTCGTAATGGTCCAAACCCAGTTCCCCCTTGAGGTCTTCGTAGACGCGTTCGGTTCTCCATCGCTGCATCACCAGACGGATGAGCTGCTTCTTCGTCCGGCCCTCTGGCAGGGATATCAGGAAGTAATTGGCGGGCTCGGGCTCACTGTCTCGCCACTCGATGAGCAGCCCCAGGGGCTCCTGCTCTCGCTGGTGGACGCCCGCGGCGACGACGCGGCGTAGGGCAAAGCGTGCCGACAAGGCTTCTTGCGTGCCCTGGCGCCAGGTGCACCGTCGGAAGCCGCCTCGTTCATGAATGCGCCAGGCCAGGTCCGAAACACTTCGCGCGTCCTTTCGGGGACGGCCCTTCGCATCCAGGAGGCCGACGGTCGTCTGCGCAGACACCGCGACTGCGTAATGCAAGCCCAGTGCGCGAAGTCGCGCACGGAAGCCGCTGGAGTTGCCGTAGGCGCTGTCCGCCAGGAGGACGCCCGGAGCCACCCCGTCCTCCACGGCCCGCTCAATCATTCGCAGCGCCAGTTGGGGCTTCGTCCTGAAGGAAACCTCGGCGGGGATGCGGGCCTCACGGCGACGCGCCTCGTCGTTGGCCCAGCACTCGGGGAGGTACAGCTCGAAGTCGACGGGCAGGTGCTCGGTACGAGTGGTCACGCTGAGGCTGACGCCAATCTGGCAGTTGGCCACCTTCCCCGCCGAGCCGGTGTACTGCCGCTGGACGCCCACCGAGTGCTTGCCCTGCTTGAGAAAGCCCGTGTCGTCCACAATCCATGCTTCCACCGACTCCCGCCGCGTCATCGCCTCCAGCGCGTACCTCGACGCCTCGCGCCGCACGTCCCGGTCGCTCCACCTCGAGTCCACGGCGAAGTGCAACAACCGCTGGTGCATGGCATCCACCCGCTCGGGGTTCGGACACGCGCGGGCGGCGATGGGCTCCACGCTCTTGCGCTCCCCATCCCCCAGCAGGCCCATGGCG
The DNA here is from genome assembly GCF_026810205.1 of Myxococcus sp. NMCA1. NCBI lineage: Bacteria > Pseudomonadati > Myxococcota > Myxococcia > Myxococcales > Myxococcaceae > Myxococcus > Myxococcus sp. NMCA1. The sequence goes on along the minus strand of NZ_CP113950.1, from coordinate 6,928,944 downwards.
TAGAGGGCGAACGAGCCGCGCCGGCTCTCCTCGCCGAGGACCTCGCCGATTTGCTGGAAATACCTCTCAAGCCGCTGCACCGCGGCGGCGTTCATGAAGGAGTCCATACCTGCTTCATGAGTGGGGCGGATGGCGGCCGATGCAATGAGAGCCTACCCGCCCAGCCCTCCGTCGCACACTCCCCCTTCGGCCTACCCCTGACGCAGTAGTGCTAATGGCGGCCGCGCCGAGTGGTGCGGCCGCCAGGCGCTGCGTCATTCACGAACTTTGAAGGGCCCCTCCGGCAAATGCTTGCATCTGCTGTCCTGCAATGCTTCGCGGGCACGAGACGCTTGCGCGCCAGCAACGGCTGCGCTGGACGGAGGTGGACGTCCGGCCCCCTCCCAACAAGCAGCGCGCGGTGCGCCTTGCTGGAGGGATTCTCCCTGCACGCCAACACGCACCTGCATGCCAACGACAGGCAGGGACTGGAACGGCGATGCCGCTACGGGGCGCAAGGATGTGCCGCGCCCCTGACGGATGGGAGAGCGGGGATTCGTGCTGGATCGGCGGAGTCTCGCGGCGCCCTCCCGCCCAGCCACGTGTGGCTCGGCGGGAGGGTGCCGCTCATGCGCCCGAGGCAGGCTTGCCGCGCGCGCGTCAGAGCGTGCGCATGAACGCAACCAGGTCCTTCTTCTCCTGCGCGTTGAGCCGGGTCTCCAGCACGAGGTTGAAGAACTCCACCGTGTCCTCCAGCGTCATGAGCCGCCCATCATGGAGATAGGGCGGAGAGTCCTTGATGCCTCGCAGGGGGAACGTCTTGATGGGGCCATCGGAGCCCATCACCGCGCCGTTCACCAGCCGGGGCTTGTAGAAGCGCTCCGCCTGCAGGTTGTGCATCAGGTTGTCTGTGTAATACGGCGGGAGGTGGCACACGGAGCACTGCGCCTTGCCGAAGAAGAGCGTCTGTCCGCGCATCTCCTGCTGGGTGGCCTTCTTCGGGTCCAGCTTCCCGTCGAAGCGGAGCTTGGGGGCCGGCGGGAAGTCGAGGAGAGCCTGGACCTCCGCCATGAAGTGTACCTGGCTGCCCCGCTCGAGGATGTTGACCCCTTTCTTTGTCGCGATGACCGGGTCGCCATCGAAGTACGCCGCGCGCTGCTCGAACTCGGTGAAGTCCTCCACGGTCTTCAGGGCCCGCTGTGAGCCGAACAGGCGCTGGATGTTCACCCCGCGGAGCGTCGGCGTATCGATGCGGTGGCGGAACTCCTGGGGCCGGATGTCGCCCACCAGGTGCGTGGCGCCATTGGAGTGGCCGTTGACGTGACAGTCGAAGCAGCTCACGCCCCGGCCGGGCAGCTCGGAGCGGCGGTCGGCGGTCTGATTGAACTGCTGCTGGGGAAAGGGCGTGACGAGCAGCCGGAGGCCTTCCAGTTGCTTCGGATTCAGGAGGCCGTTGAACAGCTCCTGGACGTTCATGATGGTCACCAGCTTCCCCTGCGAGACATCCCCCAGGTCCGGGCGCGTGGTGAGGAAGATGGGCGGCGGGAACTCCGGCAGCAGGTGGTCCGGCAGGTCGAAGTCGAGGTCGAACCGTGTGAGGTCCCTCCCTTCCTGCCGCTTGATTTCATCGATGTGGAACTTGGGGAAGACCATGCCGCCTTCCGGATGATTCGGGTGGGGCAATGGCATGAAGCCCGCGGGGAAGAGCCCCCTGTCTCGAATCGCCTCCGGGCTCATGGCGGCGAGGGACTCCCAGGTCACGCCCTGCGGGAGCTTCACCCGCACGCCTTCCTGGACGGCTTTCCCCCGGGACATGGTGACGCCCCGGGCCGGACGGTTCCCCAGGTCATAGCGGTGTTCGAGGAGCTGCTGGTGGCGCGCGGTGATTTTGGGCTTCTCCGCCTTCATCCGCGCCATGACGTCAGCGAAGGGCTCCGTCTGGGCCACGGGCATGTAGCTGGTGCTGCCCCGCAGCTGCACTTCCTGGGCGTGGGACATGCCTGTGTCCATCATGAAAAGGCCCATGACTGCGACAGCGATGTGTGGGATTCCCCCCTGCGGCTTCATGCAATTCCTCCTTGGGTCTGACTTCGCCCGGAATGGTGCCCTGCTGTTCAGGCAAGGTATTCAATTGCGGCGGGTGTTTGTCCGAACCGGGGGCGAACCGTTGGCCAGTTCATACGTTGGCGCTGGTCCACGCCTGCGCAGCCGGGGGCCGCACGCGCGCGAAGCGGCGGCGGTCTCCGTCTCCGCTCACGGCATCGGGGGCGTTCGGGGGTGTGTCCTCGTCCTCCCTACCGGACAGGGGCCTCGTGTCCCTGGGCCGGCGGTGTGCACGGCGCGCACGGAGGCACGTCGTGCCAGGCAGAAGCGAGAGGCGCTCAGTGCCTGGACCACCACGTGTCCGGCGCGCGTCAGGTGCAGGGTGTCGCCCTGTCGCAGCACGTGGTCCTTCACGTCCCCTTCGCAGGTGAGCCACAGCAGGCCCTCCTGACATGTGCGCGTCAGGGGCCCTCCGCCCTGCGTGCGCACGCTCCCTCAAGCCGGTGCTTCCAGCGTGTCTTCGGCAAGTACGCCCGGTCGACGGGCGCGCTGCTCATGCTGGCGCGACGGCCCTGGCTTCGCCGCCCCGTGGTGCGGCTGCTGGGGAAGACGCCCTGGCTGTTCGAGCGTATCCTGCACGGCCTCGTGACGTGAGCACGGGGGGCGGTGGCCGCCTGGGAGTTCGCGCACCGTCACCGTCGCGTGACACCGGCGGTGCACCGCTTCTGGTGTGCGCATTCCAGGTTGCCGGCCGGACCTGAACCCAGTCCACTGTTGGACTGGCACACGGACGCGGGCCCGGGCCGCGCGGGTTGGTTTCCGCGGTGTCTTGCATGGAGCGCCACACGCATGTCGAGGCTCGCATCGGTGTTGTTGCTGTTGGGGGTTCCGTGGCTCGGAGGCTGTCTCTTCGCCGGCCCGCGTCACCAGGGACCGGTGACGGAGCACTTCGACGGTAGGCACTTCCAGAACCTGGAGCCCGTCAAGCCCCTGAGTCCGGAGGAGATCATGGAGGCGCTGCGAAATGGGCCTCCTCGGGGTTCCTGGCGGGACTACGAGGAGTCTCCTCCAGGAAAGCCGCCTCCGGAGCGCGTGGGGCCGGGACAGCTCCGGGTGACGTTCATCAACCACGCCACCGTGTTGGTCCAGGCGGATGGGCTCAACATGCTGACGGACCCCATCTATTCGGACCGTCCGAGCCCGGTGTCCTTCATCGGCCCCAGGCGCGTGCGGCCTCCGGGCATCCGCTTCGAGGACCTGCCACCCATCGACGTGGTCGTGGTGAGCCACAACCACTATGACCACATGGACCTGCCGACGCTGCGGCGCCTGGAGGAGGCGCACCATCCGCGCTTCATCGTGGGCCTGGGCAACAAGGCGCTGCTGGACGACGAGGGCTTCCGCCAGGTGGTGGAGTTGGACTGGTGGCAGTCCACGGAGGTGGCTCCGGGCCGCACGGTGACGGCGGTGCCGGCGCGGCACAGCTCCAATCGCGGGCTCACCGACATCGCGGCGACGCTCTGGGCGGGCTACGTCCTCTCCACGTCCGGCGGGCCCGTCTTCTTCGCTGGAGACACGGGCTTCGGTCCCCACTTCGCGATGATGGCCGAGCGCTTCGGGCCCATGCGGCTGTCGGTGCTGCCCATTGGTGCCTACCGGCCCACCTCCTTCCGTCCGATCCACATGGGGCCGGTGGAAGCCCTCCAGGCGCACAAGGTGCTGCGCTCGTCCACGTCGGTGGCCATGCACTACGGCACCTTCGCGCTCGCGACGGATGGCCAGGACGAGGCGAAGTACCACCTGCTGTGGCTGCTGGCGCGCGAGCCCATCCGGCCACGCTTCTGGGCCCTGGGCTTCGGCGAGGGCCGGGACGTGCCCCCGCTGGACTGAGTCAGCGATTGAAGGGGGCGGAGTCGAGGACCAGGCAGGCGAAGGCGAAGCGAAAGCCCAACCGCCGCGCGAGGCTCCACGCGGCCGAGGGGGGCCTCTTCCCCATAGGTGCCCCACTCGGTCCAGCCCGCCGTGTGGGGATGGCAGAGCGCGCTGACAAGTCGCGCCGGAGTCCCTGCGCGCTCAGAGCTTCGTGCGCTTGAACAGGGTCTCCGGAATGGTCCGGATGATGAGCATGATGAGCGCCCAGATGCCGGGGACGTAGACTTCGTTCTTCCTCGCGTCCGCGGCGCTCAGCAGTCCGCGCGCCACCTTCTCCGGCGAGGCGAAGAGCTTGTTCTTCGGCAGGTGCGCCGTCATCGGCGTGTCGACGAAGCCCGGCTTCACCGTCACCACCGCCACGTTGGACTTCGCCATCCGGTTGCGCAGGCCTGGAGGAAGACGTTGAGCGCGCCCTTCGACGCGCCGTACACGTAGTTGCTCTGCCGGCCGCGGTCGCCCGCCACCGATGAAATCACCACCAGCGTGCCGGCCTTCTGCGCCTCGTGGGTGTCGAAGTCGTTCAGGTCCACCACCTGCGACGCCACCTTCGCCGCGCCGCGCGTGGCGGCGTCCATCGTCACCGCGTCGAGGTTCGCCGCGTTGCGGCCGGTGAGGTACAGCGAGGCTCCGCGCGCGGCCAGGAGCCGCACCGTCGCCTGGGCAATGGCGCTGGTGGAGCCGAGGACGAGCACTTTCTTCATGGGGAGCGAATCTCGGAAGGAAGGTCAGCGGAGGGCAAGCAGGGACTGTGGCGGGGGCGCCGCCGACGCACACCGCTCCGCGGCCAGGGAGAAGGGCAGGGACACCGGGTTCACCCGCCGCCAGAACGACGAGGAGAACGACGGGTCCACGTACTGCATGAAGCGGTCGCGCTGCGGGAAGTACGCCGCGAAGTTCTCCGGGCTCATCCGCGAGTCCTTCGCCGGGTACACCGCGCCGCCCGCCTGCCGCGTCAGCCGGTCCAGGTCCTCCACCAACTTCCATGTCTTCTCGCCGCGGTTGGCGAAGTCCATGGCCAGCGTCACGCCTCGCGTGGGAAGGACAGCCACCCCGGTGAGGGAATGCCACCGAACGTCTTCAGCACCGAGAGGAAGCTGGGCGGTCCGCCGCGCGAGCTGCGCTCCAGGATTTCCTTCAGCGCGTCGCGCGCGGTAATCGCCCGCAGCCGGACGGCCAGTCGCTCACCGCGAGCATGACGGAGCACCGGCTATCGCGGGCGGTGGGCCGGGCGGGCATCAGCCGCGAGCAGGGGCGCATCACCTGGCACGACCTGCGCCACACCTACGGGCAGCCACCTCGCCATGCGGGGTGTCCCACTCAAGGTCATCCAGGAGCTGATGGGCCACGCCACCATCGAAATGACGATGCGGTACGCTCACCTCGCGCCGGAGGCCGCGTGAGAGCGCGGTGCAGCAACTCGACCGGCCGGTACCCCTCCAGTTCCACGCCGCTCCGGCCAACGACGCCGGAGGGGCACACTGAGGGCACATAGGGAGACGGAGGAAAAAGAAAAGCCCAGCAACCCCTGAGGATTGCTGGGCTCTCAATGGCGAGGAGTACGGGACTTGAACCCGTGGCCTCCGGCGTGACAGGCCGGCGTTCTAACCAACTGAACTAACTCCCCAGATGGGGGCTGCGAGCGGCAGGGCCAAAACCCGAGCCTCTCACTAAAAGGCGAAGGGCCCGGAACCTTGCGATTCCGGGCCCTTCTTATTGGCGAGGAGTACGGGACTTGAACCCGTGGCCTCCGGCGTGACAGGCCGGCGTTCTAACCAACTGAACTAACTCCCCACATCGGTACAACAGTGGGCGGAACAGGGATTGAACCTGTGACCATCGCCTTGTAAGGGCGCCGCTCTACCGCTGAGCTATCCGCCCGTCAGGCGTCCGCCGCGCTTCGGTGAGGCCGGCTTTTATCGGCCTCATCCGACACTGTCAAGCATACGCTTCAGCAGGTCCGATCATTCCGCAAGGCCGCCCGGGCCTTGGTGGGCATCCGGGCGGCCAGTGGACTGGCTATGTGGCTACGGGATGACCGTGCCGAGGTCCCCACCCTGGAAGCCGTTACCGGTGTTACCGCTGCCGCCCCGGTCGTTCCGGTCGCCGTAGCAGAACGGCCCGCCATTGAGCGAGTAGCGGTACGCGTAGGACGTCCCGGCCGACACTCCCTCCGGCAGGCTTACGGAGTACTGATCGTTGTTGCCCTCGTCACTGCGGTACGTGGCTGCCACCCACGTCCAACCCGAGATGCCCGGGTCGCTGCTCGCGGGGCCGTAGCCGAGCTCAGCGACGACGCCAGCACCCTGGCCGCTGCCGGGCGTGACACCGTCCACGTGTAGCTGGCCGTAGACGATTCGCGGGTCACCCTCGGCGCCCGCCGCGATCTCGAAGGGCCACTGGAGGTTGCAGTAGCCGATCCCCGTGTGCTTGCCCACCGTGAGGGCGTGTTGCTGGCCCAGCGTGTACCCACCCACGTTGCTGCCGTCCTTGTCGCAGTACGTCCACGTCGTGCCGTCCGTGGAGTAGCGCAGGCTGACGGCGCGGTCGCCGGTGTAGGCAGGCGTCACGGTGGTGGAGAACTCATCCGTGTCCGCCTCACCGTCGGCCTCGCCGGTGTACTCCGCGGCCTTCCAGGTGAACGCGGCCGCCTGGGTAGACGCGTTGGCGTCCGCGGCGCCCACGCCCACCTGCACCTGGACGTTGGCGCCCGGACCCTCGCCCGCGGTGACGCCCGGGATGTGCACCCGGCCCACCACGGTGACGATGTCGCCGCTGCCCACCGTCGTGCCGCTCACGTTCAGCAGGCGGCAGTAGCTGTCCGTTGGCTCGGGGTCCGGGTTCTGCGCGCTCACCGCCAGGCTGCCCGTCAGCGCCACGTCGAAGCCGTGCTCCGGGTTGGTGCTGTTGCCGTCCGCGTCGCAGTACATGAACGCGCCGCCGTTCACCTGGAAGCGGTAGGCGAACCGGTAGCTGCCCACCGTGCCCGGGTTGGGCAGCGTGGCCTCGTACTCGTCGTTGTCCCAGAAGTCGTCCTTGAACTGGGCCGTCGTGCTCCAGTCCCACTCGTCGGATGTGGCCGGGTCCTCACCCACGGGACCCCAGCCGAGCTGGCCCACGATGTCCGCGACTTCGCCCGTGGTGGTGTCGGTGATGCCCGCCACGTTGACGTACGCGATGATGACGTGGCTGGCCGCCTCGCCTGCGGTGTACGCCAGCGACTGTGGCGTGTTGTTCCCATCCGGCCCCAGCTTGCAGTAGTTGACCACGTTGATGGCCTGGGCCTCCGTCACCGTGAGCGTGCCCATTAGCGCGGCGTCGAAGCCGGAGGTCCCGCCGCTGTTACCGTCCGCGTCGCAGTAGAGGAACGCGCCGTCGTTCACCTGGAAGCGGTAGGCGAACCGGTAGCTGCCCACCGCGCCCGGGTTGGGCAGCGTGGCCTCGTACATGTCATTAGCGCTGCCGAGGTCCGACGCGTAGGTGCCGCTCGTGGTCCAGTTCCACTGCGAGGACGTGGCCGGGTCATCACCGGCGGGCCCCCAGCCCAGCTGACCCACGATGCCCGCGCCCTGGCCGTCCGCGTTCGTCACGCCCTGCACGTACACCTGCGCCTCCACCCGGCGGCTGGGCATGGTGGTCGTCGTATACGTCACCGTCTCCGGGGTGTTGTTCCTATCCGGCCCCAGCTTGCAGTAACCGATGACGCGCGGGATGACGGGCTGGCCCGTCACGTTGAGCGTGCCGAGCTGGTCCATCTCGAAGTTCTGACCGCCATCGTCCACGCCGTTGCCGTCGCACACGCGGATGGGGCCGCCGTCGTGGTTGAAGCGCACCGCGTAGCGGTACTCGCCGTTGATGGCCGGGTTGGGCAGCGTGCCCTTCCACTGGTCATTCACCTCGAAGTTGTCCTTGTCGAAAGTCAGCTGGGCTGACCAGTTCCACAGCGGCGAGGTGCGCGGGTCCTCACCCACGGGACCCCAGCCGAGCTGGCCCGCCAGGTTCGGCCCTGCGCCTTCGCGGTCCGTCACGCCCGGCAGGTTGACCTGGGCGTACACCGTCTTCAGGCCCGACGTCTGCGTGGTCGTGTAGTTGATGGGCTCCGGCGCCGTCTGGTCGAGGCCAATCTTGCACCACGTCACCTGCGGCTTCGGCGCCTCATCACCCACGGTGAGCGTGCCCAGCTTGGTCAGGCTGAAGGTCAGCTCGCCCTCGTTGCTGTCGTTGACGCCGTCCACGTCGCAGAAGCGCCACGCGTTCTCACTGATGCTGAAGCGGTAGGCGATGCGCCAGGTTCCCACGGTGCCCGGGTTGGGCAGGTCGGCTTCCCACTCGTCGTTGTTTCCGTGGTCCGTCTTGTACTTGGCGTTGATCCACGTCCAGCCGCTGTCGCTGCTCGGGTCCGAATCCGCCGGGCCGTAGCCGAGCTGCGCCACCAGGCCCGAGCCCGCGCCACCGCCCTGGGTGACGCCCGCCGCGTACACCTGGCCGGCCACCTTGATGAGCGCGGTGTCGCCCGGCCGGTAGAAGACGTTGAGCGGCCCGCGGTTGTTGTCCGGGCCCAGCTTGCAATAGTCCACGCGGGGACGAGAGATGAACACCCGGCGCAGCATGTCCTCCGACACGCCGTTGGCGCTGCCATCGCCGTCCGCCATCACCCACGTGGCGCCGTTGTCGATGGAGAAGCGCATGGTGACGACCCACTCGCTGCGCGCACCACCAATGGCCGGCTGGAGCAGCACGGTGCCCTGGTAGATGTCCGCCTCGCGGTTGCCCGAGTCACCCTCGTAGGTGGCCTCTTCCCAGGTGTAGCTCTCCGGGTTGAGCAACTCCGCGTTCGCCGGGGCGAAGCCCACCTGCGCGCGGGTGCCGCCGCCCTGGCCCGTGCCACGGGTGATGCCGGCCACGGTGACGGCACCGCGCACGGTGGTACCCACCGGCTGACCGTTGCTGACCGCGTCCACGTTGCCGTTGAGCACCTCGGCCTGGTCGATGTTCGCCGACGGCGCGCCTTCGAAGGTGAAGCCGCCCACCAGGGTGCCGTGGGCGCTGTCGGGGTTCACCACTCGCACGTCCACCACGCCGGAGGTGGCGGTGGGGGTGTAGCCGTAGATGCGGTAGGTGTTGACCACCACCACCCGCAGGGCCTCCTGCTGGCCGAAGTAGAGCTTCGCGCCTTCCTTGAAGCCGGAGCCGTAGACGTTGATGAGCGTGTTGCCCGCGACGGGGCCGCCTGAAGGCTGGACCTCCCGCACGATGGGCGCGTTGTCGCTGGGAGAAGGACCTCCGTCTGAGTCGCCGTCACAGGCGACGACCAGCAGAGGCAGGACGAGGAAGAGGGCACGGAGACAGCGAGACGACATCGACATCACCCCTTGACGCCGCCAGCGGTCAGCCCGCCGACGAGGTGTTTCTGGAGAGCGAAGAACAAAGCCATGACCGGCGCGGAGACGATGAGCGCGCCCGCGGCGAACTTGCCCCACTCCACCTTGTGCTCGCCCACGAACCGCTGGAGCGCGACGGGCAGGGTGAAGCGGGACGGGTCATTGAGCAGCGTGGCGGCGAGGATGAACTCGTTCCACGCCGTCATGAAGGAGAAGAGCGCCGTCACGGCCAACGCGGGCCGGGCCAGCGGGAGCACCACGCGCACGAACACCTGGAAGGTGGAGGCGCCGTCCATCACCGCCGCTTCTTCCAACTCGCGTGGCAGCGTGTCGAAGTAGCCCTTGAGGTTCCAGATGCAGAAGGGCAGGGCGGTGGTGGCGTAGACGAGGACGAGCCCCGTGAGGCTGTCCAGCAGGTGCAGCTTCTGGAGGATGCTGTAGATGGGCACCATCATCAGCGTCGCCGGGAACATCTGCGTCACCAGTAGCGCCTGCATCCCGCCTTCCTTGCCGGGGAAGCGGAAGCGCGACAGCGCGTAGGCCGCGGACACCGCCAGCGTCAGGCCCACCAGCGTGGTGGCGCCCGCCACGACGATGCTCGCCAGGAGCTGCCGGCCGAACACCCACCGCCCCGCCGCGTCCGTGCCGGAGAGCACCTGCCGGAAGTGCTCCAGCGTGACGGTTTCGGGGAAGGGGTTGGCGGTGAGCGCCAGCCCGTCCGTGGGCGACAGCGCCATCTTCACCACCCAGAGCACCGGGTAGAGCGTGGCCATGCACAGCAGCGTCAGCCCGGCGTGGATGGCGGCCATCTTCAAGCGCGAGGGGCGGTTCATCCCATCACCTCCGAGGACGACCGCATCAATCGCTTGGTGAAGGCGGACCAGACCAGCAGCACCACGAAGATGAGGACCGAGTACGCCGCCGCGAAGCCGTACTGCTCGTTGCGCTGGAAGGCCCAACGGTAGGCCTCGGACACCAGGATGTCGGTGCCGCCGCCCGGCTCACCGCCGGACACCAGGTAGATGATGTTGAACATGTTGAAGGTCCACACGCTGCCCAGGATGACGGCCGGCAGCATGGCGGGCCTCAGCAGCGGCAGGGTGATGCGGCGGAACTGCGTCCATTTGCTCGCGCCGTCCACCTCCGCGGCCTCGTAGAGCTCCTGGGGGATGGACTGGAGCGCGCCCAGCGCCACCACCATCATGAAGGGAAAGCCCAGCCAGGTGTTGGTGGCCACGTTGGCCGCGAAGGCCGTGGAGAAGCGGGTGAACCAGCTCACCGGCTCCAGGTCCAGGGCGACCAGCAGGCCGTTGATGGCGCCGAACTGCCGGTGGAACATGCCCTTCCACATGAGCGCGGTGATGTAGTTGGGCACGGCCCAGGGGATGATGAGCAGCACCCGGTAGACACCCCGCAGCTTCAGCAGTGGATCCTTCAACAGCAGCGCCAGGAACAGGCCGATGCTGACGTGGAGCACCACGTTGACCACCGCCCACAGCAGCGTCACGGCCAGCGTGAAATAGAAGGACAGGGGCTCGGTGATGCTGTAGCCGCGGCTGGCCAGGATATCCACGAAGTTGGCCAGGCCCACGAAGGAGTATTCCCCTGCCTCGTGGTGGAACAGCGACAGGCTGAGGCCCACCGCGAAGGGGACGAACACCAGCACCGCCACGCCGGCCGCCGCGGGGGTGATGTACGCCACCGCCTGCGCCACATCCGGGTAACGGCGCTTGAAGGGCAGCGTCGCCGCCGGGCGCCGCAGCACATAGACGGAGCGCCCAGCGCCATGGCGCCCACCAAGCCCAGCCAGGGCAGGGGGCTGGCGTCGGGCGGGCGCTCGCGGTGCAGCGCGCGGTAGCGCCGGTCCGCCAGCGCGCCCGCGTCCTGGGGCTCGGTGCCGCCCTGGAGCACCGCGCGCAGCGCCAGCTTCATGGGCTCCCAGACGCGCGCCATCTCCAGCGTGTTGGGCATGGGCGTCGCGTGGCGGGCCGCCTCGCGGAAGGAGGAGATGAGCGTGTCCTCCCGCACCTCCTTCAGCGTGTACGCGGCCACGTCCGCCGGAATCTGCCGGCCCACCATGGCCCGCACGCGCGAGGCCTCGCCCAAGGAGATGAAGCGCGCCAGCGCCTGGGCCTGCTCCGCTCGTTTGGAGCGCGCGGATACGTAGGCCGTCTCCACGCCCAGGAAGGGGCGGATGGGGATGTTCGTGGTGCTCACCACCGGCAGCCCCACCACGCGGTAGTCCACGTTGGGGGCAATCTCCCCGGCGAACCACGGCCCGCTGATGATCATGGCGGCACGGCCGTCGTTGAAGAGGCTCTTCACCAGCGCGCCCGAGGCCTCCTGGGGGATGAAGCGCCGGTCCTGCAGGTCCTTCACAAAGGCCAGGGAGCGGGCCATCCCCTGTGTGTCGAAGCTCGCGCGGCCGTTTGCATCGAACAGCTCGCCGCCGAAGCCGAAGAGGAACCCCGCGTGGAAGTAGAAGTCGCCGCTCTCATAGGCCAGCCCGAAGCGGCCCGCGTCCGCGTCCGACAGCGCGGGCAGCATCGCCAGCAGCGCATCCGTCGTCTCCGGCGGCTGGGTCACGAGCTTCGTGTTGACGTAGAGCGCCAGCGACTTGAGCGACATGGGGTAGCCGTACACCTGGCCATCCACCTCCAGCGCCTCCACGGCGTTGGGGAAGTAGTCCTCGCGCGCCAGGCCACTGGTGGGGGCCACCAGGTGCAGCGCGTGGAAGTTGCGCAGCCGCTCGTGGTTGAAGATGAAGACGTCCGGGCCCACGCCATGGGGAATGGCGTTGGTCAGCTTGGCCGCGTAGGCGTCGTAGGGCAGGGCGAGCAGCTCCACCTGGACGCCCGTCTTCGCGGTGAAGAGCTCCGTGGCCTGGACGAGCGCCGTCTCCTCGCCGCCGCGGTACGCGTGCCACAGCTTCAGCGGCTTCTCCGTCTCAGGCGCCGCGTGCGCGCTCAGCGCCGTGGCGAGCAGCGCCAGGCCGAGCCACTGGCTCACGACGCGACCTCCAGCGAGGCGGGCTGCTCCGGATGGCGCAGCGCCTTCGCGCCGTCCTTGGAGAAGACGTGCAGCGCGTCCGCCACGGGGGCCAGGTGCACCTTGTCACCCACCACGACATTCACACCCTTGTCGAAGCGCGCCGCCACCGGACCGGCCTCCGTGTTGACGAAGGCGTACCCGTCAAAGCCCAGTCGCTCCACCGCGTCCACGGTGCCGGTGAGGGGCCCCTGGGACATCACGCGCAAATCCTGGGGACGCAGACCCAGCAGCACCGTGGCTTCCTCAGTGGCCACGTCCGCTGGACAGGGCAGGGTGAAGCCCTTGCCGGTAAACTGAGCCCCCTCGCGCCGCGCCTCCAGGAAGTTCATGGAGGGGGAGCCGAGGAACCCCGCGACGAATGGGTTGGCGGGGCGGTTGTAAAGCTCCAGCGGCGGGCCCACCTGCTGGAGGAGCCCGCCATTGAAGACGGCCACGCGGGTGGCCAGCGTCATGGCCTCCACCTGGTCGTGGGTGACGTAGATCATCGTCGCGCCCAGCCGGCGGTGCAGCCGGGCCAACTCGCCGCGCATCTGGACCCGGAGCGCGGTGTCCAGGTTGGAGAGGGGCTCGTCGAAGAGGAAGACCTTCGGGCGGCGGACGATGGCTCGCCCCATGGCCACGCGCTGGCGTTGGCCGCCGGACAGGGCCTTGGGCTTGCGCTCCAAGAGGTGGCTCAGCTCCAACATTCCGGCCACCTCCCGCACGCGCGACTCAATCTCCGTGGCGGGGAACTTCCGGAGCGTCAGGCCGAAGGCCAGATTCTCCCGCACCGTCATGTGCGGGTAGAGCGCATAGGACTGGAACACCATCGCCACGTCGCGATCACGCGGCGGAACGTCATTCACCCGGGCGCCGCCAATGCGCACCTCGCCCGCGTCCACCTGCTCCAGGCCCGCGATGAGCCGCAGCAATGTCGTCTTCCCGCACCCGGACGGGCCGACCATCACCAGGAATTCACCTTCACCCACCTGAAGGTCCACGCCCTTCACGATGAGGTTTTGGCCAAACGACTTCTTGATCCCGCTCAGGGTGACTTCGGACAAGTCGTGCTCGGAGAAATGAATGGGGAGACGGTCGCACACCTTACCCGGACGCTCCTTGTTTCCTCAAACCTCCTTGGTTGCACGCGCTACATCATTCCCAGGCGTGCATCAGTGAACGAAGGCCTGTTCCCGAGTCGAAACCGGGGCCCTGCCTTGTCAGGCACGGAAGGCGCTTGTTATGGAAACGGAGTTTTGTTGCCGGGCCGAGTCATGTCCGGACCTCGAGGTCAGCCTACCTGATGCGCACTCCCAGAATGTCCCGCCTCGTGGGCGCGGCGCTGTCCACCGCCCTGTTCATCACTGGCTGTAGCGAGAGCGACTACGTCCGGCTGTACCACAGTGATGCTCGGGCCCCGAGCTACTCGGTGGACGACATCGAGTCCCTTCGCCAGATTGGCCCCACCTACGTGGACAAGGGCGTGAACTTCGCCCTGTACTCGGAGAACGCCACCCGGCTGGAGCTGCTGCTCTTCGAAGACCCGGAGAGCAACCGCCCGGCGCGCGCCTATGAGATGACACGCTACGGCGACGTGTGGAGCGTCTACGTGGAAGGCGTGGGCGTGGGACAGCACTACGGCTTCCGCGCATGGGGACCCAACTGGGAGTTCGACCCGCGGTGGTTCCCCGGGTCCATCCATGGCTTCAAGGCGGACGCGGACGTCTACGGCAACCGCTTCAATCCAAACAAGCTGCTCACGGACCCGTACTCCAAGGCCCTGCACCGCGATCACGACTGGAGCAAGGGCAGCACGGCCAGCGGTCCGGCCCGCACGGAGGTGACTTACGCGGCCTCCGCCAAGAGCGTCCTCGTCAAGAGCGGCGACTACCAGTGGGGTGAGGTGGAGCAGCAGTGGCGCGCCAACCGCCAGGACGAGAACTGGCAGGGCCATGGCTGGCAGGACCTCATCGTCTACGAGGTCCACGCCAAGGGCTTCACGGCGGACCCCGCCAGCGGCGTGCGCTTCCCGGGCACCTACCGCGGCTTCGGTGAGAAGGCGGCCTACCTGGCTGAGCTGGGCATCACCGCGGTGGAGCTGCTGCCCATCCACGAGAAGCCGCTGGACGGTGGCTACTGGGGCTACCAGACCATCAACTTCTTCGCGCCCGAGCTGTCCTACGCGGCCTTCAAGGAGCCGCACCAGGTCATCAACGAGTTCAAGTGGATGGTGGAGCAGCTCCACAAGCACGGCATCGAGGTGATTATCGACGTCGTCTACAACCACACCGGCGAGGGGGGCCTCTGGCGCGAGAAGCTGGAGACGGATGACGTCATGCCCGGCGAGCCGCTGGAGTCCCTGGACCCCGCGGAGACGGCTGGCCTCTATTCGTTCCGCGGCATCGACAACCAGGCGTACTACGCGCTCAACCCGGACCGCCGCACGTATTGGAACAACACCGGCGTCGGTAACCAGACGCGCCCCAACCACCGGCCCACGCGCAAGCTCATCATCGACAGCCTGCGCTTCTACGTGGAAGAGCTCCACGTGGACGGCTTCCGCTTCGACCTGGCACCCATCCTGGGCGAGCGCGACGGCGACTACAACCGCTGGGACGACCCGCGCAATACCGTGCTCCAGGACGTCATCGACGACCCGGTGCTCCAGAAGTACAACACCCGCATCATGGCCGAGCCGTGGAGCGCGGGCGGCTGGTACTGCATGCCGTTGGGCGAGTTCCCCAACGCCAAGACGCAGCCGGGCAATGGCTGGTACGAGTGGAACGGCCGCTTCCGCGACTGGTGGCGCGCGTTCATGAACCAGGACGGTTGGAAGCTCAACTCCAACGAGGGTTCGCTGTGCGGCCGGCCCGGCACGGTGGACGGCGGCTTCCTGATGCATGGCAGCCAGGAGTGGTTCGAGCGCAATGGCCGCCGCCCGTATCACTCCATGAACTTCATCACCGTGCACGACGGCTTCACGATGTACGACCTGTTCGCGTACGACGAGAAGCAGAACCGCTGCGGTCCGCTGAACCCGGTGTGCTGTGACACACCGAACAGCCCCTTCTGCGACAAGGTCAGCGGTGAGGAGCACAACCGTTCCCGCAGCTGGGGGCCGATTGGCGACGAGCGCGCGGAGAGCATGCGGCGGCAGATGATTCGCAATGCCTTCATGTCGATGATGATCAGCCACGGCACGCCGATGATCCTGGGCGGCGACGAGTGGATGCGCACGCAGCTGGGCAACAACAACGCCTACTCCACGCTGTCTGACAACCCCTTCAACTGGTACCAGTGGGGCGCGTACCTGGCGCGCGACGAACGTCACCGCATGTTCGAGTTCGTGAAGGCCGCCATCCGCCTGCGCAAGGAGCACGCCTACGCCTTCGCGCCGAAGGACTATGGCAAGGGCGCGCCGCTGGCCTGGAAGAGCGCGCAGAACACCGAGGCGGCGTGGGACAGCAAGCAGTTGATGATTCACTACCACGACGCGTCCTACGGGCCGGAGTTGCTGGTGCTCATCAACATGGAGCCCCGCGCGGTGGAGTTCACGCTGCCCGAAGGCCGCAAGTGGACGCGGCTCATCGACACGCAGGCGTACTTCGACAGCCCCGCCTATCTCACGACGGCGGGCCTGGACAGCCGGTCCACGGGTAACTCGTGGCTTGATATGCCGTCACCAGTGAACGGTCCGACGTACGGGATGCCGGAAAGAACCATCGTCGTCCTGCGTGCGGAGTAGGCAGGCAAGCAGGTTGCGCTATAAGCAGGGCCCGCCCATGCGAGTCCTGCCTGCGCGCCTCGGCGCCATCCTGTTGACGTTCCTGCCGCTCGTTGCCCTGGCCGATGCGCCTCGCGATCGCTTCGGGGCAGCGGGTTACTTCCGCATCATGACCCGTCCGGACTTTTCGGGCGGCTCTGGCCAGTTGGGCTATTACTGGCTCTACGGACGGCTCCTCAACGAAAGCCCTTACGGAGAGCTCAACCTCCGGCTGGATGCGCTGCAGGCCACGCCGGGGTCCGACGAGGTGTGGGCAGAGGTTCACTCCCGTATCTCCGGCAGGTCGTTTCGTTCGGCGGACCCCGGTAATGGCTCGCTGGTGAACTTCAGCGCCGACTACCTCTTCGTCCGCGCCGGCAACATCCTGCTGGACAGGGTGACGTGGCAGCTCGGCACGCTTGAGGACCGCTGGAACGACCTGCACATCTATGACCAGCGTCCCGGCACGCTGCTCTGGGACACGGTGGGCCTGTCCGGCACGTACCAGGGCGACCGCTACGACGTCCTGCTGGCGGTGGGGGACAGCGGCTACACACTGCGCCCGAACAACTACAACACGGTGCTGACGGGTGCCGCGTCGTTCCGCTACCGGCTGATCCCCGGGCACCTGGAGGTGGGGATCCGCGGCCAGGTGGGCTACGAGCCCGCGGTGCGCGGCAACCGGAACGCGCTCTACGCGTCGCCTGGGACCAGCTACGAGAGCTTCGCGCGGCGCGAGGTGGTGCGGCGCTACTTCGAGGCCAACCCGGGCGCGGAGGACCTGGTACCGGACCTCAAGGCGCGCAGCGCGCTGTCGTACCGGGCCATGGGCTACGTGGGCTTCGGCGGAGTGGGGCCGCTGGTGTGGAGCAACCTGTACCTGACGTTCGAGAAGCGCCACCCGCAGCCCTTCTACACGGAGAACTTCCGGGGCCGGGACTGGACCGTGTACGTCACGGACCAGACCGACGAGCGCTACGACGCCAACCTCGGCAACGAGGCCTACCTGCGCATCATCCCCGACAAGCTGGAGGCGCTCTGGGGCGTGTGGGCCGGCTACTCGTTCAACAAGGACAACAAGATCGCCGCGGGTGAGGACAACCGCGTCATCGCCTCCACGGTGCTTCGCCTTCAGTACTTCCTCACCGACAGGGTTCACCTCCTGGCGGAGAGCAGCATCGCGCGCGAGAAGAGCCTGAACGGCAATCTCTACCGCAACCATGTGGACTCGGTGTTCACCAGCACCGACGGCATGGCGGACGCGCGCGGCCTGGAGTTCGGTGACAGCGATACGCGCGACACCTGGCAGTTCAAGGCCGGTGTGGTGCTCAACCCCACGGGCCGCGGCATCTACGCGCGCCCCAGCTTGCGGCTGCTGTACGGGCTCCAGCGCTCCACCCAACATGCGGCGTTCGGCAACTCCTTCGTGGACAGCCTGGACCAGTACAACGTTTACGTCGGCCCCGAGCGTCACTGGCACTCGGTGGTCGCGATTGAGGCCGAAGGATGGTTCTGACAAGGCGATGGAGCGTGGTGGTCTCCCTCACCGCGGCGCTGGCCGCGGTGACGCTCGCGGCGTGTCTGCCCCGCGCGGCGCCTCCGCCCCTGGCGCCCAGCGGCACGGTGGTCGCCGTGGCCTACGTGCGGGATGACGCGAGGCGGGCCGGCGTGGTGGCGGACGTCCCGGAAGGACTGAAGCAGCGCATCGCGGAGACCCTGGCCAGGCGCAACCTGCGCGTGGAGGTGGTGCCCTACGCGGACTACGCCGCCTACTTCGCGAAGGTGCGCGACTCGCAGCGCCGCTTCGAGATGCTGAAGGCGCTGACGCCGGAGGCGCCGTTGCACCTGCTGGTGGAGACGCGGGTGTCGTTCTTCAGCCAGGTGGGGGGCCGCTTCTCGTGGGACATCTCGGTGCGGACCACGGGCGCGCGCGCGGACTCCGCCATGGCGCCCACCGTCGTCACCCAGGACTACGGCGCGGCGCTTCAGTTCGACCAGCAGCGCGAGGACGATGCGCAGTTGGAGGTGGCCACGCAGATTGCCGGACAGGCGGGCGCGCTGTTCGACTCCTTCTTGGCCTCGCCCTTCCTGGTTCCGGACACGGACGGGGGGCCGGGCACGGTGCCGGGCCTCGACGCGCCGGCCGGACCGGGCATCGAGCCGGGCACGGGCACGCCGGATGTGCCCCAGCCCTACCGGGGTTCGTGGGAGCCGCCGGCGGGAGAGGCGGTCTACTTTGTGATGGTGGACCGCTTCTCCAATGGAGACCCGAAGAACGACGGTGCAGTGGACCTGGAGGACGCGCAGGCCTTTCACGGCGGAGACCTGCGAGGAGTCATTGACCGACTGGACGGGCTGCGGCAGCTCGGTGTCCGCACGGTGTGGCTTTCACCCGTCTTCCAGATGCGCACCGACAAGTTCCATGGGTACGGCGCCTTCCACGGTTACTGGGTGGAGGACTTCGGTCAGGTGGAACCGCGCTTCGGAGACGAGGCCCTGCTGAAGACGCTG
This sequence comes from Myxococcus sp. NMCA1, assembly GCF_026810205.1. NCBI lineage: Bacteria > Pseudomonadati > Myxococcota > Myxococcia > Myxococcales > Myxococcaceae > Myxococcus > Myxococcus sp. NMCA1. The sequence continues at coordinate 6,910,308 of NZ_CP113950.1, read as the reverse complement.
GCGGCGGAGTTGCGCCGCCGGGACATGCGGCTGGTGCTGGACGTGGTGCTCAACCACGTGGGGCCGGAGACGCGCCTGTCGCGTGAGCGGCCCGACTGGTTCCACGGCCAGGGGCCCATCAAGGACTGGAACGATTCACGCGAGCTGGTGATGGGAGACGTGCACGGCCTGCCGGACCTCGCCGTGGAGAAGGAAGACGTGTACGCGCACCTGCTGGCGCATTCGCGCCGGTGGGTGGACGTGCTCCAGCCCGCGGGCTTCCGGCTGGACGCGGTGAAGCACATGCCCACCTCCTTCTGGGCTCGCTACAACGACGACTTGCGCCAGCACGCGGGGCCGGACTTCCTGCTGTTGGGGGAGATGCTGGACGGCGACCCGGTGCTGCTGTCGAACACGATGAAGGAAGGCCGCTTCGGGACGATGTTCGACTTCCCGCTGGCCTTCGCGCTGGTGGACGTCTTCTGTAGGGACCGCTCCCCGTCGCACCTGGGCGCCATCCTCTTCAACGACCGGCTGTACCCGGCGCCGGGCTCGCTCGTGACGATGGTGGACAACCACGACCTGCCCCGGGTGATGAGCGAGTGCGGTGGTGACGTGGAGCGGGTGAAGCGGGCGTTGGCGGTGCAGCTCACCGCGCGCGGCGTGCCAGCGCTCACCTACGGCACCGAGGAGGGCCTGACGGGCGCGAAGGAGCCGGAGAACCGGGGCGACATGCGCTTCACGAACCACCCGCTGCGGTCGTGGCTTGGCGGGTTGCTGGCGTTGCGTCGAGGCAGTGAGGCCCTCCAGCGTGGCGAGACGTTGATGCTCGCCGCCCGGGAGGACCTCTTCGCCTACGCCCGCGTCACCGCCGACGAGGCCGTCGTCATCGCCGTGAATACCCGTGACAGCGCCGTGGACGTGCCGCTGCCCGACGGGCTGGCCGGCGCGAAGCTGGAGCCGCTGGCCCTGGCGCCGCCGTTGGCCGCCGGGGCGCGGGCTTCATGCGCGTGCCCGCCGGCGAGGTGGCCCTGGCGCGGCTGAAGCCCCTGGCGGCGGGCGGTTTCGCCACGGCGGCGAGGCTCGCGGGTCTGCGGTGGCGGGGGATGGGCGCGCGGCGCAAGGTGGAGCTGGCCGTGGATGACCCGTCGGTGCGGTTGGTGGGCAGCGGGCCGGAGCTGGGCGGGTGGAAACCCGAGCGCTCGCTTCGTCCAGGGCCCGACGGCTTCGCGCTGTCGCTGCCCGTGGGCGCCGTCTTCGAGTACAAGCTCCTGCGCGACCGCTCCCAGGGCACGTTTGACTGGGAGGACGGCGCCAACCGTCTGCTGTTCGTGGACGAGGGCACCGGGCCGCTGCGCCAGACGCTGGCTTGGAGCCAGCGCTGACCGCATCTGTTTCCTTTCGCCCCGCCTGGCGCGGGGCCCACTCCGAGGTTCGAAGTGAACGACCGACTCCTCCGCGCGGCGCGCCGCCAGCCCACTGACACGACGCCGGTATGGCTGATGCGCCAGGCGGGCCGCTACCTGCCCGAGTACCGGGCCATCCGCGGCAACATCGCCTTCCTGGACCTGTGCAAGCACCCGGACCTGGCGGCGGAAGTCACCGTCCAGCCGGTGACGCGGCTGGGTGTGGACGCGGCCATCATCTTCTCGGACATCCTCATCCCGGTGGAGGCCATGGGCATCACCCTGGAGCTGGGGGACAAGGGGCCGCACTTCCCCAACCCCGTGCGCTCCGCGGCGGACATCGACAAGCTGGGCGTGCCCGACCCGGTGGAGGGCACCGGCTTCGTGGCCGAGGCCATCCGCCGCACGCGCAAGGCGCTCAATGACTCCGTGCCCGTCATTGGCTTCGCGGGCGCGCCCTTCACCCTGGCCGCGTACATGGTGGAGGGTGGCGGCTCCAAGAGCTACATCCTCATCAAGCGGCTGATGTTCGAGCAGCCCGAGCTGGCGCACCGCCTCTTCGGCAAGCTCACCGACACGCTCATCCCCTACCTGAAGATGCAGGTGGAGGCGGGCGCGAGCATCGTCCAGATTTTCGACTCGTGGGGCGGCGCGCTGTCGCCATGGGACTACGAGCGCTTCTGCATTCCCTACCTCAAGCGCATGGTGTCCGAGCTGAAGGCCACCGGCGTGCCCGTCATCGTGTTCGGCGTGGGCATGTCCAACCACCTGCCGCTGCTCAAGAGCACGGGCGCGGACGTGGTGGGCCTGGACTGGACGTTGCCCATGGACGAGGGCCGGAAGGTGCTGGGGCCGGACGTGGCGGTGCAGGGCAACCTGGACCCGCTGCACCTGTTCCTCCCCCGCGAGGAGCTGGACGGCCGCGTGAAGGACATCCTCCGCCGCGCGGGCCCCGAAGGGCACATCTTCAACCTGGGCCACGGCATCCTCCCGCCCACGGACCCCGACGCCGCGAAGTTCCTGGTGGAGGCCGTCCACCGCCACGGCGTGGCCCTGCGCCAGGGCACGCTGGGCGCCTAGGGTCGTCTTCCCCCGGGACGGCCAGCCGCCCCGGGGGGAGTGTCCACCGATTGATTTTTGAATCAACGGACGATTGACGCGGCGCATCGCCGCTCGTTAGATGCCCACCTCCCGACTTCACTGGAGGTGAGGCACACATGGCAAGCGAGAAGCGCAACGGCCCCCGAAGGGTGGCCATCGTCCGCGGCCTGCGGACCCCGTTCGTCAAGGCGGGCTCCGTCTTCTCGGGGCTGACGGCGCTGGATTTGGGCCGCCTGGTGGTCCAGGAACTGGTTCAGAAGACGGACCTGGACCCGAACGTCATCGACCAGGTGGTGTTCGGCCAGGTCATCCCCACGTTGACGGCCCCGTCCATTGCTCGCGAGGTCGTCATCGCGGCGGGGCTGCCGAAGAGGGTTGATGCCTTCACGGTGTCGCGCGCGTGCGCCACGTCCATCCAGGCGATGACGACGGCGGCCAACGCGATTGCCACGGGGGAGGCGGACGTCATCATCGCGGGTGGCACCGAATCCATGTCGGACGCTCCCATCTTCACCAGCCGGCCGCTGGCCCACGCGCTGGTGGCGGCGTCCAAGGGGCGCTCGCTGCCGGACAAGCTCAAGCCCTTCCAGCGCCTCAAGGCCAAGGATTTGCTGCCGGTGCCCCCGGCCATCGCCGAGTACTCCACCGGCATGACGATGGGGGAGAGCGCGGAGAAGATGGCCAAGGAGAACGGCATCTCCCGCGAGGAGCAGGACCGCATCGCCTTCAACTCGCACCGCAACGCGGCCAAGGCGTGGAAGGACGGCCTGTTCGACAACGAGGTCATGCACGTCGTCGTGCCGCCGAAGTTCGACAAGACGGCGGAGCGCGACAACATCGTCCGTGAGGACTCCAGCATGGAGGCGCTGGGGCAGCTCAAGCCGGCGTTCGACCGCAAGTACGGCACGATTACGGCGGGCAACGCGTCGCCGCTGACGGACGGCGCCGCGGCGCTGCTGCTGATGAGCGAGGAGAAGGCGCGCGCGCTGGGCTACGAGCCGCTGGGCTTCCTGCGCAGCCATGCCTACGCGGCCACGGACCCGGGCGACCAGTTGCTCCAGGGCCCGGCCTACGCGGTGCCCACGGCGCTCAAGCGCGCGGGCATGACGCTGGCGGACATCGACCTGGTGGAGATGCACGAGGCCTTCGCCGCGCAGGTGGCCAGCAACATCCAGGCGCTGGCGTCCCAGGCCTTCGCGAAGAAGGCGGGCTGGAGCGCGCCGGTGGGCGAAATCGACCGGGAGCGGCTGAACGTGACGGGTGGCTCCATCGCCATTGGTCATCCCTTCGGGGCCACGGGGGCGCGCATCGTCACCCAGGCCCTCAATGAGCTGAAGCGTCGGAACAAGAACACGGCGATGTGCACCGTCTGCGCGGCGGGCGGCCTGGGCGCAGTCGTCATCCTGGAGCGTGCGTGATGGCCACCAAGGCGGAAGAGCTCGAGGTGAAGCAGGGCTTCTCGTACCAGGTGGAGGACGGCGTCGCCGTCATCACCTTCGACCTGCCGGACTCGCCGGTGAACACGCTGTCGCCGGAGACGGGCGAGGCCTTCCTGCGCGTCATGATGCGCGCGGAGCGCGAGCCCGAGGTGAAGGCCGTCGTCTTCACGTCCGGCAAGAGGGACTCGTTCGTCGCCGGGGCGAAAATCGACTTCCTGCAGACCATCAAGACGGCGGAGGAGGCCACCGCCATCAGCCGCAACGGGCAGGAGGGCTTCGACAAACTGGCCGCCTTCCCCAAGCCCGTCGTCGCGGCCATCCACGGCGCATGTCTGGGCGGCGGCCTGGAGTGGGCGTTGGCGTGTGACTACCGCATCGCCACCGACAGCCCGAAGACGTCGCTGGGGCTGCCGGAGGTGCAACTGGGCCTGATTCCGGGCGCGGGCGGCACCCAGCGGCTGCCGGCGCTCATTGGCGTGCAGGCGGCGCTGGACCTCATCCTCACCGGCAAGAGCCTCAAGCCCGCGAAGGCGAAGAAGCTGGGCGTAGTGGATGAAGTGGTGCCGGCGCCCATCCTCCGCGCCATCGCCGTGCGGCGCGCGAAGGAGCTGGCCGCGGGCACGCTGAAGGTGGACCGCCGTCACGGCCAGGGCTTCAAGGGCGTGGCCGCGAACGGCAAGGCGAAGGGGCTGGCGGGCTTCATCCAGGGCCTGGCCAACAAGGAGCTGTGGGCGGAGGTGGCGCTGGAGGACAACCCGCTGGGCCGCAAGGTCCTCTTCGACCAGGCGCGCAAGCAGCTCCTGAAGAAGACGCGCGGCAAGTTCCCCGCGCCAGAGAAGGCGCTCCAGGTCGTGCGCGTGGGCCTGGAGTCCGGGCACAAGGCGGGCCAGGAAGCGGAAGCGAAGGCCTTTGGCGAGCTGGTGGTGTCGGACGTCTCCAAGCGGCTGGTGGAAATCTTCTTCGCCACCACGGCGCTGAAGAAGGAGAACGGCACCTCCAACCCCGACGCGAAGCCGCGCGAGGTGAAGAAGGTGGCGGTGCTGGGCGGCGGGCTGATGGGCGGCGGCATCGCCTATGTCACCAGCGTGCTCCAGGGCGTGCCCGTGCGCGTGAAGGACAAGGACGACGCGGGCGTGGGCCGGGCCATGAAGCAGGTGCAGTCCATCCTGGACGAGCGCGTGAAGCGGCGCTCGCTCACGCGCCGCGAGGCCACGGCGAAGTCGGCCCTGGTGACGGCGGGCACGGACTACAGCGGCTTCAAGTCCGCGGACCTGGTCATCGAGGCGGTGTTCGAGGACCTCAAGCTCAAGCACCGCATCATCGCGGAGGTGGAGGCCGTCACCGGCGACCAGACCATCTTCGCGTCCAACACCTCCAGCATCCCGATTACGGAGCTGGCCAAGGGCAGCCGCCGGCCGGCGCAAGTCATTGGCATGCATTACTTCAGCCCGGTCCACAAGATGCCGCTGCTGGAGGTCATCACCCACGCGGGCACCGCGGACTGGGTGACGGCCACCTGCGTGGAGGTGGGGCGCAAGCAGGGCAAGACCGTCATTGTCGTCAACGACGGGCCGGGCTTCTACACCTCGCGCATCCTCGCCCCGTACATGAACGAGGCGGCGTACCTGCTGGCGGAAGGCGCGGACATCGCGGAGCTGGACAGGGCGCTGGTCGAGTTCGGCTTCCCCGTGGGCCCGATTACCCTCCTGGACGAGGTGGGCATCGACGTGGCGCAGAAGGTGGGCCCCCTCATGGAGGCCGCCTTCGGCAAGCGCATGGCGGCGCCCAAGGCCCTGGAGAAGGTGGTGGCCGACGGCCGCCTGGGCCGCAAGACGCAGAAGGGCTTCTACCTGTACGAGGACGGGAAGAAGACGGAGGTGGACAGCTCCATCTACGCCCTGTTGCCGCACGGCACGGAGCGCCGCTCCTTCGACCGCGCGGAGATGGCGGAGCGCGTGGTGCTGCAGATGGTCAACGAGGCCATCCGCTGCCTGGGCGAGGGCATCCTCCGCAGCGCGCGTGACGGCGACGTGGGCGCCATCTTCGGCCTGGGCTTCCCGCCCTTCCTCGGTGGCCCCTTCCACTACGTGGACAGCCGCGGCCCCGCCGAGGTGCTGCGCAAGCTGGAGCACTACCACGACAAGCTCGGGGAGCGTTTCGCCCCCGCGCCGCACCTGGTGGAGATGGTGAAGGCGGGCAAGACGTTCTACCCGCGCTGAGCCGTTCCGGTGGTTGCCTCCCGGGAGACTCGCGTATCAGGGACTCCCGGGCTTGACCGGAGGCCGTCTCTGGCCCGAGCCTCCCGGGCCACATGGCACGCTCCGCGTCCCGCACCTTCGTCCTCGTCGTCCTGTCGGCCGTCGTGGCCTGTGGCGCCGCCGCCACCGCCGGGGCCTGGCGCTTCTTCCACAAGGACCCCAACAACCCCGTCGTCCGGCTCGACGAGTACTTCACCATGGGCTGGGTGGCCTGGGATTCCAACTGGTACATGCGGATTGCCCAGGAGGGCTACCAGTTCGTCCCGGGCCAGCAGAGCTCGGTGGCGTTCTTCCCGGTGTACCCGCTGCTCATCCGCGCGGTGGAGTCGCTGGGCCCCAATGTGTACCAGTCCGGCGTGCTCATCACGCTGCTGTGCGGCCCGCTGGCGTTGATGCTCTTCACCGTCTGGGCGCGCAAGCTGACGGACGAGGACACGGCGCTGAAGGCCGGGCTGCTGATGGCCTGCTACCCCTTCACGCTCTACTTCTACGGCGCCATGTATTCGGACGCGCTGTTCGTCCTCCTGGTGGTGGCGGCCTTCCTGCTGCTGGAGCGCGGGCACCTGGGGCCCGCCGTCCTCGTCGCGGCGGTGGCCACCGCGGCCCGGCCGGTGGCGCCCGCGGTGGTGCTGGGCCTGCTGGTGCGCCGCCTGGAGTGGAAGCACGCGCGAGGCGAGAAGTGGAGCGCGGTGGACTTCCTGCCGGTGCTGTCGGGCCTGGGCTTCGGCGCATACATGCTCTTCCTGTGGCACCAGTTCGGTGACCCGGTGGCCTTCGTGAAGGTGCAGGGCTCGCCCGGCTGGGAGCAGATTCCGGGCTGGCACACGTGGCTGAAGGTGAGCTGGTTCGAGCGCGTCGTGCTGGCGCCGCAGGACAAGCGCGAGGCCTTCCGGCTGGCCGCGCACGCCTTCTTCACGCTGCTGGCGCTGGCGCTGGTGTGGCCCACGCGCAAGCTGCTGGGGTGGGGCTACGCCGTCTACGTGCTGGCCATCGTCGGGTTGCCCGCGTGGTCCACCAAGGACTTCATGGGCATGGGGCGCTACCTGCTGTCCGCCTTCCCCGTCTTCCTCACCGCGGCGATGTTGCTGCGCGAGCGGCCCTTGCTGCTGCGCGGGGCGCTGGCGGTGGGCGCCGCGTCGCTGCTCGTCCTCTCGTGGGCCTTTGGCGCGGACTACTACGTCTCATGAGCGACCTCCTCGAACAGGCCCTCCTTCGCTACGACGGGCTGCCCGTCGCCGAGCGCTTCCACGTCCACGCGCGGGCCTTCTCCGCGCCGCTGCTGGCCATGGCCGCGCGCACGCCCGCGGGCGCCGTGGCGGACATCGGCTGCGGGCATGGGCTGCTGTCCGCGCTGCTGGCCCTGGCGGACCCGAGCCGCGCCGTGCACGGCGTGGACCCGGACTCGCGAAAGGTGGCCTGGGCACGGCGGGCGCTCGCGGGCCAGCCCAACGTGCGCATCGAGGAAGGCACCGTTGAGGAGACACTGGCCCGAGGCGCTTCCGGGCGCTTCGACGCGGCGGTGGTGTGCGACGTGCTGTACCTGCTGCCGGAGGCGAAGTGGCCCGGCTTCCTCTCCACGGTGCGTGGCCTGCTTCAGCCCGGCGGGCGGCTGCTGCTCAAGGAGGTGGAAGGAGACGGCTCCTGGAAGCACCGCAAGGCGCTGGCGCAGGAATGGGTGATGGTGTCGCTGCTGGGCCGCACGAAGGCCAGCGGCGGCATGGCGCTGAAGCCGCGAGCCGAGATGACGCGCTACCTGAAGGACGCGGGCTTCGCGGTGCAGGAGGTGGTGGACCTGGGCCAGGGCTACACCACGCCGCACGTCCTCTACGTGGCGGAGAACAGCGTTCCGTAGCTGTGAAGCTCGATGCCGCGCTCGTGCAGCCGCGCCTTCACGCGCGGGCTGGTGAGGGCGGCCAGCTCCGCCTGCCAGCCGTAGCGCCACGCCGGGTCCTCGGGGACGTGCGGCGTGCCTTCACCCGGGTGACAGCCCAGCTCGAAGTCGCCCGTGGGCAGCGCGTCCACCACCGCGAGCAGGGCGGCCTCGTCCAGCATCCCCGCTTCGAAGACGCCGCCCGCGCTCACCCGGCGCACGCCCTTGGGGGCCGCAGGCGCGGCGCGCGCGAGCATGGCCAGCACCGTGGCCTTCAGCGCGGGGCCCGGCGCCTTCAGCCAGCGAGGGCGGGGGAGGGCGTCCGGCCAGCGCAGGGGCAGCCCTTCGCGCGCGGCCAGGGACTCCACCAGGGGGCGTACACCGGGCAGCAGGTGCAGGTGCTGGTGCCCGTCCAGGTGGTCCACCGTCACGCCCAGGGCGCGGGCTCGCTGAAGCTGCGCGGAGAGCTCGCGCGCCAGCTCGTCCCGGCGCACCTGTCCGGTGAGCCAGGCGCGGGCGAAGTCGGCCCAGCTGCCTCGCAGCCGGCCCTCCGGTGCCACCGTGGGCACCTCGTGGGCGGGCGCCGCGGGAGGCAGCCGCGTGGAGAGCGCCAGGTGGAGGCCCACCGCGAGCCGTGCTTCCTTCGCGCGGGCGGCGGCCTCGGGCGCGGTGGGGCCCGTGGCCAGCAGCGTGGCGCTGGTGACGATGCCATCGCGGTGCGCGCGGAGGATGCCCGCGTCCAGCGAGGCATGGAGCCCCAGGTCGTCCGCGTTCACCACCAGGCGCGTGAGGGGGCGCGTCATGCGGGGCTCAGCCTCGCGCCGTGCGGCCCGGCGGCACGGCGTGGAGCTGCTGCACGGAAGGCGGCAGGCGCACCGGGTGCACCGGAGGCTGCGGCGCGCGCATCTTCGGATAGAGCTTCACCAGCTCCCGCACCATCTTCGTGATGACGGAGGGCGAGGCCAGCGTGGACACGCCGCGCGTCCGCGGGAAGTAGTCCACGCCCATCTGGAACACACGGAAGCCCTGGCGGATGGCCTTCACCACGAGCTCCGCGTCGATGAACGAGCCCTGGCTGTGCAGCTCCATGGCCTCCAGCACGCGGCGGTGCATCACCTTGAAGCTGAAGTTGACGTCCTTTATCTGGATGTCGAACAGCGACCGGATGAGCATGTTGTAGACGAACGAGTAGACGATGCGCTTGGGGCCCTCGCTCGTGCGGTCGAACCGGAAGGCGCAAATCATGTCCGCCTCCAGGTACGACATCAGGTGCAGCGCCCGCTCCAGCTCGCGCATGTCCCAGGGCAGGTCCACATCGGAGTACACGACGATGTCCTTCGTCGAGGCCGCCAGCCCGGTGCGCATGGCGCCACCCAGCTTCAGATTCACGGGGTGATGGATGACCCGCAGCTGGGGAACCTTCAGGGCCAGCGCCTCACAGACCTCACGGGTGCGGTCCGTGGACGCGTCGTTGACGACGATGATTTCGAAGTCGTCCGTCAGTGCCGGGAGGACCTCCAGCGCCCGGCTGACGGCACGCTCGACGTAGTCCTCTTCGTTCCATGCGGGGAAGAACAGGCTGATGCTTGGGTATTGGGCCACGAGCGACCTCGGCGGGCGGACCTGCGAAGTTGGCGGCTCGCTAGCAGAGAATCCGGCTTTTATCCAATGGTAGGGGTCGCGCGCCGTCGCACGCCTATGCTACCGTGAAATCACCATTTTGCGGGGACACTGTGAACTCCAGGCCCTTCACCCTGCTGGTAGTGGACGACTCGCAGTCGACGTTGCCTCGGTTGGCCCGTGCGCTGGGCCCGGAGGATTTCGCCCTCCGAATCACCGCCCACGGCCCGGAGGTGCCGAGGTTGGCGCGGGAGGTATCGCTGGTGGTGCTCTGTCCGGGCGAGGACGCCCAGGCCAGCGTGGGGTTGCTCGAGCGCCTGATACCCGCGGAAGGCCCGGTGGGTCCCCCCGTGGTGCTCCTGGCCCCACCCGAACCCAGGGCCCTCTGGCTGGAGGCCTTGCGCCGCGGCGCTGAGGTCATCTTGGACCCATGGGCGCCGGATGAACTGGTAGCCCGGGTGCATCGCGCCCTGGCCGCGAAGGCCCGGATGGAGGCGCTCGCCACCCAGGTGAGCGAGCTTCAGCGGCTGTCGTCGACGGACGGCCTCACGGGCGTCCACAACCACCGGCATTTCCAGGAGCGGCTGAGGGAGGAGTTCCGCCGCGCCCAGCGTTACGACGACGCCCTGTCGCTCATCCTGCTGGACTTGGATTACTTCAAGGAAATCAACGACAAGTACGGCCACTCCGCGGGCGACGGCGTGCTGCGCGAGGTGGCCGCCGCGCTCACCCGGGGCGTGCGCGAGACGGACCTGGTGGCCCGCTACGGCGGGGAGGAGTTCGCGGTGCTGCTGCCCCGCACCCACCTCACCGGGGCGCTCACCGTCGCCGAGCGCGTCCGCCGCGAGCTGCGCGCCCTGCGGCTGGAGGTGGAGGACAGCCTGCAAGTCACCGCCTCATTGGGGGTTTCCAGCTTCCCCCACCGCACCGTCCTCACCCCGGAGCAGCTGCTCCTGACGGCCGACGAGGCCCTCTACCAGGCCAAACGGGACGGCAGGGATCGCATCTGCCTACATCCCCAGCTCCCGGTCGGTCCGCTCGGAACCTAGCCCGGGTCAAAGACCCGGGGTCTGTATTGACCCATTTGGTGGGGATGGGTCTAATTGGACCCGGCGTTTTTTCACGCCACGGAAATGTCAAGGCCCGTGATTCCAGACTGTTGGGCAGGGAGTTTCTGCTGGCAGGGCCATTGCATTTGTCTAGGGGCGGAAACAATTCATGGGTTCTCAAGCCGCATATGTCCACGGTCAGCAGGCCGAATCGCCACGCGGGCGGCTGCTCCTGGTGGATGACGAGGAGAACATCCTCAAGTCCATCCGCCGGGTGCTGCGCCGCGGCGATTGGGACATCGAGACGGCGACGGACGCCGAGCAGGGCCTGCGGGCGGTGGAGGCATTCCACCCCGAGGTGGTCATCTCCGATTTCCGCATGCCGGGGATGAATGGCGTCGATTTCCTTACCCGGGTGAAGCAGCAGGAGCCGCGGGCCCAGCGCATCATGCTGACGGGTCAGGCGGACCAGCAGGCCATCGAAGAGGCCATCAACCGGTCGGAGATCTTCCGCTTCATCTCCAAGCCCTGGAACGACAGCCACCTGGTGCTGACGGTGAAGAGCGCCTTCGAGCAGTACGCGCTCCAGGCGGAGAACGAGCGGCTCTACACGGTGACGCAGGCGCAGAACGCGGAGCTGAAGCTGCTCAACGCGGACCTGGAGGAGCGCGTTGCCCAGCGCACGCGCATGCTGAGCCAGGCCAAGCGCGAGTGGGAGCTGTCCTTCGACTGCATGGAGACGCCGCTGTGCGTGGTGCGCGCGCGGGACTTCGCGGTGCGGCGGGCGAACCTCGCGTACGCGGACGTGGCGGGGCGCTCCATCGAGGAGATTCCCTCCGACACCACGTGCTACCGCTACCTCTTCGGCCGCAACGAGCCGTGCACGGGCTGTCCGCTGCCGGCGGCGGTGGAGAGCGGCAAGGGCGCGCGGGGTGAGGTCCGCCAGGGCGGGCGCACCTTCGTGGTGGCCGCCTACCCCATGGCGGGGGACGAGCGCGTCGTCTGCACCTACCGGGACGTCACCGAGGAGCAGTCGATGACGCGGCGGCTCATCGAGACGGAGAAGATGGCCGCGGTGGGGCAGCTCGCCGGCGGGGTGGCGCACGAAATCAACAACCCGCTGGGCGGCATCCTCGCCTTCGCGCAGTTGATGTCGCGCGACGCGGGCCGCAGCGACGCGGATTTGGAGTCGCTGGGCCTCATCGAGGAGAGCGCGCTGCGCTGCAAGCGCATCGTGGAGAGCCTGCTCAAGTTCAGCCGCCACAGCCGCGTGGAGGACCGGCGGCCCTTCGACTTGTCCAAGTGCGTGGAGGACGCGGCGGTGCTGTTCCGCGCGCAGCTCAAGTCCATGCCCACGGTGGAGCTGTCGCTGGGGCTCGCGGACGGCCTGCCCAAGGTGTACGGCGACCCCGGTCAGCTCGCGCAGGTGGTGCTCAACCTGCTGCAGAACGGTCTCCAGTCGCTGCCCACGCGTGAGGGCAAGCTGAAGCTGGTGACGGGTCGCGAAGGCGACCGCTGCTTCTTCGCGGTGACGGACACCGGCACGGGTATCGAGGAGAAGCACCTGCCTCGCATCTTCGAGCCGTCGTTCACCACCAAGGCCCCGGGTGAAGGCACCGGCCTGGGGCTCTCCATTGCCTACCGCATCGTCCAGGACCACGGGGGCAGCTTCCACGTGGACACCCAGGTCGGCGAAGGCTCCTGCTTCACCGTTTTTCTGCCCATCCCCCTGCAGCTCGAGAGGTTGCCGTGAACCAAGTCAAGCGCGCCAAAGTCCTCGTCGTGGATGACGACTCCGTCGTCCTCAAGGCCGTGACGCAGATTCTCCAGCGCGAGGGCCACCCGGTGGTGGCCATTGACGACGCGGTGGAGGGCCTGGCGGCCGCGAAGGATCCGACCATCGACGTGGTCGTCCTCGACATCAAGATGCCCAACCTGTCCGGCATGGACCTGCTGCGCGGCATCAAGGCCGACCGCCCGGACGTGGAGGTCATCATGATGACGGCCTTCGCCACCGTGGAGACGGCGGTGGAGGCGGTGAAGGCGGGCGCGTACGACTACCTCACCAAGCCCTTCGAGAACATCGACGAGGTCAGCCTCACGGTGGCCAAGGCGGCCGAGCGCAAGGCGCTCAAGGACCGCACCCGCGCGCTGGAGGAGGCCCTCACGGTCCGCAGCCAGTTCGAGGACCTCATCGGCCAGTCCACGCAGATGCGCTCCGTTTTCAAGCTGGTGGAGACGGTGAGCCACTCCACCGCCACGGTGCTCATCCAGGGGGAGAGCGGCACCGGCAAGGAGCTGGTGGCCCGCGCCATCCACTACCGCAGCGCGCGCAAGGACAAGCCCTTCGTGGCGGTCAACTGTTCGGCGCTGACGGAGACGCTGCTGGAGAGCGAGCTCTTCGGTCACGTGAAGGGCAGCTTCACCGGCGCCACCGGCAACAAGAAGGGCCTCTTCGAGGCGGCCGACGGCGGCACCATCTTCCTGGACGAAATTGGCGACGTGCCCCCGGCCACCCAGGTCCGCCTGCTGCGCGTGCTCCAGGAGGGCGAGGTCAAGCGCGTGGGCGCCAATGAGCCGGTGAAGGTGGACGTGCGCGTCATCGCCGCCACCCACGTGGACCTGTCCCGCGCCAAGGAGCAGGGCAAGTTCCGCGAGGACCTCTTCTACCGCCTCAACGTCATCACCATCGACCTGCCGCCGCTGCGCGACCGACCGGAGGACGTGCCGCTGCTGGCGCACCACTTCCTCAAGCTCTACGCCTCCAAGGCGGACAAGAAGGTGACGGGCATCTCCCCGCGCGCCATGGAAGCCCTCACCTGCAACCGGTGGACGGGCAACGTGCGTGAGCTGGAGAACGTCATCGAGCGCGCGGTGGTGCTGACGGGCAACGAGGTCATCGACGTGGAGGACCTGCCGCCGGGCTTCCAGTCCGCGCCGCAGCCGGACTCCACGGTGGAGGTGTTCAGCCTGGCACACCTGCCGTACGCCCAGGCCAAGCGCCTGGCGATGCGTGCCTTCGAGCGCCGCTACCTGTCCGCCCTGCTGGAGAAGAACAACCAGAACGTCTCCAGCGCCGCGCGCGCGGCGGGCGTGGACCGCTCCAACTTCCGCCGTCTGCTCAAGCAGTACGAGGTGGCTGGCCGGTCCATGAAGCCCCGCGTGTCCTCCCAGGACGACGGCGAGGCGCTGGAAGCGGCGTCCTGACGTGTGTCAGCCGGCGGGCACCCGGGCATTTCCCATGCGCGCCCGGGGCCCTCCTGGACTAGAAGATGGGGTTGCGTGCAGACCCTTGCAATCGTCGCGAAGAGGGACAAGCCCGAGGCGGTAGCGCTCGCGGCTCAAATCCGTGAGCGGTACCCCCACCTGTCGGTGCTGGCGGACCGCACGCTGGCCCATGAGCTGGGCTGGCCGCGGGTGGATGACCGGGAGCTGGTGACCCGGGCGGACCTGATGGTGGTGCTGGGCGGTGACGGCACGCTCATCTACGCGGCGCGCCTGCTCGGCGGCCGCGGGGTTCCGATTCTGGGCGTCAACCTGGGCAGCCTGGGCTTCATGACGGAAGTCCCGGTGGAAGAGCTGTACCCCATGCTGGAGCAGGTGCTCGCGGGGCGCTTCCAGGTGGACTCCCGGATGAAGCTCACCTGCCGCCTGCTGCGCGGGGGCAAGGTGCTCATCGAGGACGAGGTCCTCAACGACGTGGTCATCAACAAGGGCGCGCTGGCGCGCATCGCCGACCACGAGACGTCCATCGACGGGGTGTCCATCACCACCTACAAGTCGGACGGCGTCATCCTGGCCACGCCCACCGGCTCCACGGCGTACTCGCTGTCGGCGGGGGGGCCCATCGTCCACCCGTCGGTGGACTGCACGGTGCTGTCGCCCATCTGTTCCCATGCGCTGACCCAGCGCTCCATCGTCGTGCCGGCGGACCGGACCATCCGGGTGACGCTGCGCAGTGAGACGGCGGACACGTACCTGACCATCGACGGGCAGACGGGCCACGGGCTCCAGGGTGGGGACTGCATCGAGGTGGTGCGCTCGCCCAACCGGGTGAACCTGGTGCGCAACCCGAAGGTGGCCTACTTCTCCATCCTCCGGCAGAAGCTCCACTGGGGCGAGCGCTGAAGGGCGCCGTGTTCCTGTTCCTGTCGAAGGTGCTGGACCTGCTGCTGGCGCCGCTCTCCTGGGCGCTGCTGCTGTGGCTGGTGGCCTGGGGGCTGCGGCGGCGACGTGAGCGGCTGTCGCAGGTGCTGAGTGTGCTGGGCGGAGTGGTGCTGTACGCCTTCTCCATCGAGCCGGTGGCCATGGGGCTGATGCGGGCGACGGAGGCGGGGGCGGTGCGGTCCTTCCAGCCGGGGGCCACGTATGACGCCGTCATCGTCCTGGGGGGCGGGTTGGATCCGGCCGCCACGGAGCGCACCGGCGTGCCGGAGTACAACGCGGCGGCGGAGCGGGTGCTGCGGGGCTTCGAGCTGCTGCGCGAAGGCCGGGCTCGGCAGGTGCTCCTCTCCGGCGGTTCGCTGGACCCGAGGCCCGAGGCGGTGGTGGAGGCGGACGTGCTGCTCCGGCAGCTCCAGCAGTGGGGGATTCCGGAGGAGCGCATCGTCACGGAGGGGCGCAGCCGTAATACACGGGAGAACGCGGTGGAGTCCGCGCGCATCATCCAGGAGCGAGGGTGGAAGTCCCTGCTGCTGGTGACGAGCGCCGCGCACATGCCGCGCGCCGCGGGTTGCTTCGCGGCGGTGGGGCTGCGTCCTGACCTGTTGCCGGTGGACTCGCGGGCGTCGAACACGCCGCTGCGGCGCATGAGCTGGCTGCCGAGGTCTGGGGCCCTCAACCTGAGCACCGACGCCCTGCGCGAGCTGGCGGGGCGTGCGGTGTATCGCGTGCGAGGCTGGACGGCGCCTTGAGCGCCGCGCCCCGTCCTACTTCAGCGGCGCGGGCGGCTGACGCGCGTCGGGAGCCAGGGCGCCAGTGCCGAGCCGGGAGATACGGCCATCCGCCTGGGCATGCGGCAACGGCGTGCCGGTGCGGAACGCCTCCGCCAGCACGTCCAGGGGCGAGTTACCCGTCACCCTGGCCGGCGTGGATGGCTGGTTCCGCAGCATGTCGTAGCCGTCCTTGCCGCTGGCGAGGAAGCTCAGCGTCGCCAGCCGGTACGTGGCTGCCTTGTCCAGCGGCCTGCCGCCCACCTTCACGCCCAGCACCCGCTGTCCGGCGGGCCGGTCCGAATCGAAGGTGAACTCCATCCCGGACACCTGCGGAAAGCGGCCCGGCCGTGAGTCCTCGCGGCTGAGGCTGACGCCGTTCTCCAGCGCCGCGCGCAGCGTGTCCCCCTTCACCTCCAGCACCACCAGCTCATCCGCGTACGGCAGGATGGCGTGCAAATCCCGCCGGGTGACACCACCCGCGGGCAGCACCGCGTCCGCGCGCAGCGCCCCGGCGTTGACCAGCGCCACGTCCGCCCTGGCCGCCGCGCGGAACGCATCCGCGACGAACGAGCCCAGGTTCGTCTCCTGGGTGCGCACCAGCGCGGCCCGCGCTTCCAGGGCCACCGGGGTGCGGCCCACGTGCTCGGACAGCCGGTTGAACAGCGCGGCATAGGGCTGCATGGCCGCGTTGAAGGCCGCGTCCTCCGGCACCTGCCGCGTCACTGGCAGCGTCTGCCACGTCACCTGGCGCACCGTGGCCGTCGCCGCGTCCACGTCCAGCGTGAGCCGGCCCAGGTCCACCGCGTCCGCCGCCACCTTGAAGATGGGCGTGCCCGTGCTGCGGTCCTCCAGCGCCTCGTGGTCATGCCCCCCGAGCACCGCGTCCACCTTGACGCAGCGGGTGAGCGCCCGGTCCTGGTCCGCCGTCAGGTGGGTGAGGGCCACCACCACCTGGGCGCCGGCCTCGCGCAGCTTCGCCACCTCGCCCCGGGCCGCCTCGCAGACGTCCCCGAAGCGCGTGTCCTTGCCGGCCTTCGTGGTGCCCTTCGTCTCCTGGAGCACCACGCCGAAGAGGCCGAGCTTGATGCCGCCCAACTCCCGCACCGCGGAGGCCTGGACCCCCGCGAAGAGGCCCCCGGACTTCGCGTCCTGCACGTTGGCCCCGAGCCACGTGAAGCGGGACTCGCGGATGCGCTCACGCAGCACGTCGTCGCCGAAGTCGAACTCGTGGTTGCCCAGCACCGCGTAGTCCAGGCCGAACGCATTCCACGCGGCCACCATGTGCCGGCCCTTGAGCGCCTCTCCGTCCACCTCCACCAACGACTCCACGGACGGAGACAGCGTGTCGCCCCCCATCAGCGTCAGGACGTGGGGGCTCTCGCGAAGCACCTGCTTGCGCAGCGTGGCGGCGCGGGCCATGCCCCCCCTTCCTTCCTCGACGGCCTGGACCTGGTAGACGTCCGCCAGGTGAAGGAGCGTCAGGCGCACCGTGCCGGAAGGCGGTGCTGGCGTGGGGGAGGGGGCGCTCGTGGCGCATCCGCTGGCAAGGACCGCGGCCAACGCGAGCAGGGCCTCACGTCGGGCCAGCGCTGTCTTCTTCGTCATCGTGCGTCGCTCTCCCCAGCGCGCTCCCTGGGTGGGGCGCAACGTGTGGGGCGTATCGCACTCAGGCGTCGATGGCGAGCGCCGGGGACATCACACGCCGTGTCGCACAGGGGAGGAGCAGGTGTGCTGGCTGAAACATTTGATGCAGCCCGTCATGGTGGAAAATTACAGATTCCGTGCAGAGCCGTTTGCGCGGGATTTACGCCGGTTGCTAGGACGCTCCCTGACCAAGGGAGGTTGTCATCCATGAGGCACAGCAACAGGTGGAGTGCGCTCCTGCTGGCCGGTGTGATTGCCGGCTGTGGGGAGTCCGCGCTCGAAGAGCAGCAAGGTTCCACGGAAGAGACGGCGGTCATCAGCCAGCAGCTCAGTTCGTCCACGCGGCCCGGCATGGGCGCCACCGTCTATGCGGGTGGCACCACGTTCCGTACCTGGGCGCCGCTGGCGAGCCGGGTGTTCGTCTCCGGCGATTTCAACGGCTGGGGCACCTGGATTGAGCTGGGCAACGAGTTCAACGGCAACTTCTCCGGCGACGTGGCCGGCGCCGTGAAGGGCCAGAAGTACAAGTTCATCACCCGCAACCAGTGGGGCAGCGACGCGTGGCGGGCGGACCCCCGCTCGGCGTGGCAGGAGAACTCCACTGGCTCCAGCATCATCTACGACCACGGCGAGTACTGGTGGAACGCGCAGCAGTTCAGCACACCGGCCTTCAACGAGATGATCATCTACGAACTGCACGTCGGCACGTTCAATGACTCGCCCGGCTGGGGCCCCGGCAATTGGAACAGCGCGATCGCCAGGCTCGACCACGTCCGCGACCTGGGCGCGAACATGGTCAAGGTCATGCCCGCGTACGAGTTCGCCGGTGACTTCTCCTGGGGCTACAACGCGGCCTTCCCGTTCGCGCCCGAGAGCGCCTACGGCCACCCCAACGACATGAAGCGCTTCGTGGATGAGGCGCACATGCGCGGCATCGGCGTCATCTTCGACGTGGTGCACAACCACTACGGCCCCAGCGACCTGCCCATGTGGTGCTACAGCGGCGACTGCCTGGGCTCGGGCGGCGAGTACTTCTACAACGACTCGCGCAAGAGCACGCCGTGGGGTGACACGCGTCCGGACTACGGCCGCCCCGAGGTTCGCGCGTACATCCGCGACTCGATGATGAACCTGCTTCACAACTTCCGTGGCGACGGCCTGCGCTGGGACGCCACCAAGTACATGCGCACGCAGAATGGCAGCGACGCCACCGCCATCCCCGACGCGTGGCGCGTGTTCCGCTCCATCAACCGGGAAATCAACTCCACGCAGCCCTGGAAGATCAGCATCGCCGAGGACTTCGGCGGCGGTGACTCCATCACCAACGCCTCCTCGTCCGACACCGCGGGCGGCGCGGACTTCGACTCGCAGTGGGGCGGCGACTTCGTGCACGCCATCCGCGCGGCGGTCATCGCGTCGAACGACAGCGGCCGTGACATGAACTCGGTGAAGAACGCCATCACCCAGCGCTACAGCGGGCGGCACACCGCGCGCGTCATCTACTCGGAGAGCCACGATGAAGTGGCCAACGGCAAGGCGCGCGTCCCGGAGGAGATCTGGCCGGGCAACGCGGGCAGCTGGGCCGCCAAGAAGCGCTCCACGCTGGCGGCGGGCGTCGTCTTCACCTCGCCCGGCATCCCGATGATCTTCCAGGGCCAGGAGTTCCTCGAGGACGGCTACTTCCAGGACACGGACCCGGTGGACTGGGGCAAGAACAGCACCTACGGCGGCATCCGGACGCTGTACCGCGACCTCATCCGCCTGCGCCGAAACTGGTTCAACAACACGCGCGGCCTGCGCGGCGGCAACGTCAACGTCCACCACGTCAACAACAGCGGCAAGGTGATTGCGTACCACCGCTGGGAGAGCGGCGGGCCCGGGGATGACGTCGTCATCGTCGCCAACTTCAGCGGCACGTACTTCCCCAGCTACAACATCGGCTTCCCGCGCGGGGGCATGTGGTACTCGCGCTTCAACAGCGACTGGAACGGGTACTCGGGCGACTTCGGCAACACGGCGTCGATTGACACCGTGGCCTACAGTGGCGCGAAGGACGGCCTGTCGCACAACGCGTCGTTCGCCATCGGTCCCTACTCGCTGGTCATCTTCTCGCAGTAGCGCCTGACGGCACCGGGCGCCCGGGGTGGAATCTCCCGGGCGCTCGCTCGCGCCTCAGACGTTGTAGCGCCGGCCCTGCGCGAGCGGCTCAATGACGCTCGCGCTGGTGTCGAAGTCATCCGGGTAGTGGATGAGCCGCATCCGGGCGCGCAGCTCGGCGGGCAGCGCCGCCAGCTTCTCGTAGGGCGTGTGCACGCCGTAGTTCGTCTCGTGGATGATGAGGTCCGCCGTGGAGAGCCAGTCGATGAGGCCCTCGTCGAAGGCGGTGTCCGCGCTGTACCCCAGGCAGCGGCCCCCCGCGTGGATGCGCAGCGCGGTGGTGGGCACGTGGTGGTACGTCATCCGGCTCTCGATGAGGAAGGGCCCATGCCGCACGGCGGTCTCCGTGGAGAGCGGCGTGTGGTCGAAGTAGTCCTCGAAGTGCTTGTCGTTGGGGGGCTCCCCGCGCCGCTCGATGAGGCACTCCATGCCCGCGGCCAGGTTGCCTTCCCACAGCCGGTCCGCGACAGCGGGGTGGGCCAGCACCTCCAGCTTCCGCTGCAGCACGAAGAAGGAGAAGTAGCCCAGGCTCTCCAGGCCCGACGCGTGGTCCGCGTGCAGGTGGGTGAGGGCCACGGCGCTGACGCGGTCCGCGTCCAGGGGCACGCCGGAGGACTCGGACGCCTCGCGCATCATCTTCCGGATGGGGTGCGGGCAGTCCACCAGCAGGACCTGGTCCTCCGCCTCCACGGCGAAGCAGGACGAATAGCGCAGGGCGGAGAAGGCGTCGCCGATGCCAAGGGTGATGAAGGACAGGCTCAAGGCAGGCTCCGGAGGGAAGGGTCGAGTCGCTCCCGAAGCTTCGCCGCGACGGCCGGTGGACAGAAGGCGGAAACGTCCTCGCCGCGCGCCACGCGCGCCTTGAGTCCGCTGCTGCTCACCTCGGCCAGGTGGGCTTCGGCTGGAAGGAAGAGGGTGGACAGCTCGGGCGCCAGCGCGCGGTTGTTCTGCGCCAGCGTCGTCTCGAACTGGGCATCCGTGGCACCACGCACGCCGCGCAGCAGGACGCTGGCGCCAATGTCCCGCGCGAAGTCGACGATGAGCCCCTGCGTTCGGGCCACGGTGACGTTGGGGTGGTGCGCCACGGCTTCACGGAGGAGGGCCACGCGTTCATCGGCGGACAGCAGGCTCTCCTTGTCCGGGTTGACGGCCACCACCACGACGACGTGGCCGAAGAGGCGCGCCGCCTGCCGGACGACGGACATGTGGCCGGCGGTAACGGGGTCGAAGCTGCCGGCGTAGACGGCGATGGTCATTACGACACCTCGGGAGCGGCCGCGGAGGCCAGGCTCCGGGGCGGGTGGAAGGTGAGGGCGGCGTACAGCGTGCCCGCCGCGCACAGGAACGCGGCCAGTATGAAGTGGCCGGCGTAGCCAAGGGCCTGGGCGCTGAAACCACTCAGCGCGGCGGCGACGCCCGTGGCCAGCACCACCAGGGATGCCTGCACGGTGTAGTCCGTGGCGGCGTGGTCCGGCCGGCATGCGTCCATCATCGCGGTGAAGACGGCCGCGGTGGCCATGCCGCTGGCGACGTGCTCGACGCCGCAGACGAGGGTGAGCAGGGGCAGGGACGTAGGGCCTTGGGCCGCCAGGGCGTAGAGCAGCACCGCTCCGGCCTGGATGCCTCCAAAGACGAGCAGCGCACGTCGTCGTCCGAGCCGCACCACCAGGCCGCCGCCCAGCAGCGCGCCCACGAGTCCCGCGGTGAAGCCCACGCCGCCCAACATCCAGCCGATGGCTGTCAGCGACAGGCCTGCGTCGACCAGGAAGGTGCGCAGCATCCCGGTGGCCAGGGCTTCACCCGCCTTGTAGACGACGAGCAGCGTGAGCCACGCGCCGGCCCCCGGCCGCTTCAGCCACCACCGCAGGCCCAGGCTCTGCGCGGGCGGCGGCTCGGTGGGGGGCTCGCGGAAGAGGGCAATGGGCACGGTGGCCAGGAGCAGCAGTGCGCCCAGCGCGAGGAACGTGGGGCGCCAGCCCACCGCGTCGAAGACGGCGAGCATCACGCCGCCGCCCAGAATCATCCCGACGCGGTAGGCCGCCACCTGGACGCCGTTGCCCCAGCCGCGCTCGGCTGGCGCGAGCAGCTCCACCGCCAACCCGTCGGTGGCCACGTCCTGCGTGGCTGCCAGGAGGTTGATGCCCAGCACCGCGGCCATCAGCAGCCGCATGTCCAGGCCTCCCTCGGGGAGCGC
The DNA here is from genome assembly GCF_026810205.1 of Myxococcus sp. NMCA1. Lineage (NCBI taxonomy): Bacteria > Pseudomonadati > Myxococcota > Myxococcia > Myxococcales > Myxococcaceae > Myxococcus > Myxococcus sp. NMCA1. The sequence goes on along the minus strand of NZ_CP113950.1, from coordinate 6,888,657 downwards.
GAGCGCGAGCAGGATCCCCGACGACAGGAACTGCAGCGGCAGGATGTAGCCACGCCGCCGGCCCCACCTCGCCGAACCGTGCCGGTCCATGGTCGGGGCCCAGAGGAACTTGAGCGCCCAGGGCAGCGCCAGCAGGTGCGCCAGGCCGATGGAGGGCAACGACAGGCCCTGGTGGCGCAGCAGCACGGGCAGGGCCTGGGTGAAGAAACCGAAGGGCAGCCCCTGCGACAGGTAGAGGCTGGAGAGCAGCCCCAGCTTCGTGGCCGTCTTCATGCGTCCTCCTTCGCGCCGGCCGAGTCCATCAGCCCCGCGGCCATGCGCTTCACCGTGCTGGCGGCGGAGCCCGCGGGGACCAGGCCCGGGACGCTGGCGGCGAGCACGAAGTAGCCCTGCACGGCGGCGAACAGCCCGGCTGCCAGCGCGGGCGCCTTGCGCCGTCCCACCACGGCGGCGACGAGTGACGTCAGGTGCTCCAGGTCGGCGCGCACCACCTGCTCGTAGATGGCCCGAACCTCGGGCTGCCGGATGGCCTCCGCGCTGATGGTGACCCAGCTCGCGACGGCCGCCGGGGCCGCGTCGTCGCCCGTGGCGAGGAAGGCCTCAACGAAGGCATCGACGCGGGCTCGGGCGTCCGGGCCCTTCACCCGTTCCAGCCGCGTCGCCACCCGCTGCCGCGCCTGCGCCGCCAACTGCTCCACCAGCGAGAGGAGAATCTCCTGCTTGCCGCTGAAGTGGTAGTGCACCAGCCCCGGGCTCAACCCCGCCGCCTTCGCGATTTCGCCCACGGAGGCGCGCTCGTAACCGCGCTCCGACATGACCTTCAGCAGGCCCGCGACAATCTGCTGACGGCGCTCCTCGGTGTTGGATGGACGGGGCATGGTGGGATGTTTATTAGTTGTTTGACCAACTTATAAACAGGGCGGGCAAGGGCGTCAATCCCACCTGCCCCTGGGGGCGAGGGCCCGAATGTGGAAGGGCCCCAAGGCGCTGCTAGCGTGGAGCGCATGACACGAACCGCCCGTCGCTGTCGCGCCGTGGTGCTGTCTGGATTCCTGGTGGGACTCTGCCTGGGCGTGCCGGGCGTCACCTGGGCCCTTCCGCCGCCGTGCGGCCCCAATGACCCGCCCGCTTTCTGCGACGCGAAGATGGTCGCCCTGCAGGTGCAAGATGGCCGGGGGACAAACGCCCTCCGCGTCGAGTCCGGAAGCGAGGTCCAGGTGCGCTGGCCCGACTGGAGGGGCGCATTGCGCCTGCAGGCGACTCGCAGTGACTCCGGAACCTATGAGGTCTCCGTGGGGCTGCCGGGAAAGAGCAAGCCCCTGAAGCGAGGGGTCCTCAAGAAGAAGGGAGCGGCGCTCACGCTCGTCCCCGGCAAGGACGTGCCCGCGGGCTATTTCGGCGCGGCGGGGCACCCCGTGAAGTTCATCCTCGATGAATGAGGTGTGGCCATGAAACTGCTTCGCTTCGCGCTGTGGGGGCTCGTCGTGGCCCTGGCATTCTCCGCCGGGGTCTGGTTCAGCAGGGACTCCGTCACTTCGCAGGTGCCGGCAGGGGGTGCCGCCGTCCAGGCGCCCACCGTCGTCGCACCCACTCCGTCCGATGCGCGCGCCGCACCGCGGTCGTCGGAGGCTCCGAGGCGGGAGGCTGCCGTGACAACGCCCTCGGCGGCACGTGAAGCCACCGTGCTTCGCAGGCTCCCGGAACCCGCTGCGGCTGTCCCGGCTGCGCCCGCGCAGGACACGGCGCCCGAAGACCGGCCCCTCGCCTTCGCGCCCGAGTTGCCGGAGCCCTTCACGCCGAAGGGCTTCGAGCGTGTGGCCTTCCGTGCCGCCAACGAGTGCGGCATGGGGCTCGACGTGGTGGCGGTGGACTGCTCCGAATTCCCCTGCATCGCTTGGACGCAGGCGAAGGACGACACCGTGAAGAAGTTCTCCATGTTGGGGTGCGGCCCCTGGGAAGAGGCCTTCCAGCACCGGACGATGGTCGTCGCGAGCGCGCAGGCCGAAGAAGGCGGCTCCGGTGCCCGGTACCTGGCGTGGATGCCGTTGCCCGTGGACCCCGAGCTCAACCGCATCGCCATGCGGCGCGCCCGGGAGCGCACCGATGGCATGAAGGAGGCCCTGGGGCTGCGGTAGTCCCCGCGCCGCCTCAGGCTGGAACGGCGCTGGCGTGGATGGGGACCTCTCGCGCGGAGACGAGCGCCTCGATGCCCGCGGCCACCATCGCTGGCACCTCCAGCACCGGGAAGTGGCTGGTGGCGGGGAGCTTCAGCACGTGAAAGCCCGGATGCTCCGCGCCGAAGTCCACCTGCGCCGCCAGGTAGTCGTGTGACTCTGGCCGCGCGTACAGGTGCATCGTGAGCGGCATCGGCTCCAGCGCCGCGAGCGCTCGCAGCGGAGAGCCCTCGCGGGCGTAGGCCGCTTCAATCTCCCGCCCGGCCCGGGCCCACATGGCTTCGTCGAACGCGCCCATGTCGTCGCGCACGAAGCGGCGGATGGCGTCGTCGTCGAGCCCCTCCAGCCAGCCCTGGAGCAAGCCGTCTCGCACCTCGCTCCAGCGCTCCGTCTGGAGCCCGCGCACGGCGCGGAGGAAGGCCGGGGTGGGCTCGGTGGCAATCCAGTCCAGCAGCACCATCCGCGGCACACGCGCGGGGCCCAACGCCCGTCGCAGGTCGAGCCCCCACCAGCCCGCGTGGGACATTGCCACGGGGACGATGTGCCGCGCGCCGCTGGTCTCCACGACCGCGAGCAGGTCCTCCAGCACCGTGGTGCTGTCGAAGTCGGTGCCGCCACCTTCGGACTCGCCGTGCCCCCGGATGTCCACGGACAGGACACGGCGGAAGGCGGAGCAGCGGGGAAGCAGCTTCTGGAAGCTCGCTCGGGTGGTGCACCACCCTGGGATGAAGAGAAGCGCGGGCTCGCCCTGGCCCACGTCGTCGTAGCGGATGCGGGCGCCGCCGCGGGTGTGTACTTCCGGCATGTCGTCCCCTCCGTGGAAGCATTGGTTGGTTCTCGTCGGAGGGTGCGCAGGCCCGGCCCGCATGTCAGCAGGCAACACGGCAGGGGCCGTTCCGGCCGGACGGAGGGCCGCTGGCTCAATCAATTCATGTTTCGCGCAGTATCCTGTTCCTGCTTTCCCGGGATGACCCCGGCAGGAGACGTTCACATGCAACTGAAGTCGTACGTGCCTCCCTGCCGTCCGAAGTGCTCGGCGAGCCTGACATGTGCGGGCTCGCAGGTGTGCTGCCCGGGCCCGAGCCGCTCGTACTGCATGCCGGCGCACCTCGGTTGCTCGCCGCTCATCCCCGTGGGCGTGCCGTAGTCCGAGCGCGGCGTCGCGCTCCGGTGGGAGATGCCGGAGCGCTTCGCGGTCGGCACGCGCCAATCAGAAAGACAGCAGCGTCGTCACGCGCTCGCGCCCGAGGCGGTTGGGGCCTTCGAGGAAGTCCAGGCTGAGGAGGAAGCTGAAGCCCACCAGCTCGCCGCCGAGCCGGGACACCAGCTTCGCGGTGGCCTCTGCCGTGCCTCCCGTGGCCAGCACGTCATCCACGACGAGCACCCGCTCCCCCTGGAGGATGGCGTCCTCGTGCATCTCCACGCCGTCGGAGCCGTACTCCAGGGAGTAGCGCTCCACCACCGAGCGGTGCGGCAGCTTCCCTGGCTTGCGCGCGGGTACGAAGCCCGCGTTGAGGGCGAGCGCGATGGGCGCGCCCAGCAGGAAGCCTCGTGCCTCCACGCCCACCACCTTCGTGACGTGCTGTCCCCGGAAGGGCGCCGACATGGCGTTGACGACGCGGCCGAACAGGCGCGGGTCCGCCAGCACGGGGGTGATGTCCTTGAAGACGATGCCGGGCTTGGGGAAGTCCGGCACGTCCCGGAGCCGGGCGTTCAGGTCGGCGACGAGGGTGGTGTCGGTCAGGCTCGGGACGGGCGGGGTCATGGCGTGCGCTCCAGCGGGGGGATGAGAAACGGTGGGGCGGGGAAGGGGAGGACCGGGGGACGGGGGGCTCGGACGGCAGCCTGCCCTGTCGCCATGGCGACGGACCCCTGCCCGCAGGGGGCATTCGCCCAGCGGAATGGCCTCACGGGGGGCGTCCCGCCTCTGGGGGGAGGGGCGGCGCGTCGGCTCGGCGCGCCGGACGCCTTCCAGAAGAGCAGGCGGGTATCGGAGGCGCGAAAGCGGACGGTCCGGGCCATGGCGGGGGTTGATGCTCTCACAGCTTGATGCCAGCGGCGGATTCTGCTGGCGGACGCATTGATTTTTCCCGCGACCGGGAGCCTCGTTGCTGTGGTAGTTCAACGGGTTCCCTGGCGATTTGGAGCCTGGGGCCTGTGCCAGCCGTGCAATCCACCGCCGATATCCGAGAGATCCTCCCGCCTCAGGACACCCAGTGGCTCCGTGCCCTGAAGGCCGAAGTTCAACCCACGACCTTCAAGCAGGGGCGAGAGGTGGCGGAGTCGCGCCGCGTTTTCGGCCTCAATCGTGAAGGGGACCGCATCAGCGCCCAGGTCGCCGGTTCGTCCGGCGAGCGGTATCAGACGGCCCTGCATCTGGGAAACGGCCGAGCCACGTCGACCTGTACCTGCCCGTCGTGGAATGTCGAAGGCCCCCACTGCAAACACGTGGTGGCCGCGGCGCTCATCTACGCCGCGCGCTTCCGTCCGCCCGGTCCGCCCGCGCCTCGCCCGGCCGAGCCCGTCGCCGCCGCTCCCGAGCCGAAGGACGTCGTCGTCGATGACGAGCCTCATGTGGAGCCGGTGCCGTCGAGCGGCGACCCGGTCAGCCTCCCGGCCCTGGCCAAGGTGGAGAGCTGGCTCGGTCTGTCTTCTCAGCCCGACTACGAATTCTTCTACCGCCTCACGGCCGCCAGCACGGGGAACGGCAGCATCCGGCAGTGGATCATCGACGTTCGCCGGCAGGACGCGCAGACGAAGGGGCCCATCCACGTCAAGCGGCTGCTGCAGACGGGGGGCCGCATCTCCCCCGCGGACGAGCGCGTCTTCATGCTGCTGTCGCGCCACGAGCACCGCTATGACTCGCGCCTGGTCCTGTCCGACGAGGAGCTGAGCGAGGCGCTGGAGCTCTTGCGCCACCGCCGCGTCATCTACCGTGGCACGGCGCTCATCGACACCGAGGTGCCGGTGCGGCCCCAGATTCATCTGGAGTCCCGCCCGGACGGCGCCACCGCGCGCATCGAACTGCTCTTCCCGGACAACGCGAGCTACGCGCTCAAGGACGTCATCCTCCTGTCGGGCCGGCGCACCTGGGTCATCCAGGGCCAGAACCTGCACCCGGTGGAGCCGGACTTCCCGCCGCGGCTGCTGCGCAAGTGGCTGCTCGAGCCCAGCATGTCCTTCCCCACGGGGCAGCTGGACCGGGTGCTGACCTTTTTTGCCGCGCACCTGCCGCGCTTCCGCATGGCGCTGAAGGCGGACGACATCGACGTGGACGAGGCCGTGGAGCCTCGCTTCATGCTCATGCTGGAAGGCAACCCCGAGCGCGTGAAGGTGCAACTGGCCGCCAAGTACGGCCAGACGACGGTGCCGGTGTCCCCCACTGCCACGCACCTGGGCTATGCCAGCGGCGTGGGCGGGGACAGCCGCAAGCTGTACCGGCGTCGCGAGGAGCTGGAGCGCGGCGCGGGGAAGCTGCTGCTGGACTTGGGCCTGCGCTTCGAGCCGCAGGCGCAGGTCTTCGACGCCACGGCCGACACCGCGCTGGAGTTCTGGGCCCGGGGCCTGGCCTCGCTCCCCGAGGACTGGGAGCGCTTTGGCGTGCAGGCCCCCAAGGTGCGCCTGCGTCCCAAGCTCAAGCCGCGCATCCGCGTGGGCATGAGCGGCGTGCAGTGGTTCGACCTGGATGCGGAGTTCGTCACCGACGACCAGGCCGTGGACCTGGGCGCGGTGCGAATGTGGCTGGACTCCGGCCGCCGCTTCGTCCCCCTGAAGGACGGTACCTTCGCGGAGGCGGACCCCGTCGAAATCAAGCGCGTGGCGGACCTGCTCGAGGAAGCCGGCGCGCTGCCGGGCCGCTCGCGCACGCGGCTGCCGCTGCACCAGGCCGTCGCGTTGGACCTGCTGGCGGACCTGGGGGAGTTCACCGAGGTGGAGGCCAAGGCGCGCCAGGCGATGCTGGAGCTGCGCGAGACGGCGGGCGTGCCGAAGGTGGGCGTGCCCGATGGGCTCCAAGCCACGCTGCGCCACTACCAGGAGGCGGGCCTGTCCTGGCTCTGGTTCCTGCGCCGCCACGGCCTGTCCGGCATCCTCGCGGACGACATGGGTCTGGGTAAGACCATCCAGTCGCTCAGCCTGATGCAGAAGGTGGCCAACGACGAGGGGCGTAAGCCGTCGCTCGTGGTGGCGCCCACCAGCGTGCTGGCCAACTGGGAGCGCGAGGCCGAGCGCTTCACGCCGGGCCTCAAGACGATGGTGTGGCACGGTCAGGACCGCAAGGAGCGGGCAGAGGACCTGAAGGGCATGGACCTGGTCCTCACGTCCTACGCGCTGGTCCGCCGTGATTTGGACCAGCTGTCCCAGGTGGGCTTCCGCTACATCATTTTGGACGAGGCGCAGAACATCAAGAACGCGGGCAGCGCCACCGCGCAGGCGTGCAAGGCGCTCCCCAGCGAGACGCGTCTGGCGCTCACCGGTACGCCGCTGGAGAACCGCCTGTCGGAGCTCTGGAGCATCTTCGACTTCCTGATGCCGGGCTTCCTCGGCAGCTCGGATGGCTTCGGGGACCGCTACGAGCAGCCCATCCAGGTGGCCAACGACAGCACCGCGAAGGACCGGCTGCGCCGCCGCATCCAGCCCTTCATCCTGCGTCGCCTGAAGACGGAGGTGGCCAAGGACCTGCCGCCGAAGACGGAGAGCGTCGCCTGGTGCGAGATGGAGCCCGGTCAGGCCGCGCTCTACCGCGAGGTGCTGGATGAGAGCCGCCGCAAGGTGCACGAGAGCATCGAGAAGGTGGGCTTCAAGCGCAGCCGCGTGTCGATTCTGGCCGCGCTGATGCGCCTGCGTCAGGTGTGCTGCGATCCGCGCCTGCTCAAGATGCCGCCCGGCACCCTGATGCCGCCCAGCGCGAAGGTGGAGCGCTTCCTCCAACTGGTGGAGGACCTGGTGGCGGAAGGCCACCGCGCGCTCGTCTTCAGCCAGTTCACGGAGATGCTGGAGCTGCTGAAGCAGGAGGCGGACAAGAAGGGCCTGCGCTACCTCTACCTGGACGGTCGCACCAAGGACCGCATGGGCAAGGTGGACGAGTACAACAACCCGGACGGTCCGCCGCTCTTCTTCATCTCCCTCAAGGCGGGCGGCACCGGCTTGAACCTCACCGCGGCCGACTACGTCATCCACTTCGACCCGTGGTGGAACCCCGCCGTGGAGGACCAGGCCACGGACCGTACGCACCGCATCGGGCAGACGCGCGCCGTCATCAGCTACAAGCTGATCACCCGCGGGACCGTGGAGGAGAAGATCCTCGCCCTCCAGCGCCGCAAGCGGGAGCTGGCCGCTGGCGTGCTCGGCGGGGAAGGTGACGAGCTGGGCCGCACCCTCACGGAGCAGGACATCCAGGAGCTCTTCACGGAAATCTGAGGACTTGCGAGGTTGGGGCCCCAACGAGGCCCCTTCCCCTCCCGCCCGCCATCCGTGCGCTCAACCCGAACGCCTGTGCAGTGTCAGTCGGACCTGCTAGGGTGTTCAGGTACCAGGGCCGTCGTACGGACATTGGAGGGCGCGCGTGCTGCTGGGTCTGCGGATTTCGAACGTGGCGGTGATCGAGGAGGTGGAGGTGGCGTTCGGAGCCGGCCTCACCGTCCTCACGGGTGAGACAGGTGCGGGCAAGTCCATCCTCGTGGATGCACTGGGCCTTTTGCTCGGGGGGCGCGCCGACGCGGATGTCATTCGCGCCGGTTGTGAGGAGGCGTCCGTGGAGGGCGTCTTCGCGCGGACTCCCGCGTTGGAGAGCCGGCTGGAGGAGCTGGGCTTGCCGGACCTGGGGGAAGAGGTGCTGGTGCGCCGGGTGCTGGGACGCACCGGGCGCGGCAAGGCCTACGTCAACGGCTCACTGGTGACAGTGGGCGTGCTGGGCAGGCTCACGCGCGGGGCGGTGGACATCGCCGGTCAGCACGAGCACGTCAGCCTCTTTGATTCGGGCCTGCACCGGGTGCTGCTCGACCGGTACGGCAACCTGGAGGAGGTGTTGGCGGCCTTCTTCCGGGAGTACACCGGCCTGCGCGAGGTGGACGCGCGCATGGAGGCGCTGGGCGGAGACGAGGCGAAGGTGCGCGAGCGCGCCGAGTTCCTGCGCTTCCAACTCGATGAAATCACGCGCCTGGACCCGGAGGCCGGCGAGGACGCGCGGCTGGACGCGGAGCGCAAGCGGCTGGGCGGCGCGGAGAAGCTCAAGCGCCACGCCTCGGAAGCGGAGTTGCTGGTGTCCGGCGAGGAGCAGTCCGCCGTGGAGACGGTGGGCCGCGCGCTGGGGCTGGTGCACGAATCGGTGAAGTGTGACGCCACGCTGGCGCCGGTGGCGCAGGCGCTGAGCACCGCGCTGTCGGAGCTGGAGGAGGCGCAGCGGCGGCTCAACCGGTATGTGGAGGGGCTGGAGTCGGACCCTTCGCGGCTGGCGGACGTGGAGGAGCGGCTGGACGCGCTCAAGCGTCTGTGCCGCAAGCACGGCACGCACCTGGATGGCCTGCTGAAGAAGCAGGGCGAAATCGAGGTGGAGCTGGGCACGCTGGAGAACCGGAAGGAAATCCTGGAAGAGCTGGCCGCCGACCGCCGCAAGGTGGAGGAGCGGGCCCGGAAGGCCGCCACGGCGCTGACGCGGGCGCGTACGGCCAGTGCGGTGACGTTCGCCGCGCAGGTGCGCGAGGGCCTGGGGCAACTGGCCATGGGCAAGGCGGCCTTCGAGGTGCGGGTGACGCCATCGGAGTCGCTGCGCCCGGACGGCGCGGACGACGTGGAGTTCTTCTTTAGCGCGAACCCCGGCGAGCCGCCGCGAGCGCTGGCGAAGGTGGCCTCTGGCGGTGAGGCGAGCCGGCTGCTGCTGGCACTCAAGAAGGCCCTGGCCGACAGCGACGGGGGTGGGTGCTACATCCTGGACGAAGCGGACGCGGGCGTCAGCGGCGCCATCGCGGACGTGGTGGGGCGGATGATCAAGGACGTGAGCAGTCACCGTCAGGTGCTCTGCATCACCCACCTGCCGCAGGTGGCCGCCTATGCGGATGCACACCTGCTCATCCGCAAGGGCCTCAAGGGCGAGCGCACTGTCTCGGAGGTGGTGGTGCTGGAGGCAGGGGCGGAACGGACCCGGGAGCTGGCACGGATGATGTCGGGTGTCGAGGTGACGCGTGAGGCCCTGGGAGCGGCGGAGGCCCTGGTGCGTTCTGCCAACAGGGCGCTGGGGACCCGGGCCCGCAGGGAGTCTGGACCGGAGGGGAGCCCCCGGGGGCGGCTCCGACGCACCGCGTGAAGTACGCTAGGTGCATCCGTGTCCTTGCCCCATCCTTGGGCCTCACATAGCATCCCGGGTGTGTCCAGCACCGCAGGGCAGACCGCGGCCTCCCGCTTGAAGATAATTTCCGCCGGCCTGACGGATGTCGGGCGCAAACGTAATCACAACGAGGACAGCTTCCTCATTGATGATGAGCTCCAGCTCTACGTCGTGGCCGACGGAATGGGCGGCCATGCGGGCGGCGGCACTGCGTCCCGCATCGCGGTGGAGACCATCGACAAAGAGATGCGCCGGGCGCGGGAAGGCAAGGACAACCCCTTCCTTTCCGTCCCGAACCTCCAGGACTCTCCGATTCCGGAGGCGCTGCGCACCGCCGTGGAGCGGGCCTGCCTGGCCATCTTCACGGCCGCGCAGGAAGATGCGCGGCTGTCCGGCATGGGCACCACCGTCATCTCCCTGGTGGTGCGCGACGAGCACGCCTTCTTCGCCCACGTGGGTGACAGCCGCGCGTACCTCATCCGCGGCGACCTCATCCAGCAGATCTCCGAGGACCACTCGCTGGTCAACGAGCAGATCAAGGCGGGGATGATTACCCCGGAAGAGGCGAAGCACTCCCGCTACAAGAACATCATCACCCGCTCCGTCGGCTTCGAGGAGGAGGTGCAGGTGGACGTCATGGGGCTGGTGTCAGAGCCCGGCGACGTCTTCCTCCTCTGTTCGGACGGCCTCGCGAACATGATGGAGGACCGGGAGATCCACGAAACCGTGGTGAAGGCGCGGACCTTCGAAGAGGTCCCCAAGCGTCTCATCGACTTCGCCAACGAGCGTGGCGGCGACGACAACATCACCGTCATCGTCGTGCGAGTGGAGGCCTGACACACCCAGAGTCTGGACGTGGCCGGCAGACCTCCCTGCGGGTCTGTTGACCTTGACACTCTTGGAATGTGAGTGGTAGCTGCCCCAACGTTTCCAGCCGAGTCGAAATGCCGGTGGGCGACGAAGCGGGAGGGGTAGGCGGCGGGGGGAGGTGTTGCGCGAGAGCAAGCGACTTAGCTTGCTTCGCCAGTAGTCCCACGCAAGCAGGGGAGCTGTCCCGTGGCGAAAAAGTCCTTCACACTGATGGTGATTCCGGACCATGACGCTCCGGTCAAGCGGTACACCATCCAGCGGTCCTTTCTCACCCAGGTGGGGATGGGACTGATGCTCGTGGTGGGACTGGGCGTGGGTGCGAGCGTGCACTACTTCCAGGTGGCCGCGGACGCCTCCGAGAACCGCATCCTTCGCGAAGAGAACCTGACGCTGCGCTCGCAGCTCAAGTCGGTGCGTGAGCGCATCGAGCACATTGGTTCCACGTTGGACCGGGTGGAGCGCTTCGACCAGAAGCTGCGCGCGGTGACGCTGCTGTCCGATCCTCAGCGCAACCTGGCCATGGGCCCGACGGAGCCCGAGGCGGGCACGTCCGCGCCGGCCACCGACACGCAATTCACGCAGCTGACGTCCACGGAGACGCCCAAGGCGCTGATGGGCCGGTTGGACCGGCTGAGCGCGGAGGCCACCCGCCAGGAGCAGAGCCTCCAGGAGTTGCAGGCCTACTTCCAGGACCAGAAGTCGCTGCTGGCCTCCACGCCGTCCATCTGGCCCGCGCGCGGCTGGGTGACGAGCGATTTCGGCTCGCGCCTGGACCCGTACACCGCGGACCGCGTCATGCACGGCGGCATGGACATCGCGGCGCCGCACGGCAAGGAAGTCTTCGCGCCGTCGGACGGCACGGTGGTGTTCGCGGGCCTGGAGGGCGGCTACGGCAACGTGCTCGTCATCGACCATGGCTACGGCATCAAGACGCGCTACGGCCACCTGTCGAAGATGCTGGTGAAGGCCGGCGACAGGGTGAAGCGCGGCATGCACATCGCCGCCGTCGGCAACACCGGCCGCTCCACGGGCCCGCACCTCCACTACGAGGTCCGCGTCAACGGCATCGGGCAGAACCCGCGCAAGTTCATCCTCGAGGAGTAGTCGGCGCGGGTGGATGACGCCTCGGTGGTTCATCGAGGCGCCTCGCTCCGGACGGAAGAGACGCTCTCCCGTGGAAGCCCGAAGGGCTCCGGGAGCGCGCGCAGTTGCCGCCCCAGCGGGGACGGCCAGAAGGGCCCGGCGCTCAGGCGCTCCCGCGCAGATTCAGAGCGTCGCGGGGCCTGGGATGGAGCCATCCAGCCGGATGCGCCTGCGCTGAAGTCCCTGCGCGCGGCCGGTGCGCTCCATGACGTGGGTTCGCTCCAGCTCCGCCCACAGCAGCGGTCCCAGCACCTGCCAGTGCGAAGGTGCGTCCACTGTCAGTTCCAGCAGGCTCACCGTCCATGAGGGCACGTCCGCGTCGGGCGTTCCCTGGGGCAGCACGCGGCGCACGTCCTGCGTCAGCCGTTCACGCGTGGGGACGGCGAGGTGCTCCTCCACCGTGAGCTGCGACGTCGGCACGAGCAGGGCGGCGAAGGCGTCCGCGTGGATGCGCACGACCTTCGCGCCGGGGTACTGCGCGGAGAGGGACTCCACGGTTGCGCGCAGCACCGCGTCCCCGGTGGGAAAGCCGAAGCGGGCGTTGACGTTGATCATCCCCTGCACGTCCGCGATGACGGCGCCCACGCGCCACCCATCATGATGGCCGTGGGTGGACAAGTCGTACTCCTCCTTGAGGAGGTTGCCCTGGGTGAGCGCTGGCACCTGGAGCGCGCCCGTCTTCGCGTCCGGCTGGCCGCGCCGGGCCTGCTCCGCCTGGACGAGCACCTCCACGGCGGCCTGCACCGGGGCCTGGGGGCTGCGGGTGAGCACCCAGGGATGGAGGGCGATGAGGGCGGTGGCCGTGGCGTCGTCGAGCGGGTAGGGCATTGCGCTCCTTGTGTAGCGCGTCCACCGCCGGGACGCAGGGCCTCACTTCATCTTGTGCGCGGTGACGGTGACCTCATCCCGGTCATGGTAGAGCTGGCGGACGGTGAGCCCCTCCCAGCCGCCCTCCTGGACGAGCGTGTGGCGCACCCGCAGCAGGATGGGGTTCTTGTCCTTCATGGGCAGCTTGATGTTGGCCACCAGGTGCTGCGCCCAGCCGCGGCGGCCCCACTTGGCCAGCAGCTGCGCCACTTCCAGGGGCCGCCACGCCATGTCGCAGAAGAGCCAGTCCGCCGGCTCGTCGGGCGCATAGGCGAAGGCGCTCTCCTGGACGTGCTTCACGCGCGGGTTCCCCGTCAGCTCCGGCATCAGCCGGGCGGGGTCCACCGCCACCACCTTCGCGCCACGGCTCACCAGTCGCTGCGTCCAGCCGCCCGGCGCCGCGCCCAGGTCCACGCACACGTCGCCACGCTCAGGCTCGAAGGCCAGTCCGTCCAGGGCCTCCTCCAGCTTCATGGCCGCGCGTGACGGCGCGTCTCCAGCCCGCCGCATGCGCCTGCGTCCGCCCGCCGCCAGGGACACTGCCTCGCGCGCGTGCACGGTGCCCACCACCGTCACGTCGTCCGGCGCCACGCACAGGGACACCAGCAGCGCCCCCGCCTCGCGCGCCCGCTGGGCGTCCTCGACGCGCCGCCCTGGCGGCAGCCTGGCGGACACGGCGGATTCCAGCGCTTCCGCCACGGGTGCCAGGGCATTGCCACGCGGAGTGTCGGGCGTGAAGGCCTGCACCGCCCAGGGCGCCCGCCCGGGAAGCGCCAGCACGGTCCGAGTCGCGGCGTCAGCGATGGCTTCGGGGCTGGTGGCCGTCAGGGTGGCGGCCACCTGATAGCCCGCGCGGGCGAAGGCGGGCGGAGGGCCGGAGATGGCGTCACTCTCCACCAGGGCTTCGCCCAGCAGGCGGGGCTCGGCGCCGGCCCACTCCAGCTCCTCGAAGAGGTGGGCCTCGAAACCCGCGCGACAGGTCCACAGCCAGCGCCCGGGCCGGGCTGCCAGCGTCCGGGCGGGCATGGCGGGGACCTTTGCCCGGGGAGGGACTTTGGGGGCGGGCGGCGCGGTGTGTGCAGGGGGCTTGCCCCCGGGGGCAGGGCCCTGGCGGTTAGGCGGCGCTCCGGGGCGGCCCGGATGGCGGGAGGGAGGTCGTCGTGAAGGCCGGGAGGGGCCTCGGCGTTGATTTCGTGTGGGGGACATTGCGTGGGCCGGGTTCCGCTTTACTCTGAGCCGCTGCGTGGTGGGCGGCCTGCCGAGTGGAAGTTTCGGCGGACGCACGTGGTTTCCATACGTTTCTCCCTTACACCTCCAGGGATTTCCCTTCACTCGCCGCCGTCCTTCGAGGATTCTCCGGCGAGAGAGCCGACCGAATGATCGAATGGACGCTGAAGAAACTGATTGGGACCAAGAACGAGCGTGAGCTCAAGAAGGCCCACGCGAAGGTCGCCCGGGTCAATGAGCTGGAAACCCGTATGCGGGCCCTCAAGGACGAGGACTTCGTCTCCGAGACGAACCGCATGCGGCAGGAGATCCAGAACGGCCGTTCGCTGGACGACCTGCTCTTCGAGGCCTTTGCCATCACCCGCGAGGCGGCGCGCCGCGTCATCGGCCAGCGTCACTACGACGTGCAGCTCATTGGCGGCATGTTCCTCCACGAGGGCTGCATCGCGGAGATGCGCACCGGTGAAGGCAAGACGCTGACGGCGACGCTGCCCACCTACCTCAACGCTCTGTCCGGCCGGGGCGTACACGTCGTCACGGTGAACGACTACCTGGCCCGCCGCGACGCGGAGTGGATGGGGCGCGTCTACCGCTTCCTGGGCATGACGACGGGCTGCGTGCTGCACGAGCTGAACGACAAGCAGCGGCAGGAGGCGTACCGCTCGGACATCACCTACGGGCAGAACAACGAGTTCGGCTTCGACTACCTGCGCGACAACATGAAGTTCCGCCTGCAGGACTACGTCCAGCGCGAGCTGAACTTCGCCATCGTCGACGAGGTGGACTCCATCCTCATCGACGAGGCCCGCACCCCGCTCATCATCTCCGGCCCCACCGAGGACAGCACCGACAAGTACTACCGGGTGGACCAGGTCATCCCCGGGCTGGTGCCGGACCAGGACTACACCCTGGACGAGAAGCACCGCTCCGTGTCGCTCACGGATGACGGCATCGAGAAGCTCCAGAAGCGGCTGGGCGTGGGCAACCTGTACGACCCGGGCGAAATCGAGATGCTGCACCACGTGGACCAGGCCCTGCGCGCGCACACGCTCTACAAGCGCGACAAGGACTACGTGGTGAAGGACGGCGAGGTCGTCATCGTCGACGAGTTCACCGGCCGCCAGATGCCGGGACGCCGCTGGTCGGACGGCCTTCATCAGGCCATCGAGGCCAAGGAAGGCGTGAAGATCGAGAACGAGAACCAGACGCTCGCGACCGTCTCGTTCCAGAACTACTTCCGCATGTACTCCAAGCTGGCCGGCATGACGGGCACGGCGGACACGGAGGCGGAGGAGTTCGCGAAAATCTACAACCTCGACGTGCGCGTCATCCCCACCAACCGTCCGCCCATCCGCAAGGACCTGCAGGACGTGGTGTACAAGACGGAGCGCGAGAAGTTCGAGGCGGTGGCGGCGGAAATCGAGGAGCTGCACAAGGCGGGGCAGCCGGTGCTCGTGGGCACGGTGTCCATCGCCAAGAGCGAGGTGGTGGCCAGCTTCCTCAAGAAGCGCGGCATCCCGCACAACGTCCTCAACGCCAAGCAGCACCAGCGCGAGGCGGACATCGTCGCGCAGGCCGGCCGCAAGGGCGCCGTCACCATCTCCACCAACATGGCCGGCCGCGGAACGGACATCCTCCTGGGTGGTAACGCGGAGGTCCTGGCCAAGGCGTCCATGGGCCCGCCGCCCGAGCCGCCCACGTCGGCCCCGGAAGGGCAGCCGCTGGACCTGACGGCCTACGAAGCGGAGCTCGCGGCGTGGGAGCAGAAGCTCGCCGACACCAAGACGAAGCTCGAGGAGCAGACGAAGAAGGAGCGCGAGGAGGTCCACAACGCCGGCGGCCTCTTCATCATCGGCACCGAGCGCCACGAGTCGCGCCGCGTGGACAACCAGCTGCGTGGCCGCGCCGGCCGCCAGGGTGACCCGGGTGGCAGCCGCTTCTTCCTGTCGCTCGAGGACGACCTGATGCGCATCTTCGGGTCCGAGCGCATCCAGGGCCTGATGGAGCGGCTGGGCATGGAGGAGGGCGAGGTCATCGAGCACGTGTGGCTGTCACGTGCCATCGAGGGCGCCCAGAAGCGGGTCGAAGGCCACAACTTCGACATCCGCAAGAACCTCCTCGAGTACGACGACGTGATGAACCAGCAGCGCCGCACCATCTACAAGCTGCGGCGCCAGGTGCTGGCCGCGGGCGCGGGCGTGCCGCTGGTCGAGTACGACGAGGATCCGAAGACGCGCATCAAGACGCGCTCCGAGCGGACCGTCAGCTGGGCGGACTTCCGCGAGCTGATTCTGGACTCGATGGAGGACGTCATCGTGTCCCTCACCGACACCTACGCGCCCACCCGCGGCGTGGAGGGTTGGGACATCGCCGCGCTCCAGCAGGGCGTGAAGGAGACCTTCAACCTCGAGATGAACTTCGAGGGCGTGGGCAACCGCGAGGAGCTCCAGGAGCACATCTACAAGGCGGCGGAGAAGGTCTTCCAGGCGCGCGAGGAGGAGTTCGGCGAGAACTTCATGCGCTTCCTCCAGTACAACTACCTGGCCACCATCGACCGGCTCTGGAAGGACCACCTGCTGGCCATGGACCACCTGCGCCAGGGCATCGGCCTGCGCGGCTACGGCCAGAAGGACCCGAAGCAGGAGTACAAGAAGGAGGGCTACCAGGGCTTCATCCAGATGCTCTCCGCCATCAAGGCGCAGTTCGTCACCCAGCTCATGCACGTGCAGCCCCGCTCCGCCTCCAGCGCGGCGGAAGAGGCCGCCCGCATCCAGCGCCAGCTCGCCCAGCAGCAGAAGAAGGCGGTGGAGGGACGCGCCACGGCGGACGGCAAGCTGGATGAGGGCTCGGTGGCCGCGGCGGCGCGTCCGGCGGCAGCCAGCAAGCCGGCGGTGGGCCGCAACGACCCCTGCCCCTGCGGCAGCGGCCGGAAGTACAAGAAGTGCCACGGCGCCTCGGAGGCCAGCGTCTAGGACGCGGGTTGTCTGACAGGCTCACCGTGTAGGACGCCGGCGCGGCGCCACCCCTTGGGGAGGCACCGCGCCGGTGCCATTTCAGCCGGGCGAAAGCGCCCGCTGGGACGGCTGGAGGGCGGGGGAGCGGCATGTGCCGTCCCTGCCCGGACGGGCGGTGCGGTGAAGCTTGCGCGGCCCGGAGGGGTTCTGTTAAGGACCCCCCGCCCCAAGGTATGGGGTCGGGGGGAAGTCCACCCCAGGCAGTACCCACTACTCACACGTTCGTGCCGGTCGCCGGTGCTTCCGTGGGTGAGGGCCTCTCCTCGGAGAGGGACTCCCCCGTGGTCGTTTCGGCCGGAAGGTTTCTCGAACGTGGCGGAACAACCGGAGAGACGACATGGAAACGCAGGACACGCAGACGCAGCAGCAGGCGATGGCCGCCGCCGGTGGCATCACGATGAGGCAGCTCCTGGAGGCCGGTGTTCACTTCGGCCACCAGACGAAGCGCTGGAACCCGAAGATGAAGCCGTTCATCTTCGGCGCCCGCAACGGCATCTACATCATCGACCTGCAGAAGACGGTCGTGATGGCCCGTTCGGCGTTCCGCTTCGTGGCGGACATCACCGCGCGCGGTGGCTCGGTGCTCTTCGTCGGCACCAAGAAGCAGGCGCAGGACGTGGTCCGCGAGGAGGCCGCGCGCGCCGGTCAGTTCTTCGTCACCAGCCGCTGGCTGGGTGGCACGCTGACCAACTTCAAGACCATCAAGCAGGGCATCGACCGCCTGAAGACGCTGGAGAAGATGGCCGAGGACGGCACCTTCGAGCGCCTGCCCAAGAAGGAAGTCGCCCAGCTCGAGCGTGAGCGCGAGAAGCTGGAGAAGAACCTGGGCGGCGTGAAGGAGATGTCGAAGCTGCCCCGCTGCGTCTTCGTCATCGACCCGAAGAAGGAGCACATCGCCATCCACGAGGCGGGCCGCCTGGGCATCCCGGTCATCGGCCTGGTGGACACCAACTGCGATCCGGACGGCATCGACTTCGTCATCCCCGGCAACGACGACGCCATCCGCTCCATCAAGCTGTTCACCTCCAAGATTGCCGAGTCCTGCCTCGAGGGCGCCGCGCGTTACCGCGCCTCGGGCGCCGCCGAGCGCGACGAGCAGGAGGAGCGTGAGGGCCGTGACGACCGTGGCGACCGCCGCGATGACCGCCGTGGCCCGCGCCGCGGTGACCGCCGCGACGACCGTCGCGACCGGGGTGGTGACCGTGGCGGCGACCGCCGTGGCCCCCTCGTTGAGATGAAGGCCGCGGCCCCTGTCGCGTCCACCGAGCCGGCCGCCGAGGCCGCTGCTCCCGAGGGTGAGGCGGCGGCCGAGTAGCCGTCCCTTCCTCACGTCAGTGCCGAAGCGGCCGGGTGGCGCCTGTTCGGGCCAGCTCCCCGGCCGCCTCTGTTTCCCTGGTGCCGCAGTATCCCCTTGAACTTGCAATGCTCCGCCCGGCGCAGTGCGCCCTGGAGTGGCGGAGGCAGGAGACGACGATGGCCGAAGTTAGCGCCCAGATGGTGAAGGAGCTCCGCGAGCGGACCAACGCGGGAATGATGGATTGCAAGAAGGCGCTCTCCGAGTCGGGTGGCGACTTCGCCAAGGCCGAGGAGTGGCTGCGCAAGAAGGGCATCGCCAAGGCCGCTGGCAAGGAAGGCCGCGTTGCCTCCGAAGGTGTCATCGGCACCTACGTTCACAGTGGCCGCATCGGCGTCATCGTCGAGGTGAACTGCGAGACGGACTTCGTCGCCCGCAACCCCGACTTCCAGGAGCTGGTGAAGGACGTGGCCATGCAGATTGCCGCGGCCGGCCCCAAGTTCGTCCGTCGTGAGGAGGTCCCCACGGACAACCTGGACAAGGAGAAGGACATCCAGCGCGAGCTCCTCAAGCAGCAGGGCAAGCCTGAGGCGATGCTGGAGAAGATCCTCGTCGGGAAGATGGAGAAGTACTACGAGGGCGTGTGCCTCGTGGACCAGCTCTGGGTGAAGGACGACAAGAAGAAGGTCGGCGAGATGATCTCCGAGCGCGCCGCGAAGATTGGCGAGAAGGTCTCCGTGCGCCGCTTCGTCCGCTACGAGGTGGGTGAGGGCATCGAGAAGAAGAAGGACGACCTCGCCGCCGAAGTCGCCAAGACGCTGGGCCAAGCGTAAGGCCTCCGCGGTCCTCACGGGCCGCGAGCCTGGACGCAGGGCAGACAAGGGCCGCGCGCACCGGAAATGCCCCACACGGGGCGTCCGGGCGACGCGGCCCTCGCTTTTGCGGGTCTGTTTGGCCCCTCCCCGTGCGACCGCCAGCGGACGATGTGGGGCCGGCCCACCGACTCCAGCGTTGATCCCTCGCTGAGCGGGGGATAGAAGCGGTGGCGCATGTCCTCCGACACGAAGAAGCCGCTCCCGTATAAGCGCATTCTCCTCAAGCTCTCGGGCGAGGCCCTGATGGGGGAGGGGAAGTACGGAATCCATCCGCCCACGCTGATGGGCATCGCCGAGGAAGTCATCGAGGTGGCGCAGGCTGGCGTGGAGGTCGCCCTGGTGATTGGTGGCGGCAACATCTTCCGGGGCGTCGCTGGCGCCACGGAGGGCATGGACCGCGCCAGCGCCGACTACATGGGCATGCTGGCCACCTGCATCAACTCCATGGCCATGCAGGACGCGCTGGAGAAGAAGGGTCTGCACACGCGCGTGCTGTCCGCCATCAAGATGGAGCAGATTGCCGAGCCGTACATCCGCCGGCGCGCCGTGCGCCACCTGGAGAAGGGCCGCGTGGTGATTTTCGCGGCGGGCACCGGCAACCCGTACTTCACCACCGACACCGCCGCCTCTCTGCGCGCCATGGAAATCAACGCGCAGGTCATCCTGAAGGCGACCAAGGTGGACGGGGTGTACAGCGCGGACCCGAAGAAGGACCCCACCGCGCGGCGCTATCGGTCGCTGACTTACATGGACGTGTTGAAGCAGAATCTCAACGTCATGGACTCCACGGCCATCTCGCTGTGCATGGACAACAAGCTGCCCATCATCGTGTTCGACCTGACGCAGCGGGGCAACATCCGCCGCGCGGTGCTGGGTGATGGGGACATTGGTACGTTGGTGGGTGGCAGCGAGACCGTCTGGGCCTGAGCCCCGACCCACCGGCAAGCACTCAAGGAGAGAACGCAATGAGTGGAGACGTCGTCGCCGAACTGAAGGGCCGTATCGACAAGTCGATCGAGGGCCTGCGCACGGACCTGACGAAGGTCCGCACGGGCCGCGCCAGCATCGCCATCCTGGATGGCGTCCGGGTGGACTACTACGGCACGCCGACGCCGCTGTCGGGCGTGGCCAGCGTCAACGCGCCCGAGCCCCGGCTCATCACCATCAAGCCGTGGGAGAAGAGCGTCCTCAAGGACATCGAGAAGGCGCTGCGCGAGGCGAACCTGGGCATCAACCCGATGAACGACGGCGAGATGATTCGCCTGCCCTTCCCGCCGCTCACCGAAGAGCGCCGCAAGGACATCGCCAAGCAGGTGAAGAACAAGGGCGAGGAGTTCAAGGTCACCATCCGCAACCTCCGCCGCGACGCGAACGAGGCGCTGAAGACGCAGCTGAAGGACAAGAAGATCACCGAGGACGACCACAAGCGCATCACCGAGGTCGTGCAGAAGCAGACCGACGCGGGCATCACGCAGGTGGATGAAATCGTGAAGAAGAAGGAGAAGGAGGTCATGGAGGTCTGATGCCCTCCATCGTCCTCGCCGAGCCCTCCGCACCGGTGGCGGGCGTTCTGCGCCGCTATCTCGAGTCCGCCGGTCATGAAGTGTCCTGGGTGAGCAGCGTCGACGAGGCGCTGCGCACGGTGCGGGAACGCACGCCCACCGTCCTGCTGGCGTCCGGAACGGGCGCCCTGGACGGTGAGGCGTTGTGCCGGAGTGTGCGGGCCGAAGGCCTCGCCACGCCGGTGTTGCTGTTGTACTCGCCGGACGAGGAGCAGGCGGACACGCGGGCCGCCCAGGCGGGCGCGGACGGGTGCCTGGTGGGGCCGCTGAAGCGCCCCACGGTGCTGACGTGCGTGTCCCTGCTCGTCCAGCGCGAGGAGGCGCTGCGGCGGGTGGGTTCCGTGGGCGCGCGGCCGCCATTCCCCTCGTTTGATGGAGCGTCTCACTCGGGCGGGCCGCCGCCGCTGCCGGGCGCGATGGGCGGGCGGATGGTTCCGCCTCCGCCGCCGCTCGACGACGTGGATGCACCTGTCGAGAGCGCGGATGCGCGGGGCATGCCCCCTCCACCGCCGCTCGACGAAGAGGCACCGGAAGCGGAGACCGCACAGGCGCTGGTGGTGCCACCGTCGCGCGAGGCGGATGCGCCGTTGTCCGAGGGCCGCGGCGCGGAGTCCGCGTCACTGCCACCTGAGCTGGACGAAGAGCCCATCACGTCGCCGTCCTCCGAAGCGGGCAGCACGGCCCCGGATGTGGGCGCGGCGCCTGCTTCGGCCACAGCGGAGACGCAGGCTTCCGAGGAAGACGACCTTCCACTGCTCCACGCGGAGCCAGAGGCCGACGAGTCGGATGCCGCCGGGCAAGCGTCCGAGGACGGACCCGAGGCCACGGAGGCTGTCGCTGCGTCAGGAGCCGGTCTCGAGGCGTCGCCCGAGCCGACGACCCGGCCCGAGGCAGCGACGCAGCCCGCGGACGCGCAGAGGTCTCCGCCCGAGGCCACGGCTACCTCGGCGGCGAAACCTTCGGACTCGGGTGCTGTATCCACGAGCGCGTCTGACGCCACCCCCGCGACACCGTCCGCCAGCGCTCCGCCTCCCTCGGTGGGGGCCCGGCACTCCGGCTCCTTCCCCGCGCTCGCCCCCACGCCTGTTCCGGGCGGCAGCCGCATCAGCCGGTCCGACCTGGCGGCGGTCGGCTCCTCTCCGGACTTCGAGTTCCTCAAACGGCTGATGTTGATGGAAGTGAAGCGCAGCCGGCGCTACCGCTACCCCATCGCCGTGCTGCTGGTGGACATCGACAGGTTCGCGGAGAAAGCCGCGCCCCTGGCCCCCGCCGCGCGGAAGCTCGCGCTCGCCGAGGCCCTGGGACTGCTCGTGTCCGGCGTGCGCGACATCGACGTCGCCGTGCCCTTCGCGGACAGCCGCTTCGTCGTCTTCCTCCCGCACACGCCGCGCTCCGGCGCGCTGGTGGTGGGGCAGCGCTTGCGCGAGCTCATCAAGTCCCTGACGGCCTTCGAGGGCGCCAGCGCCTCGGTGGGCGTCGCCGTCTCCGAGCCCCCGCCGGGCCGTGGACCCGTGGCGGGCGCCCTGGCCCAGGTCAGCTTCGGCAGCCTCCTCAAAGAGGCCGGAGAGGCCCTGCGCCGCGCTCAGGCCGCGGGTGGTGACTGGGTGGAGGCCGCGAGCGGCAGGACTCAGCCGGGATAGGCGAAGTCCGCCCCGGTGATGCCGCGGACGACGTCCGCGACGAAGGACATCAACTCCAGGCCCCGGCCCTTGTCGTCCTTCCAGGTGCCGGTGGCCGCGTCGTAGTCGAAGTGGATGCCCTGACCCCGGCCCGCCACCCAGATCTGCCGCACGGCGCGCTGGGTGTTGACGATGCACTTCTCCCGCGAGGCCGCGGTGAGCGTCACCATGTCGCCGGTGCTGTCGGCTTCCAGGATGTCGGGGTCGATGGCATCCGCCGCGGCGAGGATGCGCTTGAACGCGGCGGAGACCAGCTGGTTGTAGCGAGCTTCGTCCATCATGGCCGCAATGGCCTCACTGGATGATGTCGAGCACCTGCTGACCAGGGGCGGCGTAGAACAGGAACTTGAACGGCGGTGAAGACTCCCCCTCCGCGCGCTCCAGGCCGATGACGGTGCCCGGGTTGACGGGCTTGGGGAAGGACTGCATGCCGAGCAGATGGGCCGCCAGGGCGCCCATGGACGGCTGGTGACCCACGAGGACGAGGTTCTCGTCCGCGTATTCGTTGAGCACCGGCTCCACCGCGCCCACGGGCATGTCGGGCAGCAAGCAGCGATGCACCTTCAGCGGGCCCTCGAACTTGGCGGAGATGGAGAGGATCTGCGCCGTCTGCACCGTGCGAACCAGCGGGCTGGTCAGGATGCGCCCCACGGGACCAATGCGCTCGGTCAGCGAAGCGAAGTGGTGGGCGGTGCTGGTGCGGGACTTCGCGGTGAGGGCGCGTGCCTCGTCACCGAGACCCTCGGGGATCTCCGCGTCCGCATCCGCGTGCCTAACCAGGAAAAGCCTCAAATTCCCTCCACCGCTTTCGACAGAACCGCGGTTCGTACACGAGCGCGGCAGGGTTGGTCAAAGGTAATGCGGCGATTGTTCAGTGGCCGGAACAACCCCACCATGACAGACAGAGGCGGGACGCCTCTCACCGCCCAGGTTGCCGGAGCATACATGAGGGGCTGACATGTCCCGTCTGGAGGAAAGCGCGTGCGCAAGGTGCTGTGGGGACTGTGGGTGCTCGTGGCCTTCTCGGCCTGCAAGAAACCCGAGGACGCTTCCGCGCCGCCCGCCGGGGCGGTGGGCGAGCAGGCCCCCGGCGCTCCCGCCGGTGTGGTGGAGGCTGGCCCCTACACGGTGACGAAGGAGAAGCTGGACGCGTACGTGGGCTACCAGCGGCGGATGCTGGATGTGTACGGCTCGCTCATGAAGGGCCTGCAGAACCTGGGGGCGCTGGTGGACGCCGGCACCCCGGAGGCCATGGCCGCCGCGCGCGAGGGCTTGAAGGTGGTGGAAGCCAAGGCCAAGGCGGAGGCCGAGGCGCGCCGCGAGGCACAGCTCTCCGAGGTGGACGTCAACGGCATCGCCGAGGTCGTCACCGCCGTCATCAGCCAGCGGCAGCTGGGGCGCACGCTCCAGTACGATGAGGAGCTGAAGAAGCTGGAGTCGCTCCAGGCGAAGCTGCCGCCCGAGCAGCAACAGGGCATGGCGCCCCAGGTGGCGTCGATGCGCGCCCAGGTGGAGGCCTTCCAGACGCTGGCTGACGCCCGCCGCGACTACGGCGATGCGAACGTCGACGTCGTCCTGACGCGCGAGGAAGACCTCATCCAGAACTACCAGGAGATGATTCGCGTCTTCACCGGCACGCGCCGGTGAAGACGGGCACTGCCCCCTCGCCTCAGACGCGCTTGAGGTGCGGGGCCTGCTTGAAGAGCTGCGCCAGGTAGACGTCGGCGACCTTCTCCATGACGGTGTTGCCGCGCAGGCGCTGCCGGAGGTTGACGAAGTCCACCTGGTCCAGCCGCTGGTCCTGGTTGTAGCAGGAGAACACCCACGTCTCCTTGCCCGTCACCGGGTCCACGTGCCGCTGGAGGCACTGGGCGCAGATCTCCTTCATCATGCACTGCATCGGCGAGTTGATGGAGCCGATGGCCTCGTGTCCCGGCTTGAGGTGCGGCTGGAGGACGCCGTGCCGCGCTTCGGCCACCGCGCGCATCATTCCATCCGAGCCGATGGCGATGATGCGGTCCACGTCCGCCAGGGCGACGACGGGCGCGGGGCCCAGCTTGCCTTCCGCGTAGGCCACCATCGCCTGCACCACGTTGCCCCGGAACGCCGAGTCCTGCGGCCGGCGCGGCTCAATCGTGTCTCCGGTGTCCACGGACCACACAATCTGGTCCGTGCCGGCCTCGATTTCGTCGTGCTTGAAGGAGTCCGACTTCTGCCGATAGCCGGCGAAGTACACGACGCGGCAGCCGGCCGCCTTGAGCGAGCGGGCGATGGAGAACAGCACCGCGTTGCCCAGACCGCCGCCCACGAGCACCACCGTCTCGTTGTGGCCAATCTCCGTGGGCGCGCCGGTAGGGCCCATGAGCACCACGGGCTCACCGGGCTTGAGCGCGGCGCACAGGCGCGAGGACGAGCCCATCTCCAGCACGATGGTGCCCATCAGCCCCTTCTCCTTGTCCACCCAGGCACCGGTGAGGGCCAGGCCCTCCATGGTGAGGCGCACGCCGTCCACCACGGGCGCGTTCCGCTCGAAGTTCTGCAGCCGGTAGAACTGGCCGGGAGAGAAGTGGCTGGCCGCGAAGGGCGCGCGCACCACCACCTCGACGATGGTCGGCGTCAGCCGGTTGACGGCCACCACGGTGGCGGTGAACGCCTCGTCCAGCTTGGCGAAGTGCGCGGCGCGCCGCGCGTCACGCGCGGCCTGGGCCACCTCGTCGGTGAAGTCGAGCGCGGCCACTTCCTTCGCGTACAGCCGCGCCACCTGCGGGTGACCGTCCTTCGCGCTGGACATGGCCTTCACCACGTTGCCCGCGTAGGTCGGGTGGTTGTCGCCGTAGAAGGAGATGAAGCGGCCGTCCTGCTGGTACGACGTGAAGAAGCCCGTCTTCGCCGCCGGGTCCTCCTTCGCCTTCACGGGCACCAGCGAGAAGCCGTCTTCCGCATCCACCAGTTCGTGGCTCTGGAAGTACTCGCCGCGCGCGTCGAGCTGGAAGGTGCCCGGGTATTCCTTCTCGTACGTGACGTTGGGGGACGTGCCGGCCGCGACGCACACCGTGCGCGCGGGCAGCTCGAAGAACTGGCCGCTGCCCTTGAGCTTGCCGTCCACCGTCACCATGCGCTCGAAGCGCAGCGCGCGCACCGCGCCGGAGGCGTCCGGCAGGGCCTCCACCGGGCTCATGCGCTCGATGAAGCGGATGCCTTCCTCCAACGCCTTCGTCACTTCCTCGTGGTTGAGGCGGTAGGCGGGGGACTCGGTGAGGCTGCGGCGGTAGACGAGGCTGACGCCGCCCCACGCGCGCACCAGCTTGATGAAGTCCGGGTCTCTGCCCAGGGCCTTCGCCTTCTGGCGCTCCTCGCGCACGGCGCGGCCGTGCTCCAGGAACGTCTGGTAGGTGGCTCGCTCCTCCGCGTCGAGGCGGGCCAGCACGGCCTCCTCGCCCACCTGGGACACCAGCTTCTCGTGGCGGGCGAGCGCCTTCTCCACCTGCACCGGGTAGTACGCCATCAGCTCCGTGGCGGTGTCGATGCCGGTGAGGCCACCGCCGATGACGATGGCGGGCAGCTGC
This sequence comes from Myxococcus sp. NMCA1, assembly GCF_026810205.1. NCBI lineage: Bacteria > Pseudomonadati > Myxococcota > Myxococcia > Myxococcales > Myxococcaceae > Myxococcus > Myxococcus sp. NMCA1. Next base: position 6,863,065 of record NZ_CP113950.1, on the reverse strand, counting down.
ACCTGGAGGTTCGCCAGCGAGTCCTTCTTGAACGCGCCGGTGAGCTGGAGCGACATCAGGAAGTCACTGGCCTTGCGGATGCCCCGGATGAGGTTGTTCTTCATCCCGATGATGGTCGGGCGGCCCGCGCCAGCGGCGATGGCGATGTGGTCGAAGCCCAGCGCCCACGCGTCCTCCACCGTGAGGGTGCCACCGAAGCGCACGCCGCCGTGGATGCGGAAGCTCTCCCGCCGCGCCAGCGTGAGGTGGATGAGCGTGAGGAAGTTCTTGTCCCAGCGCACGGTGATTCCGTACTCGGACACGCCGCCGAAGCCTTCCAGGATGCGCTCGTCCAGCTCGCTGGTAAGCGCGGACCAGTCGCGGATGGGCTGGAGCGCGTGGCCGTTGCGGCCCACGAGCGCGTCGGGGAAGGGCTCAATCTTGAGGCCGTCTATCCCCGTGACGCCGAAGCCCTCGTTGAGCAGGTAGTGCGACAGCGTGTAGCCGGCGGGGCCCAGGCCCACCACCAGCACGTTGCGGCCCACGTAGGGCAGCGCGTACGGGCGGCGGACGTTGAGCGGGTTCCACCGCGTGAGCAGGCCGTAGATTTCGAAGCCCCACGGCAGGTTCAGCACGTCCGTGAGCGTGGCCGTCTCCGCCAGCGGGATGTTCACCGGCTCCTGCTTCTGGAAGATGCAGGCCTTCATGCAGTCATTGCAGATGCGGTGACCGGTGCCGGGGCACATCGGATTGTCGAGCGTCACCATGGCCAGCGCCGCCACGGAGTTGCCCTCACGCTTGAGCAGGTGTGCCTCGGAGATGCGCTCGTCGAGCGGGCACCCGTTGAGGGGGATGCCCAGCGGGTTCTTCTTGTAGTGGTGCCCCTCGGCCACCGGGTCCTTGGCGGGGAAGCCCTTGGTGCATGAGTCCTTCTGCCGCTCGTGGCAGAGCACGCAGTAGTCCACCTCGTTCATCACGTCGCGCGAGGTGCCCCGGCGGTCGGTGAGCTTGAAACCGTCGCGGTGGCGGAGGTGGTGCTCCAGGCCCTCGGTGGCCTCGGGCAGCTCGTTGTCCGGACGCTGGAGGTGGACGAGCTGGTCGAACACCAGCGGCTTGGGAATCCGGTGGGTGGGCCAGGCGTGGAAGATGTCCTTCGTCTCCGGATGCAGCGCCCGCGCGTACGTCCAGCGGTCCGCCAGCGACAGCAGCGCGCGCACGGACTGGAGCTCCGCGGCGTCATCGCCCTGCGTGACGAGGCTGGAGCCGAAGGCGTCCTTGCCCTCGGGCGTGGACAGCAGCACCTCGCGCAGCGCGGACCAGCGGGCGCGCAGGGCCTCCGCCTCACCTTGACGCTCGGCGGGCAGCGCGTTGGAGAACAGGCGCTCCAGGTCCATCAGAGCGAGGACCGACTCCGCCAGACCCCGCTCCAGGTCCCCGGTGGCCAGTGCCTCCGGGAAGCCCAGCTGGAGCATCAGCCGCATGCGCGCGTCCAGCGAGGGGAACTCCGCCAGCGCCGGGCGGTCCGCGGCGCCCTTCTTGAAAACGCGGCGGGTGATGAACTCGCGCTTGAAGTCGAAGAGCGGCAGCTCGCCCTTGAGGCGGCCGGCCATGCGCTCCAGCTCCTGCTCCACGCGGAAGAGGCGCGTGACGAAGCGCGACACGTGGCGCGACACGCGGATGAGCAGGTCCGACTCCGCGGCGCCGCTGACGCTCTTGCCGCCAGACTTGCGGTACGCGTCGAAGGCCTGGAAGAGCTCGGGCTCATCCTCGGCGAGCTGTGCGTCGAAGCGCTCCGCCAGCCGGCGAAGACCGGCGGGACGATACAGGTCCTCGAAGACAAAGCCCGGCAGGCCCAGGGTCAGAGGAGGGGTGGGGTCGGAGGGCAGGTCAGTCAAGGCGCGCATGTCACGAACAGTGTGGGAGGAACCTGGAGAAACGGCTTCCAAGCGGCACCTATTTCGCGGTGTGCCGTCCGGAAATCAAGCGGGCTTGTCACTGGAGGTGAGGGTCTGTATCGCGTGCAGGCATGAAGGGGCTGCACGCCTACACAGTGACGCTCCTGCCTACCGCTGGGCGTGTGGCTCGCCTTCGGGCAACGCGTCACGGTGGGTAGGCAGGGACACATGCTCCAGCCGCCGACGCAGCTGCAGCAGTCCCCAGAACATGCGCGCCGCGTCGAGCCCCGGGATGACCTTGGAACCTCCGAAGTCCTCCCAGTCGATGGGGACCTCCAGGAAGCGCGCGCCCTGGCGCTTCAGCAGCACCAGCAACTCCACGTCCAGCAGCCAGCGCTGCTCCTGGAGCACGTCCAGGAGCGGCCGGAGGATGTCCGCGCGGACGAACTTCACCCCGCACTGCGTGTCGTAGAAGTGGAGTTTGAAGTTCGCATCCGTGAGCGTGGCGAAGATGCGGCCCTGCAGGTGGCGGTGGAGGCTGCGCACGACGCGGCGTCCGGCCATGAGGATGCGCGAGCCGGCCAGGACGTCCACGTTCTGCGCCATCTCTGATGCGCTCATCGCCACCAGCCGGTGGAACTCCTCGGCATTGATGGCGCCATCCGCGTCCAGGAAGGCCAGCCACGTGACGCCCGCTGACGCGTGACGCCAGCCGAGCCGGATGGCCAAGCCCTTTCCCTGGTTGCGAGGCGCCGCTACGTAGGTGAACTGGTGCCGCGCCCCCGCGGTGGCGAGGCGAGCCTGGGCCGCCTCTACGCTCGCGCGCTGGAGTTCGGCCTGCTCGGGCGCGCTGCCATCGTCGACGACGACGAACTCCACCGGCGGGGCGCTCCGCTCGAGGAACACGCGCGTGAGCTCCGCGACGAAGCGAGGCAGCCGCTGGCCCTCGTTGTAGGCGGGGATGACGACGCTGACGAAGGGCGCATGCACGTGGTCGATTGAGCACAGGTGCTGATGGGCCGTCAATGCAAGGTGTCGGCTAGTTCCCGCCTCGCACTCACCAAATCGCACGGCTCGAAGTCCAGGAGCGCGGCCTGTTCAGGAGGTCCGGGGCAGGCGCCGCGCTTCGTGTCGGGTGGTCTTCAACGGGACTTCTTGTTGCGGCGCTTCTTCTGTCCGGAGGCGTTCCGGCGCGGCGAAGCCTCCGCTGAGGGCTGTGCAGGCGCAGAAGGCGCGGCCTTCTTCGCACGGGCGGTCTTGCTCGTGACCGGCTCGCCCGCGGCGGGCACCGGTGCCTGCGCGTGTGCGGCAGGTGGCGGGACGGCCGACTTGCCCGTAGAAGCCGCGCTCACCGGCTGCCGTGACTGGGCCTTGGTGTCACGCGGCTTGGGCAGCACGGCGTCAATCGCCGGCGCCGTCGTGGTGGTCGACGCGGTGGACGGCTGTGGCACCGCTGCATCGGCAACCGCGGGGACTGGCCTCGACCGGAGTGCCTCCACCTCGCGACGCAGACGGAGCACCTCGGCGGACAGCTGCGCGTAGGAGTCGCGCACGTGTCCGTTGAACACGCGCTGCCTGCCGAGCGCCTCGTTGATGAACACCTGGCACGACTTGCGGAAGGCCCACTTGGCCAGCAGGACGACTTGTCCCACGCCACCCCGGTGGGTGTGCAGGGGGAGGGCGCGCGTGGCGTCCGCGTACTCCTCCAACGCATGCAGGTTGAAGGTCAGCGGCTCCACCCGGGGCTCCACGCCTTCGGGCGGCAGCTCCACTTCCTCGGAGGTGGGGAGGCCGCGCGTGCGCAGGCGCTCCTCGATGCGGGCAATCAGCTCCCGCGCGGGGATGTCCCGTCCCAGTAACTTCATTGGCGCTTCTCCTCGAGGATGCGTTGCATTTCTTCCCGGTAGGCCGCCACCACCTGTGGCCAGCCCTGCTTCTTCACGTACGCCAGGCCCCGCTTGCCCATGGGCCCACGCTCCGCGCCCACCTCGCGCAGGCCCTGGATGAACGACTCCAGGTCCGTGTACGCGCGGCCCGCGCCGCTGCGCTCCACCTGTCCCACCAGCACGTCCGAGCGCCCGTTCACGAGCACGGGCGTGCCCTGGGCGAAGGACTCCAGCGTCAGCAGCGACAGGCTCTCGTAGCGGGACGGCACCACCACCGCCAATGCCCCCGCCAGCGCGTCGTGTTTGTCCTGCTCGTCGATGCGGCCCAGATAGCGCACGCCCTCGCCGGACAGTTCCATGTTGGTGTCGCCCGCGAGCACCAGGTCCGGCGCGTCCTCGAACCGCTCCTTCAAGGCCTGGTGGTGCTGGAGCAGCTCGGGCACGCCTTTGCCCGGCTCCTGACGCCCGATGTAGAGCAGGTAGTGCCGGTGGATGCCGTGCTTCTCCTTGAAGCGCGCGCCATCCGCCCGAGGCCGGTCCACGCCCACGCCCACCACCCGCGTGGGTGCGTGATTCGGGAAGTACTTCTCGATGAGCGTGTGCTCCTCCGGCGTGAGGCAGAGCAGGGCGCGCGGGCGTTCGAAGACGTCCCGATACACACCGAAGCGGACTGGGGCCTCATCATGTGTGGTGGGCACCAGCAGGGCCCGGTCCGCCACCAGCGGCAGTCCCCACACCGTGGGCGCGTAGAGATAGGTGAAGAAGAGATAGCCGTCGTAGGCGTCGCGCTCGGTGGCCAGGTGGTGCAGCAGGCCGGGGCACATGGGGCCCTGCTCGGCCACCCACTGCTCTTCGCGCAGCCGCTCGTTGCTCTTGTCGAACACCTGCCGCGACAGGCCGTTGAAGCCCCGGATGTTGCGCACCCGCGTGGACGGGAAGCGCAACACCTTGATGCCGTCCACGACGTCGGGGCCGGGCGGAAACGCGTTGTCCCACACGAGGTGATTCTTCGCGCAGGTCGTCAGCACGGTGAGGTCCCAGTGTGGAGCCAGGTGCTCGGCCATCTGCGCGGCGAGCTTCTCCGCGCCGCCCGTCACCTCGCCGTAGCGCTGCACCACCAACGCCACCCGGGGACGCTCGGGAGCCTTCCGGGGCTTTGTGGGCGCGGGGCGGGGGAGCACCGTCTCCAGTGCCTTCGTGAAGCCGGTCTGCACGGAATGCGCGGAGAAGTGCTCCAGCCGCCGCGTCTGACCTGCGATGACGGGCTTGCGCAGGGACACGTCCTCGCTCAGGTCCACCGCCAGCTCCGCGAGGAAGGCGAAGCGCTTCTGGTCGAAGGCCACGCCCGCGCCGCCCAACGTCTCCGGCACCGCCGCGGCCGCGTAGGCCAGCACGGGCACCTCGGCGGCCATGGCCTCGATGAGAGGGACGCCGAAGCCCTCATGCTCGCTCATGGAGACGAAGACGGAGGCGGACCTGTACGCGGCCACGAGCTGCGCGTGGTTCAGACGTCCCAGGAAGCTCACGCCGCGCAGGCCGCGCGCCTCGCGCTGGAGCATGCGGAAGTACCGGCTGCCGGGCTCGTAGCCGCCCACCATCAACAGGCGGGCCTGGGGGCGCAGCCGCAGGACTTCGCGATGGAGCGCGAGCAGGTCCTCGAAGCGCTTGTGCGGCATCACCCGGCTCACGCCGAGCAGCACGGGGCCTGGACCTTCGAGCCGCTGGAGCATCTTCGCGTCCGCGCTGGCGCGGGAGAATCGCTCCGGTTCAATGAAGAGGGGCACCGTGTGGACGTTGCGGTAACCCGCGACGCGCAGCTCGGCGGCGTTGAAGTCCGACACGCCGATGGCCACATCCGCGAAGGGGGCCATCGCGGCGAGCTGGGCCCGTCCCGCCACCAGCGCGTCCGCCAGCGGCAGCCCCTCGTAGAAACGTGCGGGGCTGATGTTGTGGAAGACGATGCCGCGACGGCAGGGCAGGTGCATCAGCCGGCTGCTGAGCGGGGAGGCGATGCCATGGTGGTAGAGGACCAGGTCACCGGGCGCGGGACGCAGCGCGGACGCGGGGCTGGCCAGCCCTTCGAGCCCCGGGCCCACCTCGTCCGCGTACAGCGCGCCCGCGTGCCCCATGCGGCGCAGCAGGAGCTGCAGGTGCAACGCGGCCTGCCCGGTGGCGTCGCCGGGGACAAAGCTCGGTATCAACTGGTGGATCGCCATGCGGACCCTGCCTATCACACGCTCGTGGTATGAGGCGCACCGTGTCCATGGGACCTATCGCCTTCGACGCGACACTCTGGGACGAGCCGACCACCGGCATCGGCCTGTACACCCGTTGCCTGGCCTCCGCCCTGGAGGCGCTCGGCGTCCAGCTCACCCGCGTAGGGGCTCGGTCATCTGGCGAGGCTCCTCGAGCGAAAGCCGGGCGCACTGCCTGGACGCTGGGAGGCTTGCCGCGCGTGCTCCAGGGCTCGGACGCGCCGCTGTACCACGCACACGGCAACTTCAACCTGCCCCTCATCCGCGTGCCCGGCATGAAGTACGTGCTGACGGTGCACGATTTGATTCCACTGCTGATGCCGGAGACGGTGTCGTCCGCGTTCCGCTGGCAGTTCCGTCTGTGGCTGTCGCGCAGCCTGATGGTGGCGGACCAGGTGGTGTGCGTGAGCGAGCGCACGCGGCAGGACCTGCTGGCCCGCTACCCGGAAGCGGAGTCGCGCACGGTGGTGGTGCCCAATGGCGTGGACCACGTCCATGCGCCAGCCCTGGATGACACCAGCAAGGACTTCCTGCGCGCGCTCTCGCTGCCGAAGGAATACGTGCTCTACGCGGGCTCGCTCGACGTGCGGAAGAACGTGGACCTGGTGCTGGACGCCCTGGAGCGGCTGCGGCTGCGGGGGCGGCCCGTCTCGCTGGTGCTTGCGGGGCAGAGCTGGTTCGGCGCGGGTCGCGTGGAGGCGCGCATCTCCCGGCTGCGCTCGGAGGGGTTCGAGGTGCGCTCGCTCGGCTATCAGTCCGACGCCGTGTTCTACGAGCTGATGCGCCGCGCGGCCGTGTTCGTGTTCCCCTCGCGCTATGAGGGGTTCGGGCTGCCACCGCTGGAGGCGATGCGGCTGGGGACGCCCACCATCGTGTCCACCGCGGGCTCGCTGCCGGAGGTCTGTGGCGACGCCGCGCTGAGTGTGGGGCCCGACGATGCGAACGGGCTCGCGAGGGCGTTGGACCGGCTGCTCCACTCGCCGGAGGAACGACGGGCGCTCGCGGAGCGTGGAAAGGCGCAGGCCGCGAAGTTCACCTGGAAGCGGACCGCCGAGGGTACCTTGGCGGCGTACGAGGCCGCGCTGCGGCGATAAGGAGACGTATGCGAAAGCTCGTCTGGAGTGGGGTGATGCTGTGTGGACTGCTCGCGGGCTGTGCGGGTCGGCAGGATACAGGCACTGCTCCGGTGGAACCGCCACCCGCCGAGGCCGAAGCCAGCGCGGAAGTGTCGGCGCCGGCCCCTGAAGACACGCAGGCCACCGAGATTCCGCCCGCCGAGGAAGGTGAGGCGAAGGCGGCCGTCCAGCCCCTGGTGGTGACGCCCAATCCCGAGCCGAAGGACCCCATCAACATCCGAAGCGCCAAGGTGGACGGTGGCATCCTGACGGTGGCCGTGATGCATGGCGGAGGTTGCGCCGAGCACACGTACTCGCTGGCCTGGGATGGGAACCTCCAGCAGGGCGTGGATGGCACGCCCGTGGCGAACCTGGTGCTGGTGCACGATGGGAACAACGACCGGTGCAAGGCGCTCCTGCGGGCCAGTCCTCGCTTCGACGTGTCCTCGGTTTCGCAGCGCTTCGGGGCGCAGTTCGGGAAGACCTCGGGCACGGTGAACCTGGTCCTGTCGGACCAGGCTCAAGTGCGCTACGACTTCTGAGCCCTACGGTTTGGCGGGGGACGCCTTGGTGACGCCCTCCGCCATCAGGTCCTCGCGCAGCTTCGTGAGGACCTTGCCCAGCAGGTTCAGTCCGCGCCACTTCGCGGGGTGTTGGATGCGCGGGTCCTCCTCATCCAACCCCACACCCCAGATGCGATCCACGGGACTGGCTTCCACCAACTCCGTGCCCGCGGTGGCCAGGAGTGCATTCAGCAGCTCCTCGCTCTGGGTGAACTTCGCGCGGTTGCCCTCGTAGACGATGCGCTCACGCGCCTTCTCCCAGCGCGCGTTGTCGAAATCGCGGACCTTGCGGCCCAGGGCCTTGTGCGTCTTGGGCGACTTCGATGACAGGATGCTCGCCAGCGCTTCGGTGTCGCCGAAGAGCCGCGCCTTGCCTGCCATCATGTACTGCTCCGCGCACACGTAGTGCACGCCGTCCACGACAAAGTCGGAACGGTGCCACTGGGAGAAGGGGGAGTGCGCCTGCCAGAAGAAGGTGAACCGCTGCTGTCCTGCTTCGCTCATGGGCGACCTCGGGAATGGTGTGGATTGTACACTAACGATGGTGGCCCGGCGACCTGACAAACGTCGCTACACTGCCCCACCTTCATGACGCTCTCCGACGCCCTGGCCCTGCTGGAACGCTGCTTCACCGGGCTTGCGGAAGGTGCCCCCCGGCTCCGCGAGCAGGAAGACGCCCGCTTCGCCCTCCGCCCCAGCGCCGTGTGGCTGGAGTACCGCTGGCACGTCCATGAACGGGGGATTGCGGAGGTCTTCCTCAAGTGGCCCCGTGCTTCCACCGAGCAGGGCGCCGCGGCCGAGGCCACGGTGCTGCGCGTCCATCTGCTCGGCGTGTCACCCACGCTTTCCCAGCGTGCGGGGCAACTGCTCGTGGGCGGCACGCCGTCGAGGGATCGCATCATGGACCTCTTCGGCGATGACGGCGTGCGCCGGGAGTGCGTCTCCATGGGCCGGACGAACGTCACCGTGGAGCACTGGGAGCCGCAGCCCGGTCCGCGCCCGCTGCTGGACGATGCGCGCTTCACCTCGCTGGCCGAGGTGCTGGAGGCGCCGGACTCCACGCCCGAGGCGCGTCACGAGGCGGTGCAGCGGCTGGCTGACGAGCGAAGCCCTCGCGTCGTGGCGGTGCTGCTCGCGCTGGTGACGCGCAGGCCCTCGCTGATGGCGCTGCGGGTGTTGTCGGAGTGGGGCGTCGTGGAGGCGCGCGAGGCGCTTCAGCGGGACCTGGTCCAGGTGCGGCCAGACAATCCGGCGGACCTGTGGACCCTCACGGCGTTGGAGCGGCGGCTTCAGGCCTGGGCGGCGCTTCAGTGAACAGGGACACCTGACGCGTCACCTCGTCATGGGGCCGTCCACTTCGGAATCGCGGGTTCCGCGACGCCAGTCCCATCAAAGCTGGCGCGGCATCCGGTCGCCCCAGCCGAGCCGCCGACGCGCGCGCACCCAGGGGATACGCGCGCGCCTTCGCCTGCTCACGCCGCGCCGGGCACGCGGGGGCCGAGCACGTCGCGCAGCGCGTCCGTCACGGTCAGCTTCGGGGCCCAGCCCAGCGCCTTCAGCTTGTCGGGAGCGCCGACGAGGCTGGGGATGTCGGAGGGCCGCAGGCGCGCGGGGTCCAGCTCGATGCGCGCGTTGACGCCCGCGAGCGACAACATCTCCTCCAGCAGGCTGCGGATGGTGCGTCCCTCACCGCTGCCGATGTTGTACGCCTGCCCCGGCTCCCCCTTGTCGAGCAGCAGCCGGTAGGCCTCCACCACGTCGCGCACGTGCGAGAAGTCGCGCACCGCATCCAGGTTGCCCGTGCGCAGCACCGGGTCCACCGTGCCCAGTCCGATGGCGCGAATCTGCGCCGCGAACGAGGGCACCACGAAGGTGGGGTCCTGCCCCGCGCCCAGGTGGTTGAAGGGCCGCGCCATGACGACCTCCAGCCCGTAGCTGCGGTGGAATTGCACCGCGGCCAGCTCCGCTGCGGACTTGGAGGCCGCGTAGGGGCTCAGCGGCACCGCCGGAGTGTCCTCGGTGGCGCGCGTGCCTTCGGGCACCGGGCCGTACACCTCGCCGGAGCCCACCAGCACCACGCGCGCCTTCGGGACGCTCTCGCGCACCGCGGTGAGCAGGTGCACCACGCCCATGGTGTTCACCGCGAACACCCGGGACGGGTTGTGGTGGCTCTTCGCGACCGAGCTGAAGCCCGCCAGGTGGATGACGCCCTCGGGTTTCGCCTCGGCCACCGCCGCCTTCACCGAGGCTTCGTTGGCCACGTCGAAGTGCAGGGCGTTGCTGTTGATGCCCTCACCGCGCGGCCCGTGGGCCTCCACGACCTCGTCGCCAGCGGCGCGCAGCAGGGCGCACAAGTGCCGACCGACAAAGCCATCCGCGCCTGTTACCAGAATCCGCATCTACCGCTGCCCCGCCTTCACGCGCTCCAGGTCCGCGTCCACCATCATCTCCACCAGTTCCTTGAAGCGGACCTTGGGCTCCCAGCCCAGCTTCGTCTTCGCCTTGGCCGGGTCGCCGATGAGCAGGTCCACCTCGGCGGGGCGCACGAAGGCCGGGTCGATGAAGACGTGCTTCTCCCAGTCCAGGCCCACGCGCGCGAAGGCAATCTCCACCAGCTCGCGCACGGTGTGCGTCTCGTTGGTGGCCACCACATAGTCCTCGGCCTGCGGCTGCTGGAGCATCCGCCACATGGCGTCCACGTAGTCGCCCGCGAAGCCCCAGTCGCGCTTGGCGTCCAGGTTGCCCATGGGCAGCTTCTCCTGGAGGCCCAGCTTGATGCGCGCCACGTTGTAGGTGACCTTGCGCGTGACGAACTCCAGGCCCCGGCGCGGCGACTCGTGGTTAAAGAGGATGCCGCTCACCGCGAACAGGTTGAAGGACTCGCGGTAGTTCACCGTGATGTGGTGGCCGTAGGCCTTGGCCACACCGTACGGGCTGCGCGGATAGAAGGGCGTGTCCTCCGTCTGCGGAACCTCCAGCACCTTGCCGAACATCTCGCTGGACGACGCCTGGTAGAAGCGCGCCTCCGGGCGGGTGTGGCGGATGGCCTCCAGCATCTTCGTCACGCCCAGCGCGGTGAACTCACCGGTGAGCACCGGCTGGTTCCAGCTGGTGGGGACGAAGGACTGCGCCGCCAGGTTGTAGACCTCGTCGGGCTTCGTCAGGTTCAGCAGCGCCGCGAGCGAGAACTGGTCCAGCAAGTCGCCCTGGTGGAGCTGAATCTTCCCGTGCAGGTGCTGGATGCGCTCGAACTTCTCCTCCGACGAGCGGCGCACCATGCCGTGCACCTCGTAGCCCTTCGAAAGGAGCAGCTCCGCGAGATAGCTGCCGTCCTGCCCCGTGATGCCCGTGATGAGTGCGCGCTTGGTCGCCATGGTCTTTTCTGTGTTGGCTGGAAGACGCACTTTCTAGCCGACGCTGTCACCCATCGCCAACCGTTCCCGGCCGCTTCCTACTTGAAAGCCCGACGCCTCGTGCCAAGTTAGGGAGCTCCAATCGCTCTACCTGGAGGCGGTCATGCGCAACCCAACCCCCCTGGCCCTGGCGGCGCTGCTCCTGGGCACTCCGGTGTCCGCGCAGGTCGCCGTGTCGCCGACGTCGCAGTCCGAGCCCGACCCGTCCATCACCGGCGGGGTGCTTCAGGACGTGGCCCTCTGGGTGAGTCCCGGCGCCCCCGGCAGCAGCCTGTTCCTCACCGCCTACAACAGCCCCAACTCGGGTCTCGTCACCTTCGGCGTGGGGGGCGAGCAGCTGGATGCGGAGCTCGCGGATGGCCCGATGTCGGCCGTGGCCGTGCGGGACGAGTTCCCGCTGTCCGGGGTGCAGCAGACCCTGGTGGTGGCGGCCAGCAACTTCAACGGGCTGGTGGCCTACACGGTGGACCCCGACCGCGCGGACCGGGTGGTCAGCCTAGGCGCTGGGGGATTTGTGACAGGGACGCAGTTCTCCGCCGTGGCGCTCTATCAAAACCAGGACTCGGGCCGGTTCTATGTGTTCGCGGGCAAGTCCACGGGCGTGCTCCAGCAGTACGAACTGGCCGGGGACACGGGGCGCGTGACGGCCACCCTGGTCCGCACGCTCACCACGACGGGGCCCATCGCGGGTCTGGCCGTGGACGAGGCGTCGGACTCCCTGTTCGTCACCCAGCAGGGGCAGGGCCTGTGGCGCTATGCGGCGGCCGCGGACGCGGACGTCACCGGACAGCAGCTCTCCATCCAGGGCTCGGGTGGGCTCTCCGCCAATGTGGGCCGGGTCGCGCTGTACCGCGCGCGCAATGGCGAAGGGTACATCCTGGTCGCGGACACGGGCGCGGATGCGTTCGCCATCTACGAGCGGCGCGCGAGGACCTTCGTGGGCTCGTTCCGGCTGGCTGACGAGGATGGGGGCGTCATCCGGGCGAATGACCCAGTGGCCCTCGCCGTCTCCGCGTCGTCGCTGGGCACGACCTATCCCGACGGGCTCTTCGTGGGCAGTTATGCGTTCTCCAACCCGCAGCGCTTCCTGTACGCACGCTGGCCGGCGGTCGCCGAGGTCTTCGACCCCGCGCTTCGAATCGACACGCGGTTCGATTCGGACGGGGGGACGGACGGGGGCACGGACGGTGGCCCGGGGGACGGAGGTGGCTCCGGTGGTCCGGGGCCGAGGCCAGGCCCGGGCAATCGTCCCGAGGAGTCGGGCTGCTCGTGTGCTTCGGCCTCCGTGCCGGCCACCGCTGCGTTCGCGTTGCTCGCCCTGGTGCGGGTGGGGCGCCGGCGTCGCGACTGAAGCGCGTTGCCAGCGGGCGCGCGCCGCGCTGAAGTGCGCGCCCTCATGCGTTTCTTCCGACTCATCGCCCTCGCGTTGGCGTGCGGGGCCACCACCGCGTGCTCCGGCTTCTGGATCCGCGGCGCTCCGCCGGAGCCCATCCGCATCACCCTGGTGGGCATCAACGACTTCCACGGACAGGTGGAGCCCCATCGCACGCCACTGAAGGACGGCCAGGTGGTGGAGGAGGGCGGCGCCGCCACGCTCGCGGCCTACGTGGCGCGGCTGCGCGCGGCTAACCCGGGCGGCGTGGTGCTACTGGACGCGGGCGACATGTTCCAGGGCACGTTGCCTTCCAACCTCACGGAAGGGGCCGTCGTCGTCGACGTGTACAACCACTTGGGGGTGGACGCGGCCGCTATTGGCAACCACGAGTTCGACTATGGCCCCGTGGGGCCGGGTTCCATGGCGCAGCGGCCCGGGGATGATGCGCTGGGTGCGCTCAAGGCGCGCATCGGCCAGGCGCGATTCCCCATGTTGTCGGCGAACCTCCGCGACGCCTCCACTGGCGCGCGCCCCGCCTGGACGGGCAATGACGGCACGTACCTGATGAAGGTCAAGGGCGTGAAGGTGGGCATCATCGGGCTCTCCACGGAGGACACCCCCAAGGTCACCAATCCCGCCAACGTGTCGTCCCTGCGCTTCCTGCCCCTGGCGCCCGCCGCGCTGGAAGCGTCCCGTTCCCTGCGCGCGCGCGGCGCGGAGGTGGTGGTGGTGGTGGCGCATGCGGGAGGCAAGTGTGCGGACTTGAGCAACCCCCGCGACACGTCGAGCTGCGACGAGGGCGACGCGGAGATTCTGTCGATGCTGAAGCGCCTGCCGCCAGGCACGGTCGACGCCATCGTGGCGGGACACACCCACCAGACGATGGGCCACTTCTTCGCCCAGGTGCCCATCATCGAGACGACGGGGCTGGCGCGTTCCCTGGGCGTGGTGGAGCTGTTCGTGGACCCGGACAGTCGCCGCATCCTGCCCGAGCGCACCCGCATCCAGGCCGCCATTCCCCTCTGTGCGAAGGTGGACGCCACCCAGGGAACGTGTGACGGCCGCCGCCTGAGGAACGAGTCCCAGGTTCGCCTGGAGCCCGCGTCGTTCATGGCGGAGCCGGTGGTGCCCGACGCGCAGGTGGCGCCGCTGCTGGCGCCTGCGCTGGAGCTGGCACGGGAGGCGCAGAATCGCCAGTTGGGGCTCGTGGCGGCCACGCCCCTGGCCCGCGGCTACACGGAGGAGGGCGCGCTGGGCAATCTGGTGGCGGACGTGCTGCGTGCGTCGGCCAACGCGGACGTGGGGCTGATGAACCCGGGCGGCGTCCGCGCGGACCTGCCCGCGGGGCCGCTCACTTTCGGTCAGGTGTTCGAAGTGCTGCCCTTCGACAACACGGTGGCCGTCGTCACCTTGACGGGCCCCGAGCTGTCGCGGTTGCTGCACCTGGCCTATGGCAACGACATGGGCTCCGTCTTCGCCGTCTCCGGCCTCGAGGTGACGCTGGAGCGCTGTCCGGGGCCTGGGCGGTTCTCGGGAGTGGCCCTCTCCGGCGGTCAGCCGCTCGTGGTCGACCCCCGCAAGATGTATCGGGTGGCCCTCCCGGACTTTCTGGCGCGAGGCGGTGACGGGCTGGAGCCCCTCTTGAGCACCGTGCCACCGGAGCGCATCGAGATGACCCCCGTCGACGGGCTCGATTTGCGGGAAGCGCTCGTCGCCTACGGGAATGCCCGGGGCGGCACGCTGGAGGCCCCCGACTTGGGACGTGTCCGCTACACGGGTGTAGCAGAGTGTCAGCAAGAGGCGCGCTGAGCGCGTCCCGGCTGAAAATTCGGACGACGGCTGATCCGCTGGGGGTGAACGTAAGGACTCAACCCAGCGGAAGGACACTGAAATCGCGCCGGGGGCCGATTTTTCGGCCTGGGATCAGTTTCCAACGGGAAGCGGAGGTCCTACTCTAGTCCCTGCGAGTGTCCACTCCGAGGTGGCCCTGGGCCTGCGTGGGTGGACTCCCGTGAGCTGGAGGAACCGACATGCTCTACAAAGTGACCCCGATGATGGCGCCGCCTGCGCCTGAGAAGGCGAAGCAGCGTGAACCGGGGCAGGGCCAGCCGCGCAAGCGTCGCAAGTCCGCCGTCTACGACGCGGATGGTCAAGAGGTGCTCATCTCGCTGATGTGCATCAAGTGCAAGACGCTGAAGCCGCTGGCGCAGTTCGGCCTGCGGAAGATGGCGGATGGCGCCATCCGGAATCAGCCTTGGTGCCGCACGTGCCGCTCGGGCGCGGGCAGCAAGAAGCCCAAGGCGGGCAAGGACGCCGCCGCCGCGCCGGTGGAAGAGGCGGCCCCGGTGCTCCAGGTCGTGCCGGCCGCCGCGAGCCCCGAAGCGGGTGAAGCCCCCGCCGTGCCTGTCACCGCCGCGCAGGGCTGATCCACCGTCGCTGTCCCAGCTCCCGGGGGCTGGACCTTCCAGGTCCAACTCCCGCGGGAGCATTCCTTCCAGTCCTACGACAGCCGCAGACCGGCGGGGAGCGTATCCCCGAGCGCGCGAGCCTCGTCCGCGGCTTCCAGCGCCACGACTTCGCGCACCATTCGCACCCACGTCTCGGAGGCCTTCGCCGCCAGCAGGGCCTGGGCCGTGCGCTCGCGCAGGTCCGGGTCCAGATCGCGCGTGCGATCACCCGTGAGCCGCGCGAGCTGCGCCGCCGCGAAGGACGCGCCGTCAATCTTCCGCAGGTCCAACTCCAGCAGCAGCATGAGCCAGGCCTCGGCCGTGTCCACGTCCACCACCTTGTGGCTGCTCCCGTACAGGGGCACGCGCGCGCCCAGCCGTCCCAGGGACCAGGCCCACGGACCGCCGGACTTCGCCTCGGCCCTCAGCCGCGCGGCAATCCACCGGCCCAGCTCCGCCTTGTCACCCGGTTGCAGGTGCTCCAGCGAGGCCGCGGTGCGGACCATCTCCTCCAGGCCCTCGGGCTGGATGCCCTTGAGCTTCCCCGGCGGCGGCGCATCCGGTGGCACCTTCCGCGCCAGATGGGGCTGGAGGTACGCGTACAGCTTCTGCTGCCGCGCCTCGTCCAGTCCTCCCGCGATGCGGCGCCACATCACCCAGAACTCCGTCCACACCGCCTTGTCCGTGTGATGCTGCACCATCGCGTCGAACAGGCCGAAGGTCTGCTCCGCGCGCCAGCCGTCCAGCGGGTACCCGAAGCCCGGCCTCAGGCTGAAGCCGGTGAGGCTGTAGAAGACGCGCTCGTGGTCCTCCGAGCGCCGGCGCTTGCTCGCGCCCGCGAAGAGGGTACTCCACATCTCCCGCAGCACCGGCACGCGCCACGTCTCACGCGAGCCCAGGGCCTTCTCCAGCGTGCGCCCGAGCTGCTTCACGTCCTTGGGGCCGATGGGCAGCGGCTTGTTGCCGTAGACGCGCTCGATGTTGTCCTTTGCTTCGACGAAGCGCGCGGGCATCGACTCGGTGACGGTCAGCTCGTGCGAGCCGCCAGTGCCCCGCAGCTCGAACTCCAGGCGCCACCGCTCGTCCGCGACGTTGGACACGCAGTACAGCTCCAGCGTGCCAATCTCCGTCAGCGCCGCCTGGAGGTGCACGGGCACTTCGGCCACCTTGTTGGAGGCGCCCTTGAGCAGCGTGTGGATGGGCGGCAGCGGCTTGAGGTCCTCCACCAGCGGCACCAAATCGCCGGGCTTGTCGATGCGGTCGCTGGTGGTGGAGTAGAGCTGGAACTGCACCGGCCGGCCCAGGGTGAGCGAGAAGGGGCGCTCGCCCAGGTCCACCTTCTGGCCTTCCTCGAAGCCGCGGGGGATGAGGCACAGCGCGGGCTGCTCGGCGCTGTCCGCCGCGCGCTGCAGGCCCACGTAGTAGGCACGCGCCGCGCCGCCGCCAATGCGCAGGCCGTGGCCGCGCCGCACCAGGCCGTAGTACGCGGCGCCCCGGGCCACCGCGAGCTCCAGGGACTCGTGCCGCAGCAGGGGAATGCGCGGCGCGTTCGGCCACCACGCGGAGAGGGCCTCCACCAGCCGCTCGGAAATCTGGGGTGAGTTGAACACGCCGCCGTTGAGCAGGATGGCGTCCGGCCGGGGCAGGGCGCCCTCCGCCGGCGCCGTTTCGCCCAGCGCCGCGAAGCCCGCCGCCGCGTGCTGCGCGAGGAAGGCCGCCAGGTGCCGCGTCACCGCCGCGTCCTGCACGTAGGGCAGGCCCAGCTCCTGGAGCGCCATGCGCGCGGCGCGGCGTGGCCTGTCAGCGGGTGTGGTGAGTGGGAAGAAGCCGTCCAGCACCAGCGCCTGCGCCTCGTCGCGCGTCAGCTCCGTGGACAACGTGCCGCCCAGCAGCTTGCTGCCGCCACTCACCAGCGACACGCCGTGCTTCTCCGGCGGAGCGAGGCCGAGCAGCGCCTCCTTCGCGGTGCGCGCGGCCTGGATGGCCTGCGTCCACTGCGTGGCGGACAGGCGGCGGCCGTCCGTGAAGAGCTTCTCCTCCATCCGGCGCGCCAGCGCGGCGTCCATGTTGTCGCCGCCCAGCATCAGGTGGTCGCCCACGGCCAGTCGCCGCAGCATGGGGCCTTCGGGCGACACGCCCGCGTGCACCAGCGTGAAGTCCGTGGTGCCTCCGCCCACGTCCACCACCAGCACCAGCCGGACGTTGGAGAGCGTCTGCTCCAGGTCCGCCCGGTGGCGCGCGGTGTAGTCGTAGAAGGCCGCCTGCGGCTCCTCCAGCAGGGTGAACTTCTCCAGCCCCGCCTTGCGCGCCGCGCTCACCGTGAGGGCGCGGGCCGCTTCGTCGAAGGAGGCGGGGACGGTAATCACCACCTCCTGCTTCGACAGGGGCGCGTCCGGGTGCGCGTAATCCCACGCGCGGGCCATGTGCGTCAGCAGCAGGGCGCTGGCGTCCACCGGGGACAGCTTCTGGACGTCCGCGGGCGCGCCCCAGGGAAGGATGGGCGCGGAGCGGTCCACGCCCGGGTGGCACAACCAGCTCTTGGCGCTGGCCACCAGCCGCCCCGGCACGCGCGCGCCCTGCCAGCGCGCCAGCTCCCCCACCACCCACGGACCGCCGTCATCCCCCCAGGGCAGCGTGAGCGAACCCTCCGCCAGCTCGTGGCCGGCGGGCACGTACACGGTGGAGGGCAACAGGGCCCGCGGGGCCACCTCGCCCTGGCGGACGAGCTGCGGAAGGGCGAAGTCCTCCACGGGGGCACCCGCGCCCCGCGAGGGGTCCACGGATGCCACGGCGCAATGGGTGGTGCCCAGGTCGATGCCAACGATTCGCATACGCCTCCGATTGACGGATGGCTTTCTACTCCTTCATGCGGACGTTGAGCTCCAGCTTCCAGCGCCCGGGGCCATCCTTCTCCAGGCACCGGAGCTCCAGCGTCCCCACCTCCGTCACCGCCGCCTGGAGGTTGACGGGCGTCAGGTCGCTGAAGACGGAGGGCTGGCCGGGCATGGTCGTCTCGATGGGGGCCAGCTCCTCCAGCCCGCCGCTGGCCAGCTCGGTGTCGACGTCCTCCAGCATGACGCCCACCTTGTCGTCGCGCCGCAGGGACGAGGAGAAGAAGCGGAAGCTGGTGGGCTCACCGGTGACGAGCCCGAACTCCAGGGGCGGAACGTCCGCCTGCGTGCCTTCCTCCATGCCGAAGGGGGCCACGCAGAGCGCCTTCACGGGTGGCTCCATGCCGGGCACCGCGGGCATCGCCGTCTCCACGCCCACGTAGTAGGCGCGGGCCGTGCCGCCGCGGATGCGCAGGCCGTGGCCCTGGCGCACCCAACCGTAATAGGCGGCGCCTCGCGCCACCGCGAGGTCCAGGTCCGCGCCCTCCAGCTCCTTGGCGGGCTCGCCGCCATCCGCCGTGAGCCAGCCGTTGAGCACCTCCATGACGCGCGCCTTCAGCGGGCCCGCCTTGAAGACGCCGCCGTTGAAGAGCACTGCCGTGGGGTGGAGGAAGGCCTTGCCGCTGACGTCCACCGGCGCGTCCGGGCTGGCCGCGAGCGCCTGCGCCTGCCGGGTGAGGAAGGCGGCCAGGTGCCGGGACACCCCGGCGTCCTGGGCGTAGGGCAGCGCCATCTGCGCCAGGCCGGTGCGGCGCGCGGTGCGCGGCAGCTCGGTGACGGGCGTCACGGGGAAGAAGCCGTTGGTGAGGACGCGGTCCAACTCCTCGCGCGTCAGTTCCGTGCGCAGCGTGCCGCCGATGAGCGACGAGCCCCGGCCGGGGATGGAGATGGGCGCGCGCTCCATGGACGGGTCGGCGTAGAGCGCCTCCTTCGCCTGGCGGCAGCCATGGGTGAGGGCGTTGAACTGCCAGGCGTCCAGCTTCTTTCCCTCGGCCGTCATCCGCTGGTTCAGCGTGTGCGCCAGCGCCAGGTCCATGTTGTCGCCGCCCAGCAGGATGTGGTCGCCCACGGCCACGCGCAGCAGCTCCAAATCACCCGCGTTGTCGCGCACGGTGATGACGGAGAAGTCGGAGGTGCCGCCGCCCACGTCCACCACGAGGATGACCTCGCCGGGTTGCACCTGCCTGCGGAAGTTCTCCCCCATGGCCTCCAGCCACGCGTAGAGCGCGGCCTGGGGCTCCTCCAGGAGGGTGATGTTGGCGATGCCCGCGGCCTTGGCGGCCTCCAGCGTCAAGTCGCGCGCCGCCGCATCGAAGGAGGCGGGGACGGTGACGATGACGTCCTGCTCGGACAGGACGTTGCCGGACTCCTCGCGCTCGCGGGCGAAGGTATTGTCCCACGCCTCCTTGAGGTGGCGGAGGTAGCGCGCGGAGGCGTCCAGCGGCGACACCCGCTGCACCTCCTCGGGGGCCTGCCACGGCAGCAGCGCCGCGCGCCGGTCCACGCCGGGGTTGGACAGCCAGCTCTTGGCGGAGGACACCAGCCGGGTGGGTACCTTGGCGCCGTGCGTGCGGGCGAACTCACCCAGCAGGGTGCTGGCCTCCGGCTTCCACGGCAGCGCCAGGCTACCGGCGGGGAACTCCTGCGCGGAGGGCAGATAGAGGAAGGAGGGGAGCAGCGGGCGGGCCTCGATGGTGCCGGGCGCGGTCAACTGGGGGACGGGCAGCATGGACTGCGCGCCGCCGCGAGCCTTGCCCTCCTCCAGATTGAAGTAGGACACCGCGGAGTGCGTGGTACCCAGGTCGATGCCAATGGAATAGCGGGCCATATCGGACGAGAACTCCTGGAAGACGCGGGTTTGTTCGCGCTGTGAGGCCGTGGTGGCCGGCTCAGGAAAGCTCGACCTCCGCGGGAGCAAGCACGCGCGGGTCGATGGCCGGGCTGACGGTGGGCAGCTTCACCGCCGTCGTCATCCAGCCGTGGTGACGCAGGATTCCGTTGTAGGGCGGCTGGCCCGCCACGTTGCCGGTGAGGCGGATGCGCTGGGCGTCGAACCCGACGGGCACCGCCACCGAGTCCCCTTCCGACTGGGGCAGCACCCGCTCCAGCGTCAGGTACGTCTGGGCCACCTTGCGGCAGCCTTCATGGACGATGCGCGCCGCCGCGCCCACTTCCGCGTCGGAGAAGGCGGAGACGTTCTCCTGGAGGAAGTCCACGAAGCGGCCCTCTCGCTGGAGCATGCCCAGCAGGGACAGGGCGCTGGCGTGCTCGCGCTCGGGGGGCAGGGCAGGGGGCGGCTCGGGCGCTCGGGGCGTGGGCCGGACCTCTTCCGGCTTGGGAAGCGGGGTGGGGGCGGGGCCGCCCGAAGGGAGCTGGGCGAGCTGGCCAGCGTCATAGGCCTTGCTCGTGGGCAGCACGGCCTGCGCGAACTCGCGGGACACGAGGCAGCGCCAGAAGCACAGCCAGGCGAGCCAGAAGCGGGCGAAGAACGACAGAGAGGCGGGCTGGTCGGTCATCGGCACCGGATAACAAAGCCCGGATGCTTTGCAATTCGGCAGTTCGCCGGGATGCCCCAAATGCAAAGGGCCTCACGGTTTCCCGTGAGGCCCTTCGTTTGTTGCATGGTGGAGGTGGACGGGATCGAACCGACGACCTTCGCATTGCGAACGCGACGCTCTCCCAACTGAGCTACACCCCCACAACTGGACTGCTTGCTGCGCCTTCGCGGTTTGGGGCCGCCGAAGTGGGATGGGCTAGTACCGGAGGCCCTTCACCGTGTCAAGCGCAAGCTGCCAACATGGATTCCGGCGATTGACGTGCTGCGTACCGGGTGCCATAAAAACCCTTCTTGTCAGGCGTATCCTTCCCGCCCGTTTAGCTGCCCCCCGTTAATGTCTATCTCCCCTTCGAAGACGTTGAGCCCGGCCGAGCTCGCGAAGCTTGAACATGCCTTTGCCTCCGACCCTTCGTCGGCGGCCTACAAGCCTCTCGCTGAAGCGTACCTGAGCATGGGCCGCTTCATGGAGGCGATGGTCGTCTGCAAGAAAGGGGTGAAGGCCCACCCGAATGCTGCGGACCCCCGCCTCCTGCTCGCCCGCGTCTATGCGGAGCAGGGCAAGGACAAGAAGGCGCTGGAAGAGGCGCTCGGCGCCCTTCAGGTGCAGCCCGACGACAAGGTCGCGCTGCGCATGGCCGGCGCGCTTCAGCTGAAGACCGGCGAAGCGGAGCCCGGCAAGGCGAACCTTCTCAAGGCCTACACCGCGGACCCGGGCGACCCGGACACCGTCACGCTGCTCCAGCAGCACAAGATTGAGCCGCCGCGGCCCGCCGCGCCGGCTCCGGTCTCCGCGCCAGCTGCTCCTGCTGCGCCCGCGACGCCGGGCCCGTCCGCCACCCAGCAGTCCGCCGCCGCGCTCTCCAGCGTCGCGGCCACGGCGGGGACGGAATCGCCCGCGGGGAAGCCCGCCGCCACCCAGGCCGCGAAGCCCGCGTCCACCGCGCGCGCGGAGGCTCCCGCGCCGCGTCCCGCTCCTCAGCCGCGCCGGCCCCAGGTCGTCGTGGAAGAGGTGGATGAGGACGAGGACCACGAGCCAGTGCCCCGCCGCGGCGGCTCCTCGGGCGGCAAGGGCAGCAAGATGGTGACGCTGGGCCTGCTGGTGGCCATCCCGCTGTTCGCCATCGGCTATGGCTGGTACTCGGCCAACGCCCGCACGAAGTCGCGCGAGCTGAAGAAGAGCCTGGATGCGGCCAGCGAGCTGCTCAAGCACGACTCCTTCGACAGCTACAAGAAGGCCGTTGAGGCGGCGGACCAGGCGCTGGAGGTGGACTCCGATTCCGCCGTGGCGCACGGCTACCTCGCCTACGCCTGGGCCATTCGCTGGGGTGAGCACGGCGGTGGTGACGATGCGCGCCGCCAGGCCGAGGAGCACCTGGCCGCGGGCAAGAAGAGCGGCGAGCTCAGCTCGCACCTCATCGCGTCCGAGGCGCTCATCCAGACCTACAGCGGCAAGGGCAAGGACGCGCTGGGGCAGCTGGAGGAGAAGGTGAAGGGCCTGGACGCGCAGGGCCGCTCCAGCTCGCTGCTGTACCTCACGCTGGGCCTCATCCAGATGAACGCGGGCGACCTGGATCGCGGCCGCGACAGCCTGGACCGCGCGCAGGGGCTGTCTCCGGATGACCCGCGCACCTACGCGAGCCTGGGCGCGGTGTACCGCCGCCTGGGACAGGACGCCGCCGCCTGGCGGAACTACGACTCCGCCCTCCGGTATGAGAAGGACCACCCGGAGTCGCTGCTGGGTCGCTCCCTGCTGATGCTGGAGCAGGACTCGCCCAACTTCGGGCTGGCCCACACCATGCTCAAGAAGCTGCTGGAGTCCGACCCGCCGCCGTCTCCGCGGCAGCTGGCCGCGGCGCACCTGGCGCGCTCGCTGCTCGTCAGCCGCGTGTCGGCGGCCATGGTGGACCTGAAGCCGGACATGCAGCAGAAGCTGGTCGAGGCCACCGCGGTGCCGCAGGACAAGGACAAGGCCCGCTCGGAGATGCTCAAGAGCGAGGAGACCGGCTTCTCGCTCGACAAGCAGAACCCGGAGCTGCACCTCATCAAGGGCCGCCGCCTGCTGGCGGAGGGCAACTACGACGCGGCGGCCGAGGAGATTCGCAAGGCCATCCGCATGGACGCCTCGCGCGCCCAGTTCTACGTCGAGCTGGCCAAGTCGCTCATGGGCAAGCAGGGCGGCGAGAAGGAAGCCGCCGAGGCGCTCCAGACGGCCCTGAAGACGATGGGCGACAGTCCGAAGCTGGTGGTGATGCTGGGCAACGCGTACCGCCGTCAGGGCAAGCTGGATGAGGCCCTGGCCCAGTACCAGCGCGCGGTGAAGGACCCGAAGGCCAAGAACCCTGAGGCCCGGCTGGCCATGGGCGCCATCTACCGCGAGCGGTCCAAGTGGGACCTGGCGCAGGAGCAGCTGGAGAAGGCGAGCCAGGAGTTCCTGGGGCAGTCGGACCGCGCGGCCATGGCGCTCACCGAGCTGGGGCGCGTGTTCCAGGGCAAGGGCGACGCGGCGAAGGCGGATGAGACGTACCAGCGCGCCCTCAATGCGGACGAGGCGTACTCGCCGGCCTACTACTTCTACGCCACGCTGCTGGCGAAGGACTCGAAGCAGGGCGCCAAGGCGAAGATGCTGGCCCAGGAGTACCTGAAGCGCGAGCCGA
Organism: Myxococcus sp. NMCA1; assembly: GCF_026810205.1. Taxonomy (NCBI): domain Bacteria; kingdom Pseudomonadati; phylum Myxococcota; class Myxococcia; order Myxococcales; family Myxococcaceae; genus Myxococcus; species Myxococcus sp. NMCA1. Next base: position 6,840,035 of record NZ_CP113950.1, on the reverse strand, counting down.
GCGGCGAGCACGCGTCCGCGGCCCGTTCGCTGGCGGGCGGCTGAAACACCACGGTTGCCTTCCAGGCGCCGGACAAGCGGGGCTGATGCGCGCGGGCAGTTGAACGCGCGGTCAGCCCCGTTGTCGTGGTTGCCGCCCCCACCACCCTGACGCTATGCCCGAGGCGTTTGTCTCCCCCGACGCACCTGGGTGGGACGGGAGTCCGGTGTCGCCCTGGTGACTCACGGGGGCCAGCCGGGCGTCCGTCCGCCGGAGTCTCCCAGGGGCGCCGTGTCCTTGCCCACCCCCGGGTGGTGCCTGTATGGGGAAGGCCGTTACCGCGCCGGCAGCGTGTCTGTCGTGCCTACCTCTGGAGTCTGTGTGAACGCGCGTGCCGAGTCCTTGCCGACAGTCGCGTCCGACCTGATCTCCCTCACCAAGCCGCGCCTCTCCACCCTGGTGCTCGTCACCGCGGCGGGTGGCATGTGGCTGGCGCCCGGCCACCTGGGCGCCGTCAACGCGCTGGTGACGCTGCTGGCCACGGCGGGAACCGTGGGCGCGGCCAATGCCCTCAACTGCTACTGGGAGCGGCACAGCGACCAGTTCATGGACCGCACCCGCAACCGGCCGCTGCCCTCCGGGCGCATGGAGCCGGCGGTGGCGCTGTGGTTCGGCATCTCCCTGGCGGCCGTGTCGATTCCGGCGCTGGCCCTGGGCGCCAACGTGCTCACCGCCGCGCTGGGCCTGGTGGCGCTGCTGAGCTACGTGCTGGCCTACACGCCGCTGAAGGCGCGCACGTCCGCGGCCATGCTGGTGGGCGCGGTGCCCGGCGCGCTGCCTCCACTCATGGGCTGGACGGCGGTGACCAACCAGATGGACGCGGGGGGCTTCTCGCTCTTCGCCATCATGTTCCTCTGGCAGATGCCGCACTTCATCGCCATCGCGCTCTTCCGCAAGGAGGAGTACCGGGCGGCGGGCCTCAAGTCGGTGCCGCTGGAGCGGGGTGACGAGTCCAGCCGCGCGCAGGTGGTGCTCTACCTGGTGGCGCTGATTCCGATGACGCTCCTGCCCTTCCAGCTCCACATCGCCGGCGCGTGGTACCTGGCCGCGGCGGTGCTCCTGGGCCTGAGCTTCCTCGGGCTGGGGGCGTGGGGCTTCTTCCGGCGGCTGGGAAACACCTGGGCCCGCCAGACGTTCTTCTTCTCACTCATCTACCTCACCGGCCTGTTCGCCGCGCTGGCGCTGGACCGAGTTCCTCGCGAATAGCGTCCGGGGCGAACGGGGGACGCCCGCTCATGCCCGAAGTCCTGCTTTCCACTGCCACCTCTCAACCGCTGCTCCAGTTGGAGGGGCTCACGCGTCGCTTCAAGGGGCGCACGGCCGTGGACGGCCTGTCCCTGTCGGTGCGGCCGGGGGAGATTCTGGGCCTGCTGGGCCCCAACGGCGCGGGCAAGTCCACCACGTTCCAGGTGCTGGCCGGGCTGCTGTCCCCCGACGCGGGCCTCGTTCGCTTCGAGGGCCGGGAGCTGTCGCTGAGCGACCCGTCGCTGCGCCGGCAGATGGGCATCATCTTCCAGCGCAGCAGCCTGGATGACCTGCTGACCGCGCGGGAGAACCTGATGCTCGGCGCCCGGCTGTATGGCCTGGGCGGAGAGCGGGCCCGCGAGCGGGTGGAGGCGATGCTGTCGCTCATCGGCCTGGCCGACCGTGGCGCCGAACGGGTGTCCACGTGGTCCGGTGGCATGCGCCGGCGCCTGGAACTGGCGCGGGCCCTGGTGCACCAGCCGCGCGTCCTGCTCATGGACGAGCCCACACAGGGCCTGGACGAGGCGGCCTTCCGTACCTTCTGGGCGCACCTGAAGCGCCTGCGCGACAGCGAGGGCCTTACGGTGCTGCTCACCACGCACCGCGCGGACGAGGCCGACGTGTGCGACCGGCTGGCGGTGTTGGACGCGGGCAAGCTGGTGGCGTGTGACACGCCGCAGGCGCTGGCCTCGCGCATGGGCGGGGACATCCTCTCCGTGGAGGCGCTTGAGCCGGAGGCGCTGGCGGCCGAACTGCGCGAGCGGCTGAAGCTGGACGCGAAGGTGGTGGAGGGGCGGGTGCAGGTGGAGGCCCCGCAGGGCCACGCGCTGGTGCCCCGGTTGGTGGAGGCCTTCCCCGCCGGGCGGTTGACCTCCGTGGCGCTGCGCCGGCCCACGCTGGCGGACGTGTTCCTCCAATTGACGGGGCGCGCGCTGGGCGCGGACGTGCCCACCGCAGACCCCGCGCCGAGGAGACGTCGATGAGCGCCGAGCTGTCCGCCGCCCCCGAACCGATGAACGCCGGGGCTCCGGCCGTGTCGTCTCCGCCTGGAACGCTCGCGCTTCAGTGGGCGACGGTGCGGGTCCTGATGATGCGGGACATCGTCCGCTTCTTCCGCCAGCCCTCCCGGGTGGTGGGGGCGCTCGCGCAGCCCGTCCTCTTCTGGTTCGTCATCGGCTCCGGCTTCGCGGGCTCCTTCCGAGTGGAGGGCGCGCAGGGCCTGGGCTACCAGCAGTTCTTCTTCCCGGGCGTCGTCACCATGGTGCTGCTGTTCAGCGCCATCTTCGCGACGATTACCGTCATCGAGGACCGCAAGGAGGGCTTCCTCCAGGCGGTGCTCGCCGGGCCGGGCTCGCGGCTGGCGGTGGTGCTGGGCAAGGCGCTGGGCTCGTCCGCCATCGCGCTGCTGCAGGCGTCGCTGTTCCTGTTGCTGGCGCCGCTGGCGGGTGTGAGCGCGGCCACGCTGAACGTGCCGTTGCTGCTGTCCGTCATGGTGCTGTCGGCGCTGGCGCTGACGGGCATGGGCATGTCGCTGGCGTGGTGGGTGCGCTCCAGTGCGGGCTACCACGCGGTGATGAGCATCGTCCTGTTGCCCATGTGGGTGCTGTCTGGCGCCGTGTTTCCGCTCAAGGGCGCGGACACCTGGCTGGCCTGGGTGATGCGGCTCAACCCGATGCGCTACTCCGTGGAGGGCGTGCGGCGGGCGCTGTACGGCGCGGAGGCCTCCGTGTCGCTGGGCGCGTCGTCGTCCTCGGCGGGGTTGGAAGTGCCGGTGCTGGTGGCGTTCGCCGCGGTGTTCGTCGGGCTGGCGGCCTTCAGCGTCAGCCGCCGGGAGTAGACAGCGGCCGTTCGCGGCGTCCCGGTGGGTTGGACATGCGCTGCCCCTTTCGCTACGAGGTGGGCAGACGCATCACCTGACTTCCCGAGGAGATTGCACGATGACGCTGCGCACGCTCGGCCTGACGTTGTTGGGGACCGCGGGGCTGCTGACCCTTTCTGCCTGCAAGAAGGAGGAGCCGGCCTCCGCGCCGCCCGCCGCGCCCGCCGCGAAGAAGGAGCCCCACGCGGCCTCGCCCATCCAGGCGCCGGAAGGTGCCGCCGCCGCGCCCGTGGCTCCAGCGGGCAAGGGCGTGGTGAAGGGCACGGTGAAGTTCACCGGCACGCCGCCCGAGGCCGCGGACATCCCCGCGAGCAATGACCCGGCGTGCGAAGGCATGGCGACGAAGGATGCGTCGGTCCTGGTGAATGACGGCAACCTCCAAAACGTGCTGGTGCGCGTGAAGGGCAAGGTGCCCGGAGCGCCTCCCGCGCCTGCCGCGCCGGTGGTGCTGGACCAGACGAAGTGCACTTACGTCCCGCGCGTGCAGGGCGCGATGGCGGGGCAGCAGGTGGCGTTCAAGAACAGCGACGGCACGCTGCACAACGTGCGCGGCATCGTGGGCACCAAGCCCGCGTTCAACGTCGCGCAGCCGCCGTCCGGCGCCCCGGTGGAGCGGCCGCTGCCCGCGGACGCGGACGTGCTGAAGCTCAAGTGTGACGTGCACCCGTGGATGTCCGCCTTCGTCGTCAGCAACGAGAACCCGTACTTCGCGACGACGGGCGCGGACGGTGCATTTGCACTCGAAGGCCTGCCCGCGGGCACGTACACGGTGGAGGCCTGGCACGAGACGCTCGGCACGAAGACGGCCGAAGTCACGGTGAAGGACGACGCGCCGGCCGAGGCCGCGTTCTCCTTCTCCGCGGAGGACGCGTCCGCGCAGAAGTGATGAACGCGCTACGCGGCGGGGCGGCTCTCTGAATCCGGAGGGCCGTTCTTCCGCACGGTGAAGCCCACCCGTGCGCCGCCGCCGGGGCGGTTCTCCGCGAAGACTTCTCCGCCGTGGGCGTGCGCGATGCGCTGGACCAGCGCCAGGCCCAGGCCCAGGGAGCCCGCCTCGCGCGCCTCGGTGCCGTGGTCCTTCCGATAGAAGGGCCGGAAGATGCGCTCGTCCTCGCCGGGCTGCAGCCCGGGGCCCCGGTCTTCCACGCAGAAGGCCAGGTGTTCGCCTCGCTCCTGGATGCGCAGTGCCTCGGCGCCGGTGCCGTGCTTGCGCGCGTTCTCCAGGAGGTTGGCCAGGGCGCGCCCCATTAGCGTCGCGTCTCCCACGAGCCCCGCGTGCTCCACCTCCACGGCCAGCAGGGAACTCGCCAGCCCCGCGCGCTCCAGGGCCTGCGTGGCCAGCGTCTGGCCATCGAGGACACGCGGGGTGAGCTGGCCGAAGTCCAGCCGGGAGCTGGCCAGCAGCTCACCCACCAGGGCATCCAGCTCCACCACCTCACGGTCCACCTGGTCCAGTGTCTTCGGGTTGCCGCCTCCGTCGCGGAGCAGCTCCGTCAGCACGCGCAGCCGGGCCAGCGGGGTGCGCAGCTCGTGGGACACGGCGGCGAGCAGCTCGCGCTGGTCCGCCACCTGCTTCTCAATGCGCCCCGCCATGTCGTTGAAGGCATCCGCCAGCACGGCGAACTCCCCTGTGACCTGCGGCGCGATGTCCGCGCGCGAGTCCAGCCGGCCCGAGCCCAGCGCTCGCGTGGCCCGCACCAGCTCATCCATGGGACGTGCGAGCCGCCGCGCGAGCTTCCCCGCGGCCATCCACAGCACCATGCACGACAGCGCCAATGGCAGCACCATCCGCAGCGGGCTCTTCGGACGGAAGCTGGCGTAGCAGGCGCGCACCGAGCCCAGGGTGATGCCATCGCGAATCACGGGCAGGTTGAACTCGGGCCGCCGGCACGGCACCTGGGTCTGCGCCAGCATCGCGCCGGACGCGTCCCGCAGCTCCACGCCCACCTGCAAGTCCTTCTCGATGGACGCCACCAGCGCGTCCCGCCGGGTGGGTTCGTCCCAGACCTCCTCGAAGCGGTGGCCCACGAAGGTGCGCACGCGGTCGCCTTCCTGTTTCCAGGTGCCTCCACCCACCAGGCTCATCACCGTGGCCACCACGGCGCCGGTGGCGAGGATGGACAGGCCGAACCACATGAACAGGCGCCGGTGCAGCCGGGCGCGCACGAAGCCCCCCAGGCGGCCCATGTGCCAGTAGCCGTGCGGCGGATGCCGGTGTCCCCATGGGCCGCAATCATGCGGGTCGCCCCACGCGCCCCAGCCGCGCTTGTGGCCCCGGGGCCTGCTGCGTTTCACGGGCCCTCCTTGGCGAATACGTAGCCCACGCCGCGCACTGTCTTGATGAGGCGGGTGCCCACGTCACCGAGCTTCTGCCTCAGGTGGGAGATGTGCACGTCCACGGTGCGCTCGCCCACCACCGTGTCGCTGCGGCCCGCTTCGCCCAGCAGGGCGTCGCGCGGAATGACGCGTCCGGCCCTGCGTACCAGCGCGACGAGCAAATCGAACTCCAGGCCCGTCAACTCCACGGCGCGCTCCTCCACGCGCACCTCGCGCCCGGCCACGTCGATGGACACGCCGCCCGACTCCAACCGGTCCGCCACCGCCGAGGGCTGTGAGCGACGCAGCACGGCCCTCAGCCGCGCCAGCAGCTCGCGGGGACTGAAGGGCTTGGGGAGGTAGTCGTCCGCGCCCAGCTCCAGGCCCACCACGCGGTCCGTCTCGTCGCCCTTCGCGGTGAGCATGATGACGGGGATGCGGCTCTTGGCGCGGATGCGCTTGCAGACCTCCAGGCCGTCCATGCCGGGCATCATCACGTCGAGCAGCACCGCGTCGAAGGCACTGGCCTCCAGCGCCGCCAGCCCCCGTCCGCCATCCGCCGCGTGGGTGACGCTGAGGCCGTTCTGCCCGAGGTACTGCTCGAGCAGCTCGTACATCCGGGTGTCGTCGTCGATGAGCAGGACGCGCGTGGACATGAACCGCCTTCTACTTCAGGGGGAGGCCGTGTGGATGGACACGCGGGTTGCCGGCGGGGGAGTCACCCCTCGCTGGCCGGAGGGCTCCCACCTGCCGTGGGGGCTCCATCCGTGTTCCCAGGCGCCGTGGTGACAGTGGCGGAGGTGATGGCGGTGACGGGCCACGCTGGCGAAACCGGAGGCATAGCCTCCAACGGTGCCCAGGGCGAGCAGGACGATGAGCAGACGGCGGCGCATGGAATCTCTCCTTCAAGGACGACGAAAGGGGGCGTTGGTTCGGGGCTCACACCCCACGCGCGTCATCGCGTCCCCAAGGGCCGTGGCCGTCCCCGTGGCGATGGCCGCCGCGGCCGAATGCTCCGCCTCGCCAGCCGCCGGGGCCGCCACAGCGGTGGTGCCAGCCGCCATGGCCTCCGCGCCAGCCGTAGGCGGAGCCGAAGCCGTGCTCGAGGAGGTCCGCGAGCTCACGGCGCTGCCGCGGGTCCAGCGCCTCATGGACCTGGGCGAGCGAGCCCTGCACCGTGCGGCGCACGTTGTCGATGGCGACATCGTGGCGAGTGAAGAGCTCGCGCAGCGCGGCGCCGTCGAAGTGCTCACCGCGCAGCGCGGTGCCCAGGGCGGTGCGGCTGGGGCCTGTCTCGTCACGGGCCTTGGCGAAGGCCTCCATGACATCGTCGGCGGCCTTGAGGAGGACCTTCTCCTGGCCAGGTGATGTATCCAGCCGCTCGAAGAGCCAGCGCAGGCGTCCACGCGAACTCCAGCGGCCCCTGCGGTGATACCCGTGGCGCCCGCCACGGACCGTGTAGATGAGGCCGGCGAGGCAGGCGGTTCCGAAGAGAAACCCGAACATGGCTCCACGCTCCCAATGAGGCCGTCCCCTGGGGGCGGCGCTGGTGGTGACGAGCGGGAAGGTAGAGGGCGGGTATGAAGGCCACGCCCGCGCGCGGTGAAGAAGTGTGAAGACGGCCCCGGGGGAGGGGTGGGGGGAGTGAGGGGAAGAAGACGCCTTGCGGCCCTGGTGGGAGGGACGGGGGAAATGGAGTGTCCGGTGGCGGACGGCTGCTTGCCCGGAAGGCGGTTGCCCGGTGGACAGGAGGCGCCAGGAAGTTTGTCGTTGGGGGGCCGGGGCGGTGTCCGCTCCGCACACGTCGATCGGGCAGCCCTTGGCGGCGGCCTCAAAGCAGAAGGAAGAAGGTCACATGGCAATCGGTACCGTGAAGTGGTTCAACGACGCCAAGGGGTTCGGCTTCATCGCGCAGGACAACGGTGAGGACGTGTTCTGCCACCACACTGCCATCAACATGGATGGCTTCCGCACCCTCCAGGAGGGGCAGCAGGTGGAGTTCGAGGTCACGCGTGGCCCCAAGGGCCTGCAGGCGCAGAACGTCCGCGCCGTCTGAAGCACCCGCAGGCCACCCTTGAGTGTGCCCGAGGCCCGGTCTCCCAGCAGGGAGGCGGGGCCTTCGCATGTCTGGCCCCTGACGCGCCGTGCTGGCGGCCCGTGCTGGGTGCCCGTCGGCTCCTGGATGCCTTCCTTACCTTTTTCGGCAGACGCGCGGCACATCCGCCGCCATCCAACGGAGACGAAGGCATGGGCGACACCAGCGTGAAGAAGGTGGAGAGTCGGCACTCTCCCAAGGGCGAGATGGGGCAGAAGTATCTGGCGTCTGGCGTCCGCCTGTCGATGCGGCTGTGGGAGGACGAACCGCCCGGAGAGCCGGCGCCCGCCACCGCGAGGGACTACGAAACAGTGGGCTTCGTCCTCAAAGGCCGCGCGGAGCTGCACCTCGAGGGACAGGTCATCCTGCTCAACCCTGGTGACTCCTGGCTGGTGCCTCGTGGCTCCAGTCACACGTACAAGGTGCTGGAGACCTTCTCAGCCGTGGAAGCCACCAGTCCGCCCGCGGCGGTGCACGGCCGGGATGAGGGCAAGGACGCGGGGACGAAACCGCCCGCGAAGGCGTGAGACCCGAGAGGGTCCGCGCTGCCTACTTGGGTTGAAACGGGGCCGGAGCGGCCTGGACGCTGCACGAATACCTGGGCTGGAGCCCTGCTTTGGGTTGGCAGACCAGCAGCGGAGACGTAGGGGCTCCCTCGTCGAGCGGAGCAGGGGGGCCGCTGAATGTGCAACTGGCACTGCTGTGGGTCCGCCAGTGGCACTGGTCTGCGGAGAGTGCTTCCGGAGGCTCCCACTTTGACGTGCGGCTCTTGTTTTCGTCGCACGCCACTTCAGCGCGCTCTGGCTCGACGCATCGGAATCGCGGGCCGTCGTCGGGGTATGGCCTCGATACCTCGAGACGCTTGCACCAGTGGAGTTGGACTTGCTGTTTGCAACGCGCGTCGACCGAATAGGCGGGCGTCTGAATCAGCTCGAACGGCTTGCCTGCCCATGACCTTCCCACCATGACCAGTCGTTGCCCATTCGAGGCGGCGTTGGAGTGGGTGAGAAACGGTCGACGGGCCTTCATCAAGGCGAGCGCCTTGCGCTCCTCATGCGGAAGGACGGGGGCCTTCCCAGGAGGGGAAATCAAGCTGCTTCCAATGCGTTCCACGTCGCAGGGGTCGCAGGACACGGATTCGCGCTGGACCACGGCCGGAATGGAAGGGAGTTTCCCCGTTGTGAGCCAGACCCACTCCGCATCATCCAGAGAGGCCATGGGCCGGCTGCGGGAGCAGTGCCAGATCAACCTGGGATACTCTGGCTCGGCGTAGATGAGATACACCGCTTCGTCCCGGAACCGGATTCGGCAGTCGCCTCCGCCACCCTGGGGAAGATTGAACTTCTCGCCCGTGACGACAGGGCCCTTGATGACCTCCAGGACTTCGACGTCCACGGTTCCTAAGTAGGGACCGCTGGGGACCGGGATGACGCGAGCTCGGTAGATGGCGCTCGCACGCTCACGCGCCACCTTGAGGTCGTTGTGAAGGTTACCCCCGCCCGCGATGCAAACGCACGCCTGCGCCGGTGTCGGCCACATGCAGAGCGCGAATGCCGCAGTGAGGAGGGTGAAGAGGTTCCTCATTCCCGGCAGTCTACCGGGAATGTGCGGCGTGTTGAGGTGGGGGCCGGGTTGGCGCTGCTCTCAGCGCAGGTCTTGGATGCGCTGCGCCATGTTCAGGTCAGTCTGGTCAAGCCACTGGATGCAGGATTCGGGGTTGTCCCTGAGCCCAGCTTCAACCAGGTCCAAGAACACGGGTCGACCTGCCATTCACGCCTCACGCGTACTCTCGCCGTGCTGCTCAGCGCTACTTCCGCCCGCCAGACCACGCCATGTTCATGTACTTCGTTCCGCCAGCCAGTTCGTCCAGCATCTGGTCGAGCCGCTTCTGCCGCGTCGCCTCGAGCTTGGCCCGGGCAATCCACCCGAGATAGTCGTTCTGCTGGTACGGAGGCCGCGCTTTGTAGGCCTCCATGAGCCCGCGCTTCACCAGCGCTGCCCGGACATTCGCGGGCATCGGCTGAATGTCGCGCTTGAGCGTCGGGTGCTTCGTGGTGGCCATGGTCATGCCTCCGCGTGAATCACCGAGCGCCCATCTTCACCGGTGCCAGGCGCTCGAACATGAGCGAGGGCTCTCCCTTGTAGCTTCCCTGTCCGGTCTGCCGGAAGCCGCACTTGTCGGCGACGCGGATGGACGCCGCATTCTCGGGCGCGATGATGCACACCACGCGCTCAGGGCTGAGCTGGGCATCCGCCCAGGTGAGGGCCGCGCGTACCGCCTCGGTGGCGTAGCCCTTGCCGTGGAACCCGGGGGCGAGCACCCAGCCTGCCTCGGGCCCGGCGCCCTGGGACGGCTGCATGTCGCGGTGGAAGTCGCCCAGTCCCACCTCGCCCACGAGGCGGCCCGTCGCCTTTTCACGCACCACCCAGAAGCCGTAGCCCAGCAGGTCCCAATGGCCCACGTAACGCAGGAGCCGGGACCACATCTCTTCGCGTGTGGACGGCTTGCCGCTGATGTAGCGGACCACCGTGGGGTCACTCCACAGCGCGAGGCACTCCTCGTAGTCCTCGAGGCTGTGACCCTTCATGACGAGGCGCTCGGTCTCGACGGTGGGGATGGTCGCTGCGGGCACGGACGCTCCTCCTGGGGCCTGGAGCCCCGCTGCGCCTGCCACACGATGAGGTGGCGCGGATGCTCCCATTCAACCGCTCCCAGGCCTCTCATGCCAGAGGACAACTGTCCATGTCCGGGCGCGGCGTGGAAGGAACGTTCATTCCACGGACGGGCCGGGCCTTCACAGATTCCGCTGCAACCGCTCCTGGGCCTTGACGATGGCGGCGGTGCGCGTGGTGACGTCCAGCTTGGCGAACACGTTCCGCAGGTGCCACTTGGTCGTGGAGAGCGCGACGTTGGAACGCTCGCTGATTTCCTGATTGCTCAGCCCCTGTGCGAGCAGCTTGAGCATCTGGAGCTCGCGCTCGGTGAGTGGCTCCAGGGGCGCGGAAGGTGGAGCCGCGAACTCGCGAGGCACGCGGGCTCCCGCGGACAGCAGGTCCTGGTACCGCGTCGTGTACCGGTCCGGAAACGCGTAGCTCAGCTTCCGCTGCCGGGCGGCCGCGATGACGACCTCCTGCAGGCCCGGCGTCTCGTCGAACACGCTGCGCCCGAAGCCGAAGCGCTGCGCCAGCGCGAAGCCCCGGTTCAACGCGGCGAATGCGGCCATCGCGTCACCCGCGCGCCAGTGGCACACCGCGATGGTGGCCAGCAGCGCCGTCTCGCGTGACACGTAGCCCACCTCGTGCGCGCTGGCTCGCAGCACCTCCAGAATCGCGTGCGCCTTGTCGTGGCGGCCGCGCACCATCATCACCCACGCCTGCGCGAGCCCGAGCCGCTCCCACGTCTCGTCGTAGAAGCGCTTCTCGCTCCACTCGCCCCGGCGCATGCGCTCGCCCAGGCCGAACTCCTGGGCCACCACCCGCATTCGCGCGGGAGCCTGCTCCACCAGGTAGAGGCGAATCTTCTCCCCACATACATGGGCCAGGAATCGCGTCTGGTGACCGCACTCGAGCACGCCGTGGAGGTAGTCCAGGAGCCGGTACGCCTCCGCGTACTTCCCGCGAACCGTCTTGATGCGGGCCAGCATGAGGTAGGCGAGCGCGAACGTCTCGAACACGGAGGCCTGCGGTAGCAGCGGAAGCACCTCGACACAGAGCGCCTCGGCTTCGTCGAGCCGGTTCTGCTCGTAGCGAGCGTTGGCCAGCGCCGTGGCCGCATTCACCCAGACGGGATTGCGCCGTCCTCGACTCGCACGCTCGAAGGCATCCTCGCACCGCGCCGCGGCGTCCTTCATGTTCCCCTGCGCCCGGTCCGCCAGTGCGACAAGGACATCCGTGTACCCGACCAGGAACGGATTGTTGTGCCCCTGCAACGTCTCCCGAGCGCTCAGCGCGAGCCGGCGCATCGCATCGAAGCGGTTCATCCGGAGCGCCTGGTAGGCCTTCGCCGCCAGCACGGCGCCCGCCATGAAGACGTCCGACTCCTCGGAGCCCGGTGACGCGTCCAGGTCCATGCCAGAGTCCGGAGCCGAGTCGGACAGCACGGCATGAAGCAGCGTGAGGTGTGCGAGCCGCTTCGTCAGCCGCTCGCGTTCGGGGGCAGCCACCTCATAGACTGTGTCGAGGTGGTGCTGGGCATCCCGCAGCGCCGCGGTCGCATGCGCGAAGCGGCGGGACAGGATGAGGCAGGCGATGTGGCCCACGCAGATGGCTGGCGACCGGATGACCTCCTGAGCCGTCAGCTTCGCGGTCCAGTGGAGGACGGAGGCAAGCTCGCCCTCGCGCATCCACGCCTCCATGCAGCGCGCGGTGAGCGCGAGACACCAGCCCCTGTCTCCCGAGGCGAAGGCGTGCGTCAGCGCCTCGTCCGGCATCTGGTTCTCCGCGAACCAAGCGCTCGCCGCACGGTGCAGCCGAGGGACGCGGTCGGCGTAGTCACAGGCGAGCTGGGCGCGCAGCACCTCGAGGAACAGTGGATGGTACCGGTACCACTGCCGCTCGGCGTCGAGTGCCTGGATGAACAACTGTGAGCGCTCGAGCTGCCCCAGCAGTGCGTGTCCTCGGGTGATGCCAAGCAGCGCGTTGCACAGCGCGCCATGGAGTTGCTCCACCACGGAGCTCAGCACCAGGAACTCGCGCACCTCCTCGGACTGCTCGCGCAGCACCGCGTCCGCCAGATAGCGGGCAACGTCGTGATTGGAGCCCATGGCCTTCTTCAGCGCATCGCTCACGCTCGCGTGCTCACCCGCGGACAGCAGCGCCAGCTTGACGCCAGCGACCCAGCCTTCCGTCCGCGTGCGGAGGGAGTCGATGTCCTCCGGTGTGAGCACCGCGCCGCACAGGCGCAGGCCCAGCTCGCGGATGGCCTCGCCATCCAGGTTCAAGTCCCGGCCGTCGAGCGTCACCAGTTGCTCGGTGAGCTTCAGCTTGGCCAGGTCCAGCTCGGGGATGTTGCGCGACGAGACGACCCAGTGCACGTGCGGCGGTGAGTGGTCCATCAGGTACGAGAAGGCCCGCACCAGTGGGCGCTCGCGCAGGACATGGAAGTCGTCCAGCACCACGACGAGCTCGCGGCCCAGGCTCCACAGGCTTTGCAGGATGACGGCCGTCGCGTGCTCGGGCTGGCTCGTGCTGTACGCGTCGAAGTCTGGAGCGGCCCGGCGAATCGCCCCGACCAGGTATGCGAAGAACCGCTCGGGGGCGTTGTCCTGCTCGTCCAGCGACAGCCAGGCAAGCAGGTGCGGCACGCGTGCTTCGCGGTACCACTGCGTCAGCAGCGCCGTCTTGCCGGAGCCGAGCGGGGCCGTCACCAGCACCAGCTTCCCGCTCACCCCATGGTCGATCCTCCGCAGGGCGGCGCCACACGGCACCAGCACGGATGCCGCCCGGGGAGGGGAGAGCTTCGTGGGGAGCAGATCCGGAGCGTTTCGAAGGCTCGGCATGAGCACGTCCCTCTTTGGCCGGGTGCGTCAGTCACTAGACCACGGAAAACGGGTGAACCGGGTTGAGGTACGCGAAGGCAACCCCGCAATGAGTGTCACGAAATGGACACCGCAATGCGTTACACACGCGGTTTCGCGGCTTTGCTGCGCCGGGCGCTCGCGAGCAAGGCCTGACGCGCCGTGCCGGTGACTGCCTTTGGGCGTGGGGAGGGGCCGTTCCCCCTCCCTTCGGTGGGGGCGTTGTCGCGAAGTCCACTGCTAATCCCTGGACGGCAACGTTTCCCCGTCTCGTGAGGAGGTCCCTATGGTGGGTACTCAGCAAGTGGGCGTGCGCAGGAGTTGTTGGCGCGCTCGCGCCGTCTCGTTGTGCGCCGTGGCGTCTTTGTTGGCTGCATTCACCGCCACGGCCCAGGTGCCCTCGTTCATCACGTTCGACAGCGCGCACGTGCGTCCCCTGGCGCTCTCCCCGGACGGGACGCGGTTGTTCGCCGTCAACACGCCGGACAACCGCTTGGAGGTCTTTTCCATCAGCAGTGCGGGGCTCTCGCTCATCGCGGCGGTGCCGGTGGGCCTGGAGCCCGTCGCTGTCGCCGCGCGCAGCGACACGGAAGTCTGGGTGGTCAACCACCTGTCGGACAGCATCAGCGTGGTGAGCCTGGTGGGCACGCCGCGGGTGGTGCGCACGCTGCTCGTGGGCGATGAGCCGCGCGACATCGTCTTCGCCGGCACCAACGGTCATGCCTTCATCACCACCGCGCACCGGGGGCAGCACCGCACCGACCCGTCCATCGCCGCGGTTCCCGGGTCGGGAGACCCGAAGCTGACCACGCCTGGCGTGGGGCGCGCGGACGTCTGGGTCTTCAACCCGGCTTCGCTCGGGGCGACGCTGGGCGGTACGCCCCTGCGCATCGTGACGCTCTTCGGCGACACGCCGCGCGGGCTCGCCACCAGCCCGGACAAGAAGACTGTCTATGCGGCCATTGCCCAGTCCGGCAATCAGACGACGTCCGTCAGCCTGGGGAGCGTCTGCGACGGGTTCAAGGAACGGGACATGTGCCTCGTCTTCCCCGACACCCCGCCATTCGGCAACAACCTGATGCCGGGCGGATTGCCTGGGCCCGCGACGAACTTCGAGGGCGCGAAGGCGCCGGAGACCGCCCTCATCGTGAAGTGGAACAGCGCCGCCGGGCAGTGGCAGGACACACTGGGCCGCAACTTCAACAACGGCGTGCGCCTGCGTCTGCCGGACAAGGATGTCTTCGCCATCGACGCGGACACCCTTCAAGAGACGGCTTCCTTCTCGGGTGTGGGCACCACCCTCTTCAACCTGGCCACCAATCCGAAGTCGGGCGTGGTGTATGCGTCCAACAGCGAGGCCAACAACCTGACCCGCTTCGAGGGCGCCGGTGAATACGGCGGCAGCACGGTGCAGGGCAACCTCGCGCAGATGCGCATCACCGTCATCTCCGGGGGCACGGCCTACCCTCGGCATCTCAACAAGCACATCGACTACTCGAAGCTGGCGGGGAAGCCCGGCTTCGACCCCTCGGTGAAGAACCACAGCCTCTCCACGCCGACGGAGATGGTCGTCTCCCGGGATGGCACGAAGCTGTACGTGGCCGCGTTCAGCTCCAGCAAGATTGGCGTCTACGACACGGCGTCGCTGGAGAGCAATGCGTTCGACCCTCGCACCGCGAGCGCCAACCACATCCCGGTGAGTGGCGGCGGGCCCAGCGGTCTGGTCCTGGACGAGGCTCGCAATCGCCTCTACGTGATGACCCGCTTCGACAACGCGGTGAAGGTCATCGACCTGGCCACCAAGGCGCAGCTGTCCTCGGTGTCGCTCTACAATCCGGAGCCCGCCTCCGTCGTCCAGGGCCGCCCGTTCCTCTATGACGCCAACTTCTCATCGGCCAACGGTGAGTCGTCGTGCGCCAGTTGCCACATCTTCGGTGACAAGGACGAACTCGCCTGGGACCTGGGCAACCCGGATGCGACGGTGACGGCCAATCCCATCAACATGCGCCTCGCGAGCGACCTGGAGATTGGCATCTTCCGTGCTTTCACCGGCCACCCGAGCTCGCCCCTCAACGGAACGGGGAAGCAGAACGAGTTCCACCCGATGAAGGGGCCCAGACGACGCAGACCCTGCGCGGCATGACGAATCAGGGCGCCATGCACTGGCGGGGTGACCGTTCAAATGGCTTCTTCGGTGTCGATGCCGGCGGGGAGGAGATGTCCTTCAAGAACTTCATCGTCGCCTTCCCGGAGCTGCTGGGCCGCGCGTCCATGCCCACCGAGGCGGAGATGGACAAGTTCACGGCCTTCCAACTCCAGGTGCAGCTGCCGCCCAACCCCATTCGCAGGCTGGACAACGCGCTCACGGCTTCGCAGAAGGCGGCGAGCGACTTCTACTTCGGCAGCCGCCGGGTGGACGGCATCGCGATTGGCGATGACAACGGGTTCAACTGCAATGGCTGCCACACGATTGACGGTGCGCAGGGCTTCTTCGGCACGGATACCCGTTCCAGCTTCGAGGGCATCAGCCAGATCATGAAGATTCCCCACGTGCGGAACATGTACACGAAGGTTGGCATGTTCGGCTTCCCGGACAGCAGCTTCTTCCTGCATCCGGAGACGGGGCAGGTGGGTGACCAGGTTCGCGGCTTCGGCTTCACGCATGACGGCGCGGTGGACACCCTGTTCCGCTTCTTCAGCGCCATCGTGTTCTCCAACACCAGCATTGGTGGGCCCCTCGTGGGCTTCCGGAACGACACCGAGCGTCGCCAGATGGAGGACTTCATGCTGGCGGCGGACACCGACCTGGCGCCGATTGTCGGCCAGCAAGTGACGCTCACGGCATCGAATGCCGCCAACGTGGGGGCGCGCATCGACCTGCTGATTGCGCGGTCCCGAGCGCAGTTCGCGTCCAAGGTTCTCGGTGGCGCGACCTACGAGGCTGACGTGGTGGCGAAGGTAGCCGTCGGCAGCCGGGTGAAGGGTTTCCTGTACGAACGGGGTCCCGGGACCTGGAAGCCCGATGACGGCGGCGCGAACATCTCCACCGCGGCGCTCCGGGCGCTGGCGAACACCGCGGGGCAGGAGGTGACCTTCACCGCGGTTCCTCCGGGCTCCGGCAGGCGCATCGCGCTCGACCGGAACCTGGACGGCAGGCTCGACGGCCAGTAGCCGGCGAACGTGTTGACCTCGGCGGGAGCTGAGATGGGTGCAGTCGCAACCCACCGGTGTCTCAATACGCCGGTGGGCTTGCCAGCTGTTGCCTCCCTTTGCACTGAGCCAGCACCGGGCCCGAGGCTCGGAGGAATGTGAGTCTTGTGGCGCGTACGGGCGAGACGGCGTGCTGGGTCCTTCTGGCGGGCCGCTGGAGGGGACGCGCCGCGCCTGGGGGGCACCCGCCGTCCCCGGTTCCGTGTCGCCCCAGGCATCGGTCATTCATCCTACGGACGGAAGGCCGATGTCTGTAGAAGGGCGTGTCCCATAATGTCCTCCGTCATGGACACACGCGCCATGACGGAACGCCTCACCATCGCGACGCCCTGCGAGATGCGCTGGGAGGACATGAAAGGGGATGCACGTGTCCGGCACTGTGGTGCCTGCAGGCTCTCCGTCCACAACCTGAGCGAGATGACCACGCTCGAGGTGGAGGCGCTGCTCCAGCCCGGTGGAAGTGTCTGTGTCCGGCTCTACCGCCGACCGGATGGGACCGTCGTCACGGGGGATTGCCGTCGCATCTGGAGCCAGCAGCGAGAGGAGGCGGTCACACTCTTGGGCACGGCGGCGACCGTGGTGGCCGCGCTTTCATTCCTCGTCTTGATTGGCTTGCTGACGATCACCCTCTACGGCGACCACATCCGGCGCATGTTCGGCAGTGCCACCGCGGGAGCCTTGCCGGCCACGTCGCCGCCCGCCGTGAGCGCGCCTTCCCCCGTGCTGGGGGGCACAGGGCTCCATGACTAGCGAGCAGCCGAGGCGGCCGGCTGTCAGGGCCGTTGAGGCGGCACTCTGCACGCGGCATGTCCCATGATGATGTCGCCGTCGACGGTGCTCGTGGGCGTCGGCGTCCATCCGGATGCAAGCCGGGCATCGAGGAGTTCATCTGCGCTGGGTCGGTGGTCCCACACGGAGACCGCAGTGACTCCGCCCAGTCAGGTCGTGTCAAAGACGAGATAGCTGCCTTCCATCCACGGCATCACCACGTCGTGGGTGAACTCGTCCTGGGCGATGACCTCCGTGACATCGCGCGGCGGCGAGCTCGCGAAGCCCCAGCGCACGACGTCCTGGAGCAGCGTGAGGGACGCCAGCTCCTTTTCCAGGGCGGAGCGCGCTTCCTGAGGCAGCGCAGCCCGGTCGGTCAGATGCACCATGGTGTCAGCCTACCTCGGAATCGAAGCATCGGGCAGGCAGTCGTACTGCCCCTGTCACGCGTACAGCGCGCCGAAGCGCTGCCGCTTGGTCTGGTCATCCCAGGCCAAGCGCAGCACCTCTTGGACACTGTCCTCGACGGGGTCCTCGATAGCGTGCTGTGACATGCCGTGGTGCGCCCCCTGTTGTCCGAGCAGAGGACGGAGCCAAATACGATGCGGCGGTGAACGAGGCTCAGTACCGGACCGTAGCGGTGTAGGCGAAGTGGTCGGAGCCGTACTTCTCCAGTCGCTCGGCGGGGCCGGTGCCAATGCCCTGGCTGACGTAGCGCTGGTCAATGGGCACGGCTGCGACGCCCGCCGTGCGCAGGTGATTCATCCCGGGGATGTAGGACGACCCAGTTCACGAAGCGTGACGGCGTCTAGCCTGCCGTGCCACCGTGCGTGAGCCGGGACCCGTCACCCGTTTTCTCGAACTTGTTCTTACGCCAGGAGATGGCGATGGAGTTGCGAGCAGCGAGCCGGCACCACATGGGGGCGCTGGAGCGCCAGCCCATCCAGGACGTCTCGGAGCCACTCGCCATACGCGTTGTTCGCCACCGAAGGCCGCACATCCGCGCTCTTCACCGACTGGCCGACGACGTCCACCGCGTGAAGACGGAACTGCTCCAGCAGGGGGGCCAGCTCGTGGAGCACATGCGCGGAGCTCGCGAGCGCCCCGTGGAGGACGACCACGTTGGGCGCGGCTTCTGGACCGCCCACCAGCACATGCGTGTCACCGACACGGGTCTGCACCGTCCGGCTCTCCGTGGGCACCCGCAGGCGGCCGCGGAAATGGTCGTGCCACCGGGAGAGCACGGCCTTCGCCTGCTCACCCTTGAATGCCGATTTCATCGGGCCATCATCGCATGTCCTGCCCTAGAACCGGTGTACCGCCGTGAGCCTCACGACGGGATGCAGCGTCTGCGTTGTCTCGACGGTGCGCTCGGGCTGCGAAAGCAGACACCAGGAGAACAGCGTGCAGGTCGCGGAGCGCGGCAGCTCGGTCTCCTGCCGGAGGTGGCTGAACCCAGCGCCGCCCGCCAGGGCGATATGCCACTGGTTGCCCAGCTGCTGCGAATACCCGACCAGTCCGCTGACGGAGGCGCGGAGCTTCGATACATCCTCATCCGCGTCGAAGAAGGTGCCATCGCCCTGGACGGACAGGAAGGGGCCCTGGAAGGGCCTCCCGGTCAGATAGACGCGGCCGCCAGCCTGGAGGCCCGTCGCCTTCAGGTTCACGCCCACGTGCCCGCCTGCGAACACCGAGATGAACGGTGACAGGGGCTGCTCGATGTCCACGATGAAGGCCATCGACGCAGGGGAGACGGAGTCCACCGAGAGCGAGTGCACGCCCAGGGCCGCCGCGCTGCTCAACCTCTGGGTTCCCCCATGGACAGCGGAAGGCGCGGAATGGGGTGCGACAGGCGGTTCTTCCTGGGCGTGCGCGAGCATCGGCGCGGACACGAGGCCAGCAAGAGCACGGACGCGAAGGGAGCTGAGATTCATGTGCCCCTACCCATCAAGGGGCATGCCAACGCGAAACCCCACGAAATAACAGAAGGCCGCGTCAGCCACTGTGCATGCAGTTGCACACGTGCGAAGCCGTGCTCACGGCTTCAGGGGCTCCGTCGGAGGTACTGGTCCAGGAAGGAGAGGATCCTGACGGAGGTCTCCGCTTCGCTCTTCGCGCTGCTGAAGCCATGGCCGTCGTTGGGGAGGACGAAGTAGTCGACGGGCACGCCGTTCTTCCGGACGGCCTCGACGAGCGCGTCCGTCTTGGCCTTGGGCACGCGCGGGTCGTTGGCGCCCTGGATGACGAGCAGGGGCCTGCGAATCTTCTCCGCGTGGAACAGCGGGGAGATTTCTCGAAGCATCGCCTCCTGCGTCTGGGGGTTGCCCAGTTCCTGGTAGAGCGCCTCGCGCAGGGCCTCCTTGTGGGGCGGCAGCTCTCTCAGAGCGCTCAACCAGTCTGAGATGCCGAACGCATCCACGCCCACGGCGAAGACGTCGGGATGGAACGCCAGCGCCGCGAGCACCATGTATCCGCCGTAGCTGGGGCCCAGGATGCCCACGCGCGCGCCATCCACGTAGGGGAGGGCGGACAGGTACTTCTTCGCTTCGACGCAGTCCTGGAGCGGCGCCTTGCCGTGCTGCTGGTCATCCGCCGCGAAGAACGACTTGCCGTAGCCCTCGCTGCCCCGGTTGTTGACGGCGAGCACCACGTAGCCGTGGTGGACGAGGAACTGGAAGAAGCTGCTGTAGCCCTTGGAAGACTGTCCTCCCGGTCCCCCATGGACGAAGACGATGGCGGGGGCGCGCCGCTTCGCGGTGGCCTGATGGGGCTTGTAGAGCAGCGCCGGAATCTCCAGCCCGTCGAAGGACTTGAAGCGCACCCGCTCCGACTCCACCAGGTGCTGGGTGTCCAGAGTCCGGCCCAGCGTGTCCGTCAGCCGGGTGAGCTTCTTCGTCTCGAAGTCGTAGACGTACAGGTTGCCGGGCGAGCGGTCTCCGTCGACGTGGAAGGCCATTCGCTTCTCACCGCGGGACAGGCTCACACCGGAGAGCGCCCCCTCTGGAATCCCTGGCAGGGGCACGCGCCTGCCGGCCTTCACGTCGTGGACTCGAAGCGTGGTGCGGCCGTCCTCGTTGACGCGGGTGATGCGCCACGTGCCACGTCGCGAGAACACCGTGGAGAGCACGTCCCAATTCAGCTGCTCCACCAACTCGCGCTTCCCGGTGGCGAGCACGTGGCGCTCCACGCGAATGAACTCGGAGCCCTCGTTGGTGAGCAGGTACAGCGCGGAGGACGCCGGGTCGAAGGTCGCCGCCTTCCAACTGGCCGAGCCCTCGTGCGCGGTGACGTGCCGGCGCTGCTGGGTGGCGAACTCGTAGAGGTAGACGTCGCTGTCGGACAGCGTCCGTGACTTCTCCAGCGCCAGCCACTTCTCGTCCGGGGAGAGGGCGCCGGGCACATGCTCGCCATCGCCCGCGTAGAGCAGGGTGCGGGCATACGTCTTGGCGTCGTAGCGGTAGAGGTCCTGGAAGCGTGTGTCGCGCTCGTTGGTGAGGACGTAGAAGGCGGCGCCATCCTGGCTCCAGCCGAAGAAGGATGCGCGGTGCTCGTCGCCCGGAGTGAGGTCCTTCTCCTGGCCGTCCAGCGTGCGCACGTAGAGGTGGGCGAGTTCGTTGCCTCCCGAGTCTCGCGTGAAGAGGACGCGGTCATCGGTGGGGAAGTAGGCGACGGCGATGGAGGCGTCCTGGGTGGAGCGGGTCAACTGCGTGGGCTTTCCGCCCGTCACCGGGACGGAGAAGACATTGAAGACGCCGGTCTCGGTCGACGAGTACAGCACCCGCTGCTCATCCGAGGAGAAGGACGCACCGAGCACGGAGGTCGTCTCCATGAACTGCTCGACGGTGTAACGCTTTGCCGGGCCTGTGGGCCTGGTCGTCCCGGCGCGGGGAGCGGATAGTGCCAGTGAGGGAAGGACCACGATGGCGACAAGGGCTCGCGTGAGGGTGGACCAGGAGGTCATGGGGGTTCCACAAGTCGGGTGGTGGAGCAGGGGAGTGCAAGAGACTGTGGCGTGATTGGGGGCGGGAGACGAGTTTCCAGATGGAAGGCGTTGCACCGCGCCAGGAGGAGGGCTCAGGGCACACCCCTGGCCATTGCCTGCGTCGGGTGCGAGGTTGGCTCCGGCGCACAGCCGCCAGTCCCCACTGCTCCGGTGCTGGAAGGCGCTGCGAAGCGGCGGTGGCACCCGCGTAGGGGCCGCGCCAGGACGCCGCTGTCAGGAACGGACCGGCCCGGGCTCTCGTCCTCAGAGGAAGCGGGCCTCTGCACCGGTCTTGCACTGACATCCAGGCTCACCGGTGGAGGAGGTTCCCATGCGATGGATGCGCACGTTGACGTTGGGTGTGCTGGCGATGTCGGGCGGCTGTACCGAGAGCAAGGTGGCGGAGGACCAGGACATCGTCCTGAGTGGACGACTCATTGACGAGGCGGGCGCTCCGCTCTCGGACACGCTGCTGAAGCTCTACCGCAGTGAGAACTCCTCGTGCGCGTTCGCTGCCTTCTCGGCGAGCTGGAGGTCGGTGAAGACCCGCGCCGATGGCACCTTCGAGGTCGACCTGCTGGGGGCGGACACCCGCAACGGGAGCATCGCGCGTTGCTTCGTGGCCCGCTCGCCCGAGCAGTCCCAGGGAAGGAGCGTTTCGGCCTTCTTCCTCATCCAGCAGTCGGAGGTGGCGCTGCCCGTCTTCCAGGAGTGGACCGGCACGCTGACGGCCACCGCGGAGGCGCAGGGAGTGAGCGTGGGCTTCCGGCCGCTGTCCGCCACCCACGGTGCCGGGAACGATGAGCACGTGCTGTACCTCCACCCGTCGAGCGGCAGGGAGGCCTGGCAGGTGCTCAAGGCCACCTCGCCGGTCCTCCTGAGCGACTACGTCCTCGAGGACGCGGAGGGGCTCAAGGCCTCCATCATCACCGAGCGCGATGTGAATGCGGGGGGCGTGACGGTCGGCCTCACCTATTCCAGTGATGACGTTGTCCTGCCTCGCCGTGCCCTCGTCCCGGCAAGCCGTGGTGCGGCGTGCACCTACCTGAACGCCGAGACGCCCTGCCGCGTCACCAACGGCGACCTCGGAGGGATTGTGCTCTTCCAAGAGGGAGTCCGTGAAGTCGCCGTGCAGCTCTCGCGGTCCGTGGTGCCTCGCAAGGCCGTGCTGCGCAACTTCGGGGTGTCGGGCACCATGAGCGAGCTGGTGCTGGAGGGAAGCGCCGACGGCGCCCAGTGGATGCCTCTGGCCAACTTGCTCGATGGCGCCGGTGTGCAGTCCTTCATGGAAGTGGACCTCACGGGCACGACACCGGTGTCGCAGGTCCGTGTTCGGGCAACTCCGCAAGAGGCGGTGGGAGCGTTGCGCTCGCTGGGGCAGCTCTCACTCTTCGAGGAGTGACAGGACCGCGGTCAGGGTTTTTCGTTTCTCGGTGAGGGAAATCGGGGCTCGGCTCCGTTCAGGGGAGTGACGGCGAATGAGCGCCGTCCTTCCTCACGGAGTTCCCGCTATGACGTCGCCCCGTTCATTCCGAGCGCTGGCCTGCACTGGTGCCCTCAGCCTCCTGGGGGCATTCCCCGTATGGGCGGCGCCCACCGAGTCGTCCGGACCGCGCGAGATTGCCCGTATCGGGACGTCTGACAGCCATGTGCTCTGGCTCGAGGGAGACGGGGGCGCGGTCAACGTGGCCGTCGTCGCACAGTATCCGCAGCGTCCACTCGTGGCCCCTCGTTTCTTCCAGACACACTCGGCGGCGGAGGTGTTCCTGGCAGTGGCACCCGAGGGGCACGCGCTGCCCCCGGTCCTGGCGGGCCACGCGCTCGTTGCGATGGATGAGGGCGAAAGAGCGCAGCTCCGGCGGCAGAACGAGGCAGAGCTCTCCGCCTTGCCGACCACCTTCCCCGATGAGCCCCGCTCGCTTACCGGGGGCTGCTCGGCCTCGAACCGCGCCTGGGCTGCCTCCGTCTATGGAGACCCCACCTGCGGGGACCCCAGCCAGGAGGTCATCCACACGGCCTTCACGAGCGACTACTACTGCAATTCCCCGGACTGTGACTTCCCACTCGGAAGTGAGGACGGCGGCGACTGCTCCCCTCAGTTGCTCGCATGCGACAAGGTTCGGGGCACCGCGACGCGAGTCCGTCTGCGCGCCACCAACTGGAACGGCCCCCTGTCGTTCAGTCATTCAGGGCACTCCATGCACTTCGCCGTGCTGAACTGCGCGGGTAATGGGCCGGTGACCTTCAACTTCAGCCGAGGCGCAGGAGCCGACAGCGTGCAGCTCACGCCTGGACAGATGTGGAACGTCAAGCTCGGAGCGACGGTCGCTCCGGCCCTCGCCGCAAAGCGCGTCACCATGGGCCGGTGGACCGAGGGCCTGCCCGCGAGCGGCGACTCGTACGTCTCCAACGCCATGTCGGTGGCCGACAATTCGGGCACGACGGACGACGTGATTGCCTGCGGAGACATCATCACCCGCTACACCATGTCGGACCTGACCGTCCCCGCCTGCCACAACTACGCTGACCTCGCGCTCTGCAACGGCACGAACTGCAGCAACGCCTGCTATTACACTTGGTAAAGGGAGGGCTGCTGCGCCCCCGCTTCCGGACGGCCTTGCTCCGCGCGCTGGCAAGCTGCTAGGGCACGCGCCCGTCAATGATCAAGACCTCCTTCGGGCGAGCACTCCTCCCGCTGTTGCTGTGCTGTTTGTTCACCACCGCTTGTTCCTCTGAGGGGCCCGTGGGCCCCCAGGGGCCGGCGGGACCGCAGGGCCCCCAGGGCCCCGAAGGCGGACCTCCGGGGCCGCGGGGGGCCGTGGGGCCGCGCGGAGAGCAGGGCCTGACGGGCCCACAAGGCCCGATGGGCGTTGAAGGCCCGCGCGGCGTCATGGGCCCCCAGGGTTCGCAGGGGCCCAAGGGCGACACGGGCGAGCAGGGCCCGCCTGGCGCGACGGGCGCGCAGGGCCCCCAGGGGCCCCGGGGCGACACCGGGCCGGCGGGCCCCATGGGCCCTGTGGGGGAGTCGCCGGAGATCTGCACGCCGGGAGAGTTCTTCTGCGAGGGAACGAGGCTGTGGGCCTGCACGCGCTCGGGCACCGACGCCGTGCTGAACACGAAGTGTGCGGGTGGCACGACGACGAATCCCACGGGGTGCTTCACGACCGCCTGCGCCCCCGGCGACGCCGCGTGCTGCCGCACCGAGAGGCCCACGTGTCAGTGGACCATGAGTCGCCCCATCAGCAGCACGGGCGCGGTCTACGAGAACACATATGGCGGCGTCGTTACGCCTGATCGCTTCTACTGCTACGCGCCCTCGAGCTGCCTCTCGACGAATTCCTTCACCGTGCAGATGGGAATCACGGGCAATGAGAGCGTCACCTGTGGCGCGGGTTTCTCGACGCTGATCATCCGGTTGACCCGGCCCATGACGGCGCCGGGGCAGGTCTTCACCCTGCCGAACTCCAGGGTGTCGCTCTCCCTGTTCGCGGATGAAAACGCCCGGGACTGCTCGAACTGGACGGGCACCGTTACCTGGCATTCCGAGGTTCCGGCCTGGAGCGTCAGCGTCAACGCGACCTGCTCGGAGACAGGCAAGAGCCACATCCAGCTTGTGGGCTCCTACAGCGGCGACACCTGAGCCTCCCACGGCCCGCCCACGCCCTGTCCTCACCCGACTGGGCGTGGCTGCTGGACGCTGGAGCCGCGCCGGTCCGGACGTCATGCAAGGCCAGGACCGCACGGGGCGCTTTCCCCGGGATTCCGAGCTCGCGGGCGGACCTTGCCTCCACCCCACAACCATCTCTCGCCTCAATGAGGGAATCAGGGCGTCAGGCTGCTTGAGTCATGGCCCCACGCTTGTGGGAAGCCTTTGCTCGCGAGGTCCACGATGCCGTCCGTGTTGAGTCCGTCTCTGGTGCTGCTTTCCTCCTGCGTCCTGTTGCTGTCCACGCTCTCCGCCTGTGACGAATCCGCCCCCACTCGTGATG
The DNA here is from genome assembly GCF_026810205.1 of Myxococcus sp. NMCA1. NCBI lineage: Bacteria > Pseudomonadati > Myxococcota > Myxococcia > Myxococcales > Myxococcaceae > Myxococcus > Myxococcus sp. NMCA1. The sequence goes on along the minus strand of NZ_CP113950.1, from coordinate 6,814,996 downwards.
CAGGCACCTGGCTTCCGGAGGACTCGGGGACGCTGGACTCCGGCACTCCCGATGCGGGCACGGAGGCGCCGTGGGATGGCGGTTACACCGTGCTGGAGGAGCGCGGTGACTGGATTGACCGGGGCCGTTTCGCGCCATGCGACTTCAATCAGCAGGGAGACCCCACCACCATCCGGTGTGATGACCTGTCGCGCTACGACGTTTCGCAGTGTTCACCGGAGGCGCTCTCCCAGGTGGTGCAGCACGGCATCTACCAGGTCGACATGCGAGGTGAGCGCCTGCTGTCTGACGGAGGGACCCAGATTGCCCCCGACTTCGCCAGCTACCAGCTCTTCTCCGACGGAGGGACGGACACGCTCAACGGCCAGCCGCTGCTGACGCGGAACACGGACGGCGGGAGCTTCTTCGTCGTTGGCAGCCGCGCCAATCCCTTCAACGGGGCCGTCACTGTCACCGCGCTCGCCGGCTGTCAGGTGCCCTCACCCGGCATCATCACGGGCTGCTATGCCCGTTGCACCAACGGAAGGTTCAGCCGGGCCGGCACCTTCGAAGCGCATCGCATGCCCTCACAGCGAGGGGAGGGCGAGTCCTCGGGCGGGCTGCGCCTCATCTCCGAGTCCCCCGTCGCACTGGGGGATGCCGTGGACGTCTACGTCACGAAGAACCACGCCTACGTCGTCTCCATCGACGACCTCGTTGGCACCAATATCGGCGGGCTCACTGTCTTCGATGTGAGTGACAGGGCGCACCCCATCTTCAAGGCCTCCATCAGTCTGCCAGGGGACTCGAGCTGGAATGGCGTGTGGGCCAAGGGGGATGCCCTTTACATCGCCGGCAACCGCGCGGGCGTCGTCGTCTATGACATCTCCAACCCCGCGCAGCCGGAGTACGTGCGCCACCTGCCTGCGGGGTCGTACGGGGCGCACACTGTGCTGGTGGATGGAAACCGGCTTTATGCCATGTCGCCCGGCGAGGTGACCTTCGTGCACGACGTCACCTCGCCGCTGGAGCCCGTGCTGCTCCAGCTCATCACCGTGCCGTCCGAGTTCTCCGCGGGGGGCGTGCACGACGCCTTCGCGTACGAGGGCCGGCTCTACATCAGCAATGGCTTCGGTGGTTACTCCATCGTGGACGTCACCGACCTCGACAACGTGCGGCACCTGGGCCAGTACGTGCACGGCTTCGACGCCTACGCGCACCACAGCGCCGTGGGCACCTTCGCCGGGCGCACCATCGCCTTCGAGGGCACTGAATTCAACGGCGCCCATCTGCGCGTGTTGGACGTCACCGACCCGGCGAACATCGTCAAGATTGGCGAGTTCCGCCTCAGCCCCGTCACGTCCATCCACAACCTGATTCTGAAGGGCCACCTGCTCTACATCGCCTGGTACCACGAGGGCGTGCGCGTGCTGGATGTGTCCAACCCCACGAAGCCGCGCCAGGTGGCGCACTACAGCACCTTCCGTGAGAGCGACCCCGGCCGCACGGACCACCTTTTCGAGGGCACCTTCGGCATCCGAGTGCCCGGCGACGGGTACGTATACGCCGCCGACTCCGTGCGCGGCCTGCTCATCCTCAACGAACTCTGAGCGTCCAACGGCAATCGCGAATGGCGGTGGGCACCCCGCGGCACGACGGGTTATTCGAACCACGTGGGAACGATTTTGCGTACCTCCGGAATCTCAGCGACGCGGCAGAGTGTGCCCCACGCGCTGGGAGTGATGGCGCCGTGGCGCGAGTCACATTCCGTATCGCCGGTGGGGAAGAGGTAGAGCGTCTCGTGGGGGACGTCGCAGCCGGCGCGGCCTCGCGAGGCGCCTCCTACCTGGAGCGTCGGCGCAAGCTCCCGCACGCGGGCGAGCAACGCGTCATCCCCGGTGGGGAGGCAGAACTCCACCGAGCCATCGTTCCGGCATCCTGTTTTCTGGGTGAAGGCGAACTTGTGGGCCGGGCATGCCGGAGCCAGGGCGGGAGGCTCCTGTGCAGGTCGTTCGCGAGCGACGGTGCCGCAGGCAGGGAGGGTGGTGAACAGCAGGAGGGGGAGGGCGAGGCGTCTCATGCTGTTTCCCTGTCGCTGGAGCAGCGGGTCTGTGCGGTCGCGCCTCAGCGGGCCGCGGGCTTGGCGCGCTCGACCTGGCGCGCCCGGGCACAGCCTTCGTTGACGCCCAGGTCACACGCCTTCTTCAGGTCTGACAGCGCGGACTTGAGGTCCCGCAGGTGGTAGTGCGTCCCGCTGCGCTCCATGTAGGCCAGCTCGTGGTCGGGATTGCGTTCGATGAAGGCATCCCAGAGCGGGAGGATTTCCTTGAAGCGCCGCTCGCGCGCCAGGGCGTAGTCCCGTTGCTGCACGGTGCGGAAGTCCTCCGCCCCCTCGCCTTGCGCCTCCTCGGCCCGTGCCTCTGCCTGCTGTGGAGATTTGACGACCCAGGCGCGCCGCCGCGCGACCTCGGGGTTGCCCGGAGCGAGCTCCCCAGCCAGTTCCAGCAGGCCCAACGCTTCCTCGCGGCGTCCGGCCTTGTGCGCCTCCCAGGCGTCGTAGATGACGCCCTTCACCACGTGGTCCCGCAGGGCCCGTCCGTCCGAGTCCGTCGCGTCCAACCGCAAGGCGTGCAGGAGGTCCTTGCCCGCGGGTTCCCACTTCCGGCTGTTGGAGAGAATCCGAGCACGTTCGAAATAGACGGACGCACGAGCGGGCCGAAGGGCCACGGCCCGGTTCGCCTCCTCCAGCGCGGCGTCCAGGGCCTTGGTGCGGCGCAGTTGCTTCGCCCGAGCCAGCCTGAACTCCCAGTAGTCGCCGGCTGACAGCGCCTGGGCGAGCAGGACCAGTCCCTGATCGTTCTTGCCCTGGAGCGCCAGGTCGTGTGCGCGGTCAAAATCGGCAAAGCCGCGCAGGAAGCCCACCTTGGGGCGAGCGAGGCTCTGCGCCTCGGCGAAGGCGTCCATCTTCTCGTAGGTGCCGCCCCAGCGGGGGGCGAGTCCGTGGAGATAGACGGCCCGGACGTCCGTACACGTGGGGCACTGCTCCATGGCGCGGGTGAAGGCGCGCTCGCGAGCCTCGTCGTCCCCCAGCGCGTTCGCCACATAGATGAGCGGCCGCGCCGCCGCGACCGCCTTCGGCTGGAGCGACCATGCTCGGACGAGGTCGGGCACCGCGCGTTCAAAGGCCCCATGCATCCCGGCGAATTCCTCCTTCGCCGTCGCCGCCACGGTCTTCCCCCCGCGGCGCAGGTATCCCACCGACACCCAGTGCGTCCCCCTCGCGAGGTAGGGCGCGAAGGAGCGTGGTGACGCTTCCACCCAGGCGTCGAGGAGTTCCGTCGACTCGGAGGAGCCGTTGCCGAGCGCCAGGATGCCGTCCGTCATCCAGTGCTCGTCCTGGGGGTTCGACTCCATGCCCCACTGGAGCTGCTCGACCGCCAGCGTCAGCTCCTCGAACTGGCGTCGGAGCAGGAGCGAGCGCAGTGCCACCCCGTCCACATGCCCTTGGGGGACTTTGCCCTCCTCGCGCCCGGCAGGCGTCACGATGGGAAGCCCTCGCGGCGCGGGGCCGGGGGCAGGTGTCAGGACGGGCTCCTGGCGCGCCGCGATGCGCGCTTCGACGTCGGCGCTCCGCTTTGCCCGTGAAGCGGTCACGGCAAGCCCGGCGCCCAGGCCCATTACGAGGACTCCCGCGCCGAGCGCGGTACGAAGAGATGGCATTGCGCCTGGCATCCTACTCAAGACAGGCCGCTGCGTGCCTTCCCGGCCGTCTTCTGGACAGGGACCGTGGACCGGGGCAGATGTGTGCATACCGATGGCCTCCCGTCCGCCCTCCGTCCGTGCCTCTTCCCCCCGGACGCAGAAGACGAAGCAGCTCCCTTCCGGCGCCCGGCGCGCCGTGGGGAAGGATTCCAGTCCGGGCTGGGGCCGCTGGATGTTTGGCGGGTGGCTGCTGTTCGTCGTCTGGCTCAGCGTGGAGTACGTGCGGCTGCCCGACGTCCGCGCGCTTCAGACGCAGAACCCGCGCACCACCGCGCTCATCACGCAGCGGGCCGAGGAGGCGCTGGCGGAGGGGAAGAAGCCCCGAGTGCGCCAGGCCTGGGTGTCTCTGGAGGCGGTGGCGCCGCACGCGGTGGACGCCGTGCTGAGCTCCGAGGACGCGCGCTTCTACAAGCACGAGGGCGTGGATTGGATCGAGGTGGAGAACGCCCTCGAGCAGTCCGTGCGGAAGGCGCGCCTGGGCCGCGGCGCGTCCACGCTCACCCAGCAGCTGGCCAAGAACCTCTACCTCTCCACGGACCGCAGCCTCCTGCGCAAGGGCAAGGAGTTGCTGCTCGCCCGCCAGCTGGAGACCCATCTGTCCAAGCAGCACATCCTCACGTTGTATGTGAATGTGGTGGAGTGGGGAGAGGGCGTGTATGGCATCGAGGCCGCGGCGCGTGAGCACTTCGGTACCTCGGCGCGGGCGCTCTCCGTGGCACAGGGGGCGATGCTCGCGGGCATGCTTCCCGCCCCACGCCGCTGGCTGCCCGCCCAGAAGCCCGAGACGCTGCGTATCCGGGCTGGCGCCATCATCGGGCGGCTGGAGCGCGAGGGCCGCATCACCGCGACGCAAGCCCGCGAGGCCCAGGCAGAACTCTCGCGCTTCTTCGGCGAAACCTCCGTGCCCGGCTCCGTGGTGGAGGCCATCTCCCGACTGTCCTCGGAGAGCTGAGCCGCGGGCCCGGCCAGGTTTGTGTCGAACGATGGGGACCGTGCTGCGGGGGCCTCTCGCTACCTCGGCGTGTTGATGAGCGTCAGCCGGTGTGGCTCCGGCGTCGCCCAGTTCTGGGGGCTGTTTCCAGACAGCGAAATCCCGTCGAGGATCACGTTGCTGTCGAAGAAGTAGAGTGCCCCGCCCTCCGGTGCCCTGTTGTTACGGAACTCGCCGCCGCGAAACGTCCATTGGTTGCTGGCCGGGAGGTGCGCGGTGTTGACCGCTCCGCCCACGCCTCCGAACTGGGTTCGCGGACCGGTGCATTCGTTTCCGTGGAAGATGTTTCCGGTGGCGACACCCGAGCTGGTCGGCGCAATCAGCATCAGCGCGCCGCCGAACGCGGGCGCCTTGTTGAAGCGGAACTCGTTGTGATTCAGGTTCACGTTCGCGCGTGAGCCAATCCAAAGCGCGCCACCGGCGTTCTCGGAATAGGAGCCCTCCGCGCCCGCGCCGTTCTCGCCGTCGACCTTGTTGCCGTACTCCAAGATGCAGTGTTCCAGGAAGTCCGACCCGGCGTCCGACGTCGCCGCCAGGCGCAGTCCAGCCCAGCCTCGGGTGGGATTGTTGGCGGTGAAGACAATGGGGCTGGCCGCGGTGCCCTGCGCGGTGATTCGCCCATACACGGCGAGCTTGTGGTGTCCCATGAAAACGAGGTGGACGCCGGGCTCGATGGTGAGCCGGCTCCCCGCGGGCACCGTCAAGTCGCCGGTGACCTGATACGGCGAGCCCGCTCGCGTCAGTGTGCGCGTCGTGAGGCTTCCGGAGAGATTCGTCCCATCGGACGTGCTCACGGCGACAGTGGTGCTCGCGGTGGTGCTGCCGCTCTCGTTGGTCGCCGTGAGTGTGTACGTCGTCGTGGCTGTCGGGCGGACCTGCACCGAGCTTCCGCTCACCGCACCCACGCCGTAATCGATGGAGAGGTCCTGCGCGCCGGTGACTTCCCAGGACAGCTCGGCGGACACGCCCGGAGCGATGGTCGCGGGGGCTGCTTCGAAGCGCAGGATGTTGGGGCGGTCCGGGACTGGATCCGGCGAACTGCAAGCGGTGGCGACCGCGACAACGGACGAGAGGGCCAGGACGAAACGACGCGAGTGGAGCATGCCCCCGTTCTATCTCAACAGGGGAGGCCCGATAACCGGGATGGGAAATGGGCCCCACGTGCCGTGCCATGGAACGCCCACACCGGGACGTTCCACATGTTGCAGATGGGAAGCCCGTTGCCATTCCCCGTGATGGGAACAATGGCCGCGAGCTTGTGCGGATGGTTCACCGCGTACGTTCAGGTGACAATGGCCCCCGCCGAGAGCCCCGACAGATAGATGCGGCTCTTGGCGAACTTTCTGATTTACAGTTTTGATATATAAATCAACATCCAAGAGCCAGCGGCTTCTCCTGGCGTGCCTACATCCACGTCGCGTCACACCGGGGACACATCGTGGCGCGCTCATACTCCTCTCGTGGGCCCTCGAAGCCGCAGGCGTAGCATGTCCGCAGTGTCTTCAAGACATGAGCTGCCATGGGAGGTGTGGCCTCCGTGCTCCAACTGGGCGCGGCGCTGGCGGCGGGGAGGGCCATCCCCGGCTCCCAGACGAGCTCGCATTGCAGGTCGGACAGTGGCTCCAAGGGACCGTCGACCACGGCTGCGATGAAGGCTGTCGGAAGCGTGGCCGCCGCGTGGCGCTTCACGGCCAGGTTGCCCGGTGAAACCTGGGGTCCAATCTTCATGTAAGCGGTGACACTCAGGCCCCCAGACAGCACGGTGTTGAGCAGCGATTCACCGAGGTCGATTCCCATGGAGACCTCGCTCGACACCGCCTTCATGTCACTCTCCTTGGGAATCTCCAGGGTGTCGAAGAGCTTCCACGCGGGCCGCACGCGCCCGGCGTTGGGGTGAAGACTCGACTCCACCTGGAAGTGGACTTCATCGAACTCCGGGGGCAGCTCGAGCGGAAGCCGCCACCGCACGACGCGGCCTCCCTCAAGAGGTGGCAGCGGGAACTGGCCCAGCATCCGGTGCGCGGAGCCCTGCTTCTGCCTGCCCATCACCAGCACGGACGACGGGGTCGCGGCGAGGGGCTCGAAGGCGGCCTGGAGCCACACGACGGCGGTGGCCTGCCCGAGTGGATGTCGAATCACGGGCTCCACGTGCAGGTGGACGGAGCCGAACTCTCGGGGTGGGCGTCCGACGTGGTCGAGGACGTCCGCGTAGAAGTCATCCATGCCGCGCATCCTCGCCGAGCCAGTGGTGTACAGACAAACGGGAGTGTCCGGCCTCACTCGCTGCCGCCACTCGTGCATGCGGCCATGTGGGTGGACGGTCGCGGACGCCGTCGTTAGGGTCCGCGCCATGCCCGCCACGCGCTACGGCTTCATCGATACGAAGGGGGAGTTGGTCATCCCCAGCCCCCATGGCACGCCCTTCAGCTTCAACGAGGGCTGGGCCCGGATGCCCGCCGAGAAGGGCTGGGTCTTCATCAACGCGAAGGGGCAGCCCAAGCTCCAGGTGAAGCGTGCCTTCACTGGCTTCAGTGATGGTCTGGCCCTGACGGACGAGGGCTTCATCGACGAAAAGGGCGAGCTCGTGTTGCCCGTGGCCTTCAAGGCGAACTTCACGAAGTACGTCGTGGCCGGGGCGACGTATGAGAATGTGGGGCGCTTCGGCTCGGGGCTCGCGCCGGTGATGCGCGCGGGGGCGAAGTCCTCCGATGCGTACATCAACCGGAAGGGCGAGGTGGTGCTGGATGGATTCGCCGGCGGGCTGGCCAGGCCCTTTTTCGAGGGCAAGGCGCACGTTGTCTTGAAGGCGCGTCCCAAGACGGAGCAAAGCCGGCTCATCGACCCCAAGGGGGAGTGCCTCGCCAGCTTCGGCTTCATGACGATGGGCCGGTTTTCGGATGGGCTGGCGCTGGTCGTGGAGCGTGGGAAGTTCGGCTTCGTGGACGAGTCCGGCGCATGGGTGCTGGAGCCCACGTTCTCGCCTTGGGGCGACACGTATCTGACGGAGTGCGCGTTTCGCGGGGGATTGGCTCCCGTGAAGGTGGAGGGCCGCTATGCCTTCATCGACCGGACGGGGGCCCTGGTCATCGAGCCCCGCTTCCAAGCGGTCCACGGTACGTTTTCGGAAGGGCTGGCGGTCGTGAAGCAGGATGGCTTGTTCGGCTACGTGCGCCCGGACGGAAGCTGGGCGATTCCTCCTCGCTTCGTCTCCGCTCAGCCCTTCTCCCACGGGCTGGCCGTGGTGCTCAGCGGCTGACGGCGCGGTATCCAGGCGCCGGGACTGGCGCTCCGCCCGTGGACGCCCAGGCCCGCGCAAGTAGGCCAGAACACGGGCGGGAAGGGCTGGTCCAACGGCTGCACCGGGAGCGGGACCCTTTCACCTGAAGGTCCATCCCATGCAGCGCTTTGTCTCCTCCGCTCTTGTCGTCCTCCTGTCCACCGGCTGCGCCAGCTCGACGGTGATTCGCTCCAGTCCCAGCGGCGCCAAGGTCCGTTCGCGCTCGGGCGAAGTGCTCGGCCGGACGCCGTACGAGTACAGCGACTCGGCCACCGTCAACAACACGGAGAGCTTCACCTTGGAGTTGGATGGCCACGCTCCCGAGTACGTCACCATTCGGCGCGATCAGTGGAGCGGGGCGCGCACCGCGGGCGGCATCGTCGGAGGACTGTTCGTCTTCCCCGTCTTCGCCACCCTGTTCTGGGCGGCGGACTACCGGGAGTCGTACCACGTAGAGCTCACCGCGCTGCCCGACAGCGAGCCAGAAGCGCCCGCGCCGCCTGTCCGGGCGCGCCGCGCGAGCAGCGAGAAGTCGCCCACTCCCCGCCGCTGAAGGGGACATGGTGGGCGCATGCGCGTCGTCCTCGATGTCCTGATGACAGTTGTCCGGGCCCCGGTGTCTGCCGTCACCAGGGCCCGCGTATCGCTCGCGAGGTGCCTCCCTCCAACTCCTTGAAACCACAGGAGTGCAGTGGCCACACCGTTCGACATAGGCATGGCATGTCGGCTGCAGTGGGACAGGCCATCGCTGTACCGAGCCTTCCACCGACCTTCCGAGGAGCCTCCCATGTCCCCCCGCCGTATCGGTTCGACCCCGCCCCGTTCCGCGACGCTCCCTTCCTCCAAGCTGGCTCAGTCCAAGCTTCCGGCGCGCGCGTCCACGCTCCCCGCCTCGACGCCCACGAAGCCTGTGGCGACCGCGCCCGCGGTGACGGCCACCAAGCCCACGGCGACCCCTCCTGGCGCGACTGCGCCGGCGGCCACGGACTCCAAGCCCCTGAAGCACCCGGGCATGCCCGAGGGGGCGCCCTCCTACAGCCCCTGGGAGCTGAGCACGGGCCAGGCGTCGGACGTGATGGTGAGCGGTGGTGACAACAAGCTCACGGCGCCTCTGGCCGCGAAGCAGAAGCTGTTCGTCGACAAGCCGGGCAGCCCCTTCCAGAAGGACACCTTCGGCGGAACGGTGAGCGGCAACGTGGGTTCGATGCAGGCCTCCACCTCCAGCTACAGCGGCAGTGGCGTGCACCACTACTCGGCCCAGGCCGAGCTACGTGGGCCTCACGTCGGCTACGAGTTGCAGAAGACGCACGCGGGCCGGCTGGGTGTGACCAGTGGCCAGGTCACCGCCGAGGCCAACACGTTCAAGGCGCAGGCCCAGGCCGGTGTGTCGCTCGACAGGAACGAGCACGCCTACACGGCCGCGTTGACGGCCAAGGCGGAGACGGGCGTGGGCGTCACGGCGAGCGCGGGCCACGACTTCAACCGGCACGTCGGCGGGTACGTCAAGGGTGAGGCCAAGGCCTCCGCCTCTGCCTACGCCGAGGGCGTGGCGAGCCTGGACCCGAAGACGGCCACGGCGATGCTCTCGGGGCAGGTGGGCGCGGCCGCCACGGCGGGCGCGTATGCCACGGCGGGTGGCCACGTGGGCCGGCTGCACGGCTCGGTCACCGGGGGTGTGGTGGCGGGCGCGGCGGCCCAGGCGGGCGGCAAGCTCGGCCTGGAGAATGGCTTCCTCAAGCACTCCGCGGACGTCAACGCCGCCGCGGGCGTGGGCACCCACGTGAAGACCGACGTGGCGGTCGACTTGCGTCACCACCTGGAGCCGGGCATCGCGGCGGGCCTGCGCCCCGCGCTCGCTGGCGCCACGAGCGTGGCCTCGCCCGCGAGCACCATCGAGCCGGAGAAGTCCCGCATCGAGAACTTCTTCGCCAAGGCCTTCCACAGGGCCTGACATTCCCCGCCGAGCGGCGGCTTCGATTTTCGCCGCCTCCACTGTTTTACTTAGTAGCTACAAGTGGTTAGCGGTGTCGGCCACCTGTGTTGCACGTATGTCGCACGTCGGAGCAGAGGGCCGGTCGAGAACGCCGACCGCCTCTCTCCGCGTGTCGGGGCTCAGGTGGGCGTAGCGATTCGTCATCTCGATGGTCGCGTGCCCCATCAGCTCCTGAATCACCTTCAGCGGGACACCTCTCATGGCGAGGTGGCTGCTCAGGTTCTCGATGTAGTCGAACGTCTCGCCCGGTCGGCTCGGAGTCTCGCCACCCGCGAGGGCTCGGACTCGCGAACCGTCAGCTCGGCGATGGCAGAGTCGCCCTTGAAGCCCTCCTTCGTGCGGATGACTTCGACTTCGAGCAGGTTGCGACTGAAGCGCGGATAGCGCTCGCCGCAGCCTTCGCGGTGGCAATCTTCGTCAGTGCGTTGTTCACGTTACGTGGGTCCTTCGACTTGGGTTACGTCAGCGGCGAAGTGCGCCGACCCCACGTAGGTGCGTGCGACTTCCGGGAGTGGTTCAACGTTTGGGCTAGGCCCCACACCACGTCGAGTGCCGTCGGATGGCATCGCCTGGAACGGGAAGTGCGAGGACTGTCGTGCTGACTGGGAAAGCCAGAGAGATTGGCCGTCCTGCACAAGGCCCTCGCGACCATCGGGAACTCAATAGCTCCGCTCGTGAGCGCAGCCTATGCACGCTTTGGCTTTGGGCTTGGCAGGCCGCTTCTGGCCTGACCTCCGGCATGGTTCGGGGATACAGGCCCCCTAATTCATCTAGTTAATTACCGTTCAAAGAGAAGTCGGCTATCTCGGACTGTGTAGGGAGTCACGACGAACAGCCCTGGTGTAGGTTGCCGAGGTTCACCGTGGGAGATGAATTATTCACTGCGGGTGGCTAGGAATTCAGCCCCTTTAAGAGCCTCCAGCGGCGAATAGTGCGACTCTCCTTGTCGTACCGCATGGCCCGGACGTTAGAGGGGCGTAACGCGCCCTACAGTGCCCTCCAGGGCGGTTATTGAGCCTGTTTTTAGGTGGGTAGTCACCCCTGATGGATTAAAGCGAGGCATTGCGCGGCATGCTTAAGGCTCGCCGTACGATTGTTGTTTGAAGCGGCGGAAACACCATTGCTTCTCCCTTGATGTGTCTGTACTCTGATTCGGCAGCATGGGCTTGTGTCGATCGCGTTCGCGATTGTCGCGTGCGTCCGGCATGCCTCATTTCTCAGGGAGAAAGCCAGTCGATGGCCGATAAAGCCAAAGAAGATATCCGTTTGGCAGAGCGCCTCTCTCGCGAAGAGTACTTTGAGAGTGAGACCTTCTCGGGTGAAGACCTTCAAGGGGCGAATCTAGGCGATAAGGAGTTCTATCGTTGCGTCTTTGAGAACTGTCAGTTTCACGAGAGTCTCTGGAAGGGGGTGACAATGGAGGCGTGCGCTTTTCGTGGATGTAACGTGACGCGCGCGCAGGTTGCTAACGCGAAGTTTCGGGATGTTCGCTTCGAGAATTCAAAGCTGATGGGGATTGACTGGAGCGACGTTTCTTCGAATCCCGATCTTCACTTCGAGGATTGTGGCTTGTCTTATTGTTCCTTCGTCGGGCTCAATCTGAGGAAGTTGAAATTCCTGCGCTGCGTCGTCCGGGAAGCGAACTTCTTTGATTCGGACCTGACGGATTCGGAGTTCGACGGGTCGGATTTCGGTGGTAGCAACTTCCACGGCTGCAATCTCAACCGGGCGGATTTCTCAGGGGCAAGTGGGGTGTTTCTCGATCCCGCGCGAAACACGCTGAAGGACACACGTGTTCCCCTGGAGTCGGCTATCGACCTTGCACGGACGCTTGGTATGCTTGTAGTCGGCTATCACGACGACGTAAAAAAGCGAGTGGGGCGGAAGGACCGCGGTGCACGCCAATAGTTGCCTTGGAAATACAGTGGGGCAGCATTTGGCAGTTATTGGCGCCCACCGTCGCTCGGCTATCAAGTCTGGCGTTCGCTAGAGCGCCGATCAGGTTACGTCGAGGGAGCAGGCAAGCGGCAGAGGATCGACGCGGGCTGGCGCTGCGCGCATAGGTCACCCCCTCGCGGAGGTGGCTCGTGGAACGCTGGGAGCCGGCTGTGGAGCAGAGCGCACGGGAGCAGCGCCTGCTGAAGCTCGCGGGGAAGAGCAGGAGGCTCTTTGTCTTCCTGCGCGAGCATCGCCACTTCGCTATCCGCTTCGTCACGCCCGAGGACAGGCGCTTCGAGCGCGAGCACGCACTGCTTGTCCGACGCCGCGAGGTGTACCAATGCGCACGTACGCGCCATCCCGAGCGCTGGAGCCGCAACACGCGCAACTGGACACCGATGGGGCCGGTTTGTCTCGGCCACTCTCCGAACCTCACCCCGGCAGTGCAGGCGATGAAGCGCATCGGCTGAACCCTCTCACGCGACAACAACCTTGACGCTCACCGCTCATGTGCCCCTGCGGCGTCTCTGGCCGGTTCGGCCTGGAGTTCAGGCGCCGGTTGGGCTGGCCGCACAGTTCGCGGACCCGGCGTGGCGCGCGAAGTCGCTGGGCGCATGCATTGAGGCGATGTCATTCGTGGGGGATAGTCGCGCCGATGCTCATCGGGATTCCTGCACTCGACGCGACGGACTGGTCACGGCTGGTACACGCCTATGGCCGCGCCACTGACACGCCTGAACACCTTCGTGCCCTGCTCACCGAGGACGCGCGGGCCCGCAACTCGGCCATGCAGCACCTGTGGTCGGCCATCATCCATCAGGGCACCGTCTTCCCCGCGACGGCTCCTGTGGCACTCGTGATTCTCGGGTTGCTCGACGACGCGAGGCTGGATGCGGGCGAGGCGCCCGTTCGCGCGGAGTTGCTCTCGTTCCTGACGCGTGTGGTGGACGCCTTCGAGCGGAGCGGCGCGACGATGGAGGACCTGGAGTCGATGGCCCGGTTCGACCTGGGGCCGCTACTGGACGCGGACGACGATGATGCCATCTACGAGGACGAGGACGCCGCGAACGCGCTCCATGCGCAGTCCGTGCTGGCGTGTGCGCGGGTGGCGCCGTTCCTGACCCGCTCGCTGCTGGCCAACCTGGACCATGCGGATGCCCGGGTGCGCATGCATGCGGCGCTGGCCGCCACCGCGCTCGCCGCGTCGCCGGCGTCGGACGTGCGGCGGGACGAGCTGGTGGAGCGGCTGATGGAGATGGTGAAGCGGACGGTGGATGTGGCGGAGCGATGCTCCTTGCTCCTGGCGCTGGGAGAGCTCAACGTGCCCGTTGATGACTTTCTGTCGGATGCGGAACCCTCGGTGCGCCTCTGCGCGGCGATGGCTCCGTCCCTGGCACGGAGCGAGGTCGCGACACGGGAGCTGCGCACCGCGCTGGAGCAGCATGCCGCGCACATCAACGACTGGTTCCCGGTGAAGCCGCCGCAGCTTCCGATGCAGCCGCGCTTCACGGTCGTCCAGCGGCTCCTGGAGCGCGTCCCTGACTTCGACCTCGTGGTGGACGCGGCCGTAGCGGTCGCGCGGACCACCAAGAAGTCCTGGGTGGATTTCGAGTGGGGCCCCCTCCTCGTCCACGCCTTTCCGAGTGGAGATGGGGTGGTGAGGACAGAAGCACAGCGGCGCTTCCTCGCCGCGCTCGTGGACACCGCGCACCTCTGGGACCCGCGCTTCGGCAACGCAGGGGGGCACTTCCGGAAGGCGGGGCTCCCCTATGAGCGCGACGCGTGCGCGAGGCTCGTGAGCACGGCGTGAAGGGGCGGGCTGCCACGCGCCCCTCGGCTCGGAGGACGCGGTTTGCTCACCCGCCCGAACGGAACACGAGGTTCACGCTCGCGGCGTGAGCACGCCCCTGCCGGGCAGACTTCGCCCAGAGCAGGCATTAACCTCGCGGGATGAACGCCATCCAGCGGATGACCAAAAGTGAATCCATGGAGGAGGAGCAGGAGTGGTTACGATGTCAGGGCATGGCCGGGCAGCCGTCATGGCGCGCCATGTCGCCAGTAGCGCTGTCAAGCGCGCCTCGCTGTCGTGAGACTTCCCATTGAGCCATTCTTCGGACGCCTCCAATCCCACGCCTGCCCTCCGTATCAACCCGGGCTTCGTGCTCGGCCAACTCGCTCGCGCGCTGACATTGTCCGCGGAGAGTCCCGACCTCGAAATCCGCGCACGCAGCACCGCGAAGGTGGCGCATTGGCGGAAGGTGCTCGAGGGCATCTTGACTGGCGCGCTCGACGTCGGCTCTCGCACGCCCGTCGCGGACGCGCCCGCGTGGGCCACCCTGAAGGTGGTGACGGGGGGCTTTGCCACCGGAGAACTCCTCGCTGAGGGCCCCCTCTCACCGCATGAGCAGGCGTGGTTGAAGGAGCTTGGGCCCAGCGCCAGCCACAGCCCGCGAGCGGCACTCAACGCGTACTTCCTCAGTGACGAGGGGCTGACGTTACTCGGGGAGTTGCTGGCCACCGGGGCCTACCGCGTCGACGTCCCCGAGGAAGGTGCCCTCCTGGTCGCCGCATGGCTGCTGCGCCACGGCGCCGCCGAGCAGGCACGCACGATGATCGAGGAGCTGGCGCCCTTCTTCTCCCGGCTGCGGTTCTACCCGGTCCCCCACACGCCCTCCACCGAGGACGGGCTCCACGTCCATCTCCAGTCCGTGGCGGAAACCACGAAGCAACTCCAGCGAGTCCGCCTGCCCCTGGACATCGAGCGGGAACGCGAGTCCGCCGAGGTCTGGACCCCGCTGTACGACGAGCTCGTCAAGTTGTTCCTCGAAACGCGAACCTCCGAAGGGGTCTGTCGGCACTTTCCTGCCACGTGGAGTGAACGCGGCTCGAAGCTGCTCGACACGGTGGCGCGGGCCCGGACAAAACACCTTCTTTGCAAGTGGCCCCACCACTCGAAGAGCCACTTCTCGAAGCTGTGCGACGTGCTCGCCCAGTCGGTGACGGAGCCGGCCGCGTTGACACCGGGGCAACAGCGACGCGTTCAGCATGTCCTCGACGACATCGCCCGAGCGCGCGGGCTGCCCGGCAGCGACCGGTTGCAGGCACTTCGCACGGAGCAGCAACGCGCCGCGGCGCGGCCGACACACCCGGACCTCGCGAGGGTCCTCGTGGCGCGACTTGGCGCTTACTCCAGCGGCGAGGGACTCGACGACCTGGAGCAGGTGACGGCCCCGGTCACCGCGGTGGAGGCAGCTCGACAGGGTGTGGCCGCGGGCGCGGAGTTCCCTCCATCCCTGATACGAAAACTGGTGCGCTGCGCGAACGCCTCGATCGAGGACCTGATTGCACGAAAGGTCGTTACCTCCAGTGAGGTGCTTGCCAGGGTGCTCCCCCAGGTCTCCGCGCACGTAGCGGCACAGGGGGTGAATGACCCCGAGCTCCGGCGGCTGTACGGGCACATCTACGCGGCATTCCGCCGGCGGCGGTCCCTGCTGCTGCTCGACCTTCAATCGCAAGTGAAGCTCCAGGAGCTGCCCTGGGTCCGCGCCATCGACGCCCACCGCACGCCGGACCTGGGCCAGCAGGAGGTGGCGGCCCAGACGCTCGAGCGCATCTCCTCGCTGGCCATCTCGGCGTTCCCCGCCGTGCTCATTCCCAACAAGCTGCTGCAAGAGTTGAGAGCGCTGGCGCAAGCGGCGGGACTGAAAATCCCACTGGTGGAGGAACTGGCGGCGGACATCTTCATGAACGCGTTCTCGCCGAAGTTCGACGAGGCGGCACGACGGGCCGCGGCCTTCGTTCAAGGCAGCCTCTACGCGCGTTATTACGACATCCCAATGGAGCCATCGCTCGGGCCCGACGCCGCGCATCAGGAGCCGTCCCGCCGACAGCGCGTCTCGGATTTCGCTCAACGCTGCCTGGCCCGTGCCCAGGCCGAGGGGCATCAGCCCCGCGGGGTCAGTGGCAACGGGATGGTTATCGAGCAGGCGCAAATCCTGACCACGCACAACCTCGCCGTCCTGTTCGACGCGCTGGGCCTCACGCGAACGCTGCGCCCGCAGTTGCCCGAACTGGCCCGCCGGTGCTTCGAAAGCGTGTGCCAGTTGCTCCTGCGCAAGGCACCGCACTACCAGCATCGGCTCCGCAACGTGAAGAACGCCGCCTACGCATGGCGGCAGATGGTGTTCTTCCTTTCGCTCCTCTCCCCATCGGAGCAGGAGGACTTCGGACATTGGGCTCAGCAGCGCCTGGCCGCGCAACCGCGCCGAATCGCGGAACCGTTCGCACCCGTGCTCACGCGGCTTCTCGCGGTGATCGAGGAGCAAGCTTGGCCCCTGCCTGGCAGGGTGTTCTTTGGCTGGGCCGTTGGCTCACACTGGCTCCTGGGAGCCCCACGACCTGAGCGCGGCTCGGTATAGGCCGCGGCGCCGCGGTGCCTGGGATGGAGGGGGCACGCACCCGCGCGACTGCGCGCGTGCGCACCCCGTCGGGTACTACTGGAGGTCGACCGGAGGCGCCTTCTGCGTCATCTGCTGTGCGTAGTCCGACGCGTGGTCGCGCATGTACCCAATTGGATCCGGGAGCACGCCCAGGCCATTGGTCCGCGAACGCCCGGTGTAGATGAGTTCTCCGCTCTCGTTGATGTAGTGGACGTAGAGGCCGGCCGTGCCGTCAGCGCCGAAGCGCTCGGTCTCCACGCTCCCGACCTGTGTCCCATCGGGGGCCAGGACCTCCTGCATGATGGGGGAACGGTACATGTGCGCGACCGGGATGATGACGCCCTTGGCGCCGGACTGTTTCACGTACTCGGCCAGCTCCTTCTTCATTCGCGGAGGGACGATGAACTGGTCGGTGGCGATGTTCGGGAACGCGTCGCACCACTCGCTGTCCCCCTTCAACTTCTTCACCTTCACCTCGGAGACGTCCTTGCCATACGCGCTCCAGAGCGCCGGCGCGAGGTAGTCCTCGATGTTGCGGTACACCTTGTCGTTGCCCTCCGCCGGATAGGCGCAGGCGAGCATGGGGGTGAGCGCGTAGGGGCTGTCCAACTGGTTCCATTTCCCGCCGGTGAAGTAGCGCGGGTTGGACGTCGCGAGGCCACCGCAGCCAGACAGCAAGGCCATCGCGACAGCGGCGCTCAATGAGATGTGGAAGAAGGATGCACGGCGAGCGGTCATGGAAACTCCTCGAGCAGGTGGATGTGGCTCACGGGAAATTCGTGAGCCACTTGGACGTTCCACCCCGCACCGGGAGTTCCATCGTTTTACGAGGCGTCCACAGACAGGAGCCCAGCACTTTCGACAGGGTGTTAAGCTTTTTCGTTGCCTCTGCTTCCGCATGCGCCTGTCAACGCTTCTCCCGTGTGACGTGGGAAGCGCTGCCGAGCGACGCGGTTCCGGCCTCGCTCGAAGTAGATTTGACGTCGCTCAGGGACGAGGCGTCGCTGGAAAGCCCGCCCGCGTCGGCCCTCCGCGCGCTGGCGTGGTCCGAGTTACCCCGCACGAAGCGCGTCACCAGCGAGTTCTTGCAGATGGCGGCCCCAGCAGGCTGGGCCTGACAGCGTTTGGGATTCCACAATGTCAGGCGGTGTAGGGGGTTCCCACGAGTCCACCCACCGAATGTCTGCCCTAGAATGCTACCAACTCGTATGCATTGGGGGTGTGCCGTGGCAATCACGACCCGACAGCCTGTCTTTCATGCAATGCGAAGTCTGCTGGGCATGGGCTCATCCTCCACTGCGAAGAGTGCCGCGCCGAACTCGACGACGGCGACGAAGGCGTCTGCCGTGGCCCCGGATTGGAGGGCGACGTCGGCGAACCTCATGGAGTCCTTCATCCAGTCCGGATACGTGATTGGAGTCACCAAACCCGGCATCGCGAATCTCGAAAAGAAGATCATGAGCGAGATGGAGGCGTTCGTTCGCGACAACCCGAAGCTGTCGGCGGACGAGCTCGTCAAGGCGGCGAAGCAGGTCACGATGCGTCATCTGTCCATGGCGAGGACGGATGGTCAACGGGAGGCGAAGATCAAGTCGCGCCTTCAGGAGCTCCAGCAAGACCGCTGGGGCTGAATACAGCAGCGGGGGTTCTGGGCCAGAAGTTCCGGGTCGAGCGCGAGGGTTCGGTTGAGCAGGTGGTTGTCGAAGGTGGGAATCCACGTGAGCGTTAGCTTCGGCACCACCATGACCGCCGGAGCGGCACTGCCGCCCACCGTCCCAGCCACCCCGGGTAGAGGGCTCGGGTCAGGCAGACCGTGCCCCAAAAGAGCCCCAGCACCGAGGCCATGTGCAGGACGAAGTACAGTGGCTCGATGGGCAGCTCGGAAGGAGCCTCCAGCTCAAGGGTGAAAGGACCTCCGAGCAGAATCAGATGGCGCGCTACGGGAAGACCGCGGTCAATGACACCCGGCGTACCTTCCTCAGACTCATTGGGAGAGGGACTCCGTGACGCGCTTTGAGCATGCCGCTGAGTAGCGCTTCCCTGTGAATATCGCCAAATCTGATATCTGCCCGTGTATTGAATAAATAGACGGGAGAATACCGGCGCGGGTTCGTGTGCCGTGCGGAAATGGCGGTTGGCCAGCGAGCCTTGCGCGAAGGGCAGGCTCCAACTCGGCCTGATGCGGCGCAATGCCGACGTGCCGGCTTCCCTCCATGCGTGGGGGGGGCCGGTGCTCTCGCCGTCGTCTGGCAGCGCAACGCTTCGGTGGGCCCAGGCCCCTGTGTCAGGGGCCTGGGCAGCTCCGACTCACCGTCAGGCGAGCCGGACCGCGGTTACTTCTTGCCCTTGAAGGAGTCGAGCGTGGGGCAGTAGGTGGCGTATCCGTGACCGGTGAGGGCGCCATTCCCGTAGAGGCCGTTCACGTCGAAGGCCACGAAGTGCGACTCGGGAGGGGTGCCGCCCAGGACGCAGGTGGGGCAGAGCGAGGCCGCCACGGGCGTGAAGGTGAGGCTCGTGCTGTGCAGGAAGAACGCCGTCGTGAGCACTCCCTCAAAGTCGACGAGAGTCGCTGTCGGCTCGCCTGGCGCGGAGCCTACCTGCGGCGTCGCGTCCACCGGCACCCTCACCGCGTGGACATTGACAAGCTGCGGTGGGAGCTCCGATTCCGCGGTGGGGCACTCACCCGGCGCGCCGTTGTTGAGTTCGATCCACAGCTCCCACGGATCCTCCGGGTTCTCCGGCTCTTCGTAGCCGAAGTAGGCGCTCGTCAAGAGGCGCTGGTTCCCACCCAGCTGAATCGTGATTGCGGTCTCCTTGCACTCGCCCTCGCAGACGGTGAACGGATCCGGCTCGGTGCCTCCGTCGGGGTCGGTGCCTGCGTCGGGGTCGGTGCCCGCGTCGGGGTCGGTGCCTGCGTCGGGGTCGGTGCCCGCGTCTGGGTCGGTGCCCGCGTCTGGGTCGGTGCCCGCGTCGGGCTCCGTGCCTGCGTCGGGGTCGGTGCCTGCGTCGGGCTCAGTGCCCGCGTCCGGCTCAGTGCCCGCGTCCGGCTCAGTGCCCGCGTCCGGCTCCGTGCCTGCGTCGGGCTCAGTGCCCGCGTCCGGCTCCGTGCCTGCGTCGGGCTCCGTGCCTGCGTCGGGCTCCGTGCCTGCGTCCGGCTCGGTACCCGCGTCGGGCTCCGTGCCCGCGTCCGGCTCGGTACCCGCGTCCGGCTCCGTGCCTGCATCTGGCTCGGGCTCGGTACCCGCGTCCGGCTCAATGCCCGCGTCGGGCTGAACACCCGCGTCCGGCGTCGGAGCGACGTCATCGGAACCACAGCCAGAAAGTGCGGGAGCGACCGCGAGGGAAAGTATCAACAGGGAGCGTATCGAGAGTCGCAGGTTCATTTCGTTGATTTTCACGGGTTCCTCGCGGAGATGCGAGGGGGCCCGGCCTTCTGCGTCACAGCTTCGTTGCATCGAGGCGGACGTGTCCATATGCCGCGAACACTGTTCCAGGCCGTCTCCAGCGCTTCACGCCGCGCTTTCACGATGTTTCCGGGACTGGCCCGGATGCCCAGCGGCATCCAGGCGTCTGGACGGACGAGCACACCGGAACACATGAAAGGCCGCACCGAGCAGTCCCTCAGCGGAAGCGCCACTGACGTGCAGACTCAAATCATCCCATCCCAACCCGCACCACACCGGCGGAACGCGTCGCGGATGGCCTCCACGAAGTCCGAGGGCAGAGGTCCTTCTCCAGCGTCCGGATGTTTCGCCGCAGGTGCTCCAGCCTCCCGGTGCCCACGATGCAGGTGGACACGCCAGGGACGGGTGCGGCGAAGCGCAGGGCCACATCGCTCCAGTCCAGGCCCCGCGAGTCGAGCGCCAGGGGCCGCATCCGGTGCCTGTACTCGCCGAGGTCATGCGCGCTGGGACGCTCCGCGAAACGCCAGGGCGCATTCCCCAACCACGGAGAAGGCACCGGTCTCGACCGCGTACTCCATGGCGGCGTTGTCACCGGAGTAGGCGGCCGCGCGGACCTTTCCCTTGGAAATGCACCACGTCGAGCACGTCGGTGCGTAAGCGCATGAGGGCCTGGTCCACGCCACGGGTGATGCACTCGGGCATCCAGTCCTCCATACCTGGCACGCCGTAGCCGCACTTGGTGGAGAGGACGAACTCGGAGCGGAGCCCCTGCAGGTGCCGTCCGTCCCAGGGAGCGACGCTCCATGGAACCTCCTCGCATGGCCTGATGGAGCCACGCGTCAGCTGGAGTTCACCGCATGTCACAGGAGCGTTGACGCGGCGGCGCGATGCACCACGGCCTCCAGGGAAGGTCGCTGACGGGCGAACCTGCTCGCCTGCTTCCCTCGAGTCCGGCACCGCCTGCCTGGCTCGACTTCGGTTCATCACGAGTGTTCGGTGCCATCGGAAACAGTTCTTCACTTGCGCTGGATTCGTGGCTCGCTTCGCACCTGCAGCGGTTGGTGCGTGCACTCGCTCCCGGGAGCAATTAGAGCCCGATGCACGCCATGAACCAGTTCCTCGTGCATCGCGTCTCAGGTCTGCTCCTTGTATTCGCGCTCGTCTCAGGAGGCGAGGCAGGCGCGGCGCCCGCGGATGCCCCCCTGGCGTCGGAGGAGTGCGTCGAGGCCGTTCCCGCGGAGCCCCGGCTCCTCGTGCCGGAGCTCGTGCATCCGCCTCGCCGCGCCATCTGGAACGCGCCGGACGGAGGAGGGCGCAATTTCGTTGTGCCCATCGTGGAGATGGGCGCCTTCCACGCCATCTTCTGGGGGACGGCGAAGCTCCTCGGCAAGCCCTACGCGGACATCTCGTTGGAGACCATGCGTCGCAACGTCACCGATGGCTGGGTGTGGGACGAGGATGCGTTCGCGACCAATGCGCTCGGGCACCCCTACCAGGGCTCGCTGGCCTACACCGCGGCGCGCTCGAGCGGCTTCGGTTTCTGGGGCTCGGTCCCGTTCACGGTCGCGTCAAGCGTGTTGTGGGAGCTGTTCATGGAGTCCGAGACTCCATCCACGAACGACCTCATTACAACGTCCATCGGGGGCGTCGTGCTGGGCGAGGTCCTGCATCGCACCGCGCTCGCGATTCTCGACGAAGGCGAACCCACGGTGGCGCGCTCGGTGCTCTCACTGCTCGTCGAACCCGTGGGCGGCATCAACCGATACCTCTTCGGCCGCCGCAAGAACGACTTCCTCCCGGTGCAGGGGAACTTCCTCCAGTTGATGGCTGGCTTCACGAGCAACGTCGACAACTACAACGACATCGACGGAACGCGCTTCGATGTTCCCAACAAGCTGGAGGGGCACCTCGGCGTCGAAATGGTCTACGGCCCTCCGCAGCTCACCGCGGGCGACTATGACCAGCCCTTCGACTATTTCACCCTCACCGCGCGCATGGGCTTCTCGCGCGACACGCTGACGGTGGGCTTCTTCAGCCGGGGGCTTCTCTACGGCGACCGCTTCAAGCTCCGCTCGATTTCGGGACTCTGGGGCCTGATGGCGGGCTACGACTTCGCCAATCCGAACACGCTGCGCGTTTCCACGGTCAGCCTCGGCATCGGCGGCGTGGCGCAGGTTCCGCTCACGCCTCAGCTCACCCTGGACGTCACCGCGAACATGGCCGGGGTGCCGTTTGGCCATGGCGGCGGTCTCACCTCGCCGGAGTCCGCCCGTGACTACCACTTCGGGCCCGGGGCGCAGTCGGCCTTCGAGCTGGGCCTGGTGCGGCGGGGTGTCGGGCGCGTCGGCGTGTCCGTGCGCAACTATCTCATCTCAGGCGCCTTCCTCGGAGAGGGCGTGGAGCTCATCACCTATGCCACCGCGCGTGCCGAGCTCCTGCTCGCCGGGCAACACGGCGTGGCGCTCGAAGCCTTCGTTGCCAATCGCGAGGGCGAGTTCGGCAGCGTTTCCGACGCCATCCGCCAACGTGCGACGCAAATCCGACTGCTTTGGACGGTCTCGAAGGGCTCGGGCTTCGGGACGCGCTGAGGACCCGCGGGAGCGAATTCCAGCCCGAGCGCGACTCCCACTGCTTCGCGCTGTCCGCCCGGAACGGCTCTGAACCTGGCGTGAAGGTGAGGCTCACGTCAGGTCTGCTCCGCGGTGGCTCGGGAGGGCGTGCTCGCCACGAGCCGCCAGCCCTTGGCCCGCTCCTGTTCCAGCCAGAGCGCAGCGTAGACGCCGCGCTTCGCGAGCAATTCGTCGTGCGTGCCTGACTCCGCGACGCGCCCCTTGTCGAGCACGATGATGCGGTGCGCCCGCCGCACGGTGCGCAGCCGATGTGCGATCACGACGACGGTCTTCTTCCTGACCAGTTCGTCGATGGCGCGCTGGATTTCAGCCTCCGCCGACGCGTCGACGGAGGCAGTGGCCTCGTCGAGAAGCACGATGGGGGCGTCCTTGAGGATGGCGCGTGCGATGGACAAGCGCTGGCGCTCACCCCCCGAGAGGGTTCCTCCTCCTTCCCCGAGCAGGGTGTCGTAGCCGTTCGGCAAGGCGGTGATGAAGTCGTGGGCGCGCGCTGCCCGCGCTGCACGCTGGACTTCCTCGAGCGAGGCGTCGGGCCGTCCAACGCGCAGGTTTTCGAGGATGGTGCCGGAGAAGAGGACGACGTCCTGGAACACCATCGCGATGTGCTGGTGCAGTTCCTCGAACGGAATGTCCCGGATGTCGACGCCCCCGATGCGGATGGCACCCTGGCGTGGGATGTCCCACAGCCGCGCCACGAGGTGGACCAGCGTCGACTTGCCTGAGCCCGAGGCACCGACGAGCGCGGTCAGCGAGCGCTCGGGGAACGTCACCGAGACACCGTCGAGCACGGTCTCGTCTTCGTACGCGAAGGACACGGCGTCGACCTCCACGTCGAACTTCTGGATCGACGCCGCTCTCGCGGACGGTTCCGCGAGCGGCTTCTCCGCGAGCAGCCCATCAACGCGACCGAGCGCGCGCTGAGACGCTCGAAGCATGAGCAGTGCCACTCCGAGATCCGCGACCTGACGCACGACCCCTACCGTCACGACGAGGAAGACGAGCAGCACCCCGGGCTGAATCGAGCCGCGCAACGCCAGAGTGCTTCCTGCATACGCCACCGCGACGAAGCTCATCTCGACGACGAAGCCGAACACGGCGAGCAGCGGGGAGGGCAAGACATCGGCGCGAATGAGGGCGTCGCGCAGGCGCTCCATTGCCTTCACGAAGCGCTGGTAGACCTCGCCGTGCCGGCCGAACGCCCGAAGCACGGCGATGCCCTGCACGTATTCGACGACGCGGGCGTTTACATCCGCCGATGCCTCGAGCACGGCTTCGAACTCACGCACGAAGAGGGGCGTGGTCGCGGCCAGCACGAGGAGCGCCACCGGTAGGGCGGCGAGGATGACGAGCCCCAGGCGCCAATCGAGGAAACAGAGGCCGAGACCAACGAGCATCGGCAGTGCGAAGCTCGCCGTGAAGATGCCGATGGTGTGCGACCACACGTCTTCGACAAGCGCGACATCGGTGGTGAGCACGCCTGCCAGTTCACCGCTCCTTCGCTGCGTGAAGAACCCCATGGGCAGGCGTCGCAGGTGGTCGGCGGTGCGGATGCGCGCTTGCCCCATGAGCGCATGCGCGGCGACGAAGATGTTGGACATCGCTCCGATCGAGAACGCCAGGCGCAGCAACACTGAGAGCGCGATGCCGCCGGTGAGCCACCACGTCAGGTGCATCGATAGCCGGTGCTCGAGCGCTTCGCGAACGAAGAAGAGGACCAGTGCGTAGGGCGCGGCGACCGCGAGTGCCTCGGCAAGGGCGAAGAGAAGGCCGCGCCGGAGACGTGCGTCCTTTCGGCCCGCGAGCCGCTCGCCGAGCATGAAGAGTTCCCTGAGCATCACACCACCTCCGTCTGAATGTCAGGAGTGCCCGGCTCGCCCAGTGACCAGTCGAGCGCTTCGGTGTGACTGCGCCAGAGTTGCTGGTACAAGGCGCAGCGCGCGAGCAATTCGTCGTGTGTCCCCTGGTCATTCACGCGCCCGCCGTCGAGGACGACGATGTGGTCCGCGGTGGCGATGGTCGAAAGCCGGTGCGCGACGACGAGCACCGTCCGCCCCGCGCACAGCTCGGACAGCGCTTCTTGGGTGCGCGCCTCATTCTCGGGGTCGGCGAAAGCCGTCGCCTCGTCGAGCAGCAGCACCGGGGCGTCCTTGAGGAGCGCCCGCGCGATGGACAGGCGTTGCTTCTCACCCCCGGAGAGGCGGGCGCCGCGCTCGCCGAGCAGCGTGTCGTACTTCCTGGGAAGCGCCTGGATGAAGTCGTACGCACGCGCGGCGCGACATGCGGCATCGACTTGCGCATCGGTGGCATCTGGCCGAGCGAGACGCAGGTTCTCGCGAACAGTGCCATGGAAGAGGAAGACGTCCTGGAACACCATCGAGAGGTGGGAGATCAGTTGGTCGAGCGGGAGCGCGCGCACGTCGACGCCGCCGAGTTCAACCGCGCCGTTCGTCGCCTCCCAGAGCCGAGGCACGAGCCTCACGAGCGTCGTCTTGCCAGCGCCCGAAGGTCCGACCAGTGCCGTGACCTTGCCCGCGGGCGCTTCGAAGGAGACGTCGCGGAGGACCTCCGAACCGCCGTCCTCGTAGCGGAAGCTGATGCCACGGAACGCGACGCCATCGTGCGTGGGGCGCGCGGCGCTCGTGGGAGTCTCGAGGTCGGGTGCCGCGAGGATGGCCTGGATGCGCGCGTTGCCCGCCTGGATGCGGTCAACGTTGCCCCACGCGAACATCAGTCGCATCATCGACATGAGGAGCTGTGGCCCGAGGACGAGGAAGAGCACGAGCGACTCGAGCGAAAGCGTGCCGCGCGTGTAGAGCCAACCGCCCATGGGGACGAGGACGACGAGGCTCGAGCCGATGAGCGCGCCGAACGCGCCGTAGCCGCGGCCGTTGGTGCGCATGAACCCCTCCATCCACGCGAGCCCTTCCTCGATGGAGCGCGAGAGGTCGCTGAAGCGCCGCGCGGACAGGCCGAAGGTCTTGATGACGTGGATACCCCGCAGGTATTCGAGCAGCGAGCGGTTCATCCGGCTCTGGAGCTCGTTCCACTGTTGATGGGCCTTGCCGACCTCGCGCATGGCAACCGCCATCGCCACGACGGCGAGTGGCGCCATCACGAGGCTGGCGAGGGCCATGCGCCAGTCAATCCACAGGAGGGCGACGGCTGTCGCGAGTGGGACGACGAGCGCGGTGACCGCATCCGGGAAGTGATGGGCGACGAACGCCTCGATCTGGTTCACGTCGTCCATCAGCGTCTTCTTCAGCTCTCCCGCGCCACGATGGCTGAAGAACGAAAGCGGAACGGCGCCGAGCTTCTTCGCGAGCCGCACGCGCAGGTCATGGAGGATGCGGAACGCGGCGATGTGCGCCAGCATGTTCGCGGCGGCGACGAGGATGTAACGCAACGCGAGCGCACCCGCGGCGAGGAGGGCGAGCGCGCGAACCGCGTCGAGGTCCGGCGGGGTCGCGTAGATGGAGGTCGCCATGCGTGCGACGACGAAGAACGGCACCAATGCGAGGGCCGCCGCGAACGTCGACGAGAGCGCGGCCCCGGCGACGAGCGGCCCCTGTGGTCCGAGAAGCGCCCCAAGGCCCCTGAGAGGACGTTCCTCGGCCCGCGTGGTGGGGGAGTCGGCGCTCATGCTCGCCTCCCTCTGTGGGGGCCCCTGCGGCTGGGGTGCGACCGTTCCGTCCATGCCGGGCCTGCCGGCACGCGCTGTGGGAGGCGTTCACTCGGTTCCATGGCGCCAAGTAAACGCAGGGACAGCCGCCGTGGATTGGATCTTTTTACCCGGAGACCGCCACGTGGTCGGTGCCCTCGACGCGCGTTGCCAGGTACTCGCGGGGGCTTGCGCCGGCGAGCGACCGGAACTCGCGAAGGAAGTGGGCCTGGTCGAAGTAGCCGTGCTCGGCGGCCAACGCGGCACCACGCAAGGCGCCCTGTTCGACGTCGAGGAGCGCCGCTCGAAACCGTCGAACGCGCCAGTACGTCTTCGGACTCAAGCCGACTTCCTCGCGGAACAGGGCCAACAGGCGCTTGGGGGAGAGCCCCGTGCGGCGATTGACTTCAGCGACCGACGTGAGGTCGGGTTCCTCGAACGCGGCCAGCGCCGCACGAAGCGCGGGCCCTGGTTCGACGGGCCGGCGCAGTCGGTGCAGGAGGTGTTCTTCCAGCAATCGCATGCGCTCGCGCGGCGAGGATGTCTCCATCAGCCGTTCGCGCAGTGAGTGCGCCGACGCGCCCCATATCGTATCCAGCGAAACGACTTGTTCCGCGAATTCGTTGCAGGGCACGTCGAAGAAGACGCGCGCGCCGCCGGGCTTGAAGTGGATACCGGCGGTCGGGCCAGCCACGGCCGCGATGGTCAGTGGGCTGCCTCTCGCGCCGCTCACGACCGCGCCCCGGATTTCAGCGGCCTCGTCCGTCTGGTCGCTGGAGTAGACGCGCAGTGGGAGGGCGCCGAGAGGGACGATAAGGGACTGCGAGCCCGACGGCAGCACACGTTCTCGTGGCGCCTGTGCGACGTAGCCGGCGGACACCCAGAAGAAGTCCACGAACTTGTCGAGAGGCGCGTGGGGCCGATAGAGCGTGTGCATCATGGCGCGTGCTGTGCGCGAATCATGCGAGTTGTTCGCATGATTCTCAAGGCCCACCGCCGCGCCCGGTGCGGGCAGCGCTCGTCAGGGACCGACGATCGCCAGGGTGCTGCGGTCGAAGTCGATGACTCGCCGGGCCACGTCGCGTACGTGCTCGTCCCCATGGAGACGGCGAAGTAGCCAGGGTCGTGGTCCGAATCACCCACATGTCGATGGTGTGACCGACGCTGGAGTCGCTTGGGTTGTAGGAGTCCAGCAATGCTCCATGTGCAACCTCCCGGTACGCCGGTCACGCCTGAATTGGCGCCGCCATTGCTGTCAGAATTCGCTCCAGGAAGTGGATGCCCTTCCGTTTGAGGGGGGCTTGGATTTCAGGCGGTGTTTTGGTTTGCGTTTCCGTCAATCCAGTGACATGGCATGCCTGCGCCGTTCATGTCTGGACAGGGTGTCATGGCGATTCCGAGTGCCCGCCGTGCTTCATTTGTACCGTGCTCTCTGCTGTAGCGGATTTCCGTGACAGGGATTTCCGCCTACGGTTCCGTGCCGGTGTCCCCCGTGTCGACGCACATCCAGGGGCATTCCGCGAGACAGGCCGCGAAGGCCTGCTGGTGCGTATGGATTCCGACGGCGCAGGTCGCAGGCCAGGCGTAGGGATACTGGTGGCCGCGATAGCCACACTCGAAATAAGCATACACACAGGATTGATCGAGGCCTTCGGCTGCCACGTCCGTGCCCGGTGCGTCCTGCGTCTGGCCACCACAGCCCACCATCGACACGAGACCGACCACGAAGCCCACTGCGATGCGTCCCATCTTCATTTGTGCCTCCTTGGAGAAGGGACAGAATGACTGAATCGGTGGCTTCCAGTCTATTCTGGAGTAGCGCAGGTGGCCGCTCCAGTAGGGTGGAGCGGTGGGATGGAACCGTCGTTTCAGCGATGAGGACTTGAATGATGTATGCATTCCGGCTGAGGCCATGCACCCTTCTGGTTGTCTCCCTCGGGCTGGCGTGTGCTGGGCAGTCCAGTCAGGACGTTCCCGACGACGCGCTTCCTGGCACCGCTGATTCGGGCGTACGGTCCCCGGACGGCGGCGACACGGAGCCAGATGCGGGGGCGGAGGACGCGG
The DNA here is from genome assembly GCF_026810205.1 of Myxococcus sp. NMCA1. NCBI lineage: Bacteria > Pseudomonadati > Myxococcota > Myxococcia > Myxococcales > Myxococcaceae > Myxococcus > Myxococcus sp. NMCA1. The sequence goes on along the minus strand of NZ_CP113950.1, from coordinate 6,786,861 downwards.
GAGTCCCGGATGCCGGCAGCTCGGACGCGGGGGAGCCCGGCACGGTGCCCCCCGTCACGAGCGCCCGGGTCTTCTTCTCCGGACATAGCCTGCTCGACAACCCCATGCCCGACCACTTCGATGGCATCGCCACGAGCCTGGGCAAGGACTTCAACTGGAACCAGCAGAACGTGATTGGCTCACCCCTCCGGGTGCGGACCTGGGGCAATGGCGGATGGGCAGGGTACCGCCAGGGCAAGAATCGCGTGGGCTCCAACATGAACGTGGTCCAGGAGCTGTTGTCTCCCCAGACGCTGGGCCCAGGGGAGCGATACGACACCCTCCTCATCACCGAGCGGCATGACCTCCTGGGCACCATCGAGTGGGAGAACACCGTCGGTTACTTGCGGCACTTCCATGACCGGTTGATTGCCGGGAATCCGCAAGCCGTGACGTATTTCTATCACACGTGGTTGGATATCGATAAAGCCAACCCGGCCCGGTGGATTGCCTACGAGAAGAACGCTCGGGTTGCCTGGGAGTGTGTGTCCTCCAAGGTCAACCTCACGTTGCAGTCGGATGGGCGTGCGGACCGCGTGGTGGCGCTCCCGGGGAGCGCGGCGCTGGTCGACCTGGTGGAGCGCGTCATCGCGAACGAGGTGCCGGGCATCACCGGTACGACGTCGCAGAAGCTCAACGTGCTCTTCAGCGACAACGTCCACTTGACGAGCCTGGGGGCGTACTACATGGCCGCGGTCCACCATGCGTCCGTGTTCCGGGAGTCGCCCGAGGGCGCCACGGGGCCTGCTGGCGCGAACGCGGTGACCGTCCAGACCCTCCAGCGCATCGCTTGGAACTTCGTGAGCGCCTATTACGCGCAGCCTGACGCGGGTGAGCGGACGATGGCGGACTGCCGCACGCGAATTCCTCGGGACGTCTGTCCTGGCTTCTGGGAGCTGTTGGGGCGCTCGGAGAACGTCGCGGGTTGCCAGCGTTACTTCGGTAACGCGGCCCCGGGATCAGGTGGAAACCCCTTCGTCTGGCCCGACCCGAACTGGCAGCCGCTGCCTCCTCCGTAGTCATGGGCTTCCAGGCGCAGAGGGCGGGTTCCACGCGTGGAGCCCGGCAGTCGACGCGTGGAAGCGTCGCCGGAAGTCTGCTTTGCTTTGGAGCGTGCCTTCCCAGCCCCGTCCCCCGACGTGGGACCACTCCACGGCCGATGCCTCCCGACGCCCGCTCACCACGGAGGGCTCCCGGCTCGTCCCCACGCTGACCGTCGTCTCTCACCCGCAGATGCGCCGTGTCGGTGAGCGGCTGTTCCTGGAGGCGCTGCTGGCGGGCCGCCCGGTGCGCCTGTCCCGCAACGAGCCGGAGTTCATTCGGCCCGGGAGCGCGCTTGGCCTGCACCTGGCCGACCCCTACCTGAGCCGCAAGCCGCTCACCTTTGCTCCGGGCGCGGATGGTGGCATCCGCCTGGAGCCGAGCGATGGAATTCGCGTGGTCATTGGCGGCGAGGTGCTGCGCGAGCCGTGGGAGTTGCCGGCGGCGGAGGTGGCCGCGGGGGTGCCGCTGGAACTGGCCGGGCGCGTGCTGCTGGTGCTGCACCTGACGGACCCCACGGCGCGGGAGGACGCGGACGCGCTAGGCATGGTGGGCAGCAGCATGGGGCTCCAGCGCGTGCGCCAGCACATCACCCAGGTGGCGGACCTTGGCGTGCCGGTGCTCGTTCGCGGCGAGACGGGCTCTGGCAAGGAGCTGATTGCCCGGGCCATCCATCAGCACGGTACGCGCAGGGACAAGCCTTTCGTCAGTGTGAATCTGGGCGCCATCCCTCGCGAGCTGGCGGCCGCGGAGCTGTTTGGCACACGCAAGGGGGCTTTCACCGGCGCGGTGAGAGACCAGCCCGGCTTCTTCCAGGCCGCCCATGAGGGGACGCTGTTCCTGGATGAGATGGGCGAGGCGCCTCCCGAGGTCCAGGTGATGCTGCTTCGCGTGCTGGAGACGGGGCAGCTCTACGCGGTGGGCGACCGCACGCCCATCACCGTGGACGTGCGGCTGGTCGCCGCGACGGATGCGCACTTGGAGGAACAGATTCAGGTGGGGCGCTTCAAGGCGCCGCTGCTGCACCGGCTGGCGGGCTACTCCATCCGCGTGCCGCCGCTGCGGGAGCGGCGCGAGGACATCGGGTTGCTGTTCCGCCACTTCGCTCGCGCGGAATTGGAGGCGCTAGGGGAGGCGTGGCGCTTGGAGCCCCCGGAGCCTCACGTGGAGCCCTGGCTTCCGCCGGCGCTGGCCGCGCGACTGATGGGCCACCCGTGGCCAGGGAACATCCGAGAGCTGCGCAACGTGGTGCGGCAGCTTGTTATCGGCAACCGTGGCCAGCCGTGCCTGAGGCTCGACGCAGAGCTCGAACAGGAGCTGGCCCTGGCGAAGGTGGCGCCTCCGGGACGGCCCGCCAGCGCTTCGGCTCCCGTGGATGCCCGGGCCGCTTCCCGTCGCAAGCCTTCCGAGATTCCCGAGGAGGAGCTGCTGGCCGCCCTCCGCGACAAGGATTGGGACTTCCAGGCCGCGGCCGACCAGCTCCGCATCCACCGGTCCTCCATCTACGACTTGATAGAGAAAAGCCCGACCCTGCGAACCGCTGGCGCGTTGAGTGCCGAGGAAATCGCTCGCTGCTTCCATGACTGCGAGGGGGACCTCGATGCGATGACCCGGCGCCTCCAGGTGTCGAAGCGGGCGTTGGGGCGTCGCGTGAAGGAGCTTGGGCTCGCCTAGGGAGTCTCCTCGGGCTGGAATGCTGTTGACAGCGCGGGGTGCTGAGTTTCAGGTAAATCCGGCATTCGTGCCTGAGTCCGACCTGGGAGCCCTGTGATGAATCCAAGAGAGATGGTGCGCAGTCGAATGAGGCACGTCCTGGTGCCGGGCCTGATGCTCGGGCTTCCGTTCGTCGGGGTCATGGTCGGCGACACCTCCGTGGCCGCGCAGGAGGCGCTGCCAGAGTCCTATTCATGCAAGTGTTTTCATCGCGAAGTGAAGGTCCAATTCGATGCAAACGGACTCCACTTCGCTCCGGACCACTGCCTTTCAAAGGGAGGCACTGTCCGGTTCATCAATGCCTGCCAGACGGAGGTGGTCATCAAGGTGGATGGACCCGAGCTGGAACCTCCCATGTCGCTGCTTCCCGAGAAGGAGGGGGATATGCCCCTCCTGGTCGTGGGCAGGTACACCGTGACCGCCGTAAATGGGTGCCCCGAACTGCCGGATGACTCGCGGACCGGGACGCTGGAGGTGGGAACAGACCCTGGCCCGGGCGGCAAGGCATGTCAGTGAGCTGAGGGGCCGCTCGAGGTTTCGACGGCCCCATTCGCCGTCCCGCTCGCGTCACGCAGGCTGGCGCGCAGGCGCAGCGCGTCCTCCCAACGAGGGCGCGCGGCCAGTGCCTCGTCCGCCAGCGCGAGGCCCCGCTCCAGGGCGGGGCGGGGCTCCAGTCCCGCCGACCTCCGCCACGCGGCCCATTCGCGGCAGAAGTGGCCGAAGGCGACGCGATAGTCCAGGCGCTGGGGCTCCGATTCGAGCGCCTTCTCGAAGGAGTGTGCGGCCTCCCCGAAGTCCTCGGCGCGGGCGCGCTGTTGGCGCGCGAGCCAGCGGGCCCGCAGCCCACGCGCTTCGCCCTGGACGAGCCACGCCAGGGGCTCCCGGGGGCCGCGCTCGAAGGCCTGGCGTAGGGCCGCTTCGGCCTTGTCGAGGCTCGCGCGTGGGTCGCCCGCGTTCTCCAGCGCATAGGCGGCTCTCCGGACATGGACACGGGCCAGGCTGGCCGGGTAGTGCGCGCCGCCTGGAATCAGCGCGCTGGCCTGCTGGTAGGCCGCCTCGGCCGCCTGGAGGTCGGGGCGTGGGTCCTTGCCGGAGCGCGCGAGGTACGTGGCGCGCTCGGCGTGCGCCTCACCGACGTTGTGGTGGCCGAAGCCCTGCTGGGGCGCTACTTCGATGGCCTGACGCGCGGCCCGTACGGCCTGCTCCAGGAGGGGCAGGGGCGCGCCGCCGGAGTCCCACGCCGCTCGCGCCTGCTCCAGGAGGACCGCGCTGCGGCCGTTGTGGAGCTGGGCGATGCGGGCGTTGATGCGCAGGCCGCCGTCGAAGAACTCCAGCGCGGTGGCGAGGTCCGGCCCTTCGTCTCCTCCTTGATTCCGGCGCCGCTGGGCGAGCTGCAGGTTCAGCGTGCCGCCCAGGAAGTAGGGCACGTAGTTGCGCGGGTTGAGCTTGCGCGAGGTATCCAGCGCGGCGCGGGCCTGCTCCAGGTCCGCCAGGGGCGCTTCGGCGCGCGGCAGCGTGGCACGCGTGAGGTAGGCGATGCCCAGGTTGATCCACGCGTCGGGAATCCGCTCGTCGAGCCGGATGGCCTCACGATAGGACGCGATGGCCTCCGCGCGGTGGGCGCGCGAGTCCTCGCCCTTCTCGTCGTCGTAGTCCGCCTGGATCTTGAAGACGAGGCCTCGGGTGGCGTGGAACTCGTAGTCCCGGTCCTTCTCGGGAATGCGCTCCAGCAACTCCACGGCCTGGCGGAGTGGGGTGCTGGGGTCCAGGCTCCGGGCCTGGAGGGAGCGGGCGCGGCGCCAGAGACTCTGGACCTGCTCCATGCGCGCGCGGGGAGGCTCGGGCACCTGTTGCATCGCGGCGCGCGCGGCCGTGAGGGCCTTGTCGAGCGGCTCCTCCACGTCACCGCCCCGGCTCATGCGGAACTCCGCCAGCCGGTTGTGGAAGCGCGCCTCCAGGACGCGCGCCAGCCCGAAGTCCGGGTCCGCCTGGAGCGCGCGGGAGACAGCCTCCAGCCCGCGGGTGAAGGGTGGGAGGACTTCCCCCTGGCTGTAGAGCTCCATCACCATCGCGGTGTACTCGAGCCTCGCCAGCGAGCGGTGGACCTCGGGCACGCTCTCGCCGGTGGCGGCGGCTGCGGCGTAGGCGCGGCGGCCGGCCTCGAAGTCGGCCAGTGCGCCCTCCCGGTCACCCTGGTTCCATCGCCGGGTGGCGCGGGCCTGGAGGATGTCGCCCCGGAGCAGCGGGGCCTCGTGGAACCAGGGGAGGCGGTCCTTCATCGCGTCGAGCTGGGTGAGGGACTCGTCCAGCCGGTCCTCGTAGAAGGCCAGCAGCGCGGCGACATACTCGGGGGAGGGCACGTCGGCGCCGTGACTCTGGCGCAGCCACTCCAGCGCGGGCGCGCGGTATTGCCGCTGGATGTCCTGCTTGCGCGACTCGCGTTGCTCCGGGACGCGCAAGCGCTCCGCCTCCAGGAGCTGTTCCTGGTACAGGTGCCCCATCACGAGGGCCAGGGCCCAGGCGACGCGGGGCTCGCGGACCCCCTGGTTCCAGGCGGCCTCCAGGTGCTCGCGGGCCTGGGCCACGTCGCCGAGCGCCAGTGCGCCGCGCCCCAGGGCGTAGTGGCCGGGACCCACGGCCAGCGCGCCGGCCTCGTGAATCTCGGCCTCCAGCGCGCGCATGTGGCCGCGGAGGGCCTCGCGGTCGGCGCGGATGTCGTGGAGCTGCGAGAGCCCGGAGTAGCGGGCCAGGGCCTCGATGCGCTCGACGCGCTCGGTGAACCGGCGCGAGAGGTGCTCGCGCTGGAGGGCCTCCTGGCGGGTGAGGGCGACCTGGACGGCGGCGAGCGCCACGGTGAGCAGCGCCGCCGAGGCCACGCCCACCACGATGCGGTGCTTACGCAGCGTCTTGCGCAGCCGGTAGCCCGGGCCGGTGGGGCGTGCGCGCACGGATTCGCCCGCGAGGAACCGGTCCAGGTCCTCGACCAGGGCTCGCGCGGAGTCGTAGCGGGAGGCGCGGTCCTTCTCCAGGCACTTGAGGACGATGGCCTCCAGGTCCACGGGCAGGGCCGGGTTGAGCGCGCGCGGCGGGCGGGGCTCGACGGTGGCGATGTTGCTGAGCACCTCCAGTCCGTTGTCGCCCGGAATGGGCGGTTGCCCCGTGAGCAGCGTGTAGAGCGTGGCGCCCAGGCTGTAGACATCCGCGCGCCGGTCCAGCCGGGACACCTCGCCGCGGGCCTGCTCCGGGGCCATGTAGTGCGGCGTGCCGAGCACCGCGCCGGTGGCCGTGAGGCCCTGCTCCTTCCAGTCGCGCGCCAGCCCGAAGTCCATGACGTAGGGCTTGAGGCGGCCGTCCTCGGTGCGCTCGACGAGGATGTTGCCGGGCTTGATGTCGCGGTGGATGAGGCCGGCCCGATGCGCGGCGTGGACGCCCTCGGCGGCATCCCGCAGCAGCAGGGCCACCTGCTCCACGGTGAGCGTGTCCGCGAGCTGATTCAGCGGCAGGCCGTCCACGTACTGCATGGCGATGAAGGCGTGTCCCTGGACCTCTCCCACCTCGTACACTTGGCAGACGCGCTCATGTTCGACGCGGGCCTGGGCACGGGCCTCGGACAGGATGCGCCGGGTGAGCCCGGAGTCTTGGCCCCGGACGAGCTTGAGCGCGGCATGGCGGCGCAGCCGTGGGTCATACGCGAGGAAGACCTGCCCCATGCCGCCCTGACCGAGGAAACGCATCCCCTGGTAGCGCTCCCATCCGGGCACGGGGAAGACAGGCGTCTCCTGGGCGGCGGGGCGTGGTGCGGGAGGCCCGTCCAGGGTGGACGCGCCCACGGTTCCTGTGCTCGCGGCTTCGCTGGTGGCTCTCGCTCCTGTGCCCATATCTACCCGCCTTCGCTCCGGGTGAAGCAAACAGGTGAACGTGCGCACCGTCACCGTGTGACAGCGCTCCGTTCTTGCGCGGAGCGCGCCTCCGCCGCCGGGGAGAGGCCTGCTGCCCTGGTTCATTCAAGACGGCCGCTCTCAACACGGCTACTGACCGTCGGATGCGCGTGCGAGCTTCGGTTGTCCATCTGGCGGGACTTGTCGTGAGGGGAGCGCAGTCGTGGTCTCCGGTTCATCGCGTGCGAGCACCTGTGCGATGAGCGCCGCCCGCGACTGGACTCCGAAGCGGCGGTAGAGGGTTTTCGTGTACTGATTCACGGTGAAGCGACTGATGCCGAGCCGAGCCGCGATCTGCTTGTCTCCGAGTCCCTGAAGCAGCAACTCCAACGTTTGACGTTCGCGAGGCGCCAGCCAGCCTGCCGGCGTTTCTAACGTCGAGGACCCTGGCGGGTCGAACATGGCTCCGCACTCGGCGTGGAACAGATGCAGCAGCTCTCGGTCCGCGGCATCGAAGGGGCGGCCGCCCCGCTCACGGTAGATTCCGATACCCCGCACCACCCCCGGGAGCCCGGACCACTGGCTTGAATACACAGAGTCATCGAGCCCCGTGGGGCGCAGATAATGCTCGACATAGGGGGCGCCATACCAACTCCAGTCCTCCACCAGTTCCCGGCGCATCGCGGTGACGAGGGTGCCGGGCTCCGAGCCGCGCTCCATCAATGAGCGAATGGCGGGGTTGCAGGCACTTCCCATCCTCCGGAGCGCCTCGAGCGCGGACACCGCGCTCCCGCTCCACCCTTCCAGGACGATTTCCGTGAAGCCGACATGTCCTCCCGGTCTGAAGTCGCGCTCCAAGACGCACGCTCCGGCCTCTGCGCCCAGAATGCGACACAGCCCGACGAGGAGATGCCGGGACCGTGTCGCCACTCTCGCTGGCAACTCATGTGCCTCGTTGATGAGCCGCACGAGCGCATGAACCTGCGGGCTTCGAAGGGTGCCACCGCTCATGGGATCTCCCGGTTCGCGCAGGACCGAGCATCTCCCTAATTTTAGTGAATTCCAAGTACTCCATGTTCAAGCCAGGATTTGCGCGGCATTTCACAGGCACGGTGGCGGCGCATCGTTTGGGAGCCGGAGCCAAGGAGGATACATCATGAAGAGCAAGTGCGCGTTTCGGCTGGGGATTCTGCTGATGACCAGTCTGGTGTCAGCAGGGTGCGGTGACGGACTCGAAGAGACCCAAGCGCCAATCGATCTCAGCCCGTCCTCGCTGAGTGCAGCGCGACTGTCGTTCCAGCGCATCGACCGACTCTATGAGTCCGATCCGGCGGCCGCGGTGGAGGCCTCGCGGCGACTGCGGCCGAAGCTCGATGAGCTCAATCAGCTGCTTGCTCGTGTCGAGGTGTCACGGGAGCACTTCATCGAATTCTACGATTTGCAGCCCGGCGGCATCCTCGTCGTGGAGCGGGGCCCCGTAGCGGATGGACGTGTCTTACGTGACGGTGATGTTGCCAGGCACTCCGCCGTCGAACTCTATCGCCAGTTGACGCGAGGCGCCACGCCGCCCACGGCGTTGGTCAGCGCCGAATCGCGCCGTGCTGTCCCTGATGATGCCCATGTCATCGTGCGGGATGAAGCGGCTCCCCATCTGGAATCATCAGGGGGATTCGCACCGGACCTTGGGGAGCAGGGGAGAGACGGCTTCTCGTCCGTGACTCAACCCCTGACGAGCGCGGACGGCCCCTTCTGGAGAGACAGCGTCTGTTACAAGGGTGGGGACTTCGTCGACTGCTGGTCCAATGTGACGGGTAACGGTTGGGCGGCCGCGAATGCCAAGACGTCCTTCACCCAACTCGCGCCCTATCGGGGGACTGTCGGGCTTTGGGTGTCGTACGAGTCTTCTGTGAAAGCTGCCTGGAACGTTGCTGCCGGAGAATGGTTTTCGTTCCACCAATACAGCGGCACCTACTGGACGTGTCCTCCACTCGTTGCCTGCGGCAGCACCGATTACTACATCCGCAATCATCGATGGGACGTCACGGACGCGGTCGGCGACGGATATCACTTCACTTATGCGTTCAGGTGGAACTGCAGCGGCGGATTGTGTACGTTCAGCCCCTGATGTCCGCGCAGGTCGGACCCGTCGATGCCCGGTGTGATTCGCTCCGTCTTCGCCGATGCCTGCTTGGAGTAGGCACAGGCACGAAGCCGACCCTCGTGGTGCCGAGGGCCGGCTTCATTGCCGACAGTTCAGCGAACTTCGAACTCGTAGATTCGCGTCGCTGGGTCGCTATTCTGAGCCGGCGTCGTCACGTTGAGCCGGATGTAACGCGCCGATGTCGCCGTGATTGCATGGGTCGAAGTGCTGCCAGTGTTGTTGCTCACCGTGACGGGCGTACTCCAAGTGGACCCGTTGCTCGACGTCTGGATGGTGAACGCCCTGCTGTTCCAAGCCGTCGATTCACCGCCCGCACCCGCGTGTTGGATCGTGAAGCTGCTGACCGTCTGCGCCGTACCGAGATCGACCTGCATCCACGCCGGCGAGGTCAGTGAGCAGAACTTGTCGGTGGTGCCGCCCGAGACGCTGCCGTTGACCGCCTTGGCGGCCGATTCGGTGCTGTTGCAGGGGGCCGAACTGGTGGTGGGCCTGTTCAACGCCAGATTGGCGTAGCCCGAACCGACGGACACCGCCTGGGACTTCGTATGGCTGGCGCCGCCGTTGTCGGTGACCGTCAAGGTGATGTTGTAGTTGCCGGCGCTTGCATAGGTGCGCGAGGGGTTGGTCGCGGTGGAGGTGCTGCCGTCGCCGAAATTCCAGCTGCGCGAGGCGATGGTTCCGTCCGCGTCGGTGGACGCATCGCTGAAGGTCGCGGTGAGGCCGCTGACGGTGACGCCGAAGTTCGCCACCGGTGGGGTGTTGCCGCTGACGGCGGTGTTGATGGCCGCCGCATACTGCGCGCTCGTCCCCTGCGCGCTGCACTGCTGGATGTCGTCGTACAACCACATGAAGCCGCCGCTGATGCCGGCGCTGGTCTTCCAGTTGCTCATCCGGGTCTGCACCGTGGACGGGCTGTCGCCCGACGCGCAGCCGCTGCCATGCCTGGACCACAAGCCCGGTGCGACAGTCATGCCCATGGCGGTGTTCCAACTCGCCGGGTTGTTGCCGGCGCCGCCGGCGTACACCTGCAGGTAGATTCTATCGACGGCGCTGCCGAGGTTGTTCCTGAGGTTCCGCCAGAACGTCTGCTGCGTGTACGGCGCGAAGGTAATCTTGTAGCCCATCCCGATGAGCATCTGGCTGAAGGTCGTGGTCGGGGCCAGGTCGTAGGCGCTTTCGTCGTCGAAGTTCACCGCGTCGGCGCCGGTGGCGGCCTTCAGCGCCTGGAAGTTTCTGTACAGGATGCCGTTGCTTCCGGTTCCGCAGACGACGGTGGTTCCGCAGCCGGGCGCGGTGCCGTTGACCAGTCGAATCATGCGTTCGAAGTCCGGAACACCCCAGGCGCCGATCGACACTTCAATGCGATTGACCGAGGTCGGCGCGGTCTTCAGCGTGGCCAGCCGGGCCGGCCAGCCAGGGTCGCCCATGTAGGCGCCGTTCTTGACCACCGGAATGTCGTTGTAGATCAGGTCACCGTTCTCCTCGATGTGGAAGCTCCACAGGATGACCGTGGTGAAACCCGAGCTGCGCAGGTCGTTCATCACCGGGGTCCCGCCGGAATAGAACGGGCCGCCGCCGTAGATCGCCGAGTACGCGCTGGCGTCCGGCGCGGCGACAGCCAGGGCGAGCGCGGCGAGTGTTGGCAACAGGCTGCGGCGAGAAATGGTTGGCGCGGACTGATTCGATTTCGACATGGAACGCTCCTTTGCATTGTGCGTCGTGGACGGTGCGATGGCCGGCGATCCGCGTCTGTGTGTGAGCCATTGCGCTCGTTCATGCCCAGACGCTCTCCGGGTCGCCAATGGCAGCGACGGGCCGACATTGCGAGTGGCGACTCCAGCGTGTCAATCTTTGGGTTGATTCAAGTCAGGCAAGAACGTTCAAGCGCGGGTGTCTGCATGGGGCGTGAACCCCTTTGGTGGACGGGTTGATTCCGCCGCAGTCCTTCCGAATGGGGCGGCCGCTATCGCAAGGCGTGATGGGGGAGTGGCTCAAGATGTGAGTGTTGAGTAGTGTTGGTTTTGATTTGCTGGCTTTGCTGTGTGGTCTTGAACTGCGTACGGTTCCATCCAACTCTCTTGGGCGGGGTCATGGCTGGACTGTCCGCGGTGCTCTTGACGTCGATGGGACTGCTGTTGGGGGCTGGTGAGCGCGTTTCTGAGGCAGAGAAGTCAGCTGCACCCCAGGTCGAGGGTGTGGATAGTGATTTTCTCTGCCTGGAGAACGCTCAGTATAATTACTGCAGCGAGGCGACCTTCACGACATGGGTTGGGGAAACCTATTGTGAGTGTCGCCGTCTGGCGGCGCATACCGGGACGCGCACCCAAATTGTCGATGTGGTGTATGCCGAGCCTTGTTTGGGCGAGGCTCAGAACTGTGCGCCGACGGTTGAGTGATGGCGTGTGTGTGCGTTGGACGTGAGTCGAGCAGTCACTCGTGGGGACTCACCCCAGCGCGCCGCAGGAGGGCTCATGCGAGGGATGGTCGACGGCGACCTCCCCGCATGCGCCCGACCGGCCCTTGTCCACCGTGTAGCGGCGTGCACAGGTGTGCTGCGACCGCGCCACCCCGTGCACGCCCGGGCCTTCTCGGAAGGGCCAACGGCGCTGGCATTCTCGGTGCATTGCCGACGACACTCGTGAGACCGGGGGCGCGTCGCCGCGGACTCTCGAAAGGGTTGGCCATGGATGCCGCGGCTGTGATTCTCGTTGTCCTCCTGTTCGTGGTGGCTTTCGTCTGGGGACTCATCCTCATGCTTCAGAAGCGCCAGCCCTGGGGCCTGAGGGTCCTCGGGGGCGTCATGGCACTCGTCTCCGCTGTGCCGGTGGGGGGCCTGGTTTTTCTGGTCCACCTGCTCTGCACCACCAACTTTACGAAGGGGAGGGTCCTTCGCCTGCGTGGTCGAACGCGCGTGGCTCGCCGGGCACTGGGGGCGGGCTGGGCGGATGACGCCGTTCCGGATGTTTCGGGACTCACACCCTGGCAGCGAACGGTGCTCGGGGAGGTATGGATGTACTCAGCGGGCCTGGAGCACGCGTCCGTTCCCGCCTTCTCGAAGTTGTCGCTCAAGCTCTCCGCGTTGGGGGCGCCCTCGGAGCTCCTGGAGGACTGTCACCTGGCGGCGCTGGATGAGATTCGTCACGCCAGGCGGTGCTTCGCGCTCGCCAGCGCCTACTCGGGGGTGGGCTGGACGGCCGGAACGATTCCGGAGCTTGGACAGGGAAGTACGCCGCCTTCCCCGATGTATTCAGGAGACACCTGGGCCCGGCTGGTGCGCGGTTCGCTGCTGGATGGATGTCTGGCCGAGGGGATGGCCTCCCTGGTCGCGGGCGAAGGCGCGAGCCGGGCCTCAGACCCTGTCGTGCGGGAGACCCTGTCGGTCATCTCCGAGGACGAGGGGCGGCACGCGGAGCTGGCCTGGGACGTCATCGCTTTCGCCCTGCAGCGGGGCGGCCGGAGGGCGAAGGACGCGTTGCGCCAGGCCCTCTTGGCGCTGGAGTCGCAGCAGACGCCTGCGCTCCCTCGTATCCCAGGGGTCGACGAGGACTTCCTCGCGCGAAACGGCGTGCTGCCCCAGGTGGAGCTGGGGCGACTGATGGCGGTGTGCATCGAGCGGACGCGCGCCCGGGCGGAGGCACTGCTGGCGCCGTCGAACCTCTCGATGCGGAGCGGCCCCAGTGACTTCCAGGGGGTGCCCGCTGCGTCTTCGCGCGACGCGGTACCCGTGGAGGCCGCGCCGCGCTGCTGACCGGTGTGCGGCGTGGGAGTTGGCACCGTCTGGCTGCGAAAGGCGCCGCGGTCAGCGGCGAGACTGGAGCGGAAGCCGCCGCATGGGCCATCGGCCAGGCACGTCACCCATTGGACTGGCCATCACTTGATGGAAGTCCTTTCTGGTCCAGGAGAACGAAAAGGAAGCGCCGAGGCCGCGCCTGATGATGGGGTGGTCTGATGGCGGCGCTGGTCTGACAGCCCATGGCAGAATCGCTTGAGCACAGTGTCTGACTCCCAGGAGCGGGCATCACGACTCTGTGCTTCGACGGAAACATGGTTCCGCACGACAGGTCGGATACCCGCGGGCCGCGGCGCATCGCACGGGTTGCCTTGGCTGGCCGTGGCTTGCGGTTGATGCGCTGCTCACGCTCCCCGTAGGGCGCATTCAGAAGTTCTTCGGGGCAGGCCCGTGCGGCGGCCGCCCCCATGTGGTGCCCCTCACGCCCTCAGCTGGCCAGCTCCTGGGACTCAACTGGGGGAGACTTGGGCTCGCCGAAGGACATCAGCCGGCGGTGTAGCGGCGTGAGCAGTCCGAGGAGGATCACCAGCACGCCGGTGACCTGCAGGAGCCGCTCGATGGAGACTACTTCTGCCAGGGGCCCGAAGAGCAGCATGGACATCGGCATCAGCGCGGTGGAGAGCATGGTCATCACGCTGAAGACGCGGCCCAGGTAGGTTGGCTCCACGCGCTCCTGGAGCATTACCGTGGCGGGCGTGTTGTAGAGCGGCAGCGCCACGCCGAAGATCCCCATGGCCGCCAGGTACACCCCGAAGTGAGGCACCACGCCGAGGGCCACGGTGCACGCGCCCATGATGACGTTGGATGCGACCATCGTCCGCATGCGGCTGCTGAAGCCGCCCCACGCCGCGAGCGCTGCGCCCCCCATCATCATGCCCACCGAGAAGACCATTTCGATGGCGGTCAGCCTCCACACCTCGTCCCCGAAGCTTCGCGCCGTCTGCAGCGGCGTGAGGAATGCGGCCGGAGTGATGAGGACCATGATGAATCCCAGGTAGCCGAAGAACGGCACCAGGTGCGCGTGGCCGCGGATGTAGCGGAATCCGTCGCGGATCTCCGTCAGCTGCGAGGCCCCCTCCTGCTCTGGCGCGCGGGGACGCGGCTCTACCCGAACGAAGAGCGTCACCAGGGTGATGGCCAGGGCCGCTGTCACCACGTCGATGTAGAAGAGCACCTGCAGGGGGGCCACGGACATGAGGAAGCCGGCGAGCGCGGGCGCCCCCAACATGTTGACCGAGTGGAGGGTGCCCTGGATGCTGTTGACCCGCATCAGCTGGTCCTCGGGCACCAACTGCGGCAGCAGCGCGCCCACCGCCGGCTGTTGAACGGCCGTACCCACGGAGCGGATCGCCGCGGCCAGGAAGAAGAGCCACAGCTCCGTGCCGCGCAACGTGAACACCACGGCCAGCGCCAGGGTCACCAGCGCAATCATTGCATCGGCGAGGACGATGAGCTTGCGGCGGTCGTACCGGTCCGCCCAGACGCCCGCGAAAGGCGAGAGGAGGAACGTGGGCAGGAATCCGGCCACGATGTAGAGCGTCATCATGACGCTCGAGCGCGTCTGCAAAGTGACCTGCCACAGGAGCGCGTACTGCACCAGGGAGGAGCCGAGCAGTGAGAGGGCCTGGCTGCCCAGAAAGAGGGCCGTGTTGCGCTTCCAGGAGGCTTGCATGGCGCGCACTGTAACCGCTGGCCGGGTATCAACAACCGCACAGGTTTGGACGGCCCTATGCCGGTCGTGGCCTTCGCTTCAACGCCGAGTGAAGTCCGCTCAATGGGTAGACACCCCCGGAAAGATTCCCGAGGCATTGCAAGGCATTGTGGGAAGTGGGCCTTCCTGGGGCGAACCAGGGACCGAGCGGTCATGAGCCAGTGTGGGGCTGGTTGGCAGGGGCTCGCAGCACCTGTCAGCGGCTCGCAACCCTCGGAAAGGATTGGGGTTCCCAGTGCGCAGGGGCTTTGCAGGTTGGCACCGTTTCCACGGCTTCGATTGGGCGTGGTGCGCCGGTGGTGTCGCGGACGCTCACGGTGCACGAGGTGGCGGAGGAACTGGCCGTCTGCCGGGCCACCCTCTACGCGCTCCTGGAACGTGGGGAATTGGAGCGGGTGTGCGTCGGGCGGCCCAGTCGGATCCTAATCGCGTCGCTGGAGGCGAGGTGTGGCTGGGGAGGGGCAGGTGGAGGAGCGCGGGTGGGCGTACCGGCGGAGGGTCCGGTTCTCGTCGCCTTCTCGTGCAAGGGGCGAGGGGGTTCCCCTCCTGTCATGCGAAGCGTGCGCATGTGACGGCGGTGCAGATGGGCGTAGAGGTGCCGCGCCTACTCGCGGGCCTTGCCCTTGCGTGGCGGCTTCAGCTTCGCGGCGGCCTTCTCCAGCCGCGCGTCGAAGGACTCGCGCTCCAGCGCTTGCAGCGCCTCGACGAGGATGCGGGACAGCGGCGCGGAGAGCTCCTTGTCGAGCTGGTCCGCCGCCGCGTTGGTCGCCGCCCACTGGCGCTCCAGGGCGGGGCGCATGGTCCGGGCTCGAGGTGTCAGCGCGACGATGCGCTCGCGAGCGTCGGCGCCGGGCTGGAGCTCCACCAGTCCCGCGTTGACCATCTGCGACACCGTCTGACTGACAGCGGAGTGGCTGACATCCGCCTGCTGGGCAATGGCGCGGATGGAGACCGGGCCCTGCGCCATCATCGTCCGGACGATGGGCGTGTAGCGCGGGCGGCAGTCCACGCCCGAGCGCTGGTAGGCCTGCTCGACGGCGCCGTCGAGCTGCTCGATGAGGTTGCGCAGCAGGGGGCCAAGCGTGGGTGTTCCGATGCCCATACGAGCGGATGTATAAGTGCTGTTGTATTTCGTCAGCTGGAGGCCATTGGCTTGGCCGCTAAAGCACGAATAGCTGATATTTCTTGAATTTCGTGCTAGCTCGCCCCCTCCATCTGGAGGTGGTTCCATGAGGAAGTTCCCTCGCATCCTGGCGCTCACGGTGGTGTGCGCCGTCCCTGCCTTCGCATCCGGTTGTGGCGACGAGCGCATCGACGCCTCGCTCGCGGAGGAGGCTCCGGTCGGCACCGCCGGCGCACCGCTCGCGTGCAGCACGCGCATCACCTACGGCGAGAGGTGGATTCGCCCCTCGGGGCATACCGCGCAGTACGACATCGCGAGTGATTTGGTGACGTGGGATGGCACCTGCATCAACGAGGGCAGCAACTCGTATGCGGTGCTCTCGAACGGCTGGCGGCCGTACTTCACCGGCAACAACGCGTGTGTCATGGCGCTCGACACGGACTGTGCTGGGGCCGCCGCGTGCTCGACGCGCGTCACCTATGCCGCGTCGTGGCTGCACCCGTCGGGACACCCCGCGCAGTACGACGACGTGAGTGGGCGTGTGTTCTGGGACCGGACCTGCACGAACGAGGGCAGCAACTCGTACGCTGCGCTCTCCAACGGGTGGAGGCCGTACTTCAACGGCACGGGCGCGTGCGGCATGTCCTTCCGCTACACGGGGTGCGGTGGGCTGTACCGGAACCCGGTGGTCCCCGTGGACTGCGCGGACCCGGGCGTCATCCATGATGGGACGCGGTACGTCGCCGCGTGTACGTCCGGCGGCGCGGCGAATGCGTTCGCCCTGCGCACGTCGACGGACCTGGTGACGTGGACGAGCGCGGGCTCCATCTTCCCGTCGGCGTCGAAGCCCACTTGGGCAACGGGAGACTTCTGGGCGCCGGAAATCCACAAGCTGGGGACGCGCTACATCGCTTACTTCACCGCGCGGCACTCGAACGGGAAGCTGTCCATCGGCGCGGCGACGTCGGCGAGCGCGCTCGGGCCCTTCACGGACATTGGCCGGCCGCTCGTGCATGACACGGCGATGGGGATGATTGACGCCACCTTCTTCACGAGCACCACCGGGGCGCCATACCTGGTGTGGAAGGCGGACGGCAACGCGGTGGGGCAGCCGACGCCCATCTACGGGCAGGCGCTGTCGGCAGATGGACTGTCGCTGGTGGGCACGCGCCAGACGCTCATCCGCAACAACCTCTCGTGGGAGGGCGGCGTCGTCGAGGCGCCGTGGGTCGTCGCTCGGGGCGGCTACTACTACCTCTTCTACAGTGGCAATGCGTACTACAACAGCACCTACGCCGTGGGCGTCGCGCGGGCGACGAGTCCGCTGGGCCCGTACACCAAGCTGGGCTCGCCGATTCTCAAGACGGGTGGCGGCTGGACGGGGCCGGGACACAACTCCGTCGTCACCGGGCCGGACGGAGACATGTACATGGTCTACCACGCGTGGAACAGCGCCCACACAGCGCGGGTGATGCTCGTGGATGCAATCACGTGGCTCAATGGCTGGCCCGCGGTTCCGTCCGCGCCGTCCGCGGGCTCGCGGCCCATGCCGTAGCGGTTTCGCTGTGACGACTGCCTCCGCGCCGCGGCCTCATGTGCCACGGCGCGGAGGTACGCGGCGGCGGGGGATGGCTGTTTGGATGCCCTCGTGCGCGCTTCGCTCACTCGCCTTGAATCACATATGACGCAGCGACCGAAGTCGGGGTAGGCACAGTGGGCGCTCAGCCCTTGCGCTTGCCCTCGGACTCGAGCTGCTTGCCGTAGGCCTCGGTCTTCTGCGCGAAGTTGCCGCTCGCGAGCACCATGCCCTCGGCGAAGAGCGAGCCCATGCCCACGATGTTCATGTTCTGCTGCAGGTACTGGTTGAGCCACTTCTTCGTCATCTTCAGGCCGATCGGATCGTACGAGAGGAGCTTCTTGATCAGCGCGTCGACCTCGGCGTCGAGCTGGTCCGCGGGGGCGACCTTGTTGATGAGGCCAATCTCGTAGGCCTCCTTCGCCGTACAGGCACGGTCGGTCATCAGGAACTCGCGCGCCCGGCTCAGGCCAATCCGGGTCGGCCACAGCAGCGCGCCGCCGTCGCCCGGAGGCACGCCGAAGCCGGAGAGGTGCGGGTCGCTGAAGGTGGAGTCCTCGCTCGCGTAGACGAAGTCACAGGCCAGCGCGATGGACGCGCCCATGCTGTGCGCACCCGGCGCGTACACCTTGGCGATGGTCACCTTCTCGCAGCTGATCTGGTCGCGGATGATGTCCTCGGCCTCCTTGAAGATTTTCAGCATGTCATTGTAGATGCCGAGCTTCTTCACCCACTCGAACTCGTACTTCTCGGGCGCGAGGAAGGACTTGTTCTTGCCGGTCACGACCACGACCCGGGCGTCAGACTCGTGCGCCCGGCGGAAGACGCGGGCGAGGCCGGCGTGGGTCTCTCCGTTGAGGCCCCCGATCTCAATGGTGAAGACATCGTCCTTCTCGGTGATTTCGATAAGGCCAAATTCCGACATGCGGTGCTCCTCCTTGGGGTGTGCTGGCTTCAGCCGTCGATGGCGCGTGACGAACCGGCGCGGGCGCGCAGCTCGAACTTCTGGATCTTCCCGGTCGAGGTCCGGGGCAGCGGGCCGAAGACGACCGCGCGCGGCACCTTGAAGCCGGAGAGCCGTTCCTTGCAGAAGGCGATGATGTCCTCGGCGGTGGCTTGGGCCCCGGGGTGGAGCTCGATGAACGCGCACGGCGTCTCGCCCCACCTCGGGTCGGGCTGCGCGACGACCGCGGCTCCCACGACCGCGGGGTGCCGGTAGAGAACGTCCTCGACCTCGAGGCTCGAGATGTTCTCGCCGCCGGAGATGATGATGTCCTTGCTCCGGTCCTTGAGCTTCACATACCCATCTGGCGACAGCACGCCGAGGTCGCCGGTGTGGAACCAGCCGCCGGCGAACGCCGCGCCGGTGGCCGTGGGGTTCTTGAGGTAGCCTTTCATGGTGATGTTTCCGCGGAACATCACCTCGCCCATGGTCTCGCCGTCAGCGGGCACCGGCTGCATCGTGGCTGGGTCGAGCACGGTGATGGCCTCCTGGAGGTGGTAACGCGCGCCCTGCCGGGCATTGAGGTGCGCCCGCTCGGAGATTGGCAGGGCGCTCCAGCTCTCGGGCTTCTCGCAGACCGCCGCCGGACCGTAGACCTCGGTGAGTCCGTAGACGTGGGTGAGGTCGATGCCGAGGTGCTCCATTGCCTCGATCATCGCGGCCGGCGGCGCGGCGCCGGCGACCATGGCCGACACCCGGTGGGCGATGCCCTGTCCGTGGGCGGCGGCGGCGATGAGCATGGAGTGCACAATGGGCGCGCCGCAGTAGTGGGTGACGCGGTGCTCACGGATGAGGTCGAAACACGTCGTCGCATCGACCTTGCGCAGACACACGTTCGTCCCTGCGCGGGCGGCGATGGTCCACGCGAAGCACCACCCGTTGCAGTGGAAGAGTGGCAGCGTCCACAAGTAGACCGGGTGCTTGGGCAGGTCCCACTCGAGGATGTTGGAGGTGGCGTTCAGGAACGCGCCCCGGTGGTGGTAGACGACGCCCTTCGGATCGCCGGTCGTGCCCGAGGTGTAGTTGAGGCAGATGGCGTCCCACTCGTCGTCGGGGCCGGCATAGACGAACGAAGAATCGCCCTCGGCGAGCAAGGCCTCGTATCCGACCCCCGGCGCAGGCGGCAGGTCGAGCTCGGGGGCGTCGACGTCGACGACGAGGATGTCGCGTCCGAGGCGGTCGACGGCCGCGCTCGCCACTGCGGCAAGCTCGCGGTCGACGAGCACAGCGCCTTGGCCTCGCCGTGCGCCAGCATGAAGGCAATGCTCTGGGCGTCGAACCGGGTGTTGAGGGCGTTCAGCACCGCGCCGCTCATCGGCACCCCGAAGTGCGCCTCGATGAGCGCCGGCACGTTGGGCATGAGCACCGCCACGGTGTCGCCCCGGCCGATGCCCCGCTTCTGCAGCGCGCTCGCCAGCCGCCGACAGCGCGCGTCCGTCTCGCGCCAGGTCTGCCGCAACGCGCCGTGAACGATCGCGACTCGCTCGGGGTGCACCGCTGCCGCGCGCGCCAGAAACGTCATCGGCGTCAGCTGGACGAAGTTCGCGTCGTTCTTATCGAGGCCGAGGTCGTAGATGGATGCCATGTGCTTGCGGTGGGGAGCGGGGGCAGCTGCCAATCGACTCAGCACCGTACTGGTGCACCTTGAGGTGGTCTTGAATGCCTCGGAGGTGCCGATGGAACGATTCGGACGACGCGCCGCGGCAGCGCTACGCGCTCGCGGAGGTGTGTGCGGATCGGCCGTCGTCGGCGCGAAGGTCCCTGGTCACCGTTCAGGCGCGCCTCCAACTTCGCTACTCGCGGTCACGCCACAGCCACCACCGTCACGCCCATCGTCCGCTGCCCGGCAGTCCCTCCAAGCAGGCACCAACCGGTGAACGGTTGCGGTTTCCAGAGGTGAGATTCGACGCCAGCCTTGGTGTCATGGCCCCCGCAGCACACACGAGGGTCCGCCTCGACGACCTGGTGCGGACCACGGCCAACTACTCGGCGTGGCTCGAGGGCACCTCCGCGACCGCGAAGCAGATCGGCGTGCACGGCTTTCGGTTCGACGCCCACCACCAGCTGACCGGGGTGACCCTCGACACCTTCCACGTCCTCCTCTGCCTGGGCGGGCGCGCGTCGATCCGCCGGAGCATGAACGGCTCGGTTGAGGTGATGGACCTCGGCCCCGGCGACGTGCTGGTCAATCCGATGGCAATCTCGCTGCGCTGGAGCTGGTCGGGGGCGGTCGAGGTGCTCAACATCGCGGTGCATCCCGCCTACCTCGACGAGGCGGTCCGTGAGTCGATGGGGGGCCTGGTGCGTCTGCGCCCGCGGGCCACCCCGTATGCGCCCGATCCGTCGCTCGTCCAGCTGGGGTGCGATCTACACCGCGAGGTCGCCACGCCAGATCTGCTCGGGGCGCAGCGGGGTGCCCGGGCGGTCGGCGAGCGCATCGCGCTTCACCTGTTGCGCAACTACGTCGACGTCGAGCGCACCGGCCACGATCGCACCTTCAGCCCCGAGGAGCGGCGGGCGCTGCTGGACTACGTCGAGACGCGGCTCGACCAGCCGGTGCGCGTCGAGCACCTCGCGGCGCTGGTTCGCCTGGGCGAGCATCATTTCTCACGCACTTTCCGGGCGACCTTCGGCCTCGCTCCCCACGCTTGGCTGCGGGATCGTCGCCTGGAGCGCGCCCGCGAGCTCCTTGTCACCACCGACGGGTCGATCTCGAGCATTCGGAGCGGCGGGGCTGCGGTGGCCCGCCTGCCTGGGGGCTACTTGCCCGCGTCCTTCGCCGCGTCCTTGGCATCCTCGACGGGCGGGGCCAGGGGGAACGCCAGGTAGCCCTTCTCCGTGTACCAGGCCATGACCCGCACCTGCAGCCGGCCCGCCTTCACCATCGGGTCCTGCTCGGCGAGCTGCTTCGCCTCCGCCTTGGTGGCGGTGCGGTAGATGCACGCGCCGCGCATGCCCACGTCGTCCTGCTCGTCGAAGGGGCCCGCGAGCACCATCTTGCCGCTCTCCCCCATGCGAGTGAGGTGCGCGAGGTGCTCCTTCTGCAGCTGCGCCAGCGCGGCCTCCGGCAGCTTCTTGGCGCCAGGCACGCGCTCGAGTAGGACGAGGTAGTGCTTGTCGAACTCGAACTTCTTCGCGGCGGGCTGGGCCGGCGCGGCGCCGAGGGTGAGCAGGAGCAGGGCGGTCGTGATCGTCATGGCGGAGGTCCTCGGGAAGCAGGTGCGCGGAACCCTAGAGGCAGCGGCTGACGCGGCGCCACTTTCCGGCTTCTCGAACATGCGCCGGTTGCGCGCGTTGGCCTCGTTGACGCCGCACTGCACGCGCTCGCAGCCGAGGTACGCGACGCAGTAGGCGATGGGGCATGCGCGGCGGTGCAGGCCAATGAAACCCAGGAACTCGCTGCTGCTACACGTCGTCGCCTTCTTCTGGGCCAGCTTCCACACCCACGGTGGATGAGTGCGTCACACGATCGTGACGATGGTCTTGTAACGTCGTGTGCCGGCACGGCACACGTGCAACCTGGAGCCCTCCCGATGCGAGTCGTTCATTCCCCGCAGCACGCCCTCCACGACGGCGGCATGGAGCTGCACCGCGGTGAGCTGGTGCCCTGCTTCGAGATGCCCGCGCGCGCGGACTTCATCCTGCAAGCGGTGAGGCAGGCCGGCCTGGAGGTGAGCGAGCCACGGGCCTTCGGACTGGAGTCGCTGCGGGGCGTGCACGACGCCGGCTTCGTGGAGTTCCTGCGCACCGCGCACGCGCAGTGGCGGGCCATCGGCAAGCAGGGCTTCATGCTGCCGAGCGGCTTTCCGGCGCGGGGCATGCGCCGCGACCACCTCCCCTCCGGCATCAACGGACAGATGGGCTACTACGCCTTCGACGCCGGAACGCCCATCGTCCAGGGCACCTGGGACGCCGCCTTCGCCGCCGCGCAGTGCGCGCTGACGGCTGCGGCCTGGGTGGCGGAGGGTGAGCGCAGCGCCTACGCGCTGTGCCGACCTCCGGGGCACCACGCGGGCCACTCCACCTACGGCGGCTACTGCTTTCTCAACAACGCGGCGCTGGCGGCGCAGCACCTGCGCGAGCGCGGCTGCGCGCGCGTGGCGGTGCTGGACGTGGACTACCACCACGGCAACGGCACCCAGGACATCTTCTGGGAGCGCGCCGACGTGCTCTTCGTCTCACTGCACGGCACGCCAGAGACGGAGTACCCCTACTTCCTCGGCTATGCCGACGAGCGCGGGGCCGGCGCCGGCGAGGGCTTCACCCGCAACTTCCCGCTGCCGCGCGGCACCACCTGGGCGCAGTACAGCACCGCGCTCGACTCCGCGCTGGACGCCGTGGCCCGCTTCGGCCCGGATGCGCTGGTGGTGTCGCTGGGCGTGGACACCTACGTGGGAGACCCCATCAGCGCCTTCGCGCTCGAGCGCGAGCACTTCCCCCTCATGGGCCGGCGCCTCGCGCAGCTGCGACTGCCCACGGTGTTCGTGCAGGAGGGCGGCTACGCCGTGGAGGACCTCGGCCTCAACGTGGCCGGTGTGCTCGAGGGCTTCGACGCCGGACGCTGAAGGTGGGCGCAGGCGCGCTACGCCCGGACGGGCTCGGCGGGCTGCTCGCTGCGCCGGTGTCGCGCGTAGAGCGCGTCGCGCCAGGCGACGACGTCCGGATATCGCGCGCACAGCTGCGGGTGGACGCCCGCCGCGCGAGTGGCGGGGCCTAGCGCGATGTGCCCGCCGTCCACGGGTGACACGAACTGCAGCGTCACCGCCATCGCGAGGTCCGCGTAGGTGAGGCGGTCCGCGACGAGGTGGCGCTTGCCGCCCGCGAGCGCACGCTGCAGCGCCTCCAACTCGAGCACCAGCGTGGCCTCCGCCGCCGTGCTGTCCGGCATCCCGTACTTCCTGCGCAGGAAGGCCATGGCGAGGTCCACCGCGGGCACCGAGAGTTGGCGCACGAAACCAGGGAAGGCGGGCGGCTGCTGCTCCAGCTTCGCGGCGCGGTCGTTCGCGAGCCGGTCGAGGTAGCGCACCCGCGCCGCGCCGAGCGCGGCCTCGCTGCGGGCGTTCCAGGCGGCGATCTCCTCGGCATGCTCGGCCGGAAAGAGCGTGGGCGCGCTGCCGTGCGCGTCCGCGTAGCGGGCGATGCGGAAGGAGTCGATGAGCGGCCCCTCGGGGGTGAGCAGCATGGGCGTGCTCACGCGGCCCTTCAGCCGCCGCGCCCGCAGCCGCAGCGAGAGCTCGCCGATGAGCGGGTAGTGCTCGCGGTACGCATACGCGAGGCGGTGGTGGTCCAGCGCCCAGCGGGCCTTCTCGGACCAGGGAGAGAAGGCCTCGCCAATCAGGGTCCACGTCATCGCGACGCCTCCGTGCGCAGCTGCTGCTGCAGGAAGGTGCGCCAGTCTTCGATGAGCTGCGGTGAGAAGTCGTGGCCGAGGCCGGGGTAGACCTTCACGTCGATGGGGACACCGGCTGCCCTCAGGACATCCACGCGCGCCGCGGTCTGAGGGGCAGTGATGATGGGGTCGACTTCGCCCTGCAGCACCCATACGCGCCGCGCGGCCGGTGTACCGGGCGTGGGGTCTCCGAGCAGGCGCGAGCCCATGGGTACCGTGACATCCACCTGCTCCGGGTGGCGCAGCGCGAGCACCCATGCGAGGTCTCCGCCGTAGGAGAAGCCCGTCACGGCGACGCGGCGGATGTGGGGGTGTGTGGCGCGCAGCTCGCGGATGAGCTCTGCGAGCCGCGCGGCCATCTGCTCCACGTCGGCGGTCTTCTCCGCGGTCACCTTCTGCTCGTGGCCGGCGGCGAACCAGGTGAAGCCCTCCCTGCGCGGGTGCGGGCCGCGTGGCAGCACGACGCGGGTGGGGGTGTGCCAGTCCTCGAGCAGCGGCCTCCAGAACCCGGGCGTGGACCCGGAGTAGTGCAGCGCGACGAGCATCGCCTCGGGCTCGCCTGCTCCGACAGTGTACGTCTCGTAGGTGAGCGAGGGCGCGGCAACCGGCGCCTCGCGGGGCGCCTGGGGCGGGTGGGCACACGCGAGACAGAGCGCAGGCAGCATCCGGAGCACGGCGAGGTACAGGGGCTTCATCATCAGACCTCCGACAGCGGAAGGGGAGACGCAGCGCTCAATGACTTTGCGGGCATTTCTCGCCCGCCTGCACTCACAAGGGAAGTCGGTTCTGGCGCGGTAGCAGCAAGTACAGACTGTAGGCGGAGATGGCACAAGTGGGGCTGTCGGCCCGGTTGAAGTCCCGCACCACCTTGTCCCCCACGGGCGCCTCGGCTTCGAGCTCGCGCCCCGCGCCGTAGGTCTCGTCGCGGTTGGTCTCGTCGGTGAATAGGAAGAAGAGCGCGTCCGTGCCCGCCTCCTGCATCGCCGCGAGCCGGTGCTCGCGCCCGCCCAGGCGGAAGACGGCCACGCCCGGCGAGGGCAACTGCTGCACCGTGCCTCGGCGCCCACGCCGCGGAAGCTGCCCCAGGGGGGCTTGGGACTGCCCACTGCGAGTGCAAGGCTGGCCCCGGCGCGAGGGCCACCGCAGGACGGGTGGTGTTTGAGGCGCAAGCCATCGCCAACGGGCCTGGCACTCAGCTCGGAGGCCCCGTCAGCGGCCTTCTTCCTTATGCTCCTCGTGGACTCCTTCTGGCGCTGCCTCCGTTCGCCGCACTATCGTTGGCGAATGGCGATCTTCTGGTACCTGCTGGTCACTCTGCTCGGCGCGCTGGGAACCCTCTCTGTGCTGCGCGTGCTTGAGCGGCTCGTGTTCGGCGGCGGCAGCGGCCCCCTCTTGGTGCAGGCCGGCATGGGGCTCGGTCTCCTGATGCTGGCGAAACGGGCGCTGGACAAGGCGCGCGCGTCGCGACGCCCGGCCCGGCCCGCCGGGAGCAGCGATCCGAATCCTTCCTAGCGCGGGGCGGGGCGGGCGAACCTGGATGCCAGGAAAGGCATACGTCCAGGGCGGGGCAGGTCCATTTCAATCCCAGACATCCGCGCCTGCGTCAGGCATGGGCACGAAGGCATGCAATACTTTGCGCCGCGCGGCGGCGTCAGTCGGCGGAGGCGCGCGTCGAAGCGGGTGCCGCCGCCGGGCCGGGCCCCTCGTCCTCCAACGTCACCCGGTGAAGACGCCCCAGCAGATGTCGTTCCGCGCCCGCTGGTCTTCGAGGACCAGCTCACGGAGGGGAGCGGGGATTCGTTTCCGCTGCCATCCGAGCTCCTGCATCCGGGCCCCTTCCGCGTCACCCTCGGATGCCGCCGCGGCGGCGGCCCGGATGGCGTACGCCGCCGCGCCCAAGTAGTGCGCAGCGACGTGGGCGACGGCCACCGCCTGGCCTGCCGCGAGCGCAGCGAACCTGGCTGGGTCAGGCAACCCACGAGCCGCGGCGTTGGCCACGAACGCGGTTTGGTGGGCGTCACGCATCCGCACCTCGCCCCTGATCCACGCCCGTCCCACGGCGATGGCGTCACGGGGGCGCGCGTCCTCGGGGCACGTGCTCTCGAAGAAGGGCAGGACGTGGTCCGCGCAGAGGGCGGCCCACTCCGCGAGCAGGTGGTGGTCCTCGTCGGTCAATCTCCCGCCACGACGAATCGTGATCAACCTGGGGTCTCGCTCTTTCGGCAGGATCGGCATGGACAGATTCTCGCCCAGCCTCCTCAGCCGCGCGATGGGATCGGCGATGGGCGGCACGACGGGGACCTCGTGACGCGCTGTGCTCCCCCAGGCCGGAGCGCCGGAGGCGAGCACGGCGCCGCAGGGCGCGGCGAGGCAGGAGCCGAGGAATGCGAGGGGCCATGAGTGGACTGGGCGGGCTGCTCAATCAGGACACTCGCGGTGAACGTGTTCGCCTGCGTCAGGTATGGTAGGGGCCCCAAGCCCGCCGGCGTGTCGATGTCTGAAATCAGCTCCCCTAACCCCTTGCGCACTCGCAGCCGCAGGGGACAGGAGGACGTGTTACGATTCGACGAGCCGATCTGGCGCAGGGGACGGCGGGCCTGTTTCGAGCAGTCGACCCAGGCGGAGCGCAGTGCGGCCTGACCTCCCAGCGCTTGGTGACGGTGGTCATCCTTGGCGTGAGCGTGCGGGGCGTGGTGGGCGACGTGCTGGTGCGCCGGTGCGAGAGCAGCCAGCGATAAACGTTGGTGGCCTCCGGCTGAGTCGGGGCCGCGCCCCAGCCGATGTTCCAGTGGTCACCTCGTTTTTCTTGTTACCTGCGGATGTGTGTTCGAGGCAGGTCATGCCATCCGCGAGTTCTGCCCCGTGAGAGCTGGCGAGTGCGTCCAGCCCCCAGCAGGAGCATGAGCGCTCCGAGGAGTGGCACCGAGGAGGTGGTGGTGCAGCCAGACTTTGACGGAGCGCCGCCATCGCCGTCAGGGACGCCGTCACCACCATCAGGGATGCCGTCACCAGCGTCCGGGACGCCGTCACCAGCGTCCGGGACGCCGCCATCCGTTGAGATGATGCACCCGGGTGTTGGCAGCCCGCGAGGGTAGGTCTCGCAGATGCCCTGGAGCGTGCCAGGGTCGATGATGCGCTTCTGCGTATCGCCCCATGGCAGGAAGCGAGACATCGTGGAATCGGTGCGTGTCAGCAGGGCGAACCCCAGCCCCTCGCCGATGGAGCGCGTCACCAGGCTCTGGACGTCTCCGATGACGCAGCCGGGCTCGATGACTCCCTCGTCGCAGGGGGGACCGTCCAGCGTGGTGAGCATGCCATTGCTATTGTTGAGGCTGATGGCGGTGCCGAGAATCTCACCGGTGGACAGCCGGAAATAGCTCGTCTCATCGACGACATCCTCCGGCGCGAAGGGCCAACAGTCATACTTGTCGGCACAGGATTCATTCTGCCAGCAGGCATCGTCATCAGGGACGATGTCCGGGCAGTTCACCTGGCGGAAGGTCACCAGCATCTTCCCGTCGAGAGGTTGCGGTGCGGGATGGGGCACATCCTCGCCGGGCGTGAACACCAGGTCCGAGCAGCTGGCCACGGTCTGGTTCCAGGTGTTGAACGCGGCGGTGACCGCGGCCCTCTCTTCAGCGGTCGGGTGGCCACCCGAGGTGGTCATCGCATAGGTCACGGTCCTGTTACCGCGGCACAACTCCAGCCCTCCGTATCGTGTGCGTTCGTATGGCTGTGCCTGCGCGCTGGGCACACCAAAGAGGATGACGAGAGGAATGAGAAGAAAGACTCTGGAAGGGGGCATGTCCGGATAATCATAGACGGTGCGGGTGACACGCCGCGAGTTCCGGCGCAGGTCGAACAGATGTTCCGGTTGATGTCGAATGCGGCTTCCAGGTACGCCGAGTGTCCCAGGCACCCAGGGCGCGCACTCACGCGCGCCTGCGCCATGCGGACGGGTGACGCTCGATGCGAAGGACCTGCCAGTCCGGCTGCGTCCGCTCATGGACCAGCAGGTCGCGGTGCGGGTGGTGGAGATGCTGTCGCGGCGGGAGGGGGAGCCCGCTGGACGACGCGGGGGCGCGTGTCGCCGCCCGGGCCGCCGGGCAACTCGCGCACGAAGGGCTTTTCATCGCTCTTCAAAGCATAGCGCTCGGAGAGGAGGGGGGCGGTAGCGGCCGGATAGCCCTCCTCCTTCGCGAGGAGCAGTGCCCACGGGGCCGCATGCCGGAGCAGCGACAGGGAGACCGGCAGGACGGTGGGAGGTTCGCGAGGAATGCGTGGACCGGCTCGACGGACGAAGCCGCTCGTGTCGGCCACGCATTGGAATACATTTCGGTTTCTTCTCTCCCGAGAATGGAGAGGCTCCCCTCGGTTGGGCACGATGGTCCATGCCTTCGTGTCCAGGGAGGATGTCTCATGGCGTTCGTCGCGGCGTCGTCTGGCGAGACGGCTGTCCAATGGCATGCGTGTTTCGAAATCGGCGCGCGTGCGTTTGCGGCCCAGCCGGAACCTCGTGCCTAACCTGGAATTGGCGGCGCTTCGCGGTGATTGTCTTCAAGCCGCGCCGCCATCCCCATATCCAAGTGAAATGGAGCAAGACGATGAATGGCAGTCGAGTGGCCCCCATGTGCCGATGGATGTGTGTGGCCTTTGCGTTTGGAGTTTTGGGAGCGTGTGGGCCGCAAGTGGAGGAGGAATCCCTCGTGGCCGAGGAGGGTTGGACGGAAGTTGAGTCGTCCTCAAACAAGGTGCGGGCGTTGCCACTTGACCCGTACGCCGATGCGGTCGTCCAGAGCGGTGTCATCGCCGTCATCAGCCCTGGCAACGCGGTGGGCGCGCCGGATGGGAATGTCGCCAGCATCCTGAGCCTCCTGGGGGGCTCGCTGCTGCTGGACATGGGCGCGGGAGAAGAGGGCACGGGCCCTCTGCGCATCTATTTCCGGGGGCTGTCGTTGTCGGTGATTGCCCAGGTGGATTTCCTTCGTGAGGACCTGAGTCTCATCAGCACGGGGCAGGCGACCCTCCTGGACCTGGGGATCGGTACGCACTCCGCGCTGGTGCCCTTCAGCAGTGCGACGCCCTACCGGTACGTGCGGCTGCGGGGGGACTGGCCGCGCTGTACAGCGTAGACGCCGTGGAGGACATGGGCTTTGGCGGCGGTGTCTTCTGTGGCAATGGTCAGGTGGAGGCCGAGGAACAGTGTGACGATGGCAATCTGGTGTCAGGGGATGGCTGCGGCGTGAGTTGCCAGGTGGAGGCTGTGCGTGAACACGCCCGGTGGCTATGACTGCGTTGCCGGCGCCTGCCAGCCTCCCACAGTGCAGTGTGGCTCCCAGTGCGTGGATGTGTCGTCGGATGCATCCAACTGTGGCGCCTGCGGCAACGTCTGTGACGTGGGGCAGGCCTGCTCGGAGAGTGCTTGTGTGGCGGATGAAATCAAGCTGCAGATCGCCACGTCGTGGGCGCGCGCGGGCGATGGGGACCTCGTCGTCCGG
This sequence comes from Myxococcus sp. NMCA1, assembly GCF_026810205.1. Lineage (NCBI taxonomy): Bacteria > Pseudomonadati > Myxococcota > Myxococcia > Myxococcales > Myxococcaceae > Myxococcus > Myxococcus sp. NMCA1. The sequence goes on along the minus strand of NZ_CP113950.1, from coordinate 6,757,939 downwards.
ACGCCCACGGGGAAGTTCATCCACGGTGGCAACCGGGGGCCCGGCGTTGAGACGGACTACGGAGCGCTGGACCGGATTGCGTCATCCGGGTGGGGGCCCGAGCGGGTCATCTGGTACGCCGGTGCGCCTCCGCCGGCGGGCCAGTACGACGTCTGCTTCAAGGCCGCGGCCTACCTTCCGCCGCCCTCCTCGCAGGATCCCGTCTCATACACCGTCACGGTGAAACGAATCGGCCAGCCAGACCTGGTCGTCTGGCGCTTCGCCTTCAGCGCGGGCACGGGGGCCGATTGCTCCCCGGACCACCCGTCGTACGTCATGTCGTTCTCGTACCCCAGTGGCCCGTAGATGACGTCATGAGCTGAGAGGACCTGGTTCCTCGCGGCACTGCCTGTCGTCGCGAGGAACCCGGTGATGGAGCCAGCTCCGTGACGTGACCTCGGGGGCCAGGTGTCACGAGTGCGGTGCCCCTCTCGTGCCTGTCACCGAGCCGGGGCGAGGGCGCTGGACGTTGCCTCGTCCTGGGTGGGCATCGGTGGGGTGGGGTGGACGTCGAGGTTGCCTGCAAGGGGGTTCGCCTCCGTGAGAGGCAAAGCCTTGCCCCCCGAACCTCAGTCGGTCGGCTTCTTCCCCGGGATGAAGACGGGGAGCACTCGCTCCTCCAGCCACGCGTCCATCATCCCGTCCTCGAGCAACTTCCCGACGACGTGGTAGCGCGACACCATCGCGGGGGAGGTGAGAGCGTCCTCGCAGACGACATTGGCTTCGCCCAGATAGGACGAGTGACACATCCACACCCGCGCGCTGTCATTCCAGAGGAACCCGACGTGGTAGTCGAGCCCGACGACGTAGAGCCCCGCGCCGGCGCGCCTTACGCGGTCGATGACCCCGGACACGGGACGGCCGCGAAACCGCCAGGTTTTCGTCGGGGGTGCCAGCGTCTTCACGATGTACTCGGCGGGCTGCTGGGCCATCCGCATGCGCTCGATGCGGAAGCCGGCGTCCCGCAGCACCGTGGAGACGAAGTAGCCACAAGCGATGCTTCCTGTGCGCGGTGTCTGGCTGTCGCCGTAGAATTCCCACGGCGTGCCGTACCAGGCGGGCATCAGCTGTCGGGTGATGGCATCGAGCACGGTTGCGCGGGCCTCGTCGCGCAAGGCCATGCGCCCGGCGCCGGGCTGGTGCCACCGCGTGCCGAAGGCGTGTCGTCGGGTCTCCAACTCGGAGACCATCTCGGCATAGGGCCGCTCTGGAAGTGGGGGCTCTCGCTCCGCGTCGACAGGTGCAAGGGCGAGGAGCAGCAGAATGGGAACCATGCAACGCTGGACGCCTGGACACGCGCGATGGTTCCCAGCGCGGTGTGCGTGCGGCGGCTCGCGTACCAGCTTGGCGCGACGCCCCTCTGTGCCAACCTAGGTGAGACAGTTCGTACCCAGCAGTTGAGTGTGCAGGGCGACTCAGGGAGGGGAGGGCTCAGGTGGAGTTCGGGAACTCGGGTCGGAGTATGTCGACGATAGAGGGCCGCCAGAGAATTTGGAGGTCCGCTGCTCGCAGCTCGCGATTGATTGGAAGCACATGCGGGACTACACCTCATGCTCCTTTGTCCCAAAGACGTTCACATCGCGTATCGGGAGAGCCCACATGATGAAGGCCATCAATCTGCCGGATAGACCCGCACCCCAATTCTATAGCCAGGCCATCGAGGTCACCGACGCGAAGCGCACGCTGTACATTTCAGGCCAGGTCGGCGTCGCTCCGGACGGAAGTGTTCCTCAAGGTGTCGAGGCGCAAGCGCGTCAAGCGCTCGCGAACCTCAACACCCTGCTGCAGCAAGCCGGCATGACCAACCGAAACATCGTCAAGTCTACGATCTATCTGACGGACGCTGCGCATTTGCCGGGCTTCATGGCCGCCGGCGCAGGTGCGCTCGCGTCGCCGCCGCCTGCGACCACGCTGCTCATCGTGAAGTCGCTGTCAGACCCGGCGCTGCTGATCGAAATCGAAGCCATCGCGGTAGGGTGAAGCGCGGCGCCGACGTCGGAATGAGAGGTCGGCGCTTTGCGTCGCGCGTGACAGACGTGTTTCATGGGGCGCCTCACGCAGTTGTGTGGGGCCCCTGCCCTGGATCGAGGCCGGGGTGGCCGTTCCGGTGGCACCTCTCCCGTGCTCACGGCCACCTCGAAATAGGCGCGACCCGGCTCGAACCCACGACCGGCCTGGGCAAGTCGATCATGGAAAGGGCCTCCTTGGCGAGCACGAGTCCCTGCGCGGGCGCGCTCCATCGCCCGGATGATGGGCGGTCGCCCCGCCCAGTTGGCGCTCGGCCCTCCTCGTCCCTGCTGCTCCAGCCGGCCACCCTCAACAGACTCCCTCTCCGTCTCATGCTCTCGACGAAGGTCACGTTGGCCGAGTATTGGCCACGTTCGCCTCGGAGCGGTTGCGGTTGCACGCGGCCTTGTCGGCGCAGTCGCGGAAGCAATCGCCGTCAGCAAGTTGGGTGGAATGCGCATCGGCGCATCGGCTACGTTGCGCCCTTTCGGCGCAACGAAAGGCGTGCAGGAAGCTTCGCGCGGGGTCGACGGTTGCTCGCCGGTTCTGCCGCTGGAAGGAGCTGGAGATGGAGCGCAACGACGAGAAGGGGTTCTTTTCCTGGGTCACCAGCCTGGTGCGCGACCATCGTGGCGCGCTCGCGGCGGTGGCTCGAAACGAGGGCCTGCTCGCCGACGACGCGCTCGACGCCGTCCAGGACGCCTTCGCGACCTTCCTCGGCCTGCCCCATGCGCGGAAGCTCGCGTACGAGGAGGACGACAGCCGCAACCTCCTCGCGATCCTCGTGCGCAACCACTCGCGGAACAGGAGGCGGCGCCACGAACTCGCGCGGCCGCATCTCCGCGACAGCGAAGTGGTCGAGAGCCTGGCCGACGATCGGGAGAGCGTCGATTCGCTCATCGAGCATGCCGAGGCGCATGTGCTCGCCTTCCAATGCGTGGAGAAGCTCGCCGCGGTGCAGCGCCAGGTGGTGACGCTGCGCCTGCTCGAGGATCAACCGGGCGTCCGCGTGGCGAATCTCCTTGGCACCACAACTGGCAACGTCGCCGTGCTCCTGCACCGCGCGAAGCGTGAACTCCGCGAGTGCATGGAGGGGTAGCGCGCTCAGGCGGCGGCGCGGTGGAGCTGCTCGGCCGGCTGCGGCTTGCGCTGCGCCAGCCAGACCCGCGCGGAATCGGCCATGGTGACGATGGCGGCGCCGATCATGATTGCATCCTTGACCACCAGCCGCCCGCGGCCGCTCAGCCACGGAAAGCCGTGGTGGGCGTCGCCGAGCGCCGGCACCCAGCTCTCAGGTGTGGTGACGAGAAAAGAGAGCGTCACTACCGACATGCCGATCACGAGGGCGCTGCCGATCGCGCCGAGCTCGGGGCGCCACCAATGGGCGGCGATGAGCAGGCCGAAGAGCACGATCACGCCGCCGAGCAGGTAGGAGAACCCATAGGTCCCGTTCGCCTCGTGCCACGCGCGGTTGGCGGGAACGAGCGCGCCTTCGGCATTCATGTGCTGCCGGTATTCGGGGGCGTCGTACGTATAGACGAAGCTCATGACCGGGCTGTTGGCCACGAAGGGGACGATGCCGTCCGCTTCGTATTCGGCTACCTTGAGCGCGCCAATCCAGACGAGGACGACGATCAGGCCGGCGCGAAGGACGTTCATTCCGATGCGGTCGGCACGGGCGGCGAGGCGGAGGAGCGACTCGATACGGGACAAAGATGGATCTCCTGTTGTGGGATGCGCTCGAGCCCACGGTTTCGGACTCGAACGCTCGCGCTATGCAGTAGTCAGGTTTCGTCCCGCCCGGGCATTACACGGAGCATGCGTTGCGGACCGCCTGGTCCACGGCCTCCGAGACCTCCAGCCCGGCGCACAGGTTGGCGACAGCGGGGGACCGGTGATGGGCGGCGACCCCGTTGATGCCGGCGATGATGCTCGACAGGGAGCCCTCGCCATCACAGTTCAGGATGCGGACAGGGTGCAGCGTCACGGCCTGTGGGCCTGAGGTGGGCCGCCTGCCGCGGATGCGCCATGCCAGCGCGAGGGCGGCGTCATGTTGAGCCCGCTTGGACGCCGCTGCCGCGCGACTTCCGCAATCCGGGACACCGAGTGCCTCAGGTTTCTGAGTACGCTCGTGGAAAACACCGACATGTTTCAGCCGGTGACCCCGAGTTCCTCGAATGAAGCGTTCCTGGCATCGTCATTGCTTTCGAGGGCGAGGTCGTTCCTGGAGAGGAGTGCTACTTGAACTCGGATCAACTGCGTCGGCTCTTCGCTCGAGCGCTGAGTGCATCACTGGCGTCCCCGCTGCTGCTCACCGGTTGTTGCAGTGGGGGTATTTCCCTGGAAGGCTACTCACCCCCCCATCTGCGATGATGGAAGACTGTCGGTCCGAGGGCTGTCTCCCGCGACACAGACGGACTTCGTCGAGATGAGGCTCCTCGCCGACCTGTACACCACGCCCCGGCAGCAGACCCTCGTGTCCTCGGGGACGCCGTGCGAGACCGCCACGCAGCCGGTGGCGTGTAACGCGGACCTCGAGGCCCTCTCCTCCGAGGAGGGGTTTCGCTCCCGCTGCGAGCCGGACTGCTACGCGTACTACCTCGTGACGACGCGAGGTGATGCGGTGGAGGCACACACCTCTCAAGAGGCGCTCCAGGCCTTCCTGGGCGACATCGACACCTCTCAGGAGGCGCTGCTCCAGGTCTTCGCGGGGGGCTACGACCTGAACTGCACCGAGTTGGAGAAAGGCGCGGTGAAGGCCAACGCGGACGGGACCTTCAGCGTCGTCGCCACGAAGGGGTTCGCGTGTGGAGAGGGCTCCAACCTGACGCAGTATCTGCTGGAGGTGACACCCTCGGGCGAGGTGCAGGTGAAGCAGACCCGCATCCTGGAGCGGGGCACGAAGGGGTGCACCGTGGGGCGCAGGCCCGCGGGACTCCGCTCGGATGGCTCGGTTGCATGCGCGGATGAGCTGGGTCAGCACTTCGCGCTCATCGCCCACCTGGAGGAGGCCTCCATCACGGCCTTCTTGAGGCTGCGGGACGAACTGGCACTTCATGGCGCGGCGGTCGAGCTTCAGCAGGCGGCGCTGCGCAGCGCACTCGATGAGGTGGCTCATACGGAGGTGTGTGGACGACTGGCGCGTCGTCATGGCGCGACGCCTGAGCGCGCGGTGGTGGCGCCGCTCCCGCCCAGGCCGCTGCTCGAGGTGGCGCTGGACAACGCGGTGGAGGGCTGCGTGCGCGAGACGTACGGCGCGCTGCTGGCTCACCATCAGGCCCTGCACGCGGAGGACGACGAGGTGCGCGAGGCGATGGTCCGTATCGCCGAGGACGAGACCCGGCACGCGGACCTGTCCTGGGCCATCGACCGTTGGGCGGTAGAGCGACTGCCGTCCGCCGAGCAAGAGGCGGTGCGCGCGGCACGTCAGCGGGCGGTGGAGGCGCTGCGTGCCGAGGTTTCCGCGCCGACCGATGCGGCGCTCCTGCGGGCGCTGGGGCTGCCCGAACCGGAGGTCGCCGTTGCGATGGTGGACCTGCTCTCGCGGGAACTTTGGAATTGAGGGTCCTCGGCGGATGCTCGGCGCGCGAGCCCTCCGTGGGCCTGGGAACTGAGTCGAGCGCGCGTCCGGTCCATCCACGGTTTCGGCAAGAGTGGGTGGACCCGGCGGTTCGCGGCAGATACCGGGTGTGTGAGGTGGCTGTACGGGAGGGGACCTACGGATGTGGATGGCAAGGGTGTTGGTGCTCGTATGCCTGGGTAGCCTCGCCGCGTGTGGTGATGCCGAAGAGACTCCATGGCAGGAGCCGGGCCCGCGCAACGAGGACTGCGCTGGCGGAGAGCTCGCGCATCACCTCGGCTCCTCCTCCATCCCGTCGAAGCCGTCGCCCTCCATCGGAGGTTGGGGCCGCCGCGCCTTCTTCACGGGCAACCGCCAGCCGTGGCGCACGGAGAACAGGCGGACGAGCGCCCCTACGACGATGCCGGCGAGCAAGGCGATGCGCTTGTGTCCCGACAAGGAGAGCGCGAGGCACACCGCGCTCGCCGCGAGCGCCGCCAGCGCGTAGTAGCCGGGCTCCGGTCGCATCAGGGTGGGCGTGCGCTGGATGAGCACGTCGCGAATCATCCCGCCGCCCACGGAGGTGATGATGCCCATGAGGAGGGCCGTCCCGGGCGACAGCCCCACCTCCAGTGTCCGCTGCGTCCCCGCCACCGCGAACGAACCCAGCGTCAGCGCGTCCAGTGACATGAGCAGCTTCACCGTTGGCCCGTGCCGCAGCTCGAAGATGAACGCCGTGAAGGCGCCGCCGAACGCCGCCACCAGATAGGACGGCCGCACCAGGACCAGCGGCGGCCCCGCCTGGAGGAGCGTGTCCCGGAGGATGCCTCCGCCGATACCGGACACCAGCCCGAGCACCAGGAAGCCCATGAGGTCCAGCTTCCGACGCTCGGCCAGCAATGCGCCGAGCACCGAACCCGCGAACACGCCCAGCAGGTCCACGACGAGGGTCCCCAGTGAGAGGACATGCTCCTGGACCTCCGGTCTCGACAGGTCCGACAGGTCGATGTCCATGGACGTGCGCGCGCGTGCGGCGGCATCCGCTCCACGCCTCCTTCACCGCACGCTGGGGACGCGCGCGCGCGTGGGCAATCGCGGGACGACGCGCCGGGTGGCGGGATGCACGGCCCCTCGCCTGGGAAGGAGGACACAGGCAACCGTCTCCACCACGCACGGCATCGTCCTTGGCTGGGCCTGTGGGACCCGAAGACGGACGCCCGCCTGCCGCTGACCCACAGGGACGCGGTGCGCAACGACGGAAGGGACCGCATCCTCATCGCCCAGGTCCCCGTGGCCCGCTGAAAGACGCGTCGCGTCGTGCTTCACCTTGCCGGTGGCGAGGACCCGGTGGTGGTCGCGAAGAGGTTGAGGTCGAGCACCTCCGAGAGGTGCCGGATGGCCCGCTGGCTCCTCACGCTGTTGCCGAAACGGTCCAGTGGAGGGCTGAACGCGGCGATGGCGAGCCTGCCCGGAACGACGGCGAGGATTCCGCCGCCCACGCCGCTCTTGGCGGGCAACCCGACCTCGTATTGCCACGTGCCCGTGTTGTCGTAGAGGCCACTCATGGTCATCTCGGCGAGAATCCGAGGCACGTGCTCCGCTTTGACGGCGCGTTGCCGGGTGAGGGGGTTGATGCCCCCCGCGGCGAGGGTGGCCCCCATCACCGCCAGGTCATAGGTCGTCAAGCCGACCGAGCACTGGCGCGTGTAGACGTCCGTCGCCTCCATGGGGTCGCTGTAGAGGGTGTGGCTGCTGTCGAGCAGCCACGCGAGGGCGCGGTTGTGCTGATTGGTCGCGCTCTCCGAGCGGTAGACCTCATCCATGACCTCGAGCTTGCGGCCCGCGAAGGCACACACGGTCTCGTGAATCTTCTCCCAGCGGCGCGCCGCCGAGTCCGCGGGAATCAGGCTGACGGTGGCGATGGCCCCTGCGTTGACGAAGGGGTTGAGCGGCTTGCCGTCATGCACCACGAGCGCGTGGACGGAGGCGAAGGACTCGCCGGTGGGGTTGTCGCCCACCTTCTTCCGGAGGACTTCGGCGCCCACCTCGTCGAGCACCCGCGCGAGGGTGAACACCTTGGAGATGGACTCGATGGCGAACTCAGAGCGGGTGTCCCCGGCCTCCGTCGCCTGTCCGTCCGCGGTGATGACGACCAGCCCGAAGCGGTCGGGTTGGACGCGCGCGAGCACCGGGATGTAGCTGGCGTTCTGTCCTTCCTTCAGGTCCAGGAATCGCTGATGCGCTTCAGTGGTCGCCGCGCGGATGGTGGCGGGTGTCGTCGGTGCGCCCATCGGGTTGCCTCCTGTCGTGTGGAGTCATGGGAGGCCAGGCCTCCTCGTCGCCTTGCGTCGGAGCCGCGCCGGGGTGGCCCGAGGCGCCGGGCTTCTCCCAGTTGAAGGGGGCCATGTCGCGCGCTCCCGCCGCCGTGCGCCAGCTGGCCTTGCGCCGCGCATAGAGGATGAGGGGGATGGCCACGAAGAGGATGTTGCCGGCGATGAGGATGAGCACGTACGTCATCGGGCTGCCGACCTTGATTTGCGACGGCGGGATGAAGCTGAGCACGAACGCGACGAGCGCTCCGATGAGGCCCGCTCCGCCGATGACCCACATGCCCACTTCTCCACCTGGGACCCGGTAGGCGCGCTGAGTGTGCGGCTCGCTGTAGCGCAGGTAGATGGCGGCCGAGAACATCAGCATGTACATGAGGAGGTAGAGCGTCGACGTGAGCTGGCTGAGGATTTGATACGCGGCCTGCACCGACGGCAGGATGACGAACATCAACGCCAGGAAGGTGACCACCATCCCCTGCACGATGAGGATGTGGCTGGGCGCGCCGTGTCTGTTCCGTCGCTGGAGGAACGGCGGCAGATAGCCCGCCCGGCCCACGACTCCCAGCGCCGCCGAGGGGCCGGAGACCCACACCGTGACACTGCCCAGCACGCCCAAGAAGAGGGCCACTGCTATCGCCGGTGACAACCAGGCCATCCCAAATGCATTGAAGAAGTCGCGGTACGAGACGAGCAGGCTCTGCGTCAGGTTGATCTGCGTCTTGGGGATGATGACGCTGATGGCCAGCGTGCCGAGCACGAAGATCACCACCGTCGTCACCGACGCGATGAGGATGGCGAGCGGATAGGTGCGCGAGGGGTTCTTGGCATCCACGACGTGGATGGCGTTCATCTCCATGCCCGCGTAGAACAGGAAGATGGACGCGGCGAGCACCAGGTTTCCGAACTGGCTGAAGTCGGGAATCACCTTGTCCCAGCCGAGCTGAATCTGGATCGGTCGTCCCGAGGCCAGGTACGTGAGGCCGAACACGATGAGCAGCGCGGCGGGGATGATGGTGCCGATGAGGCCCGCCCACTTGGATATCTTCGAGGACGTCTTGAGCCCGCGCAGCGAGACGAAGGTCGCCGCCCAGTACAGGCCCAGCACGATGAGAATCGTGTAGAACTTGTTGCTGGAGAGTGCCTTGTCCCACGTCTGGTTGGGGCCGACGAACGCCAGCGCCACCGCGCCGAAGGTGAGCACCGTCGGGAACCAGATGGTCGACTCAATCCAGACCAGGAAGATGGCGAGGAAGCCCCAGCGGGGACCGAAGGCCTCGCCGACCCAGCGAAACACACCGCCCTTCTCGGGCCAGCCCGTGGCCAGCTCCGCCGCAACCAGCGACACCGGGATGAGGAAGAACACCGCGGCGAAGGTGTAATAGAAGATGGAGGTCAGTCCGTATTCGGCTTCCGCGGGCATGCCGCGAAGGCTGACGACGGCCGTGACGTTCATGATGGCCAGCGTGAGCACGCCCAGCTTGGGCGCCGCACTGGCGGCAATGGGTTTTCTGGTCGTCCCCGACTCCATGGAGTCTTCCCTCCGTCCTGGTTCGTGTGGTGTTTCAGTAGCGGTACTGGAGGGTGAGCTGTCCGCGGACGGCCTGTCCGGACTGGCTGTCGATGGCGCGGTTGTAGCCCCACAGCCCCTCGACGCCGGCCAGGACGCCCTTCATGGGTTTGGCCACCAGGTTCAGGGACGCGTATTGCGACCGCCGGAAGCTCTTCGCATCGAGCGAGGCTTCGAGGTCCCGGTCCCAGAGCTTGAGCCACCCATAGGTCGCCGTGGAGCTGAGCATGTGGGTCCACGCGTAGGTGAAGCCCGCGTAGGCCCCGAGCAGGGGGATGGCCTTGAGCGAGCCCGCTGTATTCAGCGCGGCGTCGTACTGCGCGCCGCCCGTGTCGTTGAGGTACGCGCCCAGGCCCTGTCCGCCGGAGATGCCGGCGAGCAGCGTGTGCTTGTGGGCGAAGTGGTAGGCGCCGGTCAGGTTGCCGCCGATGCCCAGCACCGTCTTGCTGTCCTTGCTGTCCTTGGACTGGATGCCCACCGCGCGCACCAGGCCGGCGAGCTGCAGGTGGCCCCAGCCTCCCTCGCTGCGCCAGGCGACGACGCCGTCGGGGAGCATGTCGCGCGGCTCTCCCGCGGACGTGGGCACGTTGGAGCCAGGCTGTTCCATGGCGACGTGGAGGAACATCCGTCGGTGCTTGTCGTGAGACAGCAAGTGGCTGTAGCGCGCCACGGCGCGCTTGGTGAAGACGAGCGCGTTGGGGCCCTCGAAGTCGAGGGTGCTCGGGTAGGCATCGACGTCCGCGAAGGTCGAATCGGTGAAGCCCGCCAGCACGCCGCCCAACTGCGCGTAGGCGTAGTTCGGATGGAAGCCGAAGGTGGGTTTGCTCTGGGCGAAGCTCGTGTTGAAGAGCAGCTTCATCGGGCCCAGCTCAGTCTTGCTGCGCATCTCCAAGGAGATGTCGGACGGGTTGGCGGTGGCCGTCGAATGGGTGCCCGGTGAGTGGAAGAAGGGTTGGCCGCGCACGGGGATGGCGGACGTGGTGAACCAGGTGGGCGTGCCCAGACGCTTGGAGCTGACCGTGAACGCGGTGGTGGCGCCGATGCCGATTTTCAGGAAGACCTTCGTGGCCGGAATCCGGAAGTAACCGGGCAGCCTGGTGTCGAACACCCCGTGGTCGGGCCGTGGAGCGAAGGCCTGGGTGTTGGAGGGGAGCATCAGGTCGAGGAAGGGCAGCTCCAGGAGTGCCAGCTCCTCAGCGGGCGACAGGGGCGCGGGGGACGTGTCTGTCTTCGCGTCCTGGCTCGTGGAGGACTCGGGTCGAGAGGAGCCTTCCGTGGAGGGCTCCTGGGCCTGGGCGTCCCAGGCGGGGGTGCTCAGCGCAGCCATCAGCGCGATGGCGACGCCGCGAACAGGGAGCTGCTGAGAAGGGGCTGAAGAAGTCATCGGGTCCGTTGCCACCACGGCGAAGTGGCTGAAAGCGTAGGGACCCATTGGTGCCAGTCATCCCAGCCAGGGAGTCTTGCCCGACGTTGGAAAGCGGGCTTCCCTCCTGCCCGTACGGAAGTCGCGCGTGCGGGACTGTCAGCGCGCGCGGGAGTGCGGCAGGCCGTGGTGATGCGATTGGATGAGCCACTGGACGAGCGCGCTGCCCGCGACGGCGACCACGGTGAGGACGAGCGAGAGCGGCTGGGTTTTCGCGGAGCTGGCGAGGAAGGTGATGAGGACGACACCCATCAGTGCCGCGCCCACGCCAATGACGGCGCGCGAGGCTCCCGTCTGGCGCGCGAGCTTCCAGCACGCGACGTGGACCGCCATGTAGCTGATGAGGAAGGTCGCGCTGGCGACATTGGCGATGGCGCCCAGGCTCATGGTGTTGACCATCACCAGGATGGCGACCACGCCCCACATGAAACCCTTCGTGCTTTTGCCCTTGAGGGGCGTGCTGAAGGCTTGGGGGAGTTGGCCGGCGCGAGCCTGTGCGGTCGACACGTTGAGGGCGGCGAAGAGCGTGGCGTTGATGGCCGACGCGGTGGCGAGCAAGGCCCCGAGCGCGACGATGGTGAACCCCGCGGAGCCGAGCACGGGCCGGGCCGCCTGGGCCACGGCGGTGTCCGCGTTACGGGCGAGCTCCGCGGGTGATACCAGGGACAGGACTGTCACGGAGAGCCCCACGTACAGCACCGTCACCACGCCGATGGCCAGGAAGATGGCCTGGGGAATGGTCTTCTTGGGATTGGCTACATCCGACGCGGCGTTGGCCATCATGCCGAAGCCCGAGTAGGCGAAGAAGCACAGCCCCACGCTCGAGATGAGGCCGGTGAGCCCCAGGTTGTGGTGCGTGTTCAGGTGCTGCGTTCCGCTCTGGGCCATGGAGTAGATGCCTACGGCGAGCAGGCCGCACAGGATGATGAGCTTGATGGACACGAGGGCGACCTCCGCCTTGCCCACCGCGCCAGAGCCGACGGCATTCAGGACCGAGAGCAGGATGACGATGACCGAGCCGAAGATGCTGAACCAGAGGTGTCCTCCGCTCGGGAGGAAGAGTCGGGTGGCGTAGGCTCCGAACGTCTTGGCCACCATGGCGATGCTGATGGCCAGGGTGATGAGGTAGATGAGCGAGAGGGTCCCTGAGACGAGCCCTCGCCCGAAGCCTTCCTCGAAGAAGAGGGTGATGCCGCCGGAGCTGGGGTAGCGCGAGCCGAGCTTGGCGTAGGAGTAGCCAGACAAGAGGGTGACGACTCCCGCGAGCGCGAACGAGAGCCAGGTCTTTGGGCCGACGAGCAGCGCGGCCTGTCCCAGCAGCGCGAAGATGCCGGCTCCCACCATGGAGCCGATGCCGAGCGCGCTGACCGCCCAGATGCTCATCGTCGCCCGCCGCGCGGGCGGGCCCTTCGTTGGTTGTTCCGCCATGAGGTGCCCTCGCTGTTGGCGTTCCACCTGGCTCCGCCCCGTTCACCCGACTCAGTGGTGGTAACCGGAGGCTTCCTCCCTCGACATTGGCGTACTCACTGGGTGGCGGTGGAAATGATCGATGCTGGCGTGAAGGTCGTGTACCAGCAGCGTGGCCAGGTCCCGGCTCACGCCATGACGGACCAATACCCGCTGCACCACCATGTCTTCCAAATCCGCGGGCATGGGATAGGCGGGTACCAGCCAGCCGCGCTCACGCATCCGGTCTGCGAGGTCGTAGAGCGTGAAGCGTGGGCTCACGCCGTCTTTCATCCTCCAGCACACTCCCGGTACTCCCCCCCGGCCGTCGTAGATGATCTCGAAGATACCCAGCTGTTCGACCGCCTTCGCAATGAAGTTCGCGGTGTCCGAGCATGCCTGCTGGACGCGCTGGTAGCCTGTTTTCCCCAGCCGCAGGAAGTTGTAATACTGAATGGCAATCTGCCCGCCTGGCCGTGAGAAGTTCAATGCGAACGTCGGCATGTTCCCGCCCAGGTAGTCCACGCGGAATATCAGCTCTTCCGGCAGGTCACTCTTGTCACGCCAAACGACCCAGCCGCAGCCCAGGGGCGTCAGCCCGAACTTGTGACCGGAAGCGTTGATGGACTTTACTCGATCCAGGCGGAAGTCCCACACCACGTCTGGGTGGATGAACGGAGCGATGAAGCCTCCGCTCGCCGCGTCTACATGGATGGGGATGTCCAGGCCCGTTCGGCGCTGGAGGTCATCCAAGGCGTCGGCAATTTCCTTTACCGGTTCGTAGAGCAGGTTGTAGGTGATGCCCAGGGTGGGAACCACGCCAATGGTGTTTTCGTCGCAGTGCTTGAGCACCTCCTGCGGCGTCATTGTCATCCGCCCGGGAGCAAGCGGAACCTGCCTTAGTTCCACGTCGAAATAGCGCGCGAATTTGTGCCAGCAGATTTGCACTGGACCGCAGACGAGGTTGGGCCTGTCCGTGGGCTTCCCTTCGGCAGCGCGCTGCTTGCGCCAGCGCCACTTCAGCGCAAGGCCTCCCAACATGGCGGCCTCGCTGGAGCCCGTGGTGGAGGTGCCGATTGTGTCGTGCGCGACAGGAGATCGCCAGAGGTCGGCGAGCATGTTCACGCAGCGCGTTTCAATTTCCGCTATCTGCGGATACTCATCCTTGTCAATCATGTTCTTGACAAGGCACTCATCCATCAGGCGGTGCACTTGAGGCTCGGACCACGTCTGACAGAAGGTCGCCAGGTTCTGCCGCGCGTTGCCATCGAGCAGCAACTCGTCGTGCACCACTGCGTAGGCGTGGTCTGCGCTGTGCTCCTCGTCCGGGATGCGGAACTTGGGCATCGCGATGGAGAGGTCAGGCGACGCGTACACGTCGTCATTGATGCGGGCGCGGATTTCTTCTCTCCCTCGAATTGTCATAAATGTTCCTTGATAAGCAGGTGGCCTTTGTTCATGGATTGAGATGGTGCTCGTGGATGGTGTCGCCATCGGTCTCCCGGGACGGGCGGGAAGCGGAGCTTGCGCTCACTCGGCTCGGCGGCACTCGTTGCCGGACGTCACCCCGCATCCCCAGGGTGGACCTGCACGCAATGGAGGGCATTCCATGTCGAAGCATCCGGGGACGAAGATGGGAAGGGGCGCAGAGGCGCTCGCCTGTGTGATATGTCTATTTTTTGGGGCCAGGCGCCGCCCGTTCTGAGCCACCTGAGGTCTCAAATCGACAGGCGTCCCGACAGAGTGACGAGGTCTCAGCGACAGAGGCGAGGGCGGCACTCCAGCGCGCCTACGTTCGCTACAAGCCGCCCGCGGGCAATCTGCTGGTGAGCAGGGTTCCAGCGAAGCATGCGAACCACCGCTGACTTCGCTAGGCGGCCGTTGTCTGTCAACGAGGACGTCTACCGTTCTGAGTCCAGCACCAACACGCGCAACCGCGCCAATTTCCTGGCTGCTCAAGTCCTGCGCCGCGCACCGCTCTCCCGCCGCCCTTCATCGGCCGTTGCCTGGCAAGAGGGCGCTCTGTCCGCCAACACTGCTCCCTCTTGAGTCCCTGTGGGCGGAGGCGAAGGGGGCGGCCCTTCCGGACGTGCTCGCTCCCGCGTTTTCCCTCCGCTGGAAACGACGAAGCCCCCGACCCTCTACAGGGCCAGGGGCTTCCAGGGATGCCATCTGCGCAGCAGGCACTATGCGATGGGCATGAAGACCTTGAAGCCCGTGCGCCCGCTGTTGGTCGTGTTGCGCTCGATGAAGTCGCTCGCGGACGAGTGACCATCACCCAGGGTGACGGCCGTGTGGCCGTAGATACTGCCCAGGCGCGTGGAGGTACTCTCCCAGGTGAGGACGAGGCCCGGAATCTTCAGCGCCTCCTCCAGCGACATGTTGACCTGCTTGAACTTGTCGCGCGGCAGGTTGTTGTCAATCTGGTTGCCGTTGCCCGACACGCCAATGCCCAGGGCGTTGCGGATGGCCCGGCTGACGCCCGTGGCGCACAGGCCCTGGCTGTTGTAGCCGCCCATGCCCATGGCCGCCGAGCGGGCCGCATCCGCCAGTCGACGCATCGCGGCAGACGCGTTGCTGGGCCCCGCGCCCGTCGGGCCGCCCACGTCCGCTCCACCGCTCACGTCACCCGAGGGGCCTCCACCGCGAACGCCCTGGCGGCCGCCACCGGCGTCGAAGCTGTCGCGACCGGAGTGCCCGATGCGCAGCGTGTTCCCCGCGTAGATGAGGTCGGGGTTCGTGATGTTGTTGTCACGGGCCAGCTTCTCCACCGTGGTGCCGAAACGGGCCGCCAGGCCGGAGAGGGTATCGTTGGGACGGATGCGGTAGTTGGACATGGAAGCTCCTGCCCTCATTCTCGCGATTTCCCCGGCGGAGTTGCTTCACCCTTCCAAGATTCTTGGATTGTTTGGGGAGCGGTCATCGCGCCGCACGTCTACGACTGCCCCCTCTGCGCCTGATGATTCGCGTTCGCCGTTCCAATGAGCCTGGGGACCGCGCTCGGAACGTCGCTCGCCATCTACCTCACGGGGGACAAGTTCAACGGGAGGGGCAACTTCGGCCCCACCTTCCTGGGCGCCGCGCTGGGAGCGGTTCCATTCGCCTTGCTCACGACCAGCCGCCACGAGCGCGTGGCGAGGATTGGCACCGTCGGGATGCTGGTCACTCCTCTCATCGGTTCGTTCACGGGCTACTGGCTTTCGCGTTCGCCCAGCCCTTCGCATGGGACAGCGCGCGCTGAGCTGCCGGAAGTCCAGGCTGCTCCGGTGCTGGGCCTGACTCAAGGGGGTGGGCTCGTCGGGGTGACGGGACACTTCTGAGCCTCCGCGATGCGGATGAGACGCAGTTCCTCTCGGGAGCGGGAGCGCCGCGTATGCGCACGAACGCTACGAGGCCGGCGGGACGGGCTACGTCTTCGCGGTGAAGCGCCAGCCGCTCCTGGCGAGGATGACGCCCAGCGACCATGAACCCATGAGCTCCCGGAAGGAGCGCCGGGCACCTCTGGCGCTGGCACGACGACGACCGGCACGCACCGCACCTCAGCGAATCCAGCCCGCCGCGCGAAAGACCCGCGCGTAGAGGTCGCGGATCACCGGCTCCTTTCGGCGGTTGTATTCCATCACATCGTCCATGCCTTCGGCGGATGCGTACTTGACCGCCGCGTAGCGCTGCCGGTCGTCGTCGTGCTCGCGCAGCCAGTCGCGGAACATGACGTGGCGAATCACCTCGGGGCAGTCCGGGCCGAACACATGCAGATTCACGCGTGGCGCGGCGAGCCGCAGGCAGCGGTGCTGATGCCAGGACGGCTCGCGGATGATGAGGTCGTAGCCCAGGCTCTCGAGGGCAGGCACATAGTCGTCCTCGCGCGTGGGGTCGGCGACGATGAGGTCGATGTCGATGATGGGCTTGGCGGGAAGGCCCGGCACGGCGGTCGAGCCGACGTGCTCGACCTGCATGGCCGATGCGCCCATCACACCCTGGATGGCCACGGCGAGCTCCGCGTAGCACGTCGGCCATCCGGCATCATAGGGAACGACTGCAACGTTCTCAGGAGCGGGTTTTCCTTTTACCCAGGGGTCCTCGTCTGGGTCGGCATCGTGATGACGCATGATGTCTTCGGGGCGTGGCATGTTGGGCATTCTCGTTCAGCGTCGCGTTGTGGCCCATGCGAATCTCGCCATGCGCTGACGCGGAGCCCCTCCGCAAGCACCGGCACCTCTCGGGCAAGCGCGCCACTGGCGGCCGAGGCTCCGACGTATGTCGTCAGCTCCATGAGTTGAATCAGTGGTCGCGCGGTATCGCTGAGGCGCATGACCTCTTCCGGCGATCACGGGCCAACGGTATCGGCCGGGGCATTCCAATGAAGGAAGTGGGTCTTTAGCTTCTCGACGGTAAAGCGCCACTTCGGCGTGGTCGGCTGACAAACCGTGTTCTGGTTTCCGAACAGCCCGACCTCGTTGACCGCGTGCGCCTCCGAAACGGTGTCCAGCCACTTCACTCGGACGAAATACTCCGCCTTCTCAGGGTCGTTGGCTGTCGCCCTGTACTTCTCGCCGTGCCTTAGCACCTCGAGTGCGGGCTGTAGCCCTTGCGCTGTGGGGACGTTGAACTCACTGGCGGGTCGGGCAGGCTCCACCACCCGACCGACGCCGACATAACCCTTCTTGGGAACCTTGACCCAGACGCGGTCCCCAGGGGACAGCAACTTGAGTGTCTGGCTATACCAGCTTCCACCGCCGCCGCTCACGTAGCCATACTGCCGTGCATCGTCCCAACTCCGCGAAGTCGCATCGCCGAAAGAGACGTAGAACTCCCCGTTCCACGGCTCCCTCTCGCCCCTACTTCCAGTGGAAGCAGCAACGTTCGCTTGTGTTTCACGCGGGTCGATGAGCCACGCTCGACTGAGAAAGCGTTCGCTCCCATGCTTGAACACTTGGAAGAACACCGCGTTGATCGCGATGTCGCGGGCGTTGAGGTAGCCGATGATCCGTTCGGTGGAGGAATCCAGCTCGGCGGCGACAATCACAATCTGGTGGGACTGATTCAGCGAGTCCTCGTCCAGTTCATTGCCAAATCGCTGTTTGAACGCTTCACCCAGGTTGCCGCCTCCAGACAACCGCTCATACATTTGGGCGATCTTGTCGGCGCCGAGGTCTGCCAACCATGATGCGTAATCGATCGCCTGTGCTACGACCTCGCGCGGCGTCCGGTCCCGCTTCAACTCGATCAGCACGAGGGATGCATCCGGCGCGATGGCCAGCAAGTCAGTTCGCCCTCCGTGCATCGAGGCCTCCTGTCGTCCGATGAGCATCCACTCGTCCGAGAGGATGCGGGGATCCTTCACGATCATTTCTTCGAGTTGCTGCTCTGTGTCGAGGCGAGTTGGCAGCAAGGGGGTCGGGGGCACTCCTACTTTCCAGATGGCGTGTTGAATCGGCATGTTCGGCACCTCGCGCTAGACTGTGTTCCTTACGCAATGAGAGGAAGCGGCTCGACGGCATGGTATGTCCGTCCGCCGAGCCTATCGATCTTCATGGGAAAAGAGTTGGTGAGCGTTCGCAGTGCCCCGCAGTGATGGGCCTCCGGTCTTCGTGAAACCTCCATGCTTGGTGCAATGGGAGGCGTCCATGGAGCTGGAGACATCCCGTCAGGGAGCGCAGCGACTGAAGGCTGCGCGCAAGAGCGGCTTCTTGCCGCTCCCCGAGGCTCTGCGCGGCGCGCTACGCCGAGCAGGTGCAGAGTGGTACGTGCTGACAGGACAGGCGCGCCAACCGCGCTCGCGCACTGGCTCGCCGTGGGCCAGCAGCACTCCGCTCCCGTGGTGGGGCGCACCCGCCAATGGGCCCTGGCCCAGAGGGCCGTGCCCGGTAGGCGAACATGATCGCCCAACTGGCCGAGGCCCTCCGCATGCAGCGGCACCTCCGGGGCGAGCGCATCCTCTGTCGGGCCGATGGCCACCCGAAGGTACCCCAGAGACTGCAGAACACGTTGGTGGGCCGCAGCCAGCGACTTGCCGGGCTGAAGGTGATGGGGGCACGCAGCTCCTCCGCCACAACTCATGCTCGCGGCTGGCGATGGCGGGCGCCCCAACGAAGGCCTTCCAGGAACTGGCCGGGCCTGCGTGAGGTGTGGAGGCAGGAGGCGGGTGCTGGCGTACGTGAAGGAGGCGGGAGGGGGCGAGCGACTCTGAAGCACCTGGGCCTGCCCACGGCAGGTGCGATGCGGGCCCGGCGAGAGGGTCCCGGCCCTCCTCCAGCGCCGCCTCCACGAGTTGGAGCGCGTGGACGCGACACCCGACTTCCTTGAGGTCTTCATGGCCATCCAGGGCGTCCGGGCCGGATTTCGTCCCATCTTCCTGCGGGAGTTCAGTCGTCGCGCACGTTCCGGACATCCGGCTTCTTGCATCCGGGCGTCAGGCACACCCCGCCCACGACGGCACCGCCCCCGAACCCCGGCTGAAGGTCCAACGCACGTGTGTGGATGCGCACGCGGACGAAGGGATGACCACAGCGCAGGTCCATGTCCAGGGCAGGGGCATGCTCCTCCGGGAGCAGCGGCAGCCCGCCGATTTGAAGCGCGAGTGGATGTCCCTCGTGTTGACGCGTGAGGAAGCGCTCGTACCGCCACGGCACGAAGCCCTTGGGAAACGGCTTCTTCAGCGCGGCGGCGTCCCGGTACTCGACGAAGACTCGCGCGGGCGTCTTCGGGGCGCGGGCTGGCTTCACCGCGCGGGCGAACAGCAGGGACCTGTCACAGGGCTCGCACTCGTAGAGGCGCACGGTGCGCGCCTCCATGCCAGCGTCGAGCGAGGGGATGTGCAGTACGCGGCTCGGCTTCACCCGCCGGTTGCACTCGGGGCAGGCGGCCCGGGCCTGCAGGTCCCCGGCGGAGAGTCGACCCGGCTGGACGTCCCAGCAGCGCGCGCCCGTGAGCCCGAAGGGCGCGGGGTGGAGGCGGGCTCGCTCCGCGCTCTCGAGGATGGCCTTCGGCAAGCGCTTCGCGCGCTTCAGCGCCTCGAGCTGCTCCACCAGCCAGTCGCCCTCGACGCCTTTCAGCTCGGGCCGGCGCCCCTCCACCAGCCATTCGACGACGGCGCGCGCCAGACTCAGGAGTGCGCTCGGCGCGGAGCCCTTCGCGTCCGGACTCCCCGCCTCCGCGAGCACCGCCGCGAGCGCATGGGCTTGCGACTTCGCCTTCGCGCTCCGCCGCTTCAGGTAGTCCCCGAAGCCCGTGCCGTCACTCAGGGCACGGCGGTCCAACTCCTTCTCGTGCAGCTTCTGCTCCTTCGCGGTGACCAGGTCAGGCGCGACGTGCTGGAGCACTCCCAGGAGCTCGGAGGACAGCGCCACCTTCGCCCCCGCGAGGCGCCGGAGGAAATCCAGGGCCTGCTTGACCTGCTCGAACCTGTACGAACCTGGAACCGAGCTCCCGCTGACATCCCTCGCCGCGAGCCACCCGGGAGCCCAGGGCGCCACGGCCGCTATCTCCTTGAACCGATGCCCTTGCTCCCGAGCCAGCCGCTCCAGGGGCTTGCGCGCCGAGGGTTTCGTCAGCGTCCGCAGGGACGCGCACCACGAGGCAAAGCTCGACTCATCCAGCAGCCCCTGCGGCGAATAGCGCTTCGGCCAGGTCTCCAACTCCGTGAGCAGCTCGATGCGACGGCGCAGCTCGCGAGGGTCCGTCGTCTCAAGCTCGAACCTGGGCAGCAGCTCCTCGTACGTCAGCGCCTCGAACGCGTTGCGCGGCCGGAACACGTTGGCGAGGAAGACGTCGTTCTTGGGAAGCGGAATGTTCAGCTTCACCAACTGGGTGCGCAGTTGCCGCAGGGACTCATCGTCCTCGGGACGTGACTCGATGCCAATCGGCGCGGTGAAGTCCCGCTCGCAGCTCGAGCAGGCCACGGCGGTCGGAGCGGTGGCCGTGCCACACGAGCAGCGCAACACGGTGGCCTTGCGTGGCACGTACTTCAGCGCCGCTTCCCGGCGGTGCTTCTGCAGCATGACGAAGTCGGTCTTCACGCGGCGGTCGGAGTGAGCCACCGGGAGCGCGCGCTTCTTTCCCTCCCAGAGGAAGCACCGCACCTCGCCGTCGAGGGTGAACTCCGCCAGCTCTCCACGCCCCCCGAGCCGCAGGGTCCAATCGAGCAGCGCCTCGAGCATCGCGCGCTGCGCTGGAGCGTCCGCCTCCGGTACGGCACAGCTCAGCTCGATAGGGCAGATGAGGGTCGACACGTCGAACAAGGGCCGCCGCTGCAGCTCCTGGAGGAGCTCTCCTACCGGGAGGGACTGCCCTTCCAATCGACCGGCGGACCACTTCTTCCGAGAGGACCCATCGGCATCGATTCGAGCCGCCAGCCCCCGCAACCCCTGGATTCGCACACACGCTCCTGATGTGAACTCCGGCGCCAGCGTCTACCCGATGGCAACTGTCATCGTCCATCCAGGGCGCTACGACGCGGGGTTGCTCGCCCACCGGTAGGCCGCCCTCAGCGGTGGCCACATTCGCGCCGTCTGCTTCAGTCCGCGTTGCAGTTGCAGGCGCAGCCGCTTCAGTTCTCTGGTGCGCGCCCCCTTTTTCTACCCGGCGGAACTCGCTTCAATCGCTTTCAGCCGCCAGTGCAACTCCTGGCCGGAAGGATTCAGGGGCGGGCGCCTGTCATCTGTCAAGGCACTGCGCACCGCAGCGCAGTAGCCGCGGACAGCTTGTGCGTGGGCGTTCTGGCGCCCCTCGACGGCTCGCTCAATGACGCGGACTCCTCGCACATGACTCTTCAGCGGCTTCTTGGCGTGCTGGTCTGCTTCGTAGAGGGGGGCGTTTCACGCAGGTAGTTGATGTGGCGAGTTGGTGAGGCACCCCAGGCAGCGCCGAGGCCACCGCGTTGCGGATGGAGCGCTGGCCATCGGAGACGACTCCGGCAATGGGCACCGCCAGCCCCGCTTTCACCTCCTGGAGCAGCGGGGCCAACTCCTCCTCACCACTGCCCAGTAGACTACGGGCCGCCAGCACCTCGCCGGAGAAGCAGTCGCGCACCACCGCCAGACCCAGAAGACCAGCACCTGACGCAGGCGGGCCGCCCGCTCCATCCCGACCGACGACCTCCTGGCCGTACCTCACCTTCGGGCGGTCCGAGTCCCCACTGCCGAACAGATCATCGCGCGGCACCCGGTGGCCGGCGCGCACGCGTGGCTCGAGGGATGAGCCCGGGCGCTACCGCCAGGAGTCCTGGACGCGGAGCTTGAGCGGGGGTGGTGCCTGAAGCTGAACGTGCTCGCCCGAGCGCGGATGCAGGAAGGTGAGCGACTCCGCGTGCAGCAGGTAGCCGCCGTCTCCGGGCAGGCCGGGGTGCTCCGCCAGCGGCAGGCCGCCCACGGCGAAGAGCGGGTCCCCCACGAGCGGGTGGCCGATGAAGGCGAGGTGGATGCGGATCTGCTCGGAGCGCCCCGTGTGGATGTCTACCTCGAAGAGGGTGTGCTCGGTGCGCCGCTCCAGCACCCGGGCCGTGCTGTGTGAGGGCTTTCCCCGCGCACTGGCACCATGGACTTCGCCCAGCCGCGGATGGGGCACCAACCCGATGGGCGCGCGGATATCGTAGGACTCCTGGGCGGCGAGTCCCTGGGAGAGTGCGCGGTAGCGCTTGTGCACGCGGCCCTCGCGCCAATCGCTCGCCAGGCGCGCGGCTGCGTCGCGGGTGCGGGTGAAGAGCACGAGGCCCGACGTCGCGCGTCCCAGGCGGTGCATGGGAACCGCTTCGGGCCATCGTGCCTGGACGAAGGAGAGCAGGGTGTTCTTCAGGAAGCCTCCCGAGGGCAGGGTCGGCAGTCCGCTCGGCTTCACCACGACGACCAACTCCGCGTCCTCGTACAGGAGCTCGAAGGACTGCGGAGTGTCCGCCTCTTCCCATGGCGGGCGGTGCCAGCACAGCCACTGCCCCGGTCTCAGCGGCTCCGAGCCGTCGGCGATGACGTCGTCGAGTCGCACCTCGCCCCGAGCGAAGCGTGCCCGCCATTCCTCCTCCGAGGAGTGACGATACTTGTCCGTCAGATGGGCGAGCGCGCTGCTGCCCGGTCGGCTCCCGAGCTTCTCGCGATACACATAGCCGTCGTTGAGCAGCACTCGCGCACCCTACACCGCGTGGGCTCGCGGTGGGAGGCACTCCGCCTCCCGTCGCCGTACTCCGCGTCTGGCTCTCCGCCTACGAAGGGGGTGGCACCCCGGGGGACTCACCCGCACGTGGCCCTGCTGGTCACGCGGGAGCAGGAGCCGCTACGGCCCGCGCTTCGGAGGGCGAGTGGCGGCGGCAGCGGCGGCAGCGGCGGCTTCGCGCAGCTTGTCCTTCTTGCTCTTGCGCCGGCCCTTCACGCCGCCGTTCGGATCCAGGGGCGGCGTGGTCGTCGAGACCTCTTCCGTCGGCTCGAAGCCCGGCACCTGCTCGCGCGGGAGGTCGAGTTGGTGGCGTTTCTCAATGAGTCGGAAGTGGGCTTCGGTGTTCGCGCTGACGAAGCTGATCGCCACGCCCTTGTCGCCCGCGCGCCCCGTGCGGCCGATGCGATGCACGTAGTCCGCGGTCGAGCGGGGCAGGTCGTAGTTCACGACCGCCGGCAGCTGCGCGATGTCCAGGCCGCGAGCGGCGACGTCCGTGGCCACGAGTACGCGCACGCGCTTCGCCTTGAAGTCCGCGAGCGCCTTCGTGCGCGCGCCCTGGCTGAGTTCCCCATGCAATGACGTCGCGACGATGCCGGCGCGGTTCAGCTTCAGCGCGACATGGTCCGCCGTGTAGCGACTGGCCACGAACGTGAGCACGTGGCTCCACGCATGTGTTTCCAACAGGTGCCGCAGCAGCATCGTGCGCCGGGGCACATCCACCTGGAGGGCCCGCTGGAGGATGAACTCCGTCGAGGGCAGCTCCCCGTCATCGACGTCGATGCGCGTGGGCTCGTGCAGCAGTTGCTCCGCGAACTTCCGCACCGCGGGCGGGAAGGTGGCGGAGAACAACAGGTTCTGGCGGCGCGCGGGCAGCAGCGCCAGCAGGCTGTTGAGCTCATCGGCGAAGCCCAACGAGAACAGCCGGTCGGCCTCGTCGAGCACCAGCGTCTCCACCTCGTCCAGCCGGAGCGCGTTCTGATGCACCAGGTCCAGCGCGCGGCCGGGCGTGGCCACGACGATGTCCGCGCCGCCCCGCAGCGCCAGCATCTGCGGGTTGGCGGAGACGCCACCGACCGCGAGGCAGGTCTTCAGCGGCTTCTTCAGGTGTTGGCCGTACCGCTGGATGGAATCGACGATCTGCGCGGCGAGCTCCCGCGTGGGCACCAGGATGAAGGCCCGCACCGGTCGGACCGACCCACCGGGACGCGCCCGCAGGGCTTCCAGGATGGGCAGCAGGAACGCGGCGGTCTTCCCCGAGCCCGTCTTCGCCGAAGCCCAGACGTCGCCACCTCGCAGGACCACGGGGATGGTCGCGCGCTGCACCGGCGTGGGTTCGTCGTATCCGAGTCCGACCACGGCGCGGGTGAGCGCGTCCGACAGGCCGAGCGAAGCGAATGTCATGGGAAGGAAGCCTTGGGTGGCGCGAGGAGGCGGAAGCCTACCCTGCCCGGGAGGTCCGCTCCCGGTATTCCTGCCCCCTCCCCATCCAGGCAAGGTGTCGCCCGGACCCGGTGGGGGGGGCGGGGGGCGTGGACTCGCCCCGTCACGGGAAGGCGCGACGTGCTACGAGCATGCGCATGACGATATCCACCCTCCCTGAACGTCCGCGTGCCGTCCTCGTCGGTGTCCAGCTTCCGGGCGTCTCCGACGAAGAGCACGCCGCGGACTTCGCGGAGCTGCGCCGGCTGGTGCACACGCTGGGGTATGACACGGTGGCGACCGTGTCCCAGAAGCGGACGCGGCTGGCCACGGGCACGGTGCTCGGGACGGGCAAGCTCAAGGAGCTGGCGGCCCTCACCGGAGGCAAGGGCGTGATTGCGTCCGGGGCGAGCGACCGGACGTCGAAGGCTCGCGAGAAGTGGGAGGCCGCCGCCAACACGGAGCCTGGCCCCGAGGACGAGGCCGTCGAAGAGGAGGCCGACGACGGGGAGCCGGAGGACGCGCTGCTGCCTCCGCCTTCGGAAGAAGACGACAAGGCGGAGCCCCGGCCCACCGTGGTGGTCGTGGACCACGAGCTGTCGCCCGGCCAGCTGCGCAACCTGGAGAAGGCCACCGGCGCGATGGTGCTGGACCGCGCGGGCGTGATTGTCGACATCTTCCACCGGCACGCGAAGAGCCACGAAGCGCGGATGCAGGTGGAGATCGCCCGGCTCAACTACCTGGCTCCCCGGCTGCGCGAATCCACCGGAGGCCGCGAGCGGCAGCAGGGGCGTGGCTCGGGTGACTCGGCGCTGGAGCTGGACCGCCGCAAGATTCGCGACCGGCTGGCGGAGCTGCGCGAGGGACTGGCGGCCATCCAGAAGGACCAGGACCACCGCCGCTACGCGCGAAGGGACCTGCTGCGGGTGGCGCTGGTGGGCTACACGAACGCGGGCAAGTCCTCGCTGATGCGTGCGTTGACGGGCAGCACGGTGCTGGTCGCGGACCAGCTCTTCGCCACGCTCGACACCACGGTGCGCGCGATGCAGCCGGAGACCCGTCCGCGCATCCTGGTCTCCGACACGGTGGGCTTCATCCAGAAGCTGCCGCACGACCTGGTCGCGTCCTTCCGCTCCACGCTGGACGAGGCCCTGGAAGCGTCACTGCTGCTCTACGTGGTGGATGCGTCGGACCCCACGTGGGCCGCGCAGCTGGAGGTCACCCGCACGGTGCTCCGGGATATCGGCGCGGACGCCGTACCGAGCAAGCTGCTCTTCAACAAGGTGGACCGGCTGGACGCGGCGGCGAAGGAAGCGCTGCTCGCGAAGCACCCGGACGCCCTGATGCTTTCCGCGCACCTGCCGGACGACGTGGCGATGCTGCGCAAGAACATCATCGCCTTCTTCGAGTCCTCGATGGTGGAGGCGGACCTGGTGATTCCCTACTCCCGGCAGGGGCGCATCAGCGAGGTGTACGAGCACACCACGGTGGTGTCCCAGGCCTACGACGAGAGCGGCAGCCGGCTGCGCGTGCGGGGCCTTCCAGGGGCCATCGCGAAGCTCACCCAGGCGTTCCAGGAGTAGGCCCCCTATACGCCGAGCTGACCTGCTCGCTGTTCCTCGCGGCGCTGCTCCAGGTAGAAGGCGGGTGAAGTCGACGGGAGCCTCAGGGACATGGCTGTGAAACAGGACGGGGTGAAGGTCTGGGGGCATGAGGTTTCCGCGCAGGAACTGTGGCCCCGCCTGGAGGCGGTGGCGACGCCCGGGTGGCGGGAGAATCTGGCCTCGTGGTGGCAGGGCGTCACCGGGGAAGGTGTCCTCTTCCACGAGGGAGACCTGGAGGCGGACTCGCTCGTCGTCGGGCCGAGGCCGCTCGTCGTCACTGGGAGCGTCCGGCTGAAGGGCCTGCTTGAGGACGGACACGCGGCGGACCACACGCTCCTGGTGGTGCTGGGAGACCTGGAGGTGGAGAACGTCGCGACCTTCTCGGCCATGTTCGTCGCGGGCAACGTCCGGATTCGAGGCCTCCTCTTTGGCGACTCGCTCGGTGATGACATCTTCTGGGTCGGTGGGGCGCTGACGGCGCGCACCCTCGTCGAGGAGCACCACCACATCGAGGTCCACGGCGCGCTCGACGTGGAGGTGCTCGTGGGCAGCAAGCTCACCGCCCCGGCGGGCCGCCCTCGCCAGACGCTCCAGTCGCACGAGGCGCTCCTTCCGGGAGCCTGGAGCGCGGAGGACGAAGACGAGGACGGCGTCAGCGATTCGACGCTCGACCGGAAGGGACTCCTCGCGAAGCTGCGCGCGGGGAAGCCCGTGCTGGGAGACACCCGGCTCGGCCCCGTCGAGAAGGCGATTGCCGCCGTGAAGGAGAGGGCGGCGCGAGGCGAGAAGGCCACGCGGCTCGGGCTCACGCAGAAGAAGCTGAAGGCCATTCCCGAGGAGGTCTTCTCCCTCACCTGGCTGGAGAGCCTCACGCTGGACTCGAATGACGTCGCGGAGCTCTCCCCCCGGATTGGCGAGCTGCGGGCGCTGAAGAGCCTCAGTCTGGAGTCCCTCCCGCTGAAGACCCTGCCCGTGGAGCTGTGCGGGCTCCCTGCGCTCAAGAAGCTGAGCCTGCGGTACTGCAACAACCTCACCCGACTCCCGGACGCGTTCGGTGAGCTGGAGTCGCTGGAGGAGCTGTATCTCGACGCCATGGCCCTGGAGGGCTTTCCCGAGGTGCTGACCCGGCTGCCGCGACTCAAGAAGCTCTGGTGGTGGCGCTTCTTCAAGACGACGCCGGGCCAGGTCCAACTTCTGGTGGACGGCCTGGGCCGGATGCCGAAGCTGACGCATGCCGGGTTCTTTCAGGGGGAGCTGTCCGCGCTGCCCGGGGGCCTCGCTCCACTCGCCCGGCTCAAGCAGTTCAAGCTGGGGCTGGACCGCGTCCCCGAGGCGGAGGTGAAGCGGCTCGAGGCGGCGCTGCCCCCCGGCCGCCTGCATGTGGGGTACTGAGCGGCCCTTCTCGGCTCCTCCTGGCCCTGCGCATCCACTGCGCCTGGCGCTCAGGCCGCGGCGCAGCGCGCCTCGGGGAGCTGGGGTGGAGGAGGCTTCACCTCCGACACCCCCTCCACCTCGACGTGCACCCCGCCACCCCAGGCGAGGATGCCCGCGAACAGTCCCAGGACGCGCATCGCGGGATGGATGGGGCCCTCGTAGCGCCGCGCGCGCCAGTGACGCAGGCGTGGCGCCGCGGGCCCCCTGGCGCTGGGCCGCAGGGAGCGCATGCCGGGTGCCTGCGCCCCAGGCACCGGGAAGAGCGGCACGATGAGCAGGCCCACTTCTCCAGCCTCCAGGTGAACCGTCGTCTCTCTCTCAGCCCAGCGCGAGCCACGGTGGAAGCCCGCTGAAATCGGAGGAGGCCACCATCCAGATGCCCAGCACGACCGCGGGCGTCAGCCCCACCAACACCAGAAGTCCCAGCAGCACATGTCCGCGTGTCGCTCTCATGGCTCCACCCCGTCCCGCCCTGGCTCACGGCGAGAGGGCCCAGTCCACTTCGCCTGCCTCACGGGCCGGGAAACGGGAGGTCGCTGACCCCCGCGCTCCGGCACGGCACCGGAGGCGGGCTGTTCCAGCGGACTACTCGGCGCGGCAGACGGCCGGCGCGGAGAGGTTGGGGCGAATCATCTTGAACGGCTGAATCAGGTCCGGGACGCGGAGCAGCGCGTCACGGCAGCCCGCCTCGTCGTTGCCGGACATCTCCACCTTGAAGCTGCAGTCCTGCGCGCCCTCGCAGACCGTCTTGGCCAGCCGCGCATAGCAGTCCACGGCGCGGGCGCAGGTGCCCTCGCCCAGGTCCACCGACGCGGAGGAGGACGTTGTCGAGGCAGAGGCCGTGTTCGTGTTCGTCGACACCGACGCGCCAGCGGACAGGGAGTCCCGCGAGTTCGCGCCCGGGGCGTTCAAGTTGATGGTGACGTTCGTCTGCGCGGGCGCGTGGGTAGGGGCGGCGACGTAGCGCGGGTTGATGCGGTCCTGGGCGCAGAGGTACAGCTCCTCGCCCTTCTTGCGCACCGTGGCGAGCTTCGCCTCCAGCTCCGCCGGAGGAACCTGCTTGTCGTCCACGGAGACCTGGAAGGTGTACGCGTCCTTCCCATTGTAACGGTAATACATCGTGGAGGTCGCATCGTAGGTGACGGCGATGGCCGTGTTGTCCATGGACTGCGACTCGAGACCGCTCTCCAGGGCGCAGACGCCGATGGACGTCTTGGTCGTCGAGGCGTCATTCGAGTCGACGGGCAGCGTGTAGAACTTGTTGGCACCACAAGCCGCCAGCGAGAGACACAGAGACGTCAGGGACAGTCC
Source organism: Myxococcus sp. NMCA1 (assembly GCF_026810205.1). Classification (NCBI taxonomy): domain Bacteria; kingdom Pseudomonadati; phylum Myxococcota; class Myxococcia; order Myxococcales; family Myxococcaceae; genus Myxococcus; species Myxococcus sp. NMCA1. The sequence goes on along the minus strand of NZ_CP113950.1, from coordinate 6,729,657 downwards.
CTGGATGAGCCGCTTCATGAGGTTTGCTCCATAGGAGGGGAATGGGTCCGCGCTGGTGAATCCCGGCGGAGTGGCGCATCGACGCGTGCACCGGTTGCTCATTCAATCCTGACACGAAAAGGCCCGCCCCCGGAAGTCTCGGGGACGGGCCTGTCGCGGGCGTTTCTCGAAGCCTGGGACTGATGCGGCGTCGGCGGCGCAGGTCGTCAGCTTGGAGGTGATGTCGATGGACGCGGGAGGGGGGCGCGCGATGCTGAAGCACCTGGGCCTGCCCACGACATGGCTTCCATGCCGCCGATACGCTCCAGTAGAGGTCCATGGGCTGCAGCCAGGGCATCCCTGGAGCTCGCGACACCTCGGTGGATGACGCTGATGTGGAGGCGCTTGGGGTGACGGCCCCTCGGTGGTGACTGGCGCCATCCGCCTGGTGACTGCGGTCACCGGCCCAACGCCTCACACGGGAGCCCCAAAGCCATCACAGCCATGTGAAATCAGCACGTTACGTTGAATGCCCAAGATGGCATGGGCGCTGCAGTGAGACAGCGCATGGGCGGGACAGACTCGCCGCAGCAAACCTCCTTCGCTGTCAGAAACCAGGTGATCCCCATGATCGGCGTCAAGGCCAAGGCCCCCTCCTTCTCCTCCAAGCGTACGGGTGCTGCGCAGTCCTCTCCCACGGCCCCGAAGCCGTCGCCGTCGGCGGGGCCCGTTCCGAACATGGGCGGGCGCGTCCCCCAGAACCCCGCGAACCTCCCCGCGCGGCCCTCCGGCCCGGTGGATTCCTTCCAGTCCGCGGGTGCGCCCGCACGGCCCTCCAGCCCGGCGGCGACGCCCCAGCCCGCGGGCGCGCCCGGACGGACCTCCGGCCGTGAGGCGGCGCTCCAGGCCATGGCCGACTTCGGTCCCGCGGCGCTCCAGACCGTGGCCGACTTCGGTCCCGCGGCGCTCCAAGCCGTGGGCGGCTTCGGTCCGGCGGCCGCGCTCCCTCCCATGGGTGGCTTTGGCCCGGTGTCCGCGCTCCCGCCGATGGACAGCTTCGGTCCGGTGTCCGCGCTTCCACCCATGGGCGGCTTCGGTCCTGTGTCGCCGCTCCAGGCCGGTGGCGTGCCCGTGGGCCACGTCAACCCGATGGATGGGTTCGAGACGGGCGCCATCACCCACCCGCGGTCCTTCAACGCACCGATGCTGCAGGGGGCGCAGGGGCCGGTCAACGAACCCGCCACCTTCGCGCCCCGCGGGCTTCCCAAGAACCTCGAGAACCTGCAGCACCTCAAGCCGGCTCCCGAGGCCTCCGGTTCCGGCGTCCCGAGCGCCAAGGACAAGCGCCCGGCTGGAGACAAGCGGACGGCGGCGCAGATCGTCGATGACACTCCAGCGCTGAAGAACCTGGGCCGCCAGAAGGACATCAAGTTCGACCAGCTCTGCAAGCAGACGGGCATCGACCCCAAGCTCGACCTGAAGGACGCGAAGCAGAACCCCGACGCCGTCTACCGCCTGGCCAAGGTGCTGGAATTCATCGACAGCGCGAAGGCCTCCAATGGCGAGGACCGGTCGAAGAAGGTCCAGAATGGCCAGGGCGACGGCAACATCGAGGGCATCACCAAGAGTGGCGATGCGCGGCACGGCACCGAGGCCGGCATGGTGAAGGACTTCGCAGAGAAGGGGTACTCCTTCCTGGGTGAGCACCAACTGCCAACCACGAAGGACACCCACGTCAAGGCGGACGGAAGCAACAAGGACAACTTCCAGTGGTTCGCGGGTGAGGCGGGCAAGCACCTGTGGTTCCTGCCGGGAGTCAGCAACGTCCTGACGGGAATCGGCAACTCGGAGGGCGGCGTCAAGGGCGTCTTCGAGGGCGCCGCGAAGGGCTACTTCAACACCTTGAAGGGCGCCGCGGAGGGGGTCATTGGGGCTATTGGCAAGGGCCGCGTCAACCCGGCGTCCATGATCTTCGGAGGCGCCATGGGCGCGCTGGGGAGCACCGAGGCCGCGCCGCAGCCGGTGAAGGACATCGCCAACATGCTCTGAGCCCGTGGTGCGGCCCTGCGCCATCATCCCCCGGTTTGAAGACGTCCCTCGGAGCTCCCTTCAGATGGGCAAGCTCCGGGGGACGTCCGCTTGGGGCTCAGTACAACGTTCCGCAGGCGGCGATCCGCTGAACCTGAAGCGCGGCCAGCCGCTCCTGCGGCTCCGCCACTGCGGCCCCTTCGCGCGCGGCCACGGCGGGAGCGACAGCGTCCAGGGCGGGGACGTTCCGGAGGGATGCGAGTGCTCGCGAAGGCGGAGCAGCCCCGGCTCGGGCGCCGGCAGCGCCAGGCACGGGAGGGTCCGCAGCACGGGGACTCGCTGTGTCATCCTCCGGGCTGCGTGAGGTGTGGATGCAGGAGGTGGGGGCTGGCGTACGCGAAGGAGGGGAGGGGGACGCGCGATTCTGGAGCACCTCAGGACATCGCCAATCACTACCCGGACGTAGAAACCATTCACATGGTGCTCGACAACCTCAGCACCCACTCCTGCCGCGCCTTGGAGATCCGATACGGGGTGCGAGCAGGACGTCGGCTCTGGCGTTGCTTCACCGTGCATTTCACGCCCGTGCATGGCAGTTGGCTCAATCATGCGGAGGTAGAGATTACGCTGCTCTCACGTCAGTGCCTGGGCAGTCGGCGCATCCCAACCCTCGACAAACTCGCTCAGGAAACAGACGCCTGGGAGCGGTGGGCCAGCCACCAGCGGCTGCGAATCCGCTGACTCCTTGTTGCTGAGCACGGTGGTTGACGGAGCCAGGGCTCGTTTCGGACCGGCTGGGTGATGGGAAGTGGCTGCGGGAGGGCGCGTCAGCGAGGACCACGATGGACTCGCCAGGAGCCGCATCCTGCGATTCGAGGAACTTCCTTGTGGTTTCAATCTGGAGCGGCATGGGTTGCGCTGACGACACCTCGACCAAAGGGGGGTGAGCATGATGTCATCCTGCGAATTCCGTATTGCTAATTCCAAAGCCTGAGCTGTCCGGTTTGACGGGGGCAACTCCACGCCGCGTGAACTGACTTGCGCCTTCTCGACACACCGGGACGCCTTTAGTACGCGTGTCCGGGTGCGTTCTTCGAATCTCTCTACCCCCCGTCCCCACCTGCCCTGGTGGCCCCTGGTGCTCATCGCTTCAGGTGCATGGCTGCTGCGCATCGCGGGCTTCTTCCACCGGGGAGGCGCTTTCGGGCATCCCGTGGACTACGACGAGGGCGTCTATTTCAGTGCCGCCGCACTTCTCTCCCATGGTGTATTGCCCTATCGTGACTACTTCTTCGTCCACCCTCCTGGGATTGCCATGTTGCTGGCGCCGGTGGCCGCGCTCGCACGTGGCTTCGACGCAGCGCTGGCATTCACGGTGGTCCGTTGGCTCGCCCCTGGGATCGGGGCACTGAGCACGCTCCTGTGCGGACGCATTGCTCAGGAGCAATGGGGAGTCAGGGCAGGCGTCGTGGCCGCGCTCGCCTATGCCGTCTTTCCAGAAGCGGCCGCAACCGAGCGCGGGCCCTTCCTGGAGCCACTGCTCAACCTCACCTGTCTTGGCATGGCATGGGTCTGGCTGCGGCATGGGGCTGATGACTCACGGTGGAAGAGGGACCTCCTGGCCGGAGCCCTGCTTGCCACCGCGTGCGCCATCAAACTGACAGCCGGCGCCTGGGTCATCGCCGCGGTGTGGGCTCGCGGCATGGAGGGCCAGGGACGGCGTGCCCTACGGGTCGTGCTTGTCGCGGCAGCCGTGGGACTGGTCTGGCTGGGCCCCTTCTTCGCCCTCGCCCCCGCCGCGATGCTCGATGGCCTTCTTCGGTTCCAGTTGCTCCGCCCTCCCGATGGCGAGCCGGATGTCTGGCACCGGCTTCTCATGATTCTGGGCGACGGGCGCATGGGCTTCTCCGTCCTCTGTGCATGGGCCTTGGTCGTGGCCCTGGCCCGAACTCGTCGAAGGGAGGCCGTCGCCGAGCGACTCTTCGCGGCCGCCTGGGTTCTGACGCTCGTGACTTTCTTGTCATCGAAGAGCTATTGGGCCCAGTACAACGCTCACTTGGCGCCTACCATGGCGGTCCTCGCGGGGTTGGGGGGCTCCGTGGTGTTACGTTGGGCGGACACACGCTCGCGCACGCAAGCCGCGCTCGTCGCCGCCACGGTGATGCTCATCGCACTCTCACCGCTGCCGGCGGCCATCCGCTCTGCGAATCAGCGAGACCGTTTCCTGCTCACGCTCGGGAGCTCACTCCGGGCCTCCGTCCCCCCGGATTCAGCCCTTTGCACCTTCGAACCGGCTTGGGCAATCGCCGCCGGGCGGCTTCCCGGAATCCCAGAGGGGGCGCCCGTCCTCGTCGACCCCTACGGCCTCATGCTGAACGATGCACTGGGCACACCCGGGCGCTTCGCTCACGCAGGCGCTGCTTTCGAGGATGAGCGCTCGCAGCGGACCATGCTCCCCATGCTTGCGCGCTGTGACATCCTGGTCCTTGAGGGACGTGGCGAATGGCAGCTGTCCTCCGCCAGCGAGCGCTGGGTTCATGAGCACTTCGTGCGAGAAGGGCTCTTCTGGCGGCGTGCTTCTGAATGAAGCCTCGCGCAGCCCCTCTCTGCCAACGTGAGTGAGACAGTTCGTACCCAGCAGTTCAGTGTGCAGGGCGACCCAGGCAGGAACGATGAGCGCAGTGGTGGACGCGGCCCGGGTCAGGGAGACCGAGGTGGAGGAGAAGGCCAGGCGGCGAGGCTTCACGGCGGAGGACAAGTTGCGGGTGCTGGCGGAGGCAGACCGCTGCACGCAGCCCGGTGAGGTTGGGGCGCCGGTGTGCCAGGCACTGGGACTGCCGCGTGCCACCTACTACCGACGAGCACGGCCCAAGCACGGGCCGGTGCGCAGAAGCCGCTCGCCTCGGGCGCTGGCCCCTGAGCAGCGGGCCGAGGTGCTCGCGACGCTGCATGAGCCGAGATTCCAGGATGTGGCGCCAGCGGAAGTCTACGCGCAGTTGCTCGATGAGGGGCGCTACCTGTACTCCGAGCGCACCATGTACCGGGTGCTGGCTGAGAGTCACGAGGTGCGTGAGCGCCGCAACCAGCTGCGCCACCCGAACCACCCGGTGCCCCAATTGCACGCGACGAAGCCCAATGAGCTCTGGAGCTGGGACATTTTGAAAGAACCATGCGCGCGGGCACAGCTTGTGGCGCTTGAGCTGAGAGACGCTCAGTCGCTGGATGGCCCCGGCAATCACCGAGGGGCCGTGCTTTGGGAAGTCGACGGGAGGCGTCACCTTCCCTAAATGAGAGCGTCTTTCGGGAGTGGCTCAATCAGGCCCATACAGATTCTGGGACTGGGTGCGCATCTGAAATGCGCTCTACATGCCCAATTGAGCCTGACGGCCTACGGATTCGGAGTCCAACACCGATATTTCTTCTCTACGTAGTTTGATACGTAGTTGTTGGCGTCGAGGACCCGGAAGCGGATGTAGAGATAGAAGAACCTTCCGCCTTGCTGTAAGCCCGTTGTGCACCACTCGGTGTAGGTGGTGGTGCCGTTATCCCAGGGCCAGTTTTCTGGAGAAGGATCGGCATCTAGGTCGTACGCCATTTGCCACTGATAGGTATGCGGTGACACGCTATTGCTTGCACCTCCGGTGCATGTAATGACGGTTGTGTCGCGATTGTGTGTGCAGCTCATAGTCGCTGCTGGAGGTGGTGTTTCGAGAGCGGTAATGGTGTCTCCCGAGTCGACTCCATCTTCGTCGGCGGCAAGTGGCTCCCCGCAGGCTCCAAGCAATGCCACGGTCGAAGCAACCACTGCGGCGAATGGAAGGTGCTTCACTATTCTCCGAACGGACATGAGGCTCTCCTGTGGTGAGCGGTAATGGCAATCTGATGTAGACGAGCGGCCGTGTCCCGTCCCCCATCCGGCGTTGTCCACGGGTGGAGTGCAGCGACTTCAGAGCCGCCTAAATCTCCCGTGAGATTCGCGGGTCGACCTGGGCGGGATGGAGCGCGAACGCTTCGACGCCGACATGAAGAATCGTGACGTCGGAGGGCCGCGGCGGGGTCGCCCGAGCGAAGCTCCCGTCCGGTGGACAGTCCGCGCAGCCCCTTGCGCCGCCTCGAACCGCTCGAGCGCATCAAGGAACTCAGGCCGAGGCGAGGCGGGGATGCGCCTTGCTGCACCTGGAAAGGGATGAAGTGACGGGCGAATCTTGCAGCATGTCTGGATTGCGATTGGTGACGACCAGGAATCACACTGGGGATCGTATTGCGTTTGGCTATTCTGGCCGATTGTCCATCAGGAGAGAGAATGTTCGGAGCCGTACGAATTTCCCAGCTCGTTTCAGCCCTCGCGACCGCCATCGTCACACTGACCGCGGCTCCGGCCTTCGCGGGAATCGTCTTCTTCGATACGACGGCGTCGATGCGCAGCGCGGCGGGGTACCCCATTACGAACACCATGGACGTGGACTGGGCGTACGCGAACCGAAGCGCGGAAGCGGTGTGTGCCTGGGCCGGGTATGCGCGAGGTGTCTACACGGGGGCGCAGTTGGGTGAGTTGATGGGGATTCATTGCTTCACCGAGGATGTGGTGGGATGGCAGGACATCCCCTACGACGTGGGTCTGTCGGCATGGTGGGAAAGCACCGTCACGCCGATTGGTGCGCAGAAGTCCTTCCGGGCCGAGGCTGCCGCGCACGAGGAATGCGGCACCGGCACGTCGGGCATGCCCTATGACACGGGGTTCCTTACCGGACACCACAACAGTGTGACGGACAACATGGGGCTGGTTTGCATCAATGCCTCCAACTCGCAGCAGAAGGGTGCCTACACGAACGACACGACCTTCCCCGCCATGTCCACTGGCTTCAGCTTGACTTCGCCATGGCCGGCTGTGCGCAGTGTCGCGAACCAGGTGTGTCAGCATCATGGGTTCGAGACGGGCTTCGCGCGCGGAGCTGCGACCTCGGGAGCGGCGTGGGTCCTGTATGTGTGGTTCACCTGCATCTCGTGATGCCGCGCTGAAGCTCTCTTCATCGAGGCTGAGACAGGTATGACGTGGAGGGGGGGGCCATGCGGCTCGCCCCTCGCTCCGCTTTTCGACGGGCCCCGGTGTCAGGGCCGGGCTTGCCAGGTCAGCCATCCGCTGAGGGGACGGCGGTCGCTGTGCAGTCGTTGAGCAAGATGGGCTCGAAGAGGGGAGCGGCGCGCACGCGCAAGCCCGATGCGGCAGCCGTCTCGCATCTACAAACCAGACGAGGCTGCCCGAGCGTTCGTCTCATGGGCGGTCTCCCGCCGCCCCGTGGGATGGATGTCTTCAGCGTCGTTGTATTGATGTCTGGGGTCTGGAAGTGGATTTCGCTGTTTTGGTTTGAAAGTGTAGCTTGTTCTTGAGGTCTGGGACCTCGTCACCCCTAAGTTGAGGAGTTCAAGAATGAAGTCACAGTCTGTTGTTGTGGCCTTTGCCTCGCTTCTGTTCGTCGCTTGCGCAGGGCCCGAGGGTGGGGGGGAGGGACAGGACCTCTCCACTGTCGAGCAGAAGTCGCTGGTCGGTGAGCCTGTTGTCGCGACGTGGGAGCTTGGGGGGTGGAAGGAGAGCATCAACTCGATGGGGGATGGCTTTATTGCCCAGAGGGGGTCTGGTTTTGACTGTTGGTCGGTGGGTATGAAGTGCTTCCGCAACCTGGTGAAGACCGGGACCAACACCTATTCAGGTGAGTGTGGAGTTTGCTCTGGCTCCAGCGTGGTATGGGGGCCTGTTTCCATCACGGTCAGCGGGGATGGGAATTGGCTGACGCAGTATTGCCAGGGCTCGACTTCGACCTGGGCCCGGGTTCCGTAGGGCGCTCGCCTGATTCGCCGCGAAGCCGCCCTTGGGTTGTCCGGGCGGCTTCGCGTCATTCCTAGAGCGGGCGCATCAGGCTCCGGGCAGCACGAGAATTCGCACGAGCCCGGAGTTGTCGTTGACAGGCGCGTCCGCGAAGCGCACCTGCAGGGGCGCGTCCTCTCCCGTCAGGTCGTAGGTGTACTTGTGCTCGGCCGCGTTGAAGTCCGCCGTGGATGCCGGGTGCTTCCAGGTCTTTCCTCCGTCGACGCTGACCTGGACGAGGCTCATCCTGAGCGGAGCGGCCGCCGGGGGCTTCACGCCCGCGAAGGCGAACTCAGGGTCGAAGCCGACGTTGCGATTGGTGACGCCCGGGCTCGGGAACATCGGCGCGGGCTCGGGTTGACCGGACTGTGGGCCTGGGACGATGTTGTTCCCCCACACGTTGAAGGTGCCCTGCATCGTGACACGGTAGGGCTTGCCCTTCTGGAGCACCTGCTTGCTGGGAACGGGGGCGGCGCTCCGGGTGTTCAGCCACAGTTCCTCGGCGGGCACCACGACAATCTTCAAGCGCCCGGAGTTGTCGGTGACGGGCTTGTCGGCGATGCGCACCTGCAGCGCGGACTCCCCGCCCGTCACCTCATAGCCATACTTGTGCTCGGCCGCGTTGAAGGCCGCCGTGGAGGCCGGATGCGCCCAGGTCTTTCCTCCGTCGAGGCTGAGCTGGATGGCGCTCGTCCTGAGCGGAGCGGCCGCCGGGGGCTTCACGCCCGCGAAGACGAACTCAGGGTCGAGGCCGACGTTGCGGTTGGTGACGCCCGGGCTTGGGAACATCGGCGCGGGCTCGGGCTGGCCTGACTGCGGGCCCGGGGCGATGTTGTTCCCCCACACGTTGAAGGTGCCCTGCAGGGTGACGAGATGCGGCCATCCCTGCTTCAGCACCGTCTGGCTCATCACGGGAGCGGCGCTCCGGGTGTCGAGCCAGACCTCTTCCTGCTGCTGCGCCCACGCGGGGGCGGCGGCCAACACCCACAACCCAGCACAACGCGCGGTCAGTTGCGAAAAACCTCTCATGCTCTCTCTCCATTGTCTCGAACGGGGACTGCGGATGCTCGGGAGCTTCTCCGCGAGTCGTGGGAATGCAAGCGAGGGACCAGGAGGAGAGAGTCTTCACTGCTCAGCGCGTCTGCTCTGCCATCGGATGCAATGGGGCTCGAGGCGCTGTCGCCAGCGCAGGCCTGACACGTCAGGAGGCATGGGCTGACACGGGGGTTGACGCGTCAGAGAGGGCTTCGGGTGACGGTGTCCTGGAGGGCGCGCAGCTGACGCACCTGACGCGAGGCGCCCGCCGCCACGCGAGCCGGGCCCCCTTCCCGCTCCGGTCCCGGCCTGGAGCCGTGAGTCTTCTCCTGGTCCCTTGGAATCCGAGCGGTGTCAGTGCCCATGCAATTAATTGTGAAGCGCCGCCCGGCACGAAGGAAGAAGCGGACAGGTCCACCCCAGGGGGCCGAACCCGCGGAGTCTCAACGCGAGGGAGAACAAGAACGCCGTTGAAATACCCGGGGGTGTCACATGCCGAGGAACGCTGTGTCGCGAGTCTTTGAGCTGTCGACCCGGCGAATGCGCGCTATGAGGCGTCGCGCGGCCACGGCGTGAAGCCCACGCCGGACGGCGCGCATTCCCCGCAGTCAGATAGACGAGCATCCATGTTCAAGCAGACAGCAGTCCTCGCGGTGACCGGTGTCGCATTGCTGGTCGGCTGCGGCGGTATGGACCCGCGGATGGAGAACGAGGAGATCATCTCCAACCTCATCGAGGCCGGCTATCCGGCCAATGACATCCGCGTCATCGACGAGGCCGTGTTCGTGAGCGGCGACGCGCATGTGACGCTCCAGGCGTCCCGCGAGATGATTCAGACTCCCCCGGGGAGCGCCGAGCACTACCGCTCAACCAACCTCGTCGGCGCCCAGGTGACGAAGATCTGCATCAACCCCTCGGCCGCGTTCAGCAGCTCCCCCAACTTGAGCCAGGGACTCGACCTGGCCATCGGCAACTACAATGCGCTCGGTCTGCGATTCACCTTCGCGCGCGGTCCGACGACCGGCTGCTCCGCGACCATCGCCGCGGAGATCTCCACCATCCGACCAGAAAACTGGGCGGGATTCCCTTCGGACGGCCTGCCCTACGGGTCCATCAACATGATCCCCGCGATGAACGACCAACCCCTCGACATCAACGAGCACATCATCACTCACGAGCTCGGCCACACCCTCGGCCTGCGCCACACGGACTACTATGATCGCAGCATCAGCTGCGTGCCACCTTACACCGGCGTCGAAGGGGACGAGGACGTGGGCATCATCCACATCCCGGGAACGCCGACCACCGCCGTCTGGGACGGGTCCGTCATGAACGCCTGCCCCCACATCGGCAGTACCGGCGAGTTCACCAGCGCGGACATCACCGCGCTGAACATCCTCTATGGCCAGAGCGCCACCCAGAGCTGCTCGAACGTCAACGTCGCGGCCTACCGCGGGCAGACGGGGGCGCAGATTCGCTGCACCTGCTCCTCGGGGGGCGGGGGCTCGGTCTGGGGGACGAACCTCTACACCGATGACTCGAACATCTGCACCGCCGCGGTGCACGCGGGGGTGATGACCACCAGCGGCGGGGCGGTGGTCCTCGAGGTCCAGCCGGCCCAGAGCACCTTCATCGGAACCAACCGCAACGGCGTCACCACGAGCTCCTACGGCGCCTGGGGGGGGAGCTTCCGCTTCATCGGGGCGCAGGTGCCGCAGCCGCCGCCGCTCTGCTCGAGCTTCAACATCATGTCCTACCGCGGGCAGAACGGATCGAGCATCCGGTGCAACTGCCCGACGGTGAGCCTCGGGGCGTCGGTATGGGGCACGGACCTCTACACCGATGACTCGGATGTCTGCGCGGCGGCCGTGCACGCGGGCGCGATTCCCTCCACCGGTGGACAGGTCTCCGTCACCATCCAGCCGGCCCAGGGCAGCTACGCGAGCACCACCCGCAATGGCGTCACCACGTACTCCTACGGCTACTGGTCGGGGAGCATCTCCCTCAGCCCATAATCAGCCCGTCGGCGTCTGGCGACCGGGTCGGTAGCGGACGCTATCGGGTCCTGGTCGCGGACATGACCCTCCGGGGGTGGCAGCTCCCGGGGGGCCATGCGGAGCAGGCGAGACCCCGTTCGGGTGGTCCATCCGCGTGCGCGTCGACACGACCTCCAGGATGGCGCGTCTTGCCGAGCGCCGCGAAGGCGCGCGGCCCGGGGCCGCTGGGACAGCACCTCGCCCAGGTGCGGAGGCCCCGTTCCCCCAAGCAGGAGGTGAGGAGGGGAGGGTGGCACCCCAGGCAGCGGGCAGGAAGGAGCCGATGAAGGAGAGGACGGCGCGTGTGGACAGGGCAGAACTGCTGAGGAGGACGTTCGACTTCGACGTATGCGCCTGCGTGAGGTGTGGAGGCATGCGGCGGGTGCTGGCGTACGAGAAGGAGGCGGGAGGGGTGCGAGCGATACTGGAGCAGCTGGGACTGCCCACGGCGAGTGCAAGGCTGGCCCCGGCGCGACTCGCGGTGCGGTTCCAGACCGTCACCCGATGCCCGGCTCGCAGAAAGGCTCCCGCGAGAGCCGAGCCCATCTTGCCCAAACCGATGACCGTCACGTCGCTCTGTGGATTGCTCATGTTCGCTGCCCCTTGGTGCGCTGCGCTGGATGCGTGCGTCTGTCATTCGGATGAATTGCGTTTCAGGATAAGTATTTACAAGATTGTAAGTGCCGGATGAGGAGGAGGTGGGAGCATGGCGAAAAAGCAGCGCGCTGCGGATTGCGGGCTCGGCACGGCGCTGACGGTCATCGGTGGCAAGTGGAAGCCGACCCTTGAATGGGCGCTGCATCTGGGGCCCACGCGCTTCGGAGAGCTGAATCGCCAGGTTCTCGGCATCAGCGAGAAGGTTCTGTTCGAGCAGCTGCGGGAGCTGGAGGCCGCCGGCGTGGTCGGTCGCGCGGTGTTCGATTCGGTGCCACCCAAGGTGGAATACTCGCTCACTCAAACAGGCGCGGAGCTCAGCAATGCCGTGCACACGTTGTCGGAGTGGGGACGGAATCACGCGCCACGTGATGGTGGAGCGCCGTCGCGGCCTCCCTCCGCTATCCAGGTGAATCATGGGACAGACCGCTGAACCCTCGAAGACGTCGCCGCTGCTCCTGACGAACCCCAAGGGCCTGTTCGACCCAGCGCCCTATGGCTTCTCACACGTGGCGCAGGTGGCGCCCGGCACCCGGCTCGTCTACCTGGCGGGGCAGGGAGGGGAGCGTGAGAACGGGGTGCTCGAGCCCGACTTCCGCCTCCAGGTGCGACAAGCGTTCCAGAACGTCCGCACGGCCCTGGAGTCCGTGGGCGCGGGCGTCGGCGACGTCGCCAAGCTCACGATGCTCGTAGTGGACCACACGGAGGAGAAGCTCCGCATCATCGGCCCCGAACTGGACGCGGCCTGGGGTGGCGGCATGAAGCCGACCTGCACACTGATTCCCGTCCCCCGGCTGGCGCTGGACGGGATGCTCTTCGAGGTGGAAGCGGTCGCCGTCCTGCGGACCTGAGACGCGCTCCGGGACGGACGCGCGCCGACTGACTGTCGCTTGCCTTCCTGGAATGAACCGAAGAGCCTCCCGCGCCCGTCTTTCGCACAGGAGTCTCACGGTGATGCGCATCGGCCATTCCGCTGTCCTGGCCCTGGTGGTTCTTGGCGCCTGCTCGGAAGGGAGTCCGCCCTCGACGCCCGACCCCATCCCGGTTCCCCCGGTGTCGAGCGCCGCGCCCTTCCGGCCCTGTGGAGCCATCGGGGCCGGCGCGCTGGTCGCGTCCGCGATGTCGCCTGACGGCACGGTGCTGGCCGCGGCCACCTTGTCGGGTCAACTGGTCCTCTACCGGCGGGATGGAAGCCGGCTGAGCACGCTCTGGGACCTCCCGGGGCAACAGGTGGGGGTGGCGTTCTCCAAGGACGGGCGCATCCTCGCGGCGGCGAGCCGCACGCAGACTCGGGTCTGGAGCTTTCCGGACCTGGCTCCTGTCCGGACCTTCGCGCACCCGCACGCGGGGCGGACGACGAGCGTGGCGCTCTCCGCGGACGGCGCGTTCATCGCGACGGGTGGGTTCGACAGCCCGACGAGCGAGACCGCCATCGTGAAGATATGGAGCGTGGCGGATGGCGGCATGCTGGGCTCCTGGCAGCGACAGTACGAGCAGGTCGTCCAATCCCTGAGCTTCTCTCCGGATGGAGCAGGGCTGGCCATCGCCCTGCGCCACTCCGTGTGGGTCGTCGGTGTTCCGGCCGCGGGCGAGCCGAGGAGCCTGCCCAATCTGTCGGGAGGGCAGGTCTCCTGGTCCGCGGATGGCGCGCTCCTGGCGTCGGGGGGCAGGGTGGTTCGCGCTGACACCGGCGTGGTGGTCAAGCCCTCGGAGAACTCGCTGCTCCTCGACGCGAGCGCCTTCTCCCCAGACGGTCGGTTCTATGCGGAGGCGGCCGAGGCTGGTGTGACGGTCTACCGCGTGGAGGACTGGACGAAGCTGCACGTCTTTCCCAGACAGGGCGCGTCCCGCGTGAGTCGTCTCGGGTTCAGCCGCGACGGCACGGAGCTCATCCTGGACCTGGGGGTCGATTCCTTCTGGTGCAATGGCTCTGGGCAGAGCTGTGGTCCCTGGGGCAACGAGGTCGTCATCCAGTCGCTTCAGGACCTGGGGCTCGTACGGACCCTCTCCCTGGGCCCGCAGATGCGAGGGCGAGTGGCGTTCTCCCCAGATGGCTCACTCCTCGCGGGCAACGCGGATGGAGTCCTGGGGGTGTGGAGGACGGCGGACCTGAGCGCCGTCGAGGCGCCTGCTGTCGCGAACCCCTGGCGCATCCAGTTCAGTCCGGACCTCAGAAAGGTCCGCGTGGACGCGGCGATCTACGACAGTGTCACCGGCCAGCGGCTCCAGCCGTTCCTGGACCAGGCGCTCTCCGCGGACTTCTCGGTGTCGGCGAGAATCGAGGGGCGCAAGCTCTTCCTGAACGATGTCGCCACAGGCAGGTTCCTGCGGGACGTCGACGTGGAGGAGGATCAGGTGATCGGGTTCTCTCCGGATGGGCGCTTCATCGCCACCAACCAATTCTCCGGGCGTAACCGAATCTGGCTCCGGGACGTAGCAACGGGCACGGTGAGCGAAACGTTCGACCAGGGGTTCAATGCGGGGGGGCCTGACCCCTCGTTCTCGCCCAATGGGCGGTGGCTTGGCAGCGCGGATGGAACTGGCTTCTCGTCGGTCGAAGTCCTCGGGCTCCAGGGCTGGGTGAGCGCGTCGCTCCCGCGCGGCTTCGCCTCGGCGTTTTCGCCCGACAGCTCCGTGCTGGCCCTGGGGAATGTCGAGTCCGAGGTGCTGTTGTGGAAGACCTCCGACTTCACGGTTCGCGAGCGGTTGTCGGGGCATGGGACCTCCATCGCGCAAGAGCAGTGGCCTCAATCCATCATCGGAGTCGTTTTTGCTCGAACCGGGCAGCTCGCCACGCTGGGGGCGGACCGGACGGTCCGGCTCTGGTGTTCGCCGTAGCGCTCTCGAAACGAGATGGCACCGCCATTCCTGGGAGGCTGAATGAATCTCTATGACGAGCTGGCCGACTGGTGGCCCCTGGTGTCGCCCCCCTCGGACTACGCCGAGGAGGCCGCCGAGTATCTGCGGCTGCTGCGCGCCGCGGCGACGAAGCCCTTGGAGACGGTGCTCGAGCTGGGCAGTGGTGGTGGCAACAACGCGAGCCACCTCAAACGGGACTTCAGGATGACCCTGGTGGAGCCCTCGGAGGGGATGCGCGCGCACAGCATCGCGCTCAACCCCGAGTGCGAGCATCTGCCGGGAGACATGCGCACCGTGCGGCTGGGGCGGACCTTCGACGCCGTCTTCATCCACGACGCCATCGAGTACATGGCGTCGGAAGAGGACCTGCGCGCCGCGCTGGCGACGGCGGCCGAGCACGTGGCGCCTGGCGGCGTGGCGTTGGTGGCGCCGGATGACACGCGAGAGACCTTCGAGCCCGGGCTGACTCGTCGCGGTGAAGCGGGCGCGCTGACCCTGCGAGCGGGACGCGCCACGCGGTGGGATGGAGGCACGGTGGAGTGGATCAAGGAGCTGGAGTCCTGTTCGAAGTTGAGTACGCCTTCGGAGGTCGATGCCTTCTCGCGCGTCCTGGGAGACATGGCGCGCAGCAAGGACCGGCGCTACCTGCCCGTGATGCTGTCGTATCTCGATGATGACGCGGAAGCGGGCGACGTGATGAAGGTGATCATCGGCATGGCGGAGTCGTTCGGCGCCGATGACTATGTTTCAGCGGTCATCGGGATGCTCGGCGTCCTGCGGGGACGGGCCCGGGATTGGTTGGAGGTCATCCACTGGCGCATCTTCAGCTCGGATGAGTTCACGAGGGCGTACCGGGTTGCTCGGCTCGGGCATGCGGACGACGCGGTCGTCCGTGGATTCCTCGAAGACTTCTTGAAGGAGAACCCCGAGAAGCAGGAGCGCGTCGAGTTCGTCCTGACGGAGTGATTGCAGACATCCGAGAGCGGCCGTCTCCGCTCAGGGCCAGGGCTTGACGGGCTCGGCGAGGACGCGCCGCAGCGCCGCATCCCGCGCGGTGGCGTCCTCTCCAATCAGTGCTCGCAACAGCGCCAGCTGCTCCTCCTTGCGCGCGGGGTCATGTCCCCACAGCCCATGCCGCGCCATCAGCATCTCCGCCGCGTCGAGCAACATCGACTCCCGAGGCTGGGAGGGCGGCCTGGACAGGCGTGTACCCCAAGGGGGCTCAAGCGGCCTCTCCACCGGCCTGGCACACAGCTCGGACGCCCCCCGTCAGCTGCCCTCCTCGTCCCCTCTGCTCCTGCCCGCCACCTTCAACAGAGTCCCTATTCGTCTGATGCGCCCGACGTGACGGAAGCGGAGTTGCCCAGGCTCGCCATCGAGCCCTATCCGCAGCAGTACGTGTCCCCGTTCAAGATGAAGAGTGGCGAGGAGCTGCTGCGGCCCATCCGTCCGGAGGACGAGCCGAAGATGGAGCGCTTCCTCCGGACGCTCTCCGAGCAGACGGTGTTCCTGCGCTACGCGGGGCTGATGCAGTTGAGCACGCGCGTGGCGCACGAGCGGCTGGGGTTCTCCATCCTCCCCACGAGGAGCTGGCCCCGGACATGGTCAAAGCGGTGAAGGTGCTCTGAGTCACATCCGGGGCCGCGAGGTGGCTACTTCGCTTCGAGGTTCAGTTCGAGGTCGAACGCCACGTCGCTCGACTCCGCGTTGGCCTGCTTCACCATCACCGCGATGATGTTCTCCCCCACGACGAAGGCAGAGCCGTCGAAGCGGGCCGTGCTGATGACGGCGTTCTTCAACACGCGGCTGGCGAAGGTGCCATGGCCGAGGCCGTCGTCGGCGTACCGCGAGTAGACGAGCGTCCCGTTCACCCAGATGGCCACGCCGTCGTCATGCAGCACGCGGAGGTTGGCGGTGCGGATGGCCTCGCCGAGCGTGAGCTTCCTGCGGAAGTAGACGCTCGGCTGAAGGGGCTTCGTCTTGTTGAGCACGGTGTGCTCGTCCCCGTCCCCATAGCCGAGCTTCGCGGGGCCCGAGCGCCATGCGTCGTCGTCGAAGTTGACCGACGTCCACTGCGTGCCCGGGTTCACGTTGCTGTCATCGAACTTCCAGTACTCGCCGAAGGCGATGGCCTGGAACTGGGGCGTCCGGGAGATGGTGAAGGGCAGGTCCGTGCGGTCGCTGATGTCCGGACGCGAGGCGTCCGAGATTCGCAGCACGCCCTTGGACGTCTCGGTGTTCGGCACCGTCCACTCATAGAAGCCGATGTTGGGGACACCCTGGTCGACCAGGGTCCAGTTGGCCCCGTCGTCGGGCGAGAACTCCACCCGCACGTTGTCGACGCCCGCGCCGTGGGTCATCCACTGGAGCATCTGGACGTTGCCCGGGCGCAGCGTCTCGCCGCCGTTGGGGCTCTCCATGAAGAGGGCATCGTGCTGCATGCCGTCGGTGGTCACCTTCAGCTCCAGGTCGAAGGACAGGTCACTGGAGGTGGCGTTCGCCTGCTTCACCATGACGGCCAGCGTGTTCTCACCCATCACGAAGCGGGCGCCGGAGACGGGCGTCTGGCTCAAGGTGTTGTCGGAAGCTGTGCCGGAGGCATAGGCCGAGTGCGCGGTTGAGCCGACATACTTGGAGAACACCTGGGTGCCATTGAGGAACACCGCCACGCCATCGTCGTGAATCACCTGGAGCGTGGCCTGCTCCACCATGCCGTGGACGGTGAACTTGCGGCGGAAGTAGACGGTGGGCTGCGCCGGCGTCGTCTTCGTCAGCACCGTCTCCTCGTCCGTCTCGCCATAGCCGAGCTGGGCCGGGCCCTTCTTCCAGGACGCGTCGCTGAAGCCAGAAGACGTCCAGGCGGAGCCCGGGTCGACGTTGCGGTCGTCGTACTTCCACTCGGAGCCGAAGGCCACCGCGGTGAAGCCGGTGTTGGGAGGAGGTTCGGTCGGGAGCGGCGTCGTGCCTCCTCCGCCGATGCGGATGATCTTCGCGACCGACGGCACCTTCTTCGAGTTGAGCAGGAACAGCATGTAGTGGCCGGGCGGCGCCACGTTCGGGTTGGGCGGCGCGACGACGTTGAGCCCCCCGCCGCTGGCGGTGAAGCGCAGCTTCATGAAGCGCTGGTTCTCGTCGAAGGCGTGGGTGACGGAGCCCAGGCGAACCCAGGACGCCATGGTGATGCTGGCCGCCTCGGGGGTGTTGACGCGGAAGGTCTCTCCATAGGCGATGGACGCGGGCGCGGAGGAGATGGTGGGGCGCGGGCCATTGAAGAGATACGGCGGGGAGAAGACCTGCATCGTCTTGACGTTGCGGCTGCCCGCGGACAGCACGCGTCCGTCCGGCAACAGCACCGTGGTGGAGTGATAGCCGCGATAGGCCGACGCGGGCGCCAGCACCGACCACTGCTCGGTGACGGGGTTCCACAGCTCCGTTTCCAGGCGGGGGAACTTGGGGTTGTCGGTGCCGGGGCCGCTGTGGCCGCCGGTGACGAGCACCGTGCCGTCCGGGAGCACGGTGCTGTTGTGCTGGCGGCGCACGTAGCGCATGGGCCGCACGGTGCGCCAAGCGGGCTTCGCGGCGTTGAGGTCGAGAACCTCCACGTTGTTGGTGGGGGGATTGTCGCCACCGGTGATCAGTACCTTGCCGTCGTCATACATCACCGCGCTGCCCGCGTTGCGGCTGCGGGCGTAGTTGGTGCGAGGCCCGGAGGTCCAGGAGCCGGTGCCATTCGTGTCGAGGTACCGCGCGGGCTTCCAGTACCCCGCCATGAGCGTCTTTCCCGTGCTCGTCACGAACATCCACGGGTAGTACATGAGCTCCAAGCTCGCGCCCGTCAGGTTGCGCCAGGAGTTCTTCGACGTCTGCCAGACTTGGGGAATCAGGTTCTTGGTCCTGTCTTCCTTGGCGCCGCCAATCACCAGCATGTCCCCATTGGGGAGCGTGGTGACGGTGGGGTACCAGCGGCCGGCGTTCATGTTCGGCAGCCGCGTCCAGGTGAGCTTGAAGGGGTCGAAGATGGCGGCGTAGGGCAGGCCGGAGTCATCCGTGATGTGGCCACCGGCCACGAGCAGCCGGCCATCCGGCATGAAGGCATGGCCCGCGCAGAAGATGTTGAAGCCCGCCTTGGGCAGCGTGGTGAGGACGTTGGTCTGCGGGTCCCAGAGCGTGGGGGTGTCTCCGTCCCCGAACTCGGAGAAGAACATCACTTTCCCGGTGGGGAGCACGTGGGTGTGGACCGCGGAGTACGGCCACTTCTGGACGGGGGTCCATTGTCCCACGGAGGCTGGTTGTGCCTGGGCGACCGATAACGAGGCCCAGGCAGCGAGAAAGGCAAGACGCCACGGATGGAACATCAGGCTGCCCCTTTGTTGGTTGAAAGGTCGCGCAACGGTAGGCACACGGCCCTTGCGAGCCACATCGTTCTGGCGTGCGTGGACAATGACGCGGGGTGGACCGAGCCCCAGCGCCTTCGTCGGGGCCCGGACCGTCCGTGAGGTACGAGTGTCGGATTTCCCAGCGGACTCGAATCGGTGGCTGCTCTAGAAGGCGCTGGAGAGCGTGGGCATGCTCACCGGCGACGCGAGCATCAACCGCGACGCGCTGCCGCGTCCCTCGTGGGAGGGCGGCCTGGACAGGCGTGTACCCCAAGGGGGCTCAAGCGGCCTCTCCACCGGCCTGGCTCACAGCTCGGACGCCCCCGTCAGCTGCCCTCCTCGTCCCCTCTGCTCCTGCCCGCCACCCTCAACTGAGTCCCTATTCGTCTCATGCGCGAAGTCCCCAAGGGGATCGAGTTCGAGACACTTCTGACTGTTGCGAGCGCCGCCTTCGAGAAGAAGACGGGACAGGAGGTCGTCCTTGGGCTCAATGTCGCACAGCTTCGCGAACTCAAGCAGGGAGTAGAACACGGCGGTCACCTCGGTGCCCCGATGCGAGCGGCTCCCGTAGTGGTTCTTGCGACCGAGGACAACGCCGCGGAGCGCTCTCTCCACAGGGTTGGAGCCCAGCGGAATGCGCGCGTCCTCGAGGAAGCGGGTGAGGCCGTGCTGCCGCACGTATGCCGTTGTCGTGCGCGTGGAGAACGTGTCGGATCGAGGGAGACTCCAGAATGAGAACACCCCGGCGGCGAGCCATTGGAGCGCCCGTCCATCTGGACCCGTCCAGTTCTCAATTCTGGAGCATGTCACGGGACTTGCGACACGGTAATAGCCCCGACCGTGGAAGGTTCGATTCCCGCAGGCGAGCGACGAGGGCAATGCCCAGCATCGCGCGCCTTCACGTTTGAAATTGACAAGAACCAACGACAAGGAGCGCTGGAATGAGCGAGAAGAATCACACGATCGTTCGCCCCGTTGAGAGGGGCGACTTTGAACAATGGCTGCCGTACTGGAAGAGCTACCTGGAATTCTACAAGATCACTTTGCCGGAGGAAGTGACCCAGGCGACCTGGGAGCGATTCTTCGACGACCGCGAGCCAATGCACTCGGCCGTCGCGGTGGACGGCGAACGAATCGTTGGGTTTGTCAACTATCTCTTCCACCGTTCGACGTGGGCGCAGAATGACTTCTGCTACCTCGAAGACCTCTTCGTCGCTCCAGAGACACGGGGACGCCAAGTAGGCAAGAAGCTCATCGAGTTCGTACAGCAGCGCGCCCGCGCAAAGGACTGCGGGCGTCTCTACTGGCATACTCAAGAAACCAATCTCACGGCGCAACGACTCTACGATTGGATCGGAGAGAAGCCTGGTGTGATCGAATATCGGATGTCGCTCGCTTGATCGACAGATGACCGTCGAAGCGCGTCTCGGCTGTGCTTGAGGCTCTCGGCATGGATGAGGCGGGGGCTTCGGCGGTCGTTACGACGGGTGGTCTGAGGTCGCGTTCGGCTCAGGCCAATAGTGGCTGTCGGGCAGCTCGCGAGGGCCGAAGATCGCCTGCCCCACGCGCACGATGGTAGCTCCCTCCTCGATAGCCAACTCGAAGTCGCCGGACATCCCCATCGAGAGCTCGTTCATCGTGATGCCAGCCGGCGCCTCCTCACGCAGCCGCGCGCGCAGCTCCCGAAGCAGCGTGAAGCACGGACGCACACGCGTCGGATCGGCCGACAGCAGCGCGAGAGTCATCAGCCCACGGACGCGCAGCGAGGAGAAGGCGGGCAACTCGCGGACGAAGCGGGCGACCTCATCCGGCGGCAGGCCGAACTTGCTGGCCTCACCGGACGTGTTGACCTGCACCAACACGTCGAGCGCGCGCCCTTCCACCTGCAAGCGTCGATCGAGCGCCTCCGCGACGCGAAGGCTGTCCAGCGCCTGAAACTCGCTGGCGAAGCGCGCGACGACCTTCGCTTTGTTCGTCTGGAGGTGCCCGATCACCGACCACCGCAGGTCGGTGAGATCTGCCATCGCCTCGGCCTTACCCAACGCCTCCTGGACCTTGTTCTCGCCGAATTCGCGGCAGCCAGCCGCGTAGGCCATGCGGATGCGGGCCTTGGGCATGGTCTTGCTGACCGGCAGGAGACGGACCTCGACCGGATCGCGACCAACGCGCGCGCACGCAGCGGCGATGCTCCCGCGAACAGTCGCCAGGTTGCGCCGAAAGTCCTCGACGCTGTACGCAGGTGAATATGCCGGGGTGCTGATGGCTACCTCCTGGAGCGCGCACGTCCTTGCGCGAGTTCGTGAGTAGCGGGAGACTGGCCCCATGGACAGCCCCAGAGTCAATAATGACGAGGGTCCAGTTAGGCGACCGTGGCGCTTCGACTTCACCCTCGAACGGGACACGTCCGTAACGCAGCAGACGCAGCTCACCCGAGCGCTCATCCACGAGATCCAGCGCGGGAGGCTCCCTCCGGGCTCGATGCTACCAGGAAGCCGAACCCTCGCAGACCAGCTCGGGGTGAATCGGAAGGTGGTCGTCGCGGCGGTTGACGAACTCGTCGCCCAGGGATGGCTCGAGACGCGCCCCGCCTCTGGAACGCGCGTGGCGGCCTCCCTACCGCGCTCGGCGATCGCTGACGTCGAGTTGCCCACGCAGCGCAAGACGGCCTGGCCCCGTCGGGACACCTCCCTCGTGTCGATAACCGATGGGTTGCCGGACCCTCGGCTCGCGCCGCAGGCCGAGTTGGCGCGCGCATACGCGCGGGCGCTTCGCTCACTCAGCCGAGCGGCGGCGGGCTACGGCGACGCAGCAGGAGATCCGAGCCTCCGCGAAGTGATTTCGAGCTTCGTCAATCAGGCTCGCGGGCTCTCCACAACCATCGATGAGATCTTCCTCGCTCGTGGAGCGCAGGGCGCGCTCGGTCTCTACGCACTGGCGATGCTCGAACGTGGCGACGTGGTCGCTGTGGAGGTGCCAGGTTACGCACCTGCGTGGCGCGCGTTCGAGTTTGCGGGGGCTAAGGTCTCGTACATCCCCATCGATGGCGAGGGCTTGAGGACCGACGTCCTCGAGAAGACGGCGCGGAGGTTGTCGGGCAAGTTGAAGGCCGTCTACGTGACGCCGCATCATCAGTACCCGACGTCGGTCTCCATGACGCCGGAACGACGGATAAAGCTGCTGCAGCTTGCCGAGCACTTCGACTTCACCATCGTCGAGGACGACTACGACTACGAGTACCACTTCGAAGGTGAGCCGCTGCTACCGCTCCACGCGACCGGAGGCTCGCGGCGCGTCGTCTACATCGCGTCGCTGTCCAAGCTGCTCGCGCCGACCGTGCGGCTCGGCTACCTCGTCGCGTCGGAGGAGTGCATTCGCAAGCTGAAGGAAACGCGTGAGCTGCTCGAACGACAAGGTGACGTCGTCCTCGAGCACGCCATCGCGGAACTCTTCGAAGACGGGACACTCCAGCGTCACGCGAGGCGAGCCCGTCGAGAATACAAAGCACGCCGAGATCACCTCCTCTCGCGGCTCCGCGCGACGCCTGCGCTCGACGAGTGCTTCGACTACTCCGTGCCGGCGGGTGGGTTGGCGCTGTGGCTGACCCTGCGCAGGGGGAGCATCGACTCGTTGGTGGCAAGGGCGCGTGAGGAGCACCTGCTGATGGCCCCAGGCTCCACCTATCTTCCCAAGGGACGCCTGGACGCCGTTCGGCTCGGGTTCGCCGCGCACACGCCGGACGAGCTTACGCGAATCTGCGACACGCTCGCCCGTTGCATTCCAAGCTGACCGCCCCGCTGTCCCCCTCCAGCCTCCCGGGCGGCTTTGGCGGCGGGTGCTGGCGCACGTGAAGGGGGGGGCGGTGAGCGCCGTCAGGCTCGTGCCGCAGCCGGGCGTGGACGGCGGGATGAAGCCCGCGCTGCAGTTCGTGTTGGCGGACGGGTCGGACAGGTACAGACCACGGATGAACTGCACCTGCGCGGGCGTCAGTTGGTGCCCGTGCGCCTCGAAGAGCAGCTTCAGCCGGGAGACGACCTCCGTGCGAAGCTGCGCGCCACCGGCTCCGGCAGGGAGACCCGAGGCGAGCCCTTGCTTCACCAGACAGTCGTACTTGGCGGTGACCTGCACGGCGGTAGATGCGGCAGTGAGCGCCAGGTCGTCACACGCGCGGCAGAGCGGCTGCTGCACATAGAGCGGCGAGGGCTCGTAGTTCTTCGGCGTCATCGTCGCCCACTTCGCGGCTGCCGCCAGCTTCACGGAGTTCAGTGAGGTGTCCGCGGGGTGGAACAGCGGGTTCGCGTTGCAGGCGGTGGCCACGTCATTGCCGAAGTTGTTGTGACGGCTCGTGGTGGAGATGGGCTTGGACGGGTCGGGGCACGGGGGGCCCGTGGACGCACCACAGGCCGCGTCTGCCTTGGCGATGTACGTGGGCCACTGGGTCAGCGTGAAGGTGCACCGCGCGGGCCCAGGCTCTGGCAGGAGCGAGGGCCCTCGGCGGGGTCGTGAAGGCTGTCAGCGATGGGAACGGAGCCCGCGCCGGATATTTCCGGGGATTATTCCGTTCCCGGTGCGCCCAGGCTCAGCCTCGAACATGGCCCACGGGTCGACTGGTCCATGTCTTCGCCACTTCGATTGCTTCGACGACCTGCACCTTCGGCGAGGTGTCTCACTGCAGGCGGGTCAGCTAGCCCTGAGAGCGAGAAGCGTGGTCGTCAGCCAGCGTTCCACCCTCTGTCGAATGGCCCCCCGCGTACCCGGAGGCAAGTGTGCCGGATTCAGGTGGCCAGCCACGAGTTGCGCCGTGCCGCGGCATGGGGCAGGGAAGGAACCATGCACAGCCCCATTCTCGCTCCCATCGTCGCGCTCGTGTCCTGGTCCATGGTCATGTGGGCATGGATGTATGCCACTCGCTTGCCGGCCATGTTCAAGGTCAGCATGAAACCCGACCCGTATGCACCGCGCGGCGAGCAGATGAGCCAACTGCCGGCCAAGGTGCGCTGGAAGGCCGACAACTACAACCACCTGATGGAGCAGCCGACGATCTTCTACGCCATCACCCTGGCACTGGCCCTGCTGGGCGAAGGAACTGGCCTCAACCTGCTACTGGCCTGGAGCTATGTGGGCCTGCGCGTGGTGCATAGCCTGGTGCAGGCGCTCATCAACAAGATCGAGCTGCGCTTCGCGCTCTTCGTGCTGTCGTCACTGGTGCTGTTCGGACTGACGTTCAAGGCGGCCATGGCTGTGCTCTGACCAGGTCACGGCTCGCCGCGCAGGCGGCATGGGCAGGCGTATATACGCGGTGGCGATCTCCGTCAGCTTGCCCGCCACCCTCAACTGAGTCCCTATTCGTCTTATGCGCTATGCGCCTACGACATCTCCAAGCCATGGGCCGCCACATGTGCATCCGGGACATCCCAGAGACCTACGAGGCCTTCGCCACGCACCACGGCCGGCTCCGCGCCGCCGCGTCAGGCAGGCTCGAACGCGAGCTGGCAGCAACCCGTGAGCGCCCCCTCCTCCACCTGGAGCGTGATGTGCTCGATGCCGAACTCGTCATGGAGCCGCCGCTTCACGTCGTCGAGGAAGGCGTCGTCCAGCCGCGGCTCCCGCATGACGAGGTGCGCGGTGAGCGCGGCCTCGGTGGTGCTCATGGCCCAGACATGCAGGTCATGGACCTCGGACACCCCTGGAGTCTGAATGAGCCGCTCGCGCACCTGACGCACGTCGATGTGTCCCGGCACGGCCTGGAGCGCGAGGTTGACGGAGTCCTTGAGCAGCCCCCACGTCCCCACGAAGATGAGGCCCGCGATGACCAGTGTCACCACCGGGTCCAGCCACGCCCAACCCGTGTAGTAGATGAGGAGACCCGCCAGGACGACGCCCAGCGACACGGCCGCGTCAGCTGCCAGGTGGAGGAAGGCGCCTCGGATGTTGAGGTCGCGCTCGCGGCCCTTCCAGAAGAGCAGCGCCGTGGCCGCGTTGACGACGATGCCCACGCCCGCCACCGACATGATGGTGAAGCTGGACACGGTGGCGGGCTGCCCCAGCCGCCGCACCGCCTCCCAGCCCATGCCGCCCACCGCGACCAGCAGCAGCAAGGCGTTGAGCAGCGCGGCCAGGATGGTGGCGCTCCGGAAGCCGTAGGTATGGCGCTCCGTCGCCTTGCGCCGGCCCAGGGCGCTCGCCCCCCAGGCGAGGACGAGCCCCAGCACGTCACTCAGGTTGTGCCCCGCATCCGCCAGCAGGGCGAGCGAGCCGGACAGGATGCCATACGTGGCTTCGACGCCGACGAAGGCCAGGTTGAGACAGATGCCGAGCATGAAGGCACGGCTGTGCGAGTCGGGCGCGGCGTGCGCGTGCCCGTGAGAGTGCGAGTGGGAGTGCGAGTGTCCCGCCATGGAGAACGGCTCCTTCGTTCCAGTTCTCCCTCCTGACGACGCGCCTGGGCCCCGGTTACAGTCCGCCCGCCTCCTCGCAGGGGCAGTCCACGCAGCCCTTGCGGCAGCAAGTGGTTCCGCACGACTGCTCCAGCCTCCGGCCCAGCGCCTGCCGGGCCCGGTGGAGGCGCACCTTCGCGTTGGTGTGGGTGATGCCGGCCGCCTCCGCGAACTCCGCCAGGGTCTGCCCGTCCAGGTCCACCCGCTGGAGCGCGTCGGAGTACTCCGGCTTCAGGGTGGTGGTGAGCGTGGAGACACAGGCGCAGACGGTCCGCTCCAGCTCCGCCGCGTCTGCGGTGGACAGGGGGCTCTCCTCGGCGAAGGCCCGCAGGGCGCGCCCCTGGCGCTGCTCGTGCCGGTAGCGGTCGATGAGCGCGTTGCGAAGCAGGCGGTAGAACCAGGCCACCGCCCGCTCCTCCTCACGCAGGGTGCTCCCGCGCTCCACGCTCTTGAGCAGCGCGGCCTGGAGCACCTCCTCCGCCGCCTCGACGCTCCCGACGTGGGGTGTCAGGAAGGCGAGGAAGCGCTGGCGGTTCTGGAGCAGGAGCGCGAGGACCTCCGGGGACATCGCCCCAGCCTCGCACATCGCGGTGCATCAGCGGGCGTGGACTTCCTGCGTGGGGCAGGCCACGGTGACGGGCATGGCCCACAGCGCGTCGCCTCGCGTGTCAGAGCGGGCCCGGAAGAAGAGGGTGCTGCCCACTCGGGTGAAGGCCTGTGGGTTGGAGCCCCCCAACGGAGAGAGGTCCGCGACCAGCCCCGTCCGTCCGGGCGTGCCGTCCGGCACCCAGGGCTCCAACCTCGTCCCGCCGCCGTCCGCGCTAAAGAGCAGCGTCCCGACGCCGGTGTCGAAGAGCGGCGAGTCGTTCTCGTCGCCGGTGGAGAGCCCCCGGCTGAGCTCCGGCGAAGTCCCCCAACTGCGCGATCCAGGCGCTGCTCCCCGAGGCGCGGGCGGAGTTCGCTGTCAGCCCATCGCTCTGGGCGGACATCGAGGCCCGCGGCGCCGCCACGCTCGACTCCGAGCGGGACTTCTACGTCGCCTCCATCTCCCTCGTTCCCGTTCCCCTCGGTCCGCTCGTCTTCGTGCCCACCATCGACATCATCGGCAGCGTCGCAGGCGGCGCTTCCGCTACCTTCGTGGTCGGAGCGCGGTGCGCGCGCCGACCACGAGAGCTCCGTGCTCCTCTCGTCCAGGAGCAGCGTTCCTCTGGGTGAGCCGCCGCGGCTGAAGGACTTCCCCGAGTGAGAAGCTCGGCTCGTCGGCTGTACGGAGCACGCACGCACCCGGGAAGGCAGTCGAACGGGCTCCGCGCATAGAGCCGCGTGCTCGCCTACCCGCACGCTTCGCCGCCCCCCCGTTCGGGATGATCTCGTCACCGCACGCGGTTCGCGCCGTCCATGACGATCCCAAACTTCTTCAGAGCTTCGTTCATCTCCGCGCTTGTCATTGGCACCGCCGCTCCTGCGCTCGCCGCCCCGGCCACTCCTCCCGCTCCCGTGGCGGAGGTCGGTCCGCACGGAGTGGGGATGCTGTTCCCCTCCGAGCCCTCCGGCAGCAGCTTCCACCTCGGCGACGGCGACCCCACCGACTCCGAGCCATTCTTCGACATGGAAGGCGACGAGGCCACGCCCGGCCTCGAATCCGGCGTCCCCTACTGGTCGACCACCGGCCACCGCGTCACGTACGCGAGCGGCAAGCCCGCCGGAAAGACAGTGCGGCTCCACCTCCGTCCCGGCGGCGGCGAGCAGTCCTTCACCTGGCGTGACGGCGCCCTCGAGAACGGCTTCATCGGCAGCCCCGACGATCTCCTGAACTTCGAGGCCACCGTCTACGTGCGCGTCCACGAGGACAACGGCACGCACCACTCCATGTCCTGGAAGATGCGCGGCGGCCAGCACACGAAGCCCGAGGTGGCGCGCTCGAGCTGCGTCGGCATGGACGTCCCGTTCGGCGGCGCCTCGCCCCAGGCCTACCGCGAGCTCGACCACCCGACCTACGACCACCTCTCGCTCACGCCCTCCTTCGACTACCAGCTGCAGGAAGGTCGCTGGCTCGGCGTGAAGGTGGTCTCGTATCTGGTCGAGGGCGGCACCCGGAACCTGCTGTTCCTCGACACCAATCCCTTCGATGCCTCCGGCACGCCGCGTAACGAGTTCCGCCTCTTCACCGAATGGCACGACCGCGACGGCGAGAGCACCGGTCACTACGATCGGGCGGCCACGTGGGCCGGCTGGGAGACGACGTTCCGCGTGGACGGCTGGCGGCGGGTCGACTTCGCCTACCCCTCGGCACGCGAGATCGTGCCGCCGACCCCGTAAGCGCCCTGGCGCTACGCGCGCTCGCGGTCGCGGGGCTGCTCGCCCCGGCCGATCGCGAGCGCGACGCGTCCGGCCGATGGTGAAGCGAGCGATTCGCGATATGTGCTCGGCAGAGGTGGGGCCCTCGAAGGCGCCCAACGCGATGCCGATCCAGTCGTGCATGCGCGTGTCGAGCGGGTCCCAGAAGAGGGAGGCCCTGCACGTCGAGCAGAAGCCGCGCCGCGCCTTCTCCGACGACCGGAACCACCTCGCGTTGTCCGCGCAGTGAACCGTCAGCGCGGAGCGCGGGACGTCGGTCGACACGAACACGTGCCCCTGAGTCTCCCCGGGTTTTGTCGCTCCACCTCGCCTTACGTGGGCGGCGGCGTCCCCCAAGCAGGAGAGGAGGCGGGGAGGGTGGCCCCTCAGGCAGCGGCCAGGAAGGAGCCGATGAGGGAGAGGACGGCGCGTATGGAATTGGCAGAACTGCTGAGGAGGACCTTGGACTTCGACGTATGCGCCTGCGTGAGGTGGGGAGGCATGCGGCGGGTGCTGGCGTACGTGAGGAGGCGGGAGGGGGGCGAGCGATTCTGGAGCACCTGGGACTGCCCACGGCGAGTGCAAGGCTGGCCCCGGCGCGAGGGCCACCCCAGGCCGCGTGGTGTTGAGGCTCAATCCATCGCCAACAGGCCCAGGCCCCAGCCGCGCCCCTCGTGGGATGAGGCGTGTACCCCAAGGGGGCTCAAGCGGCCGCTCCACCGGCCTGGCACACAGCTCGGTCGACCCCCATCAGCTGCCGTCCTCGTCCGCTCTGCTCCTGCCCGCCACCCTCAACTGAGTCCCTATTCCTCTTATGCGCGGTTGCAGTGGCGCCGGGATGCGCTGGCCCGTCGGATCGCAGGGCTGGACGCGGACATCGTCTGTCTGCAGGAGGTGGAGCCCGACAGCCGGGGAGTTGCTCGACTGGTACGCGCAGAGCTTCGCCGGGCTGCTTCGCTCCCAGGGAGACCGGCGCGCGGCAGAGAAGCACCTTCGGCCCCGCCTGGGCGCGTTGACGCTCCCCGAGGTGACCGCATCCCGCCTTGATGAGGCGCTCTCCGCCGCAGCCGCCGACCTCTCGCCCAAGTCGGTCAACAACCTGCGCGGCTTCGCACAGGGCCTCTTCTCCAAGGCCATCCAGCGCGGGCCCCTCGGAATTGGTATTCCCTCGCTCGGATGGCTCGATGCACTCCCCGAACGTGGACCTTGCCGCGCTGCTCCGGTCCGCGATGAACCGGGCCCAGCTTGTCGAGGGGGGAGCCACGGCAACGCTGCTGCTCAAGGCGCAGGTGCCGCTGGCAGTGGTGCGACGCATCCTTGGGCACGCCTCGCCCACCGTTGCGGCTGGCGTCTACGGCCACCTTGACGTCGAGGACATGCGCGCAGGCCTGGAGCAGCTCAGCTTTCGACCCGCCGAGGAGCCCCTTGCAGCGATGCTCTCGTTGGCCGTGGGCGTCTCGCATGGTGCGCCGGTGGTGCGGACCTCAGCGGGTCCCGCGCAATGGACAGACACCTCCAGAGAGATTCCCGAGAAATTGCGAGGCATTGAGGGGAGTGGGCCCTCCTGGATTCGAACCAGGGACCAATCGGTTATGAGCCGACAGCTCTAACCGCTGAGCTAAGGGCCCTCATGCGCCAACCAACCGCGTGACGGATTGCATATCGCCGGGCGCGCAGTCCTGGCAAGGGGCCTCGTTCCACCCACCCTCAGCGCTTCCGCTTCGTTGCCAGTCCAGGGGCCGGCGCCTCGCGGGGCACCTTCACGCGGAAGGTGTCCCCACGCTGTGCCACTTCCATGCCCTCGGCCCTCAGGCGCCGTGCCTGCTCCTGCGCCACCTGGGGCGCCAGCGTTCCGTCCGAGCGCGTGACGCGCCACCAGGGCAGCGGCAGCTCGGGCTTCTGGGGCAGGGTGGCCATCTCCCGGCCCACGCCCCTCGCCGCCCCAGGACGGCCCGCGTAGAGCGCCACCTGGGCATAGGAGCGCACCTGCCCGCGCGGAATGGCCCGGACCGCCTGCCACACCGCCTTGGAGAAGGGGAGGGGAGCCTTCTTCGCTTCGGCCTTCGCTGTCTTCGTCTTCGCTCGGAGCGCCACGGCCCCGGACTCTAGAAACACGAAGGCCCCCGGTCCACGAATGGAGCGGGGGCCCACGTTTCAGCTCAGCTCAAAAGCGGCTCAGCTCTCCACGAAGGATCGCAGGCGCTTGGAGCGGCTCGGGTGGCGCAGCTTGCGCAGCGCCTTGGCCTCAATCTGACGGATGCGCTCGCGCGTCACCTCGAAGTCCTGGCCCACCTCTTCCAGCGTGTGGTCGGACTTCTCGCCGATGCCGAAGCGCATGCGGAGCACCTTCTCCTCGCGCGGCGTCAGCGTGGCGAGCACCTTCCGGGTCTGCTCCGCCAGGTTCATGTTGATGACGGCGTCGGCCGGCGACACGAGGCTCTTGTCCTCGATGAAGTCGCCCAGGTGGCTGTCCTCTTCCTCGCCAATCGGCGTCTCGAGGGAGATGGGCTCCTTCGCAATCTTGAGGACCTTGCGGACCTTGTCGAGCGGCAGCTCCATCTTCTCCGCGATCTCCTCCGGCGTCGGCTCGCGGCCAATCTCCTGCACCAGGTAGCGGCTGGTGCGGATGAGCTTGTTGATGGTCTCGATCATGTGCACCGGGATGCGGATGGTGCGGGCCTGGTCCGCGATGGCGCGGGTGATGGCCTGACGAATCCACCAGGTGGCGTAGGTCGAGAACTTGTAGCCGCGCTTGTACTCGAACTTGTCCACGGCCTTCATCAGGCCGATGTTGCCCTCCTGGATGAGGTCCAGGAACTGCAGGCCGCGGTTCGTGTACTTCTTCGCGATGGACACCACGAGCCGCAGGTTGGCCTCCACCAGCTCGCTCTTGGCGCGCTCGGCGCGGCGCTCACCCAGACGGATGGCGTCGTAGTTGCGGCGCAGCGACTCGACGGGGAGGTTGGCCTCCTCCTCGACCTTCTTGATCTTCCGCACCGCCGTGCGCACGTCGCGGTCCAGGACCTCCAACTGCTCCGGCGTGAGGTTGAGCTGCTTCTGCAGCTTCTTGCCGATGTTGGGGTTCTCCCGCGACTCCTTCAACTGCGGGCGCAGCTCCTTCATGGAGCAGTCGTAGCGGCGCTCCAAATCCCGCAGCTCGTCCTCGGCCTTGTCGACGCGCTCGATGAGGGCCTTGAGGTTGATGACGATGCGGTCCACCTGCTTCTTGTTGAGCCGCATCTCCTCCAGGACCTCCATCATCTTGGTCCGGAGGTCCTTGATCTCCTGCTTCACTTCCTTCTTGCGGACCTCGGTCAGCTTCTTCTTGGAGGACAGCTCCTCCTCCAGGACGTCGCAGTCCTGGGCGAACTTGCGGAAGCGCTCGATCTGCTTGCAGATCTGCTCGATCTTGTTGAGCTCGCTCTGCGCCAGTTGCGCCGGAGCGTCGCCCTCGCCGACTTCCTCGGGCGCCTCTTCGGCACCTTCGGACTGCGCCTCTTCCGGCGCGTCCTTGATGACGTCGCGCACGCGCAGCTTGGCCGTCTTCAGCTTGTTGCCGATGTCGAGGATCTCCTCGACGGCCACCTTGCACGCCAGCAGCGCGCGGAGGACTTCCTTCTCGCCGTCCTCGATGCGCTTGGCGATTTCGACCTCGCCCTCGCGGGTGAGCAGGCTGACGCTGCCCATCTTGCGCAGGTACAGGCGCACCGGGTCGTTCGACTTGCCGCCCGGCTCGTCGTCCTCGTCCTTCTCGTCCTCGTCGGCGTCTTCCTTCTCTTCCTCGACGGTGACGGTGGGCTTGATTTCGTTGTTCTGAGCGGCCTTCTGCGCGTCGACAATCTCGATGTCGTTGTCGCCGAACATGCTCATCACGTCGTCGATCTGATCGGACGACACGATGTCGGCGGGGAGCGCGTCATTGACCTCGTCGTACGTGAGGAAGCCCTTCTCACGGCCAGCGGCGAGCAGGTCCTTGACCTCCTTGCGCTCGGCGACCGGATCTTCCTCGATGTCGTCCTCGACGGCGTCGGGGTCCACCTGGACGGCGGCGGCGGCCTCTTCCGCGGCCTCCTCCGGGTCCACGTCATCGCCCATGGCCGGCGCCACGCCCTTCTTCTTCTTCTTGAGCTTCTCCGTCGCCTCGGCGACGACGTCCCTCGCGACGAGTTCTTCCTTCTCCTCGGCGCCCGTCTTGGCCCCCTTCGCCGCGGCACCGTCCGGAGCCTTCTTCTTGCGGATCACCGGATCCACCTTCTTCTTGGTCGGCTTCACGGACGCCTTCGAGGGCTTCTGCGTCGGCATTCGGGTACTTCTCCTTGAGCAAATTCAGGGGCTTGAGGCCTGGGCGAGCCGGCCGATCTACCGCAAAGTCAGGGTTTCTTACAAACGCGAACTCAAACCGGTTGCATGGGCGCCTTTGTTCCCGAGGAGGCAGGCTTGAGCTCCTCCAGGACACGCTTCTTGAGCGCCAACAGTTCCACGCGCTCCGCCAGGAGCTGGCGCGTCTCCTCTGTCAGGTCGAACGCCCCCGGGGTCTGCTCTGTCGCCCGCTTTATATAAACGAGCCGCTCGTCGATGCGCCGCACCATGATTTCCCTGCAGATGGAGAGGAACGCCGCCTCCAGGGGAACAGGCTCCGAGGGGAGCTGCCGCAGCGCGCTTTCAATGCCGCGCTTCACGGCTTCCGAGGATTCAAAGAGCGCATCGTTTGCGCCGTGCCCCGACGTCGCATGCGCCAGCGCCATGCGCAGGCCCATGTGGGACAGCTCGTCACACACGCGGAAGGTGTCCCGCGCCATCAACCGTGGCTCTTTCAACACCGCGCCCACGTAGAAGCACTCCAGCGCGGGGGGAGGCTTCTCCAGGGGCGGGGCGGGACGGTTGGGGCTCGAAGGAGGTGCGTCCCCGCCGGCGGGCTTGGGCAGGGGCACCTTGCTGCGCAGGGCCGCCTCCACGTCCGCAGGCCGCCAGCCGAAGTGCTCGGCCACCGCGCTGAAGAGGGTGGCGCGCACCAGGCCGACGGGGACCTGTCCCACCACCGGCTTGAGCCGCTCGAGCGCTGCCATCTTCTCCTCGAAGCTCGCGGCCTTGCCCTCCGGGAGGAGCGAGGCGAACAGGTGGCCGGTGAGCGGGTGGGAGCCTTCCAGCAGCCGTTCCACGCCCTCCTGGCCCTCTCGACGCGCGAAGGTGTCTGGATCATCCCCTTGCGGCAGCAGGGCAACTCGCGCGGTCGCCCCCGCGGCGAGCAGGGGACCGGAAAGCCGTTCGACAGCGGCAAGGCCGGCCGAGTCCCCGTCCAACAGCAGAATCAGCTCGCGGGCCTCGGCGCGCTTCAGCACCTGCATGTGTCCGGCGGTGAGGTTGGTGGAGCACAGCGCCACCGCGTGCCGCACGCCCACCTGGTGCAGGCCAATGGCGTCGAAGTAGCCCTCTACCAGCACGGCGGCCTTGCGCTTGCGAATCTCGTCGCGGGACTGGTCCATGCCGAAGAGCGTCTCGCTCTTGTTGTAGAGCCGGGACTCGCGCGAGTTGAGGTACTTGGGCCCTTCATCCGCGCCAACCAGACGGCCACCGAAGGCGATGGGGCGGCCCTCCGGCGCGCGGATGGGCACCATGACTCGGCTGCGGAAGAAGTCGTAGTAGCCGTCGCCGCTGTTGCGCTTGAGGACCAGGCCGGCCTTCGCCGCCCACTCCAGCATGCCCAGCTTCTGGAAGCGCTCCGTCAGTGAGGCCCATTCGAGGGGCGCCCAGCCCAGGCCGAACGCCATGGCCGTCTCTTCGGAGACGCCGCGGCTGGCGATGTAGGCGCGGGCGGAGCGGCCTTCGTCATGCTGCCACAGCATGGCGCGGAAGTGCTCGGCGGCCTGGTCCGTGGCCTCCTTGATTTGCTGCCGCTCCCGCATGCTGGGGTCCTGCTCGGCCTCCAGGTCCACGCCGAGGTCGCGCGCCAGGTCCCGCACCGCGTCCAGGAACGTCTTGCCCAGGTAGCGCTGGACGAATGACACCGCGTCGCCGCTCGCGCGGCAGCCATGGCAGAAATAGAAGCGCTTCTCCGGCACCACGTAGAAAGAGGGCGTCTTCTCCTGATGGAAGGGACAGCAGGCCTTCCATTCGCGCCCGGCCTTCTTCAGGTCGACATGCCGGGAGATGAGCCCGACGAGGTCCACCCGTTCGAGGACCTCCTGGATCTTGTGCTCAGGAATCACGACTCCCACCCCCTGGCCCACCCCTGGGCGGGCCCAGCGCCTGCATCCTGTCTGACAGGGCTGACGTCGCCTGCCCACCCGCCGACCTGGCGGATCATCCCCATGGGGGCGGAAGCCGGAGCGCTCGCGAAGGCAGGGGGTGTTTGCGGCATGGGGTGGACTCCTGAGGCCCCTGCACGCGACTTCCGCTGGGGTGAGCGGGTGGCGCGGCGGGACTGACCCAGGCACTTAATGACGGGGGGCCGAGGGAGCAAGTTTCCGCATCCCTGTCCAGCCCTTCAATGCAAAGGCGCCGCCGGTTTCCCGACAGCGCCAGCGCTGACCTCAGAATGGTGGAGGGCTCAGGAGAGCTTCGCGAGCTCCGACTTCACGGCCTCGGAGATGGCTCGGCCTTCCGCCTTGCCGTGAATCTTGGCGTTGAGGTTCTTCATCACCGCGCCCATGTCCTTGGGACCCTTGGCGCCAGTCTCGGCGATGGCGGCGCGGACCTCGGCGGCCAGCTCGTCGGCGGTCAGCTGCTTGGGCAGGTAGTTCTGGAGGATGCTGATTTCAGCCTCTTCCTTCTCCGCCAGCTCCGGGCGGCCACCCGTCTTGAACTGCTCCACGGAATCACGGCGCTGCTTGATGAGGCCGGCGATGACAGTGAGGACTCCCGCGTCATCCAGGGCGGAGGCGCCGGGCTCCACTTCCTTGTACTTCACCGCGCTCTTGAGCATCCGCAGCACGCTCAGCGTCAGCTCGCTCTTGGACCGCATCGCGTCCTTCAGGTCCGCGTCGATCCGCTCCTTCAGGGTGGCCATGGTCGCAGCTCCGGAGGGTAAGACGTTGTTCAGGGGGACTTCGACGGCGGGAGCCAGGGCACCTGACATCGGTGGCGCCCCGGCTCCACGCGCGAGGCACGCGCCTAGAACGACTTGCGGGCCTTCTTCACAGCGCGCTTCTTGGCGGCGAGGGCCTTCTTCTTCCGCTTCACGGAAGGCTTCTCGTAGTGCTCGCGCTTACGGATCTCGGAAAGGATTCCAGCCTTCTCGGTGGCCTTCTTGAAACGCTTGAGGGCGCTCTCGATGGACTCTCCTTCCTTCACTCGGATACCGGGCATGCAGTCACCTCCTTCCGCCGTACGTAGATGTGGGTGTAGATCAAAAGGGGCAGCGGGTATGACCCACTGGGAGGGAAAACGCAAGGACGCTGGACGAAAACGCTAAGTCGGATGAACTACACTGTCCGCCTCGTGAGCCCAGCCCTCCTCCTGGTGGTACTCCTGACGACCGGCCAGCAGCAAGGTGGGACCCCGACCCGAGAATGCTGGATGTCCTGCCAGCGGCACGTGACGGACGCGGCCTTGCGCGCTCGGACCTGCGGCAGCTGCCTGCCGGGAGGCCGCGTGGATTCCTGGGTGCAGGGCCTGGCGGGGCAGCGGCCCATTCCTCGTGCGCCGCTCGTCTCCGCCATGAAGGATCCGGACTGGCGGGTGAGGTGGGCGGCGGTGCGCGCGGATGCCAGGCGTCAGGGCGTCACGGATCGCCGGGCCCTGGCGGATTGGGTCATGGCGGAGCCGGTGTCGTCCAACCTGACTGCGTGTCTGACGGCGGCTCGCGCCGCGGCGGAGGCCGGGGCTTCCTCCGCGAAGTTCCTGCGAGATGCCGGACCTCGCGGCGCCAATGCCGCGGCCCGCGTGTGGGGGCGGCGGGAGGCCATTCGCGAAGCGCTGGAGCTGGAGCTGTACGCGGAGGACCTGGCGGTTCGGAGCTCGGCGCTGGCCCACCTGGCCGGGTTCCTGGGCCGCAAGCCCGCACGCGTCCTGCTGGACGCCATGGCCACGCGGCCGGAGAGCGTGGATGCGGTCAGCGCCAGCGCGCTCAAGGTGGTGGCGGGGCGCAGCCGGTCGTCGGTGGGGCGGATGCTGCTGGACGAGGCGAAGCCCGCGGAGGAGGCGCGCATCAACCGGCTCTTCGCTGTGTATTCGAAGGAGCTGGAGGGGATGCAGCCGGAGCTGACCGTGGCGGATCCACTCCAGCGCCGACGCGCGGTGGAGTCGTTGCGGGTGTATGGGCCGCTGGCGATGCGGGAGCTGGAGCGGGCGCTCGGCGATTCCGACCGGTGGGTGCGCCGGGATGCGGCGCGGGCGCTGGCCGATGCGGAAGGCGTCCCGCTGCGCACGGCGGCGGAGCGGCGCATCGAGTCGAGTGACGCGATGCAGGCGCGGCCGTGGCTGGAGGCCATGGCGAGGGAGAAGGGGTGTGCGGCCTTCTTCCTGGGGATGGCTCGGGACCAGGCGCTGGCCGCGTCCGTCCGAGGCGCTGCGTTGGCACAGCTGGCGGACTGTAGCGAGGGGGCTCGGGATAGGGTGTCCTCGGTGGAGCCGTTCCTTGCAGATGAGCAGCCGCTGCTTCGCGCGGGGGCCGTGCGGGCCTTGAGCGGTTTGACGACGCGGCACCCAGGCGTGTCAGAGGCCACCTCGCGTGCGCTGGGGGATGGGGCTCCCGAGGTGGTGAGCGCTGCACTGGAGTTGCTGACGCTTCAGCGGCAGACGTCCCGGGGCGATGATGCCGCGATGCTGCTGGAGTCGGACCATGCGGTGGTGCGCGCCGCTGCCGCCGAGGCGCTGGAGCAGATTGGGCGCGCTTCGCACGTGAAGGCGCTGGCGGGGTGCCTGCGGGCGGATGCGGAGGCCGCTGTGCGGGTGGCCGCGGCAACGGCCCTGGGCCGGATTGGTGGAGCGCAGGCCGCGGCCGCGCTGTCGGACGCAGCGGCGCGCGATCCGGACTCCCATGTGAAGCACGTGTCGCGCGAGGCGCTGCGGAGGCTGGGCTTCGGTCAGTAGGGGGCGGGGAGGGCCCGCGCCCGAAACTCAGAGCCCGCTGATGGCCTTCGCGTCCACGCGGTTCCGGCCCGCGCGCTTGGCCCGGTACAGGTACTTGTCCGCCGCGGCGATGAGGTCCTCGGGCTGGGAGAAGTCCGAGTCCAGCAGCGTGGCCACGCCCAGGCTGATGGTCACCTTGATGGGCGTGCCACTGAAGACGAAGTCGGCCTTGTCCACGGCGTACCGGCAGCGCTCCGCGCACGCCAGGGCCTGGTCCTCGGCGGACTCGCGCAGCATCAGCGCGAACTCCTCGCCGCCGTAGCGCGCGAGCAAGTCCTCGGTGCGCACCGTGTCGCTCACCCGCTGGGCGATGCGCGTCAGCACGTAGTCACCGGCCGGGTGGCCATACGCGTCGTTGATCTTCTTGAAGTGGTCCACGTCGAAGAGGACCAGCGACAGCGGCACCCGGTGGCGCAGGCAGTAGCTGAACTCCTTGCGCACCGTCTCCAGGAAGTACTTCTTGTTGTAGACGCGGGTGAGGCCGTCACGCGTGGCGGACTCATAGATGCTGCGCTGGTACTGCTCCTCCAGCGCGTCCTGGATGGAGAACTTGAGGACGGTGTTGGAGCCGATCTGGATCTTGTCGCCGTCGTAGAGCGGGGCGGCGTTGACCTTCAGGCCGTTGAGGTACGTCCCGTTGGTGCTGGCCAGGTCCACCAGCTGGAACCGGCCGTCTCCCAGCGCCACCACCTTGGCGTGCTTGCGGGAGATGCCGTCATCCTCGACCTGGAATTGCGCCTCGGAGCTGCGCCCCAGGACGACCTCGGAGCGGTCCAGCTTGAACATGCGCCCGATGCCCGCCGCGGACTTGGCGCTGATGACGATCAGATAGGCACTCTGCTGCTGGGCACTGCCCAGCAGGTCCGAAATCGAATGGACGGAAGTTTTCTCCTCGGACATCGCGGCACCCATCTTACGGGCCGCCTTTTCGCGGCGGCAAGCATACTGCCCGACTCTCCACTACTCTCCTCGGGACCGCCGGGTGGCGGGGGGGCTGGCGGGGGCCTCCGGGGCGACTGTCGGCCTTCCGACGGTCAATTCTCCGGCCACCGGGCCCTGGATGTAGCGTGCCAGGGCCCCGGACGCGCCGGAGTGGTAGGCCAGCCCCTGCATCAGCTTCACCAGGGCCGCCGACGGCGTCATGTCCGCGCCGCCCATCGCCCCGGCCTCCAATGCCGCCGCCCCGGACTCATACAGGGAGAGGTCCACGCCATTCCGGTGCGCCTGGCTCACCACCACTACCGGGACGCCCCGCTCGCGCGCCTGGAGGAAGAGGGGCTTCAGCGAGCGCCCCAGCTCCGGGGCGATTGGGAAGTTGCCCGCCCCGTAGGCCTCCAGCACCAGTCCCCGGACGTGCGGTAGCAACTGGAGAGGCAGCGCCGGGTCCAGCCCCGGGTATACCTTGAGGAGGAAGACCTTGGGGTCCAACCGCTCATAGAGGCGGAAGGCCCCGCGGGGCTTGAGGCCCGGCTCGAAGGTGGTGTCCACGCCCAGGGTGCCCAGCACGGGGAAGTTGGGGCTGTCGAAGGCGTCGTACTCGGACACCTTCACCTTGCGGGCCCGGTTGCCCCGGTACAGGCGCGAGTCGAAGCAGATGGTGACCTCGCGGGGGCCCTGCAGCGCCGACAGCACCGCGTCGATGAGGTTGAGCCGCGCGTCCGAGCGAATCTTGCCCAGCGGCCGCTGCGACCCCGTCAACACCACGGGGCAGGGCGGGTTGCGCAACATGAAGGAGAGGGCGCTCGCGGTGTATGCGAGCGTGTCCGTGCCATGGGTCACCACGGCCCCGTCGAAGTGGGGCAGGCGCGCATGGAGGTGCGCGGCCATCCGGCTCCAGAGCTCCGGCTGCATCTCCGAGCTGTCCAGGTTGCTGAACAGCTCCAGCTCGATGTCAGCCAGCTCGAACAGCTCCGGCACGCGGGCCTTGAGTGTCTTGAAGAAGGCCGCGGGCTTCAGGGCGGACGGGCGCCCCCCGGCCATTCCGAGCGTACCCCCGGTATGCAACAGCAGGACTCTGGGCATGATGAACAGGCGCTTCCCTGCCAAGGCTGGCGTTGCTTTACAAGCCCCGCGCGCATCGCTAAGACCCGCCGCGTGCTCCTTTCCTGCTGGAAGCGTGTCGTTCCCCTGCTGGCCGCCGCGGTCCTGACGGCCTCGGGGTGCAAGAATCCCGAGAGCGCGGCCCCGACGGGGGGGCAGTCGGCGTCGCCCGCCCCGGCCCCGCAGGCTCCCGCCGCTCCGGCCCCGGCCGAGCCGGCCGCCGCGCCCATGGACCCGGCCGCAGCCGTGTCGGGCATCCCGGGCATGGACTTCTCCTCGCTGTCGCCCACGGCGAAGCGGGAGTTGGGCACGGTCTTCAATGACGAGTTCTGCTACTGCGGCTGCCCCCACACGCTGGGCGCCTGTCTGAAGTCGCACACTCCCTGCAAGCACGCCCGGCGCATGGCGCAGCTGGCCGCGCGCAGGGTGTCGGAGGGAAGCCCGGCCACCGAGGTCATCCTCTCCCTGTCGACGTACTACTCCGCCTTCCGCGACCCGCGGGCGCAGTTCAAGGTGGATGACCGGATGTGCATGGGCCCGGCCGGCGCGCCGGTGACGGTGGTGGAGTTCTCCGACTTCGAGTGCCCGTATTGCGCCAAGGCCCGCCCGGTGCTGGAGGCCTTCGCCAAGAAGCACGCGCAGCAGGTGCGCTTCTGCTACCTGCCGTTCCCCCTGTCCATGCACCCCAACGCGAAGGCGGCCGCCCAGGCGGCGCTGTGGGCGCGGGACCAGGGCAAGTTCTGGCAGATGCACGACGCGCTCTTCGAGCACCAGTCCAACCTCAAGCCAGATGCGATTGCCGCCCTGGCGACGTCGCTGGGCCTGGATGGCGCGAAGCTGGCGGCGCTGCTGAAGACGGACGCGTATAAGGAAGAGCTGGACGGCTACCGCGGCCAGGGCCGCGCGGCGGGCATCGGCGGCACGCCCTCCGTGTACTTCAACGGACGCGCGCTGGACCTGTCCTTCGTGGAGGCGGAGATGCTGTCGCACAGCCTGGAAGACGAGCTGGAGTGGTCCGCCAACAAGAACGCCTGGGCGGCTGACTGACGCCGCCATGACACCCCGCTTCCGCATCGACGCGTCGGCGCAGCTCGTCCCCGAGGACCGGCATGTGCCCTCACCGCTGGCGGGACGCTCGGGGACGTACGCGCTGATGGCGACGGCGCCCGACCTGCTGGTGTTCTCCCGCACGCCCGCGGAGGGCGGCTCCATCCCGGCGCCGCGCGTGGTGCTGGCGGGGGACGCGGGCGGCTTCCCGCTGTCGGACCTCATCGCCTTCCTCAGCCAGTCGCGCTGGAGCGGCGTGGTGCGCGTCCACTCGCCGGGCGGAGAGCGCTCCGTCACCCTGCGCGAGGGTGAGGTGCGCGGCGCCTCCTCCGACGACCCGGCCGACCGGCTGGGCGAGGTGCTGGTGCGGATGGGCTATGTGGAGCGCGCCCAGGTGGAGGCGGCGCTGCGCGAGCAACCGCCCTCCAAGGTGGGGCGCTCGCTGGTGGAGAAGGGGCTGCTCAAGTCGCACGACCTCTTCAAGTGCGTCACCCACCAGGTGAGCGAAATCTTCCATGCCATCGTCCTGTGCCGGGAGGGGAACTTCTTCCTCATCGACCAGCCGGTGGAGGACAAGTCCGGTCACATCATCCAGCTGTCCACGCAGAGCCTGCTGATGGACAGCATCCGGAAGATTGACGAGATGGCGCACTTCCGGAAGCGCATCCCCCACGGCCGGCTGTACGTGACGCGCAAGCGCGCCTCGGACGGCAAGCTGGAGGAGGACGAGGACCGGGTGCTGGGCCTGCTCGACGGCCGGCGCACGATTCTGGAGCTGGGGCACGCAGCGCGCCTGTCGGAGTTCGACATCACCAAGGTGGTCTTCCGCCTGCTGGAGGGCGGCTTCGCCTCGGTGACGGACAAGCCGCTGATGGTTCCTGGCCCGGGCGTCCCGACGCCGATTCCCCAGCCGGCCGAGCGCACGGCGCAGGCTCCGGCCCGCTCGCCCGCGCGTCCGGTGGTGACGGTGGATCCGCGCCCGGTGGCCCGCGTCTTCAACTTCATCTTCCGGGAGATTCGCGACGAGGTGGCCAAGCAGGGCATGGATCGCGAGTTCATCGCCGCGGCCAACGCGGCCCTCTCCGGTCAGGGCCTGTCGTCGTCGCCGGTGCTGGAGGGGCTGGCCTTCGCTCCGGACGGCAGCCTCCCGGAAAACAAGCTCATCGAGAGCTTCGAGCGCCACCGCGCGCAGCTGGGCAGTGAGCCCCTGGCGACCTTCAGGCAGGCGCTCAGCGACATGATGTTCTTCCTGCTCTTCCAGGCCGGTGAGTTGCTGGAGTCTCGCGCGGACGAGGACCTGGCCCGCCGCGTGAAGGAACTGTTGTCCACGCTCGAGGCATCGTGACGGATTCTGGTTGGCCGCGCCTGACGGCGGAGGTGCCCGGCTGTGGGGGCGCCTTCAAGCTGGTTCCCGAGGACTTCGAGGTCGAGGAGGTTCCCGCCTACCTGCCTTCCGGCGAGGGCGAGCACCTCTACCTCTGGGTGGAGAAGCGGGGCCGTGACACGCGCGAGCTGGTGCGCGCGCTGGCCGCGTCGCTGGGCGTGTCCGAGGACGACATCGGCGTGGCGGGGATGAAGGACCGGCACGCCATCACCCGGCAGCTGGTGTCCGTGCCCGCGCGCGCCGAGCCGAAGGTGCCGGAGTTCGCCCTGGACGGCGTCCAGGTGCTGTGGACGAAGCGCCACGGCAACAAGCTCCGCACCGGGCACCTGCGGGGCAACCGCTTCCGCCTGCGCCTGCGCGACGTGAAGGATTCCGGCGCGGCGCGGGAGACGTTCTCCCGGCTGGTGGCGCAGGGCGTGCCCAACTACTTCGGCGAGCAGCGCTTCGGCCGGGCAGGGGATAACGCCGACCTGGGCCGGTTGCTGGTGCTGGGCCAGCGGCTGCCGAAGCGGCCGGACCGTTTCCAGCGCAAGCTGTACCTGTCCGCCTTCCAGTCGCGCCTCTTCAACCAGGCGCTGGCGGCGCGGCTGCACGCGGGGACGCTGGCCACCGCGCTCGCCGGCGACGTGCTGCGCAAGGAGGAGACGGGCGGCCTCTTCGTGTGCGAGTCACCCGAGGTGGACGGCCCCCGCGTGGCCGCCTTCGAGGTGAGCCCGGCAGGCCCGCTCTTCGGGCCGAAGATGACGGCCTCCGCCGGAGCCGTGGCCGAGCTCGAGGCGCGGCTGCTGACGGAAGCGGGCGTCACGCCGGAGGACTTCAAGCGCGGCGGTGGTGAGACGGAAGGCAGCCGCCGCCCCTACCGCGTCCGCCTGGGCTCGCCCGAGCTGACCGTGGAGAAGACGGCGGACGGCGAGGACCTCTGGCTCACCTTCGAGCTGCCTCGGGGCGCGTATGCCACCGAGGTCCTCCACGAGCTGCTCAAGGACGGCTGAGCCCCGAAACGACGACGCCTCCGCGGGCGCGAGGCCCCGGAGGCGTCTGGTGCGTCGTGCCCCGGCCAGGTGC
Organism: Myxococcus sp. NMCA1; assembly: GCF_026810205.1. Taxonomy (NCBI): domain Bacteria; kingdom Pseudomonadati; phylum Myxococcota; class Myxococcia; order Myxococcales; family Myxococcaceae; genus Myxococcus; species Myxococcus sp. NMCA1. Next base: position 6,687,451 of record NZ_CP113950.1, on the reverse strand, counting down.
GGCCGGGGCAGGGCGGCTGCTACTCCGCCACCTTGAACTCGGTCCGGCGGTTCATCGCGCGGCCCGTCTTGGTGCTGTTGGGGGCAATGGGCTGCGTCTCGCCAAAGCCCACGGCCTGGACGCGGCCCGGGTCGATGCCGCGGCGGATGAGCTGCGCCATGACCGCGTCCGCACGGCGCTGGGACAGCCGCAGGTTGGAGGCGTCATTGCCCATCGAGTCGGTGTGGCCCTCGATGCGGATGCGCTTGATCCACGGCGCGTCGCGCAGGGCCTGCGCCACGTCGTCGAGCACCGCGGTGCTCTGCTTGCCGTAGATCTTGTGCGAGCCGGAGCTGAAGAGGATCTGCTTCTTGATTTCAATCCGGTCGCGCTTGATGACGACCATCTTGTACTGCTTGGCGCAGCCGCGCTCCTCCTGGACGCCCGGCTCCTCGGGGCACGCATCCAGCCGGTCCACGATGCCGTCACCGTCGGTGTCCTTGTCCGGGCAGCCGCCATTCTCCGCCGGGCCGGCGTCGTTCGGGCACTTGTCCTGGACGTCCGGCGTACCGTCGCCGTCATTGTCCAGGTCGGGGCAGCCGTCCTCGTCCTGGAAGCCGTCCTTGTCCTCGGGCTCGTCCGGGCACTTGTCGTCCACGTCGAGGATGCCGTCACCGTCCTTGTCGACGATGGGGCAGCCCAGGTTCTGCATGGGGCCGGCCTCGTTGGGGCACTTGTCGGCCGTGTCGACGATGCCGTCGCCGTCATTGTCCAGGTCGGGGCAGCCGTCCTCGTCCTGGAAGCCGTCCTTGTCCTCGGCCTGGTCGGGGCACTTGTCCTCGTTATCGGGGATGCCGTCGCCGTCGCGGTCCTTGGGCGCCTCGGCCGGGCAGCCCTGATTCTCCGGCACGCCAGGGGTGAGCGGGCACTTGTCGTTGCCGTCCAGCACGCCGTCGTTGTCGTTGTCCGGGTCGGGGCAGCCGTCCTCGTCCTGGAACCCGTCCATGTCCTCGGCCTGGTCGGGGCAGGGGTCGTCCTTGTCCAGGATGCCGTCGCCGTCGCTGTCCGTCTCCTCGATACGGACCACCACCTGCGGCTGTTGCGGCTGCTGGGGCTGTTGCGGCTGCGAGGCCTCCGGCCGGTCGCGGACCAGCACCTGGCGCGGGCCACAGTTCTTGGAGAGCTCCAGCGCGCGGTTCACCGCGGCGTCGGCGGTGCGCGCGTGGGTGTCGGCGCGGCCGCTGTTGCCCTGGCTCAGCTCGCCACGGGCGAAGTCGAGGTGGGCCTCGGCGGTGGCCAACTCCACGGGCGCGCAGCGCAGGGCGCCGCTACGGCGGGCGCGCTCCACGTTGGCCGAGAGCACCTCCGTGTCCGCGCGAATCTTGCTGCCGCTGACACAGGAGAGGGAGAAGAGGAGGGGAAGCAGCGTGACCAGGGAAGGACGCGTCATCGGGAAGCGCTCGGTCATCACGGGTTCGGAGTACGGCCGCCGGGCTCGGTGCTTCCGGCCACAGCCATGGCCTTCTCGCGGGCCTCGTTGGCGTAGCGGGAGGCCTTCACGGCGAAGTCAACGCCGGCTTGATAGTCGGAGTACCCCACCTCCTCGCGGGCCTTGCCGATGTACAGGTTGGCGGCGGTCCACTCGTAGGGCGCGAGCTTCTCCGCCCCGGCGGTGCGCGCGGCCTGAATCTGCACTTCAGCGTCCAGGATATTCGCGGTGGACTTCACGGGGCCGCACGCGGTGAGCGTCCCCGACACCGCCACCAACGCCATCATCTTCTTCATAGGGTGGCGCCTTGAGAGAGAGGTGAAACCTCGCGGTCGTATCAATCGCCCCCTGGAGGGTCAAGAATCGGGCAGACGTGCCGGCCGGGGGACCGGGCATGTGGCGGGACTTTGACGGCCGGCGCCGCCCTTGCCATCGTCGGGGGCCCGTGCCTCCGTCCGTCCGCCTCGTCCTCCTGCTCTCGCTGCTCCTCCCCTGGACCGCCCTGTCCGGACCGGCGTCCGCCGCCAAGCGGAACTCCCGGCGCGCGGACACGGACGCGGTCATCCAGACCGTGGTGCAGGGGGGCGCCGTCCCCGCGGCCGTCTCCCGCTTGCGTTTCCTGCGCGAGGAGGCCTACGCGGCCCGGGAAATCGCCACCACGCTGCGCACCGTCCACGAGGAGCGGCTGCGCCGCAACCTCACCGCGGTGCTGGCGGGGCTGGGAACGCGCGCCGCCGAGCCCACCCTCGCGGGTCTGGCGTCGGACGAGGACAGCGCGGTGCGGATGTACGCCGCGCAGGGCCTGGCGAAGCTCAACAGCCGGCTCACCCAGGTGCTGGTGCCGCTGCTGGAGGACAAGAGCAGCGGGGTCCGCCGCGAGGCGGCGCGGGCCCTGGGCGCCTCGCGAAATCCGAAGATGGGCGTCCTGCTGGTGAAGACCGCCCGGAAGGAGCCGGAGCTGGAGGTGCGAGCGGCCCTGCTCGCCGCCGCGGGGGAGGCCGGGGACGCCAAGCAGGCGCCGGCCCTCAAGGAGTTCCTCGCCAGCGATTCGGAGAGCACCCGCTTCGCGGCGGCGCGCGGCCTGTGCCGGCTGGGCTCGCCGGAGGGCTTCGCCTTCGCGGGCAAGCTGCTCGGCTCGGACGACCGCTTCGTGCGCCGGCAGGGCCTGGAGCTCTACGAAGGCGTCAGCGCGAAGAAGGCTTCGCCCGCGCTCAAGCCGCTGCTGGAGGACAAGGACCGCGCGCTGGCCGCCAGCGCCGCCCGCATCCTCCACGAGGGCGGGGACGCGTCGATGCTGGAGTGGCTGGTGCTGGCGTCGTGGAACGCGAAGTCCGACGAGAAGCTCGCGTACGAGCGGGAGCTGGAGACGCTCCAACTGCGTGACGACCGGCGCAAGGCCATCCTCCGCAAGGCGGGTGTCGCGCAATGAACGTCGTCGCGGTCCTGGCCGCGGCCCTGCTGTCGCAGGCGCCCGCGGCCCCCACGCCCTCGGAGGACGTGGACGCCCGGCCCGGTGCCGAGGCGCTTCTGGAATCGCCCTCGGCGTCCAAGCAGCTCGCCACGGCCCGGCCGGTGAAGCCCAATGGCTGGGTGGGGCTCAGCGCGGAGGCGCGCGCCGCGCTCGTGTCGGAGGACGCGGACGCGCCGCTGGCGGGGCGGCTGCTGCGGATGAGCGAGCGCTTCATCAACACTCCCTATGTCCTGTCGCCGCTGGGCGAGGGCCAGGGCGTGGACCCCGACCCCACCTTCCGGCTGGACGCGGTGGACTGTCTCACCTTCGTGGAGCAGTCGATGGCGCTGAGCCTCGCGGGCAGCGAGGACGAGGTGGCGCCGCTGCTCGAGCGCATCCGCTACGCGAGCGCGCCCACCTATGAAGACCGCAACCACCTCATGGAGGCGCAGTGGCTGCCCAACAACATCCGCAAGGGCTTCCTGTCGGACGTGACGCGGCGCTACGCGGGGGATGACGCCGTCACGGTGACGAAGTCACTGACGAAGGTCACCTGGCAGTCGCGCTCGTCGCAGGCGCTGGGCCTGCCCAAGGCGCAGCAGGTGGTGGGCACGTACCCGCTGAACATGCTGCCCCTGGAGCGGGTGATGGCGCACGCGCGCGACATCCCCTCGGGCACCATCCTGGTGGTGATGCGCGAGGACCTGCCGCTGAAGGCCACCCGCATCACCCACCTGGGCTTCGTGGTGCAGCGCAAGAAGCGCACGTACCTGCGCCACGCCTCACGCGGCGGCTACAACCGCGTGGTGGACGAGGACCTGGAGACGTTCCTGGCCCGCAACGGCCGCTACTCGAAGTGGAAGGTGACGGGCGTCAGCCTCTTCGAGCCGCGCCGCCCCGATATGGCGAGCGGCGGCTCGGTGGCGCGCCCGGTGCCCTGAGCGCGTTCAGTAGGCCGGTGGCGGCGCGGCGGGGGATTCGGTCTCCCGCTCCTCGGCCTCGGCGGCGGGGGATTCGGTCTCCCGCTCCTCGGCCTCGGCGGCGGCCGCGGCCTCGTCGTTGGTGGCCAGCTCCCGCAGGCGCTCCTGCTCAATCAGCGTCGTGGCCCGGACCTGCTGGTCGGCGGGGACGTGGATTTCCCACCAGGGCAGCACGTTGCCGGTGGTCAGCTTGTCCACGACGCCCGAGCGGCCAGCGCGCACCAGGACGGGGATGTGCGCGTCCTGGAGGAGCTGCGCGTAGACCTCGGCGGTGAAGGGGTCCTCCGCGGAGCCGGCCCGGACGAAGACGCGGGTATCCAGCTCATGCGGGAGCGGCAGCCCCCTGCTGCGCATCTCCTCCGCGCTCACGAGGAGCGGGTTGCCTGGACAGTCAGCGCACGCGTTGACGCCGTCCTGATACTCGGAGCCGCACCTCGCACAGTATTTCATCGCCGTCCCTCCTGCCCGTGGGTGTCTGGAGGGAAATAGTAGGTCTGGGTTCCGTGGACGGCACCCAGGGCCCGTCACTTTGTTCAGTGTCGCGCTTCGTCGCCCAGCCTGCACACCGCGGCGCTGAGGCGCTCTACGTCGATGGGCTTGCGCAGCACCACGTCACAGTGTTCGGAGCCCTGCACCTGTGTGTAACCGGACACGAGGATGACGCGGGCCCGGGGTTCGCGCTCCTTGACCTTCTGCGCGAGCTCGGTGCCGCACATGCCTGGGAGGGATTCGTCCGTCACCACCACGTCCGGGTGCTCGGCCTCGAACATCTTGAGGCCGGCCAGGCCATCCGTGGCCGTCTTCACGTCGAACTCCGACTCCAGCAGCTCCGCCAGCAGCTCCCGGCTGTCCCCGTCGTCCTCGACCAGCAAGACCTTGATTCGTTCGGCGCCCATGCCCTTGAGAAACCCGCGCGGCGGTGGGGATTCGTCCTTCCCGGATGCGAGCGCTTCGCTGCCCAGCCGGCCGGAGAGCAGGGGAGCGCCATGGGGGCTCCATGAATAGGGAGGGGGTGGCTCACCACCGGGCGTCAGGCTGCCCATCTTTGGGCTCGGAGGAAATGCCATGAAGGTGTTGCTGCGTGGAGTGCACCTGAACCTGTCGGATGCTCTCAAGTCGTATGTCGACGAACACCTGGTGCGCCATATCGAGCGGTTCGCGGATGACGAGGCAGCGGAAATCGACATCTCGCTGGTGGACACCAACGGGCCCAAGGGCGGCATGGACAAGGAATGCCGGGTCACGGTGCGACTGCCCGGGCTCTCCTCGGTGCATGTGACGGAGACGGCGGACTCGTTGTTCCCCGCCATCGACGCATCGCGTGACCGGTTGGAGACGAGCCTCAAGCGCATGCTGGGGAAGCGGCGCGATGTCCACACCAACGGCCTGCCCGAGGACGTGGCGGCCGACGTTCCCACCTATTAATCGCGGTTGGCGGCGGCAAGAGCCCGGCCTTCCAGGTCGTACACCTGGCGGCCGGGCTTGTCTTGTCCAGTGCCCGAATCTTGCTGGGGCCGAACGGTGAACGCTATAAGCGGAACCCTTCAACCTCGGGCTAAAAGGACGGCGATGGTCCGCCTCAAGTTCCTCGTCTTCGCATTCCTGGTCATCGGACTGGGCGTTGCTCATCTGCCGATGCTGTCGGGACCGCTGCGCGAGCGCGCCGTCGCCGGAGCATCGGCCCAGGCTTCCGCGGGCGCCGCCGAGGTGGCGCGCCGTGTGGATTCTCGTCGTGCCGAAGTGCAGTCGCTGGCGCTGAAGCTCGCGGCCATGCCGGAAGTGGTGTCCGCCGCCGCGCCGCCGCTTCCGGAGCAGCCCGCGCCGCGCAACCAGCGCGAGCGTGAGCGCGTCGAGGTGGATGCCGCCGCCGCCCGCGCCTTCACCGCCGAGCGCTTCGCCGCGGTGCGCAGCGCCGTCGAAGCCTTGATTCCCCAGGAACTCAAGGGCGCGGTGGTGGCCGTGGTCGCCCAGGACACGCAGTTCCACGCGGTGGCCGGGGCCGAGCCGTCCTCGGACGCGGCGAAGCTGGACGTGGTGAGCCTCGTCAAGTCCGGGGCCAGAGTGGTGGATGCCTTCGGTGCGCCGCATGCGTTCGCCGCGGTGCCGCTGGCGTGGACCGCCGGGTCGCCGGCGGTGACGCTGGTGCTGGGTGCGCCGCTGCTGGACGAGGGCGGGCTGGAGGCCGCCGTCCAGGCGTCGGGCGTGGCCGCGCTGGCGCTGGTGAAGGGCGACGCGCTGGCGGGCGTCGCCGGTCCGCAGAAGCTGCTGGCGGAAGGCTCGCTGACGAAGGTCGCCGCGGATGCATCGGGTGTGGTGCTGAGCACCGGCAAGTTCCTGGAGCTGGGCCCAGTGGCGCTGCCCGTCTTCACCCAGGATGATCCCCTGGGCGGGAACGCGCCGTTGATGGTGGGCTCGCGCCGCGCGCTGGCCAGCACGCCGCTGGAGGTGCTCGCCATCGCCAGCACGCAGCCGGTGCTGGGCACGCTGGCCGCGTATCAGCAGAACGCGCTGTTCGCCCTGGCGGGCCTGCTGGGCCTGAGCCTCCTCTGGACGCTGATGATGGGCTCCGGCCGCAAGGCGGCTGACGCGGAGGCGTCCAGTGGCAGCTCGGACACGCTGAGCCTGTCGGCCGCCATGGCCGCGGTGCCTGCTCCGGCCGCTGTCACGCAGCCGCCGGCCGCTCCGGCGCCTGCCGCGGACCCGTTCGCCTTCGCCCCGCCGCCCGCGGCTCCGGCGCCTGCCGCGGACCCGTTCGCTTTCGCGCCGCCGCCGGCCGCTCCGGCGCCCGCCGCGGACCCGTTCGCCTTTGCCCCCCCGGCCCCCGCGCCCGCCGCCGACCCGTTCGCTTTCGCGCCGCCGCCGGCCGCTCCGGCCCCCGCGCCCGCCGCCGACCCGTTCGCGCTGCAGGCGCCGCCGCCGTCGGGAGACCCGTTCGCGATGTCGCCCCCGGCGCAGGCGCCCCTGGGCGATCCGTTCGCGTTCGCCCCGCCGCCTCCTGCCCCCGCGGCGGCCCCGTTCGCCTTTGCCCCTCCGGCGCCCGCGCCCGCGGCGGACCCCTTCGGCTCGGCCGAGGCGTTCCCGTTCCCCGCGCCGCCGCAGCATCCGCCCGCGCACGCGGGGGCGATGCCGTTCGAGTCCTCGCCCGAGGCCTTCGGTGGGCCCGAGCCGCTGTCGCCCGCGTCCCCTCGCCGGGGTGCGTTCGCCTTCGAGGACCAGCCCACGGCGGCGTACTCGCTGCAGCAGGCGGCGGACCCCTTCGCCCTGGCGGCCTCCCAGGCCGCACCGGACAGCCCGGAGACGACGCGCGTGGCGGCGATTCCGCGCGAACTGCTCCAGGCCAGCGCGCGTCCTCCGACGTCGGACGCCATTCCCATGCCGCCGCCGCGCTCCGCCCCTCAGCCCGCCGCGATTCCGCTGCCGGGCCTGGGCAACTCCGCGGTGGCGCTCACCGACGAGCAGCACTTCCAGGAGGTCTTCCGTGAGTTCCTCACCACCCGTGAACGGTGTGGCGAGGCGGCGGACGGCCTGACGTACGACAAGTTCGTGCAGAAGCTCCGCAAGAACAAGGAGCAGCTCGTCCAGAAGTACGCGTGCAAGACGGTGCGCTTCCAGGTCTACGTGAAGGAAGGCAAGGCGGCCCTCAAGGCCACGCCCGTCAAGGACTGAGCCCGAGCGCGGCCATGGCCGCTGCTGAAGTTCCGAAGGCCCGTGGTCTCCTCGAGAGGCCGCGGGCCTTCTCGTTTCGGACGTTCGCGCGGGCCGCCTTCGGAGCCGGTGGTTATAGAGGCCCGCGGAGGCGGCTCATGCACAACGCGGTCTATCTGGGGATTGCCATCGTGGCCGAGGTAGTGGCGACTTCGGCGCTCAAGAGCTCCAACGGCTTCACGCGGCTGGGGCCGTCCATCCTCGTGGTGCTGGGCTACGGCGTGGCCTTCTTCTGTCTGTCCTTCGCGCTGCGGACCATTCCCACGGGCATCGCCTACGCCATCTGGTCCGGGGCGGGCATCGTCCTCGTCTCCGGCGTGGCGTGGCTCCTTCATGGCCAGCGGTTGGACGTCCCCGCGCTCGTAGGCATCGGGCTCATCCTGGCGGGCGTCATCGTCATCAACACCTTCTCCAAGTCGGCGGCGCACTGAGGCGCCTGGCGGGTTTCCTTCTGGGGAGGCGTTATTGATCCGGGGCAACCTGCCAGGAGGACGACGATGCAGACGCGGTACGTGCCGAACCTCACGGGGATTCCGGAGACGATGCTCTGGACGCTGCACTGCCGGGCAGGGGAGGCGAAGCGGCCGGACGGCGTCCTGAAGGACTCGGAGGCGCTGCGCATCTATGGCGCCATCGACTACGACTTCGAGAAGTCGTTTGGCCGCGCGGAGCCGTCCCTCGCGATTCGCGCGGTGGCGATGGACCGGGGCATTCGCGCGTGGCTGGCCACGCACCCTGACGGCTTCGTGGTGTCGCTGGGAGAAGGGCTGGAGACGCAGGCGCAGCGGCTGGACAACGGGCAGCTGCGCTGGCTGAGCGTGGACCTTCCGGAAGCCGTGGCCATCCGGGAGCGCTTCCTCACGCCGAACGAGCGGCTGATGCACTTCCCGGTGAGCGCCCTGGACCGCGCATGGATGGACCGCGTGGACGCCAGCAAGGGCGTGTTCATCGTCGCCCAGGGCCTCTTCATGTACTTCGAGGAAGACGATGTCCGTCGGCTCATCGTGGACATCGCCGAGCGCTTCCCGGGCGCCGAGCTCCTCTTCGACTCGATTCCCCGCTGGTTCTCGCGGCGCACGCTCAAGGGGCTGCGCCGCACCCGCGCGTACCAGGTGCCACCCATGCCCTGGGGCATCAACCGCGACGCGCTGGAGGCGACGCTGCGGCGGTGGGAGCCGCGAATCCGCCAGGTGGAATTGAAGCCCTACACCTTCCCGCGGGGCTTCTTCCGGTACGGTTACAACGGTCTCAACGTGCTGCCCTGGGTGAAGGAGCGGTTGCCCGCGCTGGTCCACGTCCGCTTCGCGGAGCGCGGCGTCTGAGTCAGGCCGCGCGCGGCAGCACGAGGCTGAAGCGCGCGCCGTGGCCGGGCTCTCCGCCAAGCTCCAGCTTGCCGCCGTGCTCCTGGAGGATGCGCGAGGCGATGGCCAGCCCCAGGCCGGTGCCGCCGTCCTTGGTGGTGAAGTAGGGCTCGAAGATCCGGGCGCGGTGCTCCAGGGGAATGCCGGGGCCGCTGTCCTCCACCTCGACGATGGCGTCGGCTTCGGTGGAGCGTACGCGCACGCGCAGGGTGCCGCCCGTGGACGCCATGGCCTCCTCGGCGTTCTTCACCAGGTTCACCAGCACCTGGGTGAGCTGGTCGCGGTCCGCCCGCGCCACCACACCCGTCTGGAGCGTGGGCAGAATCTGGATGCCGGCCGGAGGCGTGGCGTACAGCGCCAGCACGCTCTGCGCCAGCTCGCCCAGGTCCACGGGCGCCAGCTGCGGCTTGGGCATCCGCGCGAAGTGGCTGAACTCGTCGACGATGCGGCGCAGCCGGTCCACTTCCTCCAGCACCACGCCCGCGCTCTCCTTGAACATGTCTGGGAAGCGTGGGTGCTTCGCTTCTTGCGCGGCCTGGAGCGTCTCCAGCGACATGCGGATGGGCGTCAGCGGGTTCTTGATTTCGTGGGCCAGTCGCCGCGCCACTTCCTGCCACGCGGCGATGCGCTCGCTGGCCATCAGCCGCTCGGTGGTGGCCTTCAGCTCGGATGTCATGCGGTTGAACGTCCGCACGAGCTCGCCCACCTCGCCGCTGGCCTCCACCGTCACCTGGGACTCCAGCGCGCCTTCGGCCACGCGCCGGGCGCCCTCGGTGAGGGCCTCCACTGGCCGCGTCATCCACCGGGACACCAGCAGGCCCAGCAGCACCGCGAAAGTGCCGCCCAGCGCCGCCAGCAGGAGGAAGGCGCGCATGACGCCCTGTTCCGCTTCACGCGCGGCCGCGCGGCTGAAGACGAGCTGCACCGTGGCCGCTTCTCCCAGCGGCAGCGCCTTCGTCACCGTCGGCGGTTCGGCGGTGCCCGCGCTGGCCAGGGGCGTGTCACCCGCAAGCAGTGTCACCTGCGTCTGGGTGAGGCGGGCCAGGTGCTGCGCCAGGCTCTCATCGAGCAGCACGCCGCCCACGGCCCACATCCGAAAGTCCCCGAAGTCCACCGGGCGCGCGGTGACGAGCGCCGGAAGCTGACGGAGTCCGGAGGCCGTGCGCACCTCCACGCGCACTGGCACGGGCCGGGGTGACTTCAGCCGGGTGACGGCGAAGAGGGCCGGGTCCGGGTCTCCCCGGCGCGCGGGCAGGTGGCCGGAGGAGAGCACTCTTCCTTCGCGGTCGAAGAGGGCCAGCACGCTCAGTCCGCGGCTCTTCATCAGGGCCTCGGCGGTGCCGGCCTGGATGGCGCGGGTGGGGCGGTCGCGGGCCTCGCGGGCCAGGTCCTCCATGCTGGTGCTGTCCACCAGCTCCTCCACCGCGCGGCGGGCCGTGGCGCCGGAGCGTTCCAGTGACTCCTGCGCGGAGGCGGTGGCGGCCTCCATGCGCGCGTCCAACTCGCGCGACAACGTGTCGCGCAAGCGGGTGAGGGTGGGGGGCACGACGACCGCGAGCGGAACCAGGGCCAGCAGGGCGAAGGCGAGCGCCAGCCGCGTCCTCAAGCGCATGCCGTTCTCCTCAAGGACGTCCTCCCATCGCCGTCCCCTCCGCTGGAAGCACGTGCAGTCCGTCCAGCGAGGGCAGGCCTTGTGCGTCCATCATCACCCCGCCCACGTCCGGAGCGAAGCGCATTCCCAGCCCCTGCGCGTACAGGGGCACCAGGGGCACGGACGCGGCCAGGGCCAGGGCCCGCTCGCGCGCCCGCGCGTCACGCGCCGCGGAGGACGGGAGCGCGCCGATGGCGGGCAACTCCACGCCCAGCAAGTCCTTGCGCCCACCCGCGTCCAGCACCACCGCCAGCGCGGGACCGGGGATGGGGGGCAGCAGCAGCGCGTGCAGCATCAGCTCGAAGTCACCCTGGGCCCAGCGGGCGCGCAGGGCCGCGCGTGGGAGCGCCTCCAACGCCACGGTGTAGCCGCGCTCATGCAGCTTCACCTGGATGCGCTCCGCCACCGCGCGCTGGTCCTCCACCGATGCGTCGTAGCGCAGCGTCACCGTCCGCGCGGGGCTCGCCGACGGCGCGGACGGCCGGGGGCGCGCGGGCGCGTCCAGCATCACCGGCGGGAGCAGGTGCGGCATGGGCTGCGCGGGCGCCTGGACGAAGAGGCGGGTCAGGTCCTCGCGGTCGATGGCGCTCTCCACAGCCTGCCGGAAGTCCGGGGGCAGCCGCCGTGGGGAGAACGCCAGGAAGGTGGCGTAGAGCGGCGCGCCGGCCGTGGTGTCCGTCTCCGACGCGACGCCCAGCTCCACCTGGACCTGCCGGGACGACCACAGCCGAGAGAGGCCGCGCTGGTCCGTGGCGGTGAGCAGCAGCCGGTCCAGGTACGGGCGCCCCTGCGGCCACGCCGTCTGCGCTTCCAGGGCCCCGCGTCCCGCTGCGGTGAAGGGGCCAAGCGCGTTGGCGGAGGCGGGCGGCGCCAGCGCCGGGTGGCACAACGCGCGCTCGAGGTCCGGCCAGGGGTAGGCCAGCGTCAGCTCCAGCGAAGCGCCCTGGGGCGTCACCTGCCGCGCCTCTCCGCGCAGCGGATGGAAGAGGGCCCGGTACGGTGATGCGCCGTCGTTGCTCGCCAGCCGCATCCATGCACGCGCGAGCGCGGTGGCGGACGCGGGGCCGGGCAGGGTGATGCGCAGGGACTGGGGCGTGGGGCGTGACAGCTCCCGCGCGAGCGCGGGCTCGAAGCCGCCGTCCCGTGTGGCACGGCACACCGGTGGGGAGAGCAGCCCCAGCAGCGTGGCTTCCAGGGGCGTGTCGGCCAGCGCGGGCTCGGCCACTTCCGGCGGGCCGCCATGGGCGACGCGCAGCTCACCCCCGTAACGAGGACGGCCGGCCGCGTGCGCGGACGCGGACGCGAGCAACGCGAGGCAGGCAAGGGTGGAGCGGAGTCTCATGGCGCCCCCTGGCGCAGGAGGAACAGCTCGCTGGTGCCGTCCGGCTTCCAGAGGCCCACGATGACCTCGCGGCGCTTGTCGCCGTCCAGGCGGGCCGTCACCACGTACAGCGCGCGGCCCGTGGGCAGGGCGCCCTGCCACAGCGGTTCGTGCGTGCCGGGGTCGTCCCCGGAGGTGCCGTGCACGCGCAGCACATCGGGGGTGGGGGTGAGCTGAGTCGAGGTGGTAATGAGCTCCGGCACGCCGTCCCCATCCAGGTCTCCCAGCGCGCTGCCGACGCCCAGGTTCGTCCAGCGCGCCGGTGCCGCGCCCGCGTGCGCGTAGAAGGCCGCGGTGCCATCCGGGTGGACGAACAGCATCCGCTGGGCATCCATGCTCGCGGTGGTGAAGGGCGCGGGGACCGTCAGCGCGCGGCCCTCCGCCAGCTTCAGGGTGGGCGCGAAGGCTGTCTGTCCCGGAACGAAAGTGCCTCGCTCGGTGGCACCCAGCGGCGCCGTGTCCAGCGTCCCCACGGCGCGCAGGGTGGCGCGGGCCTTGTCCAGCGCCAGCAGCTCGCCGTGCGCATGGCGGGTGCTCCACGCTGCCAGCCGGGGTGGCCCTGGCAGGAACGCCAACGCGCCAAAGGGCTCCCGGGTGGTGGCGCTTCCTGCGGGCAGGGAGTCCAGCTCCTTGCGCGCGACGAGCCGCCCCTCCGCGTCGAAGACGGAGACGTCATGCTCCGTCAGGGCCACCACTTCATCGCGGCCATCTCCGTCCAGGTCCCCGGCGGCGAGCGCCGCCAGGGGATGCTCCAGTCGCGCCAGCGCCGCGCCCAGCAGCCGGATGCCTTGAGGGCCCGTTTCCGGGGGCGACGTGGGCGAAGTGCCTCCGCCCTCCAGCGCGAGCGCCAGTACGGTCGGGTCCGCGGGCACCGTCTCCACCAGCGTGGCGGCGGGCTTGGGCGGCCGCGTGGGCGTGCGGCCGGACCAGAAGTTCACCCAGGTGCCAATCACATCACCTCGGGCGCGCAGTTCGCCGCCTTCGACGTTCAGCGAGAGTCGCACCAGCGTCCGTGCACCTTGCGCGCGCGCCAGCGTCTCGGCGGCATCGGCCGTGGGAGCATCCAGCACCACGGGCGACAGGTCCGCGGAGGAGAGCTGCGAGGCGAGCATCGTGCTCACCGCGCGGCGGAGCTCGGCCGAGCCGCCCGTGACATTCACCGCCACCGGCGACTCCACACCGCGCTGCGCGCGCACGGCCCCCGTCACCTGCCGGGCGAGCCGGGGAATGGCGGCGGTGGTGTCGGACGCAGGCGCCGCCCGCGCCGCGAGTGTGGCCAGCACGGGGGCGAGCAGCAGGGCTCGGGCAGGGCTCACAATCCCCGCCTGTTGCCTTCGTCGAGGAAGAACTGGTCGGTGGTCACCTGCCCCGGCGGCGGCGCCTCCGCGGTGGGCTGCGTGCCTTCGAGAAAGGGCTCCAGCCGGCCCGGGACGGAGTTGCCCGCCAGCAGTCCGCTGATGGGGTCGATGCGCACTTGCACGACACCGGGGGGCACCTCGAACTCCCGCGTGGGCAGCCCTTCGTGGGCCACGCGCATGAACTGGAGCCAGATGGGCAGCGCGGCGCGGCCACCCGTCTCACTGCCGCCCAGCGGCGCGTTGTTGTCGAAGCCCACCCATGCGCTGGCCACCCAGTCCGCCGTGTAGCCGGAGAACCACGTGTCGCGGGACTGCTGCGTGGTGCCCGTCTTGCCAGCGGCGGGGCGCTCCAGCGCGAGCACGGCCCGGCCCGAGCCGTCCTCCACCACGCTGCGCATCAGCGACGTGGTGAGGTAGGCCACCGCGGGCGGCAGCGTCTCCTCGAAGGCCGGCTGATGCTCCTCCAGCACCTTGCCGCGCGCGTCGCGCACGCGCAGCAGCATCAAGGGCTCCGCATAGCGGCCACTGGCCTGGAGCGTGGCGTAGGCGTTGGCGGCCTCCAGCATCGTCACTTCACCGGTGCCCAGCGCCAGCGTGAGGTTCTCCGGCAGCGGGGAGTGGATGCCAGCCCGGCGCGCGAAGTCGATGGTGGTGGCCGGGGTGAGCGCCTCGATGAGGCGCACGGACACCGTGTTCTTCGACTTGGTGAGCGCCTCGCGCAGCGTCATCGGCCCATGGAACTGGCGGTCGTAGTTCTGCGGCTTCCACGTCTTGCCCGTGTACGGGTCGCGGACGGCTTCGGGCGCGTCATTGACCTTGGACAGCGGCGTGTAGCGGCCACTGCCCATGGCGGCGGCGTAGAGGAACGGCTTGAAGGACGAGCCAGGCTGCCGCTTCGCCTGCGTGGCGCGGTTGAAGGACGAGCGCTCCGCGTCGTAGCCGCCCACCAGGGCCACCACGTGCCGGTTCTCCGGACGGATGACCACCAGCCCGCCCTGCACCTCGGGAACCTGGTCCAGCGTCGCTTCCACGAAGGCTGGCGCGGGTGGTGCCTTGAGCACGCGCACGAAGACGAGCTGTCCCTCCGTGAAGACGTCGGAAATCTTCTTCGGCGCGCTCTTGCCCTTCTGCCGGGCCCAGGAGACGGCCGCGAAGGCCACCTCGGCCGTGCGGCCCACCAGGTCCACGCGCGCCACATTGCGCTTGTCGTCCACCTGCATGACGTAGCCCGTAAGGCGCAGGCCTTCCTCCATGGGCTTGAGGCGCACCGACTGCGCCAGGAGTTGGTCCGCGGAGAGGGGCGCCTCGTCTTCGGGCGACAGGTCCGGCCGCTGCTCCTCGGTGCCTTCCTCTTCCAGCGGGTCCAGGGGCGCTCCCGCGGTCTCGGGCGTCTTCGGCTCTTCCTTCTCCACCTTCGCCAGCGAGGACAGGTCCGCGACGTAGCCCTGGTCCTTCTGCCGGCGGCCCGCCTCCTCGATGCGCGTGACGATGAGGGCCCGGTAGCGCTCCCACTGGCCCTTCTCCAGCGAGCCACGGGGGCCGCGGTAGCCCTGGCGCCGGTCCACCGCCTCCAGACCGTCGCGCACCGACTGCTCCGCCGCGAGCTGGAGCTTGGGCACCATGGCGATGTCCACGCGCAGCCCGCCCTCCATCACCGCCTGCTCGCCGTAGCGCGCGATGAGCGTGCGGCGAATCTCCTCCGTGTAATACGGCCCCACCACCTTGCCCCGCCGGGGAGCCAGGACGATGGGCTTCTCCTTCTCCGCCTCCGCCACGTCCGCGGACACGAAGCCGTTGCGCGCCATCTGGCCCAGCACGTAGCGCTGACGCGACTTCGCCCGCGTGATGTTCGTCACCGGGTTGATGCGGTGCGGGAGCTGCACCGTGCCCGCGAGCACGGCGGCCTCGCCCACGTTCAAGTCCTTGGCGTGCTTGCCGAAGTAGAAGAGCGCCGCCTCCTCCATGCCGTAGCGGCGCTGCCCGTAATAGGACTGGTTGATGTAGAGCGAGAGAATCTGGTCCTTGGTGAGCGCTTCCTCCACGCGTGGCGTGAGAATCCACTCGCGCGCCTTGCGGGAGAAGCTGCGCTCAGGGGACAGCAGCAGGTTCTTCACCACCTGTTGGGTGATGGTGGACGCGCCGGACTTGCGGCTGTTGGGGATGAGGTTCTTGATGGCCGCGCGGGTGATGCCGAAGAAGTCCAGGCCCTCGTGCTTGTAGAAGTCCGCGTCCTCGGCGGCCAGGAAGGCGTTGCGGACGTGGGGCGGCAGGTCCTCCACGCGAATCAATGTGCGCCGCTCGTGCGCGAACTCGGCGCAGAGCGTGCCGTCACCGCACGTCACCTTCGTCACCTGCGGCGGCTGGTAGTTGCGCAGCGCGTCCACGGAGGGCAGGTCCTGGCTGTAGTACGCGTAGCCGCCCGCCACGGTGATGGCGACGAGCACCAGGCACACGAGGCCGGTGATGAGCAGCCGCTTCGTCCAGCGCCACAGCCGGGCACCGAACCCCGGTCGCGAAGGCGGCGCGGGGGGAGTGGGTGTGGAGGAATCGGGCGAAGAGGGCATCTGGGGAGCCGTGGTCATTGCGCTGGAAGAAAGTCCGCAGGTTAGACCGGGGGACACCGAACGGGAACCGCTCTGGAGGCCCTCCCGGCGCAGGGCCTCCAGGCAGGAAGGCGCTACCGGGAAGCAGGCGCCTCACCCTGGGTGGGTCGCAGCTGCCCACGCTCCGTCCGGGCGCCGGCCATTTCGGCGTGGGCCGTGCGGCGCATCCGGTCCGCGTTGACGCGGGCCTGGACGTAGCGCGGTGACAGGTGCATGGCGGCGGCATAGGCCGCCCGGGCCTCCTCCACCTGTCCGAGCCGCTCGTGGGCCACGCCCAGGTTGTTGTGCACATAAGCCACGTGCGGGAGCAGCTCCGCCGCCCGGACGAGCACGTCCGCGGCCTTCTGGGCCTCTCCGGCACGCAGGTAGGTGAGGCCCAGGTTGTTGAGGGCGTAGCCGTGCTCGGGGTGGAGGTGGACGGCCTGCTCGAAGCGCAGCATCGCTTTCGCCAGCTCACCCTGCGCCAGGTGCGCGCGCCCGAGCACCTGATAGGCCTCCACGTACTCGGGATTGCGCAGCACGGCCTCTTCGCCCACGGACACCGCTTCAGCGTGGCGGCCCAGGGACACCAGCAGCCGCGCCTGACGCACCAAGGGGCGGGCATCCAGGGGAAGCAGGCGGCCGAGCTGGCCATGGGCACGCACGGCCAGGTCCGTCCGGCCCGTGAGCCCGGCGAGCTCCGCCGCCAGCGCCAAGGCGGCCACGTCGTCGGGGGCGTCATGAATCGCACGGCGGCACTCGGTGAGCGCGCCAGCGAGGTCGTCCCAGTCGCGCAACAGGTGGGCTCGGCTCAGGTGGTCCACGCGCCGACCATGCCTGTGTGGCAACGCGAGCTCGGCGTCCGGAGCGATGTTCGAACCTTCCGACGCGGCCCCGGACGCGGCGCCGACGTGCGCGATGCCGATGTCTCCACGCGTCGCGCGCTGCTCGAAAGGCGGCGGGAACGCGGCGGCGTCACCCCGAGGGCTGGCTGCATCCGGTGCCGCGGCGTCCGCGTTGGACGTGGACTGCTTCTCCGTGGCCAGCCACGCGCGCAGCGCCCGGGGCAGTGGCGCATCCGCCCACGCCAGGGTCAGTCCGAGCACCACGAGGCTTGCCAGCACCAGCGCGCGCCGCACGGAGGTCGGCAGGCGGAATCGGGTGTGGGACGTGGGCTTCGTGTGGTTGCGGCGCATGGCGGCGACCTCGACTGCTGGCGGAGCTCCCGGGACGGGGACTCCGGGGCGCCGTGTGCCGGCCTCCCACCCGGCGTCATTGCGACTGGCGTGCCACGCATGCTCCCAGAGGGACGGAGGGGGCTGTGTGGCCCTGTGGCCACAGGGCCGGGGAAAAGCATGGCGGGGGGCGCGGGCGGCATGCGACGGTCCGCGCGATGAAGATCGCCACCTGGAACGTGAACTCGGTGCGGGCCCGTCAGGAACGGCTGCTCGCCTGGTTGAAGAAGGCCCAGCCGGATGTCCTCTGCCTGCAGGAACTCAAGTGCGTGGACGACGACTTCCCCATGGAGGCCGTGCGCGAGTTGGGCTACCACGCCGCCGTCCACGGGCAGAAGACGTACAACGGCGTCGCCATCCTCGCGAAGGAGGAGCCGAAGGACGTCGTGAAGGGTCTGTCCGACGGCGTGGATGACTCGCATGCGCGCCTCATCGCGGCGACCGTGGGCGGCATCCGCGTGGTGAGCGCGTACGCGCCCAATGGCCAGTCGGTGGACTCGCCGCAGTACCAGTACAAGCTGGAGTGGTACGGCCGGCTGCGGCGCTACCTGGACACACGGCACAAGCCCGACGAGCCCCTGGTGCTGGGCGGGGACTGGAACGTGGCGCCCGAGGACATCGACACCTACGACCCGAAGCTGTGGGAGGGCCAGACGCTCTTCACGCTGAAGGAGCGGGACGCCCTGCAGCACCTGGGCGCCTTCGGGCTCTCGGATGCCTTCCGCAGGCTGCACCCCGGCGTGCAGAAGTTCACCTGGTGGGACTACCGCATGCTCGGCTTCCCGAAGAACCTGGGCCTGCGCATCGACCACCTCTACGTGACAGCGCCCGTGGCCGAGCGGCTGACAGTCGTGGACGTGGACCGCGAGGAGCGCAAGGGCAAGCAGCCCTCGGACCACGCTCCCGTGTGGCTCGAGCTGCGCGACTGAAGCGGTATTCGCGAGCGGCCATGTCATCGCTTGGATGGCCGCTCTCCGATGACGCGGGAGGGAGACACCATCACCTTCTCGCAGCCGGGCGGACATGGCTCTTGGGATTCGTGCGATGCTCCAGGGTCGAAGGCCATGACGACGCCCCCGCCCGAATCGCCGCCGTTTCCCGACAGCCTTTGCCACCGCTGCGCCGCGCCACCTCGCTACGTCCAGTCGAGGACCACGACCTTCATCCTCTGCCCGCTGCTGCCGCAGAAGTACCCGCCGCAGCCGGTCCGTGCGTGCGCGCTCTTCAAGCCGAAGCCGCCGGAGACGCCCCCGGTGTCCCGTTGAGGTCGGTCTCGATATTCCAGGAATCCTGGGCCGAGCCTGAATGCCGGGCGCTCCGACTCCCGGCAAGGTAGATTCCGCGCTGTGTCCGAGGAGAAAAACCGGAGTGCGCCACCCGAGGGGACCGATGCGACGTTGCTATCGCCCCACCCGCGTCCCGCCATCACCGACGTGACGGAGGGCGCGCTGTTCGCCGGGCGCTATGTCCTCGAGGAGTTGGCCGGGCGCGGTGGAATGGGCGCGGTGTACCGGGCGTGGGACACGCTGGTGGGCGACGTGGTGGCGTTGAAGTTGCTGGAGTTGGGCGCTTCGCCCGCGCCGGAGTGGCTGGAGCGCTTCCGCCGCGAGGTCCGTCTGGCCCGGCGCATCACCCACCGGCACGTGGCGCGGACCTTCGACCTGGGCGAGCACTCGGGCCGCCTCTACCTGACCATGGAGTACGTGGAGGGAGAGAGCCTTCAAATGTTGATGGAGCGCGAGCACACGGTGCCTCCCGCGCGGGCGGCGCGGCTGGTCCTGGCGCTCTGTGAAGGCCTGGCGGCGGCGCATGCCGCGGGCGTCGTGCACCGGGACTTGAAGCCGGCCAACGTGCTGGTGGAGGCCCGTGGCCGCGTGGTGCTCACCGACTTCGGCATTGCCCGGGCATTGGCGGGCGAGGGGGCTTCGCGCACGCAGGGACTGGTGGGCACGCCCATGTACATGGCGCCCGAGCAACTGGAGAGTGGCGAGGTCGATGCCCGCGCCGACCTCTACGCCACGGGCCTGGTGCTCTACCAGTTGCTCACCGGAGCGCCTCCGTTCGCCGGTGATTCGCCCATGGCCGTGGCCGTGGCCCGTCTGAGGCAGTCGCCGCCCGATCCGCGCCTGCTGGCGGCGGTGCCGGATGCGCTGGCGGAGTTGGTGCTCGCGTGCTTGTCACGTGAGCCCTCCGGCCGGCCGCAGGACGCGGCCTGTGTGGCGGATGCACTGAGTCAGTGGCTTGGTTCTGTCGGTGAGTCCATCGAGCCCGAGCATGCGCATGGCGTGCACCTCGGAAAGAGTGGGCACGCAGCGGGCGGCGACAGCGTGGCCTCCGTGGTGGGAACTCACGGCACGTCCACGCCGAGGTCCAGCGGCGCTTCCCAGGTTTCGGTGCGCTCGGCTGCTACCCATGGCGCGTCCACGCCGCAGCCCAGCGGCTTCGGCCATGACTCGATGTCCTCGGGCGCGCTGGTCTCTCGGACGCCGTTGCGTCCGGATGAGCAATCGCTGGCGGTGTTGCCGCTGCGCTTCCTGGGTGCTTCGGACCAGGCGTTCCTGGGCGACGGCGTGACGGAGGCGCTCATCGACGTGCTGTCGAGGACGCGGGGCCTCCGGGTTCAGAGCAGCGGGGCCACGGAGCGTTTCCGGCAGGAGCGGGACCCTCGCGTCGCGGCGCGCGAGTTGGGCGTGGAGTTGCTGGTGGATGGGACGCTCCAGGCCGCGGGCAAGACGGTGCGCGTGACGCTCCGGGTGGTGGAGGGCGCGTCGGGCACGCAGCTGTGGAGCGGCCGTTTCGACGATGCGGATGACGACCCATTCCAGCTCCAGGACCGGCTGGGACAGCGGCTGGCGGAAGCCCTGCGCGGCGAGCTGACCATCCTGGCCTACCGCACCACGGTGCCAGCGGAGGCGCTGGCCCTCTACCGGCAGGTGCTCTCCCGGATGCTCGCGCACTCGATGACGCGGGAGTTGAAGGACGAGGTCATCACGCCGCTCGAACAACTTCGCGACTCGGCGCCTGGCTTCCCGCATGCGGCGGCGCAGCATGCGGTGGCGACGCTTCGGGCGGGCTTCATCCGCACCCTGGCGGACGAGGTCGACTGGGATGCCCTGGCGCGGACGAGCCTGGAACGGGCCCGGCAGGTGGCGCCGGAGCTCGTGGAGACGAAGCTGGCCCAGGCCATCCTGGCCACCCGCGAAGGCCGGTGGCGGGACGCGGTGGTGGCCTTGCGCATGGCGCTCGACACGGCCCCCACGTTCGCGCCCGCGCTCCAACTCCTCGGCAACCTCCAATGTGAGGCGGGGCGCGCGGACGAAGGCCTGCCGCGCTTGAAGCTGGCCTATGCACTGGAGCCGGGCATGGCCATCTGCCTGGTCGAGGTGGCGCGTTGCAGTGCTCTGCGTGGCGACGATGCGACCTACCAGTGGTGCATGGGGCGTCTGAACAGTCAGCCCCTGCTGGGCATGGCGGTCCTCATCCTCCGCATGCGGGTCGCGGCTTGGAAGGGCGACATGGACGACGTCCGCCAGTGCAGGGACGCGTTGAACGAAGACCCGAGTCACATGGCCTCCTACGTGGCCACCTACTGCTCGGCGGCGCTGGGCGAGGTGTCGGTGGAGGCCGCGATGGCCACCCTGGACGGAATGCTCACCCGGCAGCAGGTGAACTCGCGCTTCGCGTCGATGGTGTGTCAGCTCGCTGCGGAGCTGATGTGCATCCGGGGCGCGCCCGCCGAGGCGCTGCGTTATCTCCAGCAGGCGGCGGACCTGGCGCTCATCGACCTGGAGTGGATGGACCGCTGCCCGGCGCTGACGCCCCTGCGCGCGCAGCCCGGGTTCGCGGAGGCGCGGCGCAGGGTGCGCTCCCGCGTGGAAGCCATCTGGTCCGCGTGAGGCAATACACGGTGCCGCTCAGTTCGTCCCCGTGATGGCGGGGCGCTGGACGTTGAGCGCGGGGGGCACCCGCTTCGCCAGCCGCGGCATGCGGCCGTGCTTGCACTCCACCAGGAACCCGTGGAGCGACTCCGCGGACAGTCCGTGCAGCAGCAGTCGGAAGCCCGCGCGCAACACCCGCATCGGCTTCACGCTGGCGGACACGTAGTCCCGCCGGGGGCACCGGTGCGTGTCTCGCGCCGGGGCTTCGGGCCTTCGCTGCCGGGTGGAGGATGTGGCGCCGCGAGAGTATCAGTTCGCCGATTTTACACGGAGTGGGGGTCTAAAGTGATTTCATCAATTTACATGGAGAGATGATTGACCCTGGGCTTCGCGCTCGGGCACGCTTTGCGTCCATTCGCCAGCGTCGCTCGGAGGAAGCCGTGTCTGTTCAGATTCCAGGAGAGCCGATCCGGCCCACGGCAGAGATGCTGGATGGCGCGATTGGCGCGGCGGTTGCCGCACTGGAGCAGCTTCCCGTCGCGGAGATGCTGGCCTCCACGGGAGCGGGCGTTCATCAGGTGGACTCCCCGGCGGCGGCAACGCTGGTCCTCCTCGCGCTGGCCGAGAGCGAGGGGGCTGGGCATTCGCATGGGGCGTCCTGCGTGCGGCGGCTGCTCTCCAGTCGCGCGTCGACAGGCTTCTGGCGTTTCTCTCCTGATTCGGAACGGTCGGCAGCGGGGGAGTCGGCTCGCGCGCTGGTGGCGTTGAGGCAATGGAACATCCCGCTGGACCCACCCCCGGCGCTCGCTGAACTCCTGTCGCGCGACGCAGCGCGGGAGCCTGGCCAGACATCGTCCGAGTCAGGGGCGGCGGCCATCGAGGGCGTTCCTCCTGAAGCGGACGTCGCCACGACCGCGGACCTCCTGCTCCTGTCGGCGCACGAAGGGCGGTCGCTACCGGGCCGCGCCGCGCTTGTTTCCGAGAAGGTTCGAACCCAGGGGCTTCTGGGCTGCGCACGCGGAGAGCCCGCGGTTTCGCCTTTCCTGCTGGGCTACCTGCTGACGCGCTGGGTTCGAAACGTGGGTGACCACTGGCAGCTCGCGGTGCCCCTTCGGGCAGAACTCATTTCGCTCTGGGAGAAGGGGGAGGTTCGCGGCGCGGTGAATGTCGCCCTCGCGATGAGCGCCCTGATGAACCTGGGGCGCCCCACGGACGTCAACCTCTTCGAGCGGACGTTGGATTCCATGGCGTCCCTGCTGCTGAGCGAGCAGAGCGAGGAGGGGCTCTGGCCCGTGGCGCCGCTGTACGAGGCCGGGGACGTCGTCTACGGCTCGCTCGAGGCATCGGCGGCGCTGTGTGTCGAAGCGCTCGTCCGGTACGTCCGAATCGCGCGCATCGCGGCGGACCGGACCGACAACTTCCTCCCGGGGGCGCTCCCGCCTCGGTCGGGCACCTGGAAGGAGACGTTGGCGGCCTTCGACAATGATTATCCGCCCGCGCTGTTTTCTCCCGAGTCGCGAGCCCGCCTGCTCGCGCTGGGTGAATGGCTGCCCGCGGCGCTGGAGGGCGATGGGGGCTTCGAGGTCCGGCTGCTGGAGGGGACGCCTCGGGTGGACTTCATCCTGGGGATCAAACACGACGGCCAGGCGCTGCTTGCTGGCAGGCATCCTCACTCAGAACTCCCAGCGCCCTTGTTCGCCGCTCCCGAGTGGCGGCGCATTCGCGACTTCGCACGAGCGTGGGCTGAGCCGGGCGGGCTGCTCGACCGGGAAGTCGACGCGTTCTGGCTGGAGTTCGACCTGGATGCGCCAGTCGCCTCGCCTCCGCTGCCCATCGTGTTCCTCTGCACACGGGACCAGCCTGTCGCCGTCAACGAAGAACTCCACCGGCAGAAGTCGGATACCTACCGCGCGACGCTCCACGCGGGGCTTCCACTCTTGCGTGGGGATGAGGCGCCGCTCACGCCAGAGCTTCAGCGGGGAATGGATGTCTGCATCGAGGCGCTGCCTCCTGGTGCACACCTCTATGCGGCCTGCGTGATGATGTCGCGGCGCAGCAAGAACCTGCGCTTCACGCTCAAGAACGTGCCTCCCGAGCGCGTGGTGGCGTACCTGGAAGCCGTGGCGTGGCCAGGAGATTTCCAGCAGCTGCGGGACACCCTCGCGTGGGTCCTCCCGCTCGGCGTCAATCGCTTCATGCTCAACCTGGACCTGGCGCCGCAGCTGTTGCCGACGCTGGGGCTTGAATGCTCATTCCAGGGACGTGCGCAGCCCGCCGAGGAGCCCCGGTGGCAACGCCTGCTCGACGAACTGGTGACGCGGGGGCTCTGCGCACCCTCACGGCGTGACGCGCTGCTGGCGTGGCCGGGGCGCACGCAGGTCAACCTGCCCGCTGGCTCGGCCACGCGAGAGAGTGTCTTCGATAAGCGGCTCGCGCACGTCAAGCTGGGCTTGACGGGGGCCCCGGTGATTGAGGCCAAGGCCTATCTGGCCACACACCGCACGTCCGAGCTGCTCCGGCCGCGCTGAGTCGCCATCCCCGTGGCCTGGATTGACGCTCGGGGATACGAATTGATACGTTGAATTCTGAATATTCATAATGGGCAGGCTGTGCAGACTTTCATCGAGCACCTGGGCCACACCTCTTTTGTCATTCAGCGCGGTCCTCTGAGGGTTCTCATCGACCCGGTGCTGGTGCTGCGGGAGCTGGAGTTTCGGCAGCCTGCGTGTCCCGCGTGGTTCTTCGATGACCTGTCGTCGGTGGACGCGGTTTTCTTCTCCCACGCGCACGACGACCATCTCCATCCACCCAGCCTGTTGGGGCTGCGCGAAGACGTCGCCCTCTACTTCCTCGACAGGCCGAAGCCGGGCGCGGCACCCGAGTCGAGCGCTCGCGCGATTCTCACGGCGCTGGGCTTTCGCAATCTCCATCCCTTCCTGGAGGGGGATGTCGTCGAACTGGCCCAGGACCTGCGCATCCACATCCTTCCCGCGCAGTGCTCCGGGGAGGGCGAGGAGCAATGTGCCCTGCTGGTGGAGACGCCGGATGTGCTGGCGCTGGACGCGGTGGACGTGACGGATTCGCCCCGGACGCGCGAAGCGCTGGAGGCCTTCCGGGGCCGGGTTGATGTCGCCTTCGTTCCCACGGGGGCCTCGGTCCAGTGGCAGGGCTTCTGGAATCAGATGGACTCCGTGGGAGCGCTCGCGTTCTGCGACTGGTTGAAGCCAGCGCGTATCGCGACCTGTGGGGGCACGCTGTCCATGGCGGGGCGGCCGCGGGAAGACCGCCTGGAGCGCTACCCGGTCGACCGGGCGCATTGGATGGCCGCCGCGGTCACTCGCGCTCATGACTCGGCGCTCCTGCCCTGGAAGCCCCCTTATCGGCTCGTCTATGGCGAGCACGTCCTGGAGCGCTGCGCGCTGCTGCAGCCCGGCCGTCGTTTCGAACCGGCGCGGGGGCAGCGGCGCCCTCAGGCCCTGTTGACGACCTTCTTCACGGGATATCACCCGGGCAAACCCATTCAGCGTTGGGGATGGGGAGACAGCAACGACCTCGTGCGTTGGCTGGAGCCGTTCGAGGCCATCCGGGAAGTGCTTCGCGCATCCACCCGCGACCTGCGCTACTTGCTGGAGCGGTGCCAGGTGTCCGTCAACAAGACCCCCGCGGCGGTCCTGGTGCCCCGGACGCTCCGCTGCCTCGTGGAGGGCAAGGCCTTCGAGCTCGCGGCGAGGCTGGTCTCGCTCCTCCCGTCGAAGGTCTCGGAGCCCACGGACATGGATGCTGGCTACTTCGCCGCTGTCGAAGCCGCGCTCCAGTGCGAGCCGGCGCTCGAGGAGCCGCTGCGGGAGGACCTGGCGGCCTGCCTGTGGATGGACCGGGGCCTGTTCCACATTCAGTGCATGTCACGCCGGATGAAGGAACTGGCCCGCCGTGACGAGCGCACCGAGGCGCTTCGCGCGAGCCACCTGTCGGTCCTGCGTGACAGCCTCCATCAGCGCCGCCCGGTGTTGGGGCCCTACCACCTGCGAGTCACGCGAGACCTGGCGCGGCTGCTGGACGCGCGCCCGCTGTCGCCGGAGACGTCCGAGGTCCTCTGTTACGCGAGCCCGGCGGGCATCCGCTATCAGCCGCTGTCGACGCTCGAGGCGCTCCTGCTGGACCAATGTGACGGACGCACGGTCGCCGAGATGGTCGGCGACGTGAGCGCGGCCCTCTCCCTGCCTCACGACGACGTCCGGTCAGCCATCTTCACGTTCCTGTCCCATCTGACGCACGAGTCGCCGTTGGTGCTCGACTGGAGTCACTGATGCAATTCCAAGATGCATTCACGTTCCCGACGCCGTTGTCCCCCGAGACGGAAGCCTCGGCGCGGGAGCTGTTGCGTGCGCAGCAGATGGGGCAGCTCGATTTGCTCATGGGCTGGGTCCAGCAGCCAGAGCGGCTCGGGAAGTTGGGGGGATGTGCCACGGAGCTCCAGTCCCTCCTCTCCGAGGCGTTCGAACTCGTCGAGCGCGCGCCGGCGCTGGCGCGCGAGTTCCTGGAGCACTGGAGCACGACGGTGCTGCTCGGCCGCTTGCTGGGGCCCGCCGTCGTCGGGCCTGGCTTGATTCAGTGCCTGATGGGCAACCTCGCGTCCCTGCTCATCGTCCAGCGGCTGCGGGGAGAGGTGACCCACGGCGAAGCCTTCTTCGTGACGCCGCGGACCCTCTACTGCCTGCCTCGGGGTGAGCGGCTCGACGTGCGCGGCCCCGGCGAGGGGCGCCTCGTGTGGCACTTCTCTGGCGCGGAGTGTCTGCTCTCCGCCGAGGGGCACGCCGGCCCCGGGCTGCGCATCCCGCTGCCGCTCACGGGCGATGCGCCCGTGAGCATCCAGCCGCTGCCCTGGTCCGAGACCTGGAACGTTCCGGTGCTGGACGACAGCGAGATGCTCGGCATCACCGGCCGGCGCGAGCACGCGGGCATCCCGGACGATGGGAGCACGGGCACGTGGCGGCCCATGCCCCTGCTGCGAAGCACGGAGGAGGCCTTCCACATCCTGAGGGAGCTGTGGCCCGAGGTGCTCGACTGGGCCCGCGTGTTGCTCCCCGCGCTCGTCGACATGGGGGGCCCGGAGAACCGGAGCGTGCGTTGCTCGTCCTCGTATGGGGCTGGCACGCCCGTCTTCCTCACGCGCGTGGCCCACGGCCTGGAGCATGCGGAGGACCTGGTCCACGAGCTGCAACACGAGCGCATGTACCTGCTGCTCGACTCGCGCGCATTCGGGCGGTGGGACGACTCACGTCCCGAGTTCGTCTCCGCCTACCGCACCGACCCTCGCCCCCTCCGGGGCTTGCATCTGGGCCTGCACTCCTTCCTGGCGGTGAACCGGCTCCGGCTGCTGGCGCTGGACAGGCCCGAGTTCAAGCAGCGGGAGTGGCGCTTCCAGTTGCTCAAATCACACCGCTGCAACCTGCTCTCCTTCCGGACCCTCCTGGACTTCGAGCGTCCCACGCCCGCAGGGCGCGGGCTCCTCGCGCAGATGGCCCAGGCCCTGAGTGAGCAGCACCCGCTCATCGAGCGCGTCGCGGATGCGGACATGGACCAGGCCTTCGATGCCTGGATGAAGCAGCACTTCTCGCGGGTGGCCGCCAGCGGCCCCGTGGTGAATGACGCCGAGACATACATGGACTGGCGCGAGACGGCAGTGCTCGCGGCCCGCTATACCCAGCACGCCGGAGGTGCCGCATGAGGGTCCCAGGGTTGCGTTATCGCGACGAGTGGCTGCCCAACTTCTTCCCCGCGAAGCAGGTGGGCCCGGACCACTTCGTGCGGCTGTCCCGGACGGGCGCCATGCAGCTGCTGTCCGGCGCGGAGAATGCCCAGCTCGACGAAATCTCCATGGATGAGGCCCTGTTCGAGCGGCTCGAGCAGACCAGCCACCTCATCACCGCGCAGAACTCGTCGCGCGTGCTGGAGGACCTCAAGCGCTGGCATGACCGGACCTACGCGGGGCCGGGGCTCCATATCGTCGTGCTGTCCAAGCGGTGCAACCTCAACTGCACCTACTGCCACATGAACCCGGAGAACATCTCCGCGGATTCCAAGCGCTTCGACATGCAGCCCGACGTCGCGGATGCCATCATCCGCTTCGCGCTCGGCTCTCCGGCCCCCTTCCTGGGCTTCGAGTTCCAGGGCGGCGAGCCCTTCTTGAACTTCGAGGGCATGAAGTACTTCGTCGAGGAGGCCCGCAGGCAGAACGAAGCCGTGGGCAAGCGGCTCCGCTTCTCCGTGGTGAGCAACCTCATGGTCGCCACCGACGAGCACATCGCGTACTGCAAGGAGAACCGCATCAACGTGTCGTATTCGTTGAACGGTCCCGAGGACATTCACGACTCATTCCGAGTCACGCGGAGCGGGGCGGGCAGCTTCCGCAAGGTCATGGAGCGGCTGACCCACTTCCGCGACCGATTCCCCGGCGTGCTCAGCGCGTCGCCCCTGTGCGTGGTGGGGGCCTCCAACGCCAAGGAGTTGAAGCGCACCATCGACTTCTATCATTCGGAGGGCTTCAAGGACCTCGCCATCCTGAAGCTCAAGGCCCTGGGCAACGCCCGCAAGGAGAAGCTGCCCTTCGACATCCAGGACTTCCTCCACTACTACCTGGACGCGCTCGATTACATCTACGAGAAGAACCGCCAGGAGAACGAGAACTACTCCGAGCGCGTGGTCCGGGTCGTCCTGGCCAAGATTCTCCAGTCGACGGATACGGGCTTCGTGGACTGGCGCAACCCGGTCGGGGACTTCGGTTCGGCCATCACCTATGACCATGACGGCGAAATCCTGCCGTCGGACGAAGCCCGTTCGATGCGCTCCGAGTTCGGCTTGGGCAACGTGAAGGGGACGACCTATGACGCGCTCATCCGCAACAAGGCCACGTTCCGGTCCATGAACCTGTCGCTGCGGGATCGTGACCCGCAGTGCCGCGAGTGCGCCTTCAATCCCTACTGCGGCGTGCTGCCGGTGCTCGACTATGCCCGGACCGGGGACGCGACGCCGCGCCCCCATGCGTCCGAGGAATGCCTGCAGACGTTGGCGGTGGTGGAGTGGGTCCTGCGCAAGCTCGTGGAGGACCCCATCCCCCTGTTGCGGATGATGCCTGGAATGGACGCCGCCCTGGTGGAGATGGCCAACGGTCTGCCGACAGAGCCTTCCTCGCAGGCCATGCCGCCGATGCTGAGCGTGCAGAGCGGCTGAGGCCAGCCGGGGCTGGCGCCCTCGCCGCCGCTCAGGCGGGGCGCAGCCGCCCGGCGGCGAGGTCCGTGAGCGCGCCGAGGACTTCTTCCTCGGTGATGTCGTCCATGCTCCCGTTCCCGGTGGGCTCGCGGAAGGCCGGAGTGAAACGGAAGCCCCATTGCTGGGGGGAGGTCGTTCCGAACAGGCCCACCGATGGGAGCCGGAAGAAGTCCGCCGCGTGCAGCATGCAGGAGTCGATGCCGAGGAAGCCATCACAGGCGCCGAGCAGCGCCATGGCGACATCGAGTGGGGCGCCTGGGACGGACAGCACGCGGCCCTCATGGACCATGGGCGCCAGCTCCGTGGCGTTGTAGTCCACGTTGAGCACGAGCCATTCGGGATGGGCTGTCAGGAAGGCATCCAGCACGGCGCGGTAGCGGGCGACGGGCCACTGTTTCCGGGCGCCGGTCTCCGTATGGAGCGCGAGCACCTTGGCCCCATCGGGGGCGCTGTCACGAAAGTGCCTGGCGGCCTCGGTGGCCTCGGCCGTCAGCACGGGGGCCTGGGCGAAGTCCTCCAGCCGCAGGGAGGGATCCATCTGCTGGGCCAGCGAGAAGAGCCGGTCCGCGGAATGCTGGGATTCTTCACTCCGGACCCACTGCTTGTAACGGCGATACAGGCCCACCGTCTCGGTGGCCGCCGGAAACCCCTCGAGCAGCTCGGAGACACCTGTCGCGTGCCAGGTGTTGAAACAGACAAACAAGTCGCAAGCTCCCACCGCCTGCCGGAGCGTCTCGGCGTCGATGCTCCGCTCCGTGCCCTGGGTGGTCGCGCGGACCTCGTGAATCTTCATGAGCCCGAGCTCTTGATAGAAGAACAGGCTTGAATCACCTGGCGCACCCACCAGTCTGATTCGACCCGGGTACAGCTGACTCAGGGCTCGCAGGGCGGGAAGGGCGAGGAGCCGGTCCCCAATCCCATTCAGGTGAAATACGACGGGGGCTTGGGCAGAACGAAGTTCTTGCTGCATGGAGGGGGCAATCCTTGCGTCAAGACAACCTGCTCCCAGGTGCCCCTGGATGGGCACCGGGGAGCAGGAACCTGCTAGAACCAGCCGTCAGACGTGTGGCTGGTGTGATCCTGCGGCTCCTGGTCCTTGACGGGGCCGACCGCGCGCGCGGTGATCTGGGCGAAATCGCCACGACCCAGGATCATGCTCAGCTGGCCGCGGAGCGCGTCCACCTTCGCGGGATCCAGCTGCTTGAACGTCACCACCTCGGGCTTCAGAACGATGTTGCTCTCAACCATGAGGAACTCCAGGGGAGGTGAATCAAACCACACGCGCGGCACGAGCTTGTCGCCGAACGTGCCGAGCCTGACACCCGTGGATGTCAGCGGCTCGGATCCCAAAGAGTACGGCGTCCCTCGAACGAATGTCCAGGCGTAGACGTGTTTTCGCTGAAACAACTGCTACAAGTGAGATTCGGCGCGCTTGACCCGGGTACGGCTGACTCAGGGTTCGCGGGTCGGGGAGGGCGAGGAGCCGGTCTCCAATCCCATCCAGGTGAACACCACCGGGGCTCGGAGCGAGTGATGCTCCTGCGGCGGGAAGGGGGGCAATCCTTGCGTCAAGACAACCTGCTCCCCGGTGCCCAGGGATGAGCGCCGGGGAGCAGGAACCTGCTAGAACCAGCCGTCAGACGTGTGGCTGGTGTGATCCTGCGGCTCCTTGACGACGACGGCGCCCGCGCGAGCGGAGAGCGTGGCGAAATCGCCACGGCCCAGGATCATGCTCAGCTGGCCGCGGAGCGCGTCCACCTTCGCGGGATCCAGCTGCTTGAACGTCACCACCTCGGGCTTCAGAACGATGTTGCTCTCAACCATGAGGAACTCCTGGGGAGGTGAATCAAAACACACGCGCGGCACGAACTTGTCGCCGAACGTGCCGAGCCTGACGCCAGTTGATGCCTTCAGCTCGGATCTCCAAGAGTACGGCGAACCTCGAACGGATGTCCAGACTCAGACATGTTTTTAATGAAATGTCTGCCAGCTGTGGAATTTCGCGGACTTGGGTGTTCTCGCGCGCCGGGCCTGGGCTTTCGTGGTGATGCGCGTCGCCGAGGTGCATGCCGCATGGCATGCTCTTGCGCGAGAGGGTCATGGATACAATTCGTCAGGACATCCGGTTTGGCGCCAGGTTGTTGCTCAAGAGTCCGACGTTCACCCTGGTCGCGATGATGACGCTGGCGCTGGGGATTGGCGCGAGCACGGCGATATTCAGCGTGGTCAACTCCATCTGGCTGCAGCCCATGCGTTTCCCGCATGAGGAGCGTCTGGTGATGGTGTGGGACTCGCTTCCCAAGGCGGGTGTCGAGCGGAGCGAGACGTCCCTGGCGACGCTGGCGGACTGGACCGAGCAGGCGGGGGTCTTCGAGCACGTGGCGGGGATTGTCCCGCGGAGCTTGAACCTGGGCGGCGCGCTGCAGCCGGAGCGGCTCCATGCGTTTCGGGTGGGGGCCGCGCTGTTCCCCGCGCTGGAGGCGAGGCCCTCGCTGGGCAGGGCGTTCTCCGCGGAAGAAGACCGCGTGGGTGGCGAGGCGGTGGTGGTGCTGTCGGACGGGTTGTGGCGGCGCCGGTTTGGTGGCGCGCCCTCCGTGCTGGGTGAGTCCGTCACGCTGGATGGTGAGCCCTACACGGTCGTGGGCGTGATGCCGAAGAGCTTTGACTTCCCGCCTGGCGCCGAAGCCTGGGTGCCGCTCGCGCCGACGCAGGCGGAGCTGGATGCGCGTGGGGACCGGAAGGTGCGGGTGGTGGGCCGCCTCAAGCCTGGCTTCTCCGTGTCGATGGCGGAGGACGCCCTGCGGGTCCTCGCGGGGCAACTGGCGGAGCGGTACCCCGACACGGATTCGGAGCGCACCGTGCGGCTGACGTCCGTGCGCGAGGCCTACCTGGGGCCCTTGAGGCCGCTGCTCATCACCCTGGCGGGCGCGGTGGGCTTCGTATTGCTCATCGGGTGCGCGAACGTCGCGAGCCTGCTGCTGCGCGCGCGGCGGCCCGGAGGCGGGAGCTGGCCATTCGTGGGGCGCTGGGGGCGAGCCCTACGCGCCTGATGGTCCAGGCCCTGACCGAGAGCGTCTTGCTGTCGCTCCTGGGAGGGGGATTGGGAATCCTGGGCGCGCTGTGGGGCACGCACATGATTGCCACCATGCTGCCGCCCGGGTTGGCGGAGCGCCTGCCAGGGTGGCAATCCATCCAGGTGGATGGAGGGGCGCTGCTGTTCTGTGTCGGGCTGTCCGCCATCACCGGGGTGCTGTTTGGTCTGGCGCCCGCGTTCCAGATGTCGCGGCAGAACCCGCTGGAGGCGATGCGGGAGGGGGCGGGCGCCACGGCGGGGCGAAAGAGCATCCGCTCGGCCCTGGTGACGGCGGAGGTGGCCCTGGCCTTGATGCTGGTCGTCGGCGCGAGCCTGATGCTTCGGAGCCTCTACCAACTCCAGGGGACCTCACCCGGCTTCGCCGCCGAACGCGTGTTCTACTTCGACGTCACGCTGCCGGAGACCAAGTATCCGACGGACGCCGAGCGGGTTCGCTTCTTCCATGCGCTGCAGGAGCGGTTGTCCTCCATGCCGGGAGCCCAAGCCGTCTCGGCGGCCAGCCTGCCGCCCATCAGCCGTCGCAGTCAGAGCTCGAACATCTATCTGGAGGGGCAGCCGAAGCCGCTGCCCGGGCAACTGCCCGAGGCCAGTCAGCGCGTCATCTCCCCGGGCTATTTCCGGACCATGGGCATCCCCTTGCACGAGGGGCGCGATTTCAGCGCGTTGGACGTGGAGGATGCGCCCCGGGTCGCGATGATCAACTCGGCCCTGGCGCGGCGCTTCTGGCCCGGAGAGTCGCCGCTGGGCAAGCGCTTCTTCACGGGAGGCACCGAGCCGTGGGAGGTGATTGGCGTCGTGGGTGACGTCCGGACGCTGTGGCGCGGGCAGGTGCGTTCATCCGTGCCGGAGTTCTACCTGTCGCTGGCGCAGGCCCCGCGTGACGCGATGGTGATGATGGTGACCGTGGGAGGGACGGGGGCGGCGGCGTCGTCGCTGGCGCTGTCCTTGCGTGAGGGAATGGCGTCGTTGGACCCCGAGCAACCACCGCCGTCGCCGCGGCCTTTGGAGGAGCTCATCGCGGAGTCGTTCGGCTCCAGGCACCTGCTGGCCGCGCTGCTGGGGTTCTTCGCGTGCGTGGCGCTGCTGCTGGCCGCTGGGGGCGTCTACGGCATCATGGCCTACTCCGTCACCCAGCGGCGGACGGAGATTGGTGTGCGCATGGCACTGGGCGCGCGGGAGGGGAGCATCTTCTGGTTGATATTGAGCCAGGCGCTGCGGCTCGCCGGGCTGGGGGTCATCATCGGCTCCGTGCTGGCGCTGGTCCTGGCGCGTGGCCTGTCGAAGTTGCTCTTCGAGGTCAGCCCCGCGGACCCGCTCGTCTTCCTCGGGACGGCTTGCGTGCTGCTCTTCGTGGCGCTGGTGGCGGGCTACGTGCCCGCCTGGCGCGCCGCGCGCGTCCCGCCCAGCATGGCCATGCGCGAGGAGTGAGGGCTCAGGCGGCGATGAACTGCCGTTCCACGAGGCGCTTGTAGAGGCCGTCCTGGGTGATGAGCGCCTCGTGGTTTCCGTGCTGGACGACGCGGCCCTGGTCCAGCACGAAGATGCGGTCGACGCCCGCCACGGTGGACAGGCGGTGGGCGATGATGAGGGTGGTGCGTCCCACCATGAGCCGGTCCAGCGCCTCCTTGACCAGGTGCTCGCTTTCGGAGTCCAGCGCGCTGGTGGCTTCGTCCAGGATGAGCAGCCGTGGATCCTTGAGGACCGCGCGGGCAATGGCGACGCGCTGCTTCTGTCCTCCCGAGAGCTGGATGCCCCGCTCGCCGACGCGCGTGCGGTAGCCTTCTGGAAACCGGCTCACGAAGTCGTGGGCATTGGCGACGCGGGCCGCGGCTTCCACTTCCGCATCGGTGGCGTCGGTGCGTCCGTAGCGGATGTTGTCGGCGATGCTGCCCGAGAAGAGCGTGGGCTCCTGCGACACGATGCCGATGTTCTGACGGAGCCAGCGGACGTCGAGCGTTCGCAGGTCCGTCCCATCGACGAGGATGGCCCCCTTGTCCGGATCGTAGAAGCGCATCAACATCGAGGCGACAGTCGACTTGCCCGCGCCCGAGTGTCCCACCAGCGCCACGACTTCACCGGGGGCGACGTCCAGGTCCAGGCCTTGGAGGACGGGCACGTCCCGGCGCGTGGGGTAGCTGAAGCTGACGTCGCGGACGCGCAGGTGGCCTTCCATGCTCGCGGGCCGCTCGCCGCCGTTGACGGAGATGGCGGGCGTACGGTCGATGAGCTCGAAGACGCGCTCGGTGGCGCCTCCTGCCTTCATGAACTCCGCCCACAGCTCGCTCAGGGCGCCGACGGCCATGACGACCATCAGCGTGTACATCAGGAAGGAGGTCAGTCCACCCACCGTGATGTCGCCCGAAACGACCATGTGCGTGCCGTACCAGAAGACGAGCAGGGTCGACGCCAGGCCGGTGAAGCCCGTTCCTCCCATGAAGAATCCCGAGGAGACGATTCTCGTGCGCGCCAGCGCCAGGGCCTTGCCGATGGCACGGCCATAGCTCCGGCGCTCCGCGTCTTCGGCGACGAAGGCCTGGACGGTCTGAATGCCATAGAGTGACTCGGCGGCGATTTCATTGGCTTCGGCCACCGCGGCCTGGGCGTCTCGCGCGAGCTGTCGGGCCTTGCGGCCGTAGAACAGCGCCCCCAGCGTCACGGGGGGGACGACCGCCAACATGACGAGCGTCAACCGGGGCGAGGTGTAGAGCAGCAGCGCCAGCCCTCCAATCAACGTGGTCGCGTTGCGGAGCATGATGGCGATGTGCGTACTGACGGCGCCCTGGATGAGGGCGGTGTCCGTGGAGAGCCGGCTGGTGAGGCCGCCAGTGCGGTGCTGATCGAAGAACGCAATCTCCTGCTCCAGCAAGCTGCGATACAGCAGCTCCCGCAGGTCGCTGACAATGCGCTCACCCGCGATGTTGAAGAAGGCGAAGCGCAGCCCGATGGCCACCGACTGGATGAGACACACCCCCAGCATCCACAGGGTGGTGTCGTTCACCATCTCGAGCGTGGCGGTGGTCAATGCTTCGTCGAGGATGACCCGGATGGCCTGTGGGAAGAGCAGGCCTCCCGCGCTCCCGATGAAGAGGAAGCACGTACCGAGCAAGAGCAGCTTCCACTCGGGACGAGCCAGTGCCAGGACGCGACGAAGGGATGCGTGGCTCAGCGGCGGATTCTGAATCAAGCCCATTGCACGCAGGCTAGTCCAGATGCCGCCAAAGTTGTAATCCCGACAAAACTGGTGATGCAGGGGCCCGGCGCATGTCTCGCGCCGGGGCCCCTGGGCTTCAGGGCCTACTGCGCGGTGCCCTTGGCCAGTTCGGCGACGTAGGCGGCGGCAATCTTGGAGAACTTGAGCGCGTGCGCGGCGGTGCTGTCAGAGTTCGCCAGGGTGTCCCTGGGGGTGTGGATGTTGGGGTTCTTCTGGACGACGGTCCCCTCGAAGGGGATGGAGGCCGCGAAGCCCTGGTTGTGCCAGGAGGCGTGGTCCGAACACCCGTAGCCGCAGGTCGTGTCGGTGAACTGCACGCCGACGTACGTCGTTATCAGGTTGCGGATGAACTGGTTCTGGGCGGCGTTCGTGTTGTCGGTGACGATGCCCACATCCCTTGTGGCGTTGGGGTGCTTGTAGTTCGTCATGTCGAGCTGCATCACCCCCACGACGTTGATGTTGTTGGTCTTGTGGAAGGTGGCGATCTCCCGTGAGCCGCGCAGGCCCGTCTCCTCCGCGGCGTAGGCCATGAACTTCACCGTGCGCTCGGGCCGGTAGCCGTGGGCCATGGCGGCGCGGATGACTTCGGTGAACGTCGCGATGCCGGACGCGTCGTCATCGGCGCCAGGTGCGGCGCTGGTGGAGCTGATGGAGTCCAGGTGTCCGCCCACCACGACGACCTCGTTGGCCAGAATGGTACCGGGGATGGTGAGGATGACCGAGGGCTGCCGCCAGCCCGTGTGCGGGTAGTACGCCACGGTGACGTCCGTGCGCCCCGCGCCGGTGACGTAGCCCTGCCACTTCGTCAGGAGCATGGCCGCGGCGTCCACGCCCCCTTGCGAACTCTGGCTGCGCGTGGGGAAGGCGGACAGCTCGGCGATGGTGGTGCGGATGTTCGCGGCCGAGAGCGCGCCCACCAGCGTGTTCACGGTCGCGGCGTTGGTGAGGGTGTAGCTGACGGCCTTCTGGGTCGCCTTGGGGGCTACGGGCGCCAGGGACGCCAGTGCTTCCTCCTGTGTCTCGTAGGTGATGAAGCCCGCGCACCGGTCGAACTTCTCGTGCATCATCAGCGCCAGCCGCGACAGCTGGGATTCCTTCATCTGGAACACGCCCGCGTGCTCCTGCTGCTTGAGGGCGGTGGGCACGTTCCAGCCTTCGGCCGCGAAGGTCTCCTGCATGGGCGCGATGGCATCCGTGCCAATCGCAATCCACACAGTCTTGTCATCTGGCTTTGCCTTGATCGGCTCGGCAAGGGCCAGCGGGGCACTCAGCAGCAACAGCGAGACCGGCATCCAGGTCTTCATCCGCATTGCTCCTCCAGGGAGACGGCGTTGCGTCGCAGCACGGGGGACGGGCTGCGGGGAGGAGCCTCTGCTTTTCGAGAAATAAAGGCTTTCTGAGTCCTGGTTGGAGTGTGGAAAAGAAGACATGCCCAGGGTGAAGTCGAGCTGGGCGGGCAGGCGCTTCGTTCCCCGCACCGCCTGAATCTCGCGCAGGGTTGATGCATCCCTTTGTCGTAGAGTGGCGCCGCCGGCATGCGCTGGTGCGTGACCTGTGTGGCGTGGTGCCCGACGGGAGGCAGGATGGCCATGGACTGCGACTGGCTCATCATCGGCTCGGGGTTCGGCGGCAGCGTCAGCGCGCTCCGGCTGACCGAGAAGGGCTACCGCGTCGTGGTGCTGGAGAAGGGGCGGCGCTTGCGCGCCCCGGACTTCCCGAAGACGAACTGGGAGCTGAAGCGCTGGCTCTGGATGCCCACGCTGGGGTGGCGGGGCCTGTTCGAGATGACGTTCTTCCGCCACGTCACCGTGCTGTCGGGCGTGGGCGTGGGCGGCGGCTCGCTCGTGTACGCCAACACGCTCCCCATCCCCCGGGACGACTTCTTCCAGGCCTCCTCGTGGGGCCATCTCGCTGCGTGGAAGGAGGAGCTGGCGCCGCACTACACCACCGCGCGGAGGATGCTGGGCGCCACGCCGAATCCAGTGCGCACCGTCCCAGACCAGGTGCTCCAGGACGTGGGCACGGACCTGGGCCGCACCGACTTCCAGCCCACCACCGTGGCCGTGTACTTCGGCGAGCCGGGCGTCACCGTGAAGGACCCATACTTCAACGGAGAGGGACCGGACCGGACGGGTTGCAACGCGTGTGGCGGGTGCATGCTGGGGTGTCGCTTCGACGCCAAGAACACGCTCGACAAGAACTACCTCCACCTGGCGGAGCGGCGCGGCCTCACGCTGCACGCGGACACCGAAGTCACCTGGGTGCGGCCACTGCCGGAAGGGGGCTACGAGGTCGAAGCGCTCCAAGGGGCGCGGCGCTTCTTCCGGAAGAAGGTGCGCTTCACCGCGAAGCACGTCGTCTTCGCGGGGGGCGTGCTGGGCACCCTGGACCTGCTGCTCAAGCTGAAGGCGAGCCCCGACGGGCTGCCGCGCCTGTCGGACCGGCTGGGAGACGGCGTGCGCACCAACTCCGAGGCGCTCGTGGGTGTGGTGAGCGGCCGCAAGGGGCAGGATTTGTCACGGGGCATCGCCATCGGCTCCATCCTGCACACCGATGCCCAGTCCCACCTGGAGCCGGTGCGCTACTCGGCTGGCTCGGGCTTCTTCCGGCTTCTGATGGCGCCGCAGGTGTCCGGGGCCACGATGCTCCAGCGCTTCGCGCGGCTGGTGGGCCTGCTGGTCCGGCATCCGCTGCGCTTCCTCAAGGCGTGGTTCGTCCCTGACTTCGCGCGGCGGACGATGATTCTGCTCTACATGCGCACCCTGGAAGGGCACCTGCGCATGAAGCGCTCCCGGAGGCTGGGGCTGAGCACGGCGCTCCAGGAGGGCCCGGCGCCGAGCGCCAACATGCCGGAGGCGTTCGACCTGGCCCGGCGCGTGGCCGACAAGCTGGATGGCTATCCGATGACCATCGTCAGCGAGACCCTGCTGGGCATCCCGACGACGGCGCACATCCTGGGCGGCTGC
The DNA here is from genome assembly GCF_026810205.1 of Myxococcus sp. NMCA1. NCBI lineage: Bacteria > Pseudomonadati > Myxococcota > Myxococcia > Myxococcales > Myxococcaceae > Myxococcus > Myxococcus sp. NMCA1. Next base: position 6,649,862 of record NZ_CP113950.1, on the reverse strand, counting down.
TGCATGGGCGACTCGGCGGAGACGGGCGTCATTGATTCGCGGCACCGCGTGTTCGGCCATGAGGGTTTGTATGTGGTGGACGGCTCCGCCATCTCCGCCAACCCGGGCGTCAATCCGTCGCTCACGATTACGGCGTTGGCCGAGCGCGCGATGACCTTCATTCCCGCGGCCCGGACGGCGCCGCGGGACGAGGTGGCAGTGCCCGAGGTGCCCGCGTCCTCGGGCGCTCGCGCGGGCTGAGGCTACAGCCGGACCTGGAGTTCGTAGCGGCGGTTCTTCGCCTTCTTGGCGGCGGTGTCGTCGGGCTTCACCAGTGGCTTCTCGGAGCCGTAGCCCACGGCGACGATTTCGCTCCGGGGGATGCCGCGCGCGATGAGCTCCTTGACGATGGTCTCCGCGCGCTGCTCGCTGAGCTTCTTGTTCTTGGCCGCGTCACCGGTGGAGTCGGTGTGGCCGGAGACCTCGAACTTGTAGGACTTCACGCCGGCGGCGACGAGCTGCTTCTTGGCGTCGACGAGCGCGTTGGTCAGCTTCTTGAGCTTGGCGTCGCAGCCGGCATCGAGCTGAGCGGTGCCTGTCTTGAAGCTGCACTGGTTCTGCCGGCCCTCGTCCATCAGCTTGGTGTTGACGCGCTTCTCCACGGCGGACTTGCCGGCATCGCCCGCCGCCTTGGTGAGGGCGCCGAACCCGCCCTGCGCGGCGGCCACGCCGGGAAGGGTGAGTAGCGACACGGTGATGCACAGGGCCTTGAGCTTCATACGTGAGGACGCCTCCGTCAGATGGGCGGTGTTCGCCGGTCGGGAGGCTGCCCGGGGGCCGCGCCTTCGTCCAGCGGCGCGGTGTCTCATGGGAAGGGTGACGGGGGCCCGTCCGCCCGGCTGGTAAAACTTGCCTCGGTGCGTGAGGGGAGCAGCATGTCGCTCCGGGTCCCTTCGCACAGCGAGGCAGGCGTGAGCAGCAGCAGTCGAACGGAGCGTTGGCGGCGGCTTCTTTCAGGTTACCGGGTGGGCTCGGAGAAGAAGCCGGTGGAGGAGCCGGCGCCCGTCCTGAGTGACATGGACGCGCTGCTCCAGGACGAGCGGACCGACTACGACCGGGACTATGACCGCATCGTCTTCTCCGCGGAGTTCCGCTGCCTGCACGACAAGACGCAGGTGTTTCCGCTGTCCACGAGCGACTACACGCGCACGCGGCTGACCCACAGCATCGAGGCTTCCTGTGTCGGGCGCTCGCTGGGGAATCTGGCGGGGCGGGGGCTGCGGGCGCGGGACGTCATGGTGAATCCCTCGCATCTGGGCACCATCGTCGCGGCGGCGTGCCTTGCGCATGACATTGGCAATCCGCCCTTCGGCCACTCCGGGGAGGCGGCCATCCAGCATTGGGTGTCGCAGCGGCTGGCGCGGCCCGGTGCCGAGGTGGACGGGCGGAAGAGCCCCTTCGAGAAGGTGGAGCAGTGGCAGGACCTGGAGGCCTTCGAAGGCAACGCGCAGGGCTTCCGCATTCTCAACCGGCTCCAGTCGCGCGAGCGGCGGGGCGGCCTGCGCTACACGGCGGCGACGTTGGGGGCCATGAGCAAGTACCCGCGCGCATCGGTGCTGCCGGGCGGGCGGGGGCGGGACAAGGGGCGCGTGTCTGAGAAGAAGTTCGGTTACTTCCAGGACGACGAGGCTCTGGCGCTGGAGGCGTACCGCGCGGTGGGCCTGGTGGAGCGGGAGGCTGGGGTGTTCTCCCGGCATCCGCTGGCGTTCCTCGTCGAGGCGGCGGATGACATCTGCTACGCGGTCATCGACCTGGAAGACTCCGCGAAGCTGGGACTGATTCCCATCAAGGATGCGTGTGACTTGCTGGACGCGGTGTTGCCAAAGCCGGTGAAGGGGCCGGTGCGTCCGCCACCGTCGCATCCGGAGACGCGGCTGGCGCAGGCGCGAGCGCGGGCCATTGGCGAGCTCATCCAGGCGTGCGTGAAGGTGTTCCTGGAGAACGTGGAGGCGATGGAGGAGGGGCGGTGGGAGAAGCCGCTGGCCTCCGCGCGCGACGACGTGAAGAAGCCGCTGGATGCCATCCGCAACCTCACGCGGCGCTACGGCTATGAGAGCGAGCGCGTGCTCCAGATTGAGAGCGCGGGCTTCAAGACACTGGGCGGGTTGCTGGACATGTTCGCGATGGCGGTCGTCACCGACACGCCGAACCGCGAGGAGAAGAAGCTGCGGCAGCTGCTTCCACCGGACCTCTTCCAACGGCCGGAGCATGCGCGGGACGCGAGGGATGAGCCCGCGTCCCGGGATGAGGCCATCACCGAGGCGGTGGCCCGGCTGTCGAAGTACCAGCGGCTGCTCTGCGTGACGGACTACATCTCTGGGATGACAGACGGTTTCGCGGTGGAGCTGTTTCAGCGCCTGTCTGGCATCAAGCTTCCGACGTAGTAGATGTGACGTGTATCAGCTTGGTCACGAAGGCTCCCACAGAGCTGCCGCCTGATGTACGTGCTCCTGTGGGGCTCTCCTCTCTTGTCCCGGTACTTTCCGACAGGGGCTGGGCTCTGCAGTCGAGGTCAGATCGGACCTGGCTCATGTGCTAATATTCTGAGTGAAGTTGCCTTCACGAAAGGGTGCCCCGGCGCGCATGCGCTGTTCTTTTGTGCCCAGGGCGGATTGACTTTTGTTGTGATGTTGCGGCGTTGTCGAGGCGTTTGGGGCGACGAGGCGCTCTTTCAGGGACAGGGTTGCGTGCTTGGAGTGACTTCTGAGAGGTTAGTGGTTCGGTGCATCCGTTCAGGCCCCGTCCAGTCAACGTTGGAGTTTGCAAATGATGCAGCGGCGTAATCCATCATCCGCTTGTTCGAATCATCGGATGGTCGCCTCTTTAGTGGGTGTGCGCGCATGGACCGTCGTGGCGGCCGGGATGGTCTTGGGGGCGTGCTGGGAAGACAAGCGAGTGGACTCAGTGCAGCCCGCCTTGGCTCCACCAATCACTGAGCATCGAAATTTGCAGGCGGGGAGCGGCACCGGGAAGGTGGGCGTGGATTGCTCCGCAGGAGGGGCTTCGGATTGCGAATCGAAGCTGTGTCTTCAGTCAATGAACGTGAAGACCCTATCGGCGGGGCGGGCGGGAGGGTATGTATGCAGCACGCCGTGTGCGACTCAAACTCAGTGTCCAGAAGAATGGAGCTGTGTCCAGTTTTACCCTGGGGAAGGAGGTCGCGCCTGTGTGCCGCCCAAGGGCTGGGCGCCTCGTGCTGCCAATCCTCAAACGAACACTCGCTGAGACAGGGGCCATCTCTGGTTCTTGGCGTCTTGATTTTCAATGCTTCGTCGCAAGGTAGGCGACGCCTCTTGTTTGAGGTCTTCGTGGAACTTCATTGGTGGCTGTGTCGTAGATCACGTCTTGTGCTTTTTGTTCTGTTGGTAGGACTGTTTGCAGTCCCCGCTGAGGCGCAAATCGACTATTGCATCCCTACAGGCGGCACCTGTGGTGGCGGCATACCGGTCATGCATTTGTGGAATTGTCCTTGTGACGGCGCTGATTGCACAAGGGTGTGTAATGGTAGTCAGACGAATCCTGATGGTACTTGCATGAGTGCCATCACCTGCACGCCAGTGGGAACCTGTCAGCCGGTGCAGAATCAGTTCAAGGGAGGGAGTTGCCCAGACTGGCCTTGCCAGCCTGGGAGTGCCTGTGTTTCTGATGGTTGTTCGGGAGTTTGTGTTTTTGATCCGACGTATGCTGTGGACGATGATGGTGAGCAGTCATCGGAACCGAAGGTGTATTGCGCTGTCTCGTCATGTGCTCAGTCGGATTGTCGTGATTCGCACTGTACTTGCTCTTCATCGGGAACCCCGCTCCCTGTAGCGGGCGACCCCGTGGATATGACGCGTGGTAGCAGTGTGTTGTGGGCGAATGATTTTGGCGAGTCGCGGGACAACGCATCGGTGGGGTTCTCTCGAAGTTATGTGTCGGGCCAGGGCATTCCGAGTTTACCGCCTGGCATTGAGTCTCCTCAAGGGGGGACTGGCGTCGTTCCTGTTGCCTACACGCGAGCGCCCAAACCATTTGGCTCGGCACCGGCAAATTTGCGGACTGCCCTATGGACGCACGGCCTTTGGAGCTATGTGCGTGAAGATTCGCACCATTACATTCTGAAGCGGGGGAACGGGGCTGAACTCCATTTTACCCCCTGCGAAGGTGTGCCGTGCTGGGCAGGCAAGCGCCCGAGTGAATCTGCTGGCGATAAGCTCCAGCGCACCGCACAGGGTTTCGTATTGGTGACTTCGTCAGGTGAGCGCCATATCTACGCTGCCCCATGGGTCGAAGAAGATGCTCCGGTGACGCCGAGTCATTATTTCTTGTCTCGTATTGAAGCCTCGAGTGGGAAGGTACTGGCCGACCTGACGTATGCGGTGCCATCAGGATCGTCCTGCGTCCAGGGGACGGTCTCTGGTAGCGAAGGTGTGCCCTATCTGTCGCAAGTGGCACTGCCCAATGGAGTCGGCCTACGGTTTGAGTACGTGAAATTGGGTAGTCCGACGGGATATGCTCAATGTGTGGTGCGCCATTTGTACCGTCGAGCCACGCTTGCGTCTGGGATTGTTCATGAACAGTTGCACGCTACGTATCATTATGAGGAACTCGCAGGGGTCGAGTCGGCTGGGCTGCTATCCAGGGTCGCGTTCTCTTCGGGAGAGGAGGATACGTATCAGTATCCGGAAGGCAGCCTTGTGGTGTCACGCTCTGACGTGCTGGTAGTTCATCATTCATACGACTCTACAGGACGAGTCGCGGCTGCGAATGAAGCAGACGTTCAGCTTGGAATTGGTAATTTAAGTCGAACTACCTGCCCCTCAGGTCTCAATTGCTGCGGCACACAGTATATGCGCCGGCGCGCTTCCGATGCGACCGCGCATACGGGAAGGTTGAGTGCGGCAAAGTCGAATCTCGTACGTGATTATGATTTTATTGCGGGAGTGAGTTCGGGAGCGAATCAAACCCTGCTGAGGGTGTCCGAAACGTGCTTCAATGGTGGATGTAGCCCAGGCACGATTCGCTACGACTGGACTTGCGGGAGCACTGGAGAGCCTCCGGTTCTCAAGGGGATTCAGGATAAACGAAGCAACTGGACCGTTTTTGATTACGCTTTCGTAACGGACTCCTCGGGAACGGTACGGCCGGAAAAGCGGACGGAGCGCAAGGGGGCACTTCATCAAGATGGCGGCGTGGCGCTAGAGGAGACGCAGTTTTCCTATGTCTATGACAACGCGAGCCAACAACTACCTTCCATTACAGAGCGCGATAGCCTGCTGATGCCGTCTGGCGGGAAAGCACGTAAGGTGACTCGCTATGTGCCAGGTGCCTCACGCGTCGCCGCAGTCCTGGAATCGGGATGGACACGCGTTTTCAACGCCAATACAGGAAGTTGGACCGATGAGCCCCGCGTTCGTGGCACCTTCTATTTTGCGGCACGGACCGAGGGAGACACGACGCCCGATCCTGAGGGGCGTACGCTCGAAGCGCATGGACCGTGCTGGGTAGATAGTGAGAGTGCCACGGATTGCCCGACGGGCACGAGCTATAAAATCGTGCGTTACCACTACTGGCCGCAGAGTGCAGGTTGGCCTCGGGCAGGTCGTCTGAGTGAAGTCAGGGAGTTGGGGCCAAGCGTGACGCCTCTGGCCACCTATTTCGACTATGCCTTCGACACCACGACCGGTGAGGAAATGGAGTCGCAGACGGATGCAAACGGAGTGGTGAGGGAGTCGCGCTCCCTCAACGGGCGCTTGGTGAGCACTCGTGTCCTACCGGACAGCGGCGCAACTGCCGTAGTAACCACATACGGGTATGACTCCGCTGGGCACCTGACATGGGTTCGGTTGCCGGAAGGCAACTACGACGTGTCCTGTTACCGGACGGGCACGCCGTCGGCGGCCTGCTCGGGAGGGAGCATGACGTCGAAGCTTCAGTGGCGCGGCAAGTCCGCCGTAGCGGATGGGGCTACCTGGAGCGAAAAGGTGACGTACTCATATTGGGAGGACGGAACCGTGCAGCATGAGCGGCACCTGGATGCGTCTGGGGTCGTTCGTCTCGTCCGTGGCTATTCCGCTGATGCTCACCGCAGGCCGAAGATGGAGTCGTGGGGAGAATCTCTCAGCGTTACGCGTGGCCGAGGCTACGACGCGAATGACAACGTGACGGGCGTAGGGAGTGGCACCTTCGCGGACTGCACCACCGGTGGTACGATATGTAACAACATGGTGTATGATCGGGCAGATCGTCTCAGCCGGGTCGATGAATATCCCACGAACATCGTTGCGAACGGCCACCGTACCTGCTTCAAGCACGATCGGCACGGCAACATCACGAGCGTAGAGTCGGGGCTCACTGCCTCCACCGACTGTGAAACCTATAGCCCTGGGACTGGTGCGTCGCTTTACACCCACGACGACTTCGGTCAGTTGGTTCAAATTGAGAGCCCCGCGATGGGAGTTGGAAGCGCGCGCGGGACGACTCGCTACGCGTACGACGCTGCGGGCCAACAGTTCGTCAAGCAGACTCCATCGCAGGCAGCTTCGTCTCCGCGAGATTTCGTTGAATCCACGTACGATGTGCTTGGGCGACTGACGCAAGTCGCTCGGTTGAGTCCCCCGGCTGGTGTGGAAGTGCTCTACCGCCAGGGGTACGAAGCAACCGAGGTGCCCCCCTCGTCCTGCGGAGTGCTGGCGTTCACTCAGGGCCGCAAGCGCTGGCGCGATGACTCTTTCGGGCGCACTTGGTATGGATATGATTGGGCGGGGCGGGTCTTGCGCGAGGTGCGTATCCGTCATGGAAGCACGGAATGCAGCAGTTCCACTCCTCATACCAATCCCCATACGGCTTATGTGTATAGTGTCAATGGAAACCTGACTTCTATCGTCTATCCATATGGTCGAACTGTCCGTTACGTTCACGGAGAGGGGGCATGGACGGATCGCGTACTAGAGGTCCGTGTGACTGTTTTCGGTGCAGGAGGCAGTTCTTCTGAAGTCACGCTGCTGTCTCAGGTCGCATGGGAGCCTTATGGTGGCCTTCGCGGATACCGGCAGCACCCGCAGGAGAGTGGTTCCTCTGTCAGCGTTGAGTACATGCTGGGAGCTGCGACAAAAGAGACCGGCAGATGTGCGACGGAGACCAACGGCGATCTCGGAACCAATGACAAGACTGGACGGGTCCGAGCACTGTGGGTTTCAACGCTTGCATCTGGGGCCTCATGGATACCCGGTACGGGTAATGGGGCGGTGCTGCGCCAGACCTATGATTGGCGCGCGGACCATGTGAGGAGAAGTATCAGTTGCTTGTTGACCTCGAATGTCTCCATGTCCACAACGCCAGTCCAGATGTTCGAGTATGATCGAATGTATCGTCTGGCGTCTGCTACTGGTACGGTGAATTCTGGAGGCGGGCCCTTTGGTGAACGTTCGTTTGGATATGACGGGCGCGGCAATCGTATTTCCGAAGTAGGCGAGGCCAATTCCTGGACACTCACCTATGGCGCTGCGCCTGCGCACCCCGACTGGCTTACTCAACGCACGAGTCAGCAGGCTGGTAGTTGGCTCTCTCATGGTTACGCCTACGACGCCGATGGCAGAGTATCGCAAAAGGTGTGGCCGAATAATTCCGCCGGGAACCCCGTTCGCGTTATCGATTTCACTGCGGGAGCGTGGGCCCATGGCGGCAATGACACGGTGTTTCGAAGTGCGAGCGTGGATGGCGCTAGCTATAGCTATTACTACGACGCAGCGAACCGGCGCCGGGCAAAGGTATACCCGACGGGGGTGGAGGATGAATATTTCTATGACCTAAGGAACAACCTCCTTGTGGACGTAGGAAATGCCTCCCTTCTGTCGCCTGGCGCTCACCCAACTGACGAGTATGTCTGGCTGGCCGGCCGACCGGTAGCGCTCATTCGTGGGCAGTTGAGCTTCGCCTGGGGCCGGATGTCGGACGACACCGCGGACTGCCGCCGCGCAGGTGAATTGGCGTCGTGCGGAGTGTACTCGCTGATGACTGACTATCTTGGCAAGCCCGCTCTATTGTTGGATGGGCAGGGGCGCGTAACGGGCACGGGTGAGTACGATGCATTCGGCCATGTCAACCGTGTTAGTGTAGACGTGGAAACGGCCCATCCTTACGGTACGCAGACCGGGACGTTTGGACCGGCGCTTAAGCAGACCACCCCTCCGAATACAAGCGTGCAGATGCGGGTTTTGCTTGACGCAGTAGAACTGTACGCGCCGGAAGGGCCTGCGTGCAGCGGCAGTCCGACGGATGCGCTTCAGGTGCGCGATGCAAGCAGTGGAGTCGTGTTCGCAACGTTCGGTGCTGACCGGAGTCATGGATGGACGGACTGGGTAAGCCCTGGAAGTGCGGGTATTCAGCTAGCGCTTGCAAGCGCGGGCGATTGTGATCCTGCGTCGGTTGGCTGCGCTTGTACTGGGAATGCGCCGACTGCGGATCGCTCTCAGATGGGAGTTGCTGTGTCCGCTTATGAGTACAGGCGCCTGCAAATGGGCGCTCAGCCTTTCTGGACACCACTTCGCTTCCCTGGTCAGTACCACGACGCCGAGACTGATCTCTTCGAGAACTGGAACCGATACTATGACCCGAGTGTGGGACGGTATCTTCAGCCGGAGCCGATCATGACTGTCGGCGCACGGGCAGCCGCTTGGCCTGCATATGCATACGCTAAAAACAATCCGTGAAGAACGCGGATCGTTCGGGGCTTTATGTGCTCGTGGATGAATGCCCAAGTTGGCCGGACGCTATCAAAATGGCGAGGGAGGCAGCCGGGTGCACGCAAGGACCAGTTCAGAAGTGTGGTTGCGCAGGAAAGATTCCAAGGCAGGTCTGTGAAATATTGGAGGATGGGAGTGGTCCGAGTGCCTTTGTTGTTCAGACTCCATCAACCACCAATGTGCGAGCGAATGGAGAGCCGTTTCCCTCTGGTTACCGACTGGAGGAGAAAAAATATAACGCTATTGCGTATTCGTACATTGAGGTTCCTTATGTTGGGCCAGTTTTGATGTGGGGCGAATTCAAGCAGAGCTTGTGTTTTAGGGGTGACGGAAAAGCGAAGGGGATTCTTGCGAGAGCTCTTCTTCACGAGGCGTTGCATATGTATAAGGCGTATAGATGGAATTTGCATGAGATAGACCCGAAGACCTTTGATTTTCCGCAATGGACGACTGATGGTATTTTCCCTCTGTGGGGGCAAAATGCGGCCAATTTGACGGGTAAGTGCTTTGGTGATTAGTGGTTTTGGGAAGGTTGTGGTTTCTTTGTTTGTGGGGGCGATTTTCGCTGGGGTAGTTTGGTTTTTGTGTGGCGGGGGGGTTGATCTTGATTGTGTTGGCGATGTGACTTGTCCGCAGGGGCAGGCTTGTCTGTTGTGGCAAGGGGAGTATTTGTCGTCTGGGTTGCCAGCGCTGATCTCCATTTGTGCGCAAAGGTGTGGTGCTGGACTGCCGCCATGCCCTGAGTACTCGATTTGTCGGCTCCGTAGTCCGGGGCCATCAGGGTTGTACTGTTCGCCAGTGTTGAATAAATAGTTGCTGTAGTTAGCCCTCTGGAGAACGACGTGCCGTGAGGGATGATTGCCGGGGGAGCGGCAGCGGCGGATGCCTCAGGGCGTGGCGAAGCAGGCAAAGAGGCCGGAGTGGGGCCGGGTCGCGGAGGCGTTTGAGGCCAGTGGGCAGACGCCATCCGCTTCCGGTTTAGCCCTGTAGTTGCAGTTTGAGTCTCGCGCCACGTGCTCGATAGTGGCAGCGCATAGCGACGGCTTGATGGTGCCGTCGCTACCGACTCCATGGGAGGACATCGGCAACTGGCGGGAGCGTGCGCCGCCAGAAGGCCAGCAGCAGGCGCCGAATCTCCTGGACGGAGTAGCGGACAAGGGCTGTCAGTGACGGCCCTGCCGGACCAGAAACGCGCGCATGGGGTTTCTTCGAGTCGGCAGGCCGAGCGCTTTGGGGGGGGCGTAACCGTCCGGTCAGTGACGTGGCGCGAGCGGTTGCAGATGGACGAGGACCGTGGTCGGCGAGCGCCGCAAGGAGCGAGCTGTTCAGAGGCTGGGCTGGAGGGGGGGGGAATCGGGCGGGTCGGCGGCGCGTCTCCGCTTCCACTCGTGAGGCAGCAGCTCACGATTCGGGACTTGACCTACTCGCCCCTGTCCACCACCCTCGCCGGAGGCGGAGCCGTGACGACGCCCCGGCCGCACGCGCACGCCAGCACTTCCTGCACGTGCACCTGCCTCTCGAAGCGCGCCGGCACGTACTCGTACACCAACGAGGTGCGTCCCTGGCCCAGCGGCTTCAATTCATCGCCGCCGCACGCCGGGCACTGGCGCTCCTCGGAGGGGTCCGCGTGGCGAATCTCCCGCGCGGGGTAACCGTCCGGCCAGTGATGTGGCGCGAGAGGTTGCAGGCGGACGAGGAGCGTGTTCGGCGGGCGCCGCGACGAGCGACCTGTTCAGATGCAGAGCTGGAGAGGTGAGTTGGGCGGGTCGGCGATACGCCGTCGCTTCCACTCGTGGGGCAGCAGTTCGTCGATGCGGGAGTTGGGGTGCGTCTGAACGCGCAGCAGGACGTCCGCGAGGTATGCCTCGGGATTGACTTGGTTGGCCTCACAGGTGGCCACCAGCGCGTAGAGACCGGCCAGGTTCTCCCCCGCGGCCTCGTGGCCGACGAAGAGAAAATTCTTCCTCCCCAGGGCGGCCTTTCTCAGCGCCGCCTCCGCGCGGTTGTTGTCCAGGGGTAGGCGCTCATTCTCGACGAAGCGCGTGAGTGTTGCCGAGCACGTTTGTTGATGGACGGGTGAGCCGGCTGGATGATGGACGCCGGAATCCCGAGTCGGTTCAAGGCCCTACGGCCGCCTGGCGGCGGTGCCCTCCGGGCAGCCTTGAGCCGCCTCGTGCTCCGGCTCAAGCTGCAACCGTCGATTCCCCAAAGGGAATCGCCTCAAGAAGAGGCCATCATCGGCGGTGACACCCGGCCGCGCGCGCTCGTGATGGACTCCAGTGGTTTCGCGTGCTTGCTGGAGGTGCCCATCAACGAGCCGGTCCGTGGAACGCCGTGGAACCATCAAAAAGCGTGCGCGGCAACAGTGAGGGCCGCCCACTGCTTGAGGGCGTAGGAAATAGCCTGGCCCAGCGGACTCTTGGGTGGGTGCCGCGGCGTCTGTTCTTCAAGCCAGACGTGCAGTCGCGCGAGGACGGGGGCGCTGTGCAATTGGCGCAGAGCGCGGTGGGCGGCGGTGCGCACCACGTCCGCGCCTCTCGCCTGGGCCTCCACTCGGTAGAGTTCGAGGATGAGGTCCATGGCATGGCGCGCTTCGGGCGCGGTGGCCAGCGCGTCGAAGAATCGGCGGCGGCAATGCGCCCAGCAGCCGGCGCGCACCCGGCCCTGGGGCAGCGTCACCGCGTTGTAGCCGGTGTATGCGTCCACCACGAGCGCACCCGAGGTACCTCCCAGGACTTCCGTGGGCGTCCTGCTCGCCCGGCCCATGCTGAAGCGGTAACCAATGAGCCACTCACCGGCTTCGTTCTGGGTGAGGAAAGTCCAGAGGTAACCCAGCCGCGTCTTCTTCACGTCCAGCACGCGCAGAGGCGTCTCGTCCGCCCACACCACGTCCGCGGCTGCAATGCATTGCAGCAGGTGCTGCGACAGCGGCAGCAGCACCGAGGCGGCTTGGTGGAAGAGGTCCGTCAGCGTGCTGCGACTCATGGGGACGCCACTGCGCTCAACACGTTGGGCCAGCCGGTGCAGCGGCATGGCGTCGGCACACTTCGACGTCACCACATGCGCGATGAAGCCCGGGCCGTACTCGCCCCTGTCCACTACTCTGGCCGGAGGCGGGGCGGTGACGACGCCCCGGCCGCACGCGCACGCCAGCACTTCCTGCACGTGCACTTGCTTCTCGAAGCGCGCCGGCACGTACTCGTACAGCACCGAAGCGCGGCCCTTGCCCAGTGGCTTCATGTCCTCGCCGCCACACGCAGGGCAGCGGCGCTCCTCGGTTGGCACCGCGTGGCGAATCTCCCGTGCGGGTGCCTCCTCCGCCTTCCGGGAGGCTCTCTCCCGGCGCTTCTGCTTCGCGGCCTCGGCCCGGGCCGCCGTCGAGTCCGCGTCCCCTCGCAGCTCGGCAGCCACTGTCGGCAACTTCTCCGCCCTGCGGCCGAAGACGTGACGCTGCAGGGCCGCCAACTGCCCCTTGAGTGCGTCCACCTCCCCGCCGATACGGCTCACCTCGGCCTTGAGTTCCTCCGCCTCCTCGCGCCAGGGGCAGAAGTGGTCTTGAGGGAGCTCTCGAGGCACCCAGCTTCAACATGCCTCCGCCACGCTGCGTCCCGGGCCCGGCGCGTCAGGTGCCCGTGCGCCCGGGAGGCGTCCAGGCAGGCTGGCGCCTCACCTGCGCCACGTCAATGCCGTCCAGCAGCATCGCCAACTGCGTGGCGTCCAGGTGCACCACCTGCGCGCCCGCGTCCACCGGTGGTAGGCGGAAGCGGCCCGTCTCCAGCCGCTTGTACAGCAGCACGAAGCCGCCTCGACTCCACGTCAGCACCTTGACTCTGTCGCCCCTGCGCGAGACGAAGGCGAAGAGGTGCCCCGAGTAGACGTCCTCGCCCCATGCGCTGCGCACCAGTGCCATCAGGCCGTCAATCGACTTACGCATGTCCACCGGCTCTGTCGCCAGCACCACGCGCACCGAGGCTGGAAGGGCAAACACCGTCTCACCGCCCCAGCGCGCCGACGAGCCGGGCCACGTACTCCACGTCGGTGCCGACCGCGAAGCGAACCCGCGCTCCGCTCGTCGTTACCACCTCCAGCATCGACTCCGTCGCCGCTGGCGTCGTCGCCACCTCCACCGGCAGAAGGCGAACCGCTTTGCCATTCTCGCCTTGCTGTCGTCGACGCCGGTACACCCACGACTGCAACGTGCTCAACCGCACGCCTCGATGCTGGGAAAACTCCTTCTGCGTCAGTCCGCTCGCCTCGAAGGCTTCAGCGACCCGGAACCACTCCTGCTTCTCCACCGGCTTTGACATTCCCGCCAGGGTCCTCGGCGCCGACTCCTCACTCAACGCCTCTCAGCACGTCCTTGGCCGGACGGATACCGCGCGGGCGCCTCCTCGGCTTTCCGAGTGGCCCTCTCCCGGCGCTTCTGCTTCGCGGCCTCGGCCCGAGCCGCCGTCGAATCCGCGTCCCCTCGCAGCTCGGCGGCCACCGTCGGCAGTTTCTCCGCCCGTCTGCTGAAGACGTGACGCTGCAGGGCTGCCAGCTGCCCCTTGAGCGCGTCCACCTCCCCGCCAATGCGGCTCACCTCGGCCTTGAGTTCCTCCGCCTCCTCGCGCCAGGGGCAGAAGTGGTCTTGAGGAAGCTCTCGCGGCACCCGGCCTCAACACGCCGCCGCTGAGCCGCGTCCCGGGCTGGAGCCGTCACGTGCCAGTCCGCCCGGGGGGCGTCCAGGCGGGCTGGGCCTCACCTGGGCCACGTCGATGCCGTCCAGCAGCATCGCCAACTGCGTGGCGTCCAGGTGCACCACCTGCGCGCCCGCGTCCACCGGCGGCAGCCGGAAGCGCCCCGTCTCCAGCCGTTTGTGCAGCAGCATGAAGCCGCCCCGGCTCCACGTCAGTACCTTGATGCGGTCTCCTCTCCGCGACACGAAGGCGAAGAGGTGCCCCGAGTAGACGTCCTCGCCCCAGGCTGTGCGCACCAGCGCCATGAGGCCATCGATGGACTTGCGCATGTCCACCGGCTCCGTGGCCAACACTACGCGCACCGACGCAGGCAGCGCGAACACCGCCTCACCGCCCCAGCGCCGCGACGAGGTGGGCCACGTAGTCCACGTCGGTGCCCAAGGAGAATCGCAGGCGCGCTCCGCTGGCCACCACCACCTCCAACATCGACTCCGTTGCCGGGGGCGTCGTCGCGACTTCCACAGGCAGCAAGCGCATCGCCTCGCCCTTCTCGGCCTGCTGACGCCGACGCCGGTACACCCACGACTGAAGCGTGCTCAGCCGCACTCCTCGCTGCGCGGAGAACTCCTTCTGCGTCAGCCCGCTCGCCTCAAATGCTTCGGCGACCCGGAACCACTCGTGCTTCTCCACCGGCTTCGACATATGCGCCAGGGTCCATGGCGGCGACTCCCCACTCAACGCCCCTCAGCACGTCGTTGGCCGGACGCTTACCGCCATGGCCGGATCGGTTGCTCGGCTTGATCTGGACTGGGTGCTCACCTTCGCCGGAATACGCACACGTCCTCCGTTGGTTTCAGCCGGTCCGGTACTTCGTCCACCGGATGAGTACAGATGATGTTTGCGAAGGCTGCCCGTAAATTTCTAAATCAGTCCCCCGCGACGGCAATTTGCCAGTCGCCTTCGGGGGTAATGCCCACGCGCAGGCCGAGGTAGCTGCCCTGGTCCTTCATCCCCTCGATTTCCCCATCCGAGTAGATGCCCTTGAGCGCGCCCCAATCCTTGTCGGACGTCGCGCCGGTGACGTGGACGGCCGGCCAGAAGTAGAGATTGTCCTGCTTCGCGTAGGGCAGGTTCAGGACCTTGACGATACGGGCCAGCTCCGGGTTGCCCAGCTTCTCCGCTGCGCGCCAGTACTCGCCCGCGTCAGTGTCGTCGCCGAAGGTGAACCGCACGGCTTTGCCGTTCTCGTCCGCCAGCGTGTTGAGCGCCGTGTAATCACAGGCCACCGCCGCGGCGATGATGCGCTGGCGCATCGACTCCACGGGCGCTGGCAACGCCGGAGAGGCTGGTGCCACGCGCGGAGGCAAGCTCGCCGCTGAGCAGGTGCCCTTCTCCGCGGCCGGCGCCCCCGTGTACTCGCCGACGCCTGAATCGGCGTTTGCCGCTTCGGCTGTTGCCGAGCCCGGTGCCGCGGCATCCGGGCTGCCCGCACCCTGGGGCTCCGTGCTCGGGGCGGGTGTCTGTCCCTTGCCCGGTGTGGCAGGAGCGACAGGCGCGGCGGTGACACCGGAGTCGACTCCGGCGGCGGGGCTCGAGGTTCGCTCGGTGCAGGCGACGAGCGAGGCGGCGACACAGAGAGAAAGCAGAGTAGTCCGGTTCATGGCCCGCCCGTTGTAGTCCAGCAGACAGGCGGCAGGCTCCGGATTCCGCTGCTCAGCCGCCGCCTTTTGGTGACTCGATGACGACGGCGAAGGGGTCGAAGGGCTTGTCATCCTTCTTCTTCGCGCTCGGCATGCCGAACTCGCCGGTGGGGTGCTCAGGCCGGACCGACGTGTACGGGTCGATCTTCACCGGAACGCCAAACACCTTCGGGTTCTTCTTGGGGCCGTCGCTCATGCCGTCCATGCTACCGCGGCGGCCCCCCGCCTGTTTGGCTGCACTGGCAAGGCGTCTTCTTGGGCATTCGGCCAGCCAGGGCGATACTTCCTGCCCATGTGTGGCCGTGTCACCGTTCGAACCTCTCCTGAGCAGATTGTCACCGGGCTGGGCCTCGCGGGCATCCGTACCGCCGTTGAACGGCCGCGCTTCAATCTCTGTCCCACGCAGTTGATGCCCGTGGTGACCAACGATGGCGCGCGGATGCTGGATGCCTTCCGCTGGGGGCTCGTCCCGTCGTGGGCGAAGGACCCCGCGATTGGCAACAAGCTCATCAACGCACGGGGCGAGACAGTGGCGGAGAAGCCCAGCTTCCGCTCCGCACTCAAGCGGCGCCGTTGCCTCGTCGTGGTGGATGGCTGGTACGAGTGGAAGCAGTCCACGAAGCCGAAGACGCCGTACTACTTCCACCGCAAGGACGGGCAGCTCCTGACGCTCGCGGGGCTGTGGGAAGAGTGGACCGCGCCCGACACGGGCGAGGTGCTCAACACCTGCACCATCATCACCATCGGGCCCAACGCGCTGATGGCGCCCATCCATGACCGGATGCCCGTCATCCTCGAGCCGGAGGCCCAGGAGGTGTGGCTGCGTCCAGAGCCGCAGGAGTCCTCGGTGCTGCTCCCGCTGCTGGTGCCCTGCGCCGAGGAGTCGCTGGACGCATACGAGGTGTCGCGCGTGGTGAACTCCCCCGCCAACGACACCCCGGAGTGTGTGGAACGCGTGGCCGCCTGATTCGCGTGGCTCAGGCGCGACGGCGGACCTTCGCGTCGAGGCTCCACGGTCCCGCGCCGATGAGCGCGATTCCGGCCATGACGGCGAGGTAGAGCAGCGCCATTTCCATGCGGCCGAAGGGGTCCGCGCGGTGCCGGTAGAGGGCCACTGCCATGGTGAAGCCCGCCATCGCCGCCGCCGGGCGCGTGAAGAGGCCCACGGCCACCAGCAGCCCGCCCAGGAATTCCGCCATCGTCGCGCACCAGGCGAAGAACGTCGGAAACGGGAAGCCGAGCTGCGCCACGCCCGCCGCGAACTTGCTCATGTCGCCGGTGAGCTTGGGCAGGCCGTGCCCCAGCGCCAACGAGAGACCGAACACCACGCGGATCAACGTCAAACCCACCGCGGACTTACCCACCATGCTGTGTACCTCCCAGGTTGCCCGCGCATCCTCGCACGGCGACGTACGTCACGCAGCGTTACGCGGAGCGCTTGGGCGCGCGCATGTCGCTGATGGCCAGCGGATGCCGGGCGCCCTGAGGGGAGACGAGCGCGGCGCTGAGGACGAAGTCCTGGCCCATGCGGAGCTCCAGCGTGGTGGGGCCCTTATAGGTGGTGCGCCAGTCCAACTCGACGCGGACGGTGCCCAGCAACTCGCGGTCTACGGTGGTGGTGTCCAGCGCCTCGAAGAGGGCGATGGAGAGCGGCCCGGGAATCATCGGCAGCTCCATCGTCACGGACTTCGTCGCGGGCACGGGGGTGTTGGCGGGGATGACCTCGTGCTGCGCGCCGCCGGGGACCATGATGCTGATGGGCATGGGCACCACGTCCGCCAGGCCGGTGATGCCGCGCGCCAGGTTCCGGCCGAGGATGGCCGCGCCCACCGCGACGCCGAGCTCCGGGTTGACCTCCTTGTCGGAGGACATGCGCTTGAAGTGGGAGAAGCGCTGGCGGATGGCGGGCATGCGCGTCTGGCCGCCGACGAGGACCAGCTCGTCAATCTGGTCTGCCTTCAGCTTCGCGCGCTCCAGCACGTCGTCGCAGGCGGAGGCGGTGCGCTCGATGAGCTGGAAGGCCATCTCCTCCAGGCGCTTGCGGGTGAGCGTGTAGTCGAAGTCGATGAAGCCGCCGTCCTTCTGGGCGATGCACGGCACGCGGAGCACCGTGGCGTCGCGCTGGCTCAGCGCCATCTTCGCGGACTCAGCGGCGAAGACGAGCCGCTGCATCACCACCTTGTTCCCGCGCAGGTCGATGCCGTGCTTCTGCTGGAAGTCGTCCACCAGCATCTCCACGATGCGCTCGTCGAAGTTGGCGCCGCCCAGGAAGGCATCACCGCCGGTGGCCAGCACCTTCACCACCTTGTTCTGCACCGCGAGCAAGGTGGCGTCGAAGGTGCCGCCGCCCAGGTCGAACACCATCACCGTCTGCTCGGGGTTGCGCAGGTTGGCGTAGTAGAGCGCGGCGGCGGTGGGCTCGTTGATGATGGCGCGCACCTGGAGGCCGGCCTGCTCCGCGGCATGGCGCACCGCCGCGCGCTGGCGGCTGCTGGCGTGCGCGGGCACGGTGAGCACGCACTCGCGGAAGGGCGTGCCGGCGGCGTGGTTCGCCAACGTGAGAATCTGCTTGATGATGAGGTGCGCCACGTCCGTCAGCGACGTCTGCTTCCCGTACATCGTCACGGCCGTGTAGCCGTCCTCGGCCTCGACGAGCTCGAAGGCGTACTTGTCCTTGTGCTGGGTGACGTACTCGGACTGGAAGCGGCGGCCCAGGAATCGCTTGGCGCCGAAGACGGTGTGGCGCGGGTCATCAATGATTTGCCGGCGCGCGGCGTGGCCAACGAGGGCCTTGTCCGCCGCGTGGAACCAGACGACGGAAGGCAGCGTGACGCTCTTGTCCGTCACCGGAACTACACGAAGCTTGCCGGCCTTGTCGAAGAAGGCCGCGGCGGTGTTGGTGGTCCCGAAGTCGATGCCAAGGATGGAGCCCGTACTCATCACCGCTGACTCTCCCATGTCCCGTGGGCACGTTCAGCCCCTGAAAATGTCTCGAGTACAGCGTGGGTGGGGCACGTGAAGCCCGGTTGCTCTTCGCTTCACTCCGCGGCGGCGGTGGGAGGCGACGGGCAGTAGAAATGTGCCGTTGGGTGGGCGCAGCGCGTACGCGGGGGCTTGCCGGCCCGAAAGCAGGGGCCTCGAGGTCCGCGCCGGTGTTCGTCGTTGACCGGCCCGAGCCTTCGTTTCATGGATGCGCGCCATGGCCATGGGGCATGTGGATCGAAGTCTGGTTCGGGATGTCGCGGCGATTGCCGCCGCCTCTAGCGTCATCGGGGCTTCGTTCGGAGCCATCTCGGTGGCGTCGGGATTGTCGGTGTGGGTCGCGGCGGCCATGTCCGTGCTCGTCTTCGCGGGCGGTTCGCAGTTCATGGCCGTGGGCGTGGTGGCGGGAGGTGGCAGTCCCGTGGCCGCGGTCATCGCGGGGCTGCTGCTCAACGCGAGGCACCTGCCGTTCGGCCTGGTGATTTCGGACGTGCTTGGAAGGCACTGGCTCGTGCGGCTGATTGGCACGCATTTGATGGTGGACGAGTCCGTGGCGTTCGCGCTCGCGCAGCCCACGCCGGAGCGCCGGAAGGCGGCGTACTGGCTGTGCGGTGGGGCGCTGTTCGTGGCCTGGAACGTGGGCGTCCTCGTCGGCGCCTTGGCGGGAACGGCGCTGGGCAGCCCGGAGGCGATGGGGCTTGATGCCGCGTTTCCCGCCGGGTTGCTGGCGCTGCTGCTGCCGTCGCTGACCGCCCCCGCCAAGCCTCCGAACGCCGAGCCCGGTACCGCGGAGGGGGAGGTCGCGACAGCACGCGCCGATGAAGCCCGCGCGGCGGCTGCCCGGGCGCGCTGGGTGGCGGGGGGCGCGGCGCTCATCGCGCTCGCCACCACGCCGATTCTTCCCACGGGGGGGCCTGTGTTGCTCTCGCTGCTGGCGCTCGGGCTGGTGCTGCGATGACGCTGCTCCCCATCCTGGTTCTGGCGGCGGGCACCTATGCCTTCCGGCTCGCGGGCCCGCTGCTGAGCCAGCGCATGCAGGTGTCCGCGCGGGTCCAGGGCCTGCTGTCTCTCTCCGCGATTGCGCTGCTCACCGCGCTGGTGGCCACGGCCACGCTGACGTCGAACGGGGGCTTCTCGGGCTGGGCACGTCCGGCGGGGGTGCTCGCTGGCGCCGTGCTGGCGTGGCGGAAGCTGCCCTTCGTCGTGGTGGTGGTGGGGGCGGCGGGTGTTACAGCTTTGTTGCGAATGTCGGGCGTAGGTTGAATTCTGGTTAAATCACGCACCGCGGCTTGATGGAGGGTGATGTAGGTGGCAGGTTCCATACTGTTAGTCGAATCTTCCCGGACTCAGTGAGGACTTGCCATGACTGGAATCGATCGCTCTTCGTCGTCGAGAAGCTCCCAGCGGGAATCGCGGGTGTCGGGAGGGGACTCCGCCCGTGGCCTCCGGAATGAGACGAACCGGCGCGAGGACGCGCGGCAGCCCGAGCAGAACCAGGCCAAGGGCTATTCGGTGAAGGACGGCTGGGACTCGCGGCCCGCCCACGCGGCGAAGCAGTCGCAACCGGCGGTCGAGGCCCAGGCCGTGGCTGCGGAGGGCGGAGTTGCCGCCGCGACGGAGCCGGACGTCGACTGGGACTTCATCGCCGAGCAGGAGGGCCGGGCGGTACAGGATGGCTATGTCCCGGACGCCACGGGGAGCAAGAGCGGTGTCACGGTGGGCACGGGCGTGGACCTGGGCGCCCGGGACATGAACGACCTGGACCGGCTCGGGCTGTCGGACGCGCTGAAGACGAAGCTGGAGCCCTACCTGGGCAAGCAGGGCCAGGACGCCGCGGACTTCCTTGCTGAGAACCCGCTGAACCTGACGGCGGAAGAGGTCAAGGAGCTGGACCGGGCCGTGAAGGGCGAGGCGCTGGACAACGTGGTCAATGAGTACAACACCGAGGTTGAGCGCCTGAACGCCGCGGACGGTGGCAGCCGGCCGAAGTTCGCGGAGCTGCCGCGGGAGATGCAGACGGTGATTGCCTCCGTGGGCTTCCAGTACGGCTCGCTGAAGACGGCCACGCCCAACTTCTTCGCGCAGGTGACGGAGCAGCGGTGGGACGACGCGAAGGGCAATCTGGAGGACTTCGGTGACCGCTATCCGTCGCGCCGTGGCCGCGAGGCGGATCTGCTGGGCGAGGGCATCGCGACCCTGAGCTGAGCCCGCTGCGTTGGAGAAGGCCCGGCGCGCGGCGGAGACGCCGAGGCTCCGGGCCTTCTTTGCGTCCGAAGGGGCGCTGCTTCGACTGTGGGGCGTTACTTCACTTCAATGTACGCCAGGGGCGTGCCGGTGTTGGTGTTGCCGAGCGCGGGCTCGCAGCCCATGATTCCCAGACGCAGGACAGCCGGACAGCCCAGCTTCCACGTCGTCTTCCAGGACATACACCCTCCCTGACCCATGGCCAGTCCTGGGTGAGGCGCAATCCTCACCCAGGATGTCTGGGGATAAGGGGGAGTCAGTGGCCTGGGATAATAATTGTCAGACAGTCAGGATTCGCTCTGGCCGCGGCGCAAGCCCAAGGCCTTCATTTTTTTGTAAAAATGACCACGTTCCAGGTCGAGCAACCGCGCGGCTTCCGTCACGTTGTCGTGTGTATGGGCAAGCACGTACTGGATGATTTCTCGCTCCGCGTCCTCTACCTGCTCGCGGAACGTCCGGTCCGCGCGAGGACGGAACCCCACGGGCGCGGGAGGCTCGGTCGTCACCGGGGTGGCGATGGCGGGCGTGGGCACGCTGGACGCCAGGGCCACGGCTGTCTCGGGAGAAGGAGGGGGCAGGGGGCTCGCGGGTGTCTCCACCGGTGAGGGCGGCGGCACGTTCCGGCCCCGGGGCAACAGCTCCAGCGCATCCGTCCGGGTGACGACGGGGCCCTCACACAGGATGGCCAACCGCTCCACCAGGTTGCGCAGCTCGCGCACGTTGCCGGGATAGTCGTAGGCGCTCATCACCGCCAGCGCGTCGGGAGACAGCGTCAGCGGCCGGCGTCCATTCTTGGCGCAGGCCTCGTCGAGGAACGTCTTGATGAGGTCCGGCAAATCTTCGCGCCGCTCACGCAGCGGGGGCGAATGAATCTGCACCACGTTGATGCGGTAGTAGAGGTCCTCGCGGAAGCGCCCGGCGGCAATCTCCGCCTCCAGGTTCTTGTTCGTCGCCGCGACGACGCGCACGTCCACCTTGTGTGTCTCCGCGCCGCCCACGCGCTCCAGTTCGCCTTCCTGCAACACGCGCAGCAGCTTGGCCTGCATCGCCGGCGGCATGTCGCCAATCTCGTCCAGGAAGAGCGTGCCCTCGTGGGCCAGCTCGAACTTGCCCCGCCGCACGCTCACCGCGCCGGTGAAGGCGCCCTTCTCGTGGCCGAACAGCTCGCTTTCGATGAGCTCGTGCGGCACCGCGGCGCAGTTGAGCTTCACGAAGGGCTGCCCCTTGCGCTTCGAATGCTGGTGCAGCGCCCGCGCGATGAGCTCCTTGCCCGTGCCGTTCTCACCCGTAATCAGCACCCGGCCCTCGGACGGCGCCGTGCGCTGGATGAGCGAGAAGATGCGCTGCATGGCCGGTCCGCCGCCGACCATGTCGTATCGGCCCAGCTGTGCCCGCAGCTCCTGGAGCTCCGCCATGGCGGCCTGGTGCTTGAGCACGTTGCGCAGCGCCACCAGCAGTCGTTCCCGGGCGATTGGCTTTTCCAGGAAATCCCTGGCTCCCAGCTGGGTCGCCTTCACCGCCGTGTCGATGGTGCCGTGCCCGGACATCATGATGACGGGCAGCTCCGGCTTCAGCTCGGTCAGCTTCGCCAGGGCTGTGAGGCCGTCCATGTCCGGCATCTTCACATCCATCAGCACCGCGTCCACGGGACGGGCGCTGACGACATCCAGGGCTACTTGCCCGCTGTTGGCCAGGTGCGTCTGATACCCCGCCAGTTGGAGCGACTGGCTCAGGGTGAGGAGGATGTTCTTCTCGTCATCGACGATGAGGACAGAGGCGGGCATGACGGGCTTTCCCCGAGGCGCGCCACGGGGCGCGCCACACGCGGGTCAATCGTGACAATCTCACGGAAAATATTTGGAGATTCAAGGGTTTCGGCGGCCGGGGAGGTGTCTAGAGAGGGACAAATGTTTTGACTCACCCCCGCCAGTGAGACTACACGCCACCGACTACACCCCGCGGGCGCGGGCGCGTTTTCGACTACAGAATTCTGGAGGAAATAATGCGTCAGATTTCCCTTTTGGCGGGGCTCTCCCTCGCCGTCGCCATCATGGGCGGCTGCACCCCTTCCTATCCGAAGTGCAACGAGGACGAGCACTGCGCGGAGAAGGGCGAAGTTTGCGTCCAGGGCCAGTGCCAGGAGTGCGCCACCGACGCCAACTGCCAGGAGGGTTTCACCTGCCAGGCGAACAAGTGCGCCCCCAAGCCGCCTGAGTGCACCACGGACAGCGCCTGTGGCAGCGGCCGCATCTGCGAGGCCGGCAAGTGCGCCGAGGCCCAGTGCCAGCAGGACACCCAGTGCCCCGGCGGCGGCAAGTGCGAGTCCGGCCGTTGCCAGGTTCCCGAGAACACCTGCGCGTCCAGCTCTGACTGCGGCGAGGGCCAGGAGTGCCAGGCCGGCCAGTGCGTGACGGCCTCCGCGGACCGCTGCGACTGGAGCCCCGTGCCGTTCGGCTTCAATGAGTCTGGCCTGTCCGCGGACGCGCAGCAGCGTCTGTCCGACCTGGCCCAGTGCCTGAAGAGCGCTCCGGGCCGCGTCACCCTGGCGGGCCACGCCGACGAGCGCGGCACCGAGGAGTACAACCTCCAGCTCTCCAACCGCCGCGCGGCGTCCGTCAAGCGCTACCTGACGGACCTGGGCGTGCCGGCCAGCCGGCTGGGCACGGTGGGTTATGGTGAGACCCGCCCGGTGAACTCCGCTTCGTCCGAAGACGCGTGGTCCGAGAACCGCCGCGTCGAGTTCCAGCGCTAGTCTGAGGTAGGCTGCGCGTGTGATGGCCGTCCAAGAGCCGGAAGCGCGTCAGTCCTATCTCGTCTTCGCCTGTGGCAGTAGCTGGTATGCGGTACCCGCGGAGAGCGCGGCGGAGGTCGTGACCTTCCCCGAGCTCACGCGGGTGCCCGGCGCTCCAGCCCACCTGCTGGGCGTGTTCGCACACCGGGGAGAAGTCATCCCCGTCGTGGACATGGGCCTGCTGGTGGGCGGCGTCAGTCAGGGTTCCCGAAGGGCGGTGCTGGTGCGCCTGTCGCGTGGGACCCTGGCCCTCACGGCCAGTACGGTGGCCGGCGTCTCCCCGGTGACGGGCACGCTGGAGCCCCTGGGCCCCACGGGCGTCCACGTCCACCTGCGCGGCCCCGCCAAGAGCGGCCCCCGGGACGTGGCCGTCATCGACCCGGAAGGGCTCTTCGACCACCTCAGTCAGGGGACCTGAGTCATGGAGCCGCCGGGCCACGTCCGGGGAATGCTCCTGTGCCATGCCGGTCCCCACCGGCTCGCCTTCCATGCGCACGAGGTGGCCTCCATCGCGTCGCCCTCCGGGCACGCGGCGGCCTCCGCGCGCCGGGCCTTCCATGAGACGGAGGGTTCCGCCCGCGTGCTGGTGTCCGCCTCGGGCGGGGCAGTGGGCGTGGACGCGCTGGAAATCGACGCGGAGCCGCACCGGGTGCTGCCCGCGCCGCCGGTGACGGTGCGCGCGTCGGGGGGCAGCCTCCAGGGCTTCGTGATGGCGCGAGGAGAGCTGTGGCCCCTCGTGGGCCTGGCGGACTTCGAGCGCTTCCTGCGCGGGCATCCAGGGGAGGGTGCATGACGGTGCCCGGAGGCATGAGGGGCCTGGCGCGGTGGACCGCGCGTCCCGCGTTGTTTGGCAGTTCCATGGGCACGGTGCTGGTGCTGCTGCACTGCCAGCTCACCGACACGGTGCCCGAGGGCACCTGGGGGCCCTTCCTGCTGCTGGTGGGCGTGGCGCTGTCGCTGGCGCTCTGGTTCACCGGCGTCCATGGACGGCGCGCGCTGCGGGTGCTGTACGGGCTGGGCGAAGGCCGGCTGCCATCCACGCACGAGGCCCTGCTCAAGGCGCTGCTGGAAGCGCGCTCCTTCCCGGAGCGGAGCTTCGCCTTCGTCCTTCAGTGCTGGCTGTTGGCCTCGCTGGGCGTGGCGCTCATCTTCGTCCCGCTGGTGGGTGGGACGTGGATGCTGGGGATGCGGCTCGCGCTGATGGGCCTGTTCCTGGGGCCGCTGAGCGCGCTGTTCGTCTACCTGATGGTGGCTCGCCGCGCCCGCAAGGCGGTGGAGTTGGTGGCGGCCCAGGGCCTGTCCCCGCTGGAAGTGGTGGCCACGGCGCCGCCGCGCCGCCTGCACATCCGCCGGCGGATGGTGCTCTTCACCGCCATCGCCGTGCTCAGCCCGTCCTTCTTCATCCTCGACGCGTCGGTGACGCGGGCGATGGACGCGGTGGAGGCGATGGTGGGCGCGCCAGCCCACGTACAGCGCGACGTGGCGGGGCGGGCCAGTGAGACGAGCGGGCTCGCGGTGGCCGGATTGGTCGCGGTGCTGGTGATGATGACGGCCTATGTGGGCGGCGCCGTCATCGCCGAGCCGCTGCGCTCCATCACCGAGGACGCCACGCGTATCGCCCAGGGCGACTTCCGCCCGCCGCGCATCATCGCCGCGGAGGACGAGGTGTGGGCCACCTCCGCCGCCTTCGCGCAGATGCAGACGCAGCTGGGGCAGGCGCTGGCGCAGCTGCGGCGCGCGGGCCTCCAGATTTCCACCACCACCGAGCAACTGGTGGCCACGTCCGGTGAGCAGGAGTCCGGCGCGGATGAGCAGTCCGCGTCGCTCAACGTGACGAGCGCCACCACGGAGGAGCTGGCACGCTCGGCGCAGCAGATTGCCGGCAACGCGGAGTCGGTGTCCGCCATCGCCGAGACGACCTTCGCCGCCGCGCAGACGGGACAGCGAGGCGCCGCCGCCTTCCTGGGCGCGATGCAGCGCATGAAGGAGGACAACCAGGCCATCGCGGACGCGGTGGTTCGGCTCAACAAGCGCGTGCAGCAGATTGGCAAGGTGGTGGAGTTCATCAACGAGATTGCCGACAAGTCCGACCTGCTGGCGCTCAACGCCGAGTTGGAAGGCACCAAGGCGGGCGAGGTGGGCCGGGGCTTCTCATTGGTGGCCGCGGAGATGCGGCGCCTGGCGGAGAACGTCATTCGTTCCACGAAGGCGATTGAGCAGCTCATCGCGGAGATTCGCGATGCGACGCACGCCGCGGTCATGGCCACCGAGGCGGGGCTGAAGACGACGGACGCGGGCACGGTGCTGGCCGCGCAGGTGGACGAAAGCCTGAGCCTCATCCTGGAACTGGCCCGGCAGACGTCCCACGCGGTGCGCAGCATCTCCCTGGCCACGCAGCAGCAGCAGACGGGAACGGACCAGCTGGCGGCCGCCATGGGCGACATCCTTCGCGTCACCGAGCAGAACTTCGCGGCCACCAAGCAGATGGCGGCGGCCAACGCCGACCTGTCCACCCTGGCGCGTGATTTGAAAGACGCGGTGGAGCGCTTCCACGTCGGGCCGGGAGGTGACGCGTGAGCGCGCAGAAGGGCCCCAGGCGGGCCTCGTTCAGCCGGCACCTCATGGCGCCCGTCCCGCTGGCCAACCTGGTGGGCGCGGCGCTCAGCCTGCGCTTCGCCTCGCTCACCTTCGCCGAGCCGCTGGCGGACCGGATGGGCGTGATGGGTATCCTGGGCGGCGCGCTCTGCGCGACGGCGCTGGTATCGGGGGCCGCTGTGTCCCTGGGCCGGCAGCGCACCCTGCGCGGGCTGGAGCGTGGGGATGTGCCCACCACGCCGCAGACGCTGGCGTCGGCGGTGGCGGAGGTGACGCGCGCGCCGGACGAGGCCTTCCTGGGCTCGCTGGGTCTGTGGCTGGTCACCACGCTGGCGCTGGGCGTGTGCATGTGGCTGGGCGTGGGCGTGGAGTTGGCGGTGGCCGCTCGCATCGCCGCGCTGGGCCTGCTCTTCGGGCCGCTGACCGCGCTGCTCGTGTACTGCCTCGTCGTGCTTCGTTCGCGCAAGGTGGTGCTGTGGCTGGCGGAGCTGGGCATGACGCACGCGCAGCTCATCGAGGCCATGCCCCGGCGCGCGGAGCTGCGTGCGCGGCTGGCGGCCTTCGCCTTCGTGGCGGTGGTGACGCCCGCGGTGCTGTCCGCGCAGCTCGCGTCGGCGCTGAGCAACCACATCTTCACCCGGCTCATGGCGGAGCGGGACGTCAGCCGTCAGCTGATGTTGGCGCAGGAGCTTCGAGTCGAGGCGCTGACGCAGGGCGGAGGGCTGGTGCTGCTCGTCTTCGCGCTGGCGCTGACGGCCGCCTACCTGGGCGGCACCATGCTGGGGCGGCCCCTCCGGGAGCTGTCGCGCGAGGCGAAGCGCATCGCCGAGGGGGACCTGGCCAGCCCGCGCGTGGTGCCCGCGGAGGACGAGGTCTGGGACGTCTCCGCGGCGTTCACCACCATGCGCGTGCATCTGGCGGACGTGATGTCGCAGTTGCAGCGCGCGGGCGCGCAGATTTCGGCGACCACGGAGGAGATTCTCACCACGTCGGGACGCTACGAAGCGGGCGCGACGGAGCAGGCCAGCTCGCTGGACGAGACGAGCGCCACCACGGAGGAGCTGGCACGTTCGGCGCGGCAGATCGCCGAGAACGCGGGCTCGGTGGCGGAGATTGCCCAGCGCACGCTGGGCGCGGCGCAGCAGGGGCAGGGGAGCGCGGAGGCCTTCCTGGGCTCCATGGCGCGCATGCGCCAGGACAACGGCGCCATCTCCTCCGCCGTGGTGCGGCTCAACAAGCGTGTGCAGCAGATTGGCAAGATCGTCGAGTTCATCAACGGCGTCGCCGACAAGTCGGAGTTGCTGGCGCTCAACGCCGAACTGGAGGGCACCAAGGCCAGTGAGGTGGGCCGGGGTTTCTCCCTGGTGGCGGCTGAGATGCGGCGCCTGGCGGAGAACGTGCTGGAGTCCACGAAGGAGATTGAAGGCCTCATCGAGGAGGTGCGCGAGGCCTCCGCCGCGGCCGTGTCCGCCACCGAGGGCGGCGTGCGCGCGGTGGAGACGGGCACCACGCTGGCGCAGCAGGTGTCCGAGTCGCTGCGGCAGATTGTCGACCTGGCCGGGCAGACGTCCTACGCGGTGCGCAGCATCTCCCTGGCCACGCAGCAGCAGCAGCAGGGCACCGACCAGCTCGCCGACACGATGGCGGACATCCTCCGCATCACCCAGCAGAGCCTCAACGCCACCAAGCAGGTGACCACCGCGAACACGGACCTGCTCGTGCTCGCCAGGGACCTGCAGGGCGTGGTGGAGCGCTTCCAGATTGGCCAGGAGCCGCTGGGGGAGGAGGGCGGGTGACCCCGAGCGAGCGCCTGCTCAGGCAGTTCCGGGACCTGGTGACGGTGCGCCTGGAGCGCATCACCCGGTCCTTGATGGAGCTGGAGTCCGGCGCCAGCGCGGAGGCGGGGCGGGGCGTGCTGCGAGAGCTGCACGGCTTGAAGGGTGAAGCCCGGATGATGGGCTTCGATGACGTCAACGTGCTGGTGCACGAGATGGAGGAGTTGGTCCGCTGCACCGAGCCCCTTCGCTACGCGCTCTCACCCGCGTCCACGGATGCGTTGCTGACCACGGCGGACGCCGTGCTCGTGTTCTCCGGGACGCAGGCCGCTGATGAGCCGCCGCCCGCGGTGGAGCGGCTCGTCGCGTGGTTGCAGGAGTGCGTCCGCTCCGAGTCTGTGCGGCTGCCGCCCGGAAGTCTCGCGCCCGCAGAAGGAGCCCCCCCGAGTCCGGAGGCTGTCGGCAGGGTGGGGGCCCAAGGTGGCCCACCCGCCACCGTGCGGGCGAGCCCGGGGGCTTCTCCGGGGCGGCTGTTGACGGTCCCCGTCGCGGAGGGAAGCCGGCCTCACGTGCCTTCAGCCGGCCGGAGCGCGATGCCGAGCCGCGTCTCTCCGCCGGCCTCCGGTACCGCGGCGTCCTCTGGCGTGGGAGCCCGGGCGACCTCCTCGGCTCCGACGGTGCAGGGTTCCAACGGCATCTCGGCGCCCCGGCAGCCCGAGCCTCGTCCGGACACCGCGGTGCGCATCGGCGTGGAGAGCCTGGACCTGCTCACCAGTGCCGTCACCAACCTCACGCAGGTGGCGCGTCGCCGGGAGTTGGCCAACGCCCGGCGCCTGGCCCTGGCCCGCGAGCTGAGCCAGCTTGCCCGCGAGGCGGAAGACCTGGGGCCCGCGGGCGCCGCGTTGGCGGCACGGTTGGGCTCGGCCAAGGAGATGGCCGCGGTGCTCCACCGCGAGTCGAAGCTGCTCTCCAACGCGGAGCTGCGCGACCTGGGCATGCTGGTGGAGGAGGTGCAGACGCTGCGCATGCTGCCGCTCTCCGTCCTCTTCGAGCCCTACCCCCGCATGGTGCGCGACCTGTCCCGCGTGCTGGGCAAGGAGGTGGAGCTGGTCGTCGACGGGGAGGACACTCGCGCCGACCGCGCCGTCGTGGAGGCGCTTCGCGAGCCGTTGATGCACCTGGTCCGCAACGCCCTGGACCACGGACTGGAGACGCGGGTGGACCGCGTCACTGCGGACAAGAAGCCGCGTGGCTGTCTCACGCTGCGTGCCGCTCGAGAGGGCAGCCGCATCATCCTCCGTGTCGAGGACGACGGCATGGGCGTGGACCCCGTCCAGCTCCGCAAGGTGGCCGTGCGCCGGGGGCTGTTCGATGAGAGCGCCGCCAACGCCCTGTCGGACGCCGCGGCCCGCGAGCTCATCTTCCTGCCGGGCTTCACCTCGCGGGACGTCGTCACCGACCTGTCGGGCCGGGGCGTGGGGTTGGACGCGGTCCGCACCTCCATCCAGGCCCTGGGCGGCGACGTCGGGGTGGAGTCGGCACCGGGCTGGGGCACCATCTTCGAGCTGCGCGTCCCCGTCTCCCTCACCGTGGCCCCGCTGCTCTTCATCCAGGTGGGGACGGAGACGCTGGCCCTGAGCGCCACCCATGTCTCGCGGGCGCTGAAGGTGGACTCGGCGGACCAATGCGAGGTGGCCGGCCGCCCGTCGCTCCTGGTGGAAGGCCGGGTGCTGCCGCTGGCCCCGCTGTCGTCACTGTTGGGGCTGGGGCCTCCGCGGCCCGCCCGCGAGGGTGAGCTGGCCCTGGTGGTGAAGAGCCAGAGCGGCGCGGCGGCGCTGGTGGTGGACCGCGTCCTGGAGGAGCGGGTTCAGGCCATCCTCCCCTTGAAGGGCATCCTGGGCCGCTTCGGCCACCTCACGGGGGCCACGTCCCTGGCGGATGGGCGCCTGGCCATGGTGCTCTCGGCGGCCTTCCTCACCGCCAGTGCCCATCATGGAAATGCCTTGCCACGTCCGCCCCCGTCGGTAGCGCCCGGCCCCGAGGCCCGGCGGCGCCGCATCCTGGTGGTGGACGACTCGCCCCTCACCCGGGAGCTCATCGCCAACCTGCTGGAGGCGGTGGGGTACGACACCGTCATCGCCTCGGACGGCGCCGAGGCCCTGGAGGTCCTGGATTCTCATCCCGTGGACCTGGCTGTCACGGACCTGGAGATGCCGGGGGTGGACGGCCTGGAGCTGGCCCGGCGCCTGAAGGGGCACCCCGTCCATTCGAGGCTCCCGGTGGTCATCCTCACCACCCGTGGGGGGGAGGAGGACCGGCGGCGGGGGCTGGCGGCAGGGGTGGACGGCTACATCACCAAGGGCGACCTGGTGCGCCAGGACCTGGTGGATGTGGTGCGGCGACTGCTGGGCTGACAGACCCTTGCATTGGCTATACTCCCGGGCTCGCGCACGGGGTATGGACAGGGCATGGGCAAGAAAGTGTCGGTGCTGGTGGTCGATGACTCCCTCATCTGCCGACAGCTCATCTGCGAGGCGCTGAGCAAGGACCCCGATATCGAAGTCGTGGGCACCTGCGCGGACGGCAAGCAGGCCGTGGAGATGACCAAGGAGCTGCGTCCCCACGTCATCACCATGGACGTGGACATGCCCGTCATGGACGGGCTCACGGCCACCGAGCACATCATGGCCGAGTGCCCCACGCCCATCCTGGTGCTCACGGCGGACCCGCGCTCCCAGGCGCCGGAGCTGACGTACCGCGCGCTGGAGCTGGGCGCGCTCGCCCTGCAAATCAAGCCCGCAATCGACGCCGGGCCGGACGCGTGGAACCTGGTTCGCGAAATCCGGCTGCTGTCCTCGGTGCGCGTCATCCGCCACCTGCGCCGGCCCCAGCGCGGCCCGCTGCTGCCGCCCCGGGTGGCCACGTCGGTGCTGCCGGCGGTGTCCATGGGCGTCGTGGTGGTGGCGGCGAGCACGGGCGGGCCCCAGGTGCTCTTCAAGATGCTGTCGGAGCTGCCCGCGGACTTCCCGGCGCCCATCGTCATCGTCCAGCACATCAACGCCGCCTTCGCGGAGTCCCTGGCGGGGTGGCTGGCCGGGGCCAGCAAGTTGAAGGTGCGGCTGGCGCAGGACGGAGAGCCGCTGATGCCGGGGCACGTCCTCATCGCTCCGCCGGGGCAGCACACCGTCATCCCCTTCCGGGGACGCGTGGGGATCAAGCTGGGCGTGGAGCGGGATGGGCACATGCCGTCCGGCACGGTGCTGCTGGAGAGCGCCGCTCGCACCTATGGCCGGCGCGCGGTGGGCCTGGTGCTGACGGGCATGGGCGCGGACGGCGCGGATGGCCTGCTGGCCATCAAGCAGGCGGGCGGACTGGCGGTGGCGCAGAACGAGGAGTCCTGCGTGGTGTTCGGCATGCCGGGCGCGGCGGTGGAGCGCAAGGCGGTGGACCACCTCATCCACGGTGACGAAGTCGCGGCGACGTTGGTGCGACTGGCGCGGGGAGAGTCCCTCGCGGTGGGGCGCTGAGCCCGGGTGACTGACGGCGCGCCATGGTCTGGAGTGCGCGCCTTCCTGTCGGCGCGGACGGGGATGGCCCTGAGTGGCCCTCAGGTCCGCCGGCTGGATGAGCGACTGGCGGCGCGCAGCCAGGGCCTCACGCCGCACCAGTACCTGATGTTCCTCCAGTCCCCGTCGGGCGTGACGGACCTGGAGGACCTCATCGCCGCGGTGGTGGTGAACAAGACGGACCTCTTCCGCGACGAGGTGCAGCTCGCCGCGTTCCGAGCGCAGGTCCTCACCCCTCTGGTGACGCGGAATCGGCGGCCCCTGCGCGTCTGGAGCGCGGGCTGCGCCACGGGCGAGGAGGTGGCCACGCTGCTCGTCCTGCTCGCGGAGGCAGGGGCCGACCCGGACAGCACGGTGTTGGGGACGGACATCGCCGGGGACACGCTGCGCCGTGCGCGGTGGCTGGCCTACGGCCGGGAGCAACTGCGCCGCGTCCCACCGGAGCTGCGCTCGCGGTACTTCGTCCGGTCCGGCGCGAAAGAAGCCCTGACGCCCGCGCTGCGGGAGCGCGCGAGCTTCCAGTGCCACAACCTGATGGAGTCGCCATATCCGGTGGCGCCCGGCGGAGGCGGCTTCGACGTCATCTTCTGCCGCAACGTCCTTATCTACTTCACCGAGGAGGCCTTCCATCGCACCGTAGAGGCGCTCGCGGGGAGCCTGTCGCCCGGTGGCGTGTTGGTGCTGTCCGCGTCCGAGCCGCTGCTTCGTGTCCCACCGGCGCTCCGTGTGCAGCGCGGAGAGCAGGCCTTCTTCTACGTCCGGCTGGAGGAAGGGGAGTCCGAGGCTCGGGCTGTCCAGCACCCTTGGAACGGCGCTGCGTCTCCTTCAAGGAAGCGTGGCACGACCGTGCCCCCAGGCCGAGCCCCTGAGCGCGCCCGGCCCGAGGCCCACCATGGGCTTTCTGTCCCGGCTCACCTGGATGCAGGGGGCGCCCGGGGAGCCGTGGCCACCACACCCGAGTCCGGCCCGGAGGCCTACGCGGAGGCGGACCTCCTCTTCGCCTGCGTGTTGGATGGCGCCGCCTCGGGTGTCTCCGACGCCGTGGCGGAGCGCGACCTGCGTCGCTGCCTGACGCTGGACCCGGACCACGCGGCCGCCCGTTACCTGCTCGGGCTGCTCCTGGAGCAGTGCCGGCGCACCGCCGAGGCGGCCTCCGAGTACCGCCGGGCCTTCCAGGCCCTGGAGTCGGGCCGCTCGCGCCCCGTGGCCTTCTTCCTCAACCCCGACCGCCTCCGGGTGGCTTGCGCGCATGCTGCCGAGCGGCTGGAGTTTTCCATCCAGAAGCGGTGACCGGCCAGCCGGGCAGGCTCCCCCGGAGCCCGACATGGGCGAGAGAAGACCGGACGGGCAGGGCGTTTGCGCCTAAGATGGCGCCCGATGCGAAGCTTGGCGCTGATATCCCTGCTGGCCCTCCCTGGTTGCTTCTATCCCGCTGACCGCGGCCGCGCCCTCGAGGCGAAGGTCGACCGGCTCGGCACCGACTCCGCCCAGATTCAGACGGAGCTGAAGGAGACGCGCGAGCAGCTCGCCGCCACGCTCCCGAAAATCGACGAGAAGGTCGCGGAGGTCACCAAGGCCCTCAAGGGTCTGGACACCGCGGCGCGCCGCAAGGACGCGGACATCGGCGTGCAGTTCCAGAAGACGGTCGAGGACCTCGCCCAGCTTCGTGGCCAGGTGGAGACGTACCTCCACAAAATCACCGAGCTGGAGACGGCGCTGGCCGCGCAGGACCAGAAGCTGATCGCCATGCAGGGCGAGGCGGCGCTGAAGGAGGCCGAGGCGAAGAAGAAGGCCGAGGAACTCAAGCGCCCCACGGACAAGAAGGAGTTCCTGGCGCTCGCCAAGGAGAAGGCCAAGGCCGGCGACGTGCTGCTGGCGCGCCAGCTCTACAACGAGTTCATGAAGAAGTGGCCCAAGGACCCGCTGGTGGGGGACGCCCACTTCGGCCTCGGTGAGACGTACTTCTCTGAATCCAAGTGCCGCGAGGCCCTCTTCGAGTACGGCAAGGTGCTGCAGGACTTCCCGAAGGCGGAGTCCGCGCCGGAGTCGTACCTGCGCTCGTCGGACTGCTTCGCGCAGCTGAAGATGAAGGAGGAGTCGCGGCTGGCGCTGGAGGAGCTCATCAAGAGCTACCCGAAGTCCGCCGAGGCGAAGACGGCCAAGGAGCGCATCGCCGAGATGGACAAGAAGGCGGCGCCCGCCAAGAAGGCCAAGAAGTGAGCCCGCGCCCGGTGAAGCTGGCCGCGCTGGCGCTGCTGCTCCTGCTGCCCCTGGTGGCGGGCGCGGCGCCCAAGCAGCTTGTCCTCCTCTTCACCGGAGACAATGGGGGCGAAGTCGCCCCCTGTGGTTGAAGGCACAATCCATCTGGCGGTCTGGCCAGACGAAAAGTCGCGATTGAGAAGGAGCGCAAGCAGGGCGCGCCAGTGCTCGTGCTGGACGCCGGCAATGCGCTCTTCAAGAGCCGGGACAGCGCGCAGGCGCCGGATGCCCGGGCGCGCGCGGAGCTCGTGCTGTCGCAGATGGACGCGCAGGGCACCGCGGCCATGGCCGTGGGCGCGCGCGACCTCGGGTTCGGCGTGGGCTTCCTCCGGAAGCAGACGCGGCAGGCGAAGCTGAAGCTCCTGTCGGCGAACCTCGTGGACGCGCAGGGTAAGCTGCTGTTCCCCGCATCGCTGGTGACGACGGTGGGCGGCGTGAAGGTGGGCGTGGTGGGCGTCTCTCCCGCCATGACCAGGCCCACGCCGGTGGGGCTCGCCGTTCCGGGCCAGGCCCAGGAACAGGTGCAGGGCCTGCCGGTGCAGCCCGCCGTGGCCGCCGAGGCGAAGCGCCTGCGTGAGAAGTCGAAGGTGGAGCTGGTGGTCGTGCTCGCGGCGGTGCCCCACGACGAGGCGCTCCAACTGGCTGACCAGGTGGAGGGCGTGGACTTCGTGGTGCAGTCCCACGAGGGCCGGGGGCAGGGCATCGCTCAGCGGCAGGCCCAGGCCACGGTGATTCCTTCCGGGGCCCGGGGCCGCGAGCTGGCGAAGCTGGTGCTCCAGTTGGAGGGGACGGGCCGCTTCGCCGACGCCTCCGTGCAGGAGCGCACGCGGCAGCAGCTGCGCCTGCTCGAAGGCAACCTCACCCGCGCGAAGGCGCGGCTCGCGGGGACCCAGGACCCGGCGGAAAAGCAGCCCCTGGAGGCGACGATTGCCCGCTTGGAAGCCTCGCGTGCGGCCTACCAGAAGGATCTGTCCGGCGGCGCAACGGACGCCGGGCGCACGCATCTGTTGTCGTACATCCAGCTTGGCAGTGACGTCCCGGCGGATCCGGTCGTCCAGAAATGGGTGGAACGCGTCGAGCCTCCTGGCTCGGCGGCCCATTGAGCCGTGCTGGCCTTGTGAAGCGGTCCAAGCGCCATTATAAGCGCCGACCATCCCTCAGCGCCGGACCTCCTACCCGTCAGCGGGTGGGGGCAAGGCATACTGGAGCGTGCCATGAAGTCTGAAATCCATCCCGTCTACCCGCCGTCCCGCGTGACCTGCATGTGCGGCAACGTCGTGGAGACGAAGTCCACCCGCGGCTCGTTCTCGGTGGAAATCTGCTCGAACTGCCACCCCTTCTTCACGGGCAAGTACAAGCTCGTGGACACGGCCGGCCGCATCGACCGCTTCCGCAAGAAGTACGGCGCGTCGCCGACCTCCGCCAAGAAGGCGTAAGGCCGCGGGGGCCTTCCATGGGCCCCGCCACAGTCCAGGCAGTACCCGTCGAGCAGGGTGTCGGAGGGCCTCCACGAGAGGCGCTCCCGCCCTGCTCGCGGCGCTTCTACGGCCTGAATCACCCGTCAAGTTTCAGGGTGCTACAGGCCAGAAATTAGACGTAGCACCGAAGCGACCGCACAGTCCGCCGCGTCCACGACGAAGAGTCCGACGGAGGCGAGATGTCCGCGCACGCTGCAGCAGCCCCTTCCCTGAAAGTCGTCCGCCGTTCGCTCAACGAGAGCGTCTACGCGAAAGGGGAGGCCTATACGCTGCTGCACGGCGACAGCCTGGAGCTGATGTCGCAGTTCGAGCCCCAGACGTTCGACATGATTTTCGCCGACCCGCCGTACTTCCTCTCCAACGGCGGCTTCACCTGCAAGGGCGGCAAGCGCGCCTCGGTGGCCAAGGGCGGCTGGGACGTGTCGCGTGGCGTGGAGGAGGACCACAAGTTCACCACCGAGTGGCTCGCGGCCTGCCAGCGCCTGCTCAAGCCCACCGGCACGCTGTGGGTGAGCGGCACCCAGCACGTCATCTTCAACGTCGGCTTCGCGATGCAGAAGCTCGGCTACAAGCTGCTCAACACCGTCACCTGGTTCAAGCCCAACGCGAGCCCCAACCTGGCGTGCCGCTACTTCACGCACTCCACGGAGCTGCTCATCTGGGCCTCGCCGAAGTCCGGCGGCAAGCTGCAGCACACGTTCAACTACTCGCGCATGAAGGCGGAGAACGGCGGCAAGCAGATGCGCGACGCGTGGGTGCTGCCGCCCTCCGGTGACGCCGAGCTGACGGCGGACGGCGAGGGCCGGCTGTGGACGCTCACCGTCCCGCGCGGCGGCGAGGAGAAGGCCTTCGGCAGCCATCCCACGCAGAAGCCGGTGGCGTTGCTGGAGCGCATCCTGGAGGCAAGCTGCCCCCCGGACGCGCTGGTGCTGGACCCCTTCAACGGCAGCGGCACCTCGGGCGTGGCGGCCCTCAAGCTGGGCCACCGCTACGTGGGCATCGACATGGACGAGAAGTACCTCGCCCTGTCGGAGAAGCGCCTGAACGCGGCGGCGTCGAAGTAGTCCCGTCCTGCTCGCGCGCACTCAGGCGCGCGACAGGATGAGCTCCACGCCCTGACGGGCGATGGGGTGGTAGCGCTCCCCATGCTTCTTGAAGAGCGCGCGCGCCAGGCTCCGGTGCGCGTGCGACGCGGAGAGCACCCCGTATAGCGGCTTGAGGTACTTCATCCGGCCCACCTCGCCGAGGAACGTCTCGGTGCGGGACACGGCCGGCTCCCAGTCCGCGCGCAGCGCCGACACCAGCCACGCCACCAGCACCTCCGAGTTGCGGCTCTGGGTGAGGCTGAAGCGCGCGTCGAGCTGCTGGAAGACGTCCCGCGGCGTCTCCTGGGGTAGTGACTCCAGGTAGAGCTGCCACTCAGCCGGCGTCCAGTCCTTCGCCTGCTCCGGCGTGGGCACCTTGCCTCGGAGCGCGTCCATGGCCTCCAAGCGCAGCGAGCGCGGTGACGGCGCCCCCGGGGGCACGCCGGGCCGGTGCAGGTACGCCTCCGCGTCCACCTTGGTCAGCACTCCGGGCAGCTCCTTCTCCGCGAAGGCGACGAACTCCTCGGTGGTGAGCGCGCGGAAGCGGTAGGTGGCCAGGTAGCGGCGGAGGAACTCGTCGAAGGCGGGCCGACCGGCCGCGTCCTCCATGGCGCGCAGCAGCAGGTAGCCCTTCTCGTAGGGAATCTGGGAGAAGGCCTCGTCCGGGTCCACGCCGGCCAGGTGGGTGCGCAGCGACGTCAGCTGCGGGTGCGCGCGGAAGTGCTGCAGCGCGGAGTCCAGCGCGCGGCGGCCCAGCGCGCCGTGCAGCGCCGACACTTCCGGACCGGCCAGGGCCTCCAGGATGCGGCGCTCGGCGAAGACGGTGAAGCCTTCGTTGAGCCAGAAGTGCTCCGCCGAAGCATTCGTCACCAGGTTGCCCGTCCACGAGTGCGCCAGCTCATGCGCCACCACGTTGACGAGGCTCTTGTCCCCGGTGATGAGCGTGGGCGTGAGGAATGTCAGTCGCGGGTTCTCCATGCCACCGTAGGGGAACGAGGGCGGCATGGTGAGCAGGTCGAACCGCTCCCAGTCATAGGGCCCGAAGAGCGACTCCGCGGCGCGCAGCATGTCGTCCACGCCGGAGAACTCCTCCGCCGCGTCCTCCAGCAACTCCGGCTCCGCCCACACGCGCGAGCGCGGCCCCAGCTCCTTCGGCGCCAGGCTGCCCACCGCGAAGGCCAGCAGGTACGGCGGCACCGGCTGGGGCATCTCGTAGTGCTCCTCCGCCTCCACGCCGTGCTCGTCGCGCCGCAGGAAGCTGGCGGCCATCACGGCCTTGAGCGCCTTGGGAATC
The DNA here is from genome assembly GCF_026810205.1 of Myxococcus sp. NMCA1. Lineage (NCBI taxonomy): Bacteria > Pseudomonadati > Myxococcota > Myxococcia > Myxococcales > Myxococcaceae > Myxococcus > Myxococcus sp. NMCA1. The sequence goes on along the minus strand of NZ_CP113950.1, from coordinate 6,612,652 downwards.
CGCAGCGACGCGGTGTAGCGGATGCGGATGCGCGGCGTGTCTTGGAGCGGCACCACGCTTCGGGCGTGGATGGCCTGGCACTGGCTATAGAGGAAGGGGTGCTGCCCCCCGGCTGTCTGGGAGGGCGTCAGCCACTGGAGCGCGCTGGCGTGCGGCGCCGTGCGGTAGCGCACGGTGAATTGCCGCAGCCCCACCGGCAGCTCGATGCGCAGCCGGCTGCCGAGAATCGGCTCGGAAGGGGAGAGGATGTAGGGCAAGGGGCGACCCGCGGCGTCGACGACGTCACGGATTTCCAAATCCCGGGTATCCAGGTCCAGCGGCCCAGCCGAGGCTTCCTTGAGGGTGTGGGTGACCTCCGCGTGGAGCCGCTGCGTCTTGAAATCGACGCGGGCCCTCCAGTCCAGGGTTTCCGTCTCAGGCTGCGTGCTGTCGTTGTACGAGTGCGGGTCTAGGCGAGCCATGGAGGGCCGGTATCTAGTCGGCTTGTCCTCTTGTGGCGAGCGCCCTGGCCGTCCGATCCGATTGACTTTCGGGTCAATCGCCTACATTTGTGCAATCCCCTCCTTCCCAACAGGGAGCCTTTTCCACATGACGACGCGGATCCGCAAAGTGGCTGTGCTGGGCGCCGGAGTAATGGGCAGCGGCATCGCCGCGCACCTGGCCAACTCGGGCGTGCGTGCGCTCCTCCTGGACATCGTTCCGCCCAAGGCCGCGCCGGGCGAGGACACCTCCTCGAAGGCGTTTCGCAACAAGTTCGCCCAGGGCGCGCTGGCCAACCTGCGCAAGCAGAAGCCGAGCCCCATCGTCTCCGGTGAGGTCTTCACCAACATCGAGGTGGGCAACTTCGAGGACGACCTGCACCGCATCGCCGAGTGCGACTGGGTGGTGGAGGTGGTGAAGGAGGACCTGAAGATCAAACAGGACCTGTTCGCCAAGGTGGAGAAGCTCATCCGCCCGGGCACCATCGTGTCCTCCAACACCTCCGGCATGTCGATTGTGGGCATGACCGAGGGCCGCGGCGCGGAGTTCAAGAAGAACTTCCTCGTCACGCACTTCTTCAACCCCGTCCGCTACATGAAGCTGCTGGAGCTGGTGGCCGGCAAGGAGACCTCCCCGGAGGTGCTCAAGACGCTGCACCGCTTTGGCGAAGAGGTGCTGGGCAAGGGCATCGTCTACGGCAAGGACACCACCAACTTCATCGCGAACCGCATTGGCGTGTACGGGATGATGCGGACCATCGCCGCCATGGACAAGGCGGAGCTGTCCATCGAAGAGGTGGACAAGATTTTCGGCCCGGCCATGGGCCGTCCCAAGTCCGCCGTCTTCCGCACCGCGGACATCGTGGGCCTGGACACGTTCACCCACGTGGCGAAGAACTGTTACGACACGCTGACGCACGACGAAGAGCGTGACGTGTTCGCCAGCCCCGCCTTCCTCCAGAAGATGGTGGAGAAGGGCATGCTGGGCGACAAGAGCGGCGGCGGCTTCTACAAGAAGCAGGGCAAGGAGATCCTCGCGCTCGACCTGAAGACGCTGGAGTACCGGCCGCAGGCGAAGGTGCGCTACGAGTCGCTGGGCGCCGCGCGTGACATCGAGGACGTGCGTGAGCGCGTGGCCTCGGTGATGAACGCCGAGGACAAGGCGGCGAAGTTCGCCGAGGGCGTCACCCTGGACGTGCTGGCCTACACCAGCCGCCGCATCCCGGAGATCGCCGACGACGTGGTCAACGTGGACCGCGGCGTGCGCTGGGGCTTCGGCTGGGACTTGGGGCCCTTCGAGGTCTGGGACGCCTACGGCGTGAAGAAGGGCGTGGAGCGGATGAAGGCCCTGGGCCTGAAGCCGGCCGCGTGGGTGGAGGAGATGCTGGCCGCGGGCCGCACGTCCTTCTACGGCGTGGAGAACGGCAAGGACACGTACTGGGACATCCCGTCCAAGTCCGTGAAGGTGGTGCCGGAGAACGCCCGCACGCAGCGCGTGGAGTACCTCAAGCGCGGCAACAAGAAGATCGCCGGCAACGACGGGGCCACGCTGTGGGACTTGGGCGACGGCGCGACGCTGCTCGAGTTCCACACCAAGATGAACTCCATCGATGACCAGATCATCGAGATGATGAACACCGCGCTGGACGAGACGGAGAAGAATCACAAGGGCCTCGTCATCGGTAACGACGGGTCCAACTTCTCCGCGGGCGCGAACATCGTGGCGCTGCTGTGGGCGGCCAAGAGCGGCGAGTTCGAGTCCATCCGCAAGCTGGTGACGGGCTTCCAGGCCGTGAACCAGCGCATGCGCTACAGCCCGGTGCCGGTGGTGACGGCGCCCTTCAACCTCACGCTCGGCGGCGGCGCCGAGGTGACGATGGGTGGCAACGCCATCCAGGCCAGCGCCGAGCTGTACATGGGCCTGGTGGAAGTGGGCGTGGGCCTCATCCCGGGCGGCGGCGGCAACATGCAGCTGCTGCGCAACGTGTACGGCCCGTTCGGCACGGACAAGGACTTCGACTTCTTCCCCTTCCTGAAGAAGATCTTCCTCACCATCGGCATGGCGAAGGTCGCCACCAGCGCCGAGGAGGCTCGTGAGGCGGGCTTCCTGACGCACGCGGATGGCATCAGCGCCAACCGGGACTTCCTGCTGTCCGACGCGAAGGCCCGCGTGCTGGGCATGGCGGACGCCGGCTTCAAGGCGCCCCGTCCCACGCGCTTCCGCCTGCCGGGCACCAGCGGCGCGGCCACCATCGACATGATGCTCTACGACATGGAGCTCAACGGCCAGGTGAGCGCGCACGACCGGAAGATCGCCCAGAAGCTGGCGAAGGTGCTGACGGGTGGCAACACCAGCCCGTCGCTGCTCGTGACGGAAGAGCGCTTGCTGGAGCTGGAGGCGGAGGCCTTCCTGAGCCTGTGCGGCGAGGAGAAAACCCAGGACCGCCTGCAGCACATGATCGAGAAGGGCAAGCCGCTGCGGAACTGACGGCCGGCCAGTATCCATAGGCTACTGAACCTGAGATTCGCTGAATGCCCGGGTGCCCCCCGGGCAAGGAGACATCAAAATGGCTGGTCGAGTCGTGATTGCCAGCGCGGTCCGCACGCCCTTCACCCGCGCCCACAAGGGAGAGTTCAAGGACACCCGGCCGGATACCCTGGCCGCCATCGCCATCAAGGAGGCGGTTGCCCAGGTCCCCGGCCTGAAGCCGGAGGACATCGGTGACGTCGTCCTGGGCTGTGCCATGCCGGAGGCCGAGCAGGGCATGAACGTGGCCCGCGTGGCCACGCTGCTGGCGGGCCTGCCCGTCACGGTGCCCGCGATGACCATCAACCGGTTCTGTTCCTCCGGTTCGCAGGCCATCGCCCAGGTGGCCCAGGCCATCCAGGCGGGCATGTACGACGTGGGCATCGGTGGTGGCACCGAGTCCATGACGATGGTCCCCATGGGCGGCAACAAGGCGAGCGCCAACCCCGAGGCCATGGAGCGTCTGCCGGAGATCTACACCTCCATGGGCGCCACCGCGGAGAACATCGCGTCGCGCTACGGCGTGTCGCGTGAGGACTCGGACAAGTTCGCCGCCGAGAGCCAGCGCCGTGCCGCCACCGCGCGCGAGCAGGGCAAGTTCAAGGAGGAGATCGTCCCCGTCACCACGACGTACTACGACGACGACGGCGTGGCGCAGAACGTCACCGTCACGGTGGACACCATCCTCCGCCCGGAGACCACGCAGGAGGGCCTGGCCAAGCTGCGCCCGGCCTTCAACCCCAAGGGCGTGGTGACGGCCGGCAACGCGTCGCCGCTGACGGACGGCGCCGCCGCCGCGGTGGTGATGAGCGAGGCCAAGGCGAAGGAGCTGGGCGTCAAGCCGCTGGGCTACTTCGTGGACGCCGCGGTGGCGGGCGTGCCCCCGGAAATCATGGGCATCGGCCCGGTTCCCGCGGTCCGCAAGCTGCTGGAGAAGAACAAGCTCAAGGTCGAGGACATCGACGTCTTCGAGCTGAACGAGGCCTTCGGCGCGCAGGCGCTGTACTGCGTGCGCGAGCTGGGAATCCCCGCGGACAAGGTGAACCCCAACGGCGGCGCCATCGCCCTGGGGCACCCGCTGGGCGTCTCCGGCGCGCGCATGGTGGCCACCATCCTGCGCGAGCTGAAGCGCCGCAACGGCCGCTACGGCGTTGTCTCCATGTGCATCGGCGGCGGCATGGGCTTCGCCGCCCTCATCGAGGCGCCCAAGTAGTCACTGCTTCGACGTGAGTCACTGATTCAAGCGCGGGCCTCGGGGGAAACCCCGGGGCCCGTGTCGTTTCGGGCTCAGCGCGCCGTCGCGGCTTCGTCCGGGTCGTCCACCGGCACGCCAGCCAGGCGCAGCACGCGCAGGGCGTTGGTGGTGTCCACCACGCCCTGGCGCAGCTTGTAGTCGAACATCATCTTCCCGGCCTCCAGGTGGTCCCGGAAGTGGACGTTGACGACGTGCGCGCCCGGCTCGTCCGCGAGCACCGCCAGGGACAAGTCGTGCGTCGTCACCGCGCCGATGGCGCCGGTGCCCAGCAGCAGGCGCAGCACCTCGCGCGAGGCAATCTGCCGCTCGCGCGTGTTCGTCCCCAGGAGGATTTCGTCCAGGAGGAACAGCACCTGCCCGCGCGCGGCCTGCGCCGCGTCCAGCACCGCCTTGATTCGCTGCACCTCCGCGTAGAAGTAGGAGACGCCGCGCTCCAGCGAGTCCTTCACCCGCATGCTGGTGAGCGTCTGGAGCGGTGTCAGGCGGAAGGATTTCGCGCTCACCGGCGCGCCCGCCAATGCCAGCACCACGTTGGCGCCCACCGCGCGCATCAGCGTCGTCTTGCCGCTCATGTTGGAGCCGGTGATGAGCAGCGCGTGCCGCGGGCCGGGCAGGGACACGTCGTTGGGCACCGGCGCGTCCAGCAGCGGGTGGCCCAGCGCCGTCGCCGCCACGCAGGGGCCACTGGCGGCCATGACGGGCCAGGTGAAGTCCGGCCGGTCATGGGCGAGGCCCGCGACGCAGGACAGGGCTTCCAGTTCGGCCAGGGCCTCGAACCACTGGCGCAGCTGCTTGCCGTGGGCCTCGCGCCAGCGCTCCAGCGCGAAGTGCGCGTGGATGTCCCAGAGCGTGAGCCAGTGAATCAGGGGGTGGAACTGGTGGCGCTTGAACTCGATGAAGGAGAACAGCCGGCTGAAGCGCTTGAAGTGCTCGGACACGGGCGGCTGGCCGGGCTGCTGGAGGCCGGACTGGAGCGACTTCAGGCGCGGGTGCTCGAAGCGCTGGGCCTCCACGCGCTCGAAGATGGGGGCGTAGCGCACGAAGCCGCGCTCACCCACCTCCACGCCTTCGTCCATGACCTTCAGCGGGCGGCGGGTGATGACGGCCACGCCCAACTGCGCGGCCAGCCCCACCCAGAAGGCAGACTCCGGCAGCACCTCGAACTTGCCCAGGACGTAGACGGCCAGCGTCACCAGGGGCAGCACCACCGCCACCGGCCGGGCCCAGCGGATGGAGTTCAGTTGCGGACCCAGCTCCGCCCACTGGATGAAGAGCGCCGGGTCCGCCTTCTCACGCGAGGCGTCCCGCGCGTCCACGCAGAGGTCCTGGCGGAAGTCCAGGTTGGGCGCCAGCTCGCGCGCGGCGCCCTGTCTGGCTTCGACCTCCTGGGCGGACGCGGGGGCGGAGAGCCACGCCGCCAGCCGTTCTTCTCCGGCGCGCGTGGCCGTCTCGTTGAGGAGTTGGAAGAGGCTGCCCTGGCCGAAGACGTCCAGGTCCGGGGTGTACAGGTGGCTGGGGGACAGGAAGCGCTCACCGCGCTCGGTGAAGTCGTGCCAGCCGGGCCCCAGCCGCGCCAGTCCGCGCTCGTTGAGCGTCACATACAGCTTCGTCCGGGCCTCGCGGCGGAAGACCTGGTGGTGGAGGATGGCGAGCACGCCGTAGAGCACCAACGCGGCGGCGCTGGCCCACCACCACACCTTGGGCAGACGCCCCGCCAGCACGAAGCCCGCGACGCCGGCCGCGGCAAGGAAGGCGAGTGTTCGAAAATTGGCGTAGCGGGCGCTCACGCGGTCCAGCGCGGTCAGCTCCGCCTGCGCGGCGGCACGGCGCTCGGTGTACGTACGATGCGGGGATGGGGGCTCGACGGTGGCGGACACGATGGGCACGCATGCTGCGGTCGCGCGGCGTCCAGGGCAAGCGGCAGGTGCGATTGCGTGACATCGGGTCGACGAAGGCCCGTCCAGCCCTCGTTTCCCGAGCCGTCTCCAGGCCTGATTCATGTCAGACCCGGCGCGTAGATTTGTCCTCGTCGGCGGTCACGAGGGGGCACCGGAATGAGCACGTCAGTCATTGATAACCGCGTCGAAATCGTCTTCAGCTTTGACACCACCGGCAGCATGTATCCGTGTCTGGCGCAGGTGCGGAAGAAGCTGCGGGGCACCGTGTCCCGGTTGATGAAGGAGATTCCGGGCATCCGCATCGGCATCATCGCCCACGGGGACTACTGCGACGCGGGCTCCACGTATGTCACCAAGATGCTGGACCTGACGGACGACGAGAGCGCCGTCGTCCGCTTCGTGGACCGTGTGGAGCAGACGGGCGGGGGCGATGCGCCCGAATGCTACGAGTTCGTGCTGCGTCAGGCGCAAAGCCTGTCCTGGACGGTCGGGTACACGCGGGCGTTGGTATTGATTGGCGACGACGTACCCCATGGGCCTTCGCAGAATCCCCACCAGTTGGATTGGCGCAAGGAGGTGGCCGCGCTGGGGCGGATGGGCGTGCCAGTGTATGGCGTGCAAGCCCTGGCGCGCCGCCATGCGACGGCTTTCTACAAGGAGTTGGCGGAGAAGTCGGGTGGCTTCCACCTGAGCCTGGACCAGTTCGCCCACGTCACCGACCTGCTGCTGGCCGTCTGCTACAAGCAGGCCTCGGACGTGCAGCTTCAATCGTTTGAGCAGGAAGTGGTGCGCGAGGGCCGCATGAGCCGCGGCCTCAACGTGATGTTCAGCACCATGCTCCAGCGAACTGCGCCGCCGCTCCATGGCGAGGCGGACCTGCGCGCCGTGCCTCCGGGCCGCTTCCAGGTGCTGGATGTGGACCGGACCCAGCCCATCAAGGACTTCGTGCACGAGAACGGACTGGGCTTCAAGACGGGCCGGGGCTTCTACGAGTTCACCAAGACGGAGACCATCCAGGGCCGCAAGGAAGTGGTGCTGATGGACCGCAAGACGGGCGACCTCTACAGCGGCGAGCGGGCCCGGGAGATGCTTGGTCTGCCGCCCGGCGAGACGGTGCGCATCCGGCCCTCCAGCCTGGAGAAGTACGTCGTCTTCGTGCAGAGCACCTCGGCCAACCGGAAGCTGATAGGCGGTTCGAAGTTCCTCTACGAGGTGGAGGATTGGGAGGGCGCCCGGTCCGCCGCGGCGTAAGGGGCGCCCGGGGCGTCAGAAGTCGTCGTCCGACTCAGTGTCGGTTTGCTTGGGCTCGATGAAGTGCAGCGTTCGCGGTGCGTCCGTTCCGAAGAGGATGTCCCGGGCCAGTTCCAGGCGGAAGCGGTGCGGCATGCCGTTGGAGGCTGGCGGCTCGGGCGTCACGGTGAAGGCCGTGCTTCGGCCGGGTGCGCCCTCGGGTTGAATGTGGAGTTGGTCTCCGAGCGCGGTGTACTGGAAGGCGTGGAGTCGGCTGTCGGTGCCCAGTTGCTCCAGGTTTCCGCCTGCGTAGAAGTAGAAGCGCTCGGTCGCGGGGTAGCGTTCGGGGACCGCGAGCCACTCCGCCACATGTTGTCCCGTTCGCGCCGGGTCGAAGAGGAGACGTTCGGCGGGCGAGTCCACTGAGATAGGCGTGTCGCCAGGGGCTTGCTGTCGCTCCAGCGCCGCGCCCAGGTGCCGCAGAACGTCTGGGTCACGTTCGGTGGCTTGGTGCTCGCGCAGGATTTGAAGGGCCTCTGGGCTGGCCTCGAGGCCCAGGGCTCGCACGGCCATCCGCCGGACCTCGGGCGCGGAGTCCTCGAGCGCGAGCCGCAGGGCGCGGTGGGCCATCTCCGGGCGGTTGTTCAGAAGGGCCAGGACAACGGCCTTCCGCGTTTCTATGTCGGGGGCACCTCGCAGGTGCTCCAGCATCACCGTGGTTGCGTCTGGTGGTGCGGCGTCCGAGGTCCAGGCGGAGATGGCGGCGCGCCTGACGCGGAGGGATTCATCCGACAGTGCCTGGCGAAGCGCCTCCCATGCCTCGGGTCCACCGAGTTGACCGAGCGCGGTGACGAGGTCCGCCCGTTCATCTTCGTCGCGTGTCCGGGCCAGCATCTCCAGCAGGGCGCGCGTCGCACCGGAGCAGCCGAGCCGTGCGGTGGCGAGAATCGTCATTCTGCGGAGCGAAGATTCAGGGGCCGTCAGCAGCCGGCAAATGGGTTCGCAAGCACTGGCGTCGCCACGCAGGACGAGCGACCGAAGCGCCTGTTGGCGGACTTGTAATGGGGACGACGCGGAAAGCAGTGGGACGAAGACGCTGGCGGGCACGTGTGCACGACGGGACAGCGCGTGAAGGGCTTCGAGTTGCACGTCTTCGGCGGTATCCGTGAGGAGTTGGATGAGCAGGCCCTCTGTCGCCTCGCCTTCTCGCGCGAGCAGGGCCACCGCCGCGGCCCTGAGGGTGGAAGAGGTCGAAGCCAGGCCGAGCCGGGCCAGGGCGCCGGATTCGGGGAGCCCCAGCCGTTGCGCGGTGGCGAGCGCGTTCAGCTTCTCCGCCAAAGGGGCACGTTCGAAGCGCTCGAGGAAGAGGTCGCTCGCGGCCGCCGGATTCATCCTCGCGAGCGAGTCCATGACGGCGTGCTGCACGGAGGGCTCGGTATCATCCAGCGCCTCCTGGAGGCTCCGCCAGTCCGCGGCGTCCTGTGTGCCCGCCAGCACCCGAGCCGCCAGGACCCGGACGTCAGCCGCTTCGTCGCGAAGCGCGAGCCGGGCCAGGGCATGGGCTTCGGGCGTCGCCAGCTTCCGGAGCACTCGCAAGGCCGTGGTCTTCTCGGAAGGGGGGCCCGACACCAGGACGTCCCGGGCGACCTGCGTGAAATCCGCTCGCGCGAGCAGCGCGTCGAGGTCTTCCCGAGTGCTCCGGGTGGGCTTCGTGGCCACCCAATGCAGCAGCTCCCATGTCGACAGAGGTGCGCTCACGGCACCGCCGTCATGCGCGAGGCGAGAAGGTCGCTGGAGGGCGCCTGCGTCCAGTTCATATGGCGCGTGAGAATGGCTGCTCCTTGTCGCCGCGTGCTCCGGATTCGGGTGTCGCATTCCATGGAAGCATCGGGAGGCCGACGTTAGCGTGCATCCGTGCGCGTCTGGGTGACATTGCTACTGGTGTGCGCGGGCTGTGGCGCCTTCGAGTTCCACCCCTATGAACTCCGGGGACCCCACCGGGACTTGCATGCGCGCTCGCTCGAGCGGCTGTTCGGAGCGGAGCCGAAGCAGGCCTTTCGCTTCGCGGTGGTGGGCGACATGCAGTTGTTCCTGGATGACTCCGCGGCGGCGATGCGGGACCTGGAGCAGCGCGGCGTCGACTTCGTGGTGCAGATGGGCGACCTGACGGAGTTCGGCAGCACGCAGGAGTACGAGTGGGGCGTCGAGTTGCTGTCCCGCTTGAAGGTCCCGTTCTTCGTGGTCATGGGCAACCATGACGCGTTGGGCATGGGGCAGAAGCTCTACCGGCGCACCTTCGGACCGGAGTCCTTCTCCTTCACGTATTCGGGCACCCGCTTCGTCTTCTTCGACTCCAACTCCCGCGAGTACGGCTTCCCGGGCGACATCCCGAACCTGCAGTGGCTGAAGACGGCGCTCGCACCGGCGCCCGCGGTGATGAACACCTTCACCTTCTCCCACGTGCCTCCTGGGAACGGGGACTTTGACGATGCGCTCGCCGAGCCCTTGGTGAAGCTCCAGCAGAAGAAGGGCGTCGCCATCTCCTTCCACGGCCACGTCCACCAGTACCACGACGTCCATGCGCACGATGTCCGGTACGTCACCACCGATTCGATGAAGGGCCGGAGCTACCTCTGGGTGGACGTCGATGGCACCTCGGTGCAGGTGCAGAGGGCCACCTTCTGATGGCCGCGCACGGGAGTCTCCGAGCCTCGCTGGTGGCGGCGCTGCTGTTGGCGGCGCGGGAGGCGCGGCCGGAGCCGGCGCACGAGGCGTCACCCTGGTACGTGCCCGACCATGCGGCGATGCAGTTCGCGGGCGCCATCGGCTTTCTCTCCGCGGGGCCGGGCTGGAGCTTTCTCGACGACACCGTGGAGGCCGCGCTGCTGGTGGGCTGGGCGCCGCCCGCGTTGGCGGGGGAAGACTTCTTCACCTTCACGCTGAAGGGGCAGTGGCGCCCCTTCCTGTTCGATGCGGCGGGGTGGACCGTCCGCCCGCTCATGGTGGGCGCGATGCTCACCTACACGGTGGGCGACGACTACTTCGCGGGCCTGCCCAGCCGTTACGACCGGGGCTATTACTGGTTCCGCACCGCCATCCGGCCCGCGCTGCTGCTGGGCGCCAGCGCGGGGCGCCCGGTGGAGGCGCTGAACCTGCGATTCGTGGAGGGGTACTTCGAGCTCGTCGCCACCGACTACCGGCTGGTGCAGTTCATCCGCAATCCCTCCACCGTGAACGTCGAGCTCTTCACGCTGGCCCTGGGTGTGAAGCTCCGGTTCTGAAGCGGCGCGTGTGAGCACCGCCCCAGGGCCCGCCGCGAGGTACCGTCAGGGCATGTCCGTGGCCGTGGCGGAGTCGGGAAGCGTCGACTCCGACGTCCCTCTCAGTCGGCGGAGGATGCGCGGGGCCTCGGCCGCGAGGCGCTCCTTGCCATCGGCCAGGGGACGGTCGCGCAGGTCGGTGATGACGGTGCCAGGCCGCCCCGCGCCGAAATGGACCTTCAGCTCCTTGCCGATGAGCGCGTAACGCGCCTCCCAACCCACGGTGGTGAGGAGGTATCGCTGCGGGTCCGGCCGGGTCATCGGAATGCCGTCACCCAGCATCGCCGGGCTGTGCGTGTCTCCCAGCAGGTCGAAGAGCGTGGACACCACGTCGATGTGTCCGGTGACGGCGTCGACCTGGCCCACGGGAAGCTGGTCGTCGAACACGAGCATGGGCACGTGAAGCTGGGAGGCCGTCACGTCGCTGGCATGGCCTACGCGGCCGTGCTCACGGAACTCCTCGCCATGGTCGCCGGTGAAGAGAATCAGCGGACGCGCGCCGCGCAGGCTTTCGATGCGCGCCAGCAGCTCTTCGACCTTGGTGTCCACCTCGTAGGCCGCGTTCCACGCGCGAGCCTTGAGATGCTCGGGAGGTACGCGCGCCGTGGCGAGTCCGCCCTTGCCATTCCAGGCGGGCGAGAAGACCTCGGAGCGCGGCGGGTAGTCGTAGTCGAAGTGCGTGCCGGCGAAGAACACGAACAGGAACAGCGGCGTGTCCTGAGGCGTGGCCTCCACGGCCGCCAGCGCGTCGCGGACCATGGCTTCGTCCCGCAGGTGGCTGCGGCCCGTGTAGTCCGTGCGCAGGCCTCCCGTCACGTCGCGGAAGACGGTGTCCTTGAGGCCCATCCAGTCAACGGAGGACGCGGCGAAGAAGGACTGTTGGTAGCCATTGTGGGCCAGCGCGGGGAAGAGGAGGGGCGTGCGGCCCGCGCCCACCACGGCATCGCGGCGCTGGGCCTCCAGCCCGAAGAACATGCTGAACAGCGAGTAGTCCGTGGAGCTGGCCGCGCTGTGGTGATGCAGGAAGCGCGTGCCGCTCTGCGCCCTGCGCCACATGTTCGGCATGACGTCGGCGGTGAAGAAGTCGTCACGCAGGCTCTCCACCAGGACGACGACGATGTCGGGACGGCGGGTGAAGCGCACCTCCGCGGGGTCGATGCTCGCCGCGGGCACGCCCGCCTCGGGGCTCACGCCCAGGCGCAGGCCGGACGCCGGCATCTTGCCAGTGACGCGCGACAGCAAGGTGTTCATCCGCACCGGTGCCTGGAGGGGCAGGGTGGTGGTGGCGTGCTGCACGGCGCCGCCATGGGCGAAGACGAGGGACGCGCTGACCAGCCGCTCGGTGGTGCACAGGGCCGCTATCAGCACCACCGCGCGCGCCACCCGGCGAGGGCCAAAGCCCCGGCGCAGGAACCAGATGCCCGCCGCCGCGTCGAGCGTGAGGGTGGCCACCATCGCCCCGGCCAACAGCGCCACCTCCGACGAAGACAGCCCCGTCTCCGCCAGGGCATGCGGCTGGAGCGCCACCGCCAGCACCAGGCCGTTGATGTGGAAGCCCAGTGAGTTGAGCACCAGCGCGTCCAGCCCGAGCAGCACGCCGCCCACCGCCGTCAGCAACGGGAGCGCGAAGCGATAGCGGTGGCCGAGCAGGAAGGCCAGGGGGAGGCTTCCAAGAAAGGCCACCAGCCCCAGGAACAACGCCTGGGCGAAGCTTCCCGCGAGCAGGAGGGGGCGAAGCCCTGGCGCCAGCCGCTCCACGGCCACGCGCAGCGCACCGCCGAAAAACACCAATGCGACGAGCCCGTGGAGCACGCACCAGGTCAGCGCGGTGCTCAGGTAGGGCCGGGCTGCTGCGAAGCGCTGGAGGGAAATGGCGGCTGCGGTGGACGCCGCGTCAGACATCCGTGACATTGGATGGCGCAGGTATTCCGGATGCCGGAGTTTCGCAAGCATCAATGAAGTCCGGCGGCGCGTCCCCGCTGATGGCGGCGTGCAAGGATGCTGCTCATGCCTCCGCGCAAGCTCGTTCGGCACCTCGTCTGGTTGGAGTCCTTCGCCGCCGCCGTGGAGGCGGGCAGCATCGAGGCCGCCGCGGAGCACCTGGGCGTGGCGCGCTCGGTGGTGAGCGAGCACGTTCGCGCGCTGGAGCTGGCGCTGGCGGATGGTGCGCCGTTGTTGGAGCGCGGGCCCGGCCGTCGCCTGCAGCTCACCGCCCGGGGGGAGCGGCTCTTCGCGGGCACCCAGACGCCGCTGCATCAACTGGACATGAAGCGGCTGCGCGACCTGGCCAGCGCCGAGCCCGTGGTGCGGCTGGGCCTCAACCCGACGCTGTCCTTGTCCCTGGTGGGCGCCGTGGCGAGGGACGCCGCCGCCGCGGACCTCAAGCTGGTGCTCAGCTTCGGAGGGCCCCACGAACTGACGCGCCAGGTGCAGACGCGGCAGCTCGACCTGGCGCTCGACTTCACGCCCCTGCCTACCCACGAAGGCGTGGAGTCGGAGTCACTGCTGCGCATGCCCTTCGTGGTGCTCGCCGGGCCGGACAACGTGCTCGCGCGACAGGCCGCGTCCCGGAAGTCGCTGCGCGTGAAGGACCTGGAGGGGCAGCGCTTCGTGGACTGGCTGCGTGATGACCCCTACGGCGGCGCCAACAGCGCTCGCTTCGCCGCCCACGGCGTGACGGTGGATGAAGTGGGGCGCGCGGAGAGCTTCCTTCTCCTCTACGAGCTGCTGCGCGCGTTCCGCGCCTGCGCCATCACTCCGGACCTGCGCCCCATGCACCCGTTTCCACCGGACCTCCATGCGTGGCCCCTCTTGGAAGAGGAGCCCCAGGCCGTGGAGGTGGTGGCCTTGTGGCCCTCCGGAGCGCTCAGCCCCGGTGCCCGTTTGGTACTGGACGGACTTCGCCGCCAGCCAGGTTAGTTCGACGTTAAAACGACGAAGACGTCGATTTCTGTCGGATTTCCGTTCGCCCTAAGAAGGGATATCTTCAAAGAATAGAAGATTCCGCCTGAGGTGAATGATGATGACTCCCACGGAACGGACGATTGCCCGCCTGCCTGCTCATCTGCGTCGCTACGTGGTGGGCCAGGACTACGCGGCGTATACGTCGCGGGACCAGGCCGTCTGGCGGAACATCCTGGGCTCCTTGCGGGGCCACCTGGCGGACAAGGCGCACCCCGTCTACCTGGAGGGCCTGGAGGCCACGGGCATTGGTTCGGAGTGCATCCCCAGCCTGGATGAGATGAACGAGAAGCTCGCTCGTCTGGGGTGGGCCTGTGTGGGGGTGCGTGGCTTCATTCCCCCCGCCGTCTTCACGGAGCTCCAGGCGCTGGGCGTCCTGGCGATTGCCGCGGACATCCGCACCCACGAGCACATCGAGTACACGCCGGCACCGGACATCGTCCATGAGAGTGCCGGGCACGCGCCCATCATCGCCAACCGCCGCTACGCGGAGTACCTCAAGGCATGCGGGCTGGTGGGCTTCAAGGCCATTGCCAGCGTGGAGGACCAGGCCGTCTTCGAGGCCATCCGCAACCTGTCGGTGGTGAAGGAGGACCCGGACGCCAGCGAGGAGGAAGCGGCGCACGCGCAGGCCCGGCTGGATGCCGCCAGCGCGAGCCGTCGCTACGTCAGCGAGAGCACTCGAGCGAGCCGCCTCTACTGGTGGACGGCGGAGTACGGCCTCATCGGGAGCGTGGAGTCGCCGCGCATCTACGGCGCGGGGCTGTTGTCCAGCATCGGCGAGGCGCAGCACTGCCTGACGCCGGCGGTGAAGAAGCTGCCGCTGAGCGTGGCCTGCGCGGACATGGACTACGACATCACCCGCATGCAGCCGCAGCTCTTCGTGGCGCGGGACTTCGAGCACCTGTTCGAGGTGCTGGCGGAGTTCGAGTCCTCGCTGTCGTGGAAGCGAGGCGGCGACTTCGGCCTGACGGAGGCGCTGCGCGCGCGGACCGTCAATCACCTGGTGCTGGCGGACGGCCGCGAGGTGACGGGCCGGGTGCTGGAGATGCTGGCCGCGCCGCGCGAGGTGGCGCCAGGTCTAGGCACCGCGCTCGTTTGCATGGAGGGGCCCATCATGGCCTCGCGCGGCGGGCGCTCCCTGGACGACAAGCCGTGGAGCGGGCCGGCGCTGGTGGCGTTCGGCGCGGGGACGTTGCCGGAGCGCGGGCCCTTCAAGCTGTCGCTGGAGAGTGGGCTGGAGCTGGAGGGCTTCGCCACGGACGGTGGCCAGGTGCTGGCGCTGCGCGGCCGGTTGGCGGGGCGCGAGCTGGCGCTGCCCGCGGTGGCGAAGCTCTTCGTCAGCACGCACCTGCCCTCGGTGGCGGGTGGGCCTTCGGACCCGGCGACGTGGGACCGCTGGTACGGCGAGCTGAGCGCCTTCTCGGAAGGGGATGGCGAGGAGAAGGCCCGCTCACGCAAGGCCCTGGCGCTGCACCCAGCGCTGGCCGCGCTCTACCGCGAGGTCCGGAAGATGCGGGAGACGCACGCCGTGAAGCCGGAGCGGTTGAGCCAGATTGCCGCGGCGGCCTCGGACTTCCCGGACGATTGGCTGCTGCGCGCCGAAGTGGAGGAGCTGCGCCGCCGCGTCTGAGGTCAGCGGCCCCAGTCCTTCTCCTCCAGGCCCTCCCGGAGGACCCAGCGCAGGTGCTCGTCGAAATCGAAGGTGCAGCCGGAGACGTCGGGCTCTCCGTCCAGCAGCCACGTCGACAAGTCGAAGTCGTCGTGGCGCGCCGGGAAGATGAGCCGCCCGGTGTCGCGACGCATCCCCGTGTCGAAGTAGTAGTAGTCGCTCACGTTCGTGGCTGCGATGTACTGGAAGGGGATGATCCGCTCGCGGATCTTCATCTCGAGGATGGCGGCTTCCAGCTCGTCCTCGTTGTCGCCGAAGCAGCCCTCCTCGATGGTCTCCTTGGACCACTGGAGCGCCTTCAGCAACTCGGTGGGGCTCAACATCCGGGCGCGCTCATGTCCCCGCCAATCCACCACGGAGAACAGGCCGTGCTGGGAGATGAAGTCGAGGTAGGCCTGGGGAAGCAATGCGCCCAGCGAGGACTCCAGGACGTGGAGGTCCTGGGCGGTCACTCGGGAGGGCACCGTTCGCTGGAAACACCACGGGCCCGGCCACGCGGCATGCGCATGGTCAGGCCCGTCTGGTGTCCTGCTTCCCGTTCGCCGCGGGCGCGCGGACTACTTCTCCTTGCCGGCGATCTTCCGCAGGGCCTTCTGGTCACGCACGCAGAGGATGCGGCCGACGTTGCCGAGCACACCCTCGCGCTTCATCTCGTTGATGAGCGTGGACACGAAGGAGCGGGAGGCGCCCACGAGGTCCGCGAGGTCCTGCTGGGTGATGCCGCGCAGGTCCGTCTCGCCGCCGTGCGGGCAGCGCTCGCCGTGCGCTTCAACCAGGGTGAGCAGGGTGTCCGCCAGGCGGGCCGGAACCTCCTTGAACGTCAGGCCCAGCACGCGCTTGCGCAGGGCACGCACGCGCTCGGCGTAGGCGCGGACCACGTCCACCGCCAGGGCCGGACGGGCCTCCAACTGGGCGCGGAAGTCGCGGCCCTCGATGCTCCAGACCTCGGCCTCACCGGCGGCGATGGCCATCTCTTCAATCGGCGTGCCCTCGGGGCGGAACAGCTCGCCGAAGAGGTCGCCCGGGCGGAGGATGGACACCACGGAGCGGGTGCTGTTCTTGCCGATGCGCATCAGGCGCACGCGGCCGGACTTCAGCAGGTAGACGCGGTCGGTGTTGTCACCGGGGCGGTAGATGGTCGAGTTGTGCGGGAAGGACTCGACCTTGAAGTAGCCCTTGAAGTCGATGGCTTCCTGGCCGGGCACCAGCTTGTTGGCGGTGACCATCATCCCGGAGCTGGTCGTCTGCAGCGGCGCCACGACGTTGGAACCGATGGGGCCGAGGGGGCGGTTGAATCCGTGCATGGCATTACTCCTGGGAAGGAAGCGTAGGGAAGTCGGGCCGTCTGCTTCAGCGGCGAACGGGACTTCCCTTCTCCAAGGTTCATGCCAGCGGGAATTGAAATGCCGCCGGGACAACACCTCCTGAAATGCCGGGTACTTAGCGCTACAGGCCCGCACCAGACCCCGTTCTGTGTCCAAAACCTGAAACAGAACGTTCAAACAGTCTGATCAATTTGAACGAAACGTTCAAACCGGGGGGAGGAGTGTCGGAGCAGCGACACTGTCCAAGAGTGCTCACGACGCATCCTTCACAGGGAAGGTGTGCACTTGAGTGCTCTGGCCCTGTGCAAGACCGTACTTCTGGAGCTTGCGCTCCAGGGTGGGCCGGCTGATTCCAAGGATCTGGCAGGTGCGACCCTTGTGCCCCTTGGTGACGGTCATCGCACGGGCGATGAGTTGGCGCTCGGCCTCTTCCAAAGTGGGAATCAGGCTGGCGTCGTCCTCGGCCGGCGCGGCGAACATGGCGCTGGCGGTGTGGGCAGAGGTGGCCCGGCCCGGTTCCGGCGCGGGGAGGGGTGACTCCAGGGCGGGCAGGTCGTCACCGCGCAGGACGTCACCGGGGGCCAGCACCACGGCGCGGGTGAGCACGTTCTCCAACTCACGCACGTTGCCACGCCAGGGCAGGCGGGTGAGGCGCTCCATGACCTCGCCGGGCACGCGGGTGACGCGCTTGTGGACCTTCTCGTTGATGCGCTCGAGCAGGTGCTTCACCAGCGGGGCAATGTCCTCGCGCCGCTCGCGCAGCGGGGGAATCTGGAGGGTGATGACCTTGAGGCGTTGGTAGAGGTCCTCGCGGAAGCGGCCGGCCTCTACTTCCTCCACCAGGGCCCGGTGGGTGGCGGCGATGACGCGGGCGCGCAGCTTGATGCGTTTGACGCCGCCCACGCGCTCGAACTCGCGCTCCTGCAGCACGCGCAGGAGCTTGGCCTGGAGCATCAGCGACATGTCGCCAATTTCGTCCAGGAACACCGTGCCGTCCTCGGCCAGCTCGAACTTGCCCGGCTTGCCCGCCGTGGCGCCGGTGAAGGCGCCCTTCTCGTGACCGAAGAGCTCGCTCTCCAGCAGCGTGTCGACGATGGCCGAACAGTTGATGCCGATGAAGGGCCGGGGCTCGTCGTAGGAGTAGTTGTGGATGACGCGGGCGATGAGCTCCTTGCCGGTGCCGCTCTCGCCCGTGATCAGCACGGTGGCGTGGCTGCCGGTGACCTTTCCAATCTCCTTCACCAACTGCTGCATCAGCGGGCTGGTGCCCACGATGTCGCCCAGGCGGGCGGCGGCGTTCTCCCGGTGGACCTCGTCCGCGCGGCGCGACAGCTGGCGGTATTCCAGTGCGCGCTCCACCACCAGGTCCAGGGCGGCCGGGTCCGGGAAGGGCTTGTGGATGTAGTCGAAGGCCCCGGCCTTCATGGCCCGGATGGTGGTCTCCATGTCGTGGTACGCGGTGACCAGGATGATGCGCGCGTCCCCGCACAGGCCCTTCATCTCCTCGATGATTTCCAGGCCCGTGCGGTCCGGGAGCATCATGTCGAGGATGACCACGCTGGGCATGGCCTCCTGGGCGGCGCGCAGTCCTGCCGCGGCGCTGGTGGCGGTGGCCACCTGGTAGCGGGGCTGGCCGTCCTGCTCGATCTCCTCGAAGTGCATCTTCAGCGTTTCGAGGAGCGAGACGTCGTCGTCGACGATGAGAAGGGTCTCCATGGCGCTCTCAGGTGGCGAACGTCAGCGTCAGCACCACGCCCGGCTCGGCGCTGCCCCGGGCGGCCACGTCTCCCCCCACGCCCATCATCACCCGGCGCAGGGCGGCCAGGGACAGACCGGCGCCCCGGGCCAGCCGGGAGCCGAAGGGCTCGAAGAGCGAACCGTTCTCCTCGGGCGGCAGGGCGGCGGCGGGGTCATGGAGCACCATCATCACCTGGTGGGGGCCACCCCGGCGCAGGGCCACCTCCACCGGGCTGCCCTCCGTCTGGCCCATGGCGACGTTGAGCAGCACCTGGGCCAGCACGGGCCGCAGCCGCGTCGGGTCCACCCGGACGCGGGGCAGGTCGGGCTCCTCGTCCACGCGGACCTCCACGCGCCGCTCGGCCAGCTCGGGGGCCACCATCTCCGTGGCCTCCTGCACCACGCCGCGCAGCGGATGGGCGTCCATCTTCGGGGTGGTGTCGCGGCCGTATTCGGAGAGGAGCCAGAGCATTCGCTCCATGGTGCGAATCTCCCGGTTGGCGATGGTGAGCCGCCGCTTGTCCCGGTCATTGAGGCCTGTGTTCCGGGCCAGCGTCTGCACCGCCATCTTCACCGAGGAGAGGGGGTTGCGAATCTCGTGGCTGAGCGAGGAGGACAGCCGTGAAATCTGCACCGGGGGGGCGCCGTCCAGCACGGCATTGAGATCCAACACGGTGGCACAGGCCTCGCCGCCGTCCAGTCCCAGGGACAGGCGGAGGGGGCACGCGTCCTCGCCGCCGAGGTTGGCGGAGACGAACTCCACGGCGCGGCGGTCCTCGCGGGCGCGGGCGTCCAGCTCACGGGCGCGCTTGGGCGACACGCCGAGGACCTCGTGGAGCGGCTGCTCCAACAGGGCCCCGGCGGGGCGGCGCAGGATGCTGGAGAGGTCGCCTTCGGCGCGTGTCACCCGCAGGCTTGGAGTCCAGGCGAGCATCGCGGCTTGCAGGAGATGGGTGTTCATTTGATGGGCCTGAAACATACCGACTAAGGTTCCGCGCTGTCCCCATGTCATCTACGGCGCGTTTTCCTAAGAACCTTGTGGCCTGCCTCCTCTTCCTGTCCGGGGGCACTGCGCTTGTCTACGAACTCGTCTGGTCCAAGTATCTCGGGAATGTCCTGGGGAACAGCGGCCAGGCGCATGCCGTGGTGCTCGCCACGTTCATGGGAGGGCAAGCGCTGGGGGCATTTGTCTTCGGGCGGACAGCCGACCGGGCAAAGAACCCCCTGGCCCTTTACGGTCTGCTGGAGCTGGGCGTGGGCCTGTACGCGCTGGCCTTCCCCTATGTGCTCGATGTGCTGGGGGCGCTATGGCTGAACGTGGCCCCGTCCGTGCCGGATGGCTGGCGACTGGGGCCCCGGCTGCTGGTCTCCTCCGCGTCGCTGCTGATTCCCACGCTGCTGATGGGCGGCACGCTGCCGGCGCTGGTGCGGCACTTCGCCTCCAGCCTGTCGGGGGTGCGCTACGAGCTGGCGCGGCTCTACGCCGTCAACAGCCTGGGCGCGGCGGTGGGTGTGTTCATCGCCGGGACGAAGCTGGTGCCCGCCATCGGCCTGTCCTCCTCGGCGGGGCTGGCCGCGGGGCTCAACATCCTGGTGGCGCTGGCCTCGCTGGGGCTGGCCCGGCGCTTCCCGCCCGCGCTGGTGCCGGGACAGACGCCTCCCGCGGAAGCGGGCGACGCGGAGGTGTCCTATCCGCGCATCGCGGTGAGGGCAGCGCTCATCGGCGTGCTGCTGTCGGGCTTCACGTCCATGCTGTACCAGGTGACGTGGATCCGCCTGCTGTCCATCGTCCTGGGCGCGTCCACCTACGCCTTCACGCTCATCCTCACCGCGTTCATCATGGGCATTGGCCTGGGCAGCTTCTGGCTGATGACGCGCAAGGGACAGGTGGACTCGCTGCGCCTGTTCGGCCGGCTTCAGGTCGCGCTGGTGGCCAGCATCTGCGTGGCGCTGCCGCTCTACGTCCGGCTGCCGCACCTGTTCCGCAAGGCGCAGTGGATGATGACGCGCTCGCTGGATACCTGGCCGCTGTTCCAGGTGCTGACCTTCGGCTTCTGCTGCCTCGTGCTGCTGGTGCCCACCTTCTTCATGGGCGCGGCCTTCCCGGCGGCGGCGCGCGTGGCCACGGCCAAGGTGTCCGAGGTGGGGCGCCAACTGGGCGGCGTCTACTTGTGGAACACGGTGGGCACGATTACGGGTTCGGCGCTGGGCGTGCTGGTGCTGATGCCGTGGTGGGGCATGGAGGGCAACTTCATCGCGGGCGTGGCGGCCAATCTGCTCGGCGCGGGGCTGGCCTTCCACGCGGCTCCCGGCCGTCCCGCGCAGCCGGCGCGTGCCTTGTGGCCGGTGGCCGCCACGGCGGTGCTGGCGCTGGTGGTGCTGGGCGGGATGAGCGGCTGGGCGGTGCGGTTGTCGGGCATCGCCTCCATCCGCTCCCACGAGAAGCCGCCGGAGAGCTACGCGAAGCTGGTGGCGGACACGGAGGCCATCATCCGCCCCATCTTCTACCAGGACGACACCTTCGCCACGGTGATGGTGGCGGACGCTCCCGTGGACAACCTGCGGTTCATGAAGCTCAACGGGAAGGTGGACGCGTCCAACGGGAGCGACGTGGAGACGCAGGTGGTGGCCGGCCACCTGGGCGCCCTGTTGCACCCGCGCGAGCCCAAGTCGGTGCTGCTGGTGGGCGCCGGCGCGGCCATTACCGCGGGCAGCGTGCTGGTGCACCCCGTGGAGCACCTGGACATGGTGGAGATCGCGCCCGCCGTCATCGACGCGGCGCGCCTGTTCAAGGCGGACAACCGCAACGCGGTGGACGACCCGCGCACCCACGTGCACGTGGATGACGCCAAGACGTTCATGGCGCTGTCGCCGCGCAAGTACGACCTGGTGGTGAGCGTGCCGTCCAACCCGTGGGTGTCCGGCGTGTCCGGCCTCTTCACGCGGGACTTCTTCCAGACGGTGGACCGGCACCTGGCGGACGACGGCGTGCTGGTGCAGTGGATCCACACCTACGAGAGCAACGAGGACCTCATCAAGCTGGTGGTTCGCACCCTGCGCGACACCTTTCCGCACGCCACCACGTGGCTGGGGCCGCATGACCTGGTGATGGTGGCCAGCCGCAAGCCCCTGGCCTTCGATGCGGCGCGCCTGGCCGAGCGCATGGGGCATCCGGAGGTGCGGAAGGACTTGTCCCGCGTGGGCATCAACGACGTGTTCGCGCTGCTGTCCAAGCAGGTGCACAGCGAGGCCGGCCAGCTCGAGTTCGCCGGTGAGGGACCCATCAACACGGATGACCACAACCTGCTGGAGTACGCGTCGCCCATCGCCTTCTTCGTGTCGAATCTGGACGTGCGCGTGAGGGACGAGCGGCGCGCGCCCGAAGGGGCGGACCGCCTCTTCCTGCACGACTACGTCCAGCAGCACCCGCCCACCGCGGAGCAGGCCGCCGGGCTGTACCGGAACATCGAGCGCTACCATGCGCCCAATGACCCCATGGTGCGCGGCGCGGCCGCGCAGTGGCGGCGGCTGGCCCCCGACAGCCCCGAGTCCGCCCTGGCCCTGGGCAAGGCGGCGCTGGCTCAGCAGGATTTGACGCTGGCCGCCTCGCTCCTGGAGCCCGAGGTGGCGCGGGGCGGACGCGAGCCCGCCCTGGTGACGGCCTACCTGCGGCTGGTGACGGCCCAGACCTGGGCTTCGCGCACCATGTGGACGCCTGTAGGTGCCCTGCACGACACCGTGTCCATGGGGCGCGAGGTTGCGGCCCGGCACCCGGACGACGAACATCTGGCCCGGGCGCTGCGCTCACTCTGCGAGGCGCTGCCTCGTTCGAGCTGCGAAGGCTCCGCCCAAACGCCCGTCGCCGCCCCTGGGAGCCCCTGAAATGGGGCCTTGGATCATCCAAATCGGGCCAATTGCCCGGAATCACTGAGAATTCCTGGCATCCTCCCGATGACCGATGGAGGTGGAAGTGGGATCTGCCCTAGGGTGCGAATCACCCAAGCAGCAGGGTGTCTTTTCCACCACTGCAATCCCCGGAGAGTTCCATGAAGGCGATCTCGAAGAAGCAGCAGCTCCGCAAGGCTCGTGGCCAGGGCATGACTGAGTACATCATCATCGTCGCCCTCATCGCGATCGCCGCCATCGGCGTGGTGACCCTGTTCGGCGACAACATCCGCAAGCTGTTCGGCGCCTCCGCCGACGCGCTGGCCGGTAACGCCTCCGTTGAGTCCGAGGCCACCGAGCGTCAGCGCCAGCTGGAGAAGAAGACCATCAAGACGTTCGGCCAGAACAACGCGTACTGAGCCGCGTCCTTCCGGGGGGAGCCATACCTGCCTCGTGCGGGTGGCTCCTCTCGGGCGGCCGAGGTCGAGGGCTGAGTCGTCAGCCCGGTGCCCGGCCGGAAGTGGCAGCACCCCCGCCCAGGGGCTTGACCCTCACGCGACGTGAGGCCCTACACCTCCTCTTCAAGAGGTGGAGATGGCCCTGACGGTGAGCCAGGTCGCCCGGCTGGCGAAAATCAGCATCCGCGCGTTGCACCACTACGACGAGCTGGGCCTGTTGTGTCCTTCGGACCGCAGCGAGGCCGGCTACCGGCTCTATTCACAGGCGGACCTCCAGAAGCTCCAGCAGGTGCTCTTCTTCAAGGAGCTGGGCTTCCCGCTGGAGGACATCCGCCGCATCCTGGGCGACCCCACCTTCGACCTGCGCACCGCGCTGCGGATGCAGCGGCAGCTCCTGACGGAGCGGGCCGCCCGTCTGGACGCGCTGATGCACGCCGTGGACGCAGCGCTGGACGCGCTGGAGAAGGGGACGCACGTGGACAAGGAAGCGATGTTCGAGGCCTTTGGCGACTTCGACCCCTCGAAGTACGAGGAGGAAGCGAAGCAGCGCTGGGGGAACACGGAGGCCTACAAGGAGTCCGCGCGGAGGACGGCGCGCTACAAGAAGGAGGACTGGAAGCGCATCAAGGAGGAGGGGGATGCCCTCTTCCAGGCGTTGGCGGACCTGCTCGCGGCGGACACCCGGGCCGCGTCGGCCGCTGCCATGGACCTGGCCGAGGCGCACCGCCAATACCTGGGCAAGTGGTTCTACGCGTGCCCTCCCGCCATGCACCGGGGCCTGGGGGAGATGTACGTGGCGGACACGCGCTTCACGGAGAACATCGACAAGGTGCGCCCTGGCCTGTCGTTGTTCCTGCGGGACGCCTTCGCGGCCAACGCGGAGCGGCAGGGGGCCTCCGATGCTCCTTGCGGCTAGCTGAAGCCCAGCCGCTTCAACATCACCGCGCGGATGGAGGGAATCCGGAAGCGGTAGATGAGGGCGTCCGCGAAGTAGTGCGCCAGCACCACCGCGAAGCCCAGGGACGTCATGGCGCGCAGCAGGGGGTGCGTCTCCGCCACGCCCATGTTGCTGCCCAGCGCGCCGCGCACCACGCCCTGCTGGAGCAGGCCGTGCACCGCGCCCAGCGCCAGCAGGGGCAGCATGGACGCAATCATGGCCGGGACGATGAACTTCCTCGGCAGCCGGGGCGTGTCACCTTCGCGGGGTTCCAGCATCCGCGCGGTGAGCATGTAGTACTCCAGGCCGTGCATGCCGGGCAGCATGACGTAGCCCCAGGTGGGCGCCACCAGCACCAGCCCGGTCGCCGTCGCCATGGCCAGGAGGTAGAGCACCTTGGGCCCGCTGACGGCCTCCGCGCGCAGCACCGTGCGGAACAGCAGCATGAAGTAGCCCAGCCACACCGCCAGCAGCACCCCCAGCGCGCCGTGCGGGAGCACCGCGCCCTGGCCAATGTCGAGGTACGCCGGCGCATCGGGCCCGGGAGCCTCCGGCACGAAGAAGATGCGCACCAGCAGCAGCGTGAGCAGCAGCGGGACGTACATCTGTTGCAGCTTGCGCTCCAGCGCCGACGCGCCGGGCAGGCCGGCCTTGCCCGCGCGCAGCCCGTGGAGTGACCAGATTCCCCGGTGCTGGGACAGGGTGTGGTGCGTGCCGAAGACGTTGAAAATCACCGCCACGCCATACGTGTGCGCCGTGCGCTCCGCGTAGAAGGTGAAGAAGAGCACCGTGCCCACCGCGAGCATGCCCAGCGAGCCCGCCAGCACCTGCCGGGGTTGACCCGGGGCGGACGTCAGCACGTCCCGGTGCACCGCGAAGAGCAGGAACGTGAGGATGACGTGGGTGGCGTTGCCGAGCAGGTTCTGCGCCGTCCAGGCCGACAGACGGTGCGCGCCTTCCGCGGCGCCCGGGGCCAGCCAGACGTTGGCGGCCGCCGTGCACAGGGCCAGGGCCAGGGGCAGGGCGACGATGAGGGCATCTGCCCGCGGTGAGAAGAGCCACAAGCCCCGGAAGGCCAGCGCCCCTCGCGGGGAGGGGGCCGTCACGGGAGACGGGGAGTTCACGGCGGGGCTCAGCGGCGTCATACCGTACGGACCCTAACATGCTCGCTGGCGGCGGCGCCCCTCGCGCCGCGCCGGGCCCGTGTTAGAACAGGGCTTTCATGGAAGGCCGCCTGCTTCTGAAAAACTGTGCCGTGTTCAGGGCGGACGGTCGCGTCCGCCATGGCATGGCCGTGGTGGTGGAAGGCAACACCATCCGCCGCGTGGCTCCGGACGCCCAGGTGCCCGTGCTGCCCGGGGACTGGGAAGTCGCCTGTCACGGCCGGCTGGTGGCGCCGGGACTGGTGGACTGCCACACGCACCTCGTCAACGGCCAGCTGCTGCCGCCCACGGGGCACTTCCTGATGCTTCCGCCCCGCGAGCGCCTGGACCGGCTCCGGCACGTGGCGCGGCTGCTCACGAACGAGGACGTGGAGGCACTCACCCGCTACGCGGCGGCCCGGGCCCTGCGCCACGGCGTCACCCTGGCGGTGGAGCACCTGTCCTGTCAGGACGTGGCCGGAGGGCTCGCCGCCCAGGCTCGCGCCGCGGAGGCGGTGGGCTTGCGGCTGGTGACGAGCCACTCCACCCACGGGCTGGACGGCGCGGCGCAGGCGCAGACGTGGCTGGACGCCAACGCGGACTTCACCCGCGCGTATCGGGACCACCCACTGGTCCGGGGCGCGCTTGGCTTCCATGCGTCGTTCACCTGTGACGACGCGCTGCTGCGCCGCATCGCGGAGCTGAGCCGGGTGCTGGACGCGCCCACCGTCTTCCACCTCGCGGAGAGCGAGGACGACCTCTCTTCCACCTACTCGCAGCACGGCAAACGCGTGGTCCCGCGGCTGGATGCGCTGGGGCTGCTGGGGCCGCGTGCCATCGCGGGCTATGCGCGCGTGCTGGACAGCGCGGAGGCGGAGTTGCTGGAGCAGAGCGGGGCCTTCGTGGCGCTGGCGGCCCGGGGCGTGCGCGCGCTGGAGCGTGGCGCGGACCCCATGGACGCGGTGCTGTCGCGAGTCCACTTGCTGGGGCTCGGCACGGGGGGCCATGGCAGCCTCCAGGACGAGCTGCTCGCCGCGCTGGTGGGCGTGCTGCGCATCTCCCGTTCCGGAAGGATGCCCGACGTGGATGGCGCGCTGGCGCACCTGCTCGTCAATGGCCCGGCGGAGCTGTGTACGCGGCTGTTTGGCCTGCCCTCCGGGAACGTGGAGGAGGGGTGCATCGCGGACCTCGTCGTCTATGACGTCGTGCCCACCGCGGACCCGGAGACGGGCTACTCGCCCTATCTGCTCGGGCAGCTGGCGCATTCACCGGTGGGGTGGACCATCGTCAACGGCCGGGTCTGCGTGCGGGAGGGCCAGTTGCTGGGGCTCGACTATGTGGCGCTTTCCCGCGCGGCGACCCAGGCGCTGGAGCGTGTCTGGACGCGCGCGCGTCTGGGCAGTTGAGCGGCGGCATGAGCGCATTGCCTTCTTCCCTGGTGGAGACGCTGCGCGCCTCGCGCGGCCGGCGCGGGTCGCTGCTTGGAGACGCGCGGACCACAGCCTGGCGCGTGGTGAATGCCGAAGCGGACGGCGTGCCGGATGTGACGGCGGACGTGTTTGGCGACGTGTACGTCATCAGCCTGTATCGGGACTTCACGCCGGCCGAGGAGGAGACGCTGCTCGACGCGGCCATGTCCGCCTGGGCGCCTCGAAGCCTCTACCTCAAGCGCCGGCCGCGGGAGGCGCGTGTCCTGGCCAACGTGGCGAAGGAGTCGCTCGCGCCCGAGGCACCCGCCCGGGGCGAAGCGGTGGAGTCCTTCACCGCGCTCGAAAACGGCTTGGCGTTCCTCATCCGTCCGGCGCAAGGGCTGTCGGTGGGGTTGTACCTGGACATGCGGGACACGCGGGCGTGGCTGCTGTCGCAGGCGCGGGGCCTCACCGTGCTCAACCTCTTCTCGTACACCTGTGCCTTTGGCGTCGTGGCCATGGCGGGCGGCGCGAAGCGGGCGCTCAACCTGGATGCGAGCCGGCGCGTGCTGGAGTGGGGCGAGGAGAACGCGCGCCTCAATGGCCAGACGGTGGACCGGTATGACTATGTGGCCGGCGACGTGTTCGATTGGCTCAAGCGCCTGGCGAAGAAGGGCGAGTCCTTCGACATCGTCATCTCAGACCCGCCGTCGTTCTCGACGACGCGCAGCGGCCGGTTCTCCGCGGCGCGCGACTATGCCCGGCTGGCCGAGGCCGCCGCGCGTGTCGTGAGCCCGGGAGGCCAACTGGTGGCGTGCTGCAACCACGCGGGACTGCCTGCCCGCCGCTTCGAGGCCATGGTGCTCGAAGGGGTGACTCAGGCGGGACGCCAGGGGAAGTCGCTGGGCTCGCTGGGGCCGTCCGCGTTGGATTTCCCACCGCCGCCCGGAGAGGAACCCGCGCTGAAGGTGCACCGGGTGCAGGTCCGGTAGTACCAGCGGCCGGGGAGGTGAGCCCTCGGCCCGCTCACTCGCAAGCTGCTACGCTCATTCGGATGCGGCCTGGGATGAGGCCCGAGAGGCTTGCAGCTTCGAATAGAAGCCTGTCGAGCCTCACCCAAGTTTGTTGCCACTCCGCGGCTCGGCACAGGTAGGCTCGCTGGGCCATGCCTCCCGCCGCCCCGCAGCGCGACACCGGCCGCTTTGGAAAGTACCGCCTCATCGACCGCATCGCCGTGGGGGGCATGGCCGAAATCTTCCTCGCGCATCAGCAGCAGGATGACGGCCGCGAGTCCCCCGTCGTCATCAAACGCATCCGCCCGCATCTGTCCAAGCACGCGGCCTTCGTGAAGATGTTCCTCAACGAGGCCCGGCTCGCCTCGCAGCTCAACCATCCCAACGTCGTGCAGATTCACGACCTGGGAAAGATTGCGGACAGCTACTTCATCGCCATGGACTACGTGTCCGGGCGGGACATGCGCCGCGTCGTCCCCAAGGCGGAGGCGCTGGGGATTCCCTTCCCGCTGGTGTACGCGGTGAAGATTGCCTCGTGCGTCTGCGCGGGCCTGCACCACGCGCACACCAAGGTGGACCTGTACGGCAACCCGCTCAACATCGTCCACCGGGACGTGTCACCGGAGAACATCGTCGTCGCCTTCGACGGCTCGGTGAAGATTCTGGATTTCGGCATCGCCAAGGCCGCCAACCAGATGGAGCAGACGCGCAACGGCGAAATCAAAGGCAAGCTCAGCTACATGAGCCCGGAGCAGTGTCTGGGCAAGCCGCTCGACTGCCGCAGCGACGTCTTCTCCCTGGGCGTGGTGCTCTACGAGTGGCTCACCGGCTTCAAGCTCTTCACCGGCGAGTCCGAGGCCGCGGTGATGCGCAGCATCACGGACGGGAAGATCTACGCGCCGTCGTACTTCCGCGAGGACCTGCCGGAGCGCCTGGAGATCATCCTGATGCGAGCGCTGGAGCGCGACCGGGACAAGCGCTACCAGACGGCCGCGCAGATGCAGAAGGACCTGGACGCCTTCCTGGACGCGTACGACTTCACGCCCACGGCGCTGCACCTGTCCAACTTCATCAAGCAGCTCTTCGAGGAAGAGCTGGCCGCCGAGCAGCGCCGCCTGGCCGTGCGCGCCGCGGCCGCGCCCACGTCGGAGGAGGCACTGGAGCTGTCGGATGTGGCGGCCGCGCTCGACACCGCGAAGGCCGTGCCCGCTCCGGAGCCGGAGCCCCCGGCTCGGGATGACCGCACCGAGCCGCGCACCCTGGCCGTGCCGCTGAGTCCCGCCGTCTCGGAAGCGCTGGATGCGGTGGCCCGCCGCAACAACGTGCCCGCGGGCCGCATGGTGGCCGAGCTGCTCGAGTCCTGGCTCAAGTACCGCTGACCCATGCCCCGGCTGAAGCTGACGCTCGAATACGAAGGAACGCGCTACGTGGGCTGGCAGGTGCAGCCGAACGGGCCCTCCATCCAGTCGGTGTTGGAATCGGGACTGGAGCGGCTGCTGGGGGCGCGGGTGTCGGTGGCGTCGGCGGGGCGCACGGATGCGGGCGTCCATGCCTCCGGGCAGGTGGCCTGTTTCGACGCGCCCCGGGTGTTGCCGATGAAGGCCTACGTCATGGGACTCAATGGCCTGCTGCCCTCCGACGTAGCCGTGGTGGACGCGGTGGAGGTGGCCGAGGATTTCGACCCGCGCCGATGGTCCCGGGGCAAGCGCTACCGGTATCGCGTGAGCAACCGGCGCACGCGCTCGCCCCTGCGGCGGATGACGCACTGGGAAGTCTTCGCTCCGTTGGACGTGGAGGCCATGCGGCAGGCGGCCGCGCACCTGCTGGGGCGGCATGACTTCTCCGCCTTCAGGGCCGCGGACTGCCAGGCGAAGCATGCGGTGCGCGAGATTCGGAGCCTGGCGGTGGAAGGCACGTCGGGGGACGCCGTGTCCTTCGTGGTCGAGGGCACCGCGTTCCTGAAGCACATGGTGCGCAACCTGGCGGGGACGCTGGTGGAGGTGGGGAAGGGACGGCGGCCCGAGTCCTGGGTGGCGGAGGTGCTGGCCTCCAAGGACCGCAAGCGCGCCGGGCCCACCGCGCCGGCCCAGGGGCTGGTGCTGGAGGAGGTCTTCTACGGGGACGGCCCGCCTGCCCGTACGCCGGGGGGGACGGCGGACGCGGAAGAGGATGAGGGCTGAAGTGGAGTAGGCTGCCTGCCTGTGAGCTCCAAGACGAGTGTCCTAGAACCGCTGCGCGTCCGTGTCCGTCGCTTCCAGTTCATCATGGGACTGGGGTTCATCGCGCTCATCGCGGGGTCGCTTCTGAGCGTGGCGCTGACGCTTCGGCTGAGCGTGCGCATCCAGGCAGTGCCCGTGGGCATGCTGCGGGTGGCGCTGGCGGTGCTGCTGGAGAACCTGTGGGTGCTCGGGGTGCTGCCGGTGCTGTGCTACGGCGCCGCGCGGGTGATGGAGCTGCGTCCATGGACCACGGCGGGCGGTGCGGCGCTCACGGGCGCGGCCTTCCTGAACGCGATGGCCTTCATCCAGAGCGGGGTGTACGGGCTGTGGGCCGGAGACATCGGCTCGCTGTTCAGCATGGCGGCGTTTGCCGGAGGCGTCGTGCTCAGCGCGCGTGCGGTGATGATGGGCCGGGACGCCGCGGCACAGCAGTCGGTGAAAACCCAGGCCAAGGCAGAGGAGCGCAAGTCCGAATACGACGAGTTCCTCCGCGCGGCGGAGCAGGGCGGGGCGCGGCTGGAGCAGCGGGAAGCCCAGTCCACTGCTGTGGCTGGAGACGCGCTCACGGCCGCGGCCATCTCGGCGACGGTTGCTTCTGTGCCGGCTCAGGCGCCAGCCAGCGACGCGAACGCTGCTGCATCGCAGGCGCAGACCTCCGGTGGCGCGGAGCCCGTCGCGGCGGAAGAGGCAGGGGCATCACCCGCCACCGACACCCAGGCAGGCAAGGCCCCCGAGGCCTGAGC
Source organism: Myxococcus sp. NMCA1 (assembly GCF_026810205.1). Classification (NCBI taxonomy): domain Bacteria; kingdom Pseudomonadati; phylum Myxococcota; class Myxococcia; order Myxococcales; family Myxococcaceae; genus Myxococcus; species Myxococcus sp. NMCA1. The sequence goes on along the minus strand of NZ_CP113950.1, from coordinate 6,582,442 downwards.
CCACACGAGCGGGGGCCTTTACGCTACTCGCCGGGCTCGGCCTCGCGGACGATGAGCACGTCGCACTTCGCCTCACGGATGAGGTCCGTCGCGACGCTGCCGAGCAACGCGAACGCCACACCGGAGCGCGCCCGGGTGCCCAGCGCCAGCAGGTCCGCGCCCTGGTCGTCCACGAACTCGAGGACGATGGAGCGCGAGCCGCCGTTCTCCATCACCAGGTGGTACGGGACCTCAATCGCGTCGAGCTCCCGTTGCAACGCCTTGAGCTTGCGCTCCGCGGACGCCTTGAACGTCTGCCGGTAGTGCTTGTGCTCCTTCGTCGTCAGGCCGGGGAACACTGCGTACTCCAGCGGCACGTCATAGGCGTGCACCAGCGTCAGCTCGGAGCCGGGCGTCATCAGCGTGGGAACGAAGCTCGCCGCGCGCTTGGACGTCTCGTCCGCGTCCACGGCCACGACAGGCCGGAGGTAGGGCCCGGGAGCCCTCCGGTTGGCGATGAGCACGGGCAGGTCTCCACCGCGGATGACGTTCTCCGCCGTGGAGCCCAGGAACATGTTGCGCAGCGGCTTGTCGCCATGCCGGCCCAGGACGATGAGCTCCGCGCCAAAGGCCCGGGCCCGGCGCAGGATGGCCTCCACGGGCTTGCCTCGCGCGATGTGCGTCTCGACGGTGGCGGAGTTGCCCGCGGCACGCAGCGCCTTGCGCAGCCGTTCGGCGATCCGCTCCAGCTCGCGCGCGGTGGCATGGAGCGCTCGGGTGCCCACCTCCGCGGGCATGCGGCTGGGGAGGACGTGCGTCACCAGCACCTTCGCGCCGTCCGCGAGTGGCAGGTGTCCTGCCCTGCCCAGCGCGTGGGTGCTCGCCTCCGAGAAATCAGTGGCGACGAGCACTCTGCGAAGTCGCCGCGGGAACGTCTGCTTTCGTGGTTTCACCCACGAGAGTCTAGGAGTCCTGGACGCGGCAGGCACGGCAAACCCGCCTGACTGTCATCAGGCGGATGTGCCGTGCCCGGGTGAATCAGGCGCTCACAGCGCCGGCCGCGGCCGGAGGCTCACCCTCTGTGGGCACGTGGTTCTCCGCGGCGTCCGCGGCGGCGATGCGCTCATCCAGATCCGCAGTCAGCCGTGCGAAGGCCTCCTTGCCAATGGTGGCGGACTGGTAGGCCTTGAGCAGCGCCGCCTTCTCCACGATGAGCACGCGGCGGACTGCTTCCTGGTGCTCCTCCTCGTGGAAGCGCATCGACTGCTGCTTCAGCGCCGTCAGCTCCTTCTCCGCGACGACTTCCTTCTCCTGGTAGTCCTTCTCCAGTTGCGTCACCACATCCCCCGGAATCTCCCGGGCGCGGCGCATGCTCTCCAGCGCGGCCAGCGCTGCGTGGATGGCGCCCAGGCGGCCGCGGGCCAGCTCGTACTGCTCCTGGAACGCGTCCTTGAGGCCGGTGATGCGCAGCTTGCGCAGCAGCGGCGCCATGGTGAGGCCCTGGAAGATGATGGAGAGGACCACCACGCCGAACGTCATGTTCACCAGCAGTTCGCGGTGCGGGAAGTCCGTGGGAAGACCGAGCACCAGCACCATGGAGATGGCGCCACGCAGGCCGCTCCAGGTGAGCACCGCGCTCCAGGTCCACGGAATCTTCTCCTTGGTGAAGCGGAGCAGCGCGGACACGCCGTAGACGACCACGGCGCGGGCCACCATCACCGCCACATAGGCGGCGAGGATGGGCTTCCACGAGGCCAGCAGCGAGGAGAGCTGCACCTCCAGGCCGATGAGGAGGAACACCACGGAGTTGAGCGCGAACGCCAGGTACTCCCAGAAGCTCTCCACCGCGATGCGGGTGGCGGGGCTCATGCCCTCGTGCGTGGCCCAGTTGCCGCACAGCATGCCGGCCACCACCGACGCGATGACGCCCGAGTAGTGGAAGTGCTCGGCGAGCACGAACGAGCCGTACGCCGCGATGACCGTGAGGGTGATTTCCACCATGGCGTCGTCCACGCGCTTGATGACCTGCGCGACGGCGAAGCCCACCGCGCTGCCCATCAGCACGCCCATGCCGAAGACCTTGATGAAGTCGAACATGGCGCCGCCCACCGTGAACTGGCCACCCGTGGCGACCGCGACGATGAGCGTGAAGAGCACGACGGCGGAACCGTCGTTCAGCAGGCTCTCTCCCTCCACCAGGATGAGCAGCCGCTTGGGCGCGCCCAGCGACTTGAAGAGCGCCACCACGGCGATGGGGTCCGTGGACACGATGACGGACGCGAACACCAGCGCGGACAGCATCCCGAAGCCATGGACGAAGTCCAACCCATCCACCACGCGCGTGAGGATGAAGGCCGTGAGCCCCGCGGAGGCCAGGAGCCCTGGAATGGCCAGGGCGTGGATGGCCATCTTGTTCTTCCAGAACTTGCGGAACTCGACGTGGAAGGCCGCTTCGAAGAGCAGACCTGGAAGGATGATGGCGAAGAGCAGCTCCTTCGTGAGGTGCGGCGGCTCGAACGCCTTGAACGTACCCAACAGCAGACCCGCGACGACCAGGGCAACCGTATAGGGGATTTTGAAGTACCGCGCGGCGATGGCCACGGCGGTCGCGATGGCGAAAATCAGTACGAAGGCCAACTCGAAATGCATTCGTCCTTACCCGTTTGGATCAAAGGCGCAGGACCATAGCGCAGTTGAGCTGAACAGAGACGCACTCGACGTTGTTCTCGCTCGCACGGAAGACATCGCAAATTGCCAGGGTGAGGCGGAATGCAAGACGTCATCTCTCGCCTGGCTGCTCTTGCCTTCTCGCGTGGGGCTTCCCAGCTTTGAGCCATGTCCAAGCACCCCCGCTCCAAGGGAGGACGGCTGAGCGCGGGCCTCAAGCTCATCGGACCGCTCTGCATCTCCGTCGGCCTGCTCGTGGGGCTGCGGCTGCTGGGGCCCCAATACCTGGATCAGCAGACGCTGTCGGGCTGGCTGAGTCCCCTGGGCGCGCTGGCGCCCTTGGCCTTCATCCTGCTCCTCGCGGTGCGCCCGGTGACGCTGCTGCCCGGACAGCTCTTCACGGCGGTGGGCGGCATCCTCTTCGGCATGGCCGCCGGCACGGCCTACGCGCTCGTCGGGACGCTGCTGGCCGCGGGCCTCATCCACTTCCTGGCGCGCAGGCTGGGCCGCAAGCCCATGCGGCGCCTGGCTGGGGACAAACACCCGGTGTTCGAGCGTGCGGCGCGCGAGCACGGCTTCCAGCTGGGCTTCCTGGCTTGCATCAACTCGGTGATTCCGGCGGATGTGATGCTGGCGACGGCGTCCGCGTCAGGCGCTCGCTACGTCCCGTTGGCGCTGGGCGCCGTGGTGGGCACCCTCCCCGGGACGCTGCTGACGGCGCTCTTCGGCAGCTCGCTGGGGCAGGGGAAGACGTGGATGACGGCCGTGTCCGCCACCGGCATGGTCGTGAGCCTGTTGCTGGGGCTCGTCCTGGGACGCAGGTTGATGCGGGAGTTGCTCGCGAAGGAAGCGCCCGTCGCGAGCGGTGGGCCCGGGCGCGTGCGCCCAGGCCCAGAGGACGTGCAGCCTACGGATAGCAGGCGGCCTGGCGCAGCGCCGTGTCTTCCGGCAGCCCCAGTGCGACGTTGAAGTTCTGCACCGCCTGGCCGGCCATGCCCTTCACCAGGTTGTCGAGCGCCGCCATGACGGCCACCGAGCGGCCCTTGGTGGCCACCGCGATGTCGCAGAAGTTGCTGCCGGCCACCGCGGCGATGCGCGGCGTGCCCTCGACGATGCGCACGAACTTCGAGCCCTCGTAGTAGCGGCGGTAGCGCTCCATCAGCGACGCCGTCACCACCGCGCCGCCGTGCTCCGGCCACTCGAACTGCACGGTGGCGAAGATGCCGCGCACCATGGGCGCCGAGTGCGGGACGAAGGCCAGCCGGTGCCGCTGCGCGCCGTGGGCCACCAGCATGACCTCGACCTCGGCCTCGTGCTGGTGCTCCAGCGGCTTGTACGCGCGGAAGTCCTGCGCGCGCGTCGGGTGGTGCGTGCCCTCACCGGGCAGCGAGCCGGAGCCGGACGAGCCCGTGACGCCGGACACCGCGAGCAGCCCCAGGCCCGGCGTGGAGGCGATGGGCAGGAGCGCCAGCTGCACCGCCGTGGCGAAGCAGCCCGGGTTGGCGATGCGCTTCGCAGTCTTCACCGCGTCGCGCTTCCACTCGGTGAGGCCGTAGGTGAAGGTGCCCAGCAGCTCGGGGGACGGGTGGGGCCGGCCGTACGCGCCCGCGTAGCGGCCCGGGTGGTCCAGCCGGAAGTCGGAGGACAGGTCCACCAGCAGCAGGCGCTCGGCGATGCCGACCTCCGCCCACTGCTTCTCCAGGCCCGCGAACTGCTTGGCCAGGTCACCGTGGCCCAGCGCGCTGAAGACGACGGGCTGCTGGCAGTCCGCCAGCCACTTCCAGTCGGGCTCGCCCTCGAAGCGGCCTTCCACCAGTCCGCGCAGGTGCGGGTGCACCTTGTGGATGGGCTCGCCGGCGTGGTGCCGCGACACCGCGCGGATGCTGCCCACCGCCGGGTGGCCGGAGAGGATGCGCAAGAGCTCGCCGCCGCCGAAGCCGGAGGCACCCAGGATGTAGATGTTGACCTGCGTCATGACTTCCTCCCCGCGCCCAGCTTGGGGGCGAGCTTTTCCAGGATGAGTCCGCCCAGCGCCGCCGCGTCCGCGCGGGCGTTGCGAGCGGGGATGCCCACCACCTGCTCCACGAAGCGCACGCCCACGGCGTTGTCCGTGGCCGGCCCGGCCACCACGTCCACTTCGATGCCGTACGCCTCGCGCAGGTGCCGCACGCCGCCGGACGCGCCCACCGGGTCGTTGGCGCACAGCACCCACGCCCCGCCAGGCTCTTGAGCTCCGGGTCGGCGAGGATGCCCTGCACGCCGTACTCGCCCATGATGCCGTCGCCCGTCTCCGCGACGATGACGTCCACGTTCTCCGCCGCCAGCTCGGAGAAGAGCACCCTCGCCACGCGAGCGCCCGTGCGGGGCCCCGTGCAGACGATGCCCGCGTCCGTGAAGTCCATCACCACGTCCGCGCCGGAGTCCTGCATGCTCAGCGTGTCGCGCATCAGCGACACCCCCGTCAGCTTGGCGCCGCCCACGCGGAAACCCGCCTGCGCCAGCTTGCGCACCATGGCCGCCGCGGCGAACGTCTTGCCCGCGTTCATGCAGGTGCCCACCACGAAGACGACGGGGCACTTCACCGGCGCTGACGTGCCCTTCAGCGCGCCGGAGGACACGTGTGCCGGCTGCCCGGTGCGCGACATCAGCTCCGGGAACTCCAGCACCTGGCCCAGCACCTCCGCCTCGAAGGGCAGGCCCACGCCGTGGTTGTGCGACGTGCACTTGCCGATGACGCCGCCCATGTTGAGCACGTGCAGCCGCTCGCCCACGGTGACGGACGCCGGCACCACGCCCTCGTAGCCGTGCAGCGCGTTGCGGTGACCCAGCGCGCCCACGACGATGTCACCGGCGTGCAGCGTCACCAGGCGCCCGTGCACGTCCTCGAGCTGGTTGTACGTGCTCTTCTCTCCGTGGATGCGCACGGCCACCACCGCGCCCTCCTCGGCCTTCACCTCGGACGCGAGGTGGACCGTCCGCCCCAGGCCGAGGTTGCGGGTGACACTGCCTACCTTGTCGACGAAAACCTTCATGGCACCCTCACTTCGCGCGATGCGAGAGCATCTGCGCGACGCCGTACAGCTTGGCGAAGCCCGCGGCTTCCGAGCCGTTCCACAACACGTTGGCCTCTCCGTACGTCGCCACCTTCGCGTCCATCAGCGAGTGCGGCGAACGCACGCCTTCCACCACCTGCGTGCGCGGGTGCAGCACCAGCCGCACTTCGCCCGTCACGCGCTCCTGCGACGAGCTGAGGAACGCCTCCAGGTCCTTCACCAGCGGGTCGAAGAAGTGGCCCTCGTGCAGCAGCGAGCCATAGAGGTTGCCCATCGACTCCTTCCAGAAGAGCTGCTTGCCGGAGAGCACCAGCTTCTCCAACTCGCGGTGCGCGGTGACGAGCAGGTGCGCCGCCGGCGCCTCGAAGCCCACGCGGCCCTTGATGCCCAGGATGGTGTCACCCAGGTGCACGCCCCGGCCGATGCCGTAGGTGCGCCCCAGCGCGTTGAGCGCCTCCACCAGCTTCACGGGGCCCAGCTTCTCGCCGTCCAGCGCCACCGGGACGCCCTTCTCGAAGGTCACCGTGAGCGGACGGGGCTTCAAGTCCTGAGGCAGCTCGCCGCCAGGGAAGGCCGCCTCGGGCAGCGCCTTCCAGGAGTCCAGCGTCTCGGCGCCGCCCACGGAGGTGCCCCACATGCCCTCGTTGACGGAGTAGGAGCCCAGCTTCGGGGGCATGTGGACGCCGCGCTCGGCCAGGTAGGACAGCTCTTGCTGACGGCTCAGGGACAGCGTGCGGATGGGCGTGAGCAGCTCCAGCTCCGGCGCCAGCGAGCGGAAGGCCACGTCGAAGCGCACCTGGTCATTGCCCGCGCCCGTGCTGCCGTGCGCCAGTGCCTGGGTGCCCTTCTCACGCGCCACGCGGACGACCTCCACCGCCTGGCAGGCCCGCTCCGCGGACACGCTCAGGGGGTAGACCTGGCCGCGCAGCACGTTGCCGGCGATGAGGTAGCGCAGGTAGCCCTGGAAGAGCGTCTCGCGCGCGTCCACCGTCACGTGCTCCACCGCGCCCAACTGCTTGGACAGCGCGGCGATGCGCTCCAACTGCTCGGGCGGGAAGCCGCCGGTGTCCACCGTGACGGTGGTGACGTCGTAGCCCTGCTCGCGCAGGTAGACGGCGCAGAAAGCGGTATCGAGTCCGCCGGAGAAGGCCAGCACCACGTTCTTCTTGTTGCTCATGATTCGCTCCTCACGGGGATGCGGTTCAGACCGTCCAGACGCGCCCGGCGGCGTCGGCCACCGAGCGGTGCGTCTCATCGAGCCAGTCGCGCGAGGCGGCCAGCTCTTCCCGGGCCTGGGGCAGGCCCAGGTTGCCGGCGCCACCCAGGTGGGTGGCCGTCAGGGCGCCGCGGTCTGGACGGAACGTTCCTTCCACCAACTCGCGGCCCACCTGCTTGTAGGCATCACGGAAGGCCTGTCCCTGGGCCACCAGCGCATAGGCGTGGTGCGCCGCGTACAGCGTGTCATCGCTGGCGCGCGCCGCCGCGTCCGCCTTCACCTGGAGCGCTGGCACCAGCCGGGTGAGCACGTCCAACAGCTCCCGCGTGGAGCCCAGCGCCGTCAGGGTGGGGGACTTCAGCAACTGGAAGTCGCGGTGGTAGCTGGAGGGCAGTCCGCCCGCGACGGCCTCCACCTGATGCGCCAGCCCGCGCAGCTCGCGGCAGCGGCCCCGGGCCAGCTCCACGACGTCCGGGTTCTTCTTCTGCGGCATGATGGACGAGCCCGTGGTGTACGCGTCCGGCAGCCCGAGGAAGCCGAACTCGTCCATGCTGTAGAGCTGCACGTCCCACAGCCACTTCTCCAGCGTGCCCACCACCGAGCAGGCCCAACCCAGCACCGCGGACTCATGACGGCCGCGTCCGTTCTGCACGTCGATGGGGCTGCGCTGCACGCGCGAGAAACCAAGCAGCGCCGCCACGTACTCCCGGTCGATGGGCAGCGGCACGCCGAAGCCCGCCGCCGCGCCCAGCGGGCAGCGGTCCAGCCGAGCCCACACGCCGCGCAGCGCCTCCAACTCCTCCAGCAGTCCTTCCGCGAAGGCCATGCCCCACAGGCCGAAGGTGGAAGGCATGGCCCGGCGCAGGTGCGTGTAGCCCGGCAGCGCCACGTCCTTGTTCGCCTGCGCGAAGTCCAGGAAGGCTCCCGCCAGCTCCGCCGCCCGCGCGCCCAGCGTGAGCACCTCTTCACGCAGCAGCAGGCGCAGGGCCAGCTGCACCTGGTCATTGCGAGAACGCCCCAGGTGGATGCGCTTGCCCGGCTCGCCCACGCGCTCCACCAGCGCCGCCTCCAGGGCGGTGTGGCCGTCCTCCTGCTCAGGACGGATGACGAACGTGCCCGCGCGGGCCTCGTCGTGCAGCGCCTTGAGCGCCGTCACCAGGGCCTTGGCCTCCGCGTCCTTCAGCAGGCCCACGCGCGCCAGCATCCGCGCGTGCGCGGCCGAGCCGAGCGCGTCATGCGGCGCCAGCGCCAGGTCCACCACCGGGTCGTTGCCCACCGTGAAGCGGTGGATGGCCGCGTCCAGGGGAAGGCCCTTGCCCCACAGCGTGTCAGCCACGAGCCACCTCCTCGAAGTAACCCCGAACCAGTTGCGTGTAGAAGGCGGCGCCGGCTTCCAGCTCCGCCCGGGTGATGAATTCGTCCGCCAGGTGGCTGCGCAGCGTGTCGCCAGGGCCCACCTTCACCGCGGGGATGTCCCCCAGGAAGGCCCAGTCCGACGCCGTGCTGGAGCCCACCGGCTGCGCGCCCGACGCGGCCACCGCCGCGCGGACGATGGGCTGCTCCGCCGACGTCGCCTTCGGCAGGTAGCGCTCCGAATGGACCTTCACTTCGCTCTTCAACGCGCCCGCCACCTGCCGGGCCACCATCGCGTGCTCCATGCCCGGCGTGGTGCGCAGGTCCACGAAGAACTCGCACCGGTCCGGCACCTGGTTGCGCGCCAGGCCACCGGACACCTGCGTCACCTGCGCCCGGGCCTCGCCCAGGAGCGGGTGAGGCGGAAAGCGCAGCTCGGCCAGCACCGCGATGTCGGTGGCCGCCAGGTGGATGGCGTTGACCGCCTCCGTGGCGTGCGCATGCGCGACGTGTGCGCTCTTGCCGTGCGCGGTGCAGCGAAGCAGCAGCATGCCGCGCTGGGCGGTGCAGGGCTTGAGGCTGGTGGGCTCGCCGACGATGGCGGCGTCCAGCGGGCCCAGATTGGGCAACAGCGTTCCCAGTCCCTGGCCTCCCGTTTCTTCCTCCGCGGTGAACGCGAACACGACTTCCGCGCCCGTGGGCGCGCCTTCGGCCAGCAGGGTTCGCGCGGCGAGCAGCATGCCCGTCACGCACCCCTTGGCGTCATTGCTGCCCAGGCCGTACAGGCGGTCCTCGCGCCACACGGGCGCGTGGGGCTCGTACGTCCACCCGGCGCACGGCTTCACCGTGTCCAGATGCGAGTTGACGAGCAGCCGGCGCGGCCCGCTCCCCACGGAGAACCACACGTTGTGGCCCTGCCGCTGGACGCGCGCGCCCCAGCCTTCCGCCCACCCGGACACGGTGTCCGCGATGCGGCCCTCGTCACCCGACACGCTGGGGATGGCCACCAGCGCCTGGAGCAGCTCCGCCGCCGTCATCCCACCGCCCCCGCGGGCTTCTGCGCGTTCTCCCGCACGACCATGGTGCCGCTGCCCTCGTTGGTGAAGACCTCCTCCAGGAGCGCGTTGGGCTGCACGCCGCTGACCAGGTGCACGCTGCCCACGCCGCCCACGAGCGCGTGGCGGATGGCGTGCGCCTTGGGCTTCATGCCGCCCGCGATGGCGCCGGTGCTCTCCATGGTGGCCAGGTCCGTGAGGTTGGCCAGCGTGACGAGCGACGACGGGTCGCTCACGTTCTTCAGCAGGCCCGGAACCTGGACCAGGAAGAAGAGCTTCTCGGCGGACAGCGCCACCGCCAGCGCCGCGGCCACGGTGTCCGCGTTGGTGTTGTACACGGCGCCGTCCGTGCCACCCGACAGGGGAGCGATGACGGGCACGTAGTCGGCCGAGCGCAGGTGCTCCACCACGCGGGTGTCCACCTGCTCGATGTCACCCACCAGGCCGTAGTCCACCAGCTTGCCCTCGGTGGCCCCGGCCTCCGTCACCATGACGGGCGGACGCTTGCGCGCCTTGATGAGGCCGGCGTCCACGCCGCTCAGGCCCACCGCGGGCACGCCCGCCGCCTGGAGGTCCGCCAGCAGGTCCGTGTGCAGCTTGCCCGCGAGCACCATCTTCGCCGCGTCCAGCACGGGCGCGGAGGTGACGCGGCGGCCGGCCACCTTCTCCACCGGCAGGTGGAGGGCGTCACACAGCGTGTCCAGCTCCGGGCCGCCGCCGTGCACCACGACGGGGCGGATGGAGAAGGTCCACAGCAGGGCAATCTGCTCGCACGCGGCGCGGCGCAGACGCGGGTCGCTCAGCATGGCGCCGCCGAGCTTCACCACGAACGTCTTGCGGCGGAACTGCTGCACGTACTTCGCCGCGTTGCGAAGCGCGGAGTAGGGGTCGGGCGAAAGGGGCACGTGAGACCTCGAAGTCAGGAAAGGAAGAATGCGGAGGGGCCGCTCAGCGCGAACGCATCCAGTGCAGCAGCGCCCGCTGGACGTGGTAGCGATTGCCGGCCTCGTCTACGACGCGGCTGTTCGGGTGGTCCAGAACCTCATCGGCCACCTCCACGTTACGGCGCACGGGCAGGCAGTGGAGGAAGGCCGCGTCCTTCTGCGCGCGCGACATCGTCAGGCGCGTGGGCATCCAGCCGGAGTAGGACGCGAGCAGCGCGGTGACGTCGTTGGGCGAAAACGCCGCCGCGGCCGTGGGGCCCCACGACTTGGCGTAGACGGCGCGGCTGCCGGCCAGGGCCTCGTCCTGGTCGTGCGTATAGGTGACGCTGCCGCCCGTGGCCTTGGCGTACGCCTCCGCCTCGGCGCGGACGGCCGGGTGCAGGTCGAACCCGGGAGGGTGGGCCACGCGAATCTCACAGCCGGCCGCCGCCGCGCTCAGCAGGAAGGAGTTGGGCACGGCCTTGGGCAGCGGCTTGATGTGCGGCGCCCACGTCAGCGTCACCGGCAGCTTCTTCGTGCTTCCAAACGTCTCGCGCAGCGTCAGCATGTCCGCCAGACCCTGGCAGGGGTGCTCGCGTGCTGACTCCATGCTCACCACCGGCACGGTGGACCACTTGCGGAACGCGTTGATGACGGGGTCGAGTTCGTCCTCCTCGTCACCGCCGCCCTGCGAGAAGGTGCGCACGCCCAGCATGTCCACGAAGCGCGACAGGACGGGCGCGGCCTCCTTGAGGTGCTCGGCCCGGTCCGCGTTCATCACCGCGCCTTCGCGGTGCTCCAGCTTCCAGACGCCGGCGCCCACGTCCAGGATGATGGCGTTGCCGCCGCCGCGCAGCATGACGGCCTCGAACGAGGTGCGCGTGCGCAGCGACGGGTTGAAGAACACCATCCCCAGCAGCGTGTTGGCGAAGAGCGCGTGCTCCGGGCCCTTCTGCTTCCACGCGGCGGCCTGCGCGAGCACCGCCTCCACGCCTTCGGGCCCCAGATCCTTGATGTGCGTGACGTGCTTCATGGGCCTGTCCTCCCCGGCAGCGGCTGCCTGCATATTCGTGATGAATATGCGTGAAAATGCGTGCATTGCCGCGAAAAGGCGGCGGATATTATGCAGAAAGACGCGCCGCGCAAGCGGATTATTCGCAACGGGCGCATGCATGTTCTTGCATGAATATTCACGGGGATGCATGGTGGTGGGAATGAATCTGGACGAGGCCATCCTGCGGCTTATCGCGGAGCGGGAGATCGGCGATCAGGCCGTGCTGCAGCAGCTCCTGGAGGCCGAAGGCCAGGCGCCAAGCCAGTCGACGCTGTCGCGGCGCCTGAAGAAGCTGGGCATCTTGAAGGTGGGTGGGCGCTATCAGCGCATGCCGGCCACGCCCGCGGTGATGCCGGAGCGGCCCCGCGTCACCATCTTGGAAGCGCCCCCCAACCTGCTGGTGATTCGAACGGCGCCGGGCTTCGCGCCGGTGCTCGCGCTGGCGTTGGACAAGGAGCGGGAGTTGCCGGGGCTCGCAGGGACGGTGGCGGGGGATGACACCATCTTCGTCGCGGTGACGGACCCGGCGCTGCTGCGCGACGTGCGCGCGGCGGTGGAGCGGCTCCTGTCGCTGGGGGCGTGAGAGGCGCGCCCAGTCAGGGGACTCTCGTCAGGGGGGCGTCCCTGGAAGACGCGCACCTCGTTCGATGCGTCCCTGGCGCACGCAATGTCGGCGTTTGACGCGCAATCCTGTTTGCTGGTTGTGACCTTGTTCTTGCGGGGCGCGGGGGCTCACTGGATGGCGAAGACGTAGTTCTGTCCGTGGCGCGAGTCCCACTGCTGGCAGCCCTTGCGGTCCTGGGTGGAGAACCACAGCTCCAGCGTCGCGGGGCCGGGCGGCAGCGGAATGAAGGCGGGGATCTGCCTCCAGAACTGGGCGTCCCATTCACCCCAGCTCGCCGTCAGGCTGAGCATCGTCACCGGGCCGCCGTTGATGCGGTAGTACGCCGTGGTGCCCCAGGCCTTGTAGTTCAGGTACTGCGCCCGGCACTGGGCGATGCGGCCGATGTCGTAGTCCACCATCAGCGTGGTGCCGCCCTGGAGCGTTCCGTGGACCGTGTACGTCCATGCTGGCGCGGGGTGGAACGAAATCGTCGGGTTCTGCGTCACCCACGTGTGGAAGTTGTACTGGAGGTTCGAATCCCAGTTGGAGCAGCCGGTGGCGTCCGTGTTCTGGAACCACAGCTCCAGCGTGCCGCCCTGGGCCAGGGCCAGCTGCGTCTGCGCGATGGCGCCCACCGTGGTGGCATCCGCCACGGGGAAGCTCTGCACCGGGCCCCGGTTCGACATGGCGAAGCCGGTGATGGTCCACCCGGTGCCCCGGCACAGCGGCAGGCGCGAGGTGTCATAGACGATGTCCAGCGCGCCGCCCGCCTCCGGCTGGCCGCTGAGGGTGACGCCCCAGTCCGCGGCGAAGGTCAGCGTGGGCGGTCCGGACAGGAAGGTCAGGTCGGACCGCACGGCGACGGGCGCTTGCGGCGCGGCGGAGGCGGCGGAGGCGGCGGAGGCAAGACACAGCAACGGCAGCAGGGCGGACAGCAGCGGCTTCATGGCGACTCCCGGGCACGTAGGGTGGTTGCGCCCGGACGGAGGGTGTGGCCCGCCGGACGCGAGCGGCTCGCTAGCACGACTCAGGGAAATACCGGAATGCCCTGCTTCCGCCGTGCCTGCGGGCACGCCTCGGCCTGACGTCAGGGGGTGAACGCCTCCCGCTGTGGGGCACTGTCGTTTCCCAACCCCTCCGGTCGGGGAAATCGTTGCACCGTGAGGGGTATCTGCCCCAGCTTTCCAAGCTTTCTCGTTGAGGGCGTAGTTTCTGTGGGGGCGGCGAACCCGTCTGGCCTGGAGGTGAATGTGGGCATGTCGGAGCTGACAGAGCTACTGGACCACGCGCGGAAGGGCGAGCAGGGCGCGCGGGATGCGTTGATGGCGGCGGCCTACCAGGAGCTGCGGGACATGGCGCAGCGGGCCATGTCCGATGCGGTGTCGACGCCGTCACTGCAACCCGCGGTGTTGGTGAAGGAGGCCTGGCTGCGTCTGTTCAGCGCGGGGGCTCCGGTGGAGGCGCGGCGTCACTTCTTCAGCGCCGCGGCGCAGGCCATGCGGCGGGTGATGGTGGACCGGACGCGGCTGCGCAGGGCGCAGGTCCGCGAGGCCCGGCTGGAGCGGGTGAGCCTGGGGGACGTGGAAGCGGATGTCCCGGCGGGTTTGAGCATGGAGGTGCTGGAACTGGACCGAGCACTCTCGGAGCTGGACACGTTCCAGCCGCGGCTCGCGCGCATGCTGGAGCTGCGCTACTTCGTGGGTCTGGACCTGCTGGACACCGCCGCCGTGCTGGGCGTGTCGCCCGTCACCGTGAAGCGCGACTGGGCCTACGTCCGGGAGTGGCTGCTGACGCGGCTGGGCAACTGACGGCCCGCGCGTTCACGCGGGCCGGGTTGGAATCTGGGGGCGTCGGGCTCAGCGCTTGACGGCCGCCGCCACCGCGTCCGTGAGCGGCGTCGTGGGCCGCCCGATGAGCCGACGCAAGTCGCCGGAGCTGTCGTTCATCTCACCGCGCGCCACGCCCGCATCGGAGTCCGCCAGCAACTCGGCGAAGGGGGCGGGGACGCCCACGCCGATGAGCGCGCCGGCATGGTCGGCCTGTGACAGGTCCTTGTAGACGACCGTCGTGCCCGCCTGGCGGGACACCTCGGCGGCCAGCTCGGCGGCGGTGAAGGCGGTGTCGCCGGCCAGCTCGTAGATTTTGTTCTCATGGCCCGTGCCGGTGAGCACGGCCACCGCGGCGGCGGCGTAGTCCGCCCGGGTGGCGGCGGCGGAGCGGCCCTGACCTGAGCTGCCGATGAGTGCGCCGTGTGCCAGCGCGGGTGCCAGGTTCTCCGTGTAGTTCTCCGTGTACCAGCCGTTGCGCAGGAAGACGAAGGGGATGCTGGACGCTCGAATCGCCTCCTCGGTCGCCTTGTGCTCGCCGGCGAGCACAAGGCCCGAGGTATTCGCGTGCAGGATGCTGGTGTACACAAGCAGCCGGACGCCTGCCTTCTTCGCGGCGTCCACCACGGCCTGGTGTTGCACCGCGCGCTGGCCGACCTCGCTGGACGAAATCAGGAGCACCTTGTCCGCTCCGGCCAACGCGGGTCCGAGCGTCTCCGGCTTGCTGTAGTCCGCCTGACGGACCTGGACGCCCTTGGCCGCCAGGTCGGAGGCCTTGCTCGGGTCGCGCACGGCGACGGCGATGTCCTTGGCAGGGACCTTTTCGAGCAGGCCCGTGACGACCAGACGGCCCAGCTTACCCGTTGCCGCAGTCACAAGAATCATGGGGTTCACATCTCCTGTCGTGGAGGGTTTTCCAGACGCGAGAGGAACCTAACGATGTCACTAACTTCTAGTAAGTACCCACTTTTTGGTAAGCTACTAACATGAGCGCGAACAAGCGTCCGGGGCCGCTGGCGCGGAAGATGGCGAAGCTGGCGGTGGAGCGGGGCAACCTGTACGTGCCCTCATGTCCTTCCCGAGGCGTGCTGGACCACGTGACGAGCCGTTGGGGCGTCCTGGTCTTGATTGCGCTGCTGGAAGGCACGCGTCGCTTCAGCGAGCTGCGCCGGAGGGTGGCGGGCGTGAGCGAGAAGATGCTGTCGCAGACGCTCCAGGCCCTGGAGCAGGACGGCTTCGTGCTCCGTGAAGTCCACCCGGTGATTCCGCCGCACGTGGACTACAGCCTCACGCCGCTGGGGGAGGAAGTCGCCACGCGCGTGGAGGCGCTCGCGGATTGGATTGAGGACAGCATGCCCCGCATCGCCGCGGCGCGGGCCGTGTACACCCCGAAGAAGGGATAGGGCTCCTTGGCCTGACGCCCTCTCCTGGATGGAGAGGACGTCAGGTCATCGCAGGGTCAGCGCTTGCGGCGGGCTCGGCCAATCAGCGCCAGCGCCGCCAGCCCCAGGGCCTGGACGCCCGCGCCGCCGCCGTTGCAACCACAGCCGCTGGGCGCGTCACCCTTGTCCTCCACCGGAGGAGGCGTGGGCGCTATCTGCAGCGACACGCTCCGCGCCGCCGTCTGGTTCGCCGAGTCCGTCACCCGCACCGTCAGCGGGAAGGTGCCGCTGGCGGTCGGAATCCCGCTCAGCACGTAGGCGCCGTCGCGCTGCTGAAGCGTCAGGCCGCCGGGCACGGTGCCGCCGCCCAGGCTCCACGTATACGGCGCCCGGCCTCCCTGGACGGTGAAGCGCGCCTCGTACGCGGTGCCTTGGGTCGCGGACGCAAGCGCGTCGCTGGAGATGCTCATCGTGCCGACCACGTCCACGCTGTACGTGCGCGCCGCCACACCGCCGCGCGCGTCGCGGACCCGGACGGTGACGGCGGTGCTGCCCGACTGCGCGGGCGTGCCGGTGAAGGTGCCCGTCGTGGGGGTGAACGTCAGGCCCGAGGGCAGCGTGCCCTCCAGTTCGAACGTCAGGGTGCCCGAGCCGCGCGTGCTCAGCACCACGTTGGCGGCCGTGCCCAGCCGGAACGGGGGCAGCGTCTCCGTGAGGAGCTCCGGCAGCGGCCAGGGCCGGCGCGTGGCCACCAGCAGGCGCCGCTGGCTCACCGCGACCACCGACGTCTCACCCGAGGCGAAGGCCGTGGACGCATAGTTGCCGCCCGCGCCCGTCGGGTGCGCCGTCCATTCCTTGCCATCCGCCGACACCTGCAACTCGAACGG
The DNA here is from genome assembly GCF_026810205.1 of Myxococcus sp. NMCA1. Lineage (NCBI taxonomy): Bacteria > Pseudomonadati > Myxococcota > Myxococcia > Myxococcales > Myxococcaceae > Myxococcus > Myxococcus sp. NMCA1. The sequence goes on along the minus strand of NZ_CP113950.1, from coordinate 6,566,443 downwards.
GGGCAGCACTTCCACGAACTGCGGGTCGACGGCTGTCCAGCTGACGACGAAGCTCTGGTCCACGAACGTCATGAGCGGGGTGGGCGATGGAGCGTCAGCGGGAAGCTGGAGGCTCTCCACGCGCGTCCAGGTGCTGCCGAGGTCCTCGGAGAGGAAGAATCCGCTCGTCGGCTCCGCGGCCAGGGGCGGCGGAGGGGGAACCTGGTTGGGCCGGGCGAAGGCGAGGAAGCGACCATTGCCGGCGGTGAGCTGGGCGATGGTGAGCCCGGCCAGCGTGGCGGGCTGGAACACCTCCCAGGCGGCGCCAGCGCTCTGGGGCCGCACGAGAACGGGAAGCTGGGAGGGCGCGCCCGCCATCGGGTTGGCCACGGCGAGGAAGCTGCTCTGACCGGGCACCAGCGTCACGACATCATAGGCGCCGTTGATGCTCTCATCGGTCCATCGCTGGCCGTCCGTGGAGCTGGCGATGAGGCCCGCGGTGCCCACCGCGACCATCCGGTTTCCGCTGAGCGCGAGCTCCAGGAAGCGCCGGCCCCCGGGCGCCGGGTCCTGGTAGGCGGGGGCCCAGGTATGCGCGTTGTCGGACGAGACGACGATGCGCCCGTTCGACAGGCCGAACCACTTGCGCTGGGAGTAGACCAGCCGCTCCAGCGGGAGGGGCGACGTGGTCCCCTCCGACACGGGAACGAAGCCCGTCCACTGGCGCCCGTCCGAGGAGCGCAGCAGCTCCGTGTTGCCCGTGGCCGCCGCCAGGAACGTCCCGTTGCCATGCCATGCGCGCGTCACGGACGGCGTCACCAAGATGCCGGTGGCGACGCCCGCTTGCCAGTCGTCGAAGGTGGTGGCGGGGGCCACGTTGACGTGGAGCAGGCGCTCCAGGCGTCCCGAGAAGTCCGTGGGCTGGTAGGTCGGAGCCTGCCCCCCTCCGACCGGAGGCGTCATCTCGCGGAACCCACTCTGGTACCGCACCCGGTAGGCCCCCTGGGCCGCCGCGGGCACGGGGAGCGTGAGCTGCGCGGTCGATTGGACCTCCTGGTTCGTCGTGGTCACGTTTTCCGACACCAGGCAGTGCCAGGTGGCGCCGTTGACCGGCCAGGCGGACTGGGCCTCGGCGGAGAGCTCCGGGGCGCCCGGCTGCGCGGCGGTGGCCGCTGAGCCGGCATGAGTGTAGCTGCCGCCCGGCGCTTGCCAGCCCCCGGGCAGGGCGATGCAGGCCACCAGCTGACCGGTGCGCGTGGAGGTCTGGCTGGGCCCGGAGGAGACCTGGAGGCTCAGCGAGACGGAGGTGCCACTGCGGACCGTGCCTTCGTGACTGACGATGGCCTCGGATTGGAAGCCGGAGGCGACCCACCACAGCGAAGCCCCCAGCAGGGCTCGCAGGGAATGATTGCGATTGAGCAAGGGGGACATCCTGTCGCGATGCGAGAGGAGCCCTGTCTACGGTTTCGCATTCCTCCGAGTCAAATCAGCGTGGGCGTCTCGCGAACCCCGTCGCCGAACAGGTGCCGGCCCGGGGCAAGGCGCTGAGCGCTTCCCGGCCATCACGGCTTGTCGAGCAGCTCCAAGGCGGCGATGGTCAGCGTGGTGACGCCCGTGCGCAGCGTGCGCTCGCGGTCCGGCGCGAAGAGGGGCGAGTGCATCGAGGGCAACGCTGTCCCCGCGGCCTTCGCCTGGGCGTATTGCCGCGGCTCGGTGGAGCCGAGCCAGAGCATCACGGCGGGAACGCCCGCTCGTCCGTACTCGGAGAAGTCCTCGCCGCCCATGACGGGAGGCGCCTCCTGGAGGTTCTTCTCGCCCAGGACGCGGGACACCGCGCCCACCAGCCTCCGGGTGAGTGCGGGGTCGTTGAAGGTGGAGGGCGTGCCCTCGGTGATGGCGATGTCGGGTGGACGGGGCGCGCCGGAGGCCATGGCCTCCGCCTTGGCGATGCGCTCGATGCCGTCCAGCAGGGCCTTGCGGACCTCGGGCTTGTACGAGCGCACGGTGAGGTGGAGCTTCACGTCATCGGGGATGATGTTGTGCTTGGTGCCGCCATGAATGGCGCCGACCGTCACCACCGCGGGCTCCAGCGGGTTCTTCTCGCGGCTGACGAGCGTCTGGAGCGACAGCACGACGCGCGCCGCCATCACCACCGGGTCCACGGTGGTGTGGGGATAGGCGCCATGTCCCCCCTTGCCATGCAGGGTGATTTCAACGCCGTCCACGCTCGCCATCGCATAGCCGGGGGTGAACTCCACCGTGCCCGCCGCGGCGGTGTTGACGTGGAGCGCCACCGCGAAGTCCGGCTTGGGGAAGCGCTTGAAGAGGCCGTCCTGGAGCATCTGCCGGGCGCCCGCGCCCACTTCTTCGCTGGCTGGCCCACCAGCAGCAGTGTTCCTCGCCACCGGTCCTTCGAACGGGCCAGCAGCGTGGCCGTCCCCAACAACGACGTCATGTGCACGTCATGGCCACACGCGTGCATGACCGGGTTGGTCGCGCCCGCAGCGTCCTTCGCCTTCTGCTTGCTCGCATAGGGCAGGCCCGTCTTCTCCTCCACGGGCAGCGCGTCCATGTCCGCGCGCAGCATCACCGTGGGGCCCTGACCGTTACGGAGCAGGGCCACGACGCCGTGTCCGCCCACCTTGGACGTCACCTCGAAGCCGAGCTTGCGCAGCCGGTCGGCCAGCTTCGCCGCCGTCTTCGCCTCCTGGTTGGACAGCTCCGGCGTCTGGTGCAGGTCGCGATAGAGCGCGTCGAGCTCGGGGTAGAGCGCGTCGAGGCCGCCCAGGACGGGAGGTGTCTCCGCGGCGAGCGCGAGGCCGCCGGGCACGGCCAGTGAGATGAGTAGGGGGAGCAGGTGCGAAACTTTCACAGGGCGGACTCCTGTCCGACGGGGGAGCGGGGCGCCACTACAGCACACCCGCCATGTCGGCAGGGGGCAGGCCCGCATGTCCCGCCGTCCAGGATTGGGCGGAATTGACGGCAAGTCGGCGGAGCGTGTCTGCTTCGTGCATGTCCGAATCGAGTCCGCTCCCGGCGAGCACCGCTCCTGGCGCGAGTCCCGTGGATGCCTCCGAACGAGTCATCTTGCTGGATGCACTCCGGGGCTTCGCGCTGTGGGGTGTCTTCGTCTCCAACAGCCTCATGTGGCTCAGCGGCCGGGCTTTCATGCCGCGCGAGGCGGCCGCGCCGCTGGAAGCGTCAGGGCTGGAGCAGGTGGTCAGCGGAATCTACCAGCTCTTCGTGACGCAGAAGTTCATCTCCATCTTCTCGTTTCTCTTCGGCCTGGGCTTCTCCATCCAACTCGCCCGGGCGGAGGCGCGGGGCGTCTCCGCGGTGCCGCTCTACAGCCGGCGGTTGCTGGTGCTCTTGGGCATCGGCCTGGCGCATGCCCTTCTGTTGTGGACGGGGGACATCCTCCACACCTACGCGATGGTGGGCTTCCTGCTGATGGCCTTCCGTGCTCGCGCCAACCGCACGGTGCTGTTCTGGGCGCTGGGGCTTGTCACCGTGATGCCATTCCTGGTCCCCGCGGCCATTCGCTACGCCCCCATCCTGCTGAACGGCGCGGAGGCCGCGGCCGAGGCCGTGAAGGCCAGTCAGGCCAGGGATCGGGTCTTGAAAGCCGACACCCTGGCGGCGCTGTCGAGCGAGTCGTTCTGGACGGCGCAGGTGGGCAACGCGCGCTTCTTCCTGGAGAATCTGGGGGGCGGCTTCCGGCGCGTGCTCTGGATGAGCCTCATCCTCGGGCGCTTCCTTCTGGGCCTGCTGGCGGGCCGTCTGCTCCTGCTCCAGGACGTGGCGCGTCACCGCGCGTTGCTTCGCCGGACTCTGGCCTGGGGCCTGGGTGTGGGGCTGGCGCTCAATGGGAGCGGGCTCGTGCTGTATCGCCTGCGCAAGGCTGGCGTGTTGGAGTGGGATCCGCAGGGGCCCTGGATGATGCTCCTCAATAGCCTCCAGGAGCCGGGCTACATCGCCATGGGCGCGGCCTACGTGGCGGCCTTCGCGCTGCTCTTCCAGCGCGAGCGCTGGCGCCGCTGGCTGGGCGTCCTGACTCCGGTAGGACGCATGGCGCTGACGAACTACCTGATGCAGTCCGCCGTGAGCATCTGGATTTATGACGGCTGGGGGCTGGGCTTCATCGGCAAGCTGCCGCCGTCGCGCATCGTCGTCATCTGCTGCATCGTCTTCGCGGCGCAGGTGGTGCTCAGCCACCTGTGGCTGTCTCGCTTCCGCTTCGGTCCCGCGGAGTGGCTGTGGCGCTCACTCACGTATGGCAAGGCCCAGCTCATGCGACGTCCAGCCGGGGACGGTGACGCGCCCGGTGTCGCGGCCTCCTGACGCGAGGCGCAGGGCGCGGGCTCAGAGCGACTTGAGGCAGGACAGCCGGTCATGCGCCGGATTGACGCCCAGGTGGCGGAGCGCGTCTGCTTCACCCATGTCCGAGCCTGGTTCTCCCGTGGAAGCGGCCCTCCCCGGGGCGCGCCCGGTGGAAGTCTCCGAGCGCGTCGTCTTGCTGGACGCCCTCCGTGGCTTCGCACTGTGGGGCGTCTTCATGTCCAACAGCCTCATGTGGCTCAGCGGCAGGGTCTTACTGCCTCCGGATGTGGCGAAGGCGCAGTCCGCACCCTGGCTGGAGCAGGTCGTCGGCGCCCTCTTCCAGCTCTTCGTGGCGCAGAAGTTCATCGCCATCTTCTCCTTTCTTTTCGGGCTGGGATTCTCCATCCAGTTCGCGCGAGCGGAGGCTCGTGGCACCTCCCTGGTGTCGCTCTACCGTCGCCGACTGTTGGTGCTCCTTGGCATCGGCATCGCGCATGCCCTCGTGTTGTGGACGGGGGACATCCTCATCAGCTACGCGCTGGTGGGCTTCGTGCTGATGGCCTTCCGGGCCAGCTCCAACCGCAAAGTGTTGTTCTGGGCGGTGGGCCTCATCACCGTGATGCCGTTCCTGGTTCCCGCGGCCATCCGCTATGTCCCCGTTCTGCTGCACGGCGCGGAGGCCGCGGAGGCGGCGGTGAAGGCCACCCAGGCCCGGAACCTGGCTCTGTTCGCGGACACACTGGCGGCGCTGTCGAGCGACTCCATCTGGACGACGCAGACGGGCAACGCGCGTTTCTTCCTCTCGTTCTTCGGGCGTGAGTACCGTCAGGTGCAATGGCTGAGCCTCATCCTGGGGCGCTTCCTGCTCGGCTTGCTCGCGGGGCGTCTGTTGCTGCTCCAGAACGTGGAGGCCCACCGCCCGCTGCTGCGCAGGATTCTGGGGTGGGGCCTGGCCGTGGGCCTGGTCCTCAATGGCACCGGCTTCGTATTGTATCGCTTGAACGCCGCGGGCGTGCTGGCGTGGGAGCCTCGGAGCCCCGCGATGCTGGTGCTCAACGGGCTCCAGGAGCCGGGCTACATCGCCATGGGCGCGGCCTATGTGGCGGCCTTCGCGCTGCTCTTCCAGCGCGAGCGCTGGCGTCGCTGGCTGGGCGTCCTGACGCACGTGGGCCGCATGGCGCTGACGAACTACTTGATGCAGTCCGCGGTGAGCATCTGGATTTATGACGGCTGGGGGCTGGGCTTCATCGGCAAGCTGCCGCCGTCGCGCATCGTCGTCATCACCTGCAGCGTTTTCGCGGCGCAGGTGGTGCTCAGCCGCCTGTGGTTGACGTACTTCCGCTTCGGCCCCGTGGAGTGGCTGTGGCGCTCGCTCACGTACGGAAAGGTCCAGCCCATGCGGCGGCTCGTGGGCGAGGGTGGTGGTGCCGGCGTCAGCGCATCTTGATGCGCCGGGCTCAGCCCATGCGGCGGCTCGCGGGTGGCGGCGCCACCCGCGTCAATGCCGCTTGAGCCGCCGGGGGCTCAAAGCGAGCCGAGGAAAGCGAGCAGCGCCTGTCGGTCCGTGGGAGGCAGGCGCGTGTAGCGCTCCTGGGCCGGCGCGGCCTCGCCGCCATGCCACAGCACGGCCTCCTCCAGGTTGCGCGCCCGCCCGTCATGCAGGAAGCGGGTGTGGCCATTCACCGCCTTCACCAAGCCGATGCCCCACAGCGGCGGCGTGCGCCACTCGGTGCCGCTGGCGAGTCCATCCGGGCGGTCATCCGCGAGCCCTTCGCCCATGTCGTGCAGCAGTAGGTCCGTGAAGGGGCGGATGAGCTGGCCGGACAGCTCGGGGAATCCGGGCACGTCCTCCGTCGCGAAGGGCGTGGCCACGTGGCACCCCGAGCAGCCAATGGCGCTGAACACCGCTTTGCCGCGAAGGACATCGGCGGCTTCCCAGTCCCTGCGCTTGGGGACGGCGACCAGACGCGCGTAGATGAGCAGTGAGGCCAGCTCCTGGGGACTGACCTCGGGTGGGACGGCGTCGTGCGCTTCACGTCCCTGCTCGCGAGGGAACAGCTCCGTCGTCAGTCCCATGTCAGTGACGAGCGCGTGCGCCACCTGCTGATGCAGCGTGGGTTGGTTGGCCTTCCAGCCGAAGCGCCCCAAACGCGTCTGTCCCGTCGCGGCGTCCTTCACGCGGTTGGCCCGGCCGGAGATGCCATCCTGGTCGCGGTCCTCGACGTCCTCGTGGGCCAGCAGCGCGCTCTCGGGAATGGCTTCGAGCAGGCCGAGCCCGTGGTTGGCGGGCGCGACGCGAGGCGAGAAGCGCGTCCCTTCGCCGATGGGGCCCTTGGACAAGCCGGTGAACTGGTAGCGGGGGCGGTGCAGTGTGAAGGACTCTCCAGTGGCGAACCGGCCGGTGACTTTCTCGTACGTCACTTTGACGGAGCCCTCCGCGCCGGCGCCGTCCACGTGGCGCACGTCGAGCTGTGCGCCGTATACCGGATGGGGACCCCGTCCGTCCGGTCCGCTCAGTTGGAACGCGAGGGAGACCGGCGTCTCGCTGGGGGACGCAGGCGGCTGGCCGCGGCCATCCTTCACGTGGCACGTCATGCAGGAGGGCGCGTTGAACAGCGGCCCCACCTGGATGGGGCCGTCTACGTCCGTCCAGTCACGGCCGAAGACACGCTTGCCCGCGTGGAAGTCCTCCCAGCGCGTCCGCGGCATGTTCATGGGCGAGCGGCCGAAGGCATTGCGTCCCGGGTCCGGCACGGAGCCTCGTCCACCCGAGAGTTCCTCACCCGGCTCGGCCGTGGTGGGCAGGGCGCCCAGCTCAAGCGGTGGAGGCTGCTGGTGCGTGCTCGCCCAGACTGCGGCGAGCGCGAGGGCTCCGACGGGAATGCCGAGAAGGTACAGCCGCCTGCGCATCGAGAGGTCTCCTGCGGAAAATCCTACTCGCTTCCCGTGGCGCGCTCCGAGGCGAAGCACGCCGTCCACGTCCGCACGGCGTGCACCTCGCGCGCCATGAGGAGCAGGGTCAGTCTGCCCCCTGTGAGGAACAGCGTCCGAGCGCGCGAACCGAGGGGCCCTGTAGCGCATTCCGTTACAGGTCCCTGGCGTGTGTGTCGTTCATCGCTACAGGCACGATGTTCCACGCTCCACGTAGCGGGAGCGTGGTGCCGTTGCGGCGCGGAGACACCAAGGTCGTGGCGCCGCTGCGCTGAGGCGGCATTCGCAAACGGCGCGATCGGGGCCGCCCGGAATCAGCGGCCATGAACCCCGTGGACCGCGCCTTGAGCCGCAACGCCGCAGATGGGGTCCACGCTGGCTGCGGTGCAGAATGCCGACGGCGTATCGCATGTCGGCCGTGGTGCAACGCGCCCGCGACGCCGCATCAGGCCGTCCGCGCCGCTTCGGCCTCGGAGAGCTTCTTGTGCGCCTGTGCAGTCAGTTCGAACGAGCGCAGCCGCGCGGCATGGTCGTAGACCATTCCCGTCACCATCAGCTCATCGACTCCCGTGAGTCGAATGAACGACGCCAGGCCCTGCTGAACGGTGTCGGGCGCGCCGATGATGGAGTACTTCAACGCATGGTCGGCGCTCGCGCGGTCCACGGGCGAAGCCACGGAGTCGATGTCATCGACCGGAGGCGGCAGCTGACCGGGCGTGCCGCGGCGCAGGCGGATGAACTGCTGCTGCACGGAAGTGAAGAGGCGCTGTGCCTCCGCATCCGTATCCGCCGCGAAGACATTCACACAGGCCATGGCATAGGGCCGCTCAAGCGACTCGGACGGCTTGAAGCGCTCCCGGTAGATGTCCAGGGCCTGAAGCAGGGCATCCGGCGCGAAGTGGGAGGCGAAGGCGAACGGCATGCCCAGCATCGCCGCGAGCTGCGCGCTGAACAGGCTGGAGCCGAGCAGCCAGATGGGCACCTTCAAGCCCGCGCCCGGCACCGCCTGGATGAGCTGCCCCGGCTCGGTGGGCTCGAAGTACGACTTCAGCTCCACGACGTCCTGGGGAAAGGTGTCCGCGCTCGCCGCCAGGTCCCGCCGCAGGGCGCGCGCCGTCAGCATGTCCGTGCCCGGCGCCCGGCCGAGCCCCAGGTCGATGCGCCCCGGGTAGAGCGTCTCCAGCGTGCCGAACTGCTCCGCGATGATCAGCGGCGCGTGATTCGGCAGCATGACGCCGCCCGAACCCACCCGGATGCGCTTCGTCCCCCCGGCCACGTAGCCGATGACCACGGACGTCGCCGCGCTGGCGATGCCCGTCATGTTGTGGTGCTCGGCCAGCCAGAAGCGCTTGAAGCCCCAGTCCTCCGCGTGCCGTGCCAGGTCCAGCGTGTTCCGGAGCGCGTCGGCCGCGGTGGAGCCCTGCGTGACGGGCGAGAGGTCGAGGACGGAGAAAGGAATCATGGGGCCCCTACTAACGCCGTCCCTGGGGCCTCCGCTTGCCCATGAACAGGGTGTGCCGCGTCCCCTTGGTGCCATGGGCAGCCGGGTGCAGCACCTGGACGGTGAAGCCCGCCTGTTCCATGCGGCGCTCGAAGGCGGGGGAGGGCCCGGCGCTCCACACGCCCAGTACGCCACCTGGCCGCAGCGCCTGGACGGCGTGTGCCAGCCCCACGCGCCCATAGAGGCCGTGGTTGTCGGGGTGGGTGAGGGCGGTGGGCCCGTTGTCCACGTCGAGCAGGATGACGTCATAGGTCCCGGACTGCCGGGCCATGTGCTTGCCCACGTCGAGCTCCACCACGGTGACGCGCGGGTCCTCCAGGGGCGCCCCGGCCAGCGGCGCGAGCAGCCCCCGGTTCCACGTCACCACCACGGGGAGCAGCTCCGCCACCGTGACACGCGCGTCGGGACCCAGCCGGTCCAGCACCGCGCGGGTGGTGTAGCCAAAACCCAGCCCCCCCACGAGCACCCGGACGCCGCTCCGGCCCGCCAGCCCTTCACAGCCGGCGTCCGCCAGCGCTTCCTCGGAGCCGTGCTGCCGGCTGGACATCAGCGTCTGTCCCCGCACGCGGAAGACATACTCGTCTCCGCGCCGGACCAGGGTGACTTCCCCCACGTCCGGGACTTCTGCGCGCTCCAGCGTCTCCCAGGGCTTCATGACCGGGGCTCTTCGCGCGGGATGCGGCCCGGCGTCAAGCCATGACGCCGGGCCGGGGCACATCCGTGGACGCCCGGGCTCAGGCCGAGCGCTTCACGTTCTTCGAGGTGTCCACCAGCACCTTGGCGAAGGTGAGTCCGTCCGGGCCCGCATCCGCCTGGATGTGGTCGCCCGGGACGAACTCGCCGCCCAGGACCTTGAGGGCCAGGGGGTCCAGCAGGTTCTTCTGAACCGCGCGCTTCAGGGGCCGCGCGCCGTACGTCGGGTCGTAGCCGCGCTCGGCGAGCAGCTCGCGCGCCTTCTCCGTCAGCTCCAGCGTCAGCCGCTTGTCGGCCAGCAGCTTGGACAGCCGCGCCAACTGCAGGTCCACGATGCGGTAGATGTCCTTCTTCCGCAGCGGCTCGAAGATGACGACCTCGTCCACGCGGTTGAGGAACTCCGGCCGGAAGTGCGCGCGCAGCGCGTCCATCACCTCGTTGCGAGTGCGCTCATCCAACTCCTCCTTGCCGGCCATGCCGGCCTGGATGTCCTGCGAACCGATGTTGGACGTCAGGATGAGCACCGTGTTCTTGAAGTCCACCGTGCGGCCCTGACTGTCCGTCAGCCGGCCCTCGTCGAGAATCTGGAGCAGCACGTTGAAGACGTCGTGGTGCGCCTTCTCGATTTCGTCGAAGAGGACCACCGTGTACGGCCGCCGGCGCACCGCCTCGGTGAGCTGGCCGCCTTCCTCGTAGCCGACGTACCCCGGAGGCGCGCCCACCAGCCGGGCCACGGAGTGCTTCTCCATGTACTCGGACATGTCGATGCGGACCATGGCCGAGTCGTCATCGAAGAGGAACTCCGCCAGCGCCTTGGCCGTCTCCGTCTTGCCCACGCCCGTGGGGCCCAGGAAGATGAACGAGCCGATGGGGCGGTTGGGGTCCTGCAGTCCGCTGCGCGCGCGGCGCACGGCGTTGGACACCGCCTCGATGGCGCTGCGCTGGCCAATCACCCGGTTCGCCAGTCGGTCCTCCATGTGGACCAGCTTCTGGACCTCGCCTTCCATCAGCCGCGAGACGGGGATGCCCGTCCACTTGGCCACCACCTGCGCGATGTCCTCCGCGTCGACTTCCTCCTTGAGGAACTTCTGGTTCTTCTGCAGCTCGGTCAGCTTCTCGTTCTGTGCCTTCAGCTCCTTGTCGAGCGAGGGGATGACGCCGAACTTCAGCTCCGCCGCGCGGTTCAGGTCGCCCTGACGCTCGGCCGCCGCCTGGTCGTTCTTCGCCTTCTCCTGCTTCTCCTTCAGGCCGCGGATGGCGCCAATGGCCGTCTTCTCCGCGTCCCAGTGCACCTTGAGCGCGTTGAACTTCTCGCTCAGGTTGGCCAGCTCCTTCTCAATCTGGCCCAGGCGCTCCTGCGAGTGCGGGTCCGTCTCCTTGCGCAGGCCCTCCCGCTCAATCTGGAGCTGCGTCATCTTCCGGCGCACGTCGTCCAGCTCGGTGGGCATGGAGTCGATTTCGATGCGCAGGCGGCTCGAGGCCTCGTCGACCAGGTCGATGGCCTTGTCCGGCAGGAACCGGTCCGCGATGTAGCGGTGGCTCAGCGTGGCCGCGGCCACCAGGGCGTTGTCCTGGATGCGCACGCCGTGGTGCACCTCGTAGCGCTCCTTCAGGCCGCGGAGGATGCTGATGGTGTCGTGCACGCTCGGCTCGCCCACCAGGACGGGCTGGAAGCGCCGCTCCAGCGCGGCGTCCTTTTCGATGTGCTTGCGGTACTCGTCCAGCGTGGTGGCGCCGATGCAGTGCAGCTCACCGCGCGCCAGCGCCGGCTTGAGCATGTTGCCCGCGTCCATGGCCCCTTCGGCCTTGCCCGCGCCCACCAGCGTGTGGAGCTCGTCGATGAAGAGGATGACCTCGCCCGCGGCGTCGGCAATCTCCTTGAGGACTGCCTTGAGGCGCTCCTCGAACTCACCGCGGTACTTCGCGCCGGCCACCATGGCGCCCAAATCCAGGGACACCAGGCGCTTGTTCTTCAGGCCCTCCGGCACGTCGCCGTCAACGATGCGCCGCGCCAGTCCTTCCGCGATGGCCGTCTTGCCCACGCCGGGCTCGCCGATGAGCACCGGGTTGTTCTTGGTGCGCCGGCTCAGCACCTGGACGCACCGGCGGATCTCCTCGTCACGGCCGATGACGGGGTCGAGCTTGCCGGCGCGCGCCGCCTCCGTGAGGTCGCGGCCGTACTTCTCCAGCGCCTGGTAGGTCGCCTCGGCGTCCTGGCTCGTCACGCGCCCGGAGCCCCGGACGTCCTTGAGTCCGGACAGCACGCGCTCCCGCGTGACGCCCGAGGACTTCATCACCTCGCCCACCGCGCCCTTGTCGTGCGTGAGCGCGAGCAGCAGGTGCTCCGAGGAGATGAACTCGTCCTTGAGGGACTTGGCCTCGTCCTCGGCCTTGTCGAAAGTCTTGAGCAGCCGCTGGCCGAGCATCGCGCTCTCGCCCCCCTGCATGCGGGGCAGCTTCTGGAGCGCTTCGCCGAGCCGCGCGGCGAACAGCTTCACGTCTGCCCCGATCTTCCGGAGCAGGGGGTCGACGATGCCGTCCTTCTGGCCGAGCAACGCAGCGGCCAGGTGCTCGGGCTCGTACTGCGGATTGTCCGCCCGACGGGCCAGGGTCTGACCCTCGTGGATCGCCTCCTGCGCCTTCACTGTGTACTTGTCGAGTCGCATGCCTCCAACGTAAGAGTCGGCCACCCCTTGGCAAGCAGCGCACGTGGCGCGGCGTTTCCGTTCGCCTGAAATTGTTTGGACTCCTGGTAACCACCTGCTTTTCAAGGTGCCGGAGTTGCCAGCGGGTATGATGCCGGGTATAGGCGGCGCCCAATCCCCTGGGGGGCTGACACTGCAAGCGCACGGCGGATATCTCCTACGACTCGAAAGCTTCGGCGGCCTGGAGCTGCTCCGGCTGGCGCGTGAAGCGCTGGCGCTGGACGGTGCGATGGGCGCGACGGGGCTGAAGGTGTCCGTCAACCGGCGCCGCAAGGTGGTCCGTCTGGCGTACGTGGCTCCCTTCACGGAGGGACGGCAGGGCGCACACTGGTATGCGGCCCACCATGCGCTCCCCCGACTGCTCTCCCGGGCGACGAACGCCGCCGTCCAGGCCTACGTCTATGATCCAGACGAAGGCGAGCAGGTCATCGCGTACGGCAACGGCCGGCGCGTGGGCGGCGAGCGGGTCGTCTACGAGGACGTGGAGCTCCCGGTGCCGCTGGACCAGATGGACGACGCGGCCTTCAAGCACATGCAGGAGCGCTGGCCGGTGGGCCACCTGGCGTACGTGTTCGGCCTGACGCGCAAGGAGCTGCTGCGGCTGCCGCGCGTGGCTCCGGGCCACGAGCTGGAGTTGGAGGGCCGTGACGCAGAAGGGGCCGCCGTCCTGGAGGCCCTGCTGCCGACCTGCCAGGTGACGCTGCCGGAGTCCGACGCCCTCTGAGAAGGGCTACTCCTCCTGCGGCCCGTCCTGCACGGCCATGGCCTCGCGGACGCCCTGGCTGCGGAAGTACTGCCCCAGGAGCGCGAAGGTGCCCGCCACCACCACGGTGCCGAAGATGGCGCTCCCCGTGCCCATCGCGCTCAGGATTTCGCGAGAGGCCTCGACGGTGATGTCCGGTGGGAACTCGGGCATCTTGCTCATCGGCTCCGCCAGCGCCGCGAACAGGCGCTGCTTGGCCACGGACATCTGCGCGCCGTCGATGGTGCGCAGCCCGGCGGCGATGATGGCCGCGCGGCTCAGGACCCGGCGCATGGCGTCGCGCGGCAGGTTCTCCGGACTCAGCATTCGCGCCGCGGACACGCTGACAAAGGCGCAGGCCACGGCGAGCAGGCCCAACAGCACCGCGCGCGGTTCCCGCATGGGCTCCAGCGCCGCGTAGTAGACCTCGAAAATCTTCGGGTCGAGTGCCGGGGCGCCGGGAATCCGAGGCAGCTCCTGCTCCATCCGGAGCGAGCGCGCTTCGTAGAAGTTCGCCATCTCGACGGCTTCCATCAGCGCTGCCCAGCCCGTGAGGATGGAGAGCACGAGGCCCACGATGGCGGCGAAGCGGATGCCGCCGGGCAGGCCCTTCCTACCGGAGTGCTTCACCGCTTGGTCGCCTCCACGTAGCGCAGGCGGAGGTCCGCGAGCAGCCCGTCGAAGAGCTTCTCTTCCTCGGCCGTGAGGTTGCCCCGCGTCTTCGCGCGCAGCATGGACAAGAGGTCCAGGTTCTGCCGGGCCAGCGGCAGGTCCTTCGCCGTCTGACCCGTTTCAGGATTGGGCGCACCTCCCAGGTGGATGAGCACCGCGGTGCCCAGCCCCACGATGAAGGTGCTGAAGGAAATCGACTCCTCGGACGCGGAGCGCGCTTCCCCCCGCATCACGAAGGTCTCGCCGCGCTTCTCGTCCCCGGAGCTCATGCGGAGACCGGCCCCTCGTCGTCGGGGGTCTCGTTCGAAGCGGTGGCGGCATCGTCGTCGCCCTCGTCCTCGTCGTCCTCGTCGTCCTCACCGGCCTCGGCGGCGTCGCCATCCGTCGACTCGGCGGCGGCGGAGGTCTCGGCCTCGTCGTCGGACGTATCGTCGTCCTCGTCCTCGTCCTCGTCGTCGAAGTCATCCTCTTCGTCGTCGAAGTCGTCGGCGTCGTCGAGCATGAGCGTCTCAACGGGGACGGACTTCTCCGCCACGTCGGGCAGGCCCTGGAGGTGGCGCTCGTACTCCACCTCGTCGAGCTGGCCTGAGCGCACGTACCGCTCCACGGTGCGCTTATCGAGGTACTTCGGGTCCGCCGAATCCGCCATGGTTCAAATCCTCAGAATTGCTTGGAAAACAGCGCGGCACCTTATAGCAGGGTGGCCATCTGTCAACGCCGCCGTCCCGCCTTCCAGAGCCGATGAACGCACCGTCCCGCCCGTACCTTCCCCGCGGTCCCTACCTGTTGTGCGACGACTCCGTCCTGCCGGAGATTTCACTGGTGGACAAGGCGGCTCGCCTGGTGGCCGGAGGGGCCCGGGTGGTGCAACTGCGCATGAAGCGCACCCCGGTCCGTGACGCGCTGGCCGCCACGCGGCAGGTGGTGGCGCTGTGCCGCCGGGAAGGCGCGCTGTGCCTGGTGAATGATCGGGTGGACGTGGCGCTGCTGGCGGACGCGGACGGCGTCCACGTGGGTGACGAGGACGTGCCCACCGAGGATGCGCGCGCGCTGCTGGGGCCTGGCCGTCTGGTGGGCGTCACGGTGCGAGACGTGGTGGGCGCGCGGGCGGCACAAGCGGCGGGGGCGGACTATGTGGGCCTGGGGCCCATCTTCCCCACGTCGACGAAGCAGGTGCCCGCGCCGGTGCTGGGCCTGGAGGCCTTCGCGGCCGTGGTGCGCGACAGCCCGCTGCCCGTGGTGGGCATTGGTGGGGTGGGGCTGGCGAATATCGCGAGCGTGGCGGCGGCCGGGGCGTACTGCGCGGCGGTGGTCTCCGACGCGCTGCTTGCCGCGGATATCACCGAGCGTGTGAGACAGCTGGCGGACGCGTTTGAACAGGGGCGCTTCGGGGCATAGCCTCGAAGCCAGGAGCCTCCATGAACACCCATTCGCGTCACCACGGGCCGGCGCCGCGCCGCCCCAACATCGGCATCACCCCGGACTGGAGTCCGGCTGGAGAACAGCCCTTTGCTCGCTACGAGCTGAAGGTGCCGTACGCGGACGCCGTCCTGCGCGCGGGCGGGCTGCCCTTCGTGTTGCCGTACTCGGACGAGCCAGCCTGCGTGGAGTCCTACCTGGACCGCATCTCCGGGGTGCTCGTCACGGGCGGCGCGTTCGACATCCCTCCGTCGGCCTACGGCGAAGACGCGCGCGAGGGTCTGGGGGCGCTGAAGGAAGGGCGCACCTCTTTCGAGGCGGCGCTCATGCGCGGCGCGCTCAAGCGCAACATGCCGGTGCTGGGCATCTGTGGCGGCATGCAGCTGCTCAACGTCATCCTGGGCGGCACGCTGTACCAGGACATCGGCCGTGAGGTGGAGGGCGCGCGCGAGCACGAGCAGAAGCACGACCGCACCCACCCGCAGCACCCGGTGGACGTGAAGAGCGGCACGTTGCTGGCGGAGGCGGTGGGGCATGGCCAGCTGATGGTCAACTCCACCCACCACCAGTCGGTGCGCGGCGTTGGCAATGACGTGACGATTACCGCGGTGGCGCCGGATGGCGTGGTGGAGGCCATCGAGTCCTCCGTGCACACCTTCGCCGTGGGCGTGCAGTGGCACCCCGAATACATGTCCACGACCATTCCGGTGCACGTGGGGCTCTACAAGGCGTTCGTGCAGAAGGCGCGCGAGCACCGCCGGTGAGCGCCCGCGTCCTCCTGCTGGCCGGGCTGGAGCCCACGGGACGGGCGGGGTTGTTGGCGGACGTCGCCGCGGTGCGCGCGCTGCGGGGCCAGCCGGTGGCGGTGCCCACCGCGCAGACGGCGCAGGGTGTCCGCACCTTCACCTGGACGGCCTCGCCGCCGCGCGTGCTATCCGCCCAGGTGGCCGCCGCGCGCGAACTGGGGCCGGTGCATGCGGTGAAGTGCGGCATGGTGCCCGCTCGCGCGCAGCTCGAGGCCGCGCAGCGGGCCCTGGAGGACACGGGCGCGTGGTGGGTGGTGGACCCGGTGGTGCGCACCTCCCGGGGCGAGCCGCTGACGCGCCTGTCCGCACGGGCCTACCTGGCCCTGGCCGCGCCGCGCGTGGTGCTCACGCCGAACCTGGATGAAGCGGGCTGGCTGCTGGGACGACCCGTCGCGCGCACGGTGGAAGAGGCTGTCGAGGCCGCGGAGGCACTGGCACGGCACGGCTTTGGCGCGGTGCTGGTGAAGGGCGGGCACTTGCCGGACACGCAGGGGCTGGCGGACGTACTGGCCACACCGGGCCGCGTGCGAGTGCTGGAGGGCAAGAGGCTGGCGCGTGCCCCCGGACGCCGGGGCACCGGGTGCCGGCTGGCCTCCGCGCTGGCCACGGAGCTGGGGCGGGGCCGTACGCTGGAGACGGCGGTGCGCTCGGCCCGCGCGCTGGTGGTGCGCTACCTGCGGACCGGCGCGGAGTAGGGTGGGGCCGCGCTAATCGGTCCTCGACCGGCTCTCGAAGCGGGTGAACTCGGCCAGGAACACCAGGTCGATGGAGCCGATGGGGCCGTTGCGCTGCTTGGCGACGATGAGCTCCACGGGGATGACGGTGCTCGACTGCTGCGCCGGCTGCCCGTCGGGGCCCTCGTCAGTCGTCTCACGGTGGATGAACATCACCACGTCGGCGTCCTGTTCGATGGAGCCGGACTCACGCAGGTCCGACAGCAGGGGTTTGCCGTCCTTGCGGTCCTCCACCTTTCGACTGAGCTGACTGAGCGCGATGATGGGCACCTCCAGCTCCTTGGCGAGCTGCTTCAGTGCGCGGGAGATTTCGGCGACCTCCAACTGGCGGCTCTCCACCTTGCCCTTCTGATGCATGAGCTGGAGGTAGTCGATGACGATGAGCGACAGGCGCGGGTCGCGCTGCTTCACGCGGCGGGCCTTGGCGCGCAGGTCGAACGGGGACAGGCCGCCCGAGTCGTCGATGTAGATGGGCGCGTTGTAGAGCGCGCCCGCCATCTCCTGGAACTTCTCCTCGTCGTGCGGCGTCAGCCGGCCGCCGCGCAGCTTCTTCATGTCCACGCGCGCGGTGGAGGCCAGCAGACGCATCAGCAACTGGTCGGCGGGCATTTCGAGGCTGAAGATGCCGACGGCCTTGTTCTCCTTCAGCGCCGCGTGCACCGCGATGTTCATCGCGAAGGACGTCTTGCCGATGCCGGGACGCGCCGCGAGGATGATGAGCTCGCCGGCGTGCAGGCCGGTGAGCTGGTTGTCCAGGTCGATGTAGCCGGTGGACAGGCCCGTGATGCCCGTGGCCGCCGCCTTCATCTTGTCGAGCAGGTCGAGCGTGTGCTCCATCAGCTCGCTGACCGGGCGCAGGTCGCCCTCGCGCTTCTTCTCCGCGAGGAGGAACACCTTGCGCTCGGCCTCGTCGAGCAGCACCTCCAACTCGCCCGTCTCCTGGCTGGCGAGGTCCTGGATCTCCCTGCCCGCCTGGGCCAGGCGGCGGCGGATGGCCTGGTCCTTGACGATTTGCGCGTACTGGACCGCGTTGGACGCGATGGGCACCACCTGGTCCAGACGCATCAGGTAGGCCGGGCCGCCCACCGACACCAGGTGGCCCAACACCTTCAGCTCCTCGGCCAGCGTCAGGTGGTCCACCTGTCTCGACTGGCCGTCGAGCTTCAGCATCGCCTCGAAAATCTGGGCGTGTGCGGGGCTGGAGAAATCCTCTGGGTGGACGACCTCGCCTACCGCGGCGATGAGCGTGTTATCCGCCAGCACAGCGCCCAGCACGGCGCGCTCCGCGGCGAGGTCCTCGTGGACCTTCCGACCCTCTCTGAACTCGTGGACGTTCTCCATGGCAGCCCGCCCACTCTACAGGCAGGGCTGACACAACCAAATTTGCTACCACAGACCTGTAGCAGTGACGCCTACCCCTCCAGTCCCCACTTCTGGAGGAACGCTTCACGCCAGGTGCGGCTGAGCACGACGGAGCTCCCGTCCTTGAGGACGAGGATTCCATCCCCGTGGCTCCACGGCTCCAGGCGGGCCACCGCGTCCAGGTTGACGATGTCGCCCCGGTGCACCCGGACGAAGCGTGAGGGGGCCAGCCGCTCCTCCAGGGCCCGGAGTGTCTGTCGCACCAGGTGTTCTCCTTGGCCCGTGTAGAGCCGCACGTACTTGTCCTCGGCCGACAGGCGCCAGACGTCCTTCAGCGGCAGGGGTACCCAGGCCTCCCCCGCCTTCACCACCAGCCGCTCCAGCGGACGGCCCGCGGGGGCCCGCCCCAACTCCGCCAGCAGGGCCTGGAGCCGCGCGGTGTCCGGCATCCCGCTGCGCAGCACCGCGTGGGCCTTGTCGAGCGCCCGGCCGAAGCGCTCCGCGTCGTAGGGCTTCAGCAGGTAATCCACGGCCTGCGCCTCGAAGGCCGCCAGCGCGAAGGCGTCGTACGCGGTGGAGAAGATGACGGTCGGGCAATGCTCCGGGCCCAGGGCCTCCAGCACCTCGAAGCCGGTGAGGCCGGGCATCTGCACGTCGAGCACCAGCAGGTCCGGACGCAGGGCGCTCACCTGGCGCAACGTCTGGGTCCCATCCGCCGCCTCGCCCGCGAGCGCGAAGCGCGTGTCCTCCGCCAGCAGGCGCTTCATCTTCGCCCGCGCGGGGGCTTCGTCGTCGGCCACCAGCACCTGGAAGCGCGTCATGCCGCGGCCTCCCGGGGCAGCCACAGCGACACGCGCGCGCCGCCTTCGGGGCCGTGGCTTCGTTCCAGCCGCGCACGGCCCGCGTGCAGCAGCGCCAGGATGCGCTCCAGGTGGGCCAGCCCCACGCCGGGACCAGACGCGGGCGAGGGCGTGCCGAAGCCGCGCCCCGTGTCCTCCACTTCCAGCCGCCACCCGGCGCCGTCCTCCCGGGCCCGGATGCGCACCTCCAGGGGATCGGTCCTGTCCTGGTTGTGCTTCACCGCGTTCTCCACCAGCGCTTGTAGCGCGAAGCAGGGCACCTGGGCGCCGTCCAGGCCGGGAGCCACCTCCCAGCGCACCGTCACCCGTTCGCCGAAGCGCGCGGCCAGCAGGGCCACGAAGCGCGCGGCCTGGGTGCGCTCCTCGGCCAGCGTCCACGTGGCCTCGCGCCGCTCCAGGCTGGCGCGCAGCAGCCCGCCCAGGTCGCTGAGCAGCCGGTCCGTGCGCGCGAGGTCCTCGTACATCACCGAGCTGACGGTGTTCAGGGCGTTGAAGAGGAAGTGCGGGTGGAGCTGCCCGGTGAGGGCTTGGAGCTGGGCCGCGCGCAGCTCACCTTCCAGCGCCGCCTCTCGCAGCGCCCGCGCCTGACGCTCCTTCCAGGCCTGGAGGAAGCTCCACAGCGTGGCGGAGACGGTGTACGAGATGAGGTCCTTCTGCGCCTCCATGGGGATGCGGAAGGCCAGCTCGCCATAGTCGTAGGTGCCCCAGCCGAGCAGCGCGTACAGCAGCTGCCGCGTCCCCACCATCAGCGCGGTGTGCAGGCCGGTGAAGAGCACGAAGGCCACGGCATGGATGCCCAGGAATCGCCCCCATCCCACGCGAGGGCTCGGAGCGTTGAGCACCGCCGTGTAGAGGATGGGCATGACGGCCCAGATGCCGAGCGACCCGGTGACTTCCCAGAGGAAGGGCCGGGCAGCCGGTAGGGTGCCGCCGTCCGCGCGGATGGTGAGCCACAGCGTGAGCCCCAGCCACAGGCCGAAGAACAGGCAGAAGCCGAACAGCGCCAGCGCCGGCCGCGCGCGGATGCGGGGCCACTTCCAGTCGGAGCGGGCCTGGGGCGGGGCGGGCGTCATGGGCGTCGTCAGGCAGTATGCAGCGGGGCGGCGGGGATGGGCGCGGCCTGTTTCGAGCGGGCCGGCATCCCGAAGCACGCCCGCAGCCAGGGCACCCGGGCCACCCCTTCACACAGGCCCCAGGTGAGACCGAACGTCAGCGTGAGCACCGCCAGGAAGAGGCCCCAGGGGCCCACGGGCCAGTCGACGATGGCGAAGCCGACGACGACGATGACAGTCTGGTGGAGGATGTAGAACGGGTAGGCCCGCTCGCGCGCGTACCGGAGCCAGGGGCGGCGGACGTGGATGCAGGCTCGCGCCCACGCCAGGGCCGTGAGGATGAAGAGCCACTGCAGCGCCGTGCGGCCCAGCGTCTCCAGCGGGAAGGCGTACTCGTTCGGCGGCACCATGACGGCGAAGAGCAGGCCGCAGGCGCCCAGCAGCGCCTTGCGCCGGGCCACCAGGTGCTCCATGGCGCGAGGACACTGGCCCAGCAGGTGTCCGCCGAGGAAGAAGAGGCCGAAGTGGATGAAGGCTCGCGGGTCGTCGAGCAGCGCGTGCGTCTGGGGGAAGCGGCGCAGCAGCACCTCGTTGAGCGCGAGCGGCAGGAACAGCCACGCCACGTTCCAGCCCCGGCTCAGCCACGCCTCGGCGCGCTGGAGCCAGGCCTGGCCCCTCGCCGTGCGCAGCGTCGCGAAGAGGGGCAGCGCGAGCATGCAGTAGACGAAGAGGTACACGACGAACCACAGGTGGTGCCAGCTGAAGCTGCCGGCGGGGTAGGGCACGAAGCCGAACACGGACGGGTAGAAGTCCGCGTAGCTGCCCTGGAACGTCCCTCGCTGGAGCCGCTCCACGTAGATTTGCGGCGGCACCACGACGAACATGCCGAACAGCACCGGACCCAGGAGCCGCTTCGTGCGGTCCCCAGCGAAGGTGCCCAGCGAGCGCCGCCGCAGCGCGAACGCCGTGCCCAGGCCGGAGATGCACATCAGCAGCGGCATGCGGAGGTGGTGCAGCACCTCCATGGGCGGCTCCAGCCACGGCAGGGCCCGGACGCTCTTCACGTGCCAGTCCCAGGTGTTGAACATCATCCCGGTGTGGAACAGGTGCAGCAGGAGGATGGCCACCACGCGGAGCCAGTCCAGGTCCGGGCGGTGTTCATCGGTGGGGTGCGCGGTGACGGTGGTGCTCATGGGCGAGCCTCCTTCCGCTCCGGGATACGCACCGCGCCCGGGGCGCTCCACGCGCTTGTCGCCAGCCGGTTTCACAAGGGCGCGAACCGGACGGGCGGGGTGGGGCGCAAAGGAAAAGGCCGCCCGGGTTGCCCCGGACGGCCTTTTCTCACTTCAGTGAAGCCCGCGGAGGATTACTCCGGCAGGACCTCGAGCTTGATCTTCGCGATGACGTCGCGGTGCAGGCGCAGCTCCACCTCGTAGTTGCCCAGGGCCTTGATGGGCTCGGGCAGGTGGATGTGGCGGCGGTCGATGCTCTGACCCTCGGCGGCAACCGCCTCCGCGATGTCCAGCGCCGTGACGGAGCCGAACAGCTTGTCCTGATCGCCCACGCGGCGCTTGATGCTGACCTTGATGGCGCCGATCTTCTTCGCCTGCTCCTCGGCCGCGCCCTTCAGCTTGGCGTTCCGAGCGGCGATGACCGACTTCTCGTGCTCCAGCTGGCGCAGGTTCTGCTCGCTGGCGAGAACCGCCTTCTTGCGGGGCAGGAGGAAGTTACGGCCGAAGCCGTCCTTCACGGTGACGAGTTCCCCGGACTTGCCCAGGTTCTCGATGTCCTCACGCAGAATGACCTTCATGTTCAGTCTCCTGTGCGGACCGGCGGACTAGCCGACCACCGCGTTGTAGGGGAGGAGCGCGATGCCACGGGCGCGCTTGATGGCCACCGCCACCTCGCGCTGGTGCTTGGCGCAGTTGCCGGAGATGCGGCGGGGGATGATCTTGCCGCGCTCGGTCACGAAGTACTTCAGCGTCGCCTGGTCCTTGAAGTCCACCGACGCGTTCTTCTCCGCGCAGAAGCGGCAGACCTTCTTGCGGCCGAAGCCGCGGCCACCACCGCGCTTGTCGTCGTCGCCGCCCAGCCCGCCGCCGCGGTCGCCGCGATCACCACCGCGGTCACCCCGGTCACCCCGGTCACCACCGCGCGAACCACCACCGCCGAAGCCACCACCGCTGCGGGCGGCGGGGGCAGAGGCCGTCTTGCTATCCGTTCCGTTGCTCATGAGCGTTCTCGTATCCTGGAATGGTCTCTAGCGAATTGACCCAGAAGGCCCTCAGGCCTCCTCGGACGACTCCTCCTCGGAGTCGCCGCCCTGCTCCTCGGCACCCTCGGAGCGGAAGCCACCCTCGCGCTCCGCGGGAGCGCCCGGACGGGTCTCCTCCACGTCGCCGGCCAGCTTCACGTCCTCGAGCACCGGACGCGTCTCGGGGTCCACCTCGTCCGCGAGCTTCACGGAGATGTAGCGGGTGACCTCGTCCAGGTTGCGGAGGTTGCGCTCGATTTCCGCCACCAGCTTCGCGCCGCCCAGGAAGTGGGTGTGCACGTAGATGGCGCGGGGCTGCTTCGCCACGGGGAACAGGGTCTTCTTCTTGCCCCACACCGTGAAGCGGATGACCTTGCCACCCTCACGGGAAACGATGCCGCGGACGCGCTCCTTGAGCTTGTCCACGTTGTCGTCCGTCAGGTCCGGCTTGACCAGGAAGATGGTCTCGTACTCACGAAGCCGCGTCGCGGCCTGCGTCTCAGCCATTGTTTTCTCTCCCCTTGGGGTCGAGTGCCCTCCGGTGAATCCAGAGAGCGGGGAAACGGCCAGCAGACCTGAGAGGCCCACCGCCGGGGACGGGAAACCGCGCGCCCGTCACCTTCGCGCTACGTCCCGTGTACCAACACGGGAAGCTGAAAAAGAACATCCCACCGGGTTATCCCCGATGAGGGAACGGGCCTTCTATGGGGCCCCCCCCGCCAAGTCAAGCGGCCGGGCGCCCTGTCCGCCTGCCCGTGGGGGGCCCAGGGGGCCCGCCTCAGGCCTTCCGGTTGAACCGGTTCATGGCCACCGACAGCCCTTCGCGAATCCAGATCTCCGTCATGTCCATGGCCCGGTCGGTGAGTGTTTCCAGCTCCCGGCGCTCGCCGTCGTCGAAGTTGGACAGGACGTAGCCGGACACGCGCTCGCGGGCGTTGGGGCCCTCCGGCTTGCCAATGCCGAAGCGCAGGCGGATGAAGCCCTCGTCGCCCAGGCTGGCGACGATGCTCTTGAGGCCGTTGTGGCCGCCGCTGCCGCCGCCGGCCTTGAGCTGCAGCCGGCCCAGGGGCAGGTCCAGCTCGTCATGGATGACGAGCACGTCCGCCACCGGCACCTTGAAGAAGCGCGCCGCCTCCGCGACGGAGCGGCCCGACAGGTTCATGAACGTCTGGGGCTCCACGAAGAGGACGCGCTCGCCCGCCAGGGTGCCCTGGCCGACCTTGGCCGCGAACTTCTCCTGGTTCAGCTGCGCGCGCGCCCGTGACAGCAGCGCCTCCACCACCATGAACCCGATGTTGTGCCGGTGCCGCTCGTACTCGCGCCCTGGATTGCCCAGCCCGACGATGAGCTTCATGACGTGGCTCCCGAAACGAGAAACGGGGCCAGCCCCTTGCCGGGCCGGCCCCGCTCCAGAAGGACCGCTGAAGGCGACAGACTACTTCTTCGCCGGGGCCTTCGCGTCCTTGGCCGGAGCCGCCTTCGCGTCCTTGGCCGGAGCCGCCGCCGCGGCAGCCGCCGCCGGACCCGCCTCCACGGCCTCCGGCGCGCTGATGACGGCCAGGGTGTAGTTGACGTTCGTCTTCACCGACACGCCCTCGGGCAGCTTCACATCGTTGATGTGGAGCACCTCGGCGATCTTCATCGGCGTCACGTCCACCTCGATGCGCTCGGGGATGGCGCCGGGCAGCGACCAGACCTCGATCTCACGGCGAGCCTGGGTGAGCAGACCACCGTCCGCCACGCCCTGCGCGCGGCCGGAGAGCACCAGCGGCACGTTGACCTTCACCTGCTCGTTGGCGCGCACGTCCAGGAAGTCGGCGTGCAGGATGGCGCGGGTGACGGGCTCCATCTGGTAGTCCTTCAGGAGCACCTGGCGGTCACCGCCCTCCACCTTGATCTGGATCAGGGTGTTGAACTTGTGCGGGGTGTTGATGGCCTGGCGGACCGCCTTGGGGTCCACGGAGATGTGCACCGGCTTCTCCAGGTGCTTTCCGTAGACGACGGCGGGAATCAGACCCTGGGCGCGCAGGCGGCGGGCAACGCCCTTGCCGGAACCCTCACGCGGCTTGGCCTCGAGGGTGCTCGTATTGACGGACATGGAATCCTCACGAATGGGACTGCGGGTGCCACCGGCGGCCCTGGCGCCCTCGGCATCCCGCCCCAGTGGCGGGCCCCGAAGACGGCGCCTGTGAAGGCCTCCGATGGAGGGCCGTGCACATGCCAGCCGGAGGGCCTGGAGTCAAGCCGCCCGGCGGACAGACGCGCGCCGGCTCAGACGAACAGCGAGCTGAGCGAGTCGGCGCGGTGGATGCGGGCAATGGCCTCGCCGAAGAGGCGCTCGGTGGTGAGCAGGCGGATCTTCGAGCAGGCCTGCGCCGCAGGAGACAGCGGCACGGTGTCCGTGAAGACGACCTCTTCCAGCACCGAGTCCTGGATGCGCTGGATGGCCGGGCCGGAGAGGATGGGGTGGACCGCGTACGCCACCACGCGCCGTGCGCCCTTGGCCTTCAGCGCCGCGGCCGCCTGGGCGAGCGTGCCGGCGGTGTCCACCATGTCGTCCACCAGCACCGCGTCCTTGCCGCTCACGTCGCCGATGAGGTTCATCACCTCCGACGCGTTGGGGCGGGGACGGCGCTTGTCGATGATGGCCAAGCCCGTGTTCAGCCGCTTGGAGTACGCGCGGGCGCGCTCCACGCCGCCGGCGTCCGGCGAGACGATGACCAGCTCCTGCGACTCCGGGAAGCGCTTGCGCAGGTCCTCCAGGAACACCGGCGAGCCATAGAGGTGGTCCGAGGGGATGTTGAAGAAGCCCTGGATCTGCCCCGCGTGCATGTCCATGGACACCACGCGCCCGGCGCCCGCGGACTCCAGCAGGTCCGCGATGAGCTTCGCCGTAATCGGCGTGCGCGGCGCCACCTTCCGGTCCTGACGGGCGTACCCGTAGTACGGAATGACGGCGGTGATGGAGCCGGCGCTGGCCCGCTTGAGCGCGTCACACATGATGAGCAACTCCATCAGGTGGTCGTTCGCCGGCGGGCAGGTCGACTGGAGGATGAAGATGTCGTGGCCGCGGACGTTCTCGCCGATCTCGACGTGAATCTCCCCGTCCGAGAAGCGACCGACCTCCGCTTTGCCCAGAGGGCGCTTGAGGTACTCGCAGATGCGATGCGCCAGGCCGGGATTCGAGTTCCCGGCGAACACCTTGAAGTCACGCGGCTGCATGGTGGGGCCGCTGACTAACCTGGACGCGGACGGAAGGAAAGAAGTCGTTAGTCCAGGTCCGCTGGCGCTGCGACAAGCATCCCGGCTTGCGCCTGATGGAGGTGTCGCTCGTACTCCATCAGGATGACGCGTTCCATTTGACTCCGCGTATCCGCGTTGAGCGGGTGGGCAATGTCCTTGTACGTCCCATCCTTCCGCTTCTTGGCTGGCATCGCGATGAAGAGCCCGGTCGAGCCGTGAATGACCTTCAAATCGCGAATGACGAAGCAGTGGTCCAAGGTGATGGTGACGTACGCCTTGAGCTTGTCCTCTTCGACCGGAAACACCCGGACGTCGGTGATGTTCATGGTCCCCCCCCGAACCCGAAAGGTCGGAGCTGAAGGGAAGCCTGGGACATACCGGGTGTCAAATGCAAGCGCGGGCGCGAGGGAGATTCGCGCCACTGTTCAATGCCCCCACAGTCGGCCGCTGCGAGCGGAGGCTAGGTCAGCATTTGCGGCCAGTGCATGACCAGGTGGGTCAGAAAGGCGAGGTGGTAGACCACGATGACGGCATACACGGCCGCGCCCAGCCGGATGGCGATGCGGCTGGCGTTGAGGTGCCGGTGGATGCACAGCAGCCACAGGCCCGCGTTCACGATGACCAGCTTGGAGAACATGAAGAAGAGCGGGGACTGCTCATAGGCCTCCCGCATGATGGGGTTGAGCTCTTCGGCCACACCCAGCTGCAGGAAGAAGAGGGTGAACAGCCCGTCCAGCAGGTTCAGCATCAATAGCGCCACGGATGCCGGTGACAGGTAGAAAGAAGCCCTGTTGCCCCACGCCCCACCCAGCATCTGTCCGATCGTCGCCGCCACGCCCATCCCCCTTCGCCAGTCCGTAGTCAGTGCTCTTCAAGAGCCTTGCCAACGCCCGCGGGGCCTGGTGACGGGCAGGCGAGGAAGCGGGCGACATCCAGGGACGATTCGGCTATGGGACGGGCGTGGCGGGAAGTTGACTCTCCTGGGGTCGTGGCAGACTATCCGCGCCCTTTCCGCCCCCGGCCCGTGAGCGTTCCTTGCACCAATTCCCCAAAGATATCGGGTGGATAGAGGTCATCTGCGGTTCGATGTTCTCCGGCAAGACGGAGGAGCTGATCCGCCGCGTCCAGCGCGCCGTCTACGGCAAGCAGAGGGTGCAGGTCTTCAAGCCGCGCATCGACAACCGCTACGACGAATCCGCGGTGGTGAGCCACTCGCAGCTGAAGGTGATGTCCACCGCCATCGAGCGGGCTGAAGAGATTTTTTACAGGCTCGCGCCCGACACCCAGGTGGTGGGCATCGACGAGGTGCAGTTCTTCGGTTCAGAAGTCGTCGCCGTGGTGGAGGCTCTGGCCAACAAGGGCCTGCGCGTCATCTGCGCGGGCCTGGACCAGGACTACCAGGGGCGGCCCTTCGAACCGATGCCCCAGTTGATGGCGGTGTCGGAGTACGTGACGAAGGAGCTGGCCATCTGCGTGGTGTGTGGGAATCCGGCCAACCGCTCCCAGCGCATCGTGTCCAGTGGTGAGCGGGTGGTGGTGGGCGCGGCGGGCGCGTATGAGCCGCGCTGCCGCAAGTGTCACGTGGCGGAACCGGCGGAGGGCACGCCGCCGCAGACATTGGAACTGTTCGACTGAGCGGGAGCTGAACGGATGCGCGACACCCTGTACTCCAACGTTCCCTTCAAGCTGAACGAGATGACCCACCACTATGGGCCTCACGTCCACCTGGTGGGAAATCCCTTTCTCCTGACCCAGCTGGCCACGCTGTGTTCGAAGGGCGTCATCCAGCCGCAGATCAACCGCCTGGTGGAGACGCTGTACGTCGACCTGGTGAAGACGGTGCTCAACGCGGAGTTCCCGCGGAAGAACGTGAGCCTGCCCACGCGGATGATCGACTCCACCCCCCAGGGCCTCTACCAGGGCGAGGTCATCGACCCGCAGGTGCGCGTGGTGACGGTGAACATCGCCCGGGCGGGCACGCTGCCGTCGCAGGTGACGTACGACCTGATGAACGCCACGCTGGACCCGACGGTGGTGCGCCAGGACCACATCATCATGAGCCGCATGATTGACGCCGCGGAGGCGGTGGTGGGCTCGGAGATTGGCGGCGCGAAGATTGGCGGCGATGTGGACGACGCCTTCGTGCTCTTCCCGGACCCCATGGGGGCCACGGGGGGCAGCCTGTCCACGGCGATTTCGCTCTACAAGAACAAGGTGCCCGGGACGCCCCGGCGCATCATCACCCTGAACCTCATCGTCACGCCGGAGTACCTGCGGAAGATGACCACGGACCATCCGGACGTCATCATCTACGCGCTCCGGTTGGACCGGGGCCTGTCCCCGCCGGAGGTGTTCGGCACCGAGCCGGGCGCGCTCTGGGAGAAGGAGCGGGGCCTGGATGACCGGCAGTACATCGTCCCCGGAGGCGGCGGCTTCGGGGAGATCATGAACAACGCGTACGTGTAGCGGAGGAATCCTTGGCGTTCTATGAGCAGGAAGTCGGTGTCCTGATTTCCGAGGACAAGTTGCAGGCGCGCGTGCGCGAGCTCGCGGCGGAGATTACGCGCGACTACGCGGGCAAGGACCTGACGCTCATCTGCGTGCTGAAGGGCTCGGCGTTCTTCGCCATCGACCTGGCGAAGTACATCGACCTGCCGGTGAAGTTGGAGTTCCTGGGCGTGTCCAGCTACCAGGGCGGCACGGAGTCCACGGGCGAGGTGCGCATCACCACCGACGTCAGCAAGCCGATGGCGGGCAAGCACCTGCTCATCATCGAGGACATCATCGACACCGGGCTCACCATGCAGTTCCTGCTGGAGAACCTGCGCGCCCGGCACCCCGCGTCGCTGAAGGTGTGCACGCTGCTGGAGAAGCCCTCGCGCGCCCGGACGAAGGTGGACATCGACTACAAGGGCTTCGTCATCGATGACCTCTTCGTCGTGGGCTACGGGCTCGACTTCGGCGAGGTGTACCGGAACATCCCCTTCATCGGGGTGATGAAGAACAAGTAGTTCCGGCCGGGTGCTGGCGCCGCCCTCATGCGCGGCGCCGCACCGGTCTTCAGGTGATGCTCGGAACGGGCAGCGGCGCACCACGCCGTCGCACTGGATGGAGCACGTCGTCACCGCGAGAAGCAGCGTAGCAGCCTTCGACGAGTCCTTTCCATGTGGGGACGGCCTATCCAGGCTGTCTTTCCTATGCCTGAAAGTCAAAGAGGGCATGTCTGTGTATGTCAGGGGAGACAGAGGGCCATGGGCCGCTCACGGGGGCTGCTCAGCGGCCGTGACGCGGTGCTTCGCGTTGTCGTCTTCCGGTCCATGCACAGCGTGCCTGAGAAGAATTCGCTGAAGCGCGGCGTCTGACCGCGCGAATCGAGGCTGACCATGGATGCATCCAGGGACAGGGCCGCGCTGGCTCGGGCGGGCAACCCCCGCAACAACGACGCCGTCCGGAAGTACGTTGCGGAGTTCATCGGGACGTTCGTCCTGGTGTTGGGGGGCGTCGGGGCGGCCGTGCTGGCGGGCGACCACATCGGCTTCCAAGGTGTAGCGCTCGCCTTTGGACTGTCGCTGCTGGCCATGGTGTACGTGATTGGCCCCATCTCGGGTTGCCATGTGAATCCGGCGGTGACGCTGGGCCTCCTGCTGTCGGGGAAGATGGAGGGCAAGGACGCGGTCGGCTACGTGGTGGCGCAATGCGTGGGGGCCATCCTCGGCGCGGGCGTGGTGCTGCTGATTGCCAAGGGCATGCCCGGAGGGTACTCGGCGGTGACCGAGGGACTCGCGACCAACGGGTACGGCGCTGCTTCACCTGACGGCTTCAACATGGGAGCGGCCTTCCTCACGGAGGTGGCGCTCACCTTCCTGCTCGTGCTCACGGTGCTGGGCGCGACGGATGCGCGCGCCCCGGTGGGCTTCGCGGGGCTGGCTATTGGCCTGGTGCTGGCGCTCATCCACCTGGTGGGGATTCCGGTGACGAACACGTCGGTGAATCCGGCGCGCAGCCTGGGGCCGGCGGTGTTCGCGGGGAGCGTGCCCATGGGGCAGCTGTGGCTGTTCATCGTGGCGCCGCTCTTGGGAGGCGCCACCGCGGCGGCGGTGTATCGCACGGTGTTCCGTCCTGCCGTGCCCATCAGCGCGGAGGAGGCCGAGCGGGCCCTGCGGCGCGAGCGTGAGGCGCGAATCGCGGACGAGCGGGCCGGCACGCGCGCGCCTGTCTGATGCTGCGGGTCGCTTTGCTCGGCGGGCTCCGGCGGGTACGGTGACCGGCACTCGGGGCCAGTCGTGCCCCCACTGGAGCCGCCATGTTCTTTGACCCGACGCGCCTCACGGCCTACTTCCTGGCGGTGCTCGCGCTCATCCTGACGCCCGGGCCGGACACGATGTTCGTGCTGGCCCGGAGCATGGGGCAGGGGCGCAAGGCGGGCATTGTCTCCGCGCTGGGCATCTTCGTCGGATGCCTGTTCCACATCGCCGCGGCGGCGTTCGGGCTGTCGACGCTGCTCGCGACGTCGGCGCTGGCCTTCTCCGTGGTGAAGTGGGGTGGGGCGGCGTACCTGGTGTGGATGGGCGTGCAGATGCTGCGCAGCAAGGACACCGCGTCCGAGGCGGTGCAGGCGCTGCCACCCGCTGGCCTGTGGCGCATCTTCCGCGACGGCGTCGTCACCAACGTGTTGAACCCGAAGGTGGCCGTGTTCTTCCTGGCCTTCCTTCCGCAGTTCGTGGACGCGTCCGCGGGCTCGACGGGGCTCCAGTTCCTGGGGCTCGGGTTGATGTTCTCCGTCACGGGGACGTCGTGGCTGGTGCTGCTGGCTGCGTTCGCGGGTGCCTTTGGGGGCTGGATGCGGCGCAACCCGCGCGTGGCGGCGTGGCAGAAGCGCGTCACCGGCGGCGTCTTCGTGGTGCTGGGGGCGCGGCTGGCGTTGCAGCGCCAGGCGTAGGTGTCAGACGAGCGCCTTGATGACCACGTAGAGCACGTAGAGGACCCACGGCACGGCGGCCAGGAGTCCGAGGATTCCGAGCAGGCCGGCCCAGACGGGGTAGCCCTTGCGCCACGGCAGGAGCAGGAAGGTGCCTCCGGCGAGCGCGGGCAGTGGCAGCAGGTTGAGGGCGGCCAGCTTCGCGCTCATCAGGCCCCAGGCGCGCAGCAGGTCGCCGTCCCGGAGGAGCGCGAGGAAGCGCTCCACGCGGCCGGGGAGCAGGGAGGGCTCGAAGGGCACGGCGAAGCCGCTCACGAACTGCCGCAGGGCCTCCGTGGGGCCCAGGCAGGCCATGGCGATGGCAACCTGGAGGACCCAGGGCAGGAGGATGACGGCGGCGTGCAGGGGCGGGGAGAGCTGGAGCAGGCGGCTCCTCGCGGGGGCGCCCTCGACGGGCTCGTCGAAGCTCACCGCGCTGCCGAGCGCCAGGGGGCGGAAGGCCCACAGGATGCTCCCCAGGCGGGCGGAGAGCAGGGTGGGGCCGTAGCCGAGGACGACGGACACGGGCCGTGCCCCAAGAGTGCTGGCCACGGCGGCCTGCGCCAGCGCCCAGAGGGCGTTGACGGCGAAGAAGAGCACCCAGAGCCAGAGGAGTTGGGACAGACGGTCCATGCGGTGCGTCCCTGTCTACCATGACCCGGGGTGGTATCCGTGAGCGGGCGGGGCACCAATCATCCTGGAGCGTGGCGCCGCGTCTCAGGTAGGCATCCTCGCGCTGCCGAACTCACCCTCTTTGAGGTACTGCCTGAACTCGATGTCGCCTGTCGAAGGACAACACGGATGTCGTCAGGCGCTGCGTCGGGAAGTGGTGAGGCGTCCACACAGTGTATGAGCTTCCCGGTCGTGTCCCTATAAGTGTGTAAACGGCGAGGAGGGACGAGCGGGAAAGAGGGAAGCTCCTCGGTGAAACCAACCGAGACGGTCCTCCTTTGGCGAGGAGGCCGAGGAGTTCCCCGACGTGGAAGATACAGACTTTGTTCCTCCCTCGCACGAGGAGGTGCGCACCGACGTGCGCGCGCTCTTCCTGGGAGCCATCCGCATGACGCTCGAGATGCTGCTGGAGGAGGAGATACGGGGCCTGGTGGGAGCCGGGCGCTGGCAGCAGGTGGCGGGGCGCAAGGACCAGCGCAATGGGAGCTACCTGCGAGGCCTGCTGACATCCATGGGGCACCTGGAGGTGGCGGTGCCCCGGACGAGGGCGAGCGGCTCCGCGGAGGCCGTGCTGGGCCGCTACAAGCGGCGCAGCGAAGAGCTCGACGAGGCGATTACCAGCGCGTACGTGCAGGGCGTCTCCACGAGGAAGATGGGCCGGGTGACACGAGCCCTCATGGGCGAGGAGGTTTCGCGCTCGACGGTGAGTCGAGTGACGAAGTCCCTCGAGGAGAACGTGGAGGGCCTGCGCACCCAGCCCCTCACCCAGGCCTTCCCCTACCTGTACCTGGATGCCACCTTCCTGGACGCCCGGTGGGCGCGCACGGTGCAGAACGTCTCGGCCCTGGTGGCCTACGGCGTGGGCGAGGATGGGCACCGGCACCTGTTGGCGGTGACTCTGGGTGGCAGCGAGTCGGTGGATTCCTGGCTGGAGCTGCTTCGCCAACTGCTCGAGCGAGGGTTGAGGGGCGTGCGGCTCGTCATCGCCGACGGACACGCGGGACTGGCCGCCGCGGCCCGGCAGTCGCTGCCCGAGGCCCAGCTCCAGCGTTGCACGGTGCACCTCACCCGGAACGTCCTCGCCAAGGCCCCCTGGCGGCTGCGTGGACGGCTCGGCAAGGACACGTCGGCCATCTTCGAGGCGCCCTCGCTCCAGGACGCCAGGAAGCGCCTGGATGCGCTCCAGGCCGGCCTGGGCCGCCAGGTCCCCGAGGCCATGGAGTGCCTGCGCGACGGCTTTGCCGCAGCCACCTGCTTCTTCTCTTTCCCAAAGGCCCACTGGAAGCGGCTTCGCAGCACCAACGGCCTCGAACGCCTCCATGGCGAAGTGAAGCGCCGCATCCGCTCCGTGGGGGCCTTCCCTGACCGCGCCAGCGCCCTGCGCCTCATCACCGCCGTCGCCCTCGAAGTCACTGGCATCTGGGATGACCGCCGCTACCTCGACATGGCCCTGCTGACTTCAAACCCAGACATCGTTGAATGATGCCTCCAAGGAGCCTTCCTCCCCCGCACCCCCTCCGAACCAACTACACACGATTCGGGACTTGACCGTCCTTTCCCGGCATCAGGTTGCTGCCGCCAACGCCTGAGGTACTCGACTGCTTTAGCAGGGGATGCTGAAATGCAATGATGGGGCGGCTGCACGGGGCATAGGCATACCTAAACGCATCGCCGGAGCTGACAGGGGGGAGTCAAGGGTGATGGGTGCTTGGGTGAGCCGACATTGGTTGGTTTCAATAAGAGCACACGGTCGGGCTGATATCTCGACACTGATGCGGCGGGGCGCGTGTTGGTCGCGCGCGAGGGCAATCGCGCGACTCCGTGCATGTAAGGTAAAGTGCGGCATTTCACTCATTGGCTCCAGGGCAGCTCGGCGAGGGGGAATTGAAGTGATGCCCATGATGAGGATGGATGTCTTCGAAGAGCACTTTTCCGAGGCGGCCTTTCTATATTTTCAGTGGGAGCGGGCGCTGCGGGGGCTGCACTACAACCTGGAAGAGACAGCGCAGTTAGAGGAGCGACTGCTGGCACACCTGGATGGACTGGTGCTTGGTGGCGAGTCCGTCGCCGAGGCGTTGCTGCGACCTGCGCTGGAGGGCGAAGAGCCTGGAGAGGTGTTCTGCTCCGTGTTCGCCTCCATCGCCGAATCTCCATCTTCCACCTTGGATGCAGTCCTCGCGCTGGCGCCGGTCGCGTCTCCTGTTGTGCAGGCTTCGTTGCGGCGTGCGCTGGAGGTCAGCAGGCGCCTTGGGTTGGAGGCCGCACTGGTTCCGTTGCTGAATTCATCCGAGGCAGCCATGCAGGCATTGGTATTAGAAGTGCTTGCCTTCCGCGGAGCCGTGCCTCGGGACGCGGCGCTGGAGTTGCTAGGTCATGAGGATGGTCGGGTGGTGGTGGCGGCACTGAAAGGTCTTGGCGTGTTGGGAAAGGCTCTCGGTCTTCGGGAGCTGACTCGACTGCTGAACGACAAGCGCCCGAAGGTGAGGCTGGCAGCCATCGAGTACGGCCTCATGGCGGGTGTGCGCGCGGCATGGGACGCGTGCCGCCAGGAGGCGCGCGGCCGCGGAGATGGCGCATCGGCGGCCCGGGTTCTTCAGGCGATATGTGGTGATGACAACGACGTTGAGCATCTGGTGAAACTCACGGCTGACGGTGTCATTCGCACGGACGTACTGTGGGCGCTGGGGTTTACAGGGCG
The DNA here is from genome assembly GCF_026810205.1 of Myxococcus sp. NMCA1. Taxonomy (NCBI): domain Bacteria; kingdom Pseudomonadati; phylum Myxococcota; class Myxococcia; order Myxococcales; family Myxococcaceae; genus Myxococcus; species Myxococcus sp. NMCA1. The sequence goes on along the minus strand of NZ_CP113950.1, from coordinate 6,532,843 downwards.
GGTTGCCGCGGCGGAAGCGTGCCTGGAATTGATGGGGCAGGTGCCGTCGGTGGCGCGGCTCGCTGGCGAGGCTTTTAGCGCGATCACCGGACTGACGCTGAACGACACCTATTCCGTGGAGGTGGAGGAAGAGGAGTCGCTCCCTCCATTGGAGGAAGATGACCTCGACGCCGACCTGACCCCAAGACATGAGGACGAACTGCCGGTGCCGGCGCGCGCATCAGTCGCTGATTGGTGGCTGCGAACTCGCCAGGATTACTTGTCGAGTGCGCGCTATCTGGGCGGTAAGCCGTTCAGCGGCACGGCACTCTTGGCTGCGCTGGCGAACGGGTCCATGCGTCGGCGGCACGTCCTCGCACAGGAATTAGCGTTGAGGACTCAGGGAGCGCACTGCGTTCAGACGCTGGCGCTCACAGCTCGGCAGGTTGCGGAACTAGCCGGAGCAGCGCGTGTAGCCGCGACTGTGCCGACACGTCCACTGGCGCGCACCTTTGGGGAGTGACGTCCCATGTGGGCACTGCAGAATCGTACAGCATACGCCGCAGAACGAAACTGGACGCGCGACAAGGACGGAGTCCACTGGTGGCTTGTCGCGGTCAAGGCGACCTTTGACATCATACCTGGGGGGCGGCTCCGATTGGCGGATGAGCAGCCGCCTCCCGTGCTGATGCCTGAGTACTTCGGAGAGCCTGGCCAGTCGAGCTTGCGCTATGACTCGGACCTGCTTGCGGTAAAGCCGGGCACGGAGGTGCTGCTCGACGCTTGCGCGCATGCTCCTCGCGGCAAGCCTGCGGAGACGGTACCGGTCTCGCTGAGGCTCGGGCAGATTCACAAGGTACTGCTCGTTCACGGGCAGCGCACCTACGCTCGGGGGATGTTCGGGATGACGACGAGCAGGCCCCAGCCCTTCACCACGAGCCCCATTCGTTATGAAGCCGCGTTCGGAGGCTACGACCAGGCGGGCTCCGACCCCGGGAAGCATCGGCTCGACGAACGGAATCCCATTGGGCGCGGTTTCTCGACACGTGATGGGCACCTGACGGGCAAGCCCGCCCACACCATCGAGTATCCCGGCGGAGACCCGGCTGCCCGAGGCCCCGCTGGGTTCGGCCCCATCGACGCGGCCTGGATGCCTCGGCGTAAGTTCGCGGGGACGTATGACGCCCGGTGGGCGCGCACGAAGAAGCCCCTGCTCCCCGATGACTACGATCCCGTCTTCGCCCTGAGCGCCCCCGAGGACCAGCGGCTCGACAGCCAACTCAACGGCGGCGAACGGGTCGAGTTGGTGAACCTGACACCCGAAGGGGTCCTTCGCTTCGAGTTGCCTCGCATCCTGCTCGGCTTCACCACGCATGTGGGACGGCGGAGCGAGGAGCATGGAGCACGCCTGACCACCGTCCTCCTGGAACCTGACGCCATGCGACTCTCGTTGGTATGGCAGGGCACGCTGTGCGTGCCTGCTCCGGATGCGGACTACCTCGACGAGACGGAGATCGTCGAGTTGAAGGAGGGGGAATGAGCGCCTCGCTCTCAGTCGTTGCGGTCGGCGCTCGGACCCCCGTTGGGTACACAGCGGAGAGCAGTGCGGCGGCTATTCGTGCCGGCATCTCTCGCTACGCCGAGTACCCCTTCGCCGATGCCCAAGGCGAGCCTGTGGTGATTGCTTCGGACGGGCTGCTTGATCCGAAGCTGGAGGGACGGGAGCGGGTCCTTCAGCTGCTAGAGAGTGCATTGGGTGAGGTCGAGGCCAAGCTGGGCGCTGAAGTGCTCTCGCTGTGCCAGCTCAGCGTGTTGCTGGCGTGTCCGGAGTTCCGCCCCGGATTCTCCGAGGACGACGAGGGGTGGCTGCTCAACGCCGTGGACGCGCGCTATCGTGCAAGACGATCCGGCGCGCGCGTCGTGCTTGCTGGGAGAGGCCACGCAGGAGCGCTCCGGGCGGTGGAGCAGGCCCAGCGGGAGTGTGCGGAGGGCAAGGACCACCTGTTCCTGGTGGCAGGTGCCGACAGCTATCACCACACGGAGACTTTCCTATGGCTGGAGCGGGCTCGTCGGTTTGCGCAGCCAGGGATTCGCAGCGGCTTTACGCCCGGTGAGGGCGCTGCTTGTCTCGCGCTGATGAGCGCCGGCCTGCGGCGCCGCCTGAGGCTGCCAGGGCTGGCTGTCGTGCGGGGAGCACGCACCGCTCAGGAGCGCCAGCTTCGCGACAGCAACACGGGTTCGCTCGGTGTTGGGATGACCGAGGCAGTCGAGGGCGCCGTGACGGGGCTCAAGTTACCCCAGGAAGGGGTTGACGACCTGTACACGGACATCAATGGCGAGCGCTATCGAAGCGAGGAGTGGGGCTTCGTTGTGCTGCGGACACCTTCCGTCTGGAAATTCACTGGCTACAGTGCCCCATGCAGTTGCTGGGGCGATGTCGGTGCCGCCTCTGGCGCGCTAGGATGCATCCTGGCGGTCCGGGCATTCGCACGGGGGTATGCGCGAGGCCCACGGGCTCTGGTGGTCGCGGGCTCCGATGGCGGCCTGCGTGGAGCGATGTTGCTGCAGGAACCTCGGGAGTCCTAGGAGACAACTTCATGCCGAAGGTCTCAATCAACGCACCCAAGACGCCCGTGACCGAAGGGAGCAGTGGCATCGCTGCGGCGACGCTCCCCAATGTATGCAAGATGCCGGGACCTCCGGCGCCGTTCGTTCCGACGCCGTTGCCCAACATCGGTAAGAGCGGGCAGGACCCACGAAAGTACACCAAGTCGGTGACCATCGCAGGGAAGAGGGTCGCAATTCAGGGCGCCACCTTCGGCTCCATGGGGGACATCGCCAGCAAGGGCACCGGCGGTGGGATTATCTCCGCCAACGTGGAGGGGCCTACCAGTTTCGTGGGACCTGGGGCCATGGATGTGAAGTTCGACGGAAAGAACGTCCAGTTGCTCGGTGACCCCATGCTCAACAACTGCGGACCAAGCGGGAGCCCTGCCAACGCGGCGACGATGTTGGGGGTGGTCCAGGCCGCCGGGGCCGTTGTCTTCGTCACCGGAGATGACAAGTGCCCGCTGTGCAAGAAGTCGCATGGCAAGCAGGGCTCCATCAAAGAGACGAAGGCGACCAAGGTCAACGCTGAACGGCTGGCCAAGAAACTCGCCAAGAAGGAGTACCCGAACGCCACGATGATCGGGGTCGTCCAGTGCAGGTGCAAGGCGAAGCACTATGCCGAGCGCTCTGGTGAGACCGACAATGACTTCTGTGCCAGTGCGGAAGCGCTCGGATGGCACCACGCCCAGGTCCCAAAGAGCGAAGCTCAGGAAGAGAACGAGGGGAGCGATGCTGACGGCTTCTCCAATCGCAACGGGGTCCTTGCGTTCCTCAAGAACCGGTTCAAGGAGCGAACGGATGCCGTTGAGGACATTTGGGTGGATGCCGATAATGAGTTTCAGAAATTTCGTCGTAACCAGCAACTCCCCGCAGCCTATCCGCCGGGACGCTGTGCCGCGCCGAAAGCGCTTGTGCTCGTAATGCAGGACAAGGCCTTCCCTGGTGGCATCACCGAGCAATGGTTCCATCCGGAGGGCAAGCCGACCCGCGGGCAGATCAAGTTCCGGGACAAGGTGAGCGGTACAGTGGTCGCCGGGCCATTCGAGCATGGGAAGACGGTCCCGCCGTGCGGCACTTGTTGTGTCCTCCTCCCGATGATGATCTGCCCGGAAGTACAGGAGCCGCGATGCCATCACACGAAGAAATAGAGCCCCAGATGGATCGCCTGCTGCTGCGGACCGTTCCTCGGCTCAAGGAGCAGTGGCGTGGCGCAGAACCTGCCACGGTCGAAAAAATCGAGCGGATTTCCGGCCGCCCGCTTCCGTCGTTCTATCGCTGGTTCCTGCTCCGCATGGGCAACAGCATGGGGCCCCTGGCATATCCCACGCTGGACTTCTCCGCTGCGCGCGTACTGTCATGCTACGGCAAGAAGCTCGTCCAGCCCGATCCTCGCTTTCTGCTCATCGCCTATGAGTCCGACGAGATGATGCCGCTTCATCTCTTCTACGACTTCAATGCGCCCGCGAGAGATGATGCCATGGTCACCTCGCGTGAAGCCCGAGGCAAGGAGCTGACCGATTCTTTCGAGACGCTTCGGGAGATGCTGGCTTGGGGCGCACTCTCCCTTTTCCGGGTCGACAGGGCGGCGCACACCAGCAGTGGCAGTCTGAGGGGCAACACCCCTGATTTTCTGACGAACCTCGATCCTGTGATGAGCAGCCTTGGCTTTGAGCAGCCGATTTCCACGGGCCGGTTCTGCAGGCTGTATGAGCGGCCCGATGCGGTCATGGTGTGCAGGGGGACGCCAAGATCGGGAACTGGGAACAGGAGGGCATTTGACCTCGGGGGAGCCAGTCTCGGAAGCCTGCGGAGGATCCTGGGGGAGATTGCATCCGCGCGCGTCGTGGAACTGCAGGTGAAGAAATAGGCCTCGTGCCCGGCTCGTTCACCATTCCCACCACGTGGGCTCCAGGCGAAGCGGATGACGGCGGCGCAGGGCATCCTGAACCAGAAGGGTTGGGCCAGTCCGGTTCATGCGGTGCGTCCCGGTCGACCATGACCCGGGGTGGCTCCATGGAGGAAGAGGGCTCCAACGGCCTGGAGCAGGGCGGTGCGTCTCTGGTAGGCATCCGGGCCGAGGAACTCATGGCCTACGGCATCGCAAATCACCTCTGGGTTCACGGGAGCCCGGATCGGTCCAGGGTTCGTCAGTGGATGGACGCCGCACTGGGGACGTCGTTCGGGGAGCCGCCTCGGAGCGACATCGTCGTCGCGGACGTCTTCCAGTTCGGGCCGTCGCTGACGCTCATCGATGTGCAGGTGCTCGGTGCGCCGCGCGTCGTCGAAGGCGAGGTGGAGGCGGCGGAGCAGGATGGGTTCCTGACGCGCGTGGCCAGCCTGGCGAAGGAAGCGGGCTTCAAGAGCACGCGGGTGTGGATGGGCGACGTGGGCACCATGGCGTGGGAACTGGAGTCCCAGGGCGAGGAGGGCGTGTCCACTGGAGCGAAGCGGGAGGACGAGGCGCTGAGCACGCTGGGGCCGGACGGCTGGAGCGTGGACCCGCTGGCGCCCATGGTGGCGCGAGAGGTCATCCGGAGCATCGTCAAGCTGCCGCTGGAGGAGGTCCACCACTACATCGACTGGGCGGTGAACTGCCGCAGCGCGATGGCGGCGGGGACGCCGGTGGAGGGCTTCAACTTGACGCGCGCCTCGCGGCTGCTGGCCACGCACTATCTGGTGTGGAAGGGGAAGGTGCTGCCCAAGCCGACGCCGGTGAGCGAGATGGCGCCGAAGCTCGGGAGGGCCCGGAGGATGCGCAGGGCGGCCACGCTGGTGCCCGCAGCGCGCATCTGGGGGCTGGTGCTGCTGGCGGCCTTCGTGGTTCCCGCGGTGCTGTACCACTTCATCTTCGCCCCGCCGGTGGAGAGCCCGGTGAAGGGCTTCGTTCTCAGCGGTGTGATGACCCTGGTCTGGGCCCTGTTCGCCCTGGTGCGCTTCGATGATTTCCAGGGGCGGCCAGTGCGCCTACCGTGGCGGCTGGCGCTGTTCGTCGGTGGCCAACTCGTGGTGGGGGCGCTGATGTGGTGGCTTCACGGGATGCCCCGTTGAGGGAGTAGAGCTGATCCCGAAATTGAACGAGTAGGATTGTGAGTATCAGATAGTAACCGTGCCAAGGTGGTTTATTCGGCAGTCTTTAATCTCCTTATTCTCGAGAGGCAGCATCTTTTGTGTTTGAGCCCTGAACCACAGAAGCAAGGATCATTTCTCTTCGGCATGATGCTGCCTGGGAGAGGATTTGCGCGGTCACTTGCCAAGAATGCATCCATCTGGGGGTCTTGCCTCCAAGGTTCTTCACGCACGAAAATGTCGATAATTGTCGTCTTTTTGTCGTTGATTGCCAGTCCAAACCCCAGTGTACGCCTCGACTTGATTCGATAATCTTCGAGCGAAGCTCGGTAGAGCAACTGTTCTGAAAGCCCTGGAGGGGGCGGGGCGGCGCTGCAGACAAGGCAAACAAGAGTCCCCTCTATGTTCGATGAGAAGCTTCGAGTCGTTCCAGGAGGAGGTGGAGATAGTATTATCTTTTGGATCGACTGTGAGAACAGGGTAAGCGCGGAGTTAGATAATTCGAGAATGGATTTTGCTGCTCTCCGTGCATCGGGTGTGTTGATGTCTTTGAGTTGAATCAGAAAGTCGAGAGCTTCAGATGGCACTCGGAGTTGGATGTCGGGCAGTCGGCCCAAGTTTCTCCAGCGGGCAAACGCCCATTGGTCAAACTGAGCAGAGTATCCATCAAGGAAGAATCCATTGATATTGTGTGTGGGGTCGTCCCATAGTTGTCTGTTGACAAATCGTGTATCCAAGTAGGCGCCAAATAGATCGAGTTCGTCCCCTGAGACTCTTGCGCTTAGTCTGTGAACCTCAAGCCGCTTCTCGATGTAATGCAAGAAGATGTCCGGGGTTGGGAAGAACTCCGAAATGATCTCCAGGTCAGCCTCTGAGACTGAGTATGGGTAATCGTTGGACTTGAACAGGCCGAGTGGCTCTAGTTGACTGAGTTGGGTAGTTAGGTTTGTGAGTTGATGTAGTGAGACCGTCATCAGGTAGATTCTTGGGGATTGCTTCTTAGCGATCTCCAGTACTCTGCCGGTGCCCTTTTCAGTGAATGTGGGGCTTGTTGCGGTTTCGATGTATTGTCGCGCGCGGCATGCTTGGATAAAGGCGTCTTCAACGTTGAGCTTGAGATCCGTTCGGAGTTGGCCGGGGCGTTCGAGTTGCCCTGAGAGGCGGAACTGCCGAGCTTTGGCTTCTATTAAGACTAACGAGTCTCCCCATGTGACTGCAGCATCAAGTTCGGCAGTTCCGCCAGACAAAGAGGTAGGGTCGGGGTAGTGTAGGTTTTTGTAAATTGCGGATATGGGGAAGAATCTGGAGAGATGGTTGCTGATGCGCTTTTCGAGCCATTGTGCGGTGTGTTTTTGGTATCTCTCATGGAATTGTTTGTCTGATCGTGCATGTTCTTCAAAGGCGTCCCATGTGGCATCGAATGTATTTGATATGTCGAAAAGAATCAGTCGCTTGTCGGGCAGGACAAAGAGGGGGCGCTGTCGGACAGCTGTTGGGGTAGTTATAGTTGACCGCGTATCCTTGGAGAATCCGATGAGGTTGGTGAGCGCCTCCCACTCTATGGTTTCGGCGCCTGCTGCTTCTCTGTTTACGGGAATGTGTTGTGGGGCTAGTTCGTAAAGGAGCGTGGCTCCAAGTAAGCGGGAGTCTTTGGTGATTGGAAGTTCTGTAGTAGTTTGTTCTGAAGTTCATTGCGATCTTGTGTCGCAGTGTTCTTGGCGGTGCGCCACGTTTCCTCCGCCTGGATGGCTAATTCGCGGACTTTGGGAAGGATGATGTTGTTTAGTGCTTCCTCTTGGGTGTGAAGTATTTTGTTGAGTAGTTCGACGGCGCGCGATGGTGCTAGGCCTGTTCTGCGCCTGAACCATGAGTCGAACCGTCCTTGAATTTCACATATCCGAATCTCGGTTTGTGCTGGGTAGCCGCTTCCTCGGATAATCTCAGCGCGCGACTTTGTGATATTGATTAAAATGTCATTTGGGGTGGTCTTGTCGGTGGAGAGGTTGCCGACAAATGTGCGGCCTAGTAAGATTTCGTCGAGGGATTGGACGCATGTGTTTATGTCTGTGGGGGTGGCTGGGGTGAGGTGGATTGAGTTGGTTGGATGGTGGGTGTCTGGGAAGTGCGGAAATAGTTCGTATGCGAGTAGCTCGGACTTTACAGAGGAAGTTCCGTGTGTGGCGTCTCTAAATAGTTCCGGCGATGAGAACGACATCAGTGAAGCTGTAGTTACAAAGAGAGAGACTGGGTCGTTTCGTTCAAGGAGTTCCTTGATGCGCGACCTCCCGGCTTGCTCCCTGTGTGCTGCGTTCTCTTGAAGTGAGGGAAGTGAGGGCATGGCATGGAATATAAATGCCTAATTCAGGAACAGGCCAGTCCCGGGTCGCCCCATTTTTGCGAACCTGCCTGCCCAACTGCATTTATTTCTCTGATTTTCTTCTGCTTTTCGCCATCACGCTAACCTGATGTGGATCCTTCAGGGTACACTGGGTGCGAATCTGTTTGCTCAGTTCAATGAGCAGGCCATAAGCCTCGAAGTCCCACTCGACAATACAGAGTGGCCAGAACTCAAGGCTGCCCTTTGAAAGGCTCCTTGGCATCAGGCTCAGGGGTTATTCAAAAACCGCTTGTTTCTGGTCTTCCAGTGCGGCGTTGATGTGAGCAGGGCGGTCGCGACTTTCATTGCGCATGAGGACCGGCCGGTCGACGTCATTCAGCGTGAGCTTCAACCTCAAGGTGCATCGCTGCTCAAGGCCGAAAAGCTTGTAGCCTACATCTCGGAGGCTTTTGGCGCAGCTTGCGCTGCGAACATGGACGCGAAAGCCCCCGTGTCAGATCGGTACGTCGAGTGGACGGGATCGGAGACACATGAAGTCTCGCTGGTCCAAGAGCCGCTTTGAATGGAGGCGAGTCGACTGGCTCAGCGCCCCTCGACGGTCGGGGGCTCACAGGTGAGCAATTCGACGCGTTGTCAACCGGAGTGTCCTGCTTGATAAATTCGAGGGTGCCGTGGCTGTGGGAGCCAAACCCGAAGTCATCGTGTTGGGCCCGCTCACCATCGCGCTCACCGAGGAGGGAACGCAGGCCATGAGGCAATAGGCTGCGGAGCGGGCTTCACGACAGAGCGGTGAGCCGTCCACGCGCTGACCTCAACCGGGGCGCGTAAGCCGCGCCCCGGGACACAGCGCACAGCCGATCAGAACGCCGCGTCGAGCACGACGTCCGTGGCCGCGCCCACACCCACGGCCACCTGGTACGACGACACGCGGCGCTCGAAGAAGTTCGTGAGCTCCTGCACGTCCTGCAGGTCCATGAAGTGCAGCGGGTTCTTCGTGCCGAACACGGGCGACATGCCCATCATCTGGAGCCGCTGGTCCGCCACGTACTCCAGGTAGCCGCGCATGTCCTGGACGGACAGGCCCATCACGCCGCCGCTCAGCAGGTCCTGGGCGAACTGCGTCTCGCACTCCACGGCCTCGCGGAGCATGGCCACCACGTCGCGCTCCATCTGCGCGTCGAAGAGGTCCGGCTCCTCCTTGCGCGCCACCTGGATGGACTCGAACGCGAACGCCATGTGCGCGCTCTCGTCCCGGAACACCCAGTTGGTGCCCGCCGCCAGGCCGTTCAACAGGCCCTTGCTGCGCAGGAAGTACACGTAGGCGAAGGCCGCGAAGAAGAAGAGACCTTCAATGCAGCCAGCGAAGCAGATGAGGTTCAGCAGGAACTGCCGCCGGTGCGCCTTCGTCTGCAGCGTGTCCAGCCCCTGGATGCTGTCCATCCACTTCATGCAGAACTGCGCCTTGCGCTGGATGGAAGGGATGTTGTCGACGGCCGCGAAGGCCATCGCCCGCTCCGCCGGGTCAGGAACGTAGGTGTCCAGCAGCGTCAGGTAGAACTGGACGTGCAGCGCCTCCTCGTAGAGCTGGCGCGACAGGTACATCCGCGCCTCGGGCGCGTTCAGGTGCTTGTAGAGGTTCAGCACCAGGTTGTTGCCGACGATGCTGTCTCCCGTCGCGAAGAACGCCACCAGCCGGTGGATGAGGTGGCGCTCCGCGTCCGTCATCTTCGAGCGCAGGTCCACCAGGTCCGTGGAGAAGTCGACCTCCTCCACGGTCCAGGTGTTCTTGATGGCGTTCCGGTACATCTCGAAGAACTGCGGATACGCCATCGGGCGCAGCGTGAGATTCAGGCCAGGGTTCAACAGCATTGCTTCCGTGCTCCTCGCGCTGCGGCGCGGTAACTCAAACGTTCTTCCAACTGCGAAACCGTCAGCGTCTCAATGCCTACTGGCAGGCCTCGCACGCCTCGGGGTTCTCCAGCGAGCAGGCCACTGCCTCGGCCTCGGTCGCCTTCGCCACCGGGGCAGGGGCCGCCGACGCCATGCTGGCGCCACCACCCGCGCCCACCGTCGCCTTGGCAATCCGCGTCGCCGGACGCGAGCGCAGGTAGTACGTGGTCTTCAGGCCCTTCTGCCACGCGTAGAAGTACATCGAGGACAGCTTCCCGATGTTCGGCGTCTCGACGAAGAGGTTGAGCGACTGGCTCTGGTCGATGAACGCCCCGCGGTCCGCGCCCATGTCCAGCAGCGAGCGCATCGGCAGCTCCCACGCCGTGCGGTACACCGCGCGCAGGTTCTCCGGCAGCTCAGTAATGTCCTGCACGCTGCCTTCCGCCATCTTGATGCGGTTGCGGATGTTCTCGTTCCACAGCCCCAGCGCCTGGAGGTCGCGCACCAGGTAGCGGTTCACCTGGAGGAAGTCACCCGACAGCGTCTCGCGCTTGAACAGGTTGGACACCTGCGGCTCGATGCACTCGTAGCAGCCGACGATGGAGGCAATCGTCGCCGTGGGGGCGATGGCAATCATCAGCGAGTTGCGCAGGCCGTGCTTCATGATGCGCTGGCGCAGCGAGTCCCAGCGCGCCGTGTCCTCGGGCACCACGCCCCAGTGGTCGAACTGGAGCTCGCCCTTGGCCGCCCGCGTCTCCTGGAAGGATTCGTGGGCGCCGTACTGCTCGGCCAGCTCGCACGACGTGGTCAGCGCCGCGAAGTAGATCTCCTCCGAAATCTTCTTGGAGAGCGCACGCGCCTCCGCCGAGTCGAAGGCCAGCTTGAGCTGGAAGAAGACGTCCTGGAGGCCCATCAGGCCCAGGCCCACCGGGCGCCAGCGCTTGTTGGACGAAGCCGCCGTGGGGATGGGGTAGTAGTTCAGGTCGATGACGCGGTCGAGCTGCCGCATCGCGAGCTGGGCGTTGGCGCGCAGCCGCTCGAAGTCGAACTTCCCGTTGACCAGCATCCGGCTCAGGTTCAACGAGCCCAGGTTGCACACCGCCGTCTCACCCTGGCTCGTCACCTCCAGGATTTCGGTGCACAGGTTGGACAGGTGGATGACGTTGCCCGCCTTGCCCGTCTGGTTGCTCTTGCGGTTGCTGATGTCCTTGAAGGTCATCCAGCCGTTACCCGTCTGCGCCAGGCACTTCATCATCCGGGCGTAGAGGTCACGCGCCTTCACCTTGCGCATGGCCAGGCCGTCGGCCTCGGCCTTCGCGTAGGCCTGCTCGAAGGCGTCACCGTACAGGTCCGTGAGGTGGGGGACGGACTTCGGGTCGAACAGGCTCCAGTCCCCGTCCGCCTCCACGCGCTTCATGAAGAGGTCCGGCACCCAGTTGGCCAGGTTCAGGTTGTGCGTGCGGCGCGCGTCGTCGCCGGTGTTCTCACGCAGCTCGAGGAAGTCCTCGATGTCCGCGTGCCACGTCTCCAGGTACACGCAGCACGCGCCCTTGCGCTTGCCGCCCTGGTTCACCGCCGCGACGGAGGCGTCCAGCGTCTTCAGCCAGGGCACGATGCCGTTGGAGTGCCCGTTGGTGGACTTGATGAGCGAGCCGCGCGCGCGCACCCGGTGGTACGCCACGCCGATGCCGCCGGAGAACTTCGACAGCATCGCGATGTCCGAATACTTCTTGTAGATGGCGTCCAGCTCGTCCGCGGGCGAGTCCAAGAGGAAGCAGCTCGAAAGCTGCTCGTGGCGCGTGCCCGAATTGAACAGGGTAGGGGAGCTGGGCAGGTACTCCAGCGAGCTGAACAGCCGGTACAGCTCGATGGCCTCATTCACATTGTCGCCGCTGAGCGCGCTGGCCACGCGGAGGAAGAACTCCTGCGGCGTCTCCAGCACCTCGCGCGTCTGCGGGTTCTTCAGCAGGTACCTGTCGTAGACGGTGCGCAGGCCGAAGTACTCGAAGAGGTCGTTGCGCGACGGGTCGATGGCCGCGTTGAGCTTGCGCGCGTTGGCCTGGACGAACTGGAGCAGCCGGTCAGCGATCAGCCCGTGCTTGTGGCCCGCGGCGACGGACTGGCTGAAGGAGTGGATGTCCTGGTTGCTGACCTCCTTCTGGATGAAGGTGGCCAGCAGGCGCGCGGAGAGACGGCCGTACTCGGGCTCCTCGACGATGAGCGCGGCGGCCGTCTGGATGGAGAGGCTGTCCAGCTCGCGCGTGGTGGCGCCGTCATACAGGCCGGAGATGGTCTTCGTGGCCACGCGCATCGCGTCCACGCGGGGCAGGCCCACGCAGGAGCGGCCCACGGCGCGGACAATCTTGTTGAGGTCCACCGTCTCCGCGCCGCCGTTGCGCTTGCGCACCCGCATGGAGGTCGCGCTGAAGTCGCCCGCCGTGGGCTCGGAAGCAACCGCGCCCGAGGCAGCGGCGCCCGTCGGCGCGGGCGTCGTCGCCGGCGTGGACGGACCGGAGGAGACGGGCGGGACAGACATGTTGGCGGACGGCTTCACGGGCGTATCGAAGTTCACGAGCGGCTCACTCCAGACAAAAGCAGGGCGCTTCGGGCAGACACGAGGCCTGTCCAGGGAAGCGGGGTTCCCCACCACGTTACTGGAAAATTGTTCAGGTAAGTCCCGTTCCGGCGGGACGGGGCTAGCGGCTGGAATCGACGGTGTGTCTGGAGGGATTTATGGGCCAAACCGATGCTGTGTGCAAGAAACCCACAATCCCTCCTCTTCCCCGCTCTCAGCCACATCGGCTGGTGGGGCGCCATCGACCAGCCACAAGCTATGGGGGGGTACCCAACCTGTCAACGCGAGATCTAGTGCTCGGCCCGGCATGGCCCGTGCAATCTATGATCGATCTCCGAGACGATCTCGCAGTCGTTCGGTGAACAGTCGGTGACCCCTCCCAGGAACGTGGAGTGTGGGCCTCCTGGAATCCACCGTGGACGGTCAGAAAGGGCCCTACGGAGGGGTTGGAACCACACCGCCCGCATCCGTCCCGGTGGGGGCCTGGGGGGCCTCGTCCAGGGCCTCCCCGGTGGTCTCTGGCTGCGGCGTGGGGGCCGGGGGCGGCGCGGTGGGGGCGGGCTGCGGCGCGGCCTGGGGCGGCGTCTGGGGGGCCACCTGGGGCCCGCTGAGGGTGTGCACGGCCCGCCGCAGCGAATCCTCCAGCTCGCGGGCCGGCGGGGCCACGGCGGACAGCATCTGGTTGGCGCTGCGCGCGTGGCGGCTCTGGCTCTCCGCGGCCAGCTTGAGCTGGGTGAGGGCCTCGCTGACCAGCCGGCGGGCGTCCTCCAGCTTCTGCCGGGCCTGGTAGTAGGCCACGTCCACCATGTGCTTCTGGAGCGTCAGGCGCTGCTCCTCGGTGATGCCGGAGAGCTTCTCCGCGCGCCGGAGGTAGTAGAGGCCCTGGTCGACCCGGGCCGGCTCGTCCGACGCGATGCGCGGGCGGGCCAGTCCCTCCAGGACGGGGAACAGGGCCTGGTCCAGCTCGTCCCGGTCGGTGAACTTGCGCGTCAGGAGGGCCGAGACGTCCTGGCCTTCGATGGCGACGGGCGCATAGGCGTCCGCCAGCCGCGGGTCCCCGGTCCGGTAGGGGACCGCGCCCATGGGGGCGTTGCGGCCCTTCATCACCACCAGCTGCCCGTCATGGAGGGCCAGGGTGAAGGTGCGCGCGTTGAGCTGGGAGAGGAGAAAGACGACCACGCCGCCCAGGCCCAGGATGAGAGTGAAGATGAGGAGCCGCGTGAAGGTACGCCGCGCCCGATAGCCGAATCCCTGTTGTGCCGTTCCGTTCATGTCGCCTGCCCTCCTGACGTGCGAGCGCGAGGCCCATTTCCAGCCCCGGCGCTTAACTTGGGGCGCGCCTGCCCGGGGGTATACTCCCACTCCCGAACACACCGATGCACCACACATTCCGCCGCTTGGGGCCCAGCGAACTGCTGCCCCGCTACATTTTCGCGGAGAGCCTCTTCGCCCGTCGACGGGTCCTGGAAGTCGATGCGGTCGCCTCCACCGGGGGCGAGAGCGCACGCTTCCTCGTGGAGAGAGGCGCGCGCGCAGTCGTGTCGTGCGACAGGGATGTAGCGGCGGTCGAGGCCGCGCAAAAGGCGCACGGCGGTCCCGCCTTGCGCTTCCGGGCCAACGTCTACGACGACTTCGAGTCGGGCAGCTTCGACGTGGTGCTGGTCGCGGACCTGGCGCCGTACGTGAAGGCGCCGGAGCTGCTGGCGGAGCTGGCGCGGCTGGTGACGAAGCAGGGCTTCCTCGTGGGCGGCCTGCGCAACGTCGCGGGGCTCGCGTTGCCCCAGTTGCTGGAGGCCGAGGAGGGTGTGCCGCCCACCTATGGTCAGCTGCTGGACGCCCTGTCGGTCCACTTCGCCAATGTGGAGGTGGCCACGCAGTCCCCGGTGCTGGGCTACCAGCTCGCCTTCGAGCGGGGCGAAGGGCTCCAGGTGGACGGCACCCTGGTGAATCACAGCGAGGCCGCCTACTTCCTGGTGGTGGCGGGGCAGGACCCGGCGCGCGTGGTGGACCCGACCTGGGTGCAGCTGCCTCCCGAGCCGCTGGCCTTCACGCGCGGCAAGCTCGATGAGGTGGTGGCTCGCGCGAAGTCGTGGGAGGAGCGCAGCGGCCGGCTGAAGGAGTCGCTGACGAAGCTCCGCGCGGAGCTGACGGACCGGGAGGCGGAGGCGGCGTCGCTGCGTCCCTCCTTGGAGACGGCCCGGGATGAGGTGGCTCGGCTCACCGCGCAGTTGGAGCAGGCGCGGGGCAGCCAGGAGGCACAGCGCGAGCGGGACGACCTGTCCGGGAAGCTGCGGCGCCGCGAGCTGGAGCTCCAGGTGGCGCAGGAGCGGCTGGCCGACGCGGACCGGCGGCTGGCGGCGCAGCGGCTGGAGGTGGAGGCCGCGCAGCGTGCCCAGGCGGACGCGGGCGTACAGGTGTTGGCGGCGCAGGAGTCCCTGCGGCTGGAGCGTGCTCGCCGGGAGGAGACGGCGGCTTCTCTAGAGGAGGCTCGCGAGCGGCTGACGCAGGCGTATACGCAGGTGCGGGATCTCCAGGAGGAGCAGTCCACGCTGCGCATCGAGCGTGAGCGGGACCGGCTGGGGGCCGAGCGCGCCGTGGAGCAGTCCGAGGACCGCCGGCGTGCCGCGGAGGCCGCGCGCGAGCGGGAGCTGCGCATCGCGGAGCAGTACTCGGCGGCCCTGGCGGCCGTGGAGCACCTGAAGGCCGAAGCGGCGCGGGCGGCGGAGACGTCCCGGGACGCGGGCGCCGCCGTCTCCGTGAAGGACGCGGAGCTGGCGCGCACGGCTCGGGAGCTGGTGGACGCGCGGCAGCGGACGGCCTCGGCGGAGGGGGCTCGGAAGGACGCGGAGTCGCGGCTGGAGTCGCTTCAGGCGGAGGTCCGGGGCCTGGAGACGGAGCTGGCCGCCGCTCGCGAGTCGCAGTCCCGCCTGGGCCAGGAGGTGGAGGCCCTGACGCACGCGGAGGCTTCCGCGCGGGCCACGGCGCAGAAGTGGGAGGAGTCGCTTCATCAGGCCTCGCAGCGGCTGGAGGCGCTTGAAGCGGAGCGCGCTCGGGCCGAGGAGCGCCTGGGGCAGGCGCTGGAGTCGGAACGGACCGAACTCGAGTCCCGGCTGACGTCGCTGGAGCGCGAGCTGGAGGACG
The DNA here is from genome assembly GCF_026810205.1 of Myxococcus sp. NMCA1. Classification (NCBI taxonomy): domain Bacteria; kingdom Pseudomonadati; phylum Myxococcota; class Myxococcia; order Myxococcales; family Myxococcaceae; genus Myxococcus; species Myxococcus sp. NMCA1. The sequence continues at coordinate 6,517,244 of NZ_CP113950.1, read as the reverse complement.
AGCGGGCGCGAGCGACGGCGCTGGAGCAGCAGGTCCTTGATGAGGTCTCCGCGAAGGGGGAGGTCGAGGCCCGGCGGCAGGAGCTGGCGGAGGAGCGCGCGGCCCTGGTCCGGCGCGTGGTGGAGCTGGAGGCCGAGGCTTCCTCGCACGCTCGTACGGGGCGGCAGTCCTCGGAGCGCGCGGGGGAGTTGGAGTCCGCGCTTCAGGCCGCCCGTGAGGAGCTGGAGTCCGCGCACCTGGAATGGCAGGTGTCGGAGGAGCAGCTCGGGCGCGTTCGCGGGGAGCTGGATTCGGAGCGTGAGGCCCGGGCCGCGGTGGAAGAGGCGCTGCGGCTGGCGCGTGGGAAGCTGGAGGGCGCGGCGCAGCGACTGACGGACGCCGAGGCCTTGCTCTCGCGGACCCGTGAGGCGTTGGATGCGGAGGTTGCTCGGCGCACGGCGCTGGAGGACTCCCTGGCGGAGGTCCGGACCTCGCTGGACTCCGAGCAGGAGGGGCGGGCCCGGGCATTGGAGGCGCTGCGTGCGCAGCTCGAGGCCGAGCAGGCGCGGCGCAGCGACGCCGAGGCGACGCTCGCGGAGACTCGGGCTGGACTGGATGAGGCGCGCCAGACGCTGACCCAGGTTCGGGATGCGCTTGCTTCCGAGGAGGAGCGGCGCGCGCGGTGGGAAGCGGCGCTCGGGGATGCGCAGGCGCTGCTTCAAGTGGAGGGGCAGGAGCGCGCGCGGTTGGAGGCGGCGCTCTCTTCGGCCCAGGGCCTTCATGCGGCGGAGGCGGAGCGGCGAACTCAGGCGGAGGATTCGCTTGTCGGGGTTCAGGCTCGCCTGGATGAGGCGCTGGCGCTGCGCGCACGGGCCGAGGCGGAGCTTGTTTCGGCCCAGGAGTCGCTGGCTCGGCACGAGGCTCGGGGCCAGGCGGCGCTTGCTTCCGAACGTGAGGAGCGAGAGCGGCTGGCCGCGGAGCTCACCGCGATGCGGGAGCGGGCCTTCGGCGCGGATGAGGTCGTCACCCGGCTTCAGGCCGAGGCGGCTTCCGAGCGCGAGGAGCGTGCCCGGGCTCAGGAGGCGCTCGCCGCGGAGCGTGAGGCGCTGGCCCAGGCTCGTGCGGACCTGGACGTCGAACGCCAGGGGCGCGGTGATGGCGAGGCCGAGCTGTCTCGCGTGCAGGGCCTGCTTGGGGTGGAGCAGCAGGCTCGCTCGGGGGCGGAAGCCGCGCTGGCTCAACTCCGTGCGACGCTCGGGGCGGAACAGCAGTCGCTGGCCGATGCCGAAGCGTCCCTGGCCGAGGCGCGTGCTGCGCTGACGGCGGAACAGCAGACGCGCGCCGAGACCGAAGCCGTGCTGGCGGAGTCGCGCGAGGCGTTCGCGGCTGAGCAGCAGGTTCGGGTGGAGACCGCGTCTGCCCTGGCGCGGACCCGTGAGGCGGTTGCGGCGGAGCAACAGGCTCGCTCGGAGACCGAGTCCGTTCTGGCTCAGGCTCGCGCGGCACTTGAGGTGGAGCAACAGGCTCGCTCGGAGACCGAGTCCGTTCTGGCCCAGGCTCGCGCGGCGCTGACGGCGGAGCAACAGGCTCGGGCCGGCCTTGAGACGGCCCTGGCTCAGTCGCGTGAGTCGCTGACGGCGGAACAGCAGACGCTCATCGAGCTCGAGACCGCCCTGGCGCGGTCTCGTGAGACGCTCACGGCGGAGCAGCAGGCTCGGAGCGAGACTGTGTCCGCGCTCACGGCGGAGCAGCAGGCTCGCGCGGCCATCGAGGCCGCCCTGGCCCAGGCCCGTGAGGCACTTGCCGCGGAGCAACAGGCTCGCGCTCAGGCTGAGTCGGCACTGGCGCAGTCGCGTGCGACGCTCGAAGCGGAGCAGCAGACTCGCGCCGATACCGGTGCCGCGCTTGGACAGACTCGCTCGGAACTGGAGTCCGAGCAGCAGGGCCGTGCCGAGGCCGAAGCCGCGTTGGCGCAGGCCCGCACGTTGCTCGAAACCGAGCAGCGCACGCGAGCCGATGCGGAGTCCGCGCTGCAATCGCTGCGCACGGAGACGTCCGAGCGCGACCAGGCCCGGCAGGAGCGACTGGCTGCCGCCGAACGTGTCATGGCCGAGCAGGAGCGCGCGCTCGAAGCGCAGCGCCTGGCGGCCGAGGCTCGCGAGCAGGAGCTGCGCGATACCGTGACGCGCCTGGAGTCGGAGCGGGCGTGGGCGGACGACACCGCGAAGGAACAGCGCTCGGCGTTGGAGTCCCGGCTCTCGGAGGCGCGCGCGGCGCAGGAGTCGGACGCGGCGCGTGCTGTCTCGTTGGCTCAGACCCTGGCGGACCTGGAGTCGGCCCGAAGCGCGGCGGATGCCCAGCTCGCCGAGCGTGCGGGAATCATCGGGGCGCTGGAGACGCAGGTCGCCCAGCTGCGTGAGCAGGTCGCGGAGCGTGAGGCGGAGGCGGGCCGTGTCAGCGAGGCCGCCACCGAGGCTCGCGAGGCGCTGACCCGGCAGGAAGCCGCCGCGCAGGAGCGGCTCTCCTCGGTCGAGCGTGAGCTGGACGACGCGCTTGCTCGGGCGGAGCGGCAGCAGGGCGAAATCGAAGCGCTGGCGGCGGAGCGAGACCGCGAACGGACGGCCTTGGCCGCGGCGCAGCAGGAGCTGGCGCATCTTGGAGCGGCGCGGCAGGAGAGCATGCGCCTGGGGGCACAGCTCCAGCGCGCGATGGCGGCCCTGCACGAGCGGGGCATGCACATCGCCCGGCTCGATGCCGAGTTGGTGGATGCGCAGGACCGGCTCGCGGCGCAGCGGGAAAACGCCGAGTTGCTCATGGTGCAGCTCGAGACGGCGCGACGTTTCGCGGGCAAGGCCACCGCGATGGAGAACTCGCTCGAAGCCGAGCGTGCCGCGCTGGAGACGTTGCGAAACGAACTGGCCCGCGCGACCGAGGCCGCCGCCACGGAGCAGGCGAGGGCGAACGCGCTGGAGGCCCAGCTCACGGACTCCGCCGATGGACTGACGCGCGCCCGTAGCGAGCTGGAGGCCCAGCGCGCCCAACTCGAAGGGAAGCTCGCGGACGCCGTCACGCGTTCTGATGCTCAGCGCGCCGAACTTGAAGCGCAGCTCGCGGAAGCCGTCGCGCGTTCCAACGCCCAGCGCTCCGAACTCGAAGCGCAGCTCGCGGAAGCTGTCTCTCGTTCCGATGCTCTACGTGTGGAGGCGGGGCAGCAGTTCGCGGAGGCTGCTGCTCGCACCGAGGCCGAACGCACGGCGCTGGAGACCCAGCTGGCGGAAGTCACGGTCCACGCAGATGCACAGCGAGGCGCGCTGGAGGCTCAGTTGGCCGCCGCCGTGGCCAGCTCCGAGGCGCAGCGTGGCGAACTGGAGGCCCGGCTCGCGGAAGCCGTGGCCCACGCCGAGGCACAGCGCGCTGAGTCGGAGACCCGGCTGGCGGACCTCAACGCTCGACTCGAAGCACAGCAAGCGGAGCTGGAATCGCGGCTCGCCGATGCCTCAGCGCGATTCAACGCGCAACTGGCAGAGGCCAGCGAGCGCGCGGCCCTGCTCTCCGACACCGCTGACCGTGCCCACGCCGACAGGGCCACCCTGGAATCCCACGTCGCCGAGCTCACGTCCCAGCTCGATGTGCTCCGCGCCGACCTGGCCGCCGCCACGGAGCGCGCGGCCACGCTTCAGTCCGCCCAGGAGCGCCTCGCCCGTGCGGACTCCGACCGCGAGCGCCTCCAGTCCGACCTGTCCGTCGCCCGCGCCGCCCGGGTCCGCCTCGAAGGCCGCGTCACCGCCCTGGAAGCCGCGTCCACCGACGCTGTCCGAATCCTCGACGCCGAGCGCGCCGAGCGCACCCGCCTGTCCCAGGCGCTCGAAGTGGCCACGCAGCAGCTCCAGAGTCACGACGGCAGCGCTGCCGGGCAGCTCGCATTGCTCCAGACCGAGCGCTCCCAGCTCGATGAACAGCTCCGGGGCCTCGACGCCCAGTTCCAGTCCCAGAAGGCCCGCGTGGACGCGCTGGAGGCGGAGCGCGCCGAACTCCTGTCCGCCGTGGAGTCCCTCAAGGTGTCCTCCCAGCCCGAGGACGTGCTGGAGATGGCCGCGGAGATGGAGCTCCTCCAATCCCTGGTGGAAGACCTCCAGCAGAAGCTCGCGGACCGCGAGGCCGAACTGGCCGCGGCGCAGCGGCCGGCGTCCCGCGCGGACAGCTTCGCCCTATTGGACGCGCCCGAGCCGGCCCGGAACGAGCTGGTCTCCCCAGCCGGGACGGAGCAGGGCGCCAAGGCCCCGGCTCGGCGTCCCCGCGGCGCGGTGCCCGCGCTGGACCTGCCGCCCCAGAAAACGCCCCCGAAGCCGGACGAGCGCGAATAGCCGCTCGCGAATAGGATTGCGTCCGTGGAAGCTCGCGAGCGCATCTTCAAGTATCAGGGCCTGGGCAATGACTTCGTCGTGCTGGACCGGCGCGGCTCCGGCGAGGACATCGACGCCGCCACGTCGCGGTGGATGTGCGACCGGCGCCTGGGCATCGGCGGGGACGGCGTGCTGGCGCTGCTGCCCTCCGAGCGTGGCGTCGCCCGCATGGTCGTGCACAACGCGGACGGCAGCATCGCGGAGATGTGCGGCAACGGCCTGCGCTGCGCGGTGAAGTTCCTGGTGGACGACTCGGGCCAGACGCCGGGCCACCTCGACGTGGAGACTGGGGCGGGCGTGCTCACCTGCTACCCCTCGTACGGCGAGGGCGGCGTGGTGGCCGTGGACATCTCCATGGGCCCCGCCCGGCTGGTCGCCCCCAACCTGCCTTCGGGCGTCACCGGCCAGCCCTTCCTGGATGCCTTCGTGCCGGGTCATCCGCACCTGCGCGCCTACGCGGTGAGCATGGGCAATCCCCACATGGTCCTCCTGGACCAGCCGCTGGAGGACGCCTCGCGCCTGGGGCCCCTGCTGGAGCGGCACCCGTCCTTCCCGGATCGCACCAACGTGGAGTTCGTCCGTGTGGACTCGGACGGCCTCACCGTGGTGGTCTGGGAGCGAGGCTGCGGCCTCACCCAGGCCTGTGGGACGGGCGCCTGCGCGTCCGCCGTGGCCGCCGTGCTGGCCAAACGGCTCCCCGCCGATGCCTGGCTGCGCGTCACCCTGCCAGGGGGAGACCTGCGCATCCGCGTCCCCGCCGACCTGTCCGACATCCGCCTCCGTGGACCCGTGGCCTTCGTCTTCGAGGGCGTTGTCGCGGTTCCCTCGGGCCGGTAACCTCCCGCGTTCCTCTCGCCCCCAGGTCAGAACGCGCCGTGGCCGGACCCATCCTCGTCGTCGACGACGACCTGTTCTTCCGTCAGCTCGCCAGCGACTTGCTCACGCATAACGGGCATCGCGTGGTGGCCGTGGAGAACGCAACGCTCGCGCTCGAAGAGGCGGCACGCACGCCGTTCGACCTGGTCATCACCGACGTGGTGATGCCGGGCGTGGACGGCTTCGCCCTCACCGCGCGCCTGCGCGAGCGGGACCCCGACCAGGAGGTCATCCTCGTCAGCCATCGCACCGACATCCGGAACTCGGAGGTGGCGCTGCGCTCGGGCGCGGCGGACTGTCTCACCAAGCCGGTGGACGCCAACGACATGCTGCTCGCCGTGGACCGGGCGCTGGAGCGCGCGTCCCTGCGCCGCGAACGGACGCAGCTTCGCGATGAGAACCTGGAGTTCGCTCGCTTCCACAACCTGCACCAGCGCTGCCTGGAGCTCCTGTCCCATCCCGACCTGGAGTGGCTCCAGGAGCGGCTCACCTCGGAGCTGGCGGCCATCTGCGACGCGCAGAGCGCCGCGCTGTGGGTGGTGGACGACCGGGGGGACCTGGTGTTGCGGGCCTACCGCGGACTGTTGGACCGGCAGTTCCTCGCGGAGAAGATGAGCCCGGAAGGGCCGCTGTCCGGACGGCTGCGAGAGGCCCAGCCGTGGCTGGCCCGCGACGAGCGCTCGTCGGTGATGTACGTGCCCCTGGTGGCGTCGGGGGAAGTCGTCGGGTTGGCGCAGCTCTCCGACCCGTTGTCGGGAGACTTCCGGCCCGAGCATTCGCGCGATGCCCGCGTGCTGGGTGACTTCGCGGCGGTGGGCCTGAAGAACGGCCGGAAGATGCTCGCGCTCCAGCGCCTGGGCCTGAGAGACCGCGAGACGGCGGCGTACAACCTCAGCTACTTCACCGACTACGCGTCCAAGGAGATCTACAAGGCCCGGCGCTACGGGCGGACGTTCTCCCTGCTGACCTTCTCCATCGACAACCTGCCGCTGGTGCGCGTGCGCCAGGGCGCGGCGGACGCGAAGAAGGCGGTGCGCGGCATCATCAAGGCGCTCAGCAAGATCATCCGCGACTCGGACGTCATCGCGAAGGCGAGCGACCAGGAGTTCTACCTCCTGCTGCCGGAGACGGACTTCTTCGGGGCGTTGATGTTCGTGCGCCGCGCGGTGGCCGCCGTGCGCGAGGAGCCCGAGGCCATGGAGGTGGACCAGCGCCTCCCGCTGGCGATGGTGGGCGGGGCCAGCACCTTCCCCAAGGACGGCGAGGACTTCGACGAGCTGGTGCACCGCTGCCGCCGCCGCATGGACGAGCGGCGCGCGTCGTTGCAGCGCCGGCTGATGCTGGATGGGCTGCCCTTCTGGGACGAGGTGGACCTGCTGCTGGGCACGCCGAACAGCCCCCGGTTGCCGGTGGACGAGCGCTCCGAGCCGAGCCGCCGGGGCAAGGTGTCCGACGTGCTCTTCGACGAACTCCAGGCGGAGATTGCCCGGGAGATGATGCGAGACCCAGGCTCGCGCGGCCTGCTGTACGTGGGCGGGCCGGAGATTCGCACGGACCTGAACATCGCCGCCGGGCTGGAGTCCGCGCCGCCAGATTTGGCGTCGCGCATCTACCTGCTGGGCCGCCGCGTCGACCTGGAGTCACACCCCGCGCTGACGCCCGTGTTCCTGGAAGGCGACGACCGCATCGCACGGCACGAGTTCATCCTCTGGCTCTCCGAGAACGCGGCCTACGCGCTCATCCAGCGGCGGGGCCACGGAGCGACGTGGGGGTTCCACACCTCGGACACCGCGGTGGTGGACGGGCTCATCTCCAAGCTGCAGGCCGAATACGACCTGCAGCCCTACTGACACGAAGCGGAGCGCCACCGTGGCCCCGGTCCGGAAAATCCTCATCGCCGACCCTGACCTCGAGTCCGTGCGCTCGCTGTCGCGGGCGCTGCGCACCAAGGGCTATCAGGTGCACTACGCGCCGGATGGCTCGCGGGCCCTGGAGGTGGCCGTGCTGCGCCACCCGGACCTCACGCTTTTCGACGAGGGTTGCAGGCTGCTGGACGCGCGCACCTTCATCCAGATTCTGCGCACCAACCCGCGCACCGAGGACATCCCGGTGGTGCTCACCACCGCGAGCTTCGAGTCGGACCGGCTGCGCGGCCTGCGGGACGGCTACCTGCGCAAGCCCTTCAACCTGGACGAGGTGCTCAGCCGCATCGAGCACATCTTCCGGCGCAGCGAGGCGGCCAAGGACCTCAAGAGCGAGCAGCAGGAAATCGAAGGCTCGCTCAGCCAGCTCAGCATCCCGGATTTGATGCAGCTCCTGGGCATGAACCGGCGCAGTGGCCGGCTGACGCTGGAGCGCGGCAACGACCGGGGCGAGATTTCCGTTGTCGAAGGCCGCCCGGTGAACGCGAAGCTGGGGCGCGTGGAAGGGGAGAAGGCCCTGTTCCGCCTGCTGGCGTGGGTGGACGGGACGTTCACCTTCTCGCCCGGTGGGAACACGGCGCGGCCGCGCATCAATCGCGGCATGGATGACGCGCTGCTGGAGGGCATGCGCCAGTCGGACGAGGTGAACCGGCTGATGCCCGGCCTGCCGCCGCGCCACACGCGGTTGATGCTGGCGCCGGACGCGGACCTGCAAGGAGACCAGCATCCGGTGACGCAGCAGGTGGTGGACCTGCTCCGCCATCCGCGCGCCCTGGGCGAGGTGCTTGACCTGGCGCCGGCCACCGACCTGGAGGTGCTCAACGTCCTCACCACGCTCATGCAGCGGGGCGTGGCGAAGGCCGCGGACGGGGACGGCGTGGAGGCTGCGTCCGGCGAACTGCTGGGCGCGGCGGAGGTGCACGCGCTGCGCGGCCGGATTCTCCGCACGAGGGCCCCCGCGAAGGTGGCCACCGCGAAAATCTTCGTGTGCGGCAGTGGCGCGAGCGCGGCCCGGCGGGTTCTCTCCCGCATGCCCAGCATGGAAGCGCTGTCGGCCGATCCCACCGCGGTGAAGAGTGGCTTTGGCACGTTGGGGCGCCTGGTGCTCAGCGAGGTGCTGCGCCTGGACTTCTGCGTGCTGCCTCCCGCGGAGGCGGCGCGGCCGCTGTGGCGTCCCTTCACGGCGGGCGCCATGGGCGCGCTGCTGATGGACGTGGCCGAGCCCTCCGTGCGGCTCGCGCGCTACCTGGCCTGGGAGGTCCGGATGCCGGTGGTGGTGGTGGGCGCGGAAGTCCCCGCGGCGTTGCAGGGGGCTCCCGCGGGGGCCCTGGGCGCGGCGGATGACCTGGCGGACGCGCTGCGCTCGCTGCTGGTCCAGGCGCTCAACCCGGCGCCCACGCTGCCTGGCGTGCCCCAGGTGCAGCGGGCCGCCGCGTCCATCGTGTAGGGCGAAGCCGCTTCAAAGGCGCGAGAGAATCTCCGCCTTCTTCCGCGCGTATTCGTCCTGCGTGATGAGCTCGTTGTCGAGCATCGACTGGAGGTCCTTCAAGGCCTTCACCGGGTCTGGGGGGGCCACGGTCCTGGACTCGGAAAAGCCAGCGGCTCCCGCGATGAGGGCTTGGATGCTCTGGGGGCGCTGCTCATCGACGGGCCCCAGGACGACGAACCGCTGAGGGTCGTTCGGATCGATCTTCACCTTGAGTCGCACGCCGGGCTCCAGGATGAAGGCCTTCCAATCATGCGCCCGGCTGCGGTGCTGCCGCCTGTATGTGGGGAGGCCCGGCACCTTGAACTCCAGCAGGAAGTCGTAGACGTAACTCTTGTTGATCCGCATCGACGTGCGCTCCATCCGGAGGATGGTGGCCTCGCCGGCGGTTCCGTGCTCGCGGAGGCGCTGCGTCTGCGCGTGCGCATAGAAGAAGTACCCCGCCACGCCGAAGCCGACGAGCGAGAAGAGAAGGAAGGGCAACATCGCCAGGACCGCGGTCAGCACCAATCACCTCGATGCGCGTTCTCAGATACGCGCGAGAATCTGCGCCTTCTTCGCCTGGAACTCTTCAGGGGTGATGAGTCCCTTGTCCATCAGCGACTGAAGGTTCTGCATCGCCTTCACCGGGTCTCCCTCGGACGGCATGCCCTGTCGCATGAAGGCCCCGACAGGCGCCGTCATGGCCGCGCCGACGATGGCGACCTTGAGCGGGTCGTTCCGGTCGACCTTGACGTCGAGGCGCGTCCCCACGCCCATCGTCGAGATGCTCTGGTGGCGTCCCAGCTTCTTCTTCACCTTCGTTTGATAGGCGGCACGTCCGCTCTGGCGGACATCGAGGAGCAATTCGAAGAGGGGCTGCTTGTTGATGCGCCAGCCCGTGTCCTTCAGCTCGCGCACCGTGGCCTCGGCGGCCTCTCCGTGCTTGAGCACATGCCGCTCCACCATCATGACGCGGACGACACCCCACACCGTCCAGGAGGCATAGAGCGAGATGCCGCTAAAGAGGAGGTAGACGAAGATTTCAGTCGGAGTCGCCGGAAGCAGATGCGTCATGCTGCGCACACGCTACCACTGGTTCGCCATACGCCGGGATTCCCGGCATGTCACGCCAGCAGCCAACGCATGGCCTCCGGCAGCCGCCGCTGCCAGTCCCGTTCGTGGTGCTCTCCGCCGGGTTCGAGCACCAGCCGCAGCTCGTGGTCCGCGTAGCCCAATGACTGGAGGTGGCGGTGGAAGTCCCGCGTCGCCTCGCCGTAGCGCATGACGTACCCCACCGGGTCCACCGTTTCCGTGGTGCCCGCGTCCAGGTAGATGCGCGTCCACCGTCGAGAGTGGGCCGACCACTCGGAGAACATCCGGTTCCAGCTCCACATCACCGACGGGGACAACCCGCCGATGCGGCCGAACAGCGCTGGATGTCGCTGCCCCAGGTGCAGCGAGATGAGGCCACCCAGCGAGGCGCCCATCACCGCCGTCCACTCGGGGCCTTTGCGGACGCGGTACGTGCGTTCGATGTATGGCTTCAGCGTTTCGACCATGAAGCGCACGTAGGGCTCGGCCCGGGCCGCCACGTTGCTGCGGGGCTCATCCCATGGCGAGTACTCGGAGAGCCTGTCGTGCGTGGAGTCCACCGCGACGATGAGCCACGGCTCCACCTGGTGCTCCGCCACCAGCCGCTCCAGCGTGAGGTTGGCGCACCAGGTGTCGAAGCGCGCGGACTCCGGATGGGCGAACACGTTCTGCCCGTCCTGCATGTAGAGGACAGGAAAGGACCTGTCAGGTGAGGCGTCATACGTATCGGGTGTGTAGATGCGGACAGTGCGTGAGTGTCCCTCGTGCGGGGAAGCGAAGCCTCGGAGGATGTGGACGTATCCCATGGGGTCCGGAAGTTGGAGCCTGCGGAGGAGGATAGGTCGCGGCCCCCTGCACCGGCCAGTTCCCCCAACCCACGGGATTCTCACGTCGTTTCCTCGGTGGATGAACCCAGCGCTCGGGCGTCCGGAGGTGTAGGCTCAACGGGTATCCCAGGACTCACACGAATACTCATGCAGCAGAAACTCGCCGCAGACATGTCGACCACCGCGGGCCGCGCACAGGCCGGGCAGAGCCCGGTGGCGCTCTCCGTGCCCGCCTTGACGATTGTGTCCCATCCCCAGCCGCAGCGCATTGGCGAGCGGCTGTTGCTGGAGGTGCTCGCGTCGCAGGGGCGCACGGCGGCTTTGTCTCGCAACGCGCCGGACTTCTCCCGGCCTGGGGGGCTCATGTCCCTGCCGTTGGGAGACCCATTCCTCAGCCGCAAGCCGGTGGAGTTCGAGCCCGGCCCACGAGGCGGCCTCCGGATGTTGGTGCCGGAGGACGGCACCCAGGTGCGCGTGGCGAACGAGCCCGTCATGGGCGGCCGGGAGTTCTCCCGCGAGGAGCTGTCCGCCGGGGTGCCCCTGGTGCTGGCCGACCGCGTGGTGCTGCTGCTCCACCTGGCCTCGTCCTTCCGTCAGCCGGGCGTGCTGGACCTGGGCATCGTCGGCCACGGTGAGGGAATCCACCGCGTGCGCGAGGACATCATCCGGGTGGCCGACCTCACCGTGCCGGTGCTCATCCGGGGCGAGACGGGCACGGGCAAGGAGCTGGTGGCGCGCGCCATCCACGCCAGTGGTCCTCGCCGTGCCGGTCCCTTCGTCAGCGTCAACCTGGGGGCGCTCGCCAAGGAGCTGGTCGCCGCGGAGCTCTTCGGCGCCCAGCGCGGGGCCTATACGGGTGCCAGCAAGGACCGGGAGGGCTTCTTCCGCGCCGCCGAGGGCGGCACGCTCTTCCTCGACGAGGTCGGCGAGGCGCCGCCCGAGGTGCAGGCCGCGCTGCTGCGTGTGCTGGAGACGGGCGAAATCTATCCGGTGGGGGGCCATACGCCGGTGCCCGTCGACGTGCGGCTCGTCTCCGCCACGGACGCGCACCTGGAGGCCCGCATCCAGGAGCGCACCTTCAAGGCCCCGCTGCTGCACCGGCTGGCCGGTTTTGAAATCCTGGTGCCTCCGCTGCGCGAGCGCCGCGAGGACGTGGGCCTGCTCTTCCACCACTTCGCTCGCCAGGAACTGGAGGCCATGGGGGAGGGCGGTCAACTGACGTCTTCGGACCCGCGCGCCGAGCCCTGGCTGCCCGCGGCCCTGGCCGTCCAGTTGGTGCGCCACGCGTGGTCCGGCAACATCCGCCAGCTGCGCAACGTCACCCGTCAGCTCGTCATTGGCAGCCGGGGCATGCCGGGGCTGCGTGCCGATGCGCGGCTGGAACAGGTGCTGGACGCGGATGCGCAGCCAGTCCCCGGGCGTCCGTTGACCGAGCGCACGGGCGACGAGGCGGGGGAGGGCGCGAAGGCACCGCGGCGCAAGCCCGCGGACGTGGGCGAGCAGGAGTTGCTGGAGGCCCTTCGCGCCTCTTCCTGGGACCTCAAGGCCACCGCGGACTGGCTGGGCATTCCCCGGCCGTCCGTCTACGTCCTCATCGACAAGAGCTCGCTCCTGCGCACCGCGCGCGACTTGAGCCCCGAGGAAATCACGCGCTGCTTCCACGAGTGCGAGGGCGACCTCGACCGGATGGTGCAGCGGCTGGAGGTCTCCAAGCGCGCGCTCCAGCGGCGCGTGCGGGAGCTGGGCCTCAGTGGTGGGTAGCGTCGGCTGACGCGTCAATCCGAACCTGGTGGGTTCGGCTGACGCGTCCATTTGTCTTTCGGGGGTGGCTCGGGTGTCAATTGTCGAGGGGGGCTGCGCGCCATGCCTGGCTGGTACGGTGCCTGCAACTCACAGCCCGCAGCAATCCTTCTCATTGCCCCGTTGGGGGCACGGGAGCCGCGCCCATGACCGTTGTCACCGTCACCATCAAGAAGTCGGGGGATCTGGTCTACGAGCCCAACAACAAGGTCCGGCGGGGGCAACCCGTCCGCTTCGTGCTCGACCCGCTCAACGGTCCTGTGTGGGCGACGGTGAATCCGCCCGCGTGCCTGGTTGCAACGAATTCCGTCACCCTGGACCAGACCTCCGCGGCGCCCCCCATCTACGAGGACCCGGTCTCCGAATCGGCCGAGTTCACCACGTATTCGTTCACCGTGGAGGTCCCTCTCTTGCCGGAGAAGCCGCACTTCGGAGGCGAGGCGGAGACGAAGAACGGCAACCTGGATGTGACGACGGATCCACCGAAGCTCTGAGCCGGCCTGACGTGTCATGCTGAACCTCGTGGGTGGGGCTGACGCGTCCACCTGCGGCTGAGGGCATGCTCCGGTGGTGAATCTTCGAGGGCGCTGTGAACCAGACCTGTCTGGTATGGTGCCTGCAAATCACAGACGGCAGCAGTTCATCACACGCCCCAGCGGGGCACAGGAGCCACGGCCCATGGCCATCATCACTGTTTTCATCAACAAGTCCGGGAACCTGAGCTACATCCCCAACAACAAGGTTCGACACGGAGACACGGTCCGCTTCGCCATTGACACGGTTGGCAGTACATCGGACGTGACGGTGAATCCCCCCGCGTGCCTGGATTCGACGGCGTCGTTCAGCTTGAACAACACGTCTCTGGCCGCCTCTCAGCGCGAGGACCCCGTTGCCGACGGGGCCGCGGTCGGCTCGTACCCGTTCACGGTGGTGACTGGCGGCTCCCCCGAGGCGCGCCGCCACGGGCTCGAGTTGGAGACGAAGAACGGCAACCTCGACGTGACGACGGACCCGCCCAAGGAGTACTGAGCTAGTCAGGGCGTAGGAGGGCCGGCCAGCGGCTCGCGAGCCGCGCCGAGCCGGCCTCTCCATTCGGATTCCAGGTGAGGGTTGCGGGCCAGTGCTTGCCGCAACACCTCCTGGCCCTCGATGCGCCAGGCCTGTCGTTGCTCGGAGGAGGCGCGCGTCTCCGCCAGGGCGAGCAGCCCGCCGCCGCGAAGCGCCTGGGCCCGCGCCCACCTGGGCCGGTCCGCCAGGACTTCCGCCACGAGCGCGAGCCCCTGGTTCAGCAGCGGCGCGGCGTCCTCGTTTCGTTGCTGACGCCACGCGGCCCAGGCGAGCTGGAATCGCGCGGTGGCCAGCCGGTAGTCATGCCGGCGCGGCTCCAGGGACAGGGCTTGCTGGAAGGCCTGCGACGCGAGCTCGAAGTCCGACTCCTGAGCGGTGCCCCGGTGCGCCAGCCAGCGGGCCTTGAGCGCGCGGGCCTCGCCCGTGTTGCGCCACGTGTGGCCCTGGCGGGGATTCAGCGTGGTGGCCCGCGCCAGGGACTCCTCGGCCTTCGCCAGCTCCGCCCGTGGGTCGCCGCCGGTCTCCACGCTCCACGTCGCCAGCAGTGTCTGCACGCGGCCGAGGTTGGCCCAGAGGTCGGCGTCCTGGGGCTGGAGCGAGAGTGCCTGACGGTAGGCTTCCACGGCGGTGCGGCCACTCGGTTCTGGATTCTCCCTGCGCGCGGACTGGAAGGTGGCGTTCAGGGTCCACACCTCGCCCAGGTTGTTGTGGGCGTACACCTGTCTGGGCGCCAGCGTCCGGGCTTCCTCGAAGGCCGCCTGCGCCTGCTGGAGCAGGGGCTCGGGGGCGCCGCCTTCCTCCCAGCGTTGCTCGGCCTGCCACAGCAGCGCCGCACCCAGCCCGTTGTGGAGCGGGGGGAGCTTCGCGTTGATGCCCAGCCCCTGCCGGAACAGGGCCAGCGCCTGCTCCAGGTCCGCCTCGAAGGGCTCGCCATGGCTCCAGCGCCAGCGCGCCAACTGCTCGGAGATTTCCGCGCCGCGGAAGCTGGCCACGACGTTGCCGGGATTGAGCGCCAGCGCCTTCGCCAGTGCGTCACGAGCCCGCGTCAAATCTCCCGCGGCGTCGGTGGCGCGTGGATTCGAAGCGCGGCGGCGCAGGGCGTTGCCCAGGTTGATCCACGCGTCGGCCTGGTTCTCCCGCACGCGGATGGCCTCCAGGTACGCGTCAATCGCCTTGCCCTGGTGCTCCAGCGGGTCCACGCCGCGCTCGGTTTCCGCGTCCGCCCACACCTGATAGGTCAGGCCCAGGTTGGCGTGGAAGGCATAGTCGCGCTCCTCGGGGCGCAGGCGCTCGAAGGCCTCGATAGACAGACGGAGCTGCTCGCTCGGGTCCTGCCCGCGCTCCTGGCGGTAGCGGGCCCACAGCCGGTGGGTGATGGCGAGCTCCAGCGCGACACGGTCGCTGGGCGGCGCCAGGGCCAGGGCCTCGCGCGCGGCGTGGATGGACTTCTCCAGCAGCGGCTCGGCGTCCTCGCGTCCCTGGCTGGTGCGCTGCTCCGCGAGCCGGCGGTGCAGGCGGGAGAGGACGACCAGCGAGCGGTGGTGATCCGGCGCGGCGGCGAGCGCGCGGGTCGCCGCCTCCACGCCGCGCTCATAGTGGGGCAGCACGTTGCCTTCGCCGTACAGCTCCATCACCAGCGCGGCCAGCTCCAGGCGCGCCAGGACGTAGTGGCCCATGGGCTGGCTCTCCGCGGTGGCGACGGCGGAGGCATAGGCGCGGCGGCCCGCGTCCAGGTCCTCCTGCGAGCCGGCCTTGTCGCCCTGGTGCCAGCGCTGCGTGGCCCGCGCCAGCAGCACGTCGCCTTGCAGCAGGGGCGCTTCGTAGAACCAGGGCTGCGCGCGGCCCATGGCTTCCAGGTGGGTCAGGGCCTCTTCGTGGCGGCCCTCGTAGAAGGCGAACAGCGCCTTCACGTACAGCGGTGGGACGGGGACGTCGGGGCCTTCGGCCTGGCGCAGGTAGGCCAGGGCCGGGTCCCGGTAGTTCTGCTCCAGTTCCTTGCGGCGGACCTCGCGCTGCTCCGGGCTGCGGCGCTCCACGTCCAGCAGCAGCCGCTCCTGGTAGAGGTCTCCCAGCACCTGCGCCAACGCCCAGGCCACCCGGGGCTCGCGGTATCCCTGGGCCCACGCGGCCTCCAGGCGCTTGCGTGCGGCGTCCCGCTCATCCAATACGAGCAAGGCGCGGCCCAGGGCGTACTGGCCGGGGCCCAGCGCGTGGGGGCCTGCTTCGCGCACCTCGGCCTCCAGCGCGTCCATGCTGGCGCGCAGCTCGCGCCGGTCTTCACGGGTGTCGTGTAGGCGGGACAGGGCGGAGTAACGCGCGGAGGCCTCGATGCGCTCCACCCGTTCGGTGAAGCGGCGCGTGAGGCGTTCGCGCTCGGCCACCTCGCCGCGGGCGATGCCCGCCTGGATGAGCGCCAGCAACACCACCGTCAGGGCCGCGGAGCCCAGCGTCAGCGCCACCCGGTGCTTGCGGGCCTTGCGGCGCAGGCGGTAGCCCAGCCCCTGTCGCGCGAGGACGGGCTCTCCTTCGAGGAACCGCTCCAGGTCCTCCGCCAGCGCCCGCGCCGAGTCGTAGCGGGCGGGCCGCTGCTTCTCCAGGCACTTGAGGACGATGGCTTCCAGGTCCGACGGGATGTCGGCATCGAGCGCGCGCGGCGGCGCCGGCTCCTCGTGCTGGAGCCGGGTGATGACCTCCGCCTCGGTGGCGCCGGTGAAGGGCGGCCGGCCGGTGAGGAGCGAGTAGAGCGTGGCGCCCAGCGCGTAGATGTCCGCGCGCCGGTCCAGGCGGGACACCTCGCCGCGCGCCTGCTCCGGGGCCATGTAGTGCGGGGTGCCCTGCACGGCGTTGGGCGTGGCGCCGTCCTCGCGCCAGTCACGCGCCAGACCGAAGTCCATGACGAAGGGGGCCAGCCCGCCGTCCTCGGTGCGCTCCACCAGGATGTTGCCGGGCTTGATGTCGCGGTGGATGAGGCCCGCGCCATGGGCGGCGTGCACGCCCTCGGCGGCCTGGCGCAGCACCAGCACTTTCTGCTCCAGCGTAAGCGAGCGCGCCAGCTGTCCCAGCGGCTGGCCGTCCACGAAGCGCATGGCGATGTAGCCCCGGCCGCGCACCTCGCCGACCTCGTACACCTCACACACCCGCTCGTGCCGGACGCGGGCCTGCGCGCGGGCCTCGGAGAGGAAGCGCCGGGCCAGCTCCGGGTCGTCCCCGCGCACGAACTTCAGCGCCACGTTGCGGCGGAGCATCGGGTCATACGCCAGGAACACCCGGCCCATGCCGCCCTGGCCCAGGAAGCGCACGGGCTGATAGCGGTCCCAGTCCGGCACCGGGAAGGTGGCGCCGTCCGGCTCCACGGCGGGAGGCGGGGACACGCCCGGGGTGACCGGCGTCAGCGTGGCGGCCTCGAGCGGACGGCCAGCGCTCGGGTCCGTGCTCTCGGAGGCGAGCTCGCCACGAAGCGCCACCAGGGAGTCCTCGGACAGCCGGCCTCGCTCCCGCAGCAGCTCCAGGGGGCCACGCCGCAGGCGAAGCGCTTCCTCACGCAGGACCGCCACCTCCTCGCCGGAGAGCAGTCCTTCGTCCATCGCGAGGAGGAGCTCCTCCTCGTAAGTCTCATTCAATCGCCCCGCCACGTGCACGGCCCCAGCATACGGGTTGGCGCGTGGCGGGGGGAAAATCCGCCGGGAGGTCCACGAGGCCGGCGGAGGGGGCCTCTAAGGGGGTTGTGGACCTCCCGGCGGAAAGGTGTAGCGGTCAGCCCTTAGCCGCGCTTCCTCCGGCGGAGGCCGAGCAGGCCCAGGAGCGCCAGCCAGGACGCGGCGGGCGCCGTGCTGCAGCCGCCACCGGCGAAGGCCCGGGTGAGCTCCACCGTCCACGAGTACGCCGCGGGGGTGCTGTCCACGTTGCCCGCGCGGTCCGTGGCCCGCACGCGCAGGGTGTGCTGACCCTCGCCCACGTCATAGCTGTCCCGGCAGGGCTCGAAGGGGCCCCCGTTCAAGCTGCACTCGTAGGTGACGCC
Source organism: Myxococcus sp. NMCA1 (assembly GCF_026810205.1). Classification (NCBI taxonomy): domain Bacteria; kingdom Pseudomonadati; phylum Myxococcota; class Myxococcia; order Myxococcales; family Myxococcaceae; genus Myxococcus; species Myxococcus sp. NMCA1. The sequence goes on along the minus strand of NZ_CP113950.1, from coordinate 6,499,791 downwards.
CTCCTCGGAGGCGTCGTACTCGAAGGTCGCCGTCCGGTTGCCGCCGCGCGAGGGAGGCGTGCGCGGCAGGTACGTGTCGGGCTCCTGGGTGTCGATGATGAACTCGCTGGGCGCGGAGGGCTCGCTGGTGCGGCCCTCGCTGTCGGTGGCGGTGGCCGTCACCGTGTGCGGGCCATCCTCCAGCGGCTGGGTCGGCGTGCAGCTCCACGCGCCCACGTCGTTGGTGGTGGTGGTGCAGAGCACCGTGTCGCCCTCGTACACCGTCACCACCGTGCCCGGGGCCGACGTGCCGCTCAGGGGCGGCGTCGACGTGTTGAGCACCGCGCCGTCGGCGGGCCCGGTGATGACCGGCGGCTCCGTCGTGGTCAGGGTGATGGTGAAGGTGACGGGCGTGGAGGTGGGGCCGGGGCTGCCACCCGGAGGCGTGGCGGTGGCCGTCACCGTGTGCGGGCCTTCAGCCATGGGCGTGGTGGGCGTGCAGCTCCAGTTCCCCGCCGCGTCGGCCGTGGTGGTGCAGAGGACGGTGCCGCCCTCGTACACCGTCACCTCGTCGCCCGGCGTCGCCGTGCCGCTCAGCACGGGCGTCTGCGTGTCCAGCACCGCGCCCGGCGTGGGGCCGGTGATGACCGGAGGCGCCGGCGGCGAGTAGTCCACGATGAACTCCACCGACGTGGACGTCTGCGGAGCGCCCGGGAAGGTGGAGGTGACGACGGCCGTGTGCGGCCCTTCCTCCAGGTCATCCGGCAGCGTGCAGCTCCAGTTCCCCTCCGCGTCGGCGATGACGGTGCACACCGGCGCGGGGTTGCCGTCCAGGTACACGTCCACGGTGGCGCCCGGCGTGGCGGTGCCCTCCAGCTCCTCGCCGGCGGTGCCGCCCGGCGTCGGGGACGTGACGACAGGGGCCGTCTGGCAGATGGACAGCGCGTCCACGCGGTAGGTCACCGCCGTGTCGGAGTTGTTGGCCAGGTCGCAGTCGGTGTCGACCAGCGCGATGCGCACGTCACCCGTGGCCGCCGTGAAGTCGCGGGACAGGGGGAAGCCCAGCGGCATGGCCTCGGCGCGCGTGGCCGAGCCCGGACCGCCGCGGGGCGTGTAGCCCAGCGAGAAGCCCTGCACCTGCGTGCCCGCGTTGGCGCTGACGCCAATGACGCCGGGGTACCAGTTGGCGCCACCCGAGTAGCTCACGGCGCCGGACACGTACCGGATGCGGTAGCGGCCCGGCACGCCCAGTTCGGCCTGGATGGCCGCGTTGGGCAGCACGGGGGCGTCGATGTCCGACACCTGCGTGCAGTTCGCGTTGCCCTGGCGGGTGATGAACACGCTCACGTCCGCCGTCTGGCACGCGGCGCCGCTCTCCACGGTGCACGTGGCCGAGCATCCGTCCCCGTTGGCGGTGTTGCCGTCATCGCAGGCCTCGCTGTCCGCCTTGATGCCGTCACCACACGTCACCGCGCACACCGACGGGATGCCGGTGCAGCCGAACCCGTCCTCGATGGCGCAGGTGGCCGAGCAGCCGTCGCCCACCGTGGTGTTGCCGTCGTCGCACAGCTCCCCTTCGTCGAGGATGCCGTTGCCGCAGGTGTTGGGGCTGATGCAGGTGTTGGTGTCGGGGTTGCAGATGCCGCTCTCGCAGACGCCAGACGCGTTGCAGGGCTGGCCGTCCTCCAGGAGGCAGCGCGAGGAGCAGCCGTCGCCGTTGTTGAGGTTGCCGTCGTCACACACCTCGCTGCCGGCGCGGACGTCGTCGCCACAGGTGGTGGCGCAGGTGCTGGGCGCGCCGCTGCACGTATAGCCATTCTCCACGCGGCAGCTCGCGTTGCAGCCGTCGCCCGCCGTGGTGTTGCCGTCGTCGCACGCCTCGCCGCTGTCCATCGTGCCGTTGCCGCAGGTGAAGAAGCACTGGTTGCCAGCGCCAGGGCAGCTCCAGCCCGGCTCCACCGAGCAGGTGGCGTTGCAGCCGTCGCCTGCCGTGGTGTTGCCGTCATCGCACGTCTCCGAGCCCGCACGGATGCCGTCGCCGCAGATGGTGGCGCAGGTACTGGGCGCGCCGCTGCACGTATAGCCATTCTCCACGCGGCAGCCCGTCGAGCAGCCGTCGCCCGCCGTGGTGTTGCCGTCGTCACACGTCTCGTTCGCGTCCAGGACGCCGTTGCCGCAGCTCTCGACACAGACGGACGGGCCGTTCGCGGGCGTGCTGCACGCGTAGCCATCCTCCACGCGGCACTCGGTGCTGCAGCCGTCCCCCGGCTCCAGGTCACCGTCGTCGCACTGCTCGCCTGGGTCCACGTTGCCGTTGCCGCAGGTGAGCACGCAGGCCTGGCCCGGGGCGGGGCAGGCGTAGCCCAGCTCCAGGGTGCAGGCGTTGGAGCAGCCATCACCCAGGGTGGTGTTGCCGTCGTCGCACAGCTCACCCGCGTCCATCCGGCCGTTGCCGCACAGGGGCGCGCAGGTGGACGGAGCGCCCTGGCACTCATAGCCGCGCTCGATGCGGCACGCCGAGGAGCAACCGTCCGAGTCGTAGGCATTGCCGTCATCGCACTGCTCGCCCGGGTCGATGGCGCCGTTGCCGCACGTCATCACGCAGGACTGGCCCGGGGTGGGGCAGGCATAGCCGGACTCCACGCGGCAGCTCGCGTTGCAGCCGTCGCCCGCCGTGGAGTTGCCGTCGTCGCACTGCTCGCCCGGGTTCAGCGTGCCGTTGCCACACGTCTGGGCGCAGGTGCTGGGCTGGCCGGTGCAGCCGTAGCCCGCCTCGATGCCGCAGGTGGCGGAGCAGCCGTCACCGTTGGTGGCGTTGCCGTCGTCGCACTCCTCGCGCAGGGACACGGCGCCGTCGCCGCAGCGGTCGTCGTACGCGTCCACGAACAGGTAGCGGAAGGCGTTGGGCTCGGTGGCTTCGTTCTCGTTGCACAGCTCGATGCGGTTGAGGCCCGCGCGCCACGGAGCGTTGGTGCCGAACTCGCGGAAGATGTTCTTCTGCCAGGGCTGGCCCGCCGGCTCGTTGACGACGGTGGGCGTGAAGAGCTGCCCGTTGACGCGCGCGCTGTCGAACTGGTTGTCGTTGAACGTGGCCAGCCGCAGGCGGAACTGCGAGACGTTGGTCGTCGAGGGCACCATGAAGTCCTGGTACACGCAGACGGGCGCTCCCAGGGGCGCCGCCATGAAGCGGGCCGTCTGGATTTCCTGAGGCCAGTCGTTGGCGGTCCGTGGACCGGTGGCCGCGCCCGTGTTGGTGCCCGAGTAGAACCAGTGCGGATCCGGGCCGACCTCCAGCCGGCGGTTGTTCTCATCCACGCCGGTGTTGAAGACCGTCACGCCCGCGCGCACGCAGCGGCTGGGGCTGCCGGCGCAGGCGAAGCCAGGCTCCACTTCGCACAGGCGGCTGCAGCCGTCGCCCTCGAAGCGGTTGCCGTCGTCGCAGACTTCCTGCGCGTAGGACGGGTGGGCGCGGTTGTCGAACACGCCGTTGCCGCACAGGGACAGGTCACAGGTCGCCGTGCAGTCGGAGCCGGGGACGTTGCTGTCACACGCCTCGCCGGAGTCGACGACGCTGTTGCCGCACAGGCTCGCCAGCGAGCAGGGACGCCCGGGCACGTGGCACAGGTAGCCTGCTTCGATGGTGCCGGTGGCGGAACACCCGTCGCCGCTGGTGGTGTTGCCGTCGTCACATTCCTCGCCGGGCTCGAGCTGGCCGTCTCCGACGAGGGAGGCGGACCGGCTCACGAGCACGGGCTCGGTGGGGGCCGCGGCTGTCCGGGCACCGCCCGAATCACAGCCGGTCAGGGATGAGAGCAGCGCGAGACAGAGCGCCGCCGTCTTGAAGAGGACACGCGTTTTCATGGGGATGTCTGCCTCGGTTCTCAGTGGGTGTCGGGAGAGGGCTCGCCCTGCTGCGTCTGCACGCCCTCTGCGTCGCCGACGATCTTGAACTCCACGCGGCGGTTCTTCGCGCGGCCCTGGGTGGTGTTGTTGTCCGCGATGGGCTGGGTGGGACCGAAGCCCTTGGACTCCAGGCGCTCCCGGGCCACGCCCTTGCTCACCAGGTAGTGCACGACGGCGTCGGCGCGGCGCTGGGACAGGTCCAGGTTGTAGTCAGGGTTGCCGCGGTTGTCGGTGTGGCCCTCGACGCGCACCTTCTCCACTTCCGGGTGGGCGTTGAGGATGTTGGCCACCGTGTCGAGCAGCTTGTTGCTGCGCGCGATGATGACGTCCTTGTTGTTCTCGAAGTAGACGGCCTCGAGCAGCTGGATGCGATTCTCTCCAATCTGCGCGAGCTGCTTTTCCTTGCAGCCGTGGTTCTTCGCCGGGCCGGGCTCGGTGGGGCAGTTGTCGAGCCGGTCGACGATGCCGTCGCCGTCGCGGTCCTGGTCGGGGCAGCCGCGGTTCTCCTTGGGGCCGGCCTCGTTGGGGCAGCGGTCGGCGGTGTCGAGCACGCCGTCGTTGTCGTTGTCCGGGTCGGGGCAGCCGTCCTCGTCCTGGAAGCCATCCTTGTCCTCGGCCTGGTCCGGGCACTGGTCCTTGGAGTCGGAGATTCCGTCCCCATCGGTGTCCGGGTCATCCGGGCAGCCGTCCTGGTCCTCGAAGCCGTTGAAGTTCTCCGCCTCCTTCGGGCAGCGGTCCGCCAGGTTGGGCAGGCCGTCGCCGTCGTCGTCCCCGTCCGGGCAGCCATTCAGCTCCGACAGGCCCTCGACGGTGGGGCAGCGGTCGGCGGCGTTCTTGATTCCGTCACCGTCCAGGTCGAAGTCCGGACAGCGGGCGGGGTCATGGGGCTGACCCTCCACACATGCGTTGGGCGTGGAGGCGGGGGTGCCGAAGGTGAGGCCGGCGAGCACGCGGAACGACGGCGTGCCCGGCGTGCTGCCGAAGCCAGGGCCACCCATGGCGTAGACTTCCGTGCCCGCGGGCATGGGAACGCGCACGCCCAGCAGCACCTCCATCGACTCCGGCGCGTTCGCGACGGGCAGGGTGCCGCGCACCACCAGCTCCTGGCGGAAGCCGAGCAGGCCGGCGGACAGGTTGACGCCGCCGTTCAGCTCCGTGCCCAGCTCGTCGAGGTACGGCTGCGTGTTGGGGGACAGCGCATACGTCTTGGTCCGCACCAACGCGCCTAGGTCGGCGCCCACGCGCCACGTGCCGCCCAACTGCTTGCCCAGGCCGAGCCGAGGCGAGAAGACGAAGCCCTGGTCCCGGGTGAGCGTCTCCGTGCTGCCAATGGGCAGGGCCGCGCCGAGGTGCAGGCCCAAATCCATCAGCCCGCCGCGCTGCTCGGAGAGGATTCCCGCGCGCGCCTGGAGCCACGGCGTGCCAAGCGCGCTCGTGGACGGCGTGGCGACGCCCAGCGCCGCGGTGTCCGGTCCCCACTGGGACACGATGGGCACCTGCGCGCCGAGCTCCAGCCAGTCGGTGATGGCATAGGCACCACTGAGGTGGACCGTCACGCGGTTGGAGACGATGACGCCTTGCTGCTCTCCACCGGAGACGAGCACCAAGGGCTCCTTCTCATAGTGTCCGGTGAAGCCGAGGCGGTACTCGCCGCGGGACATGAGGTCGCCGGTGGACAGCACCAGGCTGTCGCGTGCACCGGGATTGAGTTGCAGCCGCTCCAGCTCGATGCCGGGGATGCGCTGCGCCTGGGCCTGGGCCGTGACCGCCCAGAGGACGGCCAGACCTCCAAGCCATGGGTGATACGGATGTGAAGACAAGAGTTCCTCCCCCTCAACGTGTCGCCGGAAAAGCGCACGTGGGCGTCCGCCATACTTGAGACGCGGAGTGTTTTGCACGCAACGCGCCACGTTTGTCGCGGGGGGGACCTCAGAGGTGTGTGAGAGGGACCTGTGAAGTGGGTTGGGTCCGGACGCGGGCCGTTGACGTGTCAGCGCCGTGTCGCGCCGCCGGCTGACGCGTCAATGACGTGTCAGGCGAGGTCCCAGCCCTGGACTTCGAAGGTGGGGTGGGGGCGACCCGAGTTCCATGATGCGCCGCGTCAGGTTGGGACAGAAACATTGCGGCGTTCCCAGGTTGTTGTCCCCATCGGGATTCAACCAAGATTCAAATTCCTTGGGGACGCTGACGCTCAGCGCATCACCGCTCCTGTGGGAGCAGTTCCTCGTGGGTGCGCTCGACGGGGAGGCGGGGTTGCGCCCGGAGTTGCGCTCCATCCTCCCCCGGTGGCAGCGCTCACGGTCGCTGGGCGCCCCGAGCACCGGGCAGCCGGACGAAGGTCCCAGCGTGGGCAGCCTGGCGCTCGTCGAGCGCCGCGCCCGGCTGGAGCCGGTGTGGCAGGAGTTGGGCGGCATGCTGGAGATGTTGTCGGCGGCGCCCCTTCCTTCGGGTCGGGTGGCGCTGCTCGCGGACCGTGAGGGCGTCATCCTGGCGACGCGCAGCTCGGGCGGGGACTTCACCAACCACGCGGACTATGTGCGCCTGGTGGAGGGGGCCTGCTGGGATGAGACGTCTCGCGGGACGAATGCCATTGGCACTGCCCTGGCGGAATCCTCCGCCGTCGCAGTGGTGGGGCCGGCGCACTACGCGCAGCGGCACCATGGGTTGGTCTGCTACGCGGCGCCGGTCCATGACCCCTTTGGGGAGCTGGTGGCCGTGCTGGACGTCACGGGGCCGGCTGGCGCGGCGGATCCGCTGGTGCTGGTGGCGGTGGCCAGCGTGGCCCACGCCGCCGAGGCGCGGCTGCGCGAGGTCGCCTGGGCCCGGGTGGCCGCGGCTGCGCGGGGTGGGTTGGAGTCGCGCCTGTCGCGTGAGGATGGTCCGGTGCTCGTCGTCGAGCCGATGGGGCGGGTGAGCCGCTGCAATGCGGCCGCGCGCACGTTGCTCGGTGGGCAGGGGCCGATGGCGGTGGAGGCCGCGCTCGGAGTCTCGTGGCGGGTGCTGACGGACGCCGCGTTGCGAGGTGTGGCGCTGGAGACGCGTCTTTCTTTACAGGGGCCGGCCTGGCGCATCCATGCGGAGGCGGTGGGGACGGGGGATGGGAGCTCGGCGCTCGCGGTGCTGGTGCGGCTGGAGTCTTTTGGTGTCCGGTCCCTGCATGCACCGCGAGAGGCGTCGCTGTCCGGTGGTGAGTCCGTGGGCATGACCCCTGGGCGCGCGGATTCGCGCCCGGCTGTGGCGGAACCTTCCTCCGTGGGCCGTGCGCCGCGAGCGCTGTCTCGGGACCTGTGGCAAGCGGATACGGTAGTGCCACCTGGACCGTGGGAGGCGCTCAAGGGGAACGACCCGCAGCACCGCGCCACGTTGCGAGAAGCGGAGCGGTTCGCGCCCACGAGCTTGCCGGTGCTCCTGCTGTCGGAGACGGGCACGGGCAAGGAGCTCCTCGCTCGCGCACTGCACGCGGCCAGCACGGTCGCCACGGGGCCCTTCGTGGCGGTGAACTGCGGCGCGCTGTCGCCCGCGTTGCTGGAGAGCGAGCTGTTCGGCCACGCGCCCGGCGCCTTCACTGGCGCGCGTGTCGGAGGCGCGGAGGGAAAGCTGGCGGCGGCGGACGGCGGGACGCTCTTCCTCGATGAGTTGGCGGAGATGCCGCCCGCGCTCCAGGTATTGCTGCTACGGGTGCTGGAGGACGGTTCCTATTCGCGAGTGGGTGAGCCCCGCGTGCGACGCTCGCGCTTCCGCCTGGTGGGCGCCACCTGCAGGGACCTGGACGAGGCCGTGCGCAACGGCACGTTCCGCTCCGACCTCTATTTCCGCCTCCAGGGCGCGGTGCTGCGGCTGCCACCGCTGCGCGAGCGCACCGACCTGCCGGAACTGGCCCATGCACTCCTCCGGCGGTTGTCGGAAGAAGAGGGCCTGGCCTCGCCGAGCATCTCCGCCGCCGCGCTCACCCGACTCGCAGCCCACCACTGGCCCGGCAACGTGCGCGAGCTGAAGACAGTGCTGCGGTTGGCGCTGGTTCGCGCGGGAGGCGCCCCCGTGTTGGACGTGGCCGCCCTGCCGTCAGGCCTGGGAAGCCCGCCCTCGCCCGGGGCCCAGGTAGAACCACAGCCCGCAGTGCCGCTTGCTTCCAATGCGCCGCGTCAACCGAGCGCGGGTGCCGCCGCCGGCCCGCTGCGCGAGCTGGAGGCCCGCGCCATCCAGGAAGCACTGGCACTCAGTGGCGGCAACGTGGCGCAGGCTGCCCGGCGTCTGGGCATCGCACGGAGCACGCTCTACCGGATGGCGGAGCGCTTCGGCATCACGCTGCCCTCGCGCGCCTGAACGTTCACTGGAAGACGGTGTCCATCGCGCGACGCACCTGTCGCGCTCCGCGCCATGCGTGTCCGGACAGGTGTCGCAGAGCGGGACACGACGCGCCGCAACGTCGACGGACGCGGGCCCTGGCACGCGCGCTGCTCTGGGGTGTCCCGTTCACCAAACCACCCAAGGAGAGCGCAGTGATCTACGCCGCCCCCAATCAGCCCGGCTCCAAGGTGCAGTTCAAGCCCCGCTACCAGAACTTCATTGGCGGGCGCTGGGTCGAACCCACGCGTGGTCAGTACTTCGAGAACATCAGCCCCGTGACGGGCAAGCCCTTCTGTGAAGTGGCCCGCTCCACGGCCGAGGACATCGAGAAGGCACTGGATGCGGCCCACGCGGCCCGGCTCTCCTGGGGCCGCACCTCGCCGACCGTCCGAGCGAACATCCTCAACAAGATCGCCGACCGGATGGAGCAGAACCTGGAGATGCTCGCGGTCGCCGAGACGTGGGACAACGGCAAGCCCGTGCGTGAGACGCTGGCCGCGGACATCCCGCTGGCCATCGACCACTTCCGTTATTTCGCCGGGTGTATCCGCGCGCAGGAAGGCGGGGTGAGCGAGCTGGACCACGACACCGTCGCCTACCACTTCCACGAGCCGCTGGGCGTCGTGGGGCAAATCATCCCCTGGAACTTCCCGCTCCTGATGGCGGCCTGGAAGCTGGCCCCGGCGCTGGCGGCGGGCAACTGCGTGGTCCTCAAGCCCGCGGAGCAGACGCCCTCCAGCATCCTTCTGTGGACCGAGCTCATCCAGGACCTGCTGCCCGAAGGTGTGCTCAACGTCGTCAACGGCTTCGGCGTCGAGGCGGGCAAGCCGCTGGCCAGCAGCCCGCGCATCGCGAAGGTGGCCTTCACCGGCGAGACGAGCACGGGCCGGCTCATCATGCAGTACGCCAGTGAGAACCTCATCCCCGTCACGCTGGAGCTGGGCGGCAAGAGCCCCAACATCTTCTTCGAGGATGTGATGGCGCGGGACGACGACTTCTTCGACAAGTCGTTGGAAGGCTTCGCCATGTTCGCGCTCAACCAGGGCGAGGTCTGCACCTGCCCGTCGCGCTCCCTCATCAGCGAGCGCATCTACAGCCAGTTCATGGAGAAGGCGCTCGACCGCGTCCGCAAGGTGAAGCCGGGCAACCCGCTGGACACCGACACCATGGTCGGCGCCCAGGCGTCCAACGACCAGCTGGAGAAGATCCTCAGCTACATCGACATCGGCAAGAAGGAGGGCGCCAAGGTCCTCATCGGCGGCGAGCGCGTGGCGCTGTCCGGCGACCTGAAGGAGGGCTACTACGTGGCGCCCACCGTGTTCCAGGGCCACAACCGCATGCGCGTCTTCCAGGAGGAGATTTTCGGCCCCGTGGTGAGCGTGGCGACCTTCAAGGACTTCGACGACGCCATCCGCCAGGCCAACGACACGCTGTACGGCCTGGGCGCCGGCGTGTGGACGCGTGACGGGAACACCGCCTACCGCGCGGGGCGCGCCATCGAGGCGGGCCGCGTGTGGACCAACTGCTACCACATCTACCCCGCGCACGCGGCGTTCGGCGGCTACAAGCAGTCCGGCATCGGGCGTGAGAATCACCGGAAGATGCTGGACCACTACCAGCAGACGAAGAACCTGCTGGTCAGCTACAGCCCCAAGGCCATGGGCTTCTTCTGATGAGTGGCGCCGGTGCCGGCCCTGGCACGGGCGGACAGGACGGCGTCACGGCGGTGGCCCGGGTGGACGTGACGCCCGAGGCCGCCGCCGTCATCCGCCAGCTCCGCGCCACGCACGGGCCCTTGATGTTCCATCAGTCGGGCGGCTGCTGCGATGGCAGCGCGCCCATGTGCTACCCCGTGGGGGACTTCCGCGTGGGCCAGCGAGACGTCTTCCTGGGCGAGGTGGAGGGCTGCCCCGTCTACATCGGCGGCGCGCAGTTCGAGTACTGGCAGCACACGCACCTCACCCTGGACGTGGTGAAGGGGCGGGGCGCGGGCTTCAGCCTGGAGTCCCCGCTGGGCGTGCGCTTCCTCACCCGCAGCCGCGTCTTCACGGACGAGGAATACGAACGGATGAAGAACGCGCCGCCGCCCCGGCGTGGACCTCCGGAGTAGCCGTTCCACGGGCCAGGTAGCGCCCGGCAGCCCGCACGCGCGTGGAAGCCGCACACGCATGACGGAGGTTCGTCACGCACGGGGCGCACGCCAGGCGAGGCCGTGGCTCAGGAACAGGAGCGCGGCACATCGCGCCCGGGCCTTCCGCGACGCGGAAAGCGGGCACGAAGGCAGCAAAGAGACCGGGGAGGCCCTACCAGGGCACACATCGCCTGGAACGGACGCAGTGCAGCGGCGTCCGAACAGCGCGGAGCAGTCCGCTTGCTGCCGCGCTCAGCCGCGCAGGCGACGCAGGGACACGGGGGCCAGGTGCCGACAGGAATCCATGGCGAGGAGCCTATGCCGCTTCGTCGAACACTTCCAGCGCGTCACGCACGCCGGGCAGCGCGGTGAGCAGCTCGAATTCGTCGGACTGGAGCATGGAGACGCGGCGGCCGGAGAGGCGCTCCATGAGGAGCTCGATGCGGTGTTCGCCCTTCCCAGTCGCGTGGCGGAAGATTCGCGCGCGGAACCCCTCCGCGTGGCACGCGAGGATGTCCTTCTGGAGGCTGCGCAGCCGCCGGACCACCTTCAGCGCCGCTCGCCCCTCGGGGGTCTCGAACGTGTGGAAGTGCCGGTTGCGCGACAGCGGCTTGCTGGGGTCATGGAGCCTCTCCACGAGGCGCCGAACGAATGGGTCCATCGACGAAGGAGGATAACATCCGGTACCCTGCGCCTCAGCGATGCACCGTCTTTTTCGAATCAGACCGTGGACCCTGGCGCTCCTTCCGCTGCTTGCTTGCAAAGAGCCGGAAGTTGCCGCCGCGGAGAACCAGGCCAAGCGGGCCCAGGCAGCATTGACTGAAGCCCGCAGCCACCTGTCCAGTGGACAGGCCAACGCCGCGCTTGCCGCACTGAGCAGGGCCGCCACCGCGGCGCCTGACAGTCCGGAGCCGCACCTGCTCATGGCGCAGGCCCACCGCATGGCGGGCAATGAGGGCGCCGCCATCCTGGCCTTGAAGCAGGCCGCCTCCATGTCGCCGGGCTCGGACCCCACCATCCAGCGCCAGCTGGCCGACATCTACCTCCAGCAGGGCCTCACCAAGGACGCGCTCGCGGCGCTCATCTCCATGCGGGATGCGGGCAACCTGCCGGACGCGGACGTGCTGCGGCTGGCCCGGATCCAGGCGCGCGAAGGCATGATTGATGCCGCCTTCAAGACGCTGGAGAACATCCTGCGGGAGAACCCAGACGACGCCGAGGCCAAGTCCGTCGAGGCCGAGGTGCTCTGGCTCAAGGGCGACGAGCTCCTGGCCGCCAACCTCATGGACCGGCTCCTCAACCAGGACCCGGCGCTGGCCTCCGCGCGGCTGCTGCGCGCGCGCTACTTCCTGGTCAGCGGCTTCCCGGACCTGGCCGAGTCCGACCTGAACGCCGTGAAGGGAGCTGACGCGGAGCGGCCGGAGGTGGTGACGCTGCGCGCACGGGTGCTGCTGGCCCTGGGCCGGGCCGCGGACGCGGAGGAGGCCCTGCGCAATCTGGTGGAGGCGCAGCCGCAGAACGCCGATGCGCTGGCGTGGCTGGCGGAGACGGTGCGGGTGCAGGGCCGCCGCGCGGATGCGCAGGCCCTGGTGGACCAGGCGCTCCAGCTCAACCCCCGGCTGGCCCGGGCGCAGTACGTGCGCGGGCGCTCCCTGGAGGAGCAAGGGGACCGGCGCGGCGCGGAGGAGGCCTACCGCTTCGCGCTGTCCGCGGAGCCCCGCTTCGCGCCCGTTCACGCCCGGATGTGGCGCATCCACCTGAATGCGGACCGCATCACGGACGCGGAGTCGTCGCTGGAGCTGCTGCTCAGCATGAGCGAGGCCACCTTCGAGGAGAAGGCCCAGCTCGCCGCCCTCTATGCGCGGATGCAGACGAAGGTGACGCAGGGCCTCAAGCTCATCGACGAGGCCCTGAAGCGGGAGCCGGAGAACCCGGACTACCTCCGCACCCAGAAGACGCTGAACGCGCTGCTGCCGAAGCCCAAGAAGAAGTCCTCGGGCCCGGTCATCATCCGCGGCCGCCGCTGACCACCGCCAGCGGCGCGGCCTCCGGCCCGGGAAGGCCGGGGGCGTCCGCCACCACGCGCTCCAGGGCCTTGAGGCCCTTGCGCTGGCCCACCGCAACCACCGTGAGGTTCTCCCGGTTGAAGTAGCGCCGGGCCACCTCGCGCACGCGCGCGGCGGACTGCGAGTCCACCAGGTCGGCGCGGTGGCCAAACGACTCCGGCGTGCGGAACAGCTCCGTGCCGCCGAACCAGCCGGCCAGCTCGCCCGGCGAGTCCTGGGAGAACTCCAGCAGCATGCGGTGCCGGCGCTTGGCGCGCGCCAGTTCCTCTTCGCCCACCTCGTTCTCACAGAGCGTGGACAGCACGCGGAAGGCCTCGGTGATGACCGTCGCGGCCCTCTCCGGAGCGCTGGCGGCCTCAATCTCGAGGAGCCCCGCGTCGTGGTACGCGTCCAGCGACGCGCTCACGGAGTACGCCAGGCCGCGCTTCTCCACGATTTCGTACGGCAGCCGCGAGGACAGGCCGTCATCCAACACGCGGCGGATGATCTGCAGCGCGGGGTAGTCCTCGTGCTGTTCGGGGACGCCGCGGAAGTTGAGGCGGAACTCCGTCTGCGACTCGTCATGGCTGACGAAGTGCAGGCGCGGGCCGGCCGGAGTGAGGGGCGGCGGCGCCTCGACGCTGGACGGGCCGCGCGGGAGGCGGGCGAAGGCTCGCTCGGTCATCTCCAGGACTTCCGAGTGCTTCACCCGGCCGGCGGCGGTGACGACGATGTTCCCCGCGACGTAGTGCTGGGCGAAGTGCTCCAGGATCTGCGGGTGCGTCAGGCTGGTGACGGACTCACGCGTGCCGGCAATCTTCAGGGCCAGCGGGTGACCGGGGAAGAGCAGGTGCTTGGACAGGTTGTCCAGGTCGATGTCCCGGCCCTTCTCGTCCACCTCGTCGAGCATCTCCTCGAGGATGATCTGCCGCTCCACCTCCATGTCGGTGAGGCGGGGGCGGGTGAGCATGTCGCCGATGATGTCCAGGCCCACGCGCAGGTGCGCGGGGTGGATGGGCGTGTAGTAGTACCCGTGGTCCCGGGTGGTGACGCCGTTGAGGTTTCCGCCGACCTCCTCCACGGCCGCGTTCATCTTCACCGTGTCCGGCCAGCCTTCGCTGCCGCGGAAGAAGAGGTGCTCCAGGTAGTGACTGACGCCATTGCTGACGAGCGTCTCGTGACGGCTGCCCGTCCGCACGTAGACGGCGAGCAGGGCGGTGTGGAGGTGGGGCGTCTCGACAGTGACGACGCGCAGCCCCGAGGGCAGCACGTCCCGGTACGTAGTGAAGCTCATGCGCGAGGAAGCCTTAACACGAAGGCCGTCCCCTGGCCGGGAATACTCTGGCAGGAGAGCGAGCCACCGTGCGCCTGGAGGATTTGCTGACTGACGGCCAGTCCCAGGCCGGTGCCCCCCTCCTTGGTGGTGAAGAAGGGCTCGAAGAGGTGCTGTCGGACATCCTCCGTGATGCCTTGTCCGGTATCGCGCACCGTGACCTCCACGGCGTCCTCCGCCGGACGGGTGATGATGGTGAGGCGGCCGCCTGACGGCATGGCCTCGCGGCTGTTGCGCAGCAGGTTGAGGAAGACCTGCCGCAGCTGGCCCTCGTCGGCGAGCACGTGCGGGGTATCCAGGGCGAAGTCGCGCACCACGTCCACGCCGGCGCGCTCCAGCTCCTCGCGGGTGAAGTCGAGCACGGTGTCCAACACCGCGGTGACGTCGCGGGGGTCCAGGTCGGGCCGGGGCGGGCGGGCCATGCGCAGGTACTGCTCGGTGACGTCCGCCAGGCGGTCCACTTCCTGGGTGACGGCGGCGATGAGGTCCTTCACCTCGGCCGCGTCCTCGGGGGTGGCGAAGCGGGCGGTTTCCAAGCCGTCCTGGAGCAACTCCACGTTGAGGCCAATGGAGGACAGGGGGTTGCGCACCTCATGGACGATTTGCGCGGAGATGCGGCCCACGGCGGCCAGTTGCTCCGCGCGCATGAGGGCCTCGGCCTGGGCCTTGAGCTGGGCCTCGCGCGCCTGGAGCGAGCGGGCCATCTGGTCGAACTCCCGGGCCAGGACGGCCACCTCGTCGTCGCCGCGCACGCCGAGCTGGGCGTTGTAGTCACCGCGGCCGATGCGGGACACGCCTCGGATGAGGTTGCGCATGGGGCGCAGCGTGCGGGCGGACCAGGCGGTGGCGCCCACGCCCACGGCGATGGCGGCCACGGAGAAGCCGATGATGAAGAGGCCGGTGGTGCGCTCGCGCTCCTCGGCGCCATCCACGCGTTCGCGGATGCGGTTGGACAGGGCAGCGCGCAGCACGCGAATCTCGCGGCCGATGGAGTTCTCCTCTTGCCGCAGTGTGGCGGTGGCGACGGCGACCTGTTCCCGGTCCGGATTCTCCGTGGCCAGGGCGGTGAAGACGGCCTCGGCGGCGCGGCCGTAGTCGCGGTAGCGGGCCTGGAGCTCGCCGAAGCGGTCCTCCAGGCCCCGGATGAAGGGCCCCTCGCTGTCGGGGGCGGAGGCCAGCACCTCGTGCGCCTTGGCCTGGGCGGCGGCGAGCCGCTGGGTCATGAGGGGCGAGTTGTAGGTCCGGGCCAGGCGGATGAACGCGCGGCGGATTTCGACGTTGCCCTCTTGAATCAGGCGCTCGGTGTCCTTCTCCTGGGTGGCGTGGAATGTCTCCAGTTCCGCGGCGTCCTGGGAGAGCTGGAGGTAGCCCTGGCTCACGAGCCGGATTTCCAGCCGGTTGCGGTGGAGCTCCGTCACGCTGAACAGGGACACCAGCCCGAAGGTGCCGAGCACCACGGCGTAGCCCAGGAAGATGCGTGTCGCGAGGGAGAGCTTCACGGGCATTCCTCGCTACGTGGCGGGCCGTCCAACCGCAAGTCTCGTCTCCAGGGGGCGCAGGCGCCTGCTCGGGGGCCGCCGAGGGGGAGGGGCTACCTCCAGTGGGTCTCAGCGTACTCCAGGGGCTTCCCCGATAACCGTCTTTGACGCACGGAGACTCGTGGATGTTGCCCCCGTGCGCGCCGCTTCCTGGACCGGAAGGACGAGGGGCGCTGTTGGCGCTGGAGTCGTTTGAACCCTATCGGGTTCGCGCGCCAATGGGCTGTCTGAAACGGGTGGAATTGTCTGCCAATGAGGGGGCGCCTTGCGGCGGCCTGGAAAATAGAAAGGATGTCGGAGATTGGTCGCCCAATGCGTTTCGGGAGCGCGGCTTCAAGGAGCCTGCAGAGGATGGTGGCTCTGTGGTGACCTTGTAAATGTCCTGTGTGGATGAGACGTGCCGATGCGGTGCCGCGTTGGGTGCGGTTGTCTTGTCTCGGATTTGCGTTTGTTGAACCAGGTTTCCTCATTCCTTACGTATGGCGAGGCGAGCCTGCGATTCCTTGTGGGCGCAGGCCAGAATGTCTCCCATCGGTGGGAGACGTCAGAGGAGAACCATGATGAAGCTGAAGGCGCTGGTGGGTGCCGTGGTGATGGCGCTGATGACGGCTTGCGGGCCGCTGGAGGAGTCGTCCGTCGATGAGGGCGCGCAGGCGTCCACGCTCTCGCCGGAGGAGCTGGAGAAGCTCCAGTCTTCGATTCCGGTGCCGGACGCGGAGATGCTGCAGGCGCTGCAGACGGCGTGCGGTACCACGCCCGAAGGCGCCTGTGTCGCCGCCGGGTACGGCGCGTGTACGGGCTGGTCGGCTGTCGTGGATTGCGGTGCCATCTCGGCCTGCGACCCCGACGACCTCACGTGCAAGCAGCGCGTCTGCAATCCCGAGCGGCCGGGCGACTGTGAGTGGTACACGAGGGGTACGCAGTACCAGGCCCGTAACCAGTACCGCGTTTGCTCCAACCCGGTGGGCCAGACGTGCACCGAGTACATCCAGACCAGCCGCTACATCTGCGGCTGCGGCGGAAACGGCATTCCGTTCTAATCGCTGACAGGCCAGACAGCACAAGGCCCGGCCCCTCATGTGAGGAGCCGGGCCGTAGTTCGTTCAGGCTTGTCGCGGATTTTAGTGGGACGCGGCGGGCGTGGGCACCGCTTCGTCCTCATCCGTGGCCCGCTTCGCATCGCCGCGAAGCTTCTGCATCAGCACGTAGAGCCCGGGGATGAACACGAAGTTCACCACCGTGGACACCAGCATGCCGCCAAACACCGCCGTCCCCAGCGAGTTGCGGGACGCCGCGCCGGCGCCAGAGGCCGTCATCAGCGGCACCACGCCCAGGAGGAAGGCGATGGACGTCATCAGGATGGGGCGCAGGCGGACTTCCGCTGCCTCCACCACCGCGTCGACGGCACTCTTCCCGCCCTCCCGGAGCTGCTCGGCGAACTCCACGATGAGGATGGCGTTCTTGCTGGCCAGGCCGACCAGCATCACCAGTCCCACCTGGCAGAACACGTCGTTGGCGAACCCGCGCGCCAGCTGCAACCCCAGCGCGCCCATGATGGCCAGGGGCACGGAGAAGATGATGACCAGCGGCAGGCTGAAGCTCTCGTACTGCGCCGCGAGCACCAGGAAGACGAAGAGCAGACCCAGCGCGAAGATGATGGCCGTCTGACCGCCGCTCTCCTTCTGCTCCAGGCTGATGCCCGTCCACTCCGCGCTCATGCCCTGGGGCAGGTACTGCGCGGCCAGCGCTTCCATGGCCTCCAGCGCCTGGCCGGAAGACACGTCCGGCGCCGGCTGCCCGTTGATCTCCGCCGAGCGGAACAGGTTGTAGTGGCGGATGACCTGGGCGGACACGGTGGGCTCCACCTTCACCAGCGACTCCAGCGGAATCATGTCCCCGGTGTCGCTGCGCACGTAGAAGGCGCCGATGTCCGACGGGCTGTCGCGGAACTGCTGCTCCGCCTGGACGTACACGCGGTAGGTGCGGTTGGCGTAGTTGAAGTCGTTGACGTACTGGCTGCCCATGTAGACCTGCATGGTGCCGAACACCTGCTCAATCGGCACGCCGAGCGCCTTCGCCTTCTGCCGGTCCACCTCCACGTCGAGCAGCGGCGTGTCCGCGTTGAAGGTGCTGAAGGCGCCGCGCAGTTGGCCCTGCTCGTTGGCCTTCGCCACCAGCATTTGCGTGGCCGCGGCCAGGTCATCCAGCGAGCTGGTGCCGTCGACGTCCTCGACGATGTACTGGAAGCCGCCCACGCTGCCGACGCCTCGGATGGCGGGCGGCTGGAAGGGCAGCACGCGCGCGCCGCCGATGCCGCTCAGCGGGCCGCGCAGCCGCTCCACCAGCGCGGCCACCGACTGGCCCTTGCCCTTGCGCTCCTCCCAGGGGCTCAGCGACGAGAAGATGGTGGCCATGTTGGGGCCGCTGCCTTGCATGGAGAAGCCGCCGATGGCGAACATGGCGCGCACCTCGGGCTGCGCCTGCAGAATCGCCTCCGCCTCTGCCAGCACCTTCTCCGTCTGGGCGAGCGACATGCCCTCGGGGCCCTGAATGGAGATGATGAGGTAGCCCTGGTCCTCGTCGGGGATGAAGCCCGTGGGCGCGGCGCGGAACAGCAGCGCCGTGCCGCCGATGCACGCCAGGAAGGCGAGCAGGACCAGGACCGGATACTTCAGCAACTTGCGCAGGCTCCGCCCGTAGACGGCCTTCGTGCCGTCCAGCACCTTGTCCACCCAGCGGAAGAAGACCCACTTCGGTCCCTCGTGGTGCCTCAGCATCTTCGCGCTGAGCGCCGGGGTGAGGGTGAGGGCGCAGAAGGTGGACAGCGCCACGGAGGCGGCGATGGTCAGCGCGAACTGCCGGTAGATGGCGCCGGTGGTGCCCGGGAAGAGCGCCACCGGGACGAACACCGCCACCAGCACGATGGAGATGGCGATGACCGCGCCGGTCACCTCCTTCATGCCCTCGCGCGCGGCCTGCACGGGGGACAGGCGCCGCTCCACCATCAACCGCTCGATGTTCTCGATGACGACGATGGCGTCGTCCACCACCAGGCCCGTGGCCAGCGTGAGGCCGAAGAGGGTGAGGGTGTTGATGGAGAAGCCCATCAGGTGGACGAAGGCGAAGGTGCCGATGAGCGAGACGGGGAGGGTGAAGGCGGTGATGAGCACGCTGCGCCAGCCGTGCAGGAACAGGAAGATGACGAGGATGACGAGGACGATGGCTTCCACCAGCGTCTTGATGACCTCGTTGATGGAGGCGCGGACGGCCAGGGTGGTGTCGGTGCCCGTCTGGAACTGCATGCCGGGCGGGAACTGCTTCGACAGCCGCTCGAGCTCCGCGTACACGCCGTCGCGCACGTCCAGCGCGTTGGCGGTGGGCAGCTGGAAGATGCCCAGGCCCACGCCCGTCTTGCCGTTGAAGCGCAGGACGGTGCCGTAGTTCTCCGCGCCCAGCTCCACGCGGCCCACGTCCTTCACCCGGATGCTCGTGCCATCCGTGTTCCGCATCAGGACGATGTCGCCGAACTCCGCCGGCTCCACCAGCCGGCCCCGGGCTCGCACCGCGATCTGGTAGGGCTGGTCATCGGTGGACGGCGGCTGGCCAATCTGACCCGCGGCCACCTGGAGGTTCTGCTCCTGGAGCGCGCGCGTCACGTCCTGGGGCGTGAGCTTGCGGCGCGCCAGTTCCGTGGGGTCCAGCCACAGGCGCATGGAGAACTTGCGCTCGCCGAAGATGCGGACGTCACCCACGCCGGGCACGCGCTTGATGGCGTCCTTCAGGCTCACGTCGGCGTAGTTGCTGAGGAACTTGGCGTCGTAGCGGTTGTCCTCGCTGAACAGGCCCACCGTCAGCAGCATCTGGCTGGAGGCCTTGTTGACGACGATGCCCGTCTGGTTCACCTGCGAGGGCAGGCGCGCCGCGGCGCGGCTGACGCGGTTCTGCACGTCGACGGCGGCCACCTCGATGTCGCGCGTGGCCTCGAAGGTGATGGTGATCTGGCTGGTGCCGTCGTTGCTGCTGGTGGAGGTGATGTAGCGCATGCCCTCCACGCCGTTGAGCTCCTGCTCCAGCGGGATGGTGACGGCGCTCTCCACCACCTCGGCGCTCGCACCCACGTAGGTGCTCGTCACGGTGACTTGTGGCGGCGCCAGGTCCGGGTACTGGGAGATGGGCAGCGTGGGGATGGCAATCAGGCCCACCAGCGTCAGCAGGATGGAGCAGACGATGGCGAAGACGGGCCTACGGATGAAGAAATCGACGAACATGGTGCTTTATCCGGCCCTTCGTTCAGCGGCTCCCGCCGACAGTGCCGCCACCATTGCCAGAGGCCCGGGGCGGGCCGCTGTCAGTGGGGGCGTTGGGGGCGTTGGCCTGCTTGGGTTTCACCGCCATGCCATCCCGCAGCGCTTGCAGCGAGGACACGGCGACTTGGTCGCCCGACTGGAGCCCGCTCTCCACCACGTAGGCCATCTCGCCCAGCGCGCCGAGCGTGATGGGGCGGCGCTCCACCACCGTCTTCCCGTCCTTCGCCAGGACCACCAGCGCGAAGGGCTGACCGCTCTGCCGCACGATGGCGAGCGCGGGAATCTGCAGCGCATCCCGGGCCGAGTACACGAGCCGCGCGCGCACCAGCTCGCTGGGCCGCAGGCCCACGGTGTTGCGGAAGGCGGCCTTCACCTCCACCAACTGGGTACGCGGGTCCGCCTGGGGCGCGATGTAGAAGACGTTGCTGGTGAGCAGCACCTTGCCCGTGCCGTCGAGGATTTCGAGCGCGGTGTCGGGCTTCATCGACCGGGCGCGCGGCGACGGCACCGACACGCTCACCTCGAGCACGTCCGCCTGCGCCACGCTGGTGAGCGGCGTCGTCATGCCCACGTAGTCACCCAGCCGCACCAGCACGTCGCCCATCGTGCCTGCGAAGGGCGCGCGCACCACGTGGTACTGGAGCTGCACCTGGCGCTGCGTCACCTGCGCGGCGGAAGAACGCGCCGCGGCCTGGGCCGCCTCCACCTGCGCGCGGCCCTGCTCCAGCTCCTGCGCGCTCGCGAGCCCTTCCTTGTAGAGCGCCTCGGTGCGCTCCAGCGTGCGGCGCGCCAGCTCCAGGCTCACCTGGGTGGAGCTGAGCTGCGCCTGCGCGCTGTCGAGCGCGGCGGTGCCTTCGCGCGAGTCCACCTCGATGAGCGCCGCGCCGGCCTCCACCTTCTCACCGGGACGCACGTGAATCTTGCGCACGTAGCCCGCGACCTGGGGCAGCACGCTGACGTTCTGCCGCGACATCAGCGAGCCCAGGTACTCCCCCGTTTCGCGCACCTCGCGCGGGGTGAGCGTCACGACTTCCACCTCGCGGGGCGGAGGGGCCGGTGGGGCGGCCTTCTGCCCCGAACAGCCCGCCACCACCGCCAGCAGGGTGGCACCCCACATTGCCTTCATCCGATTCACCAGTCGCACCGCGCCTCCGTCAGGAATGAGTCCAGGCGCGCCTGGACGAGCTCGAATTCACGCAGCACCAGGGTCAGCTCCGCCTGGCGCAGGGCCGCTCCGCTTTGCACCAGCTCGAGGCTGCTGCCGCGGCCCACTTCAAAAGAACGGCGGGTGAGGCGGTCGGTCCGGTCCGCGAGGTCGCGGGACGCCACCGCCGTCGCCACCAGGGCCTCGGCCACCTCCACGGAGCGCCGGGCCTGGGCCACCTGAATCGACACGTCGCGGCGGGTGCTCTCCAGCGTCTCCGCTGCCTGGCGCTCGAGCCCCTCGCGCTCGCGAATCAAGCCGCCGCGCAGGCCGCCTTCCCAGATGGGGACGGAGAGCACCGCGGACACACTCCAGATGGCCACGCGGCCGAAGCCGGGGTCCGTGGTGAGGCCAATGGCGGTGCTCGACAGGCCCAGCGTGGGCAGGTAGCCGGCGGTGGCTTGCTGGCGGCTGTCGCGCGCGGACTCCAGCTGCGCGCGCGAGGCCACGAGGTCCGTCCGCTCGTTCATGTCCTTCAAGGGCGTGCAGGCCCGCTGCGTCTCGTTCACCAGTCCCTGGAGGTTGAAGTCCCGGCTGACGCCAACGGCGTTGCCGAAGCCCACCGCCAGACCCAGGGCCTCACGGCTGCGCCGCAGTTGCTCGTCTCCCGCGACGAGGGCGCCACGGGCCACCGCCACGTCCTGCTCCACGCGCACCACGTCCAACTGGTTGCCCGCGCCCAGTTCATAGGTGCGCTGCGCGAGCGCGAAGCGCTCCAATGCCTGCCGCAGGCCCACGCGGTTGATCTCCGCCGCCCGCTCCGCCGCCACCGTGGACACCAGCACCTGGGCCAGCCCCCGCGTGAGCAGCCGCCGCGTCTCGCCCAGCGTCGCCGCCGCGCCTTTCTCGGCGGCCACGGCCGAGGCGCGCCCGCGCCAGGCGCTGACGTCCACCAGGGATTGCGTCACGTTCGCCGTGGCGGTGATCAGCGGCGTGGAGGGACCGCGGGTGTCGCCGCCACCTATGCCCACCAGTGGTGTACCGCCAGCGCCCACGGGGAGGTCGGGGTTGAGGAGGTCCACACCGACACTGGATGACAGACGCGCATTGGGTAGCAGCGCGGCCAGGGCCTGCCGGGAGCGGCCAGCGGCGCGCTCCACGCCGGCTTCGGCGCTTCGGAGGTCGGTGGAACGTTCCCGGACGAGCGCGAGCGCCTCGTCCCAGGTCGTCACCTGCCGCTGTGCGGGGGCAACGGGGGTGAGCATCGCGTCCTCCACCTTCGGCTGGAAGGGGACGGGCGCAGGAATGGACGGTGACGGCTCGGTCAGCGTCGACGCCGCGAAGAGCGCCAGAAGAATGACGGAAGGGGATGCCATACCAGGAGGAGGAAATGAGGGAACTGCGTGTGGGCTGAAAACTTCCCCCCGTTGTGACCAAACGCGTCGCGTCGATGTAATTGACAATGGTTGTAGTCTGCAACCATCTTTGGGGGGAGATGACTGTCCCGGAGCAAATGGCCTCGCTGCGGCGCGCCATCCGTCGCCTCCTCACCGAGCGACTGGGCGAGCAGACCAGCAGACCCTTCATGCAGTTGTTGGCGCTGAAATCCATCGCTGACGGTGTGCGCAGCCAGGCCGCCATCGCGGAGCGGCTGCTCGTGGACGCACCCGCGGTGAGCCGGCTCGTCGCGCGCCTGGAGGAGGACGGCCTGGTGAAGCGAAGCACCGCGGAAGATCGCCGGTGCGCGCGCCTGGAGCTTTCCCCGGCCGGTCAGACGGAGCTGAACCTGCTGCGCGACGCGCTCCTATGGACGGACGCGGAGCTGCTTCGCTACCTCACGGCGCAGGAGATGGCGGAGTTCAAGCGCCTCACAGTCAAGCTCCTGACGGGCCTTCTCCAGGCCCGGGGGCCGGTGCCGCTGGAAGGCGGCTGCGGCTCGTCCGACTCCTGATGTGGAAATGACGAAGGGCCCGGCCCTGGAGGTCCTCCAGGATGCCGAGCCCTTCAAGGTGCCCATGTGAGGGCGGGTGCGTCAGGCCTGCGCGGGCTTGGACTCCGCGTCGGCCGGAGCGCTCTCGGGCGCCTGCTGCTCGGTGTCGGCCGGGGCCTCCGTCTTGGGGGTGGCCTGGGCCTCGGCCTCGGCGCGCACGCGCGACGTCTCCTCGGTGCGCTGGTCGCTGGCGGCGACCTCCTCGGGCGTCAGCTCCGTGCGGTCGGCGAGCATGCCCGTCTTCTTCTCCAGGTCCTTGATGGCCCGGCGAATCAGGTCGCGCTCCAGGAGCGTGCGGTTGAGGCGCTTCTCCAGGGCCTTGTACTTGTCGCGGCTCAGGTCCAGGTCGTGCTTGGTGGCGGCATAGACGCGCTGCTGCGTCTCGTTGCGGCCCTTCACCCGGCGCAGTTCCTTCTCCAGCTCCACCGCGCGGAGGCGGTCCTTGTTCGCCGCCTGCTCCAGCCGCTCCATCTTCTCGCGGTCGGCGTCAGTCAGCTCGCGGTAGCGGCGCTGGCCACGCTCCTGCGGCACCGTCTCCGTCGCCGTGGGCACCACCGGCACCACCGCGGCGATGACGGCCTCACCCTCCTGGGCGGGCGCGGCGACCTGCGTGGCGGGCGCGGCGATGGGGGCGGGCGCGGCCGGCGCGGGCTGCGGGCGGCGGCCCTTGGACTCCACCTCCGCCTTCAGCCGCTGGTTCTCCACCAGCGCGTGGGACAGCTCCTCACGGGTCCGCTCGAGCTGCGTGGAGGCGTTGCGCTCCACCTCGGCACGCGCCTTGGCCAGGTCCTGCGCGCTCTTGTCGGACTCCTTCTGCTCGTAGAGCTTGCGCTTGGCCTGCTTCAGCTGCTCCTTCACGTCCTGAAGTTGAGTGCGCTGCTCGTCCAGCTCCTTCTGCTTGCGCTGCAGCTCCGCCTCGGCCTTGGCACGCGCCTGGGTGTCCGTCACCAACTCGGCGCGGGGCGCCGACGACGACGTGGACGACGAGGGAAGCGCGGCGTGCTTGGGGCCGGCGAAGAGATTGAAATAGAGCGAGATGGCGAGCCCGACAGCAAGGGCGAGGACCAGGACCAGCACGGGAACGACCTCCACGGGGAAATGCAAAAAGCGGGGCAGCCTACCGTCAGCCCCCGGGGCGTCAAGGGTCCACTGCTGGACGTGCTTCGGTTCACTCCCTGCGTCGCCTTGGCCAGCGGCCCGGCGGGCGCCCGGGGCGCCGTCCGTCACCTCAGTACGCGTACTCCCAGCCGCCGCGCCCACCGGTGCGGGCTCCCAGGCGGGCGCCCATCTCCCTCAGCCGGCGGACCCGCTCGGGGATGGGCGGGTGGGTGGAGAACAGGGCCATGACTCCGCCATGGTGGAGCGGGTTGACGATGAAGAGGTGGGAGGTGGCGGGGGCCCTGTCGTAGGGAATGGCCTCCGCGCCGCGTTCCAGCTTCAGCAGGGCATTGGCGAGCGCGTCCGGGTCGCCCGCCAGCTCGGCGCCCGTCTGGTCCGCTCCGTACTCCCGTGAGCGGCTGACGGCGAGCTGGAGCAGCGTGGCGGCGATGGGGGCCACCAGCAGCAGGCCCAGGTTGGCGAAGGCGCTGCCCAGTCCGCCGCGCTCGTCGTTGTCGCCCCGGCTGAGCATGGAGCCGCCGAACCAGAAGAGCATCTGCGCGGCGTAGCTGATGATGCCGGCCAGGGTCGCCGCCACCGTGCCGATGAGGGTGTCCCGGTTGCGCACGTGCCCCAGTTCATGGGCCAGCACGCCCTCCAGCTCGCGCCGGTCGAGCAGTTCCATCAGCCCCGCCGTCACCGCGATGGCGGCGTGGCTCGGGTTGCGGCCCGTGGCGAACGCGTTGGGCGCCGCCGTGGGGAGGATGTAGACCTTGGGCTTCGGCATGCCCGCACGGGAGGCCAGCCGCGCCACCATGTCGTGCAGCCAGGGCGCCTGCTCGTAGGGCAACGGCTTGGCGCCGTGGATGGCCAAGGCAATCCGGTCGCTGAACCAGTAGGAGCCGAAGTTCATCACCACCGCGAAGAGGCCGGCGAAGAGCAGGCCCCGCGGGCCGCCCAAGCGGTCGCCGATGACGAGCACCAGGGCCGTGAGCCCGGCCAGCAGTACGGTGGTCTTGAGCGCATTGCCCAGCCGGTGCCAACCGCCGCCACCGTGGAGCGCTGGCCGGTCCGCACCAGCGCGGCCCGTGTCGTGGGAAGGGTGGAGCGCCATGGCCGTCTCGTTTCCGGGCCCCGTGCGGAGCCCTCTGGAAACGTAAACAAGCGTCAGGGCTCGGCAACGGCGGAGACGGCGCCTGGATGGCCGCCGCGCTTGCCCCGGAACCGCTCCCGGAACGGGCCACGAGGTGGGTTGCCCGCGCCCCAACGGCGATGCCACTTCCGGGGGAACAGGGAATGGGCGAGGAGCTCCCCCTCAGAGGGCGGCCGTGGAACGAACGTTCCGTCCACCGCCGGCCCCCCGGGGAAGCGGGGCAGGATGCCTGACTGCAACGGAGAGCCCGTTACCCAGCCCCTCGTCCCTCCCAAAAAGCACGCGCCTAGGGGCGCTCGGCCGTCGCGCTGCGCAGCGGAGAGCGCAAGCGGATGGGCGGTGACTCCGGGGCGGGGCGAATCCACCGCTTGGGCGCGAGGTTGTCCACCTCCCGGGCGAGGTCCACGTCGGGGTCCACCAGTAGCTCCGCGGGACGCCCGTTGAGGGACACGTGCGCTTCGGCGTGAACCTGCACCGGCCCCTTGCCCTGCGCCTCGAAGTCCCGGGCGATATGCCGCGCCAACTGGAGGATGAGGTCCGGCTGCACCGACATCTCCCGCTCCTGGAGGCGGGTGAGGTACTGGCTGGGCGCGACGTGCCACTCCCGGTCCGACGCCGGGTCGCGGACGATGAACGTCACGCTGCCGTTCTTCTCGCGCGCCATCACCCGCCACGAGAAGCGCATGCCCTGTTCGTGCCACAGGACGTTGCCACCGTAGAGGTGTGTGCGGAGGGGCACGGCGATTTGCACGACGGCGTAGGTCAGGGCCAGTCCGAGCGCCACCTGTCCCATCCAGCCGGGAGCGCTCAGGGCCAGCGTCGCGGGCATTGCAGGGGCGGCCGATTTCGCGACGGACGACCGGGCAAGGCGGGCGCGCAGTCCGCGGAACAGCCGCCGTGGCCAGGAGGCTTCGAAGAAGACCAGGGCCCCGGTGACCATGATGACGGGGAACATGCCAATGGGGAACAGCGCGGAGGTGGCCGCGTGGAACCCGAGCACCACCACATAGGCGAAGGGCCGCAGCTTCCGGGTGAGGAGGAAGGCGACGATGGTGGTGTCGAAGAGGAATCCCGACCAGGCCGCGACGTAGGCGACCCAGGGCTCGTCGAGCATGGGGCCGACGAGAGGGAGGCTCGTCCGAGCCGACAGCCAGATGCTGAGGGGCTGGGCATGGAGCAGCCAGTCACCGGTCAGCTTCGCCAGCCCCGCGAAGACGTACACCACCCCCACCTGGAATCGCAGCAGGAGCGTGCACCACGAGGGCAGCCAGTCACTGCGCAGCGCGGGCTTGCGCCAGGCATCCACCGAGAAGGCCCGGTGCGCCGGCACGAGGAGCATCAGCCCGAGGAGCAGGCTCACCAGGTAGTAGTGATTGAGGTAGTTGCTGACGTCCACGAGCTGGACGTAGGTGAAGGCGACGAACAGCAGGCCCACCGTCACGCGGTAGAAAAGGCCAACCGCCATGCAGAGCCCGAGCACCGCGAGCACCCCGAAGACGGCGTGCATCCACGGCGCCGGCAGCGCGGGCACCCAGCCGAAGCCCCAGTAGGTGAAGTGGAAGCGGGGGCCGGTGAACAGCACGTCCACCCAGCCGTAGGCGAGGAACCGGACCGCCGATACGAAGATGAGCAGTCCGAGCGCCACGCGGAACGCCACCAGCGCCGCGATGTCTCGCGGCGCCAGCAGCACCTGCCAGAGGCGCCCGGACGCGGGGCGCTTGCCGGACGCCACCTCAGTCATTGTCCCCCTCGACGGACTGGGGCAGCTCCAGGTCCAGAACGGTGACGAGCTCCGTCTTGAGCACGTCCGTCACGCCCTTGATGGCGTCGTACATTGTACGCATCGAGGCCTTGTCCTGAGCCAGGACCGCCGCCAGGTCTTCACCCGGAACGGCGTCGATGCCCGCCGCCGCCGCCGCGTTGCGCTCGCGCAGCTTCGCCGCCAGCGCGTCGGCGCCCGACGCCTCGAGCAGGTCGTCGAAGCCCGTGCCGGAGAAGTTCTCGCCACAGCCTTCCGTCATGCGCCGGTAGCCCACCAGGTTGGCCCGGATGTTCGCCTTCGAGCGCGCGGCGAACTGTGACTCCAGGTGTTCGGGGCACGTCGACGTGGAGCAGTCACGCAGCGCCAGCGGCCGTGCCACCTTGAGGTCCTTCACCTCGCGCTCGAAATAGAAGATGGCGTCGCTCACGGAGTTCAGCGCAGCTTGCGTGGAGGGATACACGGCATTGCCGGAGCCCGCCGTCGTCAGCGTCCTGCTGAAATTCTGCCCGTCCGGGGCCCACGCGTTCACCAGCGCGTCCGCGCGGCGGTGGACGTCGGCGGCCACCACTGCGGCGTACGCCCGCTTGCGCGCGGCCCGCTCGTCCGCGGACAGCGCCGCCCACGTGCCCTGGGACACGATGACGGAGGTGCCGGGGCAGGCGGTGTCGTTGCCCTCGAAGAAGAGCAGGTACTCCAGCGCGTACAGGCCGCGGCGGCTCACCAGCGAGCTGTCGAAGCTCGCCGACTCGTAGCCGCGGTTGACGATCTGCTCCTCGATGGCACACCGGCTGACCAGGGGCCACGAGTAGATGTTGTCACGAATCTCCGCGCCGCCCGGGAGGCTGCGGGGCGCGGCGGGACCGAACTGCATCACCTCCGCCACCTGCCACGCGTCCATGGCCTGGTGGTAGGCCGCGCGCGCGGCGTCTCGCGTGGTGGCATCCGGCGTGGCGGCGTGGGCCGCGACAGCGCTCTCCATCGCGGTGGCCACCGTCTGGAACTCACGTGCCGTCTGCAGCACACAAGCTCCGGATGCCTCCAGCAGCGCGGCGCGCGTCGCGGCCACCGTGTTGTCGGGATTGTCCGGGCCGGCGTCCGCCGGAGTCACCTTGTCCGACTTGCACGCGGACAGCGAGAGGAGGGCGGGCACCGCGAGCGCGATGGCGCGCGCACGCAGGACGTAGAGGGGGCGCGATGACTCGGTGTTCATGGCCGGGCTCGCTAACACGCCGATGTTGTTAATGACAATCAACTTCAAAGTTTGCCCGGAGAAACGTGTGGGTTCCCACAGGTTGGCTGTTGACCGGTCGCGGTCTTCCGGAGTACGAGGCGGACGCGAAGAAACTGATAACGATTATCGTTTGCAGTTCGACGAAATCCCGAGGAGGGGAAGACATCATGTTGAAGACGGTGAAGCACCGCAGCTTCCTGGTGCGTGGAGCCGCGCTGGCGCTCACGCTGGCGTGCATGACGGGTTGTGGCGACGACGACGAGCCCACGCCGACCCCGACGCCTGACGCGGGCACCAACACGGACGCCGGTACGGACGCGGGCACGAACCCGACGCCCGACGCGGGCACCGGCGCGCTGGACAGCGACATCGCGGTGGTCCGCTTCAACGAGGACGGTACGCACGACACGACGTTCGGTGCGGGCGGCATCACGCACGTGGACTTCGGCACCGGCCGCGACGGCACGCGTGACTCGCTGTGGGACGTGCGCGTGGACGCCACGGACCGCATCGTGCTGTTCGGCAACAAGCGCGCGGACGGCACGCGTGCGGACACCGACCGCGTGGTGGCCCGCCTGACGGCGACGGGCGCGCTGGACACGACGTTCGGCTCAGCCGGGACGCCCAACGGGTTCAGCGTCCTCAACCTGTCCAACCTGAACGACGGCATGCGCTACGGCTTCATCCAGCCGGACGGGAAGATCATGACGTCCGGCTACACGTCCATGCCCACGGGCGTGGGTGCGCAGGCGGCCAACCGCATCGTGCTGCAGCGCCTGAACGACAACGGCACGGCGGATGATGCCTTCGGCTGGAAGGGCGTCGTGACGTCCGCGCCGTTCCAGGCCCAGAGCGAGACCAACCCCGAGTGGGGCATGGCCGAGGCCTACGCCGCGGGTATGCAGTCCAACGGCAGCTACGTGACGACCGGCTACGGCCGCTCCGCGTCCTCCGGCACGGTGGACCTGGTGTCCTTCCGCTACACCGCCACGGGCGCGCTCGACCCGACGTGGGGCACGGGTGGCTCCGTGGTGCTGGACCTGGCCGGTGACAATGACCGTGGCCGCAACCTGGTGGTCCTGAACGACGACCGCGTCCTGCACGTGGGCAGCGGCACGCCGAGCGCGCAGAACATCCAGGCCCTCCTCCTGATGCAGACGCCGGACGGCCAGCCGGACACGACCTTCGCGCCGGAAGGCTACAAGACCTACGGCTTGGAGCGCCCGGAGCAGGCCTTCTTCGGCGTGGCCAAGTCGGCGGACGGCAACTGGGCGGCCGCGGTGGGTTACCGTGCCGGCGGCAGCGGGAACGACGACGGCATCCTGGCCATCATCCCGACGAATGGCACGGCGGAGGAGGTCATCATCAAGGCCACGCCGATCTCCGCGACGGAGAACGACCGCTTCTGGTCCGTTGCCTTCGACGCGACCAACCGCATCTACGCGGCGGGCTTCGTGACCGAGGGTGGCGACAACCAGATGGTGGTGGCGCGCTTCACCACCGATGGCAACCTCGACCCGACCTTCGGCACCGGCGGCATCGCGAAGATCAACGTCGCGACCGCGGCCACCGAGGAGTCCGCTCGCGGCATCGCCATCCAGACGGATGGAAAGATCGTCATCGGCGGTCCTATCGAGAAGCAGTAGTCGCTGGCGCAGTGTAGAAGCAGGAGCCGGGGAGGGTGGTCCGCGCGCGGGCGGGCCTCCATCCCCGGCTCCTGGCTTCTTGAGTCGTCGGACATCCCGGTCGAGACAAGGTCGAAACGCTTCAGATGGCACTGTTCGAGCAGAAGCTGATGTGGGCGCGGAGCTGGACACTTCCGGCGCTCTTGCTGGCATGGGCCTCCCCGGCCGCGGCGCAGTCCGAGCCGCCCCAGGACGCCGCCGCCGTGGTCCCCGAGCCGTCGCGGGAGCAGGTGGCACCCGAGCCGCCCCTGGCACCGGACACCGCCGCCGCTCCCGAGTCGCCTCCGGCCGAGCCGTTGGCACAGCCCGAGCCGTCCCCCATGGGCGACGCGCCGCTGGCCTCCGAAGTTCCCGCGAGCGAGCCGCTCGTCCTGGAGCCTGCGCCCGAGGCCGTCGAGAAGAAGTTCGAGAGCGTGGTGGTGGGTACGTCGGAGGCGCGCACCAGCGGCTCCATCCACGTGCTGAAGCCCGCGCAGCTCGAGCGTTTCGAGCGCGATGACCCGGCGGCCATCC
Source organism: Myxococcus sp. NMCA1 (assembly GCF_026810205.1). Taxonomy (NCBI): domain Bacteria; kingdom Pseudomonadati; phylum Myxococcota; class Myxococcia; order Myxococcales; family Myxococcaceae; genus Myxococcus; species Myxococcus sp. NMCA1. Next base: position 6,469,632 of record NZ_CP113950.1, on the reverse strand, counting down.
TCCAGACGGTTCCCGGTGTGTATGCACGAGGCGAGGACGGCTTCGGCTTGCGGCCGAACGTGGGCCTGCGCGGCGTCAATCCGGACCGCAGCAAGAAGGTCACCCTGCTCGAGGACGGCATCCTCTTCGGCCCCGCGCCGTACTCCGCGCCGGCGGCCTATTACTTCCCGCTGGCCACGCGCATGCAGAGCATCCGCGTACTCAAGGGCCCTTCGGCCATCCAGCAGGGACCGCAGACGGTGGGCGGCTCCGTGGATTTCCTCACCCGAGACATCCCCGCGGCGGAGTCCATCTGGCTGGACGTGGCGGGTGGCGGGTACCTCTACGGCAAGGTCCATGGCGTCTTCGGCGCGAGCACCGAGCGTGCGGGCTTCCTGCTGGAAGGTCTCCACCTGCGCAGTGACGGCTTCAAGGAACTGGACACCGTGGGCGGTAACACGGGCTTCACCCGCAACGAGTGGATGGCCAAGGGCCGCTACCTGCTCGTTCCCGAGGGGCCCGTCCGCCAGACGCTCCAGGTCAAGCTGGGCTACTCCGACGAGGACGCCAACGAGACGTACCTGGGCTTGAGCGACGCGGACTTCGCCGCTGCGCCGCTGCGGCGCTACATCGCGAGCGCCCTGGACCACATGAAGTGGCACCGCACTCAGGTCGTTCTGAGCCACGAACTCGAGGCCGGCGGGCTGGCGGTGACGACATCCGTCTACCGGCATGACCTGAGCCGGGCCTGGAGGAAGGTGAACCGCTTTCGGGGCGCATCCATCGCCAGCGTGCTCGCGGACCCGACGAGCGCGCGCAACTCCATCTACTACGGCGTGCTTACCGGAACGGTCGACACGTCGTCGACCCAGGACGCGCTGCTCATCGGTCCCAATGATCGGACGTTCGTGTCTCAGGGCCTCCAGAGCATTGCCCGGTGGTCCGCCGTCACGGGGCCGCTGAGTCACAACGTCGAGCTCGGCGCCCGCTTCCACTACGACAGCATCGACCGCCTTCACACCGAGGATGCCTACCTCATGCAGGGCGGCCAGCTCGTGCGTACCAACGAGCCCACGTACACGACGGCCAACAACAGGGACTCCACGCACGCCGTTGCCCTGCACGCGACGGACGCCATTGCGTGGGGGCCCCTGGTGCTGACGCCGGGTGTCCGCCTGGAGATCATCCGTTCCAACTCCGTGAACCGGCTGGTGGGGACAGCGTCGAGCGGCGCGCTGGAAGTGCTCATGCCGGGCATGGGTGTCTACGGTGCGTTGACGCGAGAGTTGGGCCTGTTCGCGGGCGCCTATCGCGGCTTCTCGCCCCCCGCGCCCGGACAGCCCTCCGCGGTGCTTCCGGAGAAGAGCATCAACTACGAGGGCGGCGCGCGGTGGACACGCCGCGGAGAGCGTTTCGAGGCCTTGGGCTTCTTCAACGACTACTCGAACCTCACCGACATCTGCACGTTCTCCAGCGGATGCCTCAATGACGACCTCGACCGGCAGACGGACGCGGGCAAGGCGTTCATCTATGGCCTGGAGATCTTCGGCGAGAAGACCTTCCGTCCGGGTGGCGGCCTGACGTTCCCCGTCTCGCTGGCGTACACCTTCACCCGCACGCGGCTGCGCGAGGACTTCCAGTCCGCGGACCCGCAGTTCGGCAACGTGCGAGCGGGAGACGAACTGCCCTACGTTCCGCGGCACCAGATCTACGCCACCGCGGGCGTGGAGTCGTCCTGGGGCGGCCTGGCACTGAGCGCTTTCTACGTGGATGCCATGCGCGAGCGGGCGGGGCAGGGCGAGGCACCTCCAGGCGAGCTGACGGGCGCGCTGCTGACGTTCGACGTCAACGCGAACTGGAACTTCTCTCGCTGGGGGCAGTTGTACCTGAGCGCGCGCAACATCCTGGACGAGCAGGTCATCGTGTCGCGCCGCCCCTACGGAGCCCGGCCCAACGCGCCCCGGACCATCATCCTGGGCGCCAAGCTGTCCATCTGAAGCCCGGCCCCCACCGCGGGCGGCGTCTCGCTTCTAGAGGTAGAAGCGGTCCGTCACGCCCGCGGTGCGCTGCAGGATGGCGCTCCAGCCCAGCCACAGGGCGATGCCACTGGCATCCGCCCGCGCCTCCGCCCCCAGGGCTCCCAGCGAGCCCGTGCACCCGGCCAGCGTGAAGCGTCCTGAATCGGTCAGGTGTGTGAGGAGGGCGCGCAACGTGGGCATCCCACGCGACTCGAAGCGGTTGGTGACGTCATCGCGACCCATGAAGTCTGGGTCGTCGAGCGCCCCATCGAGGAAGCGCTCCAGGGCCCACCAGAAGAGGTAAACCTCCGCCTTGCGGCCAGACGCCACGGCAGCGGCGGCGATGGACAGGCCTTGATGCACGCGGTCGTAGTCGCCGCTGTGCAGGAAGACAACCACGTGGGTCGGGGTGGCGCTCACGCGGCGCTCATACCGCCCACAAGGCGCCAGCGTCCACCCACACGCCGAGACTGACCGCCCGGGCCCTTTGGCTTGCGCCTTGGCCGCCGTGCTTGCTAGGAAACCCCGGTCATTCGGGCACTTACGCGCCGTGGCACCTGGGCGGACCGGACTTCATCGAGATGGGCGACGACATCACAGCCAGACGCAAGGACGCGCATCTCGACCTTTGCGCGACGGGCGACGTCGAACCCAGCGGAAACAGCACCCTGCTGGAGTGCGTCAAGCTGGTCCACTGCGCGATGCCGGAGATGTCCGTGGAGGACGTGGACCTGTCCACGGCGTTCCTGGGCAAGCGGCTGCGCTACCCGCTGCTCGTCACCGGCATGACGGGTGGGACGGAGCGTGCGGGCGCGGTGAATCGCGACCTGGCGCTGCTCGCCGAGCGCCACGGCCTGGCCTTCGGTGTGGGCAGCCAGCGCGCCATGTCGGAGGACGCCTCGCGGGCCGCGTCCTTCCAGGTGCGGCAGGTGGCGCCCACGGTGGCGCTGCTGGGCAACATCGGCATGTTCCAGGCCATCCGGCTGGGCGTGGATGGAACGCGCCGGCTGGTGGACGGCATTTGCGCGGACGGGCTGGCGCTGCACCTCAACGCGGGCCAGGAGCTGACGCAGCCGGAAGGCGACCGGGACTTCCAGGGCGGCTACCGCGTGGTGGAGCTGCTGGTGCGGGCCTTTGGCGACCGGCTGCTGGTGAAGGAGACGGGCTGCGGCATCGGCCCGGACGTCGCGCGGCGGCTGGTGGACCTGGGCGTGCGGAACATCGACGTGTCCGGCCTTGGCGGGACGTCCTGGGTGCGCGTGGAACAACTTCGCGCGTCGGGCGTACAGGCACAGCTGGGAGCGGAATTCAGCGCGTGGGGCATTCCCACGGCGGCCGCGTTGGCCACCGTGCGCCGTGCCGTGGGCCCGGACGTCCACCTGGTGGCGAGCGGCGGCCTCCGCACGGGACTGGATGCCGCCAAGGTGCTGGCGCTGGGCGCGAACCTGGCAGGCATGGCGCTGCCGTTGTTCCGCGCGCAGCAGGTGGGCGGCCTCGAGGCGGCGGAGGCGGCGCTGGAGGTCATCCTGGCCAGCCTGCGGCAGGCGCTCGTCCTGACGGGTAGCAGAAGCTGCGCTGAACTGAGACAGCGGCCCCGAGTGGTCACCGGAGAGTTGAAGGATTGGTTGGCGGCGCTGTAGAGGGTGGCCGCGCCGAAGTCTGGAAGGAAGAACATGTCTGACACCGTGACGTCCCGGCTTCCCGGGTTCCACAAGCTGCCGATGGAGGAGCGCCACGCGCACCTCTCCCGCATGTTCCGGCTCACGCCCGAGGACCTGCAGCAGCTGCTGGGCTCGGAGGCGCTCCAGCCTGTCCTGGCGAACCAGATGATTGAGAACGCGGTGGGGACGTTCTCCCTGCCGCTGGGCCTGGGCCTCAACCTCCAGGTCAACGGGCGGGACTACCTGGTGCCCATGGCGGTGGAGGAGCCGTCCGTCGTGGCGGCGGTGTCCTTCGCGGCGAAGATCGTCCGGGAGTCGGGCGGGTTCATCGGCGAGGCCGACCCGTCGCTGATGATTGGCCAGGTGCAGGTGTCGCGCTACGGCGACCCGACGGTGGCCACCGAGCGCATCCTGGAGCACAAGGAGCAGATTCTCGCGCTGGCCAACAGCTTCCACCCGGCCATGGTGGCGCGTGGTGGCGGGGCGAAGGACGTCGAGGTTCGCGTGCTGCCGGCCCCCGAGGGACCGCGCGGCGAGCCGTTGCTCATCGTCCACCTCATCATCGACGCCCAGGAGGCGATGGGGGCCAACCTCATCAACACCATGGCGGAGGGCGTGGCGCCGCTCATCGAGCAGATCACCGACGGCAAGGTGTACCTGCGCATCCTCTCCAACCTGGCGGACCGCCGTCTGGCGCGCGCCATGTGCCGTATCCCCATCCCGCTGCTGGCGGACTTTGAGATGCCGGCCGAGGAGATCGCCGAGGGCATCGCCCAGGCAAGCCGCTTCGCGGAGGCGGACCCGTACCGCGCGGCCACGCACAACAAGGGTGTGATGAACGGCATTGACGCGGTGGCCATCGCCACGGGGCAGGACTGGCGCGCCATTGAAGCGGGCGCGCACGCGTTCGCCTGCCGCAATGGGCAGTACCGGCCGCTGTCCACCTGGTACCTGGAAGAGGGCCACCTGGTGGGCCGCATCGAGCTGCCCATGGCGCTGGGGACGGTGGGCGGGCCCATCAAGATCCACCCGGGCGTGCAGATGGCGCTCAAGCTGATGCAGACCACGTCGGTGCGAGAGCTCGCCATGGTGTTCGCGGCGGTGGGCCTGGCGCAGAACTTCGCGGCGCTCCGGGCGCTGGGCAGCGTGGGCATCCAGAAGGGCCACATGGCGATGCACGCGCGCTGCGTGGCGGTGACGGCGGGCGCGCGGGGCGACTGGGTGGAGAAGATCGCCAACCTGCTGGTGAAGGCGGGCCACGTGAAGGTGGAGAAGGCCCGCGAGCTGCTGGCCAGCCTCCCCGCCGAGGATGCCGCGGCCGCGACCGGCACCACGGTCTGACGCCGTGGCTCCTCGTCCTGAATCCTTGTCGGCCTTTGGCGCCGGCAAGGTCATCCTGTTGGGTGAGCACAGCGTCGTGTATGGGCACCCGGCCCTGGCCGGTCCGTTGTCGCAGGGCGTGACGGCGCGCGCCGTGCCCGCGAAGGCGTGTCAACTCGCGTTGCCCTCCACGCTCAGCCGCCCGCAGCGGGCGCAGCTCACGGCGGCGTTCGCCCGTGCAGCGGAGGTGACGGGCGCGCCGCCGGTGAAGGTGTCGCTGGAGGCGGACCTGCCGCTGGCGGTGGGCTTGGGAAGCTCGGCGGCGCTGTCGGTGGCGTGCGCGCGGTTGCTTCTCCAGGCGGCGGGGAAGGTGGCCACGCCGAAGGACGCGGCGCGCGTGGCGTGGGCGATGGAGCAGGAGTTCCACGGCACGCCGTCCGGGGTGGACCACACCACGAGCGCGGCGGAGCAACTGGTCCTCTATCGGCGCAAGCCGGGGGCCGCCAAGGGGACGGGGCAGGTGGTGGAGTGCCCCAAGCCCTTGCACGTGGTGGTGACGCTCGCGGGTGAGCGCAGCCCCACGAAGAAGACGGTGGGCGCGCTGCGGGAGCGGCAGGCTCGCTGGCCGTCGCGCTACGAGCGCCTGTTCACGGAGATTGGACGGGTGTCCTCGGAGGGCGCGAAGGCGGTGGCGGCGGGAGATTTGGAGGCGCTGGGCGACGCGATGAACGTCAACCAGGGCCTGCTCGCGGCGCTAGGCCTGTCGTCGCCGCAGTTGGAAGAGATGATCTACCGGTTGCGGGAGCTGGGGGCGCTGGGCGCCAAGCTGACCGGGGCCGGTGGAGATGGTGGGGCCGTCATTGGCCTGTTCCTGGAGCCCAAGCCCGTGGTGACGAAGCTCACCCGGATGGGCGTGCGCTGCTTCAGCAGCCAGCTCGCGGGTCCGCGGGCGTCGTGAGTCTTCCCATGAAAGCCACAGCTCTGGCGCATCCCAACATCGCCCTGGTGAAGTACTGGGGGAAGCGGGACGACGCGCTGATTCTTCCGCACCAGTCCAGCCTGTCCCTCACGCTGTCGCCGTTGTCGGTGACGACCACGGTGGAGTTCGGCGCCGCGAGCGACCAGGTGGAGCTCAACGGGCACACCGCGAAGGGCAGCGAGCGCGACCGCGTGTTGCGGCTGCTGGAGTTGGTGCGTGCCCAGGCGAAGGCCGACCTGGGCCCCGCGAAGGTGGTGTCGCGCGGGGACTTCCCCATGGCGGCCGGGTTGGCCAGCAGCGCGGCGGGCTTCGCGGCGTTGGCGGTGGCGGGGCGCGCTGCGGCGGGTCTGCCCGCGGAGCCACGCGCGGCGAGCATCCTGGCGCGCATGGGCAGCGGCTCGGCGTGTCGGAGCGTGCAGGGTGGGTTCTGCGAGTGGCAGCGCGGCGAGCGTCCGGATGGTGAGGACAGCTTCGCGGTGCAGCGCTTCGACGCGGCCCACTGGCCGGACGTTCGCATGGTGGTGGCGATTCTCGACCGCGGCGAGAAAGAGGTGAAGTCGCGGGACGGGATGAAGCACACGGTGGACACCAGCCCGTACTACCCGGCGTGGGTGAAGGACGCGGAGGCGGAGGTGGTCCAGGTGCGCGAGCACATCGCCCGGCGTGACCTGCAGGCCCTGGGTGAGCTGTGTGAGCGGAACGCGTGGCGGATGCACGCGACGTCCTTCGCCGCGAATCCGCCGCTGAGCTACATGAGCCCTGGCACGCTGGCGCTCATCCAGCACCTGAAGGAGCAGCGCAAGAAGGGCATCCCGGTGTGGTTCACGCTGGACGCGGGGCCGAACCCGGTGCTGCTGACGGACGCCGCGCACGAGGTGGCCGCGGAGGCGCTGGCCCGCGCGTGCGGCGCGGTGGATGTGATTCGCTGCGTGCCCGGTGGTGACGCGGAGCTGAAGGCGGAGCACCTCTTCTGATGGAGCGCGCCCTCTCCGCGCCGGGCAAGCTGTTCCTCTCCGGGGAGTACGCCGTGCTGTGGGGCGGCGTGGCGCGCCTGGCCGCGGTGGCGCCACGCACCGCCGCGTATGTCCGCCGCCGCGCGGATGCCCGCGTGCACGTGTGCCTGGAAGAGGGGACGCTGGCGGGGAGCACCACGCCGCTGGGGGTGCGCTGGGAGCGTGAAGTCCCGGCGGGGTTCGCCTTCGTTGCGCGGGCGCTGGACGAGGCGCTGCGGGCACATGGCCGCGCGAGTCAGGGTTTCGACCTGGCGGTGGCGCCGTCCGCGGTGGGCCCGAACGGGCAGAAGCTGGGCATGGGCGGCAGTGCGTGCGCGACGGTGCTGGCGGCGGAAGGCGCGCGCTATGTGCTGGAGGAGCGTTACGACGCGCTGAAGCTGGCGCTGCTGTCGCACACGCTGGGGCAGGGCGGCAAGGGCAGTGGCGGGGACGTGGCGACGAGCTTCGCCGGAGGCGTGCTGCGCTACCGGCGCTACGACGTAGCGCCGCTGATTGAGGCGAGCAACGCCGGGCGACTGCGCGCGGCGCTGGCAGAGTCGCCGTCGGTGGACGTGTGGCGGCTGCCTTCGCCTCGGGTGTCCATGGCGTATGCCTTCACGGGTGAGAGCGCCTCGACGCGGGTGTTGATTGGCCAGGTGGAAGCGCGTCTGGAGGAGTCAGGCCGCCGGAGCTTCGTGGCGCGCTCGGACACGCTGGGCCATGCGATTGAGGACGGGCTGAGCGGCGGTGACTTCCGGGCCTTTTCAGAGGCAGTGAAGGCGCAGCACGCGCTTCTGTTGGAGCTGGGGCCGCTGGAGACGGAAGGCATGCGCCGCGTGCTGGCGCTGGCGGCCACGTACGGCGCCGCGGGCAAGCTGTCCGGCGCGGGCGGAGGGGACGGCTGCATCCTGTTCACGCCGGATGCGCAGGTCCGTGCGGAGATGTGCAAGGGATTGGAAGCCCGAGGCTTCCACACGCTCCTCCTGGATGCCGAACCCGGCGTGCGTGGCGAGGCTCAGGTGGCTCCCCGGCTGCGGACCTGGGTCGACGCTCTAACCTGAGCGCGCCTCTTCAGTGACCCGCCGGCTCTGGCCATCTGCCTTGCAGCCCAAGGTGGGAACAGTTGACTTGGCGGTGAAGATGCTCGGCGCGGACGACCACTTTGTTATTGGGGGCTGAGCTGGCAAGGGTCTTGTTGTCATGAAATGGAGACCCCCAGGAATAGGATGCCTGGACGAGTTGCCTTGAAGGGGGCCTACTCCACCCGGGAGCCGGCCGATATGCGGTGGACGCGCCCGCGGCTGGTGAAAAACCCTCCCCTACTGAGCCGCCTTTGGCGCCTCCGGACGCCTGAGCGGGCAAAACTTCTGTGAGGATGCAGGAGTTGGCCGGACTTGGGTGACTCACGGGGAGTGAATGAGTACTTTCGAGGGTGCGCGAGCGCTTGATGAGATTGCAAGACGGTGGGCGCTGCACGACGGGAGGATTCTGTCGATAGCGGCGCGTGTCGCAGAGCGCGGCGGAGTGCTACTGGAACTCGTGTGCTCCCCACGGCCGGACAGCCCCGTGTCAGAGTTGCGCATCCGCTTTACGGGTGCGACTCGGATCGACTTCCGATGGTCTGAGGAACAGGAGTTCTATTTCGTTTCTGGGTACAAGGCGCTCGTTCAGCCGTCGGGCATGGTCTATCTCTCCCTCGACCCATACAACGATACAGTCGCGGCGATCGATCCGAGGGATACCAGCGTCATCGAGGCGCGCGAGATCCTCGCTGAGTTCGTGATGAAGGCTTCTTGGCCCGGGTGAGAGACGTGGGGTGATTGGCAATGATTTGCAGTGCTTCAGCAAATGCCTTGCTCTTTCTGCCGGACATGGCAGGGCTGGTTCGACGCCCCAGGGAGAATCATATTCTCAGCACCTGATGGTTGTGGTGCTCGGCGTGTAAAGCTCTTCGCATTGTGAGTCGTAATTTGCGGGCAAACGCGTAAAGCCATTCGCACCAGGAGAGCGCCGGCCACGTAACCCACTAACAATCCAGTCCCGATGGCACACCCATGGATTGGTCCATTGATTGAATTACGACAGTCCTTCCATTGCACATGCTGTGCAGTGGTACGCAGCCAAGGGCTGCGCGGTGGGGGCGTATGCCAAAGCTGTCAATTACTCTCGTGATGCTGTGCGGAACACTCGTGTCAGGATGCAATGGAGGAGAAGAGGAGCCGCCCACCTCCGAGCAGTCGGGCGGCCCCGATATCGCGGCGTCCGTCGAGTCCTCGGGCCAAGCGGTCGTCTCTCCGGCCCTCGATGTGGCGCTCTCCTGTGTCGAGACGTACGTCACTGCGATTGGGCGCACTGGAGTGAGATGTGGGCGACGTGCGAGACCTTCGAGCACCCGGAGCTCGAGGATGGTGTCTTCCTTGAAGCGGTGCAGTCTGATGGCTGCACGGCGGCCAATTGGTCCTCGCTGCGCGCACAGCCGATGGCGGCCATCCAAAACGACATCCGAAATCTGCGCGACTTCTACTCCATCGCGTCTCGGAACCAGGTGGACCTGGAGCTCATCGGTTCGCAGGCGGTGCATGTGACGACCGCCGATTGCGGAAAGGCCAAACGGTAGGCCATCCAGAAGTCCAATTCGAACGCGTTCATGACCGTGTATGTGCTGCCCAGCGGGATGTGCAGATCCCCGCATTTCGCGGGGCGGCGCATCTACATGAAAGGAAATCTGTTCCGGGACTACGCCCACGAGGCGGGGCACGTTCTCGGTCTCGCGCATGGCGACCGGCGAGCCCCTGTAACCGGCAAGCACGACACCTCTGGCGACACGAGCACGTACATGGGCATCAGTCCGTCAGGCAACTACAGCCTCCCGCAACTCCACTGGTTGGGGTGGACCACGAAGGAGGAACTCGTCCAGGTCAACTCGGCCATCGACAACGGTGGCTCCATTGACGTCACGCTCCGCCCCATGGGCACCAACGCCGACAGCACCGGCGGTCTCCTGCTGGGCGCCGTCTGGGAAGATCCTAGCACCGGGCGGCGACTGTTCATCTCCGTGCCGAAGCCGCGCACCAACAACTCGAACCAGATTGAGGGAGGCACGGTGTTCGTGCACCGCAGCGCCAAGGGCGTGGGCTGCACGGGCGCATGCATGGGGGCGCTTCAGATGGCGTGGTTCAGCGTCAAATCCAACACCGAGCATGATGCGTTCGGAATCTTCATCAAGCCGGTGAGCTACACCAGCCGCTTCATCCAGGAAGGCGGACAGCGCATCGAGGTGTTCACCTCCGTCACGCTGCGCATCAGGCGGTAAGGGAAGTCCGTGACTGAAGCCGGTGCGTGCTGAGCACCAGCGCCCCGCTCTCGCGGATGCAGACGAGGTTTTCCGAAGACGACGAGGCTGCCGGGCCTTGAGAAATCCAATGCCTCACGGGCTCAACAACCTCGCCGCTGACCGAGCTCCCTGAAGCGCGTTAGCGCGAGCGCTTCGATGAGGTGCCGCGCATCTCGTTGAGCGCGTCCATCACGGCCGCTCGCAGCTCCTCGATGATGGTGTCGAGGAACGGCCGCCCCTGGAGGTCTTCGGTAATCCAGGGGTCCATGATGACGGAGCGCAGCACGGTGATGCGGCCCTCCTCACCACGTCCCGACGCCGCGCCGCTCCCCAACAAGCGCGTCTTGTAGTCGTCGAAGAACTTATTGCCGTAGTCCTCCTCGATGAAGTCCGTGGTGCTCACCAGCAGCCGGTAGCCGTAGATGTCGCGGCCATCGGCTTTGACACCCAGGCGCTCGTAGATCTTCCGGTTGAAGGTGTTTGCCTCCTCCAGGCTCGCGTTGAGTCCCTTCTCGGTCTTGAAGTTGAAGGCGTAGGTGAGGATGTTGAGGTCCGCGCCCGTTTCGCGCAGCAGCTCCAGTTCCTCCTCACCCGAGGCGATAAGGAGCTGCTCCTGACGCATGCCCTGGATTTGCTGAAGCAGGAATTCCAGCGCCTGCTTCTCTCCGCCGTACTTGCGCTTGAGGGAGTCGGAGAGCTTGAATCGCGGTCCCGGTACCACGACGAAGTCGCTCGCCACGGTGTTCATCGTCAGTAGCCGGGCATGGAAGAGCTTGCAGTTGTAGAGCGCCCTTCCGAGGATCTTCCCGTAGCCACGTTGGTCGGGTGGCACGACGGCATGACTGAGGTACACGCCCGCCGCTGCGGCACCGGGCTTGGAGCCCTCTATGCCGTACTTGCCCACGGTGAGGTCCTCCTGGCTCCCCGCTGTGTTGATGTAGGGCGCCTCGAAGGCCACCAGGCTGCGCATGGACTGATTGCGGTAGCACAGCGCACCGGCGGGGTAGGGCAGGTGGCCCGTCTTGTGCGGGTCCACGGTGATGGTGTCCGCCTCCGGGAGGGCCTCGAACTGCTCCGTGACATAGCGGCTCAGTGACAGCACGGGGGCGGGAGGCCCCGCGAGGCGCTTGTTTGAACTCGGCGGCGCGCGGAGGAGTGAGGCGAAGTACCCGCCCCAGGCCGCGTCGGCGTGCACGCAGAATGACATCCCCTGCGGATGGTACTTCTGCCGGCGAAGCGCCAGCACGGACGCGAGCGGGTCCACCAACCCCTCCTCCGTCGTCCCCATCATCGCCGTCACCGCGATGACGGGCTGCTTGTCCTTCATGCATTGGTCCAGCCGCGCCTCCAGGGCCGACACGTCCATGCACCCCTCTTCATCCAGAGGGATGCTGGACATGTGGTCCGCGCCGATGCCCAGAATCGCCGCCGCCTTGGGCAGCGAGTAGTGCTTCGAGCCGGGGACCATGAACACGGGCGCAGGGAGGTCTCCCAGGTAGCGGCGGGTGAACTCCACGAGCCCCAGATCCTGGAGCATGTAGTTGCTCACGTTCGCCGTCAGGGTCTCCGGCGGGATTTTGAACTGCTCATGGATGCGGGTGGGGAGGCCCAGCACCTCGTCCACATCCAGGTGCAACGCTTGCCACACATCCAGGTCAACCAGACGTGCCTGGGTTCCCGAGGGCAGCGTTACCTTGAGGGCCTTCGCGGCGGAAAGCGTGGACTCCCGCTGAATGGCCTCGCGCAGGGACAGGGGATAGAACTTCAAGTTTCGCGAGGCCCACATCGCCTCGATGTTGGCGGTGGTTCCACCGCTGGTCAGATGGCTCCAGGGCCGGATGCCGTTCTGCTGGGTGTAGCCCACCATCCGGCACAGGTCCTCGCCAGCCCGGACCTCCAGCACCGTCGTCAGCGGTGAGGCCTCCAGCGCGACGTTGTTCTGGTTGTAGAGCATGGCCGCGAAGTAGCCGGCCATGCCCGGGAGCGTCTGCTCCCATGTCTGTGGCCCTGGTAGCGCATGCTGAAGAACGGCGCGGACTTCTTCAGTTCGGCCAGGAGGTTGTCGAACTCGGTGTGCAGTGTGTCGAGCGCCCGGAGGTAGCCCGGGTCTCTCTTGATGCTCTGGGTGATGGCCGGTGGGTCCATCGGGTGGAAGTTCCGGCGCCAGAAGGAGTGGTCTCTCAGGGCCTCCAGCACCAGTTGCTCGAAGATGTCCGCGTTCTCCGCGCGGGGGCCCAGGAACCAGGCCTCGACGTCCCGCTCGTTCTCAAGCGGTGCCTCCCTGCCGTGGGTTGACTCCCACAGCAACTCTCTGTGCGCGAGTTGGTTGGTCTTCAGGCACTCGCGCAAAGCTTGCTTCAATCCATCAAGGGCATGACTGGAGTAGTCCGGCTGGGACTTGTGGGCCATGTGGGGCTCCTTGCGGCGGGGACGGACCATGGCCGGGCGCGGGGGACGTATTCAGCCACGGGGCGATCAGATATACATGATGCGTTTGCAACCCCTTTTGATATGTTGCGCTTTTGTCTGTAGATGGCAGCTTCCTGCCCTTCAGGGTCGGCAGGCCGCAATTGCGCTCATTGGGAACGTCTGGCCGGTCATGGCCAGAAATCCGCGCGCTTCGATGACGGCCAACCGTCATTGCTGGAACGGCTGCTAGCCAGATGCAATGACTCTACGTGCATCTTTCCGTGCGCCGACTTCTGGCGCAGCGCACATTTCGTCGAACGGACGCTGATGGCGTACGGGGCATGGGGGCTCCGTGTGTCAAGTTGTCTTCTTTTCGAATCATGGATGCCCGCGTGCCGCAGCTCGAATTAGGTCCAGGTTCATGCTGAAATTCGTTCAAAGATGCTTGCGGACTTTCGATAAATACTGGTAGTTCCTGGAATGTTTGCTGCTCGACATTCCAGGTTCTCAACTCCAGCAGGGGCCGCCCTCCATGCAGGTCATTCTCACTCACGTGCGACGGAAGCTCTTCGGCGTGCTGCTCTGTTCCCTTTCAGTGGCGTGCGTGCAGGACTCTGGCCCCATGACAAAGGGAGGCGACACGTCCGCCCCCACGGACGCGCTGCGGCAGCGCGTGGTTTACGGCGTTGATGACCGCAAGGACTATTACGCGCACTCCGATGCGACTCTGAAGAAGTTCACCCGGGAATCGACCGTGGCGTTGGTGGACGTCGCGGACCTCGACACGAGCAACCCCTCGAGCATCGGCTTCTTCTCGCAGACGCTACAGGAAGCCCAGGGCCTTTGTTCCGACCAGAGGTTCTTGAATGACCCGACGGCTGCTTTTTGTTCAGGCACGCTCATTGATAACGACCTGGTGCTCACGGCGGGCCACTGTGTGAAGGGGCCGCTGTCGTGTGCATCCACGCGCTTCGTCTTCAAATATTACCGAACGGGAGCGACCACCCTGGAGCCGGTGACGTCGGAAGACGTCTTCAGGTGCAGTCGCGTCGTCGTGCGCAACGCATCCACGGTGGGTGGCCGTCAGTTGGACTATGCCATCGTCCAGTTGGACCGCCCTGTCAGTGCATTGCGTGCTGTTCCAGCACCTGTTCGCATGGACAGCGTGGCGCTGTCGACGACGACCCAGTTGGCTGTGATCGGCTCGGGTAGCGGCATCCCCTTCAAGATTGATTCGGGGGGCAAGGTGCTTGCCTCGCGTGCTTCCACGTTGGACTTTTTCTTCGGCGACACGGATACCTTCGGAGGCAACTCAGGGTCGGGCGTCTATGCGAAAATCGACGGCAGCTATTTGCTGGCTGGTATCCTCGTGCGTGGCAACAAGGACTACGTCAAGCGCGTCGGACCGGCGGGCGAATGCTATGCCGTCAATGTCGTCACGTCCATTGGTAGTTGCACGGATGCCAATTGCAACGCTGAATCCATCAACTACGTGCGGCCCGCCATCGATGCGTATTGCGCTGTGGCGACCAACACGCGGCTGTGTCCTGCTCAAGGGCCAGCGACACCGGTGACGTTTGATTTCGCGACCAGCGGCACCAACAATGCGACGCGTAACACTGTCGCCCAGAACGTCTCGTTGTCGGCGGGAGAGACCCTCTATGTGGGGACAGCCATGGTGATGTACGCCACCGCCAGGGGGGACACGTACTTGCACCTGGATCGATACGAGACCAGCACCAATACGTATACCGGGGTCGCGAGCAACGACGATGCCTATGACAGCCTCTCCCACATCCGGTACACGGCGAAGGTCGCGGGTACGTACCGGATTCGCGTTGGCTGTGCTCGGGACAGCGCCTGTGCTGGCAGGGTGTCGTATATCATCCGTTAGGGGTTGAGCAGCAGGTGTGTGTCCATCCTTCGCGCTTCAATGCATTGTTTCCGCCGTTGATACCCCCATTCCGGAGCCGGACGGTTCCCGTCCAGACAAGTGAGAGCCTCGTGCGGCGAACCCTGACCTTCCATGCTCTGCCTCTCATCCTGACGTTCGTGGGAGGCCTCCTCGTCACGGGTTGTGGTGGATCCGACGATGCGCTGACATCGTTCGATCAGGAGGCGACCATCGATGCTGACTCGGCAGGGCTTTACGCTGCCTCGACATACATTTGGGATTCTCGAACCATCTCCGTCTGCTGGGAGAACCCATCGGCCGCTGGCGATGTCGAACGAGAATGGGTGCGGAGCGCGGTCGAGGGCACCTGGGGCCTGGTCACGCCGCTCGACTTCACTGGCTGGGGGGCGTGTCTCGGGAATCCGGGGAGCATCCGCATCCTCATTGAAGATACCTCCGATGGCTCCTTTACGAATGGCTTGGGGTGGCTCAATGAGGCGCTCTATGGCGCCATGGTGCTCAACCTCTCTTTCCAGCATTGGATGCAGGACTGTCAGGACACGCGGGAGCGCTGCATCCGTGCCATGGCGGTCCACGAATTCGGTCATGCGCTCGGCTTCGCCAATGAGGAGGCGAGAATCAGTTCGTCCAGTTGTCGGGGGAGGGGGGCTGACGACGCCGATACGGTGTTCGGGGAAGACGTCGATTTCGATTCGGTCATGTATGAGTGTGGCGACAGTCGCTGGCGTCGGGGCGGTCGGTTGAGTCAGTATGACATCAAGGGCGCCGCCCTGCTCTACGGTGACTCGATGTGGGGGCGCCAGTTTGGCGCTGACCAGAGCGCTGGAGGGTGGGAGGTGGGCCACCACGAGCGTGTCATGGGGGATGTCACTGGTGATGGACTCCCCGACATCGTCGGCTTCGGCTATTCGGGCGTGTTTGTCTCCCGGACCGTGTACGTGCCCCCATCTCTAGATGCCGGTTACTTCGCTCCCTCGCTGCTCCATCTTCAAGCTTTCGGCTATGCTCAGAACTGGCGCGTGGACCGGCACCCACGTACCGTCGCGGACGTCAATGGCGATGGCAAGGCGGATCTCATTGGCTTCCATGACGCTGGCGTACACGTCGCGCTGTCGAATGGCCTCGGCTTTGGTGCGCCCCAGTTCTGGGTGGGGGATTTTGGCTACAATGCCGGTCAATGGCGAGTGGAGAGCCATGTGCGCACCGTCGCGGACGTCAATGGTGATGGTAAGGCAGATGTCGTTGGGTTTGGTGATGCGGGTGTATATGTTTCTCTTTCCACGGGCTCTTCGTTCGGTGCTTCCAGGCTCTGGTTGGGAGATTTTGGCGTAAACCAGCAGTGGTTTGTGCCCAATTCCGTGCGCGCCGTCGCGGACGTCAATGGCGATGGTAGGGCGGACATCGTTGGCTTCTCCAAGAGTGGCGTATACGTCGCGCTGGCCAACAACACGGGCACTGGCTTCAATCCAACCCAGCAATGGACTTCTGAGTTCACCTGGGACCAGGGATGGCGTGTGGATCGCCATGTGCGCACCGTCGCGGACGTCGATGGTGATGGCAGGGCCGACATTGTTGGGTTTGGAGAGAGTGAGACCCGCGCCGCCCTGTCGACGGGCTCCAGCTTCTCTGCGTCCACGCTCATGTCGCCGGATTTTGTCTACGGCGTCGGAGACTGGCGTGTGAACAGGCACCCTCGCTTCGCCGTGGACATCAACAACGATGGCCGAGCCGACCTCATCGGTTTTGGCGACCTGGGTGAGTACGTGAAGCTGCGCTGAGCCAGATGAGCCGCGTGCTTTGTGCTCCTGACGCGGGGAATGCGGCGCTGCGCCACCCGTCCAGTCACAACCATGGCCGGGTGGCTGCCGCGTGTAGGTTGACGCGACAGTAGGGGGGGAGGTGGCTCACGGCGCCCGCCCGCTTGCTTCCGTTCTTGTCCAGGGTCGGCCTCTCCCAGGAAACGTCGGCGGTTGCCCGCCCGCTCTCCTGGAAGGCGGCTCACACCCTGGGGCGGCTGTCCTCTCAAGTGCCCATCTTGGCTGCCGGAGGAGGGGAGGCGACACCCGTGAGCGCTGTGCTTCCACCAGCGATGCACCTATGGGCCCACGGCCTCGTGCGCCAGGTCCAGGAGACGGTCCCGCCCTCGCCAGGACGCAGGGCGAGGAAGCTGCTCCTCGTCCACCTGGATGGCGTCCCCAAGAGCCTGCTGGATGAAGCGCTCGTCGCGGGGCGGATGCCCTTCCTGTCGCGGCTCGTCCGCTCGGGGGCCTTTCATCTGGACGAGGCCTTCTGGGGAGCGCCCACGTCCACGCCTTACTTCCAGGCGGGCCTGCTCTACGGCATGCGCCACTCCAACCTGCCGGCGTACTCGTGGTTCGACCGCGAGCTGGGCCGCAAGGTCCAGATGAACACCCCGGCGGATGCGCTGGCCATTGATCAGCGTCTGCGCGGCGCGGGCCGCACCAGCCTGCTCGACGGTGGGGGACACGGGTACTTCTCCCTGTTCCGCGCGGGGGCCGAGAACGCGCTGAGCATGAGCACGCTGGCCAGCTTCGAGCAGATGTCTCGCTCGTTCTCATACGAGATGCTGGGGCTGCTCAGCGCGCGCACGCGCGGCATCTGGGACTACCTGCGCTCCCTGGGCATGGACACCTGGGCCGCGGCGCGCGAAGTCGTCCACTGGGCTCGTGGGCTCCACGACTGGCGCCACGAGCCGGCGTTCCTCTTCAGCCACGTCTTCCTCCAGCGGCTGGGTTGGAGCTTCGCCTTCACCAAGTCCTTGGTGGACATGGCGCGGGGTGTGCCCGTCATCTATCTGGTCTACGGTAACTACGATGAGGTGGCCCACCGTCGGGGGCCGCGCTCCGAACAATCCCGCGCCGAGCTGTACCGCGTGGATGCGTACCTCGCGGAGTTGTACGCCGTGGCGGGCGCGGTGGAGCAGCCCTACGACGTCGTCTTCCTCTCCGACCACGGGCACGTGGACTGTCTGCCCTGGGAGCAGCGGAGGGGCCAACCTCTGGAGCAGTGGTTGATGGCGCCCCACGGTGACGGACCCCTCTCCGACGACGTGGTCCGCGGACTCTGCGACGGAAGGACTCGACCGGAGCCGGACACTCAGCCGCGAGCGCCATTCACGCCGGTGGCTGTCGATTGCGGCAACTTCGCCCATGTGTACTTGTCCGGCGAGCCCAAGCCGCTGGAAGCCATGTCCCTGCTCGCGCGCCACCCCGATGTCCTCGCCCGGGTGACGCGGAGCCCGGACATCGGCCTTGTTGCGCTGCGACGGGGCAATAGCGCGGTCGCGCTCGTACGCGACGGCGTCTACACCTTGGACACGTTGGACCGGGCCCCACTGTCCACCGAGTTCAGCAAGCGCGCGGTGGCGGACTTCCTCCGCGTACTCCCAACCATGTCCACCGCGGGGGACATGGTCCTCTTCGGCGAAGCCGTGAAGCGCGGAGGCACCGTGGGCTTCGCCTGGGAGTTCGGCTCGCACGGTGGACTGACGCGCACGGAGGCCAACAGCCTGGTGTGCTGGCCCGCGAAGGCTCCCGTGGACCTGTCCGGCCTTTCGCACTGCGTACAGCTCCATGAGCGGCTCGCGGCGGCCTATCTCGAAAACACCCCACGACTCCGGTTGGTGCCGTGAAGGGGAGGGCGAGGCACGCCGGAGGCCGGGCGTTGATCAAGGCGCTGCTCGCCGTCTTCGGGCTCGTGCTGTCCGTCGTCCTGCTGTCCACTGCCTTCTTCAAGTGGAACTTGAGCGGCACGGGGCCGCTGCTCCAGCCACGCTTCCCGCTGGGGGACTTCGTGAGGGACTTGCCCGGTCACCTCGTGTGGCTGGTGCCCTTCATGCTGCTCCAGGCCTCCATCATCCCGCTGCGCGCGGTGCAGTGGCAGCGCACCCTCCGCCGGCCGGTGCCCTTCAAGGAGCGCTACCACCTGGTGGCCATCGGCGCCTTCGTCCACAACGCGCTGCCGGGAAAGCTGGGCGACGTCATGCGCTCCTTCCTCCTGTCGAGGACGCAGCGCATCCCCTTTCTCCGGTGTCTGGGCACCGTGGGCGTCTGCAAGCTGATGGAGTTCGCGGCGCTGATGCTGCTCGTCACGCTGTCGCTGCTCGGCCCCTTCGGCCAGACGCTGTCCCGCTTCCAAGGGGAGCTGAAGGTGGCCGTGTCACTTTGCGTGGGACTGGTCGCGCTGGTGGTGTTGCTGGCGCACTGGTCCGGCCCGCTCGCCTTCGCGCTGCACCGCCGCCACAAGCTCCCCCGGGTGGAGGGCTTCCTCCATCACGTCAGCGAGGGCCTGGGCACCGCGCGCTCCTTCACCGGCATGGCGAAGGTGTTCGTCTTCTCGGTGGCGCCAGTGCTGGCCTCCGCCTTGGCCTATGGCCTGGCGCTGCACGGCATCGGCATCTCCGGCGGACTCTTCGCCGGGGCGGTGGTGCTGGGGGCCATCTCCCTGGGGCAGTCGCTCCCGGGCGTCCCCGCGGGCATGGGCATCTATTACTTCGTGACGAGCTGGGCGGCTCGCAGCCTGGGGGCCTCGCCGGAGGACGCGGCGGCCTTCTCCACGCTCACGCACCTGGGCACCGTCATCAGCCAGGTCGCGGTGGGGGCCGTCTCCGTCCACCTGCGGAAGATTCGCATCCGCGACTTGCGCAAGGGCGGGAGCCTCGCGCGGGAGGCCGCGAACCACGTGGCGCACGATGCCGTGGAGCCCGCGCGTTCCTGACCCCTGAAAAGCGAAAAGGGGCCCCGGTTTGAAACCGGGGCCCCTTCTCAACTTTGTGCCCAGGAGAGGACTCGAACCTCCATGCCCTTGCAGGCGCTAGACCCTGAATCTAGTGTGTCTACCAATTCCACCACCTGGGCAGGTGGGGCATCGCGGTGCGGCGCTGCGATGGGCCGGACGTATAGAGCCACTGCCCCGCCCCGTCAAGCACTACGTAACAACCTCACTTCTTCAGCGGCCATTTTCCCTCGGCCTCGAGCGAACGGCGCAGGACGGGGTTCTCGTCCATGAAGGCGGTGAGGGACTCCTCGGTGATTTCGACCAGGATGTCCTCGGCGCCCAGCTCCGTCTGGCAGCTCAACCGGGAATAGGGGCGGACGTCGAAGCCCATGTCCAGGCGGTCCGCCTCCGCGTCCGTCTGCTCGCTCAGCGAGTCGAGGCCCTTGCGGACCCAGATATGGCAGGTGGAGCAGCCGCAGACCCCGCCACAGCTATGCCCCACCTGGGCGCCGCAGGCCTCGGCGGCGTCCAGCAGGGTGGTGCCGGTGGGCACGTCGGCGCTGACCTCGGCCAGGGGGCTCTTGAAAGTCACCTTGGGCACGTCAGTAGTCCTCCACGGAGTGGCCAGCCACCACCTGGGTGATGGCCTGATTCATCACCCGCTCGATGAAGGGGCGGGACGCCTCGTCCAGCGCGTGCACGGCCTCCTTCAGCTTCAGGTGGTCCTCGCCCTTCATCAGCTCGCGCACGCGGGCGATGGCGGAATCGATGACGGCGCGCTCCCCCTCCTGGAGCAGCGAGCCGTGCTCGCCCAACTGCCGGTCCGCCTCGGCCAGGACGCGCTCGGCGTCCACCCGCTGCTCACGGACCTGCCGGGCCTGGATGTCGTCCTCGGCGTAGTCGATGGAGTCGAGCAGCATCTGCTCGATCTCCTCATCCGTGAGGCCGTGGCTGGGCTTCACCGTAATCGACTGGCTGACGCCGGTGCTCTGCTCCTGGGCGCTGACGGAGAGGATGCCGTCCGCGTCCACCTGGAAGCGGACCTCCACCCGGGCCATGCCCGCGGCCAGGGGCGGAATGCCGGACAGGGTGAAGCGCGCCAGGCTGCGGTTGTCCTCCACCAGCTCGCGCTCGCCCTGGAGCACGTGGACGTCCAGGCCCGTCTGCCCGTCCTTGAAGGTGGTGAACACCTGGCCCGCGGTGGTGGGGATGGTGGAGTTGCGCTGAATCAGCTTCTCCACGATGCCGCCCATCGTCTCCAGGCCCAGGGAGAGGGGAATCACGTCCAGCAACAGCACGTCGTCCTGACGGTCCGCCGTGGTGAGCAGGTTGGCCAGCACCGCCGCGCCCAGCGCCACCACCTGGTCCGGGTCGATGTCGCCCAGCGGCTCGCGGCCGAACAGCTCCGCCACGTAGCGGCGCACCGCTGGCACGCGCGTGGCGCCGCCGACCAGGATGACGCCGTCCAGCTCCCCGGCCGTGACGCCCGCGTCCTTCATCGCCCGCCGGCACACCGTGCCCGTCTTCTGCACGTAGGGCTGAACCCAGGCGTCGAAGTCCTCGCGCTTCACCGAGTGCGTCTGCCCACCCGCGGTGAACTCCACCGACGAAGCGTCGGTGAGCGCTTCCTTGGCCTTGCGCGAGGCCGCCAGCACCTCCGCCACCAAGGCGGGAGCCGGCGCCTCGGACGCGCCCAGCGTCTCCAGTACACGCTGAGCAATCGCCCGGTCGAAGTCATCGCCACCCAGCGCGGAGTCGCCGCCGGTGGACTTCACCTCGAACACCCCGTCCACCAGCTTGAGGATGGAGATGTCGAAGGTGCCGCCGCCCAAATCGTAGACGGCGAAGGTGCCCTGGCTGCCCTTGTCCAGGCCGTAGGCCAGCGCGGCGGCGGTGGGCTCGTTGAGCAGCCGCAGCACTTCAAGACCGGCCAGCCGGCCGGCGTCCTTGGTGGCCTGCCGCTGGGCGTCGTCGAAGTAGGCGGGCACGGTGATGACGGCCTGCTCCACCTTGGTGGAGAAGTGGGCCTCCGCGCGGCGCTTGAGGGCGCGCAGCACCTCACCGGAGACTTCGATGGGCGTGACCGGCGTGCCGCCCGCCACGTCGAAGCGCACCACCTTGGCGCCGGGCGCGAACTTGTAGTGCCCCAGCTTCCGCGTCTCCGCGTCGTCCGGGCTGCGCCCCATGAAGCGCTTCACGGAGGCGATGGTGTCGGTGGGGTGCTCGGACGCCAGCTTCCGGGCCCGGGCGCCCACCACCACGCCGCCGTCCTTCGCGTAGTGCACCACGGAGGGGAGGAACAGCGCGTCGCCCTCGTCCACTGGGACGCAGACGGGCTGGTCCTTCACCACCGCCGCCACCAGCGAGTTCGTCGTGCCCAGGTCGATGCCCACCGCCTGCCCCTTGGGCTTCAGCGGGTCGTGAATCTGAAGGTAGCCGTTCTTGCTCACGCCTGAATCTCCTCCTCGAACGCGTCCACCTGCTCGAGGAAGCGCGTGAAGTAGCGCACCCGCCCCAGCGCGTGCGATGCCTTTCTCACCAGTTCCTGCCCGCCGGCCCCTGGCGCGTCGGCCTCCAGGGTGCGAAGCGACTCCGCCGCCTCGGTGAGGGCCGCCTTCTTCCGGGCCTCCACGTCGTCCGCCATGGCCCGGGCGCGGCCCAGGTCCTTCTTCGCCATGGCGGTGTCCAGCGACTCGCGCAGGTCCATGACCTCCTCCAGGAAGGCCAGGGGCATGTCCTTCTGCGCGCCCGCGTCCTCGCGGTCCAGGTCGATGCCGTGCAGCTTGAGCAGGTAGAAGGCGCGGCGCACCGGGTCCTTCAACGTCTTGAAGGCCTCATTGAGGGCGGTGGTGCCCTCCAGGGCCTGCAGGCGCTCGCGCGCGCTGGCCTGTGCCACGCGGTCCGGATGGAGCTGCAACGACAGCTCGCGGTACTGCTTCTCCAGCGCCGGCACGTCCACGTCATAGGCGCGCTTCAGGCCGAAGACGTCGAAGTGGGTCCTCAAAGGGGGGCTCTCCAATGCAGGGAGGGGACAAACGAAAAGGGCCCGGCGGCTGGCCGGGCCCGCGTGGCGGCGGCTCCACCCCGGCGAGGGGGGCGGAGCGCGTGGTGCCGCGTCAGACGGAGAAGCTCTCTCCGCAGCCGCAGGCCGCCTTGATGTTGGGGTTGTTCAGCTTGAAGCCGGAGGCCATGAGCGTCTGCTCGAACACCAGCTCGGTGCCGATGAGGTACAGGTAGCTCTTCGGGTCCACGAAGACGCGCACGCCGTCCTTCTCGAAAATCTTGTCGCGCTCGCGGGACTTCTCCGACCACTCCATGGAGTACTGGAGGCCCGAGCAGCCGCCACCCTTCACGGCCAGCCGGAGGCCGGCTTCGGGGGTCTGCCGCTGCTCCAGCAACTCCTTCAGCCGAGCCACCGCGCTGTCGGCAATGGTGATGCCCTTGGGGGGCTTGGCCACGGGCGCGGTGGCAGGCGCCTGGCGCTGCGTCGTCTCCTGGGTCGCCTGCTCGCTCATGGTTCGCCTCTCCCTTTCCCGAACGTCAGGACGCCTTGGCCTGACGCGCGGCGCGCTTCTTCTTGAAGTCCTCGATGGCCGCCTTGATGGCGTCCTCGGCCAGCACGGAGCAGTGAATCTTCACCGGCGGCAGCGACAGCTCGCGGGCCACGTCCTTGTTGGAGATGGTCATCGCCTGGTCCACCGTCTTGCCCTTCACCCATTCGGTGACGAGCGACGACGAGGCAATGGCCGACCCGCAGCCGAACGTCTTGAAGCGGGCGTCCTCGATGAGCCCGTCCTCGGAAATCTTGAGCTGCAGGCGCATCACGTCGCCGCAGGCGGGCGCGCCCACCAGGCCGGTGCCCACGTTCGGGTCTTCCTTGTCGAGCGTCCCGACGTTCCGGGGGTTCTCGTAGTGCTCGATGACCTTGTCGCTGTAAGCCATGCCTGCTCCTTCAACGGATGCTTCTCACCAAAGGTTCCGGCGGGCAACGCCCTCCGGGCGAGGGGGCCTGGGCCCCCCTGTCTACCTGGGAAGGCGCTAGTGCGCCGTCCACTCGATGCTCTTGAGGTCGATGCCTTCCTTGGCCATCTCGTAGAGCGGGCTCATGTCGCGCAGCTTGCGGACCTTGTCCACTACGAGGTTCACCACGTAGTCGACTTCCTCCTCCGTGGTGAAGCGGCCCAGGCCGAAGCGGATGGAGCTGTGCGCCAGCTCCTCGTCCACGCCCAGCGCGCGCAGCACGTAGGAGGGCTCCAGGGAGGCGGACGTACACGCCGAGCCGGAGGACACCGCCACGTCCTTGATGCCCATCATCAGGGACTCACCCTCCGCGTGGGCGAAGGAGATGTTGAGGTTGCCCGGCAGCCGGTGCTCCATCGAGCCGTTGATGATGGTCATGTCCAGCGCGTCCGTGAGGCCCTTGCGCAGCTTCTCACGCAGGCGAAGGATGCGCGCCGACTCCTCGGGCAGCTCCTTGCGAGCCAGCTCGGCCGCCATGCCAAAGCCGACGATGGCCGACACGTTCAGCGTGCCGGAGCGCATGCCGCGCTCGTGACCGCCGCCGTCGATGATGGGCGCGATGCGCACGCGCGGCCGGCGGCGCACGTACAGCGCGCCAATGCCCTTGGGGCCGTACATCTTGTGCGAGGTGATGGAGGCGAGGTCCACCTTCATGGCCTCCACGTCGAAGGGCACCTTGCCGATGCCCTGCACCGCGTCGCAGTGGAAGAGCACGCCCTTGGAGCGGCACAGCGCGCCAATCTCCGCGACGGGCTGGACCACGCCAATCTCGTTGTTGGCGAACATGATGGAGACCAGGACCGTCTTCGGCGTCATCGCCGCAGCCAGCTTCTCCAGGCTCACCCGGCCGTCGGGCTCCACGTCCAGGTAGGTGACGCGCGCGCCGCCGGTGGGCAGCTCGGCCCACTTCCGGTACGTCTCGTCGGAGTCCACGTCGTACTTCGCCAGCAGCTCCGACTGGTTGTCCTCGGTGACGTCCTGGCCCGCCAGCTGCGCCAGCCGCAGCAGCTTCAGCTCGTCCAGCCGCTCCTGCCGCACGCGCTCCAGGCGCTTGCAGGTGTCCAGGATGGCCTTGTGCTCCGTCTTGAGGGTGATGATGTGGTCACCCTTGGACTTGTAGAACTCGATGACGCCCTTGATGGCCAGGTTGTCGGACTCGGTGGCGCCCGAGGTGAAGACGATCTCCTGCTCGGCCGCGCCGATGAGCTCGGCCACCTGCTGCCGGGCCTTGTTCACCGCCGCTTCGGCCTTCCAGCCGAACACGTGATTACGGCTGGCCGCGTTACCGAAGTCCTCTCGCAGGTAGGGCAGCATCGCCTCCAGCACCCGCGGGTCCAGCGGGGTGGTGGCGTGGTTGTCCATGTAGATCGGCAGCTTCACCATTGCTTCCAACACCTTCCTGGAGGGGACGTCGACCGGCGCCTCGGAGCGCCTTTGCCGCAGGGGAGCCTACACCGTCACACCTGAATGTGGACCGGACTGGTCAAATATAAAAAGGGGCGCCTTCGGGTCAAGCGAACATCAGGAGCGCTGCGGGTGTGGGTGCGTGCTCCCAATAGGACGTCTTAAGTCAACGCCGCGCCGTCGTGGATCAGTCCGGGCGCGCCGTCCTGGGACGAGGTGCCCCAGAATGGCGCACGCCCTCCGGCCAACCTCTTGATTTCCCGGCGAGCCCCTCCCTGGCCGGCCGCCTGCACGGGTGGGGGCCACCACAGGGAGGCACGCACATGAGCGCGAAGCAGACGGCCCGCACGAAGGAGGCGCAGGAGACGGGGGAGGGCGGCGGGAGGACCCACCTGGCCCGGATGGACGGAGGGGGTGGAGGCAAGCTGGAACAGCCGCGCTACGTGGACGGGTGGCGTGCCGGCAAGCCCGCGGAGGATCCGGAGAAGATGAAGCGCTGGGGGCTCGTCACCGCGCGGCCCAGTGAGTTCCTGGTCCACATGCGGCGCGGCCGGGTGCGGGAGGTCAGCGGCCAGGGCGCCAGCTGCTTCAAGCTGCCGGGGGACTCGGTGGCCATTGTCCCCACCAGCATCCAGCGACTCCAGTTCACCGCGGACCAGGTGACGCACGAGAAGGTGGGCGTGCAGGTGACGGGTCTGGCGGTGTACCGAATCTCGGACCCGCTGGTGGCCTTCCGCATGCTCAACTTCTCCTTCCCGGAGCGCGCGCAGGAGAAGCTGGCGGAGCTGCTGCGGGAGATGTTCGTCGGCGCCGCGCGGCGGCTGGTGGCGAACATGTCCGTGGAGGAGTGCCTCTCCAAGCGCAAGGAGGGCATCGCCGCGGAGCTGGTGCGGGAGATCGCGCCGGTGCTGTCGGGCCGGGGGCGCCTGGAGGACCAGACGGACGCGGGCTGGGGCGTCATCCTGGACACGATTGAAATCCAGGACGTGCGCGTCCTGTCCTCCACCGTCTTCGCCAACATGCAGGCGCGCTTCCGCCATGAGCAGGAGCGGCAGGCGCGCGAGGCGGAGCTGGCCAAGGAGCGCTTCGTCCACCGCGAGGAGACGGAAGCCGAGCGTCAGTTGAGCCTCCAGCGGCTGGCGGCCGAGGAGGAGGTGCGCCAGACGAAGCAGACGGCGGAGGAGCAGGCCCGGCTGGAGGCGCTGGCGGTGGAGGCGCGCGTGGCCGAGGCGAAGCTCGCCCAGGAGCGCACGCTGAAGCAGGAGCAGGCCACCGTAGAGCGCGAGGTCGCGCTGGCCAAGATGGCCGCCGAGCAGGAGGTGCGCCAGAAGAAGCAGGTGGCCGACGAACAGGCGAAGCTGGACGCGCTGTCCGCGGAGTCCCGTCTGGCCGACGCAAAAATCGTCTCCGAGCGGGCGCTGGCCGTCAGCCGCGCGCAGGTGGAGATGGAGAAGCTCCAGCGAGAACAGGACGCGGAGGTCGCGCGCCAGCGCGTGGCCCTGGAGAAGCTCAAGCGCGAGCAGGACACGGAGGCCGGGCGCGCGAAGCTGGAGCTGGAGAAGCTGAAGCTGGCGCAGGAGTCCGAGGCCGCGCAGGCGAAAATCGAGCTGGTGCGGCTCCAGCGCGCGCAGGAGGCGGAGAACGCCAAGGCGCAGATGGAGCTGGCGCGGCAGCAGCGTGAGCAGGAACTGGAGCTGTCACGCCAGCGGCACGAGCAGGAGGTGGAGCTGGCGAAGCTGCGCCGCGAACAGGAGGAGGCCGGCGCGAAGGCCCAGCTGGAGCTGGAGCGTCTGCGCCGTGAGCACGAACAGGCCACCGCGTGGCACGAGGTGCAGATGGCCGCGCACCAGCAGGAGGCCGAACGGCTCCACGCGGAGCTCCAGGTGGTGCAGGCCCGGCGGTTCATCGTGGAGACGGAGGTGGCCATCGCCGAGCTGAGTGTGCGCAAGGACCAGGCGCAGCAGGAGCTGGACTTGGGCAAGGCGCGCGCGCTGCGCGACATCGAGAACAGCGTCAGCCCGGAGGTCATCCAGATGACCCTGGCGCAGCAGCTCCCCCAGGTGGCCGCGGCCTTCCAGCAGAAGATGGGCGAGGTGCACGTCACCGCGGTGGATGGGGCCAATCCGTTTGGTTACATCGCCGCGGCGGTGGAGGGCGTCATGGGGCTGGCACGCTCCGCCGGACTGAAGACGCCTGCTTCCCCGCTTGCTCCTCCTGCGCAGTAGCCCGGGGCCCCGGGCCTGCGTATACAAGGGGGCCTGGGACCACGGAGTCACGCGCGCATGGATGCGAAGAAGCTCGGAGTGATGGCGGTGCTGGCCGGAGTGGCGGTGGCCGTGGTGCCATGGCTGCTGCCCACGGGCCCCAATGCCAACCTGGATGCGGCCCGGTTCCTCGAATCCGGCAGCCTCGCGGTGGGCGCGGCGGTGGTGTTCGCGGGTGGGTTGCTCACCGCGCTGACGCCGTGTGTCTATCCGCTCATCCCCATCACCGTGTCCGTCTTCGGCGCGCGCAAGACGGAGGGCCGGGGCCGCGCGCTGCTCCTGACGTCCTCCTACATCGTGGGCATGGGCGTGGTGTTCAGCGCGCTGGGCGTGTTGGCGGCGAAGACGGGCCAGGCGTTCGGGTCGATGCTGGGGCACCCGGCGGTGGTGACGGGCCTGGCGGTGTTCCTGCTGCTGCTGGCCACGTCCATGTTCGGCGCGTTCGAGCTGGCGCTGCCGTCGTCGTTCCAGACGAAGCTCAACGCCGTGGGCGGCGCGGGTGTGGCGGGCGCGTTCCTGATGGGCAGCGTGTCCGGCTTCCTGGCGGCGCCGTGCACCGGCCCGGTGCTGACAGGCCTCTTGGCCTTCGTGGCGAAGTCGGCCAACACCACGCTGGGCGCGTCGCTGCTGTTCGTCTACGCGCTGGGCATCGGCGTGCCGTTCTTCCTCATCGGCGTCTTCACCGTCCGGCTGCCGCGCGGCGGCGTGTGGATGGAGTGGGTGAAGAGCGTGCTGGGCATCATGCTGGTGGCCCTGGCCTTCAGCTATCTCAAGGACGCCTTCCCCTGGGCGCGGGACGTGGTGAAGGGGCTGGGCCTTCAGGTCGGCCGGGTGCCAGGAGCCGTCATCGCCGCGCTGCTGGTGGTGGTGGGCGTGGCCCTGGGCGCGGTGCATCGCTCGTTCAAGGAAGGCGCGCGGGAGTTCTCGTTCAAGGCGCTGGGCGTGGCGCTCGTCGTCGCGGCGCTGGTGCTGCGCGGCGGTGCGCTGGACGCGGGCCCGGTGGGCACGTTGTGGGTGAGCCTGGGGCTCGCCGAGCCGCCGCGCGCACCGTCCTGGCAGTGGCACCACGTCATGCCGGCGAAGCAGGCCACCTTCTCCCCGGAGGCCTTCGACCAGGTGCTCGCACAGGCGAAGGCGGAGGGCCGGCCGGTGCTCATCGACTTCTTCGCGGACTGGTGTGCGGCCTGCAAGGAGCTGGACCGCGACACGTACCCCGCGCAGCAGGTCATCTCCGAGTCCGACGAGGGGCGCTTCCTCAACATCAAGATTGACGCGACGAACAGCGAGGACTCGCTGGACGCGTTGCTGGAGCGCTTTGGTGTGGAGGGCTTGCCCACCGTGGCGTTCATCTCGCCGGAGGGCAAGGTGCTCACCCAGCCACGTGTTACCGGCTTCCTGGCGCCCAGCCCCTTCGCCACGGAGATGAAGAAGGCGCGCTGCACCGACGTCAACGCTTGCTGAGGGCGGAGGCGCTCGCGAGATTTTCGCTGGAGGGTGCCTCTTCGCCGACGCCTGGACCCGAGGTCCTTTCGGCGCGGCCTGCTTTACCGACGCCAACGCCTGCTGTGCGTTGGCGCGCGTCAGTCCTCTTCCGACACGTCCTTCATGCCATGGGCCCGGACCAGCGAGCCTTCCGGAGCGGACTGCTTCACCGCGGCCAGCAGCGAGGCGGAGCTCACGACGCCGATGATGACGATGACCAGCGCGTGCACCAGCACCGCGGGGCCCCGGCGCGTGGCGGCTCGGGCGGATGCTCGCGACGTGAAGAGGGACAGGAGCCACACACCGGTCATCACCGCGGGCCCCAGGAACGCGCCGAGCGGCTTGGGCGTGAACCCATCCGGTTGGCCCTGGAAGTTCCAGTGGGTGGGCACCGGGTCCGGCAGCTTCGAGTAGAGCGCTCCGGCGATTCCCACGGCGGCGACAATGGTGACGGCATTCACCACGTGGGCGATGCGGGTCTTCATGGCGCGGTCTCCGGAAGGAAGCGGGCTCGCAGCTCGGGCGTGGGGATGCGGCACTGCGCCTCCCGGCCGAACCAGCGATAGCGGTTGCGCGCGATGATTCGGTAGACGAGGTCGCGCAGCGGCCGGGGCACCACGATGAAGGCGTAGAGAAATCGCCACGGCCCCTTCAGCATCCGCGCGACGCGGAGCGCGGCCGTGGACCGCTCGTACAGCTTGCCGTCCTGCAGGAGGACGAAGCTGTCCGGTTCCTCCTTGGGCACGACGCCATGAGGCGCCAGCAGCGCGGCGGCCCGCTGGGACTGCAGCGCCGTGAAGCGGATGCGCGCGTCCGGGTCCCGGTCGATGATGAAGAGGACCGTGCCGTTGCACAGGTTGCACACGCCGTCGAAGAGGACCACGGTGTCCGAGGGCTGGGCGCGGGTCATGATGCGGCAAGTCTAACAGCCCACACCGTCGGGTGACGCCGAAGAGGCGGGGGAATTCCAGGCGGGTGTCCCTGCAGCCGCGCCCGTGCATGAGTGGTGTCAGACCCCGGTGTTTCCTTCCCTGGCGCCGCCCTTGCAGAATGTTCGGACATGCCCTCGCCTCCCATCGCTCCCCGACTCCTGGAGTTATCCGCCCACGCCCTGCTGTGGAGGCGAAGCAAGCAGTTGATGCTCCAGGCGAACCGGTTGGTGCGGTGGTCCGCGACACCCGAGCGCTGGCCGCGCCCGCTCCTGGCGCCCACTCACGAGAAGGGCGTGCTCCTCGGCTCGCACACCGTGAATCTGGAGCGCGCGGACTCGGACGCGGACCCTGTGCTCGAAGCGGGCAAGCAGCACAACGTACGTCTGGCGGCACCGGCCTTCGATGGCCTCCTCCTCGCTCCGGACAGGCCCCTCTCTTTCTGGCGCACGCTTGGCCGGCTGACGGAGCGCAAGGGTTACCGGCATGGGCTGGCGCTGAGCGGTGGCTGTCTCACCCCGTCCATCGGGGGCGGCATCTGCCTTCTGGCCAATGCGCTCTTCGAGTTCGCCGCACGCCAGGGCTGGCACATCCTGGAGCGCTGGGGGCACACGATGGAGGCGGTGCCCCCGCCGCCAGGCGCGCTGTGGGGAATGGATGCCACGGTGGCCTGGCCCTATGTGGACCTGGTGGTGGCGCCTCGTGAGGGACCGGTGCGGCTCGGTGCCCGCGTCTCGGACGGGAAGCTGCGGCTCTCCATCCATGGGGCGGACGCCCCCCGGACACGCTCACGGCTGTGGTCCGAGGACGAGTCCCTTCTCGAGCTTCCCGAGGGAACCCTGCGCATCAACCGCGTCGTGCGCCGAGTCGAAGACACCGGTTCTGGCGCCGTGCTCGAGGAGCGCACCATCGCCGAGAACCGGCGACGCCTGCTGAACCCCGAGGCGCGGAAGCGGACGTGCCTGACGTGCGGGGAGACCGCATGCCACGCCCGTGTCGAAGTCCCACGGTCGGAGGCCCGGGCGCCATGAACCTGGTTCTCGCACCGGAGCCCGCCCCCTGGCTCTCCCACCTCGCATCGCTGCTCACGCGCGAGGCAGAGGTGCTGGCCCCCTGGGCGCTGCCGAGACTGCCCGATTGGGGCCCCCTTCCCACCCGCCTGCGCCACGCCTGGACCCGCCGGACGCTACCGGTGCCCGAGGGCTTCCGCGTCTGGGGTCTGCCAGGCTGGGGGGCCGTGGAGGCGGGGATGCGCGTCGCGGCGCGCTCGACGGCGGCGACACTGCAGGCCCGCTTCACCCTTCGCAAGCGATGGGCGCAGGCTGCCTCTGCGCTGCTTCCGGCGTCGGTTGAGACGGTGCTCGCGCCAGCGCTCGGTGCCCGGGAGGTCTTCGCGGTGGCCCGCCGCCGGGGCGCGCGCTGCGTGCTGGTGGAGGACCTGCCCTCGTTGAGGGCACTGCACGCGGACCTGGACGCCGCGGCCGCGAGACACCCGGAGGAGGCCTTCCTTCGCAACCACCGCGCCTCCGCGGAGGACGTCGCGCGGCAGGAGGCGGAGCGAGTCCTCGCGGATGAAATCTGGGTGCGAGGCGAGCTCGCCCTCGAGCGGTTGCGGCTGGCCGGACACGCTCCGGAGAAGCTCCGCAGGCTGCACTTTCCATCGGACCGCGAACCGCCCCAGGCGCCCCGTCTGCCCCAGCACCACGGCCCGCACGTGGCCCTCCTCGCCGGGCCCGCTCTCGCGCGCGGCGGATTGCGAGAAGCCTTGGCGGTGCTCGACGAACGGCCCCAGTGGAGCCTCTGGGTGCGCCCCGCCGAGGGCACGGACCCACGACACCTGAACCACCCGCGAGTGCGGAAGGTGACGGCTCAGGTCCAGCGCACGCTCCATCAGGTGGACGTGGTGCTCGCGCCAGCGTGGTGTGAGAGCCATCTGAGCGAGCTGGCGCAGGCACGGGAGCAAGGCATCCCCATCATCGCCACGGACCGCGCCGCGGGCTTCTGGCCCTGTCGGGCGATTCCTCGCGGCGATGTGCCCGCCCTCATCGCCGAACTGGACGCGCTGACCGCGCGCTGAAGCCCACGCGTGTTGGCGCCAACCCCATCCTGAGTGGACTGGTCGTGCTCAGCGCGAAGCGCCGGCCGGGGCGGCCCCTTGCAGTCGAGCGCGCTAGGTGTGCCGTCCCCGGCTCGCGAGGACGCGGTCAATCATCTGCTCGTGCAGCGCGTGGAGCGGTTGGGCGACGTGTTCGCCCTCCAGGTACGCAAGCGCACCGGCGATGGCCTCCAGCGTGGACATGCCATCCGGGTGGGGCGGGCGACGCAGGCGCCGCGAGTCCGGAGCGGGCGGTGGCAGCTTCAAGCCGGGCAGTCGCCGCAGCGCGGGGACTCGCTGCACCATGCGGCGTGCTTGTCCCCAGCTCCCATCCAGGATGATGAGCCTGCTGGGCAAGGCCGCACCGGGCTCGGGCTCTTGGTGCGCGTCCGGGAACAGCAGCCACGTGTCATCGCCCTCCAGGACGGAGGCGTCGAAGGGGACGCCCGGCGAGCCATAGGAGACGATGCTGCACCGGGGAATGGCGAGCGCCGCCATGCGCGCGGTGTTGGTGGATTTGAGCGTCTCTTTGTGGTGCCGGACGATGAGCAACTCCGTGCGCGTGGAGACGCACGGCACCTCGGCGCAGAGACACAGGGCAATGGGGAGGAAGCAGCGCGGGCAGCGACCCGCGAGGTCCTCGGGCGTTCGAGACCTCATTTGCCCTGGCGGTATCGCTCCATGAGGGTCCGGGCCTCGCGGAGCTTCTCCTCGACGAAGCGGTCATCCGCGTCCGGCTCGTACTCTGCGTCGGGCAGGTCGAGGTGGAAGAGGGCGGAGAGGCTGACGGGCGTCACTTCCAACCATTCGGCGGTGCGGTTGAGCGCGGCCTGACGGCGGCCCGCGAATGTCTCCGGACCGTCCTCGGGACCGCAGCGGCAGATGCGCGCCGAGTCACCGGACACGTCCACGTAGAGCCCCAGCACCTCCGCGTCCAGCTCCGCGGCCAGCGCGCACGTGGCCTCGCTGACGTAGGCCGCCATGGCCTGCGCCGCGGAGCGCTCCGTCAGCGAGCGGACCAGGAACACCTGCCAGCCAGCCTCGGTGAGCGCGCCCGCTTCCTGGAGCGGCGCCAGCTCCGCGGGCGGCGCGTGGATACGCGAGAGCAGCCGTCGCACGGGCACTTCCAGCCGCTCGAGCCGGGCGCTCGACGCGGGGCAGAAGAAGACGACGCGATACTCACGGCTGTCGGCTGCGGTTTCCATAGGCATACGGCGTCGCCAGGAACGGAGGGAAGAGTGTGTGCGGGGGCCCAAGAGGACCAAAGGACTCCCCAAGCATGCAAGCGGTGATTTGGCGCACGCGTTCAGCGTGGCGCGGCGCGCAGCGGCACGGCCTGGAGGGTGGCGCGTCGCTCGGCCGCCACCCATGCGCCCGTCACCAGCACCAACAGGCCTCCGCCCAGGGCGACGGGCGTCAGCGTCTCCGAGAAGAAGGCCCAGCCCACCAGCGAAGCGGTGAGCGGCTCCAGGTACGTGAGCGCCGCCGTGGCCGCGGTGGGAACGTGCCGCAGACCGGTATGGAAGAGGATGTTTCCAATGAGGCCGCAAACGATGCCGCCCACGAGCACGAGGAGCGTGCCTCCATCCACCGTGGGTGGCAGTACCCGGTCTCCGAAACAGAGCAGCAGCACGCCCGCGGAGATGGGGGCATGCAGTGATGTCACGGCCATGGGTGAATAGGCCCGCGCCGCCTGCTTCGCGGCCAGGACGATGATGGCGTAGAAGCAGGCACTGCCCGCGCCCAGCAGCGCCGTCAGCCCCGAGAAGTCACCGTCGGGCCGGCCGATGAGCAGGGCCAGGCCCACCAGCGTCACGGGGCCGCCTATCAGGGCCCGGGTGGAGCGCTCCTCGCCCAGCACCCAGGGGGCCAGCAGCGCCAGCAGCAAGGGCGCCAGGTAGTGCGTCAGCACGGCGATGGACACCGGCCCTCGCTCCATGGCGGCGAAGAAGAGGGCCGTGTTCGCCGCGTCCGCCAGCGCCACGACGAGCATCGCCAGGGTGGCTCGGCGGTCGCGCAGGGCTTCGCGCCGGAACAGGAAGGGCGCCGGGAGCGACATGGCCAGGAGCACGAGGAATGCGTTCTGCGGCCCGGCGAGCCCCGCTGGACGGAAGAAGAGCGCCCAGCACCCCCAGAGGGTGGCCCCGGCCGCGACCATGGCGAAGTACCGCACCGTGTGACTCCTGGTGACTCCGGCGCGCACTCCGGCTCCGGCGGGCGCGCAGCCTACCTCAGCTAGAGGCGCGCGCACCGTCCGCGCGCTGGGCCTCGGCCTGGGCTCGCAGTCCCTCCATGTCGGGCGTGAAGGGGCGGTCGGGGACGAGGCGAGCCCGGCGGATGCGGTCCATGCGGAACATGCGCGCGGCGGCCTTCTCCACGTCCCGGGCCAGCACGTACCAGACGGGCGATTCGACCAGCAGCCCGTGCGGCTCCACGATGCGGCGGGTCGCCTTGCCGTGCCGGTCGCGGTATTCGAAGGACAGGCAGACCTGCTCGCGAAAGGCCCGCTCGAAGACGGCGAGCAGTTCCTCCGGCGGGGTTCCGACGTCCGCCAGCACGCGGGCGCTCGCCGGCCGTCCCACCACCACGCGGCGGCAGAGCTCACGCATGCCCCGACCCCGCTCCTTGGGGACGCTGGCGAAGAGCTTCTGGAGCCCCGAGCGCGCCGCGCTGCCCCAGGGCAACGTGCTGCCCGTCGCGGACAGGTTCGCGGCCAGCCAGAGCGCCACCACCTCCTCCTGCGACAGGTGGACGGCCGCCACGCCCCGGTCCCGCTCCAGCCGGACGCCGCCCCCAGGGCCTGTGTCACTGCTCAGGGGAAGGCCCTGTTCCCGCAGCGTGGCCAGGTCCCGGTGGACGGTTCGTGCGCTCACGTCGAGCGCCTCGGCGATCTCCGCCACCGTCGTCCCGTCCCTGCCCCGCAGGAAGTCCAGCAGCCGCATCACCCGGTCGACTCGAGCCATTGCTGACAGTTTCTGTCAGGGATGGGCCGTACTCCACAAGCATCAGGTCGCGCATGACCGCGCGCTTCGAGGCCAGAGGAGGCCGTCATGATGGGTTCCAAGGGAATGCTGAATGTCGACGATGGGGGCGTGGGTGGACTGCCGGTGGTGTTCGTCCATTCGAGTGCCGGCAACACCACGCACTGGGCCGCGCAACTGTCGTACCTGCGCGAGCACCGGCGTGCCGTGGCACTGGACCTGCGAGGCCACGGGAAGTCCGAGCTGCCACGGGACGGCGGCTTCACCGTGGAGGACTTCGTCCGGGACGTGGGGACGGTGGTGGAGGGGCTGGGGCTTCAGCGCTTCGTGCTGGTGGGGCACAGCCTGGGCGGGGCCGTCTGCGTGGCCTACGCGGGGGCGCATCCGGACCGCGTCGCGGGGCTGTTCCTCCTCGACCCGGCCTCGGATGGACGCTCGATGCCAGCGGAGCAGGCCCAGGGCTTGATGTCGGTGCTGGCGACCGAGGCCTGGAGCGCGGTGGTGGAGGAGGCCTGGGGCCCCATGTTGGCGCCGTCCCGGCCGGAGGTCCGCGAGCGGGTGCTCTCCGAGATGCGCGCCACGTCCCAAGAGGGTGTCCGGGGCGGACTGGGAGCCCTGTTGGACTTCGACCCCGTGACGCCGCTGCGGCGCTACTCGGGGCCGCGTCTGTCGGTCGTGACGGCCTTCAACGAGGAACCGGGCTCGTATCACCACCTGGTGCCAGAGCTGCCGCACGCGAAGGTGGAGGGCACGGGGCACTGGGTGCAACTCGACGCTCCGGACGAGGTGAATCGGCTGCTGGACGGCTTTCTCGCCACGGTGCGCTGAGCGCGCGCGTTCGCCGCGCGTGTTATCTACGGCCCGTGCCCCGGCCCAAGCTGCACAGCGACGAAGCCATCCTCGACGCCGCCATGTCCGTGTTGCTTCGGAGCGGGCCGGGCGCATTCACGCTGAATGACGTGGCCGTCGCGGTGGGCATGTCCCGCGCGGCGCTCATCCAGCGCTTCAAGAACAAGGAGCACCTCTACTTCCGGCTCATGGAGCGGACCGCCGAGCAGAAGCGCGAGTACTTCGCCGGTCTGCCCGTGGAAGTCGGAGCACAGGGCCTCTGGCGTTTCCTGAAGACGCTGGTCTCGGTGATGGGGGAGGGTGAGGCGCTCGACGCACACCTGCTCCTGGCCTGGGAGGACGTGAGAGACCCCACGTTGAGGCGGATGGCGCATGAGCGGAATCTGCTCGTGCGCGACGCCATCGCCGTCCGGCTTCCTCCCAGCGTCGACCGTGGCGCGGTGTCCGCCCTGCTTCAAGACGTCATCGCGGGTGCGACGATGCAGTGGTTGGTGGAGCGGACGCCGCCGTTGACGGAGTACGTCCTCGCTCGCTTGCGCACGTTGCTCGGGTGCGTGTTTCCACGAGAGTCCTTCGACTGAAGGTTGTGTCGCCTGGAGGGGCACCCGAAAGGTGCGGGTTGAATATAACCGACGCGTCGGTTATTAACTCGTCATCCACGCCAGTTCCTGGCCGTCGAAAGGGGTTCCTGGATGTCCGAGCGCATCATCGAATCGGGCGACATTCGGCTCTGCACCGAGCACTTCGGACGCGAGGGCGACGCCCCCGTGCTGATGTTGATGGGGGCGGCCAGCTCGATGCTGGGGTGGCCCGACGGGCTCATGGAGCAACTCGCGCGGACGGGTCACTTCGTCATCCGCTACGACCACCGCGACACGGGGCGCTCCTCGCACGGTGTGCCAGGCGCCACGCCCTACACGCTGGACGACCTCGCCTCCGATGCCATCTCCGTGCTGGATGGATATGGCATCGAGCGCGCGCACCTCGTGGGAATGTCATTGGGGGGCCTGCTCTGCCAGATGGCGGCGTTGAAGTACCCGAAGCGAGTCCGCTCGCTGACGCTCATCAGCGCCCAGATTTTCTCGGAGCCGGACTTCGAGGACCCGGGCATGGACCCGGCAGTGCTCGCGCACTTCCAGCGGGCCGCCACGCTGAACTGGGCCGACGAGGCGGAGGCCATCGGCTTCCAGGTCGAACTCTCACGGTTGTGCGTGGGCCGTGCGCGGAGGTCGTTCGACGAGGCCCGGGTGCGGGCGCGAGCAGTCCAGGACTACCGGCGCGCGCTCGCGCCTCAATGTGCATTGAACCACGCGGGGCTGTCCGGTGGCCTGGAGTGGTACGGCCGGACTCGTGAGATTGAAGCGCCGCTGCTGGTCATCCACGGCTCTGTGGACCCGGTCATCGACCATGCGCATGGCGTGGCCTTGAGCCGTGCCGTCAAGGGCGCGCGCCTGGTGACACTGCAGGACGCGGGGCATGACCTGCACCCGGATGACTGGGAGACGATGACCCGGGCCATCACCGCCCATACCTTGGCGGCGAGTCCGCCTCACGGCGCTCGCTGATCTGTCACAGTACGGGCATGGGGCCCTTGTTCGCCTACAGCCTCGTGCCTGTCCTCTCCGTGTCGCTGCTGCTGTTCTTCACGGCCGCGCTTCGGGGGCAGAACGCACGAGGCCTGGCGCTCTACTGTCTGGCGACCGCGGGGTGGACGGGCGCGCTGCTGCTCCTCTGCATCCCGTCCATGGCGTGGGTGGGGGAGCGCTTCGTTGCGGGTGGGGCCTTCGTCGCGGCGGCATACCTGCACTCCGCCTATGACGTGACCCGGCAGCGCTCCTACCGGTTGGTGGTGCTCGCGTACGGCGTGGCGGTGGTGGTGACGGGCATTGGCGCGTTCCTCCCCAACGTCCTGCACGGGCCGCTGGCGATGGGGCGAGGTCCCCTGTTCTGGCCCACCATGGTGCTCGCCGTGGCGGCGGCGAGCGTGCCGCTGGTGCATCTGTCGCGCGCGTACCGCGGCGAAGCTCCCGAGCGACGGCCCATCCTCCTCAGCCTGGGCATTGCCGGGCTGCTCGCGTACCTGGGCAGTATCGGCAACGCCCTGTTGCTGTCGGGCGGGTACGCGTTGCCGTTCGGAATGTACCTGGTGCTGGCGGCGCTGCTGGTGCTGGTGCACGTCATCAATGCCCATCAGCCAGCCGCGGACCGACGGCTGCTTGAACGCAGCCTCGTCTACTCCGCGGTGGCGGCGGTGTTGTCCGCGGGCTTCCTCTTTGGCGTATTGACGCTGCTGTCGGGCAGCGGCCAGCCGTTCCTTACCGAGTACCGCGTAGGTGCCTTCTTTCTCCTGGCCCTGGCCGCGCTCGCATTCGAGCCCGTGCGTCAGGCGCTTCAGGCCTGGCTGGGGCGCCGCCTCCTCAAGGGCCGCGCCACCAGTGACGAGCTGGCCGTGGCGCTCTCTCGTGAGGAGGCGCGCGCGGACCAATCCGCGCGGCTGGCGGAGCTGGGACAATTCACGTCCGCGGTGGCCCACGAGGTCCGCAATCCGTTGGGCGTGCTCGCCGCGCACCTCAAGCTGCTGGAGCGAAGGGGCGGGGACCCGGACACGGTGGCGGCCATGCGGGAGCAGATTGACCGCGCCAGTCACTTCGTGGACGAGCTGCTGCGCTACGGTCGCCCGCGCCCGCTGGACCTGCGCCGAGTGGATGTCTCAGCCACCGTCGCGCTGGCGTACTCCACCGCGCGGCAGGGACTGGGCTCGCTCGCGCCCGACGTCTCCTTCGAGTCAGAGGAGGACGCGTCGCTCACGGTGGAGGCCGACCAGTCCCAGCTCTCACAGGTGATGGTCATCCTGTTGGAGAATGCACTGCTCGCCCTGAGAGACGTGCCCGCACCGCGGTTGAGGACATCCATTGAGCAGGCGAACGGCCGGTTGCTCGTCCGGGTGGAGGACAGCGGGCCTGGCATTCCACCGGAGCTGTTGCCCCGGCTCTTCCAGCCCTTCGTGACGGGCCGCAAGCGCGAGGGACCTCGGCCGGGGACGGGATTGGGGCTGGCCATCGCGCGAGGCATCGCCGAACGGCATGGCGGACGTTTGAGTGCGGGACGCTCGGAAGCCCTGGGGGGCGCGGCGTTGACGTTGGAATTACCCGTGGCGCAGCCTGCCTCGATTTCCGCCGCGCTGGCCTGACGCCGGCCTGTCCCTGGTCCGCAGGGCGGCAGGGATGTCGGTGAGCGAGCGCAACTTGATACGATTAAGTCTGCTTCACGACGGCCTTCCAAGGATTGCCCCGGACTTCGTTTCGATAGGCGTGGAAGGAGTCCGGGTCGATGAGCGGCCAACGCATTGCCACAGTCATTCGCATTCCTGTGGCCTACAGTACGGATGTGCATCCCGACGGGTTCGAGGCGTTCGCGCATCGTGTCAGGCCCATGCTGTTGGCCCTGGCGAGACGGTTGTGCGGTCAGGGGGGCCTCGATCCGGAAGACCTGGTGCAGGAGGCGCTCACGCGCGGACTGTTGCATCACGGGGCACTCGCCGCGCAGCCGGAGCCCGTCTACAGGGCGTGGCTGTGTCGGGCGATGACCAATCATTTCCTCGACCAGTGCCGCAAGCGGCGCTCGGAGTTGCTGGAGCAGGACCGTCCAGAGTTGCGGCTGGTGCGCGAGGGGGTGGCAGCCCCCGAACCGGAGGCCATGGAGGTCTGGGAGCACATCTCGGAGAAGGACTTCCAGGCGGCCATTGCCCAGCTGCCGAATCCCAGGGTGCGTGAGGCGTATTCGCTGCATGCCTCGGGGCTGCGCTACCGCGCCATCGCCCTGCGCATGGGCGTCCCCGAAGGCACCGTGGGGAGCTGGCTCTATCAGGCCCGTAAGGAGTTGAAGGCGCTGCTGTTGCCGCTCACCGGGAGCGACGGAGGAGGCAGCGCGTGATGGGGACGCTCTGTAACAGGCTGTCCCTCTTCCTGGATGGCGAGCTGCCGCCCGTGGACGAGGAGAACTTCCGGCATCACCTCGCTCGCTGTGACCCCTGCGCGTCCGGCCTGCACGAAGCCATGCAACTGGAGCTGCTGGGCTTCCATGTGATGGGGGACCCGCAGGCGTTGGCGCACGAGCAGGAGGGCGCGCCCGAAACCAGGATGGCGTCCGACGCGCCCAAGACACGTGACACGGCCGACGTGCCGGGGCGCCCTCACTGGCGCTGGGCCCCGTTCGCGGTGGGCGCCGTGGCGGCGGCCATCGTCCTGGTGCTCGTCGTCAAGAGCGCCGATGTGCGGGGCTCCCAGCAGGAGGTCTGGCTCGCGCAGACGTCGTCGCGTCTCATCGAGGCGAGGGTGGCCTATGCACGCGCGGACGGACACCGGCCCTATGTGCCCCTGCGCGCGGCTGTCAGTGGCCCTCCGGGCGGGGCTGGCGCGGCATTGCCGCTCCGGGCGCTGGCGGATCTGGAGGACCAGGGGGACCTGCATGGAATTGCCGCCGCGTACCTGGTCCGCAAGGACCTGCGGCAAGCCTCCGACTTCCTTCACCGGATGTCGCCGTCACCGGACCGGGACAGCGACCTGGCCATCGTCGCGTTGGAACAGGGGCATCCGGAACAGGCGCTGGCACTGCTGGACGGGGTGTTGCGACAGGCGCCCGAGCACGCCCAGGCGCAGTGGAACCGGGCGCTGGTGCTGCGGGAGATGGGGCTGACGCTGCTGGCCGCGGAGGCATTCGACGCGGTGGTGAAGCGCGGGGAGCCAGGCTGGAGCGAGGAGGCGCGGATCCGCGCGCGAGCGCTCCGGCATCAGACGCAGGCGCGTGGGCGGGCCTGGAAGGGGGCTCGCGCGGCGGTGCGGGACCTGATGGTGGACGCGCAGGCGCGGCTCCCGCTGGAGGAGGCGAAGCGCTTTCCTGGCATCGTCCGGCTGGCGTTCTACGACGCGGTGAGGGCCGCGCCGTCGCGGGAGTGGACCCTGCGCCTGCTGCCGCTGGCGGACGTGTTGGACGGCGTCCAGGGCGGCGAGGTGCTTCGCGGCTACGTGCAGCGTGTGGCGGAGCGGGACTTCAGCCGCCGTGCACCCTTGGCGGCGGACTACGCGAAGCTCGTGCGGGGCGAGCTGTCCTCGCCAGAGCGCTTCCTGGAGACGCTGCGGCGTTCGGGCGAGGACGACCTGTACCTGGGCGGGCTCATCAATCAGACGGCAGGCGCGCGCCACCTGGAGGATTTCACGCGGCTGGCCCGTGCGGCCGAGGACCCCTGGTTGTCGCTGCTGGCCGAGCGAGAGCTGGCGGGCGCCGAGGAGCGCGCGGGCGAATGGTGGATGGCGGAGGCGCGGCTGCGCGCGGCCGTGGGCGCCTGTCAGGGCAAGGGGTTGTCCTACCGCTGCGCCACGCTGAAGAAGCGGCTGTCGGACCTCTATCTCGCGCTCAACCGCCCGGCGGAGGCGTTCGAGCAGGCATGGAGTGGCTGGCTGGCGTCCCGGGAGTTGGAGGAATGGGAGTTGGAGCAGCAGTTCCTCCAGGAGCTGGCGCACATCGCTCGCTATCGGTTGGACGTCACCAGCGCGCGCGCCTACCTGCGCGAGTCCCTGGCGCGAACGCCCGAGGCCTGCGAGCAGCGCACCTACGTGCACCGCAACCTGGCATACCTGTCGTGGCTGGAGTTCGACGCGCACGAGGCGCGGAACGAGCTGGAGCTGGCGCAGGAGTGTGGCCGGCCGCTGGGGCTGCCCGGCGCGCTGTTGCTGTCGTACCTGGCGCGCTTCGGGGCGGACAGCCAGGACGCGGACCTGTTGCGCCGCACCCTGGCCGAGCTGCACCGGGGGCAGCCCTCACCGGGCAAGCTCGCGCAGATGCGTTTCGCCGAGGGGCAGTTCGTGCTGGAGCGCGATCGCGCGACCGGGCTGGAGCTGCTTCGCGGCGCCATCCAACAGGCGGAGTCCCTTCCCAATGATGTGGACGCGCGCAAGACGCGCATGGGGGCCTACAACGTCCTGGCGCACGAGGCAGGACGCACGGACGCCCCAGGTGAGGCCCTGGCGCTCATGGGCGCCGCGCTTCAGGTGGAGGTCCCCGCGCGGTGTGTGCTGGGCGTCGCCGTGGACTACGAGCGCTCGGTGGTGGCGCTGCGCGGCGCCACGGGCGAGCTGCAGGGGCACTTCGACGCCAGCCGCGCGGAGCCCCTGGGGCGGGACGCCTTCGGGCTGGTGCCTCCGTCGCTCCAGGCCGCCTTGAAGGGCTGCGAGCGGGTGGACGTGCTCGCACTGCCGCCGGTGCATGGCCTGCGGGGACTGCTGCCCGCGGACCTCGCCTGGAGCTACCGTGTGGGGCGGCCCGGAGGAGCGTCTCCCGTGCTGGCTCGTGGCAGCGGGCCGCACCTGGTCGTCAATGGGGTGGAGGCGCCCGCGTCGCTGGGCCTCCCGCGGTTGCTTCCACTGGAGCCGCCGCACGCGCCGGACCCGCAGCGAATCGAGCTGTCGGGCATGCAGGCCACGCCGACGCGGGTGCTGGCGGCCATGGCGCAGGCCAGCGAGGTGGAAATCCACGCGCACGGCGCCTTCAGCCCTGAGATGTCGGACGCCTCGCTGGTGGTGCTGGCGCCTGAAACAGATGGCCGATATGCGCTGTCCGCCCCCCAGGTTCGCGCGCTGAAGCTGGAGCGCGCGCCGCTCGTGCTGCTGGCCACGTGTAGCGCGGCACGGGCCACGCCCTTCCTTCATGAGTCCTTCAGCCTGCCGGTGGCCTTCATCGAAGCCGGCGCGGCCACGGTGTTGGCCTCCACGGCGGAAATCCCCGACTCGGCGGGGCGCTTCTTCGAAGCGGTCCGTGAGCGCATCCGGGCCGGCGCGCCGGCGGCCCTCGCGCTCCGCGACGAGCGGCGCACATGGCTGGCGGCCCACCCCTCCGCGGACTGGGTCCACGGCATCCTCCTCTTCGAATGATGGCCAAGGAATCCGACTCGGCGCGTTGTACCGGTGCGGAGGCGGGGGATGGCATGCCGCTTGTCCTCGCCGGTGCCGCGCAGAGGGGGATGCGATGGTGAAGAAGCTCTCGAAGAAGTCGAAGCGTGATGGGGCGGTGGTGAGCATCAACCCGCATGACCCACCGCCGGAGCCCACCCCGGGCCTGACGGCGCACCCGCCGTTCTCGGCGAGGATGTCCGTCGTTCCGTCCGTGAATACGGCGTCTCAACCAGATGGCTCGGACAGCTCACGTCGTAAATAAGTGACAGTTTTCCGGATTGTCCTGAGTCGCGCTGGCGATACAGGTTTTACGGGACGCTCCCGCTCGGGGCGTCCCGGATTTTTTTGAACAGAATGCACAAGAAAAAGGGCTGGGTCCGTATCTGAGATTGAGGGGGCGTTGGTCGCGAGCCCCTGAGAAGAGGGGGAGCAGATGTTTCGTGGTGACGCG
This sequence comes from Myxococcus sp. NMCA1, assembly GCF_026810205.1. Classification (NCBI taxonomy): domain Bacteria; kingdom Pseudomonadati; phylum Myxococcota; class Myxococcia; order Myxococcales; family Myxococcaceae; genus Myxococcus; species Myxococcus sp. NMCA1. The sequence goes on along the minus strand of NZ_CP113950.1, from coordinate 6,426,866 downwards.
CGGGGCCAAGGGGATGCGAGCGGTATCTGGGCACCTGAGGAGGGGCGTGGGGCGATGGGCGGGGGATGGGCGGCCTGGTCGAACGGGAGCTCCAGCCGGGGGGAGCGGGGCGGTTGGGGGGACGCGCGGAGTGTTGTGAAGGCGGGGGGAAACGCGGAGGACCTGGGGGGGCAGGGACTGGAGGCGTTCGACGAGAGCGACTTCGAGTTCCGGATCGCCAGCTTCTGAGTTCGGCGCGCGGGGGACGAAGCCCCGCTCCAGCAGACGGCGTCGGGGGACAGCCGTCATCTCGAAGGGTGGCCGCGGTGGGACTGGGGGGCCGACGACCACATGACGCGGGCGTTGAGGACGCGTTCATCCGAAGAGGCGCTGGAGTGCGGACTTCCAGGGAGTGAGGGAGGGGGCGCGCCCCAGGCCCTCTGCCTCCAGAGATTCCAAGGGCTCTGGAGGCGGAGGCCCCCTGGCTTTCATGCGATACGGTGCGGCCTCCTTCTCGATGGGAGTCCTCACATGAAGTCCGTGAAGTGGGCGGCCCTGCCGCTGTTGCTGCTGGCCGCCTGTGCCACCACGGGGCGCCAGGGCGCTGCTGACAAGTCGCCGCCGCGCCTCATGTCCTGGTCGGAGCAGATCGCCGAGCGCGAAGCCTGGCTGGAGAAGCGCCACGGCATGCTGCTGGACATGATGCGCCGCCATGGCGTGGGCATGTGGGTGGTCGTCAACGAGGAGTTCCACGACGACCCGCTCACCCAGTTCATCGCGCCGCCGCGTCCATATGCGGGCAACCGGGACATCTTCGTGTTCGTCGACGCCGGGCCCGAGGGACTCAAGCGCGTCGCGCTCTCCGGCTACTCGGAGGCCACGCTCGCGCGCTTCTTCGAGCTGCCCGAAGAAGCGCGCAAGCCGCAGGAAATCCTGGCGGACCTGAACACGCGCTATCAGCCCCGGACGATTGCCCTGGGCATTGGCGGCAAGCGCGGGGTGACGCGCAGCCTGACGAAGGACAGCTATGCCTTCCTGGTGGAGTCCCTGGGCGCGGAGGCAGAGGCCCGCTTCGTGAGCGCCGCGCCGCTCATCGAGGAGTACCTGGACACGCGCATCCCCGAGGAGTGGTTGCACTACCAGCGGCTGGTGATGCTGACGGAGGCCGTGGTGAAGGAGGCCTTCTCTCCGGAGGTGGTGGTGCTGGGGAAGACGACCGTCGGTGACGTGCGCCGCTTCCTCTATGACAGGCTCTGGGAGCTGGGCGTGGACACCTGGTTCCAGCCGGACCTGCGCGTGCAGCGCAAGGGCATGGACGGATCGAGCTCGCGAGGCTTCCTGGCGCCCGCGAAGGAGGACGTCGTCATCCTCCGCGGCGACCTGCTGCACGTGGACTTCGGCATCACCTACATGGGGCTGAACTCCGACTGGCAGAAGATGGCCTACGTGCTGAACGAGGGGGAGACGGACGCGCCGGAGGGGCTCAAGCGGGCGCTGGCCAACACCATCGAACTCCAGGACGCGCTGATGCTGCGCGCCTCCCGTCCGGGCCGCACCTCCGCGCAGGTGTACACGCAGACGATGGCGGAGATGAAGGAGAAGGGCATCGAGGCCATGGTGTACAGCCACCCGCTGGGCAATCAGGGCCACGCGCTGGGCGCGAGCATCGACTTCCGTTCGGCGAGCCGGCAGGAGGAGGCCAAGACACTTCGCCTGGGCTCGTACATCGCCATCGAGCTGAACACCGCCACCTCGGTGCCGGAGTGGGACGGGCAGAAGGTCTTCGTGATGCAGGAGGATCCGGCCTACCTCACCGAGGAGGGCTGGAAGTTCTTCGTGTCCCGGCAGGAGTCGTTCTACCTCCTGGGCCGCGATGGGCAGGGAGGGCAGCGAAGTCAGGGCGCGAAGGGAGGCAAGGGCGTGACGACGCGTGGCATGCCCATGCTCTGAGCCCGGCCTACGCGCCTCGCCCGCTGACGTCCGCCCACGTGAGGCCGAAGCGGGCCAGGTACTTCTTCAGCCGGTCCGCGTCGTTGACGCTCTTCTTCTGGGCGCGTGACTGAGCGAACAGCACGCGGCCCGCGTCCGACAACGAGCGTGATGCCCGGCAGACGCTCAGCACGTCCGCGAGCTGGACCCGGTCGAAGCGGTCCAGCTCGCTGGCGAGGTTCTCCCCCAGCACCTCCGCGACCAGGTCCCCGGCGACGACCGCCGCCTTCGCTCCGGAGGGCCGCCACTGCTCGCGCAGCCGTTCGAGCTCCTCGTCCACCACGTCCCGAGTAATCCGTCCGCCCGCCGCCAGCGTGGCCATGCGCAGCACCGCCGCGTTGAGGTCGCGGAAGTTGCCCGCCCATCGCGCCTCGGAGGACGTGGCGAAGTCCAGGAATCGCTCCTGCGCCTCCTTGTTCATGGTGACGCGCGTGCCCACGGCCTCGGAGGACTGGTCCAGTTCGAAGAGCAGGTTGGGTGGGATGTCCTCCGGACGCTCGCGCAACGCGGGCAGCCGGAAGGTCCACAGGTTGATGCGCGCGAGCAGGTCCTCCCGGAAGCGCCCGCGCTCGACCTCGACTTGGAGGTCCCGGTTGGTGCCGGCGATGAGCTGGAAGTCACTCTCCACTTCGCGGTCCGCGCCCACTGGCAGGAAGCGTTTGTCCTCCAGTGCGCGCAGCAACATGGCCTGCTCGTCCGCGCCCAGTTCACCGATTTCGTCCAGGAACAGCACCCCGCCATTCGCCTGCCGCAGCAGACCGGGCCTGTCGCTCAGCGCGCCCGTGAAGGCGCCCTTCACGTGGCCGAAGAGGGCGGACATGGCGCCGTCGCCCCGGAGCGTGGCGCAGTTGAGGTCCACGAAGGGGCCCGCCACCCCGCGCCGCGACTTCTTCAGCGCGTAGATGCGCCGCGCGAGCTGCGACTTGCCCGCGCCGGTGGGACCGGTGATGAGCAGAGGCGCGCGGGACTGGACGGCCACCTGTTCGATGCGCTCGATGAGGCGGTTGAACGCTGCGTTGCGGGTGTCGATGCCGGACTTGAGGAAGGCCAGGCCTTCGCGTTGTTCCTGCCGGAAGCGCGCGGCCAGGGTGTCGTACTGGGAAAGGTCCAGGTCGATGAGGGTGTGCGTGCCCGCCCCCGCGCGGTCCCTGGGGTCGGGTGATACCTGGACCAGCTTGCCGGGGATGAGCCGGCTCTCCACCAGCAGGAACATGCAGATCTGCGCGATGTGCGTGCCCGTGGTGATGTGGACCAGGTAGTCCTCCGCCTCGGGGTTGAAGGCATAGCCGCGCACGTAGTCGAGCAGCGCGCCGTAGGTCTCCTCCAAGTCCCACGGGTTCTGGATGTCCAGGGGCCTGCCCCGCACCTCCGTCTCCGGTGACACCTGGCGGATGTCCCCCACCAGTGTGGTCGCGAGCGAGGTCGCGTTCGGCGGATGCAACAGCTCCAGCCGGTGCACCAACAGGTCCTCCTGCTGGCACAGCGCCACCGTGGGCCGCCACCGCGTCCAGCGCTGTGGCCCCTGCCCGTTGTCCAGTGTCGTCCCGAGCATCCCCAGGACCACCGTCTTGCGCGCGCGCGATTTCGCCATGGGGATAGGACTTTATCCAGCCAGATAGGGAATGCCAGCTCGCTTGGAGGGCGTCCCTCGGGAGCCGTGTTGGCACGCCGGCTGCTCTAGGCCTCCTCCGTGACCGGGACACGGCGCCCGGCGGACGACTGAAAGGTGGAGACGATGAGCCGCATCAACGGGAACTACGAGGTGCTGTCGGACGAGGCGGGCCGCCCCATCAAGGCGTGGACGGTGGGTGTGCCGTTCGAGGACGAGGCGAAGAAGCAGCTCCGCAACCTGCGTGGCCTCCCCTTCATCCATAAGTGGGTCTCGGTGATGCCGGACGTGCACCGCGGCTACGGCGCGACGGTGGGAAGCGTGGTCCCCACGGTAGGGGCGGTGGTGCCGGCGGCGGTGGGCGTGGACATCGGTTGCGGGATGATCGCCGTTCGCACGACGCTGCGGGCGGACCAGCTCCCGGACTCGCTGCGTGGGGTGCGCTCGGCGATTGAGCGGGCGGTGCCACATGGCCGCTCCGACAATGGTGGCCGCAACGACGTGGGCGCGTGGCGTGTGGCGCCCGCACGGCACCAGAAGGAGTGGGCGCGGTTGGTGGAGGGGTACGACCGCATCGTCGGGAAGCATCCGCGCATCGGCCGTGGGCCGGAGCTGTCGCACCTGGGGACGCTGGGAACGGGGAACCACTTCATCGAGCTGTGCCTCGATGAGTCGGATGGCGTGTGGCTGATGTTGCACTCCGGTTCGCGCGGCGTGGGGAACCGCATCGGAAGCTACTTCATCGAGCTGGCGAAGGAGGACATGCGCCGCTGGTTCATCAACCTGCCGGACGGGGACCTGGCGTATCTGGCGGAAGGGACGGAGCACTTCGAGGACTACGTCTTCGCGGTGAGCTGGGCGCAGGACTTCGCCGCGACGAACCGCGCGCTGATGCTGCAAGAGGCGGTGGATGCGCTGCAGTTGAGCGGTGAGCTGCCTCCGTTCGAGCTGAAGGACGCGGCGGTGAACTGCCACCACAACTACATCGCGCGTGAGCACCACTTCGGAAAGAACTGCTTCGTGACGCGCAAGGGGGCGGTGCGGGCGCGCGAGGGCGACCTCGGCATCATCCCCGGAAGCATGGGGGCGCGTTCGTTCATCGTCCGCGGGAAGGGGAACGCGGACAGCTTCCACTCCTGCAGCCACGGCGCGGGCCGGGTGATGTCGCGTGAGGCGGCGAAGCGGCGCTTCACGGTCGAGGACCACGTGAAGGCGACCGCCGGCGTGGAGTGCCGCAAGGACGTGGACGTCATCGACGAGACGCCGGCTGCGTACAAGCCCATTGATGCGGTGATGGCGGCGCAGGCGGACCTGGTGGAAGTGGTCCATACCTTGAAGCAGGTCGTGTGCGTGAAGGGCTAGAAACCCAGAGGTGACCATGCCGGGATGAAGACACCGAGGCGCCCGCGCTCCCCAAGAGGCCGAAAGGCCGCCAGGATGGGGACGCGGGCGCCGCTATTTTCACGGTGGTGTCAGTGCGTGCCGGGTGGTTCGTGAGTCGCGAGCAGCAAGGAGGAAATCGTCATGGTGCGCATCGATGGTTCATTGGGAGAGGGTGGGGGGCAGGTGCTGCGCACCTCGCTGGCGCTGTCGCTGGTGACGGGCAAGCCCTTCACCATCCAGAACATCCGCGCGGGCCGGAAGAAGCCGGGCCTGCTGCGCCAGCACCTGACGTCGGTGAAGGCCGCGGAGGCCGTGGGGGCCGCGGAGGTGTCGGGCGCGGAGCTCGGCTCTCGCGAGCTGACCTTCCGGCCGAGTGCCCTGGCCGCGGGGAACTACCACTTCGCGGTAGGCACCGCGGGCAGCGCGACGCTGGTGCTCCAGACGGTGCTTCCGGCGCTGCTCCTGGCGGACGGGCCTTCCACGCTGATGTTGGAGGGGGGGACGCACAACCCCATGGCACCACCGTTCGACTTCCTCCAGCGGGCGTATCTGCCGCTGGTCCGTCGCATGGGGCCGTCCGTGGAGGCGACCCTGGAGCGTGCCGGTTTCTTCCCGGCCGGGGGCGGGCGGTTCCGGGTCGACGTGCGACCCGCGCCGCTGAAGCCGCTGCACCTGCTGGAGCGGGGGCGCGTGGTCCGTCGCGACCTGAAGGCCGTGATTGCGATGATTCCGTTCGACGTGGCGCAGCGCGAGCTGGGCACGGCGGGGGCGGCGCTGAAGTGGCGGCCCGATGAACTCCGGACGGAGGAGCTGAAACGTCCGCTGGGGCCCGGCAACGTGCTGGTCGCCGAGGTGGAGAGCGATCACGTGACGGAGGTCTTCACCGGCTTCGGTGAGCGCGGGAAGCGGGCGGAGGTCGTGGCCGAGCAGGTCGCTGAAGAGGTGAAGCGCTACCTTGATGCGGGCGTGCCGGTGGGCGAGCACCTGTGTGACCAGCTGCTGCTCCTCCTGGCCCTATCGAAGGGTGGCACGTTCCGCACGCTGCCGCTGGACGGACACGCCGAGACGCAGCTCCACACCATCGCCCAGTTCCTGGATGTGAAGGTCGAGGTGCGGGAGGTATCTCGCGACGTCCGCGATGTGGAAGTCCGCGCCTGAGCCCCAGGGGCGCGTCCGTCGGCGGACGGCCCTGGGGTGCAGCGTCACGCGCTCCGCTCGGAAGGCAGCCAGGCGCCGTGGCGGGTGGGCGTCTTCGTGGCACGACGCCGGGCGCCAGCACCATGCATGTGCGGAGGAGACGTCCGCGTGGCAGAGGTGCCTGAAGTCGAAATCATCACCCAGGACTTGCGGCAAGCCGTCGTGGGCCGCCGCTTCGTGGCGGCGGAGGTCCTGGTGCCCGCCGTCGTTCGCTTCCCGTCGCCGCCGGACTTCATCGAAGCGTTGAAGGGGCGGCAGGTCACCGCCGCGAACCGAAGGGCCAAGTTCATCTTGCTCGCGCTTGATGACGGGACGACGCTCGCGCTGCACTTCATGCTCTTTGGTGAGCTGGCGCTGCGCCCCAAGGGGAGTGAGCGCCCGTCTTCGACACTGGTGGTGCTCGAGCTGGAGGGCGGCGAGGAGTTGCAGTTCACGGACTCGCTGGGCTACGCGCGCATCGCCCTGGCGCATTCCGATGAGCTGGCCGCGCGCCTGAAGCTGGACGAACTCGGGCCGGAGGCGCTGGGAGCGGGGTTCACCCCAGCGGTGCTGGCGCGTCAACTGCGGCGGCGGAAAAGTCCCCTCAAGACGGTGCTCCTCAACCAGCGGGTGGTGGCGGGGCTCGGCAACCGGGATGCGGACGAGAGTCTGTGGCAGGCGGGGATTGAGCCACGCCGGTTGGCGTCGTCCCTCTCGGCCGATGAGGTGGTGCGGCTGGACCGCGCCATCCAGGCGGTGCTCGATGAAGGGCTCCGTTTGCGCGGCACCCAGCGAGACCTCTTCGGCGTTCAAGGCCAGGCGAAGCACCGGCGCAACGTGTTCGGCCGCGCGGGAGCGCCGTGCCCGCGCTGTGCCACGCCGGTCTCCCATCAACGCATCGGCGGGCGGAACACATACTGGTGTGCCACCTGTCAGCCCCTGATGAGCGCTCCCGAAGTCCCCGCGCAGTCCTCGCTGCTGTGATTCGCGGCGGGGGCTTTTTCAGGACTCGAATCCCGTAACTCCAGACAGACGTTCCAGTTCTCAAGGAGTTGTCATGCACGGGTGCCGCCTGACACCGATGTCTGTCCTGACCTCCGTGTGTATTCGTCATGGTCCACCTCCTCAACCATCGGGGATGTTTGCTAAAGCGCAGCCCAAGCTGTCAGGGGCGCTGAAGCCAGGAGTCCAGGTCCGCCTCGGACGTGGAGGGGGAGTGATGCCGTCAAGGTTTGCGTGGCTTTTGGGGCTCGCGCTGCAAGTGTCGCTGAGCGCGTGTGGTCCACAGGACGTGTCCGTTTCGCGCATGCCCGCGGAGTCGGAGAGAGCGGTGTCAGCACTCGCGCCAGGTGTGCTTCCCGACCTCGTGGTGCGCCGACTGTTGGTGCCGTCCTCCGCGCGCGTGGGTGACGACATCGCCGTCACGGTCGAGGTGTGCAACCGCGCGCCATTTCCGGCGGGTCCCTTCCAGGTGGAGGTTCGCCTCTCCGTGGACCGCGACTTCACGTCGTCGGACCCCAAACTGGTGCGGCTGGGCGTGAATGGACTGGGCGCGTCGCTCTGTGCGGAAGTCTGGGACTGGGTGGAGGTGGACGCGGCGCTGGTGGGGGCTCATTACGTGGCCGCCGTCGTGGACGCGGATGGCGAGGTGGAAGAAGCCGACGAGGCGAACAACCTGTTCCAGGGGGAAACCCTGGGCGTGGGGAACGGGCCCGACTACGTCATCACTGCCCTGCGTGCGCCGGCCGTCATCGAATCAAGGCAGCCCATCCTCGCGACGGTGACGGTGTGCAACCGCGGCACGCTCGTGGCCAATGGCACCGTCGACCTCCTTCTTTCGGAGGATGCCGTCCTCACGGCGGATGACAGGGTCGAGACCTCGACGAGCGGCCTCTTCCTCTTTCCCGATGAGTGTGAGGACGTGGAGCTTCAAGCCATGTTCCCGGACCTTGTCCCGCCTGTCCACGTGGGCGCCCTGGTGGATGCCTATCCCGGGGAGCCTGCCGACCTGGTTCCTGGCAACAACCTCTGGGTGGGTGGGCGACTGACGTTCGCGGAGCTGCCAGACCTCATCGTCACGCGGGTGGACGTGCCTTCGAGCGTGACGGGCACCCTGCCGTTCAATGCGGAGGTCACGGTGTGCAACCAGGGGACTCGGCCCACGCTGACACCATTCGAGGTAGCGCTCTTGCTGTCCGCCCATCCCGTGGTGGTGGCCGAAGACCTGGTCATCGGTGATGCGCAGGTGGCGCCGCTGGCGGCGGGGCAGTGTGCTCGGGTGCGGGTGGAGGCGTCGGCTCCTGGAATCGTCGACGGGACCTGGCACGTGGGCGCCGTCGTGGACGCGCCGTGGTCGCGTGTGGAGGAGGCCTTTGAGGACAACAACGTGGGGCCGGGGACCCGGCTCCTGGTGGGGGATGCGCCGGACTTCCGGGTCGTCGCCATCGAAGCGCCCGGGGCGCTCGCTCCGTGGGAGTCCGACGGCACGGCTCGTGTGACGGTGTGCAATCACGGCACCGTGGGAGCGCCCGTGGACGTGGGCCTCTACTGGTCCGCGGACGAAGAGCTCCTCCTCCCCGAGCCGAGCGCGGGCAGCCTGGGATTCGGCTTCCTGGCGCCCGGGCAATGCGCGACGGAGCCGGTGTCGGTCCATGCAGATGACACCCTGTCCGGGCTCCGGTACCTGGTGGCGTTCGCGGATGCTGGCGAGCTCTGGGCGGAGCTGAACGAGGATGACAACACGTACGTCGGCAGGCGCGTGCTCTTGGGGCGTGGCCATGACCTCTCCGTTACTTCCCTGGAGGCGCCTGTCAGTGTCCACGAGCGCTCCCAGTTCCTGGTCCGGGCGACGGTGTGCAACCAAGGCAACGAGGCGTCACCCGACACCAGCATCGCGATTCGCTCTCAGTGGACGTCCACCACGCCGTGGGGTGGAACGATGGAACTCGCGTTCTTGCCCTCCATCGCGCCAGGCGCGTGTCTTCGGCTCGAAGTGCCAGTGCAACTCCCACTCAACCACGTGATGGGATTGCTGCTGGATGCGCACGTCTGGACGGGGGATGGGGTCGAGGAGAACAACACCTCCCCGCTGGTGCACGTGGGGGTGGGAGAACGGCCTGACTTCACGGTGACGTCCGTCGTGGCCCCCGCGGGTGTCTCCCCAGGACAGGGCTTCTTCGCGGACGTGACGGTGTGCAACCAGGGGCTCCGGGATGGGCGTACGGACGTGATGGTCGTCCTGTCCCAGGATGCCGAGGTCTCCGTCCGAGACCTCTTCGCAGGCTGGGCGGAGACCGGGCTCATCCAGGCGGGGCAGTGCGTGCCCGTCAAGGTGCCGTCGCACGCGGGCTCGCTGTGGCCCGGTGTCTTCACCGTGGGCGCCATCGTGGACCCGTTTGGCGATCCATACCTGCGCAACGAACAGCGCGAGGACAACAACGTCCTGGCGGGAGGCCAGGTTTCGCTCGGGCGTGTGGCCGACTTCGCCGTGACGTCCGTGTCCGCGCCCAAGGCAGTGGCGCCTGGCGCCGCCTTCACGGCGAAGGTGACGGTGTGCAATCAGGGCGCGGCCCGGGGTTCGACGGACGTGGCTTTCGTGCTGTCTCAGTCCACGCGCATCTCCCGGACGGACCTGCCGCTCGGTGGAATGCCGGTGGGCACCCTGGAGCGGGGCCAGTGCGTCACTCGGGATGTCTCACTAATGGCTCCGTCCGCGGCCACTCAGGGAGAGCTGGGCGTGCTGGTGGATTCACTGGACCTCCAGATGGAGCCCCGGGAAGACAACAACGCGTTGGCGGGAGGGCCCTTGGCCGTGGGCCTGGGCCCGGACTTCACCGTCGACATCGTGGAGCTGCCGTCCGTCCAGCCCTCGCATGTTCCGTTCACCACGAAGGTTCGGGTCTGCAACGCAGGGACGCTGACTGCTCCTGGTGAGGTCCGCGTCTTCCTGTCGGCGGATGCCGTCATTTCCCCAAGCGCTGACACCTTGAAGGGGTGGCAGTACTTCGACGAGCTTGCGCCGGGGCAATGCCAGGTCGTCGACGTCCCAGTGGCCAACTACACGCCCGGGTGGGAACTCCCAGATGGCCGCTGGTTCTGGGGTGCTGCGGTGGTTGCCCACGGGGCGGAGCAGGAACTCCACTGGGACGACAACTTCGATGCCCGCCCCTTGAACGTCGGCCTGGTACCTGACTTCTCCGTCACGGCGCTCGACGTGCCTTCCTCGGTTCTTCCGGACCAACCGTTCTCAGCGCAAGTGACGGTGTGCAACTCTGGGACCGCAGCAGGAGCCACGTCCGTGAGACTGGTTCGTGACTGGTCCCCCTTCTATGCCCCGCCCCAGCACACCCTGGGCGAGGCGATGACAGAGTCCCTTGCGCCTGGACAGTGCACCGCCATGAGCGTGCAGGTCCTCACGGGGGTGTCGTTCGACGGCATGTACACCGTGAGCGCGGTGGCGAACCCAGAGGGGGCCACGGCGGAACTGCACGAAGACGACAACGTCCGCACGGCCCGCCTGGGCGTAGGCGCGTTGCCGGACTTCACGCTGGGGAGTGTGCATGTGCCTGTCACCGTGGCCGCGTCGGCGGATGTCGCCACCATCGCCGTGCAGGTGTGCAACGTGGGGACGGTGGCCGGGGAGGCGGAGCTGGCGTTCGTGCTGTCCAAGGATGCGACCATCACCGCCGCGGACATGCCCCTGAGCGCGGTGCCCCTGGGGCCACTGGCGGCTGGGGCGTGCACCACGGTGGACGTGCCCGTGAGCCTCTGGGTTCCTTCGACTGGAGTCTGGCACGTGGGCGCGGTGGTGGATCCATATGGAGCGGCGCCCGAGCTGCGAAGGGACAACAACACGAGCATCGGTGTCCCGGTGGGCATCGGATTGCTGCCCGACTTCGTCGTCACCCGGTTGTCTGTGCCTCCGAGCATGGAGCCCGGGATGTCGCTTCCCGCCCTCGTCGAGGTGTGCAACGTGGGCGCCACTGCGGAGACCGTGGACGTGTCCTTCTATCTGTCGGCCGACGAGAACGTCACGGCCGAGGACGCCCTGCTGCAGACGTGGAGCTTCGGCACGTTGAACCCGGGTCGTTGCGCCTCGGCGGAGGTCTCACTTGTCACGGGGCCGCCCTCGCTGTTTTGGGGCGTTCGTTACGTCGGGGCGCTCGCGGACGTGGGGCAGGCGCGGGCCGAATTGTCAGAGACGAACAATGGGAGCCCGGTGGTTCCCGTGAGCATCGGCTCGGGGCCGGACCTCGTCATCCGCCGCATGGACGCGCCGCCTGGCGTCCTTCCTGGCGCGTCGTTCCAGGTGGCGACCCTGGTGTGCAACCAGGGCAACCAGGAGACCACCTACGGTGTGGTGAGCGGTTATTTCGCTCGGAGCGGTGCGGGGGCCTCGCGCGGCGCTCCATCGTGGGAGTTGGATGTTCCGCACCTGCTCCCGGGAAGGTGCGCCACCCTGGTCAGCACTTTGACCGCGAGCCAGGGCGAGGGCCTCTGGTTCCTGTCGTCCGAGCTCAAACCCGTCCCTGGCATGCAGGACATCGCGGCTGAGAACAACACGGGGCCCGTGCTCCCCGTGCGCGTCGGGCACCTGCCGGACTTCGTCGTCGCGTCGGTTCATGCGCCCACGGGCGTGCGGCCTGATGACGCGTTCCAGGTGGACGTCACGGTGTGCAATCAGGGCACCGTGGAGGGGCAGTCGGATGTGACGGTGTTCGTGTCTCGGGATTCGAGCCCCTCCGTCGAGGACCGCTACGTCGGCTCCGTGCCGACCGGGGCGCTGGGGCAGGGGCAGTGCGCCACGCTCCCGGTCACCGTCCCCCGGGATTCGCAGCGGGCGGGAACGTGGTTTGTGGGTGCGCTGGTTGACCGGAATGCCCAGGTGGCCGAGCTGTCGGAGGCGAACAATGCGCACGACGGCGTGCCCGTGCGGTTCGCCTCGCTTCCCGACTTCGTCATCTCCACGGTGGTGGCGCCCGGGAGCGTGGCGTTCGGCGACACGTTCCAGGCACAGGTGACGGTCTGCAACCAGGGCACGGCTTCCGGAAGTGCGTCGCTCACGCCCTACCTCTCCCTGGACGCGGTCATCTCCCGGGACGATGCCCAGGTCGCGGGCACGCAGACCGTGACGGGGTTGTCTCCCGGTGCCTGTGTCCTGCGCGAGTTGTCCATCCAGGCCATGCCTTCACGAGAAGGCCTCTGGTACCTCGGTGCCGTGGTGGATGCGCAGGGGTGGGGGGAGGAAGCCAGTACGGCCAACAATGCCAGCGCCGGGCGTCCCCTGGGCATCGGCTTCAGGCCGGACCTGGTCATCAGCGTGGTTGAGGCGCCCGCCGTTGCGCGGCCGGACGCGTTGCTCCCGGTGGAGGCGACGGTGTGCAACCAGGGCACCTCCTCCGTCAGCAACGCGCTGGTGGGACTCAACGTCCACATGCTTCCGGAGCTGAGGCTGGACCGCGGGTTCGCGGCGACGGCCTCCGTGTCCCTGTCACCTGGCACCTGCAAGCGTGTGGCGTTGTCGCTGCCGCTCCATGACTACGAACCGTCGTGGCCCACGACGTACGTCGTCGCCAGTGTGGACCCCAACGACACGGTGCTGGAGTTCAACGAGCACAACAACGAGCGCGTCAGCCATCCTGTCTCCGTGGAGGACGGGCTCGCGGACCTCGTGACGGAGGCCGTGCGTGCGCCGTCCCCGCTCGAACCGGGGCAGTCCTTCACGGCATCGGTGCGGGTGTGTAACGAAGGCCGCGGGCCCGCGCCCGCGCAGGTGACGTTGCATGCGTCGCGCGACGTCCAAGTGACGCCCTCGGACCCCTTGCTCGGGGAGGTGTCCCTGGGCATCCTGGCGCCCGGCCAGTGCGCGGAGCACGCCATCCCGGCGGTCCTCCAGGGGGTGGGCGCCTTCCATCTGGCGGCGGTCGCCAGCACCAGGGGCGAGGTTCGCGAGTACGACGAGACGAACAACGTCGGACCTGCCTCGCAGGTGTATGTCGAAGGCAGCGGAACGGACTTCGTCGTGGAGTCGGTCGTGCTGCCTTCCGTGGTGCTCCCGAATGCGGAGTTCACGGCCTTGGTCCGTGTCTGCAATCGGGGCAGGATGAGTTGGGCGACGTCGGTGGCCCTCTACCTGTCCCCCGACGCGCTCGTCGATTCGGCGGACATCGAGCTGGCTTCGCGGCATGGCTTCTCCGTTCCGGCCGGGCGGTGTGTGGCCATTGCGTTGGAGGGCTGGGTGCCTCAGCCGGGGCGCTGGTACCTGGCGGCCATCGCGGATCCGCTGAACGAGCACTCCGAGGATGATGACGGCAACAACTCCAGCCCGGTGTCCACGCTGGTGGTGGGCTCGCTGCCGGACTACACCGTCGCCGCGTTGACGGCGCCGCCGGTGGAGTCGCGCAGCGGGCCGCTGCCGGTTCGAATCACCGTGTGCAACCAGGGCACCGCGCCCGCGCCGGCCACCGGCGTGCGTTTCCAGTTGAAAGCCAACGGCCCCTTGGCCGAAGGCGTCCTGCGTGTCTCGTCCCGAGGCGTTCCCGCTCTGGCCGCGAATCAGTGCGCCGAGTGGGAGGAGTCATTGGGCTCGGTCGGAAATGCGCCTCGCGCATGGCAGTTGGTGGCCACGGTGGACCCGGAGGGCGTGGCGACCGAGGCCCACACGGACAACAACGTCAGGGCCGTGGACGTTCGCGTGGGAGACCTGGCGGAGCTCGCGGTCACTCGTATCGCGCCGGAAAGGAACGGGCTCGCTCCGGGGACCACGTTCACCACGGAGGTCACCGTCTGCAACACCGGCAGCATTGCCGCCAGTGAACTGCGCGTTCATGTCCTGTTGTCGGAGGACAGCCAGGACCCGGACGTGGGCACGCATGTCGGAATGAGGACCTTCGCCGCACTGGGGAAGGGGTGCGCCGTGGTTCCCGTGGTGGGGACGGTTCCCACTCAGGGGCTTGGGGGAGAGGTCCATGTGAAGGCGCGCGTGGAGCTCATCGCGCCGCAAGGGGGGGAACTGAACCTGGAGGACAACGCGCTCGTCGGCCCCATGGTGGGGATTGGTCTTGGCCCGGACCTGGTGGTGACGCGGCTGACGCCGGACGTCTCGGTGACCTGGCCCTCCGTCCCAGTGGCCGCCGCAGTGACGGTTTGCAATCTGGGCAATGACCGCTCCCCGCGAGCGTCCCTGGCGACCTTCATCGTTCCGGAGGAGGACGTGGGCTCTGAGTCGGTCGTCGTGGGGCCGACCGTGCCCATTGACTCCCTGGCTTCGGGCGCGTGCGCCGAACTGGACGTGCAGATGATGGCGCCACAGTTCGTGGGGGGCTGGCGCCTCAGGGGCATCGTGGACGAAAGGAATGCCATCCAGGAGGTGGTGGAATCCAATAACCTGGCGGAGGGTGAGGCGTTCCGGGTGACGTTGTTCACAGGCTACGTCATCACCGGAGTCCAAGCGCCCACTGCCGTCCGGCAGGGTGAGGTCGTCAGCGCGGTGGCGACGGTGTGCAACCGGAGTCCCTATGCGCCGTCCAACACACTGATTCACCTCGCGTTGGAGACGGCGGATGGCTTCCCTGTCACCCACTTGCCGGCGCGAGGGGCGCCTCCCAATCTGGCGCAGGGGGATTGTGCGCAGGTGACGTTGTCGGGTTCGGCCAGCGTCCCCTTGGACGGGGCCTACCGCGTCGTTACGCGGCTGGGGCACTGGGCGGATGCGATGACGGAGGCGCAGCGGCGTGCGCTCTCGTTCTCAGTGCCCATGGGCGTCGGCAATCGAAGTGACTTCACCGTTACCGCCGTGAGCGCCCCCGAAAGTGTCCGTACCGGAGGCGCGTACACGACGTCGGTGAGGGTCTGCAATCACGGCACGCTGTCAGGCTCCGCTACGGTGAGGGCCTACCTGTCCCGGGATTCACGACTCGACGCCTCAAGTGACGTCCGTGTCGGGCAGACGAGCGTGACGCTCTCCCGGAATCAATGCCAGACGTTGGCGGTGTCGTCGCTGGCCAACGTGAGCAGCGGGGATGTCTGGTACGTGGGCGCGCACGCGAGTGCGGGCAGCGCGCCGGACCTGACGCCCGCCAACGATGGCCGTGTGGGCTCCCGGATGCTCGTGACACCCTGAGTCCAAGCGGGTGGCGCGGGCGAGTGGGCAGCGGACACGGTGGCTGCTAAAACGGCCCCGTGTCCGACGTCACCCCATCCGCGCCACCTCCGTTCGAAGCCGCGCTGGTTCGCGCCAGCGAGGAGCTCGGCTTCCCCAGCTATTACCAGTCGTGTGTGCGCCCGCTGCTGCGCAACCCGGAAGGCCGCTGGCCTCGGTGCTGTGGTGGTGGATGCGAGCCGTGTGCCCAGACGCTCATCCAGGTGGCCCTGCGCACCCTGGAGTTGATGGGGACGCCACGCCAGGCGCCGCTTCCGGACTGAGATGGAGGCCACACGCATGTCCGCACCGCACCCGTTGCTGCTCGTGGATGACGACGCCGCGTTCCGCAAAGTCTACGGCGGACTGCTGCGCGAGGCGGGCTACGAGGTGGTGGAAGCCGCGGAGCGTCCTTCCGCTCGCGCCGCCTTCGACGCACGCGACTTCCCCCTGGTGCTGCTCGACTTGATGCTGCCTCCCGACGGGAGTGTCTCCGCGGGGCTGGAAGGGCTCGCGGCGCTGCTGAGCGCGAAGCCCGGGACGAAGGTCATCGTCGTGTCCGGGGCAGGGGATACGCGGCACACGTTGGAGGCGGTGCGCCTGGGTGCGTACGACTTCCTCACCAAGCCGGTGGACCCGGACGTGCTGCTGGTGGTGGTGCAGCGGGCGCTCGCGCGGGTGACGTTGGAGCGGCAGGTGGAGACGCTGCGCAGCTCGCTGACGCGCGCGGCGGGCGGTGTCTCGCTGGTGGGGCAGAGCGCATCCTTCCTGGCGGCCACGTCCCTGGCGGAGCGCGTGGCGGCCAGTGAGCTGCCAGTGCTCGTCACCGGGGAGAATGGGACGGGGAAGGAGCTGCTCGCGCGCACCGTCCACCTCAAGAGCCGCCGCCACGACGGGCCCTTCGTCCCCATCAACTGCGGCGCGCTTCCAGAGTCATTGCTGGAGAGCGCCCTGTTTGGCCACGTGAAGGGCAGCTTCACTGGGGCGACGAAGGACCACCGTGGCCTCTTCGCGGAGGCGGACGGAGGCACGCTCTTCCTGGACGAACTGGGCGACATGTCGCCGTCCCTCCAGGTGAAGGTGCTGCGCGCGTTGGAGACGGGCGACATCCTGCCGGTGGGCGCGGACCGGCCTGTCCAGGTGGACGTGCGGCTCATCTCCGCCACCCACCAGGACTTGGGCCGCATGCTTCACGAGGGCTCCTTCCGCGAGGACCTCTACTGGCGCGTGAAGGGCGTTGAAATCCGCCTGCCGCCGTTGCGAGAGCGCCCCGTGGACCTGCCGCTGCTGGCCAAGCACTTCCTCAACCAGTGCGCGCACCTGTGCCCGGACGGCCGCGCCCGGCTGTTGTCGGACGCCGCGGCGGAGGCCCTGCTGGCCCATGCGTGGCCGGGGAATCTGCGCGAGCTGCGCCATGAGATGCAGCGTGCCACCGTGCTGGCGGGGGAGCGGCGCGAAATCCAACCCGAGGATTTGTCCTTCACCGGCACCGAGCGGCTACGGCCCTCCAGTACTCCGGGCACCACCACGCTGGCGCAGAAGGTGGAAGCGCTGGAGCGGCGTGAAATCGAGGAGGCCCTGCGGCGCCTGAACGGCAACCGCACGCACACGGCGGAGGCGCTGGGCCTGTCGCGACAGGGCCTGCTCAAGAAGCTGGAGCGCTTCGGACTGACGTGAGTCAGAAGAGCCGGGCGCCCAGGCCCAGCCGTACGCTGTAGCCCAGGCGCGTGTGGCTTTCACCCGAGCGCTCCTGGAAGGACTCCACGCCGAGCTGGCCCGCCGCCAGCGCCGACAGGTTGCTGCCCAGGTACACCTCCACGCCGCCTCCGCCGAGCGCCTGGATGCGCCGCGACTGGCCATTGGACAGGCCGATGTCCACCGGCACGTCCAACAGTCCCAGCACGGACACCGTGTCCGCGACGCGCCAGCCCGCCACCAGCCCGGGCGATACGCGGAACAGCACGCCGGAGTAGTTCCGGTCATCCATGTACGTGGCACCCGAGTTCAGCACCACGCCCAGGCCCAGCGTGGGCGCCAGGGACAGGATGCCTTGCTCCAGCACCTTGCGCCGCACCGCGAGCTCCAGCGAGGCGGAGAGCTGGAACCACTGGAGCCGCGCGCGCGCCTCCAACTCGAAGCCGGAGATGCCTTGCCGGAAACCCACGCCAATCTCCGGCGCGCCCACGAAGCCATAGAGCGCCGTGGCTCCGTCCGGCAGCGTCACCGGTGCCAGCACCGCGCCCAGCGGGTCCTCGCTCGTGCCGCGCAGAAGCGCTGTGTCAAACGTCGTGACGCGTGGCGTTTCGTCGGCGGGGCCAGGGGCCGGCGCCTGGGCGGCGGACTCCAGGGAGACGAGCAACAGCGCGGACACGAGAGGGCCGAAGCAGCCGGGACGCATCATGTGGACACCCTACCCCGCACCGTGGCGGGCGGAAACCCAACGATTCCAGGGGCTTGTCTGCACCTTGCGTATTTGTCCGGCTTAGCGCGAAGATTTCGTAATTCATGGCTACCGCGCTCCCACAACCTTCCACGTATGCCGGACCGGAAGCCCTGGCGGAGGCGGGTGCGCGTCGCCGTGCGTCACGGGGCCGGCCTCGGGTGTTGCTGGTGGATTCGGCGCCGGGCGCGCAGGCCGTGCTGGCCGCTGCGCTGGCGGAGGCGGGCTTCGAGGTCCTGCTGGTCGCGGGCGCGCAGGCCGCGCTGGCGTCGCTGGTGGAAGGCGGCACGGCGCCGCAGTTGGTCGTCACCGAGGTGGAGCTCCAGGACGGGGACGGCTTCAGCCTGTGTGGCCAGGTTCGCGCGGACGCGCGCACGGCGCACCTGCCGGTGCTGTTGCTGGCCCGGCGTGAAGAGGAATTCCACCGGGACCTGGCGGGCGGCGTGGGCGCGGACGACTATCTGGCCCATCCCGTGGACGCGCGAGACGTGGTGGCGCTGGCCCGGCTCAAGGCGGGCCGGTGCAGCGGTGACGCGGCCTTCGAGTCGGACACGCAGCGGCTGCCGCTGACGGACGTGGCGCGAGCGCTGCTGGCGGGCGTCCGCTCTGGCCGCGTGGTGATGGCGGAGGGCCAGGGCTGGTTCGCCTTCCGGCACGGCCTGGTGGTGGACGCCGTCTTCAATGGCGAGCGCGGCAGCCTGGCCTTCCGGCGGATGCTCTGCTTCGGCGCGGGGGACTACTCGGTGGTGCTGGGGCCCGAGCTGCACAAGGGCTCGTTCACCATGGACCGCCCTTACCTGTGCGAGACGGTGCTGCAGGGCCTGGAGCGCTTCGACGCGCTGCGTGCCCGAGGCCTGCCGCTGGCGTCGCGGCTGACGGTGGACTTCGCCCGGCTGGCGGAGATGCTGGCGTCGTTGCCGGAGGACGTGGGCGAAGTGGTGCGCCTCTTCGACGGGCGCCGGACGCTGCGCGCCATGTTGCTGGAGTGCCAGTTCCCGGAGGCGGTGGCGTACGAGGCGTCCACGCGGCTGTTCGCGCTGGGCATCCTGGTGCCCGCGTGCCTGCTGGAGGAACGCGAGCGGGCGCGCTGTGGCGCCACGGTGCCCGGCTTCTTCGAGCCCGAGCCCTCCGTGGACGCCGTGCCGGTGGATGCTCAGGAGACGGCCCCCGCTGCCTGCGGTGGGGATGGGTCCTCCGCATCCTTCACCCTGGTCGGAGACGCGCAGCCTCCCGTCATCCTGGACTTCCCCAAGAAGGTCCCCGGCGCGTCGAGTGGCGCGGAGGACCTGGCGGGGGCTGTCCGGTCCGACGACGCGGGCGTTTGAAGGGTTTGACTCGGCGGCCCCCGGTAGGGGACAAGGCCCGGCGCGGGGTGCTCCATCCGCTGGGCGCCCGCTGAGGCACACCCACCATGTCCGGTCACAATCGGTGGTCGAAGATCAAGCGCCAGAAGGCCGCGATGGGCGCGACCAAGGGGAAGCTGTACTCCAAGGTCATCAAGGAAATCACTGTCGCCGCGCGGCTCGGTGGCGGTGAGCCCTCCGGCAATGCCCGCCTGCGCGTCGCGCTGGCCGCGGCCCGCGAGGCCAACATCCCGAAGGACACCATCGAGCGCGCCGTCAAGAAGGGCACGGGCGAGTTGGAGGGAGAGAACTACGAGGAGGTGACGTACGAGGGCTACGGCCCCGGCGGTGTCGCCATCCTGGTGGAGTGCCTCACCGACAACCGCAACCGGACCGCGGCCGACATGCGCTCCACCTTCAACGCGTACGGGGGCAACCTGGGCGCCGAGGGCGCGGTGGCCTGGATGTTCCAGAAGAAGGGCGTCATCAGCGTGAAGTACGGCCCCTCCGAGGACCAGTTGATGGAGCAGGCCATCGACGCGGGCGCCGAGGACGTCATCATGCTGGGGGACGAAGGCTCCGAGGTGCGCACCGCGGCGGCGGACCTGCACACGGTGGCGGGACGGCTCCAGGAGTCGGGCCTGCCGCTGGGGCAGCAGCGGTGGGTGTTCCTCCCCCAGAACACCGTCGCGCTGGACGTGGACACGGCGAAGAAGCTCCTGAAGCTGCTGGACGCGCTCGAGGAGAACGACGACGTGCAGAACGTGCACGGGAACTACGAAATCGAAGACGCGATGCTGGATTCGTTGTTGCAGTAGCGGAGTCCTGGAACGGAGTGGAACGTGCGCGTGCTTGGCGTTGACCCGGGAAGCCGGTTCATGGGCTTCGGGGTGGTGGAGGAGAAGCGGGGCCGGCTGGTGCACGTGGGCCACGGCGTCATCAAGGGCGACCCGGCGCTGCCGTTGTCGGACCGCCTGCGGGACTTGCACGGCGCGCTGACGGCGGCCCTGGTGAAATACCGCCCGGCCGCGGTGGCGGTGGAAGGCGTGTTCACCTTCCGCAACGCACGCAGCGCGCTGGTGCTGGGGCATGCGCGCGGCGTCGCGCTGCTGGCGGCGGCGCAGGCGGGGTTGCCCGTCTTCGAATACGCGCCGGCGAAGGTGAAGAAGGCGGTGGGGGCGGGCGGCGCGGACGGGAAGGACGCGGTGGCGCGGATGGTGCGGACCTTCCTGGAACTGGAGGCGTCGGTGCTGGAGCGCGCGGACGCGAGTGATGCGCTGGCGGTGGCGCTGTGCCACCTCAACCATGGGCGGGCCGCGGTACCGGCGGCGTCCGCGTCGGGCAAGAAGCGCAAGGGCGCGGCGGCGCTGTTGGCGGACCGGCTGGCGCCCGCGTACCGGCGTCCGGAGGCGAGATGATTTCGCGGTTGCGTGGGACGGTGCTGGAGAAGGACCTGGAGGACGCCACCATCGACGTGGGCGGCGTGGGCTACCGGGTGAACTTCTCCTCACTGACGCTGGGGAAGCTGCCGGCGGAGGGACAGCCGGTGGAGGTGCGCGTGCGCACCGTGGTGCGCGAGGACGCCTTCGACCTCTTCGGCTTCCTGACGAAGGGCGAGGAAGAGGTGTTCCTGCTGCTCAACAGCGTGTCGCGGGTGGGGCCCCGGCTGTCGTTGATGGTGCTGTCCGGCATGGAGGTGCCGGAGCTGGTGGCGGCGCTGTCGCGGGGCGAGGTGGCCCGGCTGGCGAAGATTCACGGGGTGGGGAAGAAGACCGCCGAGCGGCTGGTGCTGGAGCTCAAGGACAAGGTGAAGACGATTCACCTGGAAGCGGTGTCGCGTGGCACCGCGCCCGCCGCCGTCAGCGGCGCCCATGCGGACCTGGTCTCCGCGCTGCTCAACCTCGGCTACAAGCAGCCCCAGGCGGAGAAGGCCGCGGACCTGGCTGGCGAACGGCTGGGGGCGGAGGCCACCTTCCAGGCGCTGTTCCGCGAGGCCCTCAAGGCGCTCCGCTCCGGCGGCTGAGCGCTACGACACGCCGGTGTGACGGCGCTGTGACGGCAAAATCCGGGAGAACGGCTGGGCCGTACCGTCCTCTCTTCCGTTGAGAGCTTGAAAGGCGCTGGGGCCAGAAGGCCCCAGTGTTGCCCTGTCTGCAGAAGTCGTCAGGCGTCGCGTGATGCCGGACAGCAGACGCGATTTCCTACCCGAGTCCGAGTAGGAGCATCCGGCATGGGTGACACTTTCCAGCTCCAGCGGCGAGGGCCGGCACGGCGCCGAGGATGAGGGTTGCATACATGACGTCATGGCGTGCCATTCCTGTGGGGCTGTTGCTGCTTGGCGGGGGAGCGGCGGGGTGTGAGCCGCTGGTGGAAGGTGAGGCGGGGGAGGAATGGGCGCGGGCCGTCCCTGGGTCGCAGGCACCTGTCGACGTGTCGACGGAGTCGTCGGGGCGCAAGGCGCCCGTCCTGTTTCCGCAGCCTTGGGCGGTGTGCAGCGACACGGCCCAGCGGCTGCGTGACATCCGGCCGGGACTGACGGGTTCGCAGCCGCAGGAGCTGGCGCGGGCGGGCGAGGTGCTCGTCTTCAGCGCGGATGACGGCGTGAGCGGCCGCGAGCTGTGGGCCAGCATCGACGGGGCGCGGCAGACGATGAGGCTGAAGGACCTGAGGCCGGGGCCGGCGGGTTCGCAGCCTCGGAACCTGACGCGGGTGGGGCCCTGGGTCTTCTTCGTCGCGGACGACGGCGTGCATGGCGCGGAGCTGTGGCGCACGGACGGCACGGCGGATGGCACGGTGCTGGTGCGGGACGTGCGGCGTGGGACGGTGGGCGCGGCGCCGGAGTTCCTCACCGAGGTGGACGGCGCCCTCTACTTCACGGCGGATGATGGGGTGTCCGGCCGCGAGCTGTGGCGCACCGACGGCACGGAGAAGGGCACGGAGCGGGTGCACGAATTCCTGCCCGGCGCGGGTTCGCTCGCCCTGAGCCAGTTGACGGCGTGGAGCAAGGGCCTGGCGCTGGTGTCGGCCAACGCCGCGGAGACGGTGCTCTGGTGGGTGGACCTCCAGGGCCAGCCGACGCGGCTGTTCTCCCAGCAGGGCGCCGGGGTGATTTTCGGGCTGACGCCGGCGGGCCGGCACCTGTTCTTCCTGTTGGACCCGGGCACGGAGCAGGCCGAGCTGTGGGTGGCGCGCACGGCCCCGCCGTCGGCCGAGCGGGTGCGGACCTTTCCAGGTGACTACCCGGCGTACCTCGCCGCGCTGGATGACACGCTGTACTTCCTGGCGGGGGCGAGCGACTGGTACGGCAACCCAGGCGACGCGGTGCACGGCGGCGAGCTGTGGCGCAGTGACGGCTCGGTGGAGGGCACGAGGCTCGTCGGGGACCTCTGGCCCGGCCCCCAGGGCTCGATGCCCAAGGAGCTGGTCGCGCTGGGGGGCGAGCTGTACTTCACCGCGGACGACGGCGTGCACGGCCGCGAGCTGTGGCGGACCGACGGCACGGCGCAGGGCACGATGATGGTGCGCGACATCGAGCCGGGGCCGGTGGGCAGCGTGCCCACGGGGCTCAAGGCCGAGTCCGGCTGGTTGTTCTTCTCCGCGGAGACGGCGGGGCACGGGCGCGAGGTCTGGTACAGCGCCGGACGCCCCTGGGTGACGAGCCGGCTGCTGGACATCGCGCCGGGGGCTGCGTCGTCGAACCCGTTCAACTTCGTGCGCGCCGGCTTCAACATCTTCTTCGCCGCGTCGGACGGAGACAGGGACCAGGAGCTGTACGCGGTGCCCTTCCGCCCCTGGTGGCTCTGCTTCAGCCGGGACTGCTGAGCGCTAGGCGGCCCGCCGTGACGCGGGGGTGGGCCGCACGTCGCCGAAGTTGGGCGCGGGCAGGACGATGGTGGGCGACAAGCCGGGCGCCATGACGTGCGCGGTGAGCTGCGAGGACGGGTGGAAGTTGATGAACGCGCCCTCCACGGAGGACGTGCCCGCGAACAGCTTCTCCACCACCATGGAGGAGTACTGGTCCAGGGAGTCCTCGCGCGTATTGCCGTTGAGGACGACCTCCCAGCCCATGTGCTCGGCGAAGCGGCGCACGCCGGGGATGGCGGACTGGAGCGGCGTGTAGCTCTCCGTGGCCACGCCATTCTCGCTGGTGACGAACACCTCGCGCGAGGTGGCCACCGCCAGCGACATGTTGCCGCGCGTGTGGCCGGGCGTGCTGAGCAGCGCCGCGCCCTGGCCCAGCCACACGTCACCGTCCAGCAGCACCACGCGCTCGCGCGGGATGTCGGCGCCGCCCGGGACGAGCCACACCGCCTGCATGGGGTGCGGCTCCAGGGCCACCTCCCATTCGGCGCGCTGCACCAGCAGCCGGGCCCGGGGGAAGTACGCGGGCATGCCGTCACCGCCCAGCCAGCCGCGCAGGTCCTGGATGTGGAGGTGGTCGAAGGCCAGGTAGTCCACATCCGCCGGGGTGAGGCCCAGCGCGGCCAGGTGGCTCTGCACCGAGCCGTGCCGCGTGGACATCACCTTGTCTGAGACGAAGGCGCCGTAGCGCTCGCGCAGCGCGCGGTAGAAGGGGGCGGAGGCGCCGCGCTCGTAGTCGGAGGGGTTGAACAGCAGCGTGCGCCGCGCGCCCTCCCGGTCCACGAACTGCACCACCTGCATCCGGTTCGTCAGCATGACATAGGGGGCCGGAGACGACGCCGCGCCGCTGAAGGCGAACTGGGCGGGGTAGGGGAAGGTGACGAGGTCGCAGGTGGCCACCGCGGCCACCGGGCCTTCCTTCACGAAGGCCTCCCGCGCATCCAACGCGGCCCGGCGGAGCTTCTGGAGCCGGAGCCCGGGCACGGGTTCGGCGCGTGCACCGGCCAGGGAGGGGAGGGGACGAAACGCAGGGCTCGTGTTCATGCGGTCTCCAGGCTCGACTTTCGCACACGGCAGGCGCACTTCAATCGCCTCGGAGTATCGGCGGGGGCTGTGCCTGGAACGCTGGGAGAGGGGCCCACCTTCCCCTGCCCGCGCCCGCCTGGCTGGCGGGCCCGGCGGCCCACGGGATGTATCGCCGCCAGATGTGCGGCGACACGCGCGGCCTTCCTGTATAGGGTCCGGATGGTCATGGCGAGGAAGTCCGACACACTCTCGGAAGACGTCCTGCCCGAGGACGTCCGGCTCGAGGCTTCCCTGCGTCCGCGCTCGTTCGACGAGTACGTGGGCCAGGGGCCCGTCGTCGAAAAGCTCAAGGTCTACGTGCAGGCCGCGCGCAGCCGGGGTGAAGCCCTGGACCACTGCCTGTTCTCCGGCCCGCCGGGCCTGGGCAAGACGTCGCTGGCGCACATCATCGCGAACGAGCTGGGCGTGGGAATCCACGTCACGAGCGGCCCCGCCCTGGAGCGCAAGGGGGACCTCGCGGGCCTGCTCACCAACCTCGACGCGCGCGACGTGCTCTTCATCGATGAAATCCACCGCCTCAACGCCGCCGTGGAGGAATACCTCTACCCGGCCATGGAGGACTTCCGGCTGGACATCACCATCGACACCGGGCCCGCCGCCCGGGCGATGAAGATTGATTTGCCGCCCTTCACGTTGATTGGCGCCACCACGCGCACCGGCCTGCTCACCTCGCCGCTGCGCGACCGCTTCCAGATTCAGGAACGGCTGGAGTACTACGACGCCAAGGCACTGGAGAGCATCCTCCACCGCTCCGCGCGCATCCTGGGCATTCCCCTGGACAAGGACGCCGCGCGCGAGGTGGCCAGCCGCTCGCGGGGCACGCCGCGCATCACCAACCGGCTGCTGCGCCGGCTGCGTGATTTCGCGGAGGTGGAAGGCAATGGCAGAATCACCCTGGAGCTGGCGCAGAAGTCGCTGGACAGGCTCGGGGTGGACGCCAGCGGCCTGGACTCCATGGACCGCAAGATTCTGCTGACCATCCTCGACAAGTTCGGCGGCGGCCCGGTGGGCGTGGAGACCATCGCCGCCAGCGTGGGCGAGCAGCGCGATACCATTGAGGACGTGTACGAGCCCTTCCTGATGCAGGAAGGCTTCCTCCAGCGTACGCCGCGGGGCCGGATGGCCACGCACCGCACGTACCAATATTTCAAGAAGCAACCACCGCCCACGCCCCAGGGCAGCCTCTTCTGAGATGCCATGAGCCAGGACACGCCTTCCTCACCGCCCCGCGTCCCCCGCGACTTCTACGCCGACCTGATGCGCGCTTCCCAGACGTCGCGCGCCGGCTTCCTCGCCGAACGCGAGCGCTGGCTGCGGGGCGTGCCCGTGGAGGGGCGGGAGGAGCTGCTGTTCGAGTTCGAGATGCTGCTGCGCGCGGTGGAGCGCTATCTCAACCTCAACACGGTGGTGGACGCGCGCGACAGGCCGCTCGTCACGCGTGACTTCCGCGAGGAGCTGGCGGACGTGCGCGACGCCATGGACCGCGCCATCCGCGTCGCGCGCCACCTGCAGGACCCGGACAGCGACCAGAAAATGGTCTTCCGCAAGTACGTGGAGACCCAGCTCGCGGACGACCGCGTCCGGCGCGCGCTCATCGAAGAGCAGCTGGACCAGGAGACGCCGCCCGAGAGCCTCTTCGTGCTGCGCGAGGCCTTCGACGCGCTGAAGAACCTGCTGGACCACCTGCTCAAGCTGCCGGCGGCGAACCTCGGCTTGTTCCAGGACGTGGGCAAGCTGTCCCTGCGGGAAATCGTCCTCAACCGCTACTTCCGTCCCTTCCGCCCGCTGGAGTTCCGCGTCGAATACGACCGGCTCCGTTCGGTGCGGCTGCTGGACACGCTGGTCACCCTTCAGGAGGAGCAGCGCACCGCCTTCACCACCGCCTTCCTGGGCCTCTTCCGGCTGCTGCACTACCTGGCCTATGTGGACGCGGAGGAGCAGCCGCCCTTCTCCCGCCGCGTGCGCGTGCTGCTGGCGCTGGTGCGCAGCGAGGCCACCGCGCTGGCGTCGTGGATGCACTCGGAGCTGTCCCCGAAGGCCGGCTCCAAGTCCCTGCAGGCCGCCACGCTGCGCGCCGCGCGCGACATCGCCCGGGAGACGGAGCGCGTGGCCCGCGAGGTGCTGGTCAACCTGGACCGCGACGCGGAAGCCCCCCTGCGCGCCGCGTCCGCCTTCACGGCGGTGCTGCGCACGCAGGTGGTGGCGCTGGTGGAGGCGCTGGCGCCCAACGGGGGCCTGGCCGACGGCGTCTTCGACGAACTGATGAGCCCGCAGGAGGCGGCGCTGCGCCTGCGCAAGGACCTGTGGGTGTACGCCCAACTGTGTCGCGCCGCGGAGTCCCACCTGCGCGCCGAGGACGTCCCCGCCGCCGAGCGCGTGCTGGACGCCCTCAAGGGCTTCCTGGGCTACTTCCACGACGGCAGCTACCAGCTGCTGCGCTACGGCGACTACGACGCCTTCGACCGCTTCACCTCGCTGCTGGTGGAGTTGCCCTGGCCCCCGGAGGGGCCCGGCATCCGCGCCCGGCTCGGCGAGGACCTGCGGCGCTTCATCCAGACGCTGGAGTCCACCTTCCACGCCGTCAGCCGCCGCACCCACCTCCTGGGTAGGGGCTTTGATCGCCAGGACGCAGAAGCCCTGCGGGACAGGTTCCTCACCACCCCCGCACGCTGATACAGCCCTGTCGCGGCGCTACTGGCCACCCCGCATAACAGTCCCTGTGTGGGGGGGATTGTCACGGCCGGTGTTTGCGTCGTTGAGTTCCTTGCGCTATGGACGCGCCCGTGTTGCATGGAAGACACGGGTTGGTGAGGAGGGGGAGGGCGCGGGGATGCCAAGGACGGGGATGACAAATCCCCGACATCGGTGTCGCGGTTCAGGAGGGAATCAGCAATCCGCCACGGGGGGAGGGGCGCCAGGCCGGAACCGGTGCCCCTGATGACGCACGAAAAAGCCGAGCAACTCCAAGGGGTTGGAGCTGAATTTCAAGCCCGCGGCGCTGCCAGGCATGTCACACGGAAGTGGCATGCTGCTTGCTCGACTCGCGCGTCACATCAGACCACTGATGAACGTTTCCAGCCCCTCCGGCGGGTCTGGAGCGGAAGCTCCGCAGCACCGAGAAGCCACGAGGCGACACCCACAATGCGACCGTCCTCCTACAACCAGCGCACTCTCTCGAAGATCGCCTCCCTGCAGGGCGTGGGGCTCCACTCGGGTGCCCGGGTGACGCTCACCCTGCGCCCGGCGCCCCCGGGGCATGGCATCGTCTTCGTGCGCACGGACCTCGCCCGCCCGGTGAGCATCCCCGCGCTGGCGGAGTACGTGGTGGACACGTCGCTGGCCACGACGCTGGGGCGTGACGGTGTCCGCGTGGGCACGGTGGAGCACCTGATGGCGGCGCTGGCCGGCATGGGCATCGACAACCTCCGGGTGGAGCTGGACGGCCCGGAAGTCCCCATCATGGACGGCAGCGCGGCTCCCTTCGCGGCGCTCATCCAGAGCGCGGGCGTGCGGGAGCAGGAGGCGCCCAAGGAGCTGCTGGTCATCCGCAAGGCGGTGTCGGTGGTGGACGGCGACAAGCAGGCCTCGCTCACGCCGGCCCGGCACTTCCGCATCAGCTGCACCATCGACTTCGAGCACCCCGTCATCCAGGGCCAGTCCTTCGACCTGGACTTCGGCGACCGGGACTTCGCGCGTGAGATTTCCCGCGCGCGCACCTTCGGCTTCCTGCGGGACGTGGAGAAGCTGAAGCAGATGGGCCTGGCCCGGGGCGGCTCGCTGGAGAACGCCATCGTCGTGGACGAGGTCTCCATCCTCAACCCGGACGGGCTGCGCTTCCCGGACGAGTTCGTTCGCCACAAGATCCTGGACGCCATCGGCGACGTGTCGCTGTTCGGCCGGCCCGTCATCGGCCACATGACGGCGTACAAGACGGGCCACGCGCTCAATCACAAGCTGGTGCGCAAGGTGATGTCCGACCCGAGCTGCTACGAAATCGTTCCCGCCCGCCGCCGCGAGCTGGAGGGCATGGGATTGGGCTTCTCCGGACTGGCCGGCGCGCTGGAGTTCGAGCCGCTTGTCGCCTGACGTCATTAACTTGCAGGTCCGGTAAGGCTCGGCTAAGTGGGCGGGATATGCTCAACCGTCCCACCCGCGTCATCCTCGCCGCGCTCCTGGCGGCCACCTTCACCGCCGGCTGTAACAAGGAGAAGGCGCCGGCCACCGCTCCCGCGGCGCAGCAGGCCGCCGGTGAGCCCGCGCCCGACACTGTCGTCGCGACGTTCGGCGACGGGCAGAAGATCACCTACAAGGAGCTCAACGAGCGCCTCCAGGAGCCGCTGGCCAACCTGGAGAAGCAGAAGTCGCAGCTCCTGAAGCGTGGCCTGGACGGCATGGTGACGGAGAAGCTCGTGGATGCCGAGGCCAAGAAGCGCGGCCTCTCCCAAGAGGCGTACCTGAAGGCGGAGATCGACGACAAGGTCCCCGCGCCCACCGAGGAGCGCATCAAGGAAGTCTACGACGGTGCCGCTGGCCAGCTGCCCGAGGGTTCCACCTACGAGCAGATGAAGCCGCAGATCGTGGAGTTCCTGACGCAGCAGCCGAAGCAGGAGCGCGCGCAGGCCCTCTTCGAGGAGCTGCGCAAGTCCGCCAATGTCAAGCTGACGCTGCCGGAGCCGCCGCGTCCCCCCGTTGTCCGCAAGCAGGTGGCCGCCACGGGCGCCGCCAAGGGTGGTCCTGAGGGCGCGCCCATCACCATCGTCGAGTTCAGCGACTTCCAGTGCCCGTTCTGCAGCCGCGCCAACCCGGCGCTGGCGCAGGTGCAGCAGGAGTACGGCGACAAGGTCCGCATCGTGTTCCGCCACTTCCCGCTCGACTTCCACAAGGAGGCGCCGAAGGCCTCCGAGGCCTCGCTGTGCGCGGGCGATCAGGGCAAGTTCTGGGAGATGCATGACCTGCTCTTCGCCAACCAGCAGGCGCTGGGCGTGGACTCCCTGAAGAAGTACGCCGCCGACCTGCAGCTGGACACGGCGAAGTTCAACGCCTGCCTGGACTCGGGTGAGAAGGGCGCCATTGTTCAGAAGGACCTGGCCGAGGGCAAGCAGGCGGGCGTGTCTGGCACCCCGGCCTTCTTCATCAACGGCATCCTGCTGTCCGGCGCGCAGCCCTTCGAAGAGTTCAAGAGCATCATCGACGCGGAGCTGAACGCGCCGAAGAAGTAGTCCCCGGCAGTCGGAGAGGTGGGCAGTGGCGACACGACCCAAAGCCACGCCCCGCCTCGTGGGTGATGCGGCATCGCTCGACCTGGAGCGGCCGCTCGCCCAGGGTTTGTCCCCGTCTCGTCCCCTCCAGGCCTGGTTCCACGGGCCGGAGGGGATGGTCCTCCTCCAGGAGCCGCCCGGCTTCGCTGGCTTCCTCGCCGGCAGCCTGCGCACCCTGTCGGTGGAGGAGGTCTTCGCCCACGTCCTGTCCGGCATCCGCAGCGGCCTGCTGGCGGTGCAGCACGCCACGGGGCGCCGCACGGTGTCCTTCCGGGACGGACAGGTGGTGTTCGCCACCTCCACGGAGCGCTGGGAGCGGCTGGGCGCGGCGCTGCTCCGCCTGGGGTTGCTCACGCAGGCGCAGCTGACGCAGGCGCTGTCGCGCGTGACGCCGTCGCGCCGCATCGGCCAGGTGCTCACGTCGGAAGGGCTCGTCTCCGAAGCCAACCTGTACAGCGCCATGACGTACGTGGTGCGTGAGGTAGTGCTCAGCCTCTTCGAACTGGAGGACGGCAGCTTCGTCTTCGTCGAAGGCCCCGCGCCGATGGCGGACGTGGTGAAGCTGCCCGAGCGCACGCGGGACCTGGTCCTCACCGGCATCAAACGGGCGGAGTTGGTGTCGCGCCTGCGTCGGCGCTTCCCGGACGACACGCGCGTCACGCTGGGGCCCGAAGGACCGCTGCCTGGTGAATCGCGGTTGTTCGCCAGGCTGGCGGACGGGCTGCCGCTGGCCAGCCTGCGCGCGTCCTATGAAGGAGGCCCGCACGCCTTCTACACGTGGCTCGAGGAGGCCGTGCGTGGCGGCAACGTGGCCGTCCACCCCGCGGCGCCGCCTCCGGCACAGGCGCCCGCCGTGGAGGGCATGGCCTGGGAGCTGCTGTCCGCCGAGGAGCGCTACAACCTGCTGTTGTCCCTGGTGCACCGGGCCCTGCGCGACGCCGGAAAGGACACGGACCTGCTGCGCGGCTTCTTGGACGCGCCGCCGCAGGGACTGGAGGACGCGTACGCCGGGGTGACGCTGGCAGCGGACGGGCGCGTGGACGTGGCGCGGCTGAGGGCCAACCTCTCCACGGGAGGCGAGGCGGTGGGCCGGGCGCTCACGTTGGAGGCCCTGGACGCCTTCGTGTCCTATGCGTTGTTTTCAGCGCGCAACGTCCTGCCCGCGGACGTGGCGGAGCGGCTGTCCAACACCTACCGCACCCTCCAAGGAGGACTGGCCTAGGGGTTTGCCCGTGCCCACGTTCGCCGTCACGGCGTTTGGGGCGGGGAGCGGGCATGGTCGCGATGCGGAAGTGGGTGTGGGGACTCCTGGCGCTGACGACGGCCTGCGGTGGCGCTCGCCAGACGGTGAAGCACGAGGGTACCGGCGGCTCCGGGCCCGCCCCATCAGCGGAGGCCACGAGCGAGGACAGCCGCTCGACGACGCGCCGCTACGTGGACGAGGACCTGGGCTTCGAAATCATCCGGCCCACGGCGGACTGGCAGCTGGACGAGACGAATGAGCGCACGCCGGAGGGGCTCGCCATTCCCGTCATCCTCCGCCACAACGTCTCCGGAGCGCAGGTGGTGTTGCAGGTGGCGCCCGCGGTGGCATCTCCCACGCAGTTCGCGGAGCGGCTCACCGAAGGGCTCCGCCAGCACCCGGGCTTCACCACCACGGACCCGGAGCCCATTCCGCTGTCGGACACCGCGGTGGGCTTCGATTTCCAGGTGGGGGATGGCGTGCACGGCAAGGTGGCCGTGCGTGAAGGCATCCCCGGGCGCGTGTTGATGATGCTGGCCACCTGGCCGGCGCAGGCCGCGGCGGACGTGCCCCAGAGCGTGGATGCGCTCATCCAGGGCGTCCGCCCGCTGGTGGGGCCGGCGACGGCGTGGAAGGTGCCTCAGCGCTGAGGGCGCCCCTTCATCCGGGACGCCCTCTGGCTGGAAGTCCGCGCTACTTCGCGCGCTTCCGGGCCGGCTTGGCCTTGCTGGCCTTGGGCTCCGGCGCTGCTTCTACGGGTGCGGTGTCCTGCGTCTGCGCGCGCAGGCGGACGTACTCCACCAGGGTGCGCACGCCCACGCCGGTGCCGCCCTTGTTCAGGTAGCCACGCTCCTTGGGGCTGCTCGCCGGACCCGCGATGTCCAGGTGCACCCAAGGCGTCTCGCCCACGAACTCGCGGAGGAAGATGGCGGCGTTGATGGAGCCTCCCCAGCGCTCGCCGGAGTTCTTCATGTCGGCGACCTCGGAGCGCAGGGCGTCCTTCTGCATGTCGCTGATGGGCATGCGCCACATCTCTTCGCCCGCGGTGCGCGCGGCCTGGAGCACCTGCGTCACCGTCTCCTCGTGGTCGCCGAAGGCGCCGACGATGTAGTTGCCCAGCGCGACGACGCAGGCGCCCGTGAGCGTGGCCAGGTCGATGATGGCGGCGGGCTTGTGCTCGGTGGCCCACGTCAGGATGTCGCCCAGCACCAGGCGGCCTTCCGCGTCCGTGTTGGTGATCTCCACCGTCTTGCCCAGGCGCGAGGTGAGGATGTCACCCGGCTTGTAGGCGTTGCCGGCCGGCATGTTCTCGCACGCGCCGATGAAGGCGTGCACGGGGAAGGGCGGCTTGAGTGCGGCGATGACCTTCATGGCGCCCAGCACCGCGGCCGAGCCCGCCATGTCCGTCTTCATGTCCACCATGCCGTCCGTCGGCTTGAGCGACAGGCCGCCCGAGTCGAAGGTGACGGCCTTGCCCACCAGCGCCAGCGGCGGCTGCTTGGCGTCGCGCGCATTCTTGGGCGTGTACGTCAGGTGGATGAGGCGAGGCTCCTCGGTGCTCCCCGCGGTGACGCCGAGGAACATGCCCATGTCGAGCTTCTCGATGTCGCGGCGGTTGCCGATGGTGACCTTCAGCCCGCCTTCCTTCGCGGCCTGACGCGCGGCCTCGGCCAGCACCGTGGGCGTCACGGCGTTGGGCGGCTCGTTGACGAGGTCGCGGGCCCAGTTGGTCGCCTCGGCGACGCGCTGCGCCAGCGTCAGCGCGTCATCCAACTCGCGCGTGCGCTCCGTGCCCTCGGGGAGCACCAGGGACACCTTGCCCAGCTTCGCGGCGCCCTTCTTCTCCTCGCGCGCGGCGGACTTGTACTTGTCGAAGCGGTAGAGGCCCAGCGCCACGCCTTCCACCACGGCGCGCACCGCGTCCTGCGCGGACTCGGTGGCCGGCAGGACGAACGCCACCGAGGTGACCTTGAGCCGCTGCGCCGTCTTCGCGGCGCGGCCGGCGGCCAGCCGCAGCACTTCTGAGTGGAAGCGGGCGCGGTTTCCCAGGCCCAGCAGCAGCACCCGCTCGGACGACGTGCGCCCCAGGGTGTGCATCACCAGGCTCTGGTCCGCGCGTCCCTTGAAGCCCTCCTGGGTGGCGGCGCCGCGCAGGCGTCCTTCCAGGGCGCCATCCGCCAAGGAGAGGGAGGACGGGGCGCTGTCTCCCAGCTCACCCTCGAAGAGGGGAATGACGAGCAGGTCGCCGCTCGTCCGCGTGGCATCGCCGGAGACGAAGCTGAAGTTCATGGGCCGTGGAACTCCTGAACAGTGAAAAGGCTAGGGCTGATGGAAAGGGCGCGGACTGTAACGCCCGCCCTGTTACACGCAAAGCGTTGGATTTCATTCGAGCATTGCATTGCTTCGTTGCACTGGGTAGCAGTGTGGGGAATGCCCACGCTGCTGATGCATCTGACCGCCATTGAACGGATGGCCGCCAACCCGGGTGAGCTGCCGGCGGATTGGGTGCGTGCGTTGTCAGAGGACCTGCCGTATGCGCGCTTCGGCGCGGCGCTGCCAGACCTCCCGTTGTGCGAAGGCATCCGAGGCGGGCTCGCCGCCTTCCTGCCCGAACGGGAGCTGCCGCACTTCGCGCGGCTGTACCATGAGCGCGCCCCGGTGGGCTTCGGGCTGAAGATGGCGGAGCTGGTGGCCTCCGGCGCGCTGGTGGGCACCGAGCCTGGCCTCGCGGTGCTCTCGGGCTACTTCACGCACCTGTGCCTGGACCGCCGTCTGTATCCGGTGGTGGACAGGTTGGTGGTGCGACACCGCCGCCGCGGTGAGCGCGCCCTGGAGGCGCACCGCGACATCGAATGGGCGCAGACGCTCTTCTATCTGCGCGAGCTGCACGGCATGGAGCTGCTCGGCACGCCGCGGCTGCGGGAGAAGTGTCAGGTGGTGAAGAGCCCGGGCTTCCCGTGGCGGGGCATTGGCGGCGGGCTCTACGAGCTGGTCCGTTTGTCCTCACAGGAGCGTGTGGGCCAGGCGCCCAGCAAGTCGGAGGTCGATGGCTGGGTGCGCGGCCTCTACGTCTCCGGTCTCTTCCTTTCAAGCCCCATGGGCCGGGCGCGCGCGTTGCCGGCCTATGCGCGGCTGTCGTTCCAGGAGCTGTACCGCAACGACACGTTCGACTTCGCCGCGGAGGTGGAAGGCGCGCTGGAGACGGCGCGTGGCGTCCTGCGTCGGTTGCACGGCTACATGGCGAGGGGCACCTTTACGCCCCGTACGCGAGCCCGCTTCATGGAGGCCTTCCCCGAAGGGACGCTGGGCGCACGGGCGGCGTGACACCCGCAGAGCAGGCGTCCTGGCGAGCCCGGTTCCCCTCGGGGAATGGCGCTGTCCGAAGCGCGAGGCCGCTCCTATCCTCGAAGAGGAATGACGGTCCTACTCCTCATCGCGGTGGGCGCACTCGCGGGTACCTTGGGTGCGATGCTCGGCATCGGAGGCGGAATCGTCCTGGTGCCCGCGCTGGTGCTGGGGTTCGACATTCCCTTGGAGCAAGCCATCCCCGCGAGCCTCATGTGCGTGGTGGCCAGCTCGTGCTCCGCCGCCGCGGGCTATGTGCACAAACACCTGAGTGACATCCGCCTGGGGCTGTCGCTGGAGCTGGCGACGGTGATGGGTGCCATCGCTGGCGGCATGGTGGCGGCCATGGTGGCGCCGGCGATGGTGGCGGTGGTGTTCGGGCTCTTCACGCTCTACGTGGCGCTGCAGATGTTGCTGCTGCGTTCGCCGCGCCAGGAGCCCGCCGCGCTGGACGACTACGCGCCCGCCAACTACCCGCTGGGCATCTCCGGCTCCTTCGTGGCCGGTGGCCTGTCCTCGCTGTTGGGGGTGGGCGGAGGACCGCTCAAGGTGCCGCTGATGGCGTACGGCATGCACGTGCCGTTCAAGGTGGCCAGCGCGACGAGCAACCTGATGATTGGCGTCACGGGCGCCGCGAGCGTTGCCGCGTACGCGTTGAGGGGCCATCTGAAACTGGCGCTGGTGTCACCGTTGGTGGTGGGTGTCCTGGGAGGCGCATACGTGGGCAGCCGGTTGATGCCGAGGGTGCCCACGGCGGTGCTCAAGCGTTTGTTCGCGGTGGTGTTGTTGGTGGTCGCGGGACAGATGCTGTGGAAGGGAGGGGAGGGATTGTGGCCGAGCATCCTGAAGTGAGTGAACCCGAGGAAGCGCGCGCGGCATGTGCTTCCGTGTCGGCGGTGACAGCGGAGCATCCCGTCGTCGCGCGCAATGTGGCAGTCACGGGAGGGGCCGCGTCGCTGACGCCCCCCATGGACGGAGCGCCCATGGCGCAACCGGACGCGGGGGCGGCGGAGCAGGTGCGGCATCATCACCGTGAGCGCGCGGTGGTGGGCGACCGGTGGATCGCACGGGTGCTGCGCGTCGGCGCGGTGGTCAGCGGCGGAATGTTCGTCCTGTCGCTAGGGCTGGAGGCCATGCCCCAATCCGAGCGCGTGCACGTCGCCATCGATTTATTGCGAAAGGGCGCCGCGTCCCTGCTGTTGGTGACGCCCGTGGCGCGGCTCGCGGTGGCGGGCACGCTGCTGGGCCTGCGGGGTGAGTGGCGCTACATGGCGATGGCCGCGGGCGTGCTGGGGCTGCTCGCCATCGCGGTGGGCACCGGCATCCAAGCCTAGGAAGAGCGCGTGTGACGGCGCTCTCCCCGGTGTCAGGGAAGAGCGCTCACACGCCGCGCGCGGTGAAGTGGGCCAGGATGTTCTGGACCTTGGCCACTTCGCCCGTCTGACCCAGATCCCCGTAGAGCGGCATCAGCGTCTCGAACTGCTTGCGGGCCGCGGCGAAGTCCTGCTGGTAGTAGCAGGACAGGCCCAAATCCCAGCGGGCGCGGGCCTCATACGCGTGGTCGTGCAGCTCCTGGTACAGCTCCACCGCGCGGAGCAGGTGCGGGCGCGCGCCTTCGTGGTTGCCGAGCAGTCCCTCGGACTCGCCCAGCAGCAGGTGGCCCAGCGCGAGCGCCTCCGGGTCCTCGCCCTGCTCCAGCAGCGGCACGGCCTCCAGGAAGCGCTTGCGCGCGGGCTCGTAGTCGCCCTTCTCCATGCGGATGTCGCCAATGTCGATGAGCAGCCGCGCCACCCGCTCCGTGTTGCGCGTCTGGCGCAGGAGGATGAGCGCCTCCTGGTACTTCTCCTCGGCGGCTTCCGGCTGGCCCAACGAGCGCAGGGACTCGCCGATGCAGGCGCGGGCCAGGGCCTCGCCCTCACGGTCCTTGGACTCGTTGAAGAGCATGGCGGCGCGGGCAATCTGCTCGATGGCGCCGCGGTGATCCTCGAAGTTCGCCTTCACCACGCCCAGCCCCATCAGGGCCTGCGCCTGGCCGGGCTTGTACTTGGCCTCCTGGAACTTCTCGAGCGCCTCTTCGTAGAACTGCCGGCTGGCGGCGTGGTCCTCCAGCAGGCCGTGCAGTTCGGCCAGGTTCACCAGGCCCTGGCCCACTTCGGTGGGCGAGCCGGTGATGCGCAGCGGCGCCAGCGCGTTCTTCTGCTTCTGGATGGCGTCGAGGATGTGGGTGCGTTGGGTGTCTTCGGGCGGGTGGTGCATGGGGGGCCTCAGGCGTCGCCACCCTTGCGGCGGCGGGAGGTCTTGTCCAACGAATCGTCCTTCTCGCTCCCGTCAGTCCCGTTGGCGGCCACGGCCAGGGAATGGGCGCCCGGGTGCCGGTCCTTCTCCACCTTGTCGGCCTTCTCGTGGACGAGGATGGGGGAGAAGAAGCAGTCCTTCTTCGTGTACTCGTCGAAGGCGAAGGCGAAACGGTAGCTGGCCGCCGCGCGCTGGTTGCAGTCGGTGCGCTCGCAGAAGCGACAGGAGATGCCGGACGGAATGGCGTCCTTGCGCAGGTCCGTCGTGGGCAGGCCGTAGGCCAGGTACTTGGCGTTCTCCGCGTGGGTGCCCAGGCCGATGGAGTAGGCGGTGCCCTTGACGATGGAGCCCTCGATCGGCTGGAGCTGCACCTTGGCGAAGCAGAAATAGGCGGTGCCGTCCGGCATGATGGAGTACTGCCGCGTCAGCTGGGACGGGTTGAGGAAGGCCAGGTGCACGGCCCACTTGGCGCAGCTGCCGCCGCCGGTGGCGAAGCGGATGCCGGTGCCGCTGTAGCGCTTGGAGATGTTGCCGGCGATGTCCGCGCGCAGGAAGTGGAACGGAAGCCCAGGGCGCTTCGGGTCCGACAGGTTGCACAGGCGGTGGGCCACCGTCTCGTAGGTGGAGCCGAAGATGCTGGACAACAGCTCCACGTCGTAGCGCGTGCGCTGGACCTCCTTGAAGAAGTCCCCGTAGGGCAGCATCAGCGCGCCGGCGAAGTAGTTGGCCAGGTTCACCTTGATGAGCCGCTGCGTCTCGCCGTGGCGCATGCGGCCCGCGTCCAGCACGCGCTCCAGCAGCTTCTCCCGGTCCATCACCAGCAGGCCAATGGACGCGGCAATCTGGAACTTCAGCGGCTGTTCGGTGAGGAAGGGCGACAGCGTCAGCGTCCGCTCCTCCGGGTCCAACCGCCGCACCACGGACGAGCCGGAGGGAGACGGGTCGTCGAAGAGGACGCGGTAGCCGAAGCGCTCCTCCAGGAGCCGGATGAGCTGACCGCTGGTGAGCTGCCGCTCCAGGCGCACGTCGCGGCGCAGCGCGTCCGCCTGCTCCTCCAGCTCCGGGAAGTAGTTGCGGTGCTTCTCCAGGAAGTCGCTGACCTCGTCGAAGGGCGAGTAGTCGAAGCGCACGCCGGGCGCGGCGCCGTTGCCCAGTCCGCCCTGGGCGCGCGTGCGCTCCTCGACGTTGAGCTGCGCCAGCACGTTCTCCAACTGCGTGCGGGTGTTCTTGTAGAGGTTGAAGAGCGCCGCCACCGTGCCCGCGAGCTTCGGCTCCGCGGAGAGGGACTGGAGCGACTCCGGGTCGATGTCGAGGCTCTTGAGGAGCGGCTCGTCCAGCAGCTTCGCGAGCGCTTCGTCCACGCGGCCCTCGCCCAGCGTGGACATGAACTGCTCGGGGTCCTGGTCGAAGTAGCGCAGGGCCTTCCAGAGCAGGGGGAAGGGCATCACCCGCTTGCCCTTCTCGATGAGGTTCAGGTACGCGGGGGAAACGCCCAGGTCCTTGGCTGCGTCCGCCTGTTTGATGTTCCGTGCTAGGCGCAGACCCCGAAGCTTCAGGCCCACGTTGGCGTTCAGTGCGTTGTCGTTCATGGCCGGATGCGTTGATGCCCCCGGCGATCGCGAATGGCCGCGCGCGCCTCGGGCTCTTCACCCACTTTGCAAATCGATTTACCGATTTGCAATGATCGTTTTCATCCACGAGGACCCCTGTCGGCCCGGCGACGGACCGGCTGGCCGGCGGTCGGAACCAGGGCGCCGGGTACATTCAAGTCCATGAAATCACTGCCCTTCAGGGCGTGTGGGGAACCTGCCGCCTCTCTCTCCAAAGCGCCTTGTCAAACATTTACTGATGCATTGCAGCATGGGTGGGGCACGTTCTGGTAAACGCGAAAGCGTGGGTTTACAGGCTGGCGGAGGAGGCCGTGGGCGATCGGCGCCGGAACACCAGGGACACATTGGTGCTTCCGAAGCCGAACGAGTTGCTCGTGACGGCGTCCACCTGCGCGGGGCGGGCCGTGTGGGGCACGCAGTCCAGCTGGATGCGCGGGTCCTTCCGCTCCAGGTTGATGGTGGGCGGCAGCAGGCCACGGGTGAGGGCCAGCACGCTGATGATGGCCTCCGCGGTGCCGGCCGCGCCGTTCATGTGGCCCGTCATCGACTTGGTCGAAGAGACGGCGACCGAGCGCGCCGCGTCCCCGAAGACGCGGGCAATGCCCTCCATCTCCAGGGCGTCGCCCAGGTCCGTCGATGTGCCAGGGGCGTTGATGTAGCCGCTCCCGTGTGCCAGGGGAGGGCGGTGTCACGGCGCGCAAGCGCGCGCTGGCGACGCTGGCGCTTCGTTTCGGGGCCATGCCGCTGGTCCGGGTGACCCGGCCGCGGCTCCCGCCCGGAAGAAGCCCCGCTGAGCACGACGCTCGGGCTGCCCCGCCGTGCCACGGAGTGTGGGTTGACGCTGGAGAAGTGTCGGCCCGCGCTCCCGGAGGCCTCATCGCCATTCACCTCCGGCGCGTCATGGGCGAACCTTCACCGTGTATGGACGGTGGGCATGGATGGCCGCGAACGTGGAGCAGGGCACCGCTGCGCATGCGTGCCCGAGCCGCCGCCGTCATCCTGTTCGGCCTGTCGCTGATGTCGTGTCAGGCGCCACTGCGCCACCACCCCAGGGAGGATGCGGCGGCGCTGCGCTACAACCTCACCTACGTGCGTGAGCCCGAGCACGCGGTGGATGTGGAGGTGGTGCTGGTGCGGGGAACGCCGCGAGAGTTCCTCTTCAGTCAGCCGGGCGCCGTGACGACGGTGTCCGTGCACCGGGAGGATGGGGGCGTCCAGACGTTGCCCGTCCGGGAGGGCCGCGTCTTGCTGCCTCGGGGGACGCGCTTCTTGCGCTACCGCTACCCGCTGGATGCCTCCATCCGGGAGCGGGGCCCTGACTTCTTCCAGGGCTCCGGAGACGGCGATGCGCGGCACGTCGCGGGCCGCGCGTACCTCATCCGGCCGCGGGTGGTGAAGCCGGGCCTGCGCGTGGAGCTGTCGCTGGTGGGCACCGATGCGTTGCTGCCGTGGCAGCCCGGGGAGAGTGGCGTGTACCGGCTGCGCGGCGAGGACCTGGTGGACTCGGGCTTCCACGGCTTCGGAGGCCGCCGGTGTCAGGTGCGCCTGCCGGACGCGGTGCTGGACGTGGCCGTCCTCGGACACTTCACGCACCTGAGCGACGCGGCCGTCTGCACCTGGTTGGGCAAGGCCGCGGAGGAAGTCCGCACCGTGCGGCGCGCCTTCCCGCATCCGCGCATCACCGTGCGTGTCATCCCCGCGCCTGGGCACCGCGGGCCCAGCGTCTTCGGCATGGTGCGCTGGAGCTCGCCGCCCAGCATCTCCATCAGCGTGGGGCAGGAGGCGCGGCCGGAGGACTTCGCGCGGGACTGGGTGGCCGTCCACGAGATGCTGCACCTGACCCATCCTGTCTTCGTGCCCCGCGT
Source organism: Myxococcus sp. NMCA1 (assembly GCF_026810205.1). NCBI lineage: Bacteria > Pseudomonadati > Myxococcota > Myxococcia > Myxococcales > Myxococcaceae > Myxococcus > Myxococcus sp. NMCA1. Next base: position 6,387,245 of record NZ_CP113950.1, on the reverse strand, counting down.
GCCGTGGCTGTCGGAGGGGCTGGCCACCTACTACACGGAGGTCGCGCGTGCGCGCTCCGGGCGGCAGGACTCGCGGCGCGCCTGGGAGGAACTGCTGGGCGGCTTCGCTCGGGGGCGAGAGGGCAATGACACGCGAACCATGCAGGAGGCCGTGTCTCAAGACAGCTTTTCGCTCGCTGTCTATTGGACGGGAGCGCTCTTCGCGTTGCATCTGGATGTGGAATTGCGCCGTATCACTGGAAACACGCGCGGGCTGGATGACGTGCTGGAGTTGCTCGCGGCTCGCGGCAGTTCCTCGACCTTCGGGGCATTCGGTGCCGCGGTGGATGCCGTCGCGGGACAGCCGCTGTTCAATGCTCTGCTGGAGCGGCACTTGCCGCGGCCTGCTTTTGCGGAACAGGCCGGTCTGCTAGAAGCGCTGGGTGTCCAGGACGGACCCAACGGCGTCTCGCTGGTACCCGCCCGAGACAGTCTGTTGCGTGATTCGGTGGTCGGTCGGCGCAGCCACGGCGAAACACCCTGAATGCACCCGTGACCTCCACACAACACCCCCCACGCAGTACCGAAAGGAAGTCTCATCCATGAACGTCAAGGCGCTTGCAGCGGTTGTCGGCACCCTGTCCCTGGCCGCGCTGGCCACGGGTTGTGTGACCAAGAAGTCGGCGGAGATGGAGCCCGCCACGGCCGAGGAGACTGGCGCGGAGAGCAGCGGAGCCACGGAGTCGCAGGAGGCCGCTCCGGCCGCGACCGAGGAGAAGGGCGCCGAGGGCAGCTGTGGCGCCGGCTCGTGCGGCTCCGGCTCCTGCGGCGGCCAGAAGAAGGAGTAGTTCCTCCGGACCGAAGTCCCGAGGGCCTGGTGAAGGCCGGGCCCTTGTTGCCGGGCGGTTGAGCAGCTCCACCGCCGCCCGGGTTGTTTCCCACGCCTCGAGAGGGCTTCTGCCGTGGTGACGTACGCACAGCGACATGGGCTGAAGCCGCTGGGTGCGGGCATCGGGCTGCGCAGGAGCTTCTATGCGGAGCTGCCGCGCACCGGACGGACGCTCGACTGGGTGGAGCTCATCCCGGAGAACTTCCTGTCGCTGGGGGGGCGCTCGCAGCGCGCGCTGGACGCATGCGCGGAGCGGTGGCCCGTGTTGCCCCATGGCGTGGGGTTGAACATCGGCGGCCCGGACGCGCTGGATGACGACTATGTCCGGGGACTGTCGGCGCTGGTGAAGCGGGTGGACGCGCCCTTCTTCTCCGACCACCTCTGTTTTTCGCGGCTGGACGGTGTGTACCTGCACGACTTGCTGCCGCTGCCGTTCAGCGAGGCCGCTGTCGAGCACGTGGTGCCCCGCGTGCGTGAGGTGATGGACCGCGTGGGCCGTCCCTTCCTATTGGAGAACCCGAGCTACTACGCGCGGATGCCCGGCGGCACGCTGCGGGAGGCGGATTTCCTCCGCCACGTCGTGGAGCAGGCGGACTGTGGGCTGCTGCTGGACGTGAACAACGTCTACGTCAACGCGCGCAACCATGGCTACGACGCGCGGGCCTTCGTGGACGCCCTGCCGCTGGAGCGCGTGGTGCAGATTCACCTGGCCGGCCACACGTGCTACCCGGACGTCATCGTCGACACGCATGGCGACCGCGTCTGCGACGACGTGTGGTCGCTCTACCGCTACGTGCTGGCGCGCACCGGTCCGGTAGCGACGCTCATCGAGTGGGACCAGGACATTCCTTCCCTGGACGCGGTGCTGGACGAGGCGGATGTGGCGCGAGCCGCGCTGCGGGAGGTCGCCGGCCGATGAAGCCGTCCCTGCGCGACTTCTTCGACAGCATGGGGAGCTACCTCGCCGAGCCCGGCCCGGAGTCACTGGCGGCGCTGTACGCGAGGCACCCGGGGTGGGAGGCGCCGCGTGAGCGGGTGTCTCTCTACGGCGGCTTCGTGCTCGGCCATGTGCGCTCCGCGCTGGACAAGGTGTTTCCGCTGACGCGCCAGGCCCTGGGGCAGGACGCATGGGACGGCCTGGTGGCGGCCTTCACGCGGAAGCGGCCCGCGCGGCACCATGAGCTCAACCACCTGTGCGAAGGCTTTCCCGCGTTTCTCGCGGACGCGGCCTCGCGGGGATTGGCGCTGTTCGTGCCCGCACTGGCCCGCTTCGAGTGGACCGACTTCGCGGTGTTCGCGTCCCTGGAGCCTTCGCCCGAACGCGTGGAGCGGCTGACGGCCAATCCCACCCTGGTGGTGCTGGAGCACGACTTCCACCTGTGCGCGTACGTGCGGGCCCGAGGCGTCGCGACGTCACCAGCGTCGGGCGCGGAGCTGGCGCTGCTGTGGCGCCACCCGGAGCAGTTGAAGACGCTCTACATGGCCGCCACGCCGCCGGCGCTGTTGGTGCTGAAGATGGCGGTGGAGGGGTTGGCACTGGCGGACGTGGTGGCGGCCACGGGCATGGCGGAGGCCGACCTGCGAGCGACAGTGGCGCGCTTCGGCCGCGATGGATTGGTGCTCCTCCCGGGTGACGGCAGCGGGGGTTGAAGGGCCCGCGCTGTCCGGGCGCTCAGTGCCAGGGGTACGTCACCAGGCCTCGCGCCGTGCCCACGTAGCGCGGTCCTCCGGGCGCCACGAGCAGGGCGCTCACGTCCGGGTCCGGCAAGCCCTCTTCCGTTCCGAAGTGGGTGGCGATGTCTACTGACACGTCATAGCGAACCAGCCCGTTCTTCGTGCCGGCCCAGAGGATGTCCCGGGTGCGCGCGCCCACGGTCTGCCGTTCGAAGTGGAGCGCGCGAATCTCCTCGTCCTGCAGTCCCCAGGGCGCGTCGCGCAGCGCGGGACCGGGCTGTCCCAGCGCGCTGAAGCCCTTCCTCGTGCCGGCGAACACCTGGCCCTCGGGCCCCACGGCCACGGACAGGACGTCGTCATCGGGAATGGCCGGTGGAGTGTGGATCCGCACCACGACTTCGGCGAGCCCGGGCTCGAAGTCGTCGTCCGCCAAGATGGTGATTTCCGCGAGCCCACCCGAGGTGGCCGCCCAGGCCGTCACGCGTTCCGGGCTGGAGTCCGGGGAGATGGCGAGCTGGCGCACCTCGCGTCCGTCCAGCAGGCGGCGGCCGCCCACGGTGCCCATGCGTCCTCCGGAGGCGGGGTCGCTCGCGCGTGTGAGGACCACGCCCCGGCGGGTGCCCAGCAGCAGCACGTCCGGGGATTCCCACGCGGCCACCGCGGTCACCGCCGCGCCCGTGGCGCCCAGCATGGCGCCCGTGTGTCGCGTGCAGGTGTGCTGGACGCACCGGAGCACGCCGCCGCCGTCGGTGCCCACGAAGAGCACGTTGCCGTCTCCTCCTTGAAACGTATGGAGCGACAGGGCCGGGGCGTCCACGTCCAGCACCGTCGTGGAGGCGCGCTCCGCATACACCCGAGGGGATGCGCCGTCGGCGTAGCGGAGCCCTTCCGGGGTGAGTGCCAGGGCCACCACGGGCCGCTGCGCGTCCGGCACGTCCTCCATCAGCCGCGCGCCTCCCAGCGGCAGCACCGTGAAGGACGTTGCCGCGCGGCTCACCGCGCCGTTCTGGTCGGTGGCGGCCAGCACCGTCGTGTGGCGACCGGCGAGGGGCAAGGCGAGGGTGGCGGTGGGCAGCGGCAGCGCGACCGCCAAAAGACTCCCCGCCAGGTTGTCCAGCCACGTCAGCTCCGCGATGTGCCCCTGAGGGGCCGCGGGCCTCGCGAAGCCGGTGAGGAACACGGGCTGCCCCTCCAGGCATGGGCCTCTGCCGCAATCCAGCACGCCTTGCAGCACACTCTCCACCCGCACGTCGGGCGCGCCATTCACAGTGACGGCGACGGTCGCCGCGCAGGCCAGTCCCCAGGGGTCCGTCGCGGTGAGCGTCAGCACGTGGTGGCCGGGCGTGGACAGCCGGACGGTGTGCGTGCTCGGGCCCTGGGCCAGGGCGCCGTCCCGCGAGGACACCCACGTGTAGCGCAGGCCCGTCCGCGCATCCTCCGCGTCCGACGCCGAACCCGTGAGCGTCAGCGGCACACCCGCGTTCACCACCGCGTCCGGAAGCGGTGCCTGGATGGCGCAGCCAATGGGGGGCGTGTTGACGATGGCGCGCACCGGCCGTTCCACACAGCCGCGCAGCTCGGTGTCCTCGGGGTCCACGGCGCACGCCGACAACACCTGCGCACCGGCCACGGACAGCACTGCACTCACGGCTTCACCCGTGCCCAGGGGCGTGGGCTCGGCGCTGGTGGTCCAGGTGGGCTCCACCGGTTGCTCCGTCTCCGGGTCCACGCAGCGGGCCCGCAGCCGGCTGGGGACGCCCACGAGCAGGCGTGGATTCTCGGTCGCGGGGAGCTCCAGCTCGCACCGGGGCGGAAGGTTGGTGACCAGCCGCACCTGCACGCTGTCCGAGGCGGTGTTGCCGCGCCCATCCACCACCCGCGCCATCACCGTGTAGACGCCGGGCGCGGTGAAGGCGTGTGTCAGGGCTGGGCCTCGGCCCAGCGGACGCCCAGTGGGCGCCAAGCGCCACTCCACCACGCCGTCCAGGTTGCCCGCGCCGCCCTCGGCGTGGAAGTCCTGGGCGGTGGCCGCGAAGCGGACGGAGGCGCCGTGGGGTGGTGCCTCGCCTTGCTTCACGAAGATTTCCGCGGGCTCGGGCCGGAGGATGCGCACGCTGGGAGCGCGCGTGGCGCGGACGGTGACGCGCACTGCGGCGGTGGCGGAGACACCCGTGGCGGAGTCCACCGCCGTGCAGCGGAGGCTGTCCTCGCCGGCCACGGACAGGGTTGCCCGCACCACGTCGCCGGCAGGCAGCGGCCCGGACAGGGCGGACGTCCACTGCACCGCGCGCCCCTGGAGCCGCGCGCCACGCTCCGTCATCGCCACGCACTCCAGGCCCAACACCTCGCCGAGGTTGAAGGTGCTGCCCGGGGCGGGGCGCAGCACGGTGGCCACGGGAGCGCCCCGCGCGAGGACGTTCAAGTGGAGTGACGCGCTCGCGGCCAGTCCACCGGCGTCCACCACCGAGGCGGTCAGCCGCTGCTCTCCCGGTTCGCTGAAGGCGAGGGTGGCGCGTGCGCCGCGGGCCAGTTGCCCTTCGACGGAGGACACCCACAGCACGTTGGCGCCCAGCGCGGCGCCGTCCTCCGCATCCTCGACGGAGGCCACGAACTCCACGGCCTGGCCCACTCGCAGCGGGGTGATGTCCAGGGTGGGGCTGACTTCGAGCCGGGGAGGGGTGTTGTGAACCGTCGAAGGATGGCGGGGGGCCGGCTCACAGCCCCACGTCGTGACGGTGTACAGGGTGACCAGGATGATGCGGAGCCGCGGGGTGCCTTGGCTCGCCACGGTGTTACGTCCCGACCTGGCAGACGCGGCCCGCCGATGAAGTCACGCACCACCGGGTGTCCGGGCAGTCACGGTCCGTTGCGCAGGGCACCGTGCAGGCCCCGCTGACACAGCGCCCGCCGGGCAGTCCCAGCTCGTGGCAGTTCGCGTCGTCGGTGCAGGGCGCGTCCATCCGCCGCAGGGCATGGCAGCCCGCGAAGTTCGCGGCATCTGGCAAGCACCGCCCGGACTGGCAGGTGAAGCCCGGCGCGCACCGCGCCGAGTAATCGTCGACCGACAAGGCCTGGGCCGTGGGGGGGGCGTCATCGTCGTCGCCACACCGGGCGACGCACGCGGCGCTTCCTTCGGGCAGCACCTCGCAGTGCGTCCCAGCGGCGCATTGCCAGTCGCCCGTGCAGGGCGCGCACAGGGGACCGGGGCCCTCGCAGCGGTTGCCCTTGCACGTCAGGCCCGCGCCGCATTGCGAGTTGCCGAAGCACTCCAGGCACTTCTTGTTCGGCGCGCACACCAGGCCTTCCTCGCAGCCAATCTCTTGGCAGCCCTGTTCGAGGAGCGACTCGTCCGCCTCCAGGTCGACCTTGAGCTCCTTCTTCTCGCCGGGGCCCGCGCAGTCCTCGACCTGGGTGGCCGGAAAGCCCAGGGCCGTCACCGTCACGGAGTAGCAGCCGTCCGGAAGGGGCCCCACGCGCAGCCGCCCCTTCGCGTCCAGCAGCAGCCGCTGGAAGGGTGTGCCCTTCACGGACACCTCCGCCGCGGACAGCCGGAAGCCGTTGGTCGTCTTCACGCGCAGGTCGAGGAAGCCCGCGGGCGTGGGCGCCACCGGTTGTACCTGAACGGACTGGCCTCCCAGCACCTGCACCTGGACGCGGGCGGCCTTTTCGGCCGTGGCGACGATGAAGAGCTCCGCCATCCCCGTGGGGATGTCCTCCAGGGTGAAGCGCCCGTCCGCGTCGACATGGCTGCTCACGCCGGGTTGGTCCACCAGCGACACCATGGCCACCGAGGGGTCGCTCTCCGTGAGCTGCCCATGCACGGTGCCCACCCGGAAGGGGGCGTTCTCCAGGTTGCCGCAGCCCGCGGCGCAGCAGGCCAGGAGGGTGGCTACCGCGATGTGAAACGTCGAGCGCATCAGAAACGATATCCCGCGCCGGCCCAGCCACCCGTGAAACCCACGGCCTGCCCCTGCCCATCCACAACGACATACGTCAGCATGAACTGGGCCTGTGACATCAGCTCCAGCCGCTCACCCACCCGCCACACGATGCCGCCCACCACGCCGGGGCTGACGGTGAAGAACCGTTGCCCGTTGGCGGCAGCCTCTACGTCAAAGGACCGCCTGAGGTACAGGCCGGCCACACGCGGCCCCGCGAACAACGTCAGCCGCTCCCAGCGCCACAGGTAGGGAAGGGCCGCTCCGGCGGAGACGGTGGTGTAGCGGAAGGGCACCTCGCTGCCCGGCGTCAGCTGCAGGGCCCGGTTGCCAGTGCTGAAGGCCACGTCGAAGAGCAGTCCGAAATCCTGGAGCGGCTGGTCCTCCAGCCGCAGTGACAGGGCGACTTCGGGGGACATGGGCAGCAGCTCGGTGCGGCTGCGGGCGTCCGCGAAGCTGAAGATGCCGCCCAGCAGCGACAGCGAACGCCGCGGGAAGGCTTCCGCCAGCAGCCGCTCCAGGGGCAGACGGTCCCCCTGCCCCACCTCCACGTCACGGCGCATGAGGACGGCGTCGCCCTTGGTCAGCTCCACCGTCCGCTTGCCGGGTGTCACCGCCGCGCCGCCGGGCAGGTCCGTGCGCGCCTCGCCGTCCACCTTGAGCGTGAAGCCGTCCAGGCGCGGGTTGTAGGAGAACAGCTCGGGGCGGCCCGTCCGGGTGATGCTGCCGGAGAGCACCACGGGGTCCGCGCCCACTTCCAGGATTTCCGCCGACGGCCGCTGCCGCCCCTCGGTGAAGGCGAAGGTGCGGCGGCGTGCGTGGTCATGGGCCTCGGTGGCCGTGACGGCGCCGTCACCATTGCGGTCCGCCGCGCCGCTCAAGCCGTCGATGAGGAAGTGGGTGTAGATGTCGTTGCGCAGGCTCTCGTCCTCTCGCGCCGTCTCACCCCAGTCGCAGGCGGCGAACACCATGGACGCGCGCGACGACTCCTCCAGCGGCCGGGTGTAGAAGCCGGACTTGATGCCCTCCAGCTCCGCCTTCAATTCCTTGGGCAGCAACGACTTGCCGCTGCCGCTGTGGCAGGTGGCCAGCACCAGCATGCGGCGCCGGCTGGCCAGCCCGTCGAACTCCGCCTTCAGCGTGTCCATGCTCAGCGCCGTCTGGGGGATGTCCCGGTATGCCGCGTCGCGGGTGACCAGGTAGCGCCGCAGCTCGCCCTTCGCGTCGCGCGCCAGCGTGCCGTGCGCTGAGAAGTAGACGACCACCACGTCATCGGGGCGGTTCGCCTCCTTCTTGAGCTGCCGGAGCGCCGCGAGGATGGCCTTGCGCGTCGTCTCCTCGCGGCGGGTGAGCACACGCACCTGGTCGAACCCGCCGCGCGCGGGGTCCTTCAGCGCGGCGCCCAAATCACGGGCGTCCTTGCCGGTGTAGCGCAGCTCCTTCCAGCGCGGGTCGTCGAACGAGGCGATGCCCACCAGCAGGGCCATCCGGCGCGGCTTGTAGGCGCTGGACAGCGACGCTTCATCGAGCTTCAGCGGCACCAGTCCGCCCTTCTCCCCGGAGGAGGAGGGCGTCGCGCACGCGGCCAGACAGGCCAGCAGGATGGGAAGGAGTCGCCTCACGTGGAACCGTTCAGGGACGATTCTGGCTGCTTCGCACGCTCACGTCGAACCGGATGATGGCCAGTGGGCCCTGGAGTCCCGCGCCGCTTCTTCCCTCCAACATTTCACCGACCGCCGCGGCCTCGGGCGGCGAACCGGTGGAGCCCACCAGCCACAGCGTCACCGGGCCGGCCTCGCCCGCGAGGCTCACGCCCGCGAGCCCCTGCGGCCCCTGCAGGTCATGGGTGCCCGCGACCAGGGGGAATTGGCCCAGCAGCTCCGGCGCCTCGCCCCGCCGTTGCTCGAAGAGCAGAGCGGTGCCCGCCTCGGTGGCGTGGTAGCGCAGGAGCAGCACATCCGAATCCTTCACCGGGCTGCCCGGGTCCAGGCGCCGCAGTCCTCCCGCGCTGTCGCGTGCCACCACCGACAGCTCCAGGGCGATGCGCGCCAAGCGTCCCTTCTCACCCGTCCATTCCTCCGCCGAGCCTTCCTGGCCGGAGGGCCCCGCCCCCCGCATGCGGGGCAGCAACACCACCGCCAGCAGGCACGCGGCAAGACCGCCGGCGATCATGCCCCAGCGCCCGGCCGCGGGCCGATGGGTTCGCAGCGCGCGCCGCACGCGCGCCAGACCCACTTCATCCAGGGGCGGAGCGGACGCGCCGGTTGGAGCGAGCCCCAGCAGCAGCGAGTCCGCCTGACCGTCGAGCAGGCCCGGGCCCGGGTGCGTGGCGAGGAACGCCTCGCAAGTCTCACACGGGTGCGCCAGGTGTCCGGCGAAGTACGCCACGGCCTCGGGCTCTCGGCGGGAAAGGGCGCTCAGTGCGCCATCGTCCAGGTGTTTCATGAACACTCACTCCCACCGGCCGGCGAGGACTCGCCGCAGCAGCTCGCGCTTGATTCGAGACCGGAACCGCTCCAGCCGCATCGTCACCGCGCTTTTTCCCACGCCCAGCTTCTCCGCAATCTCCCGCGCGGACAGCTCACCCTCCACGTAGAAGAGGTGCACCGTCCGTTTCTCCTCGCCCTCGGGCAGCTCCGCGATGAGCCGCCGCACCACCGCGATGTCACGCTCCAGTTGCAGCGCCTCGGGAATGTGGGGGACCGTCTCCGGTTCCGGGTCCGCCACGTCCTCCTCCAGCCGCCGGGTGCTGGACTTCCGCTCCAGCCGCGTCCGGGCCCGGTTTCGGGCAATGGACAGCAGCCATGACTCGAAGGCCCCGGGCTCCTTCAGCCGGGGGAGCGCCCGGAACGCCCGGACGAAGGTCTCCTGGATGACGTCCTCCACCTCGTCGGCGTCCAACTGGGCGAAGCCGCCCACCAGCCGCGTCACCAGAGGACGCGTGCGCCGGTAGAGCTCGCTGTAGGCAGACGCCTCCCCCTGCGATGCCCGCCGCACCCACTCCGTCAGTCCCTCCGACGCAGCCACCTGTCCTCCAGACCCTCGCAAAGGCCCGCCGGCCACAGGGCCGGTGGACGCCACCGTCTCCATGGAAGCAGGCGGGCAACCTTTTTCTCGCTGGCACCCGGGGGGGCGCTGGGGGGAAGAATGTCTCCGCGGCCGTTCATTTCAAGAAGGGACACTGCCATGCGCGTCATCAACTTCAACGCCGGCCCGGCCGGACTGCCACTGCCGGCCCTCGAGCGGGCTCGGGACGAACTGATCGACTTCCAGGGCTCCGGCATGTCGGTGATGGAGCACAGCCACCGGGGACGGGAATACGAGGGGGTCCACGACGAAGCCGTCTCCCTGTTGACCCGGCTGCTGGGGATTCCCGACACCCACCAGGTCCTGTTCCTCACCGGCGGCGCCTCCCAGCAGTTCGCCCAGGTGCCGATGAACTTCCTGCCGCCCGGCGCCAGCGCGGACTACCTCATGACGGGCGTGTGGAGCGAGAAGGCCTTCGACGAGGCGAAGTACTACGGCACGCCGCGCGTCGCGGTGAGCACGGCGCGGCCGGACAAGCGCTACACGCGGGTGCCCCGCCAGGATGAGCTGCGCCTCGACTCGAACGCGGCGTATGTCCACCTGACGAGCAACAACACCATCTTCGGCACCCAGTGGCACACCTTCCCGGACGTGGGGAACGTGCCGTTGGTGGCGGACATGAGCTCGGACTTCCTGTGGAAGGGCTTTGATGTCAGCCGCTTCGGCCTCATCTACGCGGGCGCGCAGAAGAACCTGGGGCCCTCCGGCGTGACGCTGGTGGTGGCTGACAAGGCGTTCATCGCGCGGGGCCGGACGGACATTCCGAAGATCTTCCGCTACACCACCCACGCGGAGAGCAACTCGCTCTACAACACGCCGCCCACCCTGGCCGTCTACCTGGTGCGCAACGTCCTGGCCTGGGTGCAGTCGGTGGGGGGCCTCGCGCAGCTGGAGCAGTGGAACCGGGAAAAAGCGGCGTTGCTCTATGGGGCCGTGGACCGGTACCCGGACTTCTACCGCGCGCCGGTGGAGCGCGAGTCCCGTTCAGTGATGAACGCTGTCTTCCAGTTGCCCTCGGATGCGTTGGATGCGGCCTTCGTCGCTGACGCGAAGCAGCAAGGAATGGTGGGCCTCAAGGGGCACCGGACGGCCGGAGGAATCCGCGTTTCAATGTACAACGCGGTGAGCGTGGAGAATGTGCGCACGCTGGCCGCCTTCATGGACCACTTCGTGAAGACACGCGGGTAGGCTGCGTCCAACCGCACGGATTACCCACACCCGGAGGATTCATGAAAGCCTCGCTGACCGCCGTCGTGCTGTCCCTGATGTTCGCCGTTCCGGCCTTCGCCAAGGAGGTTGCGGGGGTGAAGTACCCGGAGACCGCGTCCGTTGCCGGCAAGGAGCTGAAGCTCAACGGCGTGGGCCTGCGCAGCAAGCTGGTGTTCAAGGTCTATACGGCGGGGCTCTATCTGGAGACGCCGTCCAAGGACGGCGCCGCCATCATCAGCTCGGACCAGATCAAGCGTGTGCGCATGTACATGCTGAGGGATCTGGACAAGAAGACCATCGTCGATGCCATTGGCGACGGCTTCAAGAAGAACGCGGGCTCCAAGCTGCCGGAGCTCCAGCCCAAGCTGGACACCTTCAACGCGGCCATCCCGGACGTGAAGAAGGGTGACGAGCTCATCCTCACGTACATCCCCGGCCAGGGCACGCAGGTGTCCAGCAAGACGGGCAAGGAGATCTCCGTCGAGGGCAAGGACTTCTCCGACGCGCTCTTCTCCGTCTTCGTGGGCAAGAGCCCGGTGGATGGCAGCTTGCGCGACGGCATGCTCGGCAAGGACTGAGTGACACACGCGCGCGCCGCGGATGCCCCGTGTCTCCGAGCGAGGCACGGGGCGTCGTCGTTTCAGGGGCCGGATGCAATGCGTCCACGGCCCGTGCGTACATGAGGAGGGCGGTCGGCCGCTGCGCGAGGGCGGGAGGTCTGATAGCAACCGGAGGGCACGAAGGAGGTCGTCATGGGTATCTGTACGTGGTTGGTGCTGGGTGGCATCGCGGGCTGGCTGGCCAGCATCATCAAGGGCACCAACGCCCGCATGGGCATGTTCGCCAACATCGCCACCGGCATCGTCGGGGCCATGATTGGCGGCTGGGTTTTCAGTCTGATGGGCGGCACCGGGGTGACGGGCTTCAACCTCTGGTCACTGCTGGTGGCGACGGTGGGCTCCGTCATCCTCATCTCCATCGTCCAAGCCATCCGGAAATGACGCCCGCCGCCCGCGTGCGCGCTCAGAAGAGGCTGAGCTGCGGCGTGGGCGGCGGCTTGCGCTCCGGACGCCGGAAGGTGTCCGGGGCGTCCTCAGTGATGTACGAGGCGCGGATGCCCACCTTGCGCGCCGCGGTGTGGAAGAGGCGGTGGATGGTCTCCGCGTAGAGGCCGTCACCGCGCATCCGGTGCTTGAAGCGGCTGTCGTTGAGCTCCCCGCCGCGGGTTTCCCGGATGCGGTGGAGCACCCGTTCCGCGCGCAGGGGCAGCTTCGCGCGCAGCCGCTCCGCGAAGACGTCCTTCACCGGGCCGGGCAGCCGCACCAGGATGTGGTGCGCGCGGGTGGCGCCGGCTTCACGCGCCGCGGCCAGCACGCGGTGGATGTCCTCGTCGTTGAGGCCCGGGATGATGGGGGCCACCGACACCGCCACGTCGATGCCCGCCTCGGTGAGCCGGCGGATGGTCAGCAGTCGGCGCATGGGGGAGGCGGCATAGGGCTCCATGGCCCGGGCCAGCTCCGCGTTGTGGAAGGGGAGGCTGATGCTGACCCACAGGCGTGCGTCCCGGGCCAGCCTTTGGAGGACGTCCAAGTCCCGTTCGACGAGCACGCCCTTGGTGATGATGCCCACCGGGTTGCGGTACTCGGCGCAGACCTCCAGGCAGCCTCGCGTCAGCCGCAAGGAGGCCTCCAGCGGCTGGTAGCAGTCGGTGACGCCGCTGAAGACGACGGTTTCACCCTTCCAGGAGGGTTTCTCGAAGGCCTCGCGGAGCAGCTCCGGCGCCCGGGGCTTCACCACCAGCTTCGTCTCGAAGTCGGTGCCCGCGCCCATGTCCAGGTACTGGTGCGTGGGCCGCGCGTAGCAGTACGCGCAGGCGTGGAGGCAGCCCCGGTACGGGTTGACGCTCCAACTGAAGCCCACGTCCGGGCTGTCGTTGTGGGACAGCACCTGTCGGCTGTGGTCCTCGAAGACCTCCAGCTTGGACGGCGGGATTTCGTCCAGGTACTCCACCGCGGTGCTCGCCCAGGGGTTGGGCGGATTGTCGATGGGACGCGCCTTCATGCGCCCACCGTGGGCCTGAAAGCACGTTCAGTCAAGAGGCGAGCGACAACGAAAAAGGGGAACCCCCTGCAGAGAGTTCCCCCAGTGCATCATCCGGATGGTGGGCTGCTGAAACAGCGCGCTACCAGGTCCAGACGTAGAGCTTGTGGGTGCCGACGGTGCCGCTCGTGTTGCTCACGTAGAGCCGCGCCCCGGGCCACGCGCAGTTGAGGTTCAGGTTGCTGTGCGTCTGGCCGACACCCACGGTACCGGAGATGTTGTTGCTCCCGCAGTACGCGTAATACGACGTGGGGGCGGTACCGACGTTCTGGATGGAGAACGGCGTCACGCCGAACAGCCAGGTCGAGAAATCGCGCGTCTGACCAGCGTCAATCCACGCGGACTCCATGGCCTGCTCCACATCGCTCAGCTCAGGCTGCTGCATGGCCTGCTCGTCCTCCGGCGTGTAATCCCCACCGCAGCCAACGGCAGCCAGAGACAGCAGACCCACAACTCCCAACGTATTGAGCTTCTTCATGACTTCCCCCTCATTGCGAGTTGTCTCCGAATTGGAGACACGCGGTGTGTATGGGGGTTTTCACTTAATGTAAATGGTGTGTTTCTGACACCCGGTGGGTTGAAACGGATTGCGTCGCTGGATGACGCATTGCGGTGTCTGTGTCATCGACGGAACGACCCGGCCCTATCAGGTGAAAGGGCCGGGCGCTGGGAGCCCACGGAGACGAAGGCTAACGACAGACGGAGTAGAAGTCCGTCACGGCAGAACGCCGTCTGCCGTCCGGAGATGTGTGCCGTCTCGTAACAACTACAGGACTTGACGCCGGCCAACCGCGTGAGGCTCGCGTCTGAATAGAAGTCAATCCAGTACGAATCGTTGCCTCAGAAGGGCAGCGCATCCTCGCCCATGCTCGCATCTGCTCCACCAGCCTACCAGAAGCAGTCCAGCGGACAGGACTCCACCCACGATGTCCTTGGCCTGAATGTACGCCTGCTTGACCGGGGGGCCTCATCTTCCCGGCTGGGGAATCCTAGCATCAAGCGCATGCGGGCCGCGTTGTGATTCCCTACCGCATGGGGCAGCGCCGGATCTCCTAGCTCCTCCTTGTCACGTATGTTGAGCGGCGACTTGGCATCAATCAGCAGCCGTGCTGTTTCAATCGAATCGTTGAACATGGCGACTGCCAGTGACGTGAGGCCGAGAACGTCAAACTGCGAAAGGGCTGCGTGTCCATCTTTCTTGAGTAGAATTCTCGATGCTCCCGCTTCTTGTCGCGCGATGAATCGATGTTCCAGAACCCGTCCTGGAGTTCTCATTTGCAAGGAGCGCTCCTTGGGAGAGTAGATATTTGACGAGTTTCGTTGATGTTTGAACTCCTGCTCCGACTGCGACGGACTCCGTTAGGGGTTTTTCACCGTATTCGTCGGCTGCATTCACATCTGCTCCGTCGCGAACTGCCTCGCTTGCTTCCTGGAGAGAGTTCCATGTGGACCGCCTCATTGTGGGTGCTGAATGGCACTTCAAAGAATGCAGCGTCGCGCCTGGAGAGGTCACGCCCGCAGATACGCGAGCATGGCGTCCTTTCCACCCGTGGCCAGTACGTAGGGTGTGCCCGGTGCGATGAGGCCCTTGCGTGCAGCGACACCGTTCACCGCATCCTGGGCATGGGTGAGCTGCATGCCGGCACCACCGCCGCCGAGGACGAGGGGCGCCCCCATCTTGAGGTCGAGCACCACTACCCGGCGTCGAGCGGGACGGGGCTCCGCCATGTCCACGACGACGAAGTCTCCGGCGAAGCGGCGCTGGTCACAGCGGAAGACCCACAGGTTCCGCTTGCGATTGAGCAGCTCTCGTACGAAGGGTTTCTCGTCGCTTTTCAGGGCATAGCGCTCTGAGAGGAGGGCGGCGGTGGAGAGTGGATAGCCTTCCTCCTCGGAGAGAAGCAGCGCCCACGGGTTCGCATGCCGGAGCAGCGGCAGTGAAACGGGAAGGACGATGGGCGGCTCGCGAGGCATCCGTGGGCGTGCTCGACGAGCGACGTTGCTCGGGTCGGACAAGTATTTGAACATCTTGCTGCAAGGTGGGTCCAATCCATGAAGACGTTCGAGAACAAGGTCGTTCTGGTGACGGGTGGCAACCCGGGCATCGGTCGAGCGGCGGCGCTCGACTTCGCGCGAGAGGGCACCCGCGTCGTCGTCACCGGCCATTCAATGATTACGGATGGCGGCGTCAGCTCGCTCTTGCACTGAGGGGTAGGGCGCCGGGCATCAAGCAGGCCTCATGGAACTGGGGCTATGCTGTCACATCATGATCTGCCAAGCCTGCGCTCGGCTCCGTGACGTGGCCTCGGGGGCCATGTGTCAGGAGTGTGGTGCCCCGCTCGTGCCCGCCACCGAGCCGAATCTCGACGCACTCGTCAGGGAGAGCCTGCGGCGTCACATCGAAGGCTGGCAGGCCAGCGCGCTCATCGATGTCGTCACCGCGGCCCGGCTCGCCGAGTCCCTCACGCCTGGCGCGGATGGCCTTGACCCCGGAGCGCCGAAGGCCGAGGAGGGCGAGCAGGCACCCGCCCAGGACTTCTTCGAAGCGAAGGCGGTCCCTCCCGTGGACGCGGCGACCCGCGCGGAGGCCTGGGCGGATGGCGTCGCGACCTCGCTTCGCAACGGGGGAGAATGGCGGCTGTGGGGCTGGGGTGCGGCGCTCGCGCGCTCGTTGGACGAAGCCGCGAAGGCGGAGCGGGAGCAGAAGGCGCGCAAGCGTCGTGGGCTCCGGCCTGGCTCGGAGGCGGGAGAGGACGACCTGGGCGCGGCGCTGGATTCCGGGCAGACGTACTTCGACCGGGATGCGTCAGGCCCGCTCAGCGGAGGGCTCGAGGCCGTCGTGGCGCTCGATGCACGGCCGGAGAGCACTCCCCGGTTCCAGGAGTTCATCTGGTGGTTCCTCGGCGCGATGCTGGTGCTGGGCGGCTCGCTCATGGGCGTGCGCGAGGCCTGGCGCGCGCTTGGTGGCGTCCCGCGCCAGCTCTTCGTCACGGGCGCCCTGTGGGGGTACCACGCGGCCTTCATCGGGCTCGGTGTGTTCCTGTCCCGGCGCTCCATGCCGGTCGGCCGCGTGCTCGCGGGCATTGGCCTCGCGTTGCTCCCCGTCGCCTTCATCGCGCTGTCGTCACTGTTCGCCCTGTCATCTGGGCTCGGTGCCTCGGTGGCGCTTGGCGTCGCCGCGCTGGGCCTGGTGCCGCTGAGGGCGGCGGGACGGCTGCTGCATGGCACTTCCGCCGCGGCCCTGGGGTTGGCGCTCCTGCCTTCGCTGCTCGCGGGGCTTCCACTGATGGCGCTCGAGGACGCGCCCTGGCTGCGCACGCTCTGTGCCTCCGTGGGTGTCCTGGCCCTGGCCGCCACTGTATGGCGCGCACGGAAGGCGACGGAGGGAAACACGGCGCTCGTCAGCGCGAGCGCCGCGCTCTATGGCGCGCTGTGGCTCGCCGTCTTCTGTGTGGTGAGCGCACCGTCGGGCTTCGACGCCCTGGAGCCAGGTAGCGCTCTGTTCGCGGGCCTCACGCTGTGGGCCCAGGCCCTGGCCACCGTCATCGCCGTGGCCGCGACCACCGACGCCGCTCGCGAGGCCCATCCGCGCGTGAGTCCGGTGCTGGAGATTGTGGCCTACGCGGTGCTCGCCAGTGGCGCGGTCGTGGGCGCGCTGGGTGCGTTCTCCATCGAGCCGGGAGGGGACTTCCAGGTCGACTTTGCCTCGGCGCTCGCGCCACTCATCGCGACGGGTGTCTTCTTCCTGCTGGAGCCACGGCGGGGGGCCCTGGTCCACCTCATGGTGATGACGACGCTCCTCGCCGGAGCCTTGTTCGCTCGCACGCAGGCGCCGACGGAGCCGGGCTGGTGGGTATTCGGCGGCACGGTGGCGACCGCGGGCTTGATGCTCCTGGCGCGTTGGAGTGCCTTTCCGGGACGACGTATCCGCCTGCTCGCCTGGACCATCCTTGGGTCGCTGGTGGCAATGCCCCTGGTGAGCCAGGTGGGCAGCGCCGCCTCGCCGTGGCCCCAGGTGCTGACGGGGCTGGTCATCGCTGGGGCCGCGCATGTTGCTGGCGGCTGGCGCTGGCGGGGCCTGCACTACCTGGGCGGCGTGGGTCTTCTCTTTGGTGTGCTCGCCTTCGCCGAGGGGACACCGGCGTTGGAGGGCAGCTGGGGCCGGCTGGCGGTCTTCGCGCTCGTAAGTGGGCTCTACGGTGTCGCGGGGCTCGTGCAGGGCGCGTGGGCGCAGCCCGTCTCGCGCAAGGACGGGCTGCTACCCCTGGATGACCTCGCCCTCTGCCTGGCCGCGGCGGGAGTCCTCCTGGCCGTGGATTCTTCCCCGAGCGCTCCGGACCTGCTCGTGTCAGCCACGGGGCTGTCAGCCAGTGTGCTCTCCGCGCTTCCCACGGCCGTGGTCACGGCCTGGTTGCTGCTGCGTGTCCGGCGGGATGGCAGCAGGCTCGTCGGGTTCCTCGCGGCCTCGGGGCTCGCGCTCGCGGTCTCCCAGGTGATGGGCACCGTCTCCGACTTCGCATCCCCGCGAGCTGCCCTGGTCGCCGCGTCATTGGCGCTCGGCTTCGCGGCCTTCTCCGCGCTGCGCGGCCGCACTCCGCTGGATGCCGCGGACACCGCTGCCGGGCGCGGGGGCCGGAGGATGTTCGATCTCTTCAGGCTGCCGCTCGGTGCGCGGGGGCTGCCGCTCTTCACGGATGGTTTCGCCACGGCGGCGCTGGTGCAGACGGTCATCGCCGCGCTCACGCTGGCCGGGTGGCTGGGCAGGCCCACGGATGCCGAGCGCGCCACGTGCCTGCTCGCGGCCGGTCTGCTCCTCCTGGTCGCGCTCGTGGCCTTCGTGTCGCGCGGTTTCGAGGCCTGGTACCTGCGCGGCTCGGTGGTGACGCTCGCGTCGCTGGGCGGGCTCATCGCGCTCACCGCTCTGCTCAACCGCGCGGGCCGGCCGTCGCCGCCGGATGTCGCCGCCCTGCGGACCTCGCTCATCGGCATCGCGCTCTGGGGCGTCGCGCTGGCGACACGGCGCTTCGGGCCCTGGGTCGCCGGGCTTCTGGAGAAGCCTCGTCACGGGAAGCTCTACCACTGGGTTCCCCATCTGGGCGTGGCGGTCCTGGCAGGTGTGCTCCTGAAAGGCGCGCTCCTCGTCGGCCTGCCCCGGCCGTCCCGTGCGCTGGCCCTCATTCCGCCCCTGATGTTGCTGGGGCCCGCGGTATTGATGTTGCTGCTCTCCGTGTCCGCGCGCTCGGTGCGGCTCGCGAGCGTGGGGCTCTGGCTCGGCCTGCCCGGTGCGGCGCTCTGGGCCGCGAGGCAGTCGCTGCTCGGGCCCAGGCTCATGCCCTCGTGGTCGTCCGAAGGCATGTGGGTGCGCATCGGCGCCGAGTCCCTGCACTGGCTCGATGAGGCCGCGTGGCTCGCACCAGGAGACACGGTGTTCCTGATGTGGCAGCGGGCTTTCGCGGGCATCGCCGCCGCGGGGCTCGTCTATGCCGTTGCCTCGCTCCGGGGGCTGCCCGATTCCTTCCAGCGCCTGTTGCAGCGCCATTCGGTCATCAGTGTGGGCGTGGTCTTCGTCGCGGCCCTCTTCCAGCCCGGGCTCACGGCAGCAGGCCTGGTCTGCATCACCGGTCTGGTACTGCTTTTCGGAGGGGGCAGGGCGCAGGGGCGCGGTGTGCTTGGCGCGAGCATCCTCCTGCTGGTCCACGCGCTGGCGCACCGTGTGGACATCTTCGAGGTGTGGCCCGGCCCGGTGCTCGCGCTGGTGGGGCTGGCGGTGGTGACGCTGGGGCCGTGGATTGTCCGGCGCAGGGGCTTGTCCGAGAGCGCCGCTCGCATGCGCATCCACCAGTCCATGGCCATCTATCTGTTGGCAGCGCTCGTGTACGCGTTGGCGACGAATGGAACGCCGTCGTCGACGCTCGCCGCGCTCAACCTCCTGGGGGAGATGCTGCTGAGCATGGGCGGGAGCTGGATGGTCTCTCCCGCGTTGCCTGTGACGCTGGCGCTCGTTGCCGCGTCGGTGCTCGTGGCGGCGTTCCAGTGGAAGGGCACGCTCGCCTCGCTCGTCGCGACGCTGGGGGCCTGGGTGGTGGGTGGCACTTTTGTCGCCTCCCTCATGGCCTTCCTTTCGATTCGCGCGAGCCTGGTCGGCCCGTGGCTGCGTTATGGCGCGCTCTTCATCCTCCATGGCGCGGCCCTGTCCCTGGCCGCCTCCGTGGGCGTGCTGGCCCTCCATGCCGCCCAGGAGTGGGTGCGGAGGCGCCGGCCGGATGTCGCGGGCGGCCTGTCGTGGGGGCGCGACACAGGGCTCGTGGTGAGTGGGCTGATGCTCGCGGCCCTGGCGGTGGGGGGCTCCGCCTCCGACGGCGCTCTTCCGCTGGCCATCGCCTCCATTGGCATCCTGGTGTTGGTGGCGCTGCACTGCGCTTGGAGCCAGCACACCGGCCGGCACGTCTACTTCGTGCAGACAGCGGTGGTCGGGGTCTACGCCCTGGTGCGCAATCTGTATGCACCGGGCCTGCGCGCCGAGCACGACGCATTCTTCGCGTTGGCCCTGGGCTTCATCCTGGTAGGCGTGACGGTGCTGGCCCGGCGGGCCGGCGTGCAGCCCGTGGAGGCGGCCACCCGGCGCTTCGCGGCGCTGCTACCCATTGGCATGGCGCTGGTGCTGCCAGGCGAGGCGACGCAAGAGGCGGCAATGCTCGCGGGGGGCTCCGGACTCCTGTACGCGACGCTGGGCGCGGTGGAGCGCAGCCGGCTGTTCGGTGCGTTCGCCGCGGCGGCGTGCAACTTCGCGCTGCTCATCTCCGCGCTGGCCTTTGGCCTGGAGGGACTGGAAATCTACCTGGCGCCCATGGGCCTGCTGTTGTTGATGCTGGGCCAGCTCTTCGCGGAGAGCCTGCCGCACGCCGCGCGCAACACGGTGCGAATCCTCGGGGGCTTGTTGCTGTATGTGCCCGCGGCGGCGCGCATCGCGGTCCAGGTGGGCCAGTCTCCCGACGGCACGTATGCGCTCGCCTTTGGCGGGGTGTGTCTGCTCGGCGTGGTGGCGGGCATGGTGTTCCAGATTCGCGCCTACCTGGCGTTGGGGACCCTGTTCCTCACGCTGGACGTCGCGGCCACGCTGCTCGACGCTGGGCTGAGGGACCACCGCATCGGCTTCCTGGTGATGACGCTCACCGGCCTCACACTCATTGGCGGGCGCGTCCTGACGACGTTGAAGCGTCAGGAGTGGGAACTGCTCGTGCGGCGGGTCCGCGTCCAGCTTCGCGGTTGGGATTGAGCGCGCGGGTGGCGACCTAAGCACCGGGCGCCCTGGGGACCCTGCGCCGGTGAGGAGCTGGGGGCGTCACCGGCGTCGGTCCCTGGGATGCTTGCGCCGGCTAATTGAAGCAAAGGGTGGTCGTGGTCAGCACGTCCGTTCGCTTGACCCATTCGACTGTCCTGCAGGTCTCACCGGGACCGCAGGCGTCATTGTCCTGGCAGCGGCGGTGACACTGGCGGTCGCCCTTCTCCGCCTGGCAGTAGAGCTCTTCGTCAGGGGCGGGCGGGCCACAGACCTGGCTGACGTAGCACTCCTCGTCGGCGTTCGCGCATGCGTCGGTGAAGGAGCAGGCCGCGAGCGAGGAATTCGGTAAATGGGACGGATCGTCTCCGCAGCCAGCGGAGACCAGGAGGCAGAGCAAGCTCGTCAGTGACAGTCGCATGGGGCCTTGGGAAAGGGTGAGGCGTTTCCCCAAGCATACGATGGGCGAATGGTGCGGGCGATCAACGCCCCACAGGCGTGGGCGCGGAGGCGTCGGGGGCGGCCTGTCGTGGAGGGTGCGACACGTGGCTCGCGGCGAGTGGGCTGATGCTCGCGGGTGGCTCCGGACTCTTGCATGCGACGCTGGGCGAGGTGGAACGCAGTTGGCTGTTCGGTGCGTTCGCCGCGGCCGCGTGCCACTTCGTGGCTGGGATTGAGGGGGCGCGCCGCCGCTGTCTTTTCTCTCCACTCCCGAGAATCGAGAAGGCAGCCTCGTGCTGGGACAGAAGTCTCAGCCTTCGTGTCCAGGGTGGGTGTCGCCTTGCGGTCGACGCGGCGATACCTGGAGAAGAAGCTGTCCAATGGCACACGCGTTCTGGCTTCGACGTGCGTGCCTTTAAAGCTGAAAAAGGAATTCGTGCGTTCATTGTTGTGGCGGTTATCCGGTGTGGCTGTGCTCACGTTGGACCGCCATCCCCAAGTCCAAGCGGATTGGAGCAAGACAATGAAGGTCAGTCGAGTGGCCCCCATGTGGCGAATGCTGAGTGCGGCCCTGGCGTTCGGCGTGATGAGCGCATGCGGTCCTGAGTTGGAGGACGAGTCCGTTGTTTCCGAAGAGGCACCGGTGGACGGCGAGTCGTCATCGGACGCGGTGTCGGCGATGGCCGGTGATCGTTATGCCAACGCAGTCGTCCAAAGCGGTGTCATCGCCGTCCTCAATCCGAACAACGCCGTGGGCGCACCGGATGGGAACGCCGCGACGTTCCTGGGGCTCCTGGGCGGCTCCATGGTTCTGGACATGGGCCTGGGCGAAGAGGGCACAGGGCCGCTGCGCATCTACTACCAGGGCCTTTCGCTGGCGGTCATTGCCCAGGTGGAATTCCTTCGTGGGGACATGAGCATCATCAGCACGGGGCAGGCGAACCTGCTGGACCTGGGGCTCGGGACCCACTCCACGCTGGTGCCATTCAGCAATTCCACGCCGTACCGCTACGTGAGGCTGCGCGGTGGGATTGCCTCGTTGTACGGATTGGACGCGGTGGAGGATACGGGCGGCGGTGTGAGCGCCGTGTGTGGTGATGGCCGTATCAGCAATGGGGAACAGTGTGACGACGGCAACCGGGTTTCGTCGGATGGCTGTAGCAGCATCTGCCGGGTGGAGCCGGGGTACACCTGCAATGGCATGCAGCCCAGTGTCTGTACGGACGTCAATGAATGCACGAATGGCACTGCGCAGTGTTCGGTGAATGCGATTTGCACGAATACGCCGGGTAGTTACACCTGCACCTGCAGGCCGGGCTACTCGGGAAATGGTTGGACGTGCAGTGACATCGACGAGTGCTCGAACGGGACTGCCGCGTGCAATCCCAGCCAGGTGTGCGTCAACACGCCGGGTGGCTATGACTGCGTGGGTGGCTCCTGCCCGGCTCCCCGGGTGCAGTGTGGCGCGCAGTGCGTGGATGTGTCGTCGGACGAGAACAACTGCGGCGCCTGCGGCGTTGTCTGTCCGGCGGCGAAGACCTGCTCGTCGGGGGTCTGCGTCATGGGGTAGCCTGGACCGACGCTGTAGATCGCCACGACGTGGGGACGCCCCAGCGCCGAGACGGACTTCGGTGCGCTGGACCCGGTGGCGTCGTCCGGGAGGGGGCCTGAGCGGGTCCGCTGGATCGCCGGGAAGACGCCACCGACCGGCACGTACGACGATGAGCTGACGGGCTCACGGCCCTCGCGGCGCGACATGTCGCCGCGAGGGTCGAGGTTCTCCTGGCACTGTGGCGGGACGATGCGCGGTGGCTCAGAGCTTCTTCCTGGCTTCGTCAATCACCTCTTGCATGGAGAGGGGCTTGAGCGAGCCGTCCGGCTGGCCCTGGAAGAAGTCGAACTCGTGGATGGTGCCTTTGACCAGGTACTCGTTGTCCCGCGCCGAGTTCACCATCGCGCGTTCGCGGAACGTGAACGAGGGCTTCTCGGGGTCCACACCGACTTGGGGCATGATGGCGCGCTCTTCGGGCGTGGGCTGCCAGAGCGGCTGCGGACGTGGCTCGGAGCGCAGCACCGCGGTCTCGTCGAAGCCGGGCTTGGTGCTCGTCCGGAGGTCGCGCTGGATGTCGAACTGGTCGAGCACCACACCGCTCTTGGGGTCCTTGGCCGGGTTGGTGACGATGCGGTCCTTGCCGTAGAGCGGGTTGTCGACCAGGGGCCCCGTGGCCGTGCCGTCCACGCCCACCGGCGGGCCGCTGAAGGACGTATACGGCGTCTTCGCCTTGACGGACTTTTCGCCATCGACGTGGTCGGAGGCGCTGACGGTGACGCTGTCGCCCGCGGGCTGGAGCTTGCCCTGCTTGTCGATGGCGGACTTCGGGGTTCCGTACCCCGGCTGGATGGCGTCGAACGCGAAGTTCTCACGGCGCGACAGCGGAACATCCAACTTGATACGAGGCATGGCCGCGTTGTTGCCGCCATCACGGCGGTCCATTGCCTCCATGATGTCGCTCATCAGGTCCAGGCTGTTGTTCCGCGCCCGCGTCTCGCTCGCAATTTGAGACGGGCTTGGAGCCTTGGTGGAATGATGGGCGACCTGCTGCAGCACGCGGGCGGGCGCCCCGTGGCCGCCGGAGTGGGACACTCCTCGCGCGCCCTGCTTCAAGAACGTCGTCGTTACCCTCGAGATGGTACCCATGATGTAGACCCCCCTGGTCTGAAGCATGAGGTGCGTTCCTTCATGCCTTTGTGGGAATTGTCCTTCATCTGCGCACGGAGTTGCGTGGGGGAGGACGATTTGGGCGAGGGCGCGGCTGTGTCCCGTTCGAGGACTCCGTCATTCGAGGGTGGGGCCTTCCGGGACGAAGTGAGTCACCAAGGAATGCATTTGCCCTCGAAGTCGAAGAAGCCTCCGGAGTCCTCGGGCCTCAAGCGGGAGAGCACGGCGAGCAGCCCCGCCACCGAAGTGTCCACGGCCGTGGGGGCCTCGCTTCCGCCCATGTCTGTCTGTACCCAGCCGGGACTGAGAGCGAAGGCGAGGATTCCGTCCTCCTTCAGGTCGTGTCCCAGCGAGCGCGTAGCCATGTTCAGCGCCGCCTTGGACATGCGGTAGCCGTAGGCGCCACCCCAACTGTTGTCCGCGATGGAGCCGAGGTTCGAGCTGAGGTTGGCCACCTTCGCGCCACCGGCCGCGCGCAGCTGCGGCAGCAGGGCCGCCGTCACGCGCAATGCCGCCACCGCGTTCACCTGGAAGGTGCGGGTGAGGTCGTCGCCGTCCAGGTCGGAGAGTTCGTCCGGGCGGCTGCGCACGCCGGCGTTGTTGATGAGCAGGTGCACGGGACCGGGGAGCCCCATCGCGAAGGCACGCACGCTCGCCGGGTCCGCGACGTCGAGCGTGTGGACATGGAGTCTCCCGCCAGCGCCCCGGATGAGGCCGGTGAGCTCCGCTGCGTGCACGGGAGCGCGCACACCGGCGTGCACCACGTCACCGCGGGAGAGACACTGACGCACCAACTCGAGGCCGATGCCCCGGTTGGCACCGGTGATGACGACGTTCATGGATGGCTCGATGACTTCGGGGCTCAGGGCTGCGGAGTCTCTACCAACTCGGGTCGCGGGCAGGTGGGGTTTCAGCCCGCCACGCCGCGCAGTAACGGACAGCTCGCGTCCACAGTCGCGGGAAAGACACAGCCTCAGCGGCCCTCGCCAGGGAATTACACGGTCGCTCCAACGTGTGCGTTGCCATGGTCAGATACGCCCCTTAGCGTCGCACCTGTCATTGGCGGATGAAGAGCCCGTTGTCGCCCCACCTACTCTCCGAGGTCAGAGGATGCGCAGATTGCTGCCCCAGGACGTCTTTGTTTCCAGCACCGCTCTTGAGCGATGCGAGTCTCCCGCCCGTGCCGCACGCGGACTCGTCGGAGTCTTGTTCGTCGCCCTGTTCCTCGGAGTGCCAGGCGGCGCGGAGGCATCAGATGCCTCGCTCGCGCCGAACTTCTATTCGGGGCATGGCATTACGGTTCATGCGGTGCGGCACATCACGGATAGGCTCATCGACGTGGAAATCTCCACGCCGCTGATCGCGCCTCACGCGGTCTATGACCCACGCCATCACGTTCGGGTGCTCCTCCCGACGGGGTATTACAACAACCCGGGCGTGCGTTACCCCGCGGTCTACCTGTTGCACGGCGGTGGAGGCGCGAACTCGGCTCAGTGGGTGGAGTTCGGTGCGGCGTATGCGATTACCGAGAACATGCCCGTCATCACCATCATGCCGGATGGCGGCAAGGTCGGTTGGTACACGAACTGGGTCTTCCCTCGCGGAGTGAATCAGGCATGGGAGGAGTTCCACCTCAACCAGCTCATTCCGTGGGTGGACCAGAACCTTCGCACGCTGGCGTACAAGCGGGGCCGTGCTATCGCGGGGCTGTCCATGGGCGGCTTCGGGGCCATCAGCTACGCCGCGCGGCGCCCCGACCTGTTTGCCTATGCGGCCAGTTTCTCGGGGGCCCTGGACCTTGGTGACGCCGCCATCCGGGCCACCATCACGGAGGAGGGGACACGGTGGCTGCAGAACCCGGATGGGGCGTTCGGCTCTCCATTCTGGCCCTTCGACCAGGCATGGAACATGAACAACCCCATTCCGCGTGCGGCGTCTCTGCGGGGCGTGGCCGTCGCCTTGTATGCGGGTTCGGGCATCTGGGATGGGGACGTGCTCGAACGCGTCCCGGGGGCGTCCACGGACCGGTTCCACCATGCGCTGAATGCCGCGGGCGTGCCGCACCACTACGAGATGTATGGCCGCCCCGCGCCGGGCCAGAAGCCTTTCGGTTGTGACGGCGGGCACAACTTCAGTTGCTGGAACTACGCGTTCTTCGACGTGCTGCCGCGCATGTTGGCCGTGCTCGACGGGCCGTAAGCCCAACGGCACTTCAGGTGATGGGGCCCTTTGTCCGATGCGAAGGGCTCCCACTTCCGCCCTCGCGGGCCGAGAGCCTTCTTCATGCGGCCTCGTGGGGCGGGTACTGGATGAGTGGGGCCACGAACTTGAAGTTCGTGGTGGCAACCTCGCTGCCTGCTGGGCGGCACAGCCACTCGTATCCGGGGGGCTCGCATGGGAACAGCCAACCTTGTTCTTGCATGAACTCGTAATCGAGTCCCTCGATTCGGTTGGCGTGGAAGTCGTGGCCCCGTGGGTCCTCGGGGCGCATCCTGATGGGGTCGATGCGTAGCCCCGGCGCGCCCGACAGAGGCATCCCGTCCGCACGCCGCGTTCGCTCTCTGACGACGATGAGCCGGGTCCTAACGCTGTCTTACCTCCGGCGTCGAATGGAATCATCATGAGGCAGGGCGAGGTTCTGACTGTCGAGTCTGGGGCCGGTCCGCTCCGTGAGTCATGAGCCGGGGCGGCAGATGCCCGCGGACTTCTTCCAGGCCGCCCCAGTCTCCCGAGAGATGCTTCTCCTCAGTGGCTCAGCAACCACGTCGCGAGCGGTTGCCACGCGAGCGCCGGTGCGTCTGCCGCGTACAAGAGGTCGCCATGGCCGAAGTCCTCGGCCACTCGCGCCGGACCGAAGCGGCGGACGACGAGCGCCGTGACATCCGTCGATGACACCCGGGTCGTCGAATACAACCCGTAGTCACCGAACGCGCCAGCGGCACCGAGGTAGAGCAACGGAACGCGGATGTTCGAGAGCTCGGGCCTTGGTGTCGTCCCGCACCAGATTTCGTCGAGTTCCACGGTCTCACGCAGCGACTGGTGCGGCGGCGCGCTGGCGAACCACGCGCTCACGCTGTCCTCGGACGACTCGCGCAATGCCGTGACGTTGCCGTTGGCGTCGAGGATGGGCGCACTCAAATGGTACAGCGGCGTGTACGGCGCGAGAAGGTAGGTCAGTCCATTCATCGCGAGCAGTGCACCGCGGTTGGTGTAGCTCGAAAACACGGGAGACTGCGCCTGGGGCGCGCTCCGGGCCAGCTCGCCCAACGTGATGAAGAAGCTGTTGTCGGAGTCGGTCACGCCTTGAGCAAGCGCCTCACGTCCCGCGGCGGCATTGGCGCACGCAAGCTCGCGCAGTTCCGCGTGCTCAGGCGCGATGTCGTAATAGGCGTCGAGCACGGCGACCGCAGACACGTGGCGGCCGTTGGCGGCGGCATACGCGTAGGCGAGCTCGCCGCCATGCGAGAATCCGCCGAGCACGATCCGGCTCGTATCGCGGTCGCCGCTGGGCCGCGTTGCCCGTGCGAAGGTGAGCGCGATGGCGATGTCTCCGAGTTCCTGGGCAACCCCCATCTCGCCCAGGTCGGAGATGTCTCCGTTGGCGGAGGGCAGCGTCCAGCGACGGTCAACACCCCAGACGTCAATGTCCCGGGCCGCCAGGTACGGAGCGAGCCCCGGCGCCGATGACGCGGGATTGCCGAGCGTCGGCACGAAGTTCGTGACGAAGTTGGCGAAGTCTCCGTGAAGCAACATGATCGCGTGGGCGGGCGACCGAGGCCGCCACGGCGCGCGCTCTCGGACGACGCGATGGACCCGCACGATGGCGTTGGGGGCGGTGCCGACACGAATGTCGAATCGGTAGTGATAGATGTCCTCGGTCACGAACTCACGCAGCACGGGGAACGGTGTCGGAGTCGACGCGAGCGATTCCGCTTCGGTTTCAATCCGCGGAGGTGGGGAGGCGAATGCGGACGTGCATGCGAACAATACGATGAACGAAAGACCAAGACGGGACATGCGGGGCCCCTTCAGTTTCACTCAAGGCGGGTTGTGACGCGCCCCCAGAATGGGAAGGGGCTGGCCCTCTGAGAACGAAGAGCCCGGCGCGGACATATCGTCGTTGCCAATCCTCTGGTCGTGAGTCCTGTCTGACCTCGGGGCGTGCCTGAGGTCAGCTCGAAACTGAAATGGACTGTCAGCGCGCATGGTGTTGCGCTCTGACAGGTAGGCCCATCTCCTGTGTGGGCCACGGCAATTCCCATCACGGCTCAAAGTGCCCTGGCCTGTTGTTGACTCGAAGTGTGGCTTAAGGGGACACTTCTTACTCACCCAGGGAGGCCGAACATGAAGAAGCCTGCTCGTACGAAGCGTGCAAAGACTCTCAAGGTCACGGTGCGCGTTCTGAAGGTGTCCGCGCTCAAGGCATTTGAAACCACCGTGTCCAGCATTTCCCACATTTCGAAGTAGCGGCGTCCCGGGCACGACATGGGAGTTCAGTCAGGTGTCGTGCTCCTCGAAATGGCGAGGGGAATCTCCATCCTTCAGACCCGCAGGGCGCTGATGGAGATACGGGGCCTCCCCTTTGCTCTTCTCGTCTCCATCCTCGGAGACGTTCGCCGCGGAGGGCGCGCCGCGGTCGTCCGCGCGCTGGTGAAGGCGGGCGTCGACCCTACCGGCGCCAGGGAGCTCGGAGCGCGGCTCGAAGAGGAAGGGGCGCTGGGGCGAGGCGCTCCACGTTTGATGGACGAGCAAGCCCTCCGCAAGGCATTGGGGATCACCGGCAGGCTGCGACTGGGGCCTCTTCGCACGGCCGACATTTCCGAGAACAGCGGAGCGCTCATCCAACTGAGCGCCACACGTTGGCGAAGCGCTGGCAGTGGTGTGTGTGTCGCCTGTGGTCTGCTCTGGGAGGTCCAGAGCGCGGATGCGCCCGATGAGGCAGCCGCCGTGGCGAATGCGCTCCCTCTCCGCGCCGTGATTGCGCTGGGGGCAGCCGATCTGACGGCCCTCCGGAAAGCCATGAAGCCGCATTCCCTCGATGCGCGTGCCTGGACAGAGGGCGCCTACGGGCGGCCAGGCGCCAGACGCATCCGGTCCCGGCCTGCGGCGGGATGCGCGTGCTCCGCGAACTGGGGCGCGGCGAACCGCATCGGCAAGCTGGAGGGCTCGCGGATGGCTGGTGCCGCGCTGGGTCGCGTGGGAATCGCGACGCGCGAAGCCACGGTCCGCGGCAGGCGGGGGGCTCCTCCCATTGTCACCCTGACCTGGGGTGCCGCCACCCTGCGTCTTCGGAAACGAGGTCGTCCCGTGGTGTCAGGACATTCCCTGGCCCAGGTGGGCGTCGGAGCATCCCTGGAAGAGCGGAGGCTGACCGCGCGAGCAGAGGCCATCGAGCGTGCCTCGTCCCTCCTGCGTGTGCCCGACGTCTGCGCGACTCCGGCGCGTGCGCTCGCGCAGCCTTTCCTGTCCATGCGTGATTGGGACCTCTACACGCCGGAGCAGTACGCAAGCCCGGGGTTCCCCTACGCGCCAGTCACCCAGGACACGCCACTGGATTGGGTCAGGGCCACGGATGCGGAGACCGGTGAGCACTTGCTCGTTCCCGCAGCCTTCACGACTTCCGAACGGCTCGTGGGCCCGCGCTTCCTGTGTGCCTCATCCAATGGCGTCGCGACGCATACGAGCGATGACGCCGCGTTGCGGTCCGCGCTCCTGGAGGTGGTAGAGCGCGATGCGCTCCAGCTCGCCTGGTACCGAGGTCAAGGGGCGCGGCGCCTCGACATGGCCACGCTCGACATTGATGAGGGGGTGTCGAGTCATTTCAAGGGTTCGGGCTGGACCCTCCACTTCTCGTACCTGCCCGGTCGCGCCGGCCTTCACGTCATCGCACTCATCGCCGAGGCGACAGGAGAGGGTGCGTTCCCCAAAGGAGGGACGCTCCTCGCCGCCGCGGCCGCGGGGGACCCGGCAGTGGCCGTGCACCGAGCGCTCCGTGAAATGCGAATGTTGACGGAGGCGGTGGCCCTTCGTCGGCAGCTTGCGATTGACTTCGAGGCGCTCCGGCGGCCCCCGGTCCTGGAGAACTACTGGCTCATCGACTCCCTCCTCGACATCACGTTGCTCTACTTGAACCCCGCGATGCGGAGCGCTGTCGACCTGCTCCTGGAGGGTCCCCCGGTGGCGCTCCCTCGTGTTCGGGTCCCCGACGCGGCGGGGGCGCTCGTCACGAGGTTCCGACAGCATGGGCTGCGCACCCTGGTCATCAATCTCACACTGGCGGCGGCCTCTCCGTTCCGGACTTGCCAGGCGCTGGTCCTTGGGACGCAGCCTCTGGCGTTCTGTCCGAGCCTGTTACGCCTCGGGAGCGGGCTGCTGCCGCGCCGCCTTCCCCCGCGGAATCCGAAGCCGCCCTCATCGCCGCTCAAGCTCAGGCGAGGACTGCTGAATCCGTACCTGCTTCCGCTGGCATGAGTCTCACCGAAGGCGCGAGGCGACGTCTCGAATGAGCGAACGCGTCATCATTCTGGGCGCGGGCCTCGCAGGACTGGCGGCAGCGCATGCGCTTGTCCTCGCAGGCCAGGACGTCGTCGTGCTCGAGGCGCGCTCTCGAGTCGGTGGCCGGGTCCTGACCCTGCGGCAGCCGTTCCTGGACGGAATGTACGCCGAGGCGGGCGCGAAGTATGTCCTCAGCGGGCACTCGACGGTCCTCGGCTTTGCGAGGAGGCTCGGCCTGGAGCTCGACCCGCTGCCAGTTCCGCACGCGTCGGCCTTGCGGCCCCTCCATCTTCGGGGACGTCGCATCCTGGCCCCCATCGGTGATGATACGGGCCTCCCGCATGTCCTGAGGGCGGATGAGCAGCAGCTCGGCCTCTCAGGCCTCTATCGGAGGTACGTGGCCCCCCTCGTGGAGGCTGTCGGCGACCCCTTCCATGAGACTTGGCCCGGTCCAGGCGCGACCCGCCTCGATGGCCTGACGATGCGTGAGGCCCTCGCGGAACGGGGCGCTTCTTCAGCGGCCATCGACGCGGTGAGCCTGGGGCGGTTTGACCTCGTTGGTGATGGCATCGACGCAAGCTCGGCGCTTGGCGTTCTTCGACGGGAGTTGCTGACTGTCGGCAGAGGAGGCGCGAGCGCCTACACCGTGAGAGGCGGAAGTGACCGGCTCCCCGCCGCCCTGGCGGAAACGCTCGGCGGAAGGATTCAGTTCGGATGGGCAGCGAAGCGCATTGAGCAAGAGCAGGGGGCCGTCCGCGTGTATTGCCGCGGCAGCACGGGAGAACACAGAACGTTCACGGCGGAGCGGCTCGTGTGCGCCATACCGTTCTCGGTCCTTCGCGACATCGAACTCGCCCCCGTCTTCTCGGCGGACAAGATGCGGGCGATTCGCGAGCTCGAGCATACGTCCGTCGTGCGTACCTTCATCCAATACCGGCGCCGCCTCTGGACAGAGTGGGGGTGGTCGAATGGGTGGCTGACGGACCTCCCCATCATGCACGTTCTCGACGCGGCACCGACTCAACCTCCGCCGTCAGGCATCCTCGAGGCGTATCGCGCGGGCCCGTGCGCCCGCGCGGCGGGCCTTCTCTCCGAGGAGGAGCGCATCGTGATGACTGTCCGGGGCTTGAGCCAGTTCGCGCCGGAGCTGTCCTCCGAAGTGCAGAGCGGAACCTCCTACACCTGGGACCTGGACCCTTGGGCACGGGGCGCCTTTGCGTGGTTCCGGCCGACGCAACTCACGCAGTGGGGACACGCGCTCGCAACGCGCGAAGGCCGGGTCCACTTCGCCGGCGACCAAACCTCTCCCATGCCCGGTTGGATGGAGGGGGCGCTCTTCTCTGGCCAACGCGCCGCCTTCGAAATCCTGTCAGGAGCCAGCGGGGCTTGCATGGCAGAAGGCCTGCGTGGCTCCTGATTCAGGCTGCGGAAGCGACTTGCGAGAGGACGTGGGGGTTGCTTCGCGACCTTGGGGGCCGTTGAAATGTGGCGAAAGGTGGCCGTGCGAACTCAGGTACCGGCAGCGTCGGGCAGGCTTCGAAGGTTGGCAGGTCGGGACTGATGGCAGCGGCGCGGCCTGCCCCCTCGTCGTCGGGCCATTCTTTCGCAGATACTCAGGGACACATCAACGCGACCGACTTGATCCGCACCGCGCCATTGACGCTCGCATCGTTTGTCTGGTCGCCGATGGCGAGGGTGCCGTTCGTCGTGAAGTGGGTCCGCGTGAGCTTCGCGACGCCGTCGATGCTGACCGTCGCCACCTTCGCCGCATCCACCGCGAGCTCGTAGACATGATACGCGCCGTCGGTCACTGAGAACGCCGCGGACTGAGTGTCATCCGCCCAGCCAATCGCCGCGCTGTCGAGGTAGATCATCTGCGAACGATCCAAGGCGTTGCCAAACGGCCTCGTGAAGCTCCCAAGGATGGCCGCTCCACTGTCGAGCGGGTTGTGATCGTTCACCGATTCGACCTGCATCGTCACTTGAAGCTTGAACGGCTTCGTTCCGTCGAACGCGTCTGCCCGCGTGATGAGCAGTTGCCCACTCGTCGCCGAGTCGCTGTTCGTCGACGTCGAGAGGCGAACGTAGTCCGCGCCGTACGTGAGCGTGTTCGGTGTCTGCGCGACCGTCGTCCAGCCTTGCTCCGTGATGTCGTCGCCGCCGTTCAGCAGCGGAATGCTTGCGCGCGCCGTCCAATTCGTCGTCGACGCCGCCGGTGAGCACGTTTCGCAGGCATTGGCCGGGTTCGCCGTACCCTCGGCGTAGAGCGTGCCGTCGATGAAGCACTTCGGGCTGCACACGCCATCCGAGCAAACCTGTCCCGGGTTGCATTGCGTCCCGTCCGTGCGTTGCGTCCACGTGGTCGCGGACGTCGCCGGCTCGCACTGTTCGCACGAATTCGCCGAGTTCACTGCTCCGGAGGCGACCTGCTGGTCGCCGATCTGACACCGCGCGACGCAGACGCCACCCTCACAGGCCTCGGCAGTCCCGCAAGCCTGGTCGCAACCTCCGCAGTGCGCCGGGTCGGTCTCGATGCTCGTACAGGTGTCGCCGCACAGCGCGACGCCAACGCTGTCGCACGTCTCTGGCACAGCCGCGTCGGGTGGATCGGTGGGGGTGGGGGGGGAATCGTCACCGCAAGCAGCTACGAAGCCGAGCACGACGAGGCAGGAGAGCGCGATAGCGCGAATGGAGGCCATTTCGCCCGCCACCTTACGCGCCCCCTGTGGACCCGCAATGGCGATGCGCTGGCCTCCAGTCCCTCCACGAACACCGCGTCCGATTTCACCTTCCGCGCAACGGGAACAGGCGACGTTCCGCTGGGCGCTCCGGCCTGCGTCCCTACTTAGTGGCCTGAGGCGGAGGGCCGCCCTTCCGGGAACGGCGCGATGTCTTGGCGGCCGCCGCTGGCTTCCCCGCGGCTTTCTTGCCACGCGTCGCCGCGAGCTTCTTGGGGCGGGGGGCCCGGGGTTTCTCCTCCTCCGTGGCAGCGCCGTCACCGCGGCGGACGCGTGCCACCGCGCCGCTCACGGACCGGGTCAGCCGCGCAACCCGGGGGGCGGCTCCAAGGGAGTGGGTCAGTCCCTGCACCTTGTGGGACACGGAGCTCAACGCGCGGCGCTCCCGGTCCGACACGGGGAGCAGCGCCGCCCCCGCGACGCCTGCTGCCAGCGTGGTCAGTCCGATGGCCACCGCGTGTTCACCCAACTGGTCGGCTGCCCAGGTGCGTGCCTTGCCTGCTCGCTCACGGAGTCTGTCTCCACTGGGGACCCGGTCTCGCAGATGCTCCAGTGTCTCGCGCCCCCGGGTGCTGACCCGTTGCATGGCCTCGCGTGTGTGCGCGGCCACCTTCTGGGGGCCTGTCTTCTCTTCGGCCTGGGCCTTGCGGCGCTTCCAGGCCGCGGTGAGCTTGCCCAACCTTTTTCCCCCGGATTTACTCGTCTGCGGCTTGGCCATCGCGCTTTCCCTCGTTTCGCCCTCGTTGGGGGCCGACGTTCCTCGTGTCAAAGAAGGTATGGATAAGAGAAGCCGGCGCAATGTACTGCTGCGGGTGAGGACGGCCGGCACGACGAAGGCGCGCTGGGCGCCGAGCGCGGCGCCCGCCCACATTCCTCCATCCGTGGCCAGCGCGACCGCCGTGCTGCCAGCCGGGCCCCGCGCCTTCACCGCGCCTGCTTTGACCAGGGTCGCGGCCGCGTTGAGTGCCAGTCCCGTCCCGCCATGCTTGAAGCGTTGGAAAGCCTCCTGGTCCTCGAAGAGGACGACCTCCGAAGATGTCTGTCCGCCCAGCTGAACTCCCACGGTCAGCTGGACCAGCGCCGCGTATCCGACCAGCCGCTCCCGACGGAAGACCTCGCCCATCCCCCAGGTGCCTCCGAGCACGGCGCTCCCCTGGCCTAGCGAAGGGAAGACGGCATAGGCGTAGGCCCGAGCCCTCGCCCGAGCCAGCTCCGGTGAGCGGGCCTCCAGCCGGTGCAATGCCGCCCGTGCGTCACCATGCAGTCTGCGGTGGACGTCCAGCTCCTTCCGCGCGAGCTTCAACAGACGCTGGCCTTGGATCGCCAGTTTGCTTCGGATGGGCGCTTCATTCGTGGCGAGCACTGGCCTGCGCCTTGAGGATCCGGGTGAGCAGCAGGGCGGCAGCCGTCAGCCCCGTGGTCAGGGCAGGAGGGGGCTGCGCCGCTTGCAGCCGCGAACGCGGCCCGGTGTCATCGGCCCCGTTCTCCTCGGAGGCACCCTGCCTGCGGAAGCGCTGCACCAGGCCGCCGTTCCCTCGCTCCGATGCGTCCGACGAACGCGGAATGAACGTGAACTTCTGTCCGCCCAGGGAGGCCTCGAGCAGCATGCCGCCAAGCGAGTAGGCGTGAGCAACGCACTTCGCATAGTTGATGGTTCCGGACGCCGCCGCCTTCACGAGCACGGCGGACGCGTTGGCGGCGAAGGCCACCTTTCCTCCCTTGAACGCTTCAATGGCATCACGGTCCTCGAAGAAGATGAGCTCGCTCAGGGTCTGTCCGCCCACCTGGACTCCGAGGGTCAACTGGCTCAGCGTGGCGAAGCCAATCGGCTTGCCCTTCTCGAAGACCTCGCCGTGGCCGTACGAGCCGCCGAGGACCAGCGATGCCCTGCCCAGCGAGGGGAAGACGGCATAGCCCTGTACCTGCTCCAGCTCTTTTTTCAGCTCCGGGTGCTTGAGCACCAGGCGGTCCACCGTTGCCACGGCCTCTTCGTGAAGCGTCTTCTCCTGCTCTGGCTTCATGTTCGCCTCCTGATGAATCAACGTGGCGACGGCCATGTCCGCAAGGTACCCACGGGACGTGCGTGCGAACGACCACGCCGTGAGTGGTCTGGTTGCCCGGACGTGACGCGGAGGTGTCTACCTTCGGTGTCAGGAGGACGCACATCATGGCCTCGACGAAGACAAAGGAGAGGAAGCGCTCGCGCGGCCCAGCGCGACACGCATCACCCAGGATGGAAGCTGCGCAGAAGCAGTTCGAACAGGTCACGGGATACGCGCGGGGTCGGGTGATGGAGCGCCTGGACTTCCAGCGGGGCTTGCTCGTGTCGGTGCTGGAGGACGTGGCAGAGGGGCTGGGCAGCGCCACCCGGCGTGCACCGAGCCCGGCATCGCAACGCATGCTGGAGACGGGAGAGCGCATGTTCCGCGGCGCCTCCTCGCGGCTGGATGAGCAATCCATCGCGGCATTCATGGACCGCACGGGACAGTTCGTGCGGCAGCGCCCGGGATGGTTGCTCACGGGACTGCTGGGGGCAGGCCTGCTCGCGGGGCGGATGTTTCGCGCCAGCGGTGCTGGCGATGTGGAAGGGGAGGCTGAGTGATGAGACGTAGCGCGAACAAGACGGCTGCGGGCGAGGGACGGAACGGCGGCGCTCCAGGTCAGACGCAAGGGGGACTGGCGCCGTTGCGGACGGTCCGCGACAAGGGCCGGGCGGTTGCCGGGAGTCTCCGAGAGAAGTTTCCCTCGCGAGACGATGCGCGCTCCCGCGCGGTGGGAGCCCAGACGTGGACAGCGCAGGCGATGCGACAGCATCCCGTGGGGGCGGGACTTGGGGTCCTGGCCCTGGGCTTCCTGTCGGCTTCCCTCTTGCCGGCCTCGGCGCTGGAGCGTCGCGCTTATACACGTGCGGCGGGAAAGGCGCGGGACCTGGCCGACCGCTTGGACGCACCGGGGCGACTCGAAGAAGTCCTGGCGGCCGTACGACAGATGGCGGCGGACGCGGCAGTCGAGCAGCTGGCCTCTTTGAGGCCCGAGCCCGAGGAAGGTCCTTCGCGGCGCAAGTTGGAGCGGGTGGACCGAAAGGGTGGGTGAGCGCCGGGCGGGTGGGGGACGGGGGGCGGCCCGCCCTGGCGGCCGATGGAGGTTCAGTCGCGTCTCCGCCCGGAGCGCTTCCGTGGGGGCGCTGAAGGCTCCTGAAACCGTGTTCCCACATGCATGGATGCTTCGAAGGGCCCGTAGTGCCCTGTCGTGAGGGGCGCCGGTACTCCCGTCCGGTGCGAGGTGTGGACGCTCTCGACGCCAGGAGACGACCAGGTGCGAACATGAACGCCATGGATTGCATGCACGATGAGCGATTCGCCCCGGGCGCTTGCGGCAATGGCGACGTCATCGTTCAGCTCGGATTCCTGGTCGTTCAATGGCGCGCTCTGGAAACGCGCGTGACTTGATTGCGGTGGTCGACGTACCGGCATGGGGAACTCCCTGGGGCATGGGCCAACAGCTCCCTTTCAATCTGGAGACGCGTTGCTCGGGAGGCTGTGGCAAGGCGGGCGTGGCCTGCTCCCGTGGGGTCCCTGGCTGCCTGCGTGAGAAGCCTTGCGGGCTGCCGGCAGTTCCTTTCGAGGGACTGAGGCCAGTGGGACGAGGCCCTTTGGCCACACCGGGTGTCAGGCCCGTCGTCCGCTCCTCACTCTTGACAGAGGGAGGAGGTCGAACGTGGCAAAGACAGGATGGGGGGCATGGCGATTACGGGGAACGAAGTCCGCGAACAAGACGGAGCATGACAATCCCGAGGAGCGGCCTTCGCAGCGGGAAGGCGGAGCCACGCGAGAGGAGACCCGGCATGCGCTCGCGCAGGCGGGCGTCGACGAGGGGCCCATCGAAATCGTGCCCGACGTGCTGCTCGACGTCCCGACGGTGAAGGTGGATGAGATTACGCTCGACGTGGAGAACTTGCGTGCACGCGTCTCACTGCATGCCGAGCTGGCCAATCTCGTGCGCCTCGATGTGGGCGCTGACGTGGGCATCGAACGGGTCAAGCTGACCATCAAAGGCGTGGAGGCCCAGGCGCTGCTCAAGGTCCGGCTCCAGCGTGTCTATGAAATCCTGGACCGTGCGCTCCAGACACTCGACAACAACCCCGAACTGCTCGCCAGCCTGCTTCGGCCCGTGGGGCATGCGATAGGCGAGGTGGGGGAAGCCGCCCATGAGAGCCTGAAGCCTGGCGGAGCGGTGTCCGAGGCCGTCCAGGACGTGGGAGGGGCGGCGAAGGGGGCGTTGGAACCCGGCGGGACGGTGAACCGCGTGGCCGACCAGGCACTCGGGCCTGGTGGACCCGTGCGAGACGCCGTGAAGGGCACGGTCGGGCCCGAAGGCGTGGCGAAAGACGCAAGCCAGGCGCTCAGTGGCTCGATGCAAGCGGGCGGTTCAAAGCGTTCGAAGCACGCCCCACAGGGCAACGGCGGCGGGAGGCGCGAGCGAAGGCAGCCGCAGCCGGCCCCTGCCCCGAAGCAGCGTTCCGGCGCACAACGTTTCAGGCGCGGCCCGCCTGCCGGTGGCTCGAAGCGCCGTGCGTCGGGGCGACAGCGTCGCCGTCAGAAGCGCTGAGGGCGCGGGGAGCGCCGGTGGTTTCCCACACGCGACGGGAGCGCGCGGACGTGCTACCCCATCGCCATGCCTCGCGCTCCCCGAACCGATGCCTCGCCCGAGGGGCCGAACCCCTCCACCTCTCCGTCCGAGCCGCCGCTGGACTCCGCCTTCACCTGGCACTCAGAGAGCGCGGAACCCGCGCCTGCTCGGCTGTCTCCCGTGAATGACCGGCTCAGCGCGGATACGGCGCTCAAGCGGGTGCGCCGAGGCGAGTTCCTGCTGTACTCCGGTGACTTCCACAACGCGAAGCAGCTCCTCGGCGCGCTGAGCCGGCGGCTACCGCAGCCAGCGAAGGCGCGCTCGCCGCTGGAGGCATTCCGTGCCGAGCGGCGGGCCCGGCAGCTCGAACACGAGACGCTGTCGCGCATCGTGGTGTCTCTCGACCGCGATTACCGGCTCGGGCTCGCGCGGGCACCGGACACGTCACTGGCATGCCATCAGGTGTGGGGGGCTCCAACGACGGACACCACCGTGGTCCCGCTCAAACAACTCCTCGGTATGCTCGGGGCGGCGGAGTGGCGCCGCAAGGGACTCGCTGTTCCTGGCCTCACGGGGCTGCTTCACCCGCACTATGGCGTCTACCTTCCGACCCGCACGGATTACGTGGAACTGCTGAGCTCATTCACGGAGGTGAAGGGCACGCGCGTGTTCGACATCGGCACAGGAACCGGCGTGCTCTCGTTCATCCTCCTCCAGCGGGGCGCGGCGTCCGTGCAGGCGACTGACTGTGACTCCCGCGCCGTGGCCTGTTCCCGGGAGAACGCGGAGCGGCTCGGGCTCGGCAAGCGCTTCCAGGTGGCCGAGGCCGACTTGTTCCCGAAGGGCACGGCGGACCTCGTGGTGTGCAACCCACCCTGGATTCC
Organism: Myxococcus sp. NMCA1; assembly: GCF_026810205.1. Taxonomy (NCBI): domain Bacteria; kingdom Pseudomonadati; phylum Myxococcota; class Myxococcia; order Myxococcales; family Myxococcaceae; genus Myxococcus; species Myxococcus sp. NMCA1. Next base: position 6,349,184 of record NZ_CP113950.1, on the reverse strand, counting down.
CGAACCGCCCAAGAACCGGGTGGACCGCGCGGTGTTCGACGAGGACAGCCAGTTCCTGCGGCGCTTTCTCGAAGGACTCTCCGCTTCGCTTGCTCCTGGCGGAGTGGGCCTGCTGCTCCTGTCGGACCTCGCGGTGCTGCTCGGCCTGCGCCCACCCGGGTGGCTCGAAGCGGAATTCGAACGGTGCGGCCTGTCGGTGCAGTGGGCCCGGTCGACCCCGGCGCGGCATTCGAAAGCGAAGGACACGTCAGACCCGCTGCACATGGCGCGCTCGCGCGAGCGCACCACGCTCTACTGCCTGAAGCCGGTGGCCTCGTAGGACTCCGGCTTCGCCGGTCGTGGATGCCGCCGCCGGAGGAGTCCCCGGCGGCAGCACGGGCCACGAATCACCTGCTCATGACCTCAGATGCCCCAGCGGCAGCCCACGTGGAAGCTGTCGCCGGAGGCATTCGTGATGTCGAGCCGGCGCGTGGTCGAAACGCCGGCGGAGCCCAGGCTGTACTGGGCGTGAGTTCCCGCCCCCTGGAACACCGACGAGATGGTGCTCCCGACGGTGATCTGGATGATCACGCCATTGCCAGAGTAGTGGTCCACGCCACACAGGCCGGACGTCGAGGTCGAATAGGCATAGTAGCCGTTGGCCCAGTTCACCGCGCAGGTGCTCCACTTCGGTCCCCAATTGCAGCCGCCGTTGTTGACGAACGTGGCCGCGCTGCTCGAAGACGTCAGCGCCTGCTCGCTGACGCCAGGGCGCTGCGCCCGCGCGGACGCGTCCTCCCTTTCACCTCCGCCCGCGTAGGACTCTTGCTCATTCACGTCGCTCGGAAGGTTCAGCGCGCGGTCGTATGCGGCCTGGAGCTCCGCGGGGACCGGCGCACCGGGGCGCAGCCGCTCGAATGCGAGCAGCGCGTTCGCGGACTCCTTGTCGCCGAGCACGAATGACTGGGCCGGCAGCTTGTGCTCAGCCAGGTACAGGGCGCCCGGCGCGGGCTCATGGAACGTGACGGTGTGGCCCGGCTCGACCTCGATGCGCAGCACGACGCTGGCTTCGGTGGTCGTGTTGACGGGCGTCTCGGAGTCACCGGGGCCGGCCTGCTCCACCTCCGCCCCCGAGCATCCCGTGCACAGCGCAAGGCCAAGGCTTCCCATCGCGAGCCACTTCATTCCGCTACGCATATTTCTTTCCTTTTCTGAAATCGCATCGAGCGACTCTCCATGAGTCGGCTCTCGCGACACTGCGCGCGGTGCGCCGGTCCATTCATCCTGGAACGAGGTCATCCCGCGCCCTGAAGAACGACCCCTCCGGAAAGTCTTCGGTCGGTGATTTCCAGGGGATTTTCATGTCGCGACATCGCAGGTGCGTTGTGAGGGCGCGCCTCGGCAGTCCTCCCCGGCCCGCGGCTCCATCCCCCCAGACATGACGCCTGTGAGGGTGGACGGCCCTCGGCATCTCGATGCGCTCGGAGAGGCATTGAGCACGTTTGGACGGCCCAAGCGACTGGTGGCATTCGACTGGTCGGAGCTCTCTTGTCATGAGTAAGATCCGCGGATGCGATTGCTCCGCGTCCTTCTTCCCCTATTGTGTGGGTTGTCCATCCCTCTCCCCGCCAGTGCCCAGTTCGTCACGGTGAGCGGACCTCCCGTGGCGCCCCTTCCCGAAACAGCGGGGTTGGGCCTCTGCGCCGCGACGAGCGTCTCGCGGAATCCCGCAGCTGACTTCCCGCAGACTCAGTCGACCTACGTCGCTGGCATCAATGCCTTCATGGAGGCGAACCGGAGCAATCGCGTCACGTCGGTGCTTCGGACGCCCCTGGACCTGTCCAACAACCTCAATGATGGGAGGACGCTGAGCTACGGCGACTTCACCGGGGTCGCCGCAGGTTGCCCTCTCGGCGGATGTGACTTCGGCGACGACGATGACTTCACATCCTTCGCGACCCGCTTGCGTGGCTTCATCGCGGTCACGAACGACATGCTCAACAGACCCCTGCACTTCGGGTTCTACGCCGACGACTCTGTGAGCCTGACGCTCTTTGACCGGAATCAGATGAGCTACCCGGTCATCAACCGTCCGCCGACGCTCGGCGCACCAACGTGGCGCGCTACCAAGACGGTCTACTTCGAGCAGCCTGGACTCTACGGCGTGGAGGTGCTCCACACGAACATGAGCGAGCACTCCGCACTTGAGATCTCGATGTACGACGGCGACTTCGCGGACTTCGAGAGGGCCGCGAACACACCGCCCGTCATCAATCTGGCTGCAGCGGGCTTCGTGCTCGTCACGCCCGAGATGTTTCATCAGACGGAGTCGGGGCAGTCCTTGCTACCCACCCTCACCGAGTGCGCCCAATGCAATCGCCAGTTCTCCAACGGGCCAGGGAATGGGGGATGCGAAGCGGGCTATCGCTGCAACGCGGCGGCCCTGTGCGCTCCCTGTGATTCGTCGCTCTCCTGTGGCGCGTCGTGCTCTCCGTGTGGGGCATCAACGCCGTACTGTGTGAGCCAGACCGAGGACTTCGTCTGTGCGCAGTGCCGGGATGCGAACGACTGCGTGGCGCTCGATGAATGCCATCTGCCCAACTGCACGGAGACGGGCACCTGCGCTTCGACTCCCGTGGAAGACGGCACGGAGTGCACGGGAGGGACCTGCCAGCAGGGCGAGTGCAGACCCGTGGACGCGGGGACCCCTGACGCGGGTGGGCCCGGTGAGGTGGACGGCGGTCCCATCCCTGAAACGGACGGGGGCGATACGGGCACGGATGGAGGAGACACGGGCTCGGATGGAGGAGACACGGGCACGGACGGGGGAGACACGGGCTCGGATGGAGGAGACACGGGCACGGATGGAGGAGACACGGGCACGGATGGGGGAACTTCCACGCCGGACTCGGGAGTTCCGGCCGTGGACGCGGGCTCCAACGATGGAGGCTCGCCAGCGCCTCCCACGGAGCCAGCGTCTGGCTGCGGCTGCCAGGGGGGACCGCAGGCGTTGCTCCCCATGGCGCTGCTCGCGCTCGCGCGCGTCGTGAGACGCGACCGTCGACTGGGCACACCGTCGCGCGATTGAGGAGGCGAAGCGCAAGTCGCGGCCGTTCATTTCAAGGGCTCGCCGCGGCAGCGTCGCGCGGCGAGTCGCCTACCGGGTGGTGACGACGTTCTGGCCGCCGTTGTTGTCCCAGCGCCTTGCTGACCCGCGTTCCGGAACAAAGGCGCCGAGGCTCCCCAACCGCGGGAGCCTTCGGCGCCGAAGGGCCATCTGGCTGGCGCTACCCGCCGGTGAGTCCCGGGAGGTCCAGCCACGCGATAGGGTCGAACCCGGGCGTGGTGGGGGTCTCGAAGCGCCAGATCAAGGAGATGCTGTTGAGGGTATTGGGCTGGAGCGCGCTGGTGAAACCCGACAGGCGAGCATCGACGCCCTGGGGTGCCAGCGACTGGAACCGAGTGCTCCCCGGAGCGCCTCCACCGAACTGCCTCCCCAGGTTGGTGCGGAGGTAGAGTTGATTGAGCGAGCCGGCGTCGAGGGTGCCGCCATACCCGAAGGCAGCGACGACATACTCCCCTTCCGCGAAGGTGACGTCACAGACATTGCTTCCGCCGGCGGCACCCCGGATGGGTTGCTCGGAGCCGTCAATCCAGATTTGGAGACAATCCACCCGGCTGCCCGTGCGAAGGAGGACGCGGGAGATGTTCTGGCCACTGGCGGCGGCGTCTTTCGCACGGCCCCCTCCCGAGATGTTCTCCGCGCCACCGTAGGGACCCGTCAGTGCGTGAATGACGCTCTGGACGGGGAGCTGGCCGGTGGAGCCGAAGCACGGCCACATGAAGGAGGGCGCCAACCACCCCAGCGTATTGACGGCGAACTGTTGAGTATAGAGGAACGCCTCCCGCTCGCGGTACTGGTTCTGCGCCTTCGACTCCGCCCAGGCCTTCTGCTCGTTGAAGGCTTGCTTCGCCATCACCTTCAGCGCGGCCGTGGCCTGCTCCAGCAAGGAGTCCAGCGCCAACCTGAAGGCCTCGCGCTTCGCGGGCCCCTCTGTCGGATACCAAGGCGCCGAGGCATAGATCTGGTCGAAGTAACGCCAGCGCGCGCTGTAGATGGCCAGCGCGATCGTGAAATAGGCGGAGCTATAGGGCAGCTTCTGCGAGGGATACTGCGACGCGGGGTAGTTGGCGTTGTAGGTGAAATACGGAGCGCGGTCCGCGATGAGCTGACACAGGCCGTCGTACTCATTGTAGAGCCGGTCGTTTTGATACAGCTTGATGGCGTTGAGGATGCCCCGGAACTCATTCTCAACGGAGCTCATCACCGATGACTCAACGCCGAGGTAGACGGCCTTGACGATGTACCGCTGGATGGCTTCCCAGATGAGGTTGGGGTTGGTGGTGGAGGGCCAGAAAATGCCCATCAAGCTGCTGAGGAACCCTCCGATGTCCGGGATGAGGTTGATGAGCGCCCCCACCAGCGACTCCAGATCGTTCGAGATGGTGGCGAAGAGCGCTTTTTCTTCGACAATCGCCAACTGGGTGATGGCTCCATTCCGTGCCGCGGACGCACCGGGCCAGTCCGCGGGCTGGGCGCTGAACATCTGGAAGCTGTCGATGTTGTCACCGAAGCGGTACTCGCCTTCCAAGTCGGACACGAGCGTGTTGGGGCCGAAATACAGCTTCGTCTTGCTCGGGTGCTTTTTGTTGTAGTCCTTATCCTCGTAGACGATGAGCCAGGTCTGGGGGCCGGTCACCAGCGACTCGATGTGGTCCCCCACCTTGGCGCTGCCTGGGGCGCTGGAGCCAAACAGCGTGAACTTGTAGTCATCCAGATCCGAGACGTTCTGGGCGCCCGTGAAGTTGATGTAGGCGTGCTGGTAGCCCCACATGTCGAAGAACTGCACCCAGGTTCCAGAAGCGCTCGTGCTTGGCATTGATGTCTCTTTCTCAGGGAGAAGCCCCAGCCGAGACTCACTGCAATTCGTGCACCCAACGACCTCCAGGTGCGGGCGCATTTTTTAACCGGAAGCGGGGCGTTGCTGCGTCACGGGAGGACGCAACTGCGTTCCTGCCGCTGCACACTTCGGCGTCCAGGCTTGGTCCGCCACCGTCTACCGGCGGTGTGAGCGGGGCGAGCTGGCTCACGTCCGGGGCAGCAACGCTATCCGCGTTCTGCCTGCGGATGTGGACGCCTTCATTGCCCGACGCCGGGCGAGCAGGGCGCGCATTCGCTCCGAAACCTTGGCCTCGGCGGATTTTTGACACCCGCACCGAATGGCTCCGAAGCTCGCCCGGTCCCTTCCCCCGAGAGGCTTCGCTCTATGCTCCCATCCCTGTCCCGCGGCAGCCTGCCCATCTGGACGCTCATGCTCGCCATGCTCCTCTGCGGCACCGCCAACGCGCAGTTCACCGGCAAGCGCCGCGCCTATGCCTCCAGCTTCTGGGGTGGCACCGGCGCCAGTGGGAAGACCATCTCCTGGAGCGCGCTCTACGTCGCGCTCCCCCTGGACTACGGCTACAACGCCGCCAACAACACCATCGTCAACCTGGCTGGCGTCACCGCGGCCCAGTCGGACCTGCGCACCAGCAGCACGCGTTCGCTGAAGTGGGGCACGCAGATTCGCATCACCAACCGCCACCCGGGGCACGCGGGCTACGGCCGCAGCGTCCTCACCACGCTCCAGGACTCCGGGCCCGCCGACAGGATCCTCAGTGACGCCGCGCTGGGAGGCCGCGCGGCATCCCCCTACAAGCCCCTGGGGTGCTGGATTGACGTCACCCCGGGCGTGAAACAGGCGCTGGGCAGCACGAAGCCGGAGACGGAAAACCTCATCGTCGACTTCGAAGTCGTGAACGACCTCGGCAGCTCACTCGATCTGGACTCCAACCCCAATCTCGCCTTCGGCATGGCGGCCAGCGCGAGCGACTCGGAGAACACGGGCATCAGCGCCCCCAGCGCCGCCGTGGACGGAAATGGCGCCTACCACCTGGAGAACTATCGCAGCGCATGGCGCTCGGCGTACCACGCCAACACCTCGGACACGGTGTGGCTCAACGTCAACCTGGGCCGGGCGGAGGCCGCGCGCCGCGTCGTCGTGAAATGGGGCAGCTTCGTGCCCCCCGGCTACACGCTGATGGGCTGGACGCCGGGCATGAGTTCCTGGGTGACGCTCGCCACCCGCACGGGCGCGGGCGGTGGCACGCACGTCCACTCCTTCACGTCGGACCAGACGTACCAGTACTTCGGTCTGAGCATGAGCGGCGCGACCCGGTATGACGTGAAGGAGCTGGAAGTCTACCGCTGGGACTACTGACGCCCGGAGCACAGCAGGTCCCCAGTGCTCGCCGCGACGCCTCGTTGGTCGAGCGCTGGCCCCGGTCACCTTGGCCCCGCTGGCCGGGGCGTCCCGCGGCGCACCCCCTCCGCGCGACACTGGCGGCCTCGAGGGAGGCCGTTACGTGGCGCGCTGGCGCTGGAGCGTTTGTCACGAGCGGAGGATGGCCGCATCGCCTGGCGCATGAGCCCTACCCGCCTCTGCTGGTGCTCGCGTCCCTCCAGAACGAACGCCTGGAGGGATTCGAGGTGTTACCCGCGAACACGTTCAGCGCTGCCTACTGCACCGCGAAGAACAGGTCGTCGTGGTCGTTGTAGCTGCCCGTCACGCAGGACCCCGGCGAGCCGCCATAGCGGAACACGCCGCGCACGGCCTGCAGCGCGCCGCCCGGCAGGGTGTAGATGGTGGAGAGCACCTGCTGGCCACTGGCGGACGGCGTGAGCGTGGTCAGGTAGGCCCACGACGGACTGTTGGCGTCAGCGGCGTAGTAGAGGTCCAGCACGTCCGAGCCGCTGGCGCTCCAGGCCCATACCGTGGCCTCGATGCGCACCGTCTTGCCCGCGGCCAGTGCTGTCCCGTCCAACGTGGACACCTTCAGCCGGTCCAACGACTCGTCCGCATGGAAGCTACCCGCCGTGCCGTCCTGGCACGAGGAGTAGAGCGTGTTGGGGGCATTGGACTCGGGCCCCAGCGTGGCGCGGCCCACCAGCAAGCTCCCCGAGTCACATGAGGCCACCCCCGCCTGCGTGCAGCCCGGCGCCTTCCTCGTGCTGTCGTAGGTGGCGCCACCGGAGGGCTGCGTGGAGTTGGCGACGGTGATCTGCACCTGCGTGCTCAGCCCCTGGTTCCCCGCCCAATCGCGGGCCCGTGCCTGAAGGGTGTAGGTGCCGTTGGCATAGGACTGGGTATGCCAGGTGAAGAGGAAGGGGCTGGAGTTGTTCGAGGGGGCGATGGTCGTGTTGCGGCCCACCAGCACCACATCCGCGGTGTTGATCCCGAGCTCGTCCGTCGCGTCCACCGTCACCGTCACCACTCCCTGCACAGTCGAGCCCGACTGGGGCGAGGTGATGGTGGCCACAGGCGCCGTCCTGTCCACGAAGAAATACACCAGTGCGGACTCGCCCATCTGCCCCGCGGCGTCGTACGCGCGCGAGAACATTGTATGCGACCCCTCGGACAAGCCGCTGGTGCTCCAGCTGAAGTTCACAAAGCTGGACGTGGAGGAGTGGATGACGGTCCCATCCACGTAGACCTCCAGCAGGGTCACCCCCGTGTCATCGGAGCCCCGCGCCTGGATGGAGAGCAGGTCCGCTGTCCACTGCCCCGAGGAGGGCATCAGGATGGCGCTTGTGGGAACCGGGTTGTGGTTCAAGACCTGGACCTGGCGCGAGGAGACCGCCTCCTGGCCGATGGAGTCATACGCCTTGGCCTGGAGCTGACGCTGACCGTTGGCGGAGTTCTGCGTCGCCCAGGAGTACGTATAGGGGGCCCTCGTATCGGTGCCGAGCAACTGCCCATCCAGATAGAACTCTACCCTCGCGATGCCCTCGTCATCCGTGGCGTCCGCGGTGATGAGTACGGTCCCCTGGACCTGGGCGTTCGCGGCCGGTGCGGTGAGCGCCACGGTGGGCGGCAGATCCCCCGACACGCTGCTCACCGGGAACACCAGATCTTCATGGTCATTGTAGTAGCCGGAGCTGCAGGGCCCCGTCTGGCCATCCGACCGGAAGGCGCCGCGGAGGGCGTACCGCGCTGTCGCCGAGGAGGGCAGCGTATAGGTCGTGGAGAGCGTCTGGGCCCCGGTTCCGCTCGGGGTGAGGGTGGTGATGTACGTCCACGAGGGCGCGTTGACGTTGGTCGTGAGATAGAGCTCAAGCTTGTTGCTGGTCGAGTTGGCCCACACCGTGGCCTCGATGCGCACCTGCTTGCCCGGAGCTAGCGGCGTGCCGTCCAGCGTGGACATCTTCAGGCGATCCAACGACGCGTAGACGTGGAAGGTCCCCAGGTTCCCATCCGAGCATGAGCTGCCCGCAAGGGTGTTGGGCGCATGGGGCTCGGGGCCCAGCCCGCTGCGGCCCACCAGCAGGCCGATGGAGTCGCAGAGCGCCCCGTTCTCCGTGCAGCGGGGCGCCTGGAGGAGGGCGTCGTAGTGCGCGTTCCCGTTCGAGCCCACCGTGCACACGTTGTCATCGGAGCAGTACTGACCGCTCGCGCAGCCGCCACAGATGAGCGTGCCCCCGCATCCGTCGGAGAGGGTGCCGCAATCCTTGCCCGACTCCGCGCAGGTGGTGGGGATGCAGGTGTTCTCCTCCATGTAGAGTTCCGCGCTCCCTCCCATCGGACTGGTGGACAGGCCGCCCACCAACAGAACCTTGTCTCCGCTCAGTAGCGCCGTGCCGTGGTTTCCCCGAGGGCGAAGCAGGGGAGAGACGGTGCTCCAGGTTCCCGTGGCGGGGTCGAACCGTTCGATGCTGTCGAGGTAGTTGCTGGCGTAACCGCCAAAGAGCAGCGCCTTGCCCGAGGACAGGAGCACCCCCGCCTGCTGCTTGCGTGCCTGGCTCAGGGCGCCGGCCGGGGTCCAACTGCCGGTGGCCGGATCGTAGATTTCGGTGCTCGTGGGGAGCTCGAAAGTTCCCGGGTCCTCGCCCGCGGCCACGAGCACACGCCCGTCCTGGAGGAGGAAGGCCTCGTGGAACCGGCGCGCACGGAGCGGCGCGCTGGTGGCGCTCCAGGTGTTGGTGGCCGGGTCGTAGAGCTCGGCACTGGCGGCGGCGTTCCCACCCACGACCAGCACCTTGCCGCTCGGAAGCAGCGTGGCCGAGTGCCCCACGCGCGCCACGCTCAGTGGCGCCGCGCTCGTCCACGTTCCGGTGGCGGGATTGAACAGCTCGCAGCTCGCCAGCCCCGAGTAGTTGCTGGCCGAGCCGCCGGTGGCGAGCACGCGCCCATCCGCGAGCAACGTGACGGTATGACTGGTGCGGCCCGTGGTCAGGCTACCCGCGGTGCTCCAGGTGTTGGTGGCAGGGTCGTAGCGCCGGACCAGCGTCGGGTAGTCGGAACTGATGGAGCCCATGCCTCCGATGATCAGGACCTGGCCGTCACCGAGGCGCACGGCTCTGTGGCTGCGGCGTGAATTGGGCATGCTCGCGGCGGCCGAGAAGGTCCCCGTGCCCGGATCATAGATTTCCGCGCTCGCGAGGGTGGCGTCTCCACTTCCGCCCACGACGAGCACCTTGCCGTTGGTGAGCAGTGTGGTGGAGAAGGCATACCGGGTGACCGACATGGAGCCGGTGTCCACACTCAGACTCGCTTCGCGCTGGCCCGGCGCCAGGGCACCCTCCGTCCGCGGCTCCTCCTGCGTACCGCATGCGGCGCAGAGTACGAGGAGCAGCGCGAGTGTGCTGCTCCTCCACTTCGATGCGACTCGATTCATGTTCCCCCTCATGGGCACGGACCCTCACCGCTCACCGATTGGGCGGCAGGCTCGTATGGAGGGGGGTATACCGTCCATGTCTGTCATTCTCCAAACCGCGCCTCGTGAGAGGGGCCGTTCCTCGGACATCGACGCGCTCGTCGCGTATCTGATGTCTGGGCTGGAGGAGGGCCGTCTCTTCACCGGCCTGTGCGTCGGGTCGTCAGAGGGCCTGAAGCGCCTGGGTGTCCCACGCGACCTCGAGGCTCTCGTGCCTCCGGACGGTGACGCTCCTCAGGAAGCCCGGCTTCTGCCCAGGTACGAGCCGGAGCCCCGGGAGACTTCGAAGCAATGCCTCCACTGCCAGGCGTGCCTCGAGCCGCGCGAGCGGCGCGCCGATGCAGAAATGGAGGCCCTGCCCGAAGGCGAGGTGCTTCTTGACCTCATGCCGCCGGATGTCGAAGCGCTCAGGCTCGTGGAACCGGGCCTCGTCGCGGTTGGCCGACGCGTAGACGATGCGGATGTGGGCTCCCTTGGGAATGGGCACGCCCCCAATCTCCACCGCCTCCAGCGCCGTACGGAACATGGCATGCACGGGGGAGATCATCCGTACCGCCTCCTCGACCGCGCCCGCGATGAGGCCCGGGTCGTCCTGAAGTGCTCGCAGTTGCTCCGGATGCTCGAGCAGGAGTTCCACCGCTCCCACGATGAGGCCCGCGGTCGTCTCATGTCCCGCGAAGTGCACCTGCATCAGCAGGCTCACCAGCTCCGCCATGCTCATGGGCGGCGTCATCCCCTGCGCCCCGGTGACGATGTCGCTCAGCAGGTCCTCTCGGGGGGACACCTGCCGCTCTTGGAGCGCCGAGGCCAGGTAGCGCTGGAACTCGACCACACCTCGCGCGCACGCGACCTGGTGCTCGATGGGGCCATGCGCCGCGAGGACCGTGGTCAGCTCATCGGACCAGCGCCGGAACCGGTGGATGTCCGAGCTGGGGATTCCGAGAATCTCCGCGATGATGCTGCACGACAGCGGATGGGCGAACCGGAGGAACAGGTCCGCCTGCCCCTCCTGCCTGAAGGAGTGGATGAGCGCGTCCACGAGGGTGCGGATGAAGGGCTCCTTCTCCGCGAGGCGCCTCCCGGTAAAGGCCTTGCTGACGAGGCTCCGGAAGCGGCCATGCGCTGGCGGATCATTGTCGACGAGGCTGGGCACCAGAGGGTAACCGTCCATCAGCGCGGTGACCACCTCCGGCGGCGTCGTCGCGGCGCCCACCGTGATGGACTCTGCGGACGAGAAGCGTGTGGTATCGGCGACCACGGCGCTGATGTCCGCATGGCGCGTCACCACCCACGCCCCCAACGCCGGACTGAAGAACACCGGTTCCTCCCGCCGTGCACGCGCGAGGAACGGATGAGGATTCTCGAGCTGGGGAGAGTCGAGCGGGTGGTACTCAGACCCGAGTCCTGAAGGGGTGTTGGTCTTGGACATGCGTGAGCTGACCTCAACGGCTTGTTGGGTGGGGAGCGGGACCGCGGACCGCATGGTGCCAGGGCTTAAGGTTTCGCACACGGGGCTGGGCCATGCTGGACGGAGCGTCCCATGGCCACGCGGCGCCGTCTGGCTTGAACATCACCGGGGATGCTCTCGTTGCGCGACTCCCGTTCGAGCGAGCGACGCTCTCCATGTGAGTCGATCAGCACGCGGCTGTCCGTCCACGCGACGAAGCCAGCGCCCAATGGAAGGCACCTTGACCACCACCTCTCCTCTCCGAGCACGACTTCTTCCGCCGAGCCCCCGCGGTGCGCGCCGTTGTTGTTCTCATCGCTCTCGGCAATCCATTCATGCACATCCGCCAGCAGCACGATGTGGTACGTCCCTGTGGGAATGCACGTGAGAAGGTGATGGCCGTGGGCGGCAGACTGGACGTGCCTGCTCCGGCCGCCACGGAGACCTCGCTGATGGAGGAGAGTCGCCGGTCATTGGCGTCTGCCAGGAGAATTCCTACCCTGGAACCAGAAGGCGCGGCACAACTCGTATCCAAATCAAAGGAGAGCTGGAGGGGCCCATCAGGATGGGGGCAACTTCAGACCCTCTAGTTCTCCTTCACGCGCGACACCCAGCTCTCCAGGGTGCTGAGGCTGCATCCAGATTGGGCGTGCTCCTGGCTCATCCCCAGCGCATCGACAATCTGCGCGCAGCTGCAACCAGCGGTGTCCACGAGGGTAAAGCGGCGCTCCGGCTCGCCGTCGTTCGACGACAGCGTGTTGAAGGTGCCATCGCCGTCAGTATCGGCGAAGCGGTTCATGCCCGGCAGGGAGCCTGTGGACAGGGACTCGGGGAGCACGGTGCCCGCGCAGCGGTCCGCGCTATCGCAGACGCCGTCCTTGTCGGAATCGGTGCAGGTGTCGCGGCAGCAGAGCACCCCGCCAAAGCGGGAGCCCGTCTTGATGGCCGTGTAGGCCTCGCAGAGGCCGTTGTCGTCAGCGGTCGTCGCGGCGTTACACGACCATGGCGAGCCTTCAAGCCCCGAGCACAGGTTCTCCGAGAACCGGTTGAGGGGGCCACACGTGGCCTCGGTTCCGAAGTTGCCGCAGCCGAAGAAGTCGTTCGACGTTCGGGCGGTCTGCAGGCAGCCAGGAGTGCAGCTGTCGGAGTCGCACTCCGGACCTGTCGAGGTTCCGTTGGCACAGACGCCGCAGCCATTGGTGCTCTGCCGGGTGGCGAAGAAGAGGGCCTGGTCTCCCGCCTTGGTGGCTCCCTTGCAACCGGTGGAGGACCGGCTCATCACCTCGGCGTCGCTCGTACAGACGTGCCAGCCGCTCGCGCAGAGGTCGGCCACGTTGCAGCCGGCGCCACCCGGCTTCGGGCCATCGTCACCGCCCTTGCGGCCGCAGGCGGGGGTCAGGGTGTCGAAGGTCACGAGGCCCGGGCAGGCCGGAGCAATCCCCGGGTTGTCCGTGTGCAGGCCCGGAATCCGCCATGCACCGGCGCACCCCGCGATGTCAGGCCAGCGCGCGATGTCTTTGAATCCCTCACGCTGACGGTCCGCGCAGCCGGCTGCATCAGAGGAATGGGCAAAGCCTGGCGAGGCCGCCATCAGCAGCGAGCCGAAAATCAGACCGCAAGCCATCCGTACATTTTGTTTCAGTGTGTTCATGGTACCCCCCGGAACCGGTCAGGCTGCATGAACCGCAAGCCTTTCCGATAATTGTTGCGGCTACGGAGGATGATGTGCTGCGGCTTTCATCACAACCGCCTTGGGGGCCGTGACCTCCACGCAGTGGAGAACACTTTTTCGGCGCACTCCTCATCCCGCAGGGCATCTCCCGCAGCGTGCGGGAGGGCTCGCGAATTCATGCGGGCATTCCATGTGGAGACACCTCCAGCTCTGGCCTCCCCGCACCCACGGGACCCGAGACCGCTCATCCGGCGGCGGAGCCGGAGGGGGGCCCGCCATCAATCCATGGCGAGAGGGCGCGGACTCTGCTCGTCGCAGGCTCGGTCGGTGCTGGCCGGAAATCGGCTCATTGTTGGGCTGATATTGGATTGCTCGATTGCTGTGCCATGCACCGGAGATGGCCGCTCTTCGTGGCGAAGTTCGCGGTGATGGGGGATTGTTGGCGGTCCCCGTGGAGTGCTCGGACGCCGGTGATGGCGCCCATCGAATGCCCTGAAAACGCCACGCCCCGGCACTCCAAGGAAGGAGCACCGGGGCGGGCGTCACGTGGTCAGCGGCTCACTGCTCCGGCGAGATTTCGCGCACGGACAGCCACTTGAAGTCCACGTCGTTGGCGCTGTCCCAGCGGAACACCGCGATGGGGCCGCCCCAAGTGATGGGCATTGCGTTCACCGCGCCGCCGCAGTGGCTGGCGTCACCACCCCAGCTGCCCGAGTCCACCATGTCGTAGACCTTCTTCCAGGTCTTCTTGTCGGCGTTCTCGTTGAGGTACATCTCGAGGCGCACGGCCTCCTTTCCGTTGACCTTGGTGTTGCGCATCACCGACTTGAATCCCACCCAGCGGCCGCGTAGCGCCGAGGTACCGGACTTGTACGACGCCTGGTTGTAGGAGACGTGCCACGTCTCCTTCTTCCAGCGGACCCGGCCGTCATAGTGCAGCGAACCCTTGTAGCTGCTGCCCTCGCACCCCGAGTGGTTGTCGTTGTGCTTGCCGCCTCGCGCGTACCACGCGAAGTTGTCCGACACGTCGGACACCGAGTTGACCTTCACGAAGCCAGTCATCTCGATGTTCCGCCAGTCGTTCGCCGCCTGCATGTAGCCCCGGCTGGCCAGCACGTCGCGGTCGTAGGTCGGAATCTTGGATGCTGTAGCCCGTGGAGGTGAACACGGACATGCGCACCTTGCTGTTCCTCATCTTCCAGGAGCCGTCCGAGTTGCGGCTGATGGTGTTCTGCGGGTCGAAGCGCTTGTCGGACGTAGCGTTGTCCGCCAGGAACCACTGCTCGCCGCCCGACTTGGTCGGATAGATCATCGTCACGCCGAACTTGTCCTGGCCCTGCTCGCCAGGTGGGTCGGTGGGCGGGTTGGTGGGCGGGGTCGAGCCGGTGCCGGGCTGCATTTCCGCGATGCTGGCCCAGGTGTTCATCGAGCTGCCGTTCACGGTGATGCGCACGTAGCGCGCGCTCACCGGGGAGAACGAGTAACGCTCCAGCGCGGCGGTGTTGCCGGATGAGCTGCCGGAATGCACCTGCGTGAAGGTCGTGCCGTCCGTGGAGGTGGAGATGGCGAAGTTGTTGACGCGCTCGTTGCCACGGTGCCAGCCGATGTCCACGGCGCTGAGCGATTTCACCGCGCCCAGGTCGCCGGTGAGCCATTCTCCCACTCCGTTGCTGGACCAGCGCGTGGTGGGGTCGCCGTCGATGGCGTTGGCGGGGACGTTGCCGTCATCCCCACTGGCGGTGACGGAGGTGAATCCCTCGGCGGCTAGCGCGGGCGTCGCGAGCGCAAGGGCAGTCAGCGCGAGCACACGGGCAGGTGCATCCATCCCCCCGGGATGAGGTCCTGTGGTGTGGATTCAAGTTGATACCTCAAGTGAGACCACCAGGAGCCACGACTCACCGGGCGGACGATGCCGGACCGGCGCGCCGCGGTCCCCCAGCGGCGCGTTAGCTTCCAGACCGCAGGCCCGCGCCCCGTCAGCGACCCACGCCCCGCGCTGGGCGTCTCGCTTCCGTCAGGACCGGCGGTGTTTACGACTCGATAGCGGTGTTGCGGGCGCGAATACCCTTTCACCTGAAAGTGTATTCCCATTGCCATTTCTCAATTGATATCGAGCGCGCCCTTCAGACAGGCGTGCAGCAATCCCTCTCAGCCTCGCTGAAAATTCTCACCATTGCTGCGGATACGCCCTCCCATCTCAAGCCCCCTCCCGCAGCGGCCGTGATTCGACAGCTCCTCCCCAAAGCAGGAGAGGAGGCGATGGTGGCGCCCCAGGCAGCGGCGAGGAAGGAGCCGATGAAGGAGAGGAGGCCGCGAGTGGACGGGGCAGGACTGGTGAGGAGGAGCTTCGATTTCGACAAGCTGTCCTTCGCGCCTATCCCCAGCAACCGCCGGAGGTGCAGCAGGCGCGAGCCGGGGAGGGGCGCGGCGGGACCAGCTTCGCGCCGTTTGCTGCATCCTTGCTGCAAGACGTCCCGAGGCCCCAAAACACGAAGGCCGGCAGTCCCGAGTTTCCTCAAGGACTACCGGCCTTCATGAGTGAGCGGCGGAAGGGATTCGAACCCTCGACCCCGAGCTTGGGAAGCTCGTGCTCTACCAACTGAGCTACCACCGCAGGCGAAGCAGGGCGCAAAGTACGGGCCGCCCTGAGGCTTGTCAACGGGAAGTGAGGCGCCTACTCCGACTCCTCGACGGTGAGCTGGTACGAGTCCTGGAAGTTGGACTCGCGGTTGCGCGCGTCCCGGACCTCGAAGAGGTAGACGCCCGGCTCGGCGCTGTAGCGGATGCTCTCCGGCTGGTCGCCCTTGGCCCGGTCAGCCGTCTGCACGAGCGACAGCTTCCCGTCCGGCTGCACGCGGTGCAGGTACAGCCCCACGTCGACCTTCAGGATGCCCAGCAGCGTGGCGCGGATGGGCGTGCGCACCGGCCGGTCCGACAGGTCCAGCCGGAAGAAGTCCGTGTCCTTTACCGGATACACCGTGCCACGCACCGGCTGCCCCAGTGTCAGGTCCTGCGCCCGGTCCGCGGTGTTGTTGGGCTCGCGCTCCTCGCCGCCGTTGTCCGGCACCGTGGTGACGGTGATGCGGTAGGGCTGTTCGGCGTTCTCGAAGTCCTTCACCCACTTGCCGTCCACCTTGCGCGACGCGCCCTCCACTCGGAAGTAGCAGGCGCCGTTGCAGGCGACGTTGTTGAGGCGCTCGGGCTCCTTGATGGCGCCGTCGTTGGCGCGCAGCAGCACCGTCTCCTTGCCGGATTCCCCCTCCGGGGGCTCCACCATGGAGAGCACCAGGTCCAGGCGCTCCACGCCGGTCAGCTCCACCTTCGCCAGCACCGGCTCGGACGTCTTCAGGACGAAGTGGTCCACATCGCCCTTGGGCGCCAGGAAACCCTCGCGGTAGCCCCCGGCCGTGACGGTCGTGGCCTTGTGGAGCTCGTCGTTCGGCTCCAACTCCGCGCTGGCGCCGGCCTCCTCCTGCGACACGGTGAGCGTGTACGGCATGGTGGTGTTGAACGGCCTGCGGGCCTCCTTGCCAGTGCCCACCCAGCTCGTCTTCACCACCACGTAGACGACCCGGTCCATGGCGCGCACGCCGATGTTGCGCAGCGACAGCGTCTCGCCTTCCTTGCCGCGCAGGGTGAAGAGCGGCGCCTCCGCCGCGGACAGCACCGACAGCTCCGGCCGCACGCCGTCCACGCCGGTCAGCTCGATTTTCAGCGCCACCGAGGGCGGCTCGGGGGGCACGGGCACCGCCGTGCCCGCGTCCAGCGCGCGGGCAATGGCCTCGCCCACCGCCTGGCTGCCCACGGGCGGCGGCTCGCTGCCCGCGAAGGTGCCCTCCACGGCGGGGGAGGGCGGCGCCTCGTCACGCGCGAAGCCATCCACTCCGCCCTGGCCGGGCGACGCGCCCCGCCTGCCCTCCTGTGCCGTGAGGCCGGGCGTTCCATCTTCTTCGGTGCCCCGGGGGGCCGCGCCTTCCTCGGTCTCGAAACCGTTGCCAGTCAGGTCCTGCCTCGCCCCAGCGGCGCCCGCCCTAGGGTTGCCCTGTCCGTTCTGAGCGCCAGCGCCGGTCGTGCCCTGTTGACCGGCGAGGCCGCCGCCCATCGCGTCGTCCTGCCCCAGGGGGGCGCCTGCGCCTCCAGCGCCGGGCAGCGTGCCGCCCATCCCCTGCGGCGCGGTGCCATCTCCCGGGGACGGCGTGCCCTGCGACGGCGAATCGCCGAAGGGCGCGGTCGAGGGGTCCTCCGCCGTCCCACCCGGGCCCGCGCCTTGCGGAGCCGAGGGCTGCGTCGGGTCGGGCAGCTCGATGCGGTACCAGTCCTCGTCGCCGGCATGGCCCAGATAGGCCGTCACCGTCTGGCCCAAGCTCAGGCTCACCGCGTCTACGGCGCGGTCGTTGGGCTCGCGCTCCTCGCCGTCCTCGGGCGCGCGCATGCGGACCTCGAGCGTGTACGCGCCGCCCACACCCTTGCGGGAGGGCACCACGCGGATGAAGCGCTCGTTCTCCACGTAGAGGTTGGGGAACCGCTCCGGCTTGCCTTCGCCCTCGCTGTTGACGCCCACCAGGCGGTTGCGGTCGCGGTCATACACCTCCAGGGTGATGTCCCCGCCGGGCAGGCCGGACACGGTGACGTCCGCGATGCGCGGCGCGCCGGGCGCCAGCCGGTACCAGTCCTCGTCCGCTTTGTTCGGCTGCGCGGTGAGCTCCGCGCTCACCGTGCTGTTGCGGGTGATGTCCAGGGCCTGGTCGGGCCGGTCGTTGGGCTCCTTCTCCGTGAGAGCGGCCGGTCCCGTCTCCACCGGACCCGCGTCCGGAGCTTCCGGCGCCTTGTCTTCCTTGCAGCCGGCCAGCATCAGCCCCAGCACACAGGCCCACCCCCAGCGTCTCATCACGGTCTCCTCCAGAACAGGCCGCCATCCTTCCCGTCAGGGACGGAGTGTCAAGCACCCCAACATCCGCGCGGGCGCTTTCATCCGCATCTACCCGGCCGCTCCGTGCGTGCTCGGACTGGAGCCGCGCTCGCGAGGCGATCAAAGATGCGGAGACATGCGACGCCTGCTCCTCGCCTCCCTCCTGTCCGCCACGGCGGCCTCCGCCGCATCCAATGTCCCGCCAGGCTACGTCCAGGCCTCCGACTGGCTCGACCGCACCAGTCAGCCGGAGCGCTACGGGCCCCTCAACGTGCTCGACGGCCGCGACTCCACCGCGTGGTGTGTCAGCGGAGACGCGCCCGCGTCCTTCACCTTCGGTTTCAAGGACATCGTCACCGTGGACGAGGTCCGCGTGTACACGGGCGACGGCTCGGACCGGGCCGCGTTCAAGGCCCGCGCCCGGGCGCGGAAGCTCACCCTGACCGGCATCAAGGAAGCGCGCAGCGTCAGTGTGGAGGACAAGCGCGGGCTCCAGGTGGTGCCCCTCAAGCCCGGACTTCGGGGCGCTCGCTTCACGCTGGAGGTGTCGGAGCGCTTCCCGGGCGCCAAGGACGACGCGCCCGTGTGCGTCACCGACATCGTCTTCTACGCCGGCGGGAAGGCCCTCAATGGAACCTGGCTGGCGCCCAAGCTGCGCTACAACGGCCGGCTGGCGCCGCTGCTCGGCACCTGGTTCGGTGGCCTGAAGGGCGCACCGCACCGCTTCCTGTCCTTCTACCTGGACGGAACCTACAGCCTCACCGAGGAGCCCTTGGAGGGCGAGGTGTCCACGACAGTCAGTGGCGCCTATACGCTGTCCGGAGAGAAGCTGTCCCTCGACGTCCCCCCGCACGGGCGGGTGACTGTGCGCTTCCCGCGAGGGGACTCCGAGGGGACACGCCCGCCGGATGCGTCGCTGGCGTTCGACGGGCCCGTCGCCGAGGCCTGGGGCGACGAGTTCCGCAGCCAGCGGTGAGCTGACGGGCTGGCTGCCGCCCGCCCGGTTTCCCGGGGGGGCGAGGCACTCCGCCTACAGAGCGGCCATCTTCCGCTTCGCGCCGAAGTGGCGGAAGAACGCGATGATTTCCTCGACCGCGATCTTCACGTCGGTGGCGTCCTGGAACTCGGATTCCAGGAAGATACCGCCGCAGGACTCGCAGGTGTCGTAATGCAGCGGATGCTGGCGGTCGCCACCGTCCACGCGGACGAGGTCGACCTGGCACTCGGGGCACTGACCGGTCAGTGCCTCTGCATCCACCTTGCCGCCCTGGCTCTCCAGCCCGGGGAGGTTGTTGTGGAGCAGGACCCGGTTGAGGTCCGCGACGTCAATCCAAAGGCCGCCGCAATCTCCACACTTTCGCAACGTCTGATCATCCCCCTCGAGATCGGACATCTCGACGTTGCAGCTGGGGCAATCCATGGGGCGGTTCCATTCTCCTGTTGGGGGGGAGTGGTGTTCTCCCCAGTCGATGGGAGAATGATAGGTCGCGCGAAATTTCGGATGCAACCCGCCTTGCGCCTTCTGTTGGCAACGCGCCGTCCCGTCGCCCCCCAGCCCCCCAGCCCTACGCCTTCTCGCGGCGGATGTCCGCACCCAGGGCGCTCAACTTGCGCTCCAGGCGCTCATAGCCCCGGTCCAGGTGGTAGACGCGGCTGACGTCGGTGCGGCCCTCCGCTCGCAGCCCGGCCAGGATGAGTGACGCACTCGCCCTCAGGTCCGTTGCCATGACGGGCGCGCCGCTCAGGCCCTTCACACCCTTCACCACCGCGGTGTGCCCCTGGATGGTGATGTCCGCGCCCAGCCGGTGCAGCTCCGGCACGTGCATGAAGCGGTTCTCGAAGATGTTTTCGCTGATGACGGACGTCCCCTGACTGACAGACATGAGGGCCATCAGCTGGGCCTGCATGTCCGTGGGGAACCCTGGATGCTCCGTGGTGGTGATGTTCACCGCGTCCAGCCGTTGGGGCGCCTTGCAGCGCAGGCCGTTGCCCTCGGTGGTCATCGTGCACCCGGCCTCGCGCAGCTTCTCCACCAGCGCGTCCATGTGCTCGGGCACCACGCGCTTCACCAGCACGTCGCCGCCGGAGATGGCCGCCGCCACCAGCAGGGTGCCGGCCTCGATGCGGTCGGGGAGGATGGCGTGCTCCACCGGCTTCAGCCCGTCCACGCCCTCAATGGTGATGATGGACGTGCCCGCGCCCTCGATGCGCGCCCCCATCTTGTTGAGCACCTTGGCCAGCTCCTCGACCTCGGGCTCGCGGGCGCAGTTCTCCATGCGGGTGCGGCCCTTGGCCAGCACCGCCGCCATCATCACGTTCTCCGTGCCGGTGACGGTGATGACGTCGAAGTTGACGGTGCCGCCCTTGAGCTGCTTCGCCGTGGCCTCCACGTAGCCTTCCGTGAGGTGGATGTCCGCGCCCAGCGCCTTCAGCCCCTTGAGGTGCTGGTCGATGGGCCGCGCGCCAATGGCGCACCCGCCCGGCATGGACACCCGCGCCCGGCCGAAGCGGGCGACGAGCGGCCCCAGCACCAGCACGCTGGCGCGCATCGTCTTCACCAGCTCGTAGGGCGCCTCAGGGGTGATGTGGCCGTTGACGCCCACCCGGCAGACGTCCGTCTTCTCCGAGTCGCGCTCCGCGTCGCAGCCCATGGTGCGCAGCACCTTGAGCATGGTGGCGACATCCGCCAGGTCCGGCACGTTGCGGTAGGTGGAGGTGCCGTCGGCCAGCAGCGCCGAGGCGAGGATGGGCAGCGCCGCGTTCTTCGCGCCCGAGGCCTGCACTTCGCCGTGCAGCGCCTGGCCGCCCTTGATGACGATCTTGTCCATGGTTCCCTGCGTCTTCAGCCCTGTGGCTCGCTGGCCACGGGCTGTGTCCCAAATGCCATCCGTTCCCGCCGCTCCAGGTCCTTCTCCACCCGTGCGTCCGCGTAACCCGCGGCACGCAGGAGCTCCAGGACGGCGGGGCCCTGGTCCTCACCAATCTCCATTGCAAGGAGGCCGCCAGGCTCCAACCACTGGCGCGCGCCCGTCACCACCCGGCGCACCGCCACCAGTCCGTCCGGCCCGCCGTCGAGCGCCAGCTTCGGCTCGCGTCGCACCTCGGCGGACAGGCCGGGAATCTCCCCGGAGGCGATGTACGGCGGGTTGGAGACCACCACCTGGAAGCGCTCGCCCTCGGGCACCGGGGCGAAGAGGTCGCCCTGCAGCACCGTCACCCGGTCCGCCACGCCCAGCGCCTGGGCGTTCTCCCGCGCCAGCGCGCAGGCGTCCGGCGACAGGTCGGTGGCGATGACGGTGGCCTGTGGCCGCTCGGCCGCCAGGCTGATAGCGATGCAGCCGGAGCCGGTGCACACGTCCAGCGCGCGGCCGGGCGCGTCCTTGGGAAGCATGCGCAGCGCCGCCTCCACCAGCAGCTCCGTCTCCGGGCGCGGAATCAGCACCCGGGCGTCCACCTTGAAGGGGCGGTTGTAGAACTCACGCACCCCCGTCAGGTACTGCGTGGGCTCGCCCGCCATGCGCCGCTCGATGAGGGCACGGAAGGCGCCCAGCTCGTCCTTGGAGAGCGGGCGGTCCAGGTCCACGTACAGCCGGACGCGGCTGAGCTTGAGCACGTACGACAGGAGGATTTCCGCGGTGAGCCGCGGGGCATCCACCTGTCGCTTCTCGAAGTGCTGCGTCGTCCAGGTGAGGACCCTGCGGATGGTCCAGGGGTCGCTGCTCATGCGGAGGGCTTCGGGCCGCCGGCCGTCTGCGCCTTGAGCGCTTCGGCCTGGTAGTAGGTCCGGCAGGCGGTGATGACGTCGTCCACGTTGCCAGCCATGACGCCCGGCAGGTTGTGCACGGTGAGGCCAATGCGGTGGTCGGTCAGCCGGTCCTGCGGGAAGTTGTAGGTGCGAATCTTCTCGCTGCGGTCACCGGTGCCCACCTGGGCGCGGCGCGCGGAGTCGCGCTCGTTGCGGATGCGCTCCTGCTCGATTTCGTAGAGCTTCGCCCGCAGCATGCGCATGGCCATGGTGCGGTTCTTCAGCTGGCTCTTCTCCTGCTGGCACTTCACCACGATGCCCGTCGGGTGGTGGATGAGGCGCACCGCGGAGTCCGTGGTGTTGACGCTCTGGCCGCCCGAGCCCGTGGAGCGCATCACCTGCATCTCGATGTCCGCCGGGTTCACCTGCACGTCCACGTCCTCCGCCTCCGGCATCACCGACACCGTGATCGTGGACGTGTGGATGCGGCCCTGCGTCTCCGTGGCCGGCACTCGCTGCACGCGGTGTACGCCGGACTCGTACTTCATGTTGCTGAAGACGGCGTCGCCGGACAGCGTCACCGTGGCGTCCTTCACGCCGCCGGCGTTGCCCGGGCTCATGTCCAGGATGTCCGCCTTCCAGCCCCGGCGGTCCGCGTAGCGGAGGTACATCTGCATGACCTCCTCGGCGAAGAGGGCCGCCTCGTCACCGCCCGCGCCCGCGCGGATTTCCAGGATGACGTTCTTCTCGTCATTCGGGTCCTTGGGCAGGAGGAGAATCTTGAGGCTGGCCTCCATCTCGTCGCGCTGCTCCTTCAGGCCGGGCAGGGACTCGCGGGCAAAGGCCTTCTCGTCGGCGTCGCTGCTGCCGAGCCAGGCTTCGACCTCGCTGAGGTCGGCGAGCACCTTGCGGTAGGCCCGGAAGGCCTCGACCAGCTTCTCCAGGCCCGCGCGCTCCTTGGACACCTTCTGGAGCCTCGCCGAGTCGGCGAGTACGTCGGGGTTCGACAGGTCGGCGGTCAGGCGTTCGAACCGGCGTTCGACGTCTTCGAGTTTGTCAATCATCGTCGTTCCGGGGGGTATTGCCCCTTTGCACGGCCTCTGGCAAGGGCGGGCGGAGTCAAGAAATTCCTTGGACGCTTGGGCGGGAGCATGAAAAAAGGGCCGCCCTCACCGCGCTGAGCGGTCGGTTTCACATCACCTACACGGAGTCCTTCCACATGCCCGCCCAGAAGGGAAATCGTTCCAAGAAGAAGGTCGCCAACCGCGCCAAGGGCCGGAAGGCCCAGCTGAAGCGCCGCCGCAGCCGCGCCAAGAAGGGCCAGTCCAACAACAAGGTCTAGTGCGTTGGCTACTCCCTCCCTCGGACTTCAGGGGGAGGGAGGCGGACGGGCCCACGGCTCCAGTTCGGGCAGCATCCGCTCCACGCCTTCTGAAGACTCCGCCAGGAGCCGCAGCACCGCCTCCGCCGCCTCGCCCGTGACGGGCACCGGCTGGAAGGGCAACTCCGGGAAGCGGTCGGTTCTCAAGGGCAGAACCTCGCTGGACACGTAGCCGCCGTCGGGCCCGAAGTGGCCCTTCCACAGGGCGCCGCGCTTGTCGCGAGGGTTCCAGTTCCCCCCGAAGACGAAGTTCCCCAGCGAGTAGACGACAGGTCTGCCCTGGTACAGCTCCATGGCTTGTAGGACGTGCGGGTGGGCGCCCAGCACACCCGCGGCGCCCGCGTCGATGGCGGCGTGGGCCAGCCGGACCTGGTAGGGCTCCGGGGTGTAGGTGCCTTCGCGCCCCCAGTGGAAGTAGGGCAGGACGATGTCCGCCTGGGCCCGGGCCGCGGCGATGTCCTCCCTGAGCATCTGCTCCATGACGGCCTCGTCGGAGAAGTGGCCGGCGACCCCAGGGGTCGTCTCCGTGGCGTAGACCCCGGGCGGTTCGATGTTGCGCGTGCCCAGGAAGAAGTAGCCCAGCAGCGCCACCCGCTGGCCACCCACGGTGAGGATGGCGGGGCGCCGGGCCTCCGCCAGGTTCCGGCCCGCGCCGAAGTAGGGGATGTGCGCCGCGTCCAGGGTGTCCAGCGTGTCGAGCAGGCCCTGGGCGCCGTAGTCCATCAGGTGGTTGTTGGCCAGGCTCACCACGTCCACGCCGCCGGCGGTGAGGATGCCCACCAGCTCTGGCTTCGCGCGGAAGTTGAAGTTCTTGGGCAGCTTCTCGCCGCGCTCGGTGAAGGGGCACTCCAGGTTGACGACGAACAGGTCGGCGGCGTCCGTCAGGGGCTTCACCTCCTGGAACCCGTAGGACAGCAGGGCGTCCCGGGGGCGGCCCTTGGCGGTCTCCGCGTCGTAGTGTGTCTGGTAGTTGTGGCCCAGCGTCACGTCGCCGCCCACGATGATGGACACGGAGCGGGCCTGGGGCTCGGCCACCGGTGCCTCGGCGGAGGGGGCGGGCGCCTGGCCCGCATCCCCGGGGGCGGGGGACTGTCGGGCGGGCTCCTCCGGCGGTGATAGCTCTGGCGGGGGGACGGCGCGGGGGTGACAGGCGGACAACAGGAGCAGCAGCAGGGCGACGTGGCGCATGGGCGAGGGGAAACTCTACCTTGCACCTCTTGGAGCGCGGCGCGTAGATTGCCCGCGCGCTCATGGCCCGCGAAAAGGACAACATCGCTCTCTCCGACGAGCACAACACTCGTGGAATCGAGCTGGCGGACCGGGGTTGGCTCGACGAGGCCATCAAGGAGTTCAAGAAGGCCATTGACCTCGACCCGAGTTCCGCGCACGCCCACGACAACCTGGCGACCGTCTACGCGGAGAAGAAGCTCTTCCGCGAGGCGCTGTCGGAGTACCTCACCGCCCTGAAGCTGGAGCCAGAGAGCGCCACGGCGCACTACAACCTGGCCTGCTTCCTCTCCACCCACGCGGGGGAGATGGCGGTGGAGGAGTACAAGGAAGCCATCGAGTTGGACCCGGAGTATCCGGACGCCCACCTCAACCTGGGCCTCACCTACGCGGACCAGGGCCGCGTGGAGGAGGCGATGCGCGAGCTCCAGACGGCCATCGAGCTGGACTCCCAGGATGCCTTCCCCCGTCACGAGCTGGCCGCGCTGATGATGGACGAGGGCGACTACCGCTCCGCCATCACCCAGTTGAAGGAAGTGGTGCGCCTGGAGCCGGACAACTTCGAGGCGCAGCTGGATTTGGGCATCTGCTTCGCGCAGAAGGGCTTCTACGCGGAGGCGGAGCGCGCCTATGAGCGGGCGCGGGCGCTCAACCCGGAAGACCTGCTGCTCAACTACAACCTGTCCGCCCTGTTCGCGCTGTGGGGGCGTCCCAAGGACGCCGTGCAGTACCTGCAGAAGTCGCTCACGGCGGACCGGCCGAAGGTAATGGGGTGGCTGTCCACCGACCCCATGTTCGACGCCCTCAAGGGTGACCCGGACTTCGAAGCCTTGTTCTGAGCCATGGGCAACGAATGGTTGTTCCTGGGGTTGGCGATCCTCCTCGTATTCGCCAACGGCTTCTTCGTGGCGACCGAGTTCGCCATCGTGAAGATCCGCGCCACGCGGCTCCAGGCCCTGGTGGACGAAGGTGCGCCGGGTGCGCCCACGGCCATGAAGATGGTGGAGAAGCTGGACGCGTACCTCTCCGCCACGCAGTTCGGCATCACCCTGGCTTCCCTGGGCCTGGGCTGGCTGGGTGAACCGGCCTTCGCGCGTTTGTTGGAGCCGGTGCTGGTGCCGTTGGTACCAGAGGGCGCCTCCACCACGTTGGCCCACTCCGCGGCGGTGGTGATTGGCTTCAGCATCATCACCTTCCTGCACATCGTCCTCGGTGAGCTGGCGCCCAAGAGCCTGGCGATTCAGCGGCCCGAGGACACGACGCTCGCGGTGGCGCTGCCCATGCGGGTGTTCTACGTCCTGTTCTACCCGGCCATCGTCCTGCTCAACGGGCTGGCGGCGTGGGTGCTGCGCGTCTTTGGCCTCCAGTCGGTAGGGGAGGCGCACGAGGCACACAGCGAGGACGAGCTGCTGGTCATCCTCCACAGCTCGGCGCAGGCGGGCGCGATTACGACGGCACGCGCGGAGCTGCTGGAGCGCGCGCTGGAGATGGCGCAGAAGACGGCGCGGCAGGTGATGGTTCCGCGCAACCAGGTGAAGTTCCTGGACGTGGAAGAGCCACTGGAGAAGTGCATCGCGGATGCTCGCGCGGCGGGCCACACGTGGCTGCCGGTGTGCCGGGGCAACCTCGACGAGGTCGAGGGCGTGGTGAACGCCAAGGACCTCTTCTTCCTGCTGTCCCGGGGCGAGCTGCGCAGCCTGGCGCAGGTGCAGCGGCCGGTGCTGTTCATCCCCGAGGGCGCCACGCTGGAGCAGCTGCTGGCGGAGTTCCGGCGCCGGCGCCGGCAGACGGCGCTGGTGGTGGACGAGCACGGCGGCACGTCCGGGCTGGTGACGATCGCCGACGTGGTGGCAGAGGTGGTGGGCGACGTCGCGGAGCTGGGCCGCCGCATGGACGAGGTCCGCGCGCTGCCTGGCGGCCGCTTCGAGCTGCCGGGCACCGCGCAGCTCGACGACCTGGAGGAGCGGCTGGACGTCAACTTCGACCTGGACGAGGACGAAGAGGGCGAAGTGACGACCATCGCCGGCTACCTCATGACGCGGCTGGGCCGTGTTCCCGTGAAGGGGGACACGCTGCGGCTCGACATGTGGCGCATCGTCGTGGACGCGGTGGAAGGGCCACGCGTGGTGCGCGTCACCGTGGAGCCGCAGTCGCGGACGGCGCCCGCGCGCACCGTGTCGGACGGCTCGGCGGGCTCCGGTGAGCCGCCCCCGAGCGCCTCGAACGATTCCTGAGCCCGTCGACGCTGGTTCCTGGCTGGGGCTTCTTCGCTGCGGGCGATCCGCGCTTCACGACGCGGCGGTTCTGTCTCACCCTGCCCCTGGTCATGATGCGTGCGTGATGCCCGTCACGCGCGGCTGCCACATCGACGTTCGCGTGCTCGACGTGGCCCTCCCGCATCGCGTCGACACGCCTGCCTGTCAGGTGGGCACGGGCGGCGCGTTCGTGTGGGCTCGGGTGGGGCCGCGCCGAAGGAACCCAGCGTCTACCGAGGGCATGTCAGACCGGAATGCTACGTCCCGCGGAAGGTCACGCGCTCGCGTGGCGCAACAGGACTCAACAGGGCTGAAGCAGCCACACCGGCGGGAGGACGTCATGGGAGCGTAGAAGCGCGGTGCACACGCCGCCGCCTCGCAGTGCGCGCGCTACAGCTACAGAGCACGTCCGCTCTGTCGCAGACCAGGCAACCGAACGTATGGCGATGCGTGGCATGGCCATGCTTGATCGTCTGGAAGGTGGCTGGTACTCCTTTCTGCTGAACGCTCAGAGGCCGATTTTTCGGCCTCGCGCGCGATTTTCTCCTCGTACCGAGCCCGCTCTAGGAGCCCGCTGGCATGCGAATCAAGCGGTTGGACATCACCGGCTTCAAGTCCTTCATGGAACGGAGTGTCTTCACGTTCGATGAAGGCGTGACGGGCATCGTCGGGCCCAACGGCTGCGGCAAGTCCAACGTCGTGGACGCCATCCGCTGGGTGATGGGTGAGCAGAGCGCGAAGAACCTCCGTGGCCGCGGCATGGAGGACGTCATCTTCAACGGCTCGGAGAACAAGCCGCCGCTGTCCATGGCGGAGGTGTCGCTCACGTTCATCGTGGATGACACGGACCAGCTCGCGCCCCAGTACCAGGGCTTCTCCGAAGTCACGGTGACGCGGCGCCTGTTCCGCAACGGCGACTCCGAGTACCTCATCAACAAGACGCTTTGCCGGCTGCTGGACATCACCGAGTTGTTCCTCGGCACCGGCGTGGGCACCAAGGCGTACTCCATCATCGAACAGGGCCGCGTGGGCCTCATCGTGTCCAGCAAGCCGGAGGACCGGCGCCATCTGCTGGAGGAGGCCGCGGGCGTCACCAAGTACAAGGCCCGCCGCAAGGCCGCCGAGCGCAAGATGGAGGCGACCGACGCCAACCTGCTGCGCGTCACCGACATCACCAACGAGCTGGAGAAGCGGCTCGACGCGCTGTCGCGCCAGGCGAAGAAGGCGGAGAAGTACAAGAAGCTCAAGTCGCGCATGCGGGACATCGACCTGCACGCGGCCACGCACCGCCAGCTGGAGCTGATGGCGGAGAAGAAGATGCTCCAGTCGCGGCTGGAGAACCTGGGCTCCGAGGAACGGGAGAGCCTGGACCGCGTGAAGGAGCTGGAGGAGACCATCACCCGGCGCCGCGCGGAGCTGGAGGCGGAGTCCGCCGCGCTCCAGGCGCTGGCCGCGGAGGTGCACACGCTGGAGAGCTCCCTGCAGCGCGACACGCAGGAGATGACCTACGGCAAGCGCGACCTGGAGGAGACGCGGGCCCGCGTGGCCGCCGCCCAGGTGGAGCTGGACGGGCTCCTGGCGCGCAAGGCGGAGATGTCCGAGGCCATGGCCGCCCGCGAGGCGGAGCTGTCGGGCATCGCCGGCTCGTGGAAGGAGGACGAGGTCGCGATGCAGGTGGCGCAGGAGGAGCTGCGCCGCGTGTCCCAGCTCCAGACAGAGGTGGCGCTGCGCCTGGAGCAGGAGCGCGCCGGCCTGGTGGCCGTGGCCACGCGCCTGGCCAACCACGAGAGCAACCTGGTCAACCTCGCCCGCCAGCGGGGGGATTTGGGCGCCCGCCGCGCGAAGCTCCAGGGCGAGCTGGAGACCCTGCGCGCCCAGGAGCAGACCCTGGAGAACGTCCGGGGCGACGTGGCGAAGCGGGTGGAGGACACCCGGCACCTCGCCGCGGAGCTGGCCGAGCGCAAGGGCCAGGAGGAGGACGCGCTCACCCGCACCCGCGCGGCCTTCACGGAGAACGAAATCGAGGTCATCGCGCTGCGGGAGGAGCTGAGCGACAAGCGCAGCCGCCTCTCCACGCTGGAAGACATCCAGAAGAACTACGACGGCTTCGACCGCGGCGTGCGCGCCGTGATGACGCGCGCCGGTGTGCAGGCCCGTGAGCAGGGCATCTTCGGCCTGGTGGCGGACGTCATCAATGTCACCCCGCGCTACGAGCGCGCGGTGGAGGCCGCCCTGGGGGAGCGGCTTCAGCACGTCATCGTCGAGAGCCGCGACAAGGGCGTGGAGCTGGTGGACTACCTCAAGGGCCACGCCGAGGGCCGGGGCAGCTTCCTCCCGGTGCCCGCGCTGGATGCGCTGCCGGCCCCGCTGGAGCCGGACTTCAGCCAGCCCGGCGTGCTCGCGCATGCCCTGCGTGAGGTGACGTGTGAGGAGGCGCTGACGCCGCTCGTCCAGCTGCTGCTGGGGGACGTCGTCATCGTCCAGGACGTGTCCACGGCGCGCGCGTGGACCGAGTCGGGCGGCCCGGCGTGCACGCTGGTGACGGTGGAGGGCGAGGTGTTCCGCCCGGACGGCACCATCGTCGGCGGTGAGAGCGAGGGCGCGGCGGTGGGCGCGCTCCAGAAGAAGCGCGAAATCGCCGAGCTGGCCACCGAGGTGGCCCGCGTGGAGGAGCGCTACAACGAGATTCTCACCCGGCACTACACGCTCCAGAAGCAGATGGGGCACGCGGAGGGCGTCCTCAAGGGGTTGGCGAAGAATCAGCACGCAGAGGAGCTGAACCTCGCCAGCCAGGAGAAGGACCTGCACAAGGCGGGCGAGGACCTGGCCCGCGTGCGCGAGCGGGTGCGGGCCCTGGAAGTGGAGGAGGGGCAGCTCACCCAGAGCCACCAGGCCCTGGAGCACGAGGAGGAGGCGAGCCGCGGCGAGGTGGCGCACGGCCAGGCGGACCGAGAGGGCCGTGAGGAGCGGGTGAAGCAGCTGGTGGCCGAACAGGAGTCGCTGCGCCTGCGCGCGGAGACGGCCAACGGCGAGCTGACGGGCCTGCGCATCAAGGTGGCCGCCGGCAGCGAGCGTGGCGAGTCGGCCCGCAAGGAGCTGGACAGCCTCGTCTCCCAGCGCAAGGATATGGAGACGCGCATCACCCGGCTCCAGGCCACGGTGGTGGAGGGTGGGGCGCGCGTCGAGGAGCTGGCGCGGCGCACGACGGACACCGAGGGCGGCCTGTCCCAGCGCGCCGAGGAGCACCGGCTCGCCGCGGAAGGGCTGGAGGCGCGCCGCGCGGCGCACACCACGGCCTCCGCGGAAGTGCGTGAGCAGGACGCGACGTTCCGCGAGCTGCGCGGCCGCGTGGACGAGCTGATGCAGGGCCTGTCGCAAATCTCGCTGCGGGAGCGCGAAATCGCCCTGGAGCTGGAGCACCTGGCGGCGGGCATCCGCGAGCGGCATCAGGTGGAGCTGGCGAACGAACTGCACAAGTACCACATGCTGGCCGCGCTGGCTCCGGAGACGGAGGCGGAGCTGAAGGACCTGCGCGCGCAGGTGGAGAAGATGGGGGAGATCAACCTCACCGCCATCGACGAGCACGCGGAGCTGTCCAAGCGCTACGACTTCCTCACCGCGCAGAAGCAGGACCTGCAGTCCTCCATCGAGCAGCTGAAGGAGGCCATCCAGCGCATCGACGCCACCAGCCGCGAGCGCTTCAAGCAGACCTTCGACGTGGTGAACGAGAAGTTCCAGGCCATCTTCCCGCGCCTGTTCGGCGGTGGCCGGGCCAGCCTCATCCTCACCAACGAGGGGCCGGGCGGGGAGCCGGGCGTGGAAATCGTCGCCCAGCCGCCCGGCAAGAAGCTGCAGAGCGTCAACCTGCTGTCGGGTGGCGAGAAGGCCCTCACCGCCGTGGGCCTCATCTTCGGCATCTTCCTCATCAAGCCGACGCCCTTCTGCCTCCTCGACGAGGTCGACGCGCCGTTGGATGAGGGCAACGTGGGCCGCTACAACGACATGGTGAAGGAGATGAGCAAGCAGTCGCAGTTCATCCTCATCACCCACAACAAGCGGACCATGGAGGTCTCCAACACCCTCTACGGCGTCACCATGGAGGAGCCGGGCATCTCCAAGCTCGTCAGCGTGCGCATGCGCGAGGCGGGCGCGGCCAACGACGACAAGGTGACGGCGGCGTAGGCCCGTCCCGGGCAGGCGGGGCACCGGGCCTCCGGTGTCCGCCCCGCGGCGACGGTTTCTCCCCGAAACACAGAAGGCGCGGGCCCCGGCTTCCGGGCTCCCGCGCCTTCGTGTTTTTCCGCCGTGGGGCGGGGACTCCTAGAACTTCTTCTTCGGGCAGGCGGCCTTGTCCTGCGCGGCCATCTTCTCCGCGTCGGCCAGTTCCTTCACCGACTCGTCGACGTTCTTCTGGGTGGCGATGACGACGTCACCCCAGTTCTCCGCGTCCTTCGCCGCCATCTCCGTGGCCAGCGCCAGCGCGGCCTGGTCCGTGGCCTGGCGGGCCTTGATGGACTCGATGACGCCCGCGTCCGCCTTCACCAGCGCGTCGCACTTGCTGGACATCTCGTCGAACAGGCGCCAGTTCTTGGTCTTCTGGTAGCGGTCCACGACCTCGGCGTAGGCCAGGGCCGCCGGGGTGCGGGCGCCGTCGGCGATGGCCGAGTCCGCCGCGCGCTGGGTGCGGTTGAGGTCCAGCTGGAGGAAGCGCAGCTCGGGCGGCAGGGCGGCCGACGCGGCGTCCGGCGCGGACGAGTCGAAGTGGACGAAGCGGTAGGAGAAGCCCAGCTCGTCGGAGGTCAGCTTCGCCGGCAGCGCGGCGATCTTCGGCTGGAGGCAGGCGGCCAGCTGGTCCGCCTCGGTGTTGCCGGAGGGCGCGAAGGTGACCTCGGCCGGGGTGGGCTGCGTCTTCAGCAGCTTGATCTTCGCCGTCAGCGGCGGCGGGACCTGCTCCTTGAAGTTGGCGTAGCAGTCACACCAGCTCTGCTGCGCGAGGCGCACCGCGCCGGTGAAGTCCGAGCCCTCGTTGATGTTGAAGGTGACGGAGTTGAGGCCGCTGGTGGTGTGCTCGAAGGGGATGGCCGCTTCCACCGGCTGCGCGCCCTTGGGCAGCGCGGACAGCTTCACCTGGGTGTCCACCACCTTCTGGATGCAGGCCTGGCCTTCCGGGGTGAGGTTCGTCCCGGTGACGGCGTGCGAGCCGCCCTGCTCCGTGACGGTCGTCTTGACCTCCACCGTGGTGCTCTTCTCCGCGCCCCGGTGCTTCGGGTCCACCAGGCACTCCATCACCTGGGGACGCGTGGTGAGCAGCGCGCCCAGCACGACGCCCTGGCTCGCCTGCTCCGGAAGCTGGAGCTCGCGCGGGAAGCAATTCACCAGGTCGAACGGGGGCTGGTTGGTGATGCGGACACGCTCCTCGGTCGACGTGGGCTGTCCGGCCTGGGCTGCGGGCTTCTGCTGGCCGGCGCAAGCGGCAGTGAAGACGACGGAGGCTACGGCAACACGACGCAACATGCGGTTGTTCTCCCTAGAGGTGGACCTGCGTGCGGACTTCTTTACTTCTCCAGGCCCTCGGCGTTCTTGAGGTCCTTGAGCCGAAGCCCGTTCTTTTTCAAAAGGCGATAAAGGCTCTGCATGGACAGGCCGGTGCGCTGCTCCGCGGCCTTCATGTCGAAGCCCACGGTTTTCATGACCTCGGCGAAATACAGGCGCTCGAAGTCGGCCAGCACCCTGTCCTTGGCCTCGTGGTAGGGCAGGGTGCCCACCAGCGTGGCCACCTGGGTGGTGGGGGCCTGTCCCTCCGCGCGTCGCGAGGGCTGGGCGAGGAAGTCCAGCCAGCTGCTGTTGCCTGTCTCCTCCATGAGGGCGCCGCGCTCCAGCACGTTGCGCAGCTCGCGCACGTTGCCCGGCCACTCATAGCCCTCGAAGAGGGCCAGCGTCTGGGGCGTGAGGGTGATGCTGGCGCGCAGCGTCTGGGCCAGGGCCTGGGCCAGCGCGGGCAAATCGTCCCGCCGGGTGCGCAGGGGTGGCAGGCGCACGCGCGCCACCGCGAGCCGGAAGTACAGGTCCGCGCGGAAGCGGCCCTGGCGCACGTCCTCTTCCAGGTTCCGGTGGGTGGAGGCGATGACGCGCACGTCCACCGCCACCGGCTGGCCGTCCAGCGACGGCACCTCGCGCGTCTCCAGCACGCGCAGCAGCTTTCCCTGCACGGGCAGCGGCAGCTCGCCCACCTCGTCCATGAAGAGGGTGCCGCCCCGGGCCGCTTCGAAGACGCCCCGCGCCTCGCGGTCCTCGCCGTCACCCGCGCGCAGGCCGCCGAAGAGCTCGCGCTCGGCCTTCTCCTCGGAGATGAGGTTGCAGTCCACGACCTTGAAGGGGCCGTGGCGCCGCGCCGAGTGCTGGTGCACCGCGCGCGCCGCCAGCTCCTTGCCGGTGCCCGTCTCACCCTCCACGAGCAGGCTCATGTCCTCGCGGGCGATGCGGCGCAGCTCCGTGAAGACCCAGCGCATCTTCTCCGAGGCGCCCACCAGCGCGCCGAAGGACTCCGCCCCCGCCACCTCCACCTCGGTGGGACGCGGGGCGACCTTCACGGAGAGCTTCGTCTTACCCAGCTCCACCTTGTCGCCGCTGGTCAGGTAGGCCTGCACCACCTGCCGGCCGTCCAGGAAGGTGCCGTTGCGGCTGCCGGTGTCGCGCAGCATCAGCCCGCGCGAGGTGCGCTCCACCTCCAGGTGGCGGCGGCTCACCGTGGCGTCGGTGAGGACCAGGTCGCAGGCGCTGTCGGAGCCCACGCGGACCAGTCCGTCCTGCGTCTTCACCTTCTTGCCCTTGTCAGGTCCGGCAACCACCTCCACCGTCCATTCGGGGATGGGGATTCGGGTGGTGCGGCCTTCCTGCTCCGTCTGAGTGGTCTGGGTGACCTCGGGCCTATCCATATCGGGTCCTCTTTAGGTGCGAGTCGCATGGGCGGGCAAGCCCGACGCGAGCCTCTTCACATCGGGAAAACTCAAGGCAGTACGAGTGGAACAATCCTGCCTGAGGGTTGTTGAACGCGCGCTTCGACTGGCACGAGCGCCAGCCGTGCGCGGGCAAGTGTCTGGGGAAGTGCGGGGCGGCCGTCGAGCGTGAGCACCAGGTCCCCCGCGGAGAGCTTCGCGCCCTCGGGTGCGGCGCGCACATAGAGGCCGCCGGGGCGCAACGCCAGCGTTTCCAGCAGCGCGGTGTCCGCGTCCGGGTTGGCGAAGCGCAGGCGCTGGACGCGCAGGCTTCGCGGGTCCTGCCCGGCTTCTTGCAGACCCGGCGGCAATTCCAGGTCTGTGCTGTCCTTGGGCATCCACGCCGCCATGTCGAGCACGTCCCACGGCGCCCACGCCAGGGAGGAGGCCAGCGCGGGGGCGGGCGCGCGGGGTGGCTTCAGGTGGCTCGACAGGCCGCGGAGTGCTTCGCGCGTGAGCTCCTCCATGAGGCGCGTCAGCTCCGGAGCCGGGTCCGCGCCCTCATCAAGGATGTCTGCGTAGGGATTCACGGTGGCCTCCCCGAAGACCTCCAGCACCACCTCTTGCGTGGCGGGGTGGAGGACCTCGACACGGCCCACGTACATCACCACCTCGGTGGCGCTCTGGCCCACCGTGTAGCCCTCGGTGTCAATCAGTTCACGTTCACCGGACTGGATGCGTTGCTCCGCCGAGGGGCGGAGGACCATCAACCCGTCAGGCCGGACGCCGTAGGAGGCCAATGCCGCCACCACAGCGCGCGTCAGCCCGTTACCGCCTTCCTCGCCGGGCCGCGCCACCTGCAGCTCGGTGGGGCCGAAGAAGAGGGCCGCGTCACCCGTCTGCGCCAGGGCCACATTCACCAGTCGCTGTGACAACTCCACGGCGCGCCAGTCAGGCTCCGCCCACTGGAAGCCGAAGGGCTGGACGACCACCGCGGACGCGCCCAGCGATTCGGGCACGGCGCCACGCACCTGGAAGGGCGTGCTCCGGCAGGCCGCGGCCAGGATGGCCACCATGAGCAGCATCAGGCGCGGGCAGTGGAAGGGGACGGTGTGTTTCACGACCCCCCATACAAGACGAACGTTCGGCCAGAATCCAGAATCCTGCGTCACTCCCTCGCGGAAGGACGCAGGAAGCCGGATGGGGCCTCAGTAGCGGGCCGGCGGGTCGCTGGCGGGGAAGGTCTCCATCAGCTCCTCGTCCACGGCGTCACGCGTCGTGTCATTGCCGCCCGAGGCAACGCTCGCGTTGGTGGGTTGCTTCTCCACCGAGTCCGCGCCGCGCCTGCCTCCTTGGGCCGAGCGCTTGCGGCCGGTGCCCGCCCTGGTGACGCCCGCCATGCGGGCGCCGAGCAGATTCTTGGCCCGCTCGGCGAGGTTTCGCTGCTCCTCCTGCCAATCGCGGAAGAACTGGGCGAGCTCCGGGTCGCCGTTTTCCTCGGCATCCCGGATGTACGCCTCACTGGTCGAGGCACCCTTGAGCAGGTGATACAGGACGCTGATGAGGTTGTACTGCTCGTCCCGGGTCCCCGTCTGCCGCTCTTCGCCTGCCATGCCGCCTCCCGTGGATGAGTGAAGTGCCACGGGGAGAAACCTATGCACCGCAGGCCGGGAGCCTTGGCGGGGGCGCCTGGCCGCCTGCCTGGGGTGCTCAGGCCTGGAGCATCGGCTCCAGGCGGCCCTCGGTGTCCAGGCGGGACAAGTCGGAGTAGCCGCCGACGTGCGTGTCGCCGATGAAGATTTGCGGCACGGTGCGCTGACCACCGCTCATCTCCACGAGCTTCGCGCGCAGGTCGTCGTCTCCGGTGACATCCACCTCTTCGTAATCCACGCCCTTGCGCTTGAGCAGGTCCTTGGCGCGGACGCAGTAGCCACAGTAGGTGGTCGTAAAAATCTTCACGGGCTTCACGGGTGTCTCCTCCTTCGTATTCACCAAAGTAAGGGCCGAGAAGGCGCGTCGCCACCCAGCCCGCAAAGACGACGGCCTCCGGGTCCCCATGAGGGAGCCGGAGGCCGCGTTCAGGACGTCACCCCGGACGGATGCCGGGGTGAGGGGCGGACTACATGCCCATGCCGCCCATGCCGCCCATGCCACCCATCCCGCCCATGCCACCGCCGGCGGGGAGGTCCTTCTCCTCCTTCGGACGCTCCGCCACCATGGCCTCGGTGGTGAGCATCAGCGAGGACACGGACGCCGCGTTCTGCAGCGCGGTGCGGCTGACCTTGGCCGGGTCGATGACGCCGGCGGCCAGCAGGTCCTCGTAGGTGCCCGTGGCGGCGTTGAAGCCGAACGGACCGGAGGACTCCTTGACCTTGTTCACCACCACGCTGCCCTCCAGGCCGCCGTTGCCGACGATCTGGCGGAGGGGCTCCTCGACCGCGCGGCGGATGATGTCCACGCCGAACTTCTCACCACCGGTCAGCTGCAGGCCTTCCAGCGCCTTGAGGCAGCGGATGTAGGCCACGCCGCCGCCAGGGACGACGCCCTCTTCCACGGCCGCGCGGGTCGCGTTGAGCGCGTCCTCGACGCGGGCCTTCTTCTCCTTCATCTCCGTCTCGGTGGCCGCGCCGACGTTGATGACGGCCACGCCGCCCACGAGCTTCGCCAGGCGCTCCTGGAGCTTCTCGCGGTCGTAGTCGCTGGAGGTCTCTTCAATCTGGGCGCGGATCTGCTTCACGCGCGCCTCGATCTCCTGCTGGCTGCCGGCACCGTCCACGATGGTGGTGTTGTCCTTGTCCACCGTGAGGCGCTTCGCGCGGCCCAGGTCCTGGAGGGTGATGGTGTCCAGCTTGATGCCCAGGTCCTCGGCGATCATCTTGCCGCCCGTCAGGGTGGCGATGTCCTCGAGCATGGCCTTGCGGCGGTCACCGAAGCCCGGCGCCTTCACCGCGCACACGTTCAGCACGCCGCGGATCTTGTTGACCACCAGGGTGGCCAGGGCCTCGCCCTCGATGTCCTCGGCGATGATGAGCAGGGGCTTACCGGCGCGGGCGACCTGCTCCAGGATGGGCAGGAGGTCCTTCATCGAGGAGATCTTCTTCTCGTTGATGAGGATGAGCGCGTCGTTGAGCGCCGCCTCCATGCGCTCCGGGTCCGTCACGAAGTACGGGGACAGGTAGCCGCGGTCGAACTGCATGCCCTCGACCACGTCCAGCGTCGTCTCCAGGCCCTTGGCCTCTTCGACGGTGATGACGCCTTCCTTGCCCACCTTCTCCATCGCGTCCGCGATGATGGTGCCGATCGTCTCGTCACCGTTGGCGGAGATGGTACCGACCTGGGCAATCTCCTTCTTGTCCTTGGTCGGCTTGGCCAGCTTCTTCAGCTCGGCGACGATGGTGGCCACGGCCTTGTCGATGCCGCGCTTGATCTCCATCGGGTTGTGGCCCGCGGCGACCAGCTTCGCGCCCTCGCGGAAGATGGCCTGCGCCAGCACGGTGGCCGTGGTGGTGCCGTCACCGGCGACGTCAGACGTCTTGGAGGCAACCTCCTTGACCATCTGCGCGCCCATGTTCTCGAACTTGTTCTCGAGCTCGATCTCCTTGGCGACCGTCACACCGTCCTTGGTGATGGTCGGGGAGCCAAAGCTCTTCTCGATGACGACGTTGCGGCCCTTGGGGCCCAGGGTGACCTTGACCGCATCGGCCAGGATGTTGACGCCGCGGAGGATGGCCTCACGCGCGCGCACGTCGAAAAGAATGTCCTTCGCCATTTGGATGGTTCCTTGAAGGAAGAGTGTGGGAGACCGGATTACTTCTCGATGACGCCGAGCACATCCTCTTCACGGAGGATGAGGTGCTCCTCGCCGTCGAGCTTGATCTCGGTGCCCGCGTACTTGCTGAACAGGATGGTGTCGCCGGCCTTGATGTCCAGCGGACGGACCTTGCCGTCCTCCTGCACCTTGCCGTTACCCACGGCGACGACCTTGCCCTCCAGGGGCTTCTCCTTCGCCGTGTCGGGGATGAAGAGGCCGCCCTTGGTCTTGTTCTCCTCGGCGACGCGCTTGACGATGAGCCGATCCTGCAGGGGACGAATCTTCATGGCCTGCTCCTTACATGTCGCTTCCGGCGCCGTTTCCGGTGGCGACCGAAAGCTGCTTGGGGGTTGAAAAAGGGCCTCGCGACCCATGGGGTTAGCACTCGCACCTCATGAGTGCTAACGCCCAGGCGCGGCGGATAATAACCAGCGAAGTCGACCCGTCAAGCGACGCTGGCTGACCGCTCCTGAACGTGCCAACTGCGCGGCATTGCTGGGGTTTTCCAGTGACATCCTCTACCCCTGGCGCCATGCCCGGCGGCCTGCCTCAGGGCCCTGGATTGGCACTCGCGATACCAGAGTGCTAACGCAAGTGCCCGGAATCACTGGGAGTGGCTTTGCCGTGCCCGCACCTGATTGCTACCCTTCCCAGGTCTCCTCCGGGCGACGTCCGCCCGGGGAATGACGGGAGGTGTCAATGAGTGGACTGGTGGCGTCCCTGTCTCTGAAGGAGTTCTTCAAGTCTCTTCTGGGCGAGGTCACGGGGCGGCAGCGGGTAGAACTGGCGGAGGTGACGGAGTTCTACCTGGTGAACCTGCTGTCCGAGTTCGCCGTCACCGACAAGCTGTTCACCCGCGAGGAGGACGGGCGCAAGGACCACGAGCCCCTGGCCATCCTCTACCACCAGGCCTTGCAGCAGGAGCGCGCCGAGCGCATCCGCACCCTGCGCCGGCTGGGCGACGTGTCGCTGTACACCGCCGGCTTCTTCTCCGGCGCGCTGCAGAGCGGCGTGGTGGGGCCGGACTACTACATCCAGATGGGCGGCACGGCGTATGGCCACGTGGCGGAGCTGACGCCGGCGGCGGGCTTCGCGCAGGTGTACCGGGAGTTGTGCGAGAAGTTCCGCAAGGTGGTGGAGGTGCTGGAGGAGATCTCCGCGCGGGGCATGGTGCAGGCCGGCCCCAGCGGCGCGCTGAAAGTCTATGAGGCGTGGGTCCGCACCGGGAGTGACAGGCTGGAGCGCGTGCTGCTCGACGCGGGGATGATGCCGCGGCCCAAGGGACAGCTCGTCAACTAGCCGGAGGTGGGGATGATTGGCCGCGTTCAGGACCACCTGGAGGCCATCTACGGCTTCACGTGCGAGGCAAGGGCGGAGGTCTTCGTGGTGGACACGGAGGCCGCCGCCCAATTGGGAGGCACCGGCCGCGCCGACGAGGAGCTGCTGGTGCACGAGGCGGGCGACGCGCTGGAGCTGGCCCTCTACTTGTCACCGGCGCTGCTCGACAGGCTCAAGCCCTACGAATCCGGTCCGCTGGGGTACGTGCTGGACAGCGACCTGGCCGGTTACTGCCAGCTGGCCGAAGGCGTGAGCCACTTTCTCTACGTGGCCCACACGGCGGCCCACGGCCGGACGGTGTCGCTGCTGGAACTGGAGGCGCAGGCGGAGGTGGACAAGTTCGCGGTGTGCCTGCTGCACCGGTGGGGCGAAGGCGTGGGGGCCTGGGCGCGGGAGCTGCTCCATCGTCTCTTCGAGCGGGTGTCCTACCGCAAGCAGCTCTCCGTCCAGGAGCGGTGGCGCTACGAGGAGGCGAACCGGCTGTCACGCCGCTTCTGCGCGCGGCTGATGGGGCACGTCGTCGCCCGGCGGTTGGACCGGCTCCTGGGGGACCTGCGCTACGCCTACCGGCTGGGGGCGGAGGCCAAGCTTCGCCATTTCGCGCATGGCGGGTGAGCACCTTTCCTTCCGCATCGGGTAGGGTGGGCGGGTATGCCACGCGAGGCGTCCGCAGGCGGTGTCGTCATCCGGGAGAGTGCCGGTCACTGGGAGGTGGCCGTCATCCGTCCCCATGGCCGCACCTTATGGGCGCTCCCCAAGGGGCACGTGGACCCGGGTGAGTCACCGGAGCAGACGGCGAGCCGCGAGGTGCGTGAGGAGACGGGGCTGTCCGTGTCGCTCATGGCCCCGTTGGGCGAGATTCGCTACGTGTACCAGTTCCGCGGACAGCGCATCTTCAAGCGCGTCCACTTCTTCCTGTTCCGCTATCAGGAGGGAGAGCTGGGGCCGCTGCCGGGGCCGCGCATCGAAGTGGACGAGGTGCGCTGGGTGCCGGTGGTCCAACTGGTGCCGCTGCTGGGCTACAAAGGAGAGAAGGCCGTTGCCTCGCGGGCGGTGCGCTGGTTGCGCTCCCAGGGCCTGCTCCCCGAAGCCTCCTCCCCGGCGAGCATTGCCGGGAAGGAAGGGGGCTGAAGAGAACCGCGGGGACTACTTGGGCTCGTCGCCCGTGTACTTGCCGGACAGCGCCTCGCGCACGTCACGGTCGAACTTCACGCGGCCGGTGGCCACCTCGCGCAGGGACAGCACGGGGGGCTTGTTCTTGGACTGCTCGAGGATGGGGCGGGCACCCGCCATCAGCTGCCGCGCGCGCTTGGCGCCGAGCAGCACCAGCGCGAACCGGTTGTCGACGAGGGGGAGGCAGTCTTCGACGGTAACGCGAGCCATGGAACGTCCTTCGGATTTCGGTGGGGCTACTGGAAGCCTCTGAAACTAAAGAGCACCCCCCGGCGAGTCAAGGAAGGACGCACCGGAGGGCAGCCGGGCGGGCGGCCCGGCTCAGGTGTACCACCAGGCCCAGAGGATCAGGACCGCCTGCAGGGGCAGCCGCAGCCAGAGCAGGGCCGGGGGGATTTTCCGGAACCGCTCCGGGTGCTGCACCATGTAGAGGTTGGCCGGAAAGACGGCGATGAACAGGGCGACGAGGCCCCAGGCGGCCAGCCGGCTCGTCTGGGGGATGACCAGGCCCACGCCCAGCAGCACCTCCGCCACGCCGCTCCAGAACACCAACGGCCCGTGGAACGGCAGGTACGGGGGCATGATGCGCTGGTACATGCGCGGGTTGCGGAAGTGGTTCAGCCCCGCGCCCACCATCAGCAGGGCGAGCACGTACTGAAGGACGAGCTTCACGCCGCTCAAGTGGACGCGAACGCCTCGCTGACGATGGCGCGCGCCTCTTGGAGGATGGCTTGGAGGTGGGCTTCGTCGCGGAAGCTCTCCGCGTAGATTTTGTAGACGTCCTCGGTGCCGGAGGGACGCGCGGCGAACCAGCCGTTCTCCGCCACCACCTTGAGCCCGCCGATGTCCGCGTTGTTTCCGGGCGCGCGGGTGAGGCGCTGGAGGATGGGCTCACCGGCCAGCGTGGTGGCCTTCACCGCCTCCGGGGACAGCTTCTTCAGCGCGGCCTTCTGCGCGGCGGTGGCTGGCTGGTCGATGCGCGTGTAGAGCGGCGCGCCGAACTTCGCCGCCAGGGCCTGGTAGTGCTCGCCGGGGTCCTTCCCGGTGCGCGCGAGGATCTCCACCGACAGCAGGTCCAGGATGATGCCGTCCTTGTCCGTGGTCCACACGGTGCCGTCCTTGCGGAGGAAGGACGCGCCGGCGCTCTCCTCGCCGCCGAAGCCCAGCGAGCCATCCAGCAGCCCATCCACGAACCACTTGAAGCCCACCGGCACCTCGACGACACGGCGGCCCAAATCCTTCGCCACGCGGTCGATGAGGCTGCTGCTCACCAGCGTCTTGCCCACCGCGGTGCCAGGCTTCCAGCCGGGCCGGTTGCGATAGAGGTAGTCGATGGCGACCGCCAGGTAGTGGTTCGGGTTCATCAGCCCCATGCTGCGGGTGACGATGCCGTGCCGGTCCGAATCCGCGTCGTTGCCGAACGCGATGTCATACGCGTCCTTCAGGCGCACCAGGTTCGCCATGGCATGCGGGGACGAGCAGTCCATGCGAATCTTCCCGTCGTGGTCCAGCGGCATGAACCGGAACGTCGGGTCCACCGTGGGGTTCACCACGTGCAGGTTCAGCCCGTAGCGCGTGGCGATGGGCTCCCAGTACGCGACGTTGGAGCCGCCGAGTGGGTCCGCGCCGATGCGCAGCTTCGCTCCGCGCAGGGCCTCCATGTCGATGACGGTGCCCAGGTCCTCCACGTACGGAGTGATGAAGTCGTACGGCTTCACCGCGGGCGCGGTGCGCGCGCGCTCGTAGGGGATGCGCTGCACGCCCGCGTTGCCTGCGCCCAGCAGCGCGTTGGCGCGCTTCTCGATGACGGAGGTGACGTTCGTGTCCGCGGGGCCGCCGTTGGGCGGGTTGTACTTGATGCCACCATCTTCCGGCGGGTTGTGGGACGGGGTGATGACGATGCCGTCCGCGAGCCCCGCCGTGCGGCCGCGGTTGTACGTGAGGATGGCGTGGGAGATGACGGGCGTGGGCGTGGCGCCATCCGTGAAGCGCACCTGCACGCCGTTCGCCGCCAGCACCTCCAGCGCTGTCTGCTGCGCGGGGGCGGAGAGGGCGTGGGTGTCCATGCCCAGGAAGAGCGGCCCGTCGATGCCCTGCTGCTGGCGGTACTCGCAGATGGCCTGCGTCACCGCGAGGATGTGGCCTTCGTTGAAACTGTTGCGCGCGGAGGAGCCGCGGTGCCCGGACGTACCGAAGGCGACGCGCTGCTCCGGCACGCCCACGTCGGGCCGGCCGGAGAAGTATGCGGCGCGCAGCTTCTCGGGGTCGATGAGGAAGTCTTCCGGTGGGGGCTTGCCAGCGAGCGGGTGTGCCATGGCCGCGGAACATAGCCATGCCACGCGGAGGAAGGCTCAACGATTCTGGCGAGCGTGCACCGCGTTACATCCTCCTGGGATGCGCCATCCCTGGGCCGAGGCCCGCGCCAGCCGCCACGGCATGCGCGAGTGACGCGGCGCCTGTCGCTCAGGGCGTGAGGTTCACCGTGTAGACGTCCGAGCTGATGTTCACGGGACGCATCCCCAAGTAGCGGTCGCCAATTCTCTGGTTCCACAAGCAGGAATTGAAAGCCGTCTGTGGCGCGTAGATGGCGTGGGTGCTTCCCGCCCAGAACGCGCCGTTGGAGGCCTCCGCGTAGTAGTAGGCTTGTCGGTGCGTCGTGTTGAGAACGTATGCCGACTGCCCGTGGTCGATGGTCCACCACCCCCGCGTTCCCCACTGGCCCAGGGCGCCGCAGTTGACCGGGTCGTAGAACGAAATGCAGACCCAGATTCGAAGGCCGTAGGAGTTCCGGAAGTGCAGCTGGAAGGAACTCTGGAGGCTGGGTTCCAGCTCGGACGGCTCGTTGTCGTAGGGCGTCCGGACGAGGCCGGGGGAGGCGTTGACGACCGGGCGTTCGGAGAGCACATCCCATGGTCGGGAGCTCAGGACGACTTCACGGGAGGGGGCATCGCCCCATGCACCGAATGGATGGGGCTCCAAAAGGTCGCCATACGGCGCCGCACCGGGCCCGGAGGCTCGCGCGGTGGCGAGGGTGCCAGCACCCAGGCCCATCAGTGTGCCTGCTCGAAGCAGCCAACGCCTGTTCATCAGGATGTGTTCGGATGGTTTCACACCAGTCCTCCCTTGGGATGACAGCGATTGGCATCCTATGACTGCGTATCCCTTGGGAGAGGGTACGTGGCGCCAGTCTGTGAACTAGTGCACAGGGCGGACTGCTCTGGGTGTGTCTGTTTTTGTCTGGCGTTGGCGTGGGGACTGCGCGTCATTGCCGCCACTCAGGCGGTAGACGCACTTGGTGATGCTGGGGCGGTTTCCGGAGGCTCGTTGGACGGAGCGGCCGCGTCCTCCGGGAGGAACGCGAGCAGCACCAGCGCGGGCACGGCGAGCAGCACGGTTCCGGCGAAGAAGGTGGGCCAGCCCAGCCACTCGGCCATGTAGCCGGAGGAGGCGGAGATGAGACGGTTGGCCACCGTGCCCAGCGCGGACAGGAGCGCGTACTGCGTGGCGCTGAAGCTCTTGTGGCACAGCGACATCAGGTAGGCGGCGAAGGCCGTCACCGCCAGACCGCCGCAGAGGTTGTCCACGGTGATGGTGGCCGCCAGCATCAGGTCGTTCTTTCCCACCAGCGCCAGCCCCATGAACATCAGGTTGGTGAGGGCCTGCGCCGCGCCGAAGACGAAGAGGCTGCGCCGCGTGCCCAGCTTCACCATCAGCACGCCAGCCAGCAGGCCACCCGCGATGGTGGACACCATGCCCAGGCCCTTGCTGAGCGCGCCAATCTCCGTGTTGGAGAAGCCCAGCTCTTTGTAGAAGGGCGTCACCATTCCGGCGGCGATGGCGTCTCCCAGCTTGTAGAGCACTAGGAAGAGGATGACGGCGACGGCGCCCTTGCGCGTGAAGTACTCCACGAAGGGCTTCACCACCGCGTCCGTCAGGTTGCGCGGCGGCTTCGAGCCCTGGGGCTCCGGGGCCAGGAGCGTGGCCACCACACCCACGGCCATCAGCAGGCCCATGATGAAGTACGTCTGGGACCAGCCGGCGATGTCCGACAGCGTCAGGGCCAGGGCGCCCGCGGTGAGCATACCCAGGCGGTAGCCAGTGATGTACGTGGAGTTGCCGAG
The DNA here is from genome assembly GCF_026810205.1 of Myxococcus sp. NMCA1. NCBI lineage: Bacteria > Pseudomonadati > Myxococcota > Myxococcia > Myxococcales > Myxococcaceae > Myxococcus > Myxococcus sp. NMCA1. Next base: position 6,305,378 of record NZ_CP113950.1, on the reverse strand, counting down.
CCCGCGCTCCTCCACGGTGAGGATGTCCGTGCGCCACGCGTCCGCGACGATGTCCTGACTGGCGGACAGGAACGTCACCAGCACCGCCATGGCGGCCATGGTCACCGGCGCGTCCTTGGGATTCACCAGGCCCATGGCGGCAATGGCCCCCATGAGCAGCACCTGCGTCACCAGCATCCACCCGCGCCGCCGGCCCAGGAAGGGCAGGGTGTAGCGGTCCATCAACGGCGCCCAGAGCACCTTGAAGGTGTACGGCATGCTCACGAGGCCGAAGACGCCAATCGTCTTCAAGTTGACGCCTTCGTCCTTCATCCACGCCGACAGCGTGACGCCCGTCAGCCACAGGGGCAGGCCCGAGGCGAAACCAACGGCCACGAGCAGCCAGATGCGCGGGCTCTTGAGCACTTCGAGGATGGAGGGCTTGGACATGGAGGGCGCGGGAGAACAGCGGCCAGCATAGAGAATCCACCCCGCGCGTCACCATTCATGCACGGGAATGTACGCTCGGCTGCCTTCCTAGCCGTCCAGCGAGGAGAAGTCCGGGCAGGTGGCGCGCTCACCCTCCGTGGGATTGAAGAAGTCCCAGCTCCGCGCCGTGAAGGTGACGCGGCCCCGGACGTCCCAGCACTCGGTGTACTTCGCGCCCCGGATGTCGCCGCTCAGCACGTCCAGCACCGCCATGCCCCGGCCGTCCGGGGACCAGCGCGTCGTCAGGCTCAGGTCCTCCAGCAGCCCGCCCGGCACCAGGTCCTGCCCCGGCATGAGGAACTGCATCTCACCCAGGCTGCCCTGGGCCTCTCGGTAGGTGTATCGCGCCACGGGGAAGGCGCCGTTCTTGGGCGTGAAGGTCAGCTCCACTCGCGTGGGCAGCGCCTTCGTCTGGTAGTGGATGTCCAGCCGCCGTAGCGCCGTCACATCGGTGGCGGGAAGGCCCTCCTGCTCCGCCCGCTCCACGTCCAGATGGAGGCCGCCCACGCCCTTGCGGATGCCCGCGTCCGCCTCGAAGGTGCCACGCAGGAAGGCCCACCACCCGGCCTCGCCCGTGCCCGTCTTCCGGTACTCGAGCTGGTAGTCGAAGCTCAGCGCCTCGCGCGTCATCACGAAGCGGACGTCGTAGCCCGCGTGGTTCTGGTCCCGGTAGGGCCCCCACACCCGCCGGTCCGGCTCGCGCGTCGTCGGGGGCAGGCTCCGGATGTCCTCCAGCCGTGAGAGGAGGGCGTCCACGCTCGCGTTGAAGGCGCGCCCTGTCTCCTCCGTGTCGCCCATCAACTTGGAGGACTCACCCAGGCGTACCATCAGCGCGGAGGAGCGCGTCGCCAGCCCACCGGCCGAGCGCCCCGAGTTCTTCGCGGGCAGCTTCGCGGCCAGGTCCTCGCGCCGCGGCAGCGCGTTGAGGAACTCCAGGTCGTCGTTGGAGAAGTCGCCGCCGCACGCGGCCAGCGCCATGCACAGACAGGCCACCGGGAGGTGTCGCATCGCGTGCTCCTTCATGGCTGGTACGTCACCAGCGCGCCCAGCTCCCAGAAGCCCAGCGAGCGTTGCGCATCGACGTTGTAGAGCAGGTAGTGGGTCCGGGCCCGCGCCGTGAGGTGCAGCCGGGACAGGGGATTCCAGCGGATGCCCGCCACCAGGCCGGGAGAGAACATGGCGAACTTCTGGTCCGGGAGGGCTTCGTCCGCGAAGTCGCGGCGCATGATGAGCCACGCCATCCGCGCGCCCAGGAAGGGCGCCACGGGGCCCATGGGCCACTCGGACGACAGGGACGTGCCCACGCTCGTCATCGAGTAGCGGTACCCCGGGCCCGTCAGCGTCGGGAGCATCAGCACCGCCCGCCGGCTGCCCAGGGCCACGTCCAGCCCCCAGACCCAGTCGCGGCGGAAGTAGTCGTGGAGCTGGGCCTCCGCGCCCACCATCCCCACCGACAGGAACAGTGAGTCGCGCGTGGGTGCGTCGAAGTAGGACTGCACGCCGCCCGCCAGCCCCAGCGTCCACCAGGCGCCATCCGCGCGCAGGCCGCCCTTCACCGGGTCGTCGGAGAAGGGGGCGTCCTGGAGCCGCGCTTCGTGCAGCACCGCCTGATGGCCTCGCCGCACCTCCACCTCGCCGATGCGCAGCCGGTCCGCAAGCCGTCGTTTCACGCGGTAGGTGCCCGGTGCCAGCGCCACGCGCCGCTCCACGTCCGCCGCCTTGTCCAGCTCCGCCACGACGAGGCCACCCGGGTCCACGAAGTAGTAGGTGCCCACCGGCGCCGCGCCCGGGACGATGAGCCCTCCGCCGCTGGCGCGCAGGTCCGTGAGGACCAGGTCGCCGTTGCCCGCCAGGTCGTAGCTGAACGTCGGATGTTGCGGCCCCGCGCTGCTGGCCGCCGTGTCCGCCACCGTGCGGGCATACGCGTGGGAGTACGCCTCGAAGAGCGTCACCCGGCCGTCGCCGCTGCGGTCCGCGTCCCCCAGCAGCCCGCTGGCCAGGTGGTGTGAGAAGTAGCTGCCCGCCAGCGCGTCCGACTCCTGTGAGTCCTCGTCCGCCGCGCTGGAGGTGAGGATGACCAGCCCGCGCGCGTCGCGGCTCGCTCCCGACTCGATGTCGAACGCCGGGGCACGTCGCGCGCCCTTGGTGCGTGTCATCGCGCCGGAGCGGCATGAATCCAGGATGGCGATGCGGATGTCCGAGGAGGCTTCCGCGAGCCGGCGCTTGAGGTCGTCGAACCCCAGCCGCGTGTCGCCCAGCCGTAGCGCGCCGTCCTTGGCGTGGCCGGAGTAGTAGACGAACAGCGCGGTGCGCTCGCCTCGCGCCCGGGCCGCGCGGGCGCGCTGCTCCAGCTCAGCGAGGGCGGCCAGGAAGTCCCGCGCGTCTTCGTTCAGCAGCAGCTTCGCGTCCACGGGCGACACGCCGCCCAGGCGGAGCAGGAGCGCATGCATCTTCCGGGCGTCGTCCCGGGCGAAGCGCAGCGGGCGCGTGTCGGCGCCGCCCTGGTCGTTGCCGGCCACCAGCGCGAAGCGGCGCAGCGTGTCCGCGTCCGCGGCGGACGCCGCCAGGGCGAGCACCAGCGCCAGGGCGCGCGTGAGGCAGGGCAGACGGCTCATGGCTTCTGCAGCACCCAGTGCGTCTGCGCTCCGGGGACTTCCAGGTCGGCCATCCGGCCGACGTCGCCATCCGCCTGGGCAAAGGCGCGCCGGGCGGCTTCCACCAGCGTCTCCTGGGGCAGGGGCTCGTCACTCAGCACCACGATGACGCGCTCATCTCCAGAGCCGGTGAACTCCCAGCCTCCGGGCAGCCAGTGCTGTCCGCTGCCGGGTGCCACGGAGGCGCTGGCTCCCGCCTCCGGATACAGCGGCGTCACCTCGCCAATGGCGTCCACCGACAGCGCCGCCACGTAGCGGTGCGTCCCCGCATTGTAGCCCACCATCACCCGCTCACCCGGGTCGAGCGCCTCGGGCCTGCCCGGAATGGCCTCCCGCTGCGGCCCCAGCCCCCCTCCGATGCGCAGCTCCGCCGTCGCGCCGCCCTTGAGGCGGTTGAGTCCCACGATGGCGCTGGACTCCGCGCTGGAGCCCAGCAGCGGGCGCACCAGCACCACCACGAGCAGAGACGCGGCGATGGCCACCGTCGTCGCCACCCAGCGGCGCGGCGGCGGCCGGGCGGAGTCCTGCTGCCGCCGCAGGGCCTGCTCCACGCCGGCCTCGAAGCGCTCGAAGGGGACTTCCGCTTCGAACCGTGTCTGGGCTTCCTGGATGCCGCGCAGGGCCTGGGCGCAGGCCTCGCACGAGGCCGCATGGGCCTGGACGCGGGCGGCCTCGGTGGTGGCCAACTCCCCGGCGCTCAGGCGGCGCAGTGTCCATTCCGATTCGTGCGCGCTCATGGGACCTTCAGCTCCTCTCCGCCCAGCGCCGCGAAGTGCTCCAGCCGCTTGCGGATGGTGGGCACCGAGCGGCCCAGCAGCGCGGCCACTTCCTCCAGCGTCATTCCATCGACGTGGTAGTGGATGGCGGCCGCCTGTGTCTCCACGTCCACGCGCGCCAGCAACCGGCGCACCAGGTCTCGCGTCTCCATGGCCTCCTGCCCGCCATGGCCTTCAGGATGGGCGGCGGCGTCCCGTTCGAACCACTGACGCCAGCCGGCGCGCTCGCCGCGCAACTGGTTGAGACAGTGGTGGGTGGCAATCTTCATCAGCCATGTCAGCGGCGAGGACTCCGCGCGGAAGTCGTCGCCGTGCGTGAGGGCGCGGGCGAACACGTCGTGCATCGCATCCTCCGCCTTCGTCGCGTCCTTCAACAGGTAGCGGCAGCGCCCCAACACGCTGCCGCCGTGTTTCGTATACAACTCTCGCAGGAAGGCCCGCCGGTCCTGTCGAGGACCGCCTGGAATCACCTGGAGGAGTGGCCGGCTCGTTCCCGTCACACGGCGCAGACTACCGCGCGCGTCACAGCGTGGAGTAGACGGCGGTGCTGAAGTTTCCGCAGGCGCTCAGCTCGCCATAACCCAGGACCGGATTGACGCTGATGGCGAAGTAGGCGCTCAGGAAGTTGCTGTCCCAGCATTCACTCAGTGTGGCTTCACCGAACAGGTCCCCGCCCGACAGCTTGATGTCCGAGCGGCCAGCGCCCGTCGCCTCCCAGCGGCTCTTGATGGCCAGGTTCTCCAGCGCCGCGCGGCGCGGGTCCGTGTCGATGTCCTTGCGGATGACGAAGTCCAGCTCGCCGCCCGCGCCGACGCCCTGCTTGAAGCGATAGACGGCGTCCACGCGGGAGTCCGGGCGCTCCTCGTCACGCACCTGGTGGAAGTCCGCCTCCACGGAGGACTCCGCCGCTCCTGCGACGCGCGCGTAGCGAATCTCCGCCGTGCCCACGTCGTCGCCCGTGACGCCGGGCAGCGTGTTCGCCTGGTCCCAGTCGATGAGGAACCCGCCGGAGCCGTGGCCCTGGACGCGCTCACCGTCGGCGTTCACCGAGGCGGTGTGCGTGCCGGAGAGGAAGGCCACGAAGGCGCTGTCCGCTTCGTTCTTGCCCTTGCCCTCCAGGACCCAGGTGTAGCTGTGGTCGCCCGTGCGGGTGACGGTCAGCTTCCACGTCACCGCGTCGAGCGCGCCGGTGTGCGGGCCCCACACGGCCACGTTCCCTTCGATGGAGGTGGGGACGTGCCGGACGATGTCCTCGATGAGGTTGAGCACGCTCACCGTGCCGAAGTTGACGGTGGCCGCCGCCGCCACCGTCGCGCGGTAGTACTCGGCCTGTTGGCCTTCACCGTAGAAGGCCGTCAGCCCCTGCCCGTTGTTCCTGGAGGGCGAGCGCATCTCCACCATCTCCTTGGAGGGCAGTCCTTCCCGGAAGGCGTCTTCGTCGCTCGTCGCGTTGTCACAACCCGTCACCAGCAGGGCGGCACACAGCAGGCTCTTGCGTAGCATGGTCCACGTTCCCTTCGAACGGCCCCCGGCGGGCCGTGCAGCAGCGTGTCTGCCTTCATGGACACAGCTCGGCCGGAAAACGGAAAAGGCGCCCGCAGGGTGCGCGAAACGTCCGGAATCACAATACTTGCAGGTTGGCTGCCCGCTCCCCAGGCATCTATTCCGCACCGGCGGACGGCCGAAATTCTCAGTCCTACCTTTCGGCCATGGAAAAGAGACACCCCAACCATCCCGGCGAGATGGGTACGGACGCGCAGCTGGCAGAGCGTGAGCGGGCCCCGGACGAAATCAACGCCCGGGCCAGGGCCGTCGGGTTGCTTATCGACGCCGGGGTGCCCTTCGTCGTGGGCGGTGCCTACGCCTATGCGACGTATACCGGCATCTACCGCGACACGAAGGACCTGGACCTCTTCCCCCGCAAGGCGGACGCGCTCCGGGCGCTGCAAGTCCTGGAGAAGGACGGCTGGCGCACCGAGCGCGCGGACGAGGTATGGCTCTACAAGGCCTTCAAGGGCGACTACTTCGTCGACTTCATCTTCTCCTCCGGCAACGGCGTGGCGGTGGTGGACGACGAGTGGTTCGAACACGCCCCGCGCGCCACCATCTTCGGGCACGAGTGTCTGGTGGCCCCCGCCGAGGAGATGATCTGGTCCAAGGCGTTCGTGAACGAGCGCGAGCGTTATGACGGCGCGGACGTGAACCACCTGCTGCTGAAGGCGGGCCGGAGCATGGACTGGGAGCGGATGATGCGCCGCTTCGACCGGTACTGGGAGGTCCTGCTCAGCCACCTGATGATGTTCCGCTTCGCCTATCCGTCCGAGCGGGACGCCATTCCCGAATGGGTGATGGCGGAGCTGATGAGCCGCACGCTGCACACCCTGCGCGAGGGGCGCTGGGAAGAGAAGCTGTGCCGCGGCAACCTGATTTCCCGCGTGAACTATCACGTGGACATCCACCACTGGGGCTTCAGTGACGGGAGGTCCTGGGACGAGAACGAACGACAGCGAGGGGACGAGAGTGGCGCGCGATCCGGGCTCGAAAATTCGGTTGGCGGCGGTCGGTGACCTGCACTGCCGGGAGGACCACCACGGTCGCTTCCGGCAACTGGTCAAGCAGGTGAACGCCACGGCGGACCTGCTCGTGTTGTGCGGCGACCTCACCGACCGCGGAATGATTGAAGAGGGCAAGGTGCTGGCGGAGGAGCTGTCCGCGCTCCGCGTTCCCTGCGCCGCGGTGCTCGGCAACCACGACTATGAGCACAACCAGGTGAAGGAGATTTGCGGCGAGCTGGCCAAGGTCGGCGTCCACGTGTTGGACGGGGACCACTTCATCTTCGAGAAGGTGCTGGGCGTGGCGGGAGTGAAGGGCTTTGGCGGCGGCTTCGGCAACGCGACGCTCCAGGCCTTTGGCGAGGGCCAGACGAAGGCCTTCGTGCAGGAGGCCGTCACGGAGTCGCTCAAGCTGGAGGCCGCGCTGAGCCACCTCGACGTGGAGAAGAAGGTGGTCATCATGCACTACGCCCCGGTGCCGGACACGCTGGAGGGGGAGAACATCGAGATTCGCCCCTTCCTGGGCACCAGCCGCCTGTCCATGCCCATTGACCACTACGGCGCGGAGGTGGTGTTCCACGGGCACGCGCACCACGGCGCTCGCAACGGAAAGACGAAGAGCGGCATCCCCGTCTACAACGTGGCCATGCCCCTGTTGGCGAAGCACACCCCGGACCAGCGGTATGTGTTGCTGGAGGTGTAGTCACCCCGCGGGGCAGCACAGTGTCGCGTAGCCGATATCGTGAGACATGTCTGGCGGGTGGGCGCCTGAGGACCCAGCGCGGTCTGTGCATGCTCCAGTTCGAGCACACGCTGACGGAGGGGCAGGGGAGGGGGCTCAGCGCAGCGCCTTCACGCTGACGCTTGGCGCTGCTTGTCGGTGGGGCGGGGAGGGGCGCTCAGGGCGCCTGCTCCGTCTTCGCGGGCGGCTTCGGCGCGTCGGGGACCTTCGCTGCTTCCAGCAAGTCCTCGGGCCTGGTGGGCAACGTGAGGCGTGACTCGGGCACCTTGAGGACATCAGGGCCGGAGCCGCGGGCGTAGAGCGTGCCGGGCTCGTCGGGGACTTCAGTGCCCAGCCAGAGCCGCGCCAGTTCGCGTCCGTCCGCGCCCAGCAGCACGGCGCCGGGGGAGTCCGCCGTCACGCCATACCGGGCCCAATTCCTTGGGTTCGTCTCGCCGTAGCCCGTGGCCTTCAGACCTTCCAGCGCGCGCAGCAGCGAAGCGAGCTTGAAGTGTTGTGCCTTGCCCCGCTGCGGGGACTCCATGTCCCAGTGTCCGGCGCCTTCGTTGGCTTCCGACGTATTCACCACGGTGATGGTGGGCGCGCCACCGCCCGGGTGGAACACGATGCGGCGGACGTCCTGGCGCCGGAACTCCAGCACGCGCCGGTCCTTCAGCTCCCGGACGCTCACGTCCAGCACGCCGAGGGCGTCCTCGGGCACCTCGCCCAGCACGGCTTGCGTCCCCTGCTCGCGCAACGCATAGGCGCGCACGGCGCCGTCTTCCGTCACCCGGGACATCCGCACCCGAACCGGTTCGCCCGGGCCGCCGGTGAAGCGGGCGTCCACCACCGGGGCCTCCAGGCCCAACCGCTTCCGGGACTCCGGCGTGTCTTCGGGGAAGGACAGTGCCCGCTGGTCCCCCAGGACCTTCAGCAGGTCCGCGACACGCGTCGCGTTCGCGTTGGCGGCCACCGGCGCGACCAGCCGCCAGCCCGTGCCGTCCGCGTCTCGCGTCAGTTGATACGCCCCCTGCGGCGCCTTGACCTCGATGCCCTTCAGCGCACGCTCATCCAGGGGCGCCAGGAGGTCCTTGGCGCGCAGGGCGAAGGTGTCCCGGTCCAGGGCCCAGCGCACCGTCCCCGCGGCGGCGTGGACCGCCGGCTCCGCGTCTCGGCGTACGTAGACGGAGCCGTCGTAGGTGTTCTCCTTGCCACAGTGCAGTGTCACCGTGCGCTGGCGGGCGGGGTCCTGCGCCCCCTGGCCTTGAGCATCTGGCAGGTAGGCCCGGGCCGTGACGGTGAAGAGGGGCGGCTTCAGGCCGTACGCGTCCAGGTCGGCGTCGGTGGGCGCCTCCTTCACGGTGGCGCTGAAGCTCGAAGACGCCAGCGTGCCGAGGATGGTCTCCACCACGGCTGCCTCCGCGCGAGCGGACACGGGCGCCGTCAGCTTCCACGTACCGTCCTGCTCGCGAACCAGCTCCGTGGTGGCGCCCCGGGCCCGCACCGTCAGGTGTGTGAAGACGGGCTTCGCGGGTGCCCCGTCGTCCTGTCTGCGCGTCTCCTCCGTCCCCGTGACGAAGAGGCGCTGCTGGGTGTCGGCTTTCCGCCGGGCCTCGCTCGCCTCGGACGCCTTCTCACCGGTGCATGCGGTGAGCCCCAGGCCCGCCGTGACGACGGTGAGGATGCTCCACCGCCACCTTCCGCGGGCCGGCGTCACTTGTTGCGCCTCGACAGCCAGATGGCCAGGCCCACGCCCAGCAGCGTCAGCGGCATGAGGTCCGTGGCGAAGAAGCGGATGCGGCTGAGCGTCGCCGCGTCCAGCTCCAGCGTGGACACCTCGCGGTCCGGCGGGCGGATGGTGATTTTCGTGAGCTGCGTGGACGCCCAGCCCAGCGCGTTCATCACCAGGTTGCGGTTGGGCTCATGGCCCCAGTTCGGGTCCAGGAGAAGCTCCGAGTCTCCCATCACCACCAGGCGCGCCTCGTCGAAGCGCTTGCCCTGCGCGGCCTGGGTATCACGCGTCACGGCGGCCACCAGCACCAGTTGGCCCGTCTTCTCGCCATCCGAAGGCACCGCGTTCTCTTCTGGCGTGCTCTCCACCCATCCGTACTGGGACGTGAGGACCACCGGCTCCACCTGGACGCCCGGCGCCATGCCCATGCGCAGCAGCGTCAGGCTGCGCGGGGTGGGGAACTCCACGTTGAGCCCCCGCTGGTGCAGCGGCTTGCCAATCTCGTGGTCGCTGTAGAAGAGCGACAGCACCACGAAGGGGTTGCCGCTGTTGTATTGCGCGTCCGCGACGATGCCCTCGTCCACCTGCACGCCGTGCTCGGCCAGCAGTCCGTCCAGGCCGTCACGGAGATTGGCGTCGGCGAAGTAGAGCATGCGTCCACCGGAGGCGAGGTAGCGCTGGAGCACCTCCTTCTCCGGCGCGGTGTAGGACACCCGGGCCCCCGCGATGATGACCAGCGCGGCGTCCGGTGGCACATCTTGGACACCTGCGAGGTTCAGCGGTTCCGCGGTGTAGCCCTCCTGGAGCAACTGCCTCCGGAATTCTGACAGGCTGGCGCCCGGGTCATTGGGCGGGGCCTGCTCCTTGTCCAGTGGCCACTCCCCGTGGCCGGTGACGAAATAGACCTTCTGGCTGCCCACCGAGTTCAGCTTGAGGACCGCGTGCGTCAGCTCCTGCTCGGACACGGTGGCGAGCAGCGTGTGCGTGGCGTGCTCGCCCTCGCCGCGTACCAGCACCACCGCCGTCTGGCCCTCACGCACCTGGTACTTCGCGGCCAGGTCCGGGCTGCGGCGCGGGTCCTTGAAGGTGTACTCGAACTTCCCCGGCGCTTCCGCATGGTAGAGCGCGAGGAGCGCTTCCAACTGGCCGTACTGGGCATGCGCCGGGGTGATGAACGCGATGGCGCGCACCTGGTCCGGAATCGCGGCCAGCGAGGACACCGTCTGTGGCGCCAGCGTGTGGATGCGCGCCTGCGTCAAGTCCCAGCGCCGGTTCTGCTTGAAGGCCAGGTAGTTCACCGCCACCAGCCCGGCGAACACGCCCAGCGTGGTGAGCACCGTGGTGGCGAAGAAGCTGCTGGAGCGGCGGGTGGCGAACTGGCCGAACTGCCGGTAGTTCGTCGCGCCGTAGATGCCCACCAGCACCAGTCCCGCGCCCGCCTTCACGGCGGCGGTGACGGCGCTGTCCGAGGTGACGAACAGGGTGAACGGACTCGACAGCAGCAGCAGCAGTCCGAACGCGCCCAGGACCTTGCCGACGTTGGCCGCCTGCATGTCAGGCCCACCGCTGGGCATCCACCGTGCGGTGGGTGAGGAAGAGGGAGAAGCCGATGACGGAGGCGAAGAACACCAGCGACTGCGCGTCCAGCACGCCTTTGATCATCCCCTGCAACTGGAGGTCGCAGGCGACGTAGGACAGCGCGGAGCGCAGCGGCTCCTCCGCGCGGCGGGCCACCTGGCCCAGCAGCATCCACGCCAGCAGGACACAGAAGGTGAGGAAGGCCGCCAGCATCTGGCTCTCCGTCAGCGCGGAGATGAACAGTCCCACGGCCATGCAGGTGGCGCCCCACAGCAGCAACGCGCCGTAGCCCAGCAGGACGGTGGACCACTCCAGCGCCAGCCCGGACTCGCTGCTGCCCAGTGCGGACAGCAGCAGCGGGAAGACGAGCGTGAGCGCCAGCGTGGCGGAGATGACGCCCAGGCCGCCCAGGTACTTGCCCAGCACGATTTCAATGGGCCGCACCGGCGCCGTCATCAGCAGCTCGAAGGTGCGGTTGCGCTTCTCCTCCGCGAACAGCCGCATGGACAGGAACGGCGTGACGACCAGGGTGATGACCAGGACGCTGCCCCACAGCTCCACCACCACCCCGTCCGTGAGGTTGCGGTACATGTTGAAGTCCGGGGACATCTGCGCCCAGCCCACCCGGCGCGCCACGCCCTGGACGTCGTTGAACGCCTGAAGCAGGTCCGTGAAGTAGAAGGCCGTCAGCGCCGCCATCGCCGTGAAGACGGCGTAGGCCCACGGCGTGGTGAAGTAGATGGACAGTTCCTTGCGGGCAATCGCCAGGGCGGTGCGCATGGAGGCAGGGTCCTCGAAAAGGGGGCCGCGCTCAGGCGGCGGTCAGCTTGATGAAGACTTCTTCCAGCGACGCGTTCTCCGCCTGGCCGTGGATGCGGGCCAGCTGGGAGATGTCGTCGTACGCGGCCATCTTCCCCTGGTGGATGATGAGCACCTTCTGGCACGTCATCGTGACCTCCGGGAGGATGTGCGTGGAGAGGATGACGGTGTGCTTGCCGGCCAGGCCCTTGATGAGGGCGCGCAGCTCGGCGCGCTGTGCGGGGTCCAGGCCTTCGGTGGGTTCGTCCAGGATGAGCACCGGCGGGGAGCCGAGCAGCGCCTGGGCGATTCCCACACGCTGCTTGTAGCCCTTGGACAGGTTCTGGATGACGCGGTCCATGACGTGCGTCACACCCATGAGGGCGGCCACCCGCTCCAGCTCGGCCTTGAGGGCGCTCCCCGACAGTCCCTTCAGTGAGGCGACGAAGCGCAGGTAGCCTCGCACCGTCATCTCCACGTAGAGCGGCGGCATCTCCGGCAGGTAGCCGATGCGGCGCTTCACCTCGAGCGGCTGCGCTTCGACGTCATAGCCCCCGACGCGGACCACCCCCTCCGACGGCGGGAGGAAGCCGGTGAGGATTTTCATGGTGGTGGACTTGCCCGCCCCGTTGGGGCCCAGGAACCCGAGAATCTCACCGGCCTCGACCTGGAAGGTGAGGTCGTCCACGGCCACCCGGTCGCGGTATCGCTTGGTGAGGTGCTGGACCTCGATCATCGGCATGGGCGCGGTATTAAACCCGACATTGGCGTGTCAAGGCGACACCGACTCCGGGTGTGGGCGTCGTTCAGCGGCTGGCCAGACTTCTGCAGGGAGGCCTACCAGTGTGGTTTTCCGGACACGCCGAACAGGGGTAGTGAGTCGAATCATGCCAATCGTGGTCCAGAAGTACGGCGGCTCGTCGGTCGCCGGCGTGGAGAAGCTCCGCAAGGTCGCCCAGCGGGTGAAGGACAAGCGCGAGGCGGGCTATCAGGTGGTGGTGGTGGTGAGCGCCATGGGCGACACCACGGATGAGCTGCTGGCGCTGGCCAAGGGCGTTTCGGCGGACCCGCCGCGCCGCGAGCTGGACATGCTGCTCACGTGTGGCGAGCGCATCTCCATGGCGCTGCTCTCCATGGCGCTCCAGGAGATGGACGTGCCGGCCATCAGCTTCACCGGCAGCCAGAGCGGCATCATCACCACGGACGCGCACGCGCAGGCCCGCATCGTGGAGGTGCGTCCGTACCGCATCCACGACGAGCTGGCGCGCGGCAAGGTCGTCATCGTCGCGGGCTATCAGGGCGTCTCCTTCAAGAAGGAAGTGACGACGCTGGGGCGCGGCGGCTCGGACACGACGGCGGTGGCGTTGGCGGCGGCGCTGGACGCGGAGGCGTGTGAAATCTACTCGGACGTGGACGGCGTGTTCAGCGCGGACCCCCGGGTGGTGCCGGATGCGCGCAAGCTGGAGTCGCTGAGCTACGACGAGATGCAGGAGCTGGCGAGCGCGGGCGCCAAGGTGCTCAACGCGCAGGCGGTGGAGTGGGCCAAGGCGCGGGGCATCACCATCCTCGCGCGCACCGCGCACGGCCAGGGAACGGGGACGGCGGTCCAGGAGCTGGCTGTCCCCACGGACCACCGGCTCAAGGGCGTCACCGCCGACGCGGAGATGGCCGTGCTGTCCGCCGCGGAGCCCATCCGCCTGGCGGAGCTGCTGGAGTTCCTGGACGCGCGCGCCGTGCGAGGGCGGACGCTGGACTTCGAGGGCTCGGTGGGCGGGGCGCGCAGGACGGTCATCACCGTGCCTCTGGCGGACATCCATGGCGCGGACGCGCTGCGCCGGGAGCTGGCCACGCGCTTCGGTGACGCCGTGTCCTGGCGCGAGGACCTGGGCACCGTCACCTGTGTGGGCGTGGGGTTGAACGCGGACTGGGCGCCGCTGCGCCGCGCGCTGGCCGCCGCCGAGGAGCTGGGGGCTCACGTTCACGCGGCCCATACGTCGCCTTTGCAACTGACGCTGCTGGTGGACAAAGCACACCTGAAGGCGCTGACGGCCCGGCTGCACCGAGAGCTCCTGGGCGGGTAGGCCTTTTCCCACCCTGAGCTTTTGTCCGGGTGATCCATCCCAATGATTGCTCCAGGAGGGCACCCGCTTCCCTCCTGGGGGTTCGTGCCTACCCTCCGCTCCAATAGCCGTGGCTTGGAGGATCGGAATGGCTCAGGCAGGCCGTTGGGCGGGCTGGGTGTGCGGGCTTGCGCTCGTGTTCGGTGGCATTGGCTGTGAGGAGGCGGCCGTGCGCCCGGTGCTACCGGGTGACAAACACGACACGCCTCCCCTGAACGACGGCTATGACGGCGGCGACGGTGAGCCGCATCCGGGACTCATTGACGCGGGTGTGCCGGACGCCGGCACCGGACAGCCCGCGCCTCCCGACGCGGGCCCGGTGGAGCTGCCCGCGCGAGACGCGGACGCCGTGCGCGAGGAGAACCGCCGCCCGGGGACCACGGCGTGGCGCATCACCCGCAACGCCCACGGCCGCGAAATCGAAGGCTACGCGCTGAAGGCCACGCTGACGCAGGGCGAGACGCTGCGAGTCGCCGTGTCGGTGTCCGAGGCCCGGACGTTCCGCTGGTACGTGTACCGGATGGGGCACTACGGCGGCACGGGCGCCCGCGAGGTGGCACGCGGAGGCCCGGTGCCCGGCGTGCGCCAGGGTGACTGTCCCGCGGACCGCGCCACGGGCGTCGTCGCCTGTAGGTGGGCGCCCACGCTGGAGATTCCCGTCGGTGAAGACTGGGTGCGCGGCGTGTACGTGGTGAAGCTGGTGCGTGAGGACAACCACCAGCGCTACGTGCCCTTCTTCGTGCGCGACGCGAATCCGCGCGCCGAGGTGGCCGTCCTCATCCCCACCGCCACCTGGGCCGCCTACAACACCTGGGGGGGCACCAGCCTCTATGACGACCGCGACCGGGTGATGCGCGAGCACGGTGTCAGCCGCGCCTTCCAGGTGTCCTATGACCGGCCCAACTACCGGGGCCATGGCAGCGGCCACCTGCTGACGGACGACCTGAGCCTGGTTCAGTGGCTGGAGTCGCAGGACCTGGACGTGGGCTACTTCACCGACGAGGACCTGGACGCCAGCTACGACTTCCTGGCCGGCGCCAAGGCCTTCTTCATGTCGGGCCACGACGAGTACTGGAGCCCGCGCATCCGCGAGCACGCGGACCGGGCGGTGGCGGAAGGCCGGTCGCTGCTCAACCTGGGCGCGAACAATGCGTACTGGCAGGTGCAGATGGAGCCGTCCAAGGACGGCCGGCCGCGACGCATCATCGCCTGCTACAAGGGCCACGCGAGTGAGCCGTACACGGGCGCCCAGCGCACGGTGAAGTTCCGCGAGCGCGTCGTGGGCCGTCCGGAGAACGCGCTCCTGGGCGTGCAGTTCTCCGCCCGCTGGCACCAGTTCGGCTTCCCCGCCGTCATCACCAACCCGGGACACTGGGCACTGGCGGGCTCGGGGCTGAAGGCCGGTGACACGCTGTGGATGGCCAACGGCTACGAAGTGGACCAGTTGGTGAGCAACGGCAGCTCGCCGGAGGGCCTGGAGGTGCTGGCCGAGTCCCCGCTGCTGTCGCTCCAGGGCGCCTTCGGCTTCGGCCACATGGTGCTGCGCAAGCAGGGCAGCGCCTACATCTTCTCCTCGGGCGGCATCGACTTCGTGCGCACGCTGGCCTCCGAGGACATGGCGGACCCGCGCGCGGCCCGCATCGTCGCGAACGTGCTCTACAAGGCGCTGGGCCGGCCGGTACCCGACACGCTGGTGCGCTTCGAGCGGCAGAACGTGTCGAGCGCCCAGGGGCCCTCCTCGGCCGAGGTGCGCACGGTGGCGGGCGTGCCCGGAAAGCGCGTCCGCGCCGGTGTCCCCGTGGCGGGCAACTCGCTGGGGGCGCCCACCGCGGTGGCCCTGCTGCCGGATGGCGGCATCGTGGTGGCGGACGGCCTGGGCAACGCGGTGAAGCGCGTGACGCCGGGGGGCGAGGTGAAGACGGTGGCCTCCGGCCTTAATGGCCCCATGGGCATCGCCGCGGACGCAGCGGGCAACGTGTACGTGGCCGACACGGACCACTACGTCATCCGCCGCATCGACCCGGAAGGGAAGGTGGAGGTATTCGCGGGCGGGACGCCGGGCCTGATGGACGGCCCCGCGAAGCAGGCGGCCTTCAACCAGCCCACGGGCCTGGCGGTGACGCCGGATGGCACCGCGCTGCTGGTGGCGGACATGAACAACGGCGTGATTCGCCGCATCGACCTGGTGGCGGAGGGCCACCCGGTGACGACGCTGCAGGGTGACTGGCTCTACCGGCCCTCGGGCGTGGCGGTGAGCGCGGATGGGAACACGCTGTTCGTCGTCGAGTCCGGCATGTCCCGGGTGGTGCGCATCCGCGACGGCCTCACGTCGGTGGTGGCGGGCACGACGCCGGGCTTCCGTGACGGCGCGCCGGAGTCGTCCCAGTTCCTGCCGTACCTGGGCATCGCGGTGCTGAAGGATGGCTCGCTCGCGGTGTCGGACCCGGGCAACTACCGCGTGCGCCGCGTCGTCCTGAACGCGGACGGCAGCGCGCGCAAGGTGACGACGCTGGCCGGCAGCGGGCGTTACGGCCACTCGGACGGGGCGGGAGACAAGGCGGACCTCGTCCTCCCGGCCGGTCTGACGGTGGGGCCGGATGGCCGCCTCTACGTGGCGGACGCCGGCAATTCGCTGGTGCGCGCGATTACTCCATGAGCGCGGCGGTGGTGGCCTCGGGGCAGTCCGACTCCACCGCGCCGATGTCCGGCGCGGCGCCGCAGTAGGGCAGCCCCAGGTCCATGCCCCGGTCCACCGCGCGCTCGCCGGGCATCAGCGTGTCCAGGTCCACCAGCGGCTCGCCGCCCTCATCCGAGTCCTGCTCCACGCCGTTCGACAGCCAGTGGGCGAGCGTGCTGCCCACCCACCCGCTCTGCGGGGCGACGAAGATGCCCGTGTTGAACGCGGCGTCGGCCAGGTAGAGGTTGGACGTCATGCTGAGGCCGGGGGCGGACAGGCCCATGCTGACGGCGTTGCGCGTGGCGAACAGGTTGTTGCGCACCGCGATGTTGGTGGACGGCCCACCGGTGCCGTGGCCCACCACGAAGGCGAAGCCGTCCGTTCCCACCACCGTGTTGTGCAGCACGCGCACGTCGCTGCCATTCTCGATGCGGATGCCGGAGCCCTCGGGCGTCTTCAAGTCGTGGATGCGGTTGCGGCGGATGGAGATGTTGGTGGGCGGCGCGCCCACGCGGGTGCCCCCCACGGCGATGCCCAGCGACGAATCCGAGATGTCGTTGTCCTCGATGACGACGTTGCGCGCGGAGTAGTGCACCACCACAGCCTCGCCACGGGACGAGGTGGACTTGTCGAAGCCGTACATGCGGTTGCCGCGCACGACGACGTCGTGGCACGTCTTGAGGTCCACCGCGTTCTCCCGGTTGTCGTACATGTCGTTGTCCTCGATGAGGACGCCGCGCGCCGGGGTGTTGTTGCTGAAGCCCTCGGGGCCCAGGCACTGCACCGAGTCACCCGAGTTGTCGTGGATGTCGTTGCCCCGCACGGTGATGTCCACCGACGTGGGCGCGATGACGACGCCGTGCGAGTCGTCGTTGCCTCGAGCGAAGTGGTGGATGTGGTTGTTCTCGATGGTGATGCCGTTGGCGCCCGCGTCGGTGCTGATGCCGCTGCCGAACGCGCCGTGGTGCAGCTCGTTGCCCGCGAGCACGGTGCCGGTGGTGTTTCCAGAGAACGTCACGGCGACCTGGCGCTGACCCCGGACGTCGAACTCGAAGCCCTCGATGCGCCAGTGGGGGCGCTGTACGTGGGCCATGAACCAGCCGCTGTTGGTGGGAACGAGCTTGGGCAGGTCCTCGCCACGCAGGGTGATGGGGGCATCCGCGGTGCCAGCCTTGGCGCTGGCGTCGATGATGAGCTTCTCTGTGTAGGTGCCCTTCTGGACGCGGATGATTTCCCCCGGGCCCACCCGCGTCAGGGCCTTGGAGATGGTGCGCAGCGGCTTTGCACGCGAGCCATTCGCCGAGTCATTGCCGGACGGGCTGACGTACCACTCCTTCGCGTAGACGGGCGGCTCCGGTGCCTGCGGCTCGGGGACGGGAGGCGGCTGCTCCACCACGGGCGTGTCGTCTTCGTCATCGCCGGCGTGGCCAGAAACGTCGTCGTTGTCGTTCTGCGGCGCGGGCGGAGGCACGTTGGGGGCCGAGGGCTGCCGCGAGCCAGGATAGCTGGGAAGGCGGTCCGAATCGGACGCTGGAGCAGGCGCCTGCGCGCCGTTGGAGCAGGCGACGCCACCCACGGACACGAGTCCGAGGAGGCACAAGCTGCGCAGTCGGGACATGGGGGTCGGCTCCTGGGGGGGAAGAGGGCGAGCCGACAACGTTCCTTTCGCCGCGCCGTATTCTGCCGGGAGCCCGTGGCCGTGCCCTCGTGGAGCAGGCGGCCCGCCGGGTCGCTCAGGCTCCCGGCGCGGGCCCGCCAGGCCGCACTGTCCCTCTGAAAACAGGGGGCGGAGGCCGCGCACGAGCCCTTCTCCAAAGCCGCTTCCTCCCTGTTCCAGCCGCAGGCGGAGCGCTGGCTGCGCCAGTCAGTAGGGCAGGGGAGCGGGACTTCAGTCCGGCGTGCGGGTGCTGCCCAGAATCCAGGAAAGGTACGGCGCGTGCCCCTCCGCGATGTCCACGCGCAGCACCTCCGGGACGTCGTAGGGATGCAGTTCGACGATGCGCGCGCGCAGCGGCTCGAATAGGGCCGCGCGCGTCTTGAGGATGAGCAGGACCTCGGGCTCGTCCTGGACCTTCCCCTCCCACCGGTAGATGGAGCGCAAGCCGGGAACGATGTTGCCGCACGCGGCGAGCTGCGCTTCCACCATCGCGCGGGCCAGCTCGGCGGCCTTGTCCTCGGTGGGGGTGGTGACGAGGACGATGATGGCGTCAGTCATGGGCACAGGATGCGTGAAGCTTCCGCCGGCCGTCGAGCGGGATGGCGCAGACAGGCGTCCCGCGTGACTACCGTCCCAGCGTGCGCCCACCGCCCGTCGCATGGTGCATGGGCGCGTCCATCTCCTGCCGGGTGCGGCGCCGGTCCGGCGTGTCCTTGGGAAACTCGACGAATGTGCACAGCTCGCACAGCCGGCTGTAGATGCGCTCACCCACGCGCTCTCGGAGCAGCTCCGTGTCGCGGGCCGCGCTGCGTGAGTCCTCGGTGGTGCGGTAGCCTGTCGGCGCCGCGCTTCGGATGGCGCGCTTCTCCGGCTCCAGGGAGTAGTTCGACGCGAACAGCGTGGTGCGGCCCGCGTTGTAGCGGCGGGCAATCAGCTCATCGAGCGTTTCCATCTCGAAGGGGCTGCCGCGGCCCTTGCCCATCTCGTCGATGGCCAGCACCTCCACCTCCGACAGGGGCCCGATGATTTCGCCGCCGCTCTTGCCCTCCTGGAAGCCACGCCGGATGGTCGCGTAGAGGAGGGAGATTTCGACGTAGCGCCCACGCACGCCCAACTCCAGAGCCAGGTGCGCCAGCGTCGCCGCCAGGAGGTGTGTCTTCCCGGTGCCCACGGGCCCGCTGAGGATGAAGCCCTTGGACGAACCACCCGGCACATACTGGAAGGCGAACTGCATGGCCACATTGCGGCCCCTGTCTTGTTCCTCCTTGGATGCGCGGTAGTTTTCAAAGTTTGCATGCGCTGCTGAGGCAGGCAGACCCAGCGCATCGAAGCGAGCAATGCGCTTTCGCAGCTTGGTGCAACTGCACGCCTCCATCACCTCGTAGCGCCGGGGGCCCATCTTCTGGCTGAACTCGCCCTCGCGCTCGACCAGCACGTGCCCGCGCCCGCCGCACACCGAGCAGTGCTCGGAGCACGCGCAGATGCGCGCCTGGGCCTGGTCCCCGCGGCGCTCGATGACATAGGTCCGCCCGCCGCACTCACCACACGCCTCGCCATTCGCCTTTGGAGCCATCTCACGCACCGCCATACCAGAGCCTCTCCTCGGTCGTCAGTCTACTGAACGGGCGGTCAGGCGTTCTGCCCACCTACATCTCCTTCACGCCCAGCCGCCGCCGCACCGTCGCCAGCACCCGGAAGCGCCGGGACACCTTTCGGGCGCGCGGCGACATCACCTGTTGTTCCGCGGACGCCGTCAGGGCCTCACGCCACACGGCGCACCGGTCCAGGAAGGGCAGGGCGCGCAGCACCAGCAGGAATGCCAGCGCTTCCTGGGCGTCCATGGCCGCCGGCTCTTCCGGAACATGCGCCAGGACGGTGATGCGCAGGTTGCGCACACGGTGCGACAGCGCTTCGTTCCGCCCCGCCAGGTCCTCGAGTGCCGCGCACAGCCGCGCGTGCCGCGTCTCCTCCCAGGAACGGACCCGCTTGCGCTTGGGATTGGAGGAGGGTTCCTCACCCGCGCCCGCCGCGAGCTCCCGGTACTTCTTGATCTCCGACTCCACCTGCCGCCGGCACGCGCGCAGCGAGCGCAGCACCGGCTCTCCGGGCCGCGCGTCCCAGAGGGCCTTCTCCGCCGAGCGGGAGATGCCGCGCGCCACCACCTCGAAGGGAACGCCTTCCCGGGCCCAGGTCGTCAAAAGCTCGGTGTCCAGCGCGGAGAGCATCAGCCCCGCGCCACGCACAGCGAGGAAGTAGTCCTGCACCAGCTCTTCGAAGCTGGCGCTTTCGGGGAGGAGACTCATGATCCGACGCGTACTCCAGTGCAGGGATGCCGGGCAACCGACCGTCCGTTCCCCCATACCTGGCAGGTCCGACATGGCAACTCCAGGGCGCCGATTTTCACAGCGAATCTGGAAGATTTTGAACCGACGCTCCCCGAGGAAAGCAGGCGGCCAGTCAGTGTTGACCCGCCGCGCGGAAACCGCGCATAGTGAGGGTCCCCGAATGGAAATTCCCGAAGATTCCCGGACACTTGCCTACCAAGCAAGCAACCGGGGACGCCGGTGCCCCTCTCCTAGGAAGACCATGCGCCGTTCGCTTCTCGTCTGCCTCGTCCTCCTGGCCACGGCCTCCGCCGCCCAGGAGAAGAAAGCCCCGCGCGATGCCGATCTCGGCCGGAAGTCCGCCACAGCGGTGGACAAGTCCCTGGCTGGCGACATCACCCGTGAAAAGAAGAAAGAAGAGGTCGCTCCCGCGCTCCAGTACGACCAGTTCCGGCTGGGCGTTGAGCTGCAAGTGGCCTCCAAGCGGCGCGAGCAGATCCAGTCGCTGAAGAAGATCATCTCCCTGTCGCCGGATCCGAAGGAGGCCCCCAGCCTCCTGTTCCGCCTGGGCGAGTTCTACTGGGAGGAGTCCAAGTTCTTCTTCTTCGAGGCGAACCGGAAGGATGACGACCTCATCCAGGCCATGAACCGCAACGACGCCGCGGGTCAGCAGCAGGCCAAGTCGGAGAAGGCGGCGTTCATCGCGAAGCAGAAGGAGTACGGCAAGCTCGCGGTGGAGCAGTACACGAAGATCGTCCAGGAGTACCCGAACTTCGAGCGCACCGACGAGGTGCTCTTCTTCCTCGGCCAGTACCTCATGGAGGACGGCCAGGACCGCAAGGCGCTGGTGGCCTTCAAGCGCCTGGTGGAGAAGCACCCGCAGTCGAAGTTCATCCCGGACGCCTACTTCGCCTTCGGCGAGTACTACTTCAACAACTCCAAGGGGAAGCGCCCGGAGCTGGAGAAGGCGCTGGTTGCGTACAAGAAGGCCTCCGAGTTCCCCGAGAACCAGGTGTACGCCTTCGCCCTCTACAAGCAGGGCTGGTGCCACTACAACATGGGCGACTTCGAGTCGGCCAAGGACAAGTTCAAGACGGTGGTGCTCTACGGTGAGCTCGCCGGCGCCAACGCCGTGGAGAAGGACGGCGGCAAGAGCGGCCGCGGCTCGCTGCTGCGCGAGGCGCGCACCGACTACGTGCGGGCGTTCGCGCACCAGGGTGACGTGGCGCAGGCTCGGGCGGACTTCGGCAAGGTGGCCACCAACCCGGAAGACCGCTTCACGATGCTGAAGCAGCTCGCCAACCTGTACTACGGCGATGGCAAGGACCGCGAGGCGGCCATCACCTACAACAGCCTCATCAAGGAGAAGCCGCTGTCCCCCGAGGCTCCTGGCTTCCAGGGCCGCATCGTCGACTGCATCCTCCGAATGGGCAACAAGGAGCGCACCGTGGTCCAGGTGCGCCGGCTCGTGAAGATCATGAAGGAGGTGGAGGGCTCCGGCGTCATCAAGGAGGACAAGGACAAGAAGCTGCTGGCGGAGGCGAAGGAGCTGTCCGAGCGCACGCTGTCCAACCTCGCCGTCACCTGGCACAACGAGGGCAAGAAGACGCGCAACGAGGAGACGTTCCGCTACGCGGACGCGGTGTACAGCGACTACCTCACGCTCTTCCCGGAGAACCCCAAGGCGTACGACCTGCGCTTCTTCTGGGCCGAGCTGCTCAACGACAGCCTGCAGAACTACGACAAGGCCGCCGCCAACTACACGCTCGTCGTGCTCCAGGACGCCAAGGTGCTGGAGGCCAAGGACGACAAGGGCAAGCCGAAGCCGGGCAAGCCGGGCAAGTGGCTGCAGAACGCCGCCTACAACGCGGTGCTGGCCTACGACGAGGTCGTCAAGGCGGGTGAGGCGCGGGGCGAGGGCAAGAGCGAGGCGGTGGGCTCGGACATCACCAAGAAGGCCACCATCCCCACGCTGAAGAAGGCGCTGCTCGACGCGTGCGAGCGCTACCTCAAGTACGTGCCGAAGGGTGAGAAGCGGGTGGAGATCGCCTTCAAGGCGGCCAACATCTACTACCGCCACAACCACTTCGATGAGGCGGTGCTGCGCTTCAGCGAGATCGCGCTGGGCTACCCCGAGTACAAGTTCGAGAACGGCGAGCGCGCGGCGGAGATCTCCGCCAACCTCATCCTCGACTCGTACCACCTGCTCCAGGACTACGCGAAGGTGAACGAGTGGGCGCGGCGCTTCTACGCCAACGACAAGCTGGCGGTGGGCAAGTTCCGCGACGACCTGGCGAAGCTCATCGAGCAGTCGTCCTTCAAGCTCGTCAGCCAGTTGGAGGAGAAGAAGGAGTTCGAGAAGGCCGCCGAGGCGTACCTGGCCTTCGTGAAGGACTTCCCGCAGACGGAGATCGCCGACCTGGCGCTCTACAACGCGTCCGTCGACTACTACAAGGCGAAGCGCCTGGATAAGGCCATCGAGGTGCGCAAGCGCCTGTTCGCCGAGTACCCGCGCTCCAAGCACGTGCCGGACTCCATCTACGCGAACGCGGAGGCGCTGGAGGCCATTGGCGACTTCGAGGATGCGGCGACGACGTACGAGGCCTACGTGCGCGGCTACGAGCGCAGCCTGGGTGAGAAGGGCAACGCCAAGGCGCGCGGTGGCAACAGCAAGAAGAAGAAGGGCGCGGCGGCGGACGACAGCAAGCCCGCGGTGGTGCAGAAGTGGGACGAGTCCAAGGCGCAGGTGGCGCTCTTCAACGCCGCCACCTACCGCGAGGGCCTGGGCCAGGTGAAGGCGGCGCTGCGCAACCGCGAGCACTACCTGACGCTGTGGCCGCGCGCGAAGGACGCCGACGAAATCCGCATCTCCATCATCGACCTGACGGCCAAGAGCGGCGCCGCGTTCAAGGCCATCAAGATGCTGGAGGAATACGAGCGCGACAACATGCGCTCCCCCAGCCGGTTCCTGGCCGCCGAGGGCCGCATCGTCGACCTGTACAAGAAGATGGGCAAGACGCGGGACGTGGCCCGCATGCAAAAGCGAATCTTCGAGCACTTCGACCAGCTGCCCCGCCGCGTGCAGGGTTCGCTGGAGAAGCCGGCGCTCGCAACGGCCGCGCAGGCGCAGTTCCTGTCGGTGGACCTGGACTGGAACGAGTACCGGCGCCTGAAGCTGTACTGGGGTGCTCCGCCGTCGCCGGACCGCTTCAAGGCGAGCATCCAGGACAAGAGCCGCGCGCTCCAGGTGGTGGAGAAGAAGTACGTGCAGACGGTGACGCTGGGCGCGCCCGAGCCCGCCATCTGCGCGCTGCACCGCATTGGCCTGGCGTATGACCACTTCGCCGATCGCCTCATCAACGCCCCCATGCCGCGCGGCCTGGATGAGGAGTCGGAGCAGGCGCTGCGCGACGAGTTCACCAACCAGGCGCAGCCGCTCAAGGACAAGGCGACCGAGGCGTTCTCCGCCACGGTGGCCAAGAGCCGCGAGCTGGACGTCTACAACGACTGCGCCGCGGAGAGCCTGAAGCTGCTGCGCACCACGTACCAGCCGGACCGCTACCCCGACATGCCCGAGGAGAAGGTTGCGCTGAAGGGCCGCGTGCAGCTCATTGGCGGCGACCTGCTGGCCAACATCCAGGACGTGCCGCCGCCGGCGCCCAAGGCGGCGGACGCGCAGCAGGCCCGCGCGGAGACGCTGCAGGAGGACCTCACGGACCTCACCGCGCAGCTGCGCTCGCAGACCGAGACCCAGGTGGACGCCCGACCGGCGGCCACCACCAACGGCGCCACTCCCGCGAAGCAGGGCGGGAATGACGAGGAGCCGGAGGACTTCCTCTAATGAACCGGACGACCCGCACCATGCGCCTGTTCCCCCTGTTGGCGGCTGTCTCGCTGGCCGCCGCCGGCTGTACTTCCTCCAAGGCCACCGGCCCCGCCACGGG
Organism: Myxococcus sp. NMCA1; assembly: GCF_026810205.1. Taxonomy (NCBI): domain Bacteria; kingdom Pseudomonadati; phylum Myxococcota; class Myxococcia; order Myxococcales; family Myxococcaceae; genus Myxococcus; species Myxococcus sp. NMCA1. The sequence goes on along the minus strand of NZ_CP113950.1, from coordinate 6,281,377 downwards.
CAAGACGGCGGATCCGAACGCCGGCAAGGCGGAGGCCCTGCAGCCCATCTCCAACACGGCCAAGGCCCGCTTCGAGGACGCGCTGAAGGCGTTCGACACGCAGAAGAAGGCCAAGGCCATCGACTACCCGTCGCTGGAGCGGAAGTTCCAGTCCGCGCTGGAGGCGGACGGCAACCTCGCCGAGGCCGACTACAACCTGGGTGTGCTCGCCGAGCGTCAGGGCAAGCTGACCGAGGCGCGCAACCACTACAAGACAGCGCTCACGAAGAAGCCCTCGCTGCGGCAGGCCTCGGAGAACCTGGCCGTGATGGAGCAGAACGCGGGCAACGTCGCTGGCGCGGTTGCGCTGTACCAGGAGGTGCTCCAGCGCTACCCGGATGACGCGCAGTCCCGCGCGCGGCTGGCGGAGATCTACCGGCAGCAGGGGGACCACACCAAGGCCATGGACCTGACGCGCGCCGCGCTGATGCGCGACCCGCAGTCCACCACCGCGCTGAAGGTGATGATCCGCAGCTACCTGGACCGCAAGCAGCTCGCCATGGCGAAGCTGGTGGCCCTGCGCGGCGTGAAGCTGGACGCGGCGGATCCGGAGCTCCACCACGCCGTGGGCCTCATCCTCCTGCAGGAAGGGGACGTGGACGACGCGCGCCTGTCCTTCAAGAAGGCGCTGGAGGTTCGCGAGGACTACGTGCCGTCGCACGTGGAGCTGGCGCAGCTGGCCCTGTCCGCGGAGAACTTCCCGGCGGCCGAGCAGCACCTGCGCCGCATCCTCCAGGCGGACGGGAAGAACGCCGCGGCGCACCTGGGCCTGGGCGTCGCCTACAAGGGCATGGGCCAGTTCGACAAGGCCATGCAGGAGTACGACGAGGCGGAGAAGCTCGACCCCGAGCTGGCGGCGGTTCACCTCAACCGCGCCATCATCCTTCACAAGGTGAAGGACGCACCCGAGCGCGCCTCGGAGCTGTACCGCAAGTACATCGCCATGGCCGGTGGTGAGGTGGCGCTGCCCGCCGAGGCCCCCGTGTACGCCCTGCTGCGCGAGGTGGAGGTCGTCGTCAACGCGAAGCGCGAGGCCAAGTTCGCCGAGGAGCAGGCGAAGCAGATGGAGGAGCTGCAGAAGCAGCAGCAGGCCCAGATGCAGGCCGCGGAGAAGGCGGCCGGGAAGGCCAACCCGCCCGCCACCGCCGCGACGCCGGCGTCTGGAACGGGCGCCGCGCCCCAGGTCGCCCCCGGGAGCGGCAACACGTCGCCGGCGCCGACCCCCGCGAACGGAAACTCCGACCAGAAGAATGCAGGCTCGGCGGAACCCGGGGAGCCGGAAGACGACCTGCTGTGAAAGATGGGACGCCCCCGAGTGCCTTCGCTGTGGCGGGGGCGCGGGGGATGATGCGAACCTTGTGTTTCCCCCTCATCCGGGGATTCGGTGTGCGAAGGGGCCCCCGGGTCCCTTCCGGGAGGCAGTGATGCGGAAGGCGTTGATGCTGTGTGCGGCGCTCGCGGTGACGCCCGCCCTGGCCCAGGACGAGGGCTCCAACCCGGGTGGTTCAGGGGAGGGCAATGTGCGCTATTCCAAGACGACCAACATCGACTTCGAGGACGACACCATCGAGGGCGACCTCACGAAGCCGGATGGCGAGTACATCGATGCGCGTGAGAGGGTGAAGCACTCGAACCTCATCCGCATCCGCGAGGACTTCGAGGACAAGGTGATGCAGTCCGTGGGCGAGCTGTAGCCAGCGCCACAAAGCGGCGGGAACCCACCGCCGCGCGCGTTGTCTGACGCCGTACCCACTTTACGTTGGAGCCCCCATGGCCGTTCCTCTGACACTCAAGGTCTTCAAGGGCGACTCGCTGGTCGCCTCCAAGGACTACGAGCGCGACATCATCAAGATTGGCCGTCTCTCCTCGGCGCACCTGTGCCTGGAGGACGAGAAGGTCAGCCGCATCCACTCCGTCATCGAGGTCGCCAGCGACGGCGCCATGTCCATCATCGACATGGGCAGCGTCGAGGGCACGTACGTCAACGGCAAGCGCGTCACCAAGGGGCTCCTGTCCTTCGGTGATGAAATCCGCGTGGGTGGCACCACCATCCGTCTGGAGAACCCGGCCGCGGTGGCCGCGGTGAACCTGGCGGCCGCGGCGGCCAACTCGGAGGTGGTGACGGAGAAGAATCCGGTCATCGCCGCGCCGGCGCCGGCCGAGGGCCTGGCGCAGGCCGCGGTGGCCGCTCCAGCCGCGGGTGCCATCGACCCGTCCTTCGCCGCCACCCAGCAGAACCCGGTGGCCGCTCCTGCCGAGCCCGCGCCGGCCCCCGTCGTGGCAGCGCCGGAGGAAGCCGCGGCGCGCGTGCGGACGGTTCGCCGCACGAAGTCCAGCGGTCCGTTGGGCGTGGGCTTGCGCTTCGCGTGGGGTGACCAGCGCGTGGGCGAGTTCTTCCTGGCTCCCGGCAGGAAGGGGGCCTTCGTCGTTGGCAGCGCCGCGGGCGTGGACTTCGTCATGGGGGACGCCCGCCTGGGCGCCCCGACGTTCGACGCGGTTCGTTCGGACGGCCAGTCCTTCACCGTTCGCTTCACCGCGAAGATGAAGGGCGAGCTCACCCGCCAGGGCGAGACGCTGGACCTGAAGGCCGTCATCGAGTCCGGCAAGGCCTCGCATGAGGGCGACGCGTACTCGCTCACGCTGGACGCGGATGACTTCGTCTGGGTGGACCTGGGCGGCGTGACGCTCGAGGTGGCCTTCCAGCCGGTGCCCAAGCGCGTCGTGGTGCCGCTGGGCGAGGCGGTGGACTACACCGCGCTCAACATCTTCCTGGTGCTGTTCTTCATCGCGACGGCGTTCGTCATCACCGCGATGAACCGCACGGGCGCGGGGGATGAGTACGCGGACGAGCTGTCGACGGACAACGCCCGTATCGCCAAGCTCATCATCAAGCCGCCGGAGACGCAGAAGAACAAGTTCCTCGAGCGCCTCAACCAGCAGAAGGAGCAGAAGAAGAGCGGGGAGATGGCGGCGAAGAACCGCGGCGACGAAGGTCAGATGGGCAAGAAGGAGGCGCCCAAGACCAACAACCGCACCGCGCCCAAGGGCGACCCGAACAAGAAGGACGAGGCGCGCGCGCTGACGGCGAAGATCTTCGGCGGCGGCAAGGGCGGCATCTCCACGGTGTTCGGCAAGAGCGGCCTGGGCGGCGACCTGAAGAGCGCCATGGGCAACATGTTTGGCGCCAAGGCGGGCAACTCCGGCGGCTTCGGTGGCATGGGGCTGCGCGGCACGAGCGGCGGCGGCGGCGGCACGGGTGACACCATCGGCATTGGCGGCATTGGCACCAAGGGCCGTGGCGGCGGCACCGGCACCTACGGCAGCGGCGTGGGCGTGCTGGGCGGCAAGCAGAGCGTCGACGTGGGCATCACCTCGTCCGACCCGGAGGTCATGGGCTCGCTGGACAAGGAGCTCATCCGCCAGGTCATCCATCGCAACCGCGGACAGATCCGCTACTGCTTCGAGAGCCTCCTCAACCGCTTCCCGAAGCTGGGTGGCAAGGTGGCGGTGAAGTTCGTCATCGCGGGGAATGGCACGGTCGCCTCGTCGTCGGTGGCGCAGACCACGGCGGGCAACGCGGAGCTGGAGACGTGCGTGGCCGGACGCGTTCGCACCTGGAAGTTCCCCGAGCCGAAGGGCGGCGGCGTGGTGGTCGTCACGTATCCGTTCATCTTCAAGCAGTCCGGCGAATAGCGCCGGGTGGCCTTTCTCCGGGTGGGCAGGCCTGACGAAGGTCTGCCCACCGCGCCTTTCCCCGGCTCCCACTCCCCCGAGGGGGCCGGGCCAACGTCAGGACCGCATGAAAGCCCTCGCCTCACTTGCCCTGTGCGCCTCGTTCGTTCTCCCCACGGTCGCGAGCGCCCAGAATTCCACTACTGCTCAGGGAGACCGCCCAGCTGTCACGTTCGATGAAATCGAGCGGGGCATCTACTTCGCGGTGCTCGGTGGGCCCCTGTTCATCACCAACCCGCCGGCGGCCGAAGGCACGCCGCGTCCGTTCTCCTCCGGGCCCATGGCGCAGGTGGAGGTGGGCGTGGACCTGGGCGAGCACGTGTCCGTCGGCCTGTTCATCATGGGCTCGAGCGTGCGGACGAGCGCTCAGTACGTGGGCAACTCCGGCGGCGCGGTGTCGGGTGACTTCTCCACCCTGAGCCCCGGCGCGGTGTTGCGTGCTCGCCTGGTGGGGTTCGCTGACAGTCAGGAAGTGAAGCGCACCTGGTTCTATCTCCGTGCAGGTGCTGGCTATGCGATGTTCTCGCCGCAGCGGCTCCTCCCCGATTCCGACATTCTTGTGTTTGCCGGGCCCGGAGTGGAGTACTACACACGGCTGCGCCACTTTTCCGTGGGGCTCGAGGTGACGGGGCAGTACCTCGTCTCCGGGGGCTCATTCGGGTTCGCGGTGGCGCCGAACATTCGCTACGCGTTCTAGCGGGAGAAAGACGTGCCTCAGGAGAATGGAAGCGGTGGGCCGCGCCCGGGTGGGCGCGGTCGTGACGGGGGTGCACCGGGCCAGGGTCCTCGCCGTGACGGACCGGGCGGTGGTTTTGGTGGCCGTGGCGGGCCCGGACGCGGTGACGGCCGTGGGCGTGGAGATGGCCGTGGACGCGGGCGCGATCGTGAAGAGGGCCCCGTGGGCCCTGGCCAGCGCGTCATCTCCGAGCTGAGCATCCTGGAGAAGGCGCTCTCCAAGACGGATTTCGGGGCGGAGAAGGCGCCGCTGCAGGCCATTGTCCGCTCGCTTCGGCCCATGCGGCTGAAGTCGCTGGACGACCTGGACCTGAACACGCGTGGCCGCCTCATCACCACGCTGCTGCGCGTGCAGCGTCAGCCGAAGCCGGCCGCGCCCGAGGTGCCCGTCGCCGAGGAGGCCGCTGCACCCTCCGAGGCGCCGGCTCCCGTGGAGGCAGCCGCGCCCGCCGAGGGGGAGGCGCCCACCGAGGCAGCCGCCGCCGAGGGTGAGGCCGCCGCGCCCGCCGAGGCTGCTGCTCCCGCGGTGGACTCGGCGCGCGAGAAGTTCGATGCGTGGACGGACGTCATCTTCCTGGTCGGTCAGGCCTGGCGTGCCGCGGGTGATACCGAGCGCGCGGAGGCGGCCTTCGCCGCCAGCGGCCGTCAGCCCGGCCCCGAGGCCGAGGAGCCCGTCGCGGCGCCTCGTTCCGAGGATCGCCGTGAGCGGGGCGACCGTCCCGAGCGTGGCGAGCGCCGTGAGCGGGGCCCTCGGCCCGAGCGCGGTGAGCGTGCCGCTTCGGGTGAGCGCCGGGAGCGTCCGGAGCGCCGCGAGCGTCCCGCCCGGGGTGAGCGTCCGGAGCGTCCGGAGCGTGGCGAGCGTCCGGAGCGTGGCGAGCGTCCGCTGCCGGAGCTGACGGGCACCTGGGACGAGCAGGCGAAGCAGCTTGAGACCATGGGCCGTACCCGCGACGCGGGCCGGCTGCACGAGCGCAACAACTCCTTCGCGGAGGCGGCTCGCCTCTTCGAGGCGGGGGGCGACCTCAAGAGCGCCCTGCGCAACGCTCTGGCCGGGAGCGACAACGACATGGCCCGCCGTCTGGTGGGTACGCTGCCGCCGGATCAGCTCGCGCCCACGCTGGAGAAGGCCGGCGCCTACGAGCTCCTCATGGAGCACTTCGTCGGCAAGGGTGACTTCGAGAACGTGGCCCGCCTCTATGAGCGCGCCCGTCAGTTCGACCAGGCGGCGCTCGCCTACGAGCGTTCCGGGAAGCTCACCCTGGCGCGCAAGTCGTACGAGCGCGCGCGGGATGTCGCCAGCGCCAACCGCATCCGTGGGCTTGAGGTGAAGAGCCTGGTGGAGCGGGGTGATCGGCTCGGTGCCGCCACCCTGCTGGCGGCCGTGGGCCAGCGCCGTGAGGCGGTGGAGGTTCTCAGCCCGCTGCCTCCGCCCAAGGCCTTCCACTTCATGCAGCGTCTGAAGCTGGACGACGAGGCGAAGGAGCTGGCGCAGAAGGAGCTGGCCCGGGCCGAGCAGGAGCAGAAGCCGGCCGGCCGCGCCCGGTGGCTGGAGCTGCTCGGGGACATCGCCGCCGCCGCCGAGGCATGGGAGGGCGCTGGCCGCAAGGACAAGGCGCTCCCGCTCCATGAGAAGCTTGGCAACCTGCCTCGCGCCGCTCAGCTCGCGGAGGAGCTGCAGCAGCGTGACAAGGCCATTGCCCTCTACACCCAGCTGAACGACAGCGCGGGTGTGGAGCGTGCGAAGGCGCTTCCTGAGACGACCGCAACTGCCCAGGCCCCCGCGGCGGATGCGGCGGACGGAAGCGAGGGTGGCGAAGGTGGCGAGACGCCGCCGGACGCTCCCTCGGCCGGGTAGCAAGAAGGCCAATGATTCCCGCCGTTTGGCGGGTTTTGCAGGATTGCTCGGGGGCGCTGGCGACCGGTAGAGTTCCGGTCACTGGCGCCCTCGCTGCTTTTTCTTTCCATTCCAAGGCCCGCCCCTCCATGCAACAGCCCACGCTCTCGTCGCGTCCCACGCTGCGCGTGTCCGATGACCGCACCTTCGTCGAAACCGAAGCGGCACTCGACAAGGCCGGCCGTGTCGAGGAATTGATTCGCCTCTACGAGGGGCGCTCGCGCGATGTCGTCTCCGATGAAGCGGTGCGCCTGCTGTGCCGCGCCGCGGAGCTCGCGCATGATCGGCAGCGCAACACGCAGCGCGCGGAGGAACTGCTCAAGCGCGCGTTGCTGGTGGCGAAGGATCCGCTCCCGGCGCTCCGAGGCCTCAAGCGCCTGCACGAGTCGCGGCAGGATGGCGCCGCGCTGGCGGACGTCCTGGAGCGGCTGGGCGGCGTCACGCAAGGCGAGGAGTGCGCGGGCCACTACCTGAAGGCGGCGGACGTCTACGAGCAGAAGCTGTTCCGGCGCGACCGCGCGGTGCTGTGCCTGCAGCGTGCGGCGCGAGCGAAGCCGGACCGCGCCACCTTCCGGCGCGTGCGTCAGTTGCTGTTGTCGGAGGAGCGCTTCCAGCCGGCCTTCGAGGCCTTGGAGCGCGAGCGCGCGGCGTTGGGTGACGCGGACATGGCGGAGGAGTACGCCGCGCTCGCCGAGCGACTGGTGGACGACCCCACCGAGCATGAACTGGCGCAGCGGGTGGTGGATGTTGCCCATGCGTTGGATCCGCAGAACGCGCGGCTGGAGAAGGCCGCGCGCGCGTTGCAGCGCTTCGAGCAGACGTGGCGTGACCGCGTGCGGATGCTGCGCAGCATGTCGCTGGAGGAGCGCGACCGGAAGAGCGCGGCGCGCCTGTCGCTGCTCGTGGCGAAGCTCTTCGCCTGGTACGACCCGGCTGCGTCGGCGAAGGTGAAGGAGGCGCTGGACCGCTGCTTCCTGCTGTGGCCGGGCATGCCCGAAGGCCTGTCGCTCATCGAGAAGCTGACGCTGCGTTCGGGCGGTGATTTCGCGCCGGCGATTGCGCAGATCGAGGCGATGGCGGGCGAGGTGAAGGACCGCAACGCGCAGGTGGACCTGTGGCTGCGCGTGGGCACGCTGCGCCTTGGCCGGATGAACGACGCGGACGGCGCGCTGGCCGCCTTCGAGAAGGCCGTGGCGGCGGACCCGTCCCGCGCGGACGCGGCCAGCCTGACAGCCGAGCAACTCCTGGAGAAGGGTCGGGCGCCGGAAGCCGTCGCGGTGCTGGAGCGCTACCTGGGCACGGTGAAGGACCGCTCCACCCAGGCGGGCATGCGGCTGCGGTTGGCGGACCTGTTCCTGACGCAGCTCAAGGACGCGGACGCCGCGCGTGAGCACCTGGAAGCGGCGCTGAAGCTGGACCCCACGCAGGCGTTGGCGGCCTTCCAGCTGGCGCGGCTGTTGGCCGAGGACGACGAGCTGGAAGCCGTGGTGCCGCTGCTGGACCTGGCCCTGCTGGCACCGCGTCCGCGCCCGGAGCGGGTGGCCTTCTGCGAAGCGCTCGCGCTGATGTTCGAGGAGAAGGACGACGCGCGCGGGGCCTTCGAGGTGCTGTCGCGCGCCCTGGAGCTGGAGCCGGGCCGTCCGCTGCTGCTGGGCACGGTGGTGGAGCACGCGGAGAAGGCCCAGGTGCAGCCCGCGCTGGCGCTGGCACTGCAACGCGCGGCGGAAGCGGCGCCGGTGGCGGAGGTCGCGGCCACGATCTGGCGGCAGCTGGCCCAGTTGCTCCAGGGCCCCCTGGCGGACCCGTCGCGCGCGGAGGCTGCATGGCGGGAGGTGCTGTCGCGTGTCCCGGGTGACGCCGCAGCAGCGGAGGCGGTGAAGTCGCTGCAGGCGGCCGCGGCGCTCGCGGACGACCCGAAGGCGCGGCTGGAGGCGGACGTGTCCCGGCGCGAGGCGGCCGGCGCGGCGCCCGAGGAGCTGGAGCCGTTGGCGCGCCAGTTGGTGCAGCTCGCGCCAGAGGATGCGGCGGGCGTGCAGCGACTGCAGGCGCTGTGCGTGGCCCAGTCGAAGTTCGACGAGGCGGCGGCGCTCGCGGGGCGGTTGGCGGGCCTGGCGGAGACGCAGCTGGAGCGCAACGAGTGGACTGCGCGCCAGGCGAAGCTGTACGCCGAGAGGCTGGGGCGTCAGGAGGACGCGACGGACCTGTTCCTCGGCCTGCTGTCCGAGAACGTCTCCACCGGCGTGGTGGTGGGCGGACTGGAGCGGCTGGCGGCGGCGGGCATCCGCACAGCGGAGGTGACGGAGGCGCTGGCGGCGCACTACGGGCGCAGCGGCGACCACCAGCGGCAGGTGGCGGCGCTCCAGCATCAGTTGGAGGTGACGACGGAGCCCACGGCCCGCAAGCGCCTCTTCTCGTTGCTGGCCAGCATCCATGAGAAGCAGCTCGCGGACAGCCGCGCGGCTTTTGACGTCCAGGTGCGCGCGCTGCGCGAGGACGCGAAGGACGAGGGCTCCGCGCGGAGGCGCTGAGGCTGGCCAGGGACTTGTCCGCGCACGCGGAGCTGGGGCGCGTGTTGCGCACGCTGGCCTCCGAGTCCGAGGACCCCGCGGTGGCCGTGCCGCTGCTGCTCGAGGCCGCGAGCCTGGCGGAAGAGGGCGCGCTCGCCGCGGAGGCCATCGCGGCGCTGGAAGCGGCGGTGACCCGTGCACCCGAGTCGAACGCGGTGCTGCAGCGGCTGGTGCGTCTGTACGGGCGCGCGGGCCGGTCCGCGGACGCGGAAGGGCTGCTGCGTAAGCGCATCCAGGGCGCGCGTGGGCAGGAGCGGCTGGAGCTGCTGCTTCAGCTGGTGGACCTCAACACGGAGCTGGGGCGCGATGCCCAGGCGGCCGAGGCGCTGCAGTCCGCGCTCTCGCACGGCGCCGAGGAAGGCCGGCATCTGCCGCGCCTGGCGGAGCTGTACGAGAAGGCGGGCCGGACGCGTGAGTTGGGAGACACGCTGGCGAGGATGATTGCGCTGGCCGAGTCCGCGGGTGACGCGGACAAGGTGGCGCGGCTGAAGCTGCGTCGTGCGCACCTGCTGCAGGAGTCGCAGGACGGCAGCGCGGAGGCGGTGCAGAGCTTCGCGGACATCCTGCTCCAGCGTCCCTCGGACCCGGATGCGCTGGCGGCGCTGGAGGCCATGCTCGCCTCGGGCCCGTCGCGCGAGGCGGCTGCGCGTGTGCTGGTGCCGGCCTTCGAGCGCACCAAGGACCACCGCAAGCTGGTGGCCACGTTGGATGTTCTGGCGGAAGTGGCGAAGGACGACGCCGCGCGTGTGCAGTCGCTGCGACACGCGGCGCAGGTGCACCTGACGCACCTGCGGCAGCCGGAGCTGGCCTTCGCGGCGCTGGCGCGCGCACTGCGCCTGGCGCCCGGTGACGCGGGGCTGCGCTCGTCGGCGCGGCAGGCGGCGGAGGACGCGGACTCGCTGGACAGCTACGCGGAGATCATCGCGGAGCTGGCGGAGGAAGGGGACGTCGGCTCCGCGCGACTGGCGCTGCTGCGCGAGCTGGCCGAGGTGCAGGAGAAGAAGCTGGACGACAAGGCGGGCGCGGTAAAGGCGCTGCGCGACCTGCTGGCCATCGAGCCGGGGAGCCTGGACTGCCTGCGCGCCCTTCAGCGGCTGCATCGCGCGGGTGAGGAGTGGGCGGCGCTCGCCGAGGTGCTGGAGAAGCTGGCCGCTGCATCGCCGGAGCCCGCCGAGCAGCTGGCCTTCCTGCGCGAGGCGGCGCTGCTGCACGAGACGAAGCTGATGGACAAGGAGAGCGCCGCGGGCGCCTGGCGCGTCATCGCGGAGCGCGACCCGGCGAGCCGTGAAGCCGCGGCGACCCTGGACCGGCTCTACACCGAGAGTGGCCGTCACTCCGACCTGGCCTGGGCGCTGGCGCTGCGCCGCAACCAGGAAGGGCAGAGCCCGCAGGGGCGTGAAGTCTCCTTCCGTCTGGCGGAGCTCCAGCGCACGGTCCTGGATGACCCGAACGCGGCGCTGGGCCTCTACCGGAAAATCCTGGCCGAGGACTCGGGCCACCCCGGCGCGCGCGCGGCGCTCGAGGCCTGGGTGAAGGCAGCGGTGCCCGCGAGCGGCGCGGCGCTGGAGGTGCTCGACCCGGTGCTGGTGCAGGTGGGCGACCACGCCCGCCGTGTGGCGCTGCGTGAAGCGCGCATGACCTCCGCGCTCACCGTGGAGAAGATCCTCCTCGCGGGAGAGATTCGCCGCATCTACGAGCGCGACATGCTCCAGCCCTCGCTGGCGTTCATGTCCGCGGTGAAGTCCTTCGCGCAGGGGCTGGACCGGGAAGGCGTGCAGCCGGACCTGGAGCGGCTGGCGCGCGAGACGGGCTCGCACGAGGTGCTGGCCGAAATCTACGAGACGGCGGCGACGGAGCTGAACGCGGGAGACCCCGCGGCGCTGGAGTTGTTGCGGCGCTCGGCGGAGCTGCGCGAGTCACTGGACCAGCCCGAAGAGGCCGCGCGGCTGTGGAAGAGCCTGCTGGCGGACGCGCCCCAGGACCGGCAGGCGCTGGAGGCCCTCTCGCGCCTGTACGAGAAGGGGCAGAACGCCAAGAGTCTGTCCGAGGTCTACACGCGTCAGGCGCAGCTCTCCGCCGACCCGGAGGAGCGCGTGGGGCTGCTCCTCAAGGCGGGCGAGGCTCACGCGAACGCGGGTGAAGACGCGAAGGCCATCGAGACGTATCGCTCCGCGCTGGCGCTCCGGAAGGTGCCCGAGGGACTGCTCGCGCTGGAGAAGCTCTACGCGAAGTCTCGGCGCTTCGTGGAGCAGGCGGACGTGCTGGACCAGCTCGCGGATGGCGCCGCGGATGAAGGCGCCCGGCGCAACTGGCTGCTGAAGCGCGCCCAGCTCCTGGAGAAGGAAGTGGGGCCGGCGGAGTCGCTGCCGGTGTACCGGCGTCTGCTGGAGCTGGCGCCCGGTGACGGCCAGGTGGTGGCGGGCCTGGAGCGGCTGATGGCGCACGACGCGCCTCGTGCCGAAGCGGCGCGCCTGCTGGAGCCCGTCTACCGTGGCGTCAACGACACCCGGAAGCTGGTGGAGGTGCTCGAGGTGCTGCTGCCGGGCGTGGCGCCCGAGCGGCGGCTCGAGCACATCCAGGAGATCGCCACCCTGCGCGAGGCGCTGGGGCAGACGTCGCTCGCCTTCGTCGCACGCCTGCGCGCCTTCAACGAGGCGCCGCAGGAAGCCACGGTGCGTGACGAACTGGAACGGCTCGCAGCCGACTCCGGTGCGTTCGAGGAAGTCGCGGCGGCCTACGAGGACCAACTGGAAAGCGGCGCGCAAGAGCCGCTCGCCGGTGACTTGTGGCGGCGGTTGGCGGGCATCTACGACAACCGCCTCAAGCGTTATGACCTGGCCGTCCGTGCGATGGAGGAGATGTCTCGCAGGGACCCGAAGAACAAGTCGGTGTTGGACGCCATCGCCCGGGTCCACCGCCGTACGGGCGCGCACCGTGAGCTGGCGCTCGTCATGCGCCGTCAGGTGTCGGCCGAGTCCAATGCCTCCTCGCAGGTAAACCTGCTCTTCGAACTGGCGCACCTGGCCGAGGAGACGCTGGCGGACAAGTCGCTGGCGGCGCAGTCGTACCGGGAAATCCTCGGCCTGCGGCCGGAGAACGCCAACGCGCTGAAGCTGCTGGGGCGGGTGCTCGCGGAGATGGAGCGCTGGCCGGAGCTGGCGCAGCACATCGAGCGGGAAATCCAGCTCGCCGACGAGCGCGGCGCCCAGGAAGAGGCGTCCGACCTGCGCGTGCGTCTGGGCCGGCTGAAGGTGTCGCGTCTGGACGACCCGCGCGGCGCATTGGAGCTGTACCAGTCCGTGCTGACGCGCCGGGCGGGGCATGCCGGTGCGGTGGGGGCGCTGGAGGAGATGGCGCGCTCGGAGAGCCCGCTGCGTGGCGCCGCGGCCAGTGCGCTGGAGCCCATCTTCGCCTCGGTGGGCAACCACCTGAAGCAGGTGGAGATGCTGGAGTCCCGTGCCTCGGCGGAGGCCGTGCCGCAGGAGCGGGCCGCGCTGCTGCGCCGCATCGCCGAAATCTACGCCGGCTCGCTGGAGAACGCGGAGATGGGCTTCCTGGCCGCCACGCGCGCGCTACGCGAGCTGCCGGATGACCTGCGCTCGTTGGAGTTGTGCGTCGCGCTGGTGGACAAGGCGGAGGCCCCGGAGGAGCTGGCCGCCATCTTGACGGAGGTGGTGGGCAAGGCGGGGGATGCGTCCCGCGCCGAGCTGTACCGCGCGCTGGCCCGCATCCAGACGGACCTGGGCGAGCCCTCCGAGGCGCTGGCGTCGTGGAAGCGCGTCCTGGAGCTGCGGCCCACGGACACCGAAGCGCTGGATGGCACGGTGCGGCTGGTGGCATCGCAGGGCAAGCCCACGGAGCTGTTGGAGGTGCTGCGCCGGCAGCTCGCGGTGGCGGAGGACCCGGCGCGTCGCGCCACGGTGCTCTTCCAGATGGGCACGCTGCAGGAAGAGCAGCTCAAGGACGGGCTGGGCGCGCTGGCCACCTACCGGCGCCTGCTGGAACTGAAGCCGGACGACCTGCCCACGCTGGAGCGCATGGAAGCGCTCTGCCAGAAGCAGGAGCGTTGGCCGGAGCTGGCGGACGCACTGGCCCGCCGCATCGCGCTGATTCCCGCGGAGGAAGGCCTGGAGCTGAAGTTCCGTCTGGCCACGGTGCGGGAGTCGCGGCTGCTGGACCGCACAGGCGCGCTGGCGCTGTACGGCGAGGTGCTGTCCGTGCAGGCCAACCATGCGGGCGCGGTGGGCCGCATGGAGGCGCTGGTGGCCCGTGAGCCGCAGAACCTGCTCGCGGTGGAGACGTTGCTGCGCGCCCTTCGCGCCAGCGGCGACATCACGCGCCTGGCGCAGGTCATCGAGACGCGCGTGGGCGTGTCGGGCGACGCGTTCGAGCGCAAGGCGCTCCTGGGCGAGCTGGCCACGCTGCGGGAGTCCCAAGAGGAGTCGGAGCTGGCCTTCCTGGCGCTCTTCCGCGCCTTCAAGGAAGACCCGAACGACGCCGCGATTCGTGCCCGGCTGGAGAACGCCGCGGATGCGTCCGCCAGCTATGACGAACTGCTGTCCGCGTACGAGGAAGCCCTGCCGCGCGTGGCCGAGGCCGCGGATGCCGCGCAGGTCTGCCTCCGGTTGGGGCAGATGCTGGAGACGAAGCTGCGCGACTCGGACCGCGCCGTCTCCTACTACGAGCGCGCGCGCACGCTGCACCCCACGGTGCAGGAGCCATCGCTGGTGGCGTTGGACAGGCTGTACCTCCAGTTGGAGGCCTGGCCGGAGCTGGCGGGCATCTTGGAGGCCCTGGTCGCTGGCGTGATGGAGCCCGCGGACCGCGTGGGCTACCTGTTCCGCCTGGGCCAGCTCTACCAGGAGCGACTGGACAGCCCGGACCGCGCGGCGGGGGCCTACGAAGGCATCCTGGCGTTGGACCCGGAGCACCTCGCGTCGGCGCGGCTGCTGGAGGGCATCTACGAGTCGGCGGGTGCGTCGGAGAAGCTCTACGGCATCCTGAAGCTCCAGGCGGAGAAGGTGTCGGGCGCCGAGCGCGACCGCGTGCTGGCGAAGATGGCGCAGGTCTCCGCCGAAGGACTGGCGGACCTGGGCGGGTCCATCGAGCTGTACCGCGAGCTGCTGGCGAAGAACGCGCGCAACGAGCAGGCCTTCTCCGCGCTGGAGTCCCTCTACGAGCGCGCAGACCGGCCGCAGGACCTGCGTGAGCTGCTGGAGGGCCGGCTGGCGGTGACGCTGGACCCCCGCGAGGTCGTGCGCCTCAATGAGCGCCTGGGCCGCGTCGTGTACCGCCTGCTGAAGCAGCCGGAACAGGCCGTGCCGTTCTTCAAGGCCGCGCTGGACCGGGATGCACGTCACCGCGGCGTGCTCGACACGCTGCGCGAGCTGTACGACGAGACGGGCCAGCGTGAGGAGTTGGTGGGCGTGCTGCGCCGGCTGATTCCGCTTCAGGAGAGCAGTGACGGCGTGAAGGCGCTGCGTCTGCGCCTGGCGGAAGTCCTGGCCGGCATGGGCCGCCGCGAGGAGTCCCTGGACGCCGCCCGCCGCGCACTGGAGGTTGAGCCTCACCAGGTTCCCGAGCTGGATCGCGTGCACGAGCTCTTCGTCTCACTGCGTGCGTGGAACGACGCGGTGCGCGCGCTGGAGCTGAAGGTGCAGGTGCACCTCCTGACGGAGGAGCGCGAGCAGGCTGTCGCTGCTTACTTCGCGGTGGCGGACCTGTGGGTGGGGCAGGGCGGCAAGCCCGAGCTGTCCTCGGGCGCGCTGGAGAAGGTGCTCGAGCTGGACCCCGCCAACCGCACCGCCTACGAGCGCGCGTGCGACCTGTACCGGACGCACAACGACTGGCGTGCGTACGCCCAGGTGATGGACCGCTACATGCCCCACCTCGTCACGGACGAGGAGAAGCTGGCCGCGCTGCGCGAGCTGGCCCGGGTGCAGGAATCGCGGCTGGGACAGAAGGACGTGGCCTTCCTGGCGCTGTGCCGCGCGCTCCAGTTGGACGCGTCGGACGACACGCTGCGCGAGGAAGTGGAGCGGCTGGCTGACGAGACGGGCAGCCACGAGGAGCTGGCCGCCGTCTACGAGGAGGTCGCCGACGAGCTGCCGCGTGGCGCCCTGGCCGAGCGGCTGTACGCGACGCTGGCGCGCGTCCACGACACGCACCTGGATGACCCGCAGGCGGCGGAAGCCGCGTTCCGGAAGATTCTCGAGTTCGACCCGACCAACGCGACCGCGCTGGATGGGCTCGCCGCGGTGTTCCAGCGGCGCGGCCGTCAGCGTGAGTACGTGGTGGCGCTGGAGCAGAAGCTGGAGGCAGCCGGCTCCATCGAGCAGCGCAAGGGCATCCTCCGCGAGATTGCCCGCGTCTGGGACGAACAGCTGGAAGACCCCGTCGAGTCCGCCAGCGCGCTGCTGCGTGCGTTGGAGCTCGAGCCCGACGCGGAGACGCTCGGCGTGCTCACCGCGCTGTACCGCCGTCAGCGGTCGTGGCCGGACGTGGCGTCCACGTTGCTTCGGGCCCGGGACCTGGCGGACAGCATCGAGGAACGCGCGCGCATCCAGGTGGAGGTGGCGGGCGTCTACGAGCGTGACATCGGCGACGACGAGTCGGCGGTGGCCGCGTACCGGCAAGCGCTGGAGCTGGACCCCGTCAACCGCGAGGCGCTGGAATCGCTGGAGCGGCTCCACACGCGGTTGGACCACCCGGCGGACCTGCTCGCCATCTACGAGCGGATGCTGGAGCTGAGCGAGGACTGGCGCGAGAAGATTCGCGTCCTCTTCCGCAGCGCGACCATCTGGGAGGACAAGTACCAGAACCCGGCGAACGCGGACGTCTGCGTGGAGAGCGTGCTCGCCATCGACCCGCAGAACGTCCAGGCCATCAAGACGCTCATCCGGCTGCGCCGGGCGCAGGCGCGGTGGGAGGACCTCATCGCGGCGTACGAGCGGCAGCTCGCGCTGGCCGTCAGCCCGCAGGAGCAGGCCGAGCTCTACGTGGACATCGGCAATGTCCAGTACCAGCAGCTCAAGGCGCTGGACCGCGCGGTGAACAACTACCACGCGGCGCTCGCGGTGGACGCCGAGTGCCGTCCGGCGTTGCACGCGCTGGGCACGATGTACGAGCGCAGCGGCAACTGGCCCTTCGCGCTGGAGATGCTGTCGAAGGAGGCAGAGCTCGCCGGGCAGTCGAAGGACGCGGTGGAGCTGTACTACCGCCTGGGCAAGATCAACGAGGACATGCTGATGGACACGGGCAGCGCCCGGACCGCCTATCAGCAGGCGCTCGCGGTGGACCCCGGGCACCTGCCCAGCATCCGCGCCCTCAAGGGCATCCAGGAGCAGGAGAAGGACTGGAGCGGCTACGAGCAGACCCTTCGTCAGGAGGCGGAGCAGACCGAGGACCCGGCCGCCAAGGGCCGCGCGCTGCTGGACGTCGCGCGCTACCACGCGGAGACGCGCGAGGACCGGGACACCGCCACCGGCTACTGGAAGGAAGCGCTGAAGCACATCCCGGACAGCCTGGAGGCCGCGCGCCCGCTGTCGGATGTGTACATCGCGCACGAGGACTGGGCGTCCGGCGAGCGGATGTTGGACATCGTCACGCGGAAGATGGCGGAGATGGCGATGGCGGAGAAGGACTCCGTCTCCGCCGCGGACCTCTGCCGTCAGCTCTACCGCTTGGGCTACGTGGCGGAGAAGCTGGGCAAGCGTGACAAGGCGCTGGGCTGCTACGAGAAGGCCTACGAGCTGGACGCCACGTACCTGCCCGCGCTGGAGGGCTACGGCAACCTGCTGGTGCAGACGCGCCGCTATGAAGGCGCGCTGAAGGTCTTCCAGACCATCCTCATCCACCACCGCGAGGAGCTGACGGACCTGGAGGTGGTGGAGGTGTACTGGCAGCTCGGCGACATCCACGCCGCGCTGAGCCAGACGGACCGCGCGCAGAACCACTTCGAGAAAGCGCTGGCCATCGATCCGGGCCACGAGCCGACGCTGCGCGCGTTGGTGGCGCTGCTGGAGAAGCAGGGCCAGTACGAGAAGTCCGCGGAGCTGCGGCAGCAACTGGTCGGTGTCCTCGAGGGCGAGGCCCGCGCGAAGGTGTGCCTGGAGCTGGGCCGCATCGCGCGTGACGAGCTGCACGACCCGTACATGGCCATTGACGCCTTCACCAACGCGCTCAAGTCCCAGCCGGACGCGCCGGAGGTGATGGACCAGCTCTACGTGCTGCTGCGTGAGACGCGTCAGGGCCAGAAGGCGGCGGACGTGCTGGCGCGCATGCTGGCGCTTCCCGCGCTGGGGCTGGAGCCGCACAAGGCCAAGCGCGTCTGGTTCGCGCTGGGTGAGCTGCGTCGCGATGACCTGAAGGACGTGGAGGGCGCCACCGAGGCCTTCAACGCCGCCCTGGACCTGGACCCGCGCTTCGTGGAGGCCTTCAGCGCGCTGGAGGCGATGCTCGGCGCGGCGCGCCAGTGGAAGCAACTGGAAGAGAACTACACGAAGATGCTGGGCCGGCTGCCCAAGACGCCGGAGACGCACGTGGCGCGCATGGCGCTGTGGCGCGCGCTCGGCGACCTGTATCTCCAGGTGCTCAAGCACCCGGAAGGCGCGGTGGCCGCCTACGGCGTGGCCGCCAAGGGCCTGCCCGACGACGCGGTGGTGCAGGAGGCCTTCGCGGACCTCGCCGGACAGATGCCGGGCCGGGAGGACGAGGCCATCGCCGCGCTGCGCCGCGCGCTGCCGAACACGACGGACCCGCGCAAGGTGGTGGGCGCGCTGGTGCGTCTGTCCGCGCTGCGCAAGAACTACGATGGCGCCTGGCTCGCGGCGCAGGCGGTGTCCGGCCTGCTGGGCGAGGCAGGGGAGGACGAGCAGGAGATCCTCACCAAGCTGGGGCCCTACGCGAAGAACAAGGAGAAGGTGGAGCCGCGGCCGCTGAACGACCAGCTGTGGCACAACCACCTGTTCCACCCGAAGGCGCGCGGCCCGTTGGCGGAGCTGCTGGGCCTCCTCTTCGCGAAGGTGGGGCACCTGTATGCGGTGCCGTCCCAGCAGTACCAACTGGTGCCCAAGCGCCACCGCATCGACGTGGCCAGTGCGCCGGAGTACCACGTCCACCACTACCGGTACGTGGCGCGCGTGTTGGGCATGGAGGCGGTGGAGCTGTACTCGCCCTTCCTCGTGGCGACGCGCGAGCGGATGGCGAAGCGCTCCAACGAGCCGGCGCCCGAGCCGCTCATCAACGTGGAGCTGCTCCAGACGCACCCGGCCTCGCTGCGCGTGGGCGGCAAGTACTTCGCGGAGCAGGGCCAGAAGGAGGTCTACTACCTCCTGGGCCGCACCCTGGCGCTGGCGCGCTCCGAGCTGGCCTTCAGCCAGCGCGTGGCCCCCGAGCGGTTGGAGGCCATCCTCCAGGCGGCGTTGAGCCTCGTCGTTGGCAACGTGCGCATCGCGGAAGCGCAGCACCTGGTGGAGCCGGAGCGTCGGCTGCTGGAGCGGAGCCTCAACGAGCCGGACCGCGCGGCCCTGGCGAAGGCGGCGCGTGCCTGGTTGCCCACCGCGACGCCGCAGGCCGTGCGGCAGTATCTGGAGGGCGCGGAGCTCACCGCGGCGCGGGCGGGTCTGCTCGCTGCGGGAGAGATGGAGCCGGTGCGCCGCATGGTGCAGGGCGAGACGGGCTCCGCCTTCCGCGTCCCGGTGCGCAACAAGCTGCGGGAACTGTTGGTGTTCGCCACCTCCGAGGACCTGCATGAGCTGCGCGTCGCCGTGGGTACGCACGTGGAGGTACAGGTGCGCAGGTAGGGACAGACCCCGACGTGGGGTTCGTGCGTTAAAAGGCAGGCGGGCGGACTTGGCTCCGAACCTTGACCCCTCCGGCTGCCACTTCTACGATTCAGGCGGGATTTCTCCCGTCATTTCCGAGGCTTACGGGAACGATGCGTTTCGTCTGCGACAGCTGCCGCGCGCAGTACATGATCAGCGACGACAAGATTGGCCCCAAGGGGGTCAAGGTTCGTTGCAAGAAGTGCGGCCACACCATCACCGTGCGTCCCGCTGGCGCGACGGCCGCGAAGGACTCCGCGTCTGAGTCTTCGACCTCCGAGGCTTCCGCCTCGACTGACGCGGGCAAGGGGAGTGACGCGTCCGCCGCCACGATGCCGGCGACGCTGGGCACGCCGCCCGAAGGCGGTCTCTTCACCGACGTGGAAGAGGACGAGATTGGCGCCGTCTTCGACCAGGTGCTGAGCTCCGGCACGCAGAAGATTCCCACCGAGGCCGCGAACGAAGCCGCCGCGCGCGAAGCGTCCGCGGAGAACGTGCGCAAGCTGGCCGAAGCGGAGGCCGAGCCGGACAAGGAAGAAGCCAAGGGCAACGCGGCGGCGCACGAGTGGTACGTGGCCATCGACGAGAAGCAGGTCGGCCCCTTCAACGTGGAGAAGGTCAAGGACCTGTGGGACCGCGGCGAGGTGGGCCCGGACAGCCTCTGCTGGCGCTCGGGCTTCAGTGATTGGATTCCATTGTCGGAGACGGCGGAGTTGGCGTCAGTGCTGGCGCCGCGGCCCTCCAAGCCCGTCATCGTCGCGCCCGAGCCCGTGTCCGGCTCGACGCCCACGGTGTCCTCAGGCCCCGTGCAGTCCGCCTTCAGCGCGGGCAAGGGGGCGCGTGGTGATTCCGGACCCGCGGGCGCTTCCGAGGAAGCCGTGGGCTGGAAGCCGTCCGCGGCCAGCGTGCTGGCCTCGCTGGTGAAGGAAGAGAACGACGCGCTGTCGAAGCCGCCTCCGACGCCCGCGCCCGCCCTGGGCCGGGAGCCGGTGTCGCAGTCGCGACTGCTGGACGTGCCCATGCCGCCGCCGGAGCCGGTGTCCTCGCCGTCCCTGCGGGGCGCGGAAATGCCGATGGCGCAGCCCATGGCCGCGCCCATGGCGTATGGGCAGCAGCCCGTGCAGCAGTATCAGCAGCCGGCGCCCATGCCGTATGGGCATCAGCCCGGGCCGCAGTATGCGCAGCCCATGCCCGCACCGTACCCGCCGCAGCCGAGCTACCCGGTCGCCTATCCTCCGCAGGGTGGGGGCAAGGGCAAGACGGGGCTCTTCGCTGGCATTGCCGCGGGGCTGCTCCTGGTCGGTGGTGGCGCCGCGGCGCTCTTCCTGAAGGGCGGGTCTGGCGCGGACGCGGCACCGGCGAATCCCCCGGTCGTCGCGGCGGCGCCCGTGGCCACACCGACGCCGCCTCCCAGCATCCCTCCGGCGAACACAGCCCCCGTGGCGGCCGCCCAGCCGCCCGTGAATCCCGCGACGCCGCCTCCAACCCCTCCGACGGAGGTGGCTGCGGCGCCGGTGAATACGCCTCCGCCGGAGACGCCGCCCCCGGCCGTCGCGGCGGCGCCCGCGGCCACGCCGACGCCGCCTCCGGTTGAAACGCCGAAGCCCGCGGAGACGGCGGTGGCGAAGGCGGAGCGCCCCAACAATCGACGCACCTCGTCGTCGTCCTCTCGCAGGGAGGACCCAGAGCCGCGCGCGTCCGCGCCGGCGCGTACGGAGCGGCCCTCGTCGAACGATTCGGATGATGACTTTGACGAGCTCTTCGGCACGAAGAAGTCGGCCCCGGAGGCGAAGCCGTCCTCGGCGCGTCCGACGGCCTACGTCCCTCCCGAGCCGGGGGGCGGGGTTCCGGACCGGCTGCAGCAGTCGGACATCATGGCGGTGGTGCTGGCCAACAAGCCGGCCATCGTGAAATGCGTCAACGAGCAGAAGAAGAAGGACCCGTCGTTGAGCGGCAAGCTGGTGATGCGCTGGACCATCCAGACGAGTGGCAAGACGAGCGCGGTGTCGTGCCGCACGGATGAGTTCCGCACCACCTACATGGCGAGCTGCATCTCCGGGCTCATCAAGAGCTGGTCCTTCCCGCGTCACAAGCGGCAGGGCGAGCCCATCGACTTCCCGTTCACCTTCTGAAAGGTGGGGAGCGTCCACTGAGGCTATCGCGACATGAACGTCGCGATGGCCTCCGCTCCCGCTGTCTGCTTGCGCGAAGGGTGAATTTCGTGGCCGAGCAGCCGTCCAGGTGGCGTCGACACTCGTTGACACGTCCGGACGGGGGGGACTAAGCCTCACTTGCTCGCATGGTTGTTGGGGCCTGTAGTCAGTGGCCGGAGGCCCCCCGGGCGGCGTTCCAAACAAGAGGAAATCTCAACATGCAGCTTCGCAAGATGATGTTGGTGCTCACTGCGCTTGGCGCGATGAGCGGTCTCATGGCTGGTTGCGGTGACGACTCGACGTCCCCGGGCGCGTGCACCAGCAACGACGAGTGCGGAGAGTCGGAGATCTGTCACCCGACCGCCCAAGTCTGCGTGCAGACCTGTAACTCTGGTTCGGACTGCCCCTCCACGGCGAAGACCTGCGCCCCGCTGGGCGGCACGTCGACCACGAGCATCTGCCAGTGCTCCACGGACGTGCTCTGCAACGGTGGCACGGACTCCGAGTCCACGGGCCTGGTCTGCTCCGACCTGGACAACGTCTGCGTGACGGCCTGCACGTCCAACGCCGAGTGCACCGGCGACCGGACCTGCAACGTGAGCACCGGCCAGTGCGAAGAGGGTGACACCCAGCCCACGAGCTGCTCCGGCGAGGGCCGCTCCACTTGCGCCCACGGCCAGATCTGCTCCAGCGGCACCTGCTCCGCGCCGCCCGCGCCGACGTGCCAGAACTACAACGAGTTCCCGAACAAGGCGGACCTCGGCACCACGGGCCCGATCATCTACAAGGTCGATTTCGTGAGCGCCACGACGGAGGGCACGCCCGGGACGTTCTGCGCTTCAAGCAGCGCGCCGAAGCGCCTCCGCATCCGGGTTTCGGCCTACTCCGCCACGCCGTTCCCCCAGACCTCTGCCGAGCTCAGCGACTTCTTCTACATCCTGACGAACGGCGGCCGTCAGAACGCGCCGGTGAGCAGCTCGTCGGGCAACTACACCGTGAGCGGCACGAACCGTGACCAGGCTCAGATCACCGTGAGCCTCTGCGTCGCCGCCGACAGCCGGACCAACTCGTCTGGCTTCTACTTCAAGGACGGCAACTTCGCCTGCTTCCAGTCCAACTACTAGTCGGCGGTTGGCTGGATGTGGTGCATGGCCCCACCTGGGAATCGCCAGGTGGGGTCAGTCGTTGTGGGTGTGTGGTTCGGCGCCCAGAAGCAGCTTACTCCGGATGAATTTCACTGACGATTCGGGCGTCTAGGGTGGTGCGCGCACGGGCATCCCGGCGGCCTGAATAGGAGAGTCCATGCTGTCACTGAAAACGATTCGAACGTTGACCTTGGGGCTGGCGCTTGCGGCTCCTGTTGCGATGGCGGGCGACAAAGCCGCGACGTCGGGTTGCCCCGCTGGTACGCATCAGGTGGGCTCGAAGGCCGAAGGCCTTTCCTGCATCAAATCGAATGACCCGCGGGGCGCGCAGATCGCTCACGGTGCGTATGTCGAGTACCATCCCAATGGCCAGAAGGCGGCTGAGGGCCAGTTCGCGGACGGACTGAAAGTCGGGACCTGGACCTTCTACGACGCGACTGGGAAGGTGCGTGGCACCGCGGACTTCAAGGATGGTGGATGGCACGGGAAGCGTGTCATGTACTTCCCCAATGGCAAGCCCCAACTCGTCGAGGAGTACAAGAACGGCCGGAAGCACGGTGTCGTGACGGAGATGGCGGATGACGGCCGTGTCGTCAGCCAGGTCCAGTACGACAACAACCGTGTGGTCTCCGCGCAGTAGTCGCTGAGCAACGGGTGGTTCGGAGGGCCCTTCCCTGCTGGGAAAGGGCCCTCACTCATTTCAAGGGCCTTCCACAGCCGGGTGGGCTCGACTAGGACTCTTGAGCGTGAAGCCGCCATCACTCACTCTGGCTTTTCCCGATATGCCCATCTGCAGGGTGGAGCAGATGGGGTTGCGTGAACTTGAGCGCATTCGGCTCATTTTGCGTGGAGGCTCGGTCATCGACTGGAGAAGGATGTATTTCCAGTCGCGCGGCGAGGTCGACAACTTCCTTCGCCTGCTCCAACTGGACGTCTCGCGGCCGTACGACGAAGCGTGGGCGCGATGCGTCCTGGCGGAGGCGGTTGAGTACCTCCGCAAGACCTTCAACTACCGGGTTGCCAATGCGGTCGCCCAGCCAGAAGAGATTCACGACCTCTTCCTCTACGCCGCAGGCGCGAAGGGTTCACCCCGTCATCGCAGGATTGCCTGCGTCGTGCTGAAGGTGATGCACGTGATTCAGCACATCGAAGGCCGGGATTTGCTCTTCCGCCTTGCGATCTCAGAGGTTGAACTCGCAGAGGTGGTGACCGCGAAGGTCCTGGCCGTTGCCACGGAGATGCAGTCCAAGGGCTTGCCGGTGGTTGAGTTTGCTCACTCAATCAAGACGCAGGACTCCCTGGTCACCAAACTGCTGGCGAAGAAGGAAACCGTTGCGGCTCAAGTGTACGACCGGACCCGTTTCCGCGTCGTAACTCGGAAGCGCGAAGACTTACTACCGGTTCTCTACTACCTCACCCAGCGCCTCTTTCCTTTTCATCTGGTGGTGCCGGGGCAGACGGAGAACACGCTGATGCCGTTCAAGTCCGTGCTCGCAGAGAACCCACACTTCGAGCAATTCGCCCCACAGCTCCAACTGGATCGCGATTTCGAAGACCGGGAGGGCAATGGTGGCAATACCTTCTCGGGGAACACATACCGCGCGCTCAATTTCGTCGTAGATATGCCCGTGCGGATGGATGCGTATCTCCCTGCTCCCGAGTCGGATGAACGGCAGCGGAAGGGGCGGATCATCATTGCCCTGGTTGAGTTTCAGATCGTTGATGAGGAGACGGCCAGGCTCAATGAGCAAGGAGACAACGCTCACGAAGCCTATAAGCGACGTCAGAAGAAGCGGGTGCTCAAGCGGCTGAGCCAGGGGCTTGTCGTCCCCAAACGCCAGACTTGAGTTGTCCCATCCCGAGCTTGCGACGAGCGTGCGGCCAGGAGGGAAGATCAGGTCCTGACCGCACGACGAAGACGGGGCTTAATGGTTATAGCGGTAGACGTAGATGTCAGCCCCACTCCCTGATCCTTCTTGCCACGCGACGGTAGGGTGATTCATCGCGTCCAGGGCGAGAGATGGCTTGAGTGAAGGTGTGGTCGGGGTCGCGTTGGCGCTCAGTGGAGGCGAGAGCAAATCCCAAGTGTCATCCTGAAGGCGCGCAATATGGATGACGCGCTCCGAGTTGACGATTCCGCTCCACGCCAGGACGGCTTGATGGTTGGTGCCAAGGGCCAATGACGGGCTGTCATTAGAGCTTGAGGTTGCAGTGACAGGGACTGGGGTTCGCCAGGCGGTGCCGGTCCATTGGGAGAAGTAGAGTTCTTTTTCCTGGGTTGCGTTGTCAGTCGTATTCCAGGCGACAATCGGGTTGCCCGCCTGGTCCGTCACGATGGCCGATGTGCTGGCCACATGGTTGGGCAAGGCTGGGACGAGGCCGCTGCCGAGCGCAGTTTGATGATTCATGAGTACGGCGACCCCCCGACGCTCAAGGCTATCCAGGTAGGTGTTGTAGGAGACGAAGACATTCTCGCCGTGAACGGAGATTGCCGGCTGGGATGGGTTGAAGTGGTCCCAAGGAAGGGTTGTGTTGGTGTACGTCCATTCCACTGCGTCTTTCGCCAGGGTGAGCCCAAGCAGTCGGTTGCTGGAGTCAACGAGATAGAGGAACAGTGCACCATTCGGAGTGGTGGCAAGCTTGGGCGTTCTTGCGGTGATTTCGAAGCCATCAAATCGCGGGAGCGCAGGAAGATCTTCCCAGGTGCTCGATGTCCAGCGCTTCAGGAAAGGCCGCCGTCTGTCTTCGGTTCCCGTTGCTTCGTCCCAGGCAACCACAACCCGTCCCGCTGCATCGATGTGCAGGTCCGGATTCTCGGCATCGGTGCCCAGGCCCGCCAGACCACTCAGGCCGCTACCCAGGTGTTGCCAGGTAGTGCCGTCCCAGCGAGCGACGTGGATGTTCTTGGAGGTGCCGTCGGACTCTGACCACGCGACAGTGGGGCGGTCATCGGCGTCCATTTTGAGCACGGCATTCTCCGAGGGTGTTGCACCCGCATGTGCACTGAGTGCGCTGCCTACGGGCAGCCAGACGGGGACGGTGAACACCCATTCGCTGGCGGAATGCAGGACATTGCCTGCCAGGTCCAGGATGGGGTGTGTGCTGGTTCCAAGCTTCACCAAAACCGTGCTGGGGACGGGCAGGGGGGGGGTCGGCGTAATCGTCAGCCGCGTTCCGTCGGAAGAAAGGCTGACGATTGCCCCAAGTCGCGTGTTGCCATGGGCAAGCACCTCGACGTTGTCCTGAGAGATGCTCGAGAAGCGCACGGGCTCGCTGAATGTCGCCTCCAGGGATGCACGTGCGCTGACCTGGGAGTCGCTCGACGCTGGGGCACGGGTCGCGACGACAGGAGGCGTACGATCCACAACCACCGTCCTTTCCAGGCTCGTGAAGGTTGTGCCACCGCGGATGGCTCGTGCTGTGAGTTGGTACTCACCCTCAGGCGCGCTCTGGGTGTTCCAAGTATGGGTGTACGGTGGCGCTGTAATCCGAGCCAGAAGCTCTGTGTCGCGGCGGAACTCGACGGCCTCGGCTGCGCCCCCCTCAATCGTTGCTTCGAGCTGCAGCGCTCCGTTGGTGTAGGCGTCTGAGTCCCCTGGTACGGGCGCGGTCCATCGCACGATCAGGTCTCCGGCTCGGGCAACGGCGAGCTTGAGCGGAGCTGTCCGGAATTCGTTTCCCGACGTCGCACGGACCGTGAGTGTCGTATCTCCGGCCGCCGTATTGGCGGAGACCTGGACCGTCAATGTCGCGGTGGACTCTCCGGAAGGAATCGTCGTGGGCTGGGCCGTGACGCCGGACTGCGGTTGCTCCAACGCCACCGACACACTGTCCAAGAAGCTCTCTGCCCGGACGATGGACACCTGGATGGCTCGGCTGCCTCCCTGGATCACGGAGTCTTCACTGGGGCTGAGGCTCAGTGTGAACTTCGTCGAGGGTTGTGTTCCCCCATCTGGTGTCGGGTCGGGCTCGACCTCTGGGACGTTGATGCACGCTGTGGACAGGGTGAGAGCGGTAAACAGCAAGGCACAGGGGAGTCGGGACATGAGTCGGATGCTTGGCAAATAGCGTTCCAGTCTCGGACGCATACCACGCCTGATGGGCAGCCCGTCCCCGCCGCTGGATTCTGGTCCAGGAGGGAGGATGGTCTCTGAAAACACGAACGCCCGCCCTCCCAGCACGGATGCGGGGAGGCGGGCGCGGGCACCGGGGCCGTGAGTGGCCTACTTCTTCTTCCGGTTCTTCTTCTTGTTTTCCTTCTCCCGCTTGCGGCGCTCCTTGATGGCGTCGCGGTCCTCGCTCTTGCCGGTGGCGGAGGGCGGCGCGTAGCCCATCAACCGGGCCTTGGCCATGGCGGCCTGGCCCATGGGCGGCGTGTAGCCGGGCGCAATCTGCGGCAGTTGCATGGGCATGCCCATGCCGGGCATTCCGCCGCTCATCATCTTCTCCATCATCTTCGGGTCACCGCCGAACATGCTGGAGAGGTCCATGTTCTTCATCTGCGACAACTGACCCAACTGCTTGAAGCCGGGGATGCGGCCCAGCAGGCCCGGATTCTGGCCGATGGTGCCCATGACCTGCTGCATCATCCCGAACTTCTGGAGCAGCTCCTTGACCTCTTCAACCTTGCGGCCGCTGCCCTTGGCGATGCGGTTGACGCGGCTGTTGTTGATGGTGTCCGGCCGCAGGCGCTCCTTCGCCGTCATCGAGTCGTACATCGACTCAATCTTCGTGAGCTCCTTCTCGTCCGGATTGAGGTGCTCGGTGAGGTCGCCGAAGAGGGGGAACTTCTCCAGCAGGTCCTTGAGCGGTCCCATCTTCCGGACCATGCGGATCTGCTCGACGAAGTCCTTCATCGTGAACTGGCCGGAGAGGAGCTTCTTGGCATCCTCCTCGGCCTTCTTCTCGTCGACGACCTTCTCGAAGTCCTTCATCAGGCCGACGATGTCGCCGAACCCGAGGATGCGGCCCGCGAGGCCGGCCGGGCGGAACTCCTCCAGCTTGTCCATGGACTCGCCCATGCCGAGGAACTTGATGGGCTTGCCCGTGACTTCCTTGATGGACAGCGCGGCGCCGCCGCGGGCGTCACCGTCCAGCTTGGTGAGGATGAAGCCGTCCAGCGTCAGCCGCCGGTCGAACTCCGCCGCCGTGCGCACGGCGTCCTGACCAATCATCGCGTCGCACACCAGCAGGATGTTGTCCGGCTGGACGTTGCCCTTGATGGACTCCAGTTCGGCCATCAGGGACTCGTCGATGGCGAGCCGGCCGGCGGTGTCGATGATCACCACGTCGCACTTCTGCTCGCGCGCGGCGGCGTAGCCCCGCTTGGCGAGCTCGGGCGGCTGGATGCCGGGCTCGTGGTAGACGGGGACCTTGAGCCGCTCACCCAGGACCTTGAGTTGGTCCACGGCGGCGGGGCGGTAGATGTCGGCGGCGACGAGCAGGGGCTTGCGCCCTTCCTGGAGGAGCCGGCTGGCGAGCTTTCCGGTCGTGGTCGTCTTACCGGAGCCCTGGAGGCCCACCATCATGATGCCGGACAGCTGGCCCTTGGGCTTCAGCTTCAAGCTGGTGTCGACGGGCCCCATGAGGGCCTCCAGCTCGTCGTGGCAGATCTTGATGAAGTGGTCCATCGGGCTGACCTTGCGCTTCTGGCCACCCGTGTCGGTGATGGTCGTCTGCACCAGCTCGCCCACGGACTTCTCGCGGACGCGGGCGACAAACTTCTTCACGACGTCGAAGGCGACGTCGGCCTCGAGCAGGGAGACGCGGATGTCGCGCAGCGACTCGTCGACCAGCTCCGGGGTGAGCTCGCTCTTGCCGGCGAGGCGGTTCTTGGCGGCGCGGAAGCCCTTGGTTACGGTCTCGAGCATGGGGGGCGCTTTATAACAGGGGCAGGCGGGATGCGACGGTGGAGCACATCCCGGCCGTCGAACTGTGAAGAGAAGGGGCCCGGAACCGGCTTCCCAGGCGGCGAATCCGACCCAGGGCCCTGGATTCTTCAACGCTCTTGAGGGGTTGGCGCATCCCCGAGCCCCCTGGCGCGGGCCCAGGGGCGCCGTAGGACGCGAGGCGGGCGCCCAGGCCTGCCTGGAGCCCCAGCGGAAAAGGAAGAGAGCCGGGGGCTGCACGAGGCCTTTGCCGGAGGTAGGACAGGCCCTGTAGGGTGCTGCCCGCAGCAGGGCACGAGTGGCGGAACTGGCAGACGCAGCGGACTTAAAATCCGCTGGCCCGTAAGGGCCGTCCGGGTTCGATCCCCGGCTCGTGCATTAAATTATTCAGTGATTACGTGCGGTTAGGAGCGGACTCCTTCCATGTTGCACGTATGTCGCACGGCAGAGCGAGAGGCCGGTCCAAAACGGCGACTGCCTCTCTCCGAGTGTCGGGGCTCAGGTGGGCGTAGCGATTCGTCATCTCGATGGTCGCGTGCCCCATCAGCTCCTGAATCACCTTCAGCGGGACACCCCTCATCGCGAGATGGCTGCCGTAGGTATGGCGCAGGTCGTGCCAGCCGATTTGCCCCACTTCGCGGGTGATGCCTGCCGCCCGGAGGGCGCGACCCAGCGGTGCCGCCATCTTGCCCTTGGTGAGTGGCTGCCCGTCCTCCTGACAGAAGACGAACCGCCCCCGACGGTGCCGGTGGGCGTTGAGCGCATCAACCACGGAGGCGGGCAAGTCGACCGTCCGTTCACGCCCACCCTTCGGCAAGCCCTCAATTCCGCGCCAGATGGTCCTGCGAACGTGAAGCAGGCCCCGCGCGAGGGTCAGGTCGTTCCACTGGAGCCCGATCAGCTCTCCCTGCCGAAGCCCCGTCTTGATGGCGACGAGCAGCAACGTGCGCCATTCGGGCTCAGCGACGGCGAGAAGCTGATCCGCTTCCTCAAAGCTCAGGAAGTCGAAGGGAGGCTTCGGTAGCTTCCCAAAGGGCTTTACGCGCGGCGCCTGCCGGATGACCCCATGCTCTTCTGCGAGTGTCAGGAGCTTGTGAAGCACAGTCAGCACGTTGTTGATGGTCTTCAGACTCAGGGGCTTGGGCTCGCTACGCTGCCGCTTCCGGATGGCTCGCTTTGACGCGGAGTCCTTCCGCTTGTGAGCAGCCGACTTCTTCTTGCGCATGTGCGCCTTGAAGTCTTCGATTTCGGCCAAGCGGATGTTCGCGAGCGCCACCTTCCCGAAGAAGGGGAGTGGAGTTGCCCCCGTCAAATCGGACAGCTCAGGGATGAGAGTTAGCAGTACGGAACTCGTGGGGTGACTTCATCTTCAGCCCGCGGTGCGGGTGGCAGCGGTTGTAGTCGTCGAACCAGAGGGGCAATTGGGCGAGAACGTGTGAGGCCGAGGGCACCTCATCGACATACACGTAGTCGCGCTTGAAGGTCTTCACGAAGGACTCGGCCATGCCGTTGCTCTGGGGGGAGTAGGCGGGCGTGGTGCACACCCGCAGGCCGAGGCTGAGGCCGAAGTCACGGGTGTCCTTGGCGGTGTAGACGGGGCCGTTGTCAGACAGCCACTCCACCGGGTGGGGCGCCTTTGAGATGCCCGGGCCGAAGCGGGCTTCGAGCGTCTCGGCCATGAGGTCCTGGATGGTGAGCGAGGTGGGAGGCTGGGCGGCGGCCTGGAAGGCGATGGCCTCCCTGTCGCAGCAGTCGAGGCTGAAGGCGACGTGAACGACTTCGCCATTCCAGCAACGCACCTCGAAGCCGTCGCTGCACCACCGCAGGTTGGACTTGAGGGTGACGACCTGGCCCTCATGAGTACGCGTCGGCTTGCCGGTATGCCGTTGCAGCAGCAGGCGGCCTTGGCGCATGAGACGGTAGACGCGCTTGTGGTTGAGGGCGGGCCTGCCCTCCTGGCGGCGCTGCCGGTTGAGGACGGCGCCGGCTCGGCGGTACCCGTAGGTGACGCGTTGGCCGACAACGGCCTTGAGTTCCTCCAGCGCCTGGTGGTCGGCATCGGTGTCGGTCGCCCGGGGCCGCCGAGGTCCCGGAGTGCGCATCAGGTTGGAGCGAGAGACGCCCAGCACCCGAGACACCGCACTCACAGCATGCCCTCCAGCTTCGACAAGGCCGCGGGCGACAGCAGTTTTTTTTCGCGCGCCAGGGCAATCGCGTCCCGCAGGATTTCCACCTCCTGCGTCTTCTTGCCCAACATCCGCTGCAACTCGCGCACCTGCGCCTTGAGTTGCTGCATCTCGGACTCGGGCACCACGGCCTCGCCGGCCTTCAGCCCCGACACGCTGCCGGCCTCCTTCAGCTGCCTCCAGCGGAACAACTGGCTGGGGTTGACGCCGTACTTGCGCGCCACCAGCGACACACTGCTGCCGGGCGACTCTGCCTCGGAGAGCATCCTCAGCTTCTCCTCTGCCGAGTAACGGCGCCGCCGTCCTCCTGGCTCGGCACCATCCGCCTCCGGGGCGTCCTCTGTCGTCTTCTTCTCCATCATCAGACTCGCTTTCTAGCCGAACGAGCCTGTCCGACTCTTCAGGGGGCTACACCAGGGAGGATATGGTCTCTGAGAATCTGTCGTTTGCTGTCGACGCTTGAGTGCTTGTTGTTGTTCTCGCTGTAGGTGAGGAGCCGCGGAGTGAAGTCCGCAAGCGTGATGGGGCTTTCCTCGCCGCACTGCTCCTTTCGGAAAGTCCCGTTGAGCAAGGCGCTGCGCAGCTCGCGTTCGTATTGCTCAGCACCCCGACGGGTCTGGACGGGCGAGAACTTCACGACTCGCTGTTTCCGTCCGTCCGCATGCTGAAACACGAAGTCCACTTGCCACGCCTCCTCAGACTTTCCTTCCTTCGTCGTCCACTTCCGCAACCTGGCGCTCATCGTCGACTCCAAAGCGCAGAATCGCGGCCCTTCCCGGCGGGGGACTCTACCAGCGCGGCATGGTGGATTCGCAGCGCTTTCCCGATGCGAACGACGCCCGGCACCTGACCCAGCCGAATCGACTCGTAGAGCGTCTTTCGGTTCACGCGCAGAAGTGCTGCGGCCTCGTCGACCGTGAGGAACTCGGGGGGAGCTTCTTGGTTAACGGGCATGGCTACCTCGGGAAGACCTTCCGGGGCGCGAGGCGGCCGACGACGTGAAGGCCGATGCCGACGGCGTCCCAAACGTTGTGGTGCTTGTCCTGGGCGCGCGGGAGCTGCACTCGCAGGTGTTCGTGCGATCGCTCGCCGAGGCGCGCTTTGATGCGCTCGACCATGACGTCTCCGTCGAGCGTTCCCTTCCACTCTCGCGGCAGGAAGCTGCGCTCACTCGCCGCGCCGAGCCCACCGGCAACCCGGCCGACGACGCCCGCGAGTTCAATCAGGTCGTTCGGGTCGCCCTTGCTCTTCCCGGCCGTGTAGACCTGGGGGCACTCGCTCGCGATGGTGACGGAAACAGCCCCGCCAGCGGCTCTAAACGGCTCCAGGAACGACGAAACGAATGCGGCGACCGCTCCCGCCATGCTCGACCATGCCGCAAGCCCACGGGCCTTCCGCTCAGTATTCGTGGGCATGCCCGCCGCGAGTAGCTCGCCCGAGTCCAGATCGAAGAGCGCGACGCCGCACTCGCGAAGCCCTGGGTCGAGTGCCACGAGTAGATTCCGAGTCGTCGGCATCAGCGGGCCGCCACCAGGAGATGATGGGAGGTCGCTTCACCTCCCAGCGTGGACAGCAAGCGCAGCTCGTGGAAGTCGGCGACATCGAAGGCGACCGCGTCGTCGAGGTCCGCGTCGAGATACGGGCAGAGAGCGGGCGGGAGCTGTTCGAGCGCGTCGGTTGGCTTGGCCATGCGTTGCACCAATCTGGAAAAGGGTTCCCTCCCTAAATGAGTGCGGATTTCGAGCGTGGTTCAGGCCGCGCGCTTCGTGGGTGGCTCCCAGACGAGTAGCCGTCCGGAGCTGTCGCGCACCGTGGCGACGTCCTTCGACATGATGCGAGACAGCGCGGGTTCAGCTTCGATTGCCGGTGCCAAGTCGGGAGTCGTCTCCTTCATCGCCTCGCGCATCAGGTACGCCTTGCGCTCGGCTGCGTCGTGCATCCGCTGGGCGTCATCGGCGAGCAGCTCGCTAATCAGCTCGTCATGCACCATGAGGACGAGTCGCGAGCCGTAGAGCGGCGAGCGGCGGTCGACGTACATCTCGCGGCTGACGCGCCACATGGCCAGCTTGCACCCGACAGCGCCGAGCCCCTGGAATGGCGTGTTGAGAATCTGCGTGTAGCCGCACCCGCCGCGCAGGATGTTCGCCCCCGGAATCATCACGTCGGCGAAGCCGCCCCCGTAGGTGCGTGACTTCGCCCGCTGCTGTAGCTCGCGCTGCTCAGGCCACGCGTTGAGCCACTTCGTATCCAGTTCCTTGGCGACTTCGACGCAGGCCCGGCAGACCATCTTCGGCTTGCGCTGGACATGCACGACAACGCGCTCGACACCGCAGACGTCTGCGCGCTTCGCCAGCAGGCAGAAGGAGACGCGGTCCTTCGCGCGTGCGTTGTAGACAAGCGAGCCGCCCGTCATCCCGCCGCCCTTGCCGAAGTTGAGAATCTTCGCGAGCTGTCGGAAGGCGACGGCGAGGGGCTCTTTCGCCTTCACCTTCGGAAGCAGCTCGTCGTAGCTGGCCCCGAGGAACTCAGCGGCGGCAAGGGTGTGAACGTCGAGCCCGCTGTTCAGCGCTTCGGCCATCTTCGAGAAGCCGAGTTCCCAGATGGCCCGCTGAGCCATGGTGCGAAGCTCAAGCCCGCCGTAGTCGACCGAGCAGTAGACGAAGCCGGGACGGGCCTCGTGGACCTCCCGGATGCCGCCCTTCTGGGGGAGCTGCTGGTAGTCGCTCGAAACGCGCGTGGTGCTGACGAGCACGTTGAAGCGCGGATTGATTGGGAGCGAGGTGCCCGCTTCGACGACGTCCAGGTAAGTCGACTTGTACTTGTCGACGCGACCGCTCTTGCCCAAGTCCTCGAGGAGCGCGTTACCCGAACCGAGCAGCGTGTCACGGTCGGTCGCGACCTGGCCGTCGGGGAATCGGTCGCTGGGCGCGGTAATGGGCGGTTGCCCGTCATAGGCGGCAGTCAAGAGCGCTGCGAGGCGCTTCGTGTCCTTCGAGCCATCGACCCGGTAGATGCCCGCCGCCTGGAACTTGGCCCGGTTCTCTCCCCACTCCCGTTCCACCCGCTCCCGCAGGACGGCTACTGAGTCACCGTTCGTTCGGAGTCCCCAGGTGGACGCGAGGTGGAGAACGAATGCGGCGCGCATCTGCTCGGCTTCGGCATGCAGGTTGCCGCCGTTCGGCGTCTCCCGTGCTACGGCTTCCTGCCGGAAGAAGACGTCGAGCGTGTAGCGGGCATCGCGCTTCGGGTACGCAGCGGCTTCCGTCGGCCAGCGCTCAACAGGCACGCCGTCGAGTTCGCCGTACCGCAGGCGCCATGCCTTCGGGTTCTTTTTGTCCTCGCTGATGTCGAGCCCGAGATGACGCTGCACGAGAAGCGCGAGCGGGTAGCGGGCGCCTTCGTCATCGTCGAGCTTCCGGCCTGTCGACGGGTCCACGCCGTAGAGCCCCCTCGCGATGTCGATAAGGGCTTCGCGAATCTGGACGCAATGCAGGCGGCCCGCTTCGAGCGCCGCGAAGATGGGCGCCACGAAGCGCGGGTCATCCGCCGCCATGACGCCCAGGTCGTAGGCGAGGTTTGCGCCGACAATGTGCGTGTCAGGTGCGGCGATGGCCTGACGGAAGAACTGCCGGGCTTGGGCCTTGTCAAGAAGCCGTTCGCTGCCTGGAGCTGCCGCCGCGATGCTGCCGCACACGAGAGGGGGCGCGAGCAAGCCGGGCTGAATCAGCCACGTTTCCGTGTCGAAGGACCAGACATTCATGAAGGCTGCCTTTGGGAATGGGAAAGCGGCCCGTGTCGTGGGCCAGCCGCCGACGGAAGCGCGCCGTCAGTCGCCGCCCGGCGTCAGGCGAGGGCGTCGGCGAGCGCGGGGAGCTTGCTCGCCTTGCGCGCGCGCTCAGCCTGGGCGAGCTACTCGTCGTTCAGCTCGACGTGCGACCAGCGATAGCCGCTGATGACCTTCCCGGCGTGGCCCTCCTTCGCGGGGAGCTGCTTCGGGAAGACCTCGCAGCGAATCAGGAGGTGCGTACCCGCCTGCCGCTCGTCGAAGAACTTCTTCAGGGCGGCCGGATTGGCGAACTCGTACTCGTCGGCACCCACGAGCGTCATCAGGAAGGACTTGAAGCGTCCGCCGCCGCCCTTCTTCTGGTCGCTCAGGTTCTCGACGTAGTCGACCGTTTCACCCGGTCGGCTCGGAGTCTCGCCACCCACGAGGGGCTCGGCCTCGCGAACCTTCAGCTCGGCGATGGCAGAGTCGCCCTTGAAGCCCTCCTTCGTGCGGATGACCTCGACTTCGAGCAGGTAGCGACCGAATCGCGGGTAGCGTCCGCCAGCCGCAGCCTGCGCGGTGGCAATCTTCGTCAGTGCATTGTTCATGTTACGTGGGCCCTTCGGCTTGGGTGGCGTCAGCGGCGAAGTGCGCTGACCCCACGTAAATGCGTGCGGATTTTGAGAGTGGCCCAAGGGTAGCGTGCGGAGCAGCGTGAGAGAGTAACGGCGGGTCTGAGCGGAGCAATCGCCCCTAAGCACGCGAGAGCGGCCCCGAACGATGTTATGATTGCGACATGTCAATGAAAGAGCGTGAACAACGCAGAAAGAGTGCCCGCGACTTTCTCGCAGCCGCCGAGATGCGGGCGCGCCAGAAATGGGCCAATGCAACCCAGGAGTCGTTTGAAGAGTGTCTAAACACCTGCTGGGCCGAGAGTAAGACTGCTCGTGAAGAACTCCTTGCTTCCGCACGAGCGGTCGTGTTGCTTGGCCAAGCTCTCGAAGTAATTCGAGACGATTTGACGGAGGAGGAACGGGAAGACGTTGTCAATGCACTTGATTTTCAGCGCATAGAGCTTGTGGGGGCAGCGAGAGATTTTGCTGATTACGAATTTCTGATTTTGGGAATGGTTGGTGTGAAGAGCGAACTCTTCCCAGAAAAGTCGCGGCGTTAATGCGTGGCTGACTCGTGACTCGCGAAGCATAGCTTCTGCGGCGTGCCCTCCGTCTGTTCGATGAACCGGGCGAAGTCGCGGGCCTTCTGGAAGGCCCCGACTAGCTCGTCGGTGTGCTGGTACAGCTCGACCTCGACTTCATCGGCGAGCTGCCCCTGTCGGTGGCACCGGCCGATGCATCAGGAGTCCTTGTGTAACGAGGCCGGTTGACGTGTCAGTTTCTGCGGCTGACGCGTCAACGGGCGTGCTCCACAGGGGGCTTTGCCCCTGTTGTCTGTCTTGACACTGCCGAAGGCGAAGCGGCATGGTTTATGCTCCGTGCTGCCGGTGTCGTCACAGGAGCGATTCAATGAAAATGCATGTCGTAGTAAGCGCAGTGTGCTCGATTCTCTTCCTCTCGGTAGATGCCAAGGCTCAAGATCAAGCGGACCCAGCGTGGACAAAAGCTGCCGACAATGCTTGTTCTAAGGCGGCGGGAAAATCCGCCAAGGTCATTCCGGATTGGAAGGTGGTGGATGTTGAGAAGTGTGGTGGGGTTGACTGCAAGGCGTCTGATGGTCGCACGTTCAAGGTGAATCTGCCTGATGGGGCCCCTTGTATTAAGTACATGATTGTCACCCCGCCCCCTCGACCAGTGAAAGGGGTGTGCAGCCAAAGTTACTGCCGCACATAGGCGGCAAAGTGGGGACACGTTTGCGCTAGCGCTTCGCCGCGCTTTGGTGTGCTACGCAGCCATGGTTCGCGAAGCAAAGCTTCTGCGGCGTGCCTTCTGTTTGCTCGATGAACCGGGCGAAGTCGCGAGCCTTCTGGAAGGCTCCGACAAGCTCGTCGGTGTGCTGGTACAGCTCGACCTCGACTTCGTCGGCGAGCTGCCCCTATCGGTGGCATCGGCCGATGGCCTGTTCCCACGCAGCGCCGTCGGCCGGTGGATTCACGAACAGCATCCGCGAGAACATCGTCAGGTTCTTTCCCGTGCCGTGGGCACGAAGCGAAGCGACGATGGACCGCTTCCCACTCTCCCGGATGATGGTCGCCGACGCTTCCGGGCCGCCGCCGTAGAAAGGCACGCCCGCAGCCTTCGCGATGCGCTGGCCAAGCTCCGGGAACTCAACCCAGACGATTCCCGGCTGCCCCTTGCGTAGCGCCCACTTTGCCGCGTCACGCACAATGAAGTCGGAGAGCCACACGGCTTCGGTGACGTGGACAATGCGTTTGTGAATCTCAGCCCACGAGGGCCACGACATCGCGCGCCAAGTCGGCAGTTCCCCGTCGTAGGGCGGGGACTGGTGGGCGCGAATCGCGGCACGCACGAGTAGCCCCGGTGAGTCGAGGTGTTCGGCGGGGCGCTTGAGGCGCTCGCGCAGCTCCCGGTTGAACTCCTGCCGACGAGCGAACCACCGAACGATCAGCTCGGGGTCCTGCGGAACGCCCTGGACGTCCGGGTAGCGCCAGCGGTGGAAGAAGCCGCTCGCGAGCTGTCGGGCGCACACCACGCGTTGCAGCTCGTCGACGAACTCTTCGCCGTCGGGGCGTTGCCCGCCGAGTGCCGTCTGAATGTGGGCGAGCAGCTCGTCGGGGACCTGCCCAGGGTCGCGCGTGCGAATGACGAGCGGCATGCCGACGGCGCTTTCGTCCGTGGCTACGACCCCCGGCGTGGAGTTGCGCCACCGACGATAGGCGTCTCGAACGCGCCGGCGCTCACGCTCGACTTCGTTCTCCCCTTCAAGCGGCGCGACTTGATAATACGGGTCATCGAGCTTGAGTAGCTCACCCGGAGGGGCGACGGTTGTTCCGGGGTCGAGCGCCGAAGCCCACTCCTCGACGACGTGTTGCTTCAACGGTAGCGGGCTGCCGTCACGCAGCGCGTACTCCGCGAGGTGGGCGTAGTCTTTCAGCGAGCGCGTCGCGAGCGTGCCCGACTGAGCCACGAGACGCGTTTCGGGGTTCAGCTCCAGGTAGCGAAGGAACCGGCCAGTGCGGGCGCTCTTCCGGTCCTTCAGCTTGTGCGCTTCGTCGCAGATGATGAGGTCGGGCCGGATGCGCGTCAGGAGGTCGGTGCCTTCCTGGGTCGAAAACTTCTCGTAAGTGATGACGTGAAGGACAGGCAGGGCGGGGCGGAACCACCTGCCGCCCGCGAGGTTGGGCAAGCGCCAGTGCCCGCCGTAGAAGTGCCAGTCGACCTCGATGAGCTGGGCGCGGAGGTTCGACGGTAGGAGTAGGACGGCGACCTTGCACCCGGGCACGACGAGCGGCAGCAGGAGGTCGACCAGCGTCTTCCCGTGCCCCACGCCGATGGGGAAGAGCCCACCACCCGTGCGCGCGGCTTCCAAGAGGGCGAGGCGCTGGATGGGAAGCAACGCGGACGGGCACCGTTTCCCGAGCGCTCCGCAAGTGCAACGCGTGTCGGCAGGGGCGCGCAGCGCGGCTTCCAGCGCGACGAAGTCGGCACTGGCGTAGGTACTCGCGAGGTCGCGGCGCGGAAGGCCGAGCACCCGTGCGAGGTCTGGCGACCAGCCCACGGGCTGCCCCTTCGCGCTAGTCGAGCGGTCGCCAGTGAGCTTCGCGAGAGACGCGGGCGCAGCGGTGGCGGGGCGCTCGGCTAAAGTCGCCGCGCCCGGGTGAAGCCGGTGAAGAAGTTTCATGCTGGGGTAGTGGGCAGATGTTGCGAAGTAAATCGAGCCGATGGAGCGACGCGATCCCTGTCTCGCTGAATTACGGAGGTTGTATGATGCCGCGAAGACGTGGCAGGGCGGTCAGAACCCCGCAGGAGTAGTTGGAGGAACGATGAAGATCCTGGGCGCGCTTGTTGTTGGAATCTTCGCTATTGGAGCTGGATACGCGAGTGCGCAGATCGCTGGGAAGCCACGCGTTGCGAATACTCCTGATGGTCAGAAGTCTGATTCACAAATTGAGCCGACGGGTAATTTGTTGAATAAGGACAAGCTGCATTACGGCGTCGCCAGTGAGATTGAACAGTGGCTTTCGGTGCCGACTGAGAGGCGTCCCTATGAGGGAGCCATTGTTATATATAGGCCAGGGGGCGGTCCTACTGTTGCTACTAAGTTTGTTTGGGGGGGGACGATTGCTCGGGGTATGATTTTCTAAGGCCAGAACAGATTGCGATACTTTCAGATGCAGTGGCGAATCGTGCGACTGTTCACGTTAAGGCGAGGGGGGGCGAGGTCCACCTCGTCCCTGTGCCTGGTTGGCTTTATTGTCTATGGTAAATGATTGGGGATTGCCTACCGAACCCCGTGCACGACCATGTCGAAAGCCGGTTCGAGCGCCTCGACGATGACCTGCATCAGCTCCGACTGGGCGACCCCGAGCGCGAGGTAGCTGCGGGGGGCGGGCAGCTCGGCGCGCGCCGCCATGGCTAGGGCCCCGCGCCACTTGCCGAACCCGAGCGCCGAGTCGGAGCCCGCGAAGCGCACGTCGTCGACCCCGCCCGCTTCGGCCACCTTGCGATGCATGGTGTCGACGTAGCTCGTAAGTGACTCGGGCTTCGGTCCGTCGAACGTCGTCGGGATGCAGTCGACGAAGAGAACCCGAAGCGCGCTCGTAGGTGACGGGGCCGTGTCGGTGGGCTGCTCGGGCTCAGTCGTCTTGCGAGGGCGACCGCGACGCTTCGGCGCGGGCTGCTCAGTGGTCTGGGTGACCTCGGGAGCGGTCTGCACGGGCGTCGGTGTGGGCGCATCCGGGGGAAGCACGGCGGGCAGTTCCACGGCATCGCGTTCGACCGCGGCAACGGTAAGGGGGGCGGACTCGGAAGCCTTGTTGAGCAGCTTGTCACGCAGGGACATCGTCTTGTTCTCTCCTGTGAGGCACTTCGCCATGAACGGACATCCGCCGTACTTGCCGCAGGCGGGGCCGTAGTTCGCGGGCACGTCGGAAGCTCGGGCGGCTTGCGCGTGCTCCTTCATCGCTTCGACCTGGGGTTCGACCTTTGTCTGCCACTCGTGCGTGACGTGCTCGGCGGGCACCGTTGCGACGACGGACGCGGCAAGGCGCTGGCCCCGGGTCTGGTAGTAGAGGTGTTCAAGCTCCAGCGTGCGCAGCCCCGGGAAGCGCTCAACCTGGCTGAGTGCCCACGCGCCATAGCCGACCATCTGCAAGCCGGGCTCCGTGTCGGCGTCGGCGAGCTGCTCAGCGCTCGCGGCATTCGTCGCGACGTTGCTGGTGAACTTGTGGTCGGTGATGCGGAGGACGCCGTCAGAGGCGAGCCGTCTAGCGTCTACGAGGTCGATGAATCCGGTGAAGGGGATGCCGCCTGCCATCAGCGGCGGTTCACCGTTCAGGGGCTGCTCGATGAGCAGGTCGGGACCGGGTGTGGGCAGTAGATGGGCGCCCGCCCTAGCGAATGTGCCCAGCACGTCTTCGCCCGTCGCAAGAAAGTGCTCAAGCTGGGCGTGTCCTTCGGTGCCAACCTGCTGCGCTCCCGTGCTGGGCTCGGAGATGCGCATGACCTTCTGAAAGAACCACGCACGCGGGCACAGCTTGTGGCGCTTGAGCTGCGAGACGCTCAATCGCTGGATGACCCCGGCAATCACCGAGGGGCCGTGCTTGGGGAGGTCGGCGGAAGGCGTCACCTTCTCTAAATGCGTGCGGCTTTCAGGAGTGGCTCGCAAGCTTCTCTGCGGCGACGATTTCCGCTCGCACGCCCACTCGATAGGTTCGCTAAGGGGCCGCTCTAGTCTTTTCAGCCAACAGAGGAGCTAGTTCCCAACGGATCTTCTCGATTGCTGCTATTGCGCCACGGGCGCACATGCGTGCTAGGAGCAAGTTGTTTGATATGTGAGAACTGGAGATGTAGTTGCTCACGACAATGGGATCTGAATCGTCGAGGGAGAAGTGGGCGATTGCATCCCTGAACTCTGGCTGAAGATAGTCATTGAAGGTTTGCTGGATCGTCCTTCCGACCCATTGCTTTGCGGCACCGCTAAGCTCTTTGTGCGGCTCGACGCGTGCATCAAGCTTCGGAGGTGTCATCCCCAGTTCCTTTGCCGCGCGCAGGAGTTCTGGATATGTTTTTCGGATAATGCCTTCTAGGATTTTTGCGTAGCATAGAAACTGATAGTAGACGCTCGAGTTCGTAACTGCCTCTCGATAGAGTGCGTAGAAGGGCTTGAGCGTAAGGTCGAAAACTAATCGCTCTTCGCTGACCGGGCGCGCGGCATAGGGGGTGACATAGGATGCCGTCAAAATTTTGTGCTTGTGATCGTATAGTGCGATGTAGTGCGTGAAAACTGGAATGTCGTTGTGGAACGACATGTGGTCTATCAGGGGGGCAATTACCTCGCTGTATTTTGCGAACCCCGCCTCGATGCCAGTCGCTTTGCAGTGGTGGCTAAGGGCAGAAAACTCCTTTGCAGCATTGACGTGAACTTGGATTTG
Organism: Myxococcus sp. NMCA1; assembly: GCF_026810205.1. NCBI lineage: Bacteria > Pseudomonadati > Myxococcota > Myxococcia > Myxococcales > Myxococcaceae > Myxococcus > Myxococcus sp. NMCA1. The sequence goes on along the minus strand of NZ_CP113950.1, from coordinate 6,240,880 downwards.
ACCGAGGTAGGTGTCGATGACTGCTGTGTCTGCGTCTGGGTGTGCACGAATGAATGATCCGCCTTCAGAGGGCTCGAGCGATATTTTTAGCTCCTGAGAATCCTTGCCCGGTTCTTTGGCCAGGTGTGCGGTTACGGTGAAGTCACGTGCCGTGCCGTCTTTCTGTGCGTTGATGATTTTATCGTGATTTGATGGATCGTCATTGGAATCCCCAAATGCGATGTGCATTTCGTGGGGGATTCCGGGCACGCCAAGCTGTTCTGTTGGAATGAGTAGTCTTTCGGGTCCTTTTTCCTGGCGATGCACCGTTGCTAGATGTTGGAAGGTTCTCTGGGGGCTTGTTTGGAGTTGCTGTTGTGCTCTTCGCTCGCGTCTCCTGTCGCGTCTTGTTTTGGAGCTCTTTGTCGTTTTGAGATTCCTTGTGTGAGGGTGGTCTTTTGTGTGCGTTGTCTACCACTCCAGTGGGCGGATCTCACTCTAACGAGTTGCCTGCGAGTGCGTCCAGTTGCTGAGGTTGTCCTTGCTCCGCTCGCCCCGCTTCTCCGTGGGGGCATGCCGCAGTTCGTCAGGGATGTAGTAAACGAGCGGGCGCTTCCCGTCTCCCATTCGGCGCTGGCCCCGGGTGAAGCCCAGCGACTTCAAGGCCGCTCCGATTTCCCGTGAAATCCGGTGGTCAACCTGCGCTTGGTGGAGCGCGAAGGCTTCGATGCCCACATGGAGAAGCGTCACGTCCGAGGGGCGCTTTTCGGGCGGCATCTCCAGAATCCACCGCAGGATGACTTCCTTGCGGCTGTCCCCCACATTTTCCATGCGCAGCGCGGCCTGCTGCTCGGCCCCTGCCGCTTCCTCGTTGCTCAGCCACCAGTCCTCGCCCTGGTGGAAGCGCACGATGGCTTCGGCCCAGATTTGGTCGCGGTCGCGCTTGAGGGCGTCGGTGTCGATGCGGCTGCACTTCACCGGCCAGAATCGCCTCTGTCCCGTGGGGTCGAGCAGGTAGTCGTCATCGTTGGTCGTCCCCACGAACACGCAGCGTCGCGGGGCCTGCACGTTGGAGCGTCCGAAGGGCGGCCGGTAGGTGTCTTCCGTCCGGGTGATGAACGCCTTGAGCGCTTGGTCCTCGCTCTTGCGGAACGTGCTCAGTTCGGCCAGTTCGATGAGCCAGAACTGAGAGGCGAGCATGGCGCTGTCCCTGCTGGTGACGTCGATGGGCGCGTCGCTGAAGTAGCGGCCCCCCAGGATGCTGAACGCCGTCGACTTCCGCAGGCCCTGGGGGCCCTCCAGAATCATGACCGTGTCGACCTTGCACCCGGGGCGAAGGGCACGCGCAACCGCCGAGATGGCGAACTTCGCGCCGACGGCCTGGAGGTATCGAGGATCCCCCTGCGCGCTGAAGTACGTCGCGAGCATCCCGTCGAGCCGTGGCGTTCCATCCCAGACGAGTCCCGCGAGGTAGTCGGCGACCGGGTCGTAGCTATTGGCCTTTGCCACGGCGAGGATTTGCTGTGCGACGACGTGCGCCTTCGGCATCAGCCCGAGCCGCCCGTACTTGCTGAGCTGAATCCAGTTGGCCACCAGGACGTCGAGCGTCTCAATGTCCACGTTGGGGCCGAGGGGACCGCCATCCACCTCCAACTTCTTCGTGACTTCGTTGAAGCGGAAGACGCCGCGCCACTCGGGCGACTTGCCGAGCACGATGGCGACGTTCGCTTCACAGTTTCGAATCTGCCTTCGGGTGTCCTTCGTGATGTCGAGGAAGAGTTCCTTCATCCACGCGTCGGGGTCGGGAGCGTCCTCCTCGAGTCCCGGGCTGTCGCTCGATGCGGATTCAGGAGCGCGACTGCCCAGGGCTTCCCAGATGGCCGTGTTGTCTGCGAGCCGTGCGGCATCCCGTGCCTTCCGACGCTCGCGATGACGCCGCAGCTTGAGGACGGCCTGTTCGCACAGGTGCTCCGTCCCTTCCCTCCAGTTCGTTGCAGCGAAGGACGCGCGGAACAGTTCGATGACGACGGCCTCAGGCGTGGACAGTGGCAGGACGAATGCCGCGCACGACATGAGTGTGTTCAGCGTCGTGTCCTGCTCGCCGACGGCGGACAGAGGCTCACCGGCAAGGGCGCGGCGGACGATGGCGAGGTGCTCGGGCTTGCGGATGCGACGCAGGAGGGCCCGCAGCTCGTACAGGTCGGCGGGTTCCTCGGGCGTAGCGGGGAGAGCTGGGGCCACCGTGGGGAGACCAGCCCGGGACATCGCGAGCAGCGGTAACCGTCCGGTGGACGTCGTGCCGGGAGGCTTGATGACGGACGAGGACCGTGTTCGGCGAGCGCCGCGACGCGGGAGGTGTTCAGGGACTGGGCTGAAGCTGAAGCGCGACGTCAGGCGGCTCGGCGACGCGGCGACGTTTCCACTCGTGGGGCAGCAGCTCACCGATGCGTGAGTTGGGATGCGTCTGCACCCGCAGCAGCACGTCGGCCAGATACTCCTCGGGGTTGACCTGGTTGGCCTCGCAGGTGGCCACCAGTGCGTAGAGGCCCGCGAGGTTTTCACCCGCGACCTCGTGGCCGACGAAGAGAAAGTTCTTACGGCCCAGAGCCGCCTTCCTCAGCGCCGCCTCGGAGCGGTTGTTGTCCAAGGGCAGGCGCTCATTCTCCACGAAGCGCGTGAGGGCCTCCCACTGCTTCAGCGCGTAGGAAATGGCCAGGCCCAGCGGACTCTTGGGCAGGTGGTGCGGCGCCTGCGTTTCGAGCCAGACGTGCAGCCGCGTGAGGACGGGGGCGCTGTGCAATTGGCGCAGCTCGCGGTGAGCCGCGGTGCGCACCACGTCCGCGCCTTTCGCCTGGGCCTCCACCCGGTAGAGCGCGAGGATGAAGTCCAGGGCTTCACGCGCCTCGGGGGCGGTGGCCAGCGCGTCGAAGAAGCGGCGACGCACGTGGGCCCAGCAGCCGACGCGGACTCGGCCCTTCGGCAGCGTCACCGCGTTGTAGCCGGTGTACGCGTCCACCACGAGTGCGCCCGAGGTGCGGCCCAGGACTTCCTTGGGCGTCTTGCTGGCGCGGCCCATGCTGAAGCGGTAGCCGATGAGCCACTCGCCCGCCTCATTCTGGGTGAGGAAAGTCCACAGGTAGCCCAGCCGCGTCTTCTTCACGTCCAGCACGCGCAGTGGCGTCTCGTCGGCCCACACCACGTCCGCGGCGGCAATGCATTGCAAGAGGTGCTGGGAGAGAGGCAGCAGCACTGAGGCGGCCTGGTGGAAGAGGTCCGTCAGGGTGCTGCGACTCATGGGCACACCGCTTCTCTCCACCCGCTGGGCGAGTCGGTGCAGCGGCATGGCATCCGCGCACTTCGACGTCACCACGTGGGCCAGGAAGCCGGGGCCGTACTCGCCCCTGTCCACCACCCTGGCTGGAGGCGGGGCAGTGACGACGCCCCGGCCGCACGCGCACGCCAGCACTTCCTGCACGTGCACCTGCTTCTCGAAGCGCGCGGGAATGTGCTCGTACACCACCGAGGTGCGGCCCTTGCCCAGCGGCTTCAAGCCCTCGCTGCCGCAGGCCGGGCAGTAGCGCTCCTCAGTTGGGACTGCGTGGCGAATCTCCCGCGCCGGGGCCTCCTCCGCCTTCCGGGCGGCCCGCTCCTGGCGCTTCTTCTTCGCGGCCTCGGCCCGGGCCGCCTTCGAGTCCGCGTCCCCGCGCAGCTCGGCGGCCACCGTCGGTAGCTTCTCCGTCCTGCGGCCGAAGACGTGGCGCTCCAGTGTCGCCATCTTCGCCTCCAGCGAAGTCAGGCGCTCTTTGAGTTCCTCTGCCTCCTCGCGCCAGGGGCAGAAGTGATTCATGGGAAGCTCGCGCGGCACTCCGCCTCAACACGCCGCTGCCTCGCTGCCTCGCTGCGTCCCAGGCCGGGTGTCTTACGTGCCCGTGCGCCCGGGAGGCGTCCAGGCGGGCTGGCGCCTCACCTGGGCCACGTCAATGCCGTCCAGCAGCATCGCCAACTGCGTGGCGTCCAGGTGCACCGTCTGCGCGCCGTCGTCCACCGGCGGCAGCCGGAAGCGGCCCGTCTCCAGCCGCTTGTACAGCAGCACGAAGCCGCCTCGACTCCACGTCAGTACCTTGATGCGGTCGCCTCGCCTGGAGACGAAGGCGAAGAGGTGGCCTGAGTAGACGTCCTCGCCCCACTCGGCGCGCACTAGCGCCATGAGGCCGTCTATCGACTTGCGCATGTCCACAGGCGTTGTGGCCAGCACCACGCGCACCGACGCGGGCAGGGCAAACACGCCTCACCGCCCCAGCGCAGTGACGAGGCGGGCGACGTATTCCACATCAGTGCCGGCGGCGAATCGCAGGCGCGCACCGCGGGCCAGCTCCACCTCCAGCAGAACCGTGCTCGGCTGCGACACGCCAGCCACCTCCACTGGAAGCAGACGCACCGGCGAGGCCTGGTCACCACGCTGACGTCGGCGTCGGTACACCCATGACTGCAACGTGCTCAGCCGCACGCCTCGCTGCGCGGCGAACTCCTTTTGCGTCAGCCCGCTCGCCTCGAACGCTTCCGCGACACGTGCCCACTCCGGCCTCTCTCCTGGCTTCGACATGCAGGCCAGGGTCCTCGGCGCCGACGCCTCGCTCAACGCCTCTCAACACGTCGTTGGCCGGACGGATACAAACCTGTGTCGCGCCGTGGGAGCCGGTGTTGCTTGGCGATGGTTCGGAAGTGCCCGCCGAGATGCTCCGGCCCGGCATGCGGGTGCTCACCATGCACGAGCACGAGAGAGACGGCGGCATCTTCGAGGTGACGCACGTCAGCAGGCACCGGGCGGCGCGCTGCACGCTCACGATGACGGATGGGCGTGTGCTCGTCGTGACGCCAGACCATCGCTGGCGGACGCTTGAACGCGGATGGATTCGCACCGATGAGCTACGCACCGGAGAGAAAATCGATGGCGCCGCTCCGGGCAGGGTGGCGCGTGTGGAGTCGACGGATGCCGGTGACGTGATGATGATTACCGTTCGCTTTGCGAAGACCTACGTCGTGAACGGGTTGCTGGCCCACAACCTCAAGCCTCGCGACTGAGAGGGCCTAACATAGCAGAGAAATTGGTTGGCGAACCCGAGGATGGTGTTGCGTCAAACCTGTTTGACGTATCATCACCGCGACGCCGAGCTTCGCATCAGTGATACGTTCCCGCTGAGTCATAGTGCTGGCTTTGGAGCTAGACCACTACGTCTCTGCTGGAGTAGGGACTAGGTTTGCGTCAAGACTGGGTCGAGAATGCCCCGGGGCGCAGTTTGTGCTTCCCATGCTGTTCGTGTATTTCGATGCCATGGACTCGGTCGCTGCATGGCTTGCTCTTGTAGGAATTTTGGGATTCCCGCTCTGGGTGTTTATGTCTGGATTTATGAGTGGCTATCACGGGGAGTCTCGCTGGAGCGCTTCAAATGGGCTCCTGCGGCGGCGGTGGTCAGTGAAGTATTGGTTTGTTGCGCTCCTAGTTGCGTTGGCTGGAAGCTTGGTTTTCGAAGTTTCCAAGCGTCGGGAGCGTGAGAAATTGGAGGTTAGCGATCCATGTCGTTATCTAAAGGCAGAAATGCAGCGCAAGCATTCAGAGCTGAGGTCTCTGACAGGTCGTCATGTGCGTGAGACAATGTCGCTTGAGAAGCAGGTGCGTCGGCAACAGTTGTATCTGGAGTTGGCGTCGCTGGATGAGCCGGATCTTTCAGAGAATTTAGATAGGGTTGGAGAGTATGTGTTGCGCAGGGTTGAACGTGAGCGTGTGATGAATATCCGGAATGCAGAGGCTTGGCGCAAGCTGTCTGATCGGCAAGATCGAGAATGGGCGGAAACATGTGAACTGGTGGAGAATGATTCAGTTGTTCGATGAGTCGACAAGGTGAGTCTCGCGACGTTTGACGTGTTGGGTATGGTGGTTGTGAGTTGGAGTTCTAGTTTGGTATCCGTGTGAGTCCTGAGAGTTCGCGCTGTTTCTCTGCCAATTTCTGGAGAATGCGTTTGGCGAAAGAATCGTTTCGAATCATTGGTACGGCAAGTACTGTGTGTGAGCTATTTTCCGTATTGTAGAACTCGATTGGGAGGTGTGCGATCCCGAGACTGGTGAATTCAATTTTATTCCTGTCGATGTCTTTTACGTATAGGAGAACATCCGACTGATCGTCTTCGTCAAGCCAAGCCCATCCGGAATATAGTAGCTTGATGGATTCGTTTCCGGCGTCTAGGGCGAGTGTGTAGAAGTTGTCTTGAAGTTCGAGTGCCCTTTTGGCTGTGGGAGGTATCCCTGGTTCGACTGGTGCTTTGTCCGGACCTTGTTGCGCGTTCAGGACTTTCCATAGTTCTTCGGCGCATTCAATCCGAGTGTTTGCTGTCTCCAATAGAAATGAGAGAGGCCCGTAGAGCTTGTCTATTTGGTTTCTTAGGTAGTCGGCACGCCGCGCGCGGCTCGCTAGTGAGTCCTGTAAATCACGTTTTGTTCGTTCTAGCGTTTTATTGAAAAGGAGGTTGAACCTTCCGACAATGAGCGCGGTTGCGATGGCGGAACCAAGAGTTTGTATCAATATCTTAAGCCATTCGGGCATTGCTCGGCCTTCTCCGGCAGCAAATCGCGGCGGCGATGAGCTGTTTATGGGGTAGAGGTGTCATCGGTGTGAGCCTATCAGAGTTTGCGCGGCTGGGATGCGTCCCCAGTCTGAGCCATCGTTAGAAGCCGCACGCATTTACCGGGGGCACCCTTTCGACCCGGTGGCGCTGTGACCGCAGAAGAGACTCAGTCCGTGCAACTCGTAGTCGGCTCCCTGCTTGGAACGGCGGGCGTCGGCGTCCTTACCTGGGCCGCGAAGTCCCTGGTCGGGGAGATTCGCGCCCTCGTTGAGAAAGTCGCGCGGCAGGATGAGCGCATCAACGCCGTGGCCGTGGAGTTGGGCGCGTTGCGTCGGTGGCGCGACGAGTTCATCCGAGGGCTTCCGGCTCAGGTTCAGCAGGTAGTCGAGCTGGAGCTACTTCGCATGACCCAATCGGGCGGGCGGGGCTCGTGATGACCCATGCGAACTTCGAGCGGGTCGACCTGGACCGCGTCTATCTGCCGTTCGTCGCCGTGTCCCGGGAGGTCATCGCGCGCTGTGCAGCCCGGGGCGTTCGCTACGTCGCGACGCATGGCTTCCGAAACCTGACGGAGCAGGCGGAGCTGCGTCGGCTGTACTTGGCGGGGAAGGGCGGCAAGGCGTCTCCCGCAGGTTTGTCCGCGCACAACTACGGGCTCGCCTTCGACTTCGTCTGTGATGCGAGCCCACGACCTGGCGTTCAGCCGAACTGGCGCGAGTCGGCTTACCGAGTGCTGGGGGAGGAAGCCACGAAGGCGGGACTCGTCTGGGGCGGCAGGTTCGGCGACTCCCCTCATGTGCAGTGGCCGGGCTACGTGAGCGCGCTTCAGCTCACGCCGCTTCGCACCCTGGTCCAACAGAGTTCCCTCGCCGACGTGTGGGCTCGCCTCGATGCCGAGCGCCTGTCGCCGAAGTGGCGTGCAGCAAACCCGAAGCTCGCGGCCGAACTGGAGCGGCTGGGCTTCTAACCCGGAGGCAACATGGTTGACGCTGGTGTAGTCGGGCCGAACCCCGAGCAGTTCGAGGAGTTCGCGCGCCTTCTTCTTGATGCCGTGACGAGCCGGAACTACGCGCTGCTCGCCGCCCTGGTGGTGGTGGTGCTCGTCTACCTGCTGCGGAAGTTCGGTGGCGGGTTCATCCCGTTCTTTAATACCGACAGGGGCGGCGCGGTCCTCGTGCTTGGCGTCTCCCTCGCTGGAGCGGTAGCGAACGCGCTCGCTGCTGGGGCGCCATTCTCCCTGGCGCTGATGCTGACGGCGCTGCAAGTTGCCCTGACGGCTGCTGGTGGCTTCACCATCATCAAGCGGATTCTGTTCGGGGGCGCCGCCATTGCCCGCGCTGAGCTGGCGGGGGCGCTTGCCGCTGGGCAGGTTGCGGAGAAGGCTGCGGCGATTGCTGTGCTGGAGCAACTCGACTCCCGGGGCGGCAAGTGAAGCTCGGCGCGCTCGTGCTGGCCGTGCTGCTCGCGCATCCCGCGTCGGGCTCGGACGTCATCAGCGTCGAGCGCGCTCAGCTTTTCCCGGATGGAGGTTCGGCCGCCGTCGAGGTTGAGGGCGGCTGCTGGCTGTCGGAGAGCCGCTGCATTCGAACCGCAGCGGAGATTGAGCGGCTGCGCGCCGAGAACGAATCGTTGCGCCAGCAGGCCGGGGACGTGTCCTTTACGGTCGCCGTCGTGGCCCTGCTTGGGGCCGGGTTCGCCGTTGCGAGGCTCGCGAACCGATAGTGGGCGGCTGCGGAATCGGCGCGGTTGGTCTGGGACCTCGCGACGCCGTGAACTACGTACTCACCGCAGCCGCCCGGCCGCCTTCATACAGAAGCGACAGTGAATGGTAAAGTAGGTCCGCCGAAGTGCCCGACACCCACTGAGGGGCGGCCTAGCGGTCGCCCGTTGCGGTCTTGGCCGGTCTCCATTGGCCCATTGTTTGTCGGGCTCCCATGTTAGGCGGTTCTGTCGCGCGTTAGGGGCGACGGTGTAATAGACCTCTGCGGTCTACCGGGTGTGATGAGCGACGCGCTAACAGTCTCTAACAAATGTCAGGACAGCTGCGACGCAGGCGCATGATGCCGCAGCCGAGGACGATGAAGCCGAAGTGGACATCGTCCCTGCATTCGTCGCGGGCGCGAAGCCGGCGGAGTTGATTTGACCAAGTGCGGCCCTTCACCCATCGGTGTCAGGGCAAAGGGCCGCTCAGCGGCGATCTCGAAGAGTCCGACGGTGATGCCGCCGCGCATCAGCCGGAACAAGTTGCCTGGGTGGACGCCGAGCGCGGCCGCTAGTGAGTCACTGTCTCAAGCAGGTCTGCGCTCCGCAGACGGGCCACGGAGCCGATGATCTGGGTGATTTAATGACCATTGATTGCCGCGAAGAGCTACTGCGTGGGAGTCAGATTCTCGCTGGACATGGTTTTCATGTCAGGAGTCTAGCCCCTGCGCGCAGCCAGCGCGTTACCCACCCTGTGTGAAAGTGAACTTGATGATTGCCAAGGGCTCGGTTTTAGGTACCGTGTTCTTGGCGAAGACGGGTTCGCCGTTCCCGCGCGCGGATCTGAATAGGGTGATCTGTTTCTTTGGTGGAATGCTGAAATTTGTGATTTCGCCGGACCAGGTGATTGAGCCCGTCACGGTATAGCTCGACTGGTTTTCTGCGAAGAGTGTCGTTGATACTCCGTTCTTTGTCCCGAAGCCGTATTGATCGCCGTTGGCAAGGGATTTCTGAATAGTCATGTGTGATTTCCTTTCGGTGATGATGCGCGCTTGTAAAGCGTCGCATCGTGCGCTCCACGACAGTTCATGCTGCGAAGCTAGGTGGATGTCACGCCTGCTCTATGAACTAGAACCTATCTCGGAGACACCCATTGCGTGAGGTCGTGTCCCTACAATGGAGTACGAATCCCTGCTAATGTGTGTCGCTCGTGCTGTCTGTTTGGTCGACGGACCAGGTCCGCAGTGGCTAATTATCCATCTCATCCTTTTGAATGGCGCGAGCCACGCCAGCGGCGTGGTAGTTTGTGGATAAGCAAGAGCAGTGCCAGATGCCCCCGTGCCGTAAACTGCCAGAAAGTGGCCCTCCGAAAAATGGTGAGCCCGGTGGCCGCGAAATCTTGACACGTCAGAGAATCGGCGCTGCGGAGTTGACACGTCAGTCCGGAGCTAAGCGGGAGGGGCTTGCTCCATTTTCCCGCATCATCTGCGCTCGCATCCTCCCATGCTTGTTCGAGCGTCATGGAGTCGGATTAGTCTCCTGGGACGATGTAGGTTGTCAGACTTGGCTGGTATGTGGCCCCTTGCTTGCCGATGTGCTGGCGGCTGACCCGGGGGCTACATGAGAGCTTTAGGAATTGCTGCGCTGTTGCTGCTTGCGAGCGGGTGCGCGTCGACTCGTGTCGTGCATTTGAACACTGGGCGCGGAGAGCCAATCGCCTTCACGCCAGTTGAATCCGACCCTGTCGAGATAGGCAAAGACGAGTTCAAGCGTGCTGTCGCGCAGCTCGTGCTCGACATGAGGCTCGACGTCGCCTTCGGGGAGGTTGAGGAGGACGGTCGCCGCTCGTTGCTCGCATCGTCCGAGGGCTTCGTTGACGGCGCGCAAGGCAGGTCGGCCCCCTCGGCATACGAGCGCATCTGCCAGCGGCAGGACGAGCCCCATAGCTGCCTGAGTATGCTTTCCGGTGGGTTCTCGCTGGGCCCCTCCGAACGGCGAATGCTAGCGCTCTACTTCGCGCTCGACACCGTGTGGGTCGGCGTCGAGGACGCGATTCGGGACATGGTGAACCCTGCCGCTCTTCGGGCGATGGTCACGACGATAATCGGAACGGCCCTTGTCATGCTGGTCGCGCCTGAGCCCATTACGAAGATCATCGCGATTGCCCTTACGGCCTCGCTGATTGCCTATCTTGGGACGGGGCCGGTGTGGAATCTCGGGCAGGGGTTTCTGCGTCTGATCGACGATTCGCGGGACGCGGTGGGCTTCGCGGACCTGGAGAGAGCTGGGCATCGCTTCGGGAAAGTGCTGGGGGACAACGGGGCCCGCGTCCTGGTGATCGTCGCGCTGTCCGCGCTGGGCGGGAAGAGCGCGATGGCGTCACAGGGACCGAAGATGCCGGGCTTCGCTCAGGCGGCTTCCCGGGCGCAGCTTGAAGGGGGCTTCCAGCTGTCGGGCGCCCTGGCCGGGGAGGTTCAGGCGATATCCATTTCGCCGGCTGGGGTGCTGAACGTGACGCTCGCACCGACGGCGGTCGCCGCAGTCGCGATGGGCGCAGGCGAAGGCGTTGGGGCTGCGGTGGGGGCTGTCGGCGGGATCCGGGGCGACCCCGATGGCCAAGTGCATCACATCTGCACGGACAAGAATACGGTTTCCGACGTGAACGGCGGGCCGTGGACGCCAGAGTTTGAGAGGCTCTTCAACAGGGCGGGAATGAAATTGAGTGATCCTGCTAACCTGGTGCGAATCCGAGGGCATAAGGGGCCTCACCCCGCCGAGTATCACGGAGTGGTCCTGCGTCGGCTTAGCTTCGTGATGAGGTCGTGCAGAGGTGTTGCTCAGTATCAGGCCGCACTGAGGGGCGAGCTTGCCAAGATTGCGCAGGAACTCGTAAGAACGGGGTCGGAGATGCGGGCGCTGATTACAAAAGGCGCCAAGGAATAGGCCGTGGAACGACGTTTCTTTGACTTAGGGGTTGATGTGTATGTGAAGGGTCGTTGGTACCTCTCAGACCCGGCCAACTCAGCGGGAAACGAGGTCGACGATATTTGGCGGTTCACCGAAGGACGGCCTATCGAGCTTCGCGACAGGTTGAGAATTCCGATCTTCAGGCCCGGGGAGCCTCTAGACATCGAGTTCGCGGGAGCGGGTGGAACTCCGATCGTCAGCGAGCGAGTCGCGTCGGTGTTCCGTGAACTGGCCCCCGATGATGTTCAGCTATTCCCCGTCGACGTTGACGGCGAGTCCAAAAACTATTTCCTGCTCAATGCGACGCGATCGATTCGTTGCATTGATGATGCTGCATGTCGGGAGGTCCAGTTCTTTACTGCCGACGAAGAGCTGCATGCACACAGGGCAGGTGAGTACCGCTCCGTTATTGGATTGAGGATCGACAAGTCTAAGGTCGGAGGTGCGCGTGTGTTCCGGCCCTGGGGATGGAACGTGGTCCTCATCGTCGACGAAGAGATCAAGGACGCCCTCGAAGCGAACGGCATCTTCGGCGGCAAGTTCGAGGAGGTCTGAACCGCCCCACCGCAGTCCCTGACTTCGCCCCGGCGCCGCTCACAGTTGCGCCGGGGCGAGTTGCTTTGCACGAGGGGCGTTCCGTTGAGCGCAATGGGGCGCCTGACCCTTCCGGTAGCGAGGCCCGGTAGATGGCCCCCCTGCGCGCGGCTTCCTGGTGGTAGCTTCTGGCACTGGGAGGTCATGCGCCTTTGATCCAACCGGTCAGATTGGCCCTTGCGCTCGTTCTCGCGTGGGGGGCTGCGACGCCAGCCATGGCGGCACAAGCGGAACGCGCGAAGCGGGACCGCGCGGTGTCCGTTGCAAACGGCCCTGCCGATTCACTTCCTGTCGTCCGGGTGGAGCACGGCACGCCGACGCTCTTCCTGTTCCCGGCTCCTATCAACCGGAAGACCCTTACCTTCGACGAGTCGCGGATTCGCGTTCTAGACGCCGGGGAGCGGTCGGTCATCGTTCAGCCGGTGGCCGACCTTGCCGAAGGCGAGCGCTACGAAGTTGGGGTCTTCTTCGCGGATGGTCGGGCGCCCGCGCGAGCTGCCTTCCTGCTGGTGACAGACCCTGCCGAAGTGGACATTCAAATCAACGTTCAGCGTCCTGAGTTAGCAGGTGCGGCATGCCCCGTTGACCAACCGCGAGCGCCCAGACCCGAAGACTTCGTGCTGCTGGGACTTGTCGATAAGGAAGGCGTCTCGGCTACGCCAATCAAGGATTATAAAGACGCAGGGCGAGGCTTTCTCGTGCAGTCGGCGATAGCCTATCGGGGGAAGGGCTGGGTGCTGGTTGATGCAATGGTGGTCAATCATGTCGGACAGGCACCCTGGGAGCCGAGAGATGCAATGTTGACTGGACGAGTTGGTTTGCCTCTTCGTGCCCGAATTGTGTCAGTTGATACCGGGGCGATTCAGCCGGGGGAGAATCGACAGATACTGGTAGTGGCTGAATCAGCGCAGTTGAGTGCAAGCCCAGTTTACTCTTTAGAGTTGGTCGGAGATGGTCGAACGCTCAAAATTCCCAATGTGCGCTTTCCGAAGGCAGCCTTTGGGGCGACCCCATGAACGTGATTTCGATATTCCCGCGTGCTGGAATGTCCGTTGATGGTTGGCGTGTCATCAGGGAGCTTGGGAACGGTGGTTTCGCTGTCGTTTTCCTCGTTGAGAAACACGGCCGCAGAAGTGCGCTCAAGTTGGCGCGTCACCGGGATTCAAGCGGGGACGACAAGCAAACTCATGCAAGGACGCTCCGGGAGCTTTCGGCGCTTCTGCTCCTGGATCATCCGAACATTGTCAAGCACCGTGGGTATGGGTACTCCGAGCATGGGAACGTCTATCTCGCGCTTGAGTACATCGATGGCTGGACGCTAGCGGAGTGGGCGGAGCGGAAACACCCCACGGTGCAGGAGGTCTTGCAGGTCTTTGATAAGCTCTGCTCCGCACTGTCATACATGCACAGTCGCGGTGTCCTGCATCGGGATTTAAAGCTGTCCAACGTTCTAATTCGAAAGAGCGATGGAGAGCCAATCATCATCGACTTTAGCTGTGCGAACTACTCATTGGCCGAAGAGCTTACGGATGCTGGCTTGCCCCCGGGCACGGACCGTTTTCGCGCGCCTGAGCAATTCAAATGGCTCCGGGAGCACAAGGCCGAGCACCGCGCGAAGTACGCCTTTCGTGTCGCGGACGAGATCTTCGCGGTCGGAGCGATGCTCTATGAACTGCTGACAGACCCCCGCCCGACCGAGATTCAAGCGCGCTTTTCGCTCAACAGTACGGTCATATTGCCCCCACCCGCGCGTGCGTTGAACGGACGCGTGCCGGAAGCGTTAAACGACCTCGTGGCGAGCATCCTGTCGCGGGAGCCTGCAAAGCGCCCCGTCGATACCGAGGCGCTACGTCGCGAACTGGGCGAACTCCTGGCCTATTCGAGCGCGGAGTACCTGTCCCCAGTGCATCCACCATCCGAACAGCGGCAGGGGGGACCATCGGAACAGCAGATGCCCGCAGTTGCGAACTCAAGCCTTCCTAGGGCGCCTACGCATGCCGTCCGGGGATGGCATGGACTCCTGGGGGGCCTCGCGGCCCTCATCGCGCTTGTCGTGGCCGGGGGCTTCTGGCTCAGCCGGGGGGAACCGCCGCAGCCACGAGATCCGCAGGTTGCTAGTGCTCCACCACCTCCCAGTTCCCCACATTCCGCGCCGCTCGTATCGGCCGCCCCTGCTATGTCACCTCCTAGCCCCCCGCCTGTGCTGCTGACGGGCCCTGAGATTGCCGCTCCGAAGGAAGGTTCAACCGTGAAGACGACTCCGTCACCCAAGGCCCCGACCCAAGGACGCCCGCCGGGCGGGAGGACGAAAGCCGCCGTTGTTGCCGACTGCGCGACGATGACGCTCGTCGCGGCGCTCGCGGCGGGGTGCCCCGGGGCTCAGATTCGGCCTGAGTCGTTCACCTGCCCGGCCGGTGCGGAAGAGGCGATGCGGGAGGATCTGCGCTGGGAGATCAACCAGTCGTTCCGCGTTACCCTCGATAGTCGCCGGGGCCCGTTCGACCAAGTTTGGTTCACCGCAGGGGAGGATGTGGTGGGGGTCGTTCCCAAAGGCGTGGATTCGCGTCAAAGAGCTGTAGCCCCACCCGGAACACGCTTCTACGGGAAGGCGTATTTCCTCTCTGACCGCATGGGGCGCTCGGAGGGGCCTGCGCTAGTCATCCGCTACGACCGTGTGAAGCTGCCGGGACAGGACGAACGCCCCGTCTGCTTCGTGGTCGAGAAGCCTGCCGATGGCTACGAAGATGGCCGAGTGAATGCGGTCAACACTGGAGGCGGCTACGTCGTGGACCGCTGGCCATGAGAGCCCCGAAAGGACGTAATAGGTAGGAGGCCGAAATTGGGCCGACCAAGCCGTTTTGTCCTCATGACCTGTGAAGGCGTTCCCTCGGCTGGATGCGGCAGGTAGCTTCCTTTGCCGCGTTGGTCGCGAGTCTCCGCACGAGGGGAAACGGCATGTCGAAAGCAATCGAGTTCAAGATCCCGCCAGGGGCGATCCTCTTCTCGGCGGATGGCGTCGGCTATGAGTTCCGCGAGGAGTTGGGGCCGACGCACCATGGGATGTCCCTCTTCGTGGCGAGGCTGCGAACCTCCTCGGGGGAGCCTCGGGGAAAGGTGCTGCTCAAGGCGGTTCCTGCGCCATCGGAGAAGGAGGGGGGGCGGGTTCGGCGGGCGCGAGCAAAGCTTGATGAGCAAGTTCGTCTTGCCGCCTCCCTCTCGCACCCGGCAATTCTCAAGGTCCATG
Organism: Myxococcus sp. NMCA1; assembly: GCF_026810205.1. Lineage (NCBI taxonomy): Bacteria > Pseudomonadati > Myxococcota > Myxococcia > Myxococcales > Myxococcaceae > Myxococcus > Myxococcus sp. NMCA1. The sequence continues at coordinate 6,225,774 of NZ_CP113950.1, read as the reverse complement.
GGCTCCACAAGGTAGAGGGCTACTGGTACGTCAGCGCCGAGCATCCATCCGGGAACTCGCTGAACGAGCTACTGACGCTCGTTGTCGAGTGCCGTCGATGGTTCTCGCCCCTCTTCGTGATGTTCGTGGGCTCGCAGGTGGCGGCAGCTCTTGAGCACGCGCACGCGGCGAAGGATGCCAGCGGGCGCCCCTTGAACATCGTTCACCGAGCCATCGATGTTGCGCACATCTTCATCGACTGGGACGGTTCGGTTCGGCTCGGCGACTTCGGTCTCGCGTTGTCCAACTTGCCGGGACGCGTGGCTTCCTCTGTTCGCGGCCCGCGAGGGGACTATTTCTATTCGTCGCCGGAGATGCTGCTTGGCGGGCCCGTCGACGCGCGCTCGGACCTCTTCATGTTGGGGGTGGTGCTGCTCGAAATGGCGACGGGGAAGAATCTGCTCTTCTGCCCGGATGCCATCACGCCCGAAGTCATGGGCTCATTGTCCGTGAAGAGGCGTCGGCGAGTCGTTCAGGCAATCAAGCGGGCCACGCTTGCCGGGGCGTCATCCATGGTGGAGGACGCGATTTGGCGTGCCGCGACGCTGACGGACGCTGACGTGGACGCGATGACGGAGGGGCTCCCTCAGGGACTGCGCGTGACTCTGAACCGGCTTCTTCGGGTCTCCCCCCGCGAGCGCTACCAGTCTGCCGGTGAGCTGGCCGCAGACCTGGCTGCCTGGATTGGGGGCACCTTCGCGAAGGCCGACGCCGCTGCGGAACTCAGGGCGCGTGCAGCTCAGGCAGAAGAGGCGCTGGATGCGATGGGGCTCACGCCGCCTCGCGGTCGCGGCAAGCGCAAGTCGGATGATGTGACGACGGCGTGACCGACTGGGGGGCGGCATTTGGGCCGTTTCCATGTTGCACGTATGTCGCATGAGGCTGCGGAATCGGCCGGTACAGGATGGGACAGCAAGGCACGAGACGGGAAGTCGAAGCTGAGTCATTCCGGGTGGTTGCGAAGTAAGGGCGCGATTCTGCTGGGAGTTTCGCAACGCCCGGCGCGAGTTCGATCCCCGGCTCGTGCATGGACTCCGGGCGGCTCCCGAAGGAGGCTCAGGGGGCGCACACTTGGTTTCCGGCAAGGTCCTCATGAACGCCAGCTCCCGCCGCCGATTTCTCCTTCAGTCAGGCCTGCTCGTGGCTGCCTCGGCCGTCGGGTGTCGGCGCTCGGATGCCCCCGCGGTCATCCTGAAGTCGCAGCGCAACGTGGTGCAGACGCTCGAAGGCATCCCCGCGACGGATGGGGCAGGGGTTCGCTTGATGCGGGTCATCGGGCAGCCCGCGCTGAGGAACCTCGACCCGTTCCTCATGCTCGACCGGTTCCACTCCGATGACCCCGGGGCCTACATCAACGGCTTCCCGAATCATCCCCACCGGGGTTTCGAGACGGTCACCGTCATGCTCGACGGGCGGATGCGCCACCGGGACAGCCGTGGCAACAGTGGGCTCATCGCTGGAGGTGGCTCGCAGTGGATGACGGCGGGCCGTGGCCTCATCCACTCGGAGATGCCGGAGCAGGTGCAAGGGTTGATGTCCGGCTTCCAGCTCTGGCTCAACCTCCCCGCGAAGGAGAAGATGTGCCCGCCGGCCTACCAGGACCACACGCCCGAGCAGCTCGCGGAGGAGCGTCTGTCGCCCTCGGGGAGCCGCGCGCGTGTCATCGCGGGCCACATGAACGGACTCCAGGGCCCCGTGCGTGAGCGCCCCACGCAGCCGCTCTTGTTGACCCTGGCGCTTGAGGACGACCGTCCTTTCGAGCTCGACACACCGTCGGACCACACCGCCTTCGCCTTCGTGTCCGAGGGCGAGGTGGACGTGGGAGCCGAAGACACGTCGAAGCCGGTGCGCGAGGGCTCACTCGCATTGCTCGGCCCGGGGAGCCGGCTTCGCGTGCGTGCGAGGAATCGCCGGAGCGAGTTGCTCATCGCCGCCGCACGCCCCCTCCGTGAGCCCATTGTCCAGTACGGCCCGTTCGTCATGAACACCCGCGAGGAGATCCACCAGGCCTTCGAGGACTATCGCTCGGGTGTGCTCGACCAGGGGTGAGGGCCGTCAATCCACGGCTGGCCGGCCACAGAAGTCCAGCACCTCCGCGAAGGGCCATCCCTCCAGCGCGCCGAACAACTTGTGGCCGCCGAGCTTCGCCCGCGTGAGGGCGGGGCTGCTCAGTCCACAGAGGAACCTCGCGGCCTGCCTCGGGTGCCCGAGCGCCTCGGGATGCTTCGCGGCCAGGGCTCGGAAGCCCCCCACGTCGAGGCCCGCGGGCAGTGCTGGCTTCCGGCGCACCGCGGGAAGCACCTGGGCCTCCCCGGTCCGGCAGAATGTGCAGTGCCCACATGGCTGTTCCCGCCGCTCGCCGAAGTGGGCGACCAACGCATTGTTCTGGCACCCCGCGTGGGTGACGAGTTTCAGCACGTCCCGGACACGCGTGACCTCCTGGGCTTCGCGCTGCTGGAAGCGCTGATGGAGGAGCTCAGTGAGCGCCGCGGCGTCCTCCTGGGGCCGCAGCCGCGTGAATCGCTGACGCGGTTCGGAGACCTGGAGCAACACGAGCCCTTGTTCCTCGAGATATTCGATGGCCCGGACCACTCGCTCGCGGGGCTGTCGTAGCGAACTCGCCACCTCGGCCGGGTCGAGCGAGTACCAGGTGCGCCCTTTCTTCGCCCGAGCAAACACGTCGCGCAGGAACTGCGCCCGTTCTGCCTGGAAGCGCCCCACGAGCGCGTCGAGCGACACGAGCGGCTGCACCTTGTAGCCCACGTAGTACGGCGTGCCCTGCCTCAACACGCCTTCGAGCTCCAGGTACGTCAGCGCCGTGCGCAGCACGAGCGGCCGCACATCATGCCGGCTGGACAGGGCGAACATGTCGACGCTCAGCTCGGGTCCCAGGCCGAGCAACTCCGTCACCAGGCTTTGAATCGCTTCCCGCGTGGGCGTGTCTCCGAGCGCGAAATTCTCCAGGCTGGAGACGTCGTCCGGGCACGCGAAGAGCTCCACCACCGACGGCGCTCCATCGCGCCCGGCCCGGCCGATTTCCTGGCTGTAGCTCTCCAGGCCCTTGGGCAAGTTGTAGTGATACACGGCTCGCACATCCGCCTTGTCGATGCCCATCCCGAACGCGATGGTGGCCACGACGATGCCGTTCGAGGAGGCCATCCATTCCTCCTGCACCCGCTCACGGACCTCGGGTTCCAGGCCCGCGTGGTAGGCGCTGGCGGGGAGACCTTCGGCGGAGAGGAACGCGGCCACACGTTCGGCGGTCTTCTGCTGCGTGACGTAGACGATGGTGGGGCCGAGCGCTCGGGAACTGAGCCGTTCCTGGAGGAGGGCGTCGCGGCCCTCGGAGTGCACCGGGGTGGTCTCCAGCGAGAGGTTCTTCCGGTAGAAGCCCGTGACGACCGCGTTCTCCTCGGGGATGCCGAAGCCCTGGCAGATGTCCCGCACGACAGAGGGTGTCGCCGTGGCGGTGAGCGCGAGGATGCGCTCGGCCGACAGCTCCCGCGCGGCCTTCGCCAGCTTCAGATAGTCCGGCCGGAAGTTGTGGCCCCATTCCGAGACACAGTGCGCCTCATCCACCGCGAACAGGGAAATGCGCAGCTCTCGGAGCAGGGCGGTGAAGCGCTCGTTGTTGAAGCGCTCGGGCGCCACGTACAACAGCTTGAGTGAACCATCGCGCAGCGCCTGCGTGACTTCGCGTGAGTCGTCCACCGACAGCGAGGCGTCCAGTCGTGCGGCACGAATGCCCTGCCGGGCCAGGGCGTCAATCTGGTCCTTCATCAGCGCAATCAGGGGTGATACCACCACCGTGATGCCCTCCAGCAGCAGCGCCGGAAGCTGATAGCAGAGCGACTTGCCGCCACCCGTGGGGAACACCGCGAGCGCCGCGGCGTTCGAACCGAGCAGGGCCTCGAGGACCTCTCTCTGGCCGGGGCGGAAGTCCGTCAGTCCGAACCGCTCGCGCAGCACAGTGTCGAGTGAACTGCGCCGTGCGCCATCTGCCCTGTGCATGAAGCTCCTCCTGAACGTGAACTCCGGCAACCCATGCCCCCGTGGGCCCTGTTCAGCGACTCGCACCAGCTCACCGGGGGAAGAGCGTGGCCACGAAGTCCAAGAAGGCGCGAACCCGCGAGGGAAGATGCTTGCCGCGCGGATACAAAGCATGGATGGGGCGGGGAGCACCCGCCTGTTCTTCCAGAACGGGCACGAGCGCTCCGGATTCCAGCTCGCGGGCCACCATGAAGTCGAAGAGCTGCGCGATGCCCAGGCCCAGCACGGCCGCGTCGCGCAAGGTGGCACCGTGGTTCGTGTGGAACGCGCCTCGGGGAACGGCGCTCACCGGGGTGCTCCCGTCGTGCAGCAGCCAGGATGCAGGCGCACTCTCTCGGAGAAAGCCCAGGCAGTTGTGCCGGCTCAGGTCCGCCACTGTCTCTGGTCGGCCGTGGCGCCTCAGGTATGCGGGGGCGGCGCAGGCGAGCAGCCGTGTGGTTCCCAGCTTTCGGGCCACCAGTCGCGAGTCCTCCAGGGTTCCAAGTCGCAGGAGCACGTCGGCGCCTTCGGTGATGGGGTCCACGACCTCGTCCCGGAGTGTCAGGCGCAGCTCGACGCCAGGGTGCACCGTGAGGAAGCGAGGCAGCGCCGGCATGAGCACCAGCTGGCCGATGACTTGTGGCGCGTCCACTCGGAGCACGCCCACGGGCCTGTGCCGGGAGCGGGAGAGCGACTCCTTCGCGTCCTCCAGTTCTCCGAGGATTCGCTGGCAGCGGGCGTAGAACGCTCGGCCGTCCTCGGTGAGCTGCATGGCGCGGGTCGTCCGCTGGAAGAGCACGACGCCCAGTTCCTCCTCCAGGCGGGCAATGCGCCGGCTCACGGCCGAAGCGGTGAGCTGGAGCTTCCGTGCCGCACGGGTGAAGTCACCGTGCTCGGCGGCGCGAACGAAGGCTTCGATGTTCGAGAGCGAGGGCATTGATGCGCGGTCCGCACAGATGATGTTCACGGACCTCGGTCGCATTCCACGGGAACTGGCGGCAGAACCCTTCCGGACGCGTGACGGAGAGGTTCGAAGATGGACGCTGTGGGGCGCACCGGGGACATCCTCGTGGTGGGCGGTTATGGGCAGGTGGGGCAGGAGGTCGTTCGCATCCTGGCGCCCGCGTTCCCGGGCCGCGTGGTGGTGGCTGGCCGCAGCAGGGCCAAGGCGGAGTCGCTCGCGCGGCGCACGGGGGAGGGGACACGGGCTCGGGCGCTCGACGTCACCGCGTCCGATGCCGTGGCTCACCTGTACGGTGTCGCGCTCGTGGTGATGTGCCTGGACCAACAGGCATCGTCGTTCGTCGAGTACTGCCTGCGTTCAGGCATCGACTACGTGGACGTGACTGCGTCGGAGGCGTCCTTGTCCGCCTTCGAGCGACTGGCACCCGTCGCGGCCCAGGCGGGGAGCACCGCTGTGCTCAGCGTGGGGGTGGCTCCGGGGCTCACGCAGGTTCTGGCAGCGAGGACGGCGTCTCAGCTCGACACCGTGGAGCAACTGGACCTCTTCGTGTTGCTGGGCGGTGGCGACACCCACGGCGCTGCGGCCATCGAATGGACGCTGGAGAACCTCTCCGCGCCATTTGACGTCTACCTCCAAGGACAGCTCCACCGTGTCCACGGATTCCACGAGGCCACCTGGGTCCACTTCCCTGGAGAAGCGAGGCCGCGCCGTGCGTGGCGGTTCAACTTCCCGGACCAGCGAACCGTTGCACGCACGTTGTCCGTCCCCACCGTGTCGACATGGCTGTGCTTCGACCCTCCTGGGTTGAGCAGTCTGGCCGCGCTCGCCGTCCGGCTGGGGATGGGCCGGCTGTTGCGATGGCCGCCGCTTCGACGCGCCGCGACCTGGCTGGCCCTGCGGCTCCACGCGGGCTCGGATGTGTGTTCGGTTCTGGCGAAGGCGAGGGGACACTCCGCGGGCATGCCCGCGACGCGGGTCGCGACATTGCAAGGCCGGCGTGAGGCAATGCTGACGGGGCGGGTCGCGGCGGAGGTGGCTCGCGAGTTGCTCGCCGGTCACGGTCCTGGCAGCGGCGTTCTTCACCTGGAGCAGTTCGTGGAATGGGAGCCCTTCCTGCGACGCATCGCCGCCGCCGTTCCGGACGCGCGGTATGTGGCTCACGACGAGTCGCGCCGCTGAATTGGCCACCATCGCTCATGCGGTATCGCCGGCTCGGGGATAGGCTGCGGCGCCATGACCTACCAACGCAACCCCGTGAAGGCGCCCCGTGTGTCGGGCCTGGCGCTCAAGGCTTTCGTGAACGCGCTCGAGAGCGGCGTCGGGTCGGTGATGCTGGACAAGCTGACGCGGGACAGCGGCATCGAGCGATGGCGTGAGCTCCCGGCGGGCGATGCGCCGCCGCTCCAGTTCCCGTTGCCCCAGGGCACCCCCGCCACGGAGCCGCAGACGCCCACGGAGCAGGCCGCGCGCGCCATCGCCGCGTCCTCCAGTCCACCGGAGCGTGAGAGCGTCGCGGCCTATGTCCGCGCCTACCGCGAGGGCGCCACGGACCCGGTGGCCGTGGTGAATCGGATTCATGAGTCCATTGCCCGGATGGACAGTGGGAAGCAGCGCCTGGGCTTGTTCATCGCCCGCAAGCCGGACGAGGTGCACCGGGCCGCGGAGGCGTCCTCCGAGCGGCTTCGCGCGGGCCGTCCGCTGAGCGTGCTCGACGGCGTTCCCGTCGTGCTGAAGGACGAGGTCGACCTGGCCGGGTTCCCCACCACGCTGGGCACGCGGTTCCGCACGCAGGTGGCCGCCGCGGACTCGACGGTGGCGGCCCGGCTCAAGGCCGCGGGCGCCATCATCCTCGGCAAGGCCAACATGAATGAGATTGGCATCAACCCCATCGGGTTGAATCCCCACCACGGCGCCGCCCGCAACCCCTGGGACACGGGCCGCATCACCGGTGGCAGCTCCAGCGCCTCCGCAGCCGCCGTGGCCGCGGGCCTGTGCCCCTTGAGCATCGGTGCCGACGGCGGCGGTTCCATCCGCATCCCCGCGGCCCTGTGCGGCATCGTGGGGCTCAAGGCGACGTGGGGCCGCATCCCGGAGACGGGCGTACCTCCGCTGTGCTGGAACGTGGGCCACGTGGGGCCCATGGGGCTCACCGTGGACGATGTCGCCGCCGCGTACGCGGTGCTCGCGGGGCCGGATGGGCATGACCTCGTCTCACAGGGGCAGTCGCCGCATCACCTGTCTGGCTACGAGGATGACGGCCTGAGCGGCGTGCGGCTGGGCATCTGCTGGGACTACTTCGAGGACGCCGATGCGGACGTCGTCGCCCGCTGCAAGGAAGCCGTGGCCGCGCTGTCGGCCGCGGGCGCGCGCGTGGTGGAGATTCCGCCTCCCGACCTCAACACCGTGCTGTGGACGCACAGCTGCATCATCCTGAGCGAGATGTCGGAGGTGATGCTCCCTCACGTGAAGGCGCATCCGTCGGAGTTCGGGCTCGACACGCGCACCAACCTGGCCATTGGCCGGCACTTCCGGGCCACGGACCTGGTGCATGCCCTGCGGCACCGGCATCGCCTGACGCGTGAGCTGCTGGCGCAGATGGCGGGCGTGGACGTCCTCGTCACGCCGACGACGGCCACCACGGCGCCCCTCATCCCGGAGGCGGCGCTGCCAGACGGCGAGTCGAACCTGCCTGTCGTCGATGCCCTCATGCGCTTCGTGCGCCTGGCCAACTTGACGGGCTTCCCCTCGCTGTCGGTGCCAGCCGGCTTCGATGAAGAGGGGCTCCCGGTGGGTGTCCAGCTCACAGGCCGCCCCTACGAGGAGCACCTGCTGCTGCGTCTGGGCCGAGTGGTGGAGCAGGCCTCCGAGTACCGCATACCGCCTGTTCATCTGCGCGCACTTCGGTGAGCCGCTGCGGATTGAAGGGCTGAAAAACAGGAAAAACGTGCAAGTGCGGCTCCGCGTGCTCGCGGGGCCACCCACGGGCCACGCACTCGACACAGCCCGCGTCACTCCGGGCGCCGCTCCCTGGCGTCCTCGCGCGGGCGGGAGGAATGGCTTCGTGCAACTACGTGACTCCGCCGGTTCGCCGTTTCGTCGCTTCACCGCTCCGGCCGCGCTGATGCTGGCGGCGGCCCTCGCGACTGCCTGTGGTCCCTCGGAGCCGCCCGCCCCGGCGGGGGCCGAGGCGTACGGCACCCGCGCCGATGCGCTGACCGAGCTCGTCTCCAATGGCACCTTCAACGGTGGCACCGTATCGCCCTGGTGGAGTGGCCCCAACACGCAGTCCCGCGTGGAGAACGCCCGCCTGCGCGTGGACGTGGGGGGCGGGACGGCCAACCCCTGGGACGCGCTGATTGGCCAGGATGACATTCCGCTCGTGAATGGCCGGGCGTACACGCTGTCCTTCACGGCCTCTGCTTCGGTGACGACGACGGTCCGTGTGACGGTGCAACTGGAGAGCGCGCCGTACACCGCGCCGCTGGACCGGCAGATGACGTTGGATGGGACGTCACGGCGCTTCACGTTCCCCTTCACGTCGACGCTGGCCACGCAGGCGGGACAGGTCACCTTCCAGATGGGAGGCCGCGCGACGGGGTTCAGCGCGTTCATCGATGACATCTCGCTCACCACGGAGGACGGCGGCGGTGGCGGCGGGCCGCTTGCGATGACGAGCGGCTTCTACATCGACCCGAACTCCAACCCCGCCAACTGGGTCCGGGCCAACAGCGGGGACTCGCGCGCGGCGCGCATCCAGTCCTCTATCGCGAACAACCTGGCCGCGCGCTGGTTCGCCGCGTGGAGCGGAGACATCACCACGGCGGTGTCCAGCTTCGTCGCGGCAGCGGACTCGGCGGACAAGCTGCCGGTGCTGGTGGCCTACAACATCCCTGGCCGGGACTGCGGGAGCCACTCGGGCGGAGGCGCGGGGTCGCCGGAGGCGTACCGGACGTGGATTTCGTCCTTCGCCGCCGCCATCGGCAACCGTCCCGCCGTCGTCATCATCGAGCCGGACGCCGTCGCCCAGCTCGACTGCCTGGCGAACGATGCCGAGCGGCAGACGCGCATCAGCCTGATTCGCTACGCCACCGAGCAGTTCAGGGATCGCGCGCCGAACACGTGGGCCTACCTGGACGCGGGCAACGCCCTGTGGATCAACGCGGACACCATGGCCCAGCGGCTGGAGAACATGGGCGTGCGCAACGTGCGGGGCTTCGCGCTCAACGTGTCGAACTTCTACACCACCGCGCAGTCGGCCTCGTACGCGGGCTCCGTCAACAGCGCGCTCAACAGCCGATACGGCTACACCAAGCCCTTCGTGGTGGACACCAGCCGCAACGGGAATGGCTCCAACGGAGAGTGGTGCAACCCCGCCGGCCGGAGGATTGGCACGCCGAACCAGGTGGGCGTGGGCGGCGCGGAGATGGTCCTGTGGATCAAGGTCCCCGGGGACTCCGACGGCCAGTGCGGCGTCGCGCCCAACACGCCCGCCGGCACGTTCATGCCGGACGTGGCCCTGCGGATGATTGACGGCCTCTGAGCGACGCACGGGGCGCCGCACGGACGTCAGTGCGGCGCCGCCACCTCGGTTGTGGACACCGTCGTGGTGCGCGACACCTTGGGGAAGAACAGCCCCGCGGTGAAGGCCGCCACGGTGAAGGCGCAAATCAGCCAGAAGTTGATGCTCAGCCCGGTGCCCAGCGCGCCGCTCAGCGTCGCCAGCAGGTCCGCAGGCAGGTCCTGACCATGGTCGGGGCTCATCAGGGCATTGGCGGCCGAAATCGGCACCGTCGGGTCCTTGAGGAGCTGCGACACCATGACGCCGCCCATCAGCCCCACGCCGATGGCGCCGCCAATGGTGCGGAAGAACATGTTGCTGGCGGTGGCCACGCCGCGCAGCTCCCAGCCCACGCTGGTCTGCACGGCGATGAGCAGCGCGGTGGACGCGAAGCCCATGCCGATGCCGAACAGGCCCATGGCCACCTCCGGCACCAGCTTGGGGGCCTGAGGCCCCAGGAGCAACGCCATCAGCGACGTGCCCACCACCGTCAAGCCCAGCCCGCCCACGATGAGCGGGCGGAAGCCCGTCTTGAGCAGCAGCTTCCCGGCCACGAGGGCCGCCAGCGGCCAGCCGACAATCATCGGCGTAATCATCCCGCCGGCCTCGGTGGGCGTGCCACCCAGGACGCCCTGGACGAAGAGCGGAACATAGGTGGTGGCCCCGAACATCGCCGCGGAGAAGAGCGCTCCCGCGATGGAGGAGATGACGATGGCCGGCACCTTGAAGATGGACATGGGGATGATGGGCTCGGCCGCCCTGCGCTCCACGGCGACGAAGGCCGCGAGCAGCACCGCCGCCACGGGCAGACCCCACAGATTCATGCCCACACCCTGCACGCCGACGAGCAGCGCCACCACCCAGCCGGTGAGCAGCGCGGCGCCCGCGTAGTCCAGCTTCTGGGGCTTCTGCTCCACGCGCTCATGGAAGTAGCTCATCAGCAGGACGAGGCAGCCCACGCCCACCGGGACGTTGATGAAGAAGACCCAGTGCCACGTGAGGTACTTCACGATGAAGCCACCGGTGATGGGCCCAATCAGGCCGGCGATGCCCCACACCGCGCTGAACGCGCCCTGGACCTTCGCGCGCTCCTCCAGTGTGTAGAGGTCCCCGATGATGGTGAGCGCCACCGGCTGCATTGCGCCCGCGCCCAGGCCCTGGAGCGTCCGGAAGCCGATCAACATGGCCATGGACGTGGACAGGCCACTGGCGATGGAGCCCACGAGGAACAGCACGATGCCGAACAGGAGCACGGGCTTGCGGCCGTAGAGGTCCGCCAGCTTCCCGTAGATGGGCACGGTGATGGTGGAGGACAGCATGTACGCGGTGAAGACCCACGCGTAGTGCTGGATGCCGCCCAGCTCGCCCACCACCGTGGGCATGGCCGTGGAAACGACAGTGGCTTCCAGGGCGGCCATGAAGAGGCTCAAGGCCAGAGCCAAGGTGGTGAGGGGACGATGAGTGGTTCGCATGAAGGCGCCGGCGCGGGAGAGGCCCTCCTTAACGGCTGCGGGCGGGTGTCGCCAGCACCAAGCGGCCTTGCGCCCCAGGTGGCCACTCAGCGTGCGGGCGCACACGGACTCTGAACGAACGAAGGGCCAACCCCCACATGCGTGGGAGCTGGCCCGGGGGGCTTCACCTGTCGATTCGGAATTACAGGCCGCGCATCAGCTGGGCCTGGGCGAAGGCCGCCATCTGCTGGGCGTTGAAGCGGCCCTCCGCGATGTCGCCCACTGCCTTGGCGCCCGTGCGGACCGTGTCCACCATGTCCGCCAGCTTGCCCACGGTGCCGGCCTTGCCGAACATGGAGGCCACGCCACCCAGCGGGCCGCCGGCGACCATGGACAGACCGTTGTCGATGAACTTGTCGACGAACGGCTTGGCGAGCTGGCCGATGCCGAAGGGCATCTTGTCCAGCAGTCCGCCAATCATGCTCTTGAGAGGGCCGGTGATGGCGCTCATCGCCTTGTCGACGAGGCCGGACACCTGGCTCAGCGCGCTGCCAATCTTGCCGGCGATGCCGCCGATGCTGTTCGCCAGGCCGCCTACCGCCTTGCCGATGCCGCCCAGCGCCTTGCCGATACCGCCCAGCGCGCCCGCGAGACCGCCCGCCGCCTTGCTCGCCGCGTTGGCCGCACCCGCAGCGGCGCTCCGGCCAGCATTGCTCGCGCCATTCGAGCCACGGCTACCGTTCGAACCACCTGCGCCGCCAACGGACATGGGGGGAAACCTTTATGAAAGGGGGTGAATGTAAGGATTGTCGGGGAGCGTGGGAGAAAGTTGCTTCAAATCCGCCTAAACGCGATCAGGCCCGCCCTTGGGCACGTGCTGGCGGAGCTTCTGGCTGGTCTCCTCGTCCACCTTCACGGGCTCCTGGCCTTCATCCCCACGCAGGGACGGCTTGCTGGCGTCGTCCTGCTTTCCTTCAAAACCACTGTAATAGGACTTGGGCGGGCCAATGCCCAGCTCACCATTGGCGGCGGCGATGAAGAAGTTGGCGACGTCCTGGGTGGACGGCGGGTTGTAGCCGGCGGCGCGCAGCTCCTCGTCCGGGGCGACGATGAGCGTCGGCTCCTTGTCCGGGTTCTGGGCGTAGTCGAGGACCAGTTCGACGTAGGCCTCCAGCTCCATATCCAGGGACTTCGCGATGCGCTGGGTGTCTGGGTCCGCGAGCAGCTCGGCGCGGACGTTCTCCACGGGGCGCTTCAGGCGGGGCTTCTGCTCGGACATGTCGGGGACTCCCGGAGGGCGTAGAAAGAACGACTCTCCCGGCAGGTTAGCGTCCCCTGCAACGAGGGGCCACCTTGGGCGCCCGGCCCTGCCCTGGGGCCGAGGTGCGGCACACCGGCCATCCCTAGCGTTGGAGCTGAACCGTCGTTCGGGGGACTCCAAACCATGGCCAATGTCTGCGACCTCTGCCACCAGCGCCCGGCGACCACCCGAGTCACTCGCGTCATGGGGAACCGGCGGACCACCGAGTCCTTGTGTGACGTCTGTAGCAGCCAGCGCTCGCGCTTCGGCCGCATGGGCTTGGGCACGTCGCTCTTCGACCAGTTCTTCAGTGACTTCGGAGAAGAGGACTTCGGGGGGCTGTCGCGTTCACTCCAGCAGCCGGTGGAGCGCTACGACATCACCGAGGCCTTCTCCGATGAGACGCGGCGCGTACTGGAAGCGGCCTTCGAGGCGGCGCGAAGCGCGGGTGCGGCTTCCATCGACACGGAGCACCTGCTGGTGGCGCTCGCGAAGGATCCGCTGGGCCGGACCGCGCTCAGCCGCATGAAGCTGGACCCGGCCCGCGTCGCCGAGCGCGCCGAGTCCGAGATGCGCCGTGGGAAGCGCCCCATGGAGCGTCCTGAGCTGTCGCCGCATGCGAAGCGCGCACTGGAACTCGCGTACCAGGAGGCCTACGAGCTGGGGCATTCCTATGTGGGGCCCGAGCACGTGCTGCTGGGGTTGCTCCACGAAGGCGAAGGCCTGGCGTCGGAGATTCTGCGCGAGCAAGGGGCCCAGCACGGCAAGGCACGCGCGGCCGTCGCGGAAGCGCTGGCACCTTCATCCGAGGCACGTCGGTCGCCCACGCCAACGCTGGACGAGTACTGCCGCGACCTCACGAGCCTGGCCTCGGAAGGGAAGCTGGACCCGGTGGTGGGGCGGGCCAACGAAATCGAGACCACGCTCGAAATCCTCTCGCGTCGCACCAAGAACAACCCCGTGCTCATCGGGGAGCCGGGCGTGGGCAAGACGGCCATCGTGGAGGGCATTGCCCAGCGCATCATCTCCGCCGCGGTCCCGGACACGTTGCGCGACAAGCGCGTGCTGCAACTGGACCTGTCCGGCCTGCTCGCGGGCAGCAAGTACCGCGGCGAGTTCGAGGAGCGGCTGAAGAAGGTCATGGACGAGGTGAAGGAGCACAGCGAGGAAATCGTCCTCTTCATCGACGAGATTCACACCATCGTCGGGGCGGGCGCGGCGGAGGGCGCCATGGATGCGGGCAACATGCTCAAGCCCTCCCTGGCGCGCGGCGAGCTGCACGTCATTGGCGCGACGACGCTGGACGAGTACCGCAAGCGCATCGAGAAGGACGCCGCGCTCGAACGCCGCTTCCAGCCCGTGGTCGTCCCGGAGCCGACGGCCGAGCAGGCCATCGAGATTCTGCGAGGCCTCAAGGACCGCTACGAGTCCCACCACCGCGTGCGCATCGCGGATGAGGCGCTGGTGGCGGCGGTGGAGCTGTCGGACCGCTACGTCACCGGGCGCTTCCTGCCGGACAAGGCCATCGACCTGGTGGACCAGGCTGCGGCCCGGGTGCGCTTGCGGCTCACGCTGCCGCCGGAGCGGCTGGTGAACGCCGAGCATGAGGTGGTGAAGGTGAAGCGCTCGCTCGACGAAGCGCGAGGCCGGAAGGCGGGGCCGCGCATCCAGGAGCTGGAGTCGAAGCTGAACGCCGCCGAGCGCGAGGTCCAGAGCGCGCAGAAGGAGCGCCGTACGCAGAAGTCCGGGGAGACGCCGGAGGTCCGCGCCGAGGACGTGGCGGAGGTGCTGTCGCGTATGACGGGCATCCCCGTGACGCAGATGACGGAGGACGAGCGCAAGAAGCTGCTGGAGCTGGAGTCGCGGCTGCACGAGCGCGTCATCGGACAGGACGAGGCCATCCGCGTGCTGTCACAGGCCATCCGGCGGGCGAGGGCGGGGCTCAAGGACGAGGCGCGTCCCATCGGCTCTTTCCTCTTCCTGGGCCCCACGGGCGTGGGCAAGACGGAGCTGGCGAAGACGCTGGCGGAGCTGCTCTTCGGTGACGAGAAGGCGCTCATCCGCTTCGACATGAGTGAGTACATGGAGAAGCACACCGTGAGCCGGCTGGTGGGCGCGCCGCCAGGTTACGTCGGCTACGAGGAGGGCGGGCAGCTCACGGAGGCCGTGCGGCGGCGGCCCTACAGCGTGCTCCTGTTCGACGAGGTGGAGAAGGCCCACCCCGACGTGTTCCACATGCTGCTCCAGGTGCTGGATGACGGGCGGCTCACGGACGCGCAGGGCACGGTGGTGAACTTCAAGAACACCGTCATCATCGGCACCAGCAATCTGGGCTCGCACCTCATCCAGGAATCCACCGCGCGGAAGGAACCGCAGGAGCGCATGCGGGAGCGCGTCATGGGCGTGCTCAAGGGGCACTTCCCGCCCGAGTTCCTCAACCGCATCGACGAGACGGTGGTCTTCGAGCCGCTCAACCGCGCGCAGTTGCGCGCCATCGTGGACTTGATGCTGGAGAAGACGCGCCGCCTGCTGCACGGCCAGGGCATCGCGCTGGAGGTGACGCCCGCGGCGCTGGAAGCGCTGGTGGACAAGGGATGGGACCCAACCTTCGGTGCGCGTCCGCTCCGGCGTGAAATCCAGCGCGCCATCGAGGCACCGCTCGCGGAGAAGCTCATCTCGGGCGACATCCATGAGAACAGCCGCGTGAGAGCGGACTTCAAGGATGGAAAATTCCGGTTTGACGAAGTGGAGGCCGCTGAGGCGGAAGGCGAGCCGGCTGAAGCGAGTGCCGTTCACTGAACCGTCACGTGTGGGGTCATCCTGGCCCCCGAACATTCGCCTTGTAGTTGGTACGGACATGCCGGAGCCTTGGCGTGATGCAGCCATCTCTTCCGGTCATGGCCTCGCTCTCCGCCCTCCTGCTGGCGGGAGGGTGCAAGCGGGAGCCCGATGCCGCGGCGGCGCAGGTTCCCGCGCTGCCCGAGGTTGCCCCCAACGTGCTGCGACCCGTGGAAGCCTTCGCGACCATCCTGGACCGGAAGGAGCGCTCCCGCGCGCTCTTCCTGGAGGCCAGCCGCGTCTTCTTCCACCCGCGGTGCGCGAACTGTCACCCGGCGGGTGACAGCCCGCTGCAAGGTGACGAAGGCCAGCTTCATGACCCGCCCGTGGTGCGCGGCCCCGACGACCAGGGCGCGGTGGGCATGGAGTGCACCAGCTGCCACCAGGACAAGAACCAGGACCTGGCCCGCGTGCCCGGCGCGCCGAAGTGGCATGTCGCTCCCATCGAGATGGCGTGGGTGGGCAAGAGCCCGCGCGAGGTGTGCGAGCAGCTCAAGGACACGAAGCGCAACGGCGGCAAGACGCCCGAGCAGATGATTGAACACAACGCCCACGACGAATTGGTGGCCTGGGGATGGAACCCGGGCTCGGGGCGTGAGCCCGCTCCGGGGACGCAGGCGCAGTTCGGCGCCATTGTCGCGGCCTGGGTGGAGACGGGCTCGGAGTGCCCGAGCGAGGAGGCACGGCCGTGACGGTTCGCGTTCGCATCAACGGTGAGGAGAAGGAGCTGGACGTCGACCCGGAGATGCCGCTGCTCTGGGCGGTGCGGGACGTGCTCGGGCTGACTGGCACGAAGTACGGCTGCGGTCAGGCGCTGTGTGGCTCGTGCACCGTCCACCTCGACGGGCAGCCTGTTCGCGCGTGCGTGACACCCATCCGCCGCGCGGAGGGGCACTCGGTGACGACCATCGAAGGGCTGTCGCCCGACGGCAACCACCCGCTGCAAAAGGCCTGGGTGGAGCTGGGCGTGCCGCAGTGTGGCTTCTGCCAGACGGGGCAGATCATGTGCGCGGCGGCGCTGCTGGCGAAGAAGCCGCGGCCATCCGACAAGGAGATCGACCAGTCGCTCGCCGGCAACCTCTGCCGGTGTGGGACGTACACGCGAATCCGCTCGGCCGTGAAGAAGGCCGCGGGAATGTCCGAGGAGTGACGAGGCCGCCATGACGAAGCTGCTCACGTTGATTGGCCGGCGCTCGTTCCTGGAAGGCCTGAATCTGTCCGTGGGAGGACTCGCCCTGGGTGTCTTCTCCGGTGGCCTGGCCGTGGCGGCCAGTGATTCCTCCACGGCGAAGAGCGCTCCGGGGTTGAACCCGAACGTATTCGTCCACGTGGCGCCGGACGGAGCGGTCACCATCGTCTGTGCCCGCTCGGAGATGGGGCAGGGCGTGCGCAGCTCGCTGCCAGTGCTCGTCGCCGATGAGATGGGCGCGGACATGGCGCGGGTGACGGTGGCCCAGGCCGACGGTGACAAGGTCTACGGCGACCAGAACACGGACGGCTCCAGCAGCGTGCGGGGCGTGTACGACGACATCCGCCGCATGGGCGCCACCGCTCGGGTGATGTTGGTGGCCGCCGCCGCCCGCCGCTGGAAGGTGAAGCCGGAGGCGTGTGAAGCCCGGGACCACGCGGTGTTCCTCCGTGACGGCAAGCGCTCGCTGGGCTTCGGCGAACTGGTGGCCGACGCGTCGAAGCTGCCCATTCCAAAAGAGAAGGACGTCAAGCTGCGGCCGAAGAGTGAGCTGCGGATGGCGGGCAAGCCCATGCCGCTGCTGGACGGCCCGGCCTATGTGACGGGAACCGCGGTGTTCGGCGCCGACATCCGCCTGCCGGGCATGCTCATCGCGGTGGTGGCGCGTCCGCCTGTCGTGGGCGGCAAGGTCGTTCGCTTTGACGCCACCCGCGCGCTCGCGGTGCCCGGTGTGAAGAAGGTCCTCGAGTTGCCCGCGCCGAAGCCTCCCTACACGTTCCAGTTCTGGGGCGGGGTCGCGGTGCTCGCGGAGAACACCTGGGCGGCGATGCGCGGGCGCGAGGCCCTGGACATCACCTGGGAGGATGGGCCGAACGCGTCCTATGACTCGACGACGTACCGGGAGCAGCTGACGGCGTCGATTCGCGAGCCGGGAACGGTGGCGCGCAACGTCGGTGACATCGACGCGGCGCTCGCTTCCGCCGCTCGCGTCGTCCAGGCCGAGTACCACGTCCCCCACCAGTCCCACGTGCCCATGGAGCCTCCCGTGGCCCTGGCGCGGGTGGAGAACGGGACGTGTGAGGTCTGGGCGCCCACGCAGCATCCGCAGGCGGCGCGCAGCGTGGCGGCGGCGACGGCGGAACTCCCGGAGGAGAAGGTCCAGGTCCACGTCACGTTCCTGGGCGGAGGCTTCGGCCGCAAGTCCAAGGCGGACTTCATCGCCGAGGTGGTGTGGCTTGCGAAGGAAGCGGGCGTTCCGGTGCGAGTGCAATGGACGCGCGAGGACGACGTCCGGCACGACTACTACCACTCCGTCAGCGCGCAGCAGCTCACCGCCGGGTTGGATGCGTCCGGCAAGGTCATCGCGTGGCGGCACCGCACGGCGTTCCCTCCCATTGCGTCCACCTTCGGGCAGGCGACGCGGCCCAGCCCGGCGGACCTCCAGCAGGGCGTGCTCGACCTGGCGCTCTCCGTGCCCAACGTCCGGGCGGAGACCTGCGAGGCGCCTCCGCACGTGCGCATCGGCTGGCTCCGGTCCGTCTACAACATCTTCCACGCCTTCTCCGTGAACGCGTTCGTGGACGAGCTGGCGCACATCCGTGGCGCGGACTCGCGCGAAATGCTCCTGGAGGTGCTGGGGCCGCCGCGCAAGGCGTCGCTCCAGGAGCTGGGCATCATCGCGCTCCGGAACTACGGCGCATCCGTGGAGGACCACCCCGTGGATGCGGGGCGCTTGCGCGGTGTCATCGAGCGCGTGACGGCGATGTCCGGCTGGGATGCGCGCAAGGCGAATGACCGGGCGCTGGGGCTCGCCGCGCACCGCAGCTTCCTCAGCTACGTGGCCGTGGTGGCCTCGGTGGTCAAGGATGACCAGGGGCGCATCCGCGTCGACGAGGCGTGGGTGTCGGTGGATGCCGGGACGATTCTCAATCCGGAACGCGTGCGCTCACAGATGGAGGGCTCGATCATCTTCGGCATGAGCATCGCGTTGCATGGCGCAGTCACCATGAAGGGCGGCGTGACGGAGCAGTCGAACTTCCGCGACCTCAAGCTGGTGCGCATCGGCGAGGCGCCGCGGAAGATTCATGTCGACATCGTCCCCAGTGAGCTGCCGTCCGGGGGCATTGGCGAGCCCGGCGTGCCTCCGGTGGCGCCCGCCATCATCAACGCCATCTTCGCGCTCACGGGAACGCGCATCCGCGAGCTGCCGGTGTCCCGCACGCTCGCCGTTTGAGTGCCACGGGGGCGCACTGCGCCCCCGCTTCGTCCCGTGCCCGGCGGTGGCGTTCCGGGCACGGAGACGGCGGCCTCAGATTTCGTGCGCGGTCTGCTCGTAGACGACGACCTTGTACGACTGGGGGAAGAGGATGACGTTCAGCGTCCGCCAGTTGTCTCCGTTGGGGCCGGTGGAGAACTCGCGGTAGTACCGCTTCACCTGCACGTTCTCCGTACCGTTGCCGTAGGTGGCGAGGATGGCCGGGTGCAGCGGGCGGAACTGCCAGTACATGGACGTCTCCAGTTGCGCGTACGTCAGCACGAGCGGCGCCGGGTCATTGCGATAGCCCCGGTACTGCCCCCTGGCCAGGATGGCCGCGGCCGCCGTGTCCAGCGTCGTCTCGCCAGAGTAGGTCCACGCGAAGTCGAACGCAGTCAGGTGCGAGATGTTGTCCTCGCGCACGATGTTGCCCGCGTCCAGCGCGGACTGGAGGCCGGCGGTGATGGGACTCTGGACCAGCGTGAGCGTATGGCCCGTCGGCGCGGGCTGCGGGTTGGGCAGGCACGCCCCGCCCACGCAGTCCACCTGGAGCCGGAACTGCTTGCCACCGCCGTTGATGAAGCCGACCACGGCCAGGTACTCGCCGTCCTGCGGCAGCGTCACCAGGCCCACCTTGCTGAGTTGCCCGTAACCAGAGTCGTCGTCTTGGGCCAGCACGGTGTCGCCGTAGCTACCGTTCGCATCCTTGGGGCCGTACAGGAACAGGCCGGTGTCCAGGTACATGGAGCTGCCCAGGTGTGAGACCTCGAGCTTGAGCTGCGAGCCCGCCTGCACCTGCACCCGGTATCCGTAGTAACCCGGCTGGGCTGACGCGCCGTCCTGCTGCGCGCCGCCCACCGCCACGGTGCCGACGTACAACATGCTGTCCGCGATGTTGCCGCTGGCCGGCACCGGTGGCGCGGAGATGAGGGACTGCGCGCGCTCGCTCAGCGCGTCCTCGGCGCCGGCGGCGTCAGGTGCTCCACCGCAGGCACTCAGCACGCCCAGCGGCATCATCCACAGCAGTGCTCCCTTCAGGCTCCGACGCATCGTTTCGACCTCATTGAGAAGGCGGAGGCGCGGGGGGGCCGCGTGCCTTCACTTCAGGTGTGGGTCGCCCGTATGCCACAGAGTCCTGTTGAACTCATGTAAACTATGTATTTATTGGTAATCCAGGTCCCTGCCATTGGAACAACATCCCGCCAATCCATTGGCAGGTGTGATGACAGGTGGGCGGAGCGCCTGTATCCAGGGGGCATGACGCAGAGCACGCCAGAAGGTGTGGACGCGCGCGGCTTCCGGGATGCGATGGCCCGGTGGGCCAGCGGCGTGGCCGTGGTGGCGATACGGGACGCCGAAGGCCTGCGGGCGACGACGGTGAGTTCCTTCAGCTCCCTGTCGCTGGAGCCGCCGCTGGTGGTGGTGGCGCTGACGGAGGCGTCCCGCACGTTGAAGCGGGTAGAGGCCTCCGGCGTCTTCACGCTCAGCATCCTGTCCGCCGCACAACGTTCCATCTCCGTGCGGTGCGCGAAGGGTGAGCTGGATGCGCGGCTCTTCGACGCCGACGCCTTCGTGCGGGACAGCCTGGTAGGGCTGTCATGCCAGGTCCATGGCCTGCACCGTCACGGTGACCACACGCTGATTGTCGGCCGCGTCACACGTCTTCATGAGGGACGTCCGCAGGAGCCCCTTCTTTATTGGGAGCGGGGCTATCGAACCGTGACCTCTCTGCCGCCGTCTGATAGCGATGGCGCCTGACCTCTCACACCGAAAGGAAACGACCATGCCGTTCACGTTGCCTGATCTGCCTTACAAGAAGGACGCCCTCGTACCGCACATGAGCGCGGAGACGCTCGAGTTCCACCACGACAAGCACCACGCCGCCTACGTCAACAACCTGAACAAGCTCCTGGACGGCAAGCCGGAGGCGAACAAGTCGTTGGAGGAGGTCATCCTCAGCAGCGACGGTGGCGTGTTCAACAACGCCGCGCAGGTGTGGAACCACACCTTCTTCTGGCAGTGCATGAAGCCCGCTGGCGGCGGCAAGCCGACGGGTGAGCTCGCGGCGGCCATCGACCGTGACTTCGGCTCCTTCGACAAGTTCAAGGAGGAGTTCTCCACCGCCGCGGCCACGCAGTTCGGCTCGGGCTGGGCCTGGCTGGTGCTGGAGGGCGGCAAGCTCAAGGTCACCAAGACGGGCAACGCGGACCTGCCGATGAAGCACGGCCAGAAGGCCCTGCTGACCATCGACGTGTGGGAGCACGCGTATTACATCGACTACCGGAACGCGCGTCCGAAGTTCATCGAGACGTTCCTGACGCACCTGGTGAACTGGGACTTCGTGGCCCAGAACTTCAAGGGCTAGGTCGCACCGTACGCCCACGCACGGCGTCCATTGCTGGCCTGGGCGGCTTCGGAGGTCATTCGAGGCCGCTCAACGCAATCCGCCCCTCAGCTCCCACGCGGAGCGCCACCAGGGGCGGAGCGCTGGTGGCCTGAGCCGCCAGCCACCGCGCCAGGGGCGCGACCACCTGCTGCTCCACGGCGCGCTTGAGAGGCCTGGCCCCATAGCGTGCGTCGAAGCCGGTGCGTGCCAGGTGCTTCACCACGTCCTCGCCGAAGGTCACCTTCACGCCCCGGCGGCTGAGCCCCTCGCGACAGAGGGCCGCCTCCAGCGCGCGCCGGGCGAGTGATTCGATGACGTCCTCCGTGAGCGCGCGGTAGGGCACCACCCGGTCCAGCCGGTTCAGCAGCTCGGGCCGGAAGAAGGCCGCCGCGGCCCCCAGGTAGTGCGCAGCGCGCTCCTGGACGCCGCGCTCCCCAAAGCCCAGCGAGCGCCCCGCGCTGTCCGCGCCCAGGTTGCTGGTGAGCAGCACCACGGTGTTGCGGAAGCTGACGGTGCGGCCCGTGGCGTCGGTGAGGCGCCCTTCGCCCAGCACCTGCAACAGCAGGTCATGGACGCCCGCGTCCGCTTTTTCGATTTCGTCCAGCAGCACCACGCCGAAGGGCTGCTCGCGGACGCGCCGCGCCAGGCTGCCTTGTTGGCCTCCCGCTTCTCCCACCAGCCGGGTCGCGCTGCCGGGCGCGGCGTACTCCGCCATGTCGAAGCGCGCCAGCCGGGCCACGTCGCCAAACAGGTACTCCGCTAGCGCGAGCGCCGACTCCGTCTTGCCCACGCCGGTGGGGCCCAGCAGCAGGAAGGCGCCCAGCGGACGCGAGGGGTCCGCCAGGCCCGTCTTCAGCGTGACGACCAGGTTGCGCAGGAGGAGGGTGGCCTCGTCCTGGCCCACTACGCGCTCGCGGAAGCGGCGGAGCAGGGCGTCCGGGTCCAACCGGATGGCGGAGTCCACCAGCTCGAGCGGATACCCGGTCCGGGTGCAGAAGGCGCGCGTCACCGAAGCCGCGTTCACTGCTCCGGCCGCGCCGGGCTCCGTGCTGGCGGCGCGCAGCAGGGACACTGCGCCTCCGGGCGAAGGGCCCGAGCCGAAGCGCTCCGTGAGTTCGCCAGCGCGGTCCAGCGCGTCGGGCGTGAAGCGCACCTTGCGAGCGCGGCCCACCCGATGCGAGGCCTGCTGAAGCGCGGTGCGTGCGGCCTGGGCCGAAAGGGGCGCCACGGCGATATGCCGGAGCGATTGCAGGAACGCGGCGTGGGTCCGCTCCGCGCGGGCCACGTCCTCGGGGGTTGCCTCCAGGACGAGTGAGACCTCGCCACTTTCCAACGCGGGCAGCAGTTGGCGCGCCACATCCAGCCCCGTGTCGCCGGCACCCAGGGACAGCAGCTCCGACAGGCTGTCGAGGTGCAGCACGGCCCGGCGAACACGCAAGGCCTCCACCATGTGCTTCACGCGCTCCTGCCACTGTCCCAGGTAGCGCATGCCCGCCATGATGCGGCCTCCGGAGGAGCTGAAGACCTCCAACCCGTGAAGCGGCGAACCCGTGGTGGCCGCCTCCGCGCGTTGCACGAGTTCATGGACCAGGGCCGTCTTGCCGACGGACGACGGGCCCACCAGGAGCACGCTGGCTCGGGTGCGCGAGGTGACGGCCTCCGCGAGCCGGGACACCTCCAGGTCCCGTTCCCAGGCGCGTTCCAGCAAACCCGCGCGTGCTTCCTCATTGAGACACCGGCTGGCTTCCGCGAGCCCCGGTGGTGGCGCCTGGCGCCGCTGCGGCTTCGCGGCATCGAGCGCGCGGGCACGCGGCGTGTCCCGGAAGCGGACCGGCACCGACAGCGTCTCTACCTGTTCCTCGCCCACGTAGGCCAGCGAGTGCAGCCGGTCGAGCGACGCGAGATAGAGCTCGTGGCGGACCATCTCCTCGACGAAGGGCTCCAGGTCCGTCGCATCGTGCAGCGTGCCCTTGACGTCCACGCGGGGCACCCACACGCGTAGGGCCTGGCGCGCCGGTGCTCCCTTGCGTGCGGTGCGGGTCTTCACCCCGTGCGTGAGCACGGTGAGGCGCAGGGGGACGGACAGCATCTTCCCGTGTTCGAGCGCGCGCACCGTCAGCGTCGTCTTCCGCTGGCGCAAATCGCTCCAGTGGGTCTCCTCGTCCCAGAGCTCTCCTCGCTTGAGGAGCCGCCCCACCACCGCCGCGATGTCGAGCCTCGCGGCGTGCAGCGTCGGCGCGAAGGCCGCCAGGTGCGGGTGGGTGAGGACGTGAGCCGCCACGCCCAGCCCGGGATAGGTGCGCACGAAGAGGTGGACGTTCTTTTCCATGTCAGTCGTGTCCCTGGCTGGGTTCCCGGAGCACCCTCGCGGCCCATGCGAGCGCCTCCCTGGGGCGGCGTCCGTTCGCGACGTGCGTGAGTTCGGTCGAGTCGTGGGGCCGTCCAGTCGTGACACCCTCGCGGCCACGCAGGATGACGTGGCTGGCCGCGCCCACTGACGCGGCGCCGCTCCGACGGGCTTCGCGTTCGCGGACGACTGCCTCATCCCATGCCGCCATCACGCGCGGCACGTCCTCGAGACTCCCCACGTCTTCGGACAGGTGCTCCAGGCGGACCAGGACCTGGCGCGGCCCATCGCCATGGACGAGGTCCACCAGCGCATAGCCTCGAAGGGGCGCCAGCACCTCACGCAGGCCGATGGCCGACATCCGCACGGCGACACGCCGAAGCACTAGGTCCTCGGACCGCTCGTCTCCGGAACGGAACCACTCGGTGCGCCCGTCGGCATGGACGGCTTCCAGGTACATCGCCGTCTCCCCGAGCGCGCTGGGGAGGGAGTGGGCCACGGTCCACACCGCGGATGGCGTCGCGTCGCCGAGCCCCTCCACCAACACCGTCACGACGTCCGTCCCCCGTGCCAGGTGCGTGAGCTGATGTTCGACCCAGGCGGTCTCGTCGCGAAGGGCCAACACGCGGGGCTGTGCGCGGCGGAGCTGTTCTTCGTTCGAGACGTGCAGCGGGCGCTCCTCATACGCAGGGCGCTGCCGCAGGCCCAGGTGGCCCACATGACTCGAGTGCGAAGTCAGCATCTGCTTCACGGTGGACTCAGGCGACGGCGCGTCCTGGAAGTCGCGCGGGACCAGCTCGTAGTCGCGGATGTCCGTGGCCTCGAGTGCCAGCCGATGCAGTCGCTCCGCCAGTTCTCCCGCCTCGGGCACCTCCTCCGTCGTCATCAACGCCTCCAGCCGCGAGCCGGTCTCCTCGATCAGGCGGGAAACCTCCGCCAGGCTCCATGCAGAGGCCGGCCGCTCGGGGGCCCACGCAGGCGCGTTGACCAGCAGCTCCACCGACACGCGCATGTCGTTGCCCTCCCGCAGCAGCTCCACGCGCGCCAGGTCGTCCGCGCTCCGCCGCACCAGGTGGTGAGCCAGGGGCAACGTGAGGCGCTTCTCCAGGGCGCGCTTGAGGGGGCGGGCTCCGAAGCGTGGGTCGTAGGCCTCCTCCACCAGCAGGTCCAGCAGGCGCGGCTCGACCTCCACCAGCACGTTGCCCTGCCGGATGCCATGGCGCGACAGCAGGCCTTCGAGCGCGTGGTCCACCACCACGCGCAGCGCGGCGGGCGTGAGCGGACGGAAGGGCACCACCCGGTCCAGCCGGTTGAAGAACTCCGGGCGGAACCAGGCACGCACGGCTGAGAGGTAGTGCGCCTCCGCGCTGTCCGCGGTGCGGTGGAAGCCGGTGTGGGTGGCGGCCTCGCGCACGCCGAGGTTGCTCGTGAGCACGACGACGGACTGCCGGGCATCCACCGTGCGTCCCGCTCCGTCCGTCAGCCGTCCCTCACCAAGGAACTGGAGGAGGGCGTCGAACACGCGGGGATGGGCCTTCTCTACCTCGTCGAACAGCACCACGCAGAAGGGCTGGGTGCGCAGCGCGGTGGTCAGCTCACCGTCAGGCGCGCCGGGCCGCCCGAGCAGCCGGGTGATGCTGGAGGACGTGACGAACTCCGACATGTCGAAGCGGATGAGCCGCTGCTCTCCGCCGAAGAGCGTCCGCGCGAGCGCCTTCGCCGTCTCCGTCTTTCCCACGCCCGTGGGACCCACGAAGAGGTAGGTGGCCAGGGGCTTGTCGGACGGCTGGAGTGCGGACTGCAACGTGAGGATGGCGTCCACCACGGCTTCCACGGCTTCGGGCTGGCCCGCCACCTGCCGCTGCATCTCCCACGTCAGCGCTTCGCGCTTCTTCGGCTGGGCGCTGCCCAGGATGAAGTCCGGTAGGCCCGTCTGCTCCCGCATCGCGTCGATGACGTCCCCCGACGAAAAGCGCCGGGTGCCTGAGGTGCTGACGCCCTGTCGGGCCATGACTCGGCGGAGCAGACGGACGGCCTTGCCCGGGAACGCCTCGTGCGACACGAAGCGCTCCTGCAAGGAGAGCAGGGTCTCCAGCGCCAGCGGCGAGAGCCGGACCGCGCTGTCCGTGCTTTCCGCCTCCAATTCTCGCACGGTGCCGAGGAGCGCGGGCAGCGTGGCACGCGCATCCAGTGCGGGGACGTGGATGACCCGGAAGAGCGAGGCGAGGGTTGGGGCTTCTTCCCGCACGCGCTCGAAGCGCTCGGGCGTGGACTCGGCGAGCACCGTGAGCTCGCCCCGGGCCATGTGGGGCTCCAGGAACTGCGCGACGTTGGTGCGCTCATTGCGCGTGCGGCCCGCGTAGACGAGCGAGGCCAGGTCGTCCACGTAGAGCAGGTCGCCGACCTCCATCAGCTCCTTCACCACGCCCCGCGCGCGGGCCTCCCACTGGCCCACGTACATCATGCCGGCGATGAACTGGTTGCCGTCCACGCGCCACATGTCACGGCGCACGCCCGCGGCGTCCTGCCGGGCGGTGAGCCGGCTCACCGCTTCGTGAATCAGCGCGGTCTTGCCCGCGCCAGGTGGCCCCACCAGCACCAGCGCGGAGCCTTCGCGGCCTTCGAGCGCCTCCACGAGCTCGCGAACCAGGGCCTCCCGGCCGAAGCAGCGCTCCAGCGTGCCGTCCCGGGCTCCGTGGCTCAAGTTGCGCGCCACGGCCCGGAGCTCCACCAAGGTGAGGCGGCGTCGGTTGCGGCGTTGCTCCCGCTGCTCGGGCGTTTCGGGCGCGGTGTCTTCCTTTTCCGGGTTCTTCGTCCGGCGGCGTCGCGCGGGCTGAGCCGGTCGCGGCGGCGTGCGTGGGAGGACGGAGGGAGCATAGGCATCCACCTCCAGGAGCTCCAGTTGCTCCCGGCCCTGGGTCCAGTGCGCGTCCAGGGAGTCCAGGTTGTGCTCCAGGCACCATGCCACCAGCCGTCGCGCGAGCGCCTGGGGCAGGTCCGCGGGCTGATTCAGCGCGAAGCGCGCGGCGGGGAGCCGGGTGGGGGTGACGACCCAGAAGGTGTCACGGGGCCACTTCTCCAGCAGCACGGACATGGTGCCCTGGAGGACGACGCGCCGGTTCTTCTCCCGGTCCCTCCCTTCCGCATCGACGGTGACGCGCTTCAGGGCGAAGTGGGGTGGGAGCTGATACTGCGCCACCTGGGAGGGCGACTCGCGCTCGAAGCGCTCCATGACGCCGAGCGCGAGTTCGTCTCGCAGCATGGAGAGGCTGGGCCCCGCCTTGTGTAGCGCTGGGAAGAAGGCGGGCACCCAGGCCTCGACGAGCCGGCCGCTGAGCGGGGCCACCACGAAGGGAAGCTTCAGGTCCATGTCGTCAGTCCTCGTCCCGGTTGTTGAAGACGCGCCACTGCATCCAGGGTTCCAGCAGGGGCTCCAGGTCAGGCCCCTCCAGACCGAAGCGCTGCTGCACCCCGGTGCGAAGGTCCGTCAGCATCCCCTGGCCGGAACCGCTGCCCGACAGGCGCACCTGGCGGACCTCGTTTTTCGGCAGCTGCTTCTGCAACGTCTCCCGCGAGGAGAGGTCGAACAGCGAGAGGGGCCGCGGCTCGAAGTACGCATGCACCATCGAAATCTGACTGCCTTCGATGAAGCGATGCAGGCCGTGCTCGCCAGCGAGCAGCAGAGCGTGGGGGCCGCCCTTGACCTGAATCGCATAGGCGACCGGCTGTACGACGAGCTTGTCGAAGTCCTCATCGTTGGCCCACCGCCATTGCG
The DNA here is from genome assembly GCF_026810205.1 of Myxococcus sp. NMCA1. Classification (NCBI taxonomy): domain Bacteria; kingdom Pseudomonadati; phylum Myxococcota; class Myxococcia; order Myxococcales; family Myxococcaceae; genus Myxococcus; species Myxococcus sp. NMCA1. Next base: position 6,198,644 of record NZ_CP113950.1, on the reverse strand, counting down.
GCGGCGGAGGGGTGCGATGAGCCTTCTCGCCGGCCTTGCGCTCGGGGACGGCGAGCAGTCCTCGCCGCTTCTCCATGGACACTTTTTGGGCCCACCCCTCATAAGCCGTGGCGAGCATGCGTGCCTGCCTCCACGCGCCGCGACTTGGCACCAGGTAGAGGGTCGCGCCCTGTGACGGGGGAAAGAGGGAGGAGTAGATGCGTTGCCGGATGCGCGCGAAGGCCGCCTTCACCTGGCTTACCTCGCGGCTCAGGGAATCCACCTGATCCACGGTCCTGGACAGATGGGCCTCGAAGAGCAGGTCCTCGATGGCCTCCGCCTGCTGGGCGCACTCCCGAAGCGACTGTTCCAGCGCTCGCGCCTCCGATGACTTGCGCGAGTTTTCTTCGGCCAGGGCCCGCTCCTCCCAATACGCGGTGTGTCGGGAGACCTTGTCGAAGACGGCCAGGACGCGGCGCAGGGAGTGCATGGGCGCGCAGCGGCTCCAACGCTGGACCTCCGCGCGCACGGTGGCCGCTTCCTCGAGGATCCGCTCGATGGCCTCCCGGCCCCCGCCCTCGGCGGCGCCGCCCAGGGACTCGGCGCGCAGTTCGAGTCCCGTGGTGCCCGCGTCCACCGTGAGGCTCGCCGGCCCCATGCGGGGATGCGCCGCGAGCCAGTCCGCCACGGGGACCACCAGCTCGCGCTCCAGCGCGCGCTTCAAGGGACGGGCGCCATAGCGCGCGTCGAAGCCGCGCAGGGCCAGCCAGTCCTGGGCGGCGGGGGTGACCTCCAGCAGGGCATCGTGGAGTGAGAGGCCAGGACGGCGGCACACGGCTTCGAGTTCGCGGACCACCAGCCGGCGCAGCAGCGGGGCGGACAGCGGCGAGAAGACGACCACGTCGTCCATGCGGTTGAACATCTCCGGACGGAAGAAGCGCTGCACCTCGGAGAGGTAGTGCGCGCGCAGGGAGGCCATGTCCGGGGCACCGCCCGACGCATCGAAGCCCACGCGGGCGCGCAGGGTGTCCGCGCCCAGGTTGCTGGTGAGGATGATGAGGGCGTTGCGGAAGTCGGTGAAGCGCCCTGAGGTATCGGTGAGGCGGCCTTCGCCCAAGACGCCCAGCAGCGCATCGTGAACGGCGGGGTGGGCCTTCTCCACCTCGTCCAGCAGCACCACGCAGAAGGGCTGCCGGCGCACCTCCGAGGTGAGGTAGCCCGGCGTCTCCCCGTCTCCCATCAACCGCAGCAGGGCGTCCGGACCGGCGTACTCACCCATGTCCAGGCGGACCATGCGCTCCTTCGCACCGAAGAGCAGCTCCGCCAGCGCCTTGGACAGCTCCGTCTTGCCCACGCCGGTGGGGCCCACGAAGAGCAGCACCCCCAGCGGGCGCCGCACGTCGGACATGCCGGCCTTGAGGACGGATACCACCGACGCCGCGCGCTCCACGGCCGCGTCCTGGCCCATCACCCGCGAGGCCAGGAAGTCGCGCACGTGTGCGGACGCCAGCGGCTGGTCGTCCCGGAGCAGGTGCTCGGGGATGCCGGACTCCGAGGCGAACTGGCGGATGGCCTCCAGCCGGGTGACGGAGGAGCGCGAGGCTTGGGCACACGACGCCAGCAGCCGGCGCACGAAGGCCACGGTGTTGCCCACCTGGGCGCCGTAGGGCAGGAAGCGGCGGCACAGGAAGCGCGCCTCGTCGAGCGCGTCGGGCTGGACCTGCATCGCGGTGGCCGAGGCGTCATCCTCTGCCACCTTGGCGACAATGCGGCCGAGCGCGTCGGCCGTGGGCTCCGCGACGCGCACCACCGAGAAGAGCCGGGCGAAGCTGGTGTTGCGCTGCTCCACCTGGGCCCAGGTCTCCTCCGTGGCCTCGGCCACGACAGTCACATCACGCGCCGCGAGGAGTGGGAGCAGCAGCTGGGCCACGTTCTGGTCACTGTGGGCGCTCTTGCCCGCGTCGAGGAGCTCCACGGCATGGCCCAGGGACAGCAGGGCCCGGGCCTCCGTGGCCTCACGGAAGGCGCGCAGCACTTGCTGCTGCCAGTCTCCGAAGAAGCCCTCGCCCGCGATGAGCCGACTTCCGTCGAGGAAGTAGAACGGGCGGGCGCGCTCGGCCTCGGTGGCGGTGGGGGCGCGCAGCGACTGGGCGAGCGCGTGGAGCACCGACGTCTTGCCCACGCCCGAAGGCCCCACCAGGACCACGGGTTCGGCGTCCTTGGCCGCGAGCCGGGTCCGGAGCAGGGTGACCAGCGCATCCTGCTCGTAGGCCGCGTCGAGCTGCCCTTCCTGCGCGAGCCGGTGCCAGGCCACGCCGACGCTGTCCAGGGTGGGTGTGGGCGGCGGCTTCGCGGGCGGCTCACCCGGGCCCCGATGCGCGGTGCGGCGGCGTGGCTCCCAGCTATCCAGGTCCAGCGCCTCCGTGTCTTCGTCCTCGTCGTCGTCCCGCGCGTCGTCCTCCGGGTCGGCGGGCGCGTCCGGTGGGCGCGGCGGTGGACGGATGTCCCGGTGCAGCTCGCGAGGCGTGAGGTCCGACAGGGCCCCAGGGGTGGCCCGTACTTCGATTTCCAGCAGGGACTCGGTGCCATCGGGGCGCAGGGCAAGGCGCTCCGCGTCTGACATTCCCTCCAGTCGGTCTCCCAGCAACTCCTGGGCCTCGGCGGGGAGTGTCTTGCCCTGGAACCAGTGGTGGCTGTTGAGGCGTGGCGCGTGGAGGCCCAGGAAGGCATTGAGCGTGGGGGCCACCACGGCGGACAGCGTCAGCGGCGCGAAGTGATTCTCCTCGGCGCCCCAGACGGGAATCCCGGGCAGCTCCACCGTTTCGAGCGTCCCTCCGGTGGGGGCGATGAACTCCGGCACGCGCCGCGGGTGGACGCGGGAGAGTTGGTCATCCAGCGCGAGCGTCAGCTCCTCGGTGGCGGCCTCCAGCGAGTCCGCGTGCACCGCGAGACGGCGCAGCGCCAGCGGCGTGAGCGTCACCCGGCCGCTGACGTGCCGCTGCAACCAGCATTGAAATCGGAAGTTCATGGGTGAGGGCTCGGGTGAAAACGGTGCCGTGCGTGACGGCATGCGCCCTCGGGAGCTGACCGGACCCGCTCACGACGCGGGCCCGGCCTGACAGTCCGTCGGATTCGTCAGGGGTGAAGCGCCAGGGCACCGTCGCGGCGGGGTGGAAAAGAAGAGGGGAGTTCCTGGAGGACTCGGGCGGTCGCGTTGACAGCGCCGCGGGCACCGGGGCATCGTGTGGGGATTGATGACGCGCTCGACCCACCAGACGTGTTGCTGCTGTCCGGCATCCGCGGTGGGCGTCCGTCCGCCAGTGGCCTGAGTGCCCTGGCTGAGCTGTATCCGGAAAGCCCACTGCCCGCGAGGGAGTGGGCTTTTGACTTTCTCGCGTGGCCCCCTGCTTCACCCCGAGGTCCCGCATGGAACGTCTCGCGCTGTTGCGCGCCAGGAACTGGATGCCGTTGGCCCTGCTGCTGTCCGTGGCGGGCTGTTCGCGCTCCTCCGGTGATGCGCCACCCGACGGGATGGTGACGTTGCTCAACGTCTCCTATGACCCCACGCGGGAGCTCTACGAGGACCTCAACGCGGCCTTCGCGAAGCACTGGGCGGCCACGCGTGGCCAGCAGGTGTCCATCCAGCAGTCCCACGGGGGCTCCGGCAAGCAGGCCCGGTCCGTCATCGAAGGATTGCGGGCGGACGTGGTGACGCTGGCGCTCGCGTACGACGTGGACATGCTGCACGAGAAGGCGCGGCTCCTTCCGGCGGACTGGCAGGCACGGCTGCCCCACAACAGCGCGCCGTATACGTCCACCATCGTCTTCGTGGTGCGCCAGGGCAATCCAAAGGCCATCCGTGACTGGGACGACCTGGTGCGCGAGGACGTCACTGTCATCACCCCGAACCCGAAGACGTCGGGCGGCGCGCGGTGGAACTACCTGGCCGCGTGGGGACAGGCGCTGAGAGGCGAGGGCGGTAGCGAGGCCCGGGCCCAGGCGTACGTGGAGAAGCTGTTCCGCAACGTGCCGGTGCTCGACTCGGGCGCGAGGGGCGCCACCACCACCTTCGCCGAGCGGGGCCTGGGGGACGTGCTCCTCGCATGGGAGAACGAGGCCTTCCTCCTCACCCGCGAGGTGGGGCAGGCGCGTTTCGAGGTCGTCATTCCCTCGGTGAGCATCCTCGCCGAGCCGCCCGTTGCCGTGGTGGACCACAACGTGGACCGCAAGGGCACCCGGGCCGTGGCGGAGGCCTACCTGGCGTACCTCTATTCGGACGAGGGCCAGGAGACCGCGGCGCGGCACCACTTCCGGCCGCGCTCGGAGGTCGTGGCCGCGAGGCATGCGTCCGACTTCCCCGGCCTGAAGCGCCTCACGCTGGCGGAAGTCGCGGGCGACTGGCGGCGGGCGCAGGCCACGCACTTCGCCGACGGCGGCCTCTTCGACCGCATCTACGCGCCCCGCGCGGACTGAGGACACCCCGCCATGTCCCGTCCTACTCGCCACCGGGTGCTCCCGGGGTTCCGCCTGTCGCTGGGCTTCAGTTGGTTCTACCTGGGCCTCATCGTCCTCATTCCGCTCTCCAGCCTCTTCCTGCGGACCTTCTCCCTGAGCTGGGAGGAGTTCTGGGGCACCGTGACGACGCCGCGCGCGCTCGCCGCGTACCGGCTCAGCTTCGGGGCCTCGCTGGCCGCCGCGCTCGCCAACGTCGTCTTCGGCCTGCTGGTGGCCTGGGTGCTGGTGCGCTACCGCTTCCCCGGCCACGACGTGTTGGAGTCCCTGGTGGACCTGCCCTTCGCGCTGCCCACCGCCGTGGCCGGGCTCACGCTCACGACGTTGTTCTCCTCGAAGGGGTGGTACGGCCAGTACCTCGAAGCGCTGGGCCTCAAGGTGGCCTACACGTCGGTGGGCGTGGCCATCGCGCTGACGTTCATCGGGTTGCCCTTCGTGGTGCGCACCGTGCAACCCGTGCTGGAGGACATTGACGTGGACGTGGAGGAGGCCGCGGCCACGTTGGGCGCCTCTCCGTGGCAGACCTTCCGGCGCGTCCTCTTTCCCGCGCTCTTCCCCGCGCTGCTCAGCGGCTTCACGCTGGCCTTCGCCCGCGCGCTGGGTGAGTACGGCTCCGTCGTCTTCATCTCCGGCAACATGCCGCTGCGCACGGAGATTGTCCCGCTGCTCATCATCACCCGGCTGGAGCAGTACGACTACGCGGGGGCGACGGCCATCGCCATCGTCATGCTGGGGGCGTCGTTCTCTCTGCTGCTGGCCGTCAACCTGCTCCATCGCTGGAGCCAGCGTCGGCTGGAAGCCCGGCCGGGAGCGTGAGCGCCATGCATCCGTCCACCCTTGTCTTGCGCCGAAGCGCGCGCAGCCTGAGCGGCCCGGCATTCGTCCGTTGGGGGCTCATCGGCGCGGCGGTGCTGCTGCTGGGCGTCTTCCTCATCGTCCCGTTGGTGGCCGTCTTCACCTTCGCCTTCCAGAAGGGCTGGGAGGCCTACGTCTCCGCCCTGACGCACCCGACGGCGCTGGCGGCCATGCGGCTGACGCTGCTGGCCGCGCTCATCGCCGTGCCCTTCAACCTCGTCTTCGGCCTGGCCGCGTCGTGGCTCATCGCGCGGTTCCAGTTTCGGGGACGCTCGTTGTTGATGACGCTCATCGACCTGCCCTTCAGCGTGTCGCCCGTCATCGCGGGGCTCATCTTCGTGCTGCTCTTCGGCCGGCAGGGCTGGCTGGGGCCGTGGCTTCTGGACCACGACGTGCGCGTCATCTTCGCCGTGCCCGGCATCGTCCTGGCCACGGTGTTCGTCACCTTCCCCTTCGTCGCGCGCGAGGTCCTACCCGTGATGGAGGCCCAGGGCAGCGACGAGGAAGAGGCGGCGCTGACGCTGGGCGCGAGCGGCTGGCGCACCTTCCTGACTGTCACGTTGCCGAAGGTGAAGTGGGGCGTGCTGTACGGCGTCATCCTTTGCAACGCGCGAGCAATGGGGGAGTTCGGCGCCGTGTCCGTAGTGTCCGGCCACGTGCGTGGAGTGACGACGACGCTGCCGCTGCACGCGGAGATTCTCTACAACGAGTACGACCTGGCCGGCGCGTTCGCCGTGGCGTCGCTGCTGACGCTGCTCGCGCTCGTGACGTTGGTGGTGAAGAAGTTCGTGGAGTGGAGGAGTCCGCCGTCATGAGCATCGTCGTCGAGCAGCTCGCCCGCCGGTTCAATCGGAATGGCAGTCCCGCCGTGTCCAGGGTGTCCTTCCAGGCCCCCGAGGGTGCCATCACCTCGTTGCTGGGGCCGTCCGGCGCGGGCAAGTCCACGTTGCTGCGGCTCATCGCCGGGCTGGAGATTCCCGACGAAGGCCGTGTCCTCATCGACGGCGTGGACTGCACGCAGATGCCCGTGCAGCAGCGTGGCGTGGGGGTGGTCTTCCAGAGCTACGCGCTCTTCAAGCACCTCACGGTCCGGCAGAACGTGGCCTTTGGCCTGGAGGTCCGGCGCGTCCCCAAGGCGGAGCGCGAGGCCCGTGTGGAGGAGATGCTCCGCATGGTGCAACTGGAGCACCTGGGCGGCCGGTATCCCGGCCAGCTCTCCGGCGGGCAGCGACAGCGCGTGGCCTTCGCGCGCGCCCTGGCCATCCGTCCTCGCGTGCTGCTGTTGGACGAGCCCTTCGGCGCGCTGGACACGCGGGTGCGCGAGGAGCTCCGGGAATGGCTCCATGCCCTGCACGAGCGCACGCGGCTGACGACGCTGTTGGTGACGCACGACCAGCAGGAGGCCCTGGAGATTTCCCAGCACGTGGTGGTGCTGAGCGAGGGGCGCGTTGCCCAGGCGGGCTCTCCCGCGGACATCTACGACCGGCCCGCGTCTCCCTTCGTCGCCTCGTTCATCGGAGGCGCCAGTGTGCTGCGTGGCCATGTCCAGGCGGGCAGGGCGGCCATGGGGGCGCTGTCCATGGCGGCTCCCGCCGCCGCGCGCGAGGGCGAACCGGTGCAGGCCTTTGTCCGTCCGCATGACATCAAACTGGCGAAGGCGCTCGCGGGCGCGTCGAGCGCATCCACCGCCACCGGCCGCGTCGAGCGGCTCAAACCGGTGGGAGGCTACGTGAAGGTGTTCCTCCGTCTACCGAGCGGGGACGAAGTCACGGTGGAGGTGCCGCGCTCGGAGTTCGACGCGCTGGGCGTAGCGGAGGGGGACTCCGTGCGCGCCGATGTCCGGTCCGCCACCGTCTTCGTGGGGGACTACTCTATTTAGGTGGAATGTCTGGAAAATCTAATATTTCAGCTAAAGCAGTTTGCGCGACGGAGGCGGGCGGCTATGTCCCAGGGGGAACCCCCTGGAGCGAGACATGCACAAACGACACGCATTGCGTTCGATGTTGTGGGCCGCGAGCAGCCTGGCGTTGGTTGGTGGCTGTTCCCCGGAGCCGGAGCTGTCCGACGCGGAGGCCCTTCCCCTGGTGACGCAGGAGCAGGGTGAGCGGGCCTATGACCCAGGGGCGGGCTGGAACCTGGTGTGGCAGGACGACTTCACGGGCAGCAGCCTCAACTCCGCCAACTGGACGGTGCTGACGAGCAACTTCGACCCCGTCACCAACAACTGCAACTTCGGCACGGGTGAGCTGGAGTACCCCCGCGCGCAGAACGTCACCGTCGCTGGCGGCAAACTCATCCTCACCGCGCAGCGAACGGCGGATGCGCCCTTTGACTCGCGCTGCGCGGGCTACGGGCCGCGTTCGTATTACTCGGGCCGTATCCACTCGAAGGGCAAGGTGGAGCGCCGCTACGGCAAGCTGGTGGCGAGCATCAAGGTGCCGTCCGGCTATGGCATGTGGCCCGCGTTCTGGACGCTGGGCGCGAACATCTCCAACGTCGGGTGGCCTCGAAGCGGCGAAATCGACATTCTCGAGTGGCACTCCAACGAGGCCTCGTGGATGAAGTCCGCCGCGCACTGGTTCGCCAATGGCGGGCAGCAGAGCTGGGGCACGGGCGCCAACCGCGGCTACAGCATCGCGGACAGCTTCCACACCTACGAGGTGGAGTGGACGGCGAACCGGATGATCTTCCGCCTGGATGGCCAGATTCAGGGGAACGTCTTCAACCACAACGAGCCCGCCTTCCAGCAGAACCACTACATCCTCCTCAACCTCGCCCTGGGCGGGAACTGGTACGGCCACCCGCACCCAGACGCCATTGGGCTGCCCTGGGGGCAGACGAAGACGATGGAGGTGGAGTGGGTGCGCTGGTACCAGGCGGGGAGCACGCCGCCGCCCGCGTCCGTCACCAACGCCAGCTTCGAGAACGATATGACGGGCTGGGCCACCTGGAGCCCCAACGGCACCGAGGCCGCGGACTTCAGCGAGACGTACAACGGGGGCCGCACCGGCGCCTACCACCTGACGCACTGGACGAACGGCACGCCCTTCGAGGTCTGGACGTACCAGCCGGTGTCGGGGCTCGCGTCGGGCACGTACAAGATCCGCGCGTGGGTGCGAAAGAGCGGCACGTTCGACTTGTCGCGCCTCCAGGCCAAGACGTGTGGCGAATGCGCGCCTGTGTCCACCAACCTGGGGGACTATGGCGCATGGACGATGGTGGAGACGCCGCCCATCTCCGTGACGGGAGGCTATCTGGAGCTGGGCTTCCACACCCGCGCCACGGCGGGCAACTCCGCCAACTTCATCCACATGGATGACGTGGAGCTCATCCGCCTCTAGGCGCGGCGTGAGCCAGGGCTACAGCACCAGCCGCCAGGACAGTCCGGCCAGGGTGGTGTAGCCCACCGCCGCGCGCTCCACGCGCCCCTCCGAGGAGAGGAAGAACACGGTGGGGAATGTGTTCACGCGAAAGGCGGACTGGATGGCGTCGTCCCCGAGGAGCACCGGGTAGTCCACCGCGTGCTCCCGGGCGAAGCGCCGCACGGCCTCCTCGTCTTCGTAGGCCACGGCGACGGACACCACATGCGCGGAGTCCCCCGCGAGCTTGCGCAGCTGCGAGAGGTTGGAGGACTCCATTCCGCAGACGCCGCACCAGGGGGCCCAGAAGGCCAGCACCACCGGCTTGCCACGGAGCGCGTCCAGCCGCACGGTGTCACCGGTCAGCGTCTGGAGGGCGAAGGCGGGCGCGGGTGTCCCCGCTCCGGGAAGGTTCCGGGCCTGCCACGCGGCCACCGCCGAGAAGAGGAGGGCGAACACGGCCAGGTCCACGCCCCAGCGCACCCATCGCCGCTCCCGGGCACGGGCCCAGGTGGATTTCAGCCTCTCCAACAGCCCCGTGCCGCCCATCATGTGCATCCTTTCGATTCGGGACAGGCCACGGCCGCCCGGAAAGGGGCGGCCGTGCCTGCGTCACATCATGTCAGCGCGGCGGCCTCGTCGGGCTGCCAGGCCGCGTCACGCAGCCGGGCGCCGTCCTGGCGCTGCGCGCGGCCCACCGCCCGCGTGACGGCGTTGCTGGCGCGCTCCAGCGTCCGGTCGATGGCCGCCAGCAGGTTTGTATCCGAGGACTCGATGGCCAGCTCCCGCCCGTGCTCCAGCCGGAGTGACACGCGGCACACCTGGTCCACGCCGCCCTTGGGGCCGTTGGCATCCTCCAGTCGCACGACGACTTCCTTCACCCTGTCGGACAGCCGGTCCAGGGCGAAGCGCACGCGACGCTCGGCGTAGGTTCGAAGGGTCTCTGTGAGGGGGATGTTCCGGGCTCGGATTTCGACTCGCATCCAGGACGCTCCTTCCGGGGCCCACCATGGGCCCACGCCTCTATCTCTGTCGTCGTGACGCTTTTGCCGCAAATAGGAAAAGCCCCCGTGAGCGCTTCGGAAAACCGAAGGTTCACGGGGGCCGGTGGCGGGGCCATGAGGCCCTGGAATCAAGGGCCGCTGGACGTCGCGGTGCTGCCCGCGGGCTTCTTGGCCGCCGCCTTGGCGGGTGGGCTGGCCGCGCCCGCCGTCGCGGGGGCCTTCGCCGTGCTGGCCGCCTCCGGGGCCGCGGTGTCCGTGGGGGCCTTCTTCGCGGGCATGGCCCAGATGGGGGCCTCTGGCACCGCGCGGGCACCAATGCGCACCTGCTGCTCCACCATGCGCGACCACAGTGACGCCTTGTTGCCTACCAACGCGTTGTTCGCCAGCTCCAGGGCCCGCGTGTCCTGCGCACGACGGTAGAGGCGCGGGGCCACGTCCGGCTGGGCCGGGTCGGAGTCGCTCACCTGCACCTGCTCCTGCACGCTGATGCCGTCCTCCGCGAAGGTGAGGGTGGACGTCAGCTCGAACTTGCGGCGCAGCCCGTTGGGCAGCTCGAAGGTCATCTCCCTGGAGAGGGGGAACCACGCGGCGCCCAGGCAGGCGCGGCTCGCGTTGGAGACGGACTCACTGAAGAAGCGGTTGGTGCGCAGCGGCATGATGCGCGCGTGCCGGCGGCAGACCTCCTCGTCGCCGGAGGTGCACGCGTCACCCTCCGCGACGAGGATTTGCGTGCCCTTCACCTTCTCCAGGCGCAGCTTGGTGTGCTTCGCCATGGCGCGCAGCGAGCCCAGGGCCTCCACCCGGAATCCCTGCTCGGTGGTCTCCACCAGGGCCACCGGGCCCAGGGCCTCGCCGTTGGTGAAGCGCCGCGTCTGCACCCAGACCAGCCGCTGGCCCGCCTGGAGCGTCTCCAGGACCAGGTCCTCCTCGGAGAGCTTCTCCGCGGGAGGCAGGGCCTGCGAGTCCGGACCGGCCTCCACGCACTCGTCCGCGGCCGGGTCCTGCCACCACACCGGGGCGCCGGCGCAGTCCACGCTGGGGCGCGGGTTGGCGCCCGTGTCCTTGTCGTAGCCGTGGAGCAGCAGCGCGAACCAGGTGTCCGGCGTGGGAAAGGAGCGCGCGTTGGGGCCCGCCTCGGCGAAGCACATCGACGGCTTGGGCACGGTGGCGCAGCCGGCCAGCAGGGACAGCGCGACGGCGGAGGCCTGAAGCGTTCGTTTCATGGGTTCTCTCAGGCCTCGGCGAACCGGAGGTCCCAGTCGCCTCCCTCGGTCAGGGCCACATGCAGCTTCGGGGGCACCGCGCCGCTCACCAGGTGCTGCAGCAGCTCGCGGGACAGCGCCGGCATCAGCGAGCCCTGGAGAATCTGCTCCATGTTGCGCGCCCCCATCTCCGACTCCGTGCAGCGGCGCGCAAGCTCGTCCAGCAGCTCTGGCGCCAGCGTCGTCTCCACGTTGTGCGCCGTGCGCAGCCGGCTCACCAGCTTGGCCAGCTTCATCTCGGCAATCTGGCGCATCACGTCGCGCTGCACCGGGCCGAAGGGGACGACGGTCATTCGAGCCAGCAGCGCCGGCTTGAAGTGCTGGCTGAGCGCGGGGCGAATCACCGACAGCACCTCCTCGGAGGTGGGCTGCGCGCCATCCTCGAACATCCGCATCACCAGGTCCGAGGCCAGGTTGCTGGTGAGGATGAGCACGGTGTTCTTGAAGTCCACCGCGCGGCCCTCGCCGTCCGTCAGCGAGCCCTTGTCGAACACCTGGTAGAAGAGGTTCATCACCTCCAGGTCGGCCTTCTCGCACTCGTCCAGCAGCACGACGGAGTAGGGCCGCTGACGCACGGCCTCCGTCAGCAGGCCGCCCTCGCCGTAGCCCACGTAGCCCGGCGGCGAGCCGATGAGCCGGCTCACCGTGTGCTTCTCCTGGAACTCGCTCATGTTGAGCGTCGTCATGAAGCGCTCGCCGCCGTAGAGCGCGTCCGCCAGCGCCAGCGCCGTCTCCGTCTTGCCCACGCCGCTGGGGCCCACGAAGAGCATCACGCCAATGGGCGTGTCCGGGTTGCGGATGCCGGCCTGGGAGATGCGGATGATTTCCGCCACCTTCTTCAGCGCCGCCTCCTGGCCCCGCACCCGGCCCCGGAGCTTGTCCTCCAGGTTGAGCACCGACTCCAGCAGGTCGCTGCGCATCTTCCCGACGGGCACGCCCGTCCAGCCCGCCACCACCCGCGCGACGATGTCCGCGTCCACGTCCGCGTGCACCAGCGGCACCTCGCCGCGCGTGGCCGCCAGCTTCGCCGCCGCTTCGTCCACGGCCGCCTTCAGTGGCGCGGAGTCCGTGTCCGGAGCGGCCTCGCGCAGGGCCTTGCGGGCCTCCATCAGCGCCGCGACGGCCGTGCGCTCCGTCTCCCAGCGCGCATGCAGCGTGGCACGTGCATCCACCGTGGCGCTCAGCTTCGCCTCGGCGGCCTCCAGGGACGTCTGTTCGTCCGGGCCGCCCGTGCCCTCGGCGAGGTCGCGCTTGCGCGTGTCGCGCTCGCGCTCCAGCGCCGAAATCTCCTGGTCCAACTGCACCAGCTCCTCGGGCCGGGTGGACAGCTCAATCTTCACGCGGGCCGCGGACGTGTCGAGCAGGTCCACCGCCTTGTCCGGGAGCTGCCGGCCGGAGATGTACCGGCTGGACAGGCGCACCGCGGCGACGACGGCTTCGTCGCGGATGATGACGCCGTGGGCCGCTTCGTACGTGGGGCGCAGGCCGCGCAGCATCAGCTCCGCGTCCTCCTCGCTGGGCTCCTCCACCTTCACCGGCTGGAAGCGCCGCTCCAGCGCGGCGTCCTTCTCGAAGTACTTCTTGTACTCGGCCCAGGTGGTGGCCGCGAGCGTGCGCAGCTCGCCGCGCGCCAGCGCCGGCTTGAGCAGGTTGGACGCGTCCGTGCCGCCCTGCGAGCCGCCCGCGCCGATGATGGTGTGCGCCTCGTCGATGAACAGGATGATGGGGGTGGGGGAGGCCTTCACCTCGGAGATGACGGCCTTGAGGCGGTTCTCGAACTCCCCGCGCACGCCCGCGCCCGCCTGGAGCAGGCCCAGGTCCAGCCCCAGCAGCTCCACGTTCTTCAGCGCGTCGGGCACCTCGCCCCGGACGATGGCCCAGGCCAGGCCTTCCACCAGCGCCGTCTTGCCCACGCCGGGCTCGCCCACCAGGATGGGGTTGTTCTTCCGGCGGCGGGAGAGGATGTCCACCATCTGCCGGATTTCGCGGTGCCGGCCGAAGATGGGGTCAATCTTCCCCTCGCGCACCCGGCCCGTGAAGGACGTGGCGAAGCGCTTGAGGGCTTCATCCCCACGGCCGCCAGCGCCACCGGCCGCGCCTCCTGATGCGCCACTGGCGGCGGCATCCGCGGAGGCGACCTCGACATTCTCGGGCGAGGGCCGCAGCACCACGTCCAGCGAGCTCATCAGCTCGTCGCGGCTGATGGCGTCCAGTTCGGGGAACAGCTCCGCGGTGTAGCGCGCGCGCCGGCTGACGAACTGGGCGAACAGCAGGCCCGAGCGCAGCCGCGTGGCGCCCTGCTCCACGGAGGCCAGGAGCCACGCTTCCTCGAACCACTGGAACAGCGTCTCGGAGAAGACGGGCCGGCCGGAGCTGCCCGCGCGCAGGCCCTGGAGGGCGCGCTCCATGCTGGCCAGCAGGTGCCGGCGGTCCACGCCGAACTGCTGGAGGATGCGCGCGACGTCGGAATCCTCCGGCTCCAGCATCTGCACCAGCATGTGCTCCGGGACGATTTCATAGAACCGTCCCGCGCTGGCCCGGGCCACGGCGGCCTCGAGCAGACGGGTAGAGGTGGGCGTCAGGCGACGGACGAGCGCTTTCGGATCGACGCGAATGGGAGCCCCCAAAAATGACAGCGGTGGTGGACGGTATATCGGGCGCGCCCCGGCGACGTAAATCCCCGCGCCTCGCGCCCGCCTGCTCTAACGACTCATTTCACCACGGGGACACTCATCTGCGTCTGCTGACTCAGGCCCAGCCACGTGTCCCGCCCGAGCTGACTCGGCTCCCGGCTGGAGAGCCGGAACTGGTGCTGCACGCCTTCGGTGAGCCCCAGCTCCAAATCGTACTCCAGGGGGTCCCTCACGAAGAGGGCCACCACCTCGCGCACCAGCGGCAGCAGGTCCCCTTCCTGCATCAGCCGCTTGTAGGCGCGCGGCGGCAGCGGCCGGATGTGGATTTGAATCTTCCCCGTCCGGTCGAAGGCCTTGCCGCCCAGCAGCATGTTGCGTCCCAGCTGGTGGTTGGAGTGGCCCAGCCGCGCCCGGGCGTCGATGTCCACCCAGCGGCCCACGAACTGGCGCACCGACACCCGCGCGCCCTCCAGGTCGTCGCCCAGCACGTCCTCGAGCGCGACCTCCAACTGCTCGGACGTCCTCGCCCGGCTGGCCAGCAGCGGGGCGATCCGCAGCAGACGCCAGGTGGGCAGCGTGCCCTCCAGGGGCTTCTCGTAGGTGTCGAACCCGCCCAGCGCCAGCAGACGCCGGGACCACTGGTCCGAGAAGGAGGTGTCTGTCTCGCTGGTGACGCGGTACTTCGACTCGATGCGGTACAGCAGCGACAGCAGCCGGTGGTGGAAGAGGTCCAGGAACTCGCGCCGTACCGGGTGGTCCGGGTCCTCCTGCGCCACTTCCTCGGCCAGGTAATGGGGCAGGGGACTCACCGAGCCCGTCAGGCCCAGGAAGCGTGTCACCACCTCGAAGAGCGGCCGCTTCGAATACGGGTCCTCCGCCCGCACTGGCACGTGGTGCAGCGTCACGGACGACACGTCGCCCGAGGGGAACCCCAGGGACGGGTCGTGCCGGAAGCGAATCATCTCCTCGTTGACGGGCCCCGAGCCGCCCACGCGGGTGGCCTGCGACGTCAGCCGCTCCAGGAACGCCACCAGGGGAAAGAAGCTCACCCGGGGCGCCAGCTCGGCCAGCTTCTGGGCCGTCTCTACAAAAGCGTCTGGGAGCCGTTCCTCGGAAGCCACGCGAACTCCGTCTGCGAGGGGTGAAGCCGGATGCTCAGCTCGTTGAAGGAGTTGATGGTGACGTGGGAGGCGAGCAGTTCCTCCAGCACGGAGCCGAAGAGGAACGAATCGCCCACGCCCATGAAGTTCTCTTCGTCCAGGTCCACCCGGGTGCGGTGGCCCCGCAGCGGCGCGCCCTCCAGGAAGCGCGTCACCGGCTTCGTCTCCACCGCGCGGATGGCGTTGATGCGCAGGCGACTGGCGCGCGCCGCCAGGTTGTCGGTGAGCGAATGGAAGTTGTACAGGTCCATCAGCCGCCGCAGCGCGGCCGCGTCCGCTAGCGAGTGCTGGTTGATGGCCAGGTGCGACAGGAGCCGCCAGTGCAGTTCGGTGCCCAGCGGCGCGCGCGCGGGCCGGCTCACCGGGGAGATGTTCTTGAACTTCGCCTGCGTGGGGCTGGCGGAGGTGGACGCCGTCAAGTCACCCACCTGCAGCCGCGAGGGCAGCGAGCGGTTGGTGCACGTCAGGTCCATGGACAGCGCTTCCTCGGCGTTGACCTCTGGCGCGATGTTCCGCGGCGTCTCCAGGGTGATGTACGTGTCGATTCCTTCGTCCAGCGGCGAAGGCGCCCGGCGCAGCCGATAGAAGGACTGCTCGGCGTCCCCGCCCGCGGTGTGGGTGAACTCGTAGAAGGGCCGGTAGACGCGCCGCTCGTTGCGCCCGGCCTTCAGGCCCGTCACCGAGTCCACCGAGTACACCTCCGCGTGGTTGGGGGGCAGGTCGGACGCGCGCAGCAGGTGCTCCCGGTCCAGCGTGCGGTGGAGGATGGGGTCCGCCGGCACGCTGAAGAGGTTCACCACGGGGGCGCAATGCAGCCGGAACATCTCCCGGTGGATGCGCGCATCCAGGGGCGGCGGCCGCTCCAGGTGGAAGGCAATCTCGAAGCGGTCCTCCTTCAGCCCGGCGGCGGCGTCCAGCCCGCGCACCTCGAAGAACAGGAACTTCTCCGGCAGCGTCAGGTACTCCTGGAGGTGCCGGTAGCCCTCACTGGCACGCGGCCAGGGCAGCAGCTTGAAGTCCCGGTGGAAGCCCACCGGTTGGATGGCATTCACCGGAAGCTTGATGCCGTCTCCCTGTCCAGACGCGCCGCGCACGCGCACCTGGCGGCAGTAGCGGAGCAGCCACAGCAGCACCACCGACGCGGCGGACAGGTCGGCGTGGATGAACAGGCGCAGGCCTTGCTCGCGGAACACCTCCGCGCGGCCCTGCTCCGTCGTCTGGAAATAGAGGCGCAGCACCGGCGCGGTGATGGACGACCGGTCCAGGAGCGCGTCGGTGAGCTGCACCGGCAGCAGGTCCACGTCCGTGGTGGTGCGGAAGACGCAACTGGTGCCGTCAATCGGCTGGGACGCCACCTCCGCCCCGGCGGCAAGCCGCGAGCGGCCGCGCAGCGCACGCAGGTGCGGGGTGAACTCGACGATGGTGGAGGCCGGCAGCGGGCGCAGGTAGTGCGGCAGCAGCAGCTCGGTGAGTCCGTGCACCAGCTCCGGCACGTCGTCGTCCACGCGCTCGCGGATGCGGGCCGCGAGGAACGCGAAGCCTTCCAGCAGCCGCTCCACGTCCGGGTCCGCGCCGCGCTCCACCAACAGGCCCGCGACAGAGGGGTTGGCCAGCCCGAAGGCCCGTCCCATCTCCCGCAGGTACGACAGCTCGCTCAGGTAATACTTGCTGAACATCCTCGCCCTCCGCCACGCACCCCTGGATTCACCCAGCTCACCACAGGTCCACGCGTCCGCCCGGGTGCACCTGGGTATGGAAACGCACCATGCCTCGTCGATCCCGCGTGGCCAACTGGGCGGTGATGTCGAAGCGCAGCGCCGTCGGGTCCACCGGGTCCGCGTTGTAGTGCACCACCACGCTCTTCAGGCGCGGTTCGAACTCCTGGATGGCCTGCCGGATGGACTGCGTCATCCGCGGTATCGCCGACGGGTAGGAATGGACGATGTCGTTCAGGTCCAGGATGCCGTAGCCCGGTGAGGCCACGGACTCACCCTTGCGCGTGTTGAGGAGGTTGCGCAGGTGCTCGGCGATGGATTCAACGACGTCGCCAGGCGGGGCGAGCGTGCCGTTGCCTTCAGCGATGCGCGACAACAAGCCTCGGGAGCCCATGGATTTCCTTCAACAGCGCAAGTACCCCAACCCCCGGCCGCCCGCGTAGCCCACTGCACGGACGGCCGGTGGAGGGACGGACATCAACGCTGGGTGTCCCAGGTGTCCTCGTGCGTGACGCCGCCCTGGGTGATGGTCCAGTTGATGGTGTGGAACACCAGCTGGAGGGTCTCCATCGGGGGCAGGTTGGTGCTCGCCGGCACGAAGGAGTTCGGCACCGTCTGCTGGATGGCGTTGATGCGGGCCTTCTTGATGGACACCGTGTAGAACTGCTCGGTGGTGCCGTCGCCCGTCGGGTTCGGACGGAAGAACTTGAAGGTCGCGTCGATGACCTGGTTCTCGCAGAGGGCCTTCATCAGCAGCGGCGACGCCTTGTCGATGCGCTTGGTGATTTCGATGCCCTCGTACTGGCGGCGGCCCGTCGCCAGACCGGAGCCGGCCTCGCGAGCGGTGAAGACCTTCTGGCTGTACGCGACGCACTCGATGGAGTCCGCGCGGCCCAGGCTGGTCTGCGTGCTGTCGCCCTTGATGTCGCTGCCGTTCGCCTTCAGGTACAGGTGTACTGATTCAGCCATGACTTCAACCTCGTCGCTTTGCGCGCGTCCGCGCGCTGGTGGACCCAGGCTCACCCTGAGCCTGGGTTTGTTGGAGCCCCTAAACTAGCTGAAATGACCGACGCTGGGTGAAACGGGCTCTACTCCTTGTCCAGCTTGCCCACGAGGGACAAGGTGAACGACGCACCCATGTACTTGAAGTGGGGGCGCACCTGCAGGCTGCAGCGGTACCAGCCCGGCTGACCCTCCACGTCCTCCACCACCACGCGCGCGGCGCGCAGGGGGCGGCGCGAGCGCACGGCGGGCGCCGGGTCGTCCATGTCGGAGATGTACTGGCTGAGCCAGTGATTGAGCTCGCGCTCCAGGTCCGACTTCTCCTTCCAGCTTCCGATCTGCTCGCGCTGGAGCACTTTGATGTAGTGCGCCAGGCGGGTCATGATGAACATGTAGGGGAGCTGCGTGCCCAGGCGGTAGTTGGTCTCCGCCGCCTTGCCCTCCGGGGTGTTGCCGAAGAACCGGGGCTTCTGCGTGGAGTTGGCGCTGAAGAAGGCCGCGTTGTCGGAGTCCTTGCGGAACACCAGGCCGATGAAGCCCTCCTCGGAGAGCTCGAACTCGCGCCGCTCGGTGAGCATGACCTCGGTGGGAATCTTGGTCTGGATTTCCCCCATGGCCTCGTACTGGTGCAGCGGCAGGTTCTCCACCGCGCCGCCGGACTGGGGACCGATGATGTTCGGGCTCCAGCGGAACTTGGCGAACGAGTCCGCCACGCGGCTGGTGAGCGCCACGGAGGCGTGACCCCACAGGTAGCGCTCGTGGTGGCCCACGACGTCCTCGGTGAAGTTGAAGGCCTTCACCGGAACCGTCTTCTCACCGTAGGGCAGGCGCAGCAGGAAGCGCGGCAGCGCCAGGCCCACGTAGCGGGCGTCCTCGCTCTCACGGAACGAGTGCCACCGGGCGTACTGCGGACCCTCGAAGAGAGACTTGAGGTCCTTCAGGTCGGGCAGCTTGAGGAAGCTCTCCTCGCCGAACACTTCCGGCGCGGCATTGCCGATGAAGGGCGCGTGCGCCATGGCGGCCACGGAGGCGCACTTGCGAAGCAGCTCCATGTCCTGCGGGCCCACGTTGAAGTCGTAGTTGGCGGAGATGATGCCGTAGGGCTTGCCACCGAAGACGCCGTACTCGTTGGAGTACACCAGCTTGTACAGGCCGCTCTTGGTGACCTCGGGCGCGTCCTCGAAGTCCTTCTGCAGGTCTTCCTTGGAGGCGTTCAGCATCTCCACGCGGGTGTTCTCGCGGAAGTCGGTGCGGTCCACCATGAACTTCAGCGAGCGCCACGAGGCCTCCAGCTTCTGGAACTCCTTCGCGTGGAGGATTTCGTTGACCTGGGAGGACAGGCGCTTGTCGATTTCGGCGATCATCGCGTCGACGAGCGCCTTGTCCACGCGCTCCTCGGAGCGGTTGGGCGCCAGCATCTCGGTGATGAAGGCCTGCACGCCGCGCTTGGCGACGTCGTAACCCTCGTCCTTCGGCTTCAGCTTGGCCTCGGACAGGATTTCGTCGAGCAGGGACAGCGAGGCGTCATTGGCGACGCCGGTGGACTTCTGGGTCTGGGTCTCGTTGGCCATGGCGATTCGGTTCCCCCGGAAAGGGCTACTTGGTCTCTTCGGTCAGACCCAATTCCTTGATGAGTGCCTTGCGTCCGTCCTCGTCGGCGAGCAGGGCCTGGAGCTTCTTGCGGAACGCCGGCAGGTTGCCCAGCGGGCCCTTGAGGGCGTTGAGCGCGCTGCGCAGCTCAAGCAGCTTCTTCAGCTCCGGCACCTGATTGACAACGCTCTCGGGCGAAAAGTCATTCAGATTCTTGAACTGGAGCGACACGTTCATCGTGGCGTTCGGGTCCGCCGAAAGCTTGTCGGCGGCGGTCAGGGTGACCTTGAGGTTCTGCTGGGCCATGACTTCATTGAAGTTGGCCTTGTCCACGTTGATGGGCGCGCGCTGCTCCAGCGGACGGGCGTCTTCCTGACCCGTGAAGTCCCCCAGCATCAGCACCTTCAGCGGCAGCTCCACCTGCTCCTGCGCGTTGCCGGTGGCGGGCTTGTAGACGATGTTGACGCGCTCGGTCGGGGCGACGGAACTCTCTTTGCTCATCTGCGGCTTTCTCCTTGAGAACTGCGTAGAAGACGCGGGCGTCGCATGAGGGAGCGCTTCGCCGCGGTACGACGGGTGTCTTTCAAGCGCCGACGCGCAGCGTGGCGGAAGAGTCCAGCAACGCTAGACGACGATACCGGTTTCGAAATTTCACTGCCACCGGTCCAGACGCCTTTTCCTCGTCGGTTCGGGTTTGCAGCCACCCCTCCAGACACGCGGCGGCGAGCGCCGGCTCCCAGGTGTCGAGCGCGTGGGCGGAGACCTCTTCGTCCAGTGCGTCATAGACGGCGCGCGCGAGCGGCAACTGGCCCGCATTGGCACACAGCCGCGCCAGCTCCAGCCGGGAGATGAAGCGGGCGCGGCCGGTGCTGGCGGCGGTGACGGCGGCCTGCAACCGGGTGACAGCTTCGTGAACGCGGCCTTCCTCCAGCAACGTGCGGGCTTCGGCTTC
This sequence comes from Myxococcus sp. NMCA1, assembly GCF_026810205.1. Lineage (NCBI taxonomy): Bacteria > Pseudomonadati > Myxococcota > Myxococcia > Myxococcales > Myxococcaceae > Myxococcus > Myxococcus sp. NMCA1. The sequence continues at coordinate 6,178,621 of NZ_CP113950.1, read as the reverse complement.
CAGCGCCGCGCTGTCGGCATGGACAGGCGGGCCCAGTGCCAGGGGCCCCAGGGCCAGGGCCGTGGACACCGACACCGCGGCGGCGGACGGGGCGGGAGGGGGCGCGCTCGCGCGGAGGACGTGGTCGCGCAGCCAGTCTAGGGTGGCGTCGTCCGTGAGCGGGGTGCCCAGGGTGGAGATGCGCGTCTCCACGCCAGCCATCCGGCGGAGCTGGATGGCCAGTTCCTGCACCAGCGCGGTACGAGCCCCGGCGTACGCGGCACCCAGTCCCTCCAGGGCGATGGCGCTGTAACGGTGGAGCGTCAGGGTGAATCGGTGGCGAGCCAGGGCTGATTCGGACTCGTCCAGCAGGTCGCCCCAGCGCTGGTTCTGCTCCAGGGTCTCCAGCTTGGTGCGCAGCAGGTCCGGCAGTGGGTGAATCTGCGTGCGGCCATTTCCATCCGCGGCGGGCGGCTGGGTCAGGTGCAGCCACAGGCCCATGCGGTTGAGGCGGTAGGAGAGCGGGTCCTCGGGGCTTGCCCGGCGCAGCGCGCCCGCGGCGCCCAGCAGCGCGCCGCCCACGGTGCGCAGGAAGTCCGTGACCGCGTCCACGCTGGACAGGTCCGGGGCGGAGGGAAGCTCGGGGAGGGGAGGGACTTCGATGGCGGCGGCGCGCGGCGGGGCTTGTGTGCCGTTCGCGGAGGCGCTGCTTGGGTTGGCTGCACTGCCTTTGCCTGGGGCGGTGTCCTGAGCGGTGTTGCCTTTTGCCGCGGGGGCGCTCTTCGCTGTGGGATTGCCCTGGGTGGTGTTGCCTTTGCCCGCGGCGGCGCTGTTTCCAGCACCGTTGGCTTGAGCAGGTTTGCCGTTGGCGGTGGCGCTGGCATTGCCTTGGGAGGGCTTGCCGTTGGCCGCGTCCCGAGCGGAACGGTTGTCATTGCCATGGGTGGACGTGTCAGCGCTGTCCGGAGGCGCTCCTTGCCGCGTGGCATGCGCGGAGTCCGCCGCGCGCACACCGGTCTCTCCGGCCTCGCCGGACGCGGAGTCCTCCTCATGGGACGACGCATTCCCATCCACCGGGGGCTGCGAGGCGTCTGCGTCCCCCGAGGACGCGGTGCGTCCATCCGGGACGCTCACGGGTTCAGGCTCGGGGAGTCCGGCGCGGAGCCGGGCGATGGCGTCCTGGAGCGGCCCGAACGCGGGGGCCATGTCGGAGAACCGCTCGCGTGAGAGCTGGGCCAGGCGCTTCACCGCGACCGCCAGCGCATCCAGGGGCTCCGCGCTCACGGAGGCCTGGTCCACGGTGGGCAGGATGCGACCCAGCCGGTCCACGAACCAGGCCACGGCGTTGGCCCGGCCGCGCAGCCGCTTCGCCTCCGGGAAGAGGTCCTGCCAGTAGCGCTCCGTCACCTCGGCGAGCACGGCCGTGCCGGTGGCCGCGCCGTCCAGGCCGCGCGTGGCATACAGGCCGTAGGCCATGTACGAGGCGAGCCAGAGGTCCTTGGTGGTGTGCTTCAGCAGCTCGCTGGCGCCCTCGACGACGTCATCCCAGCGCACGGCGTTGCTGGCCGGGGACTCCAACTTCGCGACTTCCAGCGCGACGGCCTCGTAGGCGGGCTCGTGCTTCGCCTGCACGCCGGCCGGGGACGCCCCCGGCACGGGCTCGGCCCAGGGGAGGGCACGCTCGCGAAGCTGTTCCAGGATGGGAGGCATAGGCGTGGCGGGGCTTCAGCGCGAAAGCGTCTGCAACAGCTGTTCCAGGGTGGTGGATGGCGCGTCGATGACCTGTCGCGCCGAGGCCGTGAGGCCCTTGCGCGCGTTGTCGATGGCGGCGGGGCGCTCGGTGCGCAGCGGCCACACCTGGGCGCCCGGACGGCTGGGCTGGGCCAGCGCGAGGAAGAGGGCAGGGGAGGCCGCTCCCAGGCTGATGAGCAGCCGGGGCTTCTCGCCCTCGGACCAGAAGAAGGCCGGCGGCTGGTGCGTCCACTTGAGCAGCCGCGAGGACAGCTCCAGCCAGGCCACCGGCCCCACGCGCGTGGACAGCGGACAGTCCAGGGTGACGCCAGCCGGTGACTGCTCCCTTCCGCGCTCGCCCGCGCACGCGGTGAGGAAGGTGTGCAGCGCGTAGTATCGCCCACCTTCCGGCGTGCCCTCCACCACCGGGCCCAGCAGGTCCACGGTGTGGTGGTCCGCCAGCACGGCGTTGAGCAGCCGCTTCGCGAGGCTGTAGTCCCCCGGCCCCGGCAGGGGCAGCGCCGCCACGCGCTCCAGCAGCTGTGGCACCTCCAGCTCCACGGCGGACTGGGCCAGCGCACCGGCGGCGCGCAGGAAGGGCTGGTACGCCTCTGGTGTCAACGCGAGCCGCGAGGCCGTCTCCGCCGAGGACACCTCGGTGAAGACAGCCAGGGGGAATGTCCGGCCCACGCTGTCCTGGCTGGGCGCCATCAGCCCCACCAGCGCCTGCTTCTGGCCGGGCGCGGTGAAGACGAAACAGACGGGCTCGGCGGGCAGGTCCACCCGGGCTCTTCGCGAACGCTCCACGCCCGCTTCCATCCAGCCGTAGAGCTGGAGGGCCAGCGGGGTGGCCGCGTTGTGGCGGATGAACTCGGCCTGTCGTGGCGTCTTGCCCAGCAGGCCGATGCGCGGCGACTGCACTGCCATGTCAGTGAACTCCATCCGCCGCGATGGCCTGCGGCGCGCACTCGCCCTTGCGCGCGATGCTCGTCGGTGGCTGCAACCCCGGGTCCCGGAAGATGGCCAGCAGCTTGGACGTGTTGCCCGACATCCCGAAGAACGGGTTGGCGGTGCGCTCCGGACGGAAGTCGATGGAGACCAGCGCGCCGTTCATCTCCTCGATTTCCCACGTCGCGGTGAAGTAGCGGCCGTCCGCGCTGGGCTCGATGCGCTTGACGCGCTCCAGCAGGCGGAACAGGCCCCAGTCACCCTCGGCCTCCAGCGTCGTCTCCGTGGAGCCATCCGCGCTCTGCACGGTGATGCGGGCGCCGAGCTTGCCGGCCTGACCGGGCCAGATCATCGGCTTCCACACCGTGTCCGGGCCGTTGCGGTACGTCTCGTCCGTACCGTCGAGTGTCAGGGTGATGGATGAAATCTGCGACGCCATGCCGTCCGCGGAGACGCCCGGGCGGAGGCGCACCTGGAAGCGGACCAGCGGGTCCACCGTGTCGCCGCCAGGGAAGAGCGTGGTGGAGAGCGCGCCCGTCTTCTCCAGGAAGCCGAGCAGGTCAGGCCGGTACATGACCCCGCCCGACGAGGTGAACTCCCACCGGCGTCCGGTGGCCACCACGTCCTCCAGGAGCTGCTCCTTGACGAACTTGCGCACCAGTCCGCCTTCGGGACGCAGGAACTCCGCGACCTCGGGCAGCGGCGCGTCCGCCTGCGACGCGCGGTCGAACGGGTACTTCCCCTTGAAGGCGCTGCCCCAGGCCATCACCACCTGGTCCTGCCACAGCTTGCTCTTGTTGCAGGCCACGCCCACGAACACCACCGAGCGCATCTCCTGGAAGGGTGGCAGCAGCAGCCGCTCGAAGATGGCGACGTTGTCCGTCTGCTTGCGGACCATCATCTCCACGTTGTTGCGGGTGGACTCAATCTTGTCCAGCAGCAGGCCGGACTCGGCCGGCTTGTCCTTCACCGCCAGCAGCGTCGTCTGGACGGTGGCCAGCTGGTCCTCGTACGAATCCAGCGCCGTCAGGGACTCCTCGCCGTCCTCCGTCTTGGAGGCCTCCGTGGCGAAGCGGATGAGCGAGGCGAACTCACGCTCCAGGTCGCGGGCCGTGACTTCCTGGGCGCCGGAAGGTGAGTTGGCGTTCAGCAGCTCGCGCTTCTTCGGCACGTCCTTCCCAGACTCCGAGCCGAACAGCTTCCCCGCCTTGGCCAGGAAGCCCGTGTCGGCTTCCGCTGCCTTGGTGTCGCGCTTGTCGAGCACCACGTTGTACGTGAGCGCGCGGAACAGCCGCCCATAGGGCTTGGGCTTGCCGCGCGTCAGGTTCGTCAGCAGGCTCTCCATCTGCGTCAGGTTCTCCGGCGCCTGCACGCGGATGGAGCCGAGGAAGTCCTTCCACTCCTGGGTGTAGGCCTCGAAGTAGCGGGTGCGCAGCTCGCGCCGCGAGCTCACCGTGTCCACCTTCTCATCGCGGTCCAGCACCCACGACTGCTGGTCCTGGAAGGCCAGGTCCAGCCGCTCGCGGATGACGTCGTCGTAGGCCTTGCGCGTGAAGGCGCCTCGCACGCGCGAGGTGGCGTTCATCTGCGGCACCGAGCCCACGAGCTGCTCTAGCGTTACGTCCGGGTACGCGCCGCTCATGTTGGCCACCAGCTGTGCCAGCTCCAGCCGCACCAGGGGCACGTTGTTGAGCGAGCGGCGCGCCGACTGCACTACGCCGGTGACGCGGCCGAAGGCGATGCGCTGCTCGCGCGCCGGCTTCTGCTCCTCGGGGAGCATCTGCTCATTGGCGAGCATCAGCAGGAACGTCTCCGCGTGGTTCGCCACGGCCCGCTCGTCCACCGCGTCGCCCCGCACGCGCTTCCAGTGCTTGACGATTTCGTCCTGGAGCCACTTGCGCTGCAGCTCGTCCAGCTCCGGCTCGCGCGGGTCGCGGGGCGTCGTTACCAGCAGGTACATCTTCAAGTCGTCGAAGTACTGGCGGTACGCGTCGAAGTGCTTGCTGTAGTCCTCGTCGCTGCGCACCGTCAGCAGGTCCGGGTTCTTCCCGAAGCTGTCCAGGCGCTGCTGGATGAGCTCGAACTGCTTGCCGAGCAGCACCCGGCGCAGCGCCGCGTTGTAGAACTGGCGCGCCTGCGGCAGCAGCTTCTGGCCCTGGTAGAGGCCGAAGCGCATGAACACGGGCGCGCTGCTTTCCTCGTACTCCGTCAGCTCCTGGAGCCGGTTTCGCAGCGGAATCAGGTCCTCGACGCGCCGGATGTCGTCACGTGGGTCCAGATTCACACTGGTGATGGCCTCGGTGACGGCCTCCGCCATGTTGCGGTTCTTGAAGAAGGACACCGTGGGCAGCGACAGCAGCAGCACCGTGGCGGCGGAGGCCGCGCTGGCCAGCATCATCCGCTGGCGGCGCACCCGCGCTTCCTCCAGCGAGCTGCGCACCGCCACCTGCTGGTCCTGGAACATCACCTTGGTGAAGACGTCCCAGAGGAAGTAGCTGCGGCCGTCCGTCGCGCCATCCGTCTGCGCCCGGCCGTTGGTGCTGCCGAAGATCTCCGCCGCGGACGGGGACACCTTGTCCACCGGGCGCAGCTCCTGCGTGCCGCTGTTGAAGTACAGGCCGCGGAAGACGGGCGTGTCCTGGAACACGTTCTCCAGGAAGAGCGGCTGGAGGAACTCCGCCAGGTTCTTCCGGAGCGCGTCGAACTTCTGCGGGAAGCCGTAGATCTTCTCGCGCGTCTCCAGCCGGCGCTCCTGGCCCAGCCGGCGCAGCGAGCGCTGCTCCAGCACGGAGAGCATCTGGTCGAAGCGCTCGCGGAACAGGTCCGTGCTCGCCTCGCGCTGCTGCTCCAGCGGCACGGTGAAGCCCCAGATCTGCCCGCGCTCCACGCGCGACAGGTCGGAGAACATCTCCACGAAGCCGGGCAGCAGGTCGCACTTGGTGATCATCACGTACACCGGGACCAGCATCTTCAGCCGGGTCGTGATTTCATCCAGGCGCTCGCGGATGGTCTGCCCCATCTCCCCCACGGCCTGCGGGTCCGCGTTCAGCAGCTCGCTGACGCTGATGGCCACGATGAGGCCGTTGATGGGACGACTGGGGCGGTGCTTCGCCACCGTGTCCAGGAAGGCCAGCCACTCCGGCCGGTCCTCCTCGGCGCTGGTGTAGCGGCCGGCCGTGTCCAGCAGCACGGCCTCGTTGGTCAGCCACCAGTCGCAGTTGCGCGTGCCGCCCACGCCGCGCACGCCGCCGCGCGCGGAGAGATAGGGGAACTTCAGCCCGGAGTTGCGGAGCGCGGTGCTCTTGCCGGCGCCCGGAGGACCGACGATGAGGTACCAGGGCAGCACCGCCAGCGCGTCCTTGCCACCGCGCGCCAGCTTGGAGGCCTTGAGCGCCTCCACCGCCTTGGTGAACTCCGACTGCATGGCCTTGATTTCGGGCTGCAGGTCCGGCCGCACGGTGGTGGCCTGCTCATCCGCCTGCGCCGCCAGCGCGCCCTCCAGCTTCTTGGCCGCGGCGCGCGCGCGGATGCGCTTGACCAGCCACACCACGCCGGCGGCCAGCATGCCCGCGAGCGCGGCGATGATGGCCGCCTGCTGCATGGAGAAGCCCAGGTAGGTCATCAGGGCGAACATCGGCGCGCCGATGCCCAACAGCGGTAACAGGTACGCCATCACTGCGCCCCTCCCGCCGCCTGCGTCTGGCTGGCGCTCGTCGCCGTGTTGCGGGCCGCGTGGACCTCGATGCGGCTTCTCAGCTCACCGACCTTGTCGTTGAGGAAGAACTGCAGCACGCCGTAGAACAGGACGGCCACCGCGAGCGCCCCGGCGGAGATGCCCACCATTGACGCTTTCTTGCGCTTGGAGAGCAGCGATTCGGTGGGCCGGTCCCCGTGCGGCGACAGCACGTCGAAGTCGAAGGGTCGCGCGCGCTCCAGGTCCTTCTGCACCGTGTCGATGAGCGTCATCAGCTCCAGCTCGCCGCCGCGGATGCGGTAGCGGCCCTGGAAGCCGAAGAGCATGCACAGGTAGTAGACCTGCAGCACCTCATGCCGGTGCGGGTCCTTTCGCACGGTGTTGAGGCGCGCGAAGAAGCCGTCGCCGGCGACGTTCTCGTTGAAGTAGTGGAGCTGGAGGGGCATCCAGAGCTGTCGGTACTCCTCCGGGCGGCCCAGGACGACCTCGTCGATGAGCGCCACCAGCGCGTAGGCCATGTCCTGGGCATCCTGATGGCTGAAGCCCAGCACGGCGGCGCGGCGCAGCGTCTCGTCCACCACGCCGCGCAGGCGGTGGTGCAGCGTCTCGGGCGGGGGCACCGCCGAGGCTTCGGAGCCGCGCAGCTGGATGGCGGCGTCGAAACAATCCTTCGTGGCTTCGGTGACTCGGTCCATGGGCGGCTCGGGGCGTCAGCGATTGGCGGTGGGAACCGCGAGCAGTTCCACGGTCGTTCGGCTCGCGTCGAACGGCTGCGGGAGGTAGATGGCGAGGTTGCGGTCCCGCATCACGTTCCTCCAGTAGCCGTCATTCATGGAGAGGCTGAAGTAGACGGTGCCCGGCTGCACGGGGACTTCGGGCGGCGGCCGGTACGTCACCGCCAGCGGCACGCCGGGCGCAGCGGCCTGCACCAGCGCGCGGATGTCCTCCCAGGCGGCCACCTTCGACAGCTTGGGAAGCTGCTCGGCCACCACCCGCTCCGGCAGCTCGCTGCGCACCGCGAGGATGAAGTGGCCGCAGCGCTCCAGCCGGTCGTCCTCCAGCCGGCCGCGGAACATGCCGTCTGCGCCCGCCGTCAGGTCCACCGACAGGCACTGCTCCAGCGCCACCGAGCGCATCAGCTCGGAGAGGCGGCGGAACAGCTCCTCGAAGGTGGCGCGCAGGTTGGTGAACTGGAAGGTGGGCAGCGTGGACGGGTCCGCGCTGACGGAGAAGGTGCACAATTGCCCCGCGCACTGCGCCAGCGCCAGGTACAAGTCCCTGGGCCGCAGGTTGCCCGCGTCCAGCGCGTGCTGGAGGAAGGGGATGGTGCCGTTGAGCGCGTTGAGCTCCAGGAAGAGCGTCACGTCGCCCGCGGTGAACTCCAGTGCCGAGGCGTCCCGGTGCCGCCGCCGCGAGGACAGCTGCCGCTGCTTGGACACCAGCAGCCGCAACATCGTCCGCAGCTCGTTCATGATGAACGGGGACGCGTCGATGCGCAGGCACGGCGGGATGAAGGACTCCACCAGCGTCAGGTTGCCGGAGCGGTCGCGGGACAGCTCGCACAGCTTGATGGACTCGAAGTCGTCGCGCGGCTCGGTGCCGAACAGCAACCTCACGTTGCGCTGACCGAAGGCCACCTGCGAGATGGAGGTGGAGGCCGTCAAGTCACTGACGGGGCGCGAGGCGGGCGTGTAGCGCGGGCTGCTGCCCAGCCGCTCCCCGCTGCCAAAGCTCTCCACGCCGCTGCGCTCGCGCGGCACGCCCAGGTACACGTCCAGGGTGCGCTGGGCGGGCGGGAAGTAGCCATCCGCGGGCCTCGCGGGCGGCGCCTCCGCGTCCCCGGACTCGAAGGAGACCGGCAGCCCGTCGGGGAGGATGCCGGTGAAGTGGGTCAGCTGCACCTGGCCGGCGCGCAGCGCCTCCATGTCGAACTCCAGGGCCACGACGCCCCAGGGATACGGTTCGAGCGAGGCCAGCCGCTGATCCAGCAGTTGCTCGTGGTAGAGGTCCTGCTGCTGGAGGTGGTGGGGGCTCATGAACATGCCCTCCGACCACACGACTCGCTGCACGGACTTCATACACCTCTCCGCGGCGACACGCCGTCGCCTGCTTGGGGTTGGAGTCGAGGCTCCGGCGCCTGCGTCATGGGCCGGAACATCAGGTCAATCTGATAGCCTTGCAGCCGGTAGCGGAAGACCTCGTCTCCCGGCTTCGGGTCGCCCTGGTCACCCGCGGGGCGCTCCACGCAGCGCGCTTCCTCCACCACGGGGAGCGCCGCCACCGTCCGCCACGAATAGCCCAGTGGCTGCCGGAAGTGCCCCATGGCCAGGACGAAGCGGGCCTTCGGATCACGCTGCACCCAGCGCTTCACCTGGCGGCCGGGCGGAATCACCAGCTCGGCCACCTGGAGCAGGTCCTCCTTGAGGAACTCCTCCGGCTTGCCCCACATGTCCTTGAAGCCCGCGCGCTCCAGCCGGACGCTGTCCTTGAGCTGGACGATCTGCACCACGGTGGGCAGCGAGCGCCCGCGCGCGTCAGGATTGAGCTGCTCCGACGCATCCACCACCACTTGGAACGGCGGCGGCGTCTCACACGCCTGGGGCACACGCTTTACGCAGCCCGCGCTCCCGCTCAAGGCGGCCGCGAGCGCGATGACCACACCCCACCGAAGGTTCCGGCCGGCACGCTTCACCCGACCGGCGCCTGTGTGTCCTAGCGCCAAGATTCGCATTCCTTGAAAGAGCGCACGGGTCCTTACAACTTCCGTGCGAAGCGTAAACTGCCAGACAGGACGGACAGGATTCAAGCCACCCCCCAGATGGCGGTTCCCTGTTTGCTCCTAGTTCTCGGAAATCTTGGAGCCCTTGATGACGACGTCGCCCGACGCGGTGACCTCGATCTTGGCGCCCTTGATGACCACGTCCCCGTTCTTCTTCACCTGGAGCGTGGCGGAGCCGACCTTGAGGGTGAACTGCTCCTGGGCAACCAGTGAGATTTCCTTGGCGGACAGTGTGTAGGCGTCCTTGGCGGCGTGGTTCACCTTGCCGGCCACGCTGACCAGCATGTCCTTGTCTACCTTGAGCGTGCGGGACTTACCCACCTCTTCGGAGAGGTCCCCGCCCACCTGGAGCGTGCGGGCGCCCTTGACCGTCTCGGACTTCTTGGCGCCGACGACCTCCACCTTGGCGCCACCCACCTGTTCGGACTTGAGGCCGCCCACCAGTTCGTTGAAGGCGGCGCCCACGGTGACGGCGAGCGCGCCGCCCACGTTGAGCATCTTCCCCAGGGCCACCGTTTCCGCGGAGGCCATGGCCACCGTGAGGGCCTGGTTGCCGCTGACGCTGATGGACTGATCCCCGGCCACCGCTTCGGTGTGGTTGCCGCCCACGGTGGTGGAGCGGTTCTGCGTGACGGCCAGCGTCTGGTTGCCGGTGACGGTGCTGTCGTCGTTCTTCTTCACCAGCAGGGCCTGGTTGCCCTCGATGACGCGGGAGCGGTCCTTGCGCACCAGCAACGTCTCGTTGCCGCGGACCTCCTGCGTCTTGTCGTTCTCCACGACGATGTTGAAGTCCTTCTGCGCGTGCAGATAGACGAGCTCGCTGCCGGCCGCGTCCTCGAAGCGCAGCTCATTGGAGCCCGCGCCGCCGGGGCTGGAGCTGGAGCGCAGCGTGCTCTGCGTCTTGTTGCCGGGCAGGTCGATGGGCGTCGGATTCGCCCCGTTGTAGACGCTGCCGGTGACGATGGGCCGGTCCGGGTCGCCCTCGAGGAACTCGACGACGACCTCATGGCCGATGCGCGGCAGGTACAGGGCGCCCCAGCCCGGGCCCGCCCAGGCCTGGCTGACGCGAATCCAGCAGGAGCTCTTGTCGTTGTTCTTGCCCTCGCGGTCCCAGTGGAACTGGACCTTGATGCGGCCGTGCTCGTCGGTGTGGATCTCCTCGCCGCTGGGGCCCACCACGATGGCCGTCTGCGCGCCGGGAATCACCGGCCGGGGCGTCACGCGCGGCGGGCGGAAGGGCACCTCCGCGGGCTGGAGGAGGAACTCGTTGCGGTAGTCCTCCCGGCTGCGCAGCGAGCCCTGTTCGATGCTCAGCGCCTCCGACTGGTGGCCCAGGTGCCGCACGGAGACGGGCAGGTACTTGCGGTTGGCGGCTTCGTCCGGGTGCTCCGCCAGTTCGAAGGAGTGGCCCACGCAGATTCGGCGGCTGTAGCTGGCGCCCGTCACTGTCTCCGCCCGAGCGCGCAGCTCCTCCAGGCGCACCTTCGCCAGGCTGCGGCCGGGCGCGGGCTCTTCATAGCGGCCGGGGTAGTCGTAGATTTCGAGCGCGGCCTCTCCGTTCTCCGCCTCGGAGCTGGTGCCCAGGTCCTGGGCGGGGCGCAGGAAGTTGTAGTCGCGCAGGGCCACGGCGCCGGGCTGCACCTCCATGCGGGAGACCAGCTCGTGGACGTACTCCTGCGAGGCGACCATCTGGCTGCGCTCGCGGAAGACGAGCTTGGATTCGCCCTGCATCGCGGGATTGGCGGAGGCGCCGTCGCCAATCACCATCATGTGGGCGTCCTCGCCGTGCTCGAAGAAGTAGAAGATGCCTTCTTCCTCCAGGAGGCGGGACACGAAGTCGAGGTCGGACTCGCGGTACTGCACGCAGTAGTCGCGCTTGGGGTACTCGCCGGTGAGCGCCAGCCGGTGCTCCACCTTGGCCTCGTCCAGCACCTTGTGGACGATGTCCGGGACGGTCATCTCCTGGTAGATGCGGCTCTTGCGGCGGTGGCGGAGCGTCCACAGCCGCGGCACCACGGTGGCGCGGTAGCGGCGACGCTCGGGGCCGCTGCCTTCATCCCACCGAGACATGCGCGACACGATGCCGTGGAAGAAGCGCGCGGTGCCGTCTCCGAGCATGACGGTGAGCCGGGCGTCCTGACCCAGCAGCGCCTTCTCATCCACGTCCACGTCCGGCCGGGCGGCCAGTGCCACCTCCACCGCGTAGGGCTGGGACAGCGTCTCCTCGGCTTCAAAGCCAAGGACGGCCAGCTCCCCGGCGGTGAAGGACCCTGCCTGGAACTCGAACTCAGCCTGGTTGGCTTTCAAGGCGGCGTTCGCGATCATCCACAGACCCCCAGCGCGGGGCCTCGTCCATAGGATTGGGCCCGTTTGTGGTGCGGCAGCATGCCACGAATTGGCGTACCAGGGGGGCCTGACACGAAATTTTCATTGCCGGCGTGCGCTGACGCTGGGGCCACCCCATTCCAGGTCGGACTTCGGTGTAGAGTGGAAAAGGGGGGCTGGCTTGAAACTGCGGGTCTTCCCGGGGTACCCAGACGGCTTCGGGGAGAACCATGAGAAGAAAAGAGCTCCTGCACCGCGGGCTCGCGCTGGCACTCGCGCTGACGTCCCTGTCCGCCGGGGCGCAGGATGCATCGCCCCTCCAGCGCGGTTTCGATCTGGAGCGCTTGGAGCTGAACCCCGGGGCGGAAGGCTCGCTCCTCGTGGGGCTCGGTGAGCTCCTGCCCAAGGGACATTACCGCGCGACCGTCCTGGCACACTACGCCCACAACCCGCTGCTCTTCGTCGATACGGGCCGTGAGCTGGCGGTGGTCGGGAATCGGGCCACCGCGCATCTGGCCGCCGCCTATGCGCCGTTGGCCTGGCTTCAGGTCGGGCTCCAGGTGCCGCTGGTTGCCTTTCAAGGTGGGGATACCCTGCTCATGCAGGAGCGGAACATCGCCGCGCCCGCGAGCCAGGCCCTGGCGACGCCCCTGGTGAGCGGGCGGTTTGGCTTGTTGCGGCAGGAAGTGCATGGTGGCGTGGACCTCGCCGTGGAGCTGGGCGTGGGATTGCCGTTGGGCTCACGGGATGCGTTCTCACGGGATGGAGATTCGCTGCGCTTCTCGCCGAAGGTGATGGTGGGGCGCCACTTCGGCTTCATCCGGGCGGGGGCGGAGGTCGGGTACACGCGGCGGCCCCGGTTGTTGTTGACGGAGAAGGAAGGCGACCTCGAAGACGAGGTGGGCGAGGAGCTCCGGGTGGGCCTGGCGCTCGCGACCACGGGGCGGCGGACGCGGTGGGAGTTCAACGTGCGGGGCATGGTGCCGCTGACCAACCAGCCCGCCTCCGTGGAGCTGCTGCCGGGCGGTCGCTACCTGGTCAACTCCTCCTTGGAGGTGTTCGGGCTGGTAGGCATTGGCGTGGGCTCCGCGCCGGGAACGCCGCTGTTCCGGTTGATGGTGGGCGGTTCCTTCGGCCAGGTGACGCCGCCGCGCGGCCCGGGCGAGTCGTCCGTCATGTGCGAGATGGGACTCCCGCCGGAGGTGAAGGTCGTGGAGTGCCCCGACCTCGACGAGGACGGCGATGGCGTGCGCAACACTGATGACAAGTGCCCCCTGGTGGCGGGTGACGTGGCGCGCAGCGGCTGCTCCGCGCAGGACACCGACGGCGATGGCATCGAGGACATGCTCGATGGTTGCCCGTTGGAGCCGGGACCCGCGGCGCGGCAGGGCTGCCCCACTCCCGACGAGGACAGGGACGAGGTCCCGGACGAAATCGACAGCTGTCCCACGGACCCGGGACCCGCGGACAATCGCGGTTGCCCGATTCGGGACACCGACGGCGACGGCATCGACAACGACAAGGATGAGTGTCCCAGCGAGCCGGGGCCCGCGGAGCGCAATGGCTGCCCCGAGTCGGATTCGGACAAGGACGGCGTCCCCAACCGTGTGGACAGCTGTGCCAACGAGCCCGGCGACGCGAAGAACCTGGGCTGCCCGCTGCATGTCCTTCCCCTGGTGGAGCTGCGGCCGGACCGCCTGGTGGTGATGGGCAAGGTGTTCTTCGAGCCCGCGCAGGCACGCGTGCAGAGCCGCTCCTTCGAAGTGTTGGACTGGGTGGCGAAGGTCATCAATGAGCACCCGGAGATTCCGTCCGTCGTCGTGGGCGCGCACACGGATGACCGTGGCTTCCCGGACGCGAACCGCCGGCTGTCGCAGGGCCGCGCGGAGTCGGTGCGTCAGTACCTCATCACCAAGGGCGTGGAGCCGGGCCGGCTGCAGTCCGTGGGCTTTGGCCAGGACCGCCCCATCGATAGCAATGCGACCTCCAACGGCCGCGAGAACAACCGCCGCGTGGAGTTCCTGCTGGTGGTTCCCGAAAAGGAGAAGACGGGCACCCCCCGTCGCTAAGCCATGGGCCATCCAAAGAGGGGCGTCTTGATGAAGGGCACGGGGCTCAAGGCGGCGCTCGCGGCGGGCGTGTTGTTGAGCGCCATTGTCGCGGTGGCTGGGCCGGACACGTTCTTCCTGGGATTGGGCAGCGATGGCTTGACGGTCCCGTCCGCCCAGAACCAGCCCACGGAGGTGCAGGTCAATACCTACGCCCCGGTGATTGCCATCACGACAACGAGCGAGGGGCGTCCTCAACTGATGCTGGGCAACCGGCGCCAGGGCAACGCTGCCTCCAACTTCGCCAACGACCGATTGGTGATGGTGCTCCAGACAACGGGCATCACCCCGACCGAGGTCCCCGATGAGGCGTTCGAGCAGGACACGCTCGAGTTGGGGAACAGCGCGGTGGGCCGGTGGGAGTTGGGAACGATTACGGGCTTCAACAGCACCACGGGGGCGCTGGTGCTGTCACAGCCGCTCAAGTACAGCTACGCTCCTGACGCCACACAGGTCATTCTCGTTCCCCAGTACACCTCCGTCACCGTCGCGGACGGCGCGCGTATCGAGGCGTTGCCTTGGGATGGCGCGTCGGGCGGCGTCGTGGCGTTCCTGGCTCAAGAGGGCATCCAACTCAATGGCACGGGCGTCATCAGCGCCGCGTCGGCCGGATTCCGTGGCGGCGTGTTCACGCGTGAAGAAGTCGAAGACGACCCTGCGGAGGGGTGTGACCGAACCGATGACGGGGCCGGGGACTTCCGGCTAGGGATGAAGGGGGAGGGGCTGTCGACCACGCGCTACACCGGGGCCGGGGCCCTTCGAGGCCTCAGGAACTTCACCCATGGCGGCGGCGGCGGCGTGTGCAAACAGTCTGGCGGCGGTGGTGGCGGCAACGCGGGTATGGGCGGATTGGGGGGCAGGTCGATGGACGGCAGCCGGAGCATGGGCGGGCGTGGTGGCACGTCTCTGAGCTATTCACCGCTCGACCACCTGACGTTCGGCGGTGGAGGCGGCAGCGGTCAGGGACACACGGCGACCGCTCCGGCTCCCAACGGTGGACGGGGAGGCGGGATTGTCTTCCTTCGCGCGGCCAGCCTGTCAGGTGGCCGGGTCGATGCGTCTGGCGCGTCCGCCGCCGAGAGTTCGGACAGTGGCGGCGGTGGTGGGGCGGGTGGCTCCATCTCCGTCCGCTTGACGGAGACCTGCAGCACCACCGCTATCGTGGCGAACGGTGGCAACGGAGGTGATGTCGATAGTGTGCAGTCGGGGACGGTGAACGCCGCGGGCCCGGGCGGTGGCGGCGGTGGTGGACGTGTCCTGCTTCAGGCGGGCGCTTCGTCGACCTGTCCCATCTCGGTCGACAGTGGCGTGGCGGGGCTGACCTCGGACGATGGCGAGGCGCCGGTGGCTCGGGGGGCGATGCCTCCTGCATCGTCCATCCGGCTCCCTCCCTACGTCGGCTCGGTCACCTTCCTGGTGGGCGGTATGCCCGAGACGATTGCCGCGCCGGAGCTGACCATCGCGAACGCACTGGTGAAGACCTCGTCTCCGCTGGTGACAGGAACCGGAGCGCCTGGGGCCGGGCTATTGATCTATCGGAACCGCCCCGGCCAGGCCTCGGTGCAGGAGTTCGTGGTGCGCACCGTCATCGGTGCGAATGGCACATACGCCGTGAACGTCCCGCTTCAAGAGGGGAGCAACACGCTGAAGGCGGCCGTGGAGCGCCAGGGTTTGCAGGGGAGTTACTGCACGGATTTGCCTGTCACCGTGGACACCCGCCCACCGGATACACGCGCCTCTACGAGCCTGTCGTTTCCGACCAATGCCGATGAAATCACCTTCACCGTCGAAGGAGATGAGGCAGAGGGCCAGCGATGCGATAACGCGGCGACCCTCCCCTGCACGCTGCAGTGCCGGCTCACGCGGCCTTCTCAGCCCACGCCAGCCTTCAGCCCCTGCACGTCCGTTTCCAGTCATGACATCTCAGCGGCCGGCGGCACCTACCGGTTCGAGGCGAGGGCGATCGATGCCGCGACGAACGAGGACCCGACGCCCGCCGTCATTGAATTCGTGGTGGACCACGACTCACCGGATGTGAGCATTCGCTCGACGAATCCAGCGCCTCCTGTGTCCATGTCTCATTTGGACATTGCTGCGTTTGGTTTTGATTCGAATGCCAGTGATTTGGACCGCTTCGAGTGCAGACTGGGCGTGGCGGTTCCTCCCGAGGAAGACCCGGAATACGGCGCGTGGGCGACGTGCCCGGCGAACCATGTCCTGTCCGGGCTCCTGCACGGGCACGGCTACACGTTGGAGGTGCGCGCGGTGGACCGTGCCGGGAATCAAAGTCCCGAGGATACGCACCCGTGGACGGTGGACCTGGTGGCGCCCGACACGGAGTTCACCGATGCGTTGCCGGAGGTGACGTCACAGAACGTGCCGTTCGCATTCGGTAGCGACGACACGGACGTGGTGCGCTTCGAGTGCAGCCTGGACTCGGCGCCCTTCGCGACGTGCACCTCGCCCTTCACGCCTGTCACTCCGCCGGCGGACGGGACGCACACGTTGCAGGTGAGGGCGGTGGATGAAGCGGGCAACGTGGACCCGACGCCCGCGATGCATACCTGGGTGGTGGACACGGACGGGCCTCCGGCGACGATTCGACTGGGCCCGCCGGACCCCAGCAACCAGGCGACGGCGGGCTTCGACTTCGATTCGACGGCTGCGGATGTCGTGCGCTTCGAATGCCAACTGGCGGAGGTGCCCGCGACGGGCAGTTCGACGACTGGCACGTGGGCTACATGCCCCGCCTCGAAGCTCTATTCGAACCTGACGCATGGCTCGCGCTACACGTTGTGGGTACGCGCGGTGGACCGTGCCGACAATCCGGGGACGGAGGACACGCACTCGTGGACGGTGGACCTGGTGGCGCCCGACACGGAGTTCACCGCTGCGTTGCCAGAGGTGACGTCACAGAACGTGCCGTTCGCATTCGGCAGCGACGACACGGACGTGGTGCGCTTCGAGTGCAGCCTGGATTCGGCGCCCTTCGCGACGTGCACCTCGCCCTTCACGCCTGTCACTCCGCCGGCGGACGGGACGCACGCGTTGCAGGTGAGGGCGGTGGATGAAGCGGGCAACGTGGACCCGACGCCCGCGATGCATACCTGGGTGGTGGACACGGACGGGCCTCCGGCGACGATTCGACTGGGCCCGCCGGACCCCAGCAACCAGGCGACGGCGGGCTTCGACTTCGATTCGACGGCCGCGGATGTCGTGCGCTTCGAATGCCAACTGGCGGAGGTGCCCGCGACGGGCAGTTCGACGACTGGCACGTGGGCTACGTGCCCCGCCTCGAAGCTCTATTCGAACCTGACGCATGGCTCGCGCTACACGTTGTTGGTACGCGCGGTGGACCGTGCCGAAAATCGGGGGACGGACGTCCCGCACTCGTGGACGGTGGACCTGGTGGCGCCCGACACGGAGTTCACCGCTGCGTTGCCGGAGGTGACGTCACAGAACGTGCCGTTCGCATTCAGTAGCGACGACACGGACGTGGTGCGCTTCGAGTGCAGCCTGGACTCGGCGCCCTTCGCGACGTGCACCTCGCCCTTCACGCCTGTCACTCCGCCGGCGGACGGGACGCACGCGTTGCAGGTGAGGGCGGTGGATGAAGCGGGCAACGTGGACCCGACGCCCGTGATGCATATGTGGGTGGTGGATACGGCCGCGCCAGATACCGCCATCAGTCTCACGTCTCCGGTCCCCCCGCGGAACCCGAACAACTCCCGCTCGGCGGCATTTGGCTTCACCTCCTCCGCGACGGACGTAGTCCGTTTCGAATGCAGGCTGGACACGACGGAGCCCGAGTCCACCACGGGAACCTGGCAGACGTGTCCCTCTGCCCATGTCATCAACGACCTCGTCAATGGCACCACCTACCAGCTTCACGTCAGGGCGGTCGACCGGGCGGGAAACAGTGACGCGTCGCCGGCCAGCCATTTGTGGCGTGTGGACGTGACCCCTCCCAACACGGTGTTTACGCAGGCGCCTGCGGAATTGACGAGTGACCTGGTCGCGACGTTTGGCTTTGCGTCACCTCAGGACTCGGATGTCGACTATTACGAGTGCAGCCTGGATGGAGACCCCTTCGAGAGGTGCGTCTCTGGCGTCGAGTTCCAGGTCGACGACGGGGTGCACAAGATGCTCATTCGCGCCGTGGACACGGCGGGAAACGTGGACGACACGCCCGCAACGCATGTCTGGCGGGTCGACTCCGGTCCTGTCATCACTGAGATCAGGGCGCGGCCACCGCAGCTCACCAACGAGTCGGTGGCCAGGTTTGTCTTCACGTCGAACAAGGGGCATGTGGCGTTCCGGTGCAAACTGGATGACCAGACCGAAGTCGACTGTGGCTCCATCACGCCAGATCCAGAGGATCGGGAGACTGAGCACCCCTTCAACGTATCGGATGGACGGCACACGCTGAATGTCCACGCCGTGGACCAGGACAACGGAGACCGGGATGAGACGGGTGCCTCCTACACCTGGTCCGTGGATACGGTTGCCCCGGGGCCACCGCTCATCACGGAGCCCATAACGGCGTACGTCAACACGACCACGCCTGTCATCCGGGGAACCGCCCCCGAGGCCGGGACGGTGACGGTGTATCTGGGGGCACTGAACGTCGGGCAGGCGGCGACGAGCGGCACTCTCTCCTGGGAGCTGAGCGGCCTCCAGTTGGAGGAGCGGCAGTACACCCTTCGCGCCACGTTGACGGACCCGGCATCCAACACGGGCTCACTGAACGCCTCCGAGCCGCGCGTCTTCACCGTGGACGTCACGCCGCCGGACACCACCATCACCGGGGCGCCCCCTGCTCGGGGCCGCGAACGGACCGTCACTTTCGAGTTTGAGCATCGGCAGGAGGTGAACTTCGCTGGCTTCCAGTGCAGCCTCAATGACGAGCAATACCGGGACTGCACGACGCCTTACGAGGTCATGGTTCCCCAGGATGGTACCTATCTCCTCAGCGTTCGCGCCCGCGACCTTGCTGGCAATCTGGATCCGACGCCTGCCACCCATACCTGGTTGGTCGACTCCAAGCGGCCCGAGACGAGCATCATCAACAAGCCTGGCTTGTTCGACCACTCGTCGCGCTCCGTGTTCTTGTTCGGCTCCGATGAAGAGGAGGTTCGCTACGAATGCAGTCTGAATGGCGCCGCATTCGCGCCCTGCGACAACCCCGTCACGCTGCCTCCGCTTTCGCAGGTGGCGCACACGCTGCAAGTCCGTGCTGTGGACAGCGTGGAGAACGTGGACGACTCCCCGGAGAGCTACACCTGGACGGTGGATGACACGCCCCCAGAGGTCCCTTCGCTGAGCTTCCCGACGCCCGGTGCCCTCGTGGAGACGCGCACGCCGCAGTTTCGAGGAGCCGCACTGGGGGAGGCCAGCGAAGTCGTGATCAGGGTGGATGGCGACGAACGCGGGCGGGCGTCCGTGGATGGAGCGGGGCAGTGGCGCTTTACCCTGACGGGGTCGTTGCCCGACGGCGAGCACTCCGTGAGCGTCTACGCGGTGGACCTGGCTCGCAACCAGAGCGCGGCCAGCGAGCTCGTGACCTTCACGCTCATCCCATCCACGGAGATCGACTCGCGAGGAGGAGGCCTGAGCTGTTCATTGGGTGGCAGTGGCCAGGCGCCTGTCGCCTCCCTGGGGTTCGTGGCGTTCGCCCTGCTGGCCGCTCGCCGGAGGAGGCAGCCGTAACCGGCCGCCTTTGGGGGGAATGGGGCGGCGCACGCATCCGGTTGGGGGATTGCGTGCTTGCTTCGGCGGGGAACTTCGGCTACTTGTGCCCCACCGTCAGAGCTGTCTGCGCGATTAGCTCAGCTGGATAGAGCGTTGGCCTCCGGAGCCAAAGGCCGCAGGTTCGAATCCTGCATCGCGCGCTGGTGGAAGTGCCCGGGATTCTTGAGGTTGTTCCTCATGAATCCCGGGCGCTGACCCCCTTTCCGGGAGCACCGCCCACCTATTGCCCACCTGAGCGCATTTGCCGCGCTGCGTTGTGGCGTGGTGTGCGCATGTCGGGAATGCGCGCCCTTGGTGGGGGTGTGCGATGAGCGCCCCTAATGCTCGTCGGGGCGCAAGCCGCAGGCGCTCTATTGCGGCCCCGGCCCGTCCCCGGCCGCTGCGCCAGCCGGCTCTAGCCATCGGTAGGGCATCAGCGGTCGCCCCCGCGGGCCCTGTCGGGACCGTCCTCCACTCCGCGCTGGTGGTGGCTGCCGCCCAGGGCCGGAACGTCGTCCTGGACCCGGGTGACTGCCGGGCGCTCCTCGCCGACCTCGCGGAGTTGAAGCGCTTCCGCACCGCCGGACAGCCGTCCACCACGCCGGACGGCAGCAAGGGCGGTGGACGATGAGCGCCGCCACCCAGGTCCAGCCCCTGGCTCTGGCCGGCGACGTCGGGGCCTGTACGGAGCGCGGACTGCGCTCCTACCAGGAGGATGCGGTCGGCTACGACGTGGGCGCGAACGTGTCCGTCTTCGCCGTGGCGGACGGGCTGGGCGGGCACCCCAACGGGGACCTGGCCAGCCGCGCCGCAGTGGACTCGGTGCTCCTCACCACCCAGGCCGGTGGGCAACTGACGGACGCGCAGGCGCGCAGCACCGTGGCCAGGGCGGAGGTGTCCGTCCTTGCCTCCGGAGGCAGCACCACCCTGGCCCTGCTGATGCTGGCGGGCTCGTCCGCGGTGGTGGCGCACGTTGGCGACAGCCGCGTGTACCGGCTGCGCTGCGGAGTTCTTGAGCAACTCACCCAGGACCACCGCATCTACCGGCACGTCCTCAACCGGTGCCTGGGGGCCACGAGTCCGGACTGCCCCTCGGAGCCGGACGTGCGCGTCCTGGACACGGAGCCGGGCGACGTCTGGGTGCTGGCTACCGACGGCGTCTCGGACACCTTGGGCCACCCTGAGATTCGCGCCGTCCTCCGCGAGTTGCCCGCGCACAACGCGCGGTGGGCTGCCGAGGAGTTGGTGCGCCGGGCCCTGGACGAGGGCAGCACCGACAACTGCACCACCCTCGTGGTCCTGGTGGGAGGTGGGCGATGACGCGCGCTGCGAAGAAGGCAGGGGCGCGGAAGGCGCTGGTGACGAAGCGCCCGGAGCCGGTGGATCCGCTGCTGGTGCTCCTGCTCGCGCAGGTGACGGCGCTGGTCCAGCGGCCGGGTGGGGCGGACGCGCTGGGCGAGCTGCTCTACGCCGCGCTCGAATGCGAGAAGGGCGTGGACGGGCTCTGCTCTGTGTGTCGCGGCACCATCCGTCAGGTGCTCGACGGGCGGCCGCTCCAGGCGGAGCCGAGCCGCCGAGAGACGGCGCCCCTTCTCACGCCCACGTCGGATGGCAGGTACATCGTCTCGTTCGTCAACGTGGGGATTATCGGGCTCGTCGGCCGGTGTGACAGCCACGGGTGCTGGCACTACTCGACGCTCGGGGCGTGCTTCGCGCCAACGCGGTACGCCTCCAAGAAGGATGCTGCGGCGGGCCTGGTCGACTTCGTCTCGGTCGAGGGCGAGCGGTTGCTGAAGGGCGGTGCCCGGTGAGCGTCCTGTACTTCACCGCCCTGGCCCCGCCCGCGTACCCGGAGCCCCAGAAGGCGACGGCGCCAGCCATCGTCTCGCGCACCGAGGCGCGCAGCGGGAGCGGCTACCGCGTGACTGCTCGCGACGCGAGCGGCGACCCTGTTGTGTCCGTCTGGGACTCCTCCGTGTCCGAGGCGCGGCACGTGGTGGAGCGCTCGGCCGCGAAGCTGGCCTCCATCGCGAACAAGCACCCCGACGGAGTGCCCTTCGTGCGGAGGCTCGCGTCATGAACTGCACCCGGCGCCCGCAGCTCTTCTTCAAAAGCGCTCCCGGTGGCCCTCTGGGCTGGCGCACCACCATCCGCGCCGATGGCCTTCCGGAAGTGAAGGAGGACGGCCGCAACTCCGACGAGGCGAAAACGCTCGCGTACGCCAGCCTGCAGCGGCTGGTTGACGCGTCCGAGTCCCAGGGCAACCCGCTCGACATCGAGGACTTCGACATCTACGTCGACGACGCGGAGGGCGCTCAATGAGCACGGCCCTTCGCATCGCGCTCGTGGGCTGCGGCAAGAAGAAGGCGACGCAGGTCGCTGCTGCCCGGGACCTTTACAAGGGCCCTCTGTTCCGTGCGCACCTCGCCGAGGCGGAAGCGACCTGCGGCCACGTCTACATCGTGTCGGCGCTCTACGGCCTGCTGGCGTTGACGGACGAGCGGGAGCCCTACGACGTCACCCTGGACGGCATGGCCCGGGAGGAGCGCGCCGCATGGGGCCGGTCCGTGCTGGATGCGCTGGCTCGCATCTACCCGGCCAGCTCCGTCTCCGTGGAGTTGCACGTCTACGCCGGGGCCGCCTACGTGGCGCCGCTCCGTGCTGCCCTGGAAGAGTCACCCCGCGAGGGCTGGACGCTGGTGGAGCCCCTCAAGGGGGCCACCCAGGGCGCGAGGCTGCGCGTGCCGTCTGAGGCTCGCCGCGCCCGCGAGGCCGCTCGGACCTCGCCGCCTGCCCAGGTGCTGCGCCTCGCTGCGCTCCGCGTGGAGCAGTCGCCCGGGCGGCACCTCTACCTGTTCTCGGTGGACGGCAAGCGGGTGCCGGAATTCGCCACCGTGTCCCGGGTGCGCCGCGAGGACGGGCAGCTCACCGGCTACCAGCGTCCCGAGGCGCTGAGCCACATTGCGGCCATCCGCGAGTACCTGGAGAGCACGTCGCCGCTGGTGCCCAACGCCGTGGTGCTGGCCTTCGACTCGCGCGTCGGCTTCGAGGAGCTCGCACCAGGAGCGGAGCACGGGCACCTCGTCATCCCCTTGGAGGAAGGGGAGAACGCCCCTGGCTTCATCGTGGATGGCCAGCAGCGCCTGGCCGCCGTGCGCGAAGCGTTGGTGGCGGCATTCCGCATCGCGTGTGTCGCGTTCATCACCGACAGCCCCGGCGAGCAGGCCGAGCAGTTCATCCTCGTCAACCGCACGAAGCCGCTTCCCGCTGGGCTCATCCACGAACTGCTGCCCAGGACGCACGGTGCACTTCCCGCCGCGCTGGAGATGAAGCGGCTCCCTGCCGCGCTGGTGGAGCGGCTCAACCAGGACGAGGCAAGCCCTCTGCGAGGCCTCGTCGTCACCGTCACCAACCCGCTGCGCACCGGCCGCACGCCCGCGGCATGGAAGGGGCGGACGGGTTTGCTCAAGGACACCAGCCTCCTCAAGACCCTGGAGTACAGCCTCTCCGACGGGGCGCTCTACAGCCGCGAGCCCCAGTCCGTGGACGCCATGGTGCAACTGGTGAGCGCGTGGTGGTCGGCCGTGCGCGCCTCCTGGCCGGAGGCGTGGGGCAAGCACCCCAGCGAGTCGCGCCTCTTCCATGGCGCGGGAGTGACGGCTCTGGGCCTGCTCATGGATGGCGCGGTGGATGAGCTGCGCCGCCACGGTGAGGCACTCACCGAGGAGTTGTTCCGCCGCGAACTCGCCCTGGTGGCGGCGGACTGCGCATGGACGAAAGGTGCCTGGGATTTCCCGGCGCCCACCGGCCGGCGCGAGTGGAAGGGCATTCAGAACACCCCCAACGACGTGCGGATGCTCGCCCAGCACCTGACGACGCTCTACCGCGAGCGTTGCCGGAGCCGTGAGGACCGCCGTCCCACCCGAAAGGCAGGTGCCGCATGACTCCATGTCCAGACCCTCGTCCGCGTCGCCGCCGCCCGGAACTTGAGCGCGGCAATGCCTCCATTGAGCCGCTGACTCCACGGCAGAAGGAAGTGGCGGCCCTCATCCTCGTCATGACGAAGGAGCGCGGCTTCCCGCCCACCGTGCGCGAGCTGGCCTCCCGTCTGGGCGTCGCCTCCACCAACGGCGTCAATGACTTGCTGACTGCGCTGGAGCGCAAGCGCCGCCTCACCCGCGAATCGAAGGCGGCGCGCTCCCTGGTGCTCACCGTGTCCGGCATCGAGGCCGCGGAGAAGTACCTGCGCGACACCGCCACCACCGATGTCGAGGAAGGAGCCATGCCGTGAGCGAGTCCACCCAGGAGTTTGTGCCGTACAGCCGCGAGCAGCTGCTGGAGAAGTCCAACGAACTGGCCGGCGTCCTCGAGAAGATTGATGAGGTCCGCGAGGAGAAGGCCGCAGCCATGAAGGACTTCAAGAAGACGGAGGGCGACCTCTCCGCCAAGGCCCGCAAGCTGTCCAAGGTCATCCGCCAGAAGGGCGAGTACCGGGACAGGCAGGCCACCATCTTCGAGGTGAGCGCCGCGCGGAAGCCCCGGGAGGACGCGTGAGCGCCACGACTTCCATCGAGTGGACGGACCACACCTTCAACCCATGGCGGGGATGCGCCAAGATCCACACCGGCTGCACCCACTGCTATGCCGAGAAGAACGTCGGCGTGGCAATCCATGGCATCGCCTGGGGCGAGGTGTGGTCCGGCGGGCAGCGCGTCATCGCGGCCGACAGCACCTGGAGGCATCCGCGCGCATGGGCCCGCGCGGCCGCGAAGGCTGGCGTGCGCCGGCGCGTGTTCTGCGCGTCCCTGGCGGACGTGCTGGAAGTGCCCGAGTACCCGCCGTTTCAGCACCTCACCACGGAGCGCCGCGAGCGCGTGAACGAGGCGCGCCGAGCCCTCGACGAGGCGCGCGCGAAGCTCTGGGACGTAATCCGGGAGACGGCCCACGTGTGCCAGGGGTGCCAGCGCCCGCACGCGATGAGCGCTGATCTCCCGGGCAGGACGGCTCGGCTGAGCGACCTGGCCAGCGTTGGCGCGGCGTGCGAGGGGCGCGACGGCCGGTGCGTCAACACCGCCTCTGGTGGACTCGACTGGCTGCTCCTCACGAAGCGCCCGCAGAACTGGGAGTTGGTGCCCGAGGACGTGCGCCCCTTCGTGTGGCTCGGCACGAGTGCGAGCGACCAAGGCACGTGGGACTCGGGCGCGGACGAGCTCGCCAAGGCGGAGGGCTTCGCGCAGCTCTTCGTGTCCTTGGAGCCGATGGTGGCGGCCGTGGACATGGGGCTGGGGCGGAACCGTAAGAGCGAACGCGTCCTGCGCTGGTACCGGCCGCTGAAGGACTCCATCGGCTGGGTCATCGTCGGTGGCGAGTCGGGCAGCAAGGCGCGGCCGTGCCACGTCGAGTGGGTGCGGAACATCGTGCGCCAGTGCCGCGCCGCCGGGGTGCCGTGCTTCGTCAAGCAGCTCGGCGAGGTGCCGGTGCTTCGCGAGCCGGCGGCGGGCGAGGACCCCTTCATCCCCGACAGGGAGTGGCCGCAGGGGACGCTCTTTGGGAACCACCGGCGCGTCGATGGGCTGAACGGCCGCGTCCCGAGGCTCAACGACAAGAAGGGCGGCGACATGGCCGAGTGGCCCGAGGACCTGCGCGTCCGGGAGGTGCCCCATGGTTGAGCGCATCCGCGGCCTGACGCTCATCCGCCCCTGGGCCTGGGCCATCGCCTGTGCTGGCAAGGACGTGGAGAACCGCACCTGGGAGCCCCCGCGCGCGATGGTGGGCGGCTGGCTCGCCATCCACGCCGGCAAGAAGTGGGACCAGGACGCGGCGGACTCCATCGCCGACACCTTCGGTGTCCCGGTGCCTGGCGAGAATGAGCAGCCCTCCGGCGTCATCATCGCCGTGGCCCGCCTCGCGGGGGTGGTGCGCGACAGCGAGTCGCCCTGGTTCGGCGGGCCGGTGGGCTGGACGCTGGACCAGGTCGTCCAGCTCCCGACGCCAGTGGCGTGCCGCGGCGCCCAGGGACTGTGGATGCTGCCGGCGCCCGTACTGGAGAGCGTGCACGCCGGATGGGCTGCTGCTCGGGGGGCCCGTCCATGAGCTGCCGCTATCTGGAGGCTGGTGCGCTGTTGAGCGCGTGCGGGACGTACCGCTATTCCCTGTGGCGCGAGTGGGACCAGGTCGCCGCCCCGCGCGTGGCCCTCTGGCTGATGACCAACCCGTCCGACGCGGATGGAGAGGAAGACGACAACACCGTGGCCCGCTGCGTGCGGTTCTCGCAGGCGTGGGGTTGCACCGGGCTCGTCATCGGGAACCCTCGCGCCTACCGGACGCCGTACCCGAAGGAGCTCGCGGCGCGCACTGCGGAAGGCGTGGACACTGTCGGCCCGGCCAACGATGCGGTGCTCTCCGCATTGCTGTCCGCCCCGGAGACGGCCATCGTCATCGCCGCGTGGGGCAACCACTCCAACAACATCGGGCGCGTTGAGGGCGTTGTCGCCCTGGCTCGCTCGGTGGGGCGGCAGCTTCACTGCCTGGGCCTGACGGGCGATGGGAGCCCGAAGCATCCGCTCGCGCGCGGCAAGTCCTTCGTGCCGTACAGCCAGCAGCCCATCCCCTTCGAGCCAGTGCGCATCGAGGCGCGTCCATGAGCCCGCGCGCCTCCTTCATCGCCCTCGGCTGCCTCGCCGTGGGCGCCACCGCCGCCGGGCTCGTGCTGCCCCGGCTGGCCGAGCAGCAACTCCAGTCTGCGGCGACGGCCGCGGGCTGCTCCATCGCGTTCACCGCCATCGCCGCACGCTTCATCGGGGGCCGTTCATGACGTGCACCAACCACTACGAGTTCACCGCCGGTTACCTCTTCTGTGGCTCAGGGCCCGGGGCGTTGGGCAACGACATGGCCACCGTCGAAGTGGCGGGCAGCACCGCCTCCTGGCGCAACCTGGGCGGCGTCGACTTCGACGAAGGGTGCTGCAAGGACTACACGTACCTGACGGGGGCGCCGTCCCTCTGTGCGGACATCGCCACGCTGGCGCCTGAGAAGCTGCGCAAGTTCTGGGGCCCGCGCGCACCGGACATGACGAAGTGGAGTCCTCCGTGCAAGGGCGCCTCAAAGCTGCTGCCAGCCTCAATGGCCGCGACGCAGAAGTACCAGGACATGAACCAGCTCATGTTCCACGCGGCGAAGCTGGTGCTCGCGGCGTACCCGGACCGGGACAACCGTCCGCGCCTCATCGTCGTGGAGAACGTGCCCAGCTTCCGCACGCGGTGCCGGGAGGTGCTTGGAAAGACGATTCGCCTCCTGCGCGAGGCGGGCTACGAGGTGAACGTCACCACGCACGACCTCGGCCAGGAGGGTGGGCTGGCGCAGTCGCGTGAGCGCTTCACCCTGTCTGCCCGGGACTCGCGCCGCTGCCCGGTGCAGGTGGCGCTGCCGCCTTACCAGGGCCTGCGCGGCGTGGGCGAGGTGCTGGCGCCGCTGCCGTGGCCGGATGACCCGCATGCGGGCCGGATGCACCGGCTCCCCCGGGTGAGCTGGCTCAACGCAGTGCGCCTGGCGCTCATCCCCCCGGGCGGCGACTGGCGGGACTTGCCGAAGCGCGGCCACGTGGTGGAGACGCTCCAGCAACGCGGCCTGTGGCCGACGGGCATGGACACGGCTGCCTTCCGTGAGCTGGTGGAGGAGCAGCTCGGGAACCCTGTCGAGGCCTCGCAGAAGAGGCGGGAGGTCCACCGCCGGCATCCCGTCCAGGCATGGGCGGCGCCGTCGCCCACGGTGTCCGGGCCGGGCGGCGCGGGCTTGTGCGCTGTCGAGGACCCGCGCCCGCTGGAGGCGTTGGCGATGGGGGCGGAGAACCCCGCGCGTCACACCAGCAAGTACGCGGTTCAGGACTGGGCCGCCGCTGCGCGGACGGTAACAGGGGCCCAGCAGGTGGGGAGCGGCGGACCTGCCGTCGCGGACGCTCGCGCGGTGGAAGCCCTGGCGATGCGCAAGGACGCCCGACCAGGCGCTGCCGGGGTGCTGCACTGGACCCGGCCCTCTGCCACCGTCATCGCCACGTCCTGGGTGTCCGGCGGCAGCTCTCCGGTGTCGGTGGCCGACCCGCGCGCGGTTGAGTTGCTCGGCCTGGGGCAGACGGCGGACGGAGCTGGCAGCTACGCCGGCCGTCCGGGCCTGTTCGGTGTCGGGGACTGGCGGGCGCCGAGCCCGACGGTGACGGGCAAGGCCACGGTGAGCGGGGGCAACGCTCAGGCCTCGGTGGCCGACCAGCGTGTGGAGCGCCTGGGCCTGGGATGCCACGGCCGCAACGGCTTCTACGGCGTCATCGGCTGGGACACCACCGCCGGCACCATCACCGGGAGCATGCAACTCGACAACGGCTCGTGCTCGGTGGCGGACCCGCGTCTGCCCCACCCGCGCGTGGCCATCGACATCCGATTGGCGCTCCAACTCCTGGCCGAGGGCTGGGAGCCACCGAAGGGGACGCTGGCGCCGGCCATCCTCTCTCCGCTGTCGGGCTGCTGGCACCGGCCCCTCACCACGCTGGAGCTGGCAGTCCTCCAGGGGCTGCCGCACGTCCACCGGGGCGCGCCGCTGGTCCTGGCGGGCAACAGCGACAGCGTGTGGAGGGAGCACATCGGAAACGCCATCCCCGTGGGTGGTGCGCTGGCCTGGGGCAGGGTGCTGCTGGAGTCCCTCCTGCGCTCCGAGCTCGGCGAGGGCTGGGCGTTGCGCGGGGACTACTGGTTCGACGCGCCTTCGCTGAATGCGGGGTACGCAGCGTGAGCACGCCCCTTCTCAAAGAGCTGGCGCACCTGCGCGCGCTCGTCACTGCCCATCGCTTCCGGCGCCTGGCCGAGTCCTTCCTGAAGAACCGGAGGGCGGCATGACCACGCCCTGCGCTCCGCTCCGAGCTCCTTTCCCTTGGTTCGGCGGGAAGAGCCGCGCTGCCCACCTCGTGTGGGCGGCATTCGGCGACACGGCCAACTACGTGGAGCCGTTCGCCGGCAGCCTCGCTGTCCTGCTGGGCCGGCCCACGTCGCCTCGCGTGGAGACCGTCAACGACTTGGACTGCTACCTCGCCAACTTCTGGCGGGCGCTCGCGGCGGCACCGGACGAGGTGGCTCACCACGCGGACTGGCCCGTCAACGAGGCGGACCTGCACGCCCGGCACCGCTGGCTGGTGGCCCAGGTGGAGTTCCGCCAGCGCATGCGGCAGGACGCCGAGTACTTCGACGCGCGCGTCGCCGGGTGGTGGGTGTGGGGGCTCTGCCAGTGGATTGGCAGCGGCTGGTGCGCCCAGCCCTCCTGGGAGGCTCAGGACGCCGCCGGCGCCGAGAAGACGTGCGGCATCGCGACAGCGGAGTACGCCAAGCGGCCGATGCTCGACAAGCCCGGCCGGGGCGTCCACCAGCTCGCCGTGCGCGGGAAGGCGACGTCCGAGCACGAGCAGCGCCCACACCTGACGGACGGCATCGGAGTGCACGCGCAGCGCCTGCGTGACCTGGGGCGTGCGCCGGAGTGGGGGAAGCGTCCGAGCCTGGGACGCGGTGGACGGGGTGTGCACGGCAACGGCCTGTCGAACCAGATGCCGCTGGTCCAGGGCGACAGTGGCGCATCGGGCATGGGCATCCACGCCACCGGGAAGCAGGGCGGACTCCACGCGTGGATGCAGGCCTTGGCGGACCGGCTGCGCTACGTGCGCGTCTGCTGCGGCGACTGGGGCCGCATCCTCTCGCCCAACGTCACCGAGCGCATCGGCGTGACGGGCGTGCTGCTGGACCCGCCGTACTCCGACGCCGCGGGGCGGGACCCGAGCATCTACGCCGAGGAGGACCTGCAGGTGGCGCACCGCGTGCGCGAGTGGGCGTTGGCGAACGGGGACAACCCCCGCCTGCGCATCGCCCTGTGCGGCTACGAGGGCGAGCACGAGATGCCCACCACCTGGCGCTGTGTCGCGTGGAAGGCGCCGGGCGGGTACGCGGCCGCGCGGGGGAACCACGAGAACGCCCTGCGCGAACGCATCTGGTTCAGCCCTCACTGCCTGGCCCCGGCGGAGGACCCCTTCTACGGGCTGCCGATGGCGCGCGTCTCCGGAGGTCCTCGATGAGCACCTGCACCACGCGCAAGCCGCTGCTCGCCGTCACCGTGCCCCAGCCCCTCGCGCGAAGCGTGGAGCTGGGCACGGCGCCCGTCGTCAACCTGTCCGTGGCCCCTCCGCCGGAGGCCCTCGGCGGCTACGTCGCGGTATGCGCGGGCGAGTACGACGAAGACATCGCCCACTGGATGGACGTCCACGGGGGGATTCGGCCTTTCGCTCCAGAGGACATCCACACCCGCACGGTGCTCGCGGTGGCGCGGGTGGCGGCCGTGTCCCAGTGGCCGGACGTCCCCCGCGAGTCTCGCTGGTACGTGGGGCCGGTGGGGCTGTGGCTGGCCGATGTCATCCGCCTGCCTGAGCTGGTGCCCGTTGAGCCCGGCCCAGTGGCACAGTGCTGGGAACTCCCTGAGGACGTCCGTGCCGCGGTGCGCGCCGGCTACAAGGCCGCCCGGGATGCGACGAAGGCGCTCTGGGACGACTTCAGCGCCCGCTCGGCGAAGGCCCTGGAACGCGAGCCCGCGCCGACGCTGAAGGACAAGCTGCTGCGCCTGTGCAGCTGCCGCCGGGCCATGACGCCGTGCCCCTCGTGCAAGGCCTTTCGGTGCGCCAGCCCGGACTGCGGGCCCCACGCCTGCCACCAGGAGGCTCACACTTGAGCTGCCTCCGTCTCCGCGCCACCACCTGCCACGTGTGCGGTGCCGTCCGGCTGGGCACCAGCCTCACCGAGTCCGGCCGGCTGGCGCCGCACGGGGCCACGGCCGCAGGCGCTGCCGTCCAGGCCGCCTACCCGGGCCCGTGGCCCACCTGCCGTCACGGCCACCCCTGGCGGGCCGGGTGCCGCAACCAGCCCGTCCCGCCCATCTGCTGCATGCACCCGCCCTGCGTGCTGGTGCCGCCGCCCCTTCTCTCCACCGTGCCCGTCACCACCGAGGAGCCGTAGACATGGCCCCCTGCGCGAACCCACCCCCCAACGAGAATCTGGTGCCTCCCGGCCACCGCCGCCTGGGCAACGGCCGGGTCGTCACCGAAGAGCAAGCCGCCCAGGTGATTCCGCCACCGCGCGCTGGGCTCCAGCCGCGCAGTGCACCTGAGTCTCAGCCGGTGGACTCACCGTCTCTGTGCGTGTGCGCCCGGGAGGATGTGGAGCGCCTCCGGGCCGAGTTGGCTCAGGCACTGGAGCTGCAAACGCTCGAGCGGGAGGCACGCATTGAGGCGGAAGGGATGGCCAAGGGACTTCGCATTGCACTGGCCGAGGCGCTGGCGGCGCGTCCCCCTGTTCCCCTCGCTGTCCCCCTGTCCCCGGGGGACATGTCCCCCGCCGTCCCCCCGCTGTCCCCTCCGTCCCGAAGGGACGAGACCCCGGCTGTCCCCCGGGGGACAGGTGCCAACAAGGGGGGGAAGGGGGGATCAGCAACAGCGACGTCGGAAGACGAGAGACGTCGGAAGCGGAATGAGAAGAAGCGACGACAGAGAGCGAACAAGAAGAAGCGAGAAGCTGCTGCTGTAGACGTCGCGCGCGAGGTGTCCCCCTGTCCCCCTGTCCCCCGGGGACATGTCCCCCCGGTTGTCCCCCCGGGGGACACGTCCGCCCCCGCCGCGAAGCCCCCCGTCGTCCGCCGGAAGCCGAAGTGGCTGGAGCCCACCACACCCAGCCCCGATAAGGAGTTCCTCGGCTGGTACGAGGAGGAGCGACGGCGGTTCCACCCCAACGCGGCGGATGGCTTGCCCTCGAAGCTGCTGCCGAGGTGGGCGGAGTGGTTTCCCCGCGCGCTCGCGCATCCGCTCATCAACGGCGACGTCGAGAAGCTCCGCGAGACGTGCCGGCGATGGTTCGCAGACCCGTGGGGGAGCAAACTCCGGACGCCGTGCCCGGCCAGCGCGTTCATCGCGGACGGCGTGTGGCCGCAGCACATCCCCGGTCAGCACGAGGGCTCAGCGCCGGCGCAGGAGACGCCCGCGGAGGCACGGCGCCGGGCGAGCGCCGACGTGGGACGAGGGGAGGCGCCGCCGGCGCTCGATATGCAGGACACGCCCGCAGGCATCGCGTGGGGCCGTGTCCTGGGGGCAATGCGCGAGGCTGGCGGGGCTCCCGCCTACGCCGCAGGGCAACTCCAAGGTCGCTTCCGCGCCGTCGAGTTGGCCGGGGGCTGTCTCGTGCTGGAGGCGCCGGACAAGTTCGCCCTGACGCTGCTGGACGAGGACTTCGGTGGCGCGGCGCTCAATGCCGCTGTCCGCACCCTGGGGCTGGAGCTCCGGGCGACCGTCGCTGGCCAGGCCGCCGCCCACGCCGGAGGTCTCCAATGACGGCCTGTGCCCGGCTGGCCCTCCTCGCGTGCGGCAGCAGCGGCCTCACGGTGGCGCACCTGCCAGCGCTCCGCGCCTACGTGCGCCGCTTCGCGGGAATCCGGTGCGCGCGTCTCATCCACGGTGCGGGGGACAGGCGCAGGGACGACCCCGTGGCGGCCATGGGGGCGGACCGGTTGTGGGAAGTGGCGTGCGCAGTGGAGTGGCCCGACTTCCAGGTGGAGGAGGTGGACCGCTTCCCGGCGCATTGGAAGACGCAGGGGCGCATAGCAGGCCCACTGCGTAACGAGGTGATGCGCGAGGCCGCGCGCGGGTACGCCCGGCTTGGGTGGACGGTTCGCTGGGTGGCCGCGCACACGGACCCGGGTCTGGGCAAGGGCACGGCCGGGATGGTGCGCATGTGTCGCGCCGAGGGGTGGAAGGGCCGCGTCCTGATTCTCTCTCATGATGGACAGGTGGTGTCCGAGGAGTCCGTTTCATGACGTGCCGCAAGCACCCTGAACTGGAGGAGTCGCTGCGCCTTGAGCGTGACCGCGTCGCCGAGCTGGAGGCGCGGCTGCTCAAGGTGGCCACGGCCCTGGACAGATACGGGCGCCACGAGCGTGGCTGCCGCTTCGCGCGCACCAACGGCCGGTGCGCCTGCACATGCCTGCTGCACGAGCGCATCCGGGACGGAGGCATCAAGCCATGAGCCATTGCAAGCCGCCGTATGACGGGAGCAACGAGTCCGTCGTGGCCAAGGTCGCCAGAAGTTACGTCGAGGACATGCGGCGCCTGCGGCACCCGTATGTGCGCGCCATGGACCGCGCCGTGTCGAAGATGGAGCGCGAGTGCTCGCCGCTCCCGCCTGATGTCGTCATCGAAAAGGATGTCTGGGATGGCATCTACAGGGACATCGGCGAGGCATTCGCCGCCGTCGAGCGAGAGGCATCGCGGCCGGGCGGTGACGCGTGACGTGCCGAGCCCTCTACACACCGCCGGACCTCTGGGACGCGAACGACGCATGGAAGGCGAACTGCGGTCCGGCAGCGCTCGCCGCGGTGCTGGGCGTGCCGCTCGCCGCCGTTCGCAGGGCCTTCACTGGCTTCCCAGCGAAGCCTTGGACGACGCCCACCACCATGGCCGCCGCACTCGCCACGCACGGCGCACGACACCGCGTTATCCAGGGGATGCCCCAGGGGGACGTGCATGGAGTGGCCTTCGTCCAGCTCCGGGGCACCTGGGACGCCGCGCCGGAGCGCGTTCAGTACCGGCACACGCACTGGGTGGGCCTGCACAGGGAGAGAGGAGAGCTGCACGTGTACGACTGCAACGCAGGAAGCGCCGGCGGGTGGCTGCCGTCCGATGTGTGGAAGGCCCAGGTGCTGGCAGAAATCATCGCCGGGCACCGGGGCGCGTCCGGGAAGTGGGCCGTGCGCGTTGTGCTGGAGGTGCTCCGTTGAGTTGCTCGCGCATCGAATTCACTGTGCCCACCGGCACCGTCAATCCCACCAACACCCGGGAGCACCACCACGCGAGGGCGCGGCGCGTCCGGGACGAGCGGGAGGAGACGGAGGAGGCCTGGCCCGGGTGGACGGCGCCGGCACTGCTGGTGGTGCGACTCACCCGCGTGTCGCCGCGGCTGCTGGACGGCGGGGACAACCTGCCGGCCGCCCTGAAGCCCGTGCGCGACGAGGTGGCCCGCCAACTCCGGCTGGACGACGCCTCGCCGTTGGTCCGGTGGGACTATGAGCAGGTCCAGGGCCCTGCCGCGGTGGTGGTGGAGATGGCCTGGGGGGATGACCCGCTCGCCGTGGCCATTCGCGCCAAGGACGCGGTGCAGCCGCCCCCGCCGCCCGTACCGCTGCTGACGGTGGCCAAGGCCCGGACGGCCGCCAGGGCCAAGAAGGAGCGCCAGGCCCCGGCCCCCGGGAAGGCGGCGCCGGCGAAGTCCTGGGCGCAGCTCGCAACCCCCAATGTCCACAGGAGCAGGCCGTGACGTGCGCAGCAAAGCCCCTCACCGACGAGCAGCAGGCGCTGTGTCTCCAGTGGGAGGGGTACGCCCTCATGCTGGCCCGCCGGCACCTTGCGCGGGCCAGGCACCTCCGTCGGCAGGACGAGGACGTCCTCCAGGAGGCGCGGCTCGCCGTGGTGCGCGCGGCCCAGACGTGGGAGCCGGAGTTGGGGAAGTTCTGCACCTACGTACTCTGGTGGGTGCGGAGCTTCCTCGGCAAGTACGACAGGCGCGGCTCGCGTGTAGTGCCCCAGCCGTTGAAGGGGAAGTGGCGTGCGCCCCAGGAGTGGAGCCTCGACCAGCCGTCATCTGCGGTGGAGGGCGAGGAGGCGGACTCCACGCGGCTGGACCTGTTCACCCACACCCCGGCGGAGGATGGGCTGGAGTCCCGGGACGGTGAGCGCCTCATGGCCCAGGCAGCCGAGGCGCTGATGCGTCTCCGCCTCGCGGAGCTGAGCGACAGGCCGACTGGCACCCAGCGGGCACGTGTCCGGAGGGACGTCGCCCTCTTCCTCCGTTACCGCTTTGAGGGCGTGACGCTGGAGATGCTCGCGTCCGAGTCCGGGCTCACCACGCGCGAAGCTATCCGGCAAATCGTGCTGCGAATCCAGCCTGCCTTCGACACCTGGGCGGCTGAGCTGCGCGCAGAGGCGGAAGGGTAGCCATGGCGTGCCGCGTCCCCGTCCAGCTCGAGCTGCCCTTGTCGCCACCCCGGCGCTGGCGCGGGGCCGAAGAGGGGGTGTGCCTCCGTGGTGCAGGTGGGCTCGACTGGCGCGAGGCGCGGCGCCTGGCGGACCGCGCGAGGGAACTCCTCCGCAAGGGAATCGCTCCCACCGTCGTGCATGAGGAGACGGGCATCCGCCTCAACACGCTGCACCAGATGCTGACGCGGATTCGCCGTTTGCGCTGTGGGACTCCTCCGCTACTCCATGGGGATGACCTGCGCTGACCAGCTCAAGGCTGCTCGCCTGTTGAATGCCTTCATTGCCGCCGCGAACCCCGCCGCCGTCCTCGCGCTGATTGAGCGGGTGGAGAGGGCGGAGAGCCGCAAGGAGCACACCGAGTACTGGTACGGCGTCCGGCTTGAGCGTCTGAAGGACATGGCAAAGCAACGCGGATTCTGGCCGGAGATGGCCGCAATCATCGCCAACGGCACGCCCGGCAACGAACCGCCCACCTACGCCCAGCAACTCAATCTGGCCATCGGCCGCGCGGAGAACGCCGAGAAGAAGAGCGCCGCTCTACTGAAGCGCGTCTCCAAACTCGAAGGCCTCGCTCGGGCGGCGCTGTTGGCGTTCCAATACATCGACGACCGCTCGGCGGGCAGCTCCGAGGCGTGGGACGCGCTTGCCCGTGCCCTGGGGATGGACCCGGGGGAGTCGTCCGTCTCTGAGATGGTGACGGCGCTTCGGGCCATGGCCGCCACGCCGGCGGGGCGATGAGCCGCCTCTTGTGGTCGCTGGTAGATCTGGCACTCCGCGTGGAGTGGAGCGGGCTACGCGGTACCCGGTCCATGTTTCGGCGCAACGCGTTTTGGTGGCGTGTCGCGGCGCTGCGTCGCGGGATGGGTGAGTGCCGGGCAGACATCGGCTGGTGGCGCGCGACGTGGCCCTTGGGAGGTACCAGGTGAATGGGCTCCTGTTTTTCCTGGCCGACTGGGGCTTTGTGAACCTCATCGCGTACTGGCGCAGCAACGCCAACATCAGCCGGCAATCCGGCGAGCGACGACGGATGCAACGAGAGCGGCAGCAAGTCCGCCGGGCGCTTCTGCGTCTCGGCGAGTGGCGCTCCCTCTGGCCGCTGGGAGGTGTGGCGTGAGTGAAGCTCGGCAGGAGGCGTTTGCCGCCGCACTGGCGTTCGTGTTGCTGCGGTCGCTTGGGGCGGAAATCCACGAGTCTGTCGTCTGTGTGGCGCTTGCCGCTGCAATCCGAGGACTCATCCGGCGCATCGGCACTGGGCGGTGGGGGTTCCCGTCATGACGTGGATCTTCGTTGTGCTGGCTCTGGCCGTCTTCGCCGTGGCCCTCGTGCTGGTGTACCTGCGCCTGCGCTGGTGGGCGCGTCGATACGCGGAGGCAGAGAAACTGCTGGCCGTGTACGAGGAGCGGGAGGGGACGCTGGTCGCCGCTGGCGACGCGCGCGCCCAGACGCTCGACAAGGCGGCCCTCGCTCTCTTCTACCTCTGGCCCACCGTCCGCGTGGAGACGCCTGAGCGACGGGTCTCGGCGGCGGCCTTGCTCACGCTCTTCCCCCGGCTGGAAGCGGCGGGCGGGCTGACGAAGCGTGACGTCACCTGCCCGAAGTGCAGCGACGTCTACTGCCTGGCCCCGGGCGGGTGTGACGACCCCGAGCACTTCTTCGGAGGGATTGGACCATGAGTCCATGGGTGCGCACGTTGGTGATGGAGGCGGCGCGCGGAGTACTCGCTGCCTTGGGGGCTGCTGCTGGCCAGGCGCTAGCACAGGCTGTGGAGTCGCGGATGTCGGCGCCGGAGCCTGCTCCCGGGCCGGCGATGACGCGGCGACGAGGCGCGAAGCGGCGTGTTCCGAAGCGGAGGGGGCCATGACGCTCGCGGCGCGAGGAACGGGGCTGTTCATCGTCGTGGAGGGCGGCGACGGCGCGGGGAAGTCGGAGCTCCTGCGGGGCTTGGCCCAGGCTCTCAAGGCGGACGGCCACCAGGTGGTGCTCACGGCAGAGCCGAGCACCGGACCCACCGGCCAGCAGCTGCGCGCGCTACTCGCGGACCCGGAGGCGGCTCAGTCCACATCTCCCGCGGAGTGGGCGCTGCTCTTCGCCGCGGACCGCCTGCACCACCTGCGCACGGTGGTCCGGCCCGCGCTCGCGGCCGGCTTCCTGGTCCTGTCCAGCCGCTACACCCTCTCGTCGCTGGCGTACCAGGGGACGGTGCTGGGGATGGAGTGGGTGGAGGTGGTGAACGCGCACGCGCTGGCACCCGACCTGCTGCTCTTCGTCGACACCCCGCCGGAGGTTGGCCTGGCTCGACTGGCCGGCCAGCGGGGAGCGGATGCCTTCGAGACGCTGGAGCGGGCGCGCGCCGCCGCCGCGGGGTACGCCCAGGCCCTGGCGCGCGTCGAGGCCTCCGGCGGGACGGTTCACCGTCTGGACGGAACCCTGATCGTCGAGGAACTGGTGGAGAGGGCGAGGGCGCTGGTCCCCCGGCTGCCTCTGCTCAGGAAGGGGAAGGGCGCGGGCCTGGGCGAGATGCTGGAGCCCACCTGCGACCACGACGTCCAGCCCGTGCCCGGCGACGAGGACTGGGGCCGGTGTGTGCGGTGTCGGGAAGAGGGATTCCCGCTCACTGAGCGCTCGGCCTACGGAGACGTGAAGTGCAGGACCTGCAAGGACACGGGGTTGGTGCCGTGCCTCTTCGAGAAGCCGGGACAGCTCTTCGGGGACCGTGCGTGCCCTGCGGAGGGGTGCCAGGCGGGAAGGGACGCGACGTGACGAACCGGACGCGGGTGTCGTGCGCGCTGAATCGCCTGGGCGCCGTCGTCGTCCGCAAGGCGGAGGTGGTGGAGGGCAGCGGAGAGCGCGTGGCGGTGTGGACGTTGCCAGGGGACGTGGGGATTCGTGCCCTCCCGGGCGCCAGCTCGTCCCCCGCGGCGTGGGCCCTGCTCGCGGAGGACTGCGAGGTGCGAGCTCGGGCGGCAGGTGCTGGTCCTGGGCGGACGGCGTGGGAGGCGCTGGTCCTGGACGCCAAGGCTCGGCCTGCCCAGGGCCTGCGGGCAGGAGGTACCCCGGGAGCGGAGGGTGACACGGCCGGGAATGCCTACCGGGTAGCCCTGGACGGAGCGGTGTGCTGGCGCCAGGAGGCGGAGGCGACGGGGAAGTACGAGGACTGGGAGTTGTACGACTCGGCGCTTCACCACGCATGGCGGTGCCGTGCGTACCTGCTCCGGAGGGACGAGCGGTGACGGAACCCGTGGAAGTAGAGGACCCGGGCGGGCGCTTCGCGTACCGGGACATCACCTTCAATGACGCGGACGGCCCCCATGTCGTCTGCGTCTTCTGCGCGGGCCGTGTGGCCACGCGGCTCTGTGACGCACCAGTGCCGCCACGGATGGAACGGGGCAAGGTTCGGCACACCTGCGACAACACGCTGTGCGCGGAGTGCTCCCAGCGCATCGGGAAGAAGGACTACTGCCCCAGCCATAGGAGGGAGAGCCGATGACGCCGGGCACCATCGTGATGATGGGGTTTGGCATGTGGGTGGTTTGGTGCTGGGGCCTGATTGATGCCGTCGAGGGGTTCCCCTGCCTCAGATGGGCCATCCGCCAGACGTCGGCGCTCGCGCACCGCGTCCGACGCGGTGTCCCGCCCCACCTGCGTGGCCGAACACCTGCGGATGGCGTGTGCCTGGACGTGGCGCCTCGGCACGCGCCGGAGTTGGGCATCCTCCACGACCCGGACATCCGTAGGTCGCTGGCTCGGATGAGCGAGGAGGAGCGGCAGGCATTTCTGGAGCGGACGAGGGCGCGCCAGTGAACCCCCACGTCCACCGCCCGCCCCGGTGCCGCTTGTGTGGCAGGACTCTGGGCTGTGGCTGCCCGCGGTTCCTGTTCCGCGCCCCAGCGCACGCCAAGTGGGGCCGTTTCATACCCGCCACGCAGCCCCGGGGCGCCTCTCATGCGCCCCCCGGCTCCGGGTGATACTGGAGGCGCCATGCCGTCCTGCTCCCAACCTCCTGCCCAATGCTCCGAGGCAGACTGCCGCAACGCGGCCGCGCCCCGGCACAAGCGGTGCTGGGCGCACCTCAAGCGGGTGACGCGGGGCCAGTCAATGTCGACGCCCCTGGCGCCGGCATATGAGTCCCCCTGGGAGCGACTCACCGCCGCTGCCCTGGCCTACGCCGACGCCAGCGACGACGAGGAGGAGTTCGCCAAGGCCCGGGACAGGCTGCGCAAGGCTGCCCTGGCCTATGCAGGCGCAAATCCGGAGCCGCCCGTTCGGAAGCCGCATCCCCAGGTCCGGAAGGTGCCTACCTCTGCGCAGCTTGACCTGTGGGGAGGCGCCGCCCGGAGTGACGGCGACTAAGAGGCCTCGTTCCACCACTCCTCTGGTACCTCCACGTCAATGCACATGCCTGTTGGGAGCGCGGCATGGGAGTCCCCCCCAGGGTGGCCGAGGAACAGGCGGTTACCCGTGACGACAGCAGTGATGTTGGGGTTGACCAACTCGATCTCCGTGCCCACCGGGAGGCTCACAAGCCCGTTGAGCCACGCGATGTTGCGTTGCCGCTTTCGGTCGAACACCAACGTTTGTGACGGCAAATCGAGAGTGGGGTCCGTGGGCATGCCCTGCTTGTCGACGAACATCTGTGTACTCCTCTTTCAAGGGGAACGCAGGACGATACCTCCTCCATGTGGAGCGGTGAGTTTCTGGCCAGCGGACGCCGTCCACACTGCCCGGGAGACTCCTCCCCGTGGCAAGCAAGCGTCCCAGGCAGCCCAGCGCCAGCGCGGGCCAGACGGCACCTGCTGAGTCGTCGCGCGAGCTGACGGCGAAGCAGCGGGCCTTCGTGCGCGAGTACCTGGTCGACCACAACGGGAAGCAGGCCGCCATCCGCGCTGGCTACTCGGAGCACTCCGCCGAGGTGACGGCCTCGAAGTTGCTAAGGATTCCCAAGGTTTCGGCGGCCATCGAAGAGTCCGATGCCCAGGTGGACGAGGCGGTGAAGGACGCCGTCACCGTCGAGGTGGTCGAGGTGCTGCGGGAGCTGCGCCTCATCGCATTCTCCGACATCGGCGACATGGTGGGGCCGGACGGCAGGGTGCTGCCGCTGAAGGACATGTCGCCCCAGGCCCGCCGGGCCATCAGCAGCATCGAGGTGGAGGCCCTATTCGAGGGCAAGGGCTCGGAGCGCGTCGAGATTGGCGACGTGACGAAGTTGAAGCTCTGGTCCAAGGAGAAGGCGCTGGAGCTGCTGGCGAAGTTCCTGAAGATGCTCACCGACAAGGTGGAGCTGGGCGGCGACGTGAGGGTGTCGCACGAGGACGCCCTGGGAGACCTGGAATGATGGCGGTGCGCCCCACTGGCCCGCGGCCGTCCCTCCACCAGCAGGTGGCGCGAGGACGCCAGCCCCGGGAGCTCCGCGCGCGCAAGGGGCGCCACGAGTCGGCCCAGAAGAAGCCCCAGCTGTCGCCGCGCGAGAAGGCCATCCGCAAGCGCCTGCGCGACGACTTCCAGCACTACGCGGCCAAGTGCCTGCGCATCCGCCCCAAGGAGGTGACGGGCGGGGAGTTGCCGTCACTGAAGCTGAACCCGGCCCAGCTCTACATCCACGAGAGGCTGGAGGCGCAGTTGAAGCGCACGGGGAGGGTGCGCGCCATCATCCTCAAGGGGCGCCAGCAGGGGTGCACCACCTACGTGGAGGCGCGTTTCTATTGGAAGGTGTCGCACCGCATGGGCGTGCGCGCTTTCATCCTCACCCACGAGGACGCGGCCACCGCCAACGTCTTCGAGATGGCGAAGCGGTACCACGACAACTGTCCGGAGTTGGTGCGCCCGTCGCTGGGGGCCTCGAACGCCAAGGAGATTGTCTTCGACAAGCTGTCCTCGGGCTACAAGGTGGGCACCGCGGGCAGCAAGGGGACGGGGCGCAGCAGCACCATCCAGTACTTCCACGGCTCCGAGGTGGCCTTCTGGCCCAACGCCAGCACCCACATGCGCGGCGTGTTGGAGGCGGTACCCAACGCCGCGGGCACCGAAGTCATCCTCGAGTCCACCAGCGACGGGCCCCAGGGACTCTTCCACCGGCTGTGCATGGCGGCAGCGGCGGGGGAGGGCGACTACGAGCTCATCTTCGTGCCGTGGTTCTGGCAGCCGGAGTACCGCTCCCCGGTGCCGGCGGGCTTCGAGCGCACCTCGGAGGAGGACAAGTACGCCGCCCTCTGCAAGGAGTCCCACGGCTACGAGCTGGACGACGAGCAACTGGCTTGGCGGCGCGGGAAGATTGCCGTCTACGAGAAGGGCGTCCACGACTTCCGGCGCGAGTACCCGGCGACGGTGGAGGAGGCCTTTGCCGCCGCCGCGGTGGGCGCCCTGTGGACGGTGGACGTGCTGGAGAACAGCCGCAGGCCCGAGCTGCCGCGCGACACCGAGGGCAACCCGCTGCCCATGCTGCGCGTGGTGGTGGCGGTGGACCCCGCAGGCGGAGACGGGCCCAACAACGACGAGGTGGGCATCGTCTGCGCGGGGAAGGCCAGCAACGGCCAAGCCTATGCGTGGCGGGACGACTCCAAGAAGTACTCGGCGGAGGCGTGGGCCGCGAAGGCACTGGCCGTCTACGAGCAGGAGAGCGCGGACGCCATCGTCGGCGAGAAGAACTTCGGCGGCGACATGGTGGAGACGAACGTCCGCGTGAAGGCCCGGGAGATGAAGAAGCACGTCCGGGTGAAGGTGGTGACGGCCTCGCGCGGGAAGGCCAAGCGCGCCGAGCCGGTAGCGGCCCTCTTCGAGCGTGGCATGGCCCACATAGTGGGGCGCCTGCCTGCCCTTGAGGACGAGCTGACGACGTGGGTGCCCGGCGAGTCCGACTGGAGCCCCAACCGGATGGACGCCCTGGTGTGGGCCATGACGGAGTTGATGCTTGGCACGACGTCCAACACCATGAACGTGGGGAGGTACTGATGCCCGGCGCGTGCGCGAAGCAGGCGGCGAGTACTGCCACGCTGTACGTGGCGGACGGGTACCGGGCGTGGCTGGCCCCTTCTGCCGTGGCGAAGGCGGCCCGCCTGGCGCGTGCCGCGGCACCGCTGGAGACGGGCGGCATGCTGCTGGGGCAGGTGGTGGACGGTGAGGCCCACGTCCTCGCGGTGACGGGACCAGGGCGCCAGGCAAAGCACGGCCGCTGCACCTTCGAGGGGGACGGCGCCCACAACAACCGGCTGGTGCACCGCGTGTGGCCGCGCCTGCGCTACCTGGGCGACTGGCACACGCACCCGGGCGGGCATGCCGTGCTGTCCGCCACTGATGTCGCCTCAGTGCGCGAGTCGCTGTCGCCGGACAGGCCGGAGTTGCTGGAGCTGCTGCTGGCGGGCCCGCCGGGCATGGAGTCCGTTGAGGTGGCCCTCTTCACCATGGTGCGCGGCGAGGACGCCCCGCTGCGCATGACGGGAGGTGGCCAGTGAAGGCCGCCCGTCACCGTCCTGGGAGTGGCCGGCGCCTGCGCGGCCGAGGCCTGCCTCGGGCGGCCCGGCGTGACTCCGTCTGGGTGGTGGTGCGCTTCTCCGCGCACCTGGAGGCCCCGCACCGTCGCCGGCTGACGCGCCTGGCCTCGGACACCTGGGCCTACGTCCACCTGCGGCGCCAGGGCAACGCGGAAGAGGGGAGGGCCTGACATGGCGGCGAACAAGGTGAACGCGCAGAGCAGCGCGTATAGGGACATGCTGCCGGACTGGCAGTTGGTGTTGGACTTGATGGGCGGCACCCGGGCCATGCGCGCGGCCGGAGAGAGGCACCTGCCGCGCCACCCCCGTGAGACGCCGAAGGAGTACCGGGCGCGACTCAACCGCACCTTCCTCTTCAACTACTTCACCAAGGTGCTGGGGAGCCTCGCCGCCAAGCCCTTCGCCAAGCCAGTGCGGCTGGGCGACGCTGCGCCAGAAGAGCTGCAGGCCCTGGCGGATGACGTGGACCGGCAGGGCCATGACCTCACGGCATGGGCCCGCCCCGTCTTCGCGGACGGCTTGGCGAAGGGCTTCACCCACTTCCTCGTCGACTACCCGGTGGTGGACCCGGAGAGGGTGAAGACGCTGGAGGACGAGCAGCGCGCGGGCGTCCGCCCCTACTTCGTCCACATCCCCGCCGAAGCCCTCATTGCCGCGTACTCCGAAGTGGTGGACGGCGTGGAGCACCTCACCCACGTGCGCTTCCGGGAGACGGAGGTGCGGATGGCGGGCTACGCCGAGGTGGTGGTGGAGCGCATCCGTGTCCTGGAGCCCACGAAGTGGGAGGTGCACGAGCGCATAGGCAACGGCGGCTGGACGAAGGTGGAGAGCGGGGAGAACCAGCTGGGCTTCATCCCCCTCGTCACCTGGTACGCCGGCGAGCGCAAGGCGCTCATGCAGGCCCGGCCGCCGTTGTTGGACCTGGCCTTCAAGAATGTGGAGCACTGGCAGTCGGCCAGCGACCAGCGCAACGTCCTCACCGTGGCGCGCTTCCCGATGCTCGCGGCGTCTGGTGTGTCGCCGCCGTCGGGTGGGGAGGGCCAGGGCGAGGACAGCAACAAGCTCACCGTCGGCCCGCACACGCTGCTCACCACGGAGAGCCCGCAAGGGAAGTTCTACTACGTCGAGCACGGCGGGGCGGCCATCGCCGCTGGCCGCCTCGACTTGGAGGACTTGAAGGACGAGATGGCGGCGCTCGGCATCGAGCTGCTCGTCAAGCGCTCCGGCACGGCCACGGCCACCGAGAAGTCCATCAACGAGGCGAAGAGCCAGAGCGAGCTCCAGGCCATGGCGGAGAGCTTCGGGGACGCCCTCGAGCTGGGCTTCCACTTCGCGGCGCGGTGGCAGCGTCTCCAGGTGGAGGACACCGACCTGAGGGTGCGGGTCCACACCGACTTCGGGCTGACGACGGAGGACAAGCAAGACCTGGACATCCTCTTCAAGGCTCGGGCGGCTCGGGAGGTCTCCCGCGAGGCCTTCCTCGCCGAGCTCAAGCGCCGGGGCGTCCTCGCGCCGGACTTCAACGTGGCCATGGACGCGGAGCGCCTGGAGGCGGAGGGCCCGGCCCTGGGCACCTTCCGGCCCGCCCCCTCGGCGCTGGGCGCTGGGCGAGCGCCAGCCGCCGCTCCAACTCCCGCTCCCGCTTCAGGAGGTGCCGCGTGAAGGAACTGGATGGGGTCTTCATCGACGGAGAGCTGGGCGGCATGGCCCGATTCAAGGGACTCACGTGCCTTGCTCCTGTGATGGACCGCGATGCCTACGTGGTCCAGGGGAACCGGAGGGGAGTGCGGAAGGTGCGCCGCGCCCTGCGCGAGTGGCACCAGGGCGCCCTCGTTCGCCTCTTCCAGGGGAGGAATGCCCGTGCGTGGGTGTTCGGGGAGGGGCTCGTGCTGACCCGCGAGACGTTCCT
The DNA here is from genome assembly GCF_026810205.1 of Myxococcus sp. NMCA1. Lineage (NCBI taxonomy): Bacteria > Pseudomonadati > Myxococcota > Myxococcia > Myxococcales > Myxococcaceae > Myxococcus > Myxococcus sp. NMCA1. The sequence continues at coordinate 6,134,840 of NZ_CP113950.1, read as the reverse complement.
CATGGCCCTCACGGTGCCGCAGGTACTCGCCAAGGGCGGAGGTGCCGCGTGACGCCCGTCCGCCTCGACAGGAGTTGGGAGGTGCAGCGCAACGCCGAGGGGCGCGTCGTCCTCGTCTTGGACGAGAACTTCCGCTACGGCGAAGAGCCGGATGGCGGACGCTTCGCGCGCACCTCCATCACCCTGGCCGAGCCCCTGGGCCGGGACATCTGGGCGGCCATTCACGAGCAGCGGGACACCGTCATCGAGAAGGCCCTCTCGGACGGGGCGCGTGTGGCCAGCGTGGACGTGACGCGCCAGGCGGAGGAGCCGAAGCCCAAGTCCTGGCGAGTCCGGGGCGCCGAGCTGGCGCTGCGCGCGGTGCACCACCTGGTGGACGAAGTGCGCCGCCGCGAGCGGGGAGGGGCATAGGTGGCCACCACCCGCCGCACGGCCAACGAGGAAATCCTCGAGCGGACCATCGCGCACTCCGTGCAGGTGGAGCGCTACAAGGCGGGCACCGTCCGCCGGGTGGTGGAGCTGCTCAACGCCACCGAGGAGAGCCTCGAAGCGCAGCTGGCCGTCCGGGTGGAGCGCATCCTCGCAGCGGGTGGCTTCGATGCTGGGCCGGAAACCACCGCACGCCTGCAGCAACTGCTGGAGGTGGTGGGCGGCGTGCGCGCCGAGGCATACGCCGCGGCGGCCGGCTTCCTCCGCGAGGAGTTGTCCGTCTTCGCCGCCTACGAGGCCCAGTGGCAGGCGGCGCTGCTCCAAGAGACGCTCATCGTCGAGTTGGGCGTCGTGGCCCCGTCCGCGGAGGTGCTGCGCGCGGCCGTCTTCGAGCGCCCCTTCGCCGGCGCTGTCTTCGAGCACTGGGTGGAGGCGCTTCAGCCCGCCGACCTGGAGCGGATTTCCCGGGCCGTCCAGGTGGGCGTCGTGGAGGGGCAGACGACGCAGCAGATTGTCCGGAGCGTGGTGGGCACCCGCGGGGCCTCGTACACGGACGGCGTGGTGGAGATGTCGCGGCGCAGCGCGGAGACGCTGGTGCGCACCTCCCTCAACCACGCCTCCACGCAGGCCCGTGAGGAGGTGTACCGGGCCAACGAGGACATCATCGAGGAGGTGCGCTGGGTGGCCACGCTGGACGGCCGCACGACGCTGGGCTGCATCGCACTGGACGGCAAGACGTTCCCCACGCGCGAAGGCCCGCGACCGCCCAGGCACCCCGGGTGCCGCTCCTCAACGGTGCCGGTCATCAACGGGGTGAAGCTGGTGGGCGACAGGCCGGCCGTCACCGACGCGCGCACCCGGCGCCAGCGGGAAATCGACTTCCGCGCGGAGGCGAAGGCGAAGGCCGGGGCCGCGTGGAAGGACATGTCCGAGAAGGAGCGGCGCGGTGCCATCGCCCGCGTCCGTGAGAAGTGGGCGCGGGAGAACATCGGCCAGGTGCCCAAGGGGCTGTCCTACGAGGACTGGCTGCGCCGTCAGTCCGCCAGCTTCCAGGACGAGGTGCTGGGCCCCACGCGCGGGCAGCTCTTCCGCAACGGCGGGCTCAGCGTGGACCGATTCACCGACGCGAGCGGCAAGACGTTGACGTTGGAGGCGCTCCGCGAGGCGGAGGCCGAGGCTTTCAAGAAGGCGAAGTTGTAACCGGCCCACTGGGCCGAGAAGGGAAGCGGTATGGATTTCGAGTGGCAGACGGAGTTGGACGCGGTGGACATCGTCCCCGAGAAGTTCCGCAACCTGTACGCGAAGGGGGACAGCGGGAAGTTCGCGCTCGACGCCGACGTGGCGAAGCGCATGGACACCACGGGACTCAACACCGCCCTGGAGAAGGAGCGGAAGAACAACAAGGTGCTCGCGGAGGCGCAGAAGGCCTGGACGAAGCTGGGCAAGGCCCCCGAGGAGGTGGAGAAGTCACTCGGAGAGCTGAAGGCTGCACTCGCCAAGGCGCAGGAGGGGAAGGACGGCGCGGCCAACTTCGAGAAGCTGAAGGCCGACCTCGAGTCCGGCCACGCGAACGCGCTCAAGGAGCGTGACACCGTCGTCGAGCGCATGCGGGGCAGCCTCCACAAGCACCTGGTGGAGGCGGAGGCGACGGCCGCCATCGCCGAGCTGAAAGGGAGTGCAGTGCTCCTCTTGCCTCACGTCCAGAAGCATGTGAAAGTGATTGAGGAAGGTGGCAACTTCTTGGCTCGGGTTGTTGACGCAGAGGGGGATCCTCGCGGCAACGGCAAGGGCGGCTTCATGACGATTCGGGAGTTCGTCACGGAGCTCAAGAAGGACACCAACTTCGCTCGGGCCTTCGAGGCTTCGGGTTCCTCCGGTGGCGGGACGCCTACGGGGGGCAAAACGGGCGGGAAGCCCGGCGGTACCGAGCAGCTCAATGCTCCGCAGCGCATCGCGGCGGCCCTGGCAGCTCGACGCAACAAGTAGCCCTCGGTGCGCGGGATGCGGCCGGAGGCAAACCGAGCGGGATGCTCGGCCGCTGTCCTCTCTCGACTCCACACTACACGTGCGCTCCAGGGCTGACGCTGCTCTCCGCCCTTGGCGCGTCCGCAATCCCTCTCAGTCTCCCTCTCACCGAGGAGGAGCGACACCCCATGGCTTCAATCACTCTGGCTGAATCCGCAAAGCTGTCCACCGACGCCCTTGTCTCCGGCGTCATCGAAACCATCGTCACCACGGACCGGCTCTTTGAGCGGCTGCCCTTCGATGAGCTGGAGGGCAACTCCTTCACGTTCAACCGCGAGACGGTGATGGGCGACGTCCAGGTGCTGGGTGTCGGCGGCACCATCAGTGCGAAGAACCCGGCCACCGTCGAGCAGGACACCGCGACGCTGACGCGCATCATCGGCGACGCCGAGGTGGACGGACTCATCCAGGCCACGCGCTCCAACGTCAATGACCAGGAGGGCTACCAGATTGTCTCCAAGGCCAAGTCCGCCGGGCGCAAGTTCCGCAGCATGTTCATCAACGGCACGGGGCTCAGCAACGAGTTCCCCGGGCTGCTGGCTCAGGTTGCCGCGGGGCAGACGCTGGTGGCGGGCGAGAATGGTGCCCTCTACGACGTTGGCTTCCTGGACGACCTCATCTCCAAGGTGAAGGCCAAGGATGGCGAGGTGGATTTCATCACCATGGCGGAGGTGCTGCTCAACCGGCACTACGCGTACCTGCGCAAGCTGGGCGGCGCGAGCATCAGCGAGGTCATCACCCTGCCGAGCGGGAAGACGGTGCCGGCGTACCGCGGCATCCCCATCTTCGTGAATGACTACATCCCCACCAACCAGACGGAGGGGACGGCGACGGACTGCACGAGCATCGCCGCTGGGTGCTTCGACGATGGCAGCCGCAGCGTGGGCATCGCCGGGTTGACGGCGCCGGGTGAGGCGGCGGGCATCCACATCAAGGAAGTGGGCGAGCACCAGGAGCGGGACGAGCGCATCACCCGCGTCGTCTGGTACTGCGGCACGGCCGTCTTCAACGACCACGCGCTCGCCGTGGTGAAGGGCGTCCGCACGGCGCCGCTGCCTCCCTGAGCCACGTCCCTTCACGTTTCGCGGGGAGGCGTGGTGCCTCCTCGCTCCCTCTTTCTACGCAGGAGCAGTCATGGACGGCATTCGGATGATTCTGGTGGGCCCCAACGAGGGCAAGGACATCACCCTCGGGGGTTTCACCTTCAAGGGCGGCGCGCTGGTGCTGCCGCCGCGCAGCAGCGGGCCCGCGCAGCGCCTCCTCTCGCGCTACTACAGCGCGTACCCGGAGGGCAGCATCGAGGGACGGAAGGCGGCGGCAAGCTACGAGCGGGCACGAATGGGCGGCGCCGACGACGCGCACCACTCGCGGGGGGCCACCCAGCCGGAGTACCCGCAGGTGGACGCCCTGTGGCAGGAGCAACGGCAGGCCTTCGAGGAGGTGACGTCCGAACTGGACCGCGTGAGGGCCGAACTGCGCACCGCGCAGGCGCAGCTGCGCGACGCGACGGTTGTGACCCCGGCCCCCACGCCGACTCCGGCGCCTGTGCCTGCCCCCGCCGAGGAGCCGCCCGCCCCGAAGGGCAGGGCCAAGGCGAAGGCCGAGTAGCCGGCAGCCCCTGGAGGACGCCCCATGCCCTTCGACGCAACGCCCAGCGGCCCGTCCGCGAACTCGTACTGCACGGTGGTGGAGGCGGACGCCTACCACTCTGCGCGCGGCCACAACGCCGCGTGGGAGTCCGCCACGCAGGATGCGAAGGAGCGGCACCTCATGTGGGCCACTAGCCTGCTGGACACCCACTTCGGCTACGTGGGCAGCCGGGCCGAGGCGGAACAGGCCCTGGCCTGGCCCCGGCGCGGCGTCGTGCTGGACGGGGTGACGCTGCCCGCCACCGCGGTGCCGCTGCGCGTGCGCGGCGCCACGGCGGAGTTCGCCTTCCGCCTCATGGGGGAGGACTGGACGGCTGGACTCGGGCCCATTGTGGACGAGGGGGTGAAGGTGGGGCCGCTGGAGACGTCTCCGGAGCGGCACGTGCCGATTCCGGAGCAGGTGGCCACGCTGCTGCGCCCCTTCCTCCGTGGGGCCCGCGTGGGCGGCATTGGCACAGTGGGGCTCCTCCGGGGATGAGCGCCCAGGCAGACAGACTGGCCCGCAAGGCCCTCGCGCTGCTTCATCGCTACGGCCAGGCCGCCACCCTCCTGCGGTGCACGGCAGGGGTGTACGACCCGGCTCTCTCCACGGCGCCGACAACCATCACCACGCATCCGGTGCAGGTGCTGGTGCAGGCCGACAGCGGGCGGGGTGAGGGGCAGGAGTTGGTGCCCTCAGGCACGGTGAAGGTTGGCCGGCGCAAGCTGCTGGTGGCCGCGGCTGGGCTGCCGGTGACGCCGGGCCCCGGTGACGAAGTGGGGATCGCGTTGGACGGACTCTCCTGGAGGGTGCTCCGGACGGACCCGCCGGTGCAGTTGCAGGGCACCCCCATCATCTACGTACTTCGGGTGGTCGCATGAGTCTGAAGAAGACGGACGCGCGCGTACGGCGTGGTGCCAGCTTCACGCGGCAGGTGCAGGCCTTCGTCCAGACGACGGAGGAGCGCGCCAACGAGGTGGTGCGGAAGACGGCGCTGGGCATCCTGGCCAACGTCGTCACCGCCTCGCCCGTGGACACCGGACACTTCCGGGGCAACTGGCGCGCGGGCGTGGGCGCTCGGCCAGACGGCACCGTGGAGGCCATGGACAAGGACGGCGGCGCTACCATTACCGCGGCTGCGTCTGCGCTGGATGCCGCGAAGCTGGGCGACACGGTGTACGTCGCCAACAACCTGCCGTACGCGCGCCGGCTGGAGTTCGGCCACAGCCAGCAGGCGCCCAGCGGCATGGTGCGCGGCACCCTCGCCAACCTGAAGGAGATTCTCGGGGAGGCCGTGGGCGAGGCGAAGCAGGAGGCAGGGAAGGGGGACGGTGCGCCGTGAGTCCGCCCCTCCTCGACATCCCCCAGGCGCTGGAGCTGCGCGCGCGGGAGGTGCTGGCGCCGCTGCTGGGCGAGGGCAACCTCGCCTACCCCAACGTCGTCTTCACCCCCACGCCGGGCGTGCCCTGGGCCCGGCTGGACTGCCTCCCCGCGCGGACGTCGCCCGCCGGCGCCGGGGTGGACTCGCACACGCGGCGCCCGGGTGTCTTCCAGGTGCTGCTCTTCCACCCGGTGGGCGAGGGGACGGCGGCCAGCCTCACCGTGGCCCAGGCGCTGTGCGACGCCTTCAAGCGGGGGACGCGGCTGGGGCGCAACGACACGGTGGTGAGCATCCACTCCGCCTCTGTCGGCCCCGCGCTGCGAGACGAGCCCTGGTGGGCCACGCCCGTCAGCATTTTTTGGTTGGTGCACTCGTTGGACTGAGCTGCCCCTTGCGGGCGGCAGGAGAAGAAACATGGCTTCAGCTTCTGGGCAGCGGACCGCGCTGCGCTTCGCACCGGAGACTGAGTACGGCGTGCCCAGCACGGCTTACTCGGTGCTCCGCTTCACCGACACCAGCCTCAACCTGGCGAAGGAGACGTACCAGTCCAACGAGGTTCGGGACGACAGGCAGACGGCCGACTTGCGCCACGGCATGCGCAGCGTGGGCGGCGACTTCTCCTTCGAGCTCTCCCGCGGCACCTTCGACGTCCTCCTCGCTGCCGCCCTCAGCGGCACATGGCGCGCGGTGACGACAGGCGGAGCGCCCGTGGGGGCTGAAGTGGATGCCTACGTCCGCGGCGCCGGCAGCTTCCTCGAGGACGGCTTCCTGCCCGGGGACGTGGTGGCGGGCTCCGGCTTCGACGAGGCGGGCAACAATGGCCGGGCGAAGGTGGTGGCCGTGTCCGCGCTGCGCCTTGAGGTGGACAGGGCCCTCATTGCGGAACCCTCCGGGGTTGGCCCTGCGCAGGTGGCCCTGGTGGGCCAGCGCCTGGCCAACGGCACCGAGCTCGTCAGCTTCGGGCTGGAGCGGGCCTTCACCGACATCAGCCAGTTCCTCCTGTACCGGGGCTGCGCGGTGGACAGCCTCTCCCTCTCCGTGTCCCCCGGCGAAATTGTCACGGGCACCATGGGCTTCCTCGGCAAGGACATGGTGCAGGCCACGGCCACCCACGCGGTGACGCTGACTCCGGCTGGCACCGGCAGCCCCTTCGACGCCTTCACCGGGGCGCTGTACGAGGGCGGGCAACGGGTGGCCAACGTGACGGCCGTGGAGCTGGAGATTGCCAACGGGCGCAGCGTCGAGGGCGTCGTCGGCCACAAGAGCCCCCAGGAGGTTCACGAGGGCGCCTTCGTCGTCACCGGCAGCATCTCCGCCTACTTCAAGGACGCGGTGCTGCTCAACCGCTTCATCAACGAGGAAGAGTCCAGCCTGGAGTTGCTCCTGGAGGACGTCAACGGGACGGACTTCCACCGCATTTACCTGCCACGCATCAAGTACACGGGCGGCGACGTCGACAACCCGAACTCGGGCCCCGTCACCGTCAGCATGCCCTTCACCGCGCTGCTGGATGCCACCAGCGGCGCCACCATCCTCTACCAGCGCAGCAACCCGTAACCGGCGCTCCCGCGCCTCCACTCACTTCCCAGAAGGAGTAACCCCCTATGACTACCGCCGCTTTCGACATCGGAAGCCTCCAGCGCAGCGACACCACCATCGTGGAGATTCTCCACCCCGTCTCCGGCGACGCGACGGGAATGAAGGTGGTGGTGCACGGCGTGGACTCGCCCACCTACCGTGAAGTGGACCGCGCGCTGCGCAACCGCCGCCTCCACAAGCTGCAGCACTCCGGCCGCAATACGAAAATCACCGCGGAGGGCACCGACGCGGACGGGCTCGAGTTGCTGGTGCGCTGCACGGCCTCCTGGGAGGGCTTCACGGAGAATGGCCAGCCGCTGCCCTTCTCGAAGGAGAACGCTCGCCGGGTGTACGAGGAGCACCCCTGGCTGCGCCGCCAGGTGGACACGGCCGTCACGGACGCCGCCAGTTTTTTCGCCTCGTCGCCGAGCAGCTCCTCGGCTTCGCCCAGCACCAGTTCCGACTGAGCCGACAGGACGCGTCCGGGGTTTCTCTCAGGGCGCACCTGGAGCAGGTGGTCAAGTCCACCGGCGAGGTGCCGGCCGAGTTGGTGGGAGAGGACGAGCTACCTGAAGCACTCGCCCACGTCTGGGAGTGGTTCTGCGAGTTGAGCAACGCCAGGGCGCCTGGGGCCTTCGCCCTGGCACCCATCAGCTACCAGGACATGGAGGCGTGGGCGCGCCTCACCGGGGCACAGCCCACGCCCTCCGAGGTGGGACTCCTCCGGCAACTCGACGACGCGTTCCGCGTGGAGATGACGCCGAAGAAGTGAGGGAGGCCGAACGGGTGGTACGTCGAAGGCTACATGCAGGACCAGTTTTGCTGGCGCCAATCCTGTCCCGGCTTGTCCTGGCACAGCGTGTACGCACAGCTCTCTCCAAGGTAGGAGCAGCAAGTGATCCCTATTGCCGTGGAACATCCATTTAGAAACGCCTTCTTGTACTTGATAGGAGGCCCATCAGTGCTCTCCGGTTGGTTCTCGCCTGTCGCTGGCTTGGCTTTCACTTTATTGCCACTCACAGCCCTTCCTTCGCGTGAGGTGCGTTTGGGGTCGAATGCATCAGCCAATTTCCGAGCTTCGTGGAGGTCGGTGATGAATTTATGGACCCATAGACTGGTTGTTTCCCACGTTGCTTCGCCAGACCTAGCCGTTGGCACGCGAAATAACAGATGCTGTCGCCACGCCTCCATGCGAACTGTGGCGCCTGCGCTCTTGAGTGGGATGAGCCGGGTCAGCGAGAGATTAAGCGACACTACGGTGTCGTCGAGGTTGGGTTCAGCATTTACGACAACGTTGAGAACAGGTGGATCGTCAACTCCCTCACGGGGGTGAACGAGCGGGACGTCACGCGATTCGAGAAGCTTCTCGGTGCGCTCCTTCCACATCAACGACGCTTCACCCTTCTCGGCGAAGGCACTTGGAAGGCTGACGTAAACCGCAACTCCCTCTACTCCTGCAAGCGCCGCCAGGGGGCGGTAGTCAGCGCCGAGGGAGGTCGTACTTACGACGGTGGCCATCATGGCGAGCAGCATACGCATGGCCCCGCAGGCCAGCACATCTAGGCCATGACCTGCCACTACTCGTTAGTTCAGGCTGTTACAGCGCCGTACTACGCCACCACGTGGTGGTGAAGAGGAACCCCTATGTCTAGTGGGACGGACCTCGCAACGCTTTCAGTCCGTATCGACACGTCCGACGCGAAGGCGGGCTCCGTCGAGCTGACGAAATTTAGCGCGGCGGCCGAGAAGACGGAGACGGCCACCAAGAAAACCGAGACCGCGACCGAGCAGTACTCGAAGAGCTTGGCGCGGATGGTCAAGGAGGCGAACGAAACGAACCAGGCGCTGGCCCGAATGAGGACCTCCATCAAGGACATGGAGGCGATGGGGGCCGCAGCGACCGCGTTCCAGGGCGCGTTGAAGGACGCCTCTGGTCTGGATGGCTTCAAGACGCGGATCGGGGCACTGGATGCCGCCGCGGTCAAACTCCACGCGTCCTTCGCGGACACCTCTGCTGTGAGCCGCTTTATGGGGGAGTTGGGGAAGGCCAGCACCCATCTCTCACGGATGCAGGTCGAGTCCTCCCAAGCCGCGACGTCTGTGCAGGACGTCAAACGCTCAGTTGAAGGAGTCGAGAAACCGGTCAATCGGCTCTCGCAGGAACTCGGCGGCCTAGTGAAGTCGTTCCTCGGGCTTGCCGCTGTCATCGCCACGGTAATCGCCTCGCTCACGAGTGCCGCTTCAGAGGCGCTTGCCTTCGACACGGCCATGGCCCAGGTGAGCACCCTGCTGGAGGGCGACCAGGTCAACATGATGGGGGCCCTCGCCGACCGCGCGCGCGAATTGGGGGTGGAGTTTGGACGAGCCCCTACGGAGCAGGTGAAGGCGCTCTACGAAATCATGAGCGCCGGTGCGAGCGATGCTTCTCAGGCAACGGATTTGCTTCGCGTCTCAAACAAGCTGGCCATTGGCGGCGTCACCGAGGTGGGGGTTGCTGCTGACGGACTCACATCCATCATGGCCAGCTACGGCTCCCAGCTCCGGGATGCCACGGAGGCCGCCGACGCGATGTTCGTGTCCGCTGCGGATGGCAAAACGTCCATTGAGGCCATTGCTCGGCACATCGGTAAAATCGCGCCCATCGCCGCGCAGACGGGCGTGTCGCTCCAGGAACTGCTTGCCGCGAACGCTGCGCTCACGAAGGCCGGCATCAAGACCGAGACGGCCATGGAGGGCATGCGCGCCATCCTTGCCCAGGTGGCGAAGCCCTCGAATGAAGCTCGGGACCTGGCGCGCGCCCTCGGCATCGAATTCAACACGGCAGGGCTGAAGGCGCGGGGACTCGCAGGGTTCCTGGAGCACCTCAAGGTCCAGACGGGGGGGAGCACGGAGTTGCTGGCCAAGCTCGTAGGTGGCGTGGAAGCGTTGCTCCCTGCGATGACGCTGACCGGGTCCAGCGCTGGCGACTTCGCAACGTCGTTGAAGAACATGGAGTCGGCAGCAGGACGCACCGAGGTCGCCTTCAGCAAGATGGCCCAGACGCCTCAGTTCGCCCTGGACCAACTGAAAGCGAAGTTCGACGACCTCGAAATCGCGGTGGGGCAGGGGCTCCTGGCGCAGTTGATGCCCGGCATCGAATTGCTCTCCAGTAACTTCACCACGCTGTCGAGTTCAGCTGGCGCGACGGCCCAGGCCGTGGGGATTCTCCTGGCAGCCAGAGGCGGCGCATGGGCGGCTGAATGGGTGAAGAGCGCCGCCGCGAAGGCATCCGCGCTGGTCCAGAGCCGGCAGGCGACAACGAATGCGGCGCTCGCCGAAGCGGGCTACGTCAAGGCAGTCAACGAGAGCTCCCGGGCTGCGTTGCGGAACGCGGCCGTCCAGCTTGAGGCTCGCCAGTCATCCCTCCAGCAGACGGCGCCCTTCATGCGGGCCGCGCATGCCCAGGCCGCGATTGCCGCGAATGACAATGCGCTGGCGCAGGTGCGGGCCGCGCAAGCGATGTACGGAGCTGCGGGGGCCGGTCGAGTACTCCAGGGGGCCATGGCCGCGCTCGGTGGGCCCATCGGCGTCGCCATCACCGCGATTGGCCTCCTCACGGCTGGCGTCTCCGCGTACATCGCCAGGGCGGATGAAGCCGCAGTGAAGGCCCGGGAGCTTGGAACGGCTGCTGCTACCAGCGTCGGGAAGAGCGCCTCGATTGTGTCCGACCTGCTCCAACAGACGCGTGCGACAACAGATGCAGCGAAGGCTGCTCAAGTGCTGTCCATCGCACGGAAGGAACTGGCGGCGCTTGGTGGCGACTACCAGACCATGATGACCGATGAGGTCAAGACGGCGGATCAGGCGCTGGCTGTCTTCGAGAAGGTGGCCAAGCGCGAAACGGAGCTCAATCAGACTCGTGTGAAGAGCATCAAGGAGCGGCTCCAAGCCGAGGAGGCGGAATTCCGCACGAAAATTCGGAACAAGGTGCGGATGGACGAGGACGATCCACGCCTCGACAAGGTCGTGAAGGGCTATGAAATGGGCGGATGGGCACCAAAAATCATCAAGACCCTCCGGGAAGACCTACAGGCCGCCATGCAGGATTCGGCGGAACTGGAGAAGGCGCTCGCGCGCGTCAGGGAGGCAGCCGCGAAGGACCCGGAGGGCGAACAGCGAGCGGCGGATGCCGCTGCGGCCACCGCGCGTGCTCGCGAACAGGAGGCGGAGCGCCTCCAGAACGAGGAAAAGGCCAGGGCGGAACTGGCGAAATCCGCTGCGAGGTATCTAGCGAAGCTCGAGGAAGAGGCGGCTACGCTGGGGCTCGCGCGAGAGGGGGCCGAGAAGCTCACGGCTGAGTACAAATCTCTGAACTACGCGCAGCGGCTAGTCGCAGACGCTGCACTTGAGAAAATTGCAGCGTTTGAGGCGAAGAAGAAGGCCGACGAGGAAGCCAAGAAAAGGGCGGAGGAGCACGCGCGCGCCCTTGAGCAACTGAATCAACAACTCGGGGACGCTGACGCGGACCGGATGGCGAAGGCCGTGGAGGCACTGAACGCCGGCTTGGCTGCGGGCACCATCAAGGCGGAGGAGTATGGAGCAAAGCTCGCCAAGGCCCGCACCCTCTGGACGAAGGAGGGGAAGGAGGAAGCCCAGCTGGTGAAGGACATGGAGTTGCTCCAGAAGCAGCTCAACCCACTGGAGGAGGTGCGGAAGCGCGTCGCGTTGTTGAACAAGCTGTTGCAGGACGAGCGCATCAGCATGGAGGCGTACCAGAAGGAGATGGTGCGGCTGCACAGTCAGATGAGCGACGGCTTCTCCATTGCCCAGGACGCGGTGTCGTTCGCCGCCCAGCATATGGAAGACGCCATCACCACCTTCGCCACCTCCACGCAGTTCACCTGGCGCGGCATGATTGATGGAATGCTCAAGGACCTGTCGCGGCTCCTGGCCCACAAGGCCTTCGTGGCCCTGGTGGACATCGGAACCACGGCTCTCCTGGGCGGCATAACGGGGGCGAGCTTCAGCGCGGGAGGAGCCACTGCAGGGGCAGGCGTCGCGGCGGGCAAGTCCGCGTTCGACATGTCCGCGCCCGCCGTCATGAAGAGCGGTGCACCCTACGCGGACGGTGCGCCGAAGCTGGTTACTCCACCGATGCCGAGCGCGCCCGCGGCCGGCGGTGTACCGGCCATGTCCTTCCACTTCACCTTCAATCAGGACGGCTCGGTGTCCACGAACGTCCAGGCGCCAGGCGCGAAGGAAGAGTCGAGGGCGATGGCCCGGCAGCTCCAGGCCACCGTACTCAAGCTGATGGTGGAGCAGCTCCAGCCCGGCGGCGTCATCTACAACGCCAACGAGAGGAAGCGACGATAAGGTTGAGTTGCTGATCCGACCCGAGCACACCTACGATGCCGTGGCCATTTGGCCTTACCTGTGGGTGTACGGGATGAAAGTGGACGAGGCGCGTCGGAAGATAGAGGCAGAGATTCACCAGGCGCATGAGCTCGCAGAGGCGAGGGCCATCGAGCTCCGTGACGCGGTTGTGGACGGCATTAAGCTGGGTATCGCCAAGGGCTCCAAGGCAGTCTCCGTCAACTTGGAGCCTGACAATACGCGGCGTCTACACGAGCAGGGGCGACTGTCTCTGCTCAAGCGAGAATTGGAAGTTGCTACCGTTGAGCTCACGCAGATGGTGCGGGACTCTCTCGATACTTTGAGCTTTTGGCCGCATCGCTTGGGAGTCGAGCATCGCTCATTCACCGACGGCATGTGCATACTCCCCAATGGCGACAGTGTACCGCCGGCGGCATTTGCGGGGGTTGTGGACATCCCTGTCATCCAGCACATCAGTTCAATCCTCTCACGGTACGGCTACACACACCCGATGCCGCCCCGCATGTGGACGGAGGAGACATTCAAAAAAGTTACTGCGTACACCACGCAGGTGCGCGCGCTGCGCGGACTGCACAGCAAGCTCAAGGAGCATGATGATTCCGTGCGCCACCGCAACGTCGCGGACCTTTGGGACGAGGCGTGACTCGGCCGCGCGGTCCCCCTTGAAACAGCGCTCGCATGTGAAGTGTGCGGACGCCGTCCGCACCCTCGGAGAGGCTTGGTGGAATGGAACGCTTCCCCTTCACGCCGAGTTGGGGCGCCCAGCTTGAGAGCCAGCCTCGGGTGAGGAAGGCACAGTTCGGCGACGGCTACTCCCAGCGCTCGGAGGACGGAGCTCGAGGACTCCTCCAGCGTTGGTCTCTCCAGTTCACCGCGCGCCGAAAGGAAGAGGCAGACGGGGTGGACGCCTTCCTCCGCGCGCACCGCGGAGTGGCCGCCTTCGAGTTCGTGGTGCCGGACAGCGCCTGGGGCGTCACTGGGCAGCCGTTTGGCGCCGGGGACGGGGCCAGGACGCAGTTCTTCTTGCAGCGCCCCTTGGCCCCGGACGCGACGGTGGGCGAGCTGGTGCCCGCCGTGGGGTGGGAGGCTGCGCCGCTCCTGTGCCGCGACGGGGTGTTGCTGGCGGAGGGGGCCGACTACTCCCTCGCCGCTTCCGGGCTCGTCACCTTCGCGACAGCGCCGCCCGCAGGCGCCCAGCTCACCTTCACTGCGGCGGGCGCCCAGGTGCTGCGTGTCGTCTGCGAGCGGTGGACGAGCACCCTGAAGGGCTTCAACGCCTACGACGTCTCCGCCGAGTTTCAGGAGGAGGCAGGGTGAGGGAGTAGCAGCATCCCCCCTGGGAGGTATGGCGCACCCAGGCGGGGGCAGGTTGCCTCTCTAGTCTGGTGGGCCGCGCTCGTGACCCATGGGCTTCCCTGGTGGTCTCCGCATTCCTGTAGTTGAGTCAGTCCATGCGAAAACTCCTCCTCCTCTGCTTGCCGCTGTTCGCTTGTGTGACGACGAAGTCCGTCCCGGTCCCGGCTTCTGCCGACTCCAGCGCGTTGCATCAGGTGAAGCGGGTGAAGGTGGCCGAGGGGGTCGAGCTCGAGCTGCTCGACTTCGGAGGCCAGGGACCCGCGCTCGTCTTCCTGTCGGGCCTGGGCAACACGGGCCACGTGTTCGACACCTTCGCGCCGGAGTTCACCGCGGCCCATCACGTCTACGCCGTCACCCGCCGGGGGTTTGGCTCGTCGAGCTGGCCCGAGCAGGGCTACGACACCGCCACCCTGGGCGAGGACGTCGTTCGGGTGCTGGAAGGGCTGGGAATCGCGAAGGCGTCATTCGTGGGCCACTCCGCCGCCGGGCCAGAGCTCACCTGGGTGGCAACCCATCACCCGGAGCGCGTGGAGAAGGTGGTCTACCTGGACGTGAGGACCAACGGTGACCTGCTGGCGGAGCTCCTTTCGGTCCTGCCCATGCCTCCTCCGAGCGAGCCCGCTCCCGAGGACGTGGCCTCACGCGCCGCGGTCGCCGCCGCGGTCGCGCGTGACGTCGGAGGAGCGTTCCCCGCGCACGAGATCGACGAGGCGAGCGAGTTCGATCCGAAGACCGGGCACTACCTGCGCGACCGCAAGTGGCCGCACGCGGAGGCGCGGGTGATGAAGGGTTTCTCGAAGGTGGACTTCGCGGCCGTGACGGCGCCCGTGCTCTTCCTCTACGTGGATCAGCCTCGGTTCGGGCGGGTGGAGGACATCCCAGGCTTCTCCCAAATGGACCTTCCCGTGCAGGAGAAGTTGAGGACCCTGAGCGCCAGGGCGCTCCAGCGGGACGCCGAAATGCTGAGCGTGATGAGCATGCCGAACTGGAAGGGCATCAAGCTCGAGCACGCGCGGCACTACGTCTGGCTCACCAACCATGACGAGGTGCTGCGCGAGATGAAGACCTTCCTCGAGACATTTTGAAAGGGCGGCGAAGGCGCGCTGGATGAGCGCATCTCCTGTTTCCACACTTCGAGCAAGCGAACACGTCCAGCGCTTTCCGTCCTGCGTAGCAGCTTGGCGAGAGTCCAATCGTGGTGTGTGCTCCCTCTTCGGCTCCTCCCTCGTCGCGGCAAAGGGCGGGCTCTCTTCCTCCGGCTCCGGCCTCGCCCCTGCTTGGGGGAAACGGCTCGCCTGCGCGGTGAAGACCCGGGATGCTACCTGCTGCGCGCCGCCCTTGCCGCCATCGAGACTCCCGGTACCGTCGCGCTCCCGGCCAGCTCCGACTGACGCCACCGCGCCCATCGAAGCCGGGCGGGGGCTTATCCTCGCCCCGTCTAGACGGGGCGAGGCGAGCTGTTACTCAGCATCGGCCGGGGGAGGGCGTTCGCCCTCCAGCTTCAAGCGCAGTCGGCGCTGTGCCAGGTGGCCATCGAGGCGAACACGCGGCGAGCTGCCGATGCGGCTGCAACTGCTCCCCGGGCGCCCGAAGCCGCTCAACTTTCGCAGGTGGGATGAATCCCGGACGACGTCCACCGCGCGTGTGAAGACAGGGGCATGCTCCACGGCGCCCCTGTCCTCATCGCGCGGTTCCTCGCCAACGCCATGCTGCCCCTGGGTGCTCCGCCCGATTCGCGCGGGGGCACTCAGTGAGCATCGCCGAGGACATTCAGAAGCTGGAGCCGGGCGCCCTCGTGGAGCTCTTCGTCCTCGACGCCACGTCGATACCTGGCGGGGGCATCAGCTACTTCCACGCGGGCACCAACGGGCTGGGCGGGCCGGTAGTGTGGCAGGGCGCGGAGTACCAGCCCTGGCCCGTGGAGGCGCGCGGCTTCGAGAAGTCTGGGACGGGGCGACTACCGCGGCCCACGCTCACCATGGCCAACGTGGCGGGCACCATTGGCGCGCTGGCCCGGGACTTCAATGACTTGCTGGGCGCGCGAGTCCTCCGCAAGCGCACCTTCGTCCGCTACCTCGACGCGGTGAACTTCCCTGGAGGCGTCAACCCCACCGCCAGCCCGGTGGAGGCATTCCCCGATGACGAGTTCGTGGTGGACCAGAAGACGTCCGAGTCGAAGCACTTCATCGAGTTCGCGCTCGCGGCGCGGTGTGACTTGGACGGCATCCGCATCCCGCTGCGCGTCATCACGCAGATGTGCGGGTGGGAGTACCGGAAGGAGGGGTGCGGGTACGCGGGCCCTCCGGTGGCGAGGGTAGACGACAGCCCGACGACGTCGCCAGCGGAGGACCGGTGCGGGAAGCGGCTGGGGAGCTGCAAGCTGCGCTACGGAGAAACCGCCGTTTTGCCCTTCGGAGGCTTCCCCGGCGTTGGACTCTTGCGATGAAGTCCCCGGAGTTGCCCCCGTTCAGCGCCGCTTCTTCGGACGGCCAACAGCGGTCGGCAACTTCTCCATTGCAGAGGTATGAACGAGCTGTCGGTCGCTTTCCGTGCCCTCCCCAGCCTTTATCCGGCGCAGTGCGCGGTCGACTTGCAGTTGCGTGAACTTGCGAAGCCCATGGATGGGAGGAGCGTCTTCTGGAATCCACTCGGGGCGTAGCGTCCGTTCGGTGAAGAGGATGGTCCCGTATTTTTCAATCAGCCGGTGGGCAATTTGAAGTGATGTGGACTCGTCGCTGGCGCAGAGCTCGCAGATGTACTTGCTGCGGTCCGCCCAGGACGTGTGCGCTCGGCGCAACTGTGGAATGGTCTCGCCACATCGCGCGCAAGGGTACGGCGCGAGCGCCGTTGCGTCGTTGGTAAACCGTGGGTCGAAGTTGGGGGTAGGCTGAGCCTGAACGTCGGTGGGGGCGTTGTCGGTCATCATATTCCTCATGGCGTGCAGCGCGGTCTTCGCGACGCGTTGGGTTGCTGGATGGAGCAAGCGGGAATCAGCCGGCTTCGCGACGGGAGGCCTCCGTAATGCTGCACGGAGGATTCCCGGAGTTGACCAGTTCGATGGCTCTCGGTGCCGATAGCAGCCGCACCAGGACTCAGAGGTCGACGATTTCGCAGTCCTTCACCAGGACGTTCATCATGAGTCCCTGCACCCGGCCGCGGACCCTGACGCGCGAGCCTTTGGAGAGGTTCGCTGCCTTGTTCAGTTGGTTGTCGGCGACGAAGCACTGGACCTGGGGAATCTCGAACTGCCGGCCGGTTCCGACGGTGATGTAGACGGAGTTCATGATGTCCTTCTTCACGTCGTCCACGACGCCGGCCGTTTGGATGACGTGGTTCTTGAAGTTCGCATCCGCGCGCACTTCGTTGTCGGCGTACTCGGACAGAAGGGACCGGATTTCTACGTCCTTCGGAGGCGGGCGGCTTGCCGCTGAAGGCGAGCTCCCCGAGGTGGCACCCGTTCGGCTCGCGCCCTTGTTCGCAGAGCCAATCGCGCCCGCCATGCAGGTGCCGAAGAAGCAGAGAGAGAAGAGCCCACCCAGGACGAGGAATGTGACCTTGAGCGCGGATGGCCCGCGCGGTGGAGGTGCGCCGCACTTCGGGCATGCGGCTGCGTTGCTCGCGACGTCGCTTCCACACTGCTTGCACTTCACCAATGCCATGGTTCCCCCCATTGAGATGAGTCCGAAACAGCGAAACTCCTGAATTAGGGCGAAGCTTGTGGGGGCATTTCAATACCACCTGCGAGGTATGGGTTCAGTTAACCCCAATCGCCGGGGCGCCAGGGTGTGCGCCCCGGCGCAGGTGATTCCAGGAGTCAGAAGGCCCGGACCGGATGTTGTCCACGGCACGCGCGACCATCGTGTGCATGCGCGTGCCACCGTCGCTGGGCCCTCTCGACCTCATTGTTGAAGGCGCACTCGTTCACGCCCGGAGCGAGTATCCCCGCGAGGCGTGCGGACTCGTGGTGGCCGCATCCGGCGAGCAGCGGTACGTGCCCTGTCGCAACCAGGCCGAAGGGCAGGCCCACTTCATTCTCCACCCGGAGGACTACGCACGGGCGGAGGCGGAAGGGGAGGTGCTGGCGGTGGTGCACTCCCACCCCAACGCCGCCCCGGAGCCGAGCGAGGCGGACCGCGTCAGCATGGAGCGCTGGGGCCTGCCCTGGCTCATCATCAACGTGCCCGTGGGCCACTGGCGCGTGTGGCACCCCACCGGGTACCGGCCGCCGCTGGTGGGCCGCCCCTTCAGCCACGGCGTCCTGGACTGCTTCAGCCTCATCCGCGACTACTTCCAGGAGCGGCTGGGCCTCGAGCTGCCTGACTTCCACCGGCCGGACGGCTGGTGGGACAAGGGCGGCAACCTCTACCTGGAGGGGTACGCCCAGGCGGGCTTCGTGGACGTCACCGGCCAGGCGCTGCGCGAGCACGACGTCCTCCTCATGCAGCTGCGCGCGCAGGTGCCCAACCACGCGGGCGTCTACCTGGGGGCGGACGTCGTCCTCCACCACCTCCAGAATCGCCTGTCTGGAAGGGAGACGTACTCGGGCTTCTGGGAGCGAATCACCCGGAAGGTCGTCCGACACCGCACCCTATGCTGACGACGGTGGTACTCGGAGGTCCGCTGGGCCGGCGCTTCGGCCGCGTCTGGCGGTTGGACTTGAGCGTGCCTTCGCCCGCCGAGGCCGTTCGCGCTCTCTCTGCGGTGTGCGAGGGCTTCGCGCGCTACCTGGTGACGCACAGCGAGCCGGGCTTTCACGTCTTCGTCGGCAAGCGCGACGTGGGCCAGGACGAGCTGTCGCGCCCGGCTGACGCGCCCGTCATCACCGTCATGCCCGCGTTGGCTGGGGCGAAGGCGGGCGTCTTCCAGGTGGTCATGGGGGCCGTCCTCATCGCAGGCGGCGCGGTGCTCTCAGCCTACGGCTTCGGCGTCGGCACACCCCTCATCACCATGGGCGCGTCCCTGGTGGTGGGCGGCGTGTCGCAGATGCTCTTCGCACCGCCCGCACCTGCGGCCCCGGACGAGGAGCCGAAGAACAAGCCCAACTACGCCTTCAACGGCCCCGTTAACACCCTGGCCCAGGGACATCCGGTGCCCATCTGCTACGGCGAGCTGGAGGTGGGCAGCTGCGTCATCTCCGCGGGCATCGTCACCGAGTGGAGCGAGGGCGGCGGCTTCGGCGGCAAGTACGGCAGCGGGCAGACGGGGCCGGGCGGGCAGGGGCCCTCGGGCGGCGGGTGCCCGGCGCCGTGGGTGCCCGTTCTCCTTGCCGACGGGCGGGAGGTGCCCGCCGGCGAGGTGGAGGTGGGCATGCGCGTCCTCACCCAGCACGAGACGACGCTGCGGTGGGGCGCGTACCTCGTCACCGACGTGGCCCTCTTGGAGGCGGAGTGCTGGCGGTTGGAGCTGGAGGACGGGCGCGTATTCGTCGGCACGTACAACCACCGCGTGCGCGCCGAGGCGGACTGGGTGGAACTGCGGCACCTGGTGCCCGGGACGCTGCTGCTGGGCGCTCAGCCCGGCGTGGTGCGGGAGGTGGCGGCGTGCGGCCGCGGGCCCGTGGTGCGCATCACCGTGGAGGGAGCGCACACGTACCAGACGCTGAGCTTCCTCTCGCACAACGCCAAGCGCGCAGACCCGGAGGCGCCGCATGAAGTCGAAATCTGAGCCGGCCCCCCTCATCGGCTACGGCGGGGCAAATGGGGGCAAGGGCGGTGGCGGCGCGCAGCGCACGCCCGTGGAGCTCCCGGACACGCTGAAGTCCACCAACTACGCCCGCGTGCTGGACCTCCTCTGCGAGGGGGAAATTGTCGGGCTCGTGGACAAGCTGAAGTCCGTCTACCTGGACGGCGTCGTCGTCCAGAATCCCAACGACACCTACAACTTCCGCGACGTCACCCTCTACGACGTGCAGGGGACGCAGGGGCAGGAGTACATCCCCGGCTTTCCCTCCGCGGAGGCGGAGTTCTCCGTCAACACGGAGGTGAAGCGCTACGAGCCCGTCGTCCGCACTGTCAGCGACGCCAACGTGGACGCGGTGCGCATCACCGTGCAGGTGCCGCAGCTCACCTTCCAGAGTGCGCTCACCGGCGACTTGATGCCATCCATGGTGCTCATCGGCATCGACGTGCAAAGCAACGGCGGCGGCTTCGTTGAGCAGGACCTGGAGGGAGCGGGTGTCATCGCCGGCAAGTGCACCAGCCCCTACGAGCGGACGTACCGTGTGGAGCTCACCGGCAGCGCGCCGTGGGACATCCGCGTGCGGCGCCTCACCGCGGACAGCACGCAGGCCAACCTGCAGAACAAGACGCTGTGGAAGTCCTACGCCACCCTCATCGACGAGAAGCTCAGCTACCCCAACAGCGCGCTGTGCGCCCTCCAGGTGTCCGCGCACCAGTTTCAGACGGTGCCCACGCGCTCGTACCGAATTCGGGGGCTGAAGGTGCGGGTGCCCAGCAACTACAACCCGCTGACGCGGGAGTACTCGGGCACCTGGGACGGCACCTTCAAGGTGGAGTGGACGGACAACCCGGCCTGGTGCTTCTACGACTTGCTGACGACGCGCCGTTACGGCCTGGGCCGCTTCCTCAATGAGTCCCACGTCGACAAGTGGGGGCTGTACACCATCGGCCGCTACTGCGACGAGTTGGTACCGGACGGGAAGGGCGGCCAGGAGCCGCGCTTCCGCTGCAACCTCTACCTCCAGACGCAGGCGGACGCGTACCAGGTGGTGAACAACCTCGCCTCCGTCTTCCGAGGCATGACGTACTGGGCCAGCGGCGCGGTGTACGTCGCCCAGGACGCGCCCCGGGACGCCGAGTACCTCTTCACCCCGGCCAACGTGGTGGACGGCCTCTTCACGTACTCCAGCAGCGGCCGGCGTGCGCGCCACACCGTCGCGCTCGTCACCTGGAACGACCCGGCCAACCACTACAAGTCCGCGAAGGAGTACGTGACGGACGAGGACGGCCTGCGCGAGTACGGCTACAACCCCACCGAGGTGGTGGCGCTGGGCTGCACCTCGCGCGGCCAGGCGCAGCGGGTGGGGCGGTGGCTCCTCTTCACCGAGAGGCTGGAGACGGAGACGGTGGTGTTCCGCACGGGCCTCGAGGGCGCCCTGCGCAACCCGGGCGCGGTGGTGAAGCTTCAGGACCCGTACCGGGCCGGCCGCCGCTGGGGTGGGCGGGTGGTGGCCGCCACCGCCACCCAGGTAGAGCTGGACGCGGACGTCACCCTTGAGGCGGGGAAGACGTACTCCCTCTCCGTGGTGATGCCGGACGGGGCGGCGGTGGAGCGCGAGCTGGCGCCCGCGGCGCCGGCGCCGTACCGGGCCCTCACCGTCGCCACGCCCTTCCCCGTGGCGCCCGCCCGGAATGCCGTCTGGGTGCTCGCGGCGTCCGACTTGGCGCCCACGACGTGGCGCATTCTCAGCGTGGCCGAGGTGGAGCCGCACCTCTACGAAGTCACGGCGCTGCGCCACCACCCGGGCAAGTACGACGAGGTGGAGCTCGGCGTGAAGCTGCAGCCGGTGCCCACCTCCGTGCTGCCTTCCTCGGCGCCACCCGCGGACCTCGTGCTGGGGGAGAGCCTCTACAAGACGACGAACGGCGGACTGAAGGTGTCGCTCAACGCCCGGTGGGCGCAGCGCCCCAGCGCCACCGAGTACGTGGTGCGCTGGCGGGTGGACGGGGGCAACTGGACGACGGTGACGGGGGTGCAGTCGCACTTCTGGGAGTTGCTGGACATCAACCCCGGCGCGTACTCCGTGCAGGTGGCGGCCGTCCTCAACGGCTTCGTCACCGCCTATTCCGAGGCCTCCCTCAACGTGCGAGGCAAGCGGGCGCCACCCTCGGACGTCGTGGGCTTCGGCTACACACTCAACGGCAACACGGCCACGCTGCGGTGGACGGAAATCCCGGACCTGGACCGGGACACCTACGAGCTGCGCTACGGCGGGACGAATTGGAACAACGCCACCCCCATCTCGAAGGTGCGCGCCACCGCGCACGAATGGCCCGTGCCTGGGCCTGCGGACCACGTCGTGCGCGTGAAGGCCATCGACACCACGGGCAATCCCTCCACCAACGACACCACCGTCACCGTCCGCGCGGCGCCCACTACGCCCGCGTCCGTCACCATGACGGTGTCCTCCACCCCTCCGCCGTAGAGAGAAAGCATGCGCTCACGCGAAAAAGAGCTTCAGGGCGGCATCGACGTGGACGTCACGCCGGGCGAGCCGAACCCCCGTCTCCTCAAGCCGCGGTACTTCGACATCCGCTGGACGCACGTCGAGACGCTGCCCACGCACCTCCTGCTGGGCTTCAGCGTGGCCGTCTACGAAGGGGATGACCCCAACAACACGGACGCCTACCTCCTGGAGCCAGTGCGCGTGGGGCCCTCGGAGCGCCGCGCGGTGGTGTCGCTGCGCGTGGCCACCACGGTGGAGGTGAAGTGCGCCGTCCAGGCCCTGTACTCCAACGGCACGCAGAGCAGCTGGCGCGTCCTCGGGGGCGCGGTGGCGGCGGACCCGGACATGGTGAAGCTGGCCACCGCGGATTTGAAGAATGTCCCCGCTGCGGCCGCGCAGGAGGCGTCCCGGAATGCCGTGGGCGCCTTCACCGAGTCCTTCGAGCGCTCGCCCTTCGACTTGGGCAACTGGGAGCGCAACCCCTTGCTGGCGCCGCCGGCGGCGTCCCTCGTCTCCGGCCAGGGCTATTCCGGGGGCAACGTCCTGCGGTGCACCAACGCGGTGTGGATTTACTCCACGGTGAAGCTGCCGTACGACCCGACGAAGCTGTACCGCCTGCGCTGCCGCGTGCGGCAGTTCCAGGAGCCCACGTCCGGCGGGAAGGCGGTGTACTGCGGACTGGTGGGTTGGGCGGCGGACGGCGTCACCATGGTGAACGCAGCCGGCCTCAATGACTTGGGCAGCCAGCACTACTACTGCATCTCCGGGGCGGTGCTGCCCGCGTCCACCGGGTACAGCGAATTCACCGGCTGGGTGAAGGGGCTGTCGGCCAACGTCACGGAGAACTGGCCCTCGCAGGACCCGCGCAACCCCCGGCCCATGCACCAGGCCACGCGCTACGTGTCTCTGGTGCTCATCGCCAACTTGGACGCCGGCAACGGCGTGACGGACTTCGACTCCGCAGTGGTGGACGTCTTCGACGAGTCGGCCACGCCGCGCGTGTACACGGCCCTCAATCCGGACGGCAGCATCTCCTACAACGTCGGCATCTCCGACGGGAGCGGGGCGCCGCGCACCATCGCGAAGGGCCGCCAGGCGCAGCTCGCCGCGCACGGGGCCTACGTGGCCTTCAACCCGCCGTTTCAGAACACGCCCATGGTGCTGCTGCGCGGTGGACTCACGCACGAGCCGCGGGCGAAGTGGGGAGCAACGGGCAGCGGCAGCGAGACGGGGGCCTACAACACGGCTCTGCCGACGTATGACGACACCCAGGCAATCATGAATGGGGGCAGCGGCTTCACGCTGCGCGCTCGGCTGCGCCAGCGCGGCGGCACCGTCACTGCCCGGACTAACAACCCCGCCAGCTCCTCCAACCTTGCCACCGGCATTGGCTCCACGGTGGAGGTGGTGCTCAGCAACGCCCCGGCGACGAACGACCAGTACGCGCTCCGTTTCAACGCCATCATCTACCTGCTCACGCCGCCGCGCACCGGCGAGATGGGGGCGGGCGGGAGCTGGGAGCCGGGCTCCGCCCAGGGAAGCATCGTCGTGGCGCTGGACAGCCTGGACGTGGGGCAGTCCTGGGTGGAACGCGCGACAACCACCCTGTGGGCCAACTCCAACAACAACACCGTCAACTGGGTGCAGTCCGTGAACACGCACATCGGCGAGGTACTGACGGCGGCGGCTCCGGGCCTGGGCGCAGCGGACCGGCTGCGCCTGCGCATCAAGTCCGTGTCCGTGCCGCCGGGAAGTAACCAGCCCACCGCGCACGTCTGGCACTCCAGCGTGGATGCTGGGGCGGGCGTCACCTACAGCACCTCGACGGACCAATACGCGTCGAAGACGCCGGACGTGGGCGACATGCTCTATTGGGAGGCCTTGGACGCATGAGCTGGAAGCTGAAGACGCTGAAGGACCACCTCGACGCTCGGCGTACCCGCTCGGCGCCCGCGTCTCTCCGCGCCATGACGGGCGAGCCGGCGCGTGGGCCCGCCGGGGAGATTCTGCGGCCCACGGAGGTGGAGGAGCCGGAGAACCCATTGCGGCCATGCCCATGCGGGCGGCGGCAGCAGGCGGACATGATGGCGGACGTGTCCATGGTGCCGCCCGCGACGCGCGAGTCCTGGGGGCTCGTTCCGGACGCTGACTTCATCTGCGACGGGTGCCTCAACGGCATCCACCTGCGCGGCTTCGCCACTCGGGAGGAAATCCTCGAGGTGCTGGGGGCGCCGACTCCTCTCTTGCAGTTCCTCCGCGCGGTGAGGCAGCGCGAGAGCATCGGCGCCGGTACGTGAGCTGCGGTGTCCTGTAGGAAAGTGCGCGTTCGCCTGCGCTCTCGTGCCATTCAATAGTCGGCGCGCTGGGTGTGTGCTTCCGGGCATGCCCGCCCTCTCTCGTTGCGTACCACTTCGGCCGTTCGGTTCCGAGCCCAAGGAATGGCCGCAGCATTTGGACTTGCCACCTTGCGAGTACTGCGGGGGGCCGTGGCACACGCTCGCAAGGCGATGGGGCGAGCACCTGGGGAACCCCACGGAGCTGCGGGAAAACATCCTCGCGGGCCGCAAGGCGAAGGAGCACCCCTGGTACACGGGGCGCTGGTCCATCGCCGCTCACCACCTCATCTGCTCCGAGGCCATGGCTGAGGATGCTCCGTGGGCGCCGCTCTGCCGGGACTTCGGGTATGACATCAACCGGCGAGAGAATGGCGTCATGCTGCCGATGGTGATGGCCGTCGCCTGCGAACTCCACGTGCCGATTCACAAAGGCCCCCATGCAGGGGGCTGGGCCTTCGACATGAACCTCGCGTACCCAGATGCCGTGAAGCGGCTGCTGGCGGGCGTTATCGAGAAGGCCGTGAGTGGCAGTTTCTGCCCGAAGCCCGAGGGGCTTACGGCCAAGATGGACCGAATAAGCCGCACGATTCTGGGGAAGGTGGCCAGCGGGAAGTGGACCCTCACGACGGATGGGTTGGACTACCTTCCTGGAGGGCAGGGGTGCGCGGGCTCGATGTCTATTCAGGACAAGCCACGTCGGCCGTGTCCTGCCGGCCGGAGGCATCGGACGATGCACCCAGGCACTGGGACGGCACTCCAGCGGCGGGCGCTTCAGGTGGGAGAGTAGCCATGCAAGACGACTACTTCGTCCTCGAGCGCGCGCGTTCCCAGCAGCATCCCCTGCTGTCGTGGGACCAGGAGTGCCTTCCGTTTTTTCGGCCCAGTCCTGTGAAGGTTGCAGCGCCCGTCAAGCTGAAGCTGGGCGAGCCGGTCCCGCCCCGGCCCGTCATGGCTGACTTTCACAGCCTGCCGGCGCCTGTCGTCTCCACGCGGCTGAAGGATTCCTTCGAGGCGGCGGCTCTGCCAGGAGTCCAGCTCGTTCCCGCGGACGTGCAGGTGGGCGACTCCGTGTTGCGCTACTGGCTGGTCCACATGTGGCGACGGCTTCCCTGCATGGACAGGGTGCGCTCGCGCTTCGAGTTCGACGAGGACGGCGACCTCCTGCTGAGCCTCGACAAGCTGTTCCTCGACGAGTCCGTGCTCGGTGAGGTGCCGCTCGAAGAGCGACTGGCGTTTCGGCTCGCCGAGTCCGTGGTCCACGTCTTTCACCGGACGGTGGTTGAGCGGGTGCTCGCCCTGTCGCCGCCGCCGGAAGGGCTGCGCTTCATCCCCGTGGCGGAGTGGGGAGACTCGTCGGCGTTCCGCTGACGAGCCCCACCGGAGCGCAGTTCGCGACACCGAGACCGGATAGAGCGGCGTTTCGTCGATTCTCCGGGCTCACCGGACGGCGTCCTCGCATCCCGTGACGATGCGGCTTCATGGAGCTTACCCCCGAGGCCGCGTTCGCCATGTTCGCGGCCAGCAACATCGCTGCGCCGTTGCTCAATGCGCTGCTGTCCCGCCGGCATGCCAAGCACGAGGCGGCTGTCGAGCAGGTGCCCGTACATGAGCAGCGGCTCAAGGCGCTGGAGCAGGAGCGGCTGGACGCCGGTCAGGTGCCCATCCTCGTCCAGCAAATGGGGGCCGTTGCCGCAGACGTGAAGGACATCAAGGCGGACCTGCGCCGGGTGGGCGAGCACGAGTCCGCACTGCGGCTGGTGGACCTGCGCCTTAAGGCACTGGAGACGTGGCAGGCCGAGGCCCGCCCGCAGCTCGCTCGCGCAGCCCACGATTCGCACACGCTGATGGGCGAGCGCAACGCGCTCCGTGTCCAGCACACGGCCAACCTCGTGGACCCGCAGAAGGCGGCGAGGTCCACGCCGTGAGCCTGCGCCCTCCGCGCGCTCTCGTCGCCACGCTCGCCGTGGTTGCGCACCGCGCTTCCCTTTCACTCGCAGCACCCCAGGAGCACCGCATGTCTCAGCCATCCACTCCGCCGCCCTACACCCCGCCGCCTGAACTCGTTTCTTCCGCCGAGCGGGACGTGGCCGGCGCGAGCCCCGAGGACATGGCCCAAGCCGAACGCCTGTACGTCGTCTACGGCGGAGTGACGGGTGGCCGCTCCGCGGTGACGGGCGCGCCGCTGCCCCAGTTCTCCGCCTGCTCGGTGCTGGTGCGCGCGGGCTGGATTGCCGTGGCGCGTGCGGTCCTGGCCACGGACGTGTCGACGTCGGAGCGTCCGCCCCAGCCGACCCCGGAGCACGTCTGGGACGCCTTTGCCCACCGTTGGTACCTCCCCGGCGCGAAGGGGCCGGCCATCGGCCGCTCCGCCGTCGGCGCGTAGCCCTCGTCGTCCCTGGCGTCCTCTTCCCCTGGAGTCCCCATGTTTCAGCTCCCCGCTCGTCTCTCGCGTTGGCTCCCCACCGTGGAGCCCATCGCCGCGCTGTACAACCTGGACCCGCTGCTGGTGTTCGCCGTCATGGATAGGGAGTCCCTGGGTGGCGACGCGCTCACGCCCAAGGGACCCAGCGGCACTGGGGACCACGGCCACGGGCGCGGGCTGATGCAGGTAGATGACAGGGCCCACAAGGGCTTCGTCGCGGCCGTGGACGACCTGGGCCGGCCGCTGTGGCAGGACCCTGCCGTCAACGTGCTGTACGGCTGCCGCCTCCTTCGTCGCAATCTGGACGCCCTGGACGGCTACGTGGTCGGCGCTCTCGCGGCCTACAACGCTGGCCTGGGCCGGGTGCGCTCCGTGCTCGCACGCCTCCCGGCCGATGCCACAGATGCACACCGCCTGGCCATGGTGGACAGCGTCACTACCGGGCAGGACTACGCCAGAGACGTCCTCTCGCGGCGCGAGCGCTTCGCTGGCTCCGCGCCCACGCCCGCTGCGTCTGGCGCCTGAGCGCCCGCACATGTCTCCCCGCCCGGCGTCTCGGCGCTGGGCTTCCCCCGCAGTCCCAGGAGTGCTCCATGAAACAGAAACTGAAGCTGCTCGCCATCGCCACCGTGGCGCTGGTGCTGTCCGGGCCCGCCGTTGCCCTGGCCACCACCGCGGAGCCGGGCACGTCCGTCTCCATCCTCGACTCGCTGCTCACCCCCTCCGCCATCGGCACCGCGTTGGGCGTCCTCGTTGGGGCGGTCGGACTCTTCGGCGCCGGCACGTGGCTGACGGCCACGCGCAAGCGCCGCATCGCCCTGGCCTTCCACCATGCGTACAACATCGTTGAGGACGTCGCGGCAGAGGACCCGAAGGAGAACTTCGCGGACAAGGCGGCGAAGGGGCTGAAGATGGCCGATGACTGGCTGAAGGCCAACGGTTGGCGCCCGCTGAAGCCGCACGAGCAGGCGCTCGCGAAGATGGAGTTCTCCGCCATGCACGGCGCGCAGAAGGCTGAGGAGAAGGTGCGCGCGAATGCCGCCGCCGCGGCGCTCATTGCGTCGAGCAAGCTGAGCGTCGAGGTTGTGGCGTCGGGCCCCTAGATGCCCCGCGGCGAGCCGTGGCTGCGGGGCTGGACGGGGTGCTGTCTCGCGTCCCCGTCCGTACCGGCTATCTCGAAGCACAGGCCGGCGTGTCCAGCCTCTCTGGCGCCTACGTGCGCGGCGAGCTGGGCGCGCGGCTGACGCAGCACGTGGGCCTCTTCGGGTTCGCAGAAGCCAACCAGCGAGAGCGGATGGCAGGCGTCGGCGCACGCTACACGTTCGGCTGGTGAGGCATGGCGGCCCGCTCCAGTGCGCTGGAGCGGGCCGCAGTTCCTCCTACCTGGAGCTGGAGCGGTGGTGCTTCGGTGTCCCTTGCCACGTCCAGCCCGGGACGGCTTCAAATCGAGCGCGGAGTTCAGGAGGTAGCTTTCGCGGTGGCACCCCGTCCAGCGTCTGAAACGTCGTCACCCACCTGCCGAGGTCGGAAGACTTCGGCATCGCGGCACCTCGGGTAGCGCGGGCGTACCAGAGCAGGCGGTGGAAGTTCCGCTCGAAGACGTACTCGTCCTCGGTGAGAGGGCAGTGGATGGACCTCAAGGTCTCCACGATGTGAGGCGCGACGCTCTGCGTGTTCGCGATGCGCCAGAGCAGGGCTTTGAGGGTGCGCCAGACTTCCTTCCCTTCGTGGCGGAAGTCGTGCGGGACGAAGGGCGTTCCCGATTGGCGGTACCACGCAAGAAGCCCTTCAAGGGCCGCGTCATCCAGATTGGTCTGCATTTCGGAGTGCCCTCGGCTGACAGGTGACGGGACGGCATGTCGGCACCGCACGTGCATTGCGCTTGAAGTTGCAGTCCTACCCTCAGCGCAACGAGCACGACAACGTGAAGCCCTACTACGAGAACGACACCGTCAAGCTGTACCACGCCGACTGCCGCGAGCAGCTCCTGGACCTCCCATCTCAGTCCGCGGACCTGCTCCTCACCGACCCGCCCTACGGAATGGCATGGCAGCCCAAGACAAAGGGTGCAGCGCCCGTCCGCGCTGACGGCGCACGCCAGGGGATGCGGGTGTTCCGCCAGGCACTCACCGCGGCGACGCCCATGCTGGCCGACGATGCGCATGCATTCGTCTTCTGCCACTGGGCCTCATGGCCGGATTTCCACGACGCGATGGCTCCGCACCTGAATTCAAAGGGCGCGCTCATCTGGTGGAAGAACCGTGGTGGTACCGGTGACTGCACGGGAAGCTTCGCGCCCGACTACGAGGTGGTGCTTCACGCCTGCGGGGCGAAGCGCCGCCCGCTGATGGGGAAGCGACACGGCGCAGTCTTGCCCGCCTTCGCGCCCGTCACCCCGAAGAAGCGGACGCACCCCACCGAGAAGCCCGTCGAATTGATGGCCTTCCTGGTGTCCCGCGCGTGCCCCGAGGGCGGTCTGGTGCTGGACCCGTTCGCCGGCACCGGCGCCACCCTCGTCGCTGCGCAGCAGCTCGGCCGCCGCGCCGTGGGCGTGGAGCTCGAGGAGCGCTACTGCGAGGCCGCCGCCCGCCGACTGGAGGCGGCAGCCCGAGAGGGGATTCGTGACGCGGCCTGAGTCCGCTGTGTAAGTGCACGGGCCCGGCGCAACCATCGAGGCGCCGGGCCTTGTAGTTCCTGGATGGTCAGCGCGGCGGCTGCTTGGTGTTCCGCGCGTGCGTGGGCGTATCTCGTCCTTGCCTTCGGACTCCCGTCCAGCCCCGCTACTGCCGCCTGCAGTTCCCTCTCCGCCGCTCCCAGGCGCTGCGCGAGCGCCTCCCGCTGTTTCCTGGTCATGCCCGCCGTGCACAGCAGGAGGCGTACCAGCAGGCGCGTAACGAGGCGTCCTTTACATTGCACCGCGTTGCTGTGCGTACCCGACCGCAACGAGCGCCCGGTCCTCAAGCCCGAGTGCGCCTGGAAAGCCCGAACCTGGGAGCGCTGCTACGAGCTCCCCCACGAGCCTGATGAGGCGTGGGTGCTTCCTCTCCTGTGCCATCGCCCGTCGGAGCAGGGGAGGGAAGGCGGTGGCGGGAGAATGCGAGAACCGGGTGAAGTGGCGCGCGCGGAACCCCTCGCCGGCGTCGAACCTCTCAAGGACGGCGAGAATGCGTCCCAGTACAAGGGACGTAGGCGGTCCCACCGTCGGAGAGGCGGCGAGCGCGGCCGCTACGGTGCCTCCTGTGCGACGGAGGCATGCCTGGATGAGCTGCGCACGTGTCGTGACGTGCAGCCCGTCGACGCCATCACCAGGCCGCTGGACGCCCATGGCTTTCACCGCAGCGGTGAGGAGCGCTTGCGGGAAGGCGCTGCCGGTGAGGATGGCGCGGACCATGCGCGTCGCCAGGTCCGGGGGGACGCCATTCTCTGCACCGTCCTCCAGTGCGCTGAGCAGCCGCCACACCGGCAGCGGCCGGGCGGGGGAGTTGGGCAGGCGCACCTCCTCAAGGAAACGCCGGATGTTCGCGAAGGCGACGGCGAGCGGCATCTCCAGCATGTCCCGGGTGGCGATACGCCCCAAGTTGCCCGAGAGCGTCACGGTGAATAGCCGCGCTCCCGGGCGCACCTCGGGCACCTGTGGTCCATCCGGGGGGATGCGCTTCAACTCCGGCGTGGTCGGGTCGAGGAGGGTGAGTAACTGCTCCGCTTCTTCGGGAGGCCCGTCCGTCCACAGCACCAGCACGGTGTCCGAGGCGAGGCGAATCCCGTGGCGGTAGTTGCGTGTCGCCGTCGGTTCCAGCAGGTGGTTCAACGCAAGGACGTAGGCGAGGGCGGGCTGCTTGCCGATGGGCGCGTTTCCTCCCTGCTCCAGGCCGTGGGACGTGAACGCGTCGTTGCTGGCTGAAACTAGGCGCCCGCCCATGGCCAGCGTCCCAGGGACACCCCGGACGCGCTCGTGCAGCCGAGCCAGCACCGTCACGTCGCCCGATACCAGGCACTGCCCCACGTTGCCCTGGGCTGCTTCTTCCTCCCCGCGGCTTTCCCACCATGCTCGGAGGGGCGGCGACTCATGGGCGTGCGCGGTGTCGTCGCCGACGACGAAGGCAATCAGTTCCCCACCTGTCCATGCACCGGTTGGATGCGCGGCGAGCGCCTGGGTCCGCGCGCTGGCGTCCGCGACGAACGCGGCCACAGCGCCGGCCACGGGTGAGCGCGTGGTTTCAGCGGACTCAGAGGCGAGCGTACGGAATGCAGCGACGCGAGCGTCGGCCTTCACCCTTTGTGCCTCCCTGCCGTCAGCCAGGCCCAGCACGTACTTGGGATTGTCCACCAGGAACCCGGCTGCGACGTTCGACGCGCGCTGCGGCGGGCGGGGGATGCTCATCGGCACACCGGCGCCATCCGTGGACGTGGGCACGAGGGCGCGGAATTTCCCCTCCGTGGTGATGTGCAGGCGGAAGTGAACAGGCTTCTCTGGCCAGAGCACCGCGTCTACGAGCTTTCGACGGCGGGCGTAGTCATTGAGCGCGGCGAGCAGCATGGTCCCCCCTGGCTGCGAACGTCCCGGCATTGCACCACGCTGCGCGGAGGGTGGCGTGCCCCCGCGGGGCGAGTGTTGGGCGGTGGGCGTCTGCGCGCCGCGTGTCACACCAGCCCGTGAGTCGTGCCGATCGGCGCGGCGGCATCCTCTGGTCCACGCCAGTAGGGCTGGACCCAGATGAGCTTCCGCTCCGCCAGTGCCTGGCCGTGAGGCTGGCGCTTCCAATGGCCGGACACGCGCGTCCGCACCACCAATGGGCGGCCGGTGGTGCCTTGCGGTGGGGTCTCAAGCGGGACGGCACCGGGGCCAAGGACGACGCGCCGCTGCACGTCCATGGCCTTGAGTTGCTCACGCAGCTTGTCCCGCTTCGGGCCCTTAGGGAGCTTCTCCAGCCGGTCACGGAGTTGCCGAGCCTCGCGGTTGCGCCACACCTCATCGCGCACGCCTCCGCTGGTGGCGTAGAGGACGACGTTCATCGCCCAAGCCCAAATGGCGCGCCAATGCTCGCCGGCGTGCTGAGCCTTGCTCTCGTGGGAGTCGAGTGCTGTGTCCAGGTCCTGCCCGGCCGGCAGGGACACGGAGATAAGGTTGAGCGTGCGTTGGCCGTCGGGCCGCGAGGCCTCCACGCAGAGGCGCCAGCAGCGCCCAGGCTCGGGCTCCTCAGCGAGGAGAAGCCCCGTCACCGGCAGGTCGGGCCCGGCTGTGTCGGGCAGGGTGATGCCGGCCTCGATGGGCACCCTCAACTGGATGCACGGGTGCGGGAGGTGTAGGTCATCGCAGGACAGCCCGCGCAACTCCGTGTGTCGCAGGCGCTGCGCCAGTCCTGGCGACACTTCGTAGTCGTGGCGCCCGTGGGCCACGTACACCAGGCCGAACCAGCGCTCCATGCAGAGCAGCTTGTAGTTCTCGCGGTGGTCGGGCCCCCCTGTGACACGCGCCAGGGCGCGCTGGACTTCGGCGTCGGTGATGGCGTCGTTGACTCGCGTGGGCCCGTGGCGCCGTACCGCGTCCTCCAACGCAAGGAAGGGGAGGGAGCCAAACACCAAGTCCGCCTGTGTCGTGGGGATGCGGCCGGCGGCCGCGTCCTCCTCAAGAGCTGCGAGTGCTGCTTCCAGTCCGCCACGCCGCCAGTAGCCGCGTGCCGCGGGCGGCGGTCCTGGCCAGTCAAGGGCCTGCATTAGGACTCGCCCTCCGGCTTCGGCGGCGTCCACCCACGGGCCTTCGCCGCTTCCTCCAGCGCGAGGTTGACGGCCCCGGTACCGTTGGCGGGGACGCCCTCCAGCGGCTCGCGGGCGAGGTGCGCAACCAGGTACTTCCGCGCGCTCTCGCTGCGTGCGGTGAGCCCCACCTCCACCCGGTGGGCTACTTCGCCCTTGGGCGTCCGACGGAGGGAGGGAGGCGTCTTCGAGGAGTCGTGTCGTGCCATGGAGTCCAGGTGGCCCGGCTGGACGTCCCAGCCGGGAGTGAGGAAGGGAGCCCGTCACGCCGTCAGGGTGTGGACGGTATCGCCTTGCGGCATCGGGCCAGCGGCCCGCGAGGAGACGGCGGCTAGCGGTAGACCGCTTCACGCTGGCGCTGGGCGTCAGCGTGGACCTGCTGGACCGCCCGTTCGAAGTCCTCGTTCAGCATGGGCGGCGGCGGGTTGGCCGCGGCCAACGCCCCAAGCAGCGCGGTGGCCCAGGCAGGTTGGGCGCAGTCAGCCCACGCCACGGGGGTGTTGGGGAGTTCCACGGCCCGAGGGCCGCAATCCAGGAAGTCTGCACCGTCATACGCGACGACACCCAGCGACAGCCCATCATCGGCGCGGCGCAGCCACAGCAACTCCCTGTCCCCGTGGCTCCCCAGTGGGATGGCCTGAAGCAGGCGCCCGGCCCACTCAACCTCAGCACCTCGAAACGTGTCCCGCACAGTAGGCATCGGAACTCCCTCCCGGCTCAGCCGGAGACAGCGAGTGAGACTGCTAGTTCGAGCCCTGCCGAGCGCGATAGTCCGCGAGCGCCCACTCTTCGACGCGCCGCGAAAGCTCATCCATCGCGTCGAGGCGTGCCTTTCTCGCCAACGGCTTGGCAGGGGGCTCTGGCGGCGCGCCGAACAACTCAACAGCCGTCTCGTGCGCCTGCTGCGCGTCCTGGAGGCGCCCAGTGGGGATGAGCTCCCAGCGGGACGAGGCGCTCACGACCGCGCGCCTGACGCCGTTCTGGTCCTCTTCCACAAGCGGCAGCCAGACGTCCGCGCCGTACAGGTCCTTCCCTACATACGCAGCGATTGTCGTGCGCTTCATCTTCGACTCCTCCCGTCCGCGCCGGGGGGACTGCGAGAAATCGCCCGAAGGCATCACTGTAAGAGACGTCCGCCGCGCGGAAACTCCAGCG
Organism: Myxococcus sp. NMCA1; assembly: GCF_026810205.1. Lineage (NCBI taxonomy): Bacteria > Pseudomonadati > Myxococcota > Myxococcia > Myxococcales > Myxococcaceae > Myxococcus > Myxococcus sp. NMCA1. The sequence continues at coordinate 6,101,217 of NZ_CP113950.1, read as the reverse complement.
CGGCCGGGTATCGATTCTCAGGCGCCCTCGCTCACGTCCTCCCCGTCCAGGTTCATGACGTGGGCGGTCTCGTCGAGCGCGACCGTCTTGGTCGCCTCGTTCCAGTCCCCCCACGAGGCGTCGCCGCCCGCCCACTGCCCGGCCCGGTCCCCGTCCACAACCAGGGTCTCCACAGCTTGCGAGTGCCGCCACTTTCCGCGGTACAACTCCACCGACTGCCCCTGGGCCAGGGCGAGCTTCGCGACGGTGTGGAGACTGGGCGAGACAATCGCCTCCAGGTTCTCAGCGATAATGGTGGTGACGGTGGCCATGGTGTCCCCCTGCGTACTGCGTGGTGTGTGCTGCTTGGTACCGGGTATCGCCCGGTAGTCGGCCCCGATGAGGCCCGGGGTGGGCCTCCGCAACCTACGCAGCGTCGTTCGACTCGACTTCAGCGGCCAGCAGGTCCGCAGCCTCGTCCAACCCCAACTCCTGCATCGCCGCGAGCCGGGCCTCATCCTCGTGCAGACGGACGCCGTCGAGGCACACGTCGTATCCGCCCCAGTGCAGATTGTTGTCCGCCGTCAGGCGCTCGGAGAGCGCCACCACCACGCAGGGCACCGTGTCCAGCGTGCCCCGGGCCGCCGCCGTCCGGTGCGAGCCCGTCAGCGCGACGTACTGGCCGTCCTGGAGGTCCAGCACGAGGAGCGGGCGCCCCTGCCACCCGCTGGCGCGCATCGACTCCCGGATCGCGGCCAGCTTCGCTTCGTCTCGGACCTCGTGCGGAGGGGCAATGCAGTTCGGCGAGATGTCTTCGACGTCGTACATGACGGTTCCTGGGCTCGCCGCGGCGTGAGTGCCGCTGTCGATGGTATGAGTTATAGGCCCAGTCCTATCTGGAGTAAATAGGCATGGGTCTATTTCCGGAGTGGCGTCGTAACAATCTGAAACTACAAGGGCCGGGCCCCGTAAGAGGCCCGGCCCAACGCCTTGCGGCATCACTGCGAGGGAGGCTGCAACTCCTCAACCGCACCTGGGCAGACACCAAATGCTCAACGCTCGGAGGCGTCACTGCGAGGCCAGGTGCGCCCGTACTGGGCACGACACGGACGCTACCAGTGGAGCGCAGGGGCGGCCATCCCTCCCGAGAGGGATTGACGGACGGGCGACTATTCGTGCTCACCCGTCAGCCGGGCGACGGCGGCGCGCCAGGCGGGCATGGCTGCGCGGGAGGCGGGCACGAGTCGCCCGTGGCGGCCGGCGTGGTAGGCACGGGTGGTGCGGTCCCGCGGGTGCGCGCCGTCGTTGGAGCAGAGGAGGAGGAGGGTGCCACGGCGCTCGAGCTGGGCGCCGCAGCCAGGGCATCGGTAGGTGGTAGTGCTCACGCCAGTAGGACGCGAGGCGCGGCAGTTGTTACCTCGCCACCGGCCAGTCCTCGGGCACCGGTCCCTGGCTGTGGACCTGTCGCTTCCAGTGCCTGAACCGCCGCTCAGTGGTACTACCCAACCCACTGGGCGACGATGGCCTACATGGAACTCGGCTATGTGGTCGCGGGGGCCTTCGCTCTGCTGTGGGCGCGCTCCGTGTGGAAGAATCGTCGCAACGAGCGATTGGTCGCCATCCGCCGAGTCGAGATTGACGAGCGCAAGGACGTATTCCACTGGTCGTGGACGTTCGACTTCGTAGAGATGCTGGTGGTCTATGCGTACCACGTGAACGACTGGCCGGGGATAGATGGCTACAACCTGTTCGCGCTTCGGCGGCGCGATGGTCCAACATGGGAGATGCGCTTCCATTCGGACGCTGTGCCGGAGGCGCTCAAGGACCTAGAGCGCGACGCACGCAAGCCGTTCGCGGATCCAGAGCGTTTGGCGGAGCAGCGGGCAATTGTCACGGGCGGGAATTGGATGCCCGTCCGAAGTGACATCGCCGCGACCCTGGAGACGAGATACCAGTTGTTCTTACGTAACTATGACCCCTCCGTCGATGTGGAGGTCGTGCCACTTGAGGTGTATTGGCGCCGCCTCCTTGAGTTCCAGCGACAGAGCGAGGCGAAGAAAGATGCGGCAGAGGTCGCCCGCAAGGGCGCCAGCGCGTCTCCGCGCACCCGCCTCGCAACCGACCACGAGAAGACCTCGGCCAAATGAGCGCTTCGGCGGCCCTGGTCGCAAGTTAGCGATTCGCTCTTGCTGACTTCCATTCGGCAAGATCGGCGCGCACGCGCGCTGCAGCCTCTGCGCCGAGCGTTAGTTCGATTATCTCGAAGTCGAGCCGCTCGACCTCTGCGGCATCCAGGTCCACGTTGTGCATGCGCCAGTCGATCTCTTTGAGCCGCGGCGGCATTGTCATGCGTTTCCACCATGACGCGACTCCCTCAATGAGAGGGAGCACGACGCCAATCCAACTCAGCGCCACCAGCACGGCGCTGAAGAAAAGAGCGACGGGGAGTTCCTCCCTCCACTCTCCAGTGCGTGTCCAACTCACGCCGGGAATGAAGCTCAGCCGCACGCCGATCTTCCTCAGGTTGAGGTGGTACGTGGAGAACGTACGGACGAGGACGGCGTGCGCGTAGCGCACAACCGTGAAGCAGAGGGAGACGCCGACTCCAATCAGGTAGAGCGTCATCGGTGAATCCATTCCCCCACCGTAAGCGAGTCGGGATGATCGGGACAACGGGCGTCAGGCGGCTCTGGTGCGCGAGTGAGCGGGAGGCTCCGTCGCGGTTGTTACCTGGTCGCGTGCCAGTCCTCGGGCGCCAGCCCGCGCACGTCCACTGGTTGCGCGGGAGCGTCGAGCTCCGCCAGGGACTCGTCCACCAGCAAGGCCACGCGCTGGACGCGAGCGGGTGGCATTCCGTTGGCCTGGGCCGCCTCCGCGAAGAGGGACACGGCGGCGGTAAGGTGCTGGCGGACGACTGGCAGGCGTGAGGGCAGGCAGGGCATGGGGCCTCCTGCCGGGAAGGTGGTCACGGGCGTCTGCTCGCGCCACCTGCCGCCCCGTGGCACTCTCCGCGGCCGTGACACGCGAGCAGCTGAAGCAGCACCTGGAGCAGTTGGGTCGCGAGGCAGCAGCCCACGGGCCGGCGCTCAAGGGCGTCACGGACCTGTTCCGCCTGTACTGGCTGGCGCTCCAGCACAACCTGGTGGTGGAGGGCCCGGAGCACACGCTGGACCTCAAGGTGAGCGCAGCTTGGGTGGAGGAGTGGCTCAAGATGCTCCGCCTGCCGCCGCACGAGCACACGCTTCCGGTGCGCACCATGGCGGAGGGCTGCGGGAAGTGCTCGCCCTATGAGGCGCGCATCACCACAGTGGTGGCCGTGCCAGGACTCACCAGGCGTGAGTGCTCCACCTGCCGCGGCGACTGGCTGGTGCTGGAGGGGTAGCGTGGCCGGTTCTCACTCGGTGTGCGGCTGAACCTCTCCGCCTGTTTCCTCCGGTTTCGAGGAAAGACAGACGGATTTGCACGTCGAGGAGCTGGCCTATATGTGTATTGGCTCAGCCCACGGGCGCTCGTGCCCAGGGCGAGCCAAGGAACATCAAATGAATGACGTGGCTGCATACGGCATCGCTATGAGCGATGAAGTGCAGAAGCACTTCGAGTCCCTCTCGCCAACCACCCGCGAGCATGTTGAAGCGCAGGTGCGGGTGATTGCCCATGAGGCGGGGCGCCATCACGATGCGAACATGAAGCGGTGGAGAACTCCGCGCTCTGCCGTCGAGGTGGAAACCGCGAAGGTCTGTTGTGGGCATGGCACCTACTACGCCGGCATCGTGTACTACAGCAGGCGGGAGGTGACGTTGTGCAAGGTGGGCACCCGTGAGGAGCGCGTGGCCGGTTAGCGCCTCGACGATGTCAGACCTGGGAACAGCGGACCTGCGCCCACCTCTGGCGTGCGCTCCAGCCGCTCCAGGGCCATCGTCAGCAGGCCCACCGCCTCCAGGCGCGTCAGCCCGCCCACGTCTTCCCAGCCCTTGAGCCCGAGGCCTCCGGCGGAACGCGGCCCCTCGCAGTGGGAGACGGCCTTCTTGGCCTCCACCCAGTTCACGAACTGGCGCGTGGGCACCTGGCCCTCGCGGCCGGCGAAGGGGGACGCGAGTTGCTCGCACGGCACCTCAAAGCGAGTGGCGTCGAGCAGCTTGTCCAACTCGACGCGGGCCCTGTCCGACAGCTGCACGTAGCGGAGCGCCGCCGTCAGGCTGGGCGAGCCCGCGGCCACCCGGTGGCGCAGAGACTCAAGCGCGTGCGTCAGGGTGTGGCGGAGCACGAGACGTCCTCCGCGAGCGTGAACCACGCATAGCCGTCGCTCTTACAGGTGCCGGTGGTGCGCACCCTCCAGGGGAGCAGCGGGCCGTGCACGGCGAGCGTCTCCGTCACCCGATAGGCGAGGCTGCCCCGTGCCGGGTCGATGGTGGCCGCCGCCCACAGCTCGCGCCACTCGTGCGGTTTGCCGTCCGAGAGGAGCGCCCGGACGCGCCGAGCGCCCTCCATCAGCACCGCTGGCGGCGTGCGACAGTGCGGCTGCAGTTGGTGCAGGGTGTCCAGGACGTCCTGGTGTGTGGCTGCCTCGGACACGGCTTCCGCCGGTGGGGCTTCCTGCATGAGGGGCGTGCTGGTGGTGGACTCCTCGCGCCGGGGCGCCTCGCCGAACAGGCCGAGCTGCTCCGGCTCGGCGAGCATGGGCGGTACCGGCCTGTCGTCGATGATGGCTCGCGGCGGCGGTGCCGGGAGGATGGGCGGCTGAGGGGGCGGAGCCGGGACTGGTTCCTCCACCCGCGCTGGCGGGGGGATGGGAAGGGATGCCGGTACCGCGTACACCTCCGGGCGCCACAGCTTGTCCCGAGCCAAGCGCATCCGCTCGCGCAGTTCCGGCACCAGCCCCGGGTCCACTGGCGCCAGGCGCTTCGCGGGCGCGGACGGCAGCGGCTCCACGTACTGAATCTCCTCCAGCCACCATGCGATGGTGCCCCGACAGAACGGTGCGTTGCGCGGCGCCCACCACGGGTCGCGGCCGAATGCCCGGTAGTCATTGCCCACCGTGGACACCTCGGCGAGCCGGGCCACCGCCACGTAGCTGTCGGCCGGCAGCACGTCACCGGCGGGCACCTCCAAGCCATGGGCTGCGCGCAGCCAGCGGACCGCTTCGGCGTCGTACTCCCGCGTCGCGTAGATGGCCAGCCAGCAGCCCATGAGCTCGGCGGGCGGGTGCAGCGGGTGGCGCCGGGCAGGGACTCCTTGGCGGGCGGGCTCGACGTCCGCCACGAACACCGACCACATGCCGTGGTGGGTGAGGGCCCAGGTCCACGGCCGCGCGAGGGGGAAGTGGAACACGCCGCGCCCCTCACGCGTGTACCGGTACGAGCCTCCGAGGGGGGCGCTCATCAGCGGGCCCTCCCGTTGTTCTTGGGCGGGCGCTCCCCTTCGCGGAGTCGGAGCGCCCAGCCCTCGCCGTGGCGCTCGCACGGCCGCGTGGCACCAGACACGGTGAGTCGCGGCGTCTGGCGCGTGGCCCGCCAGAGGGCGTTGGTGGGCGTACCCGTCCACGTGCCGAGGGGCTCGCCCACGGCGGATAGCACCGTCACCTCGATGGGGCGCGCGCTCACCTGACACCTCCGTTGCGTCGCACTCCGTTGGCGCGGCACATCGACTGGATGGACGCGTACAGCCTGAGCCCCGCGTTGCTGATTCGCGAATACATGTCCTGCGCCACCTTGTTCCCCGCGAGCGCGAGACGGAGTTGAATCGAAGGCGTGCCCCGGCGGCGCTGGTCCAGCAGCCAGCCGACGCAAGGGCGCACCTCATCCCGCGGGCGTTTGCCGTCGTTGTGGCAACCGTAGAGCGGGCCGCCGACCTCGTTCTCATCGTCGCGCAGCAGCTTCCGGAAGTGGTCCCGGTGCCACAGGCGAAGGGGCGCGTCCTTGCGGTACGGACACTTCGCGCAGGGGCTTCGGTGCGACTCATCAGTCCAGTCCACTGCGCACCTCCTCCCGGTTGATATGCGGACGGTGCCACGGCAGCGCACGGAGATAGTCGGGCCGCACGCTGGGCAGCACCGTGGCCGCGCGCTCCAGCAACATGGCCCATGCCTTGCCCGGGTCGCCCCTGTCGTCCTCGCCGGACACGAGCACGCCGCCACCCCGGCCAAGGTGGGCGCTGTTGAGGTAGATGCGAAGGCCGCTCGGCATGTAGTCGATGGAATCGCGGGGGCCGAAGTAGACGTCAGAGGTGATGAAGAGCGCGGACGGGTCCGCGAGTGCGAGCGCGCGCTGTGCCTCCGTCGTCGCCTTCTGGGCTGCGGCGGCGCGCTCGCGCGCGTCGCAGTCCAGCGCCGCCCACCACAGCCACACCTCCCAGCGCCTGGCCACGTCCTCCGGTGGCAGCGGCGTCACGCGGACGAGCTCGGAGCTGTAGTCCGTGTCGTACTCGTAGCCACAGTCCGTCCAGTGATTGCTGTGCACAGGCGGGTCCACCTCGACGAGGAAGGGTTGGCCAGGCGCGATGCCGCGCGCCAGTGCCCACCCGACGCGCTCCGCCTCGCGATAGGGGTAGTCCACCAGGTTGTCCCAGCCGTCCTGCTCCAACTCGTAGGTCAGCCACTCAGGAGGGGTGCCCACGTCCATCGGCTTGCCCAGCGAATCGGCCTCCACCAACTCCAACGTGCGACGGTCCAGCGTGAGCCACACCCGGCATGACGCCTTGCTGTAGACGTTGACGAGGTCGCGGATGCGCGTCTTCCTGGGCGCTGCGCTCTTGATGGTGAACGGGGAAGTGCTCTCAGCCATGGGCCGCCTCGCTTCCCGTCGCAGGGACTGCGGCGGCCTCGGCCTTGAGCTGCTCGCGGATGGCGGCGGCCAGGACTGGCATCACCTCGCGGGCGAAGCTCCGCACGTCGGGCGGGTAGTCGTTCCGAGCGAACTCGTATGGCATTTCGACCTCAGTGCCGGCGCACCACACCGCGAACTGGCCAATGTCAATCTCGTCAATGGAGCGCGCGTCGCGGCGGTGCCAGCAGCCGAGCGCCTTCACGACGGACTCCCACGCCTCCTTCGCCTCCTCCTTCGAGTACGAGCCGTCGCGGCGATACTCGATGATGTGCTCGCGGATGGCCTTTAACGTTCTCTTGCCATCCCACCAGTCGCTGCGCCCGAGCTTGCTGCACACGTAGCCGGGGTCCTTCTCCAGGCGTGCGACGAAGGCGCGGAACTCACAGCCCGGGTTCGTCCAGCGGAAGGCGTAGTTCCCCCAGTCGGACACGGTGGAGAAGTAGCCGTCGCTGCGCATGACGACGTCCGCGAGCCAATAGCCCTCCGGGGTGCGCAGCCGGTACTGGTAGACGGTCGGCTCAGCCACTGGCCACCTCCCCGGGGAACTCGTCCCAGGTGCGCCCGTCTAGGACGCGGCCGGCGGCTTTCTTCCCGACGCACTGCATGTACACCTCGGCGCCTGCGTCCAGGACGTTGGCGAGGTCGCGCGTGTCCCGGCCGTGTTCACCGAGACGCATGACGGGCTCCTTCGGTATGTCGCCGTGGACGAGGTAGTCCCTGACAGCCCACGCTCCCCACTGCTTGAAGAAGAAGGGCACCCCAGCCGAGACACACTGGTCCCGCAGGCGACGCGCCCATTCAGGGTGCATGGGGCGTGCACCGGGGCCCGATTCGCCGCCGGTGATGACCCAGGATACGCCCCATTCCCACCGGCCGCCTTCGCTCGGGATGCGAGGGTCGGGATGCTGGAGTCGCTCGCCGCCCGTCGTGTGCAGGGTGGGCTTGAGGTAGCGCTCCAAGTCCACGGGCCCGAGGAGCGGCTCACACGACAGGAACCGCACGGCCGCGGGCGTCGCCAGAAGGTGGGGGATGCGCTCGTCGGCGCGGCGCTGGTCCTCCACGGACACGCCCAGCCACACGTTGGGGTGCGCGCGCTCCCAGGTGATGGGCCTGCCGGGCACGACTTCCAGCCCTTCGACGATGGACCGGGCGCGGGCCCACTCCACGTACTCGCGCATCCGGTCCGCGCGCTTCGTCAGCACCTGGAAGGTGTGCCTCTCGGCCAATCGCATCGTCGCGAAGACGCGGTCGATGGTCTCGAAGGACAGCGACTCGTGGAAGAGGTCGCTCATGCTGTTGACGAACACCCGGCGCGGCTTCTTCCAGCGCAGGGGCGCGTCGAGCAGCTCTTCGTCGAGCACCACCTTGCCAGTCCACCGGGGACCGGTCGGTGTGGATTCCACGAGTCCCTCATACGGCTGCCCTGGCCCGGCCAGGCGGATGGCCATCCGCTCCGCGTAGCAACCACCCTTCCGCGGGCCCGAGGTGCCACCTCCACACCCGGGAGACTTCCGGCTGCAGCCCTTGGTGACGTTCCAGACGACGTCCGTCCACTCGATGGCGGTCTCAGCCACGGTCCACCTCCCCGGCTGGCAGCAGCGGCGGCATGGTGCCCGTTCGGTACGCCTCGGCAACAGCGGGCAAGGCGTGCTGCCCCACCGTCTTCCCACTGGGCGTGACGATGTGCGCGAGGAATGCCTCCTCGAACGTCTCCACCTGGTTGTCCACGCTGACGAACTTGGCCTTCATGGTGAGGTAGAGAGCCCGCCACTTCTCGCGGCAGGCCTGCTGCCATGCGCGGGTGGCGGCGGCCTGGGGCCGCTGCTTCCCGCGCCTGTCGTGGGTGAAGTTGCGGTGGACGGGGAGGGGCAGGGGCATGGTGAACTTCACGCGCCTGTCCTGCAGGTCGAAGAGCACCACCGCGCGGCCCTCTTCCTCGGCAAATGCGGTGCGGGTGGCCCCGCGGCTGCGGAGCAGGTCCTTGATTTCGGCCTCCGTCTTGGAGACGGCCACCTTCGTGCCGGCGGCGTACTTACCCACGGCGCACCGCCTTCCCGAGGAGGGGCAGGGCGCGGACGTCGACCTCGGCCCGGACGAGCCACATCTTGCCGGTCGCGGTGATGTTCTCGTCACCGGCCAGCGAGCGAAGCAGTTCCTGCACCTGCCCTCGCATCTCCTCGGCGCCGAGCCGCGCGGCGTGGAGGACGGCCTGGGACGTCGCCCGGCCGGTGATGTCGAGGGTGCGCAGGGCGTCGGCGAGCGCGCGACCGATGTTCGTCAGCGTCTGCACGTCCAGGCGGAGGAAGTCGACGGCCGGGCGCCACGTTCCGCCGTCGTTGAGTTGCGGCGTGCCATCGGACAGGAAGCGCACACCGTCCAGCTCCAGCAGAGCGCCCGTGTCGACGGGCTCGGCGCCAGCCGTGAGCGCCGGCACCTCCGCCGTGGGCGTCGGGGCGATGCGGGCGCGGGATGGAGTGCCGATGGCGGCGTGCCGCTTCCACGCCTCGTCGATGAGCGCCTCGTCGTCGGCGGGCAGCGGGCCCTCCTGCTCCACCAGGGGCTGGGCCAGGGCGCGGGCCAACTCCGCCAGTTCCTGGGCGAGGGCAGGGTGCTCGCGCTGGTAGCGCTCCAGCACGCCCGTGGGGTCCGCCTCCACGGCGAAGGCGTTGAGCACGTCGTCACGGGAGGGGGACTCCCCACCTCCCGGCCCGGACGGGGGCGTGTCGTCGTCGGCGGCGGGGTACTCTCCGTCGGACGCACCGTCGATGTTCGCAGCCCATCGGATGGCCTTCGCGAGCGCCTCTTCGACGGCCGTCCGCGCCTTGCCGTCCAGGTCCAGCGTCGGGTCCGCTTCGCGCAGTGCGGCCCAGAATACTCCCTCCACAGCGCGCGCGTCCTCCAGCAGGCGGTGCATCCGACGCCACGCCTCGGCGTCCTCTTGCGCGGCCGTCGTGGCGGCAACCAGGGCATCCCGGTCCATGGCGCAGTCGAGCAGGTCCGCCAGCACCTCCAGCGTGTCTCCGCGCTCCTCGGCCAGGCCGGATTCAAGGGCCGGAGTCGCGCCCTTCCCCGCGTCGCAGTGGGACGTGGCGTCCAGGCCGCCCAGCGTCGCCAGAAGCGCGTGGCGGTCGGGGCCGTTTGGCATTGCCGCCACTGCGCGTTTGACCGCATACAGAGGGGGAGCCAACGACTCGCCCCTCGCGGCATCGAAGGCGTCGCGGAGGCGGCGGAAGTCGCCAATCGTGACCTTCGCCACGCGCCCGTCATCGGCGTACAGCGTGACCAGCACATGCGACTCGTCGTAGCGCCGGAGGTCCGCCACGCGGCCGATGAGGTAGGCCATCGCGACGAAAGGGACCACCGCCGCCAGCAGCCCGTGCTGAACCGTGGCCGTCAGGGAGGTGTCGAAGGCAGCGAGGAGGAGGGGCAGCACCTCGCGAGCTCCGGCGGCACGCCCCTCCCGGTTGCATGCATCGGCGTAGTGGGAGTCGTCCTCGCGCTCCGACTTCGCCTCCGCTTCGTCCGCGAGCCGCGTCTGCCCCTCGGCGTACTTTTCCACCACCGCCTTCAGCAGTCCGGGCGGCGTCACGTCTCCGCCGGAGCCTCCCACTTGCACCATCGGCACCGACGCACCGCTGTCCACGGGTCGAGCTGGTGCCGTGTCACGGCTGCCTTGCGCTTGCACTTCGGGCACGTCCGCGCCTTCGCGAGCCGCTTCATCCGCGCCTTGAGCCCGTCCCGGGCCCGCCTCCGCTTGTCCTCGGTCATCGGTTCCTTCCAGCAGCCTGGGCGGCGCAGACAGGCGAGAGGCACGGGCCGCGTTGAGCGCGCCAGTCAGGGCGTTGGCCCCCTCGCGCATGGCGGCCAGTGCGTCCGCCCAGCCCGCCGCGCGCGGGTCGTCCTCAGTCGGGTACGGGTTGCGCGGCGTCGCGGCCATGGTGGTCAGGAAGTCGCTCAGCAGGTCCAGCAGCCCGGGCGGCGGGGTGGGGGACTGCTGGACCACGTCCTGGGCGTGGAACCGAGGGGCGTCCCCGCAACGCTCGTCCAGTACGCCGTGCGTGTAGCCGTGCTGGTAGTCGTTGGGCATCCCTGTCCAATCGGCCTGCCCCTTCCGGAGAAGCCCGTAGACCTGCCTCGGGTGCAGCCACGTTCCATCCGTCCCGGTGGAGGGCGCGGGGTGGGAGGGCAGCGGACCCTGGAGCAGGATGGCCTCCAGCGCTTTCTGGACCTCCCTCACCCCGGCCCAGGTGTCGTCCCGGTCCGCGATGCGCAGGTCGCGCTCCGCATCCGCGAGGGCCGCGCGCATGTCCCGCACGCGGGCCTCGGCGGTGTCGGCGCGCTCACGGACGGCATCCTCCCGGGCCTTCGCTCCCTCCAGACACCCTTCCAAGGTGTCACGCTGGGCCGCCAGCGCGCGTTCGGTATCTCGGTGGCTCGCATCAGACGCGACCCGCTCGTCCTCCAGCGTGGCCACGCGCTCGTGGAGGTGTTGATACTCGGCAATTGCTTCCTTTGCGTCCTTCCGCGCCTCCTTGAGTTGCTCGCGCAAAACCTCTGCCTCGCCCTTGGCAATGTCTCGATCTGACTCCGCCAGCGAAGCACGGGCCAGTGACTCGCGCTCGCGCGATGCCGCGGCTGTCGCCTCCTTCTTGGCCGCGTCGCGCTCGGACTCGGCGGTTTGGAATCGCTCCAGCAGTTCCCGGTAGCCAGCGGCTCCCACCCATTCGCCCCGGTCAAACTCGGCCTTCGCCTCAGCTTCCGACGCCTCCAATTCCGTGATGCGCGTCTCCAGCCCCGGCACCCGCGCGGCCTGGGCGACGAGGCGGGCATTCTCAGCCTCCGCCTTCTCCAGTCGCTCCAATACAGCCTTGACGTGACGGCTTGGCTTCACCTTCTCGATGCCAAGCGGCCAATGACCGCTCCACGTCAACACGCCATGAATCGCGTACCTGTCGGCGTGCGCCTGCTGCTCAACCTTTGTCAGCCGCGCCACCTCCTCGGGCGGGGGCTGCTGGGCGCGGAGCTTGGCGAGGGCGCTCAGTTCGTTGTCGAGGAACGTGGCCAGGCGCTTTGCGTTGTCCACCCCGTTCCACCCGTGCGCCTCGGCCACGCGCACCAACTCCGGCACCTTGTCCGCCTCACGCTCCAGCGCGGCGATGTGGCCGAAAATGGGGACGCGCCACGTCTCCAGCCAGTCGTGCTGGGCGCTGTCCCCGCTCGTGGATTCGTACGTCGCCTGGTCCAGTTCTTCCTTCGTCAGCAGCTTCGGGTCGCACGTCATCGGGCACCTCGGGGCTTAGAATCGTCAGGGGCAGGCCGCTGGGCGCGGGCCTGCTGGTCGAGTGCAAGTAGTTCGCTGCGTAGGCGTTCCCGCTCCGCCGGGCCCTGGGCCATCTCAAGCGCCAGGGCTGTTTCGCGGATGCGGCTGCGCAGGTGCTCCATGTCGACAGGCGCAGTAGGCGGCGCAGTCGTTGAGGGTGGCTGGGGTGGAGTGGGACGCGGAGTGCTCCACTCCAGATCAACCTGAGCCAGCAGGTCTGGGGGAATCTCGGTGATACCCAGACGCTGCATGTGCTGGCGCTTCTCGCGTAGGCGAGCCTGGTCGAGGGTGCCCATGCCGGCGACAGCCGTCAGCAAATGCTGACGAGTGAGGTACGACGGCGAGGCGCGAAACGCATCCTCTGCCTTCCGCACGAGGACGAGGTGATCGCGCACGCGCTCGCGGTCCATCCGGTCCATCCAGAGCCAACACGGCACGGTGTGTTGGATGCAGCCGCATTCTTTCCGGAAGCGCGGGTCGTCTCGCCAGCTCTTGGTTGTCACCTCGTGGTCGGTGGACAAGGGCACCTCGGGTGCAGCGGTGAAGGGACAGCAGGGGCTGGGCGCGGCGAGGCACCCAGCCCCGTGAAGCTCAGAGCCCGGCCTCGAAGGCGGCGCGGACCCGCTCGGTGAGGTCGGCGCCGCAGTCATCGAGGACGCGGGACTGGTAGCGCGCGGACGCCTCAGAGGACTGGTGGTCCCCGTCCTTCGCCCACTCCCTGCTGGCGCAGTCGGCCGCCACCAGGCGCTGGAGGCACGTCGTCTCACCGGAGGACCAGCCGGCGTAGTCACCGCGGGCGACCTGCTCCTCGGACGCGTCGAAGCAGTCCATCGAGGCCTGCGCCCGGCGGTTCTGCGCGTCGGTGAACCTGCTGGGCTTCGGGCTCGCGCACCCGGCCATCACAACCAGCATCAACAACATCCAGCGCATCGTCAGCACTCCAAGACTACGGGTTGGGGGAGACAGCGCGGGCGGCCTGGGCAGCACCGCCCGCGCTCACGTCACCTGCGAGGGGGAGGGCTCAGGGCGCGGACAGGTCCAGCACGTCCGTGTTCCACCGCACGGCGCCGTCAATCACCGTGAGAACCGAGCCGGTCATCGGGAGCTTGTCCGGCGTCACGGTGAAGACGTCCTGGGAGAGCACGGCGAAGTTGGCCCGCTTCCCAGCGGCGAGCACACCGATGTCCTCGCGGAGCCGAGCCTCTGCGGTGCCCCGGGTGTATGCCCGCACCACCTGCTCCATCGTCAGGGCTTCGGTGGGGTTGAACGGCGCCGTCACCAGGAACATCGCGTCCAGCCACGGGGTCGGGGCATGGGGGCCGAAGGCGTCCGAGCCGAGAGCCAGCGTCAGGGGCTCCAGCACCGTCACCCCGTCATCGTCCATCTCCGGCGTCAGCAGGGACCGGAGCTTCAGCGCGTGAGTGTGCAGGTGTCCCGGGTGCTGCTCGTGCATCATGCTGGGGATGAGGAACTGGTGGGTGCCCATGCCGCTGATGGCCACCTTGAGCCGCTTCGCGCGCTTCACCTGCCCAGGGCCCGTCACGTTGAAGTGCTCGATGCTGATGCGGCCCCTCCAGTCGACGCCGGGCCGAGCCTCCAGCCGCGAGAGAATGTGATTGATGCCCGCGTCACCGATGGCGTGGACGCTGAGCATGCCTCCGCGCTGGAGCGTGTCGTCGATGGCCCAGTCCATCTGGGCGTCGGTCAGGTTCTTGATGCCGTAGCCTGCGTTCACATCGAAGCTGGTGGGGCACCACTCCGGGCGAAGGTAGGCCGCGGTGACGTAGGCGCTGCACGCTACCTGCGTCCCGTCGCTGAAGACCTTCCTGCGGATGATGCCGTCCGGACCTGGCGCACACAGCTTCCCAGCCCGCGTGATGATGCAGTGCGGGACGATGGCATCCGGCCGCGAGAGCTGCTGGATGACCGGCGCGAAGCGCTCGTCCTCGTCGACGAAGATGTAGTCGTGCGTCTCGCCCACGCCGACCGACTCCCCGCCGGCGACCCAGCCGCCATATTGCGAGACGTAGTGCGCATCCGGGACCATCCGGCTCAGGTACCGGACCAGCGGGAGAATGGCGTACTCCTGAAGGACGCCCGTCAACCGCCCGGTGTCATCGCGCCCACTCCACCCGCCAAAGGGGTCGGGCTGGTAGTCGCGGATGTCTGCGGCTTCGAGGGCTGCGGAATTGGATGCGCTCGCATGACCGCTCCACTCCAGCAGGACAACGGGGTGGCGCGTGGTGATGCCATCCAGGAGGTCGCGGGCCGTGACGCCCATGGCGTTCAGGTCCGAATAAAGCTGGCGGCCGTAGTACCCGACGATGGGCGTTCCGTCGGGCACTTGCGCTGCACGGTCCGCAATCCAACTCACCCACTGCTGAACGGTGGGGCCGCCGTCGGGCGCCCAGGTGGAGGGGTGCGGACCGACAATGAACCGCTCGTCCGTGAGCTGCGCCACGTGGGCGTGCGAGTCACTCAAGGTGGGGACGACCGTCATCCCCTTCAGGTCCACCCGCCTCGCGGCGGGGAACAGCATCCGCAGGTCGGCCGAGTTGCCGGTGGCGGCCACCTTGCCACCACGCACCACGAACGCCTCAACGAAGGGCCGGTCGTCGCGGGCGGTGAACACCTTGCCGCCCTCGTACAGCGTGGACTGCTGGGCCAACGCGGGAACGCTGGCGAGAGCTACGGCGAGCACTGCGAGGAATCGGGGAAACATACGTGTGGGGTGCTCCTTGGACTGCGGGTGTGCTGCTGCGTCGGCGTGAGCCGAGGCCGCGGGCCGGAGGTGCGCCGGCAGGTCGAGGGGAGTGCGCTGCTGCTCCGCGGCGGAGCTCGGGGCGTCACCCGCCCGAGCAGTGGAGTCAGAGCGGCGCGTCAGTGGACGGTGCAGGGGACGCAGCGGCGACCGCTTCCCTCGGCCTTCTCGTTGAGTACTCGGACCAGGCCGCGGACGCCGGGCGTGCCGCCGCCTTCGTCGTCGCAGTACTTGTCAACGGCGTCATCCAAGGTGTCCTTCCAGTCCGCGCTCCAGCTCACGGCGTTGGGGCGCAGCCTTGGGCCCTGCGCGCGCTCCAACTGGTATGCCTCGGCGAGGCACGAGCGCAGGTACTCGGCGCGCACGCAGTCCTGCTCGAACGGCTTCATGGATTGAAAGCCCGCCTCGTGCGAGGGGCCGGTGATGATTCGGCTCGTGTCGCTCAACATCGAATTGGCGCACACGTCCCACACATCCGAGGGGACACCCGGCGGACTGGCGAAGCCATGTGGGCGCCAGAGCTTTGGGGACGACGAGCAGCCGACGACAGCAAGGGGGCCTAGCAGACAGACGAGTAGCGTTGCGATGTGGAGTCGCATTGGTTGCTCCGTGGTTGTGATTGCTGCGTGGGGTGCGGCTTGGGACGGGCGTGTCGTGCCCGTCACGCGGCCCAGGAGGGGACTCCCGGGCGGGTGCTCTGGGTTCTACGCGGGGGCGACCGTGCGCTCTTCCGTGTCTAGGATGTCGAACCAGAGCGGCCGGACGCCGTGCTTCTCCGCCCATGCCTTGAGCAGCGTGTCCAACTCGTGCCTGGACTCATCGGAGATGTCGTATCCGTCGGCGCCGTCCGGCGCTTCGTCCACCGCGTGCGAGTCGAGCGCGTCCACGACAAGCTCCGCGCTCAGGGCGGACGCGGCCGGGTACGCGCACCCCACCCAGAACGTGCTCCCGGGGCCAAGCTCCAGCGCCTGTGCCGCGCCAGCGACAGCCTCCTCGCGCGTGTCGAACGCGGGCGCTTCCATCCAGTCGTCGTTGTCCTTCGTGACACACCACTGGCCTGCCTTCATGTGCTGCCTCCTGGTGCTGCATGGAAAAGGTGCGGTGGACCGGCCAGGCAGGGGGTGGTTCCCGGCCGGGCACCGCGGGCGTCTACGTCACGCCGTGAGGACTGCACCGCCGCGGCCTATCCGCGGCGGGTGTGGTGGAGGGCGGGGTAGATCGGCCCACCGCCGAGAGGCGTTGGCCCGCCCGTCACCACGAGAAGGTCCCGCCCGTGTGGGCGCGGGATGCCGCCTGATGGGGGCGGCGTGTGCGCGGGGAGTTGGGGCCGCAACTCCGTCCGCGCGGTGATGCTCAACCGTCAGAGCCCGGCTCGCGTCCGTTCTGGACCGCAAGCATTCCGCGCCGGGAAATCTCTGCGAGCAGCAACTCCCGGTTGGCCTCCATCGCCGACGCCCACTGCGCCTTGGGCTCCTCCAGCAGCTTCTCGTTGGCCATGTCCACGGCCGCACCCAGCTCCTCGTCCGACATCAAGGAGATGGCCTTCCCCTTCCACGGACCAAAACCGCACTTTGCCGCTGTGGCCGTCTGCGGTGCGCTCGTCCCAACCGGCCCCTTCTGACGGAGCGCCAACTCGTCGCGAATGGCATCAAGCGAGGCTCTCAGCGCCGGAGCATTGAAGATGTTGGGCTGCCGCTTGAGCATGGCCTCGCCCTCTGCCGCGGCCTCGACGAGGACTTCGGTAGCGGCCTCCGTGCGCCGCACTGCCTTGTGTTTGCCGAAGCCGATGGCATCCGTGGGCGCGGTCCCGGCGGGTGGCTCAGTGCGGCTCGCCTGTTCAGGCGGGCGTGAGTCGCGAGGGGTAGGGGAGGTGGCGCGGCGCTCGCCCTGCTCCGCAACCAGGGTCGGCTTGCCCTGCTGCGCGGAACCCTGCTTCTCCTGGGGGGGCTGCTGGGGCTGCTGGTCGTTCCGTGGCTGGCTCTGCTGCCCGCCTCGCTGTTGCCCCTGGGGGGCTTGCTCGGGCTGCTGCCGGTTGCGCGACTGGCTCTGTTGCGCGCCACGTTGTTGCCCCTGCTGGCCGGTCCGCTGCTGGTTCTGCTGCCCGCCGCGCGGGTTCGCGTCGTCCTGCTCTGGGTCGTCTCCCGTGGGAATCAAGAAGAGCTTGAGCAGGGCGTACTTCGTCGCGCCCGTGAGGGCCTTGTACGTCGCCTTGTCGCCCGGGTCCTGGCCCTCGCCCAACACCTCGAAGGACAGCGCCTCCCCACTCTCTCCGTCATGCAGCGTGAAGCGGACGGTCAGCGTGACGAGGCGGTCCTTCTGACGCTCCGGAGGGGACCACTTCGTGTCCACGACGGTGGGGATGAGCATGAGGGCGCGGTCCGCCATCCCCGTGCGAACAGCCGCGACGATGTCCGCCTCCGTGGCGTAGTCGTATTTGTGGAAGTTGTTACGCCCGGACTTCGGAACATGGCCGACTGACCCCATCACCTCTGCAAGCTTCCGCACGAGGCTCAGCTTTCGCAGAGGCTCAGCCGGGGGGTGATAAACGAGTCCTGCCGTTACTGACGTCATTGGTAAAACCCTCTCACTCGTATGTCTCACCGGCTGCCTGTTCGGCGCGGCGAAGTAGCTCCCTCAACTCAGCCTCTACGTCGTCGGCCTCGTCGTCCCACTCGATGTCACCGGCGCGGTGGCGCCCCTCGTGTCCGTGGCGCAGTTCGCACAACACCCACGCGCGCTCCGGGTCCTCCGTGAATGCGTGACAGGCGTCGATGAATCGCAATGAACCCCCAAGGTCCAATGACAATCACTGTACTTCGGGGGTCTGACGTCAGTGGGGCCCATGCTCCATCGCGTTAATGCGCTCCACGCCCTCGTTCCACCCGCGCGTCCGCGCGTGCCACAACTCGGCGGAGAGCGCCGTCAGCAGCGCGCTCTCCTCGGTGTCCAGCTCGCGCAGCACTTTGGCCTGCGCCGTCACCGTGCCCTGCAACTCCCGCCAGCGAGACTGCGTGCTGGGCGTGCCGTTGGGGCGAAGCATCGCCAGCTCGTCTTGCGCCGCGCGCAGAGCCTCGCGGGCCTGGGCTTTGCGCTCGGGGAGGGCGTCGGACTCCTCCAGGCACTGCTGAATGCCGCCCACTTCGGACGGCCTCCACCACTTCTCCAACCGCCGCAGCTTTTTGGCCACGGTGCCCAACTCGCCCACGGCCGTCATCGCGCACCACCTTGTGCGACTGCGTTGAGGTGGTCGAGCGCCGCGAGGATGGGGGCGAGATCGCAGTCGCAGTCCTTCCGCTCGCGCTTGCCGCACCAGCGCCCGTGGCCTTGGTCCTCGATGGAGTTACGCACCCGGGCGTAGGCGGCCTGCAGCGACGAGTCCGTGGGCGTCGGCGTGGTGCTCATCGCGCCACCTCACGGCCCAGCGGGCGGTGCGTGCGGTACCAGCGGCGCCACACGGGCTTGACGACGCGCCAGCCGAAGCCGAGGAGGCCCATCCACCCGAAGGCCAGGGCCAGGCCGGCGAGTCCCAGCCAGGGGAGGAGCGCCCGGAGCTGGGCGGCGCGCGGGGAGCACTCGACGCGTACTGGCTCGCGGCCCTCAGCCTCGGCCCGCTCCCGCTCGCGGTCGGAAATCGAGTCCAGCTCGTCACCCACCAGCAGCGCCACCAGGGACACGGACAGGCCGGCCACCTGGGCCAGCGCCGAGGGCAGGGGGGCCGCGCCCAGCGTCGCGTGGTGCTGGGCCACCGTGGCGACCAGGAGGAGCGTGCCGTACACCGCGCGCTCCACCATCCAGGTGCGCACGCCGGCTGCCTCGGCGCGGGACTCGAGCGTCAGCAGCGCACGCCTCGCCCAGGGGCCCGGGTCCTCTTGGTTGTCTACGACAAGGCGAAGCTCCGCCAGCAGCGTCATGGACGCCTCCTGCAACTCGAAGTGGGGTGAGAGTCCGGATGCGCTCCGGCGGGCGGGCCCCGCGGTGTGCGCGGGGCCGGGCCACTCAGTCGTCGTCGTCGCCGATGAGCTCCAGCAGTTCCTCGGCAGCTCGAGCCTGCCGCTTCTCGTCCGCGGTGAGCGGGGGCGGGTTCCGCCACCGCTCCAGCGCTTCTTCCACCACCTGCTCCGTCTCGTCCGCCGTCATCGCTGCCCCCTGTGTCCTGCGTGCCTCGGCGTCCTTCCCCTTCACTGCGGGGTCGCACCAGCCCATCGCCCCTCTCCCTCCCGGGAGCCCCGTACCGTCCGCCGTCCTACGAGATGCACAGTAGCGGTGAACTGTAGCGAAATCAAGTGGCGATGAATGCGCATCTATAAATGGTGTGCTATGGGTGGCGCGTAGGTGGTGGCGGGATGGCGCGCCGGCACTGTTGCCTTCGCACGTCGTCCCACATATGGAGGTGGCGGACATGCGTGTCGCTGCGCAGAAGACAAGGGAGAGGGCGATGCCTGTTTTTGAGGCCGAGAACCCGCTGGATGAGATGAAGCCCCACAACTTCCGCTTCCCCGCGTGGCTTCTGCTGAAGCTGAAGCACATCGCCAGGGTGGAGCGGGCGCGGGGCGCGAAGTCCCCTTACACGAAGCGGAAGGTGGCGATGAACGACGTTGCCATCTCGGGGGCAGTGCGGCTCGTCGAGAACTTCGAGAAGGAGCACGGAGAAATCCCCGTCTCGGCCGCCGACCTGGCGCGAGAGGACGACGAGGACGACCCGCCCGCGAAGACGAAGAAGCCGTCGCCGAAGAAGGCCGGACGCTAGGTCGTGTAATAGCGGTACAGTCCGCAAGCCCGGCCGTGTGCTGGGCGAGTTGGCCGGGGAGGCCCGTGCAATGAATGGAGCAGCGCGTGGTACGTCGGTACGCGCGGACGGCGCTGGGCCGTACCGTTTCGGCCAACGGCTGAAGGCACTGAAATGGCTGAGTCGGTACCTCGGCGAAGTCTACCGGGCCCGGCACAGCGAGACGGAGCAGCCGGAGCTCGTGCTCATGCGCAAGCGGCGTGGCCGATTCGCGAGCCGGCTCCGCCTGCGCATTGAGCCGGGCTACATCGGGCTCCGGCTCGCGCTGCCCTCAGTCCCTGCAGACCTGGCGGCCGTCAGGAGAGATGTGCTGATGGCGATGCGGGATGCGCGGGAGACACTGGAGGTGGCGGGGCAGCAGCCCGGCGTGCTCGAGGATTTGCTGTCCCCGGTGCCGCTGGGGCAGGCGGGGCACGTGATGCCGGCGGCTGCCGCGGAATCTGCGGCCCCTGCACACGTTACCGTCGAGGTGCCGCCGGTTGTCGCCACCACTGCACCGGCAGCGCGGTTCGTCCGCCGGCACGGACTCCGCTCGATGGCTGCCGCCGCAGCTGTTGCCGGACTCGCTGCGTGGCTCTTGCCGTCCGAGATCGACGGGGCGCGCGTGCCTCGGAACGAGGACATCGTCTACGTGGCTGCTCAGCCCGATGACCTTGCATGGGCTGACGTGGTCCACGGCGCCTCAACGCCTGCTCCGCTGCGTATCGAGAAGCGCCTGGTGGTACCAAAGGACCCGTACCCGAATCAGGCCACTGCGCCCTGCACTGGCAGGAGCGTTAACCTCAACGGGGGGTGCTGGTACGCACTTGAGGACCGTCCGCCCTGCCCCCCAAAGGCCGCCGAGAAGCCGGGCACAGGGAAGTGCTGGGTCCCCGTGGCGAAGGACCCGAGCGAAGCCGTGATTCCGACCAGCATCTGGCGGTAGCAGGACTTGACGGCCGCCACAGGTCGGACCCATAGTGCAACTTGCAGCATCGCAGTGCCTCGCTGACGACTAGCAGCGAGACTCCCACAAGCCGCCTCGGCGGCACGACCTTAGAGCGTTGGGCAACCCAGGCAGATGCTGGGGGCGGACGCTCCGGTGGCGCGCGCACGGACCTAGTCGACGTGCGCGTGCCCACCGTCTTTCTCTGGGGCGTTGCGTGGACCGCCGACCGACAACAGGCTGTGACGTTGAGAGCGCCGGAGACGGCACTGCGCCGTCCTGTTGTCGGACGGTAATCCCAAACGCCGGACATTCGTTGCCATTAAATGGCAATCGTAGTGAGTGCGTTGCGGTGTCTCAGAGTGAAATCGCGTCACTCGGGACAGAAGCCGGAATCATGTATCCGGCGACAGGCATGTTTCGTGTCGCTGGGGCGTCAAGGAAAATCAGCGTCGCCGTATTGAAACATAACGTGTGTTTCATTAGGGTGACAGATGGCGGCGCTGCGGGACGCTCCTGGCGCGGCTTCCTTCAAGACATTGGCAGCGCTCGTGCATCGGCCCGTGCACGAGGTGCCATGCGCCAGCTTGCCGGCGTATCTGATGTTATGTTCAGTGCTGTAGCGGGGGAGGGTCATCTTGAGCGATAGCGAAAACCAGGGATTGAGCAACGAGCAGGTGGCGCCTGCCTCGCGCGCCAAGCGCACAAAGCGCGAGGCGGTGCCGCGTTCCGAGCTGCCCCCTGACCACTGGAATGTTGAGCACGTCGCGGCGTACTGCGGGCGCTCCAAGGATTGGGTCTACACTCACGTCGCCTCCGGCGCATTGCCGCACACCAAGCGGGGCGGCTGCCTGTATTTCGACCCGGACACCGTCGCGAAGTGGCTTGTGGGCAAGCCGGTTGCCGTGCCCGTGAAGGGGCGAGGGCACTAAGCGTGGCCGGCATCCGCAAAAAGAAGGGCAGGAAGAAATTCACTGCCCTCGTGAAAGACGCCTCGGGCGTGAAGCGCGAAGTCCCTGTCCCCGGCCGGACCCGCACGGAGGCGCGGCGCAACGCGGAGGACCTTGAGTCGCGCAACTGGCGTATCCGGCGGAACCTTGAAGTCGAGCCGTCGGAGGAGCTGATGGGGTCCTGTGGGCCTCGCTATTTGGTGACGCTCTGTCACCAGGAAGGCTACGCCGCCACGGAGTCTCGGTGGCGGCTCCACATCCTCCCGGAATTCGGGCAGACATCAGTCAGCCAGGTGTCCGCGTCGATGATTGAGGCGCTCATCGCGGCGAAGCGGACAGAGGGTTATTCGCAGCAGACTCGCCGGCATCTCCGGATGACGCTGTCTGCGTTCTTTAAATGGGCCCTCAGGGAAAGGCTGGTCGGCCGGAACCCGGTGGAGGAGGTGGAGTCCATTGCTGTTCCGACACCAGCTCCCCAAGCGCTCTCGTGGCCACAGATTGAGAAGCTCCGGGACTCTGCGAAGGTGCAGTGGCTGGCTGACCTCATTTGGGTGGGCGCTCACCTGGGGCTCCGCTACTGCGAGCTGCGGAAGTTGCAGTGGCCACACATCAACTGGAAGCGGGGCATCGTCGAGGCTCCGCGCGCGAAGCGAATTGGCGCGCGTCAGCGCCGGACGCCTCCCAGGCCTGCCGCGATCCCTGACGTGCTGGTGCCATATCTCAAGAAGATGTGGGCGCGGAGGCGTGGCGACTTCGTCTTCTCCTACGACCATGGCGGCCCGCTGCCCAAGTCGAGCCCTGACGCACGGTTCAAGGCTGCGGTGCGAGCAGCTGGGCTCGTCAGCGGATACACGCGGACCTGCCGACGGACGACGTGTCGCTACGAAGAGACGTCGAAGAGCGGCAGGTCCGTGGAGTGCCCGCGGTGCAGCTTCATGTTGTGGGTCCATCCCATTGCGATGCCCATCAGCTTCAAGATTCTGCGGTCCAGCCTCATCACTCGAATCATCGACACGACGGGCAACGTGCGGGCGGCGCAGCTCCAGGTCGACCACGCCGACCTCAAGACCACGTCGAACCACTACCACGCGACTGACATGGACGTGCAGCAGCGCCACATCAACCGCGCATTCGATAGCGGTTCTAATGCCGGACGGGGCGCCAACGGGGTGGAGCGCGCTCCGTAAGCGCCCACCTATTGCCCACCTGACGCAGCAGGAAGCACCCGAAGCGAACCAGCAGAACCCAAAAGTTCCCCAGCGGGCCCCGTAGCAAACCCAAACAAACACAGCGGATACCAATGAAACCCAACCGCACCCTAACAGACCAGTCTGGTACGTTTGGCCTCCGGAGCCAAAGGCCGCAGGTTCGAATCCTGCATCGCGCGCAGGGACAGGGCCCGGAACCGAGGGATTCATCCCGCCGGTTCCGGGCCTTTGTCTTTCCCGCGAGGGGCGGAGACTTCCAGGCACGCTGCACCCGTCCTGCGGGCTACACGCGGTGTCCGGCTTCACCCAATCTTCATGGCGCATGGGCTCTACTAGAGTCCGCGCTCATTCGTCAGGTGGCGAAGTCCCCGGGGGGACTCGTTGCTGGAGTCATGGAGCGAGGTGAGTGTGATGCGCCGTATCCCGTTGAAATCCTGGTGTCTGCTGCTCCTGGTGGGGTTGGCGGCGTGTGGGGGAGAGAGTGAACCAACGCCTTCGGGTGTGCCAGGAGCGCCTCGCTCCGTGTCGGCCACACCAGGTGACTCCCTGGTCACCGCGACCTGGTCGGCGCCAGAAGATGCGGGCGACAGCCCCATTCAGCGCTACGAGGTTCGTGCCCTGCGCAACGGCGTTGTCGCCCACACCCTGGAAGGGACGAGCACCTCGCTCACGCTCACGGGGCTGACCAACGGTGAGACGTACACGCTGGTCGTCGTGGCCATCAATGCGCAGGGCGAAGGGCCCGCGTCCGCGCCTTCCGAGGCCGTCACGCCCCGCGTGATTCCGGGAGCACCGCGCGAGGTCACCGCGACGCCGGGAGACCGCAGTGCCAATGTGGCCTGGAGCCCTCCCGAGGCGACGGACATGCCCATCACCGGCTACACCGTCACCGTCCGGCAGGGAGAGACGGTGGTAGCGACACAGGCATCAACGGAGCTGCACGCCGCCGTTTCAGGACTCATCAACGGCACCGACTATCAAGTCACCGTGGCGGCTGCCAACGCGGTGGTTGCGGGGCCGGAGTCCGCGCCGGTCGCGGTGACGCCGGTGTCCGTCCCTGGCGCGCCCCGGTTGTGGGTGCACAACCGGACCGCGACCGCGCTGGCGTTCGGCTGGGAGCCAGGGGACACGGGCGGCAGCCCCATTACCGGGTACCGGCTGGTCCTGCGGGAGGGGGACTCGGTGGTCCAGACCGCCGATACGACGGAGACCTTGCACTGGTTCAGGAACCTGTCCACGGGCACGCCGTATCGCGTCGTCGTCATCGCGATCAATGCGCAGGGAGAGGGGGCGCCCGCGGAGTTCGAGGCGCAGCGGCCCTGTGGCCTGCCAGGAGCGCCGACGACGTTGATGGCCGCGCCCGGGGATGGGCAGCTCACCCTCACCTGGCTCGCGCCGGTGGAGACCGGGGGCTGCCCCCTCATCGGTTACCGCGTCGAGATCATGGGTGTGGTTGGCGGCGCCTCGACCCGGACTGAAACGAACACGGATACGCGCTTCGTTGCGACGGGGCTTCGGAACGGAGTGCTCTATTTGCTCGTGGTCCACAGCCGGAATGAGGCTGGGATGAGTGATTATTCGACTCAGGATCAGGCCACGCCATATCCCGCGCCGGGGATGCCGGGGAACTTCACCGCCACGCCAGGCGACGGCACGGTGCTTCTGTCGTGGACGGAGCCTCCATTGAATGGGGGGCGTATCTCGCGGTACGTGGTGACGGTCGATCCCGCAGTGGGCGAAACGGACACCTTCTATGTGAGCCCGAACGACCTGTCGCGGCTCATGGAGGGCTTGGTGAACGGGACGACCTACACGTTCACCATTCGTGCGGACAACCGCGCGGGGCAGGGGCCGACGGCGACGACGCAGGCCACACCCATGGCCCCGTGAGGCCGGTGGCCTCCGGAGCCAAAGGCCGCAGGTTCGAAGCTATCGCTGTGAGCAGAGACAAGGGCCCGGAACGTTGTGGAGATTCTCCACCGATTTCGGGCCCTTCGCTTTTCTGGACGGACCTTGCAGGAAGAGCGCTTCGCGCCACTTGCTTGAACCTGGGGTTGCCCCGATTTCGTGGCTCTCCCGCACTTGATGTGAGGCGTCGGATTAAGCGGCGAGCAGCACGCGACGGCGCAGCAAGTCGAAGCGGGCGAGGCCGTACATCTGGCGCTTCTGGAGTTTGAGCTTCGTGACGTGCGCCGGGCACGTGGGGCGAGCAGACCGGGCAGACGCTCCGCGAAAGTGCGATGAGTGCACTTCGTGTTTGGACAGGAGAAGCGACGCACGCGCAGTTGGAGCTGAACGGAGCGCCCGGCCGATGGCAGTTCGGCTGGGCGCCGGATATAGGTACGATGCGGCGTATCGCTGGGCGTCTTGCAGGAGGGACATCGCGCGCCGCTGCTTTCGGGGCGGACCCCACGGAACCGGGGTAGTCCCAGTCGAGCATGCGGCGCGCTGGAGTTTCACGTGGCCTTGCTCAGGGGCAACGTAGCAACGCTACGAGAGCCAATCTGGCATCAAGGAACGCAGCCTCAATGGGATCAGCAGTTGCGGACGTCAGGGGGCATTGTCACACGATATTCAGTTGCAATTGCTCTTGAAGGCGCGACTGAAGTGATACCCGTCTCCGTCCGCATCCAAGACATCCAATCGATGTCGTCGAATGTAGTACTCCTGAACGCCGCATGCCTCGTACCAAGGGCATGCCCAATAGCTAGCACTGTGCTGCCAGTACTGCACCGATTCTCCTGCAAAAAAGACCCAGGATCCCCATGCGCCACCATTGTTGGCCATCGGCCCCCGTCCACGACTGGGTGACATCCGGGGCAAAGCCCTCTGAAGATTCTGGGTTGCCAACAACCTCATCTCGCGCAGGCATGACATGGGAGCCATCATGCGCCCCACTGAGCGATTCTGCCCTGACCAATGCTTCTGGCGGTGTCGAGCCTCCCGTAAGCCGACGATAGAGGTCGACGGCGGAGCGACCTGCAACATCCTCGTCACGCAAGATATGTCCATTTTCAACGGGCCCGCGTTCCATGATGAGTAGGCCACCGGCCCCCGAGTCGTAAAATTCAACATGGTGCTCAGGTGCCAGATCGACACGCGCAATCAGATGATTGATTTCGTCGAGCCTTGGACGCAACTTCTGCTTGGCTTCCAGTGCGGCCACCGGATTGGATTCGCATGGTTTGTCGATGCGCTGGAGTGACAGTTGCGCTTCAGTGAGCGAGCGCCAACAGAAATCCTAGTCGAAACGAGCACTTGATTTTCATTGCGTACCCCTCAGTCAACAGAGAATGCGCCACCGCCTGACCTGCGACCACATGTGCATCGCGCCCTTCTGCGGCGCCAATCGGGCATGGCCAGATATGCCGCAAACACAGTCAGTCAACTTGTCGACTCCCGTCAATAGTGTTTGGTATCGCAAGGTTGCTTCCGAGGTCCTGGTCCGATAGTCGACATTTCCAGGGGCGCGTGGACACTCGTGACAAGCTGGTGGAGGATTGGATGGTCCCTGATTCCGAATCTCCAAAATCCTGAGCGTTTGTAAGGGCTGGGAGCTCGCTCTTCCCATGGGCTTGTTCAGGTGGGCGGTTGTCCTGCTCCAGGGTTGTGCGAGCACTTCCTTCTGAAGGGCAGGGTCCATGCAGCCTCTCTTTCCGGAGGCGGGCGTGATGCTGTAGGCCTGCGTTTCCCAGTGAGAGGGGAGGACTGTCGTGATGAACGGACGAATCTGTCTTTTGGCTGCGGTGCTGCTGGGGCTGTTTGGCGGGATGGGATGTGGCGGTTCGGATGACCCGCCTCCCCAGGGACCGCAGGTGACAGTACCCGGGGCGCCGACCCAGGTGGCGGCAGTGGCGGGGGACTCACAGGTCACGGTGGCGTGGGCGGCGCCCGCGAACAACGGTGGCAGCGCCATTCTCGAATACGCGGTGCATGTCTTCTCCGGTGAGCGCGAGGTCCGGGTGGTGCCGTCGCCCGCGTTCGCGAACCAGGCTCTCATCTCTGACCTGACCAATGGCACGGCCTACGCGTTCAGCGTGGTCGCGGTGAACGACCGGGGCCGTGGTGCCGCGTCCACGCGCACGGCCCTCGTCACGCCGCACGTGACGCCCGGCGCGGTGAGCAACCTGGTGGCCGTGCCTGGGAACCAGGAGGTCGTGCTGACGTGGGAGGCCGCCGATGGCAAGGGCATGGCCCTGACCGGCTATTCCATCACAGTGCAGGCCGAGGATGCGGGAGCCGAGTCTCAGCCGGTGACGGTCACCGTGACGGAGACGCGGGCCACGCTGGTCGCGTTGACGAACGGGACGGCGTACTCCTTCACCGTCGTCGCGGACAACGGCCATGCGCAGGGGCCTGGGAGCTCCGTTTCGGCCACCCCCTTCACGACGCCGGGCGCTCCCGCGTTGACGGCCAGAGGGTATTCGACTCGCGTGTCCTTGCGCTGGACCACCGAAGACACGGGAGGCCGTCCCATCACCGGCTATCTGGTGACGGTGTACCTGAACGACGAGGTCCTACGGACCGTGGAGACGACCGAGTTGACGTTGAACGTGACGGGGTTGCTCTACTCGACGACCTATCACTTCACGGTCGTCGCACGGAACGAGGCCGGGTGGGGCACGATCTCGGAGCGCATCGCGAGCACGCTCGCCCGGAGCCCGTCAGTGCCGCTCAACGCCACCTGCGATACCTCTAGCGGGAACGTCACGTTCGCCTGGGAGCCGCCTGAGTTCGACTACGGGTACCCGGTAGTGGAATACCGTATCGCGACAATGCTCCGCGGCTATTACACCGCGTGGTACACCACCAAGCTGCGCTACGTCCTCCCGGAGATTCCTCGCGAAGGGAACCCCATGCGGTTCTCTCTCGTCGCCCAGAATGCGTATGGGTTTGGAAATTCCGTGGAGATCTACTGCTACTTTGACTCGCTGCGCCCCTGAGGCCGCGCCGCACCTCCCGACGCCTTTGGCCTCCTGAGCCAAAGGCCGGGGGGGGCAGGCTTCACGCCTCCACGGGCTCTTCGCGCTGCGGCAGGTGGAAGCGCACGGTGTCCACACGGCGGGGCGAGGACGCGACGACCTCCAGCACGAGTCCTCCCTCCGTCTGAACCTTCGTGCCCGGCCCGGGGATGGCGCCGCCGGACAGGGCGATGCACAGACCCGCCACGGTGGCGTAGTCCTGGTCCTCGTCCAGGTCCAGGGACAGCTCCCGGTTGACGTCGCGGATGCTCGCGGTGCCGAGCACCAGGGCGGTGTTCGGACCCTCGCGCTTGACGTACTCCTCCGGCACTTCGGACTCGCTGAGGATGTCGCCCACCAGCTCCTCCACGAGGTCTTCCACGGTAACGAGCCCCACCACGCCGCCGCGCTCGTCCACCACCACCGCCAACTGCATGCGCCGCTTCTGCAGTTCCTTGAGCGCGTCCATGGCCCGCATCGTCTCCACGACGAAGAAGGGCGGACGCATCACGTCCTCCAGGATGATGAGGTTGCCCTCCCAGGCCACCCCCAGCAGGTCCTTGGCGATGACGTAGCCGACGATGTTGTCCAGCGTGCCCTCGTACACCGGCATGCGCGAATGGCCGCCCTCCAGCAGGACTCGGCGAATCTCCTCCGGGCTGGAGTGCCGACGCAGGGCCACCATCTCGTCCCGCGCCACCGACAGCTCGCCCACCGTCACGTCGCCCATCTCGAAGGCGCGTGATGCAATTTCGCCGGCGTGCGGATCCAACGTGCCCTGCTTCGCCGCCTCCTCCACCAGCTGTTGGAGCTCCTCCGCGGACAGGCGGCCTTCGGTGAAGTTCGTCCGGTCGCCGAACAGGCGCAGCACCACGTTGGAGCTGGCGGTGAGGAACCACACCACCGGTTGCATCAGCCACGCCAGGCCGCGCAGAGGCCGGCCGATGAGCAGCGCGTAGCGCTCGCCGGCACGCAGCGCGAGTGACTTGGGCACCAGTTCGCCCAGCACCAAGGAGAGGTACGAAACGAAGGCCACCACGCCCGCCAGGGCGACTTCGTCGGCTTGCTGCTCGGGCACTCCCAGTCTCGTGAGGAAGTCACCCAGACGCGTGGCGATGCTCGCGCCACCGAACGCGGCCGCCGTGGCTCCGATGACGGTGATGCCAATCTGCACCGTGGCCAGGAAGCGCTCAGGGTTGCCGCGCAGGGCCTCCACCGCTTTCGCGGAGGTGCTGCCTTCTTCAATCAGTTCCCGCAGCCGCGTCCGGCGGACAGAGATGATGGCCAGCTCCGCGCCGGCGAAGATGCCGTTTGCCAGGACCAGCAACAGGATGATGAGAAGCTCGGTGACGATAATGGCCCTCCTCTCAGGGGCCCTCTACCCTATACGCCAGAGGCGGGCTGCTCACTCACCAAGTGATTGCAAGAGGAGTGACAATTGGTCGCGGCTCGCACCTTTTGGCAGGTAGTAGTGTGGCCCTGAGAGCAGGGCACTGCCTACATCCTGCGCCGCCGCGGACGTCAGGAAGACGATGCGGGGATGCGGCCCGCGTGGCAGATGCTCCACGACCTCCAGCCCGGACATGCCCGGCATGTTGAGGTCCAGCAGCATCACTCCATAGCGTCCGCCGCGCCTCAGCGTCTCCAGGGCCTCTTGCCCATCCGAGGCCTCGGTCGTCTCGTAGCCAAGGTCCTCCAGGCTGAGCCGGAGGAATTCCCTCCAGTCCGCGTCGTCATCGACGACCAAGATCCTTCTTGCGCCGTTGTCCGTTGCCAGTCGCGCCAATCGTCCTCCCTCGACCTGAGATGAACGCTGCTGAAGGGCGCCATCATTCTCCGCGAGCGGTGACATGGTGCTCGCCGCGGCATGCGGGCAGGCAGGCCCTGGAAGGGCGCGTCGCCAGGTCAGCCCGCGAGGATGCGGTCGCCCTGGGGCAGCGCGGGCTCGGACGTCAGGGATGCCGTGTGCACTGGCATCAGCCGGGTGCCCCGGCCCACGCGCAGCCGGGTGCCGCGCCAGTTCACGGTGCGGGAGAAGAGCGCGTAGCTCCATGCCGCGAAGAGCAGGGCGTCCTTGGCGAAGACGGCGGGCACCGCGTCCCACGACAGGGCTTGTGGCCGCAGGGCGCGCACGGTGGAGAGGTCCACCGCGACCTTGCCCAGGGCCACCACCAGGCAGAGCGCCGCGGTGTCGGAAGAGGGGGCCAGCATCGCGCCCAGCAGGGCCAGCGGCGTGGGGTTCAGCAGGGCCTGGGCCAGGTACGTGCCCGGAGACACCGCGGTCCGGTGAATCACGCTCCAGCGCAGATAGCGCTGGAAGAAGGACAGGACGCTCTTGCGCAGCGACACGTTGAACACGGGCGTGTGCGCCATCACCACGCGCCGGCCCAGCTTCCGCGCCACCCACTGGCCGATGACGTAGTCCTCCGCCAGCACGTCCTTCACGGAGAAGAAGCCGCCCAGCGCGTCCACGTCCTCGCGGCGCAGCGCCATGGACTTGCCCACCACGATGTCCCGGCCTGCCAGCCGCTTGGCGGCAATCATCCCCGCTGCCGCGCTGGCGCCCAGGTGCAGGTTGTCCAGGAGCGAGCCGAAGGTGCGCTCACCCATGCCCGCCACCGGGTGGGTGACACAGCCCACCTCCGGGTCCTCGAAGGCCTGGGCAATCTCCTCCAGGTATCCCGGCGCCACCCGCGTGTTGCTGTCGCTGATGACCAGCACGTCGTAGCGCGCCCGGTCCGCCAGGGTGATGAGTTGATTCACCTTCGGGTTGCGGCCCGGCTCGCCCTCCTGGACCTCCAGGCGCATGACGTGGGGCCAACGGGCGACCGCCGCGCGGGCCACGGCGAAGGCCGGATCCCTGGCATCCTTGACGCCGAGCACCACCTCATACGCGCCCGCGTAGCCCAGCCCCGCGAACTGCGCCAGGTTGGCTTCCAGGTCGTCATCCACGCCGCACAGCGGCTTGAGGATGGAGATGCCCGGGCGGGGCGTGCCCGGTTGCGCGGTGGGGGACGGCTCACGCCGGTGGCGCAGCACGAGCGCGAACTGGACGGTGAGGACGAACAGTCCGAGGCAGGCGGCAAGCAGCAGGACGGTGGAGGCGAGCAACATTCGCGGGCAATCCCCGGGGCCGGTGCGCCGTCATGGCGCGACCACGGTTGCCACGCTAGAGGCCCTCCACGTCAGCCCCGCGAAGCGCCCGGGGCGGGCCGGGCAATTCGCGGTGACAGGGCGGTGAAGCCCGCGCCCGCGGGTTACTCCGCCAGATTGCGGCTCCGCGGGTGGCGGATGTCCTTGCCGCGCACCATGTAGACGACCATCTCCGCCACGTTCAGCGCGTGGTCGCCAATGCGCTCCAGGTGCTTCGCGATGAACATCAGCGCCGTGGCGCGGCGGATGTTGCGCGAGTCCTCCATCATGTAGGCGAGGAGCTCGTTGAAGATTTTGAGGAAGAGGGCATCCAGCAGATCGTCGCCCCGGAGCACCTCCTCCGCCTTGGCGACGTCGCCGGAGACGAAGGCGTCCAGCGACATGCGGACCTGCCGCTGGGCCAGCTCCGCCAGCCGGGGCGTGTCCACGTAGGGCGCCAGCGGGGGGGCCTGGTTCAGGTCCATGGAGCGCTCGGCGATGTTCACCGCCAGGTCGCCGATGCGCTCCAGGTCGGTGACGATCTTCAGCGCCGTGGTGATGAGGCGCAGGTCGCTGGCGGCGGGCTGGCGCAGCGCCAGAATCTTCCGGCACAGCTCGTCGATGTCCACCTCCAGGCGGTTGACGTCCTTGTCGGCGGCGACGACCTTCTCGGCCAGGGCGCTGTCGCGGTCGGTGAGCGCCTTCATGCTCTGGACGATGAGGTTCTCCACCTTCGCGCCCATCGCGAGCAGCTTCTCCCGCAAATCCCTCAGGTCCGCCTCGAAGGCCTTGTCCGTATGCGTCGACGGCATGTGTCCGGTCCCCTTTTTCTTCCGCTCACCCGAACTTGCCGGTGACGTAGTCCTCGGTGCGCTTCTCTCGCGGGTTGGTGAAGATCTGCTCGGTGGGGCCGCATTCCACCAGCTCGCCCATGTAGAAGAAAGCGGTGCGGTCGCTGACGCGCGCGGCCTGCTGCATGTTGTGGGTGACGATGGCGATGGTGTACGTCGCCTTGAGCTCGTGGATGAGCTCCTCGATTTTCGCGGTGGCGATGGGGTCCAGCGCGCTGGCGGGCTCGTCCATCAGCAGCACCTCCGGCTCCACCGCCATCGCCCGGGCGATGCACAGACGCTGCTGCTGGCCGCCGGACAGGCCCAGGGCGCTTTCGTCCAGCCGGTCCTTCACCTCGTCCCAGAGCGCGGCGCCGCGCAGTGACTTCTCCACGCGCGTGGCCAGCTCCGCCTTGTCCTTCATCCCGCCCACGCGCAGGCCATAGGCCACGTTCTCGAAGATGCTCTTGGGGAAGGGGTTGGATTTCTGGAAGACCATGCCCACGCGCCGGCGCAGGTCCACCACGTCCACGCCGCGGTCATGAATGTCCGTGCCGTCCAGCAGGATGGTGCCCGAATGCGAGGTGCCGGAGATGAGGTCGTTCATCCGGTTGAGCGAGCGCAGGAAGGTGGACTTCCCACAGCCGGAGGGGCCGATGAGCGCCGTCACCCGCCGGTCGAGGATGGCCAGGGACACCTTGTGGATGGCCGTCTTGGGGCCGTAGCGAAGGGTGAGCTCCCGCGCTTCCATCTTCGCGCGGGGATTCTGGGGTTGGAGGGACATGGCAGGCGTACCGTCAGTGGGCGCTGGCGGCCTTGCGGCGCGTGCGCGTCCGGATGATGACCGCGACGAGGTTGAGGGCGAAGGTGAGCGCCAGCAGCACCAGCACCGTCGCATACAGCGGACCACTGGCCTCCGTCACGTTCGGTGACTGGGTGGCCATGACATACGTGTGGTAGCCCAGGTGCATGAACTGGGAGTCCAGGTGCGTGGGCAGGTCCGGCAGGAAGTAGGCGGCGCCGGTGAAGAGGATGGGGGCGACTTCGCCCGCGCCGCGGGAGATGGCCAGCACCGCGCCGGTGAGGATGCCGGGCAGGGCGCCGGGCAGCACCACCCGCGCCAGCGTCTGCGACTGGGTGGCGCCCAGTGCCAGGCTGGCGGTGCGCTGCTCCAGTGGCACCGCGCGCAGCGCCTCCTCCGTGGAGACGATGACCACTGGCAGCGTCAGCACCGCCAGCGTCAGCGAGGCCCAGAGGATGCCCGGCTGGGCCCAGTGCATCTCCTCGTAGCCCAGCATCCGGTCCAGGTTGCCGCCGACGAAGAGGATGAAGAAGCCGAGCCCGAAGAGGCCGAAGACGATGGAGGGCACGCCCGCGAGGTTGACCACCGCCACGCGCACCCAGCGGGCGAAGCGTGACTCCGGCGGCGCGTATTCGTGGAGGTACACGGCGGTGAGCACACCCACCGGCATCACCGCCAGCGTCATCAGGAGCGTGAGCGCGGCGGTGCCGAAGATGGCGGGGAAGATGCCGCCGCCCATCATGCCGTCGCTGGGGGGCTGGGTGAGGAATGTCCAGGAGAGGTGACGGGCGCCGTTGCGCGCGACGTTCAGCAGGATGAGGGCCAGCATGCCCACGATGAAGAAGGCCGCGAGGGCCGTCAGTCCGGTGAGGCCCAGCCCCACCGCCCGGCGCGTGGTGTACTTCACGAGGCGCTCCCGGTCAGCCGCTGGAGGACCTTCTTCGTCCACGTGGAGGCGACCATGTTGAGGACGAAGGTGAAGATGAACAGCTCCACGCCGATGAAGAAGAGAAGGGAGTAGTGCGGGCTGCCCACGACCACTTCACCCATCTCCGCCGCGATGGTGGCCGACAGCGAGCGCGCCGAGTCCCCCAGGTTCCAGGACACGATGTCCGCGTTGCCTGACGCCATGAGGACAATCATCGTCTCGCCAATGGCCCTGCCGAAGCCCAGCACGCACGCGGCGAGGATGCCGGGGGCCGCCGCGGGAAGCACCACCTTCCACGCCGTCTCCCAGAGCGTGGCGCCCAGCGCCAGCGAGGCCTCGCGGTAGCTGCGGGGCACCGCGGTGAGCGCGTCCTCGGACACGGTGAAGATGACTGGGACGATGGCCAGCGCCAGCGCCAGTCCCGCCAGCGTGCCGTTGAGCGGCCGGTCCAGGTGGAACAGGTCCTTCACCATCGGCGACAGCACCATCAGCGCGAAGAAGCCCAGTACCACGGAGGGGATGCCGGCCAGCAGTTCGATGACGGGCTTGAGCAGCTCGCGCAGGCGGCGCGGGGCGAACTCCGCGACGAAGAGCGCGCTGAAGACGCCCATGGGCACCGCCACCAACATGGAGACCAGGGTGATTTTCAGCGTGCCCACGAACAGCGGAATCATGCTGACCTTGGGCGTGTCCGACACGGGCTGCCACCGGAACGGGTAGCGGCCCTCCTGCGGCAGGAACATCTTGGAGAAGCTGGCTTCGTGGCGGGCGTCCGCGTCGGTGAAGAGCGTCAGCGCCTCCTTGGCCACGAAGACGATGATGAGGATGAGCGCGGCGATGCCGGTGAACGCCATCAGCGTGATGAAGCCCGCGACGGCCTTCTCCCGCAGTTGACGCCTCCGCGCCGCCGCGGACAGGCGCGGCGCGGCCACGACCCGCGTGAGACCTTGCTCCATGGTCGCCTGTCTATCCATAGGGATTCAGCGCCTCTTGTGACATTCGTGTGACGCTCCGCGGCTACTTCACGGGGAAGTAGCCGACCTGGGTGACGATGGCCTGACCTTCGGGGGAGAGCGCGAAGTCGATGAAGGCCTTGATGTCGCCGGTCGGCTCGGCGCGCAGGTAGAAGAAGAGGTCGCGCGCCAGCGGGTACTTGCCGCTCTTGATGTTGTCCGCGCTGGGGGCGATCTCCTCGTTGCCCTTCTTCACCTTCAGCTCCTTGATGCCCTCGGCGTACGCGGCGCCGCCGTAGCCCAGGCTGTTCTTCTCCTTGGAGACGGCGTTCACCACCGCGGCGGTGCCGGGCAGCGTCTGGATGGCGGGCGCGAAGTCCTCGCCGTCCAGCACCATGTCCTTCACGAAGACGTAGGTGCCGGAGGAGTTCTCCCGGGAGTACGCGACGATGGGCGCGTCCGCGCCGCCCACCTGCTTCCAGGTGGTGATGTCACCCACGTAGATCTTCATCAGCTGCTCGGTGGTGAGCGCGCTCACGGGGTTGCCCTGGTGGACGTAGAAGGTGACGCCGTCCTTGGCCACCGAGCGCTGCACGGGCGGCACCTTGAAGCGCGCGCGGAGCTTGTCAGCCTCCGCCTTCTTCATCTCCCGGCTGGACATGGCGATGTCCGTGGTGCCGTTCTGGAGCGCCGCCAGGCCCACGCCGGAGCCGCCGCCGGTGACCTGGACCTTGATGGTGGGGTTCTTCTTCATGAACGCCTCGGCCCAGCGCTGGCCGAGGATGACCATGGTGTCGGAGCCCTTGATGGTGACGGTGCCCGCCTGGGCAGCGGCGGGGAGCGCCAGGAGGAACACCGCGAGCAGGGGCTTGAGGAGCGATTTCATGGGGGACTTCTCCTGGCTGGATGATGCGGATCGGAATCTGGACGCTGTGTGAGGCTTGCGCGAAGACGCCGCGCTTCTACGTGACGTGGGTGTCCGTTTCGCGTCCGCCACGTGACATCGCCGTCACGACGCTCAGCCCGCGGCTGGGTCCAGCATCCGGTAGCCGACACCGCGGACCGTCTCCAGCAGCGCGCGCGCCGGGCCCAGCTTGTCGCGCAGGCGCATGACGTGGGTGTCGATGGTGCGCGTCTCCAGGGAGGAGGACAGGCCCCACACCTCTTCCAGCAACTGCTCACGTGTCTGCACCCGGCCCAGGCGGGCGAGCAGGTGCTCCAGCAACCGGAACTCCAGCGCGGTGAGGGCCACCTCGCGCTCCTCCACGAAGAAGCGGTGGGACGCCACGTCCAGGCGCAGGGGCCCCAGCGCCAGCGGCGCCGAGCTGCCGGCCGTGGGCGCGCCGCGGCGGAGGATGGCCTTCAGTCGCAGCACGAGCTCCCGCACGCTGAAGGGCTTCACCACGTAGTCGTCCGCGCCCACCTCGAAGCCGCGGATGCGGTCGGACTCCTCGCCCTTGGCGGTAAGCATGACGATGAGGACGCCCCGGGACTGGGGGTTGGCCCGCAGCTGCCGGCAGACATCGATGCCGGACATGTCCGGCAGCATCAGGTCCAGCAGCACGAGGTCGGGGTTCTGCTCCCGCGCGGCCACCAGCGCTTCTTCGCCAGTGTGGGCCACGTGCGTGGTGAGGCCGGAACCCCGCAGGTTGAAATCAATGAGCTCCGCGAGGTCGCGTTCGTCGTCGATGATGAGGACATGGGGCATGGCGGGCCGTCACTCTGCGCGCCCCCTTTTCCGAACGTGTGACTCATGTGCAACAACTTCGTCATGGCGGGGACATGCGCGGGAGCGGGTGACACGGGGCGGTGGCCGGCCCTCCAGCGGGCGGGCCCCCGGCCGGGTGGCCTGATTGCGCGTGAAGGTGCTGCCGTGCCGGGGTAAACCCCAAGACGCCCTGTCATGACTTCCGCCCACCTGCCGCCGACCCCACCTCCGCTTCCTACGCTGACCCCCACGCCGGGCGAGCTGGCCCACGCGCAGCGGCGCGGGGGGCGCTCCGCGCTCGTCGGTCTGGGGCTGGTGGGGCTGGTGGCGCTGACGAGCCCCGTGCTGGGCTACGTGGAGGACGTGCGCAACGCGCGCGAGGAGCTGCTGAGCCGGCTGCTCAACCAGGCGCAGGTGCAGTCGGAGGCGCTGGGCGTCCACCTGGGGCTGTTGGAGGCGGAGCTGGCCCGCGTGGCCGGGCACCCCGCGCTGTCTCCCGACGACGGCGTCTCCCCGGCGGAGCTGGCCCTGCTGGAGAGCGCCTTCTACCATTCGTCCCTCTTCTCGGAGGGCGTGGCCCTGCTGACGCCCGAGGGCGAGCGCGTCTGGAGCGACCCTCCGGACATGCCGCTGGGGCGCTCGCCGCTGCCGCTGCGGCCCTGGTTCCGCCGGATGGTGGAGGGACGCCAGCCGGAAATCGACCTGCTGGAAGGGGAGGGGGGCCCCATCGTGGTCGCCGTCCCCATGTTCCAGGAGGGCCGCTTCAAGGGCGTGCTGCTGGGAGAGCTCCGCGCCAGCGCGCTGCCCACGCGGCCCACTGCGCAGACGTCACTGGTGCTGATGGATGACCACGGTCAGCTCCTGATGCCGGTGGGGCTCAAGCTGGGCGCCGGGGACACCACGGGGCGTCTGCGCGCGCTGGCGAACATGCCGGGGCCGCTGACGCTGGATGACAAGCACATGATGGGCGCGGGCGCGTGGGTGGGGAAGAGCGACCTGCTGTTGGTCGTCCTGGAGGAGGAGACGGCCACCGCGGGTCTCCGGGCGCGCTTCCTGCGGCAGTTGGCGTTCCACATCGCCCTGCTGAGCAGCACGCTCATCATCTTCATCCTCCTGCTGCGGCACTCCTACCGTTCGCTGCTGGCGGCCGAGGAGCGGCTGCGACGCCAGGAGACCATGGCCGCGCTGGGGACCGCGGCCTCGCTCATTGCGCATGAGGTGAAGAACGCCCTCAACGGCATCCAGGCCGCGCTGTCCGTGCTCCGGCATACCCCCGCGGGCAGCGAGCTGCCCGTGGGCGCGCTGCGCTCGCAGGTGGAGCGCCTGAGCCATCTGGCGCGCTCGCTGCTGTCCTTCGGGGCGCCTCGTGCCGCGCTGCGCCGCAGCTGCGAGGTGCACCTGCTGGTGCAGGACGCGCTCCAGGGCGTGAAGCTGCTGCCGGAGTCAGAGGCCGTGGCCCTGACCACCTCCCTGGAGGAGTCTCTGTGGGTCCAGGGGGATGCCGCGCTGCTGGTGTCCGCCATCGACAACGTGTTGCGCAACGCGGTGGAGGCGGGTGCGGTGGCGAAGGACACAGGGATGCAGTTGGCTCCGTGGGTAAGCGTGCGTCTGACGCGGGACGACCATGACGCCGTGCTCGTGGTGGAGGACAATGCGGGCGGCGTGGATCCGCGTCTCGAGCCCAGGTTGTGGGAACCTTTCGCCACCGGGCGGGCCAAGGGCGTGGGGCTGGGGCTGCCCATGGCGCGTGCCTCCGTGGAGGCCCATGGTGGCAGTCTGAACTATGTCCGGAGTCCGCTGGGAAGCCGCTTCACGCTGCGCCTTCCGTTGGAGGTGGCCCGATGAGCACCTATCTGCTGTTGGTGGATGACGACCGGACCTTCGCCTCGCTGGCGGCCTCCGTGCTGCGCCACGAGGGCTTCCGCGTCACGCTGGCGCATTCACTCCACGACGCGCGTGGGGCCATGTCCCGCGAGGCGCCGGACCTGGTGGTGTTGGACCGGCGCCTTCCGGACGGGGACGGCATCGACTTCCTGCCGGAGCTGCGCGCCCAGCTTCCGGACACGCCCGTGTTGATGGTGACGGCGCACGGCGACATCGCCAGCGCGGTGGAGGCCATCCAGGCGGGCGCACGCGACTACCTGTCCAAGCCGGTGGAGCTGGATGACCTGGTGCTGCGCGCCCGCCGCGCCGCCGCGGACCTGCAGCTCCAGGAGCGGCTGCGTCTGGCGGAGAGCGAGCTGGGCGGACGGCGGCGCCTGTCGCGTCCGCACTCGCCGAAGATGCTCGCCGCGTTGCAGATGTTGGAGCGCATCGCCAAGGCGCCGCGCAGCTCGGTGCTGCTGCTGGGCGAGACGGGCGTGGGCAAGGAGGTGATTGCGCGCCACCTGCACGCACTGCAAGGCGGGCAGGGCTCGTTCGTTCACGTCAACTGCGCCGCGCTGCCCGCCACCATGGTGGAGAGCGAGCTCTTCGGCCACGAGCGCGGCGCCTTCACTGACGCGCGCACCGCCCGCCGCGGCCTGGTGGAGGTGGCCGCGGGCGGCGTGCTCTTCCTGGACGAGGTGGGCGAGTTGCCGCTGCAGCTCCAGGCGAAGCTGCTCACCTTCCTGGACAAGGGCGCCTTCCGCCGCCTGGGCGGCACCGCCGAGCTGAGCAGCAGCGCGCGCGTGGTGACGGCCACCAACCGCGACCTGACGGAGGAGGTGGCCGAGGGCCGCTTCCGCGAGGACCTCTACTTCCGCCTGAGCGTCTTCCGGGTGGACATTCCGCCGCTGCGCGAGCGCCGCGAGGACCTGTTGCCCCTGGCGCAGTCCCTGGTGGCGGAGCTGTGCGCAGAGCTGGGGCGCCGGCCCGTGGGCTTCTCCAGCGCCGCGCGCGCCCGGCTGGAGCGCTACCCGTTCCCCGGCAACGTCCGTGAGCTGCGCAACGTGCTCGAACGGGCCCTGGTGCTGGAGGCCGGCCCCGAACTGGAGCTCGCCTCCCTGGAGCCGCAGGGCACCAGCGGCCCGCCCGACGTGGACCCCGACGCGTTCATCGTCCCCGGGGCTCCGCGCCCCTTGCAGGACGTCGAGCGGTTGTACGTCCGGCATGTCCTCGCCCGCTTGGATGGGCGCCGGATGGAGGCTGCCAGGGTGCTGGGGCTCTCCTATCCCACCTTCCTCCGCCGGCTCGAGGAGGAGTAGGCGAGGGCGCTTCAAGATTCTTGAGGCCGGCGGCCTCAAGGATTTTTAAGTCCGGCTCCGGGACTTAAAATCGCTTTCATATTCCCAACCGCAATCAATTTGCGTTCCCTCTGAGCCTGTCGAAAGGCGGACGGCACGCTCTTTGCGGAGGGCCTCCACGTGAACCAGCGCACGCGGCAGTCGCGGCGACTTGTGTGGAGGTGTGATGTCGACTTTGAAGAGTCCTGAGGGCGCTGCTTCCCCCTGGAAGGCGCTGGCCACGGACCTGCCTGCTTCCCTGGTGGTGTTCCTGGTGGCGTTGCCGTTGTGCATGGGTATCGCGCTGGCTTCAGGCGCGCCCATCGTCAGCGGGCTCATCGCGGGTGTGATTGGCGGCATCGTGGTGGGGCTCTTTGGAGGCGTGCCCCTCCAGGTGAGCGGTCCCGCGGCCGGCCTCGCGGTCATGGTGTTTGGCTTCATCCAGCAGATGGGCCTGGCGATGACGTGCGCGGCGGTGGCCGTCGCGGGCGTGGTGCAGATGATTCTCGGTGGGTTGAAGGTGGCGCGCGGCGCGCTGGCCATCTCTCCCGCCGTCATCCACGGGATGATGGCCGGCATCGGCATCCTCATCGTCCTGGGGCAGGTCCACATCGTGATGGGCGGCGCGCCGCAGTCGAGCGCGTGGCAGAACGTGAAGGAGCTGCCGGGGCAGATCGCGGACCTTCATGGCGCCGCGACGCTGCTGGGCCTGCTGACCATTGGCCTGATGGTGGCGTGGCAGTTCGTTCCCGGAAAGTTGAAGAAGGTCCCCGGTCCGCTCGTGGCCGTGGTGGGCGCCACCGCGGCGGCGACCTTCATGGGCGCGGACGTGGCCCGGGTGGACCTGCCGGAGAACATCTTCTCCAGCATCCAGTTGCCCACCTTCCCCAAGGGTGACTGGGTCGCCTTCGGCACGGCGGTGCTGTCGCTGGCGCTGGTCGCGAGCGCGGAGTCGCTCTTGAGCGCGGTGGCCACGGACAAGATGCACACGGGCCCCCGGGCGAACCTGGACCGGGAGCTCTTCGGTCAGGGCCTGGCGAACACGATTTCGGGTCTGGCGGGTGGCTTGCCCATCACCGGCGTCATCGTCCGCAGCGCCACCAACATCACCGCCGGCGCGAAGACGCGGCTGTCGGGCACGCTGCACGGCGTGTGGCTGCTCCTGTTCGTCACCTTGCTCGGCTCGGTGGCGGGGCTCGTTCCCCTCACCGTGCTGGCGGGTCTGCTCGTCTTCGTCGGCGCGAAGCTGGTGAACGTGCACCACATCCGTGAGCTCCAGAAGCGCGGGGAGCTGGCCGTGTACCTGGTGACGGTGGCCGGCGTGGTGGGCGTCAACCTGCTGGCCGGTATCGGCATGGGTCTGGCGTTCGCCGTGCTGCGCCTGCTGTGGCACCTGGGCAGCGTCAAGGTGGACGTGCACCAGCAGGCGCATGCGTCCTATCTGGTGCGAATCTCGGGTGCGCTGACGTTCGTCGGCGTACCCAAGCTGTCCACCGCGCTGGCGCAGGTTCCGTCTGGCTCCAAGGTGGAGCTGGACCTGGCCGTGCAGACGCTGGACCACTCCGGGCACGAAGCCCTGGAGAGCTGGTGCGACACGCATCGCAAGACGGGCGGCAAGGTGTTCACCGAGTCGCTTGAAGACGTCTGGAGCCGCAAGGGCACGGTGAAGCCGAGCAGCCCCGAGGTCATCGACGGTCCCAACCACAACTCGCTTGTCTCTGGAGGTGCGCAATGAGGAAGCTCATCCGCGGTCTGTTGGATTTTCAGCTCAACGCCCGTTCCACCTACCGGGAGAAGTTCGCGTTGCTGGCGCAGGGGCAGAAGCCGGATTGCCTCTTCATCGCCTGCGCGGACAGCCGCGTGGTGCCCAACCTGCTCGTGTCCACGGACCCGGGTGACCTGTTCGTGGTCCGCAACGTCGGCAACATGGTGCCGCCGTCGGATTCGAAGGGGCAGTCCACGGGAGACCAGTCCGAGGCGGCCGCGCTGGAGTTCTCGCTCCGCAACCTGCCGGTGGAGGACATCGTCGTGTGCGGCCACTCGAGCTGCGGCGCGATGAAGGCCGTCCTCGCT
Organism: Myxococcus sp. NMCA1; assembly: GCF_026810205.1. Taxonomy (NCBI): domain Bacteria; kingdom Pseudomonadati; phylum Myxococcota; class Myxococcia; order Myxococcales; family Myxococcaceae; genus Myxococcus; species Myxococcus sp. NMCA1. Next base: position 6,059,877 of record NZ_CP113950.1, on the reverse strand, counting down.
GGCGGCGTGGGTCTTGAGAACCCGAACCTCAATGGCTGGCTCGAGCACGGCAAGGCCGCGCTCCAGCGGATGGAGACGAACCCGAAGCTGGGGGAGGGCCTGTCGGATTACGACCGCCTGTCCCAGAACAACGTGCTGCTGCAGATGGAGCACATCTCCAGCTATCCGTGGGTGAAGGCGCGTCTCGACGCGGGCACGCTGCGGCTGCACGGCTGGTGGTTCGACATCGCCAACGCGCAGGTCCAGGCCTGGCGCCCGTCGCTGGGCCGCTTCATCCCCATGGACGAACTGGTGGGCGAGGCCCTGCTGCGCGAACTGGGCACGGACACCCACGTCCACGGCGCGTTCGCCAACGGCAACGGTGCTCAGCGCCTGTCGGTAGCGGCCAGCGCCCAGTAGCCCGGTGGAAGCAGGCGACCAGGGGAGCGGCTCGAATCGAGCCATTCTCCTGGTGGCCAAAGGCCGGTGAGGGGGAGAGGATGGGGAGCAGCTTCGATGACTCCCTTCCTCTTCATGCTCGTCGTCCTGGGGTTTTCCGTGGGCGCGGGACTGCTGGGTTCACTGCTGGGTATCGGCGGTGGACTCATCCTGATTCCCGTGCTCACGCTGCTCCTGAAGGTGGACATCCAGTACGCGGTGGGGGCGTCCATCGTCTCCGTCATCGCCACGTCCAGCGGCGCGGCGGCGGCCTACGTCCGCGACCGGATGGCCAACACCCGCGTGGCCATGTTCCTGGAGCTGGCGACCACGGCGGGCGCGCTCAGCGGCGCGTTCATGTCCGGGCTGGTGGGTGGGCGCGGCGTGTACCTCGTCTTTGGCGGCGTCATGGCGTGGTCGGCGCTGGTGATGCTGCGGCGGATGCGGTCGAGCGCCGAGGCACCGGTGCCCGCGGACGCGCTGGCGGACCGGCTGGCGCTGCACGGCAGCTACTGGGACGAGTCGCAGGGCCGTGAGGTGTCCTACCGCGTCACGCGGCCGCTGGTGGGCCTGGGACTGATGTACGTGGCGGGAACGGTGAGCGGCATGCTGGGCATCGGCTCGGGCGCGCTCAAGGTGCCGGCCATGGACCTGGCCATGCGGCTGCCGCTGAAGGTGTCCACGGCCACCAGCAACTTCATGATTGGCGTGACGGCGGCGGCCAGCGCGGGCGTGTACTTCGCGCGCGGCAACATCGACCCGTTCATCGCGGGGCCGGTGTGCGTGGGCGTCACGCTGGGCGCGTGGCTGGGCTCGCGCCACCTGATGGCCCGGGTGAACAGCACGTGGCTGCGCGCGCTCTTCGTGGGCGTGCTGCTATGGGTGGCCTTCGAGATGCTGCGCAAGGGGTGGGCGCCATGAGCGAGGCACCGACGCCGGAGCCGCGAAGCCCCGAGGCCGCCACCGCGGCGGTGCAGGACGGCGAGGACGCCTCGCTGCTCCAGCCGGAGCTGCTCATCAGTGACTTGCTGCGGTACGGCGTGGCCGCCAGCCTGTCGCTGGTGACGCTGGGCACCGTCGTGACGTTCTTCCGACACCCGGACTACCTCGTCTCGTCCGAGGCGTTGCAGCGCCTCACCTCACCGCACCCGGTGCCGCACACGCTGGGGGACGTCGTGGCGGGGGCGCTGGCCGCCCGGGGCCAGGCGTTCGTCATGGCGGGACTGCTGGTGATGATGGCCGTGCCGGTGATGCGGGTGGCCCTGTCGCTGCTCATCTTCCGCCAGCAGAAGGACCGGCTCTACGTGGGCATCACCGCCACGGTGCTGGCCATGCTCGTCCTGTCCTTCCTGCTGGGCGCGGCGCACTGAGGCGCGTCAGCGCAGGTCGCCAGGGCGCTTCACGGGCTTGCCCGGCGTGGCCCACCACGCGAGCGTGAAGCCGCCGTTCTTCAGGGGATGGAGCGCCAGCGCCGCGCCCTTGCGCAGCTTGTCCGGCAGCTCCTGCTCCAGGGCGCGAATGGCCGCGCGCTCCAGCGAGGGGTTGTGGCCCACCAGGGCCCAGCCCGCGCCGCGCTCGCGGCCCAGGTCGACGATGCGCTTGTGCGCGCCGCGCTGGGGCAGCAGGGCGGGGTGGACCTCCACGCCGGACACGCCGAAGGCCTCGGCGAGCAGCTCCGCCGTCTGGACGGCGCGCACCAGCGGACTGGTGATGATGCCGCGCAGTGGCGTGAGGCGTGCCAGCTTGCGTGCGTGGTGGCGGAAGGCGGCACGGCCTTCCGGGGTGAGGGCGCGCGCCTCATCGCCCAAGACGTGAGAGTCCTCCGCGACGGCGTGGCGGATGAACAGCAGCGGCAGCTCGCGTGCGGACATGGTGAACGCCGTGAATCACTCCCGGCGTCCCCGCGCAAGCAACGGACTGGCGACAACGTCTACCCTTCAAAATCGTTGAGCGCGTCCAGGGGCAGCGGCGCCGCGCCCGTCACGGTGCCGTCCATGTCCGTGGGCAACGAGGCGGGGTCGACCTCCGGGGAGGGGCGACTGTCCATGGGCGTGGCCGCGGCGCGCGAGGCGGCCCCCGGCGGCGGGCGGAGCACCGGGCCCGGTGGCGGCAGGCCGGAGTGGCGCCGCGCGGCCTCCATCAGCGCGTTGTGGTGGCGGTAGCGCGCCTCCACCAGCTTGTGGACCAGCAGCGGCCCACCAGGGACGCGGCGCGCGGTGAGGGCCTGGGTGGCCTTGCGCACCGGGTAGCGCACCCGGCGAATCTGCACCCGCCAGCCCTTGGGCGTGAAGGTGAAGACGCCGTAGGCGGGGCGCAAATCGCCATCCCGGGGGATGCCCGCGCTGGCCACGTCCGCGATGAGCATGCGGCCCACGCGGCGGCGGTAGGGGAAGTGCAGGTGCCCGAAGGCGCAGGCCGCCGCGTCCAGGTGGCTGAAGAAGCGGCGGACCGCGACGTCATCCAACGTGGGGTCCAGCGACTCCTCGAGGTTGCGCGGGTTGGCGTGGCAGACGAAGAGGTCCTGGCCCTTGCGCGGCGTGTAGCGCACGGAGAAGGGCAGGGCGCCCAGCTTCTCCAGCAGCGCGCCGCCCAACTGGTCCCGCGTCCAGCGCAGCAGCTCCGTCTTCCAGTGGTCCTTCTCCCGGTAGGCGCCGCCCAGGTAGTTGCCCGCCAGGTAGCAGTCGGTGTTGCCCATCAGGACGGAGTCACACCGGTCGAAGAGCAGGTCCACCGTCTCCCGGGGATGGGCGCCACGCAGCGCCAGGTCACCGGCCGCGACGATGTAGTCGGGCGCCACAGAGCGCGCGATGTCCTCGAGGACGGCCTCGCAGGCAGGAAGATTCCCGTGGATGTCCGCGAGGATGGCGACCCGCATGGTCACCCCATCCTACCCTGTCGCCGCGCTCGATGAAGCCGCCAGGGGCAGAAAAATGGTGAAGGTGCTCCCCTCGTTGGGTTGACTCTCCACCTTGACCTCGCCATCCATGGCCTGAAGCAGGTGCTTGACGATGGCGAGCCCCAGGCCGGTACCGCCCATGTCCCGGCTGCGGCCCTTGTCCACCCGGTAGAAGCGCTCGAAGATGCGCGACAGGTGCTTGGCCTCGATGCCCACCCCCGTGTCCTTCACCCGCACCACGCAGCGGCCTCCCTCGCACGCACCGTAAACATCCACACGGCCACCAGCGGGCGTGTACTTCACCGCGTTGTCCAGCAGGTTGAGCAGCACCTGCTCCACGGCCCGGGTATCCCCCACCGCGAGTAGATTTTGGGGGACATGGAGTGAAATGACCTGGCCCTTGCCCTCGGCCTTGGGGCGCACGGTGTCGGCGGCGCGGGCGGCGGCGTCGGCCAGGGTGACGCGGGCGAGCTTCAGGCTCACCTCGCGCGACTCCAGGCGGGACAGCTCCAGCAGGTCCTCCACCAGCTCGGACAGGCGTTCGGACTGGCGGTGGATGATTTCCACCATCTTCGGCGCCATGACGGGGTCATTGAGGGCGCCGCCCTGGAGCGTCTCCGCGTAGCCGCGGACGGCGGTAATCGGCGTGCGCAGCTCGTGCGACACGTTGGCCACGAAGTCCTTGCGCACCTTCTCCAACCGGCGCAGCTCGGTGACGTCGTGGAAGACGGCGGCGCTGCCCGGCAAGTCCTTGGCCAGCGGCGTCACCCGGATGGAGAGCGTGCGCGGGAAGAGGCCGTCCAGCGTGAGCTCCAGGTTGCTGGACGCGCTCTCACGGCAGGCGCGCATCACGGCGTCGTGCAGCGCCTCGTTCCGGATGAGGGCCAGGGGGCGCTGGCCGGTGAGCGGGCTGCCCGTGGATGCCAGCATGGCCCGGAGGGCGTCGTTGTGGCGCACCACCGTGCCTTCTTCGTCCGTCACCCAGATGCTTTCCGTCATGCCGTCCATCACGGCGGTGAGGGTGCGCGCCTCCTGGGTGAGCGCCGTGTTGCGCGCGGACAGCTGGGCGTGCAGCGAGTCGATGGCGCCTTCGAGCCCGGCCACCTCGTCCAGCCGCTCGGGGACAACGGAGGGCGCGGTAGAGGGGCCTCCCTCGGCGCGGTCCCGCGTGTGGCGGGCAAGCAGGTCGAGCTGCCGCTGCAGCGTTCCGCGGCTCATGCCCAGGGACATGAGGGAGCCGGCGAGCGCGACGAGCGCCGCGGCGACGACCTCCTTCGGCCCGTCGAGGATGGCGACGAGCGTCGCGACGACGACGGCGGGCAGCAGGAGCGGGAGGAGTGTGGCGCGCAGGGGCATGGGCGGGGCGGCCTCACGGAGGGCTGAGCTTGTAGCCCACGCCGCGCACCGTCTCGATGATGTCCCCAGCGGGGCCCAGCTTCTCGCGCAGCCGCTTGATGTGCGTGTCCACGGTGCGGGTGTGGATCTCCGCCTGGATGCCCCAGACGTCCGACAGCAGCACCTCGCGCGTCTGCACCCGGTCCGAGCGCTCCAGCAGCGTGCGCAGCAGGCGGAACTCCAGCGCGGTGAGGAGCACCTCTTCGCCCTTCACGCGCACCTGGTGGCGGGTGGTGTCCAGGCTGATGTCACCGGAGGCGAGCACCGCGGCGGGCCCGTCCTCCGCGTCCGCGCGGCGCAGCACGGCCTTGACGCGCAGGAGGAGTTCGCGGACGGAGAAGGGCTTCACCACGTAGTCGTCGGCGCCCAGCTCCAGGCCCTGCACCCGGTCGGACTCCTGGCCCTTCGCGCTGACGATGATGACGGACGCCTTGCGCAGCTCGGTGTCCGCCTTGAGCATGCGCAGCACCTCGCTGCCCGCCACGTCCGGCAGCATCAGGTCCAGCAGCACCAGGTCTGGCGGATGCGCGCGCGCCTTGGCGAGCCCGCTCGCGCCGGTGTTGGCCGTCTCCGTTTCGAAGCCCGCGGCCCGCAGGTTGTAGTCGACGAGGCCAGCCAGGTCCTGCTCGTCCTCGATAATCAGGATGCGCGACATGAAGTCCTCTTGAGTCCCTCCGCGCTCAGGGCGCGATGGACGGGTTGCAATCTCCACCGGTCAGCGTCAGGGGCGCGGCAATCACCGGGGCGTTGTCGCCCGCGTTGACCTCTCGGAGGTAGTTGCACGAACTCCCCAGGAAGCCGGGCGGGGTCCCCGTGGTGATCGCCTCGATGACGAGCGCGTAATCTCGGCCCACCGGCACGTCCACCGCCAGCTCCAGGCTTCCACCCGACTGGAGGGCCGCCAGGTCCACCGGGAAGCGGAGGGCCCGGCCCTCGCGGCCCTGGGCGTCCTTCAGCACCACCAGGTCGTCACGCCGCACCTGGGTGCCCAGGCACGTGCGCTGAATCTCGGTGCAGCTGCGGCTGGAGCCCCGCGTCACCACGGCCACCTGCAGGGCCTGGACGTCGTTGGCCACCGCGCGCTCCAGCGTCAGGGCGAGCGGAAAGCGGCCCGCAGGCTCGGCGTCAGGGCCGCACGCTCCAAGGCCGAGCAACAGCAGGGGAAACAGGAGGCGCAGGCTCATGGGGCGGGGGGCTCCACGCGGATGGTGATGGGAACGCGGCCCCGCTCTTCGCCGGAGGTCAGCGCCACGATGCCGGCGGTGGCGCCAATGGCCACCGCGCCCACGCCCACCCAGAGCCAGGGGCTCTTGTACCAGGGGCGGGAGGACGGGTCGGCGGCGGCGCCGGCGCGCACGGCCCGGGGCGCCACCTGGAAGATGAGCGGCTGGAAGGAGTCTCCCCGGCCCGCAAGCCGGCGCTGCGCCGCGTCCGCGACCTCGAAGTAGTACTCCATCTCGTAGGCCTCGGCCTCGGTGGGTACCTCGTAGGCCGGCAGCACCGCGCGGTAGCGCTCGCGGGGGCGGCCGTCGGGGCCTCGCTCACGCGCGAAGTCCACCGAGTTGTAGGCCTCGTCACCGGCGCGCCGGTAGAAGAGGCGCGCGCGGGCGCCCAGCGCCAGGTCCTGGATGGTGGCCTCCACGACGACGGGCTCGCCACCCGGCGGATCAGGGATGGGGTCCGCGTCCAGGGTGACGGGGCGGACGCGCCGGCTCTTGATGTCCTCGCGGATGCGCGCGTAGAGGGCGCGCAGCTTGGGCGGGGAGCTGCGGGGGAGCTCGTAGTCCGGCCGGGCCTGGAGCAGCTTCTCATAGGCGTCGCGCGCCTGGGGCTCGTCCCCCAGGTAGAGGGCCGTGAGGCCCAGCAGGCGGTACATCTCCACCAGCTGATCATCCGTCAGGTCCGGCGCATCCAGGCCTTCCAGGAGGGTGCGACGTGCGTCTTCGAATTCGCCCTGGTCGAACTGCTCGCGGGCCTCGGTGATGGCCGGACTGGCCGGGCCGAGCTGCGAGAGAACAGGCTCAGGGAAGAGGGGCCGGCTCCAGCCCGGTTGGGCACCCAGGCCCAGCACCAGGAGCAGGGCCCACCCGCGCAACCGCCAGCCGTGTGCGTGCATCGATTCGAACCTATCCAAACGTTATCGAGAGAATCCACGAAGGCCGGCCCATCGGGGGTGACGGCGCGGTGACATCTTCGTGGCGGTGTTGCATGACGGCGTGTTGACGCTGGAGGGGCCGCCCTCTATGTTGCGCGCCCCTTTTCGCCTGGAAGTAGCGTAAATGCTCGTAAAGGTTGATCAAATCAAGGACGCAGGGCTGAAGCTCGAGGAGCCCGTCAATCTCGAGCTGCTCGGTGAGACGCTGGGAGGCGCTGCCTCCGGCGAGGATACCGGATTCCGGGCAACGGCCCCGGCGACGTTGAAGGCGTCGCTGCGCAAGCTGAGCGGCGGCGTGCTGCTGGAGGGCCGCTTCACGGTAGACGTCACCAGCCCCTGCAAGCGCTGCCTCACCGACGTGGCCACGAAGGTCCCCGTGGAGTTCACGCTCAACCTGGTGCCGGAGTCGCTGGCCCGGGGCGACGACTTCAAGGATGACGACGAGAAGGCCATGGAGAAGAAGGAGCGCAGCCAGGGAGAGTCTGGCGGCTCCTTCGAGATGGGCGACGCGGATCAGGAAGTCTTCGACGGGAAGACCATCAACCTGGACCCCATCGTCCGGGAGCAGCTCCTGCTGGCCCTGCCGATGAACGCCGTGTGCCGGGACGACTGCAAGGGCCTGTGCTCGCAGTGCGGTGCGAACCGCAACGACGTCGCCTGCACCTGTGACACCCGGCCTGCGGACCCGCGGCTGGCGCCGCTGAAGAACATCAAGCTCAGCAACTGAAGTGAGCCTGGAGTGCAGGGCCGCCTCGTGAGGGGGGCCCTGAAACGACAAGGGCCGCGGCCTCCACAGAATGGAGACGCGGCCCGTCGTGTTTCGCAGCGCCCGGGAAGGGCGCTGTATGCGGCTGTGTGTCAGGCCTCGGCCTGAGCGACCACTTCACGGCCCTTGTACTGGCCACAGGACGTGCAGGCGCGGTGAGGCATCACCGGCTCCTTGCAGTTCGGGCACTTGGTCACCTGCACGGCGCTCCGCAGGTTGTTGTTGGCCGCACGGCGGCGGTCGCGACGCATCTTCGAAGTACGCTTCTTGGGGACACCCACGGCTCACCTCTATATTCGACCCCGACCCGGAGCGTTCGCGCCGGTCCGGACCGGTTGAGTCCAATGTCTTTCGCGCTGTGCCGGGGTCCCCGGCTCCGTGCGCAACACTCTCTGCTCGAAACCGGTCTGGGGCGGTCGCACGAAGGCTCCCGTACTCCATGTCCGGCTTCGGAAGGCGGCGGACCCTAGCGGCTCGAAGCCCCCGAGTCAATGTGGCAACGCGGGAGGGCCCGTTATCTCCCGGGCACCGTCTATCCTGGACGGTGCCCGGTGACAACGCCCATGGCGCGGGCGCCATTCTTCGGCTGTGCCCCAGGGGGGTGTCAGCCAGTCGTTGCCCCCCTGGAGGGTTCCTGCTGTGCTGCGCGCCGCCCGCCCCCCGGCGGGTGGGATACCGACACCGACAGCCGCCGGGACGCCTGGCGGGCAAGGAGAGGGTGGGGATGAGGCTGGTGCTGGATGCCATGGGCGGCGATCACGCGCCCTCCGCCCCCGTGGAGGGTGGGGTGCTCTTCGCGCGGGCCCACCCCGGCCATGAGGTGTTCCTGGTGGGGGACGAGGCGAAGGTGGCGCCCCTGCTGGGCAAGCTGCGGCCTCCGTCCAACCTCCAGGTCCACCACGCCTCTGAAGTCGTGGAGATGGACGAGCACGCCTCGTCCGCCTTCCGCCGCAAGCGGGACTCCTCCCTCCGGGTGGGCTTCGAGCTGGTGCGGGACGGCCGGGCGGAGGCGCTCGTCTCGGCGGGCAACTCCGGCGCCGTCATGGCCGGGGGCCTGCTCACGCTGGGACGGCTGCCGGGCGTGGAGCGTCCCGCCATTGCCGCGCTCTTCCCCGCGCTCAAGGGCGGCGGCCGGTGCCTGCTCCTGGATGCGGGCGCCAACGTGGACTGCAAGCCGTCGCACCTGGCCCAGTTCGCCGTCATGGGGGAGGCCTACGTGCGCGCGCGCATGGGCGTGGCCCGGCCCCGGGTGGCCGTGCTCTCCAATGGAGAGGAGTCCTCCAAGGGGACGCCGCTCACCCGGGAGGCCAGTGAGCTGCTGCGGCGCTCGGATCTGGACTTCGTGGGTTATGTGGAGGGCAAGGACCTCTTCTCCGGCGAGGTGCAGGTGGTGGTGACGGACGGGTTCACCGGAAACGTCGTCCTGAAGACATCCGAGGGCGTGGGCATGGGCGTCATTGGCATGCTGCGTCAGGCCATTGAGCGGCGCGGAGGGCTGGCGGAGAAGGTGGGGGCGATGCTGCTCCAGCCCGCGCTGGCCGGGCTGCGCCGGGTGGTGGACTACGCCGAGTACGGCGGGGCACCCCTGCTGGGCATCCAGGGGGTGGGCATCGTCGCGCATGGGCGCTCCACGCCCCGGGCCCTCTTCAACGCGCTGGGCGCGGCGCTGGCCATGGCGGAGGGGGGCGTGCAGGCGGAGTTGACGCGTTGCATCGGGCGCGCGGGAGCGTGGCTTCCGACCCACCCGAAGGGAAAAAGAGCGACAGACGCGGGCGTTTCCGATTAGAGCCTTCGCCCGGAGCGTGCAGGCCGCCTCGGGCTGGTGGCGGGGCGCCTCGCGGAAATTGCTGGCTGAACCTGTTCAGGTACGGCAACAGGGCGTCCAGCCTGCGGCCCCGGCCGCTGAAGAGGAGGCAGAGTCCGCATGTCGAAGGTCGCGTTCGTGTTCCCCGGGCAAGGCAGCCAGGCCGTGGGGATGGGCAAGGACCTGTATGAGAACTTCCCCGAGGCCCGGGCCGTGTTCGACGCGGTCGACGCCGCCCTGGGGGAGAAGCTCTCCACCCTCTGTTTCGAGGGCCCGGACGAGGCGCTGAAGCTCACGGCCAACACCCAGCCGGCCATCCTCACGGTGTCGCTGGCGGCGCACGCGGTGTTCGCGAAGCGGGGGCCGGCGCCGTCCTTCGTGGCGGGGCACTCGCTGGGCGAGTACTCGGCGCTGGTGGCGGCGGGCGCCTTGGACCTGGGCGACGCGGCCCGGGCGGTGCGCGCGCGCGGCACCTTCATGCAGGAGGCGGTGCCCGCGGGCGTGGGCGCCATGGCCGCGGTGCTGGGCCTTGTTCCGGAGAAAGTGAAGGCGGCCTGCGACGCGGCGGCCGAGGGGCAGGTGGTGTCGCCGGCGAACTACAACTCGCCCGAGCAGACAGTCATCGCCGGTGACGCCGCGGCGGTGGAGCGCGCCGGGGTGAAGTGCAAGGAGGCCGGCGCCAAGCGCGTGATGCCCCTGCCGGTGTCCGCCCCCTTCCACTGCGCGCTGATGTCGCCGGTGCAGCCCCGGCTGGCGGAGGTGCTGGGCCGCATCCAGGTGTCCGCGCCGTCCGTGCCGGTGGTGACCAACGTGGAGGCCCGTCCCAACGCGGACGCGTCGCGGGTGGTGCCGCTGCTCCTGGAGCAGGTGAGCTCGCCGGTGCGCTGGATTGAGTGCGTGGAGGCGCTGAAGGCCGAAGGCGTCACCCGCATCATCGAGCTGGGGCCGGGCAAGGTGCTGGTGGGCCTGGTCAAGCGCATCACCAAGGACATCGAGCTGTTCAACGTCGAGGACTCCGCGAGCCTGGACAAGGCGCTCGCGGCACTGGGGGTGGCACCATGAGCGGCTTCAAGGACAAGGTCGTGCTCGTGACGGGTGGTTCGCGCGGCATCGGCCGGGCGTGCGCGGTGGCCTTCGCCAAGGCGGGGGCCTCCACCGTGGTCATCAGCTATGCGGGCAATGAAGCGGCGGCCCAGGAGACGGTGGCCCTGCTCCAGGCGGAAGGCGCCAAGGCGGAGGCCATCCGGTTCGACGTGTCCGACAGCGCCGCCTGCGCGAGCGCCGTGGATGGCATCGTCAAGGCCCACGGCCGGCTGGACGTGCTCGTCAACAACGCGGGCGTCGCGGTGGACGGCCTGGTGATGCGGGTGAAGGACGAGGACTGGGACAAGCAGCTGGACACCAACCTCAAGGGCGCCTTCTCGCTCATTCGCGCCGTCAGCCGGCCCATGATGAAGCAGAAGGGCGGCGCCATCATCAACATCACCTCCGTGGTGGGGGAGATGGGCAACGGCGGTCAGGCGGCCTACTCGGCGTCCAAGGCGGGGCTCATCGGCCTGACCAAGTCCGTGGCGCGCGAGCTGTCCAGCCGGAACATCCGCGTCAACGCCGTGTCCCCCGGCTTCATCGGGACAGATATGACGCATCAGATCAATGACGAGATGCGCCAGAAGATGCTGGAGGGCATCCCCCTGGGTCGGCTGGGGAATCCGGAGGAGGTCGCCGGTGCCGTGCTCTTCCTGGCGGGGGACGCCGCGTCCTACATCACCGGCGAGGTCCTGAAGGTCAACGGCGGCATGTACATGTAACCCACGGTTGGATTGCCGCCGGGCGTGGGATATACCGCGCCCGCTTTCGACATGGTCCGGGAAGCCAGCCGGGCCACATCTGGTTCCTGGAGGGTTCTACACTTATGTCGACGTCAACCATTGAGGCCAAGGTCAAGTCCATCATCGCCGACCAGCTCGGTGTCGGAGAGGATGAGATCAAGCCGGAGTCCTCCTTCATCGAGGACCTGGGCGCGGACAGCCTCGACATCGTGGAGCTCGTCATGGCGATGGAAGAGGAGTTCGAGGTCGAGATTCCCGACGAAGAGGCGGAGAACATCAAGACCGTCGCCGACGCCACCAACTACATCAACACCCACAAGAAGTAGGTAGCACCACGGCGTGCCGGGGTGCGGGGCGGCGCCGCGTGATGCGCGGCGTCCCCGGTGTCCCAGGCGCCACCGGAGAGGACCGTGTCACAACGTCGAGTCGTCGTCACCGGAACCGGACTTGTTTCGGCTCTGGGAACCGGAACCGAGAAGAACTGGCAGGCGTTGATCGCCGGCAAGTCGGGTATTGCCCAGGTCACGCGCTTTGACGTTGGGAAGATCGACACGCGCATCGCGGGTGAGGTGAAGGACTTCGAGCCCGAGGCGTTCATCGAAAAGCGCGAAGTGCGCCGGATGGACCTGTATGCGCAGTTCGCGTTGGCCGCCGCGCAGATGGCCGTGACGGAGTCGGGCATTCCCATTGGCCCGGACCAGCCGCACGGCTACATCCCGGAGAAGGTCGGCGTCATCGTCGGCTCGGGCATCGGCGGTATCTCTTCGCTGGAAGAGCAGCACCGCAAGGGGTTGGAGAAGGGGTTCGACCGGTTGTCGCCCTTCTTCATCATCCAGATGATCATTAACATGGCGCCGGGCCTCATCTCCATGCGGTACAACTGCAAGGGGCCGAACTGGGCGCCGGTGTCGGCGTGCGCCACCAGTGCTCACGCCATTGGCGAGGCCTGGAAGTCCATCCGCCTGGGTGAGACGGACGCGGTCATCGCCGGCGGTGCCGAGGCGGCCATCACCCCGCTGGGGCTGGGTGGCTTCTCGGTGATGAAGGCGCTGTCCACGCGCAATGATGATCCGGCCGGTGCCAGCCGTCCCTTCGACAAGGACCGAGACGGCTTCGTCATGGGCGAGGGCGCGGGCATCCTGGTGCTGGAGGAGATGGAGGCCGCGAAGAAGCGCGGCGCCAACATCCTGGCGGAGGTGGTGGGGTACGGCGCCAACTCGGACGCCTACCACGTCACCCAGCCGGCGCCGGAAGGCGAGGGCGCGGCGCGCTGCATGCGGCTGGCGCTCCAGTCCGCGGGGATGAACCCGGAGGACGTGGGCTACATCAACGCCCACGGCACCTCGACGCCGTTCAACGACGCGAACGAGACGAAGGCCATCAAGGCGGTGTTCGGCGACCACGCGCGCAAGGTCGCCGTGTCGTCGACCAAGTCGATGACGGGCCACATGCTCGGCGCGGCGGGCGGCTTCGAGGGCGTGGTCAGCGCGCTGGCGCTGGCGCGCAACATCCTGCCGCCCACCATCAACCAGACGTCGCCCGACCCGGACTGCGACCTGGACTACGTGCCCAACCAGGCGCGTGAGGCCCGGGTGGACGCGGTGATGAGCAACTCGTTTGGCTTCGGCGGCACCAACGCCGTGCTGGTGTTCAAGCGCTTCTAGCCGTCCCAGGAGAAACCCGCGTGAAAGTCATCCTCGCTTCAGACCACGCGGGCCTGGAGCTCCGGCAGGAGCTGGTGGCGGCGCTCACCGCGCGGGGCGTGGCCCACGAGGACGTGGGCCCCGTCACGCGGGACTCGGTGGACTATCCGGACTTCGCCGCGCGGGTGTCCCGCGCCGTGGCGTCCGGGGAAGCCACCCTGGGCGTGCTGGTGTGTGGCACCGGCATCGGCATGAGCATCGTCGCCAACAAGCACAAGGGCATCCGGGCGGCCCTGTGCACCACGGAGTTCGAGGCCCGTATGGCCCGGGCCCACAATGACGCCAACGTGCTGTGCCTGGGCCAGCGCGTGGTGGGGGCCGGCGTGGGCCGCGCCATCCTGGAGGCGTTCCTCAGCACTGCTTTCGAAGGCGGCCGCCACGAGCGGCGCGTCCAGATGATTCGCGAGGCCGAGTCCCAGGGCTAACGGCCCCGCCGTACCCGTCGTTCGAGGGAATCCGCCATGGAGAACATCCGTACGCTGGCCGAAGTGGACCCGGAGATTGCCCGCGTCCTCCGCGAGGAGACCCATCGCCAGGAGGAAGGGCTGGAGCTCATCGCTTCGGAGAACTTCGTCTCTCCAGCGGTGATGGAGGCGGTGGGCTCGGTGCTCACCAACAAGTACGCGGAAGGCTACCCCGGCAAGCGCTACTACGGCGGCTGCGAGGTGGTGGACGTCGCGGAGAGTCTGGCCATCGCCCGCGCCAAGGACCTGTTCGGCGCGGACGCGGTCAACGTGCAGGCGCACTCCGGCAGCCAGGCCAACATGGGCGCCTTCATGGCGCTGATGAAGCCGGGCGACACCATGCTGTCGCTGGACCTCAACTCCGGCGGCCACCTCACCCACGGCGCCACGTTCAACTTCTCCGGCAAGCTCTACAAGGTCGTCCACTACGGCCTGACGCGTGACACGGAGACCATCGACTTCGCGCAGGTGGAGTCGCTGGCCAGGGAGCACAAGCCGAAGGTCATCGTCGTGGGCGCCAGCGCGTACCCGCGCACGCTGGACTTCGCGAAGTTCCGCGAGATCGCCGACGCGGTGGGCGCGGCCATGCTGGTGGACATGGCGCACATCGCTGGCCTGGTGGCCGCGGGTGTGCACCCCTCGCCGGTGCCGGTGGCGGACATCGTCACCAGCACCACGCACAAGACGCTGCGCGGTCCGCGCGGCGGCCTGGTGCTGAGCCGCGAGCAATATGCGAAGACCATCAACAGCCAGATCTTCCCCGGCATCCAGGGCGGCCCGCTGATGCACGTCATCGCCGGCAAGGCGGTGGCCTTCAAGGAGGCGCTGTCGCCGGAGTTCAAGGCGTACCAGCAGCAGACTGTCGCCAACGCGAAGGCGCTGGCGGAGGCGCTCCAGCGCGCGGGCCTGCGGCTGACGTCCGGTGGCACGGACAACCACCTGATGCTGGTGGACCTGCGCCCCAAGAAGCTCACGGGCAAGGTGGCCGAAGCGGTGCTGGACAAGGCCGGCATCACCGTGAACAAGAACATGATTCCGTTCGACCCGGAGAAGCCGATGACCACGTCCGGCATCCGGGTGGGCACGCCGGCCATCACCACGCGCGGCATGCGCGAGGCGGAGATGGCGGTGGTGGGGCGGCTCATCGGCGAGGCGCTGGACGCCGCGCAGGACGACGCCGCGCTGGCCCGCATCAAGGGGCAGGTGAAGGAGCTTGCGCAGGGATTCCCGCTCTACGCCTCGCGGTTGAAGTAGACTGGCGGGTCGTACCCTTCCATGCGCTGCCCCTTCTGTCAGGACGCCGAGAACAAGGTCATCGACTCCCGCGAGTCACACGAGGGCTCCGTCATCCGGCGGCGCCGCGAGTGCCTGGCCTGCAAGCGCCGCTTCACCACGTATGAGCGGGTGGAGGAGCTCTATCCGCTCATCGTGAAGAAGGACGGGCGGCGCGAGGCGTTCGACCGGGAGAAGATCGTCAACGGGCTGAAGAAGGCGTGCGAGAAGCGGCCCGTGTCCGCGGATCAGCTCGAGGAGACGGTGGTCGCCATCGAGCGGCAGCTGCAGGGCATGGGCGAGAAGGAAGTGCCCTCGTCCGTCATCGGCGAGGAGATCATGCGCCGGCTGCGGCAACTGGACGAGGTGGCCTATGTCCGCTTCGCGTCCGTGTACCGCAGCTTCCGCGACATCGCGGAGTTCATGGACGAGCTGAAGGCCTTGCGCGAGGCGGAGGCGCGCGAGCAGCGCCAGGTGCCTCCCACGGCACCGGTGGACAAGGGCGGTTAGAGTAAGCACATGCGGCTGCTGACACGGGCAAGGTTGGAAGCGACACGGGCGCCCCGGGCGAAGCGAGCGGCGGATTTCGACCGGGCGGTGGCTGAGTTCTTCATGCGCATCGCGCTGGAGGAAGCCGCCAAGGGCCTGGGCCGCACCAGCCCCAACCCCGTCGTGGGCGCGGTGCTGGTGAAGGGCGGGCGCATCATCGCCCGCGGCTACCACAAGAAGGCGGGCAGCGCGCACGCGGAGGTCGTCGCGCTGGAGGCCGCCGGTGCGCGCGCGAAGGGCGCGGACCTCTACACCACGCTGGAGCCGTGCGACCACTATGGGCGTACCCCGCCGTGCAGCATGGCCATCATCGAGGCGGGCGTCCGGCGCGTCATCTGCGCGTCGGCGGACCCCAACCCGAAGGTGAGTGGCAAGGGCGTGGCGCGGATGCGGCGCGCCGGCCTCAAGGTCCTCACGGGCGTGCTCGCGGAGGACGCGGACCGCCTCAACCGGCCCTTCTTCAAGATGATTCGCACCGGCCTGCCTTGGGTGACGCTCAAGGCGGCGGTGACGCTGGACGGGAAGCTGGCCACCGCCACCGGTGACTCGCGTTGGGTGACGGGGGCGCCGGCGCGCGCCTGGGTCCACCGGCTGCGTGACTCCGTGGACGTCATCCTGGTGGGCGCCAACACCGTCCGGAAGGACGACCCGAAGCTGACCACGCGGCTGCCCGGTGGCGGCGGGAAGGACCCGCTGCGCGTGGTGGTGGACAGCCACCTGCGCCTGTCCCCGGGCTACACCGTCTTCACGCAGCGCAGCCCCGCGCGCACCGTGGTGGCCACGCTGGAGGACCCGGAGGGGCGCAAGGCGCGGCGCTTCCTGGCTCAGGGCGTGGACGTCTGGCAGCTCCGCGAGAAGGCGGGACAGGTGGACCTCAAGGCCCTGCTGCGGCGGCTGGCGAAGGGCGGCCACAACCACGTCATGGTGGAGGGCGGCGCGGAGATGTACGGCTCCTTCCTGCGCGGGCACCTGGCGGATTCGCTGGCGCTGTTCCTGGCGCCCAAGCTGATTGGCAGCCCGGGCCTGTCCTGGGCCGGCGACCTGGGTGTGAAGGAGATGGCCCAGGCCCTGGCGGTGAAGGACCTCGCCTTCGAACGCCATGGTGACGACATCCTGCTCCAGGCGCTGCTGTAGGACACGCGCGGCCGTGGGCGTGGACGGGGCCGGTCCGTTATAAACGGCCCCATGTTTACCGGCCTCATTCAGGACCTTGGCAGGGTGGAGCGCGTCATTCCCGGCGGGATGACCGACCTGTGGATTCACACCTCGCTGGGCGCGGCGGCCTTCGAGCTGGGCGAGTCGATTGCCGTCAACGGCGCCTGCCTCACGGTGGTGGAGCGCACCGGCGACACCTTCCGCGTGCAGGCCGCGCCGGAGACGCTGCGGCGGACGACGCTGGGCGCCGTGAAGCCCGGAGACCGGGTGAATCTGGAGCGAGCCCTGGCGCTGGGGGACCGGCTGGGCGGGCACCTGGTCTCTGGCCATGTGGACGCCGTCAGCGAGGTGCTGGAGACCTACCCGGAGGGTGGCTCCTGGGTGATGAGCTTCCGGCTGCCGGAAGCGCTGGCGCCGTACTTCATCGAGAAGGGCTCGGTGGCCATCGACGGCATCAGCCTCACGGTGAACACGCTGGAGGCGGACCGGTTCCGGGTGCAGCTCATCCCGGAGACGCAGGAGCGCACCACCTTGAAGGCGCGAGGCGTGGGGTCGAAGGTGAACCTGGAGGCGGACCAGATTGGGAAGTACGTGGCACGGCTGTTCGCGCTCCAGCGGGGCCAGGGGGCACCTGGGGGCGGCGGCGGGCTGACGGCGGCGGCCATCTCGGCTGCGGGGTTCGGCACGCCGTAGCAGGCGACGCCGGGCCCCGGGGTGGTGTAGGAAGCGCGGCATGCCTCGCTACTTCGACGGTGACTTTCTACCCCCCAAGGGCCGCTTCGCCATCTGCGTGGCCCGCTTCAACGGCTTCATCACCGAGGAGCTGGCCAAGGGCGCCGTGGACACGCTGGTGCGCCACGGCGTGGCCGACGCGGACATCGACGTGTACCGCTGCCCCGGAACCTATGAACTGCCCGGTCTGGTCCGGCGCGTGACGGAGACCCGGCAGTACGTGGGTGTCATCACCCTGGGCGCCGTCATCCGGGGCGGGACGCCGCACTTCGACTACGTGGCCGGCGAGTGCGCCAAGGGCATTGGCGCGGTGGCTTTCGAGGCCGCGGCGGCCACTCCGGCCACGACGGTCACCTTCGGCGTGTTGACGACGGACACGGTGGAACAGGCCATCGACCGGGCGGGCGTGAAGGCGGGGAACAAGGGAGCGGAGGCCACACTGGCCTGCATCGAGATGGTCAATCTGTACGCGAAGATGTCGGCGACGGACGGAAGGAAGGCGTAGGCCATGGGCGCGCGAAGAACGGGACGTGAGCGTGCGCTGCAGGCGCTCTACCAGTTGGAGATGGCCACCGCGACGACGGCGGAGGCGCTGGAGTCGGCCTGGTCGGCCGCCGAGGAGAGCAACAAGCGGGACCCGGACGCGGTTAAGTTCGCCCGGGAACTGGTGGAAGGTGTGCAGTCCCACCGGGACGAAATCGACCAGCTCATCGAGCGCCACAGCCACAACTGGCGCCTGGACCGCATGTCGCGCATCGACCGGAACGTGCTGCGACTGGGCATCTTCGAGCTGAAGTACCGCCCGGACATCCCCCGCAAGGTGTCCATCAACGAGGCGGTGGAGCTGGGCAAGAACTTCGGCAATGAAGAATCGAGCGCGTTCGTCAACGGGCTCCTGGACCGCGTCGCGGTCGCCTTGAACAAGCCGTGAGCCGCTGACGCCAGCCGCGAGGGACGCGCCGTGAGCCAGACGACGACGCACGACATCGGATTGGAGGGCCTGGACACGCTCGGCGGGGTGGACGCGCTCTGCCTCTTCATCGCCGAGGATGACCGGCCCCTGCCGTCCTCCGCGGGCTTCGTGGACTGGCGGCTGTGTGGCTCGCTCTCGCGGGTGCTCAAGGCTGGCTTCTTCACGGGCGCGAAGGATGACTGGCTGCTGCTGCCCTCGGACGGGAAGCTGTCGGTGCCCCGCATCTTCGTGGTGGGCCTGGGCGCGCGCCAGCGGCTGGACGCGGGCACGCTGAACGCCGCGTTGGCCGAAGCGGGACGGGTGCTGTCCAAGGCCCGGGTGGAGTCCGTGGCGTTGGAAGTGCCCGCCGGTGGCCAGGTAGAGGACGCCGCGCGGGCGGAGGCTTTCCAGAAGGGCTTCCTGCCCGCGTTCAAGGGCGGACGGGTGGCGGTCCTGGCGGACAAGGGACTCGTCAAGTCGCTGCCTGCACGCAAGGGCTGACGCTCGGCGGGCGGGCCTTCTGCTAGCATGCCTCGCCCGGGGCGAGCGCACATGCGTGTCAAGGTGTTGATTGTCGAGGACTCGAAAGCATCGCGCGAGTACATCGCCGCGATGGTCGAGGCCGTGGAGGGCGTCGAGGTGGTGGTGACCTCGAGCGGCTTCGAGGCCCTGAAGCTGCTGCCGCGTCACCGCTTCGAGCTCATCATCACCGACATCAACATGCCTGACATCAACGGGCTGGAGCTCATCAACTTCGTCAAGAAGAACCCCAACTACCGCGACGTGCCGCTCTTCATCATCACCACGGAGGGGCGCGACCTGGACCGCGAGCGCGGGCTCGCGCTGGGCGCCGCGGAGTATCTGGTCAAGCCCTTCATCCCCGGGAGCCTCGAAGCGCTCCTGCGGCGCTACCTGAAGCTGCCGTGAGTCCGGGAAGCAAGGCGCTGGCCGAGTTCGTGGCCGAGGCGACGGAGATTCTCGACGCCCTGGCCAGGGACCTGCTCGTGCTCGACGAGCGCCGGGGCCACGAGGCGGACCCGGACCTGGTCAACGGCATCTTCCGCGCGGCGCATTCGCTCAAGGGGTTGTCCGGGCTGTTCGGCCAGGAGCGCATCTCCCGGCTGGCGCACGGGACAGAGGACCTGCTCGACAGGCTTCGGCTGGGGAAGCTGCTGCTGGATGGCGCGGTCCTGGATGCGCTCATCGAAGTCCTGGATGCGTTCCAGGCACTGCTGGGCGAGGCCGCTCGTGGCACGGAGAGCGAAAGCCTGTCCGCCCGCGTGGAGGCAATGTCCGCGCGGATGGCGTCGATGGGTGCTCCGGTGGAGGTTGCTGACGACGACCCGCTGGACCGGTTGGAACTGGAGGCGCAGGTCCGCTCCGTCTTCACGGAGTACGAGGAGCACCGGCTGCGGGAGAACGTGCGGCGGGGAGTGTCGCTGTGGCGCGTGCGAGCCGCCTTTGATTTGTCCGACTTCGACAAGGGCCTGGCGGAGCTCAACGCGAGGCTCAAGCCGCTGGGCGAGGTCATCAGCACGCTGCCGTCCGCGCAGCCGGGGGGCGCGCATGGCATCGCGTTCGACCTGATTTTTGGTGCGCAGGTCGACCGTGTGTCCCTGGAGACGGGACTGCAGGGGACGCCCGCGGAGCTGGCCGCGCTGACGGTGCGCCCGGCCGCAGCGGCCGCGACGAGCGCGTTGCTTCAGGCCGTGCAACCCGCCGCGACGCTTCGCGCGTCCGGGGGAGCGAAGTCGGAGACGCGGCCAGGAGACGCGGCGACACGCGATAGGGACGCAGGCACTGCTCAGTACGCAGAGGCAGGGGGCCTCGCGGCACCTGATGCACCCGTCCGCGTGACTGATGCGACCACAGAGACGTCGCGGAAGGGAGCAACACCCTCGCGCGGCCCCCGAGGCTCCGCAATCCGAGGCACGTCCGCGGACGCCAAGGAGGCGCCCGCGGCGGGGCATTCGACGTCGCCCAAGGGCGGCGGCAAGAAGAAGGGCGTGCGCGCAACGCCCGCCGCGATGCCTCCCGAGGCGCGGCAGCCGCTCCTTTCGCACGTACCGGAAGACACGGAGCCCGGGCTCCTGGAATGGCCCACGGCGGACGCCGCCATGCCTGCCGATGCCAGCGGCTCGCCTTCACCGACTCCCGTGCCTGGGCCCTCCAGCGTGCCGGTCGTCGCCTACCTCCAGGGCGCCGCCAAGGCATCATCCAAGAATCTCTCGGTAGCCCCAGCGCCACCGGCCGGCGCTCCCGTGAGTCCCCCATCGGCACTGACGGCGGACACGTCGCTGCGTTCCCTGACGCAGACCGTGCGCGTGGACATCGGGCGCCTGGATGGCCTTATCAACATGGTGGGCGAGCTGCTGCTCATCAAGGCCAACCTCCAGCGGCTCGCGGAGTCCGCGAGGCAGGACGGCGCGGTGGCGCTCTCCAAGCTGTTCGGCCAGGAGCTGGCGCGCGAGACGCGGGGCCTGGAGCGCAAGCTGGAAGCCCTCCAGGAAGGTCTCCTCGAAGCGCGGATGGTCCCCGTCGGCCAGGTGTTCGACAAGCTGGCACGGCTGGTGCGCCGCATCACCCGCGAGGCGGGGAAGGAAATCGAGCTCGCCATCAGCGGCGGCGAGGTGGAGCTGGACAAGCTCATCGTCGAGGAGCTCAGCGACCCGCTGATGCACCTCATCCGCAACGCCATCGACCACGGCGTCGAATCCCCTGACGCCCGTCTGGCCGCGGGCAAGCCCCGCCGCGCGGTGGTGAGCCTGCGCGCCGAGCAGAAGGGCAACCACGTCGCCATCGAGGTGAGTGACGACGGCGCCGGCATCGACGAGGTGCGCGTGCGCGAGGTGGCGATTACCCGCGGCCTCATCACCTTCGCGCAGGCCCAGGAGATGAGCCGGCGGGAACTGCTCAACCTCATCTTCCAGCCCGGCTTCTCCACCGCCCGCAGCGTGTCCGAGCTCTCCGGCCGGGGCGTCGGCCTGGACGTGGTGAAGAACAACCTGGGCAACCTGTCGGGCATCATCGACGTGTGGAGCGAGCGCGGAAAGGGCACCGCCTTCCACCTCACGCTCCCCGTCACGCTGGCCATCATCCGCGCGCTGCTGGTGGGCGTTAGTGGCCGCACCTACGCGGTGCCGCTCAACAGCGTGCTCGAAATCATCTCCGTCCAGCCCAAGGAAATCCGCACCGTGGAGCGGCGCGAGGTCCTGGACCTGCGTGGGCAGACGCTGCCCTTCGTGCGGCTGTCTCGCATGTTCGCCCTGCCGGAGCGTCCGGTGAGCCGCCACTTCGTGGTGGTGGTGGGGCTGGCCCAGGAGCGCCTGGGCATCGCCGTGGACGAACTGCACGGCCAGCAGGACATCGTCACCAAGCCCCTGGGGGGCCGGCTCCAGTCCGTCCGGGGCATCTCCGGCGCCACCGACCTGGGCAACCGGCGCACCGTCCTGGTGCTGGACGTGGCGGCGCTCCTGGAAGAGGGCATGGCCGTGGAGCGGCGTCGCGCCTGACCCTCGCTGCGGACGGGCGCGCCGGCTGCTATCCTGCGTCGCTGTGTCCCGGTTCTCGGAGCTGCTCGACGACTTCTTCTACCGTCCTGACGAGGACGTCTCCGGGCTCCATGATTTCGCGGTGGGCAGTGACGGCGTATTGCCCGCGGCCCCCGAGGAGGTGCCCGAGGAGTACCTGGCCTTCCGCCTGGAAGGGGAGTGCTACGCGGTCCCCATCCGGGGGGTACGTGAAATCTCCAAGGTTCCGCCGCTGACGGAGATTCCCCGCGCCGAGCCCCAGCTCCTGGGCGTGATGAACCTGCGCGGTGAGCTGCTGCCCGTGTACGACGTCAAGGTGCGGTTGCGGCTGGCGGAACGGGCGCCCCTGGTCGCCGGGCCCGACGCGCCGGCTCCGCCCCGGAGTGCTCGCATCCTCGTGCTGCGCACGGAGACGGGGCCCGCGGGGGTGTGGGTGGATGGCGTGGTGGGCGTGGTGAAGCTCAAGCCGTCCATGCTGGAGGCACCGCCACCAGGGTTGCGCGTGGGTGACAGGGATTGCGTGGTGGGCATGGGCCGGCGCGGCCCCATGCTCTACATCCTCTTGGACGCGGAACAGGCGCTCGCCCCATGAAGGACTCCGTCAACCTGCTGCCGCGGCGTCCCCACGCGGTCACGGATGAAGTGGCCTCGGCCGCGGACCTGGTGGTCCAGCTCTGTGCCTTCTTCATCGGCGCGGAGGAGTACGTGTTGGACATCATGCGGGTGGAGGAAATCCTCCCGCTCCAGCGCATCACCCCCATCCCGCACGCGCCGGCGTTCGTGGAGGGCGTGGTCCATCTGCGCGGCCTCATCCTGCCGGTGGTGGACCTGCGGTTCCGGCTCCTGGGCGCGCCGGGGCCGGAGACACCGAAGACGCGGCTGCTGGTCTGCAAGCTGGGCACGCGGCGCGTGGCGGTGAAGGTGGACCGGGTGGCGGAGGTGCTGCGCGTGCGGCGCGGCGACATCAAGCCCGCGCCCGCGCTGATGGTGGCGGGACACACGCCCTTTGTCGTCGGTGTCTGCGGGCCACCGGACCGGCTCCGGCTGTTGCTGGACCTCAAGGCATTGCTGCGCGTGGAGTTGGAGCGCGAGTCTTCAAGGAACACGACGTAGGCGCACACATGGGGGATTGAGGTGAGCCATCAAGGACTGGAGCAGCACCGTAGAATTCTCGGCATCCTCTTCATCGTCATCAACGGGCTGTCGGTGCTCATCGCCGTGGGAGTGATGCTGTTCATCGGGGCGATGGGCGGGCTGTTGCCGGGCGCGAAGCCCGAGGAGCGGGCGCTGATTGTGGCCGTGGGCATGGGCGTGGGCGGGTGCCTCGCGTTGCTGGGGCTGCCAGGTGTCATCACCGGCTTCGGGTTGCTGAACCGCAAGGCGTGGTCGAGGACGCTGACGCTGGTGCTGGGCATCCTCGCCATTCCCAACGTTCCACTGGGCACGGCCCTGGGGGCCTACGCCCTCTGGTTCTACCTCCAACCAGGGTCTGACCAGGTCTTCGACACATGAGCCCCCACTCCGAGCCCCCGGTCGCGGAAGAGGCGCGCTACCTCGCGCTCCAATCGCTGGACCCGTGCACCGCGGGCGTTCTGGAGATTCTCGTCGTCGGCTTGCATGACGAGAGCTGGCGCGTGCGCCACGTCGCGGCGGAGGCCCTCAAGCGGATGCCCGCCTCGAGCGAGCTCGCGGCCCGGCTCATCTCCGTGCTGGGCGAGCGAGGGGAGACGGGGGCTCGGAACGCGGCGGCGGAGGCGCTCGCGGGGCTGGGCAGTGCCGCGTTGGGCCCGTTGGTGGGCCTGCTGGCCCATCCAGACCCGGACCAGCGGAAGTTCGCCGCGGACATCCTGGGTCAACTGGGGCATCGCGATGCGGAGGCTCCGCTGGTGCGTTCGCTCTCGGACGCGGACCTCAACGTGCGCGTGTCCGCGGCGGAGGCACTGGGGCGCATCGGCGGCGCGCAAGCCGTCACCGCGCTGGAGTCGCTGCTGGCCGAGCCGGAGCCGCTGCTTCGCCTGTCCGCCCTGGAAGGGTTGACGCTGCTTCAGCATGCGGCGCCCCTTCCGCTGGTGAAGGCCTTGCTGGAGGACCCTCGGCTTCAGCGGAGCGCCTACCGGATGCTGGGCCTCATTCCGGAGGCGGATGCGACGGTGCGCATCTGCCAGGGGCTCACGTCGGAGTTGCGCTCGGTGCGAGAGGCGGCGCTGTCCGCCCTGGGGACACAGGCCGCGCGTTCCGGCGGTGCGCGGCGCGGGGAACTCGAAGCGGTGGTGCGGAAGGCGCTCTTGCCCCTGCCCGGCGTAACGCCGCGACTGACCGAGGCGCTGGCGTCCGAGGACGTCATGGTGCGCGCGGGCACGCTGGTGGCGGTGGCCTCGCTGGGCGATGCGTCGCTGGCCGTGCCTGTGGCGGAGTGCGCGCGCGAGGCGCGGCTGCTGCGCGAGGTGCTGCACACGCTGGGAAGGCTGGGGCCGGCCGGCGGGCGCACCTTGCTTCATCGCCTGCCGGAGCTGTCTCTGCCGGCGCGGGCCGCCGCGGCCGAAGCGCTGGTGGACCTGGTCGACGCCTCGGCGGTGGCAACGCTGTGCGCGTTGCTGGAGTGGGTGGAGGACGAGCTTCGCGCGGTGGTGGTGCGTGCCTTGGGGCGCACGGGCGCGGCCTCGGCGGTGTCGCCGCTCGTCGCCCTGTTGGAAGAGCCATCCCTGGCGGGGGCGGCGACGCGTTCCCTGGCCGAACTGGCGGAGTCGTGTCGGCCGGCGGTGCTGGAGGCGTTGGAGGATGCTGTGGCGCGCAGGGCCACGCCCGCGGCGGTCGCCGCCCTGGCCCGCGTGGGCGGAGTGCCGGCCCTGCCCTCGTTAAAGCGGCTGGCGCGGGACGAGGACCCCCGGTGGCGCGCGGCGTCGGTGGTGGCGGCGTGTGAGCTGGATGGCGACGTCGGTCGGGAGCTGGTGCGCGCGGCGCTCGCGGATGAGTCCGTGCCGGTGCGCATCGCGGGCACGCGGGCCCTGGCGCGACTGGGCGGGCCGGACGCGGGCGCGCTGCTGTCGCCGGTACTGAGGGACGAGGACCCCTCCGTGCGGGTGGCCGCGGTGGAGGCGGCGGGGGACTGCGGCGCGTTGGACCGGGTACCGGACCTGGTGGCCCTGACGCGAGACGCGGATGGCGCGCTGGCGGTGGCCACGGTGCGGGCCCTGGCGCGGATGGGAGCGGCGGGCCCAGGAGTGTTGCGGGAGGCCGCGGGCCATCCGGACGTGGAGGTGGTGAAGGCGGCGTTGGTGGCGGGGGCGGAGTCGTCGGCCGGGGTGACGATGGCGCTGTCACTGCTGCGTCATGCGCGCTGGGATGTTCGCGCGGCGGCGGCGCGGGTGCTGGGAGATTCGGCGGGGCCGGAGTGTCTGTCCGCCGCCCAGGAGGCGCTGGAGGAGGAGTCGGACGCCCTGGCGCGGCGAGCCCTCTCCGACGCCGTGGAGCGCCTGCTCCGGCGCTGAGAGGGCTCCATGGCACGCTTCGACGACGGACGTCCGGAGATGTCAGCGGAGGAGTTCCGTCTCCTCCGGGACCACGTGTATTCGCACTGCGGCATCCTGGTGCACGAGGACATGAAGTTCGTGATGGAGCGCCGCCTGTGGCCCCGGCTGGAGTTGCTGGGGCTGCCGGACTACGGCGCGTATCACCGCTACCTGCGCTACGACGCCAACCGGCACGCCGAACTGGAGGCGGCCGTCGAATCCCTCACCACCCACGAGACGTACTTCTTCCGCGAGCCCACGCAGCTCAAGTCCTTCACGGACGAACTGCTCCCGGTGGTGGAGCAGCGCAACGCGCGGCTGCGCCGGCTGCGGGTGTGGTCCGCGGGTTGCTCGTCCGGGGAGGAGGCCTACACGCTGGCGATGCTCCTCAAGGACAGCCGCCGCTTCGACGACTGGGACGTGGAGGTCCTGGGCACGGACATCTCCCGGCGCGTGCTGGCCATGGCGCGGCGAGCGGAGTACGGGCCCTCCGCGCTGCGCGCCACCTCGCCGGAGTTGCTGGAGCGCCACTTCGTTTCGCTGGGAAACAACCGCGTGCGCGTCCGGGACGAAGTGCGCGCCTGGGTGTCTTTTGGCCACCACAACCTGCTGGACGAGATGGGTAGCCAACTGGTGCCACGCATGGACGTGGTGTTCTGCCGCAACGTGCTCATCTACTTCGACCTGGCGGCACGCCGGAAGTTCCTGAGCATCGTTCGGGACCGGTTGGTGCCAGGGGGGCACCTGCTGCTGGGACACTCAGAGAACCTGCTGAACCTGGGCTCGGACTTCGAGTTCGTTCACCTGCGCGGGGACCTGGTGTACCGGAGGCCGGAGCTGGACGAAGGAGCGCGTCGATGATCAGCAAGGACGTCATCTCCGTACTGGTCATCGACGACTCGGCCCACAACCGGCGCACCCTCTCCACGATGCTGGAGTCGGAGCCGGACGTGCGAGTGGTGGACCGCGCGGCGGATGGCGAAGAGGGGCTGAAGAAGGTCGTGGACCTGAAGCCCGACGTGGTGACGCTGGACCTGGAGATGCCGAAGCTCGGGGGCTACACGTTCCTCCGCCTGCTGATGCGCACGGCGCCCACGCCCGTCATCGTCATCTCCAGCTATTCGCACCGGTCGGATGTCTTCAAGGCGCTGGAGTTGGGGGCGTTCGACTTCATCGCCAAGCCGCAGCACCCGACGTTCGAGGCCATGGAGGCGCTTCGCGTGGAGCTGCTGGAGAAGGTCCGGGCAGCGCGGCACGTGCGCCCCGGTTACCGGCACGCGGCGCCAGGGGCCCGCGCCATGGCGGTGGCGGGCGAGCCGCCGCTGGTGGTGGCCGTGGGCGCCTCCACGGGCGGTCCCCCCGCGGTGCAGCGGGTGTTGGAGGGACTGGCCGTGGAGCCCACGCCGTGCGTGCTGGTCTGCCAGCACATGCCGCCGCAGTTCACCCGCGCCTTCGCGGACCGGCTGGACCGCATCGGTCCCTTCACCGTGACGGAGGCCCGTGACGGAGACCTGGTGCAGCCGGGGCACGTGTACATCGCTCCGGGCGGGCGGCACATGGTGGTGGCCGAGCGGGGCTCCCGGCTGGAGCTGCACACGCCGCCGCCCACGCACGTGGACAAGTATGCGCCCAGCGTGGACCGCCTCTTCGCCAGCATGGCGCAGGTGCTGGGCGCCAAGGCCCTGGGCGTGGTGCTGACGGGCATGGGCGCGGACGGCGCGGAGGGAGCCCGTGAGGTGCACCGCGCGGGCGGCGAGGTCTGGGCGCAGTCGGAGGAGACCTCGGTGGTGTTCGGCATGCCGGGCGAGGCCATCGCCACCGGGGCGGTGAAGCGGGTGATTCCACTGGGTGACATCGGCCCGGCGCTGGCGGCCCTGGCGCGGCGGCGGCGCTGAAACTCCGGACCTTGGCGCGCGGGTGCTAACGTCCGCGGCCCATGACGCAGCAGATTCGAGCCTTGGTGGTGGATGACTCGCAGGCCATGCGGCGCAGCATCATGTACGCGCTGCAGCGCCTGTCCGGCGTGGTGTGCACCGAGGCGCAGGACGGCGCCGAGGGCTTGAAGAAGCTGACGCAGGGCCGCTTCGACCTGGTGCTCACGGACATCAACATGCCGCTGATGGACGGGCTGAAGCTCATCAGTCACATCCGGCAGGCGACCGAGTACCGGAACGTCCCCATCATCGTCGTCACCACGGAGGGCGCGGCGGCGGACCGGGAGCGCGCGATGAAGCTGGGCGCGAGCGCGTACCTGGTGAAACCCGTGCAGGCGAAGGTCGTGCTGGATACCGTTCGGGACCTGCTGAAGCTGGACTGAAGGCGAGCGCGTACGAATGGATTCTGTCCTGCGGGTGGAGGGCCTGGAGAAGGCGTATGGCGAGGTGAAGGCCGTGCAGGGGCTCACCTTCGAGGTGGCGCCCGGTGAGGTGCTCGGGTTGGTGGGGCCCAACGGTGCGGGGAAGACCTCCACGCTGCGGTGTCTGGCGGGCATCCTGCCGCCCAGCTCGGGCCGCATCCTGGTCGCGGGACATGACTTGTCGCAGACGCCGGTGGAAGCGAAGCGCGCGCTGGCCTTCCTGCCGGACGAGCCGCGCTTCTTCGAATACCTCACGGTGTGGGAGCACCTGAACTTCACGGCGCGGCTCTACGGCGTGGAGGACTGGGAGGAGCGGGGCCGCGCGCTGCTGGAGGAGATGGAGCTGACGGGCAAGGAGAAGTCCCTGCCGGGCGAGCTGTCGCGAGGCATGAAGCAGAAGCTGTCCATCGCCTGTGGCTTCCTGCATTCGCCAAAGCTCATCCTCCTGGACGAGCCACTCACCGGCCTGGACCCCATCGGCATCCGGCGGATGAAGGCGTCGCTGCGGCGCCGGGCGGAGGAGGGCGCGGCCCTGGTGCTGTCCTCGCATCTGCTGCCGCTGGTGGAGGAGCTGTGCCACCGGCTGCTCGTCATCGCGGGCGGCAAGGCCATGGCGCTGGGCAGCCTGGAAGACATCCGCGCGCGACTGAGTGGCGCGGAAGGGGAGCACGCCTCGCTGGAAGAGCTCTTCGTCCGAATCACCAGCGCGGGAACGCAGGCGCCGTGAGCTTCCCTCGCGCGGTGGCCTTCCTCTGGGCCGCGACCTGGCGCAATCGCGTCCGGCGGCAGCTGGAGCGGCTTCGCAAGCCGCGCTACCTCCTGGGCGCCCTGGTGGGCGCGGCGTATCTCTACTCCGTCTTCTTCCGGCGTTTGGACTTCCGTGGGTCGGTGGGCACGGTGTCCGAGGGTGTGCGGTTGTTCGCCGAGCTGTCGCTGGTCGGCTCCGCGCTGGGGACGTTGTTCGCCGCGTGGGCGCTGGGCCGGGACCGGCCGTCGCTGACCTTCTCGGAGACGGACGTGGTGCAACTCTTCCCCGCGCCCGTCCCTCGCAGGGCCCTGCTGCAATACAAGCTGGTGCGCGGGCTCCTGGGAACGTCGCTGGGCGCGCTGTTCGCCACGCTGTTCCTCGGGAGGACCATCAGCCCGCATCCCGTCCTCTTCTTCGTGGGGGCGTGTCTGGCCTTGGGCACGCTCTATCTGCACTCGACGGCGGCGTCCTTCATGCGCACGCGGCTGTCGGCATGGGGCCTCTGGGGCCAGGTGGTCCGCTGGGGCGCGGTGGGGGGTGTCCTGGCGCTCGTGGTGCTGGCGGTGTTCACCTCGCTGCGAGAGCACCCGGTGTCCGAGGACCTGTCATCAGGCCGCGCGCTTCGCGAGTGGTTGCAGGCGCTGATGGCGTCACCCGGCGTGGCGGCCGTGTTGTGGCCGGGCCGGCTGCTGGTGGCGCCAGCGCTGGCGCAGAGCGTGGGCGACTTCCTGTGGGCCCTGCCACCGGTGTTGGCGCTGATGGCGGCGCACTACGGCTGGGTGCTCTGGGCCGAAGTCCCGTTCGAGGAGACGGCGGTGGTGCGCGCGGAGTCCCGCTCACGGGAGCGCATGCTGCGGGCCTCGGGGCGGATGACGCGTGTGGGCTCACTCACGTTGAGCCGCCCTCCATTCCGGCTGCTGCCTCGAGGCCGACCGGAGGTGGCGCTCATCTGGAAGAACCTGATTGCGCGCAAGCGGATGGGCGGCGGGTTCGCGGTGTTCCTCGCCTTCATCATCCTGGGCGGTGTCATCGCGGCGATGATGGGCGACACGCGTCTGTTCACGGACACGCGGCGGGTGCTCGGGCCGGTGGCGCTGGCGTTGTCGATGATGCTGACGGTGGTGGGGCCGAGCGCGTTCCGCATGGACCTGCGGATGGACCTGCCCAAGCTGGACCTGCTGCGCGCCATGCCACTGACAGGACGGCAGGTGGTGCGCGCGCAGTTGGCGGCATCCTCGCTGGCCCTGGCCTCGTTCCAGCTCGCGCTGTTGGCGGTGGCGCTCGTCCTGGGGCCCGGCGTGGAGGCCTCGCGCCTGGGCGGCTGGTGGTGGCCAGGAGGGCTGGCGCTGGCGTTCCTGCTTCCGGCCGTGTCGCTGTCGGGCCTCTTCGTGCAGAACGCCGCGGTGGTCCTCTTCCCCTCGTGGGTACCGGCGGATACAGGCGAGCGGGCACGCGGCATCGAGGCGATGGGCCAGCGCTTGCTGGCTGTCGTGGGCACGCTGGTGGTGATGCTGGTGGGGTTGATTCCCGCGGGGCTGGTGGCGCTCGTGGTGGGCCTCGCTGTGTCGACGCTGCTGGGCCCCTGGGCCTTGCCCGTGGCGGGCTTCGTCGCGGCGGGTGTGTTGGTGGGGGAGGTGTGGCTGGGTGTCATGGCGCTGGGCCGCGCCTTCGAGCGCCTGGATGTCTCCGAGGACCGGCCGGAGTAGGGCGCTCCGCGTTCGCTCCTGGACGTGCGCGTGCTTTGCGGTGGTGGAGCTCCTGGGCGCGGATTATCCGGGCCGCTTCCGGGAGGAGACGCGCATGAAGGTGGGATTCATTGGCCTGGGCAACATGGGACTGCCCATGGCGACGAGCCTGGTGGCCGCGGGGCACGAGCTGACGGTGTGGAATCGCACCGAGTCCAAGGCCGCGCCGTTGAAGGAGAAGGGGGCGCGCGTTGCCCGCAGCCCCGCGGAGGCGGCTCGCGGCGCGGAGGTCGTCTTCAGCATGCTGTCGGATGATGCGGCCGTGACGTCCGCGGTCTTCGGCCAGGACGGGCTCCAGGCAGGACTGGCGCCGGGGGCCGTGCACGTCTCGTCGAGCACGCTCTCCGTGGCGCTTTCCGAACGGTTGGCGGAGACGCATGCGAGCGCTGGTCAGCGGTATCTCTCCGCGCCGGTGTTCGGCCGTCCCACCGCGGCGGCATCGAAGCAGCTGTGGGTGGTGGCCGCCGGTCCGAAGCAGGACGTGGACCGGTGCCGCCCGTTGCTGGAGGCGCTGGGGCGCGGCCTCACCGTGCTGGGCGAAAGTGCCCCCGCGGCCAACGTCGTGAAGCTGTCGGGCAACTTCCTCATCGCGTCGATGATGGAGGCGCTCGCCGAGTCCTTCGCCCTGACGCGCAAGTCCGGCATCGAGCCGAAGGTGTTCCTGGAGGTCTTCCAGTCCGTCTTCGCGCGCTCGCCCATCTTCGAGGGGTACGCGCAGCTCATCGCCGAGGAGAAGTACAGCCCGGCGGGCTTCAAGATGCGACTGGGGCTCAAGGACGTGGAGCTCGTCCTGGGCGCGGCGCGCACCGCCGAGGTGCCCATGCCCCTGGCCAGCCTCGTGAAGGACCAGTTCCTGGGAGGCGTCGCGCAGGGCCACGGCGATTTGGACTGGTCCGCGCTGGGGGCGCTCGTCGCCGAACGGGCCGGGTTGAAGCAGGGCGGCTGAGCGCCCGCGCTCCAGGTGCACGCCCGACTGCCGTGCACCTGGAGCTTCAAGGACTGCGAGAAGCGTTTACTGCCGCGCGTTCATCTCCGCCGCGGGGATGGGGAAGCGCTCGTGGGGCGCGATGTCCGGGTCCAGCTCGCGGGGGAGCGAGTCGAGCCGCCCGTAGCGCCGAAGGTCAATCCACCGGTGGCCGCCCTCGAACAGGAGTGAGTACCGCTTCTGCTTCAGCAGCTCATCCAGGGCATTGTTCTCATCGATGTCCAGGCGCGGCGGCAGCCGGCCGGAGGTGGTGCGGATGAAGTTGAGGTCGTCCGCGGCTGGGCCGAAGTTCCGAGCACCGATGTTGGCCTCGGCGCGCAGGAGGATGAGCTCCTCGTTGCGGATGATGGTCACGGGCGAGTTGTTCGTGGGGTAGATGCGGAAGCGCCACTCCGTCGACAGCTTCCCGTCCGCCGCGGTCCGGACCGCGGGCAGGCGCGTGAGCTTCCGGACCACGCGGTCATCCACGGTGCCATCGTCCTGGAGCTCCGCGTCGGTGACGATCGACGGGTGCGCGAAGACGTTGACGCTGATGAGGCCATTGTCGGTGTCGCCGGAGTTCGTCCCGAACGAGTGATAGATGCCCAGCTCCAACGGCTGAGTCTGGTTGAGGAAGGACTGGCTCAGGGCGGTGAGCGCCTCGGGGTAGCGCCCCCGGTACACCGCCACCCGTGCGGCGAGCGCGCGGTTGAACTGCCGGAACGTCGTGGGCGTGTTGAAGCCGGCGAAGCCCGGGCTGAGCTGGAAGGGGAAGGTCTCCCCCGCGTTCTCCAGGTGGGTGTGGCCCTCGTCGAGCAGCGCGGCGATTCGCTCGAACACCGCCTCCTTGCCCACGATGGGGGCCAGTTGGCCAATGGGCAGGTTGACGTCGATGGGGGCCCCTTCGGTGTCTCGCGTGTTGATGACCACGAGGAAGTCCAGGGCCTGCATCGTCTTCGCGAAGCCGCGGAGGCCCTCCTTCTCTGCGTCGGGCGTGTTGGGGACCTTGTCCAGGGAGTCCAGCAGCGCATTGGCGTTGCGGATGTTCAGGTAGGGCGAGGTCCAGTGATTGCCGCCGAACGCCGGGCCGCCGGGGTCCAGGGTGGGGCCCAGCAGTTCGCCGACGGCGCGCGGGTCCGCGGGGTCGAAGACGTACGCCTCGCGCCCGATGATGCCGAGCTGGGCCACGTAGCCGTTGGGAGCGGCGACACCAGCGCGGTGGCCGAGGAGCAAGCCCGTGGCGGCGGTGAGCACCGCGGGACGCGTGGGCCGCTCGCGGAAGTCATCGAGGCTGGGGTTGTTCAGGTCCGGGACGTCCAGGCTCCCGCAGCCGCTCAGGCCCAGGACGGTGAAGAGCCCCACGAATGCCTTCTTGGTCAGTTGGATGGTCATGGCTCAGAACCCGACGTCGATGGAGGTCCAGAAGCTGCGGCTGGGAGGGAAGGGGGCCACGTCCACGTTGCGGGCGACGGCCTGGTTGCCGAAGTTGCTCACCTCCGGATCCAACCCGGAGTAGCCGGTGAACATGAGGAGGTTGCGTCCGCTCAGACTGAGCCGGGCGGACTTCACCGCGGGAACCATGGACACCCAGTCCTTGGGCAACTGGTACATGAAGGTCACCTCACGCAGCTTGAGGAAGCTGGCGTCCTCGATGTACGTGCTCGCGTGCGTACGTTGCCGTACGAGTCGCTCGCGGCCCCCCGTCGTGAAGTCCGGTGACGTCCCGGCGTCGTCGTAGATGTACCGCGTCAGGTTGATGATGTCGCTGCCCTGCTGCCAGTCGAACAGGAAGGACAGGCTGAAGTCCCGGTACTTGAGGCTGTTGGTGAAGGACATGCGGAAGGTGGGCTCGGTGTCGCCAATCTTCCGCACAATCGGGCGGCCGTTCTCGTCGACGCCGTCGTTGCCGACAATCTGCGTCGCCGTCGCGCCTTCCTCGATGCGGAAGGCGCCCAGGCTGGTGCCGAATCCGCCAGCGAGGAACGCGGGAACGGGCAGGTCCGTCACCCGGCTGCGGTTGAGGGCGAACGTCGCGCCGCTGGTCCACTCGAAGCCGCCGCGCACGGGCGTCACCTGGAGCATGGCCTCGACGCCACGGTTGCGCAGCGAGCCGCCGTTGAAGATCTGCGTGGCGAAGCCACCGGACGGGGCCAGGGCGCGCTGCAGCAGCAGGTCACTGATGTTGCGCTGGTAGATGGACAATTCCGCGACCACGTCGCCGCCGAAGAGGAGGGCGTCCACGCCGGCCTCAATCTCACGCTGCCGCTCTGGCTTGATGTTCCGGTCACCCGCGATGCCGGTGCCCACCAGACCCGGGCTGCCGGCGATGTTGCCGGTGGCGCGCAGGCCGGTGAACTTCATTCCGTACAGCGGCAGGTTGCCCGTCTCACCGTAGGCCGCGCGGACCTTGAACTCGTTCACCTTCGGGTGGAACGAGGGAATCCGGTAGGCGGTGGCCAGCTTCGGGTACAGGAACAGCGCGTTGGGGTTGCCGTTGGCGCTGCTCTGCTCGCCGCGCAGCGCGCCCACCAGCGTCAGCCGCTCGTCCAGCAGGAGGAGCTCCTCCTGGACGTAGTAGCCCCGGTCCCTCACCAGCGAGCGGTTCTGCCGCAGGTTGACCACGGTGCCACTGTCCACGTTCTGCCGGCCCGCGTTCAGGTTCTTGCTGACGATGTAGACGGAGTCGATGTTGCGTTCTTCGAACTGGAGACCGCCTGACGTGGTCGCCACGATGCCGCCCGACGTGGGCTTGTAGGTGTGCACCAGGTTCAGGCCGGAGTTCAGGTTGCGCACCTGGCTGGTTCCGAAGAGCGACGAGCCCGGCAGACCGTCATCCAGCGGCTCGAAGTTGAGCTCGGGCGGGAAGAAGAGCGAGTTCTCCTGCTGGAACCGGTCCACGCCCGCGTTGGCCAGCACGCGCAGGTGGTGGGCCTCCGTCTTCCACAGGTGCCACGTCAGGTCGCCGGACCCGATGAAGCGCCACACATTCTCATCGTTCTTCACCAGCGCGGCCGTCTGCAATGGGTTGGCGCGGTTGGAGAGGAAGGGGTTCTGCGGGTACACGCCGTCCGAGTTGGCCTCCAGCGGGAGGAACTCCGGCGCGTGTGGCAGCACCATGTAGTTGCTGATGCTCGCGTTGTCGTTGTTCGTCAGACCGCGCTGGCCCAGGGAGTGAACCAGGTTGGTGGCGACGTTGACCTCCACCGCCTCACCCAGCTTCTGGCCCAGGTTCAGCCGGAACGACTGCTTCTCGTACCCGGTGTTGGCGATGATGCCTTCGTCGTTCTTGATCATCGCCGACGCGAAGTACTTCGTATTGCCCGTCACGCCGCTGACGCTGGCCAGCGTCTCCGAGGACAAGTCGCGGCGGCCGGCCAGGGCGGACTCGTGGTCGAACCGGCGACCCTCCACGTAGTACTGGGCCGCGGCCTCGCCGAACGTGTCGCGCACCTCGTCCACGCTGTTGAAGCGGCGGGTGCCGAGCTTGTTGGCCAGCGTGTACATGCCCAGGCGCTGGGTCACCTCGAACTGCGGCTCGCTGGAGCGGCCCCGCTTGGTGTTGATGATGACCACGCCGTTGGCGGCCTTGGAGCCGTAGATGGCGGCGGCGGACGCACCCTTGAGGACCTCGATGCTCTCGATGTCGTTGGGGTTGATGTCCGCGATGCGGTTGACCTGGTTGTCCTGGGTGGGGTTCGCGTTGGCGCCGGCCACGGACTCGGTGATGGCGAACACACCGGAGGCGATGGCCACGTCACTGACGAGCACCCCGTCGATGACGTAGAGCGGGGCGGAGGAGCCGTTGATGGTGGACACGCCGCGCAGCCGGAGCTGGAGGCCGCCACCGGGCGCGCCGCCGTTGCTCTGGATGTTGGCGCCGGCGACCTTGCCCTGGAGCGCCTGGTCCACCGTCTGGGCGGGGGCGCGGTTGATCTCCTCGGAGTTCACCGAGGCCACCGAGTTGGCCAGGTTCTTTCGCGCCACTTCACTGGCGCGGCCCACCACCACCATCTCCTCTGCGAAGATGTTCTCCAGCGCGACCTCGACGGTGCGCTGGTTGGCGCCAATCTGCACCTCCCGCTCACCGTAGTCCTGACTGGAGAAGAGCAGCGTCACCGCGCGGGCGGGCACGTTGGGCAGGGTGAAGGTGCCGTCCAGCTCCGTCTCCACGCCCTGGGTGGTGCCCTTGATGATGACACGCACCAGCGGCAGTCCCTCGTTGGTGAGCCGGTCCGCGACGCGGCCTTTCACCGTGCGCACGTTGGCGGGCGCGGGCGCGGGCGAGGGCGCCGTGAGCGCCGGCTGTGGCGCAACCCCTGGCGCGGGTGTCCCCGGCGTCTGTGTTTCGGGAGCAGGCGGCGCGATATTCGCGTCCTGAGCCAGCGTTTCCAACGAGAAGAGTGCAAACACGCACCCCGGAATCAACGCCCTTCTCAGCGTCATTCGGTCCTCACTCGCTGCGGATGGACGGCTCCCCCCAAGGCAGGATGCCGGTGAGGTGAATCGTCACTGGCTCAACGATTGGCCGTCAACGGCATATCCTCACTTTTATTGCTAATCTTTGAATCCAGGTTGGCGAGAATGTTTGCCCGCCGCTGGAGCCCGAGGGATTTGCGCCTGTCATCAGCGAGGCCGCGGCGCGTCACCGGCTGAAGAAGCGGGGCGGTCCTTGGAGGGCCGAGGAAGGCGGCCGGGGCCCCGGGGGCCCTCCCGTCAGTCGCCCCAGGGGCCGTCGTCCGCTCGGGACGGATTTGTCCCGGCGAGACTAGTTGCCTGGGGCACGTCCCCACTCTAAGAGACTCGATAGATATGGCGATGAACGAGCGTTACGAGCCGCAGGCGATTGAAGGTAAGTGGCAGACCCGTTGGGACGACGCGGGCATCTTCCGGGCAGGCAGCCGCCCCGGGGCACCCAAGAAGTACGTGCTCGAGATGCTGCCGTACCCCAGCGGGAAGATGCACATGGGGCATGTCCGCAACTACCTGCTCGGGGACGTGTACGCGCGTTACTTCCGGATGAAGGGCTTCGACGTGCTGCATCCCATGGGCTGGGATGCGCTCGGCCTGCCGGCCGAGAACGCGGCCATCAAGGACGGCGTGCACCCGGCGGTGCGCACGGCCGAGAACATCGCGTCCTTCAAGAAGGAAGTTAAGAGTCTGGGCTACTGCTACGACTGGGAACGCGAGGTCAACACCGGCGCGCCCGAGTACTACCGCTGGAATCAGTGGTTCTTCATCCAGATGCTGGAGCGTGGGCTCGTCTATCGCCGCTTCAGCAGGGTGAACTGGTGTACCGGTTGCCACACCGTCATCGCCAATGAGCAGGTGAAGGACGGCGTCTGCGAGCGCTGCGACTCCCCCGTGGTGGACAAGGAGATGCCCGAGTGGGCGTTCCGCATCACCCGGTACTCGCAGGAGTTGCTGGACGCGCTGGACACGCTCAAGGAGTGGCCCCACCGCATCACCGCCGCGCAGCGGAACTGGATTGGCCGTTCGGACGGTGCCGAGGCCGACTTCCGGCTGCAGGGGCACGACGCCGCGCTGCGCGTGTTCACCACCCGTATCGACACCATCTTTGGCTGCACCTACGTGGTGCTGGCGCCGGACCACAAGCTGGTGGCCCAGGTGACAACGCCGGAGCGCCGCGCGGAGGTGGAGGCTTTCGCCAAGCGCATGGCCGCCCAATCCAAGACGGAGCGCCTGGGCGAGGGCACGGAGAAGGAGGGGGTCTTCACCGGCGCCTACGCGGAAAATCCCTTCACCGGGCAGGCGGTCCCCATCTGGATCGCCAACTTCGTGCTGAGCGACTACGGCACCGGTGCGGTGATGAGCGTGCCCGCGCATGACGAGCGCGACTTCGCCTTCGCGCGCAAGTACAGCCTGCCCGTGAAGGTCGTCATCCAGCCCGCGTCCGGTGACAAGCTCCCGCCGGGTGACGAGCTTGAGGCGGCCTATACGGAGTACGGCGTGCTGGAGGATTCCGGCGCCTACACGGGCCAGACGTCCGAGCAGGCGCGTCAGGCCATGGCCGCGTCGCTGGAGAAGGACGGCAAGGGCAAGGCAACGGTGACGTACCGCCAGAAGGACTGGGGCTTCAGCCGCCAGCGCTACTGGGGCACGCCCATCCCCATCGTCTACTGCGAGAAGTGCGACCCGGATCGCAACGGCATCCCGGTGCCTCTGGACCAACTGCCCGTGCGTCTGCCGGAGATCGACACCCAGGCGGTGCTCACCGGCAAGGGTGAGCCGCCGCTGGCGAAGGTGACCTCGTGGGTGAACACCACGTGTCCGAAGTGCGGCGGGCCTGCCCGGCGCGAGGCGGAGACGATGGACACCTTCGTCGACTCCTGCTGGTACTTCGCGCGCTACCTGTCTCCGCACTACGACGCGGCGCCGTTCGACCCGAAGGAGGCCCAGCGCTTCCTGCCCGTGGACATCTACGTGGGCGGCCCCGAGCACGCGGTGATGCACCTGCTCTACTTCCGCTTCTGGACGCGGGTGATGAAGCTGCTGGGGCTGAGCCCCGTGGATGAGCCCGTCACGCGGCTCATCACCCAGGGCATCGTCAACGGTCCGGATGGCCGGAAGATGTCCAAGCGGTGGGGCAACGTGGTGGCGCCTTCTTCCATCGTCCAGCGGTACGGCGCGGACACGGCGCGGGCCTACGTGCTGTTCGCGGGCCCGCCGGAGCGCGACTTCGACTGGTCCGATGAGCAGGTGGAAGGCGTGTTCCGCTTCCTCAAGCGCGTCTGGACGCTGGCCGCCACACACCAGGCGGCGGCCGCGGGTGCCACCCATGACGGGCCCTACGAAGGCAAGGCGCTGGAGATCCGCCGCGCCGCCCACAAGACGCTGAAGCGGGTGGGGGAGGCCATCGAGCGCCTGTCCTTCAATACGGCCATCGCCGGCATCATGGAAGGCGTCAACGCGCTCGCCGCACAGGGGACGCCTGAGACGGCCGCGGAGAAGGCCGCCATGGCGGAGGCCGTGCGGTTGCTGGCGGCGGTGCTCACGCCGTTCGCGCCGCACATCGCGGACGAAATCGCGGAGGCCTACGGCAGCAAGGACTTCACCGTCGCGCAGGCCTGGCCGGAGTTCGACCCGGCGCTGGTGGTGGATGACGTCATCCCCTACGCCGTGCAGGTGAATGGCAAGTTGCGCGCGGAGATTCGCGTGGCCGCGGACGCGGCGGAGGCGGACGTGCGCGCCGCGGCGGAAGCGGATGAGAAGATCCAGGCGGCCCTGGCGGGGAAGACGCTGCGCAAGTTCGTCTTCGTCCCCAAGCGCCTCGTGAACTTCGTCGCCACCTGAGCGGGGACCCGGGTGCCTGCCGAGGTTCTCGTCATGTGTGGTGCATGTGGGCGGCCCCAACCGGCGGGCCGCCCGCGGTGCATTGCCTGCGAGGCCGTGCTTCCCGAAGCGCCCCTTCCCGGGGGCCCGGCACCGGGGGAGCCGTTCTTCGTCGCGGACCTGGGCGGAGGGCGCATGCTTTCCGGCCAGGGGACGCGGCTCTTCTATCAACCGCACCCGTCGGTCATGGTGCCTCCCGTGGAGCTGGACTCGCTGCGGGAGGCGCGGCTGGAGTCGCGCTACTTCCGGGAAGCGCTGGCGTTGACCGTCTTCGCCTTGCTGGGCCTGTGGGCGCAGCCCGTCGCGCTGAAGGTGCTGGGGTTGGGCATGGCGGCGCTGGGCGTCCTGCTGGCGTTGACGTGCCGTTCACACGGGCTCGTCCTGGTGCCTCGGCAGGGGGCGCAGGTGCGCTGGCCCCTGGGGTTGGCGCGGCGGGGTTCTCCCCGGGACACGCGGCTGCTGGCGGCGTGGACGTCGTTGGCGGAGGCCCTGCGGGTGCGCGGCGTGGCTGTCGACGGTGAGTCGTCACCGCCGCCGCCTCCATCGACACAAGACGGTGGCCCTCTGTCTTGACGGGCCGATCGGGCCGGGTAGGGTGCCGCGCATGTCGCGACCCTGCGCTGTCGGACCCCGGCGCCTTCGAATTGGCGTGGTGGTGGGAATGTGGGTAGCCGCGGGCTGTGGCTACCGCCTGGCGCCTCGCGGAGACGGTCTACCGGCCAGCGTGACGTCCCTCTGCGCGCCTGTCTTCGTCAACGCGACGCCCGAGCCCACGCTGGAAACCGTCTTCACGCGCTTCCTACGGCAGGAGCTGATCCGCGTGGGTCGGCTGGGCAGCGCGGAGTCCTGCGACGGGCGCATGGAGGGCACGGTACTGTCGGTGGCGAACACGCCCACGACCGTTGTGGGCAGGAGCGCGAGCCCGGGCTTCTTCTTCCGCGTCTCTGCTCGGGCGCAGATCCGCGTGGTGAAGGACGGACAGGTCCTCAAGCAGACGGAGGTCTTCGGGTCCGAGGACTATGTGCTGGGAAGCGGAGACATCCTGGAGGCGGAGGCGAACCGGCAGGTCGCGCTCGAGCGCCTCGCGGAGGTCTTGATGCGGGACGGGTACGACCGGCTCGCGGGCGCCTGGTGAGGAGGCAAGAGCCTCCTCCCGGCAGCCTGCACGCATGAAGCAGGGCCACGCGAGGTGGCCCCGAGGCTTCGACTAGGCCTGCGCGCGGGCGGCCTTGGTGGCGGCCTTCGCGAGACGCGAGATGCGGCGGGAAGCGGTGCGCTTGTGCAGCACGCCCTTGGTGGCGGCCTTGTTCAGCGCCTTGGCGGCCGACTTGATGGCGTCCGTCAGCTTCGCCCCATCCTTGCTGCCGAGCGCCTCGCGGGCGGACTTGACGGCGGTCTTCACCTCACCGCGCACGGTGACGTTGCGCGCACGGCGCTTCAGGGACTGACGGTGACGCTTCTCTGCGGACTTGGTGTTGGCCAAGAGAAATCTCCAGCGGTAATGGCAGGCTAAAAGAGGGGCCGTCCTTACTGCGACGCCTCGCAGGCGTCAAGGCGGGTGTGGGCCTCCAGCCGGGATTTCCGGGCTCTGGACGCCCCGCCGAGGGCACCTGCGAGGAAAATCACTCTACCGAAGTCGTATATTCCCACACCAGCCCCGCGGGATCCTGAAAGGAGAGTCGGCCGGCCTGGTGCTGGATCAGCCGACTCCCCGGAATCTCCGCGAGGATGCCGGGGAGCCGCTCCACCGCCGCCGGGGAGGGGGCCGTCAGGGTCAGCCTCAGGCCCGTCGTGGGCGTCCCCACCGCTTCGAAGGCGATCCGAAGGCCCCCGTCTTCATAAAGGGCCTGATCCGCTTCCGGAGCCCTGCGGCAGGTCCACCCCAGCCGGGGCGCCAGGGCGTCCCAGAAGGCGCGCTGCGCGGGAAGATCCGCCACGCCCAGCCGCAGCGTGGTGACGGGCGCGCGAGGAACCCAGGTCGGAGAAGGCAGCGCCTTTTCGCGCGCCTTGGCCTCCTGCCAGTGGCGCTCCATGTGCTCCAGGGTGGCATCCCCCAGGGCGACACCCTCGGCGCGGAGGGCGGACTCGATGTGCTGGAAGCGGGCGGTGAAGCGGCGGATGGCCATCCGCAGCGCGTCCTCGGCTGGCGCCCCGACGAAGCGCGCGAGGTTGGCGAGCGAGAACAGCACGTCCCCCAGCTCGTGCTCGATGGCATCCCGATCATTCGTGGCGATGGCCTCGTCCAGCTCGCCCAGCTCCTCCGTCAGCTTGGCGCGCACGCTGGCGACGTCCGGCCAGTCGAAGCCGATGCGGCTGGCCTTCTCCGTGAGCCGCTCGGCACGCATCAGCGCCGGGGCGGCGACGGGGACGCCGTCCAGCACCGAGCCCTCCCGGCCCGTCTTGCGCTTCTTCTCCGCGGCCTTCAGCTTGGCCCAGTTGTCCAGGACCTGCTCGGCGCCCTCCATGCGCTGGCCGTTGCCGAAGACATGGGGATGCCGGCTGACCAGCTTGTCGCCAATGGCCTTCGCCACATCGGCCAGGGAGAACTCCCCCAGTTCCGAGGCGAGCTGGGCGTGGAAGACAATCTGGAAAAGCAGGTCTCCCAGTTCTTCACAGAAGGTCCGCCAGGAGCCGCCGTAGGCGACCCGGTCCATCTCCTCCAGGACCTCGAAGGCCTCTTCCAGGAGGTAGGGCCGCAGCGAGCGCAGGTCCTGTTCGCGATCCCACGGGCAGCCGCCTTCCGCGCGCAGCTGCCGCATGATGTCGACCAGTCGCTCCAGCTCCGCCCCGGGGTTCAGCGTCGTGTCCGCCATGCACGTTCCTGTAGCATGCAGGGGTCTGGTGCTGTCCGGCAAACGCGGCAGGTGGGCAGCCGGGCTGGCGTTCGTTTTCGCGCTTGGCCCTGGGTCGCCTACAATCCACCCCCTGGATGATCCGCCTGCCGCTTCTTGCCCTCCTTCTCAGTGGCTTCACGCTTCTGGTGCCCGTCGCGGCGTCCGCGCAGCTGGAAGCCCCCACGCGCCTTCCCGAGGTGGATCCGGGCCCCATGGAGCCCGACCTGCGGGACGAGTCCATGGATCCGGTGGATGACGCCGCCTACGCGGAGGACGCGCCGGAAGAAGACGTCCCCGCCGCGGAGGATGCCTCCACCGAGGACGCCGCCGACGCGCCCAGGGCGCCCGCGCGCAATGTCAGGGCCGTTGAATCGGCCCCCGCCAATGGCCGGACTCCCGCGGCGGCCAGTCCTTCGCCGGTCGAGGAACCCACGGTCATCACCCCCAGGCCGGTGACGCTGAGTCCGGTGCTGGCGCCACGGGTGACGGATGCGGACCTGGAAGCCATCTGGAACCGGTGGCGGCAGGCCCGCGCGACGAATGATCGGGACGCCGCGGCGGCGGCCCTCAAGGAACTGCGGACGTTGCGCGTCGAGCTGGCCGCCACGGACCTGGAGCCCCTGAGCGTGGGCTTCCTCCGTGAAGCGGCCGTGCGCCGCCGCGCGGGGGACATTGCCGGCGCGGTGCGGCTGGCGGAGGTGGCGGTCGAGCTGTCGCCGGGGCTGCCCTACGCGCGCTTCGAGCTCGCGGAGCTCTACGCCTTGGAGAAGCCGGGCGAGGTGTCCCGCTCGTTGGGGCAGGTTCGGCAGGCGCTGACGACACTGGCGCAGGATGCTCGCTATCGTCGGCCCGTGTTGGCGGACCTGGGCGCCCTGGTGCTGCTGGCCTGGGGGGCCACCGCGGTGCTGCTGATGGGCTTGTTCTTCCTACGGAAGCTCCGTTACGCGCTGCATGACTTCCACCACCTGCTGCCGCGAGTCGTCTCCGGTGGCAGTCCCTGGTCCTGGGGCTGCTTCTCTTGAGCCTGCCGTGGGTGCTGGGGCTGGGTGTGCTGCCCGCGCTGCTGGTGATGCTGGCCACCGTGTCCCTCTATCTCTCGCGCACGGAGCGGGTGGTGGCGGCGGTGCTGGTGGCGGGCGTGGGGCTCTTGCCGCTGGCGGCGGGGCAACTCGCGCGTGTCACGGCGTTCGCGGGCACGCCGGCCGAGGACGTGTACCTCCTGGAGCGGGGCGGCCTGTCCGCCGAGGAGGCGCGGGCGCGCGTGCTGGCGCGGATGGCGTCCCGCTCGGCGACGTTCGCGGAGGTGCTGTCGCTGGCGTACTTCGAATCCCGGCGCGGCTTGCTGGAAGAGGCGAGGACGCACTTCAAGGCGGCTTCGGCGCTGAAGAACTCGGATGCGCGCCTGCTCACGCGCTTCGGCAACACCCTGGTCGCGCTGGGAGACGCGGATGGTGCGGCGCTGCTCTACGTGCAGGCCTCGCAGTCGGCGCCGGACCTGGCGGCTCCGCACTACAACCTGGCGCAGGTGGTCCGCCGCAGGGCGAAGACGCTGCCGGACTCGGAGGTCGGCAAGGAGCTGGATCGCGCTGCCACGGCCATGGCCTCG
Source organism: Myxococcus sp. NMCA1 (assembly GCF_026810205.1). NCBI lineage: Bacteria > Pseudomonadati > Myxococcota > Myxococcia > Myxococcales > Myxococcaceae > Myxococcus > Myxococcus sp. NMCA1. The sequence goes on along the minus strand of NZ_CP113950.1, from coordinate 6,017,146 downwards.
GCGCAGGCACTGGATGGAGCGCTGCTGGTCCGGGACCCGCCGCCGGAGGACCGGCTGCTCCTCAACCTGCTGCTGCTGGCCCCGCAGCTGGGGGAGTCCGACTGGCTTCCGCTCGCGGATGGCACGGGGGCGGGGCGCCAGGTGGAGACGCAGCTGTCGCGCTGGCTGCTCCCGGGGCTTCCGCCCGGGCCCATGGCCTCCGCGGGGGCCGCGGCGCTGGCGGTGCTGCTGGCCCTGTGGGGCTTCGCGGGGGACCGCTTGAAGGCGGCCAAGGTATGTGAGCGCTGTGGCCGCGCGGTGTGCGTGCGCTGCGACCCGGAGCTGGGTGTGGGCAGCAAGCAGTGTGGCCAGTGCGTCAACGTCTTCTCCCGCCGTGGGCTGGTGCCGCAGCAGCTGCGGGCGCGCAAGCAGCTCCAGGTGGACCGGCATCAGGCCTGGACGGGCCGTGTGGCGTACGTCCTGGGCGCGGTGCTGTCCGGCGCGGGGCACGTGGCCTCGGGTGTGCCGGTCCGCGGCGCGCTGTATGCGTTCGGCTTCCTCTTCGCGCTGGCCGCGGTGCTCCTGCACCAGGGCCTGGTGAGGGGGCCCTATGGTGAAGCCCCCCTCTACCTCAAGCTCGCGCCCGCGGCGTTGCTGCTGCTGGGTGTCCACCTGCTGTCGTTGCGCGGTCTGCGCCGTCTGCGGCGGGGGGAGTGAACGGCGATGTCCCTGCAAGGCACCCTGAAGGACTTTGGTATTGGCGACATCCTGCAGCTCATCGGGCAGCAGCAGAAGACGGGCACGCTCCACGTCCGCGCTAAGGACCAGGAAGTGCGCATCGGCTTCAACGATGGCCACATCATCAAGGCGGAGAGCGTCACCCGGAAGCGCAAGGAGCTCATCGGCGCCATGCTGGTGCGCTCGGAGCTCATCACCGAGACGCAGCTCGAGGCGGCCCTGGAGACGCAGCGCCGCACGCTCAAGCGGCTGGGGGACGTGCTCGTCTCCAGCCAGGCCCTCACCGCCGAGCGCTTCCAGGCGATGATGCAGCTTCAGGCCACGGAGACCCTCTACCGCCTCTTCACCTGGAAGTCGGGCACCTACGAATTCATCCAGGAGCCCGTGGAGCCGGACGCGGAAGCCATCCATCCGTTGCGCGCCGAGACGGTGCTCATGGAGGGCTTCCGGATGGTGGATGAGTGGCCTGTCATCCGGCAGAAAATCCACCGCGACGACCTGATCTTCGAACGCATCAAGGCCCTGCCTCAGCCGCGCGGAGAAGAGGGTGGGGAGCTGGGCGCCATCGGTCCTTCGGAGCGGCGCATCTACGATGAACTTTCGCCCGGGAGGGATTTGCGGAAGCTGGTGGACATCTCCTGCCTGGGCGAGTTCGAGACCTGCAAGGCGCTCTACAACCTGGTGAAGGGCGAGTACGTCCGGCCGATTCTTCCGGAGGGCGCCCCGGCCCCCGTTCCTGGGGACCAGCGCCTGCTTGCTCGCGTGGCGGGGCCGGTGGGACGCCTCGTCGCCACCGTGGGGGTGCTGGCGGCGGTGGTGCTGGTGGTGCCCCGGGCCGTGCGCCCGGGCCCCGAAGCGGGCGTTGCCGCGGTATTTGCGGACTCAGCGGCCCAACGTCATGTTTCCCAGGCCCAGCGCGTCCGCATCGAGGCCGCGCTCGAGGTGTTTCGCCTGGAACGCGGTGAGCTGCCCGAGCGTCTGGATTCTTTGGTGCAGGCTGGACTGTTGAAACCGGGCGAACTGAAATACCCGTGGCGGGAAGAGTACTATTACCGGCGGTTGGCCGCTCGGCAGTTCATTCTCCTGCCACCCTTGCGCTAGTCCTGACACAAAGTCGTCTTTCGCGGCCCTGGGGGCGGCGTTACGTTGGTGTCAGCCGTAGCGACATAGACCGAGGAAGAATCCGCATTGCGAAATCCCGCCACGTTGGAAGCGCCCGAAGTGCTTACCGCCTCCGCCAAGGTGGACGTTCGTGACAACGCGACCGCCCTGGCCCTCTGCGGCAACCAGAACGAAAACCTCAAGTTGATGGAGCGGCGCCTCGGGGTCCGGGTGGGACAACGCGGCACGGAGTTCCATCTCTCCGGCCCATCCGACGCCGTCGCCTTCTCCGTCCGCCTCCTGGAGAACCTGGAGGAGATGATCCGCGCCGGCCGCCCCGTCTACCGGGAGGACGTGGAGCAGGGTATCAAGGTGCTCGGCCGCGGCGCGGAGTCCTTGCAGGAGGTCATGCTGGGCCCGGTGCTCAAGAGCTCCGGCAACCGGCAGATCTCCCCCAAGAGCATCAACCAGAAGCGCTACGTGGACGCCATCCGCTCCCACGACATCGTCTTCGGCATCGGCCCCGCGGGCACGGGCAAGACGTACCTCGCCATGGCCATGGCGGTCGCCTTCCTCCAGGAGCGCAAGGTCAAGCGCATCATCCTGGCGCGCCCCGCGGTGGAGGCGGGTGAGAAGCTGGGCTTCCTGCCAGGAGACCTGCAGGAGAAGGTGAATCCCTACCTGCGGCCGCTCTACGACGCGCTGCACGACATGATGGCGGCCGAGCGCGCCGCGCACCTGCTGGAGCAGGGCGTGGTGGAAGTGGCCCCGCTGGCCTTCATGCGTGGCCGCACGCTCAACGACGCGTTCGTCATCCTGGACGAAGCCCAGAACACGACGGTGGAACAGATGAAGATGTTCCTCACGCGCCTGGGCTACAACAGCAAGGCCGTCATCACCGGTGACGTGACGCAGGTGGACCTGCCCACGGGGAAGATGTCCGGGTTGAACCATGCGCGCGCGGTGCTGAAGAACATCGACGGCATCCACTTCGCGGAGTTCTCGGAGGTGGACGTCGTCCGCCACCCCCTGGTCCAGGAAGTCATCCGCGCCTACGACCGGGCGGACGTCGCCCAGCGCGAAGCCCAGGCGGCTCGGGAAGCAGCAACCGCTGCCGCCCAGGTGCCCACCGCGACGCGGGTCACCACCGCCGAGCCCGTTGCCGTCGAGTAACGGTGCCAAGACCTACCTGCGCCCACCCGCGCGTACCCTGCCGGGCGGGCGTACTCCATCCCACCCTTGCGAATATTCCCAGGCGCTGCGTCCTTGAAGGATCCGCGACGCCTTATCTAGGGTGAGGACCCCCATGGCCGAATCGGAAACGCAGCCCCCCGGGCGCAGTCCACTGGATGCGCTCGCCGAACGCCTCGGACTGGACAACGGCGTCTGGGGGCGGCGCGCCATCCAGGTCCTTCTCCTGCTCGCCGTCTCCATTGGCGCGGGCTTCGTCATCTCGCCGGGCCTCTACAGTCAGCAGATTCCGGCGCTGGCGGAGGAGAACCTCGGCAAGCCGTTCCGAGCCAGCTCGCCCGCCGGCTTCAAGGCCGCGCGGGACTACGAGGTCGTCCACCGCGCCATGACGCAGCAGCGGCGCCAGGACGCGCGCGCGGCCGTCAAACCGGTATACGACCTGAACCCCGCCGTCCTGGGGCAGCTGCGGTCGACGGTGAGCTCCGCCTTCTCGTCCATGCGGCTGCATCTGGACGAGCTCGCGGAGGCGCAGTCCGACTCGGAACCCGAGGAGCGCGAGACGACCCGCCGACGCAAGCCCGCCGCGTCCCCGGAGATGCTGGAGCTGGAGCGCAGCACCCGCGAGAAGATGCGGGCGGAGCTCCAGGAGCGCTTCTTCGGCAAGCGCGACGCCGTGCTGGAGGCCGAGGACTTCCAGGCGCTCTATGCCACCCGCTTCTCGCAGGAGGCGGAGACGGCCACGCTGCTGGTGCTGGAGCGGGCGTATCGCTCCGAGCGCGGCGCGGTCCATGTGGCGGGCTCCCGGGAGGAGCTGGCTCGGGAGGCGCATCAGGGCCTCACCGTCCGCGACGTGGTGAACAAGGCCGAGGAGTCCCTGACGGGGGGCTCCACCCAGGTGGTGGACGTCCCCGAGGCGCACCAGGAGATGGAGCGCTTCGCCTCGGTGCCCGGTAACCTGATGCCGGACGCGCCGGGCGTTCAGCGCCGCGCCATCCTCCGGCTGGCCCAGCGGCTGGTCCGGCCGAACCTCACCATCAACATCGCGGAGTCGGACGCGCGCCGGAACCAGGCGGCCCAGGCGGTGAAGGACGCCGTCATCTCCATCAAGAAGGGCCAGCGCGTCATTGGCGACGGTGAGCTGGTCAATGAGTCGCACCTGGTCATCCTGCGCGGCATGCGCGCGGAGACGGACCGGCTGGACCTGGTCCAGCTTCAGGTGGGCGGCACGGGCCTGGTGGGCCTGCTCATCGTCTCGACGTACTTCTTCTGCCGCGCCGCGTTCCGGCGCTTCCGCCCCACGCGCAAGGACGGCGTGCTGCTGGGCCTGCTGCTGTTGGGGCTGCTGGGCCTGCTGCAAATCTGGGTGTCCATCGCGGACGCGGTACAGGACCGCTACACCGCGCTGCCCATCGAGGCCTTCTATTACGCCTTCCCGGTGGCGGCCGGCGCCATGCTGGTGCGCTTCATCCTCACGCAGGAGCTGGCGCTCTTCTTCGCGCTCGTCTTCGCCTGCCTCACCGGAGTGATGCTGGGCAACTCGCTGGCCTTCGGCATCTTCACGCTGGTGGGTTCGCTGGTGGCGGCCGACCGCATCGTGAAGGCGAAGGACCGCGTGGGCATCTTCCGCGCGGGTCTGGTGACGGGCGCGGTGAACCTGGTGGCGGTGCTCTTCCTCTTCCTCGTGGAAGGCAAGGGCCTGTCGGCCGACACCCTCATCACCGCGGTGAGCGCCTTCGCGGGCTCCTCGCTGGCGGTGCCGGTGATGGTGATGGCGCTCACGCCGCTCATCGAGGCCACCTTCGGCTACGCGTCGGACATCAAGCTGCTGGAGCTGGCCAACCTGAACCACCCGGCGCTCAAGGAGCTCATCGTCCAGGCGCCCGGCACGTACCACCACTCCATCATCATCGGCTCGCTGGTGGAGAACGCGGCGGAGACGATTGGGGCCAACCCGCTGCTGGCGCGCTCGTGTGCGTACTACCACGACATCGGCAAGGGCCGGAATCCGCTCTACTTCGGGGAGAACCAGAAGGGTGAGAACCGCCATGACGCGCTCGCGCCGGCGATGAGCGCGGTCATCATCAAGCGCCACGTGACGGAGGGCCTGGAGATGGCCCGTCAGTACCGGCTGCCCAAGCTGGTGGCGGATGCGATTCCGCAGCACCACGGCACGCGCACGGTGGGTTACTTCTACCACAAGGCCTTGAAGGAGCAGGAGGGCAAGGAAGGTGCTCCGCCCATCGACGAGAGCATCTACCGCTACCCGGGGCCGAAGCCTCAGTTTCGCGAGGCGGCGCTGGTGATGATCGCCGACGCGGTGGAGGCCTCCACGCGCTCCATGACGGACCCCACCACGCCCAAGCTCCACGCTCAGGTGCAGAAAATCATCAACCTCATCTTCTCCGAGGGTCAGCTCGACGAGTGTGACCTGACGCTGAAGGACCTCAACCTCATCTCGCAGTCCTTCCTGCACACGCTCGAGGGCATCTACCACACGCGTCCGGCCTATCCGGCGGGCGCCGTGGGAGGGGGCAAGGCGCCGCCGTTGGTGGTGGCGGGCGCGGTTCCTCGGCCCGTGGAAGGCAAGGACAAGGCGCGGACCGCGGGGGGAGCATGAGCGGGGCACGAAGGGGCAATGGCGTGAGATTGCGCAAGGGGAAGCTGATTCCCCGTGACGACGGCAAGCGCATCGAGGAGTTCGTGGGCGCGGCCACCACCAGCACGGACTCCGCGTCCGTCGCGCGGATGCTGGCGCCCCCCGGATGGTCCGAACCCGCGCAGCGCCCCGAGTTCGACGAGGTCGTCATCGTCCTCACGGGCGAGCTGACCATCGTGGTGGAGGGCCGCCGCGAGCGCATCCCCGCGGGCGAGGTCGGCCTGGTGCCGCGCGGCAAGCGCGTGGTGTACCGCAACGACGGCCAGGGCGCGTGTGACTACTGGTCGGTGTGCGCCCCCGCGTTCCGCCCGGAGCTGGCGCACATGGAGGCGCCCAAGCCCCGCGTGCAGGCGAACCACGTCACCATCCAGGTGGCGCACGGCCAGGGCCGGGACTTCGCGCGCCTGTTGACCACCTGGGCCAAGGACTACCTGGTGCAGCTCGAGCTGTCCGGCGTGGAGTTGTCCCTGTCCCTGGTGGACGACCGGGCCATCCGCAGGCTCAACCGCACCTGGCGCCAGAAGGACAAGGCGACGGACGTGCTGAGCTTCCCCGCGGGCGACCTGCCCAAGGGCACGCCCGGACCGCGCCCGCTAGGGGATGTGGTCATCTCCCTGGACACGGCGAAGCGGCAGGCCAAGGAGTACGGCCGCACGCTGGAGGCGGAGATGGCGCGCTACCTGGCGCACGGCCTGCTCCACCTGCTGGGGCACGACCACGAGCGCCCCCGGGACGCCAAGCGCATGGCGGCCCTGGAGGAACAGCTCCTGGGCGAGCGGGGCATGGTGGCGGATTCGCTCCAGGTGGATGCCAAGGCCCGCCGCGCCCGCAGCCTCATGTAGGCCCTCCGCCGGCTCCCCGCTGGACAATCCAGTATCCATCCCGTTGAGCCGGGCGGCGTGCGTGATAGGTAGGCGGCCTCCCGCGTGTTGGACCAAGCCATGCTCCGCCCATCACTCATTGCCTCTTGCCTGCTCGGCCTGCTGCTCCTGGCGGCGCCCGCGCGCGCGGCCTCCATGCCGCCGTGGGGCACGGGCGAAAGCCAGGGCGAGGACCTGGCCATCCTCCTGGTGACGTTCAGTCCCGGGGATGACGTGCCGTCCTGGTGGGGCCACGGCTCGCTGGTGGTGGAGGACCGGCGGCGGCAGATGTCGCGCCTCTACAACTACGGCATGTTCTCCTTCGACGAGGCCATGCTCGCGCGCTTCGCCATGGGCCGGCTGGAGTTCTGGGTGGGCCAGTCGTCGGTGGGCGGCACCTTCCGCTACTACCAGGCCGAGGACCGCGACGTCCGCGTGCAGGAGCTCAACCTCACGCCCGAGCAGCGCGTCGTCGTGGCGAAGCGGCTGGCGGACAACGTGCTCCCGGAGAACCGCGAGTATTTGTACCACCACTACAACGACAACTGCGTCACGCGGCTGCGGGACATGATTGACGTGGCCACGGGCGGCCAGCTCCGTGAGGCGGACCGGGCGCCGGGGCGGATGACGCTGCGCGAGCACACCCGGCGCTATACCGCGGTGAACGCGCCCATGAGCGTGCTGCTCGACTTCATGATGAACGACGAGATCGACCGTCCCATCACGAAGTGGGAGGAGGCCTTCCTCCCGGACGAACTGGAGGCCCAGGTCGCGGCGCTCCAGGTGAAGGGCGCGGACGGGCAGCTGGCGTCGCTCGCGGCGAAGAGCTGGAACCAATACGAATCCTCCCGACGTCAGCGTCCGCCGGCGGAGCCTCCCCCGTGGGGCCCGTGGATTCTCGCGCTGGGCCTGGCCCTGGGCGGCCTGGCGGTCGGGCTGGCGGTGTGGGAGCGCCAGCGGGGCAGCCGCGTGGCCCGCCTGCTGCTCGGGCTGGAGAACGCCGTGGTGGGGCTGGCGCTCGGGTTGCCGGGCACCGCGCTGTTCATCATGGGGCTGGTGACAGACCACACGGTGACCTACCGCAACGAGAACCTCTTCCTGGCCAACCCGCTGACGTTGCTGGCGCTGCCCTTCGGCGTGGCCCTGACGTGGGGCAGCCAGAAGGCCCGCGCGCGCCTGTTCAAGGTGTGGACGCTGCTGGCCGCCCTGGGCGTGCTGGGCGTGGTGCTCAAGGTGTTGCCGCCCTTTGACCAGGACAACTGGCGGCTCATCGCGCTCATCCTGCCCATCTCCCTGGGCATGGCGGGCGCATTTGGTTTGGACCGGGTGCTGGCGCGCCTTCCCGGGGCGGACCGCGCATCAGCCGGACGGCGGGATGCCGTCGCATCGCTGAAGACTCCCTAAAGGACACGGAAAGAAGCCATGGCGAACGATTCGATGGAGAAGATCAACGGCCTCAGGGAGCGTGTGTTGGCGCTCCGGGGGCATCTTTGACCTCGACCGCAAGCGGTCCCGCATCGCGCTGATTGAACGCGAGTCCACGCTGCCCACCTTCTGGGACGACAACACCAAGGCGCAGGCGCTCCTGAAGGAGAAGTCCACGCTGGAGGCCAGCGTCGGCGCCTACGACAAGGTGATGCGCGGCCTGGATGACGCGCAGGTGCTCTTCGAGCTGGCCGCCGAGGCCAACGACGAAGCCACCACCCAGGAGGCGGAAGGCTCCCTCACGGGGCTGGAGGGCGACGTCGCCAAGCTGGAGTTGGCGCGCATGCTGTCCGGCGAGCAGGACCGCAGCAGCTGCTTCATGGACATCAACGCCGGCGCCGGTGGCACGGACTCCATGGACTGGGCGGCCATGCTCCTGCGCATGTACACCCGCTACGGCGAGAACAAGGGCTGGAAGGTCGAAATCAACGACGAGGTGCCGGGGGAAGAGGCGGGCTTCAAGAACGTCTCCCTGCGCATCGAAGGTGACTTCGCCTACGGCTACCTGAAGGCGGAAGTCGGCGTGCACCGGCTGGTGCGGATTTCGCCCTTCGACGCCAACGCGCGCCGGCAGACGGCCTTCGCGTCCGTGGACGTCTATCCGGAGGTGGATGACACCATCCAGATCGACATCCCGGAGAAGGACATCGATCTGAAGTTCATCCGCGGCGGCGGCGCGGGCGGCCAGAAAGTGAACAAGACGTCGTCCACCGCGCAGCTGCGCCACCTGCCCACCGGCATCATCATCACCTGCCAGACGGAGCGCTCGCAGTCGGCCAACAAGGACATGGCCTTCAAGATTCTGCGGGGCCGCCTGTACGAGCTGGAGATGAAGAAGCGCGAGGCCGCGCGTGATGCCGCCGAGGCGCAGAAGAAGGACATCTCCTTCGGCTCGCAGATCCGCTCCTACGTGCTGGCGCCGTACCGCATGGTCAAGGACCTGCGCACCGGCATCGAGACGGGCAACGTGGACGCCGTGCTGGATGGGGACCTGGAGGAGTTCGTCACCGCCCAGCTCCTGGGCGTGAAGAACCCCAACCGCAGCGCGGACTAGGCGCCGCGCCTCACCGTTTCCTCGCCTTCGCCCGGAACCTTTTCCGCGGCCCTGCTGTCGGAGGGCCGCGGGGCAGGGGACAGGGTAGGCTGAGGGACGGCGGCACCTCCTGCGGAGGGGCTGTCGCGGGAGGACACGGGTGTCATCGGGCGGCGTGCTCGAAATCGGACAGGAAGAGGCCGCCGCCGCGGACGCGTCCGAGTCGCGCCGTCAGGACGCGGCGCTCTTGGCCCGGCTGCGCCGCGGGGAGCCGGACGCCTTCGAGCTGTTGGTGCGCACCCACCAGGACCGGCTCTACGACTTCTGCGTCCGCATGGTGGGAGACCGTGAGGAAGCCCACGACCTGGTGCAGGAAATCTTCGTCAGCGTGCACCAGAACGTCCGCCGCTTCCGTGAGGACTCGAAGCTGTCCACCTGGCTGTTCCGCATCACCCGCAACCACTGCATCAACCGGCTCAAGTACCTGAAGCGCCGGGGCCGGGGCCGCTCCGAAGTGTTCGACGAGGCCGCGGCCCTGCTCTCCGAGGGCGGGGGCACCGCGCCCGGCCCGGATGCCGCCCTGGAGTCCGCGCGCGAGCGCGCCCGGGTGCAGTGGGCCATCTCCCAGCTGGAGCCGGACGCGCGCATGCTGGTGGCGCTGCGCGACATCGAAGGCCTCAGCTACGACGAAATCATCGACATCACCGAGCTACCGGAGGGCACGGTGAAGAGCCGGCTCCACCGGGCCCGGGAAAAGCTGGCGGAACTCCTGGGGCGGCTTGAGCCATGAACGGCATTCATCGCAGACTGCGGGACGTGGAACCGCGGATGAACCATCGCGAGGCGAGGGCCCTGTTCCTCGCGCTCGCCGACGACGAGCTTCCCGCCCCCAAGGCGGAGGAGGTTCGCACCCACCTGGACGGCTGCGACGACTGCCGCCAGGGTTGGCAGCGCTATTCCAGCACGGTGCAGCGGCTCCAGCACGTGGAGCGTGAGAAGGCCCCGCCCGCGCTCGCCTCCCTGGTGATGAACCGTGTGCGTCGCAAGCGCCGCTTCGGTCTGCGGGGCCTGCACACGGTGCACATGAACCACCGCCTCCCGGTGGAGGTCCTCATCCCGCTGCTGCTGGCGGCCGCCGTGGCCGCCTTCCTGGTGCTGGTCGCTCCCTGAGCGGCCTTCCGCTGTGTTGCGTTGCTTCCCGGGGGAGGCTTGGCTACGGTGCCGCGCCTTTGGGAAAGCGCGTCATGGCCGAGACCGAAAACAAGAGCGAGAAGAGTGCGGGCGAGGGCGACCTCGGGACGAAGGAACAGGAAATCTACGACCAGCGGCTGGAGAAGGCCGCCAAGTGGCGCGAGGCCGGCTTCAATCCGTACGGCAACGGCTACCGTCCCCAGCACCAGGCCGCCGAAATCCACGAGAAGCACGCCGCTCAGTCCGCCGAGGAAATCGAGCAGGCCGCGCCTCCGCCCTATGACGTCGCCGGTCGCGTCGTGGCCATGCGCTCCTTCGGCAAGGCCGCCTTCATCAAGCTGCGCGACCGCTCGGGCGAAATCCAGGTCCACATGAAGAAGGACGCCTTGGGGGACTCCTATGAGACCTTCAAGCTCTGTGACTTGGGCGACTTCGTGGCCGCCACCGGCCCGGTGTTCCGTTCGAAGACGGGCGAGCTGACGCTGTCCGCCACAAAGTTCACTCCGCTCACCAAGTCCCTGCGGCCCCTGCCGGAGAAGTGGCACGGCCTGACGGATGTGGAGATTCGCTACCGTCAGCGGTACCTGGACCTCGTGTCCAACCCGGACGTGAAGCAGACCTTCCTGCGGCGCAACAAGCTCATCCGTTTCATCCGCGACTTCCTCGACACGCGTGACTTCGTCGAAGTCGAAACGCCGATGATGCACCCGCTCGTGTCCGGCGCGGCGGCGCGGCCCTTCACCACGCACCACAACGCGCTCGACATCGACCTGTACATGCGCATCGCCCCGGAGCTGTATCTCAAGCGCCTGGTGGTAGGCGGCCTGGATCGCGTCTACGAGGTCAACCGCAACTTCCGCAACGAAGGCATCAGCACCCGGCACAACCCCGAGTTCACGATGCTGGAGTTCTATCAGGCGTACGCCACGTACGAGGACCTGATGGACCTCTCCGAGGAGATGATTTCGGAGGCCGCCAAGGCCGTCACCGGCGACACGAAGGTGAAGTACGGCGACCACGTGCTCGACTTCGGCAAGGGCTGGAAGCGCATCTCCATGACGGAGGCCATCCGCGAGGTGGTAAGCGGGCTGTCCGACAAGGACATGGCGGACGCGGACCGGCTGCGCCACGAGCTGCTCAAGACGAGCCACTCGGAGGCCGAGCGCCGGGCCATCGACACCATGAACCACGGTGAGCTGGTGGGCGCGCTCTTCGAGCACCACGTCGAGCACACGCTCATCCATCCCACCTTCATCACCCATTTCCCCACCGCCGTCTCGCCGCTGGCCCGTCGCAATGACCAGAACCCGGACGTGACGGACCGTTTCGAGCTGTACGTGGCGGGCCGCGAAATCGCGAACGCCTTCTCCGAGCTGAACGACCCGCTGGACCAGAAGGGCCGCTTCCAGGCCCAACTGGATGCGAAGCAGCGGGGCCAGCAGGAGACCATGGACTACGACGAGGACTACATCCGAGCCCTCGAGCACGGCATGCCGCCCACTGCCGGTGAAGGCATCGGGATTGATCGGCTCGCCATGCTGTTCACGGATTCGCAGAGCATCCGGGACGTCATCCTGTTTCCCCTCCTCAAGCCACTGGCGAAGTAGCCAGGAGGCCGCGTGCACTCCGCCGAACGGCAGACCGTCCATCGCTGGACCTTCATCTGGATTGGGGCGCTGGTCGCCCTGGTGGGCTTCAGCCTGCTCGGGGTGGCGCTCACGTCCTCTCAAGCCTGGCTGGAGACCAGCTCCTCCCTGGGGCTGTCCCTGCTGGGGTGGGGCGGGCTGGTCCAGGCCCTCAACGCGCTGCTGCTGGTGTCCGAGCAGCCCGTCGCGCCGGTGCCCAACACGGGCCTCCTCGTCGCGGGCTCCGTCGTCTGGCTCGCGGGGTGGGCGCTCATCGCCGCCGGCATCCGCCGCGCGCCGGAGCCCACCGAAGGGCCCAGCCCGGCCGCGGGCGCCACGCTGTACCCGCGCCTGGCGCGCTACCGGGACTTCTACTGGAGCACCCTGGGCGCCTACGGCGGCGGCATGCTGCTGGCGGAGGTGGTCCTCGTCCTCCTGCAGACGGTGCTGTCCAGCGGCGTGTCCGCCACGGAGCTGGGCGCGGCGGGGAAGGGCGCCAGCGGCGGCCTGTCGCTGCCGCCCACCGGGGCCTTCGCCATCGCGTTGCTCGCGGGCGGCATGGTGGCCTTCATCTCCGGCTTCATCGGCGCGTCGCGCGCGCAGCGGCTGTCGCTGCCCGAGGCCACCATCGGCGTGCTGTACCTGGGCCTGCCCATCCCCATCATCCTCACGTTGATGGAGCGGCTGCCCGGGCTGCAGCTCTCACTGGGCTACCGGCTGCGCGAGGTGACGTACGTCGCGGGGCTGATTGGCCGCCCGGAGCTGGGATACTGGCTCGTCTTCACCTTCCTGGTGCTGGCGCTGGTGCTGGGCATCAACACCGGCTTCATCGCCGCCGGCAGCGGCCGGGTGGACCTGAAGCTGGGGTTCGAGCTCTTCGTCGCGCGCCGGCACGTGGCGGTGTTCCGGCCGTCGCTGCTGCTGGGGACGCTGGCGGTGCTGATGCTCGGCATCATCCCCCCGCTGCTCATCTACTTCATCATCCGCTCGGCGGAAGCGGCCGTGGAGCGCACCCGCATCCGCGAACTGGGCCTGAAGGACCCGTTGGCGGCCGCCTCCGACCTCAACCGCCTCAAGCTGCGGGAGCAGTCGCCCACCATGATGATGACCGCCCTGTCCGTGGGCGGCGTGGGCGTGGGCGTGATGGCGCTCATCATCGTGCTGTCGGTGATGAGCGGCTTCGAGGCCGACCTGCAGCAGAAGATCCTGGGCACCAACGCGCACGCCGTGGTGTCGAAGTACGCGGGCGACCTGCCCGAGTACGCCAAGGTCATGGAGTCCGTCCGCAAGGTGCCCGGCGTCGTGGGACAGACGCCCTTCATCATCAACCAGGTGATGATTGCGTCCGAGGGCAACGTGGACGGCGTCATCATCAAGGGCATCGACCCGGGCACGGTGGGCGAGGTGACGGACCTGCCCAAGAACATCCTCGGTGGCGGCTCGCTCGACATCCTCTACACGCCGGAGAAGATCGTCCACCGCGGCCTGCCGGACGAGGAGCCCGCGGAGGAGAGCGGGGTAGAGGAGGACGACATCATCCGCCGCTCCGGGACGCCCAAGAAGGCGCCGGTGCTGCCGGGCATCGTCATTGGCCGTGAGCTGGCGGCGTCGCTGCGCGTGGTGGTGGGAGACCGGGTGAACGTCGTCTCCCCGCTGGGCACCGAGCTGAGCCCCTCCGGCCCGATTCCGAAGAGCCGCGCCTTCCGCGTGGCGGCCATCTTCTACTCGGGCATGTACGAGTACGACTCCAAGTTCGTCTACATCCTCCTTAATGAGGCCCAGGACTTCTTCGGCGTGAAGGGGGCCACGGGCATCGAACTGAAGGTGGCGGACATCGATGATGCGCGGCGCATCGCCGCGCAGGTGGTGAAGGTGCTGGGCGGCTATCCCTACCGGGCTCGCGACTGGGGAGAGATGAACAAGAACCTCTTCTCCGCGCTGCGCCTGGAGAAGCTGGTGATGGGCATCATCCTCTCCATCATCATCATCGTGGCCGCGGGTCTCATCGTCGCCACCGTCATCATGCTGGTGCTGGAGAAGCGGAAGGAGATTTCCGTCCTCAAGGCACTGGGCGTCCCCGATGGCGGCATCGTGAAGATATTCCTCGCGGAGGGTCTGCAGATTGGCGTCGCGGGCGGCTTCCTCGGACTGATTTCCGGCCTGTCCTGGTGCGCCTTCATCGAGAAGGTCGGCATCAAGCTGGACCCGGACGTCTATTACATCCCGGCGGTGCCGGTGCGCGTCGAGCCGGTGCAGACCGTGCTGGCCGTCGTCATCGCGGTGCTCGTCACCTACCTCGCCTCCATCTACCCGGCCCTCAAGGCCAGCAGTGTGGAGCCGGTGGAAGGCCTCAAGGCGGAGTAGCCATGGCGCTCTTGTCCATCCGCAACGTCTTCAAGAGCTACTTCCTGCACAGCAAGCGCATCGACATCCTTCGAGGCGTGTCGCTGGACATCCAGCGGGGAGAACTCGTCTCGCTGGTGGGCGCGTCCGGGGCGGGGAAGAGCACCTTCCTGCACGTCCTGGGCACGCTGGATGCCCCGGCCGCCGGCGAGGTGATGTTCGAGGACCGCTCGGTGTTCTCCATGAACGACGCGGAGATCGCCGAGTTCCGGAACCAGACCATCGGCTTCGTCTTCCAGAGCCACTTCCTCTTGCCGGAGTTCACCGCCCTGGAGAACGTAGCCATGCCCGCCCTCATCCGGCGACAGGACCGCACTGGCGCCTACGCCTATGCCCGTGAACTGCTGGAGCGGGTGGGACTGGGACACCGCGTGGACCACCGTCCAGGGGAACTGTCGGGTGGTGAGGCCCAGCGCGTGGCCCTGGCGCGCGCCCTGGTGCTCAAGCCCGCGGTGTTGCTGGCGGACGAGCCCACCGGCAACCTGGACCCGGCGACGGGCGAGGGCATCCACCAGCTCCTGCGGGAAGTGAACCGCGAACAGGGAATCACCGCCGTGGTCGTCACCCACAACGAGACGCTTGCCCGCTCCATGCCCCGCCGCCTCAGGTTGGCCGGGGGCGAGGTGTCGGAGGCGTGATGTCCCGGCAATTTTGCATTGAGGCCCTTGGGGGCCTTCCCGTAGATTGCCCCGCCTTTTCCTGGCCGGTCTCCCCTTGAGGCACCCCGTTCTGTCGCGCAAGTCACTGCTCCCGCTGCTGGCGGTCGCCATGTGGTCCCTCGTGCCCGGCTCCGTGCTGGCGCAAGAGGATGAGGGCGCCGCCGCGTCTTCAGCCGTGCCCGAGGTGTCCGCTCCCGCTGCTCCTGCCGACGCGGCCTCCGAGCCCGCGCTCCCCGACGATGCCCCGGTGTCTCCGGAGGACGCCCGCCGGGTGGTGGAGGTCCGCGTCGAAGGCAACCGGCGCGTCGAGGCCGAAGCCATCCGCCGCGCCCTCCGCACCCGTGTGGGGGACGAACTGAGCCCCACGCGCACCGCCCAGGACCTCCGGGCGGTGTGGGCGCTGGGCTACTTCCAAGACGTGGAGCTGCTCGTCCAGCGGCTGGCCCGCGGCGTCGCCTATGTGGTGCGCGTGGAGGAGCGCCCCACCGTCCGGCTCGTCCAACTCGTAGGCAACGAGGAGCTGAACAAGGACGACCTGAAGGAGGAGATTGACGTCAAGCCCTCCACCATCCTGGACATGGAGCTGGTGCGCTCCAGCGTGCAGAAGATCCAGGCGAAGTACGTGGAGAAGGGCTACTTCCTCGCCGAGGTCAGCCACCAGCTCAAGCCCGTCGAGGGCGGCGCCAACGTGGATGTGGTGTTCAACATCAACGAGCGCGCCAAGGTGATGGTGAAGCAGATCACCATCCTCGGGGCGGAGAAGCTGCCCGCCGCGGAGCTGAAGGAGACGATGATCACCCGCGAGGGCGGGTTCCTCTCCTTCTTCACCGGTGAGGGCACCTACCGCGAGGAGGCTTTCCAGCGCGACCTGGCCGTCATCCAGATCGCCTACTACGACAAGGGCTTCATCAACGTCCGGGTGGACAAGCCCACCGTCCAGCTCTCCGCGGACAAGCGCTTCATCTTCATCACCCTCCGCGTGACGGAGGGCGAGCCGTACGACATCGGGAAGATCGACTTCTCCGGTGACCTGCTCGACGACGTCACCAAGGAGCAGATGGCGTCGATGATGAAGTCCGCCACCGGCGGGCGCTTCAACCGCTCGCAGTTGTCGCAGGACATCCTCTCCGTCTCGGACGTCTACTACGACCGCGGCTACGCCTACGCGAACATCAACCCCATCACCAGCGTCAACGCGGACAACCGCACGGTGGACCTGACCTTCGACGTGCAGAAGGGGCCCCAGGTCACCATCGAGCGCATCGACGTGGTGGGCAACAGCAAGACGCGTGACAAGGTCATCCGCCGCGAGTTGCGCGTCTACGAAGGCGAGCTCTACAGCGGCACCGGCGTGCGCCGCAGCCGCGAGCGCGTCACCGCGCTGGGCTTCTTCGAGACGGTGGAAATCACCCAGCGCCCCGGCTCGGCGGACGACACCATCGTCCTCCAGGTGGAGGTGAAGGAGAAGGCCACCGGTACGTTCCAGGTCGGTCTGGGCTTCTCCAACGTGGAGAACTTCATCTTCACGGCGCAGATCGCCCAGAACAACTTCCTGGGCTGGGGCCAGAGCATCTCCGCGTCCGCTCAGATTTCCGGTCTGCGCTCCCTGGTGCAGCTGTCCTTCTACGACCCGTACTTCCTGGACACGCGCTACCTGCTGTCGGCGGAGTTCTTCCGCATCCAGGCGGACTACGAAGGCTTCATCCGCAATTCGACCGGTGGCACGGTGTCCATCGGCTACCAGTTCATCGACGACCTGCTGGGCACCATTGGTTACTCGCGTGAGTGGGTCAACGTGGAGGCCGGGCAGAACCTGGGCGCGGTGCTGCTGGCCAACCAGTTCCTGTCCGGAACGACCAGCGCGGCCCGCCTGTCGCTGTCGTTCGACCGGCGCGACAACCGCCTGTTCCCGTCGCGCGGCTTCATCCACTACGGCTCGGTGGAGCTCGCCCCGGACTTCCTGGGCGGCACGTTCCTCTACAACCGGTACACGGCCTACTCTCGGTTGTACTTCCCCATGCCGCTGGGCTTCGTCTTCAAGACGAACGCCACCATTGGCTACATCCAGCAGCTGGACCAGAACAAGCCGCTGCCCATCTCCGAGCTCTACTACGTGGGCGGCATCAACAGCGTCCGCGGGTACTTCCTGCGCAGCATCAGCCCGTCCGTGAAGGTTCCCCGCTCCGGCAGTCCGGACGCGACCATCACCGATTTCCGGGTGGGCGGTAACAAGCAGCTCATCTTCAACTTCGAGCTGGAGTTCCCCATCTTCGAGAAGGCCGGCCTGCGTGGCGTCGTCTTCTACGACGCGGGTAACGCCTTCGCGGCGAATGAGCGCTTCTTCGAGGACCGTCAGGACCGGCTGCCGCTCGGTCTCTTCCATGCCGCCGGCTTTGGATTCCGCTGGTTCTCGCCCATTGGCCCCCTGCGCTTCGAGTGGGGCATCCCGCTCACCAGGCGGCCGGAGGACGACAACATCCTGTTCGAGTTCACTATCGGCAACTTCTTCTGATAAGCCCTTGGCCCGTCGTCCGGCGTCCGCCCCCACGGGCGGAGGGAATTGAAGATGCCCGATAGGCGTACGTCGGAGCTTGTACCCTTCCTGAGGAGTTGCTGAACATGTCGCTTCGCACCACCATCGCGGCCACGGCCGCCGCTCTGTCGCTCGCCCTCCCGGTGGCCGCCTCGGCCGCCGAGCTGAAGGTCGCCTACGTGGACCTCCAGAAAGTCATGCTGGAGGTGGATGACGGAAAGGCCGCCAAGTCCCGTCTCCAGAAGTGGCTCGACGACCGCCAGAAGGAAATCGACAAGGAGCAGAACGCGCTCCGCGCCGAGAAGGAGACGCTCGACAAGCAGGCCAGCGCCATGAGCGCGGAGATCAAGGCCCAGAAGGAGGCCGAGCTCCAGCGCAAGGTGATGCTGCTCGCCCAGAAGTGGGAGAAGAGCCGCGCCGAGGCCGCCAACAAGGAGCAGCAGGAGATGAAGCCGATCATCGACAAGATCGACTCCATCATCAACACCATCGCCGAGCGCGATGACCTGGGCTTCGTCCTCGAGCGCCGCGACTCCGGCATCGTCTACGCCCGGTCGCTGCACGACATCTCGAACGAAGTCATCCGGGCGTACAACAGCTCGAAGAAGACGGCGGCGAAGGACGCCCCGACGAAGAAGTAGCCGTCACTCCCAACTCGTGCAGACCGCTCCCATGCCCCGCCAGCTCGGGGAGCTCGCCGCCCACGTGGGTGGAGAGCTTCTCGGTGATCCCTCACAGCTCATTCACGGACTCAACGGGCTTGAAGAAGCCGGCCCGGGAGACGTGTCTTTCTACGGAAACCCGCGCTACCGGCGCCAGTTCGAGGCCACCCGTGCCTCGGCGGTGCTGGTGGGCGCCGACGTGCCCCCCCGCGAAGGCGTGGCGCTGGTCCGGGTGGCCAACCCGCATCTGGCGTACGCGAAGCTGCTGCGCCTGTTCCACACGCCAGAGCGTCCCGCCGCGGGCGTGAGGCCCGGCGCCTGGGTCCATCCCGAGGCCACCGTCCATCCGGAGGCCGTGCTGCTGCCCGGCGCGTCGGTGGACCGGGGCGGACGGGTGGGCGCGCGCACGGTGCTGTATCCGGGCGCCTACGTGGGTGAACAGGCCGAGGTGGGGGAGGACTGCGTCCTGTACCCCAACGTCACGGTGCGGGAGCGCTGCATCGTGGGCGCGCGCGTCATCCTCCACGCCTCCAGCGTGGTGGGCGCGGACGGCTTCGGCTTCGCCTTCAACCCGGAAGGCGAGGCGGGGCCGGAGCACTTCAAGATTCCCCAGGTCGGCATCGTCCGCATCGAGGACGACGTCGAGGTAGGGGCGTGCACCTGCATCGACCGCGCGACGGTGGGCGAGACAGTGGTGGGGCGCGGCGCGAAGCTCGACAACCTGGTGCAGATTGCCCACAACGTGCGAGTGGGCCCGTTGTCCCTCATCTGCGCTCAGGCCGGTGTGTCCGGCTCGGCGGAGATTGGGACGGGCGTGGTGCTCGCGGGGCAGGTGGGCGTGGTGGGGCACATCCGCGTGGGTGACCTGGCCAAGGTGGGCGCGCAGTCCGGCGTCGCGCACGACGTGCCGGACGGCCAGGTGGTGAGCGGTAGCCCCGCCGTTCCCCACCGGGAGTGGCTGCGGGCCAGCGCCGCGGCCGGCCAGATGGCGGACCTGCTCAAGGAAGTGCGCGCCCTGCGGCGCCGGGTGGAGACGCTGGAGAAGGAAAAGGGGCCGTGATGGACATCGGAGAGATTCTCAATCTGCTGCCGCATCGGTACCCGTTCCTGCTGGTGGACCGGGTGGTGGAGATCGTCCCGGGCCAGAAGCTGACGGCCTACAAGAACGTCACCATCAACGAGCCCTTCTTCAATGGGCACTTCCCCGGTCACCCGGTGATGCCGGGTGTGCTCATCCTGGAGGCGCTGGCGCAGGCGACGGCCATCCTCGCCTACAAGAGCGAGAACATGGACCCGTCGCGCAAGCTCACGTACCTGATGGGCGTGGACGGCGCGCGCTTCCGCAAGCCGGTGTTGCCGGGGGATCGCCTCCAGTTGGAGATCGAGGTGGTGCGTCACAAGGGCGCTGTCTGGAAGACGAAGGGCCTGGCAACAGTCGACGGCGCGCGTGTCGCCGAAGGCGAGTTCCTGGCAACCGTCGTGGACAAGGACGCCAACGCGGCTGAGAGCGCGGCATCCTGATTCGCGCCCCGCGAGCACGAGGAAACTTCATGGCTCAGGTTCATCCCACCGCGGTGGTTCATCCCGACGCCCGCCTTCACGAAACCGTCGAGGTCGGCCCCTATTCCATCATCGGTCCCCAAGTGACGATCGGTGCGGGCTCCCGCGTGGGGCCCCACGTCGTCATCGAAGGCCGCACGACGCTGGGCGAGCGCAATCGCATCTTCCAGTTCGCCTCCGTTGGCGCCGACCCGCAGGACCTCAAGTATGCGGGCGAGGACACGGAGCTGGTGCTCGGCGACGACAACCAGATTCGCGAGTTCGTGTCGCTGCACAAGGGTACCGCCGGTGGTGGCGGCGCGACCCGTGTTGGCAGTGGCAACCTCTTCATGGCCAACTGTCACGTCGCGCATGACTGCGTGGTGGGCAATGGCTGCCGCATCGGCAATGGCTCCGCGCTGGCGGGCCACGTGACGATGGAGGACCACGTCATCATCAGCGGCCTTGCGGCGGTGCATCAGTTCACCCGCCTGGGCAAGCACGCCTTCATCTCCGGCGGCGCCATGGTGACCATGGACATCCCGCCGTATGCCACCGCTCAGGGAGACCGGGCGGAGCTGGTGGGCCTCAACACGGTGGGCCTGGAGCGCAGTGGCTTCTCCAAGGAGCAGATTGAGCGGGTGAAGGAAGCGCACCGCATCCTGTTCCGCTCGAAGCTGACGCTCCAGGAGGCCATGGTGCGGTTGCGCGCGGAGCTGGCGGGCCACTCCGAGGTGGACCACCTCATCCAGTTCATCCAGCAGAGCAAGCGCGGCCTCACGCGCTGACGCCGTGAGTGACGGAGGAGAATCGGCGGTGGAGCGGATTGGCCTCATCGCGGGCAACGGCCGGTTGCCCTTTCTCTTCGCGCGCGCCGCGAGGAAGAAGGGCCTGGAAGTCGTGGCCGTGGCCCATCGTGGAGAGACGGACCCGGCGTTGGCCGCGGAGGTGGACCGGCTGACGTGGGTGCGCGTCGGTCAGGTGGACCGCATCCAGAAGGCCTTGCGGGAAGCGGGCGTGAAGCAGGCGGCCATGGCGGGTGGCATCGGCCGTGTGCGGGCGCTGGCGGAAGCCCGGCCGGACCTGGGCGCGGTGCGCATCATCTCCCGGCTGCGAAGCTTCCGGGATGATGCGCTGCTGCGCGCGGTGGCCTCGGACTTCGAGTCGCGCGGCGTCACCATCATCGCCCCCACGGATTTCCTGGGTGAGGTGCTGTGCCCGGAGGGCCACCTCGCAGGGCCCCGGCTGCACCCGGCGCAGGAGAAGGACGTGGCCCTGGGCCGCGAGGTCGCCGTGCTGCTGGGCCAGGCGGACGTGGGGCAGACGGTGGTCGTGCACAACGGCCACGTCCTGGCGCTGGAAGCGGTGGAGGGCACGGACGAGGCCATTCGCCGGGGCGGCAGTCTGGGTGGCAATTCAGGCGCCGTGGTGGTGAAGCGCTGCAAGCCGCAGCAGGACCTCCGCTTCGACCTGCCGGCCGTGGGCCCTCGCACGCTGGAAGTCATGCAGGAGGTGGGCGCGCGCGTGCTGGCGCTCGAGGTGGGGCGCACGGTGCTGCTGGACGCCCCGGCCCTCTTCGCGGGCGCCGAGTCCAAGGGCATCACCATCGTCGGCGTGCCCTGAGCCCCGGCGACGGGTGACGGATTCGCCCCGGTACGAGGCCTACCCGTTCAGGTGTGGGACGGCCTGCGACCAGCAGGGCCTCGTTCCCCTGGCCGGGCTCCCCTGGGACAGGGGGCGATTGAATACCGTTGCACCTCCAACGTCCCCCACGGGGAGCGTTTCCCTGCACGCCACCTCGTCCTACCCTCGCGGAGCAGTCCATCCACACGTGCCGCGGTTGGTCGCGGTCCGTGACGCCAGAGGCCTACACCGCGCCATGCACGCCCGTCTGCTGCTCCTCACCATTGTCCTCTCTTCGCCGATGCCGGTGCTCGCGGACGCCGTTCGAGTCTCCCTGGAGGGGCGCGCCGTGCTGGGGGAGAAGCTCCCGGCGCTGCTGGTCCACATCGAGGAGCCCATCGCGGGCTTCGAGGTGAAGCTGAAGCGCAGCGATGGCCAGGACGTGGAGGTGAAGGGAGGCGGGAGTCCGGGCCTCACGCGCCGCATCGAGCTGAAGCAGCCGGAAGGCCGCTTCCACTACGAGGGAGAGCTCACGGTGCGCTTCCCGGATGCGGAATCCGGCGTGATGCCGTTGTCTTTCGACACGGAGCTCTACGGCTCGCTGACGCTGGACGTGCGCAAGGAGGACGTGGACGTGGCGGCGCGCCGGCTGCGCTTCGTCCTGTCCCGGCCCGCGAAGCGCGCGGAGTTGACGGTGTTGATGGACACCGGGAAGAAGGCCTTTGAGGGCGAGGTGCCATTCAAGGGGGAGGCGGGGGGGACGCCACTGGAGCTGACGTGGCCGGCGGCGGAGGGGCGGGTGATGAAGATCTCCCTCCGTGCGTTCGACACGGCGGAGTTCTACACGGGCGTCGACCTGTATCCGTGGCAGGTGGACATTCCGCACGAGGAGGTGAACTTCGCCTCGGGCCGCGCGGACATTCCGGCGGCGGAGCGGGGCAAGCTGGACAAGAGCCACGCCCTCATCGTGGACGCGCTGACGAAGTACGGTCGCTTCGCGTCGCTGCGGCTCTACGTGATGGGCCACACGGACACCGTGGGGGCCGCGGCGGAGAACCTGGACCTGTCGGTGCGGCGGGCGAAGAGTCTGGCGGCCTATTTCCGGAAGAAGGGGCTGCGGGTGCCCGTGTTCTACGAAGGGCTGGGAGAAGAGGCCCCGGCCGTCGCGACGCCCGACGAGACAGCGGAGGCGGGCAACCGCCGCGCGGAATACATCATCGCGGTGGAGGAGCCGGTGCTGCAGCACGCGCCGCGCCCTCCGCGGTGGCGGAAGCTGTAGAGCAGTCATCGAGGGAGAGGAAAGGACGCATGGACCGATTCCACCAGAAGGCGTGGGCGTTGCTCGGGCTGGGGGTGCTGGGGAGCACGGGATGCGCGCACCAGGCGCGTCTCGCGGAGCGTCAGGGCGTGGAGGCGGAGAAGTGTGAGCTCGTGCACCGGCTGCTGCGGGAGCCGGTGCCGTCCCAGGTCGTCCGCGAAGTCGTCGCGGCCGGTCGCGATGAGCCCGCGCCGGTGGTGGTGTACGTGCGCCGTCCGGAGGAGGCGATGCTGGAGCGCTTCTTCTCCGGTGACGCGCCCAGTTGCGGCGACGCCACCTTCAAGGTGGTGCAGGAGAACGTGCTCGACGCGGTGGTGGTGTACCTGCAGGAAATCCAGGACGGCTACGCGTACGACGCGCGCCGCGCCAGCCACGACGAGCTGTCACTGGAGGGCAAGCCGCAGGGCTTGTTGAAGCGCAAGGGCCCGGAGTGGGTGGCCATCCCCGGACCTACCTGAACAGCTCCTTGCCGCCGTCCGCGATGAACTGCACCGCGATGGCGGCCAGGATGAGTCCCATCACCCGCTCGACGATGGCCACGCCGGACTGGCGCAGCACGCGCTGGATGAACCCGGAGGCGCGGAGGATGAAGTAGCTGGCCACGAACGTCAGCACGACGGCGGCCAGCACGGGAATGGCGGAGACGAGCGTGTCGCCCTTGGCCATCAGCACCATGGAGGTGGCGATGGCGCCCGGGCCCGCCAGCAGCGGAATGGCGAGGGGGACGATGGCCACGTCCTCCTTCACTACGCCTTCCTGTTCCTCGGACGGCGTGGTGCGCGTCTCCGACGGGCGGGCGCGAAGCATGTCCAGCGCGGTGATGAGCAGCAGGATGCCGCCGGCCACCCGGAAGGCGCCCAGCGACACGCCGAACACCTTGAAGATGACGCCGCCGAAGAGGGCGAAGAACAGCATCATCCCGCAGGCCACCAGGCAGGCGCGCATGGCGGTGCGGCGCACCTTCTCCTGCGTGTCCCCGGCCGTCATCGCCAGGAACAGCGGGACGACGCCAATGGGGTCCACCACGAAGAAGATGGCCGACAGCGAGACGAGGAACAGCGACGCGTATTCCGGCATGACAGCCTGGGCTTACACCGTGAGCCGCAGCTTCCACACCATGGTGAGAGCCTCGGCGAAGATTTTCTTGCTCATCTTGGAGTGACCCACGCGCCGGTCCTCGAAGACGATGGGCACTTCGCGCACGGTGAAGCCCTTGCGCAGCGTGCGGTAGGTCAGCTCGATTTGAAACGCGTAGCCGGTGCTCTTCACAGAGTCCAAATCGATGGCCTCCAGCACCCGGCGGTGGAAGCACTTGAAGCCGCCAGTGAGGTCCTGGATGCCCACGCCCAGAATCGACCGGGCGTAGAGGCTGCCGCCGCGGCTGATGATTTGCCGCCCCACGCCCCAGTTCACCGTGCCGCCACCCGTGACGTAGCGCGAGCCGAGCACCAGGTCCGCGCCAGCCTCTGCCGCATCCAGGATGCCGGGCAGATAGCGCGGGTCGTGGCTGAAGTCCGCGTCCATCTCCAGGATGTACGTGTACTGCTCGGCCAGGGCCCAGCGGAACGCGGCGAGGTACGCGCGGCCCAGGCCTTCCTTCTTCTCGCGGTGAAGGACGCGCACGCGCGAATCCTGCGCGGCGAGCCCGTCCGCGAGCTGCCCTGTTCCATCGGGCGAATTGTCGTCCACGATGAGGATGTCGACCCGGGGGTCGGCCTCCAGCACCGCCTGGACGATGGCCTCGATGTTTTCCCGCTCGTTGTACGTGGGGATGCAGACCAGGGCTGGGTTCATGACCCGGCCGACATACCCTAAACGCGGCCCGGGGGCAGCAGCTCCAGTACGGACTCCGCCGCCCGGGTGGCCGCGCCCGTCTCGCCCAGGCGGCCGCGCATCTCCGCCAGCCCTTGGATCATCTCTTCCCGGGGAGCACCGGGTATCCAGACGCGGCGGACCTCCTCGGCGATGCGCTCGGGCGTCATCTCCCCTTGGAGCAGCTCAGGGACGACGCGCCGGCCCGCCAGCAGGTTGATGAGGGACACGAAGGCCACCTTCAGCATCAACCGGCCCACCCAGTACGTGATGAGGGACACGCGGTAGACGACCACCAGGGGGCGCTGCATCAGTCCGGCTTCCAGGACGGCGGTACCGGAGGCCACCACCGCGGCGTCACTGGCGCCCACGACCTCGGGTGCCCGGCCCTCCACCAGGATGGGGGTCACACCACTGCCTTCGAAGCGGGACGTGATCTCCTCCCGGTCGATGGTGGGCGCGACGGGGACGACGACCTGGAGTCCGGGCCGCTCGGCGGAGAGGCGTTTCGCCGCCCCCACCATGTCGGGGAGCAGACGGCGGATTTCGCCCATCCGGCTGCCAGGCAGCAGCGCGAGCGTGGGGGCGTCCTTCGCCAACCCCAGCCGCTCGCGGAAGGCCGTGGCCGTATCCGGCGAGGGGACCTGCTCTACCACCGGGCTGCCGACATAGCGGGCGCTGACGCCAGCCTCCCGGTAGAAGTCCTCCTCGAACGGGAGGATGCAGAGCATCCGGTCCACCAACCGTTTGATGGTGCGCACCCGGCCCCGGCGCCAGGCCCAGATCATGGGCGACACGTAGTAGGCGACGGGTATCCCCAACGCCTTGAGCTTCTTGGCCAGGCGCAGGTTGAAGTCAGGGATGTCCACCAGGATGGCGACGTCCGGGCGACGCTCTGCGGCGGCCTCGGCCAAACCCTTCAGAATCTGAAGGATGCGGGGAATCCGGGGCAGGACCTCGGTGATGCCCATGACGGACACCTCCCGGGCATCGAAGAGCAGCTCCACTCCCTGGGCGGCCAGGCGGGCACCGCCCATGCCAAAGAAGGTGAGGTCGGGACGGCGGGCCCGGAGGGCGGCGACGAGCTCGGCGGCGTGGGTATCGCCTGACGCCTCGCCGGCGACGACGAGGATGCGGGGTGGATTCGTCATGTGAGGGGCACGCATCGTACCTGATGCGGGAGCGGGTGAAGGTGTAGACTGTGGCCCCCTTGAAGACGCTTCTGCTCGCCGAGAGCCATCCCCCCACGCTCGAGCACCTCAAAGGCCTGCTCTCCCAGGCTGGGTACACCGTTCGCGCGGTGAACGATCCGGTGACGGCGTTGGAGCACTTCGCGGCGGACAACCCGGACGTGGTGGTGCTGTCGGTGGACCTTCCGCGCGTGGAAGGTGCGCACGTGGTGCACCTCATTCGAGGCCACGGGCAGGGCGGCAGGGTGCCTATCGTCGCCATCGACAAGGGACACCTGGGGCGTGCGCGGGGCGTGAGCTCGGTGCTGGACCTCAAGGTGAACGCCTACGTGGCGGACCCGCTCAAACCGGGCGAGCTGGTGCCCCGGCTGGAGTCGTTGGTGCGCGCGGCGCAGGCGGTGCAACTCACCGGGCTGGCAGCCACGTTGTCCCGGCCCGCCGTCAATTCGGGCGAGCTGAAGGGCCACCCGCTGCCCGCGCTGTTCCACTCCATCTACCGGTTGCGCCGGGATGGCGTGCTCGTGGTGGCGCACCGGGGCTTGAGCCGGCGCGTGTACTTTTTGCGCGGCGGGCCCGTGAGCTACGACTCCACGGCGAACGCGGACTCGCTTCCCAGCTACCTGCTCGCCCGGAACGTGCTCAACCCGCAACAGGCGCAGCGGGTGACGGAGGCGCTGGACTCCGGTCTGCGCATCGGCGCGGCGCTCGCGGATGCGGGTGTGGAAGCAGCGGGCGAGGAACTGTTGCAGCTCCTGCGCGATTACAACCGGGACCGGGTGGAGCGGGTGCTGGGGATGCGCGAGGGCCGCTACGCCTTCTACGCGGGAGACGACTTCACGTCGGA
Organism: Myxococcus sp. NMCA1; assembly: GCF_026810205.1. Taxonomy (NCBI): domain Bacteria; kingdom Pseudomonadati; phylum Myxococcota; class Myxococcia; order Myxococcales; family Myxococcaceae; genus Myxococcus; species Myxococcus sp. NMCA1. The sequence continues at coordinate 5,990,704 of NZ_CP113950.1, read as the reverse complement.
GGTCGCGTCGGTGGAGGTTCCGCCGCTGGCGCCGGTGCTGGATGGCGCGCGCCGCTGCTTCACCATGAAGGTGATGGCGGCCTCGCTGCGGGCGCACATGGGCGACTACCCGGTGCGCTCACAGGAGTTCGGGCGCGACCTGCACGCCATGGGGCTGGACACGGACGACCTGAAGATCGCCATGCAGGTCAACGGCCGCATCGCGCTGAAGGACCTGCTGGCGCACGGGCGCGGCGAGCTGCGCATGGCGTACTCGCTGCTGTGGTTCCTGAAGCTGACGGGTGGGGTGACGTTCTCCTCCACGCCCGTGGCCACGGGGACGGATGTGTTGTCCGCGGCGGTGCTGCCGGACCGGATTGCTCCGCGCAAGCGCAAGGCCCTGCCGCCCGAGACGGCGGCCTCGCTGCGTGAGGAAGCGCTGCGCATCATCACCCGCAGCTACTTCGGAGGGCTGGGCCTGGACATCGCGGCGGACGCGGAGGCGGTGGAGCGCGCCTACCACGAGACGGCGATGCGCTTTCACCCGGACACCTACGCCGAGTTCGACATCTCCGACTTGAAGGACCTGCTGGAGTCGGTGCAGGACCGGCTGTCCGCGTCGTACCGGGTGCTGAGCGTGGAGGAGAAGCGCAAGGCCTACCTCCAGTACCTCTTCAGCCGGATGGACGTGGGGCGGAACACGGCGGTGGTCGTGGACGCGGAAATCGCGCTGCGCCGGGGCGAGTCCGCCTTGAAGCGTCGTGACTTCCCCCAGGCAGCGAAGGCCTTCGAGGAAGCGGTGTCGCTCAATCCGGACGAGCCGGAGTACTACCCCTTCCTCGCGTGGGCCACGTACCGGATGCCCACGGGGGCGCCGGTGGTGCGGGCCAAGAAGGCGCAGCAGGTGCTGAAGAAGGCGCTGTCGCTGGGCCCGTACGTGGAGCGGTTGCACATCATCTCGGCCATCATCGACATGGACCTGGGAGACGCGCCGCTGGCGCGGAAGAAGCTGCAGCGGGTGCTGGAGTACAACCCGTACTCCCAGCTCGCGAAGGCGGCGTTGCGCAAGGTAGGGCGCTAGCGATGCAGACGGTTCTCTGGCGGTTGTTGCGCTATGCGCGCCCGCATTTCGGTGTGCTCCTGCTGGCCTTCGTCGGCATGGCGGCGGTGGGACTGACGACGGGCGCGTACGCGTATCTCACGGGCCCGGCGCTGCGCTTCCTGCTGTCGGGCGGTGAAGAAGGCTTCGCCAGTGCGCAGCGCGTGCCCTGGCTGGCGGACCTGCCTCGCGAGGCGGCCCTGTGGGGCTTCCCGCTGGTGATGGTCATCGTCGGCGCGGCGAAGGGCGTGGGGTACCTGGCTCAGTTCTATTTCATGGGCCTGTTCGCGCAGCGCGTGGTGAAGGACCTGCGGCGCGACCTGTTCCAGCGCCTCACCGCGCTGTCGCCCGCCCAGCTCGCGCGCGAGCGGATGGGCGACTTGCTCAGCCGCTTCTCCTCGGACGTCAGCGCCGTGGAAGCGGCGGCCATGTACACGGTGGGCTCGTACCTGCGTGACAGCCTCCAGGTCATCATCCTGGCGGGCGTGGCGCTGGCGATGAGCCCGATGCTGGGCGGCCTCATGTTGCTGGTGATTCCGCTGGCGGCGCTGCCGGCCTCGAAGCTGACGCGCAAGGTGCTCAAGCGCACGCGGGAAGGCCAGACGCAGCTCGGCAACCTGGCGGGACAGCTCCACGAAGGGCTGGGCGGTCTGCGCACCATCCAGGCCTTCAACGGGCAGGACGCGGAGCTGGCTCGCTTCTCCGCCTTCGCGCAGGCGCACGAGAAGGCGGTGGTGAGCGCGGCGTGGGCGCGCGGCGCGGTGCCGGGGCTGATGGAGGTGCTGGCCGCGGCGGCGTTGGCGGGCGCGCTGGCGTATGCGGCGAGCGCGCGGCTGATGGAGCCGGAGGCGCTGCTCTCGCTGCTGACGGCGGTCATCCTGGTGTACCAGCCGGTGAAGGACCTGGGCCGGGTGACGCAGTTCGCGGTGCAGGCGGGCGCGGCGGGCGAGCGGCTCTTCGCGCTGCTCGACATGAAGCACCCGGTGGAGGACGCGCCGGACGCGGTGCCCGCGCCGCCTTTGTCCCGGGGCATCCAGTTCGAGGGCGTGCGATTCTCCTATGGAGACCGGCCCGCGCTGGACGGCCTGACGCTGGAGCTGAAGGCGGGGCAGGTGACGGCGCTGGTGGGTGGCAGCGGCGGAGGCAAGAGCACGGTGACATCGCTGCTGCTGCGCTTCGAGCGGCCACAGAAGGGCCAGCTCTTCCTGGATGGCGTGGACGCGGACCGGTACACGGCCACGAGCGTCCGGGCCCAGTTCGCGCTGGTGACGCAGGAGCCGCTGCTGTTCCACGGCACGGTGCTGGACAACCTGCGCTACGCGAGGCCGGACGCCACGCGGGAAGAGGTGGAGGCGGCGGCGAAGGTGGCGCACGCGGACGGCTTCATCCGGGCACTGCCCGAAGGCTATGACACGCGCATCGGCGAGCGGGGCGTGACGCTTAGCGGCGGCCAGCGTCAGCGGTTGTGCATCGCCCGCGCGGTGCTGGCGCAGGCGCCCGTGCTGGTGCTGGACGAGGCGACGAGCAGCCTCGACCCGGAGAGCGAGCGTGAAGTGCAGGCGGCGCTGGCGGCGGTCCTTCCGGGCCGCACGGCCCTGGTGATTGCGCACCGGTTGTCCACGGTGGTGAACGCGGACGTCCTCAACGTGATGGAGGCGGGCCGCGTCGTCGAGAGTGGCTCGCACGCGGAGCTGCTGCAGCGGGGCGGGCGGTATGCGGCGCTGTGGAGGATGCAGACGGAGGGCTCCTCGGAGCGAGGCGCGGCGTGAGCCGACTGACGGCAGTGGTGGGGAAGGGACTTCGGGCCGTCCTGGGACTGGTGCTGCTGGTCCTGGGCTACGCGGGCTTCTTCGCGCTCTCGGCGTCCATGGCGCGCTACCCGGTGGTGCTCCCGAAGGACGATGCGCCCCGGTGGGCGCGAGGGGCCTTCCACGTCCACACCACGCGTTCGGACGGACGAGGCACGCCGGAAGAGGTGGCGGCGGCGGCGAAGGCGGCGGGCCTGGACTTCGTGGTGCTCACCGACCACAACGACTTCGTGCTCCGAGCGCCGGCCTACGTCCAGGGCGTGCTGTTGGTGCCCGGCGTGGAGATTTCGACGTCGGACGGGCACCTCGTGGCCTTCGGCATGTCGCGCCCGCTGGAGGGCATGCGCGCGTGGATGCCGCCGGGCGACGCGGTGCGCGCCGTGGCGGCGGCGGGAGGCACGGCGGTGCTGGCCCACCCCGTCCAGAAGCGCAACCCCTGGAAGGACGAGGCGAGTGCGAAGGAGGTGCCCGGCTTCGAGCTGTACTCAGCGGACACCTTCTTCCGGCACGCGGTGCGCAATCCGGTGAGCCGCTTGGTGCCCGCGGTGGGGGCCTCGCTGGCCAACCCGGTGCATGGCGTGATGGTGCTCGTCGCGCCGGAGCCGGAGCCCACGGCCCGCTTCCTGGAGTTGTCGAGTGAGCGGCCGCGCGTGGCGTTCTGCGCACATGACGCACACGGCCTGCCGCCGTACCGGGCCGTATTCGAATCCCTGGCCATGTACCTGCCACCGGAGCAGGTGCCCTTCCCGTTGTCCCCGGACGCGAAGGAAGCGGCGGAGCAGGTCAGCCGGGCCCTGGGCGGTGGTCAGTCCCTGTGTGCCTTCCGCGCCCTGGGGGAGCCTGGGGGCTTCGCGTTGGAGGGCCTGGACGCTGTGCGGCGTGAAGCGCATGTGGGCGACACGCTGACCGTCCGGCTCCCGGGGCTGCCCGACGCGGAGTCGGTGCAGGTGCGGGTGTGGGGAAGCGCCCGCCTGGGGGCGGACGGCCGGTCCGTCGAGCTGACCGAGCCGGGTGTGGCGCAGGTGGAAGTGTGGGTGCGGGCGCCCGGGCGCTTCTTCGGGACGGAATGGCGACCCTGGTTGGTGCCCAGCCCCGTGCGCGTGCTGCCCCGCGGGCCGGGCATCTGATAGACGGCGCGAAAGCCGCCCATGCGCGTCCTCTACGTCCTCGCCACCTACCTGCTCTTCGCAGTCCTGTTCCCGGTGCTCGCACTGCACCGGAAGACGCGCCATGGGCTGATGGAGCGCCTGGGCTTCTATGGCCCGGACAGCCACCTGCCTCCCGGGGACGGGCCCATCCTCTGGCTGCATGGCGCGAGCGCCGGGGACCTGCTGGCCCTCTCGCCGATGTTCGGCCCGCTGCGGGCTCGCTTCCCGGGCTGCCGTCTGTTGCTGTCGACCATGACGGACAGCGGCTATGCGATGGCGAAGGGCCGGCTGGCCAACGACATCGACGGGGTCGTCTACGTCCCCTACGACCTCTGGGGCGCGACGCGGCGAGCGGTCCGGGCCATCCGCCCGGACGTACTGGTGCTGGAGTACACCGAAATCTGGCCCAACCTCATCCGCGCGGCGAAGCGGGGTGGGGCGCGGGTGGTGATGACGAACGGGCGCTTCTCGCCCGCGAACGTCGGGAAGTACCAGACGCTGTTCCGCCTCATCGGCAACCCACTGCGGGATTTGGACCTCCTCCTGATGCGCGAGGAGGACGAGGCCGTCCGTGCGCGGCAGCTCGGTGCCAGGCCGGACTGGGTGAAGGTGACGGGAAACACGAAGTTCGACGCGCTCGCCGCGGGGCCGGTGCCCGAGGACGAGAACCTTCGCGCGGCGCTGGGCCTGACGCCGGGCGAGCGGGTGTGGATTGCCGGCAGCACGCACGATGGCGAGGAAGCCCAGCTCCTGGCCGTCTACGCCCGGCTGCGCGAGCGGTGGCCGGACCTGCGGCTGGTGATTGCCCCCAGATACGTGGACCGGGCGGCGCGAATCGTGACGCTCGCGCGCGAGGCGGGGCTGAGCGTGGGGCTGCGCTCGCAGGGCAATCCAGAGCGGGGCCAGGTCGTGGTGTTGGACACCATCGGCGAGCTGTCGAGGGCCTACCGGCTGGCGACGGTGGTGTTCGTCGGCGGCTCGTTCACGATGCGCGGCGGGCAGAACATCCTGGAGCCCGCGGGGCAGGGGAAGCCGGTGCTCTACGGGCCGCACATGGACAACTTCCGGGACAGCGTGGCGTTGCTGACGGGGAAGGGCGGGCTCCAGGTTCAGGACGCCGCGGCCTTGGAGCAGGCCCTCGTGTCGCTGCTCGAGTCACCGGAGCGGCTCGCGAGCCTGGGCGCCCAGGCGCTGGAGACGGTGGGCCGGATTTCAGGTGCCAGTGAAAGGAACGCGGAGGCGATGACGACGTTGTTTCCGCACGGGAGGCCGGACCCGCGATGACGCTCATCGTCCATCCGCATTTCCATCACCGCTACACGGGCGTGACGCGCCACGTGGAGACGGTGGTGCCCGCGCTCGTCCGGGATTCGGGCTCGGAGACGCGCGTCATCGGCTCGGGCCTGAGTGAGGGGCTGCCCAGAATCACCTGGCCGGAGCTGCTCCGTCGCCTGCGCCGCGAGCCCGTGGTGTGGCATGCGCATCGGAACAACGAGCTCCTGGTGGGCATGCTGCTGAAGCTGCTGGGCCGGGAGGTCCGCCTCGTCTTCACCCGGCACACCTCGATAGCGCCCAGCGGCTTCACCCGCTTCATCGCGAGGGGCGCGGATGCGCTCGTCTCGTTGACGAAGCAGGTCGCGGACGTCATCGCGCTGCCGTCCACGGTGGTCTCACATGGCATCGACCTCACGCGCTTCCACCCGCCCGAGGACCGGGACGCGGCATGGCGCAAGCTCGGCCTGGGCGGGCGCTACGGCATCGGTGTCATCGGACGCATCCGGAAGGAGAAGGGGCAGGGAGACTTCGTGCAGGCCATCCGGCCGCTCCTTCCCGCGCATCCCGACTGGCAACCCGTGCTGGTCGGGCTCGCGAAGGGGCCGGACCTGGACTGGCTGAATCAGCAGATGGCGGGCATCGAGGACCGCATCGCATTGCCCGGCGAGCAGTCCGTCATCGAGCCCTGGTACCAGGGGCTGAGCATCTTGGTGCACCCCTCGTACGCGGAGGGCTATTCGCTGGTGCACGTGGAGGCCATGGCCTCGGGTTGCTGCGTGGTGGCCTCGAAGCTGCCGTACCTGGACACGCTCATCGAACACGGCCGCACGGGCTTCTTCTTCGAACCCGGAGACGTCCAGGGACTGCGCGAGCTGCTGGACATGCTGATGCGAGAGCCCGAGCGCGCCAGGGAGATAGGTCGTAACGCGGCCGAGGAGGCCCGGCGGCGGTGTGGCGTGGAGCACGAGGCGCGAGCCCTGGCCGACGTGTACCGGGTCACCGGGGAGCGCTGACTGGATGCGAATCCTCCACCTGCTCGCGAGTCCCTTCTTCAGCGGCCCGGCCGAGAACGTGGCGCTCCTGGCCCAGGCGCAGCGCGCCGCGGGACACGACGTCACGGTGGCGGTGGACCGCCGACGCAAGGAGGTGCTGGCCGAGGAACCCGCGGCTCCGCGCTTCGCGAAACTCGGTCTTCTGGACGAAGGGGGCTTGGAGCTGTCCGTGAAGTCCCCGCCGTGGCGGATGTGGCGCGACCTGCGCCGCTTGAAGGCGCGGACGGTGGACGTGGTGCACTCGCACTTCAGTCATGACCACCTGCTGGCGAGGTGGGGACGGCCTTCGGGCGCCATCCTGGTGCGCTCGCTGCACGCCCCGCGCTCATTGCGCTCCTCGCTCCCGGCCGCGGACGCCTACACGGTCCCCGCGAGCGCCCTGCTTCCCCGCCTGCTGGAGAAGGGCGCGACAGCCCAGCTACTGCCAGCCCTGGTGGACGCCCGGTTCCATCCGGTGCCAGACGCGCGGTCCCTGCGAGCAGAGCTCGGACTCGAAGGCACACCTGTCATCGGAATGGTCTCCACGTTCCAGCCTTCACGACGGCACGCGGTGGGGGTGGACGCCTTTGCCCTGTATCGGAAGCAGCGGCCCGGAGCGCGTTTGGTGCTGGTGGGGGACGGCGGCCTGCTGGAGCAGACGCGCAAACAGGTCCAGGACCTGGGACTGGCGGATGCCGTTACGTTCGCGGGCTACCAACAGGGGGACGCCTTCGCGCGGTGGCTGCGAGCGCTGGATGAGGTCTGGCTGCTCGGCCTGGGCAATGACTGGAGCGCCCGCGCGGCGGCCCAGGCCCGTGCGTGCGGCGTCCGCGTGGTGGCGGTGGACGAAGGCGCCTTGCCAGACCTGGCGGACGCACGGGTGGAGACACCGACGCCGGAAGCCGTGGTCGCCGCGGCGCTGTCCGACCAGCGAGCGCCCGTGCGGCATCCGACGAACGAGCAGATTGCCGCGGAGGTCCTCGCGCTCTACGCGCGAGCGAGGCGCACCGCGTGACATCTCCAGATGCCCCCACCGCCATCGAGCGGGTGTTCTACCCGTCGTCGCCGGAGCCCTGGGGCCGCCGTGCCCTGCTGTCGCCGCTCACGTTGCTGTCGTGGACGTATGCGGCCGCCGTGCACGTGCGGGGGGCGCTCTACGACGCGGGACTGCTGCGCGCGGAGCGGGTGGAGGGGCTCAAGGTCATCTCCGTGGGCAACGTCAACGTGGGGGGCACGGGCAAGACGCCCGCGGTGCTCCATCTGGCGGAGCAGTTGGTCCAAGCGGGCCGCAAGGTGGGCATCCTGACGCGTGGGTATGGCCGCGCCTCACGTGCGCCGCTGACCTTCATCGGGACGGAGCCGCTTCCTTCCTCGGAGCTCGCGGGCGATGAGCCGCTCCTGCTGGCGCGTCGCTGCCCTCAGGTCCGGCTCTTCGTGGGCTCGGACCGGGTCGCGAGTGCCTACCGCGCGCGGGACGAGTTCGGCCTGGACACGGTGCTGCTGGACGATGGGTTCCAGCACCGCCGCCTCGCGCGAGACGAGGACTTCGTGGTCGTGGATGAGTCCGTGGGGCTGGGCAACGGCCAACTGCTCCCCCGGGGGCCGCTGCGTGAGCCCCCTGCGTCGCTTCGTCGCGCAACGCTGTTCTGGCTGAGGGCGTCCGCCACGGCGCCAGATTCCGCTGCGCTCCCGCTCACCACCACGCACCCACTGGTGCCGACGGCCGAGACGTCGGAGCGCTTCTCCGACGCGCTCGACGGGTGGTTGCCCTCCAGCCCGGGGATTCCCAGGGTGAGGACACGCTATCGACCCACGGCCTGGGTGGACCCGGAGGGCAACCTTCATCCCGTGACAGCGCTCACGGGACAGCCGGTATTCGCTCTGGCGGGTCTTGCCCGGCCGGGGGCCTTCCTGAAGACCTTGCAGGGGCTCGGGACGGAGGTGCGCGACGCCGCGTTGTTCCCGGACCACCATCGCTTCACCGCGGACGAGCTGCGTGACGTCCAGGCGCGAGCGGCGCGGCAGGGGGCCCGGGTGGTGACGACGGAAAAGGACGCGGTGCGTCTGCCTCCGGGCTTCGAGGCCTGGATGGTCCGCCTGGGGGTCGAGGTCCTGGACGGCGAGAGCCATCTGCGGCGGGCGCTCGGGCTGGAGGATGCACCGCGCGGCTTGTGAGGTGGGGGCGCCTGTGGGACAAACCGCCGCCATGGCCGCAGTCTCGCCCGCTCGTTCGATGCCGTCGCTCGCCCGCCTGCCGCACGCGTTTGCCCGCCGCAAGGTGTTGCTGGTGGGCGACCTCGTTGCCGACCACTACATCTACGGACAGACGGACCGGGTGAGCCGGGAAGCACCCGTGCTCATCGTCCGCTACGAGTCCGCGGAGGTGAAGCTCGGAGGTGGCGCCAACGTGGCGGCCAACGTGCGAGCCCTGTCCGGTCAGGTCTCCGCGGTCGGCGCGCTGGGCCAGGACGAGATGGGCAAGGAGCTGCGCCGCCTGTGCACCGAGTCCGGCATCCAACTGGACGCGGTGAGCGGCCGCGGCATCGAGACTGAGACGAAGACGCGCATCCTGGCCGGTGGGGTGAGCACCACGCGGCAGCAGATGTTGCGGCTGGACCGGGGGCAGCGAGGCACGCTTCCCCCGAAGATGCGCAAGGCGCTGGCGCGGCAGGTGGAAGCCTCTGCCCAGGACGCGGACGCGGTGGTGGTGTCCGACTACGGCGCGGGTGTGCTGGGGGACGAGGTGCGCGATGTGCTGCGTCGCCTGGCCGCGGATGGCATGCCCGTGTGTGTGGACAGCCGCTATGCCCTGTCTTCCTTCTCGGGACTCACGGTCTGCAAGCCCAACGAGCCGGAGCTGGAGGCGCTCGCGGGGCGGCCCGTTCGGACCCAGGAGGACATGCTGGAAGCGGGGCACGCCGCGTTGAAGCGACTGGCGTGCCGCGCACTCCTGGTGACGCGAGGCCGCCATGGCATGGCGCTCTTCGATGCGGACGGGGGCGTGGACCTCATTCCCGTCCATGGTGCGAAGGCGGCGGTGGATGTGACGGGCGCGGGAGACACGGTGATTGCGACGTTCGCCCTGGCGCTGGCCGCGAAGGCCTCGCTCGGCGATGCGGCGCGGCTGGCGAACGTGGCGGGCTCGTTGGTGGTGCAGAAGCCGGGCACCGCGACGGTGTCCCGCGATGAACTGCTCGAAGAGCTTCGGAGCGCGAGATGAGCACCCTCGAGAAAATCCAATCGCTCGCGAAGGTGGCGGCGGAGCGTGAGCGCTGGCGGGCCGAAGGGCGCACGGTGGCGCTGGCCAATGGCGTCTTCGACCTGCTGCACGTGGGGCACGTCCGCTACCTGGAAGGGGCGCGTGCCCTGGCGGATGTCCTCGTGGTGGCGGTGAACTCGGACGCTTCCACCCGGGCCTACAAGGGGCCCGGCCGGCCCTACATTCCCGAGGGAGAGCGGGCGGAGCTCGTCGCGGCGCTGACCTGCACGGACCGGGTCATCGTCTTCGACGAGTCCAACGTTCGCGTCATCATCCGGGCGTTGAAGCCGGACGTGCACGTGAAGGGGACGGACTACACCCCGGACAGCATCCCTGAGGCAGATGAGGTCCGCGCCTATGGTGGGCGGACAGCCGTCTCCGGAGACCCGAAGGACCACAGCACCACGGACCTGGCCCGGCGGCTGGGCCGCGAGGGCACGGGTTAGCCGGTGTCATTCATGGCAGCAGAGGTGCGGGCCGTCCTGGGCTGCCCTCACTGCAAGGCACCACTTCGGGAGCAGGAGGCTCAATCTCGAGTCTCCTGCGAGCCGTGCCGCCTGAGCTGGCCCGTGGAAGAGGGAATCCCCAGGCTGACGCCCGAACAGGCGGTGGCTGAGCCTCCCGTGTCCGGGACGTGAATCCTCAGGAGGAGAGGCTCGCCGCGAACGCCCGGACCTCTTCGGCGGCCCGCTCCTCCAACCCCTGACCCCCTGCACCATCGACCAGGGGGGTGAGGTCCACCATGCGGTGGGGGGCGTACGCATGGCCCCAGCGCTCCATGTCCATCCGCAGGAAGAAGGCCAGTGTGGGGGCACCCACCGCGACGGACAGGTGCATGGGGCCGGTGTTGTTGCAGAGGGTGAAGCCGGCCGCGCGCATCAGGGCGGCCAGTTCGTCTAGATTGCTCGCGGGCGCGAGCTCGGCGCCAGGGGCGGCCTCCACCACCCCGCGCGCGAGCGCTTCTTCCCCGGGGCCCCAGGTGACGATGGGGGTACGCCCCAGCGCCACCAGTGCCCGAGCCGCGGCGGCGAAGGCCGCGGGTGGAATCCGCCGAGGTCCCAACCGCCCACCGGGATTGATGACCGCGAAGGACTTCCCGGCCAGGGCGTCCAGATAGGCGCGGATGGCCGGGCCCACGGAGGGCTCGCGGAAGGACAATCCACGCGCCACCTCGCCGTTCGTGAGCGGGGTCAGCAGGTGCGTCCGTTGAACGGCTTCGTTCCGCGTGTCCGTGCGAGCGGGGACAGGCAGCGAGTGTAGACGGGACACAGGCCAGAGGTCGGGCCCGATGACGACGGCCTCGGGGCCCGCGAGCCGGGACACGAGCGCGCTCGTGACCGAGGGCGACTCCCAGTTGGCGCAGTCGACCACGACGTCGTACCGGGCACGTCGCAGCGCGGCGATGCCGGGGGCCAGGGGGCCCATCCAGATTCTGCGCCGGTCGAAGGGAATGATGACGTCCGCGTCCGGGTGGCCGTTCAGGACTCGAGCGACCTTCGCGTGCACTAGGACGTGGACCTCTGGCGCGGAAGGGAGGTGCGCCTTGAGGGTCCTCATCAGCGGGGTGGTGAGGAGCGCCTCGCCCACGCGGTTGTCGGGCCGCACGAGCAGCACCTTGCGAGGACCAGGAAGTGGGGTGCCAGGACGCCGCCGGCGGCCCGGGCGCCACAGGAGGGCGGACGCCACGAGCGCCAGTGCCAGCTTCGCCCATAATTCGAGCCGCTTGTGCCAGGACATCTCGCGGCGGGACCCTACACAGAACTGGGGGCGGTGCAAGCGCGCGGCTTGACCTCGGCCCCGAAAGCCCCTAGCAACCGCCCAATGTTGAAGAGCATGACGGGGTTTGGCGCGGGCCGCGCGCGCGTGGGGGACGAAGAAGTCTCCGTGGAACTGCGCTCGCTCAACCACAAGTTCTGTGAAGTGAAGGTTCGCCTTCCCCGGGAGCTGTCGTCCCAGGAACCGCTGGTGTCCAAGCAGGTGAAGGACCGGCTTGCCCGAGGCTCGGTGGAACTGCTGGTGAAGCGGCAGGCCCCCACCTCGTCGGGGACGGTCCCCACCGTGGACCTCGGTCTGGCGCGGGAGTACGTGCGCGCGTTCCGGGAGCTGGCCAGCGAGCTGGGACTCCCGGGAGACGTCGCCTGGTCGCAGGTGGCGAACCAGCCCGGCGTGGTGCGCCTGGAAGAGAAGGGCGTGGAGCTGGACTCCGCCACCCAGGCGCTCCAGGCGGCCCTGGACCAGGCGCTCACGGCGCTGGAGAAGATGCGCCAGGTCGAAGGTGAGGCCATCTACGCGGACCTGGATGCCCGGGTGAAGCTGCTGGAAGGGTGGAGTAAGGAGGTGGCTCAACTCGCTCCGAAGGCCGTGCAGGAATACCAGCAGCGGCTGACCGACCGGATTGCCGAGCTCGCCAGTGGCGTCGCGGTGGACCCGCAGCGGCTGGCCCAGGAAGTGGCGCTCTTCGCCGAGCGCACGGACATCGCCGAGGAGGTCACCCGCCTGGCGAGCCACCTGGAGCAGTTCCGTGCCCTCATGGCCAGCAACGAGCCCGCTGGCCGCCGAATGGATTTCCTCGTGCAGGAGATGCACCGCGAGGTGAACACGACCGGCTCCAAGAGCCAGCACGCCGAGATTTCCGTGCGTGTGGTGGCGATGAAGGCCGAGGTCGAGCGCATCCGCGAACAGGTGCAGAACGTCGAATGAACGCGAATACCGTACTCCCGCCTGGCTTGTTGCTCGTGCTCTCCGCTCCTTCCGGGGCGGGAAAGACCACCCTTGCGCACCGGCTCCTCAAGGAGACGCCGGATGCGGTGTTCTCCATCAGCGTCACCACCCGGAGGCCTCGGGGGAAGGAGCGCGAGGGGGTGGACTACAACTTCGTCGACGTCGCGACCTTCCAGTCGAAGATCGAGCGCGGTGAGTTCGTGGAGTGGGCGGAGGTCCATGGCCACTTCTATGGAAGCCCCCAGTCGGTGGTGGATGAGGCGCGTGCTCGCAAGAGCGCGGCCATCTTCGACATCGACGTGCAGGGCGGGCAGGCCATAAAGCGCAAGCACGCGGATGCGGTGACCATCTTCGTGCTGCCCCCCTCTATGGAGGAGCTGGAGCGGCGCCTGAGGGATCGTCAGACGGATTCGGACGAAACCATCCGGCGCCGGATGCTGGCGGCTCGCTCGGAGATCGAGCGGGGCATCGCGTCCTACGACTACGTCGTCGTGAATGACGACTTCGAGCGTGCCTATAGTGAGCTGCGCTCGGTGGTGGTGGCGGAGCGTTGCCGGCGCGGACGTGTGGATGTGTCCAAGCTGGGCCTGGGAATCGGCGGCTGACCACCGCGGCGGAAGTGTTCGAAATCAAACTTCTTGCGCAGTCCGATCTCTTGGTGGATAAGCGGCCACACCTCGCCGCGTTGCGCGGGCGTCACACAGGCGTCCGTCGGGTGGCGCTCACTCACATGTCCCGTCTCCATCGGGAGCGGAATCAGGCGCGTGGGTGTTTTGGTTCTCTGAATGGCATTCAGATAAGACCGCGGACCTGGTCCGAGTCCCTCCTGAATGAGGAAGCTCGCCAGGTCCGGAGCGTTTGGAAAAGCTCCATGATAGGTCGAC